>CAWCBN010000001.1:0-336185 GCA_963793795.1 uncultured Chloroflexia bacterium
CTGCAGTACTTGCGCAGGCAATCCAACATCGACCCTGTCGAAGCGACCTGTCCCCTTGTGGGATCACGCTTCGACAGAATCCTTCCCGTGTTGCGTTTAACCGGAGCCTACATTGAAAAACCATGCCAACCCACCACAAACCCTAGCCACCCTGAGGACCCATGACCCCGCCACCCACTGAGCATTCCCGCTTCACCACCGTTCGCGTGACCGATGCCAACATAACCAGCGGATCCCCCGCCTACGACAACCTCCACCGCTCGAGGCTGGACTACGATCGTCAGAAACTGCTCGCCGACGTACTCCGCGCCTACAGACTCAACCCGCTGGCCAGGCGCATCGTCAAGATCTACCGCCAGTTTGCCATCGGCGAGGGGCTGACCTGGGAGATCTCGAAGCGCAAGACAGTCTTCACCAAGCCAGATCGCCAGCCATCGCACCAATAAGTTTGTGTTCGAGTTCTGGAACCATCCGATCAACAAGATGGATGATCAGATCCAGGAATGGTTCGACGAACGCACACTTACCGGCAACCTGTTCGTCATGTTCACCACGGATCCAAGTGGCATGCCCCTGGTGCGCGCCATCCCGACCGAGAACATCAGCGAGATCGAAACCAGGGAGAATGACTACCGCCAGGAGGTGATCTATCACACTGGCAGCCTGGACGACAAAGCCTACCCCGCCTACGATGCCTCTCGGCTCGCCGCAGGAGATGTTCGTCAAGCATTATCTGATCAATCGGCCAGTCGGAAGCGTTTGGGGCGAGTCTGATATGTACCCCATCCTGCCATGGATCGCTCGCTACACAGGGTGGCTGGAGGGACGTGCTTCCCTCAACTACTACCGCTCGCTTTTCGTGTGGGTGCTCACCGGCCAATTCACCAGCGAGGAAGAACGCCTCGCCCGCCAGGAGGAATTGCGCGCCAACCCGCCAAGCCCCAACAGCATCCTGGTCAAGAACGAAAACGAAACCTGGGAGGCACTTGCCCCTCAGCTGGAAGCATACGAAGCCAGTGCGGACGGCCTGGCGCTCAAAAAGGCGATCGCAGTCGGAGCCGGCCTGCCTCCGCACTTCCTGGCTGAGCCGGAAGGCAGCACACGCACCACCGCCGAAGCAGCCGGCACCCCCACCTATCGCAACTTCCAGGAATACCAGCAATCCTTCTTCGAGATCGTTGAGGACGTGATCCTGACCGCCTGCCGGATGGCAGGACGCATCCGGTCAGGCATCAGCAACCAGCCAGCCATCGAGATCCACGGCCAGGACATTTCCGAGAGGGACAACAGCAACCTGGCGCTCGCCGTCAACCGTGCCTATGGAGTATTCGCCGAGCTGTACGATCGTAAGCTGATCGACAAGGAGGAATTTATGCGCATGGTGTACGAGTTCGCCGGCGAGATGTTTGACGAGAGTAATCTTCTCCCCAATGAGGGACTGCGCAAGTCACTTAATCCCAAGAACAGCAAGACCGCCTCCCACCTCCCACCCAAACCGACAACCCCACCAACACAGCCCCCGATCCAGGAGAAGATGAAGAAGAGGTCAAGAAATGACAGATACACAACGTGCCAACCTTCACAACCCCGCTCACCCTGGCAGAAAAAACGCCAGGCATTTTCGAGATCCACACTATGACTGCCGGCATCGGCAATGGCTGGACAATTCCCGCCGATGTTCTGAAGCGATCGCTCGCCAAGTGGTCAAAGTTGAATTCCTTCGTTGATCACTCATGGATGGGGCATACCGTCCGGGATCTGTGCGGAGTGATCACTGAGCCAACCTGGGATGAGGCAGCGCAGGGCATCAAAGCGCAGTTTAACCCCTTCGGACCGGCGCGCCAGGTGGCGGCACAGGTCGCCGCAGACGCCCTGGCCACGCCTGACCTGGCTGATCATGTTGGTTTTTCCGCAGATCTCAACTTCACCCACACCGGCAAGACCGTGACCGAGATCGTCAGTGTCAATAGTGTTGACCTCGTAATCGATCCAGCTCGAGGCGGTAAGTGGCTTCGAGCACTCAACTCAATTCATAAGGAGAAACAAATGGAAGATGAAATCGAAGACCCTGGCACCGAGATCAAGCCAGACCTATCCAGGTAAACCGGGATCCTACAGAAGCGTTACGGCTGCAGCTCTGCACCAACGTGCTGCAGACCTCACTCGCTGCTTCGAACCTACCCACCCCACTGCAGGATGCAATTCGGGAAGACTTCTGGCAGCAAGTTATTCGAGCCTGCCGACCTGGTGAAGCGCATCGATCGTGATCGCGCCACGCTCAGCAAACTCACTGCCGGCCAGTCTGTTCAGGCCGGGCGGATCTCCGGCATGTTCAGCGCCGAAGATCAGCTCGTCGCTGCGGTCGATGATCTCTTTGGCATCCCGCGTGACGAGGCCTTGAAGAACGTCAAGGCAGCCCGCTTGACCGGCATCCGTGAGCTTTACCACGGCCTCACCGGTGACTTCGATCTGCATGGCGGATACTTCAAGATCGAGCCCTGTTCCAGCTCACCACCGCCAACTTCCCCATCATCGTAAAGAATGCGCTCAACAAAGCCCTGGTCAATGCCTGGGCGGAGTTTGGGCGCGCCGGTTACAACTGGTGGGAGCAGCTCAGCACAGTGCAGCACTTCAACAACCTGAACCAGATCACCTGGTCGTTGTTTGGCACTGTGGCCACCCTGCCAACCGTCGCCGAGGGAGCGGAGTACACGCCCCTCAAGATCGGCGAAGCCGGAGAGGTATCTTCGTTCGTCAAGAAAGGCGGATACATCGGCCTGACCTTGGAAGCCATCGACCGCGACGACATGCGCGCCCTCAAACAGGCGCCGAAAGAACTCGCCTTCGCCGGCATCCGTGAGATCATCGCCCTGGTCGCCGCCCTGTTCACCGACAACAGCGGAGTTGGTCCCACCCTGGCCGACACCGGAGCCCTGTTCAACGCCACCGCCATCACCACCGCCGGCGGGCATGTGAACCTGCTCACCACGGCGATCGGCACCGACTTATGCAGCCTGGGAAGCGGTCGCATCGGCCATGTACAACCAGCCGATGCTCGTCGCCAACGAAACCGGTTACTACGGCACAGGCAAGAAGATGGCGCTCGAACCCAAATTCTGCCTGGTGCCACGTGCCCTTCGAGGCGCAGCGAATGACCTGTTCCTCAGCCGTGACATCCCCGGCGCATCGGTCGCACTCACCACAGGTAAAGAATGGTATGGCAGGTCGATCCCGGTCACCGTGCCCGAATGGACGGACGCAACCGACTGGGCAGCCGTGGCGGATCCCCGCCTCATGCCTGGCATCATGATCGGCGAACGCTTCGGCCTCGTGCCCGAGATCTTCATCGCCGGCAATGAAACCGATCCAGCCGTATTCATGAACGACGAGAGCCGCATCAAGGTGCGTCACCTCGTCGCCGTGGGCGTGTGTGACTTCCGCCCCCTCCACAAAGAGAACGTCGCAGGCTAACCCTATTCGTGGGGGCATGTCGGATACCGAACATCCCGTCCCCGAAGGAGAAACTACATGATCCACAATACCCACTTCTCGCAATTCATCCCGCCCACCGTGTTCCATCCTGTCACCGGCACGTTCACCTGGGTCGCCGGCCAGGTCGCCGGAACCATCGTCATGCACCGCGCCGCTGCCAACGAAACCTCAGTCGTCACCATCCCGATCCTTGTGCCATCCAACAGCATCGCCCTCCAGGGTGCCAAGCTGGCCAGCATCGAGGTGGATTATGAGGTACTGGTCGCTGAGCCCACATCCATCACGTGGACGCTCAACAAGGTGACCAGGGGCATCGAGGGAGCGGTCGCCGTGGTGGCAGCCGTCACCAAGACCAACACCAACGCCGACGCCGCAGCCAAGACCGTCGACCAGCATAAGCAGACCATCACCATCACCACGCCAGCCTGGATCGACAATGACGAGTATTACCTGCTGCAGTGCTCGATCGTGGCAGGCGCAGGTGGCAACACCTTCGACTTCCTTGCCGCAGTTGCCAACTTCACTTTGAAGGCGTAGGCGTTCGCCTCCGCCTATTTTCTCTCCCAGGTGTGAGCCTCCGGTGGGCTGCCTGCGCCAGAACCGCAGGTACAGGTGAGCCGCCTTCCGGAGGCCCCACCTAATCACTAATGACCTAATTACCTGATTACCTACTCTCTATTCTCTGTTCACGGAGGTTTCAATGTTCAACGAGTTTACAGTCAATGGCATCCCCCTGATCCTGGTCGTCTTCGGCCTGGTGGAGTTTGTCAAGACGTTCGGCCTCACCGGTCGGATCCTCACCTATATCAGCATGTTTCTGGCGATCGTGCTTTACTTCGGCTATGCCTACTCCATGGTGGGATGGCCGACAACCTTCGCCGGCTGGTTCGGGAATGTGATCGTAGGCATCTGCTTCGGCCTGGTCGCATCCGGCCTCTATGACTTCGCCAAAGACCGCTTGCCAAAGGTGCAATAATGACTGAGACAACCCTGGCCAGAATACGAGACTCAACGACCTGGCAAATCGAAACAGGTCTTCCAGATCCGATCGTCCAGGAACTGAGCAAGCGCGTCGGCCTCACTCCCCTCGCAATGGTGGCCAGAGAATAACGGCGGATGGGGCATCATCTTCACCACCGGCCAGAAGATGCATTTCGAGCGCAGATCCGGGGTCGAGAACCATGATCCGGCACCGGTTCCCACTCAGCCAACCTTAACAAAACCATCCGTCGATCGACAAAAATAACAAACGTTCGACCGTAGGGGCGACCGTTCAGGTCGCCCAAACCCAAGAAGAAAGGCATAACCCATGAGCCGCGCCGTCGCAGACTTCCGCACCCTCGTCCAGGAGATCCTGGGAGATCTTCCCGGGCAGCGTTTCACATCCACACAGATCGACAACGGCCTCCGCTGGGCACTGGATGAGTACAGCCAGCGCCGCCCCCTGGTCGAAACCTACATCATCGCCGGCCAGGGTGACGGAGTGATCACCATGCCGTCAGACTTCATCGCCAGGTCGATCATCCGCTGCCAGAAATGGGATGCAGATCCTGACAATTATGTCGAACCTGGTCTTCAAATGCACGTATCGAAGACGAAAGCTGGCTGATCTACACGCCTGGCTATCCAATTCACCACCACCGACAGCCTGATCATCACCTACACCGCACTCCAGACCGTTGACGGCCTCGACAGCGCAGCCGGCACCAGCATCCCACCCCACGATGAGCACCTGCTTGCCGTGGGGGCAGCTGCCTACGTCCTGCGAATGTACCCGAGGGAGAAATATGGCAAATGATCTTGCTTCCTACCTGGATGCCGTCGAACAGATCCTCGACGACACCACCAACGCCAAGTACACCACTGTACTGATCACTCAGGCGATCCGCACCACACTGCAGGAGTTCAATCAGTACGTGCAAGATCAGACGTACACGATCAAAGACCTGGACAGCGCAGCCAGCCACCTTGATCCCCACCGGCATGGCACATATGTTCCAGGTGGGCGCAGCCGGCTGGTCGATCCTGTTCCGCTCAGCCAGCCAGGCGGAGGCGAATGTCCTGCAGCCGGATGTGGCCGAGGCATTGAAAGAGTTGGCCGAGGAATACTTGCAGATGTTCCGTGCCACGCTCAACCTGCCCAACATGCAAGGCCGGGCGGATAAACTTCTCTCCGAGTTCAGAGCAGGGATCAAGGCAGATGTCAAAGCATCCGGCGCAGTCCTCTCCCCAGCCACCTACGGATACTTTTTGATGCATTGCGGCAAGCGAACCTCGCCCATAGATTACCTGATTGACTAATTAACTGGTTCCTATGACCCGAACAATTGACGAATACCTGAAATCCACCCTGGCCAAGAACAGCGGATCCCGCTACTTCAAAGCATTTATCAGATCCACTGCAGCCAGCACCGACACCAGCATCGAGATCGAGGTGCTGGAGTTCAAACTGTCCGCCACGGAGTTATGGGTCAAAGCCAAGTACACCCTGGCCGCGGATGCAGCAGAACAATACTTCATCTGCCTCCGCCGTGGTGTGATCGGAGATGTGTCTCCGGAGGCCGGCCACACTGATCACTACATCGACTCTGGCAATTTCGAGATCTCCACCGTCCGCATGTTCTTCGAGAAATCCAATGTGTACACCGGCGCAACAGTCGAATTCACCGCCGACCTGTTCGCCAGGCGCAAGGTTGTCCTGGCTGCGGACGTGACTTATCAGACACTGATCACCAACTACTGCACAGCGATCGGCAAGGTGCCGACCTTCAAATCTCCAGCTGGAGATTTTTGGGCGTACCAATTCGAGAAGACCGGCACAGTCCTCACCATCGAGAGCGGCCGGCAATTCCTCTCGCTGCTCAGATCCAAATACTTCATCTTCGCAGCGGACGCCGGAGGGACGGATGATGTTCTGTTTTACAGCGCCTATGATCCGCCTTCGAACTCGAATGATGAGTACAGCAAGACGATCGACCCCACCATCACCAAGCTCAATTTCCCGAACCTCTACACCAAGTATATAACGCTCATGTATGAGGACGAAACCGGCGCCCTGGTGGACTACACACCGAACGGCACCTATCCCTATTTTGACCAGGCATCCCGCTACTACATCGGATATCTGCACTCCACCGCCAAACCGCCATCCCTCTACCGCGACGAAGCCTCACAACTCCGCCTGGTCAACCAGGCCACCAATCGGATCGTGCCTGTGGCATGGATATCCGGATCTCGAAATGCTGCAGGGTGACGTGGTTTATTTGACCGGACGTGGCGGATTTGCTGCCTATATCTACCTTGATCATGTGGAATATCTGGACCGCAAGAAAAAGCCAGCCTGGGGTTACCTGTACCGCAGCCTTGACCGCATCGAGAACACGGCAGCCGGCGCACTTCCGGAAAGTGTCTGGACGCATGGCAGTAATATTCCCCTCAACGTCACTAAATTCGATGGCGTACTGTCCGACAAAGATAGCAACATCCAGCGCGCAATCGAAACCTTGGACGATCACACTCACCCGGGCGGAGTTGTGCCAGCTCTCCATGCCGCCACCCACAGGGACAGCGGCACGGATGAGATCGGCTACGTGACGCCAGGCGTATTCAGGTTGCCCAAAGCGAACGCCCTGGGCAACCTCGATGACTGGATCAGGGATGCCACCGAGGCCATAAAGGGTAAAGTCGAGCTGGCCACCAGCGCAGAAACCACAGCCGGCCTGGCCGTCCAGGCATCCGACACCCGCCTGTCGGACGCTCGAACGCCGACCGCACATGCCGCCAGCCACGCACCCGGCGCCTCAGATGCCATCGGCAGCCTGGTCAGTGATGCTGCCTATGGCGCCGGCTGGGATGGCAGTCACAGATGTTGCCCCCTCCAAAAATGCCGTATATGACAAGATACAGACGATCTCGGCGGCATCCTTCCCTCCGGATGGATGGGTCGCCGATGCCAACACCTGGACTTATTCCAGCGCAGACCATCCCACCTACGTGATCAGCATCAATGCCGACATGACCGCCGTTCTTTCGCCTGGGATGCGCATCAAGTACACGCAGACCGTGGTCAAGTACGCCATCATCACCGCAGTCGGTTCCTATTCAGGCGGCGCCACCCTGATCACAGTCTACTGCGGGAATTCATTGTATGACGTGGACAACGAGGCGATCAGCGGCACGTACTACTCCACGGCCAAAGCGCCCCTGGGTTTCCCGCTCAATCCCATCTACTGGACGGAGGAAACTGACCGACATATCCAACCGCTCACAGGCTTCCCCAACACAGAACGTCTGGTACAACCTGGGATCGCTCACTCTTTCGGTCCCCATCGGCGCCTGGATTGTTACTTACCAGGTGGAGATCCAGGTTGCGGACAGCACCAGCGGCGGGTGGATGGGTGCTGTCAACTTTATCCACCGCCAACAACACCGAAAGTGATGCGCAAATGACTGCAGTCGGCGGCCTCACATGCCACCACCAATGTCTACTTTACCCTTTTTCGCAAGATCTTGCGCTTCCTGGATGCCAAAACATCCTATTATCTCAATGCCAAGACTTACCAGGCCAACCTGGACACCCTCGCTTTTCGTGGTGACTCTGCAAAAACCGTGATCAGTGCTCAATGTGCTTATCTGTAGGACTGCCTGAGGCGGCCACCAGCCGCCATCGGGCGTTAGGCGACATTGGTCGCCGAGGTGACTTATGACACTATATGAAAAATTGATCGCTGCCAGCCTGCCAGTCCAATCCGCCACAGACCAGGGCGCTATCTCTTTCCTTCCCGGTGTCACCTTGACCGCCGAACAGGAGGAGATATTCCATATCATCATCCTGGAGCATTTCAATAAATTTGACAAGTTGACCAGGTTGCAGATCGAGAAAAGCGCCGTCACCGGTTACGCTGCCCTGCCTGAATGGATGAAAACCTGGACCGCCCAGGATGCGGAGAATTACATCAACTCGCAGATATTCAGCGGCTGGACACAGGCACAGGCCGAAACCTGGATCGACACCAATTTAACCAATATCACCAGTGCTGACGTATCACAGATCAATTCCATGCTTGCCGGTATTCGCGCCGGCATGAAACTGATCGCCTGCTGGCATCCTCGTCCCTGCGTGGACTGTTCATCATCGCCACCAGGTTGCTCATATCTCTCCGTGACCTGGTCATCAGGTACAGACAGCCGGGCAATCAGTAGGTAATTAGGTAAGGCTCTCGGTTGAATTGGCTAAGTGTCTGGCGTTATTCCGGGAAAGACAGAACTCTGGAATCTTTTAAGGCCATCTTTTCCGCATATCCGGAATTCCCCGTTTTTCACCCCTTCGCCAGCGTGAATTCCCCATTTTGGATGCCTGCAACAGTACCTGGGGTACCGGTGAGCAGCCCGGAGGTGGCTTCCAGGGATTGCTCCTGCAATGCGGCAACGTATTCAGGGTTGAAAATGAATTCTCCGTCTTTCAGGATCTCGCGATCCCAGGGATTCAGGACCAGCTTGTCGGTGATGATGCCGATGGTATCGGGCACCTCCGCGCCCCAGGTGTGAGCATACAGAACCGCGCTGCGCACCTCCAGCGCCCCCAGGGAGAGGCATTTCTCCTTCGCCATGCGCAGTGTTTCCCCGCTACTGGAGACCTCATCAACCACGAGCACACGGCAGCCTCTCACAGCGGCAGGCGGCTCGAGGATCCACTGCGGCGTGTCGTAGCAGACTACGTCGTTCACCCGTCGTGAGAGGCGCACCGGGTGGAGCTCCACCTGCAGCAAGTGTGCCAGCAGGGTGCCGGGGTAATACCCGCCGCGCCCGATGGGCAGGAGCACCTGGGGCTCAAACCGGGATACCGCCAGCGCCAGGGCCTTGCAGATGGCGTGGAAATCCTCCCAGGAAATGGGCAGGACTCCATGGCGGGTCGAATAATCATAGGAAGAGTGGGACATGAGACTGTCCTTGGTGAAAAATTCTTGGACGCGGATGAACGCGGATTGACGCAGAGAAGGCTTTATTAAATAACTCTTAAACTTCAACGGATTCTTGGTCGGTTCGTGTCCACTTGCTTACCTGCACACCCATCTGCTGCATATCCTGAAGCAGGCGGAGCGGCTCTGCCAGGTGGCCCATCATCCACAGCCCGGGCTTGCGGGCGGAACCATCCAGGTATTGGAGCAGGGCGGCGACCACGGGGATGGCGGTCAATTCATAGCCGTCTGGATGGGAAACGCTGGCGAAGCATTCCACCCTTTTTCCAGCCTGCTTGCCGCGAGCCTGCACTTGCACTTCGCAGCGGTAGGGTGGCTTGTGGAATTTGCCCATCCCCCACCACAACAGCCGCCCGATTGGGCCGACCGCTCCCGGCATGACCTTGAGCCACAGCCAGGTGATCGGGTAGATGACCCAGTCGGTCATCCAGTGTGTTTCGGTGATGTAGAAGCCAAGCTCCCGGAGAGACGGGTACATTTCCGGAAGGAGGCGCAATTCCTCGAGGAACATCGAATAGCACAATTTTCGGCCCAGGTCACCGCCCAGGTCCATCCGGCGCATGTCGAAGGTATTAGAGCGAGTCCACGCCCCATCCTTGAAGACCTGCGCCTGGTATTCCTTGAAGAATTCGATCAATTCATTGACCGCTTCCGTGTAAGGCAGGTTCGTGCCCATGTTAAGGTAGCCTATGATGGAGGCGCTTTCGATGGAGTCCATTTGTGCTGCGGCATGACGCACCATGGCAGAGGGCAAGCCGGGATGAAAACCGGCCTCGGTGATGAAGCAGCGCCCGGCGCGCTCGATCTCCCCGGCAAGCGACTGCAGCTGGGCGAACTTGGCTGCGCCGAGCTGGACATCGAGATAATCTGCGCCGGCTTCCAGGCAGGCACGTGCCACGTTTTCGGCGTGGGCGGTGGTGGGCGCGGCGACCACGACCAACGCCTGCCCCCGGAATGCTACCTGCAGGGAGGTCGGGTCAGCGGCGTCGGCATGGACAGCTGCGGCACGCGAACCGGGATGGCTGGCGTTCAGTTCATCAGCAAATGCCTGGGCTTTTTCCAGGTGGCGTGCTGCCAGGGTGATCTCCACATTCGTGCGCTCCAGCAGGTGCTGCGCCAGTAATTTACCGGTGTAACCAGTCCCGCCCAGGATCAGGATACTTGTCATGGTGTGGTCAAAAGCCTCCTATTCATCCACCGAGATCAGCCAGAAATGGGCATTCCAAATTGTGATATGGTCATGTAATATCTGAAGGAAGAAATTACATTTCGGGCAAAATGTGTCCCATAAACAAGATATTTTGAATTTCAAGATATTTTTAGTGAATCCGTCTATGCCAGCCGCGCTTCTTCATCCCCCCAGGGGGTCTTTCTTCTTTTTCAACCTCTCCACCTGGCTGCCAGTCAGGAAGGCAGTGTAGCCCTGCTTTTTCAGTGTCTTCTTGTTAAAATTGAGTGCCATGTACTCCCCCCAGGTCTTCTTCCTGCCCGGAGGCAGGATCAACACGCAAATGGCATAGCCCACCAGCACCAATTGAAGAGTGAACGGATTGGACAGGCGCGCCTGGGAGGATAGGTAGAGCACCAGGCTGATCGCCAGGAGGAAGGTGATGAACAACGAGATGCTCAAGCCACTGCGCCAGGTGACACACAGGTCGCAGATCCACTCTGACCTGTGCCCCTTGATATGGTAATAAGTACGCCTGGCGCCAAATCCCGCCCCCTGTACCGGCTTCACCTCCCTGTCCCCGAAATAATATTCGTACTCCTGACCTTGAACGCGTTCCTGGTTGCACTTGATGCATTTCATGGCGTTCCTCCAGGTTGATGATACCTTATTTTGGACTGGGCCTAATAGAAACTGTTCCATCATGTGGAAGATCATGACCTGTAATGACATTTATATGTGTTTTCTTGCTCAATATTTCTATCAATACCCTTTAGATTGATTTCAACTTCCTGGAGACGATGACCTGCATCCTCTCGAATACTTCCTGGTCAAAATATCCAAGTGTAAGTCTCGAATCCCGTGCAATCCGTAATTGGAATTCGCCAAGTTTGAACAGAAAAACCAGGAGATCGACGCAGCGTTCTTCCTCCGTGGAGGCCTGCCCGGATGCCTGCCCGCCTCCAAAGGATATCCCTCGCCAGCTAATATTCTCAGCAAAGACCACGTGACAGAGTTCATGTGCCAGTATCGCCGTGATCGCAAAAGGATTGTCCAGGAATCCCTTGTTGATAGTGATTCGATAGGCATGTTTTGTAGGTGTATTCACTTGAGCTTCTGTTGTTCTCACGCAACTGCCTGGTTTGGATGGCGGATCTGAGGGTGTGACCTGTATATCGACACTTGACAGGCGGAAATGCTCAACAAGCTGATCGAATATGCCAATCCAACCATTTCCATTATAGCTATCAGCGATCCGTTCCGCGGGTATTGGATCGACATTAAAGAATGACATGCCAACCGCTTTGGATAACTGATCGATCGTCCTATATACCCAGCCTTCCAATGCCATGCTCTCGGTGCTCAGGGCATCAAAGGATCCATAATTGCTTGAAATGAATTCCGGGAAAACGCACAGCTTAACCAGCACATTGCCTCTTGTGCGGTGTAAAAATGGAGCACGCCAGGTAAAATCCATTTTCGTGCCGAAACCTTTAAAGCGGATCGTAGAATTGTCCCTACAATGCGCGGGGATGACCAGCATCATTTTCTGATCTTGAAGCTGCAGCACTTTTTCAGCCCCCTTCCGGGCGGAGGTGTCCGATAGCCACAGGATGCCGTGAATATCATCCCCTTTATTCATCCAGACATGCAGGAACAGGTCCCCGCTTTTATCTCCACTCGTTTTTCCATACCCTCGTAAGCGGAGAACCACGTTTCTATGTATCTTCTCCGGTATCCTGACCGCGCAGGGTTTATTCTTGATCCGGATGACTATCTCCTTACCGAGATCATCCTGGTTCACCCAAATCGTACGTTTCCGATCCAGACTAAAGAAGGATGAAAATACTTTTTCCATGGGATTCCCTGATTTAATGCTGGAATGCCTTTGAAGTAAATGTTCATCAGGTAGAAAACTTAAGTTCCTTCCGAAACATGAATTATTATAAACTCAATCTTCTGCGTCACTGCCGGTATGGGATTGTATGATTTTACCCATCTCAACCCAGTTTTACCGGCAACCCTAGTCAGAGGTTCAGAATTGCGACATTGAAAAAGCAGGCACTTGAGCGTATACTGGTGTTGTCAGGCCTCAAAACGGAGCAGGAAAGGAAATCAATGGACTATCATTCCTCCATATATTGTATCCTCCCGCCGTACCTCTTGCGGGAGATCGCCAAGAACGGCACACCTGCCCAGCGCTACATGGCCCTGCGGACGATCGCCTCGGCGGAACAGGTGCGCATGCAGCGACAGGCAATGAAAGAAGTTCCCGAACTCCTGATCCCTCTGGCTGTCGCGGCGGGCAAACAGCGCAACGTGTACGACGCCAAGCAAGGCTCCAGCCTGCCCGGCATCCTGGCGCGCAAGGAAGGCGACCTCCCCAGCGGCGACCTGGCTGTGGATGAAGCCTACGATGGCTCGGGGATCACCTATGACCTGTATTTCGACAAGTTCGGCAGGAACTCGCTCGACAATAACGGCATGCCGCTGAACTCCACCGTCCATTACCAGAAAAGCTACGATAATGCCTTCTGGGATGGGCAAAGGATGGTGTACGGCGACGGGGATGAGGACATGCCTCCCGAGGAGCGCATTTTCAACCGCTTCACCATCGCCGTGGACGTGATCGCCCACGAGCTCACCCATGGCGTTGTCCAGCACGAGGCCAACATGGTTTATTGGGAGCAGTCGGGGGCGTTGAACGAATCCTTTGCCGATGTATTTGGTTCGCTGGTCAAGCAATACCAGGCAGGCGAGATGGCAGCCCAGGCAGACTGGATCATCGGGGAGGGGCTGTTCACCTCCAACGTGAATGCCTTCGGGCTGCGCTCGATGAAAGCGCCCGGCACCGCCTACAACGATCCTCTGCTGGGGAAGGATCCGCAGCCCGCTCACATGAATGATTACGTCACCACGGTGGAAGATCAAGGTGGTGTCCACATCAACTCGGGCATCCCCAACCGCGCCTTTTACGTCACTGCGGTGGAGATCGGCGGCTTTGCCTGGGAAAAAGCCGGGCGGATCTGGTACAAGACGCTCACCGACAAGCTGGGGCAGCATCCCAACTTCCAGGCGGCAGCCGACGCCACCTACGCCGTGGCGGGAGACCTTTACGGGCCAGGCAGCCTGGAACAAACGGCGGTCAAGACCGGCTGGGCAGCGGTGGGGATCCCGGTCGGCGGCGGAGAGACCTCACCGGGGTGCCTGGCGAGCGTACTGAGTTTACTGGGTCTTTCGATCCATCCTTGGGAAGATCAAGAAATGAAACGCATCCTTTTCGAACGCAACGGCGGTTTCTTGGGGCGCAAGCTCAGCCTTGACCTGGACCTGGAGCAACTCCCCCCTGATCAGGTGGAGGCGCTGGTGAAACTGGTCGTGGAGGCGGATTTTTTCAACCTGCAGCCGGATCTCACACCCCAACCCACAGCGGATGCGTTTGCCTACACCATTACCATCGAGATGGAAGAGCAGCAGCACTCGGTGCATTTTGACGATACCTCCAGCCCGCCTGCCCTTCAACCACTTGTAGAAGAACTGTATGCGCGGGCGCGCCCCAAGCCCAAGCACTTTATCGCTCCCACACAGGACTGATTAAATGAAAACTTCCCAGGCCGGTAGAGACCTGGGAAGTACTTTGTTTGGGAGAATGGATCACAGCGCCCAGAAACTGGGCAGGAGCAGGCGCAGGAGGACATCCACGATAAGACCGAGCATGAACCACATGCCGAATGCCCGGTTGTTCACAAAAGCCTGGGAGGCAAAAAAGAGCGGCCAGCCGCCCTGCCCATCCGGGAAACCCTCGGGGCGCGTTTCCGGCTTGGGTTTGAGGAATTGCGGATAGATCTTCAGGAACTGGGGGACCGCCAGGAAAACGACCAGCAGCACCGGGGTGAAGTAGCGGATGGCGATCAGGTAGACCACCAGCAGGTAGGGGGCGATCATCATTCCCAGGACCACGAAACGGGCAACCTTCTCTCCGATCAACACCGGCAGGGTGAAGATTTTCTTGGCCTTGTCGATCTCGCGCTTGTCAATGTGCTTGCCGAAAATGACCGTGGTGACACCCAGCACGTAGGGCAGGCTGGCCAGGACCACGTTCCATTCCCACACGCCGGTCAACACGTAGTAACCGCCGCCGATCATCAGCGGCCCCCAGACGATGAGCACGGCGAGCTCGCCCAGCGCGAATCCCTTCATCGGCCAGGTGTAGAACAAGACGAACACCATTCCCAGGCCCAGCAACAGCCAGATGACCGGGTCCCAACCGTTGATCGCCAGCAGGAATATGCCGCAAGCCAGGGCAAGCAAGGCCGTCACGGCGAAATAGGTCAGGTGCTGGCGTTTGGTCAGCAGTCCATGGGCGACCGGCTGGGGTCCGTACATGGTGCGGTAGTAGTTATCCTGGTCGACGCCGCGCACGTAGTCGGTGTAATCATTGAAGATATTGTTGCTGGCGTGGGCAAGGACCAATCCCAGGGCCAGGATGAACCATGCCAGGGGATTGATCGAAAGACCGTCGTGCAATGCAAACAACCCGGCAAGCACCGCCGAGAGAAAGGTCATCACCAGCACCGCGGCGCGGGTGGCGATCAACCACTTGGATATGATATCGAGCTTGTCCCATTCTTCCTTGGTAACATTCGGGATCACGTTGAGGGCTTTACGCCACATAGAAAAATTCATTAAATTATCTCCTTGTCGCAAACGGCGAGATTATACCAGCATCTGCAGGAAGAGACCCGACTGCCAATTATTGATAATAATAAAATATTTACATGTAAAATCCCCCTACAATGCAATTAAAATATTTGGGAAATTAGTCACGAAAACCGATGACAACCTATACTGGCGTGTTTGCGCATAAAAATCCATACTATTGCATCTATCATCGCGCTTGTTGAAAATTCTGAACCTTCCGGAGGTGTTCCTTGGAGATCACGTTATCCCCGTTGGAGACGTCGGTAAGCAAGACATTCCTTAAGAGTTTATATGAATTAAATGACGGTGAACGGATCCGGACCTGCCTGCAATGCGGAACATGCAGCGGGGTCTGTCCATTCGGGTACATTATGAAATTCCCCCCGGGGAAAATGATAGGCGCGTTACGGTCAGAATTCTTCGACCAGGTGATCAAGGCTGACAGCGTATGGATGTGCGTTTCCTGCAATGCCTGCTCGGCATTCTGTCCATCCAATATCCCGATCACGGCAGCACTGATGACCCGTGCCAAGGAGGAGATGCTGCTGGCCGGAAACATCCCCACCGAACTCCAGGCTGCCCTGGAAAATACGCAACGGTACGGGAATCCGCTGGGCGAATCACCGCGCAAGCGGGCGGATTGGACCATCGGCATGCAACCCGAGGTGAACATCCTGGGGAAAACCCGGCAACCGGTGGACGTCTTGTGGTTTGTCGGTGATTATGCTTCCTTCCATTCACGGCAGCAGTCGGCAACCAAGGCACTGGCCAAGATACTGAATGCCCTGGGAGTGAAGTTCGGCATCCTGGGACCGGAAGAATACAGCGATGGAGATTCCCAGCGCCTGGCAGGCGAACGCGGCCTGTTCGAGATGATGGCCCAGAAAAACGCCCAGATCTTCCGCCGCTACAAGTTCAATGAAATCATCACCACCGACCCGCATGCTTTCAATGCCCTGAAAAACGAATACCCTGCACTGGGAATTTCCTACCCGGTCAAGCATTACACCCAGTTCCTTTTTGAACGCCTGGAGCAACTGGTCCCGATGTTGAAAAATGAAGTGAAAGCCAGGGTTGCATTTCATGATCCTTGCTACCTGGGACGGGTGAACAAGATTTTTGATGAACCCCGTGAGCTGATCAAGGCGATCCCAGGGGTGGAGCTGGTGGAGATGTCCCATCAACGCCTCAACAGCCTGTGCTGCGGCGGCGGTGGCGGCGGGATGTGGTTGGACGGCTTCCAGTGGGAAAAAGCCCACACCCGCCTGTCCGAGTGGCGCGTGCGTGAAGCAGTGGCAGCAGGTGCAGAAATACTTGCCGTTGGCTGCCCGTACGAACCCCCGCGCTTCGAGGATGCGATCAAAACCATCCAGAATGCCAGCCAATTGAAAGTCAGAGATATTGCCGAACTACTCGCCGAAGCGATGAACTTATAGGAGGAGGAGCGATGAAAATTGCGGTTCCGGTTAAATTTGTTCCCGATCTCGTTGAGGAGCTGACCATTGATCCCGGTGGTACCGCGTTGGATACCAGCTGGTTGCGCCTCATCATCAACGAGTTCGATGATCATGCTGTCGAGCAGGCCATTCTACTCAAGGAGCAGGGCGGTGGCCAGGTGACAGTGTTGACGATCGAAGCGGATGGGGTGGATGACTTCCTTTTCACCGCCGCGGCCAAAGGCGCCGATCAACTGGTAAAACTCACCGGCGATTTCAGCACTGCCAACAGTCACGCTCTGGCACGTGTTTTCGCCGACCAGCTGAAGGAATTGAAACCCGACCTGGTCCTGACCGGCGTGCAGGCGCACAACGACCTGGATGGCTCGGTGGGACCCCTGCTGGCGGAATACCTCAACCTGCCGTATGTCGGTTACGTAGCCGGGCTGACGATTGCCGGCGACAAGGTGGTCGTCCGCAAGGAATACAGCGGCGGACTGGTGGTTGAAATGGAAGTGAAGTTGCCCGCCGTGATCGGCATCCAGGCAGCCACAACACCACCGCGTTATGTCGCTTACAGCAAGATCCGCCAGGTGATGGGCACAGCCAGGATCGAAGAGAAACCCGTTGACACCCTGGACCTTTCCGGCGGTGCTCCGGTCAGCCGTATGTTCCTCCCCGAAGTAACCGAACGGGCAACCATGCTCGAAGGCGGGGTGGACGAGGTGGCGGATAAACTCGTCGCTATCTTCAAAGAATTAGGCACACTGTGAGTCGGAGGCAGCCATGAGCCAGGATATTTTAGTAATCATCGAGCACCTGCGCGGGCAGGTTTCAGATACCTCTTTCGTCATGCTTGCCGGGGCGCGCCAGGTCTCCAAGTGCCTGGGTGGAAATGTGACCGCGGTGATCCTGGGCCACAATGCCCAGGGGTTGGCTGCCAACCTCGCCGCTGACAGCGTGCTGTATATCGACCATGCCGCGCTGGCTGAATTCACCTCGGATGCCTACGTGCTTGCCCTGGCTGGACTGATCCAGGAGTCTGCACCCCGGGTTGTTCTCTTCGGGCACAGCTCGATCGGCATGGACATCGTTGGCGGCTTGTCGGCGAAATTAGGACTCCCGGTGGTCAGCTCCTGCCTGAGTTTCACAGCGGAAGGAAAATTTGTCAGCCAGGTCTGCGGTGGAAAGATCATGGCGGAAGGCGACCTGCCTGCCCCAACTGCCCTCGTCACCATGATCCCGGGCGGCTACAAGGTTGAGCAGGGGCAAAGCGCGCAGGCTCCGGCGGTGAAAAACATCGCTCCCCCCGCCCTGGACGGCTTGCGGGTTGCCATCAAGCAATATATCGAGCCGGACACCAGTGACGTTGACATCTCCAAGGAAACCATGCTTGTCTCCGTGGGTCGCGGCATCCAGAACAAGGACAATATCGAGCTGGCAAACGAGCTTGCCGCCGCCCTCAACTGCGCCGTGAGCGCCTCCCGCCCGGTCGTGGACCAGGGCTGGATGCCCACCACGCGGCTGGTCGGAAAATCCGGAAAACATGTCAAACCCAAGATCTACCTGGCTCTCGGCATCAGCGGCGCACCTGAACACGTGGAGGGCATGGGCGATAGCGAAGCGATCATTGCCATCAACACCGACCCCAATGCACCCATTTTCAACATCGCCAAATATGGGACGACGATCGATATGTTCGACCTGATGCCTGTCCTGACCGAAAAGGTCAAACAGGCCAAGTAGGATCGATTCGAAGGGAGTTGGGCCATGCCTATTCGAGACACATTCTGGAACATCCCGCACTGGGCAGAGATCACGCAGTACCTGCTGGCGCTGCTTACGGTGATCGTCTTTCTCTACGGCATCACCCGTCGCGTCCTGCGCTGGCGAAAAGGCCGCCCCGAAAAGCGACCCGGCAACTTTTGGACACGCATTTGGTCCCTGGTCACGCAGGTACTTTTTCAGAAGCGCACACTGGACGAAAGATATCCCGGGTTGATGCACTTCACCATCTTCTGGGGCATGCTCGTCCTGGCGATCGGCACCGCCCTGGCGACCGTCGACTGGGATGTCACCCACCTGTTCTTTGGCTTCCAGATCCTCACCGGTTGGATCTATGTTGTCTATGAATTGATCCTGGATCTCCTCGGTTTGCTGGTCGTCTTCGGACTTGGCTTGGCGATCTACCGCCGCTATATCACCCGTCCATCCCGCCTGCAGAAATTCCCGATCCCGGAACTTAACCGGGATGATGCGTATATCCTGATCATGCTCTCCTTCATTGTCCTGAGTGGTTACCTGACGGAAGGCCTGCGCATCGCCGTGACCCAGCCGGAATGGGCTGCCTGGTCACCCATCGGCAGCCTGATCGCGGCGGCATTCACTTCGATCACCGATCCGAACAACCAGGCTCTGCACCTGGTCATCTGGTCGCTGCATATCGTCACGGCCTTCGGCACACTTGCCAGCCTGCCGTTCACCAAGCTCTTCCATATCTTTGCCGTGCCGCTTAACATCTATTTCCGTTCCCTGAAGCCGGCAGGAGCCCTTCCACCGGCATTGATGGATGGCGGGATGGGTGTAAAAGAGTGGAAACAGTTCACCTGGAAGCAACTGCTGGATTTTGAGGCCTGCACACGCTGCGGGCGCTGCCAGGACGTCTGCCCGGCATATGCCAGCGCACAGATCCTCTCGCCGCGCAACATGCTGGTCAAGCTGGATGCCCACTTGTGGGAGAAAGCCAATGGACGCGCCCTGCATGGTGACGTGATCAGCGCGGATGAACTCTGGGCCTGCACCACCTGCCGCGCCTGCGTGCAAGTCTGCCCGGCGTTCATTGACCATGTCACCTCATTCGTCGATATGCGCCGGCACCTCGTTGATCAAGGGAAGATGGATAAGATGCTGCAGGACGCCCTTGCCAACCTTGGACGCTACGGAAATTCCTTCGGGCAATCCGACCGGATGCGCGCCAAGTGGACGATGGGGTTGCAGCCGGCAGTCAAGGATGCCCGCCGCGAGGCCGTTGATTACCTGTGGTTCGTGGGAGATTATGCTTCCTATAACGCCACGCTGACCGATGTGACCAAGAAGACAGCCGAGGTATTCCAGAAGGCTGGTTTGAATTACGGCATCCTATACGAAAGCGAACGAAACGCCGGAAATGATGTCCGCCGCGTCGGTGAGGAAGGCTTGTTCGAAATGCTGGCAGAAAAGAACAGCCAGGTCCTGTCGAAAGTCAAATTCCAGACCATCGTCACGACCGATCCGCATACCTATAACACGCTAAAGAACGAATATCCAGCCGGCAACGCCGGGAACCTGTCGGTGGTCCATTATGCCGAACTGCTGGATCAATTGATCACGGCAGGTCAGCTCAAGTTCAGCAAGAAACTGGGCTACAAGGTGACCTATCACGATCCCTGCTACCTGGGCCGCTATAACGGCATTTACGACGCCCCACGCCGGGTGATCGAAGCCACCGGTTGTGAACTGGTGGAGATGCCCCGCCATGGCGACCGTTCCTTCTGTTGCGGTGCCGGCGGTGGACGCATCTGGATGGAAGAAAAAGAGGTCAAGGAAAGACCCAGCGAATCCCGCATCCGCGAGGCAGTGGCTTTGGACAAGGTTCAGGTATTCATCGTTGCCTGTCCGAAAGATTACACGATGTACAAGGATGCCGTCAAAACCACCGGTGAAGAACAAAAACTGGTGGTGAAAGACCTGATCGAGTTGGTGCTCGAAGCGATCTAAAGAAAGGAACACAGTAAACAAGATTACCAGGGTTTATGAAGAGCAAAATGGATAAATCATGGCGAGTTTTGAAGGACCTTGGCTCCCGGCTCAGGCGCAGAGTCAGAAGTTCCATCGCCACCCGGCTCTCGATCAATCTTGTGATCATCATTACCCTCACCGGTCTGCTTTTCACGATCGTTGGCGTGGAGACGATATCAAGCCTGACCGTGGCAGAAGCCGAGGATCGTGTCCGGAACGACCTTAACACGGCCCGGTTGATATACCAGGAAAAGTTGAACCAGGTCAGCCAGGCAACCGAGTTCACGGCTGGTAGAACATTTATTGAAAAGATTTTTCTTGAAGACGTGATCGACCAGGTCTATGTTTCTGAATTGGAACGCTTCAAGTCGAATGAGAACCTTGACATACTGAACTTCACAGACAGCAGAGGCACTGTCCTCCTGCGGATCAACAACCCAGGTCAAAAAGGCGACGATCAAAGCAGCCAGGCTTTGATCCAGGCAGTATTAAGAACAAAAGCACCGGCACAAGGCACGCTCATTGTTCCTTTAAAAGACCTGTTGAGTGAATCTCTTCTGCTCGCCGAGCAAGCCCATTTTGTGTTTATCGACACCCCCATGGCGATCGCCCGGGCCGAGACGGAAGAAACCTCAGGAATGCTGATCATGGCGGCAATGCCCGTCCTTGGAGACCAGGGCAATTTGATCGGGATTGTCTATGCCGGCAAGCTGCTCAACCGCAACTATGAAATTGTTGACGAGGTCAAGCAG
Source organism: uncultured Chloroflexia bacterium (assembly GCA_963793795.1). Taxonomy (GTDB): domain Bacteria; phylum Chloroflexota; class Anaerolineae; order Anaerolineales; family Villigracilaceae; genus UBA877. Next base: position 21,305 of record CAWCBN010000001.1, read on the forward strand.
ACTGTATTTCAAGAAGCCATCTATAAAGGCAGAGATATCGGTTCGGCGACCATTTTTCAAAAAGACGTAAGAATTTCCACGAATGTTTTGAACGACGATGGTTCTCGAGCCATCGGTACCCGGATCGCAGCGGATGTCTTCGAAAAAGTGGTCATCCAGGGGCAGCAATGGGTGGGGCGTGCGTACGTGGTGAACGATTGGTACATCTCCGCGTATGAACCCATTCGGGACTTTAACAACAAAATAGTCGGGATCATGTACGTGGGTATCCTCGAGCAGAAATACACGGACATTAAAAATCGAGGCACATTGATCTTTTCGGGCATCACCCTCACCGGTGTCGTCCTTGCCATCCTGGTTGCCTTGTTGATTTCGAGAGGCATCTCCTCCTCCATTACCAACCTCGTCTCGGCATCCAAGCAACTGGCGAATGGCAATCTCGAAACCAAGGTCACCAAGACCTCAAACGACGAACTCGGCGACCTGGCGGATACCTTCAACAGCATGGCCTCCGCCCTGAGAGACCGGGATGAGAAATTAAAGGAATATGCCAAGAAAAAGATCATGGAATCGGAAAGACTGGCATTGATCGGGCAGCTATCCGCGAATGTCGCCCACGAGTTGAACAACCCTCTGCAGGGAATTGTCACTTACTCCTACCTGCTACTTGAAGATGGAGCCTTCACTGAGGATGCCAGAGCCAGCCTGCAGAAGATCATCATCCAGGCGAACCGCTGCCGGGACATTATTCGAGGTCTGCTGGATTTCTCCCGCCAGAAGAAACCGGATAAGACCCTGTGTAACATCAATACCCTGCTCCAGGGATGTGTATCCCTGGTTGAAAAACATGCAATTTTTCAAAATGTTTCGATCACCTGGAACCTGCAGGATGACCTGCCCAGCGTCATATTGGATCCGTCGCAAGTGGAACGGGTGTTCCTGAACCTGGTCATCAATGCAGCCGAAGCCATGGATGGCAACGGCAGGTTGACCCTGACGACAAAATTTATTCGCAAGAAGAAGATAGTGGAAATCAAGATCCAGGATACCGGGCACGGTATCAGCCAGGAGAACATCAACAAGATCTTTGACCCATTCTTCACCACCAAGGAAACAGGACACGGTGTGGGTCTTGGACTGGCGATCAGTTACGGAATTGTTAAAGAGCATAAAGGCAACCTTTATGTTGAAAGCGAACTGGAAAAAGGCACCACATTTACACTCACTCTGCCTCTGACTTCAGAGATTGGCATGACAAATGGATAGTGGATCCAAAATCTTAATCATTGATGACGAAGATGTTGTCCTCGACTCGTGCACCCAGATACTGAAAGGGAGTGGTCATCAGATCTCGACTGCTGCCAACGGTACCAAGGGGCTGGACCTGGTCAAGGAGTACAAACCCGACCTGGTGTTTGTTGACCTGAAAATGCCCGGGATCTCCGGATTTGAAGTCCTGGACCAGATCAGGGAGATCGATGCGACGATCGTAACGGTTGTCATCACTGGATATGCCACCATCGGTTCGGCGGTGGATGCCATGAAGAAAGGCGCTTACGATTTCCTGCCCAAACCCTTCACTCCGGATGAATTTCGGATCATCACCCGGCGAGGGATTGAAAGAAGGAAATTGGTCCTCGAGACGATCGCCTTGCGCCGGGAAAAGGAGCTGCTGCGGGAACAATTCGCTTCCATTGTTTCCCACGAATTAAAGGCTCCCCTGGGCGCAGTCCAGCAGAATATTTTTGTGCTCGAATATGAGTTGGAAAAATTATTGAGCGAAGAACAGAAAGGGAAATTGGAGCGGATCAAGGTCCGCATCGATGAACTTCTCAAGCTGATCAACTCCTGGCTGCGGGTGATATCCGTGGATATCAACAAATTGAAGGAAGGTTTCACCCAGGTTTCCATCCTTACGCCCCTGGCCAGCGCCCTGGAAAGCGTGGAATCTCTCTCGGCAAGGAAGAATATCGAAATCGAGCAGGAGATCCAGGAGCCGTTACCCCTGCTCATGGGAGACAAGGTCAGCCTGGCGGAAGTCTTCGTGAACATCATTGGCAATTCGCTCAAGTATTCACCCGATGGCAGGAAGGTGAGCATCAAGATCGAGGCAAAGGAAAAAAACCTGCTGATCTCGATCACAGATAACGGCGTGGGAATATCGGAAGAAGATATTCTTCACATTTTCGATGGCTTCTACCGGGGTAAATCCGGTCAAGCGCTTGAAGGCCACGGGATCGGGCTGGCTGTCAGCCGCCAGATCGTGGAGGCCCATTCCGGTTCGATCTCGGTGACCAGCGAACTGGGCAAGGGCACTACATTCTTGATCACTTTACCTGCGTTGCAAGTTTAACCAACCCTTTGCAGGGACAACCCATCGCAGGGAATTCAAATTTTTGATTTGGAGGTTTATGATGGCCAAGAAACTCTTAATGATCGATGACGACCCGGATTTCGTCTCAGGTATCAGGGCAATCCTCGATACGGCAGGTTTTGAAGTAGAGGTGGCTTACAATCCCAAGGATGGATTGGAAGCCCTGCAGACCAAGAAGTATGACCTGTTATTGCTTGATATCATGATGGGTCGCGGCGCGGAAGGCATCATGATCGCCCGCAAGCTCAGAAAAGATGCCAAGCTGCGCGAAATGCCCGTGCTGATCATGACCGGCATGCGCGAACAAATCGCTTTCCTGTTCCCCGGTGAGCCGGTCCACCCCCGCTTCGTGGAAGTGGATGAATTGATGGAAAAACCCGTGGAACCCAAGGTCCTGATCGATAAAGTCAACGGCTTGATCGCGCTTGCAGAAGCCAAGAAGGCCGGGAAATAGGAGACCATTCTGCAGCATGCCCGGCTGGGGCCTGTAATCCCCGCCGGTGCCGCGCAGAGAGGCGAACTTTATGACAGACACCCTATCCTTCAGCCAAGAAATATCCAATCTCCTGTATGCATCAGAAGGAGAACCACTCAGAACCTGCATCCAATGTGGGACCTGCTCGGGTACCTGCCCGGTAGCCCCGTACATGGATCACAGTCCGCGGCAGATCATTGCCATGATCAACGGGGGAATGAAAGAGCAGGTCATGGAGAGCAATACCTTCTGGTATTGCGCTTCGTGCTATCACTGCACGGTGCGCTGTCCGCAGGACATTAATATCACCGAACTGATGTATGCGCTCAAGCGCTATTCCATCTGGAAGGGCAAGTACCAGGAAGGCTTGATCGGTCCCACCTTCTCGGAAGCATTTGTGAAGATGATCGTCCGCGGCGGGCGCTCCTTTGAACCCATCCTGGCACCTTCCTATATCTTCAGTTTCAACCTGCGTGGGATGCTCCAGGAAGTGACCAACGCCACCGAGCTCCTATTGAAAGGGCGCCTGCCGATCATCCCTGCCCGGATCAAGCGTCTTGACAAGTTCAAGCGCGTGATCGGCAGGATCATTCCCATGGGAGGCCTGGAATGAAAGAATATGCTTATTTTCCGGGCTGCTCCCTTGAGAAGATGGCGGTCAGTTACCACCTGTCAGCCATGGAAACCACGAAGAAGTTGGGCATCAAGCTCAAGGAATTGGACGACTGGAATTGCTGCGGTGCCACGACATACTTTTACATTGACGAGCTGCTAGCCTACACGTTGTGCGCCCGCAACCTTGCGATCGCTGAAAAAACAGGCCTTGACGTGGTGGCTCCCTGCAGCGCCTGCTATAAGAACATGTTCTTTACCTCTGCCCATCTGAAGAAGGATCCAGACCTGGCTGAACATGTGAACTTTGCCCTGGAGGAAGACGACCTGCATTACAACGGCAACGTGAATATCAAGCATCTCATCGAGGTGTTTGCCCATGATGTGGGTGCCGAAGAGATCAAGAACCGGGTCGTCCATCCCCTTGAAGGCATCCGCGTGGCGCCTTATTACGGCTGCCAGATCGTCCGCCCGCAAAAAGAAAAAGAGGATGTAGAAAATCCCATGTATTTCGAGGCGATCATGGAAGCCACCGGTGCCACTGCGGTCAACTATCCTTTGAAAATGAGGTGCTGCGGTGGTTCGTTGATGATCTCGAGCCGGACTGCGGCACTGGGCATGGTCCGCAACCTGCTGCAATGCGCGGTGGATTCACAGGCAAATGTGATCGCCACCGCCTGCCCGATGTGCCAGGTGAACCTGGAGGTCTATCAACAACAGGTCAACACCGAATTCGGCACGAATTATTCCTTCCCGGTCTTGTATTTCACCCAACTGATCGGACTGGCATTCGGCATTCCACCAAAGAAACTGGGAATTGGGAAGGAATTCGTATCCTTCGCACCCTCCCTGCAACCGGCTGTTCCGGAAATAAAATAAACTGATCCAGAATCTGAGATCATAAGGAGTTAAACGTATGGAAAAGAAAGAAAGAATTGGAGTATACGTTTGCCACTGTGGGACAAACATTGCCGGCGTAGTGAATGTCGGTGAAGTCAGCACATGGGCTGCCGATCAACTGAAGGATCAGGGAGTGGTGGTCTCGCGCGACTACAAGTTCATGTGCTCCAGCCTGGGCCAGGAATTGATCCAGAAGGACATCAAGGAGCAGGGATTGACGCGTGTCGTGGTCGCCGCCTGCTCCCCCCACCTGCATGAAGCCACATTCCGCAATGCCTGCAAGGGTGCCGGTCTGAATCCGTACCTGAGTGAATTGGTCTCCATCCGCGAGCAATCCTCGTGGGTGCACACGGACAAGGCCGCCGCCACCGAGAAGGCAAAAGCATTGATCTCCGGCGGTGTACACCGTGTGATCCATCACGAGGCCCTGGAACCGCTGCATGTGCCCATTCATCCCGCCACGCTGGTCGTCGGCGGCGGCATCGCCGGCATCCAGGCCGCGCTGGAAATTGCGGATGCCGGCTTCCCGGTTTACCTGGTGGAGCGGGAACCGTCCATCGGCGGGCACATGGCCCAATTCGACAAGACCTTCCCCACCCTGGACTGCTCGGCATGCATCCTGACGCCGAAGATGGTCCAGGTTGGCAACCACCCGAACATCACCCTGCTCACCTATTCAGAGGTCGAGAAGATGGATGGTTACGTGGGCAGTTTTGTCGCCACCATCCGCAAGCGTGCCCGCTCGGTGAACGAAACGGATTGCACCGGCTGCGGTATCTGCTGGGAAAAATGCCCCAAGAAAGTGGTCGATGATGTTTTCGAAGCCGGAATGGGCAACCGCAAGGCGGTTTATGTTTCCTTCCCCCAGGCGGTGCCCAAGTACCCGGTGATCGACCGTGTCAATTGCACCTATTACGTAAAGGGCACCTGCAAGGCTTGTGAGAAATTCTGCCCCACAAATGCCATCGATTTTGCCCAGGAAGACACGATCATGAACGTCGAGGTGGGCAACGTGATCCTGGCTACCGGGTATGACCTCTTCGATTCCCGCCGGATCACCCAATACGGTTACGGACGGCTGGCGAATGTGTTCACCAGCCTGGAATTTGAACGCCTGAGCAACGCTGCCGGACCGACCGGAGGCAATATCGTCCTGCGGGACGGCAAGACCACGCCAAAAGTGGTTGGCATCGTCCACTGCGTGGGCAGCCGTGACAAGAACTACAATGAATATTGCTCTGCCATCTGCTGCATGCAGAGCCTGAAATTTGCCCACCTGGTGGAAGAGCGCACCGGTGCGGAAGTGTACAACTTCTACATCGATATCCGCACACCAGCCAAGGGATATGAAGAGTTCTATCATCGCCTGCTGGATGAAGGGACACACTTCGTGCGCGGCAAGGTGGCTGAGATCAGCGACGCCGTGCGCCTGCCGGGTGAAGAAGGCAAACTCATCATCCAGGTGGAAGATACCCTCACCGCCAACCAGCTGCCGCGTGCCGGTGGACATGGTCATCCTCTCCGCCGGTCTGGAACCCCGCAAGGATGCCAAGGAAGTTGCCAATAAATTCGGCATCTCCTGCAGTTCGGACGGCTGGCTGATCGAGCGCCATCCCAAGCTGGACCCGGTTGCCACGGTGACCGAGGGCATCTACATTGCCGGCTGTGTGCAAGGACCCAAGGACATCCCGGCCAGCGTGGCGCAGGGTGCCGCTGCAGCCGCCCGCATCATGGGAAAGATCCAGCAGAAAGAGATCGCCCTGGAACCCGTGCGTGCCTCGATCAATGAAGAACAATGCTCGGGCTGCCGGATCTGCAACGATGTGTGCCCCTTCAACGCCATCCTGTTCCATGAGGACAAAATGGTCAGCGAAGTGAACCCGGCATTGTGCCAGGGCTGCGGCACCTGTGTGGCTGCCTGCCCGGCCGGTGCCATCACTGGAACTTGCTTCTCGAATGTGCAGATCCTTTCACAAATAGAAGGTATGCTGCTCTTGGACATCCCCAAGAAGGAGGCCGTGGTGTAATTTTCGCCTGCAGACGATCACACCTGGAGAAAACCTATGACTGATACTCCCGAAACCAAACCTTTTGAACCCACCATCATCGGCTTTACCTGCAACTGGTGCTCCTACCGTGCCGCTGATATGGCTGGAACTGCCCGGATGAAGTACGCCCCCAATATCCGGCTGATTCGCCTGATGTGTTCCGGGCGGCTTGATCCCATGTTCGTCTTCAAAGCATTCGCAGGCGGGGCGGATGCCGTACTCGTCTCAGGCTGCCACCCGGGCGACTGCCACTACATCAACCAGAACTACAAGGCAATGCGCCGCTTCCACCTGATGAAGCGCGTGCTCGTCCAGATGGGCATGGAGCCCGGTCGCCTGAAGCTCCTGTGGGCTACGGCGGCTGAAGGGCAGATCTTCGCCAACGAGATCAACAAGTTCGTTGCCGAGGTCAAGGAGCTGGGTCCGATGAATTGGAAGGGTCCCGAAGTTCCCCTGCTTGCCGAAGCTGCCAAGGAGGAGGTGCCCGCATGAGCAAGCCTAAATTCGCCATGTACTGGGCGGCCTCCTGCGGAGGTTGCGAGATCGCCGTGCTGAACATCCACGAGAAGATCCTGGATGTGGATGCCAACTTCGAAGTCGTCTTCTGGCCGGTGGCCATGGATGCCAAGTACAAGGATGTCGAAGCCATGGAAGACGGCTCCATCCTGTTGACCCTTTTCAATGGCGGCATCCGCAACGACGAGAACGAACACATCGCCCACCTGCTGCGCAGGAAGTCCAAGATCCTGGTGGCATTCGGTTCGTGTGCCTGTGAAGGCTGCATCCCGGGGCTGGCCAACTTCTCCCCCATCAAGGAGATCGTTGACACGGCCTATTCGACCATCTCCACCGACAACCCGGATAACATCCGCCCGGTGAGCAGCTATGCCATGCCGGAAGGGAACATCACCATCCCCACGCTCTACCCGACGCTGCGAACCCTCGACCAGGTCGTGGACGTGGATTACTACATGCCCGGCTGCCCGCCCGAAAGTCCACCAGATCGCGGCAGTGATCGACCTGGTGATCCAGGTGCTGCAGGGCAAGGCGGAACTGCCTCCCAAGGGTGCCACCATCGGCGCCGGCAACTCCACGGTCTGCGACGAATGCACAGCGCAAGCGCAATGTCAAGCACATCACTGCCTTCGGCCGCATCCAGCTCATCCCACGCCGACCCGGAACTGTGCCTGCTCGAACAGGGCATCCCCTGCAACGGTCCGGCCACCCGCAGCGGCTGCAACGCCCGCTGCCCGACCGCCGGGGCACAGTGCATCGGCTGCTACGGCCCCGCCGAAGGCGTGCAGGATTACGGCGCCCGCTTGATCGCCGCCTTTGCCTCGGTGATCGACAGCGAAAAGCCGGAAGAGATCGACAAGATCCTGGATGGCCTCGTGGACCCGGCCGGTCAGTTCTATCGCTTCAATCTCGCTGGTTCCATGCTGCACGCCAGCAAGTACTGTGAAAACCAACGGTAATTAGCCCTGGAGGTAACCTGATATGGCCCAACGAATCACGATCGATCCCATCACCCGCCTGGAAGGACACGGCAAGATCGAAATCTTCCTCAACGACGACGGCGATGTTGCCAATACTTACTTCCAGATCCCCGAACTGCGCGGTTTCGAACGCTTCTGTCGTCGGCCGCCCGGTGGAGGAAATGGCCCTGCTGACCAACCGCATCTGCGGCGTCTGCCCGGAGGCCCACCACATGGCGGCTGCCAAGGCTGCAGATGCCGTTTACCACGTGGAAGTGCCGCGCACCGGCAAGATGCTGCGCGAGCTGCTCTACATGCGCCTTCTATTGCACCGACCACACCACCCACTTCTACGCCCTGGGTGGACCGGACTTCATCATCGGTCCGGATGCCCCGGTTGCCGAGCGCAACATCCTGGGTGTCATCCACAAGGTCGGGCTGGAGATCGGCGGCAAGGTCATCCAGATGCGCAAGTACGGTCACGACGGTGGTCGAGATGATCGGCGGGCGCAAGGTGCACCCCTGCACCTCCATCCCCGGCGGGCTGACCAAGGGCATCACCGAGGAACAGCGCGTGGAGATCGAGCAAATGGGCCGCTGGGCGATCGAATTCGCCCAATTCAGCCTGCAAGCGCTTCAATGACATCGTCCTGGGCAACAAGACCTATCTCGACCTGATCCTGGGCGATATCTACACCCACAAGACCTATTACATGGGCATGGTGGACGGGAACAACAAGGTCAACTTCTACGACGGCAAGGTGCGCGTGGTCGGATCCGGACGGCAAGGAATTTGTCAAATACGCCCCCAAGGACTATGCCGAGCACATCGCCGAGCATGTCGAGCCCTGGACCTATCTCAAGTTCCCCTATCTCAAGAAGGTTGGCTGGAAGGGCTTCGTGGACGGCGCCGATTCGGGCGTCTACATGGCCACCCCGCTCTCGCGCCTCAATGCCGCGGATGGCATGGCCACCCCGCTTGCCCAGGCTGAATACGAAAAGTTCTACGCCACCCTGGGCGGCAAACCGGTGCACCAGCGCCTCGCCATCCACTGGGCGCGCCTGATCGAACTGCTCTACGCCGCCGAACGCTGGGTGGAACTGGCCACCGATCCCGAGATCACCAGCCCGAACTATCACGCCATCCCCACGGCAACCCCGACCGAGGGCGTGGGCATCGTCGAAGCCCCGCGCGGCACCCTCACCCACCACTACTGGACGGATGAACGCGGCGTGGTCACCAAGGTCAACCTGATCGTCGGCACCACCAACAACTATGCCCCGATCACCATGTCGATCAAGAAGGCTGCCTCCAACCTGATCAAGAAGGGCAACGTGAACGAAGGGCTGCTCAACATGGTGGAAATGGCCTTCCGCGCTTACGACCCGTGCTTCGGCTGCGCCACCCACTCCCTGCCCGGGCAGATGCCGCTGGAGATCACCATTCGAAAATCGAACGGCGAGGTCCAGGACGTGTTGACCCAGTTTGTCGACTGATCTCCGAAGTTTGCACCCAACCGAATGGTCTTACTGGTTACAAGCCGGTAAGACCATTTGAAAGCCTGTTCAGATGAAAACACTGGTTATCGGCCTCGGCAATCCCATTTTAGGCGATGACGGCATCGGCTGGATCGTTGCTGGAAAAGTCGGCGCGCTTCTTGCCGAAAATCAACCGGAGCTGAATGCATCCCGCTCGATCGAGGTGGATTGCGCAGCCCTGGGTGGGCTCAGCCTCATGGAACGCCTCACCGGTTTTGACCGCGTCGTGATCATCGACGCCATGTCCACCGGCAGGCAGCCGATCGGCACCGTCAACCACATGATGCTCGGCGACCTGGCAGACCTCTCCGCCGGGCATACCACTGCCGTGCACGACACCTCCCTGCGCAATGCGTTGAACGTTGGACGCAGCATGGACATCCCCCTGCCGTTGGATGAAAACATCCATGTCGTTGCCATCGAGGCGGAGGTGATCCAGGAATTCTCCGAGATCCTTTCCGCACCCGTTGAGGCAGCCATCCCGGCAGCCGTGGAAACAGTGGTCCATATCCTCGGACAAGAATAAGGAGAGCACAGATGGTTTCCCCCGAACTTCTACGACGTTATCCATTCTTTTCGCTGCTCACCGATGAGCAATTGCGGGCAATTGCGATGATATCCGAAGAAAAAGCCTACCCCAAGGATGTTCTCGCTGGTCAAGGAGAACATGGCGGCAAACAAGCTCATGCTGCTCCTCGAAGGGGATGTCGACCTCGTTTACAGCGGTGGAGGCGAAGGCGCCATCTCCAATGCCCTGGTTGGATCCATCGCCCCGGGTGAAATGCTGGGCGTATCCTCGCTCATCGAACCGTACACCTACATTTCGTCGGCACGTGCCACCCTCCCCGTAAAAGTGGTCGAGATCGACGGACCTGCGGTGCGTGCCCTGATGCACGTGGATAAATTGCTGGGCTATGCCTTGATGCGCAATGTCGCCGCGGCAGTGCTGGAGCGATTAAAATACACCCAGGTGGAGCTGGCTGCAGCACGGTCTTGATCGAAGGTAACGCAATTTGGAACAGGCTGCCTGTTCGTCATTTCCCGGTTGAAACCCGCGCTGTGAGGCGCGGTTTTTATTCCAGCAACCGGCAGGGGAGGAAATCGTATTTAAATTGACACATCCGCTTCATATTCCAAGGAGGTCGTCCTGATGGAACCCAATCCCACCCCGCAGGAAAGCAATCCCACCCGGGCCATTCTCATCGCATCCACCATCGTCATCCTCACCTGCATCCTGTCCTGTGCGACGGTGCTGGTGATCTTGATCCTGCGCGTGACATAAGACGTATGTGTTAATGAAGAGCGCCCCGACTGATGCCGGGGCGCTGAATGGACTTTACCCTTCGCTGGTCATGATGAACAAGGGTTTCATCTCGAACTATTCGTACTTGGGGCGATAGCGATCCGTGTTGTAGAATTCCTTGACATTGACCACTTTCTTTGCGCCGGCGATCACGTCCAGGGGCACGTTGTCGTATCGTCCGTTCTTGAGCACCACCAGCCGCCCATGGATGCCCTTCAGCAGCAGGTCGAGGGCCAGGTTGCCGAACGCCATGGGCACCACCGAGTCGATGGCGTCCGGGTCGCCGCCGCGCACCATGTAACCCAGTTTCTGGTTGATCATGTTGATCGGCACGCCCTTGTTGAATTGAGCCGTGCGGGTCTGCAATTCCGCGGAGATCAGGTCGCCGATGCCGCCCAGCTTGGCGTGCCCAAAAGCATCCTTGGAGCTGTCCGTAAAGATCATCTCACCGCCCACGAACATGGCGCCTTCCGATACCAGCACGATGGAATACTTGCTGGGATTGTGGTTGCGGTCATAGACCAGCAACTCGGCGAGCCGGTCGATGTCGAATTTCCATTCCGGGATGACGCAGCGGTTGGCTGCGCCTGCCATGGTGGGAACCATGGCGGTGAAACCGGCATAGCGACCAAAGACCTCCAGCACCATGATGCGCTCGTGCGAGCCGCCGATGGTGCGCAGGCTGTTGGTCAGCGAGATGGTGCGGGTGACGCAGGTGCTGAAGCCGATGCAGTAATCGGTGCCGGGCACGTCGTTATCCATCGTTTTCGGGATGGCGACCACCTTGCAGCCTTCCTGGAAGAGGCGCACGGCGTAGCTGAGGGTATCATCCCCGCCGATGGGTACCAGGTAATCGATCCCCAGGAAATCCAGGTTCTTCAGGATCTCCGGCGTCAGGTCATTGCACCTCGTCTTTATACTTGTCCTTCAGGTGCGGCGGAACAGACTCCTGCTTCACTTTCGTGGCGTTGGTGCGCGAGGTGTGCAGGAATGTTCCGCCTGTCCGCCCGGCTTTGTTGACCACTTCTTCGGTCAGAACCTGGTAGTTATTGCTGTTGTCGGCATCCTTCTCACGGATGGTATCCACCAACCCTCCCCAGCCACGCCGCAGGCCGATCACCTGGTAGCCTTCGCGCAGGGCGCGAATGGTGACGGCGCGGATGGCCGGGTTCAATCCGGGTACATCGCCTCCGCCGGTGAGAATGCCGATCACACCTGGTTTCTTCTTGGTCATGGAAAACTCCTTCTTAATGAAATAATTGCGCAATCAAGCGGCTATTATACCGCTTCCACGAGGGAAGGCGATGGCTTTCACCTGCATGCGGGATAGATAAGAAATAACCTCAACGTGAGGTCAAGCCAGGTAAGATAAATGGAATGGTTCTCCAGAGGGAAGAACAACCATACCGGTGAAGGTGGTTTTGCTTTTATTTTGTTGTAAAATGACCCAAGGGTGAAGAACATGCGCAAACCACCAGTCTCCACAGTTGTTCTCTTGACCATGGTACTTCTATTCAGCGCCTGCGGTCCAGCCCGAACTGTCCCGCATACCGTGAAAACCGACCCGCCTTCAACGCCGACTGCGGGTGTGTTACCCTCCTGGTCAATCACGCTACGCCGTCCACCACTTATGTGCCAACATTCAGTGAGGCGCAATGCGGCTTCGAAGTTCCTGACGGATACGCGCCAAAATGCGGGTATCTGATCGTCCCCGAGGACCGCGCCAATCCTACCGGGCGAATAATCCGTCTACACCTGGCGATTTTCAAAAGTACGGATGCCAACCCGGCGCCCGATCCGGTCATCTACCTTGCCGGAGGCCCAGGCAGTTCAGCCTTGGCAGCCGCGCGCCCCATCCTGCGGAAAGGCGGGAATGATATCCTGAAACGGCGCGACCTCATCCTGTTCGACCAGCGCAGCACACAGTACAGCGAGCCGTTCCTATATTGCCTGCCCTATGATGAATACCTGTGGGATGCCCACGAACTTGACATGAGTCTGGATGAATACAACGATGGAGCGCTCCCCATAATCGCCTCCTGCCTGGATGATTGGCGCCAACAGGGAGATTAACCTGGCGTCCTACTCAAATGTTGAAATTGCAGCTGATGTGAACGACCTGCGCCAGGCACTGGGATACGATCAAGTCAACCTCTATGGCACCTCCTATGGCACCCGCCTGGCGCTGGAAGTGATGCGTGATTATCCCTCAGGTATCCGCAGCGTGATCCTCGACTCTGTCCTACCACCGCAAGCCAACCTGGACCTGGAATTAGCTGCAGGTGTATACCGTTCCTTACAAGAGGTTTTTCAAGCCTGTGCAGCGGACAGCGCTCTGCGCGGGCAATTACGGCTCTATCGAAGAGAAGTTCTACGCGATCATCGAACGCCTGGAAGGTGCACCTGTCCAGATCGCGATCAATGGTCCATACCGCGACCAGCCATACATGGTCTATTTGGATGGCGACTTGTTCATCGATGCGATCTTCGGCTCACTATATTCGATGATCACCATTCCGAACATTCCACATTTTATCCAGGCAGCCTTCGAAGGATCATACGACGAGTTGTCCGACCCTGCAGGCGGGGCAATCGGCTGGCCTTTCAGCACTGTCTTGTTCTGGTCCACCACATGCAGTGACGAGATTTCGTTCGAAATTGGTATTCCAGAAACTCCAGAATTGGGCAATGTCCCGGAAGTTTTGCGTGAGCATTTCACCGAACGGTACGCCGTGAACGTCTGTTCGCTCTGGAATATTCCAGCCAGCGATGCGGTGGAGAATGAAGCCGTGGTCAGCAGCATTCCCACGCTCTTGCTTTCAGGTGGGTACGATCCAGTCACCCCGCCCAAGTGGGCAGAACTTGCTGCAGAGACCCTGAGCGTACACTACCTTTACGAATTCCAGAAACTGTCTCACGGCGTGATGAGGTCCGACCCATGTGCACTCCAGATTGCACTTGGATTCCTCGATGATCCATTTAATGAACCTGACGCAACTTGTTTTCCTGGTGCTGTGAAATAATCCTGAAAATGCCCCGATAATACTGCCAAGGTGGTAGTGTGGGTGGCAACACTTTGGAAAGATAGCAGAAAATGTGCTTAAACTCAACCGGATGCGTAATGAGAATAATTCAATAGGCAAATAATGAGTGCTATAATCTAGAAAACAATAACTATCTATAAATTTTGCTGGAACAATACTCCAAGACTTCATCATTGGTCTTCCCCTCAAGAATAAGGTCTTGGAAAATAATAAAACGAAACCTTCCGGATCAGGTTTCGTTTTATTATTTCCATAAATCTCAACGAGGACATCAAATCGTGCCTGCTTGCCTTTCGGCGGCAGAGTCCCCAAAACAATATATTTTTTTACCGGTGACCATCAATCCCATCTCGAGTCACAATCTCAGAACAAGGAGGAACTAATCCATGAAAGACCAAACTTCCAAAGGGCTCAGAATAGTATTACTGATCTACACCATCTACTCGGCGATTTATGGTTTGCTCCATGTAGTAAGCCCGGAGTTGGTGGGTGCAAAGGATCCTGCCATCGAGCGAGTACTTGGAGCAGCCGTCCTGGCTTTTACATTAGGTGCTCTGCTGGCCTACCTGGAAAGAGCTTGGGATAAGGCAAGGATCGCCATCCTTATCCAAGCTATCTGGATGATCCTGTACACGAGCTTCATGGATTGGGGCATCTTGGTTGGTGGGATAGACGCCATGGACTGGCCACCAACCATCATTGGGCTGATCTTTGCAATTTTATTGACCACCTTCTACATTCGTGAGGTGAAGATCCAGCGCTAGAACAGCTCTAGATTGAAGAAATAGTAGACAAAATAATAAATAAAGACAACCATACTTGGTAATCTTCTGTCTTCGCCAGTCATGTTTGTGACTGGAGTTGTGGATTCATTTGGTTTCCCTGGTCAACACCAGTTTTGGGGTGAATTAGGCGAATATTGAGGAGAATGGAGGATCGAAAGAAGGGAAGAATAGGCCAACTACCATCTACAGCCACTTCCAGCGAATTCTAGCCATCCTGCGCCCTTTCCATTCCGTATATCCGTTCAGGGTGTACCAACAAGACCGGAGGGCAACTCCCACATTTGCCAGGATCGTGAATGGATAGAGGAATGCAAGGCCGAACGGGATGCCTAAATTGACATAGTGGATCAACCATAAGAGAAATGAAAGCCCCAGGCAGGCAACCAGGGCTTCCGGCTGGGAATGGCTTGCCAGCCTGGATGACACCACGAGAAGAACAACCAGGGGTTCCCAGAACATGGCAAGCAGCCAGGAGAAAGCAAACAGGAAAGGCAACAGGCGATAGTCAAAAACAGCGAACAGGTTTTTGGTAAAGCCGTCGATCGCTTCGCGGCTGGAGTGATACATTCTGCAGGAAATTAAATCAGCAACATGCGCCACCCGCCAGCGCAGCCGGGCAGACTTGATTCCCCTGGCAAGGCTCATGTCATCCACCACGGACGTGCCCAGGCTGGCATGACCGCCGATTGCCAGGTAGGCATCCCGCCGGAACAGCATCACCTGGCCGACTGCGCTGGAAAGGGCAGGCAGGCGAAGACGATAACCCAGCACCAGTGGGATAAAGCTGGACAAAACCCACGAAAAGAAGGGAACCAGCAGGCGTTCCCCCCAGGAAAGGACGACCTGGCGGGGAAAACCGGTCAACAAATCGGCTTTCTCGCCGATCAAGGCTGTGACGATTGCCCGCAGCGTATCCGGTCTGTGGCGCGTATCGGCATCGGTGAAAAGCAATAGTTCCCCCCGCGAGTGACGGGCGAGCTGGCTGCACGACCAGTTCTTGCCCACTTCACCCAAAGGAAGCGGTGAGCCATCCAATACCTGCAATCTTGGTTGAGACCTGGCGATCCTCTCCAGGATCTCCCGGGTGCCATCATCAGATTGGTCGTCCAGAACGAGTACTTCAAAATTGGGATAATCCTGCCCGAGCAGGGAGTCCACGCAGTCGGCAATATTCCTTTCCTCGTTGCGTGCTGGCAATAGGATCGAAACCATTGGGAATTCATGGGGAGGTGGGTGATGACGCACGCGCCGGGTGATCCAGATGTTGCTGAGCAGGATCAGCAGGATGACAGCCTGGAAGATGATGAGATGATATACAAGGTCGTGAATGAAATAATCGGCCATGGGTGCTTCAGCCTTTTGAGCGGGCAAACAACTTCGCCACCCATGGTCGCAAGTGGATCCCCTGGCGCAGGTCCAGGCGGTGAGTCCAGGTCAATATCAGGGACCTCCCCAAGCCAAACAGCCAGTAAGAGCGGATCAGGCAGCCAGATGAGCAAAACCAGGCCAATCCCGCCTAGTGCGCACAACACCGACCAGCCCGGGGGAGTGAAGAATGCGATCCCGATCAGCACTCCCACAATCGCTGGAAGGGATGCCTTCCAGAGGGTCAGCCCGATCCACACACCCAGCGCAGTTGCCAGCGCTTTGCCGCCTCGGAAGCGCAGGAAAGGGGAGAAAACATGACCCAGGATGGGAGCCATGGCAACGAGGAACATGTCCACCCCGCGTATACCCAGGTTGAAGTATGCCAGCCCGACCGGGGCTGCCGCCTTGCTGATATCCAGAATCAGGACCAGGACACCTGCCAGCTTGTTACCAGCCCGGAAGGTGTTGGCTGCGCCGGGATTGCCGTCACCGTATTGGCGAACATCCACCCCAAGCAAGAGCCTGCCGACCCAGACAGAGAATGGGAGCGAGCCAGCCAGGAAGGCAAGAAAGACCATCAGGACGGAATCCATGTCTTCTTAGCGCTTTTTGCCTGTCTCGCGAATGACCCGGTCAGCTGCCAGTTTTCCTGTGATGAGCGAGATCGGCAAGCCGGCTGGGCTGTACGTCCATTGACCGGCCTGCAGGATGCCCGGGACAGGGGTTTTAATCGCATTCAGGAGCTTGGGCAACCGATTTTCGGCGGGCATGGGTTTGTTGGTGAACGCCCAGCCCACGATGGCGCCATCCGTATTGCCGGCATATTTCGCCATGGTCAGCGGGGTGGAGGAGAACTGCTGCAGAATCTTTTTTTCAATCCCCGGATAGATGGTCGAATCCAGGTTCTGGATGATGAGTGCCTCGCAAATGGACTTGAACTCTTCATACCAACCTTGCTCTTCAACGTGCTTGGTGAGAGTGTAATCAAATAGCACGCTGATGATCAGCCCTGTCTTTCCTGCAGGAGCCAGGGAGGGATCGCGCAGCACCGGGCAGGCGATCTCGTATGTCGTCAGGGCAAAAAACTTACCCAGCCATTGCTCGATCGTCTTACGATCCCCGAATTTAGGGAGAGGACCGGCAACCGATTGACCGACACGGGTGGGGGTATAGAAGAAGTGTTCGCTGGAAATCCTGGCAAAATATAGCCGGGTCGAGATCCACTGCCAGGAATAAGGTATAGACGGAGTCGTTCCCAACCTTGTCAGCGATCAAGGCGCGGTGGTCGATAAAGGCAGCTCTTGCTCGTGGATCCGAAATGGTATCCGGATCGATTGCGTGGTACAAGGCTTTCTGGTCGGCAGCCCAGACCAGGCGGCGGTATGAAAGGCTTTCGCCATGGGAATCCGTTACCATTCTCTCTTTCGGATCGATCGCTGTGATCTCCGTATTCGTTCGGATCGTTCCCCCGTGGTTTTTGATGAATTCCACCATCTTTTCCACGATCCTGCCAGTACCGCCCAGCGGATAATGATAATCCAGGTACAAGCTGATATAGCTTAGTGCAAAAAATGCCGGGGTTTCCTGGAAAAAGTGCTGGGAGATGATATCAATCAGCGCCTGGTTGTGCGTGTATCGTTCCAGGAATTCCACAACCGGCACCTGCATCCTGGAGATCTTCGGCGCGGTGAGGGCGTATTTCACCATCCAGGGCAGGATGGATTTCATAAAATATTCCCGGTCCTCCTTGACATCCAGGAAAATGGGATTTTCAATCCCATATTGAACTTTCATGTACTGCATGATCTTTTTGACCTGGAGGATGATCGCCTCAATTTCCGGCTTGCTCTCCGGATAAAGATCATTGAGTAAAGACTGGTATGCTTGCACATCCTCTTCACTGTTGATCCGGATCACCCTGTCCTGGATGCCAATGGAGATCTTGTTGCGAACAAACTCAAGATCCAGGCCCAGCTTCCTTAACATGGTGAACAGGACGCCGGAATTTTCAGTCGCCCGAATGCCGCCATCAAAGAAGAAACCATCGCGTTCGAACATGTTCACCAATCCCCCGCAGCTATTCTCTTTCTCACACAAGTAACACTGAGCGCCCGGCTTTTGAAAGAAAGGCAGCTGAGGTCAACCCGGCGATCCCACCGCCAACTACAATGGCATCATAATTCATGTAGGACTCCTGTAAATTATCATAAAGACTCCCGGAAAGTAACTCGAGTCACCGGGTCCCGCCTTCCAATGAGAGCCCGGTAAGCTCTTCGCTGATTTTCCAGACCTGTTTGCCAATGGAACGATCGAGAGCATGCGGAGCGGGTTTTTCTCAATTGTGAGGTTATAGAACCTGCCGCTTACCTCCGCCATTTCAGGTGCCGCGGCCAGGTAATAGATCGCGTTCCCGGAAATCTCCGGATCCTTGAGGATCGGCCAGAGAATGTGGCGCTGGTACCACTGGTACAGCCTCCCGTTATTCATGCCGATCATGGTCCTGACATTCCCGGGATGCATGGCATTGATCGTCACACCGCTTCCCTGCAGGCGGTCGGATAGTTCCCAGACTGTGAGAAGCTGGGCTGTCTTGGATGCCCCATACCCCTTGAGACCCCGATAACGCCGTTTCTTCCAATCAAGGTCATCCAGGTTCAATCCCCCGAAGCGATGCCCCTCGGAATTCACCTGGATGATGCGAGCCGGGGCGCTTTCCATGATCCTGGGCAACAGCAAACGGGTAAAGAGAAATGACGCCAGGTGGTTCACATGGAAAACAATCTCAATTTCATTCTCCGTCAAAATCCGTTTCGTGTTGTGCAGGCCGGCATTATTGATCAACACATCAATGCGTGGGTATTGTTCAAGGATCGCGGCTGCAGCCTTCCTGACACTCGTGGACTTGGAAAAATCCGCCTGCAGTGTCTTTACAGGAACCCCATAGTCATGTTCCAGCTCATTCTGGACATGCATGGCCTTTTCATGATTTCTGCACACCAAAACAAGGGAGGCACCACCCCGGGCGAGCTCGCCTGGCAGCCTGGTACCCGACTCCCGAGGTCGCGCCGGTGAGCACGCAGATCTGGCCATCCATGCGTGCATCCGTGGTCTTCTGTTCCATCTGGTCGTTGGCAATAAATTGTAATTCCTCTGGCAGTTTCATGATGTCGTCTCAATCATCCAAAATGCTTGCGCACGAATTTACGGTAAGTTTTCTTGAAATAAGGTATGCCATTGAAAATATCCCCCCAAAGGTCGAAATAGTCGCGTTGATGGATGATCAGGTTGTCTTCATCCAGGGTGAGCTTGGAGCATCCATAGACGGGGGTTGGAGGGTATTTATTGAACATCATCACCATTTTCCACTGGAAGAATATCTCCCCCGGGTTCATTGCCACGGAGATGATTTCCATGTTCAATTGTTCACAGCGCTTGGAAAGGCGCGCACACACCGCTTTAAAGTCTTCCAGGCCTTCGATTTTTTGAATGCAATCCTCAAAAACGATGTTTGGGTGATAAAAAGGGAAAATATGTGACCAGTCTGGCTTGCCTTCAGTATTATATGTGCGGGACCAAAGTTCGCGAAAACGTTCGGGGGTAAGTACTTCCATGTAAACACCTTTACCAATAATGACTGTAATATGAATAAAACACAATTCTTGGCGACAAGTTGTGAAAAATTTATTTAATAAGTATCTACTATAAGGTTTTTCGTGATTTATGTCCGCCGGCAAGCCGGTCAAAGTTTACCCCATGGTTCTTAAAGAAATTAATCTTCATGCTTTCCTAGATCCTTCCTCTGGAAATGGCTGGACATCCAACTCCGTAACCACCTGTATGACCACGCCTGCCAGCGTATTCAGCATGATGGTCTCCTCGTTTCAAGATTCCATTAGCACGTGGGAAGCGCTCCAGAAAGAAAGACAGCAGGATCTCCTTTTCAGGCATACCGCTCAGCCCCGGGGATTGGGCCGCGTGAACGCGTTGGCGAGGCGAATATCGTTCTTAACGGCCTGCACGAAGCCCGCCTGTCGCCCCTCCTGGAACGGTAGGATATATTGAAGGTGCCTTTTGAAACGTGCCAGCGCTTGAGTTCTGCCAATTCTTCCAAGGGAAACAGGGCATGATCTCCGGTGAGCTGGAAACTCCTACAGAACGCTCATCCTGTGTGATGAGCGTTCTGTTTTAAGGATGCGGCTACCCTTGCAGGGCATTGTGCCTGCTGGATTATTTGCCGCGGTCCACCACTGCCTTCACGAGTTTGACCGCGATGCTCCCCCGGGGACGATCATGCCCACCGCATCCGCGGTCACATCGAAGATCAGATCGCGCGTCACAATGCCCTTGATCTGGCTGCCCAGTTTCTTCCCGCCGGTATGCACCTCACCGGTCAGCCCGTCGAATTCCAGCACCACCCGTTTTCCCTTGCTCGCCCACTCATATTCCAGCGCATAGATCGGTCGGAAATTGATCTCCAGCGCCTCCACGTTCACCTTTTCCTCGTGGATCACTTCTGCCTGCACGGGCTTGATCACCTCCGCCAGCACCGAGCGGATCACCATCGAGGCGTGCGCATGCGGCGGCACCACCAGCACGCCTTCCGGTGCGAACTTGTCCAGTTCCGTGATCTCGCTCTTGGCAAAGGACAGGTATTTGCTCAATACCGTTTTCGCCCCCGCCCCATCGAAAGTGAAACTGTGCCTATGTTCTTCGATGCAGTGTTCCACGCCGGGGAGCGTAACCTGCGCCTCTCCCTTGGGAGTCACGGTGACGGGCAAGTCCTGCCCCAGCGCCGTGACATGGTGCACTTCCGCCCCGCCGACCGGGAAGGTGTAGGCGCGTCTACGTTCATAAACCGTGCGCACCACCACGTTGATCAGCCAGTAGGCTTCCAGCCGGCTTTCGAAGGAGACCAGTTGGATATCCTCCGGCTTGGGGCGTGTGATCAGCGCACCCAGCGCCCCCGCCACCAGGCTCACCTTCTTCTGCTCCAGCCGGTCGCGTGCCACCTCGATGGAGATCTGTGGCACCAGATGAAAGGCACGTTCGACAGCCAGGAAAATTTCCATCCGTCACTCCTTTAACTCTTGCTATATCCCGGATCGATCTACAGTGTCCAACCTCGACGATTCTTCCTGTATGATTATCCCACTTTTTAAGATAAAGAGAAATAGGTCTCGCACGCGGAACCAGGAGCTGACGGTTTGCGGTTTGTCCCGTGTGATCCTTAGGGGATACTGCCGCCTGGGCAGGCTGGGCATGGGCACCAACGCCACGTTCGACCTGTTCTTCCAGGGGGGGCAAGTCACTCGTACACCCGGCGGGAGTAAAAACATCCTGCTATAGCGCTTGAAGGCCAATGCAACCTTCATGGCACTCTACGAGGAAAAGCTCCGCCAGGTGTACGAAGAAGCCTTCCTAAGCGGTGCAGTCACCGATAAAGTGGAAGCGATCTCGACGTTGATCCACTCGGTCAATGACGAACGCAGCCTGGTCGCGATCGAGACCTACGACCAGTCGGGTGAACATATATTGCCCTTCCTGAACCAGCGTATTGAATATGTTAATTCCACCGGATTGATGGATGAATAAGGAGGGCATACGTGCAAAAACCTCTCTTGCAGAGAGCAGGAGAGGTTTTTTATTAAGTGCCAACCTTAATCGATCTTACTTGACCTTGTCAAGCGAGATGCCGAGGGCTTCCGCCACGCCCCTGCCATACGCGGGATCAGCCTTCAGGCAGTTGGCGATGTGGCGGATCTTGATGAATTCGGGAGCGTCGCCCATTGCCCGGGCGGTGTTCTCGAAGAGCACCTGTTGTTGGGCCTTGTTCATCGAGCGGAAGAGCTTGCCGGGCTGGGTGTAATAATCGGAATCATCCTGGCGGAAGTTCCATTGCGCCGCCGCACCAGACAGCTCCAGGGGAGGTTCCTTGAATTCAGGCTGTTCCTGCCATTCGCCAAAGCTGTTCGGTTCGTATGCCAGGGTGGCGCCATAATTGCCGTCCACGCGCATCTGGCCGTCACGGTGGGATGGATGCGCCGGGGCATTCCTGGGGCTGTTGACCGGGATCTGGTGGTGATTGATCCCCAGGCGGTAGCGCTGGGCATCGCCGTAAGAGAAAAGCCTGCCCTGCAGCATCTTGTCCGGTGAAAAGCCAATGCCTGGCACAATGGCGGCAGGATTGAAGGCGGCCTGTTCCACATCCTGGAAGTAATTTTCCGGGTTGCGGTTCAGTTCCAGCACGCCCACCTCGATCAGCGGGAAGTCTTTCTTGTACCAGACCTTGGTCAGGTCAAAGGGATTGTAGGGCATTTTCTTCGCCTGGTCTTCGGTCATCACCTGGATGAACATCTTCCAGCGCGGGAAATCGCCTTTTTCGATGCTCGCGATCAGGTCGCGCTGGTGGCTTTCGCGGTCCCTGGCGACGATCGCTTCGGCTTCCTGGTCGGTTAGGTTCTTGATTCCCTGCTGGCAGACCAGGTGGAATTTGACCCACACGCGTTCATCCTTGGCGTTGATCATGCTGAAGGTGTGACTGCCAAAACCGTGCATGTGGCGGTAGGAATACGGAATGCCGCGCTCGCTCATCGTGATGGTGACCTGGTGCAAGTGCTTCGGGTAGCGAAGTCCAGAAATCCCAGTTATTGGTGGCGGAGCGCATGTTGGTCCTGGGGTCGCGCTTGACCGCCCGGTTCAGGTCGGGGAACTTGTGCGGATCGCGGAGGAAGAAGACCGGGGTGTTGTTGCCCACCAGGTCCCAGTTGCCTTCCTCGGTGTAGAACTTCATGGCAAAACCACGAATGTCGCGCTCCGCGTCGGCTGCACCGCGTTCCCCGGCGACCGTGGAGAAGCGCACAAATGCTTCGGTCTCCTTGCCGACCTCGGAAAAGATCTTTGCCTTGGTGTACCTGGTGATGTCATGGGTGACGGTGAACTTGCCGAAGGCACCCGAGCCCTTGGCGTGCATGCGCCGCTCCGGGATCACCTCGCGGTCGAAGTGTGCCAGCTTCTCCAGGTACCAGACATCCTGCAAGAGCATCGGGCCGCGCGGCCCGGCGGTCATTGCATTTTGATTGTCAGGAACGGGGGCGCCAGCGGCAGTGGTCAACTTGGTTTTCTTGGTCATGGGGTCTCCTTTCTATTTTGAAACCGAATTCGATCGTATCAACACAACCCGGAGGTCAAAGCTCTTGATTGCTACTTCGCTCCGACGACTAACTGATACCTGTTTTCAGCGAATAACGGTATCAGGTATGATTAACAAATCCGCCTTCATGGCTGGAGTCCCACTAGGCACTCCGGCATTCTTATATGCCCGGATCGATCGCCTCGGGAGGAGCGCCCTCGCTCCCCACCAGGACGTGTACCCTGTCTACGACCGGGTTGGGTTCCAGTCTTTCGCTCATTCTTCCAATCCCAAGGTACTAACGCTGGGATTTCTGCCGCCGGCCTGTGGGTCTTGATCCTGAGCAGATGGATCGAGACACCCGCGGCAATGCCCACCAGGATGAGCTTGCCCCACCAGGCAGAAACAACAAATCCCGCCGTATAACCGATGCTCAACCATAACAGGGCAATCGTGAGCACCTTTTGCTTGAGAGGGAGTCCCAGCCCCAGGCGGTAGTTGCGGATGTAAGTGCCGAACCAGCGATTATTGATCAGCCAGTGGTAGAAGCGCGGCGAACTGCGAACGAAACAAAATGCCGCCAGGAGCAGGAATGGCGTTGTCGGCAGGACGGGAAAGAACATCCCCACGACTGCCAGTATCACGCTGATGCTCCCCGCCACGATCAGCAGTATCCTGGATAATCCGTGCTTCATGCCTTCTCCTGGCAATCCGGGCATACGCCGAAGAACATCACCTGGTGGGAATGAACCTGGTACCCGCTGGCGAGCTCCAGGTGCTGGATCGCCTCCTGGGGAAGATTGAAATCACCATCCACGATCCTGTTGCACTTGTTGCAGGCCAGGTGCGGGTGCGGATCAGGGCGATTTCCATCATAGTGGCTGTCATCGCGCAGGCCGATCTCCAGGACCTGGTTGATCTCTTTGAGACGTGCGAGGGTCTTGTATACTGTCGCAAGGCTCATGGTGGTGAAAGCGGACCTTGACCTTGTCATACAGTTGTGTGGCATTGGGATGCCCTTCGCTGGAGGCGACCAGGCGCACCAACTCCATGCGCTGGGCGGTCAGGCGAAAATCATGCTCGCGCAGCCCGGCAATCATTTCATCAAAGCGGACTTGAGGATCATTCTTGAATATCATTTGGATAATTCTTCTTTATTGATAATGGGTTTCCATAATTATATCAAGAAACAACCTGTCTGAATTTATGGCAGGTGGCAGATCATTGGATCTGGAACACAATCCAGCCTGGTAGTGCCCCAAATCGCTGAATGGCAGCAAAGCCAGAGTTATTCCCGGGCATACGTGTCAACACCACTCAATGTGGAGTCTCATTTTGGAATTGGCGGATTTTTAGTCGAACCTTAATCATTGCCCACTACCTTAATCCCGGAACATTCATCCACTCTCTGGTTTCGCTGAAGTGATTTCTTTTAGCTCACCCGTAACAATGAAAACTGTCCGTTCACAGATATTCGTCACCCGGTCGGAAAATCTCTCCAGGTTATGCGCAACCCATAACAGCCAGTTGGCGCGCTCGATGTTCCTTGGGTCTTCCATGACGAAGATCATCAGTTCGTGGTAGACCTGGGTGTATAGTCCATCGACCTCGTCATCTTCCGCCGGGATGGACCTGGCTGCCTCGACATCTTCGTTGACAAAAGCGGTCAGGGCGCGGTGGAGCATGTCTGCCCCTTTGTGTGCCATCAGGGGAATATCGATCAACGGCTTGAGCAGGGGTTCATTTCCCATGCGGATGATGATGGTGGCAATACCCTTGGCATAATCGCCCATGCGCTCCAATTCGCCAGCCACTTCAAGGATGGATGCCAGCAGGCGCAGATCGTGTGCCATCGGCTGCTGTGTTGCAATCATGATCATGACCTGCTCCTCGATGGCATAACGCTTCATATTGACCATCGAGTCAATTTCGTGAATACGGCGTGCGCCAACCAGGTCACGCTTTTTCAATGCCTCGACCGAGTCCAGGACCTGTTGTTCCACCATGCTGCCCAGGATAAGCAGTTCATCTTTCAATTGCTGGATTTCACTCTCGAAGTTTTTTCGCATTCATCACCTCTTCTTGACATGTAAGATCCTCAATATCCAATTTTCGACAGTCGATCTACCCAAACCGCCCGGTGACATAATCCTCGGTGCGTTTGTCGGCTGGCACGGGTGAATATCTTGTTCGTCTCGTCGAATTCGATGACCGTACCCGAGCGGCTGCCGTGATTGACGAGCATCATCATGGCGGTGTAATCCGAAACCCGCGCTGCCTGCTGCATGTTGTGGGTGACAATGACGATGGTGTAATCCTTCTTTAAGTCCTGCATCAATTCTTCGATCTTCAGCGTGGCGATCGGGTCGAGGGCGGAGGCGGGCTCGTCCATCAGGATGACATCCGGCTGGACGGCGATGGCACGCGCGATGCACAGGCGCTGCTGCTGCCCGCCGGAAAGCGCCAGCCCGGAACGGTTGCAGGATGTCCTTGACCTCGTCCCACAGGGCGGCCTGGCGCAGGGAGCGTTCGACCAGATCGTCCATGTTTCCCTTATAGCCGTGAACGCGTGCTCCCCAGGCGATGTTCTCGTAAATCGACTTCGGAAACGGGTTGGGCTTTTGGAAGACCATCCCGATGCGCTGGCGGACTGCCACCGGATCCACGCCGCGGGCGTACAAGTCTTCTCCATCAAAGAGCACCTGGCCCTCTGCATGCGAGCCGGGGACCAGCTCATTCATGCGGTTGAAGGCCCGCAGCAGGGTTGACTTGCCGCAGCCGGAAGGACCGATGATGGCAGTGATCTTGTTGCGCTCGATGGACAGGGAAACATCCGTCACGGCCTTGAAGTCGCCGTAGAAGATGCCCAGATCGCGAGTTTCGAACACGTACTTATTTGTTTCTGGTGACATTAGAACCTCTTGGTAAAGCGGTTGCGCAGGAAAATGGCCGAAGCATTCAGGCTGAGCAGCAGGGCTAACAGGATCAGGATGGCTGCCGCAGCCAGGTGACGCCACTCAGCTTGCGGGCGGGACGTCCATTGGAAGATCTGGATCGGCAGTGCCGTGAACTTGGAAAAGGGTGAAGACGGGTCGAAGCTGATGGCAGTTGAAGCGCCGATGACCACCAGCGGGGCGGTCTCGCCGATTGCCCGGCTGACAGCCAGGATGGTGCCGGTCAGGATGCCGGGCAGGGCATTGGGCAGGACATGTGACCAGATCGTCTGCCATTTGGTGGCTCCCAATCCGTGACTGGCTTTGCGCAGAGACTGCGGCACAGCCCGGATGGCTTCCTGGGCGTTGATGATGATCAGCGGCAGGACCAGCAAGGCCAGGGTCAGTCCGGCTGAAAGGATGGTCCTGCCGTTGGCGGTGGTCGGATCGACCAGGCCGAAGAGCGCGCCGCTGGTCAATGTTCTCCAGCGCCCGCACGAAGATGGCCAGGCCCAGGATGCCGTAGATGATCGACGGCACGCCGGCCAGGTTGTTGATGTTGGTGCGGATCAAGCGGTTGAGCCAGTTGTCCGGGGCGTACTCTTCCAGGTAGATCGCCGCCCCCACGCCAAGCGGGAAGGCGGCCAGGATGGTGATGAAGATGGTCCACAGGGAGCCCAGGATGGCGGTGCGAACGCCGGCGTTGATCGCTTCGGACGACTGCGGGCGGCGAATGGTGTCCAACGTCAGCCAGGAGACGAAACGCAGCTCTGCCTGCGGGTGCTCTGCCGCAACCTGCGCCCGGATGGCAGCCGGTTGGGTCAGGGACTCCCACAAGGTCCAGGAGCCGACCACCTCGTACTTCACGATGCGCTCGATGACCAGGTCGTATACATTGGCCCGCGAACGTTGCTCGAAGGATTGCTCGTCGTTCAGCTTGTTGAATGCGCCGCGCGAGATGTTCTCCTGCAGGATGCGCGATCAGTTCCGTCTTTGGGCAAATCTTCAAGCGGAACGCCATTCACAGCCAGGGTGGTCGGGATCCATCCGCGCATCCGGGCCACATAACCGAACGCCCCATCCAGGATGTTGAGCAACAGGACGCTCAGGACCAGGATGCCGATGATGGTCGCGGCCTGGAAGATCAAGTGCCAGGCCTTCCCGGCCCGGTGCCGGGCTGGCAGGTTATCGTGTGAATTTCCGCCTATGGGAGGCAGTTCAGCCTGGTTCATTCGTACACCTCCCGGAAGCGGCGCACGATGCGCTGGCTGATGATGTTCAGGGTAAGGGTGATGATAAAGAGCAGCAAGCCGATGGCAAAGATGCTGTTGTAGTCGATCGAGTCGTAGCTCAGGTCGCCGCCCGAGATGCGGACGATGTGACCGGTCATGGTCTCGGCTCCCTGGAAGGGGTTGAGAGTGAAGTTGGGACCGGCGCCCGACCGCCACGGCGACGATCATCGTCTCGCCGACGGCGCGGCTGATGCCCGATGATGATCGCCGCGGCGATGCCCGAGAGCGCCGCCGGGAGGACCATCTTGAGCGCCACTTCCAGTTTCGTCGCGCCCAGCCCATAGGCGGCCTCCCGCAGGGAGCGTGGGACGGCGCTCAGGGCGTCTTCGCTCATCGAGGCGACCAGCGGCAGGATCAGGATGCCCATCACCAGTCCGCCGGAGGCCATGTTGTAGATCTGGACCACATCCTGCCCGAAGATCGAGCGCAGCAGCGGCGTGACGAACATCAGGGCGAAATAGCCATAGACGATGGTCGGGATGCCCGCCAGGATCTCCAGGATCGGCTTGAGTGTCTTGCGTACTTTCGGGGTGGCATATTCACTCAGGTAGATGGCTGCTGCCAGCCCGAGCGGGATGGCGATGAGCATGGCGATCAGCGTGGTCATCAAGGTGGAGGTGACCAGGGGCAGGATGCCGAACTCGTTGATGTGCGGCTGCCAGGCGGTGCCGGTCAGGAATTTCCACAAGTTCACCTCCGGGAGTACGGAAAAAGAGCAGGGCTTCCTTGCCCAGCTCGTAGACGATCCCCAGGGTGGTAAAGATGGAGAAGAAGCCGGCGAAAAATAATAAGGACTGGATGATGGTTTCCCCTGGACGGCGTCGCTTCCGCAATCCTGCCTTGCGGACCGGGTAACCGTTCGCTTCTGCCCCGTTGTGTTTTTTGATCATGATTTCCTTTTTACACTGATACCTTCCCCCCTCGCAGAGGGGGGAAGGACTGGATGGGAGTAGCACTGATCTCCTGTAAGGATTACTTGCCGACTGCCTGCTGCCAGGTGTTGAGAGCTTCTTCAAGGGCGGCCTGGCTGGCCGGGAAGTAACCGACATCGAGGATCTCGTCATTGACGTTGGTCAGGTAGAAGTAGATGAATGCGGCTACCTGGGGTTTCTCCTGCATGATCTGGGCTGTGGAGTAGATGAACAGCGGGCGGGAGAGCGGGTAGCTGTTGTCTTCGGCGGTTTGTTCGTTCGGGACGACTCCGTCGACCGAGACGGTCTTCAAAGCCCGGCATTCTCCTGGTAGTAGGCGAAGCCGAAGAAACCGATGGCGTACGGGCTGCCTTCCACACCCTGCACCAGGACATTGTCGTCTTCGGAGAGCTGCAGGTTGCTGGCAGCCAGGATGGGGGCCTCGTCCTTGGCGTAGACAATTTCGACAAAGTAGTCGAAGGTGCCGCTGTCGGTGCCGGGGATGAAGCGCTGGATGGGCTCGGCGGGCCACTCGGGGCGCACGTCTGACCAGTTCGCAGCGGTCGAGAAGATCAGGGCCAGTTCTTCCAGGGTCACGTCGGTCACGAAAGTGTTCTCGCTTGCTGACAACCACGGCAAGGGCATCCGTGCCGACCCGGAAGGCGAGCGGCTCACGGCCGATGGCCTGGCAGGAGGCAAGTTCGCTGTCTTTGATGGCGCGGCTGGCATTGGCGATGTCGGTCTCGCCGTTGACGCAGAAGCGTTCGAAACCCGCCGCCGGTGCCGATGCTGTCGATGGTGATGTTACCGGTGAAGCCTTCTTCGCTGAAGCGCTGGGCCATCCGCTCGGAGAGCGGGAAGACGGTGGAGGAGCCGGCGGAGATGATGTCACCGCTCACGGCGTCGGGCGCGTACATGGCCAGGGGATCCTCAGTTGGGGCGGTGGTCGGCTGTGTCGGTCGCCACACCCGGGGCTTCAGTGGCTGTGGGAGCTGTGGATGGTCCGCAGGCGCTCAGCAGCATAACTGCGCTGAGCAAGACGAACATGGAAACAAATAGGTTTTTACGCATTTTTTCTCCTTGAGATATTATGGTTGAAGTTAGTTTCATGCTTGCATAATATCAGGCAGGAGTTAAGGCCTGTGGAACGGATGTTTAACGTTTGGTTAAGGATTTCCTGGTGTTTTTCAACCCATCTTCAGGATAATAGCACGGTTAAAGAACTCGCCGCACCCATCTGGGTGCGGCGCAGGATATCAGCAGGAGGTCGACAAAATTATTTAAGGCAGGGAAGAATGGACCTTTACCATTGGGTCAATTGTGATGACGGACTGTCGAAAGATTTGACGTCCCAGATCACATTCTCTTCTCTCGTGATTCTCCAGCCATCATGCAGGGAAATTTTCCGAGGGCAGGTTTTGATTGATCCAGTCGCGGATTTGCCGCTCGATCTGGTCGCGCACCTGGCGGAATTTCGCCAACTGCTCTAGTTCTGTCCCGGAGAAGCTGGCCGGATCCTCAAACGACCAGTGCAGGCGTTGGTGCACTCCAGGCCAGAACGTGGGCAATTTTTATCTGCATCGTCGCACACCGTGATGATGAAATTGAAGTGCTGCCCACCAAGGAATTCATCCACACTCTTTGAACGGTGGCCGGAGAGGTCGTAGCCGATCTCAGCCATCACCTGCACGGTCAGGGGATGAAGTCCCTTGGGCTCCAGCCCGGCGCTACTGGCTTCGAATTGTTCCCCTCCCAGCCTGCGCAGGAACGCCTCCGCCATCTGGCTGCGGGCGGAATTGCCGGTGCACAGGAATAACACTTTGGTTTTCATAGCTGCCTCCATAACATAATTGCGGATCTTTCGATCCGCCATTATTGTACCCGTTGAATTTAACAACCTGTTAAGGCAGGTGATGGTTTGGTTAACCCTGCGGGATGGTGAAATGGAAAGTGCTCCCCCGGCCTTCGACGCTCTCAGCCCAGATGCGCCCCCCATGGGCCTCGACGATATGCCGGGCAATGGATAGTCCCAGCCCGGTGCCGCCGCCCGAACGAGCCCGATCGGCCTTGTAGAAACGCTCGAAGATGCGCCCCAGTTCATCTTCAGGGATGCCGGCGCCGGTGTCCTGACCGAGAAGCGGACGAAAGTTCCCTCCGCCCTGGCGGATAGGGTCACTTCACCCCCGGGGCGGGTGAACTTGACCGCGTTATGGATGAGGTTGACCAGCACCTGCTCCATCCTGGCCGCGTCTGCCCGGATGGCTGGTAAATCTTCCGGGAATTCCACCTTGAGTTCCAGCCCGGCGCGTTCGACCTGGGCGCGCATGCGTTCCGCGGAAGACTCGAGCAAGGCAGCAGAATTCACCCTGGTAAATTCCAGCAAGGATTGCCCGGATTCGATCCTCGACAATTCGAGCAGCTCCTGTGCCATTTGGGTCAGGGCATCCACTTCGGTCTCCATGCGCCCCAGAAATCGCGGGGCAACCTTGGGGTCCTGCAACGCGCCGTCGCGCAAAGTTTCAGTCAGGGCTTTCAGCGAAGCAAGCGGGGTGCGCAGTTCATGGGAGACATTCGAAATGAAGTCCCTGCCGCACCGTTTCCAGGCGGCGTACCCTGGTCAGGTCCTGCGCGAGCAGAAGCGTGCCTCCTGTGGAGCGGTCGGGGAGGACAAATAATTGCAGGAATTGATGGCGGGCGGTCAATTCCGCCGTTTCGCTTTGCGCTTCGCCAGTTTCCAGGCAGCGTTTCCAGGCTTCCACCAGTTGATATTGGCGGAGTACTTCCACCACCCTGCGCCCGGTGGCAGCTTTGGCATCAAATATGCGTTCGGCAGCAGGGTTCATGAAATTGATCTGCCCCTCGGCATCCACGATCAGTACCCCGTCGGTCATTTGCTCCAGAATGGAGGCAAGCTTGGCACGTTCAGTCTCAACTGTTGACAATCGGGAGTCAAAGGCAGTCACCCAATCCATGGATGGCATTGGAGAAGTCTTCCAGACCCGGCACATCCTGGGGCAGGTCGGAGAATGGAATATCGCCGCTCGCAGCACGGCGGATGATGGAACCGATATGTATCCAGCCTGCGGCGCAGGCGTACATATCGCCATGCCAGGATGCCTGCGATGGCAAGCAGAACTACTGCAAGACTGCCAAGAACCCATTCCATCATGATCTGTCTTCAATCCAAATGATCGTGCAGTTTCCCCATGCCGTTACCCCTCGAACCGGTATCCGCCGCCGCGAACCGTAACGAGGCGTGACGGGTTGGCTGGGTCGTTCTCGATCTTCTGGCGCAGCCATCTCACGTGGACATCCACCGTGCGGCTGTCGCCAATGTAATCCCAGCCCCAGACGCGCTCAAGGATGAATTCGCGGCTGAGCATCTGGCCCTTGTGTTCTGCAAAAAAGACCAGCAGATCGTACTCCTGTGGCTTGAGTGGAATAACCTGACCTGCCAGGGTTGCCTCCCGGCGAGTCTGGTCGATGGTCAGGTTGTCGAAGGTCAACAGCTTGTGTTCCATCCCTGCAGTCTGAGCCTTGCCCAGTTCCTGGCGGACCATTTCCGTGCGGCGCAGTTGAGCTTTGACCCGGGCGAGCAATTCCCGCATTGAAAAGGGCTTGGTCAGGTAGTCATCCGCGCCCACCTCCAGGCCGACGACGCGGTCGATCTCGTCGTCGCGGGCGGTCAGCATAAGGATCGGGACACTCATTTCTTTGCGCAGGATCTTGCAAACTTCAAATCCGTCCAGACTTGGCAGCATGATGTCAAGCACGATCAGGTCTGGATGCAGGGCGCGCGCCGAGTCGATGGCCAGTCGACCATCGCCAACAGCCTCCACCTGGTAGCCTTGTTTTTCCAGGTTGTAGACCAGGGTTTCCTGCAAGGATGGTTCGTCTTCCACGACCAGGATCTTTTCAGGCATATGGCTATCTTATCATAGAGTCCCGATCGTACCTCCACGTTCACTTCGATCTTTGAGAAGTGGTTTACCGGATTATCAAACACGCTGAAATCCAAATCGTTTCAAATGAATAAGCATCAAATGATAAACCAGGCTGGTCCTTCCTGTGCCCCAAGGGTTATAATTGACGCAGCCTGATTCCTCGTGAGACGCCATGAACATAATTCAAGCCGGACCCTTCCTGACCGATCCCGGCGGGCAGGAGCACCCTCTCAAATCCCAGACGATGACCATCGGCCGCGCCGGTAGAGTGCGACATCGTCATTGTCAGCAAGGGCATCTCGCGCGAACACGCCCGCCTGCACCGTGACGGGCGGCGCTGGTTCGTGGAGGATCTCGGTTCCACCAATGGAACCTTCCGCAACAACGAGCGCGTCGTCACCCCGCTGGACCTGCGCGACGGCGACAGCCTGAAAGTGGGGGATGTCAACTTCATATTCCACGATCCCGATACCACCACGCGCGAGAATCCGGTGCCCGACCTGGAAGTGGACGTGGCTGCCGGGGTGGTGCGCGTCAATCGCACACCTGTTTCCCTCTCTCCAAAAGAGTATGCCCTGCTGGCTTATCTCTACGAGCGCCGCGGGCAGGTATGCTCGAAGGACGACATCGGGCGCGCCGTCTGGCCGGAATATGAGTCCGGAGGCATCTTCGATTACCAGATCGAGAATCTCGTCCGCCGCTTGAGGACGCGCATCGAGGTGGACCCGGCAAATCCGCAGGTTCTTTACACCATACGCGGGCTCGGTTACAAGATCGTCGCAGCCTGATCAGAACCCCAACCCCCGGCCAAAGCCGGGGCTTTTACTGTTGCGGACAATTCTGCGTTAGCATGATGTTTGATATAAAATAAGTATGCTGATCATCACGTCCACATAGCCTGCTGGTAGCCATTGGATAGGTTGATTCCGGCTGTTCTGGGTATCATGAACAGCGGATGAGACCCATGGCCACCAAAACCACGAAAAAAAAGAAATCCATGACCCCTGCTACCCTCGAAGGTCAGACACTAGGCAAATACCGCATCCTGGAACCCCTGGGGCGCGGCGGGATGGCCCAGGTCTACAAGGCCTACCATCCCGGCCTGGACCGCTACGTGGCGATCAAGGTCCTGCGCTCCGACCTGGTGGAAGAGACCGAATTCCTCTCCCGCTTCCGCCGGGAAGCGCGTGCCGTTGCCGCGCTGCGCCATCCCAATATCGTGCATGTCTATGATTTCGATGTCCATGAAGATCTTTATTACATGGTCATGGAGCTGCTGGAAGGCGATACGCTCAAGGCCTACTTGAACGCTTTCCGCACCCGCAACGAGCGCATGCCCCTGGGTGACCTGACCCGCATCCTGAGCGACGTCCTCGCTGCATTGGCCTTCGCCCATGCCGAAGGGGTGATCCACAGGGACCTGAAACCGGCCAATATCCTGCTGACCAAGCGTGGCCAGGCCGTATTGACCGATTTCGGCATCGCCCAGATCCTGGGTGGGACACAATATACCGTCACCGGCGCCCTGATGGGCACGCTGAGCTACATGGCTCCCGAGCAGGGCCGGGATGGCAAGTGCGATGTGCGCTCGGATATCTATTCACTGGGGATCGCATTTTATGAAATGTTGACCGGCGTCGTTCCATTCGATGCCGATACACCCCTGGCAATTTTATTGAAACACCTGAATGACCCGCTGCGCCTGCCGCGCACCATCGATGACACCATCCCGGAAGCGTACGAGCGCGTGGTGCTCAAGGCCTTGAGCAAGGATCCGCAGGAACGCTACCAGAGCGCCGACGAAATGTCCGCCGCGCTGCACCTCGCCGCCCAGGAGACCGGGATCGATGTCCCGGGCACCACCAGCCTGCCCCTGATGGTGACCTTCCCCTCGCTCCACCCGGCACAGGTGGCCGTATTCTCCGGGAATGGCAAGGAAAAACTCACCGACGACGGCTTCGCCTCGGGTGACACCGAGATCAAGATCGATGCCCCCAAGGCTGGAGCTCCCTCCAGGCAGGGATCCCGGGGAGCCATGACCTGGCTGGCAGCCATGATCCTGGGCAACATGTTGATCATCTGGGCGAGCGGTGTTTTTGGCTGGGATGTCATGGCGCATACCTGGCCGATGGAACTGGTATTGTTGGGCGTGTTGTTCTTTGCCCTGATGGTGGAATCGACCAACATCTGGATGATCATCCCCGGCGGGATGGTCCTTGGGAACGGGTGGCTCCTGGGATATTATGCACTGACCGAACGCTGGCAGGACTGGGCGCTGTTGTGGCCGCTGGAACCGCTCCTGATCGCCATTTCGATCATCGCCCCGTTCTGGGTGATGAAGCGCAAAGACGGTGGCGCCGCCACCACCCGCCGGCTGGGTAAGGCCATCCTGGTGCTTGCCGCCCTGACCTTCGTCATTTCTTTGGTAGTTGCGATCATGCATTCGCTTTGATCGTTGATTGTTTCACCGCTGTACATTGTCGTCGCCAAATACCGGCAAAACCGTCCCGGCCGGTGCTGTTCAACGCGGCAATTATTTGAAACAAGAACCTAAAGGAGGTTCCCATGCAAAAAAAATCTTCTCTTCTCTTCGGTGTGACCCTGATCGTGCTGGCCGTGCTGGCGTTCGCCGGCAACTTGCTGGCTGGTTCAACAGGGACCAATGTCTTCCGGACAGGCCTGCACTCCTGGCCCCTGGCTGTGATCGGCGTAGGATTGCTGTTCTGCATTCCGCCGTTCATCTTCCGCGAACAGCGCGGGTTGGGCGGGTTGTTCATCCCGGGTGTTCCGGTGCTGACGACCGGCCTGCTGCTCTTCGCCGCCAGCCTTTCCGGGAATTGGGCACTGTGGGGCGCCTGGTGGCCGCTGGAAGTGATCAGTGTGGCCGTTGGCTTCGTCCTGGCAGCCATCTTCCTGCGCGTGGTCTGGTTGCTGGTCCCTGCCAGCATCGTCGGCTTCATCGGTCTGGTGCTTCAATTCTGCGCCCTCACCGGCCTGTGGGCTGCCTGGGCAGTCCTGTGGACCGTGGTGCCGTTCTCGGTGGGCCTGCCGCTGCTGTTGATCGGCATCTTCCACAAGATCGACGGCGTGAAACTGGCCGGGCTGATCGTCACCGGTTTCGCCGGGCTGGCATTTGCAGCCATGTCGGCTGTCGTGGTGACCAATTCCTGGCTGACCAGGATCGTGGGTCCGATCATCATCCTCGCCCTGGGAGTATTCTTGATCGCCTCGGCGCTGTTCAAGAAAAAGGAGACTCCGCAGGTCGAATTGCCAGTGGAGGCCAGCCCTGAGGAAGCCGCCCAGTAGAAATGCGGCGCAACGGGACTGACCAGGAACAAGATTTGCCAAAAAAGAATTCCCCCGGACACAACCGGGGGAATTCGCTATACTTCTGCGTAACTAGGCAGCGGCCCTTCGCCTGCGGGCAGTGAGAAACCCTTCCCCCCAGAAAAGGAGCAGTGCCACCCAGACGATGCCAAAACCGATCAATTGCGTATGGGTGAACGGCTCCTTGTAAGCGAGAACTCCGAGCAGGAATTGTAACGTGGGGGCGATGTACTGGATGATCCCCAGCATGGATAAGGGAATGCGCTGGGCAGCGGAGGCAAACATCAACAACGGGATGGTGGTGACCAGTCCAGCCCCGACGAGAAGGAGGTCCGATCCAGTCCCGGCATGCAGGAATGCACCCTGCCCGAGGCTCTCGGAATAGAGCAGCCAGCCGATCGCCGGCAGGAACAGGATGCCGGTTTCCAATGAAAGGCCAAAAAGGGAACCCAGGGGTGCCATTTTCTTGACCAGCCCGTAGAAGCCAAAGGAGAATGCCAGGGTGAGCGCGATCCAGGGCAGGCGACCGTAGGACACCGTCAGGTAGATCACACCGACCGCCGCCATCACCACCGGGATCCACTGGAAAGCGCGCAATCGCTCGCGAAAGAAGATGACCCCGAGAAGCACGTTGAGCAGCGGATTAATAAAGTAGCCCAGGCTTGTCTCCACGATGAACCCGGCATTGACCGCCCAAACATAGGTCAACCAGTTGACCCCGATCAGGATCGCCGCGGCGAAATAAATGAGCAGGATGCGCCGCGAAGATATCGCCGACCGGAAGGTCTGCCATTGCCTGGTGACCAGGATAAATCCCAATAAGAACAGGAAGGACCAGACGATCCGGTGACTGATCAACTGCAAGGCCGGGACCTGGTGGAGGAGTTTCCAGTAAACTGGGAAAACCCCCCAGGTGACATAGGCGCCGATGGCATAGAGGATGCCTTGATTCATGCGTGCTGATCTCCTTTGCAGGGCGCTAGTATACACCTCCCTCCGCATTCCAAACAGAGATTTTCACTTCCAGGGAAGTTTCCTACGAATAGATAATTCCTGGTCTCCTCCCCCGTTCCAGGACCTGGTGGCAGGATAAATAAAAAGAGCCGTCCCGAGGAACGGCTCTTTCATCTGCTCCTTTGGCGAAAGGAGGGTTATTTCTGGGCGAAGAAATATTTCCGGATAAAATACATGACCAGCGCGGTCAGCACCACGGGTCCAAGGAAGGTAAACACCCCGCCAAAGAAACCGGTCAGCCAGGGGCCAACCAGCGGGAGACCGTCCAGGACGCTGAACACGGCGCCCAGCACCAGGTAGCGGATGCCCACGTTGACAATG
The DNA here is from genome assembly GCA_963793795.1 of uncultured Chloroflexia bacterium. Taxonomy (GTDB): domain Bacteria; phylum Chloroflexota; class Anaerolineae; order Anaerolineales; family Villigracilaceae; genus UBA877. The sequence goes on from CAWCBN010000001.1 coordinate 58,099, forward strand.
TCACTCGAGTCAACGTAGAAGATGCCTGCCAGGATACCGATCACGGCCAGGATGATGGACAGCCAGGGCGCTGAGAAACCGAGCAACCCGACCACCGCAGCTACGAGCATGCCGAGAAGGTACAACCACTTGCCAACTGTATTCATGTTTTAGCTCCTTTTGTTATCTTGCTTGGGTTTGGTTGTAATCGCGATTACATGCATAAGAACACAGGATTCAAGAAGAGGTTTCTATAGTGAAGAAATGAACAAGGACTTGGATGGTGATTTGGCGGGATTCCAGCTGCATTAAATAAGAAAAACCGGCAGACCAGGTCTGCCGGTGAGTGTGGGACAAATGTTTACAGGCTGTCCGATTAAGGCGTTATCCCCTGGAAGCGCGGATACCAGTACCAAAGGATGTCTGCGGCAGGCTTGCCGTGCACGGAGGCAGACAAATCGTGCAGCACCGCGGGAGGGAAATAACCACGGCTGACCAGGCCACCCACCCAGGGTCGTTCGTTGATCGCGGCGAGCAAAGCCTGGTAAATATCCGCCTGTGCCTGTAAATTGACCACCGCCTGGCCGTTTCCAGGCTGGAGCACTGCCTGCAACGGCATCCAGGCCATCGCCGCGCCGTCCGCCGAGGGATACGCTGCGGCAATGATGACCGGCATGTCCAGGCTGGCTTGCAGCGGCTGGATCTCGTTATCCAGCCGGGAACCCGCTTCCAGGCGCATCTCATCCACGCCCGGTGAGGCGTTCCCTGCCAGGGGCGCATACCAGAGCAGGTAGATCCCATCCAGGCTGGCGGCAAAATCCGGGATGGAGTCCAACCCGTCGGGATAGGAAGCCGCCCAGAGCACCTGTCCGCCAAAATGGGCGCGCACCTGGGTGAGGATGTCCACCCAGCGCGCCGCGGCGTCAGCCGGCACCCCGGAGATCTCCCCATCGATGATTCCCCCGGGAAGAGCCGGCAGGACCCACTCCCCGCCCAGGATGAGTGCCTGGGCACCGGATTGCGAGGCCATGTCGGCATGGTAGATCGCAAAGGACTTGTAACTCTCGAACCAGCTTGTCCACCAGCTTGCATCACGCGGGGTGGATTGCCACCAACTGGTCGGTTCCATCGGCAGGTTGGCTGCCGGGAACAGGGCAATATTCATGTTGAGGGAGCGGCCTCCCTGTGCCAGGCGGGTCGTATCGACGGCAAGCGGATCTGCGCCCGGCAGGGGCGAAAAGACCAGCGGGCTGGTCTGGCTGACGGTCCAGGTGGGATCCACCACCAGCCAGTTGGAGTACAGTGACTGCACGTTCAAAACCGCCTGCGGCATCCACGCCTGCCAGGTCGGATCATCGCTGGAGAGAAACTCCACCCCGGCCCAGAAATCCATCCGTGCGCCGGGCGACTGGCAAGCCCACCAGGGGTGCAGGCTGTAGCGATTGCAGCCAGTTCCAGCCGCTGATCGTATCCTGGAGATCCTGTGCCGCCGGTGAGGTGGAAACCGGGCGGCCCGGCCTGCCGGCGCCAGTTGCCACGTCATCCGCCACGTCGCAGGCATCGTTGCGGCAGTACCGGTATTCGAAGTTGGTGAGGATGTTCAGCGGACTGTAAAGCCTGTATGCCCAGCGGTTGTTTCCCAGCGGCCACATCGGGATGGGTTCCGTCCAGCCATAGGGATTGAATTGGATGGATACGCTGTCCCCGGCAGGCGTCTCGAGCGGGGCATTGGCTTCGAAGGAGATGGGCGCGGAGGATCCATCCCTCCAGGTGGAGACCGTGTCCTGCACCTGGACGGCATCCTGTCCGGATGGAACGATCAACTGGCGCAGCAGGAAGCTGCCGCCAGTGGGTATGCTCGGCATTCCAGAAACCATCCCCCAGGGTGTACTTGTAGCGGATATCTGCGCCGGCAGGCAGCATGAGCGCGATGGTGTAACGTCCATCCCCCACCGCGGAGAGCACCGGCATGCGCGTGGCGACCGTGCTCAACCCTGCATTCAGGTCGCCAAAGGTATTGCCCAGGGTGTACAGGTTGCCTGCCAGGCGGATGGGAGCGTTCGCGGCGGTGTCCCCGGGCACACTGACGGTGAACGAGACGGTCACGAGAGGTGCCGGGATCATGGAGATATTCGCAGGGGTGTTCTTGCCCTCTGCAACGGTCGCCCCCTGCTGGAAGGTCAGGTGGGATCCGTCCAGGGCATACGCAACCAGGTTGTGCGTTCCGGCGGGTAAGCCATCGATCGAATAGGCGCCGTTCGAGTCGGTTAGCCTCTGCTGCCCGCCAGCCGCCACCAGGATGTTGGTGAGCGGTTTGCCATCCAACGCATTCACGATCCTGCCGGATATCCAGCCCACCGGGGCGTTGAAGGGGGTGTCCACCCAGGAGGAAACGACGTCTTGCACCATCCCGGGAGTGTTGGCATGATAGATGCGATAACGCACCGGTTTCTCGAATGCATTGTCTTCGAGTATTGGAAGGACTGCCTGGCGCACATAGCGATAAGTGATGATGCTTCCCACTGGAAATGGGAGGGTTAAGGAAAAGTGGGTGGCATCCATGCTTTGCATGGCATGATTGACCGGATTCAACCCCAGACCGGTCACTTCGTCCACGATGCTGAGGGTTAACGTTTCGCCAGCCAGCAGGGGAGCAGGCAGGGTCACATTAAAAGTCACCGGGGCAGCCGGCAGCGGTGCAGGGGTCGATCCGGGCTGCGCGGCTGGAACCTTCGTGGAGGTGAGACCCGGGATGTTGATCAACGGGTTGCTGCACCCGTTCAATAATAGAATGGCTGCAAGGGCAAAGGTGGATATGATTTTCCTGAGCGCTTGGTTCATACCCCTCCTTGAATTGGGGGCATCATGTAGGCGGATTTTCATTATTTTAATGGGAAAAATGGGAAAATGAGGCACAATTCCTGACCTGGACCGAAAAACCATCAAACCTGGGCTCACTATTCAACCGTCTTCTGGTGGAACGATTGGCGGATATCGTTCTCGCGTTCTGCCAGGCTGCCCAGGACCCCATTGACAAAGCGTGGCGCGCTGTCAGACCCGTACTTCTTGGCGAGCTCCACTGCCTCGTTGATTGCCACTTTGAGGGGAGTCAGGTTTGCCACGGCAAACTCCCACACCGCGATCCTTAATATATTGCGGTCAATGGCTGCGATCTGGTCGAAAGGCCATTCGGGTGCGCAGCGGGCGATCACCTCATCCAGGTGTTCCCGGTGAGGCAGGATGCCAAAAACAATCTGGCGGACAAATTCCGCCAGCTCATCGGGAAGCGGATCCTCCTCCAGGCGTTCCTGCATGACCTCCACTGCAGGATGATCAGCCATGTCCACTTCGAAAAGTGTCTGCAGGGCAATACTGCGAGCCCTGGTGCGAGCTTTCATGCCTATGCCTCGCCCTTGTAGAAGACATCTTCGATGTGGATATTCACGTGGTGGGTTTCCAGGCCAGTCAACTCGGAGATGGTTCGTGCCACCTTCGCCTGGATGATACGGCTGGTCTCGCGGATGTTGACCTCGGCATCCAGGACCAGGAACAGGTCCATGAACACGGTGCCATCCTCGATTTGCATCCGCACCCCCTCCTGCCCGCGACCCAGCAGGCCGTCGATACCGGCTTTTAGCGGGTAAACGCTGTGCACTCCATCCACTTCCAAAGCGGCCTGGCGTGCAATCGTCATGAGCACTTCGGGCATCAGGGTGGTCTTGCCTGATGAATGATATTCGGTCGTCATGCTGCCTCCTACAAGCTTGATGAAATTATAACACTTACACTATAACACTCACCGGCGCCTTTGGCTTCCCTGCCTGGTCTCACTCGCCAACCCGAGAGCCAGTCCTGAGCCTGCCAGGATCAGTAAAAGGAGAATAAGGCCATCCTGCCAGAGCCGGATTGGGAAAAGGCGTATGAGCGTGTCGGAATAAAGGAACAGCCACGAATCGCCTGTAAAGAAGAGGGAATGCAGGAACTCAAAAAAGGTCCAGAAATTGATCGCGGCCATGATCCCGATGGCAGCAATGAGCCCGATCATCAGCCAGCCGCCGCGGCGGATCCCAGCAAGCACCATTGCCTTCCAAGGTCGGCGGAAGCCTACCAGGAAAATGGTGACCAACGCCAGGGCGGAGATTAAACCAACGTAAATGAAAGAGAGGAATACCGGTTTCACATCCTGCATGTGGCTGAGCTCCCGCTCGTTAAAGACCGGGTTACCGTCATCGAACTCCAGGTTACCCAGCAAGCTGATGTCGGCGCGGGTATAGAGATAGCGGACGGACAGCGCTGCCATAATCCAGGCGTTGCTGCAAGGTGAACCCGTAGGTGTCTGCTGGAAAATTGGGCATGCGGTATTCCACATTCAGGAATGGTACGCTGAACAGGATGCGCAAGGCAATGAAAAGCAGGGCAGGTGGTACAAGCAGGCTGGTTATCCACGAAACACCGATGCCCAAGGCTTTCCCGGTTCTTTGAGTGTGTTCTTCATTAAGTCTCCAGGTTAATTTCGATCAAGGATCCAAGCTGGGAGATGAAAAACTCCCAAGCTGATTGCAGCGATGCCCAGGCTTTTATTCCAATACTTCCGCCCCGCTTTCGAGCAGGTAGTTGAGGATGAGATTGTTGGTCAGCCATTCGATGGGGCTGCGGTCGTCGGTGAAAACGACAGTCTCTTCAGGGGCCGGGGCCAGGTTGGTCCAGGCCAGGTACATCGACCCGAGCAGCAGGGGGGGGACATCCCCGCGGGCTTGCAAGCGCACCAGGTTCTGGAAAAGGTCATCCACCTCCGTCGGCTGCAGGGTGGCATACAGGATGGAGTTGAAGGTATCCGGGATATCCACCACGTAAATGGAAGGGAACAAGGAGCCGATCGTGGTTGCCAGCCCATCGATGAGCCGCCTGTCGCCCGGTGCCCGCCCGATGTTGATCGCCAGCACACCGTCAGGTTTGAGGTGACTCGGCGGCAATGGCGAAGAACTCCTGGGTGGTCAGGTGCGGTGGAATATACGGAGGGCGGTAGGCATCCACGATGACCAGGTCATAACGCTGCGGGCTGTGTTCCAATCCCAGGCGTCCATCCTGCACGAACACGTTCAGGTTCGGCAGGTCCATGGCAAAGAACTCCCGCCCCACCTGCACGATCTTGGGATCGATCTCCCAACCATCGATGACCACGTCAGGGAAGACGGAGGCCGCCTGCCGCGCGGTCGTCCCGGCTGCCAGTCCCACGATCCCGATGCGGGTCACGGAGGCGGGTTCCCGGTCCTTGTAGAAGAACGGCCCGACCAGGAATTGCTGCCAGGGTCCGCCGTAGTCCAGGGTCGTCGGGTTGTATGCGGAATGAACTCCCTGACCCTCGTTCAAGCGCAGGTAACGCGAGCCATTGATCTCCAACACCTGGATGTAGTTATAGGCGGATTCGGTTTCATACACCTGCCCGCTCGACTTCTTGATCCCGCTCTTCCCGAACAGGGCCAGCATGGCAAGGAGCAGGACCATCAACAGGTAAGGAAGAACTGCTTTACGCCCCGCGCTCCACCCGATGCCTGCCAGCGCCACGCACAGCAACACCACGCTGAAGACGAGGAAGGTGCGCGTGGTGCCGATGGTGGGGATCAGGATCAGGGTCGGCAGGAAGGAACCCAGGAACGAACCGATCGTCGAAATGCCGTAGATCGTGCCGGCAATTTTACCGGCGTGGGAGGTGTCCTCCATGCTGATGCGGATGGCGAAGGGTGAGATCATGCCCATCAGGGTGATGGGCACGGTGAAAAGCACCAGCACCGCCACAAACGCCCCGGCAAGAACGCCAACCTGCAGCGTGTCGAACGCATCCGCAGCCAGGCGCAGTACCGGGTTGGCCACAAAGGGGACAACGCCCAGTGTGAATGCAGCCCAGGCGAGGATCCGGTACATGGTTGCCGGGTGGGGCGAGCGATCCGCCCATTTCCCGCCGATGAAATACCCGGCGGTCAGGTAGATGAGGATCAACCCGATGATCACCGCCCAGACGATATTGCTGGTCCCGAAGACATTGCCGAGCAGGCGCGAAGCCCCAAATTCCGCTGCCAGGCTGGTCATGCCGGAGACGAAGACCGTGAAGTAGATATATTTGCGCATGGTGGGCCTATTATACCGGTAACCGATTTTCCTTGACGATTCCGGTCTAGTCGTCTACAATTCCGCCCGCTTCCGGCACAGGCCGGGTATCATCCAGCTCACTGGACATCATCCATCTTTGCTGGATATCATCCAACTCTGTTGGAAAATTCACTCGTAGAGCGAAGGTAATCCCGAAGTGTTCGGGGTGAGAGGCGCTCGAGGAAGGTTAGCATGGAGAAAGTAAATATCAAGGCCACGAAACGCAGCATCACCGGAAAACAGGTGCGTGCCCTGCGCCGCGCAGGCGAACTGCCCGGCATCATCTACGGGCATAACATGAGCCCAGTCAATATCACGATGAACGCACATGAAACCACCCGGATATTGAACCGCACAACCGCATCCAGTCTCATCGACATCGAACTGGACGGAAAAGTATACCCCACCCTGGTGCGCGAGCGACAGCGCAATCCGCTCAAGAATACGTACGTCCACATCGACTTCCAGGCAGTATCCCTGACCGAGAAGATCCGCGCCAATGTGGGCATCCAGATCACGGGGCTGTCTCCCGCGGTCAAGGATTTCGATGCCGTGCTGGTCACCGGTTACAACCAGCTCGACGTGGAATGCTTCCCGCAAGACCTGCCCGAACGTATCGTGGTGGACGTATCCAGCCTGCTCAAGATCGGCGACGGCTTGTACATCCGCGATATCGTCCTGTCCGACAAGGTGAAAGTCTGGGATAGCCCGGATGAGATGCTTGTCCTGGCAACTGCACCCAAGGCAGAGGTCGTGGAAGAAGCCAGTCGCCGCAGTGGAAGCAGTGGCGGAAGGCACCGAACCCGAGGTGCTCGAGAAGGGCAAGAAGGAAGAAGAAGCACCCGAGGAAGGCAAAAAATAGTTCTCTCTTTGACAGACCAACCCCCGATACGCACAAGATCGGGGGTTGTTTATTTTAATTGCCCAGCACGGAAAGGAAATTCAACACGATCCTGGCGCTGACACCCCACAAAATTTCGTCGTCATACTTTTGGTAGGTCACCACCGGGACTGCCCTGCGCGCGCCCTCCAAAGTGTAAGGCGCTTCGCTCCAATGCTTGCGTTCCGCCAGCCAGGCCAGGGGGATGCTGAATATGCGCGCCACTTCCAGAGGAGCAAGCCGGAACGGATACGGCCATGGGATTGCGCCCACGACCGGGGTCACCCGGTAACGGGTGATCGTCGCCACGTCGTTCAATGCGGCCAAGCAGGCGCACATCCGCAGGGGCCAGGCCGATCTCTTCCTCGGCTTCACGCAGGGCGGTGCCTTCAGCGGTCGATTCGGCCGCATCACATGCCCCGCCGGGGAAGGAAACCTGCCCCTTGTGGGTTGCCACCACGTCCGTACGCCGGGTGAGCAGGAGGTGCCAGCCGTCCTGCTTGCAGACCAGGGGGATCAGCACGGCAGCGCATTTCAGGGGCTGGTCCATTGCCCTCAGTGCATACTCATCCGTGGCTGTGATCAGCCCAGGAGTGTAATTTTCCCTCAGGCGCGCCGAGATCTCCGCCTCGGAGATGGATGGAGCTATCACGCCTCTCCCCTGGCACCGCCACTGCAAAAGGGACATTGCACGGTCGTCTCATCCACCCATTCCACTTCGTTGGAAAAAAGCGGGGGAACCTCAGCTTGGAGGCGGCGGGCTGCACGTCGGCGGAATTGTCTTCGCAACATGGGTGTTTTATTTGGGGGGAGGATGTCCTGTCCAGGTTCATCCGGAGGCGGGTGAGTCCTGATCGCCAATCCCGCCCAGCTCAATCAACAGCTCCGGCGAATCGAGCCAGCCCCAGGCTCGATCTTGCGGGCAAAGGTCAAATAACCGGTGTGGGCCACCATGCGGTCGGTGGGGCGCAGGCGGGAAGGCTCTGGTTTAAAGTAGCGCAGGAACAGCTCACAGACCTCGATAAAGGCAAAATTCTCCCGCCGCAGGGCATACAGCAGGGTCTCCACCTGGTTGACGGTCGGCACCAGGTTGCAGAAGAAGCCGCCCGGCTTGAGGGCTGCCCAGACTTTACCGGCATAATCCCAGGGGTTGGGCAGGTCCAGGAAGAAGGCATCCGCGTTGGTCTCGTCGCAACCTTCGATGATGTCGCGCAGTTTGAACTCCACACGGGCATCCAGTCCCAGCCTTTCGAGGTTCTTGCGGGCCAGCTTCTGGAACTCCTCGCGCTTCTCGTAGGTGACCACGCGCCCTTGTGGGCCGACGGCGAAGGCCAGCGCCACGGTCATCGACCCGGAGCCGGTCCCCGCTTCCAACACCGTCTGTCCCGGCCCGATGGAAAGCTGGTTCAATATGTACCCGATATCCTTGGGATACATGATCTGGGTGCTGCGTTTCAGGTCGTTCTGAATATCAGCCAGGGAGGGCTGCAGCAGGAAGAACGGGCTGCCCTGGTGACTTTGCACCTGGCTGCCCCACGGCTTGCCGATCAATTCGTCATGGTTCAGGATGCCGCGATGGGTGTGAAATGTCCCCCCGGGGAGCAGGGGAAAGATGAAGTGCTTGTGGCGCAAGCCGACCAGCAGGGCAAGGTCCCCGGCTTGGGCATGGGTGGTGTTCAAGTTCCAGGGCATGATGTGATCCGGATCCTTAGGTCCGCAATTTCAAGGTTTCAAGATACCGGCGAAGAAATCGGTGATGGCGTTGTAACACCTGACCCGGTTGGCATATTTCAACACATCATGCCCCTCATCCTCAAAGATCAGCAGTTCCATCTGCTTGCCTTTCTTCTTCAGGTCCTCCACCAGTTCTTCGGATTCCTTCGCCACCACGCGCGGGTCGTTGCGCCCCTGGATGACCAGCATCGGGCAGGCCAGGTTTTCAAGGTAGGATTTTGGGGAACGCTCGGCGAGGAAGTGCCTGCCCTCCGGCGTTGCCGGGTCAGCCAGGGCTTGGAGAAATACGGTTTCCAGGTTTCGGGGATGCGCTCGCTGAAGGTGTACAGGTCGTAGGGTCCGAACATGTCGCAGGCTGCCGCCCACAGCTCCGGGTGGCGGCCCGCCAGGGTGAGGGTCATGTACCCGCCGTAGGACCGCCCGACGACCGCGGTGCGTTTGACGTCAAGGCGCTTGTCCTTCGGCAGGACGTTCGTCATGGCATGGACATGGTCCAGGCGGTCCTGTCCACCCCAATCACGATCCACCTGCTTCATATACTTCAGACCATAACCGGATGAACCGCGCACGTTGGGCACAAAAACGGCAAAGCCGCGCAGGGTCAGGAACTGGATGAGCGGCATCGAGAACCAGGCAAAATCGGGCCGCTCCTGGCTTTGCGGACCGCCGTGGATGTAATACACCAGCGGGCGCGCCCCGTGAAAGCCCAGTTCCTTCGCCGGCAGGTACAGGCGGGCGGACATTCGCTCACCGTCGTGGGATGTAAAGGAGGCGTCCTCCCCTTTTGCGAGCAGCGACTCGGGGATGCCCAGGATGCGCTCCTCGGTATGCATGATGATCGTCTCGCGGTCCTTCCCTTCCACGGTGTAGATCTGGGTGGGGCTGGTGGCGGTGGAGAAGGAGAGCACAAAGCGGTCCCCTTTTTCGTCATAGTATATGCTTTCCATCTTTCCGCCCGAGAGGTCCCCTTCGCCAACAAGCGAGGATTTGATCGTCATCCTGCGCTTGTCTTCGTTGTAGACTGCCTCATACTCCCAGGAACATCCGTCGATGTTGAAACCGAGGGAATAGTGCGTTCCTTTTAGATGCGTCAGGGAAGGCATTTCCCCGTTGCCGGTATGCAGTATGCCTTCCAACTCGACCGGCAGCACTTCACCAGGCTTGGACAGGTCCAGGAAGCCCAGGCTGTAGCGATCATCGAACAGGGCGGTGATGACCAGGAGGCCGGTTTCCGCCGGGTTCCAGGCTATGCCGGTCAACCCGATCAACGGAACCGTTTCGCCCTCCGTGCGCTGGGTGATCGGCTTGCCCAACAGGAGGCTCTTTTCCCCGTTCTCCATCAGCCACAGGACATTATCCCCGGCGGTGTATCCTTCGGCGATCAGGATGCGGCCATGGTCCCTGGTCGGGCTGAACGGTGTGGATCCCCACTCGGACTCATCCAGCTTGGTAAGCGTATTGGTGCGCAGGTCGCCGCGATAGGCTTCCTGGATGGGCTTGTCGCGTCGCTCGGCATTGAAATAGACGATATTCCGCTCGATGTCGCATTCTGTCAGGTGGACGCGGTGGTTTTCGAAGTAATTATCGAAGGCGGGTTCCGGAAATCCGCCATCGATCGGGATGAGCATCGGCTGGTAATTTTCATCGCCATCCCGGTCGAGCATGACCAGGATCCTGTCGAGCAGGGGAAATGCATAGAAGGGGTAGCCTCCGACCAGGTCGGGATTCTGCATGGCAATATGCGGAGGCAGCAGCGGTTCGGGCACCGAGCTGCCGTAATACATCGCATACAGGCTCAATTTGCCGGACAGGTTGCTGACAAAGTAAATGCGCTCGCCCACCAGCTGGGGATGAAGGTGCAGGCGGGAGGACAGGAAGGATTCAATACGATAGGTCATGATCTATTCCCTTTCGGAGTGTATCACCTTATAATGGTTTACTGCGGGCATGAATTAGACGCGCAAGAATATGGAAAAACAGGTTTTGATGCGTAAAATTCTTATATAATATTATCATGAAAAGTCTTGACGGATTCAACCCAGACTGATAAACTGTTCTCCGTAAGGTTGCAAGTGTTCGTGCTGGAACTGATTAAGGCCGGCCGGGACAAAGCACCAAGTTCAGCCGGTTTTTTCATACCCGCGAACACGAGCACCAAATCCTATTCTTTTTGTTCTATGTAAGGAGAAATAAAGCAATGGCAGAGCGTGTGACCGGTACGGTCAAATGGTTCAATGCGTCGAAGGGCTACGGCTTCCTCGCACGCGAAGGTGGTCCGGACGTTTTCGTCCACTTCAGTGCAATCCAGACGGACGGCTTCAAGACTCTCACTGAGGGTCAACAGGTCGAGTTCGAGATCGAACAAGGCCCGAAAGGCTTACAAGCGGCGAACGTCAAACCGATGTAACCCCGATTGCAGACAAAAAGATCCCTCCCTTTTCGGGAGGGATTTATTTTTTAACCAGGCTTATTTCTGTTTGATTTCCACCAGGCTCAGCCAGCGCCCGATCAACAGGAAAACCAGGCTGCCCAGGATGCCCATGCCGACGTTCAAGGGACCCACCTTCGCAAAGGTCCAGCCAAGTTTGGCTCCCAGGAAGTGCCCAGCCCAAAATCCTGCTTCTGAAAAAATAATGAACAGCAGCAACTTGAGCAGGGTATCGCCCCGCCAAAAGTGAAACAAGGCACCAAATAGTGCTGCCAAAAGGATTCCAAAAACCAGGGCTGGGAAAGTCATGCTCACTCCAAGGGTAAAAATGGGAATGGGATATGGCGTATCAAATCAATCCACCAAGGCGATTATACTACACACCGGCTACACGCATCACGGGATGATGGTCCCGCCTCCCAGGACGAGGTCACCACTATAGAACACCGCCGCCTGTCCAGGGGTGATATCCCGCACCGGGACCTCGAAGGACAGCGTGGCTTCGGACGGCGCCCCGCCAGGCCTGATCTCCGCCCAAACTTCCCTGGCAGTGTAACGGGTCTTGACTTCGGCTCGCAAAGGTCCCGCCGGAGGCTCCCCGGCGATCCAGTTGATCCCGCTGACCCTGCATTCTGATGAACCGAGCTCCTGCACCTGCCCGACGACCAGCGCATTGGTGTCACGCTGCTTGGACAACACGTAAAGCGGAACCGGCGAGGTCACGCCCAGCCCCTTGCGCTGACCGATGGTGTAATACGCCAGGCCTTCATGCCTGCCGAGTTCTTTCCCATCCCGGGTCAGGATCGGACCGGGGGTGGCGATCTGCGGAGCAAAACGGCGCAAAAAATCGCGGTAATCCTCACCCGCCAGGAAACACAGGTCCTGGCTGTCGGCAGCGCCTCGCGGTGGGCAGATCGAAGCCCTGCGCCAGTGCGCGGATCTCCGACTTTGGGTACTCCCCCACCGGGAACAGGGCACGCGACAGTTTCTCCTGGGTCAGGACATGTAGAACGTAAGACTGGTCCTTGAGGCGGTCCACGGCGCGCAGCAGGCTGATCCCACCTCCAGCCTCCTTGCGCATGCGCACGTAATGCCCGGTTGCCATGCTTTCCGCACCCATGTCCAGGGCATGTTGCAGCAGGAACTCCCAGCGCACGAGGCGGTTGCACACCAGGCATGGATTTGGGGTATCCCCGGCTGCATAGCCCTCCAGGAAGTATTCGACCACCGTCTCGCGGAAGATCTCCCGGGCATCGACGACATAAAAGGGGATATCCAGCTTTGCCGCAACGCGCCTGGCAAGCGCCATCGAGTCGGGAGAGCAGCAGCGGTTGGCGGCCTCCCTGCCCGGCTCGGACCAGAGCCTGAGCATCATCCCGATCACCTCATGACCCTGCTGTTTCAGCAGGGCAGCGGCAACCGAGGAATCCACTCCTCCGGACATGGCGACGACGACTTTGGACATGATCACCCAGGAAAAAAAGGATTAACCCAAATGGGGATGAATAAGACCATCACCCATGGATCTGTGATAAACCGTTTGAGCGTAATAATTGGCGAACAACCATCAGCCGCTTTTTCTCGCCTTTTCCACCAGGCCGGGGAGCGTCTTAAGGAACGCCTCCACCTGCTGCACAGTCGTCTGCACCCCGAGAGTCACGCGCAGGGAACCCATCGCCCACTCACGCGGCAAGCCGATCGCCAGGAGCACCTCGGAGGGCTTCGGGCTGCCAGTTTTGCATGCCGACCCCGAGGAACAGGCAAACCCGGCGGCGTCGAGCAACTGCAGCAGTTTGTTGCCATCCACGTCCTTGAAAACAAACGAGGCGTGCCCGGGAAGGCGGGCTTGCGCATGACCGGTCAGGCGCGCATCGGGGATCTCTTCCAGCACGGTGCCGATGATCCGGTCGCGCAGCGGGAGGAGGTGGGCTGCGCGCGCTTCGCGCTCCTCGGAGGTCAGTTTCAACGCCTGGGCAAGCCCGACAATGTAGGGAACGTTGTGCGTGCCGGCGCGCAGGCCGTTCTCCTGCCCCCCGCCTGTCTGTTGGGGCAGCAGCCGGGTCCCCTTGCGCACATACAGAACGCCGACCCCCTTCGGTCCGTAGAACTTGTGCGCCCCAAGGGATAGCAGGTCCACGCCCAAAACGTCAACATCCAGGTCGAGATAAGCAGCCGCCTGGACGGCGTCCGTGTGGAAAGGAACCTGGTAGGCACGGCACAGCCTGGAAATCACGCTGATCGGGTTGACCGTGCCGATCTCGTTATTGGCGTACATCACCGAGACCACGGCTGTCTCGTGGCACAGGGTGCTGCCCACATTGTGCGGATAGACCATGCCCTGCTCGTCAAGATCCAGCCAGTCAAGGGAAAAACCATGCTGGGAGGCCAGTTGTTCGGCGGTGCGCGTGACGGCGGGATGTTCACCGCGGTTGGTGAGCAACCAGTTGGCGTTTCTTTCACTGCGCGCGGCAAATGCCGCCCCGCGCAAGGCCAGGTTATCCGACTCGGAGCCGCAGGAGGTAAATAGGATCTCCTCCGGCTGGCAATGCAGCACCTGGGCAACGGTCTCGCGCGCCGTTTCCACGGCATGTTCGGCCTTCTGCCCCTGGCGGTGGACGGAGGAGGGATTGCCGAATTCATCACTGAAATAGGGCAGCATCGCCTGGAACACGCGCTTGTCCACGGGCGTCGTGGCGGAATAATCAAGGTAAATTTTATCCATAATTAGCGATTATAATCCAGCTCATGTTCCTGCCAACCACATTGGAAGAAGTCGAACGCTTGGGCTGGGATGAGCTGGATGTCATCCTGGTCAGCGGTGATTCCTACATCGACAGCCCGTTTATCGGTATTGCAGTCATCGGGAAAGTGTTAATGAATGCCGGGTACAGGGTGGGCATCATCGCCCAGCCCAACCCGGTCACCGACGAGGATATCGGCCGCCTTGGTTTGCCGCGCCTGTTCTGGGGGGTGAGCGCCGGCTGCGTGGACTCGATGGTGGCAAACTACACCGCCCTCAAGAAACCCCGCCGCTCCGACGACTATACACCCGGCGGCGAAAACAACCGCCGTCCCGACCGGGCAACGATCGTTTATACCAACATCATCCGCAGGTTCACCAAGCGCAGCAGGCCTGCCCAGGGCTTGCCCCGCGCCGCGGCTCCCATCGTGCTCGGCGGGATCGAAGCCAGCCTGCGCCGCGTGGCGCATTACGATTTCTGGGATGACACCATCCGGCGTTCTGTTCTCCTGGATGCCAAGGCGGATTACCTGCTCTACGGCATGGCCGAAAATCCTGTCCTGGAACTGGCGGCTGCCCTGCGCGACGGCACGGATCCGCGGGCAGTGCGCGGCTTGTGCTATCTCTCCAGGGAGCCGCGCCAGGGATACCTGGAACTGCCCGCCTATGAGACCGTTGCGACGGATAAACAGGAATTCATCCGCATGTTCCACCTCTTTTACCGCAACAATGACCCGGTCAGCGCCACTGGCTTGTTCCAGAAACACGCCGACCGCTACCTGGTGCAGAATCCGCCGGCCCCCCACCAGACCCAGGCGGAGCTGGATGAAGTCTTTTCCCTCGGTTTCGAGCGCGCCCAGCATCCCTTCTACGAAGCCCAGGGAAAAGTACACGCCCTGGAGACCATCGGATTTTCCATCTCCACGCACCGCGGCTGCTATGGCGAGTGCAGCTTCTGCGCCATCGCCGTCCATGAAGGCACCACCGTCCGCTGGCGCAGCCCCGAGTCGATCCTGGCCGAGGCGGAAGGCTTGACCCGCCATCCCGGCTTCAAGGGTTACATTTCCGACCTGGGCGGCCCAACCGCCAACATGTACGGCTTTGAATGCAGGAAAAAACTCGCCAAGGGCATTTGTACCGATAAACGCTGCGTTTACCCCGAGGTCTGCGCGGTGCTGAAAGTGAACCACCAGCCGCAGATCGACCTGCTGCGCCAGGTGCGCCAATTGCCCGGCGTGAAAAAGGTCTTCGTGGCTTCGGGACTGCGCTACGACATGATCCTCAGCGACCAGGCTTGCGGGAACGCCTACCTGAGGGAGATCGTGGAGCACCATGTTTCGGGTCAATTGAAGGTCGCCCCGGAGCATACCGAGGAGCACGTGCTGGATGCGATGGGCAAACCCGGACCGCAGGCACTGCTCAAATTCAAGGCGCAATTCGATGAACTCTCGCGCCAGGCGGGCAAGCCGCAATTCCTGACCTATTACATGATCGCCGCCCATCCCGGCTGCGGCACGGGCGACATGCTGCGCTTGAAGAAGTTCGCCAGCGAGAAACTCCACATCAACCCCGAGCAGGTGCAGATCTTCACCCCGACCCCCTCCACCTATGCCAGCCTGATGTATTTCACCGAGCTGGATCCGTTCTCCATGCGCCCGATCTTCGTCGAAAAAGACCCGCGCCGCAAGGAACACCAGAAGAATATCGTCACCCGCAAGCCGCCCTTGGAATTCTCCTGAACACTTCCCATCCGGGGGGAGTGCCAAGCCGTTGATTAATCAGGAAGAAGGATAGCCGTTTGTACACCTACTTTGCCGTCGATGCCCCGGGACTGGAACCTTTCACGTCCCAGGAACTCCTCGGCCTTGGTTTTGAGAATCCCAGCATGGAACCAGGCGGAGTCACTTTCCGGGGAGACATGGCGGACCTTTACCGCGCCAACCTGCACCTGCGCACTGCCAGCCGGATCCTGGTGCGCCTGGGGAATTTCTTTCATGCCACGGCATTCCCCGAGCTGGAAGAGCGCGCCTCCCGCCTGCCCTGGGAGCGTTTCCTGGTCCCCGGGCAACCCGTTTGCCTGCGGGTGACCTGCCACCATTCCAAGCTGTACCACTCCGGCGCGGTGGGGCGCGCGGTGTCCGCGGCACTTGCCCGCCGGCTGGGTCAAGCCTCCCCGGTTGTGAAAGCCGACGAGGAAGCCGATCAGCCGGCACAAATTGTGGTGGTCCGCCTGGCAGACGACCGGGTCACGGTCAGCGTGGACTCCTCGGGCAGGATCCTGCACAAGCGCGGATACCGCCAGGCGGTGGCGAAGGCCCCGCTGCGCGAAACGCTGGCAGCCGCAATGGTCATGGCTTCCGGTTGGGACAAGACCTCCCCCCTGCTCGATCCCTTTTGCGGTTCGGGCACCATCCCCATCGAAGCTGCCATGCTGGCGCTCAACATCCCGCCTGGACTTAATCGTCCATTTGCATTCATGAATTGGCCCGGATTCAACCCTGCCGAATGGGAATCCATTCGCAGCGCTGCCCTCCCGCCTCCAACTACTGCGCGGCGAATTCCAATTCTGCAGGCTTCAGACCGGGATGCCGGCGCGATCGGGATGTCACGAGCCAACGCAGAACGCGCCGGGGTGTTGGAGTACATCGAATTCAGTTGCCAGGCAATCTCCTCCATCACGCCGGTGGCTGGGCCTGGCTGGGTGGTGACCAACCCTCCGTACGGACAGCGGGTCAGCGAAGGCAGCGACCTGCGCAACCTGTATGCCAGGTTCGGGACCGTGCTGCGCGAGATGTGCCCCGGCTGGAAGCTGTCCGTGTTGTCCAGCGACCCGATCCTGGTGGGTCAACTGGGGATGGAGCTGGATACCTCGCTCGCCCTGGTCAACGGTGGGATATCGGTGCGCCTGGCGCGCGGGCAGGTGCAGGGTTGATCTTATCTATATTAACAGGGGGATTGCAAACAGGATCCAGGTCAATGGCTGGCGATTGAATCCGACAGGTTGCACATTTTTGCAGAGATCTCCCACAAGCGTTTCCCCGCAACGGGATCGAGAGCATAGGGATTGGGCTCTTTGGTTGCGCCATGCTTCCAGTAGACCTGGGATGCCTCCTGGATGGAAGGTTCGACCGCCAGGAAGACCACGCCGCGCGCCGCTTGCTCCGCCGGGATTCCGCCTCGCCTGCGCCAGCTCCAGATCCAGCGTACCAGCCGCGGGTTGCTCTTGAGCCCCATATCTGTGAAAACCAGACCCGGATCGGCGGCAAAGACCTGAACCGGGGATCCAACCCCCAGGCGGCGGCGCAGTTCCGCGCTGAATAGCACATTGCACAGCTTGGTCTGCTTGTAAGCCAGCAAGCCGGTATAGCGGCGCTGCAGTTGCAGGTCATCCCAGCGCAAGCGGGTGCCGTAATGGGACCCGGAACTGACCGTGACCACCCTGGATATGGGTGCGGCGTGCAGCAGGGGGAGAAGTTCACGCGTCAGCAGGTACGGCGCCAGGTGATTTACCGCCCATTGCATCTCGAAACCTTCCGCTGTCACTGAGCGGTGGAAGGTGAATACCCCGGCATTGTTGATCAATCCATCCAGGACCGAAACGTCACGGCGGATCCCGTCCGCCAGCCGACGGATCCCGGCTTGCAGGGAGAGGTCAGCCTGCAGGAAACGCACCTGTCCCGCTCCCGGCAGGAGGCGTAATTGTTCTTCCACATTTGCGCAACGTTCCGCAGAACGCCCCACTCCCAGCAGGTTCGCCCCCTGGAGGAGGAGCTGCCTCGCCACGGCGAGCCCGATTCCAGCCGTGGCACCCGTAACCAGGTACGTCTTCCCAACCAGGTGATTTTCCATTTGGCTCATAGGCACCTATTTTAACCTTGCGTGTTTAAATTGCGCCCCCGCAGGTGGAGCAACCCGCGGGGGCATTCGCCAAAGGAGGAGACAGTGATGAGCAAGTTGGAGGTGTCTATGTCCCGTCTCCGCCCCTATAATAGCCGATGCGGGGGCATTGGCATAGAGAGCAAAGTCATGGATTAATCGTGACAATCTTCACAATGTGGGATCCCGGCCAGGAAGGAACCAAGGATGCCGGTGGCTTCATCCGCATCCTGGTAGGGGATAACGCTCAACCGGGGATCCGGGTTGCCGGTCAACATCTTGCTGACCGGTCTCCCGGCGCGATGGACGCACAGGACTGGTTTTCCGAGTCCCAGGGCATAGCCCACCTCGTAGCCCACCCCATGGGATGGCGTGCTGACCTCGGCGATCAATACGTCACAGGCGCGGATCCAGGCTGTATCGCGCCCATAGACATCCGAGGGTTGGATGGAGGCTTCATACGCCTTGACCTCCGAATCCGCCAGGTGTGCTGTGGGCACGGTGTGCCCCTCCCGGAGCAGGAAATTCACGATTGCCTGGTAAACAGGTTCAAGTTCCCGCCCGCCAGTGATCGAGCAGGCAAAATAGATGTTCATTTGCGCTCTACCTGCGCCCGGAAATGCTGTCGAGAATTGCCTGGTTGGGATCGGTTTCTGGTTGCTTAAGCGATTTATTCCAAACGCCGCGCATGCTCTCCAGTTCCGTACTGAAATTGATCCAGTCTGGAACCAGCAGGGCAAGGCGCGGAGTCTTATCTGGGAAGAAATAGCGGGAGAAGAACAGCCTCAGGGCAGCACGCGGGAGAGGAAAACCGTTCAAGTCAAGGACGATCACGGTGCGTTTCATCAATGGGTAGAGCATTTCCCGTTGACGACCCCTGTATTTCTCAGGCGGGAAAAGGCTTGCAAAATCTTGCGTGGAGGTTTGGCGGATGCGGCGGTAGGAGATCTTCACTTGCAGGAAAGGCGTCACCAGGCGCAGGTGATTCTCATAGGCGCGAACGTAGGCAAATTTCCGGATGATGATGAAGAAAATGGCGAGGAGAAAAGCAAATCCCCCCACCCAGCCCAGGACCACCGGGGTGTTCGCAGGGACAGGGGTGAGCGGATACCAGGGAGCCAGTACAGGCAGGCGGTACAGGCCGAGGGCGATGATGATCAATACAATACCAATGGCAAAAATGCTATGCCACCAGCGGTTGATCAAGTGCATGTAGATCACCAACTGGTGACGGTGCCCGCTGCGTGGCATGGCCTACCCCTCCTCTCCGGGTAAAGGCAGAGGTGAGCCTTCCGGCAACGCGCTGCCCCCGGGTATCTGGTTGATGAGCCTGGAAATCGAACGTTCCAGGTGTTCCCCGCGCAGGCTGAAGGTCACGTCGCCGCGCGTGCGTTCGATGATGGAACGGGCCACATCCGTCTGGCGGCGCAAGCCGTAGGTGATGGCATCCGGGTAATCCATCGTCACCAGGATGGAGAAGATGTCATCCATGTGACCCAGCAGGAGTTCCACCTCCTCCGAGTAGCCGTGGCGCAGGATATCCAGGATCCGCCGGCGGAGCTCGCCGATCACCTCGGACAGCCCGTTCAGGTAGGTGTGCGGGATGATCCCGATGTCCTGTGGGGAAGGCAGGTCCTGGTGCAGGATCAGGGCGCAGGTAATGCTGGCTTCCGCATATTCCTTGAGTGCATCCTGCGTATATCCTGTATGGAACAGGTCCGGGTAGGGTTCCAGGCCGCTGACCAGCTCCGCAGCCAGGCGGCGGGCTTCGTCGAGGTGACCCTGCATGACATCCGTTTCTTCGCGGTGAACGGCACGGATGGACAGGGCGCATTCGCGCGTCAGGGCGCGAGCCAATGCCAGGGCTTTGTCCCGGGCAGCGGTTTGTTCGTCAAAATCACTGCGGATTTGTTCCGCGATACGTTCAAGTTTCTGCATAATAGTCCTGCATAGGAAAGGGACGCGGAGCTCCGCGTCCCTTTGGTGAGTTTACTTGTCCGTTGGCGGTTCAGGCGGTTGGATCGTCTTGAACAGCGTGTCTGCAAGGGTGGGACCACCACTGGGCATCTTGATCTGCCCGAACATCGCTTCGAAGCGCGCAATGTTCTCCGCCAGGGCTTGCGAAAACAACTTGACACCCATGGGCGACATGATCACCCGCGCCGTCACCGGAGCCTTGAGATCCCCGGGCAGGATGCGGGCGAAATCGAGCACAAACTCACCCGGGGCGTGGGCAATTCGCGCCAGGTTGGCATATGCAGCTTGCAGGTCGGGTGGTAATTCAATATTGATCTGCTGGGGTGGTTTGGATGCAGGCATAGCCATGGAGGGGTCTCCCTTCTAGAAGGGGATATTGTCGTCCGAATCCACAGCTCCCATCGAGCCTTCTTCGATGGCGGCGCCGCCTCCGCCGGGCTCACTGGCTTCACCGCGCGAAGACAGGAAGCGCACCGTCTGGGCAGAGACTTCGAACGAGGCACGCGGGGCGCCGTCCTGGCCGGTCCACACGCGTGGACCGCCCGTGTTGGCGTCGGCGGTCAGGCGTCCTTCCACCAACACCTTGGAACCTTTCTTCAGGTACTGGTTGCAGGTCTCGGCCATCTTGCCCCACACCGAAACGCGAAACCAGATGGTCTCCTTGACCGTTTCGCCATTGTTGTTGGTCCACTGCCGGTTGGTGGCAACCGAAAAAGATGTGACCGCTGCGCCGGTGGGGGTGTAGCGCATTTCCGGGTCACGGCCGAGGTTGCCTGCGAGGATAATTGTTTGGTACATGGGGAAATCTCCTTTTGGGTTGAGGGTACCGCCGTACTACGGCGGTGAAATAGGTGGCTTTATTTTACATCACATTTCCCATATGAGCAGGGGGATTTCCATTTCGGCCGCGGTCAAGCCCCCGTGGTGACCATAATATTTCTGGTTGAACCTGTCCTTCTCATACCACCAGACCGATTCACCTTGATAAGGAAGGATGACCAGGTCGCCAGCCCGGAGGCGGAACTCGGGAGAGATCCTGGGTCCAAAATAACCTTCTGCGATCATCTCTGCCACCTTCCAAACCTCCGCCCTGCCTTCCAGCCGGGAGGCGAGGAACTCCCGGGCTTCATCCACCTGCCCGTCGCGGATGTAAAGGAAGAAGTCCCGGCACGACCCCCCGGGGACGACCAGGCTCCCGCCGCGGTCGCGGCGAAAGAAATCCGTCACACCCGCGAAGCGCTCATCCGTATTGAGAAAGATCGTCGTCCGTGGATCAATTTCACACTGCCCGTGATCGGCGGTGAGCAGGAACAGCGTCCTTCCCCTGGGGCGGATATACCCCTTGAAGAGGATGTCGAGGGTCGACAGGACGGATTGGACCTCGGCAGCCAATTGGGGGGAGCCGGGGCCGTATTCGTGGCATACCGCATCGATCTTATCGTAGTAATGATAGAAGAATGCCTTCCCCGTGGCTTTCCCCACTGCCTCCCCCAGGTTCACCAATCCTTCGGGAAGGGTGCGGTAGCCCACGGCGCGGGCGCCGCGGAACATGGCATTGGAATACGTGGAAGGTGTGAATTCGCGGTGCTGGAAGAGCGTCGCCTTCACGCCCTGGTTCGCCATGACCTTGTAGATCGTTTTCCTTGGAAAGATCGCCTTTGGGTTGACAGGGACCTTCTTCAATGTATCGCGTTCGATGGTCCCGGCAAAGGAGAACAACAACGGTGAGATGACCGCATCCAGCCTTGGTTCATAATAATTCCATTCAAAAATCCCGTGCTCCCCCACCGCCTGCCCCGTATGGAATGTCGTGATGTGGGCTGCCGTGGTGGAAGGGAACTGTGCTAGCAGCTTTGCCACCTTCCCCTGGCGGGTGACCCGCTGCAGGAAAGGCTCCTCCTGGAATTTCTCGAAAAAACTCCAGCCAAAACCATCCAGGAGGAAGAATACGACCGTGTCATAATGGTCGAGGTTGAAATGGTCAGCCACCTGCCCGGGGAGCGAGGAAAATCCGCCGGAATCGTAGCGAGGCTTGAGGAACGATTGGGCAGGATGAGATGTCATGCTCTGAATGTCAAACTCCGAGGGAATGGCGCGTTCTGGTCTTGCCGCGCGAACGCATCACGTCCATGATGCGCGGCAGGATCTCGGTGTACATGCGGTAGAGCAGCGGGCTGGGCGTGTAGTCCCAGGCGCCGATGGAGCGGAACACGCTGCCGCCCAATCCTTCCTTGAAGCGGAACACGTTCCATAATCCATCAGCTTCGTTGAATTCGTTTGGTGCGCCCCACAGGTTGTGGATCCGGCATCCCAAGGCTTTCGCCCGGCGCATGGCTTCCCACTGCAGCAGGTAATTGGGCATTTTTTCGCGCTGCTCGTCACGCGACATGCCAAAGAGGTAGAACGACTGCCCGGCAAAATAGAACATCGAAATGGCCGCGATGGCTTTCCCATCCACCTCGGCGATCAGCGGTTCCGATAAAGGCTGGATGTTCACATCTGAAGGCTGCCCGCTGGAGAAGGTTCGCCATACCGCCTGGTAGTACTCCTCGCCGCGGATCAGGAAACCATCCCGCACGGATGTCTCGGCATACATGCGGTACAGCAGGGGGAGGTCGTCCAGCGTCCCGGGACGCACCGTGACCCCCTTCTTTTGTGCCAGGCGAATGTTGTAGCGCGTCTTTTGCTTCATGCGCGACAGCAGCTCGTCTTCCGACGGCGACAGGTCGACCAGGACGGTATTGCGAAATTGGATCTGGTCACGCGAGAAGATCCAGCCGCGCTGGCTCAGGTCGTCGCGGACTTGCTGCCCCTTCAAGTCCTCGACAGCCTCCCCGCTGCCCGGTATTCCGGTGCCCAGGGGGACATCCGGGTCCAGCTTGAGGAAGACCGCTCCCTGGCGCCTGGCGAATCCCTGCAGGTCATCCAGGACGCGCTGGCGCAGCGGAAGATCACTCCAGTCGAGATTGGGTCCCTTGGGGATGTACAGCACGCTGATTCTTTGGCAAATCCACCCATGGGGATGGAGCGTTTTAAGATCATGGCCGCGGCAAGCGGATTCTTCTCCGAACCCCCGGGTGAGTCTGCGTGCCAGACGAAAGGCAGCGCCTGCCAGCCAAACCTGGATTTCACCTGCGACCACTCCCAGGTTTGGAGAAGGTGCGGGTTGGGCAGGCTGGAGATGAGCTGGTTCCAGGATCGGGGGGAGCCCGAATAGGCTTGCATGGTTTTAATCCCCACCTGAACCGGAGAAGCGCCACAAGTAGAGCTTGTAGAGCAGCGGGTTGTAGACCCGGTCCAGGGTCTGGCTCGCCCGGCGTATTGAACCGCCAAAGCCGCGCTTGAAGCGGTAAACGCCCCACAAGCCATCTTCGCGGCCCTCAGCCACATCTTCCTGGATGCTGGCGGCCTCGTCCGGGATGCCCCACATATCATACTCTGTACAGCCTTTGCGCTTGGCCCAGCGGATGGCCTCCCACTGCAGGGGGTAGGTTGGTTTGCGATTGCGATCCTCGTTTGCCGAGGCGCCGTAGAAATAGTAACCGGTCTTGCGCGTGGCCAGGACCATGACGGCAGCCAGGGGTTTCCCATTGACTTCCGCCTGGAACACCTCGCACATGCCGCGCGGCTGGAAGAGGGCGTAGACGCGGCGATAATATTCCAACGAATGGACATGAAATGCTTCGCGGCGGCTGGTGACCCCCATCAAGCTGTAGAAACCGTCGATATCATCCGAACTGCGCACGGTGACTTCCTTGCGGCCCGCCAGGCGGATGTTGTAGCGCGTCTTGGGCTTCATGCGCTCGAAGACATCCTCTTCGCTCCCCGCCAGGTCGATGACCAGGGTGTTGCACGGCTGGACATGCAGAGGGCTGGGGATGAAATGCGCCGGCGCGGGTAGGGATGCTGCCGGTTGGTCATCCCAGCCGTCCCGTTCCAGTTTGAGGAAGATCGCCCGCCGTTTCAAGCACAGGGCATCCACCTCCGCCCAGAATTGCGGATCGTTACATTTCTGCGCATCGCAGGCGAGCGGTCCCTTGGGGATGTAGGCGAACGTCAGCCCGAGCGGCAGGTGGCGGAACAGGATCTGCGCCCCGATGCCATCGCCCGCCAGGCGAACCGCCTCCCAGCCGAACGCCGACTTGAGCTCCCCCCATTCCCCGGTTTGCAGGATATGCGTTTCCGGGAATTGGGTGATGAAGTTGTTCCATTCAGTGAGGGAGAGGATGGGCATGGAAAAAAGCAGATTGGAAAACTTGAAGGATTATTCCACCGACCGGGTCGCTCCCCGGGCTGCGACAGGCTCGGTCAGCCTGGACCAGGATGCAACCGGCTTCCTGGGGGTTACCGGGACAGGTTCATGGTTTCTTTTGAACCAGGGCACCCATGGACTCTTCATTCGTGTAGAGTGACCAACTGTTATCATTATTGGAAAGCAGGGAGAGACCCTCTTCCTGGAGGAATTTGATGTTGCTGTAGCGGGCATCGCGGTAATCCTGGATTCTTCCGCTGCGCAGCGCCTCGATGACCTGGTCGACCCCGCGCTCCACCGTCCACTCGGGGACAAATTCCAGGGAGCGGTTGATCTTGGCGAAGTTCACCCAGTAATTGCGTTGATCCGTGATCTCATTATTTTGGGTGATCACAGCCGAGGGCACGTGTTGCTGGATGATCGTGCCGACCTGCTTGATCTGGAAATTCTGCTCGTTGGAGCCGACGTTGAACACCTGGTTGCGCACGCTTTTCAAGGGCGCCTTGAGCACCCGCATGATCGCCTGGGCTGCATCCGAGACGTGCAGGAAAGGCCGCCACTGCTCACCGCCAAAAATGGTGATCTCGTTTTCCACGACTGCCTTGGCGGTCAGCAGGTTGACCACCAGGTCGAAGCGGGGTCGCCCTGAAAGCCCGTAAATGGTGCTGAAACGCAGGATGATGGGAGCGAAATGCTCGTCCGCCATCTTGGTCAGGACTTTTTCCGAAGCGATCTTGCTGCGGGCGTAGAGCGAAACAGGCCTCAGTTCCGAGCGTTCATCGAGCATCTGGTCGCTGGCGCCATACACCGAACAGGTGCTGGCAAATACGAAGTGGGCGATCCCGCTGCCTTTCGCCACCTCGGCGATCATGTGCGTTGCCATCAGGTTGATATCGATGGTGAGTTGTTCATCCAGCGCGCAGGCCGGGTCGCCGACCAGTCCGCCAAGATGGACAACCGCATCCATGCCCTGCATCGCCTGGACCACTTTTTCGACCTTGCGAAAGTCAGCCTGGATGATCTCCAGTCGCGGGTGATTGAGCCACTCCTTGATCGGGTCGGTGCCGTAGATCAACAGGTCGAGCAGGCGCACCCGGTAGCCGGCATCCAGCAGCTTCGGCAGAAGCGCAGAGCCGATGTACCCCGCGCCCCCGATGACCAACACCCGCTGTATCTTTTTTGTGTCAGCGCGGAGGAACAGGGCATTTTCCGTCTTGATGATCCCCGCCCAGACGGTGGACCATGCCCGGGAGGCGACGATCAATACCGTGCTTAATGCCCAGGCGACGATCAGGGCGCCGCGTGGGAAATTCAGCAACCGGGAAGGACCGCCGAGGAAGTTGCTCTGTGCCAGGTAGGTGATGAAGCCAAAGATCAGGTAGGCCAGCCCAACAGCCTGGAAAACGATCAATACTTTATAGCGCCCCCGGTAGAACCTGCCGTAGGTATAAAAACCACTTAATGAGAAAACGATCAAACAAATGATCGTCAGCAGCCAGGAGTTGTTCGCCAGGACACGGGCATATTCCCAGAAAGTGGCCTGGTACTCGAAATTCGTCTCAGGGTTGCTGTCGGCAATGATCCAGAACAGGCGGACAGCCAGGGATAGAAAAAGCGCCAGGTTGATCATCACCGCGTCGGCAATGATGCGCACGATCCCCTGGAAGGATAGAGCCTTTTTAAACCAAGTTTTGAATGGTTTCATTTTATAAGCAGTTTCTGGCGCACCAGGGGAGCGTTCTCACAAATATTGCGGATCGACCGGCACATGCCCATGGCGATCTCATTGCTCATATTGGACCACATCGGGAGACTCAGGCTGTTTTCTGCCAGCCAGTCGGTGTTCGGTAAGGGACGTCCGTCATAATAGGAGCGGTATGCCTTATGCTTGTGGACCGGTGGATCATAATACTTGCGGGTATCGATATTGTCAGCCATAAGTGCCAGCGCCAGCTCATCCCGGGTCAGGCCGAATGCCTGTGCATCGATGGTGATGGAAATTTCCCGGTAGGAATGGCGGTCGCCCGGGCGGACCTGTTGGAAACCGATCCCAGGGACCTGTCCCAGGCCTTCCTGCATCAAGGCAACGGTTTCATTGCGGTGTGTAGCAGCTTCTTCCAAATTCCTGAGCCCGAAAATGCCCAGCAAGGCGTTGAATTCAGGCATGCGGGCGTTCAAGCCGGCGAATTCGCTGTCGTAATTGCCATCGTTCCCGTACTCGCGCCCCATGCGGATCAGCTCGGCCAGGTGGTCGTCGTTGGTGGCAACGATGCCGCCCTCACCGGTGATCAGCAGTTTCGTCGGGCTCAGGCTGTAGATCTGCGCATCGCCCTGCGTCCCGACCGGGGTGCCCTGGTAGAGTGCGCCAAAACCATGTGCGGCATCGAAAAGGAGCTTCAAGCCATGGCGGGTGGCAACCTCCTGCAACCCGGCAATGTCGGCGGGATTTCCGAACTGGTGCACAGCCAGGATGGCTGTCGTGCTGGGGGTGATGGCAGCCTCGGCAGCGGCGGGATCGAGGTTATTGGTCGCCCGGTCCACGTCGGCGAACACAGGGCGCAGCCCGGCCCAGATCAGCGCGCTGACCGTTGCCATGAAGGTGAAGCTGGGCACCACCACGTCACCGCTCAGCCCCAGGCACTTGTGGACCAGCATCATGCCGGAGGTGCAACTGGAAACCGCCACCGCCTGCCTGACACCCAGGTGTTCGGCAACGGCAGCCTCGAAATCGCGCATGTATGGACCCTTGGTGATCATCCCCGTGGTGAGGATGCGACCAATGCCATCGGCCATATCAGCTAATGTCGGTAAAACTGGTCGTACCATTTGCAGGCGTTCGGAAAACGCCGGTTCCCCCCCCAGTATTGCTGGCAGGTTTGTTTTCATAGGCAAGCGATTATACCATAGGGTATTTTAAGGGTTCTTCATCCAGTGCAGCGTATCCTGGAGCCCTTCGGCAAAGGATTTTCTGGGCGCGGAAGCCAAACTGCGCCGCGGCTTTGCCGGGATCCCCCACGGAACGGTAGATATCCCCAGGGCGCGCCGCTTCATAATGGACTTCCGGGTTGGTCTGGGAAACCTGGCTCAATTCCTCGAGCAGGTCCATGATGCTGATCTCTTTACCCGTGCAGACGTTATACGCCTCCCCGGGGGCAGCGGATTCGGCTGCCAGCAGGTTGGCACGCACGACATCCTTGACGTAAACGAAATCCCGGCTTTGCTTTCCGCTGCCGTAGATGGTGATGGGTTTGCCCGAGACCAGGCGGTCGATCAGGATGGGGAATGGCTGCCGCGTAAGGTGAATCCGGCTGCTGGCGCGGACCGTAGACGTTGAAGAAACGCAAGGCCACCACTCCCAAGGCCGAAGACCTGCGAGTAGAGACGGGCATAGATCTCGTTGACCTGCTTGGAGACCGCGTAGGGGGAAAGCGGGGCGAGCGCAGTGTCCTCCGTGGTGGGGAACACCCGGGTATCGCCATACACGGCAGTGCTGGAGGCCAGCACCACCTTGCGCACGCCGGAGCGGCGCGCCGCCTCGAGCAGGTGCACGGTGCCGCCCACGTTCACGGCGAAACAGGTATCCGGCTCGAGCATGGACTGGGGAACGGAGATGAACGCCGCCAGGTGGAAGATAGCCTCCACCCCGCGCACCGCCTGCGCCACCCTGTCCGCATCGCGCAGGTCGGCCTCGACCACCTCCAGGCGACCGGCATAACGGCTCCAGGTTGCTGCGCCTGCCGGTGGAAAAGTTGTCCAGCACGCGCACCGAATCGCCGCGTAGAAGCAGCTCCTCCACGAGGTGCGAACCGATGAAACCAGCCCCTCCGGTGACCAGGACCTGCAAGCCTACCTCCCCCGCAGTCCGAAGATCTGCCAGATGGTGCGGAAGAGAATGGCAATATCCATGAGCAGGTTGCGGTGCTTGATATAGTAAAGATCGTACTCGAGTTTTACGGTCATCTCCTCGACCGTGACATAGTAGGCATAATTGACCTGCGCCCATCCCGTGACCCCGGGTTTGACCAGCAGGCGCGCCCGGTAGAAGGGGATCTGTTTCTCGAACTGCGCCACCCATTCGGGGCGTTCGGCGCGCGGGCCGACCAGGCTCATCTCCCCGATCAACACGTTCCAGAATTGGGGGAACTCATCCAGGTGGGTGCGGCGCAGGAAGTTGCCGAAGCGGGTGATGCGTTCATCCTTTTCGGTCGTCAGCCGCACCTGCCCGTCCTTTTCGGCGTCCTGGCGCATGGTGCGGAATTTTGCCACCTGGTACAAGCGCCCGCCCTTGCCGGAACGAACCTGCTTGTAAATGACCGGGAAACCGCTGTCCAGCGCAATGCCCAGCGCGGTGACCGGGAAAAGGAGCAGCAGCAGGAGCATCCCCACGATGCCCCCCAGCAGGTCCAGCAGGCGCTTGGCAGCCTCGTAGAACATGCTGGTGCGCGCCTCGATGACGAAGGAACGGATCAGCCACTCCGACTCCAGGTGGTGCACGGGCACGCGTCCCAGCAATTCTTCATAGAGCAGTGCCATGGGGCTGACTTCGACACCCTTCTCCTGGGCATCCAACACCGCCTGGAAGGTGCGACCGTGCATTTCGCCCGAGATGGCGATGACCAGGTCGGAGACCGACTCGCGCTCGACCAGCTCGGCGAGCCCGCTGCCGTCCGCCAGGATGGGAAGCCCCTTGATCTGGCGGCCCACTTTGCCCGGATCGTCGTCCACGAAACCCAGCAGGTGGAACGGGCGCGGGTTCAGGCTGTGAAAGGCTTCGAGGAGCGTCTCGCCGGCGGTGCCCGCCCCGAGGATGAGCACGCGGCGCATCAGCGCCGGCGCGGTGAAAATGCGGATATACGCCAGGCGCCAGGCCAGGGTGAAAATGGAAGCCAGTGCCAGGAAGAAACCCACCCCCAGGCGCGCCTGGTTGCCTTCGGCGAGCAGGTAGACCACGGCATAGCACACCATGCCGATCAAGGCTGCCGCGGCGACCCCGCGCATGGTCACGCGCAGGTTGTTCACCCGGTGAGGGTCGTACAGGTTCAGCAGCAGGAGCAGCCAGGCGAACGGAAGCAGGTAATACCACCAGGCCACGCGCTCGCGCCAGAAGGTCAGCGACCACTGGTCGATCAGGCTCCACAGGTACAATGCGCCTGCCAGCGCCAGGATCGCCACGACGAGATCGCCGATCACCAGGATCGAGCGCTTCTCGCGGGCGCGCACCAGCCCCTTGGGTGACCTGGTCTTTTTATCCGCCTGCATGCGTCTTTTCCTGCCTGATTAAAATTTTCATCGCTTAATGATACTCCATATAAAGCCCGAGCCCCAGGCAAAGTGCATGAGCATGACTGCGATCGGGAAACCAAGCACGTGGGAAACAGCTTTCCGGCGTACTGCGCTGATCAGACCAGCCGTTCCCAGGATCACTGCATAAAGGCTCAATTCCGCCAGCAGCAGCCACCACAGGCCGCTCCACAGGAAACCCAACCCAGCCAGGCCCAGCAGGCTCAGCAGGAACAACGGCGGGAGCCCCTGCCGCCAGCGCATGGATCGCGGGTATTTGCGCAGCATGCGAACTTTCCAGAATCCGTAGCGCCAGTATTGCCGGGCAAGCCCGGAAAAGGTGCTGCGGGCGTAGTAGACCGAACGGATCGCCGGGTCGAGCCAGACCTTGCCGCCGCGCTCGCGGATGCGGGTGTTGAATTCGTAATCTTCATTGGTCAGCAGGGATTCGTTGAAGAAGCCGACCAGCGCCAGCAGCTCGCGCTTGAATGCCCCGAAGGGAACCGTATCCACGGCGCCGGCCTTCTCCGTGTGGCGGTACAGGGCATCCCCCGCTCCCAGCGGATGCGCCGCCGCGGCGGCGATGGCGCCTGCCACCCAGGTGTCGGCGCCGGGACGGATCTCCCACATGCCGCCGACGATGTCGCCCAGCCCGTCCTTCAAGTCCTCGACACTGCGGGCTACGTAGTCCGGGTAGGGCCAGGAGTGGGCGTCCATGCGCACGATGATCCCGCCGCGGGAGGCGCGGATGGCGGCATTCAAGCCCGCCGGGATGTGGCGCCTGGGATTATCCACCACCACGATGTGCAGGTCGGGATACTCCCTGGCGAAGGCAGCGATCTCGGCGCGCGTGCCGTCCGTGGACATGCCGTCGGCGATGACCACTTCCATGTCGAGGCGCGGGTAGGTTTGCGCATGGATCGCGGCAAGCACTTTGCGGATGGTGCCTTGTTCGTTGTAACAGGGGATGATGATCGAGACGGCAGGCATGGGAACGCTGGTGCTCCAATTTGAGCCGGGAACGGCTTATTTCAGCAGGGCGATGACTTCGATCTCCACCAACGCCCCCTTGGGGAGACCGGCTGCAGCGACGGTGGTGCGGGCGGGAGGCTGCCCGGGGAAGAATTCTGCATACACGCCGTTCATCACCGGGAAATTGGCCATATCCGTCAGGAAGACCGTGGTCTTGAGCGCAAGCTCGAGACCCGAGCCGGCATCCTCGAGCACGTGCTTGAGATTGGTCAATACCTGGCGTGTTTCAGCCGCCACCCCACCCGGGACGAGCTCGCCGGTGGCAGGGTCCAGCCCGGCCTGCCCGGCGGTGAATACCAGGTTCCCGGTCCGGATGGCGACCGAGTAGGGTCCAATGGCCTTGGGGGCTTTTGCGCTGGTGACAACAATCCTGTCCATTTATTCCTCCGCAATGGGTTTTCTTCGATTTTACTTCAAACTGGACAGGGGACATACCGCTGGGGTTATTTTCAGTACTGCTTCTGGATGGTCGCTAGATGTTTCACTGGTATAAACAACGCCTCCGAGTCACGCTCGGTAATAAGGAGGATCAAGGAAATGATCTAGCAGGTGTTCACAAAATCGAAGCAGACCAGTCTGCTATGTACCTGTTCTATTCCATTTCGGAGTGTTTTTGGACTTGCTGGCCCCCAGCCCCACCCCAGCCCTATCCTCCGCTTTGCTTCGGATATGCGCCGCGATCCCCAAATCCGCTGGATTTGGGGAGGGTGCCCGCAGGGCGGGTAGGGCAGGGTTTTAGCGGGAGTGCAAAGGCTTAATGAAAATGGATACTACAAAACAGCCTGAACTTGTACAAAGTCCTGAATAATTCAACCCCTTTGCTTGACAATCTCCCTCAGTGCGTGTAAAATCTTCCCGCTTAATGAGGGTATTGGCCGAGATAGCTCAGCTGGTAGAGCACACGACTGAAAATTGTGGTGTCCCCAGTTCGATCCTGGGTCTCGGCACTCTCGGCCAGTGGTTTAGGCCGTTTTGCGGGCGTAGTTCAGTGGTAGAACGTCTCCTTGCCAAGGAGAAGGTCGTGGGTTCGAATCCCATCGCCCGCTCTGATGCTTGAGGATTGCTGATTGATGCTGGCAGGTGGAGCGATCGATCACCAGTCCTCAATTTTGACCAGAAAGTTGCACGGCGTCGTGGCCAAGTGGGAAGGCAAGGGTCTGCAAAACCCTGATCACGGGTTCAAATCCCGTCGACGCCTCTAAAAAAGCGAGTCTCATCAGACTCGCTTTTTGGTTCTCCCTTACGGGACAAGAAAATCCCGTCGACGCCTCAAATAAGACGAGTTTTCAAAGGACTCGTTTTGTTCATTTCTACTTCTGTGCTTCCCGCGAGTTACGCTGCACAATTTGGGAGAATTGCGCGATAATGATAAGTCGAAATTCGCGTGCCCGGAGGAGATTCCAGGGTTTCCCAGAAGGTCATCCTGAAGGAGAATTTGATAATGAAAACGAGTGTAAGCATCCCCATCCTTGGCTCACGCATAACAGGACAGGCAGTTCAAGTGGATTTTCCGTTGCAGTGTGCCTATTGCGGAGGTCCGTCTGAAACCAGGGTCAGTGTTGATCTTTACGACAGTGCTCCAGCCAAGGGGAAAAAAGTGGAGTACTCCCTCACCCTCAATGTGCCTTATTGCCACGCACACGCCGCGCTCAGTGAGCTGTATAAAAAACAATATGAAAGGGTGATGGCAGTCATCACCCTTGCGGTGATCCTGATCGCCATTCTCGGCTGGAATATCAGCAACATGCCCACCGAGTCGTTCCTGGTGCCTGTCGCGCTGGGTGTCGCCGCCATCGCCGCAGCGCACAAAATACTTGTCTCCGCCTATAAACGATTCGGGACATCCCCGCCATATGGCAGCACGGCGCCCTGGGTGTGGTGATCAAATTGACAGCGGACAGCCGGGCGGCTTCGCGGCTCGATTTCCGCTTCGCAAACGCCGATTATGCCGCCAACTTTGCCCGCTTGAATAATGCCACAGCTTCGCAAAAATAGGGTTTTCCTGCGCTAGGCGAGTCCCAACACCAAGGGCACCTCGCAGGGGTGTAACCCACACAGTTAGGCGGTTTCCACAGGCGGTTCCCGTCCGGACAAGGAGACATCCATGGACAAGCAAGGCTTTCGCACCTTTTTAAATCATCCGAACTAAATCATGAGCAACTCAAGGGGTCGATCGCCATCGCTGAAAGATTCGAAACCTATGTCAATGCGCCTGGCAGAACACCCTCGGCGGAGACTGCCTGGGCATTTTCCCGGCTGCTCATCAACGAAGCGAACAACTCCGAAGAACAATTTCATCTCCCTGGTCCGCTATTGCCGCTTCATCAAGGATAACGAAATGTTCGTCGCCCTGGTGGAACTTGTCGATGGAGGCGAAGTCGACGAAAATTTGTACCGGAAGGTGGCTGAGGATTTCGGTATTGAGGTCCGTGACGAGGTCTTCAAGGGCATCGGCGTCGCCCCATACGGGACACCCAGCCCCGAAAAGCCGGCTTACCTGCACCCGGTCATCGCACGGCTCGAAGCCCGGGTGGGGGAAGCAGCGTGTAATGAATTCCTGTCCGCCAGCCTGCGCGACCTGCCGGATGAATACTTCCTGCCGGAAAGGGAAAAATACCGCCAGGCGGGAAGCCTGGATGAATACCTTGTGCAGAGGAAAAGGGCATTTGTGACCAACCTCGAAGAATGCCTGCGCGCAGGTCGCCTGTTCTTCGCTCAAGAGATCACCCAGGAGGTGCTTGATTTCGTTGAGAGCGATGCGGAGATGGGCGGCGGGAGGCGTGAGGGGAACATCATCTACGAGACCAAGATCCCCTATATGACCAAACAATATCTTGCCGAGACCGATCCAACGCTGAAGCGCTATTATGCCTGTCACTGTCCCTGGGCACGCGATGCGGTCAAAAATCGCGACGTGAAACTGGCAGAGATTTTCTGCCAATGCAGCGGCGGTTTCCACAAGAAACCTTTTGAAGTGATCTTCGAGCAACACTTGAAAGTGGAAGTGCTTGAATCGGTCCTGAAGGGAGATAACCGCTGCCGGTTTGCAATCCATCTTCCGGAAGGTGCATTGGAGGGCAAAGGAAAGTAGGAGGCAAGATCATGGCTGTGTCTTTTCTCTCGGGGAGTCCTTTTTCGGGCAAAAGTACCGTTTCCCTTCCCGGGTTCCATGGGAGAACACCAGGGACAGGCACCTGACCGCATCTGGCGTGCGCCTCCGGTGGTCATTCGACAATGTAAGTTGCCTTGCCATAATCGGCGGCAGGCTTGCACCCCGCAGGAGCGCCTGCACCCCGCAGGAGCGCCTGCACCCCGCAGGGGTGTAAGGCAAACCGTTAGGCGGCCAAACACAATCAAGATGCAGGTGAAATAGTAATCTTGCCGTAAAGTGATCCTGGTATTTAAACGCAACTTAAAAATCATTATCAGGAGTTCTTTCTTATGAAACCCCAGCCTGTTTCTGAACAAGATATACAACCGCATTCTGTGTGGCAATCAATCATATTGCATTTATTACCAGGTGTATTGCTCCTCGTTTTCTTCATCATGGCTGTACCTTTTGTTGAACACTTGGGTCTTCCCCTCCGCTTTGCAACCATCCTGGGCGTAATCCTGATTCTGATCCCATTCGAACTGGGAGTCCTATTCTATGAGGGAAAGAAGCGAAATGGCAGGTTCTCGCTAAGAGGGGTCGTTGTTTATCGAGAAAGGATCCCCCTATGGCAATATTTTCTATGGGTTCCCCTGCTTATCGTTTGGTCCAGCCTATGGGCTTTACTCTTATCACCATTTGGAGATTCCCTTATCAAAACAGTGTTCTCCTGGCTACCCGCCTGGTTCATTTATTCGGAAAACAACGGAACATCAAAAATCCTCCTGGTTGTAATGGTGACTGTATATGGAATTGCGAATGTTTCCGCTGCCATAGTGGAGGAACTCTATTTCCGCGGGTATCTAATGCCGAGATCTCTCGCTTAAAAGGTTGGGCACCGTTGGTCAATACTGTGCTTTTTGCGTTGCAGCATTTCCTTACACCCTGGCAAATGCCATTCATAATACTGGGAGTGCTTCCACAGGCATATCTCGTTTCCAAAAAGCGCAACATCTATCTGGGCATTCTGGCCCATAGCCTACTTAACCTGCTATCAACGATATTATTGATCGTGTCGGTTTTTGGTCGATAAGAGGCGACTCAATACCGACTCTCCCGACAGAACCCCTGCCTGCACCCTTACCTGCCCTGCCTGTCCTGACGTCAATAGTCAGAGTCCCGTCCGGGCCTGGAAGGGACGTCCGGTGTAGGCAAACAGAGTCCACGCCCGCCTCAGCGCCTTGCTTCGCGAACTCAATCCGTAAGTCAACAGCCATAAAAAAATCCGCCTATCCCGGCGGAATTATTGTGCCCTCAAGGGCTTATTTTAGCCTGCCCCTGTGGGGGTTTTCTTGCTCCGCAGCCCCCTGCAGGTTTGCGCCCGTGCCTTTTGGATGCCGTTTCTTGTGAAATATAATGCAGTGAGTAATCCAATCGACACAGGTTTGCTCAGTTCGATAAGAGGATAGCATATTACTTAAGACATCGCGCACTTGGTCAATGATTTTCCTTGGTTCGGGTATTTCCTTTTCCTGTGGAAATGCTAGACTTTAAAGAAACTTGTGATTTACAACTTAATGCCACTATTCTTTTCGGTGATTCGACCATCTCGGCCCATAAGCAGTTGGGCCAATGCTATTTACGAATTCCATTGGTGATATCCGTCATCAATGTGGTATTTGGGTTGTCTATCCAAGCAACGTAAAATCTCGTATATAATAAGTAAATCAGGACGGGAAGTATTGGTCGCCACCATCGAAGTTGAATTGGGGGAAGGCATAATCGCACGGCTTACCAGCGGGAAATAGTGATCTGGAGGCGATTATGAACATCAGTAGAAAGCAGCTTGCCACATTATTCATTTGCAGCCTGGTCACCTGGTCGGTGGGCAATGGGCTGATCCCTCTCCTGCCAGTGTATGCGCGCCAACTTGGTGCAGATGCTGCGGTTGCCGGGTACTATCTTGGCTTTGTCTACCTGGCGCTTACCATCGGTGCATTGTCTGCGGGGTTGGTATCCAGCAAGTTTCGGCGCCAGAAACTTCCCCTGATCCTCATCTGCAGTATCAGTATCCCAGCAGCCTGGTTGATGGGCCAGACAAGCTCTATAATCGGATTAGCCGCTGTGACCGCCATGCTCTTTTTCTGTGGCTCGGCAAGCCTGGTATTGGTCGGTATACTGACGGGTTTGTCCGCCGGAGAGCATGAACGCGGCAAGATTTATGGCCTTCTCGGCTTGAGCATCGGGCTGGGTTCGCTAGTTGGGAATCTGTTTTTTGGTTGGCTGGTGGAACAATGGGGCTACACGACCATGTTCCATTATGTCGCCGCGTTGCTGTGCATCGGGCTGATCAGCAGCCTGTTGGTGGAAGAAAAGAAAAAGACACTATCCAGCAGGAAAGAAATGCCCGCCCAGAAAGCCCCCGGGTTGGGGAGGAGTTTTTATTTGCTCTTTGCAGCCTGTGTGTTGACCTCCATGGCGGGTTTTCTTGTTTTACTGATCCGATCGATCGTGATGGATGATATGAATTTTCGCCCATTCGAAATATCCAGTACCGGTGCCATCGGAGGGTTGATCTCGGTGCCTTTCCCATTCCTGATGGGCTGGTTGTCAGATCGGGTGGGCCGCAAAATTTTGATCCTGGCTGGCTATCTATCATCCCTGGCAGCCGTGATCATGCTGGCGATTTCCACAGAACTGTGGCATTTTTGGCTGGCAATCGGGCTAGGTTGCATCACGACGGGGACTCACAGCATCGGGAATGCACTGGTCAACGACCTGGTGCCAGTGCAATCGCTGCGTAAAGCCCTGTCGATTTTCGGCGCAGCCGCCTGGATCGGCGGGGTGGCCGGTTTTGCCATCGCCGGGATTGCCTTGCTGAAACTGGGTTTTGTGCCCACCTATATCATCGGTGGCAGCCTGGCGGTGGCTGCAGTCATCCTCTTCATCCTGATTCGGCCCGGATCACTGAAAAATGGGACGCTTGAACCCAGGCTCATTTGACAACATGTAGTTTCGTCTTGGGCATTAACAGTGGCAGGGATGGGTTGCCACCTGCCTGGGCGGCGGACCAATCGATTAAGGATTCGGGCGCATTCTGAAGAAATTGGTAGTATGATGATTACGAAATCTTCCGGTCCCTCACTGAAGATGAGCCATTCGCTACCCCTTGGCGATTATTTGTTTACATAGCCCCCCACTAAAGCCAATTTTTAGATACCGTATCGGAGATTGCTACATCTCTATTATTTGTGATTATTCATCTCAATAATTGAACATCACCAAGGAGGCCTAAATGAGTAACAAGAAACCTGTAATCGGTCTCACTGTTCGGTAAATTGGCATTCGCGGGGGTGTTAATCTTCCTCTTGTTTAATTCCGTTACTGCATGCGAAAGTACACATCCACCAGAAGTTGTAGGTCCTGGGAGCGACCGATACCGAAAACACGGGCAACATTCTTTCGCCACAGGAGCAGTTGACAGTCTTGAACCAGAAAGCTGCCGCCCTGACCAGCCAGCCGGGATGGATTTTTATTAGATCAACAGTTTTGTACGATACAGACAGGAAGAACAACGGCATTTTGCCAAATGGACAGGAGATACCCCTTTCTCAAATCATTGAGGACTGGTTTCATGTCAACGAAGAAGGCCTGGTTTTTGAGAGTGTGAGCACCATGTGCGCTACTGATGGCGAGTTTGTACAAACTGGCGTTTATACCGATGGTTTTTCGTGGAATTCAGCAACGGATGAGGGAGTTACTAAATCCCCGTATTTTCTCGGCGATATGAGCGGTGACCTGGCTTCCCTTATCCAAGAGATGATTGCAACGAACAGGGCAAATGCCGGATCATGGTAGTCACCGAAACAGATGGCAGCAAGGTTTATTCCTTTACTGTTTCCTACACACCAGACGAGCCGATCAAGGGTCCAGATTTCGATCAGGCGGTGACCGCGATCATCACCAGTGTTTCCATTGACAACGATACCGGGTTGCCTGTTCAAAAATATTCAAATCTATGGTTATGGAAGATGGCACCGAGCGTGCCTTCTACCGGAGTGTAATTAAAATTCAGATCAGTGCTACGCCTCCTGAGAGCATCATCTCGATTATTGAGCAAAGGAAATAATGCCAAGAAGAATCATGATTGGTTTGGAGATGAATGTTTATCATTCCTGGGATTGGGGCTATCCAGGTTGCCTATAAGGACAGAATAGTTAAGGGAAGGTCGACTGGAAAAGGTGTGGGCGGGAGTGTGGAAACCCAGCCTCATTTTTGCCTGTCCCCTGCGGGGCTGCTTCGCGACCCACACAAGCCCTGTCCGATGTTGCTTTCTCCTGCTTTCGTATTAGAATTTGATATCAGGGAATCATTGCCCATGAGCAACCTGCCCAGGCTCGAACTGCTCCGCCTACTCGTCTCCCGTCTCGAGCGCCTATCCGTCGATTCGCGCTGGGCACGGCGCGCCAGCGGCTTGCGCGGCAACATCATCAAGGTGCTCGAAGAAGCGGAGCAGGGCGAGGTCGCCCCCGGACGCATCGATCTGCTTGATCGAGCGAAGTTTCGAGATCCTGAAGAAAGCCGCCAGCGAGATCCCGGATATCGAAGAACTGCTGCGAACCAGCGGGCACGAAAAGTAGCCTGCTGAATGATCCAGGTCATGCCGGGCAGGTTACCCCCTGGAAGGAGACAGGAGAGTCCATGCGAACGATGAACGCCATGCTGCTGGATGGTCCCCATGAGGCTTTACGCCTGGCGGAGATCCCCATCCCCGAGCCGGGACCCGGGCAGGTGCTGCTCAAGGTGAAGGCTTGCGGCGTCTGCCATACCGACCTGCACATCCTGGACGGCGAGCTGATCGCGCCCAGGTACCCGCTCGTCCTGGGGCACCAGGTCGTCGGCACGGTCGCCGCGCTGGGCGCGGGTGCCAGCCGCTTCCGGATCGGGGAACGGGTGGGGCTGCCCTGGCTGGGTGCGACCGACGGCGATTGTCCCGCCTGCCTGCGCGGCCAGGAGAACCTGTGCGACCATCCCGTCTTCACCGGTTTTACCGTGAACGGCGGATTCGCCGAGTATGCCGCCGCCGATGAGCGTTTCTGCTTCCGCCTCCCGGAGCTGTATTCGGACGTTGAAGCCGCGCCGCTGCTGTGTGCCGGCCTGATCGGCTACCGGGCCTACCGCCTGGCGGGGGAAAATATCGCAACGCTGGGGATCTACGGCTTCGGCGCTGCGGCGCATCTCATCGCCCAGGTGGCGAACTTCGAAGGGATGAGAATCTTTGCCTTCACCCGCCCCGGTGACACTGCTGCGCAGGACTTCGCCCTGGCTCACGGCGCAGCCTGGGCCGGGGATTCGACCGTCCAGCCGCCGGAACAGCTGGATGCGGCGCTGATCTTCGCCCCGGTCGGCGCGTTGGTGGTGGAGGCACTGCAGGCCGTGCGCAAGGGCGGCGTGGTGGTCTGCGGCGGCATCCACATGAGCGACATCCCCTCCTTTCCCTACGCCCTGCTGTGGGAGGAGCGCGTGCTGCGCTCGGCTGCCAACCTGACCCGCCGCGACGGCGAGGAGTTCCTGGCCCTCGCCCCGCGCGTGCCGGTGCGAGCCAAAGTGGAGAGCTTTCCCCTGGCGGAGGCCGGGCAGGCCCTTCAGATGCTGCGTTCGGGGAAGCTCAGCGGTGCGGCAGTCGTGGCAGTCGAATAGTCGCAGCGGTGGACCTGGTGTGGCATTTGATGAACAAGTGCCGAAACCCGGCAGATTAGCAGCGGAACGAGTATATTTGATATAATTTGTCCTAATTATTTCTTAATTGCAGGGAGCTGCCATGAACATCCTCGACCTTCAAGCCTGGATCCTTGAAAATCCCGCACTAGCCGCAGGCGCGGCCGGGTTGCTCTTCATCCTGATCTACCTGGTCACCCGCCTCATCTTCGGGCGCGGCCTGGGGCATGTCGCCGCGCTGACCAGGAACAAGTACGACGACATCATCCTCAAGGAGCTGCACCCCAACCGCGCCTCGCTCCTGGCACCCTTCATTGTCGCCTATACCCTGGCCTATCTCGCCCCGGATTTCCAGGTGCTCATCGAAAAGACCTCCCTGTTTTTCATCCTGTGGCTTTCCGTCCTGACCCTGGTCGGGCTGCTGAGCGCCATCAACCAGATCTATGAGACCCATCCCACGTTCACCGGCGTCAGCATCCAGGGCTACCTGGATATCGCCAAGATCCTCTTTATCGTCGTGGGGATCATCCTCACCATCTCCCTGTTCACGGGTGAATCTCCGCTGCTCCTGCTCAGCGGGCTGGGCGCGCTGACCGCGGTCCTGTTGCTGGTCTTCCAGGATACCATCATGGCCTTCATCGCCAGCATCATGATCTCAGTCCAGAACCTGGTCAGGGAAGGGGATTGGCTGGAGGTGCCCTCCTACGAAGCGGACGGCATCGTCACCAACATGAGCCTGCACTCGATCAAGATCCAGAACTGGGACATGACCATCACGGTCATCCCCACCCACAAGCTCGTCCAGGCCTCGTACAAGAACTGGCGCGGCATGCAGGAGAGCGGAGGGCGGCGCATCATGCGCTCCATCCGCCTCGACCAGAACTCGGTCAAGTTCTGCACCCCGGAAATGATCGAGCGCTACGGACGGATCGACTTGATCGACGAGTATGTCTCCGGGCGGCGCAAGCTGATGGAAGAGTACAAAGACAAGGCCGACCTGATCGATTCCCCCCTGGATGGCCCGCAGATCACCAACGTGGAGATCTTCAGGGCGTATATCGAAGCCTACCTGAAGAACCACCCGGACATCCATACCCAGAAAATGGATTTCATCGTGCGTGAGCTGGCACCCACCTCCACGGGCTTGCCGGTGGAAATGTACGTCTTCACCAAGACCACCAAGTGGAACGAATACGAATGCATCCAGGCTGAGATCGTTGACCACCTGCTCGCCGCGGCCGCCTTCTTCGACCTGCGCCTCTTCCAGGAACCGGCGGGCGCCGATTTCACCGCCGTCCTGAGAGCCCAAAGTTAACCCGGCCTACCGGGCAACCCTGTCTCTCCCTTTCGCCTGTCCAGATCCGTTAAGAACTCATGTATCACGGGTCGCTGGCTGGCTCCTGTTCGAAGGATCAGCCTCTTTTTTCCAGTATCGATGACCAGCACATCCATCAGGAATCGCTTGCGGCTTTCCTTGAATTTAACGATCGACACGTTATCCAAGGGATGCCCGCTGAAGGCGGGATAGCTTCCTGGGATCCTTGCTGATGGCAAAGACCAGGTCTTCGTCCGGTAATGCCGATATACGTGGTGCGATACTGCTCAGTGCCATCCAGCATGCCAAGCAGTGACATCAATAAGTCGAGGAGCAAACCAGCCTCGAATCCGCCGGTAGCCCCGCTGAGCGTGATCCCCAGGTTTCGCCCGGAACCAGCAGCGGGAGCAGGACAGCTTCCGCCGTGGGTTCCCAATTCCTTGTTCTTGCAGCCGATGGTTTTTTCATCGCCATGTCTTCCGATACGTTTTGTGGTCATTATCCTAGCCTCGATATTTTCATATATTGAAACTATAGCATTTTTTTGTGACAACTTCAACAGTTAGGGTAAAGAAATTCATCGATATCGAACAGTAATATGAAAGGCGAACCGGATTAAATACAATGAACACAGGATTAAGCATCTTGTTCGCCATCGAAGAACCGAAAATTGGTAAAATAGATTGCACATTTGCCCAATATCCATTATCCTGCTTACAAAGTGATATGGAACCTCCTCCCGCCCCTGCTAAAAGCCATCTCAATAAAGCCTTCATGTAATATGTCGATTGGCTAAAACTTGGTCGAACTAACCGCAGGGATTGTTTTGGTGGCAAAACAGCCCCTCACTGACATAGTTTATTAATGCGAACAACACCGATCGTACGATGATGGCTTCCGCCCACTTCAACCACTTCAAATTGAAGGAATAAAGATCGGGCTATAGCACACTAATAACCAAAAGCCTCGCGGATCAATAACCCGCGAGGCTTCTGTTGTTGCTAATAAATCTTTTATTTACACTCAGGAACCCGCTTTAGGGTGTATGCCCATATCACTCGCCAAGCCAATATTCTTGCCTCCTCCGGTCGCTGATCTGCTACTAGGGAACATGGACGTGGAGCGTACCCTGGAAACACACGGTGCCGTAAGCGTTATCCGGTGTGTCAATGGGGCAGGGATCCAGCACAGTGTACTTTCCAGTCACCCACGCGCCTTTCAGCCAGCCTTCCGTGACCTCCCCAGTGATACTAGCCTCGCGCTCTGACTTATTCTGAATTATTTTGAGGTCCGCCGTAAAGTCATGTTTGCTACCGTTGAAGTGGTATAGAGCCTCAATGCTCGTAAGGTTGCCCAATGGGTTCATACTAATAATCTCTCCCGTATATGTGCCAGGGCCTACATCGCCGCCCACAACGCCCACCATGTTCGCAAGCACACCCTCGGCCGGTTTAGAAGTAGTCACCCATTTTGTAAAGGTGCTATCAAACGTGTGCCCTTTTACGTCGTTATTGTAAGCCAGGGCCGCTCCGGCAGTTGTCGCGACTAGCACGAGCGCCAAGAGGATACTCCACCTTTTGAAACGCTGGATTTTCGTCGGCACGGCTTTCGTGAATTCATTCTTCAGGTTTGTCATTTCTCACTCTCCTTTTCGGTTCTTCTGACGTAGTTGAATTTGCGGATGTCGGATAAAGCAGTAAGCATTTTGTTCTCCTTCAGATGATATACTCTACTCAACAATCTACAACTTAACGAACTGAGGCGGGTATCTCTGAGGAATACAAAAGGGATACTTTTATTGATAGAGAGAGTTCCATTGCCTGAATTATCTTTTGGAGAATGGTTAAAGCGCCGTCGCGAAGGAATGGGATTGACGCAGCGACAACTAGCGGCTCGGATTAACTACTCGACGGTCATGCTCAAAAAGGTCGAAGCAGAAGAGCGCCACCCCTCCGCGCAAATCGTTGAGCGGTTGGCGGAAATCTTCAACATCTCCCCAATTGAACAAAACAACTTCCTGCATTTTGCGCGTGGCGACTGGAAATCTGCTCCCACTTCACAAAGGGAAGAGTTGCCCTGGCGCGTCTCAAGCACAACCCCGCGCTCGAACTTGCCTACTCCACTGACCAGCTTTATTGGTCGTGAAAAAGAATTGATGGAAATTTCAGCTCTACTTTCTTCTTGCCGCTTACTGACATTGACTGGTCCTGGCGGTGTGGGCAAGACCCGTCTTGCAATTCAAATCGCGGATGATTTGATCAATAAGTTCAATGATGGCGTGTTCTGGGTGGGTTTGGTTGGTTTGTCAGACGGGAGTTTGATTCCGCAGGAAATTGCTCAATCGCTTAATGTACGCGAAGTCTCGAATGAGCCATTCATTGAAACACTTAAAACATATCTCGAAACGAAAGATATTTTGCTTGTAATTGATAATTGCGAGCATTTGATTCGAGCTTCTGCGGAGTATGCCGAGCAGCTGCTTGCAGCGTGTCCAAAACTAAAAATCCTGGCAACCAGCATTGAAGCCTTGGGACTATTCAATGAATTGATTTGGCAGGTTCCTTCTTTACCATTGCCCGAAACACAAGAGCCACTTTCCCTCATAGCCTACAAGGAATTTGCCAGCATAAAATTGTTTGACGAACGGGCTAGCACGGCCAAACCTGGTTTTACGTTAGATGAAAGAAACTTATCTACCGTAGCTCAAATCTGTCGTCGTCTCGACGGGATTCCATTGGCAATTGAGTTAGCCGCGGCGCGTGTCAAAGTCTTATCTGTAGATGAGATTGCTGGTCGTCTAGACGATTGTTTTTCTCTGCTGACAGCAGGCAGCCGTACAGCCATCCCGCGCCATCAAACTCTGCGCGCGACGATCGATTGAAGTTATGATCTGTTGACCGAATCAGAGCGAATTTTGTTTCGCCGGCTGTGCGTCTTTGCAGGTGGGTTTACACTTGAAGCAGTAGAGGTGGTTTGTAGTCAAGGGATGCAGCGGAAAACTATTCTCGATTTACTTGGTCGTCTCGTGGATAAGTCGCTTGTGACTGCGGAGGTAGGATCAGAGTTCAGTGGGACACGTTACCATCTGCTGGAGACGATCCGCCAGTACGCGCGCGAAAAGTTGTTGGATGCGAACGAAAGCGAATCGTTGAGTGA
Source organism: uncultured Chloroflexia bacterium (assembly GCA_963793795.1). Taxonomy (GTDB): domain Bacteria; phylum Chloroflexota; class Anaerolineae; order Anaerolineales; family Villigracilaceae; genus UBA877. The sequence goes on from CAWCBN010000001.1 coordinate 101,704, forward strand.
ACAACACCTGCACTTTTTTGTGGAATTAGCCGAGCGAGCCCAAAGCGGTCTCGACACCGCACAACGCACGGTATGGCTGCCGCGCATGGAAAATGAACTTGATAATCTGCGCGCCGCGCTCGGAATGGGCTTGCGAGCACGACCTTGAAATCGCGTGCTGGTTGGCAGGCATCCTGGAAAGGTTTTGGTTCTTTGGAGACCACTTGAGCGAGGCGCATACGTGGTATGTGCGCGTTTTGGACTCGGGTGATCGGGCAACGGTTACCGAAGGACTGGCTCTGGCTCTGCTTGGTTCTGGTATCGTCTCCTTAAACCTGGAGTACTTGGATGAAGCCCAAGTCTCGTTCGAACAAAGTATCGTCTATTGGCAGATACTTGGCGTGCAGAAATGGTTAGCCTGGTCACTCGCGTGGTTTGCGTATTGCTTGATACAACGCGGGAACATGTGCAAGCGAACGAGCTCTTTACGAAGCACGAGCTGCTCTTCCGCTCTTTCGGTGCCAGCGTGATGCTCGGTTGGGTATTAAGTAACTGGGGATCGGTAAAGGCCACTATCCGCCGCGACGATCCCAGCGCCAAAGCGTTGCTCGAAGAAGCCCTGTCACTTGGGCAAAGCTTGCAAGATCCTTTTAGCATTCTCCTCTCTTACTCAAGCCTCGGCGATTGGGCAATTTTGCAGGATGATTATGCAACCGCCCGTCGCTATTATCTTGAAGCGCTAGAGTGGCGACGGCAATTGGGCACGCGTTGGATCATCGTAGCGGGCTTATGGCAAGTCGCAAACATATTGTGCTTGCAGGGCGATTACCCGCAGGCAGAGCCCATGTATGCGGAGGCATTAGCATCGGCACGTGCCCTTGGCGACCAACGTAGTGAAGCTCATATCGCTCTAGAACTCGGTGATGTGGCGATTCACATCGGCGACGTTGAGCACGCGACGACCTTGCTGGCAGAGAGTTTCTCGTCTTTTCGCAAATGGGAGGACCCACTCGGAATTGCTCGTTGCTTGATGGGATTCGCGGACCTGCGGCAGGTGCACGGGCAGACGGAGCAGTCGGCGCGTGTGTTGAGTTTTGTCGAGCTATGGCTCCAATCCAACCAAATTCAACTGGTGCATTTTGACCATACCAACTATGAGCGCAGTGTTGCTGCGGCACACGCCCAACTTGATGAGGCATCATTTGCAAAAGCATGGGCGGAAGGTCGCACGCTGACGATGAAACAAGTGATTGAATTGGCGATGAACGATGAATAAATAACACACCGGCAGTCACATTTCCCTTCACCGACTTCGAAAACTCGACAGTACTCACGCGAGATATACTAACCATTTGCCTGCTCATCTAGCATGATACAGAGAGATTGTGAACCCCAGCAGTGGTATCATCACCCCATGACCACTGCCACTGCCCTAGCCCATCCCAATATCGCCTTCATCAAGTATTGGGGCAACCGGGATGATTCCCTGCGCCTGCCCGCCAACGGTTCCATCTCGATGAACCTGGACGGGCTGGACACGCGCACCACGGTCACCTGGGATGCCAGCCTGCCGGGGAACTCGCTGGAATTGAACGGGATGCGCAAGACCGGCGCTGCCCTGGAGCGCGTCGCTTCCTTCCTGGACATCGTTCGCCGGATGGCCGGATTCAACCTGCATGCCGCGGTCAGCAGCGAAAACAACTTCCCGGCGGGTGCCGGGATCGCCTCCTCCGCCTCGGCGTTCGCCGCCCTGGCGCTGGCAGCCAGCCGGGCTGCGGGACTGGACCTGGACGAGGTGCAGCTCTCCCGCCTGGCGCGGCGCGGTTCGGGTTCGGCATGCCGCTCGGTGCCGGGCGGATTCGTCGAGTGGCTGCCGGGCGAAAGCGATGCTGACTCTTACGCCGTTTCCATCGCCCCGCCACAGCATTGGGACCTGGTGGATTGCATTGCCATGGTCAGCACCGGGCACAAGGCCACCGGTTCAACACGCGGGCACACCCTGGCGGGCACCAGCCCGCTGCAATCCGCCCGCGTGGAGGATGCCCCGCGGCGGCTGACCCTGTGCCGGGAGGCGCTCCTGCGCCGTGATTTCACCGTTTTTGCGGAGATCGTCGAGCTGGATTCGGCGCTGATGCATGCCGTCATGATGACCTCCACCCCGCCCCTTTTCTACTGGCAGCCTGCCACGCTTTCCATCCTGCAGGCGGTCCGCCTCGCCCGGGCGAGGGGGCTGCCGGCGTGCGCCACCGTTGACGCCGGGCCGAATGTCCACGTGATCTGCGCGGGATCGGCGGCGGCAGAGACGCAACGCCTGGTTGGCAGTCTCCCGGGAGTCCTGGAAGTGCGCAGTGTACGCGTGGGCGGCGCAGCGCACCTGGTGGAATAATGTTGCCAAAGCGGATATAATCCGTAGGCTTTGAAAAATTGGTCATGTGCCTGCGCACATACGTTTATTGGAGAACAAGAATGGATACTGGTTGGCTTGGTGGTTTAACATTTGTACTCGTCTTCGCCGGGATGATCCTGGTGCACGAGATCGGGCACTTCGTTGCCGCCCGCTTGATGAAGATCGAAGTGGAAGAATTCGGCATCGGCATCCCCCCGCGCATGCTCACCTTGTTCACCTGGAAGGGCACCCGGTTCAGCCTGAACTGGATCCCGCTGGGCGGGTTCAACCGCATCAAGGGTGAGGATGATCCCACGGTGCCGGGCGGGATGGCTGCAGCCAAACCCTGGAAGAAGCTGGTGGTCCTGCTTGCCGGTGTAACGATGAACCTCCTGACGGCAGTGATCGCCTACAGCCTGCTTTTCAACCAGGTGGGCATCCCGCAGATCAACAAGGTGGAAATCCTCGCCCTGGAACCAGGTGCCCCTGCCGAACAGGCGGGCATCCTCCCGGGAGATATCGTCATGGTTGTCGAGGGGGAGCGCATCCAGGGTACCCAGCAATTAGTCACCCTCACCCGCCAGTACCTGGGGCAACCCATGCAGGTCACCCTGCAGCGGGGCGGCGAAGAGGTGCTGATCACCGTTACGCCGCGCACCGAATGGCCGGCCGATTCCGGGCCGATGGGCGTCGCCCTCGGGGTGCCGCTCACCCCGGCAAAATCCTGGTTTGCGACCCTGCCGCTTAGTTTCCGGTCGACGGCGACGGATATGGGCACCCTGTTCTCCCTGCCTGCCCGACTGATCGCCGGGAAGGCCTCCCCCCAGGAAGCCCAGTTGGGTGGACCGCGCACGATCTGGAACCTGTTCCAGGCAGCCGTGGCCAGCGATGTCCAGAGCCGCCAGCCAGAAAGCACCAGCACGGCAGGGCCCACCCATTACACGCTCATGGTCATCATCGGTCTCAGCATTTCACTGGGAACGCTCAACCTGCTGCCCATCCCTGCGCTGGATGGCGGGCGGATCCTGTTCCTCATACCTGAACTCCTGTTCCACCGCGCCATACCGGCAAAATTCCAGGCCACGGTGAACGGCATTGCATTCTTCCTGCTCCTGGCATTCATGATCATTTTCTACGTGAAGGATTTTATCCAGCCGGTGGCCATCCCGCTGCCATGAAAAAGGAACGCACATGGACGACACTGCCCCTTTTTCCAGCGTGATCATCGCCCTGCTGAACGAGTCTGACCCCTTCCCGGCAAAGCTCCTGCATCGTTTCTCGGACATCGAGCCACCTGACCTGAAGGCCGTTCTCGAAGCCTGGCCGCGCCTCTCCCTGCGCCGCAAGGATGCCCTGCTCGAGGATCTTGAGCAACTCGCCGAAGCGGACACATTGATGTGTTTCGATGATCTCGCCCGCGCCCTGCTTGGGGATGGTGAACCCAAGGTACGCATCCATGCCATCCAATTACTCTGGGAATGCGACGACCGCAAACTCGTCCCCATCTTCCTGGAAATGCTGGGCGGAGATGAGATCCCGGAAGTACGCGCCGCGGCAGCTTCCGCACTGGGACTTTTTATCTATAAAGGCGAATTGGAAGAGATCCCCGCCGAAACACTCCACGAGGTGGAAGAAGCCTTGCTGGAGGCATACCAGAATGGCGGAACCACGCTCATCCGCCGGCGGGCGCTGGAAGCCCTGGGTGCATCGTCACGCCAGGAGATCCCCGGGCTCATCGAGTCTGCTTATGCCCACCGGGATGACCAGTGGCTGGTCAGCGCCCTGCACGCCATGGGTCGCTCCGGCGATGACCAATGGAAGAAAAAGGTCCTGGCCCACTTCCAGCATCCGGACGACGAGGTCCGTTCCGAGGCGGTGCACGCCGCCGGGGAGTTGGAACTCGGCATGGCGCGTGCCCCCTTGCTCGACCTGCTCGAGGACGAGGAAGACCTGGAAATCCGCAGGGAGATCGTCTGGGCCCTGTCAAAGATCGGCGGCGGGGGGATTCGCCAAAAATTGGAAGAGCTTCTCGACGGCGAGACGGACGACGAGGAGGCCGGCTTCCTGGAAGAAGCCCTGGACAACCTCCTTTTCACGGAAGATCTCAATCAAGTTCGACCTTGTTCGATTACGATCCGGACGCCGCTGAAGAGGACGATGAGGACGAAGAGGATTAATCCCTGGTCAAGGAAACCCCATGTCGCTGCTGAACATCTTCGCCAACAACCTCCTGCCTGTCCTGCTCCTCATGGGAGCAGGTTTCATGTTGGGAAAATTCCTGCACCTGGAACCCCGTCCCCTGGGAAGGGTCATTTTTTATGTGCTCAGTCCCCTGCTGGTCTTCAACCTGATCACCACCAGCCAGTTGTCCTTTGGGACGATCGGCCTGATGATGGGATTTGCGCTCAGCGTCATGCTGCTGACGGCCAGCCTGGGTTTTCTGCTGGCGAAGCTGTTCCGGCTGGAACGCACCGCCGTGATGGTCGTTGTGCTGACCTGCCTGATCGGCAACAATGGCAACTACGGGCTGCCGATCATTTCCTTCGCATTCGGCCAGGAAGCGCTCGCCTATGCCAGCATTTATTTTGTCAGCAGTAACATCATGGTATATACCCTGGGTGTGCTCACCGCCTCCCTGGGACGGCTGAATTTTCGAACCGCCCTGCTGGGACTTTTGAAAGTCCCGGCAATTTACTCCATCCTGATCGCCATGCTCTTCGTCAGCACCGGTTGGACCCTGCCCGAACCCATCCAGCGCACGGTTTCCCTGGCCTCCGGCGGAGCCATCCCCGCCATGCTCATCCTGCTCGGGCTGGAGCTGCAGCGCGCCGAATGGACCCGCAAGCTGCGCGCCCTGGGCATACCGGTCTTTTGCCGCCTGGTTGCCGGACCCTTCATTGCCCTCGGATTGGCCGCCCTCTTTGGGCTGCCCCCGGCGGCGCGCCAGGCGGGGGTGACCGAGGCCGGCATGCCCAGCGCGGTGATGACCACCATCCTGGCAACGGAATATGACCTGGAACCTTCGCTGGTGACTGCTGTCGTTTTCATCAGCACGATATTGAGCCCCCTGACCCTGACCCCGCTTTTGTATTTCCTGGGAAGATGAGCATGGTCCCCATGAATGGACAAGAGGCACGCGCCGTGAATTCAGAGGGAAAAGATCCCAACCCAGGACTGAGCCGCCTGCATATCCATGTGCATGGACGGGTGCAAGGGGTTGGATTTCGCGCCTTTGTCCAGCAGGCGGGCGTGCACCTGGGACTGACCGGCTGGGTACGTAATGTGGGCTACGACCAGGTGGAAGCCCTCGCCGAGGGGCGCCGCGAGCTGCTGGAGCAATTCGCCCAAGCCGTGGCTGCCGGTCCCATTGGTTCACGCGTGGATGAATGCCAACAGGAATGGGAATCCTTCCGGGGGGAATTCGACCGCTTTTTTGTGCGCGGCAGCCGCTGATTTACTTGGAATCTGAACAGGGGATGGTCTGCAGGTCAACCTTACGTAAAACCCAGGCCGCGTTCTTTCAAGGACACCCAACGCCCCTGCCCGATGACAATGTGGTCGAGCACCTCCACGTTGAGCAGCTTGCCCGCCTGGACGATCGAGCGGGTCACGGCGACGTCATCGGGGCTGGGAGTGGGATCGCCGCTGGGATGGTTGTGGACGACGATGATGGCAGGCGCATTGCGTCGCACGGCGGTCTTGAACAATTCCCCCACCTGCACCTGCGAGGAATTGACCGCCCCCTTGTACACCTCGACGATATCCAGCACGTGGTTGCGCGTATCGAGCAGGAAAATGCGCAGGTGCTCCTCCTCCAGGACGGACATTTCATGGCTGACCAGGGCGGCGGCATCCTCGGGGCTGTTGATGGTGGTGCGCTCCTCAAGCTTTTCCCTTCTCATGCGGTCACCCAGCTCGATGGCGGCCTTGATCTGCGCCGCCTTTGCTTCACCAATGCCGTGTTCCTGGATCAGTTCCTCATAGGGGACGCGGTGCAGCCCGGTGATGCCCTTGTACTTTAGCAGCAGGCGCTGCCCCACCTGGACGGCATTTTCCCCGGGTACGCCCACGCGAATCAGGATGGCGATCAGTTCGGCATCCGCCAGGGACTGCGGGCCGAGTTTCCGCAGCCGTTCGCGCGGTCGTTCCTCCGCGGCCAGGTCGGTGATTCGATAGACGGGTGGTTTATTGTTGTCAGCCATAGGGATCCATGGAGTAGATTTTTATGGTCTATTTTACAGCCAAATTCACCCGGCGGGTTGCTTGACATTCCCCCTCCCCTCAGGTAGAATACCGTTCGCCCAATAATACCCCTCCTGGGTGTGCAGCGGGCCTGTAGCGCAGTTGGGAGCGCGCCTCAATCGCACTGAGGAGGCCAGGGGTTCGAATCCCCTCAGGTCCACCAGGATTGTAGATTGCGGATTGATCGATTGTCGACCGTCCGCAAGGACTACAATCCGCAATCGACAATCAAATAATATATGGGCCCATAGCGCAGTTGGGAGCGCGTCTCAATGGCATTGAGAAGGTCGCGAGTTCGAATCTCGCTGGGTCCACAGGCAGTCGCGATCAGTCACTGGTCGCGATTGTGCTATAATGGCGAAAATTTAATAAAAAGTCATGACAGGAGTAGTAGGTCATCCCGTCAGCGAGAAGGGAGAGCGAGGTGGAAGCCCTTCAGCGGTATCCGCGGGAATACCAGCAAGACCGAACTCGCCTGTTGTCCGTCAGGCAGACTGCGCTGGTGAAAACAGTAGTCAGCGCCGGATCGGCCCGTTATCGCCAATGAGTGATGTTGTAATCTCCATCGCTGGCATATTCTCTTGCACTGGATGGATGGGATGACATAATCCGGGTGGTACCGCGGAGGAATTGACCTTCGTCCCTGAGTGGATGAAGGTTTTTGTTTCCAGGTCATCCATGGACCGGGAAGTATCCTGGAAAGACCAGGTCAGGACCATTCAGGATCATTTACAAAAGGAGGCGCGCGATGAAAAATGCAAATAATGCCCAATAATTGCGTTTGGATGAACCCCTGCCTTCTTGTGCCGGATGTTCTTCAGGCGCTCGCGGGCCTCCGGGTGGGTGCAAGCACCAAGATCAACAAATAGATGCAGGAAGAATCCCTTCCTGCTGCATGAGTTCAACAATTTTTTGCAATATACATTGAGGTCAAAATGAGCGACTATATTCCCCAAGAAATCGAACCAAAATGGCAGGCCAGATGGGATGCAGATGGGCTGTACCACGCCGATATTGACGAAAGCAAGCCCAAACACTACGCTTTGACCATGCTGCCCTATCCTTCCGGCGACCTGCACATCGGTCACTGGTATGCCATGACCCCCTCGGATGCCCGGGCACGCTTCATGCGCATGAACGGTTTCAACGTGATGTTCCCCATCGGTTTTGACGCCTTCGGGCTGCCGGCTGAAAATGCCGCCATCAAGGACGGCATCCACCCGATGAAGCGCACCTTCGAGAATATTGACACGCATGCGCGGCCAATTGCGCTCGATGGGCGCCATGTGGGACTGGCGCCGTGAGGCGGTTTCCTGCGACCCGGAATACTACAAGTGGACCGAGTGGTTCTTCATCCAGCTCTACAAGCACGGCCTGGCGTACCGCAAGATGTCGCCGGTGGACTTCTGCCCGAACTGCAACACCACCCTGGCGCGCGAACAGGTCTGGGGCGAGGACCGGCACTGTGAACGCTGCGGCACCCCGGTGATCAAGAAAGACCTGGAGCAGTGGTTCTTCAAAACCACCGCCTATGCCGATGAATTACTGAACTATGAAGGCATGGACTGGCCCGAGCGGGTGAAAGTCCTGCAGACCAATTGGATCGGGCGATCGGAGGGCGCGATGGTCACCTTCAAAACGGAAGGCGGGGATCCCTTCGAGATCTTCACCACCCGGCCCGATACGCTGTGGGGCGTGACCTTCATGGTGCTGGCACCCGAACATCCCTGGTGGACAGACTCACCACGCCGGAGCACAAGGCCGAAGTGGAAGCCTACAAGCTCCAGGCCGCCCGCCAATCGGATATCGACCGCGAGGCCGCCGACAAGGAAAAGACCGGCGTTTTCACCGGCGGATATGCGATCAACCCGGTCAACGGGGAAAGGATCCCGATCTGGATCGCCGATTACGTGCTGATGACCTACGGCACGGGCGCCATCATGGCTGTCCCGGCGCATGACCAGCGCGACTTCGAGTTCGCCCGGAAATACGGCATCGAAGTCCGGGTGGTGATCCAGCCGGACGGGGTCGAACCCCTCGGATGGCGCGACGATGCCCGAATCCGTCCCTGCCCACGGCACGATGGTCAATTCCGGTCCCTTGACCGGCACCTCTGCCGACGAGGCTTTCCACGCCGCGGTCAAATTTGTCACTGCCAAGGGCTTCGGCAAGGGTGCGGTCAATTACAAGCTGCGTGACTGGTTGATCTCGCGCCAGCGTTACTGGGGCGCGCCCATCCCGATGGTGCATTGTGAGAAGGACGGTTGGAACCCGGTCCCGGAGGCGGAACTGCCCGTGCTGCTGCCCGAGGACGTGGAATGGAAACCCACCGGTGAATCGCCGCTGAAATTGCACCCGACCTGGAAGAACACGGCCTGCCCGGTCTGCGGCGGTCCGGCGGTGCGCGAGACCGACACGATGGATACCTTCATGTGCTCATCCTGGTATCACCTGCGCTACCTGTCGCCGAAGTACGACAAGGGTCCCTTCGACGAAGGAGTACAACTACTGGATGCCAGTGGATACCTACACCGGCGGGATCGAGCATGCCAACATGCACCTGATCTATACCCGCTTCTTCCACAAGGCGCTGCGCGATATGGGCATCACCGAAGGACCCGAGCCCATGATCCAACTGCGCAACCAGGGCATGGTGCTGGGCGAGGACCACGAAAAGATGTCCAAGAGCCGCGGCAATGTCGTCCCGCCGGACGAATTGGTGGAACGCTACGGCGCGGATGCCGTGCGCGCCTTCCTGATGTTCTTCGCCCGCTGGGACATGGGCGCGCCCGTGGAATTCCTCCGGCATCGAAGGCACCGTCCGCTGGCTGCGGCGCATCTGGGCGATGGTCATGGAAGACACAGCCATGCAGGACTGCTCCGACGAAACCCGGCGGATCCTGCGCCGCCGCGTCCACCAGATGCTGCGACGCATCACGCGAGATTTCCGCCAATTCGAGTTCAACACGATCGTATCCGGCCTGATGGAGCTGCTGAACGAGATGGTCAAGGCCAAGGAGGCCGGCGCGTACGGCACCCCGGAATGGAACGAGGCCATCGACATCTACCTGCGCATGCTGGCTCCCGTCTGCCCGCACATCGCCGAAGAGCTGTGGGAACAGACCGGGCGCAAATATTCGATCCATACCCAGCCCTGGCCGGGTGTGGACGAAGACGCCGCCCGCGAGGAGGAGATCGTCATCCCGGTGCAGGTCAACGGCAAGCTGCGCGACCGCATCACCATCCTGGCGGATGCCAGCGAGGAACAGATCCAGTCCGCAGCCCTGGCGAGCGAAGTGATCCAGAAATTCCTGGAGGGGAAACCTCCCAGGAAGGTCATCGTGGCGCAGAAGAAATTGGTGAATATCGTAATTTAAAGAAACCAGGGGCGGAACCTACTCCGCCCCTGGTGATTTCCAGTATACTTATGCCACCTGACCATTCCAGAAGGGATGTTATGCCTGTCATCGAGGTCTCCCAATTAACCAAGGTCTTCAAGGTACCCGAAAAGCTGCCCGGCATTGGGGGGGCGGTAAAAGGTCTTTTCAAGCCGAAATTCAACAACAAGGTTGCCGTCGACCATATTTCATTTAAGGTCTCCTCCGGGGAGATCGTCGGCTATATCGGCGTGAACGGGGCAGGGAAATCGACGACGATCAAGATGCTGACCGGCGTCCTGCTCCCCACCAGCGGGACAGCGCGCATCCTGGGCCGCGATCCACACCGCCAGCGCGTGGACAATGCCGCGTGACATCGGCGTCGTCTTCGGTCAGCGCACACAACTGTGGTGGGACCTGGCGTTGATCGAATCGCTCACCCTGATTTCCCGCATCTACGAGATCCCGCCTGCCCGCTTCAAACTTATCCTCGACCAGTTTATCGAGACCCTCGACCTGAAGGACCTGCTCAAAGTGCCCGTGCGCAACATGTCGCTGGGACAGAAGATGCGTTCAGAACTGGCAGCCGCCTTGATCCATGAACCGAAGGTGGTCTACCTGGATGAGCCGACCATCGGCCTGGACCTGATCGTCAAGGAACGCATCCGCGAGTTCATCCGGATGCAGTGTGCCGCCTCCGGGATGACCGTCATCCTGACCACGCATGACCTGGGGGATATCGAGCAACTGTGCGAACGCGTGCTCATCATCGATGAGGGATGCATCATTTATGACGGCCCGATCACCGCCATCCGGGATCGTTTTGGCAAATTCCGCCAGATCACCTTCGAGACCGTCGCCCCGGCTTCCGGGATCAGCCTGAAACTACCCAAAGGCACCGAGATCATGGAAGCCCAGGAACATCATGTTGCGTGTGCGCTTCGACCGCACGATCACCACCGCTTCGCAGGTGGCAGCCCAGGCGATGAACCAGGTCGAAGTGTGTGATTTCTCCCTTTCCGAACCCGACCTGGCTTCCATCGTCAAGCAGATCTACAACGGAGCCCTGGAGACCGGCGGATGAATCGCCTCCTGAGCGGCCCGGCAAAATACCTTGCCATCCTGGGGATGGTGCCCAAGGTATTCATGGCTTACCAGATGTGGTTCTGGATCGGCCTGGTGCTGAACACCATCGCCATGGCGATCCTGTTCTTCTTCTGGCGCGCCGTGTACAGCGGAACCGAGACCATCGCCGGACTATCCCTATCGACGACATTAACCTATATCCTGCTGACGCAGATATTCCGCCCCTTGACCGACGTGGACCTGATCTTCGAATTCGGTTACAACCTGCGCGAGGGCGGCATCATTCACCAGTTGCTGCGCCCGATCAACTTCCAGGGCATGTATTTTGCCCAGAACCTGGGTGCCCTGGGGATGCAGATGGTGCTGCAGATCCCCATGGCACTGGTGGCTACCTTTGTTTTCGGGCTGCAATGGCCAACCTCGCCGGCCGTCTGGGGGGCATTTCTTATATCCGCCATACTTGGCTATGCAGCCCTGTTCTTCTTTGTCTATTTCGTCGCCTGCCTGACCTTTTATACGACCGAGGTCTGGGGATTGGGTGTTCTTTTCTTCGGAATGTCACTTTTCCTGAGCGGAGGCCTGGTTCCCCTGGCACTGATGCCCGATTGGCTGCGGACCATCGTTCTCGCCATCCCGTTCGCCCAGGCGCTTGCGGTGCCGGTCAACATCCTGACTGGCATCACCCCGCTCGAGCAGGCACCCCACATCTGGCTGACCCAGGGACTATGGGTGCTGGGAATGTGGCTGGCTTCCAACCTGTTCTTCCGGGTGGCGATCCGCAAGGTGACGGTACAGGGAGGCTAGCATGAGTCGCTATCTCTCGCTTTACCTCCTGTTTCTCAGCCAGCGCTTGAAGGCGTTGCTGGAATACCGCGCCAACTTCATCATTGGTGCGGCTTCCACGATCTTCCTGCAGGCGTCTTCCATCCTGGCCATCTGGGTGGTGATGCAAAAAGTCCCCACGCTGAACGGCTGGACGTACGACGAGATCCTGCTGGTGTACGGGTTCATCACCCTGGCCAAGTCGATCAACCACATGTTTGCCGACAACCTGTGGACCCTGGGGCGCACCTACATCCGCTCCGGCGGTTTCGATCGTTTCCTCGTGCGGCCGATCGATCCCGCTTTTTCACCTGCTGGCAGACCGCTTCTGCCAGGACGGCGTGGGCAACTTCCTGGTCGGCGTCGCCCTGGTCATCAAGGCCTCCATATCGCTGCACATCCACTGGTCGTTCCTCAATCTCGCCATGCTGGTGACCAACGTGATCAGCGGCGGGCTGATCTTCATCGCCCTGAACCTGATCACCTGCACGGCTGCCTTCTGGATCGTGGATTCAGTCCCGGTGACGCGCCTGGTCTTCGATAACCACCTTTTTGCCCAGTACCCGCTGACCATCTACCCCAAGGCGATCAACATCCTGCTGACCTGGATCATCCCCTATGGGCTGGCATCTTTTTACCCGGCCAGCTACATTCTCGGTCGTGAGTTGGGCTGGGTGGCATGGCTGGCTCCTTTTGTCGCCGCCCTGCTGCTTTTTCTGGGCTATCGTTTCTGGCAGTTCGGCTTGAGGCATTACAACAGCACCGGCACTTGATCATCCCAAGGCCGGCAGGACTCGCGGCTCGAGCCGCCTGTTCCGCCTGTCCTGACGTAAATTGTCAGGGATTTTGTCAGGAGGCTGTGTTACGCTGTGCCGTCGGCACCCCTTCTTCTTAATCCCGCTATCCCCATTACGATACACATGGCAGAGATGATCAGGACGGGCCAATGTCCGTTCAAGAAGGCCGCCACACCTTCCAGGATGCCTAATCCTTTCGACAACACGATCAAAGCATAGGCTGCCAAAACGATCAGGAGTAACACCTCGAAGCTCGTTTTATAGCTTCGACCAAGTAGTTGGCGATCCTGCTCCTGGTAGGCATTGCTCCCCCCGATCAAGCCGCCCAGTACCGCCAGCGTCAGCATGAAAGACAAGATCTCAAAACCTGGTAAGAATAGAAGGGCGATTCCAAATACCCCCACGATGATGGCGAAGATGGTCATGAAACGGTAATTCACGATCGGTTTTTTCGTGTTCATCCTCTACTCTAATCTCCTCTCATGCTCTGACTACCGGCCAAATGATGGGGTTTCTCCAATTCTACATCCAACCTCTTGGAAAATGGTTCTTCACCACCCCCTGCACCCTTTTGCCCCAGCCGAGCGGCCAGCCGTCCACGGTGATCAAGGTCCAGCCTGCCTCACCGGCGGATGCCAGGGTCTCCCCGCGCAGGTAAGCCGATAAATCCCGGCTGCCGGAGGGCAGGTCCAGGGATTGCCTGGCATCGCCATGTCGCAGGAATAAAGCCAGGGGATGGGCAGGCTCGAAACGTCCTGTCTTGAAATTCCCCAGCCACACCCCGGGATGGACGACGCGCAGATGGCCAAAGTCGGGCATTCTTTCGGGGGTGAAATACAGCCGGTCGCCGCGCACCCGCAGCCTGTCCGCCGGGAAATGCACCTCGAGCACCTTCGCGGCGAAGGCTTCCCAAAGCCCCGCCTGCAGGCGATCCATTCCCGGCAGCAGCTCCGCCGTTTCGAATAAAAGCCGTGGTTCCCCTTCGCGTTTTAACCGGCAAATGAAATGACCTTCGCCGACGATGCGGTGGGGGAACAGGCGCAGCGCCTTCTCCAACCCCGGCCGGCGCGAGCCTTCCGCCAGCCAATCCGGCCTGCCGGGCATGGAGCCAGGTAATGCCGGCAGCTCATCCACGTGAAAATCCGGGAAGTCGTCCAGGAAATGGGCGATCACCGCCTCGTTCTCTTCCGGGGCGAAGGTGCAAGTGGAATAGAGCAGGCTTCCACCCGCACGCACCAATTTACCAGCCACACGCAGGATATTCTTTTGTCGGATTGCGCAGCCTGCCACCATCTCCGGTGACCAGTCGAAACGTGCGCCCATGTCCTTACGGAACATGCCTTCACCGGAACAAGGGGCATCCACCAGCACCCGGTCGAAAAAAGCCCCGAAATGATCGGCTAGCCGTTCCGGGGTCTCATTGGTGATGGCAATATTCCCCGCCCCCCACCTTTCCACGTTCATCGCCAGGTGACCGACGCGTTTATCCTTGATCTCGTTGGCCACCAGCAACCCCCGCCCCTGCATCAACGCGGCGAGCTGGGTGGTCTTGCCGCCCGGGGCTGCAGCCAGGTCCAGGACGCGTTCGCCCGGCTGTGGATCCAACAACCCCGCGGGAGCCATGGCAGAAGGGTCTTGCAGGTAGTACAGCCCGGCCTGGTGATAAGGATGCAGCCCTGGTGAGAGTTCTGAGGGCGGCAGGACGAAAGCGCCTGGAGCCCAGGGCACTTTTTCTCCGAGCGGGAAAGGTGCCTTTTCTGCGAACTCCCCCGCGGCGAGTTTCAGCGTATTGACCCTCAACCCACTCATCGGCGCCTCATTCAAAACAGCAGCAAACGCCTGGAATTCATCGCCGAGGAAGCCTGCCATGCGCTCCAGGAATCGAGGCGGGACGGGGTGGTAGTGAGACATATGCCTCATTATAAAGGATGGGAAGCGAAATGCCGGCAACGGTCGTTCCATGCTCCGATCCCTTTTACCGGCAACCGCTTGTGAAGTAGAATCAGCCCAGCTCATTTTTCTTTCCTCGAGAGGAACCGGACCATGCGCATCGAAGATCTGAACTGGATGGATGTGGAAAAATACCTGGCGAATGACGACCGCTTGATCCTGGTCATCGGTGCCTGCGAGCAGCACGGATATCTTTCCCTGCTCACCGATATCCGCATCCCGCTGGCACTCGCCGATGCCGCCTCCCAGCAGAGCGGGGTGCTGGTGGCACCGCCCTTGAACTTCGGCTCCAGCCCTTATTTTCTCACCTACCCGGGCACCCTGAGCCTGCGCCTGGGCACCCTGATGGATGCGCTGGAGGATATCCTCCGTTCGGCTTACGGGCAGGGATTTCGCCGCATCCTGGTATTGAACGGTCACGGTGGCAACAACGGCGTCAAGTCACGCCTGGTTGAGCTTGCCAACGAGCTGAGCGGCTTGCAGCTGCAGTGGTACGCCTGGTGGCAGGCGCACAGCGTGGAAGCGGTGGCTGTCCGCCACGCGATCAAGCCCAGCCACGCCAACTGGCTGGAGGCTTTCCCCTTCACCATCGTTGCTGACCTGCCAGAAGGAGACAAAGTGCCTCCAACGGTCCCCTCCGACCTGATGGATGCCCGGACCGCACGGGAGGTGTACGGGGACGGCTCATTTGGCGGGAAATACAGGGTTTCAGAAGAGATCATGCAGGAGATATTCGCTGCCGCCCTGGCAGACATCCTGCAATTGCTCCGCTTTGGCTCTTGACCAATCTTGACCAAACCGATATAATCATCTTTCGTTGAAAAAAGAGAACACCTGCGACATAGCCAACAAGCGCTTAGACAAGTTTGTCTGAAGCGCTTGCTTTTGTGCTTCTTTGCTGTGGGAAGAGTCGCAGCTTTTAATTGGAAGACAGGAGCTAACTAGTGGAAACCAAGGGTCTTGTTTCATTACGTATCAGCCTTGCCTCGCCGGAGACCATCATGTCATGGTCCTATGGCGAAGTCCTCAAACCCGAAACAATCAACTACCGCCGCCTGCGCCCTGAAAAGGACGGCCTGTTCTGCGAGGCCATCTTCGGCCCCACGCGCGACTGGCAATGCTATTGCGGTAAATACAAGAATCCACGCTACAAAGGCATCACCTGCGACAAGTGCGGTGTGGAAGTCACCCGCTCGGCGGTGCGCCGCGAGCGCATGGGGCACATCAGCCTGGCAACACCCGTTGCCCACATCTGGTACACGCGCCGCATCCCCTCCTACCTGGGCATGCTGCTGGACATTTCCCGCCGCAACCTGGACCGGGTGCTTTACTTCGCCCAGTACATCGTTACGTATGTGGACGAGGAAGCCCGCCAAAAAGCTTTGAAACGCCTCCAGGAAGAAATCTCCATCTCGGAACGGGAGCAGGCATCTGTTATCAATGCCAAGATCGCCGAGATCAAGATCAGTCGCGACAAGAAGCTGGCTGAACTCAACCAGCGCAAGGCCGACCTGGAACACCAGTCTGACGAGCAGGTTGCTGCCCGCCTGGAACCGGTCATCCAGGAAGGTCAACGCCTCGAACGCCTCCTGCAGGAAAACAGAGGCCAGCTACTGGGTGAGGCGGTCGTATTTGAAAACACCGGTGTGGTCATTGCAGACAAAGGCGTGAAAGCCACTGCATCCCATATCACCAAGGTGCAAAAGGTCGTCCAGGAACGGTTGAGCAGCATCGAGGAAGAACTCAACGAAGAAAAGCAGCGCACCCTCGATGAAGTCAAGATGGAAGCCGCCACCAGCAAAGCCGCATGCTGACGAACAGATGAATGCCCTGCGCAACCAGTTGGAAGACCAGACCACCTCCAACCAGGACATCAATGCCCGCCAGCGTGATGAGCTGTTGGAACTGCGCCCCTTTACCTTCGTGGGTGAAACCCGCTATCGCGAATTGAAATCCCGCTGGGGCCAGGTCTTTCGCGCCGACATGGGTGCCGAAGCATTTTACGACATCCTGCGCCGTCTCGACCTGGACAAGCTCTCCGAGGAATTCTGGCACGAAGTGAAATCCACCAAGTCCAAGCAGAAGCGCAAGAAAGCCACCAGCCGCTTGAAGGTGGTGGAAGCCTTCCGCCGTTCAGGCAATCGTCCTGAATGGATGATCCTGACCATCCTGCCGGTCATCCCGCCCGACCTGCGCCCGATGGTGCAGCTGGATGGCGGTCGTTTTGCCACGTCAGATCTGAACGACCTGTACCGCCGTGTGATCAACCGCAATAACCGCCTCAAGCGCCTGCTCGAACTCGGCGCGCCGGATGTGATCGTGCGCAATGAAAAACGCATGCTGCAGGAAGCCGTCGATTCCCTGATCGACAACTCCCAGCGCGGCAAGGCTCTCTCCCGCCGCGGGCGCCGGGAACTGCGTTCCCTGAGCGACATGCTCAAAGGCAAGAAAGGTCGCTTCCGCCGCAACCTGCTCGGCAAGCGTGTGGATTACTCCGGTCGTTCGGTGATCGTGGTCGGTCCGCAATTGAAACTTTACCAGTGCGGTCTGCCCAAGAGCATGGCACTGGAGCTCTTCCGCCCGTTCGTCATTTCCCGCCTGGTGAGCCATAACTATGCTGCCAACGTCAAGGGCGCACGCCGCTTCATCGAACGCAATCGCCCTGAAGTCTGGGAAGTTCTCGAAGAGGTGATCAAGGATCGCCCGGTGCTCCTGAACCGTGCTCCCACCCTGCACCGCCTCGGCATCCAGGCATTCGAGCCCACCCTGATCGAAGGTTCAGCCATCCAGTTGCATCCCCTGGTCTGTACCGCATTCAATGCAGACTTTGACGGCGACCAGATGGCTGTCCACGTGCCGCTTTCTGATAAGGCCGTCCAGGAAGCCCGGCGCCTGATGCTGGCTTCCAAGAACCTGCTCAAGCCTGCAGACGGCGAACCGATCATCGGACCTTCCAAGGACATGGTCCTGGGTGTGTATCTACATGACCATGTGGCACTCACGCAAGCCACATGGGCGATGGGCGCGCCTTTTCAGATATTGATGAAGTGGACCTGGCTTATCAATTGGACCAGGTGGACATTCATTCCAAGATCAAGGTCAGGGTTACGACCTGGTACGACGATAAGAACAATCGCCTGCCGGAACCCGAAACCACGGTTGATCGAAACCACGGTTGGGCGCGTGATTTTCAATCGCATCCTGCCGGAAAAGATCCAGTTCGTCAACCGCCAGCTGGAAAAAGGCGGTGTGAAGGACCTGATCGCCGAAGTGTACGAACTTTATGGTCAGGATGTGACCACCGAAACTGCCGATGAGATCAAGCGCATTGGTTTTGAATATGCCATGCGCTCCGGCACGACCATTGCGGTCTGCTGATATCACCGTTCCGGCCAGAGAAACAGGAAATCATCGAAAAGGCGCTCAAGGAAGTGGAATCGTCCAGACGGATTTCCGCCGCGGCCTGCTGACCGAACAGGAACAGAACGAGCGCATCATCCAGATCTGGCAGACACACCACCACCGATGTCGCCAAGGCAGTGCGTAAAGCCATGGACCCGGACGGCAACCTCTCCACGATGGCCAACTCCGGCGCAACCAAGGGCGGATTTGGACCCATCTCGCAGTTGGCCGGCATGCGCGGTCTGATGGCTGATCCTTCCGGGCGCATCATCCCGATGCCGATCCGCTCGAACTTCCGTGAAGGCCTGACTGCCCAGGAATACTTCATCTCCACCCATGGTGCCCGCAAAGGTCTGGCCGATACCGCCCTGCGTACCGCTGATGCCGGTTACCTGACCCGCCGCCTGGTGGATATTGCCCAGGATATCATCATCAACGAGCACGACTGCGGCACACACGAAGGCATCTGGATCCGCAAGCAAGGATGATGTCGCCGGTCAAACGATGATCTCGCGCCTGTACGGACGCCTGATTGCCGGCCGGGTACTGGATCCCGAACACCGGTGAAGTGCTGGCTGAGCCGGACGATGCTGATTGACCACGAGCTGGCGCGCAAGATCGCCTGTAGCCGGTGTGACCGAAGTCAAGGTCCGTTCAGCGTTCACTTGCGAACTGATCCACGGCATCTGTGCCAAGTGTTACGGCCTGGACCTGGGTCGCGGCACCATGGTGGAGATGGGTTCGGCAGTCGGCATCGTTGCTGCCCAATCCATCGGTGAACCGGGCACGCAGTTGACCCTGCGTACCTTCCATACCGGTGGTGTGGCTGCTGGCGGCGACATCACCACCGGTCTGCCCCGCGTGGAAGAGATCTTCGAAGCCCGCAAGCAGCCCAAGGGTGAAGCGGTGATCTCCGAGATCAACGGACGGTGCACATCATCCAGTCTGAAAAATTTGCCGATATGCGCATCGTGCGTGTCGAACACAGCGAAATGATCAACGATGAATTCGACATTCCCAAGGAATGGACGATCGTGGTCAAGGATGAGGACGAAGTCAAGACGGGCGATGTGATCGCCACCCTGGAGGATGCCACCATCGCATCGCAGAACATGCCGGACGGTGCGCATCGAAAAACGCAAGGTTATTGTGTCCTACGAACAAAGCGAGGAAGTGGAGTACGAGATCCCCACCACCCTGCGCTTGCTGGTCAAGGAAGGCGACAGGTGTGGAAGCCGGCAAACCGATCGACCGAAGGATCGCTCAACCCGCACCGCGTCCTGCGCATCCAGGGCCGCGAAGCCTGCCAGATGTACCTGCTCACCGAGATCCAGAAAGTGTACCGCTCACAGGGGCAGAACATCCATGACAAGCATTTCGAGGTCATCATCCGCAAGATGATGAGCAAAGTCCAGGTCAAACGCCCGGGCGATACCCGTTACCTGCCTGGCGACCCGGTCGATCGCCTCGAGATCCGCAGGGTCAATGAACAGATGTTGACTGAAGGCAAGACACCCGCCACGTTCAGCGAGATCCTGCTGGGTGTTACCAAGGCCTCCTTGAGCACCGACTCGTTCCTGTCGGCCTCCTCCTTCCAGCACACCATCAAGGTCCTGGCAGGTGCTGCCATCGGTTCAACCACCGATCCGCTCTACGGTTTGAAGGAGAACGTCATCATCGGCAAGCTGATCCCGGCCGGGACAGGCTTCCTCCATGGTCGCTTCGCAGCGGTCGAGAAAGCACTCAACCAGGCGGGTTCCTCCCAATGGACCGAGATCCCCGACAGCGGATCGACCGATTAATCTCTTGAAACCAAGTCAACGGGGCGGATATGATCCGCCCCGTTTGTCATTTAAAGGGATTGTTTTTTGGATGAAAAAAGCGTATGATGGACAAGGAATAGCAAATTCCTGCGCTTTGCGGTTGCCTGTCCAGCAAGGAGTTTAATATGAAACGAAAATCCATTTTCATCACCTGCGCCATAACGGTCCTTCTGACTGCGGCGTGCGACCTGATCGGCCTGCCGGTTCTCACTCCCATCCCCACTGCAACCATCGATCAACAGGCGCTGCTGGACCAGGCTATCGCCGCGACCATGGCGGCCAATACCCAGATCGCCGAGGCTGTGCAACAGACCCTCGCCGCCATGGTCAGCAGCACGCCTGGCGACACCCCGACCGCGACCTTTACGTTGACCGCTTCCAGCACGTTAACCCCCACCCTACCTTGACACCCACCTTCACGACCACCCTTACCCTTCCATCACCACCAGCCAACCGATGGTGACGGTATCTGCGGAAACCAATTGCCGCAGCGGACCCGGCCTGGCTTACGAGCTACTGGGAGTGCTTTATCCAGGCGAAACGACCAAGGTCATCGGCAGGACAAACGTGGCGAATTACTGGTTGGTGTTCAATCCCGACAGTCCCACCCAGGTCTGCTGGCTGTGGGGGCGGTATGCCACCGTCACCGGCCCCTGGCAGACCCTGCCGATTGCCACCCAGCCCTTCACGCCAACTCCACCGGCAGGATTTACAGTCAAGTACCTCGGCGTGGTTTCCTCCGCGCCGAATTATGCCCTGCGCCTGGAGATCAAGAATACAGGCAGCCTCACCTTCCGTTCGATCCAGGTGGACATCCACGATACGGATGCCGGCGTCTTGAAGACACATACCTCGAATAATTTTATGGACTATACCGGCTGTCTTGCCACCACGACCTGGATCGACTTGGAGCCCAACGAGGTTGGCATCTCGACGACGACCAACCCGTGGCCTTTTTCCTACCTTATCACCGGTCATAACCTCAAAGTAGTGATAACGTTATTCTCGCAGGATGGACTGGCTGGCAAATCGGCGACCACGACGCTCTCGATCACGCCCTGATCTCCCGCCTGCCTTGACGCTTTCCACCTTTCCCCGTAAGATAGCCGGATAGAACAGATTTTCCTCAAACCCACCCCTCTCCCAGCGGAAGAGGGGTGCTGGTGTGAGGATTGGAGATTCAATATGGAACTCGGACTCGTCCGCAAAATTGATATCGACCACGAGATGCAGGCTGCCTATCTCGACTATGCCATGTCGGTCATCGTCGCCCGCGCCCTGCCCGACGCCCGTGACGGCCTCAAGCCGGTTCAGCGCCGCATCCTGTACGCCATGTACGACATGGGCATTCGCGCCGACAGCCCCTACCGAAAATCCGCCCGCATCGTCGGCGAGGTTCTCGGCAAATACCATCCGCATGGCGACGCCTCGGTGTACGAATCCATGGCGCGCATGGCCCAGGATTTCTCCATGCGCACGATCCTGGTGGATGGACAGGGCAACTTCGGCTCCGTGGACGGCGATCCGCCGGCTGCCATGCGCTACACCGAGGCGCGTCTTGCCCCGCCCGCGCTGGACCTGCTCGCCGATATCAACAAGAATACCGTTGACTTCACCGAGAACTTCGACGGCACGCTCACCGAGCCCATGGTGCTGCCCTCCGCCATGCCCAACCTGCTGGTCAACGGTGCCACCGGCATCGCCGTCGGCATGGCGACCAATATCCCACCGCACAACCTGTCCGAGATCGTGGACGCGTGCGTCTTCATGCTCGGAAAATGGGAAAAACTCGACGATATCAACGTGGATGACCTGATGGAATTCGTCGAGGGGCCCGATTTCCCCACCGGCGGCATCATCATCGAGCAGAAGGGGGAAGAAGGCATCGAGGCAGCCTACGGCAAGGGCCGCGGCAAGGTGACCATCCAGTCCAAGGTGCACATCGAGGAAATGGAACGGGGTAAAAGCCGCATCATCGTCACCGAGCTGCCCTACCAGGTCAACAAGTCCAGCCTGATCGAGCGAATTGCTGAACTGGTGCGCGACGGCAACCTGGAAGGCATCACCGATCTGCGGGATGAATCCGACCGCCAGGGGCTGCGCATTGTCATCGAACTGACCAAGAATGTCGAACCCGAGAAAGTGCTCGCCAACCTGTACAAGCGCACACCCATGCAGTCCACCTTCAGCATCAACCTGCTGGCACTGGTTGCCGACGAGGACCGCCGAAATGAACCCCGCCTGCTGACCCTCAAGCAGGCTTTGCGCGTCTATCTTGACCACCGCCTGGTGGTCATCCGACGCCGTGCTGAGTACGACCTGGAAAAGGCGCGCGCCCGCGCCCACATCCTGGAAGGCCTGATGATCGCCCTCAAGCACCTGGACGAGATCATCAGCCTCATTCGCAACTCCCCGGACGTGGAAAGCGCCCGGGCAAGGTTGATGAAACGTTACAAGCTTTCAGATTTGCAGGCAAACGCCATCCTGGAGATGCAGCTGCGCCGCCTGGCAGCCCTGGAGCGCAAGAAAATCGAGACAGAATACAAGGAAACCCTGGTCCAGATCAAGGAACTGGAAGCCCTGCTGAAATCCCCCAAGCAAATGCGCGGTGTGGCTGCGGAGGAACTGCTCAAGGTAAAGGCTGCCTTCGGTGACCGCCGCCGGACGCAGATCGTCAGCCTGAAGGGGCGCAAAGCCAGGAAAGCCCCCATGACCGCCGCCGAGCTGGTCAAGGAACAGGTGGTCTGGATCGGCATGACCAGCGAGGGGCTCCTCTCCCGCAGTCGCGACGAAAAACAACCCCGGCTTTCCGGCTCGGAGGCGCCGCGCTTGCTGGTCAGAGCCAACGCCACCGATACGCTCTACCTGGCTTCGGGGAAGGGACTCGCTGCCGCGGTGGCCGTCCACACCCTGCCCGAGGCTGAGAAGCTTTCTGACGGTAATCCATTCAACAAGGTATCCCCTCTCAGAGCCGGACGATCTTCCCGTGGTTGCTTTTGCCCTGCCGGCACGCAAGTCCGAGCTGCCCGAAGCGACCAGCATCCTCACCGTTACGCGAGGCGGGATGGTCAAGAAATCGCCCGTGGGCGATCTGCCCGGTCCGTCCGCACAGACTTTCCGCCTGGTCAATGTCAACGAAGGCGACAGCCTGGGCTGGGCGGTTTTGACGGATGGCAAGCAGGGAGATTCTCCTTGCCACCGCGCTGGGGATGGGTATCCGCTTCAGCGAAGAAGAGGTGCGCCCGATGGGTATGGCCGCGGCAGGGGTCAACGGGGTCAAGCTGGGCGTGGGCGACGAAGTGATCGGCATGCAGACTTTGCCCGGTCCTGGTGACCTATTCCTGGTCGCCTCGGACGGCAAGGGAAAACGCGTGGAGTTGAAGGACTTCCCCGCCCAGGGACGTTACGGCAAGGGCGTGATCGCCTGGGAACTCCCCCGGGGTGTGAAGTTGGCTGGACTGGGCCTGGGTAAACCCAACGCCATCGTGACCCTGCACCTGCTGAAGGCCGCCCCCAAGATGTCGCGGCTGGATGAAGCTCCGCTGCGCAAGCGGGCTACACTGCGGGGTGAGGTCGTGGTGGAGGTCAAGGCCGGGGATTCGGTGGTCGCCCTGGTGGAAGCGTGGTCGGTGGAACGCTTCGTGACAGTGATAAAGAAGGCTGAAAAGCCGCCCAAAAAAAGGCTCCCTGGAAAGAAAGGCAGTACCAAAAAAGACGACTCCGCTGCGAAGAAGACAGGCAGTAGACCAAAAAAGACCGCAACAAAGAAAAGAAGCCACAAAAAAGCCCCTCACCATCGAGATGGTGAGAGGCTTTTTATTTTGCGAATATTATGTTCACGAGTTGAGCTTTCCCCGCCCAATCCCCTTCGGGGAGGCAGGAGGGGCAGAAAGGGGAATAGCTCAATAAGAGATTACCTATCGTTGGTCACGGAATCGGGAAAAATGGATTCGAAGGGTTTTGATATTTCATTGGGGTTGGATGTTCCCCACCAGCCCCAGCTCCGGGGCGATCCGCCGCATGGCAGTGATGACATTGGCAACATGCTCCCACAGGTCGATCCCGAATTCGGCCGCAGCCTTCTCGATTTCCGCGCGGTTGGCGCCGGCAGCAAAGGCTTTTTCCTTCCATTTCTTCTTGACCGAGCTGGCTTCCAGGTCAAGCAGCGAGCGGGAAGGACGCACATAGGCTACCGCGGTGATCAGCCCGGTGACTTCGTCGCAGGCATACAGCGCTTTCTCCATGCGCGACTGGCGAGGGAGGTTGAGATGGTCGGCATGGCTCAGCACACCGCGGATGATCTCCTCCGGGACACCACGTGCCCGCAGGATGGGCTCGCCCTGCCTGGGGATGCTCCTCCAGCGTGGGATGGATCTCCCAGTCGAAGTCATGCAGCAGCCCGGTCACGGCCCATTTCTCCACGTCCTCGCCAAACTTCTCGGCATAGAAAACCATGGCAGCTTCCACGGAGAGCATGTGCTTGACCAGGTTGTCGTTCTTTACATATTCACGCACCATTGCCAAAGCTTCATCGCGGGTCATTGGTTTCTCCTCGTTATTCCTGTGCTGGGTTGGAAGGTACTATAAGCGAAGAGCTGCGAAATGTCAAAGGCTGGACCTTGTGGTATAGTGTCGGCATGACCTTCACCTCCGCAGCCACCCGGCACCTGGACACGCTCGACCTGCCGTACAGGATTTTTGAACACAGCCAGCCGCCGGCATCCCTGGAGGAGGCTGCGCGTGCCCGTGGGCAGGAACCTGGTCAGGTGATCCGCAGCATCCTCTTCCGCATCTCCAGTGAAGCTTTTGTGCTGGTGCTGATGGCTGGCCCCGCCCAGGTGTCCTGGAAACGGATCCGCGCCCACCTGGGAATTTCGCGGCTCTCGATGGCGACCGAGGCAGAGGTGCTCGCCGTCACCGGGTGCGAGCTGGGCACCGTCAACCCTCTCGGGCTTCCGCAGTCGGTGCGCATCCTGGCGGACGAAAGCGTCTTCAAGCCGGAGGAGATCTCCATCGGCTCCGGCGTGCGCGGCGTGGCGATCATCCTGAAGTCAACGGACCTGCTCAAGGCATTGACCGGGATCGAGATCGGGATGTTTACTTAGGGGAAGATCACTTCCGTTTCACCCCTACCATTTCCAGCAACCTCTCCGGCTGGAAAACTTCCAACCCGGCATGCAAGCCTGTCCCTTCGAAAATTAAATCTCCAGTGATGGTGGTCAGGCGCAGCCAAACGCTGGCCTTCAATGTCTCATCCACGCGCTTGCCCATGTCGAGCGTTGTGGGACCCTTGAGCAGGCCTGCTTCGGCTCGCCTGGCAACGATCTCCAGGCGTTGGCTTCGGTTGACCAGGATCCATTCCACCCTTTCGTCAGTGATCGCCAGTTTTTCCAGGCGCGCGCCGGTGTAGGTGGCAAAGCGGTACAGGTTGCCGTCCATCCACAAGCCGACAATGAAGCCGGGGAATGCAGATCCCAACCACGGGATGATCGCCACGGAGGCGGTCAGGCAGACACCCGGGCGTTCGAAATGGTTGGTTTGCATCCAGACGTAGCCTTCAGGGAAAGCGGCTCCCCAGTCCTTCTCAATGTAGCCGCGCCCGGCGGTGAAATCGTGAGTCCTGCCGTCCACATCCAGGGAGCCGGACAGGGCATGATCGAATCCCAATACGCCGTGGTAGCATTGCATTGCCGGCATCCAGGCATACCAGCCCATGATGCCGGGAGAGGCCAAGGTCACGGGCCAGGGTTGTGCGGAGTGGACGTGTACATTTCCAAGGGTCCTGCCGGCAGGCGTATCCAGGTCCAGGGAGAAACCGTCGATGTTGAAGGTGTTGTTCCCGATGCGGATCTCGAATTCCTTCTCGGAGGCCCGGAAATCAGAAAGAGGAAACTCATGGTATTGCGTGGAGGCAAGCGTGCCATCCAGCACCTGCACAAAGGCGTGTCCCTTTTCCCCCAGGATCACACCCGGGATCACCGCAAAACGAGATGATTGATCAGCGGAGACCAGTTTATAGTACCAGCCCTCAAAATAAGGCGGGGATTTATGCTGCCCATGGTAGACAGCCGGGTGCATGGTTGTGAAGAAAAAGAGGCCATAAATTTCCTAAAAGGACATTTATAATCCAAATATACAGGAAAAACTTTGCCGTGTCAAAGGTTTGGGTATAATAGTTTGGTATCAGAATCCAGGACTGCAGAGGAACCCATGAGCGAAGAGAAGAAGGCTGAAGAGAGCAAACCGGAAGAGAAGAAACCTGAAGAGAAGAAACCGGAACCCAAGGACAACCTGGTGGTAAGCAGGCAAGTCGTAGTCATCGGCGGGATGGAAATCAAGTACACCGTCACTGCCGGCACGATCGTGATGAAGGAAGAGACAGCCGATCGCGAGAAGGAATCGGAGGGCGAGAAACCCAAGGCATCCTTCTTCTTTGTCGCCTATACGAAAGACGACGTTGAGGACATGTCCAGGCGCCCGATCACGTTCTCCTTCAACGGCGGACCCGGCTCCTCCTCCGTGTGGCTGCATCTCGGCTTGCTCGGACCCCGGCGGGTGGTCATGGGCGATGCCGGCGCCCTCCTGCCCCCGCCCTACGGCATCACCGACAACGAGTACTCACTGCTCGATCAAACCGACCTGGTCTTCATCGACCCGGTGAGCACGGGCTACTCCCGCCCCGTGGAGGGCCAGAAAGCCAAGGAATTCCACGGCTTCAAGAAGGACATCGAGAGCGTGGGCGACTTCATTCGCCTGTACACCAGCCGCTACGGGCGCTGGTTTTCGCCCAAGTTCCTGGCCGGCGAAAGTTACGGCACGACGCGCTCCGCCGGTCTTTCCGGCTATTTGCAGAAACGCCACGGCCTGTACCTGAACGGCATCATGCTCATCTCGGCCGTGCTGGATTTCAGCACGCTGGAATTCGATTACGGCAATGACCTGCCCTACATGCTCTTCCTGCCCACCTACGCCGCCACCGCCCATTTCCATGGAAAAGTGCGCACGCGCAAACCGTTGCTGAATTTCCTGGCCGAGGTGGAGAAGTTCGCCGAGGGCGAATACGCTGCCGCGCTGGCCAAGGGCTCTGCGCTCAGCAAGCGCCAGCAACTCGTGATTGCCGAAAAACTGGCACGCTATACCGGCTTGAGCGAAGAATACATCCTGCAGACCAACCTGCGCCCGGTGATCTACCGCGTTCTGCAAGCAGTTATTGCGCGACAGCCGGCGTACCGTGGGCCGTCTTGATTCGCCGCTTCCTGGGCATGGACCGGGATGCAGCCGGTGAATATATCGAATCCGATCCCAGCATGGACGCGATCATGGGCCCGTACACTGCCGCGCTCTATGACTATGTGAAGACCGAGCTCAAGTTCGAGTCCGACCTGCCTTACGAGATCCTGAATGGCAAGGTCTGGCCGTGGTCTTACGCCGACGACGAGAACCGCTACTTGAATGTAGCTGAGACCCTGCGGCATGCCATGTGCGCCAATCCCCACCTGAAGGTGCATGTTGCCAACGGTTTTTACGACCTGGCGACGCCCTATTTTGCCACCCGCTACACCTTCAACCGCCTCGGATTGGAACCGGAATTGCGTGACCACATCAGCATGAGTTACTATGAGGCCGGGCACATGATGTATGTCCACATGCCTTCCCTGGCGCGCCTCAAGCAAGAGCTGTCTGCCTTCATCCAGAACGCCGTTCCGGGAGCCTAGTCGAGCCGTTGGAAATAAACACTAATTGAAAAAGACTGCCTTCATCCCACTTGGCCTGGGAATCCTGCTCCTGCTTGGAAGTTGCGCACCATTCCAGGAAATCCAGGCCAGGTTGAATGCCGCGGCGCAAACCGCCACTGCGGGCGCCTGGACGCCTACGCATACACCCACGCTCACATTCACTCCCACCAACACGAGCAGCAGTACTTCCACGCCCACCCGCACGCTCACCCCCACCCGGACTCTCACGCCCACCATCACCAATACCCCCACCATCACTTTCACCCCCACGTACAACTTCCCCACGGTGGTGGTCAACGTGGCCAATGCCCATTGCCAGTACGGACCGCACAAGGCCTACCTGCATGCACTCGATCTCCACCAGGGGTATGTGGGCCGCGTCTGGGGTCGCGATGTGTACACCAATTGGCTGTATGTGAAGTTCGACCTGCTCATCATTCCCTGTTGGGTGCATATCTCCCTGGTCGATATCGAAGGCGATGTCAGCAAGATGATGGTCCAGGAGGTGAACCTGCCGATCACCAATGCCCTCTACGCGGCTCCCACGGGCGTGGAGGCTGAGCGGGACGAAAACGATATCGTCACCGTCTCTTGGGATACCGTGTGGATGACCGAGGACGACGATCGCGGTTACTTCCTGGATGTCTGGGTTTGCCAGGCTGGGTACCTGGTCTGGACCCCGGCATCCCTGCCCAACCAGTACATCACCCAATATTCCTTCACCGACGAACCTGGTTGTTCCCAACCTTCCTTCGGGAAACTCTATACCGTCGAAAAACATGGCTATACCGACCCGGTCGATATTCCCTGGCCGCAAGCCAACCCATAGGAGCCGCTCATGAACCTGATCCAGGAAAAAGTTAAGCAGGCAGTGGGGATTTTGATGAATTAAAGGTTGACGCCTGGTTGACCTTCGTTCGCGAGACCAGCGCCGTTCCCGACCCGGTGCTGCCGCTCATTTACGGCGCGACACTCACCTGGAGTTCCGCCCTGGTCATCACCCGCGATGGGGAACGGATCGCCATCCTCGGGCGCTACGAAGCCGAGACAGCCAGGCGCACGGGGGCTTACGATGAGGTGGTCGCCTACGACCAATCCATCCGTCCGGACCTCCTGCGCATCCTTGACCGGCTCAATCCCCAGCAGATCGCGGTCAACACCTCGACCAACGATCCTGCCGCAGACGGCTTGACCCACGGCATGTACGAGATCCTGGCAGGGTACCTCCAGGAAACCCCGCATGCCGGGAAACTCGTCTCCGCTGAGCCGGTCATCGCCTGCCTGCGCGGGCGCAAGACCCCGGGTGAAGTGGAACGCATCCGGGCTGCCGTGGAAACGACCGAGGAGATCTACCGCAACACCTTCCAATACATGGCGCCGGGCAAGACGGAAAAGGAACTGGCTGAATTCATGCACCACCAGATGAAAGAGCGCGGGGTGAGCGAAGCCTGGGATTACGACGGCTGCCCGGCAGTCAATTCCGGACCGGATTCCCCCGTGGGACACGCCGCACCGACCGATATCCGCCTCCTGCGCGGACATCTCGTCCATTTCGATTTCGGCGTGCGAAAAAATGCCTATTGCGCAGATATCCAGCGCATGGTCTACCTGATGCGTCCTGGTGAAGAGGCAGCCGCCCTTCGAGGTGCGCAAAGGCTTCGATACCATCGTCGCTGCCATCCAGAAGACGGTGCGCTTCATGCGCCCCGGATTGAGCGGTGCAGAGGTGGATACCATCGCCCGCGGCATCGTCACCGGGTCGGGCTACCCGGAATACGAGTACGGCACCGGTCACCAGCTGGGACGCAATGCCCATGACGGTGGTGCGATGCTCGGGCCGCGCTGGGAACGCTACGGTAAATCGCCCGAGATGCTGCTCGAGGCGGGGCAGGTCTATACCGTGGAGCCGGGGCTGGCAGTGCCAGGATACGGATATATCGGCCTGGAGGAGGATGTGCTGGTCACAGAAACCGGTGCCGAGTTCATCAGCAAGCCGCAGACAGAACTGATCACCCTGTAAGTGGCGGCTCGCCGGGGCTGCCAGGCTCCCGGATAATGGATCAACCCAGGCGATAAAATAAAGAAGATCCCCGCTGCGGCGGGGATCCGATGTTCTAGGGGAGGATCTCGGCGGTATATCCGGCCTGCCTGACAGCCGCCAGGATCTGCGCCTCGTTGACCAGGGTTTCGTCGTATTCGACCACTGCCTGGCCTTTCCGGTAACTGGCAAGCACCTGCTTCACCCCCGGCAGTTTATCTTCGATGGCTTCGATGTTCATCGCGCAGTTGGGGCAATGCATATCCCGGATCTGGAATGTTCGTTTGACCATCTCAATCTCCAAAAACAATATTGCCGGTGTACATGCCCATCGAGCAGGTAAAAGGCATCACCGTGCCGGAGGGTTGTGCGGGTATATACACGGTAACAATACCCGTCGCCGGTAGGAGGGTTTCATATCCCAACGCCGGGATGACAAAATCCCGCGAGCAGGAGGCGACGTTCTCGGTGACGATGTCCATGGTGATCGGCTCGCCTGCCTTGGCAAACAGCGTTCGGGGGAAGTAACCATAATTTTGCGCGCTGAGATTTAGCTTCGTGCTCGCCACCTGGGAGCCGGTGTCCAAATCGGCAGCCTGGCCAATGCTCCCGCTGCGCACCTGTTGAAATGACCGCGCCAGGTTCGACATCGCCAGTGGCGAGCCGGCCAGGGTCAGCCCGCTATTCACGGAGACCAGTCCCAGGACCAGGATGACCACGGCGACAAAGCGCATGAACCATTTTTCCAGTACGCGACCCCAAGCTCCATGGTCAGGAAGGCGACCAGGAAAAATACCGGGCTGGTGCCCAGGACAAAGGCGAACATCAACGCCGCTCCCTGCAGCGGGTCGCCGGTTGCCAGGGCAACTGCCATCATCGCCTGGGTGACCCCGCAGGGGATCAACACGGTCAATGCGCCGAGAAAGAGCGGCGAGAACCAGTCGGTGCTGCCCTTGGCCGTCCGGCGGATGTAGCGGGTGATGAACTTCGGCGGTTCGATGGCGAAGAACCTGAAGATCGGGTGAACGTTGAACATGCGCAGGGCATTCCCGACCATGAAGATGCCGATGCCGATCAACAGGATGGCGCGCACGGTGGTGTTGAGGGTCAACACCGAGCCCAGCAGGCCCAGCAGTGCTCCCAGGATGGTGTATGCCACCAACTTGGAAAGCAGGAATAAGCTGATCGGGAGAGCTGTCTTCGGATGGAGCCTGCCCTTCCTTTTTTTCCGGCTGTTCGCCAGGACGTCCTGTTCCACCTGGTGCGCCAGGGAGGAGGCCAGCAACCCACCCTGGACTGCCAGGCAGGAAAGGCCTCCCGTGGTCAGGCCGGTGACAAAGGCGAGGATATATTGATCCATTTCTGGTTGCGCTACCGTTTCCCGCCATCCCAGACGACGAATGGCATGTTAATGACCACGCCGGGTTGTTCGATGATCAATTCATCAGCAGCCTGCGCAGCCAGTACCTGTTCGGCAGACTTGAGCTCGCTCGCCATGGAAGGATCTGCCCAGGTAACCAGGTTCAAGCGGCGCAGCGGGCTGTAACCTGCCGTGCCGGGTGGATTATCGAATACATCTGCGGCAAATCCCAATGGTCCCATGCCCTCGATGCCGTTAGTGAACACGTAGACATTCGCCAGGGCGCTGTCGGGGGTTTCAGCCAGGGAGGGGACATGCAGCACGGGGGATTCCATCATGCCGGTCAGCAATTGGGCCACGTCCGCATCGGATGCCTCGGTATGCATGAAGTAGATCTCCTGCCCTTCGGCATAGGCGCGCCCGACCGGTAAGATCGCAGTGCTGCCCATCTCCTGCTTTCGGTGCACAGGCGGCAAGGAGTACGACAACCAGCAAAGGCACAATACCAATAAAGCGTTTATTGATCATGATCACCTTTCATATAAAATGGATGTTAGGAAGACGTCAATCTTCCAGGAATTCGAGCGTGTCAGCCATGCAGTGTTTCGGATCGGTCTGAAACGCTTCCAGGCATGCGGCAGTGCAGAAGTAGACCCGTTTGCCATTATGGATCGCGCTGGGATAATCGTCCGGGTTTGTGATCACTTCACCACAGGCAGTATGGAATGATTGTACAGGAATGGCATTTTGTTCAATCATGGAATTAGATCCTCACGCGGCGCAGCCGCAGGCTGTTCGAAACCACGAACACGCTGCTGAACGCCATCGCTCCGGCAGCCAGCATGGGGTTCAGGAAACCGAGTGCGGCAGCCGGGATGAGAATGACGTTATAGAAGAAGGCCCAGAACAGGTTTTGCTTGATGGTTCGCAAGGTGCGGCGGGATAAGCGAATGGCACGTGCCACACCGCGCAGGTCACCGCTGATCAGCGTTACTGGCGCGGCAGCCATGGCGACATCCGTGCCGGTACCGATGGCAATACCCACATCAGCCTGGGCGAGGGCAGGAGCGTCGTTGACGCCGTCACCGACCATGGCGACCACAATGCCTTGTTGCCTTTTCGGCTTTTACTTTGGCCCTTTTCTGCCATGGTCTGCAGCTTCTTGATCTCGTCTGCCTTGCCTTCCGGCAACACCTCTGCCAGCACGATATCGATCCCAACCTGCGTGGCGATCGCTTCGGCTGTCTTGCGGTTGTCCCCGGTGATCATGGCAATTTTCAAGCCCATGCGGTGCAGCTCGTCGATTGCTTCGGCTGAACCTTCTTTGACCGTATCGGCAACGGCGATCACGCCGCGCACCGAGCCATCAATGGATACCAGCATGGCTGTCTTGGCTTCGGATTGGAGCCGTTCCACGACCGGATTCACCCCGTTAATCGAATGGCCTTGAAGTTCCATCATGCGGGTGTTGCCCACGCTCACCGCGTGACCTTCCACTTCAGCGCGCACACCCGCACCGGCTTCCGCCTGGAAACCTGCCGGCTGCCCCAAGCGTGAGGCCGCGCGTCGTCGCTTCCGCCCAAATGGCTTCACCAAGCGGATGTTCGGAGCCTTTCTCGACAGAGGCTGCCAGGCGCAACAGCTCTTCCTGGCTCCATTGTTCTTCATTTGTGGTCACAATATCCGTGACCGCGGGTTGCCCTTTCGTGATCGTGCCGGTCTTATCCATCACCACCACGGAAACCCGGCCTGCCCGTTCCAGCGCCTCACTGCTGCGGAAAAGGACGCCCATTTCCGCTCCCCTGCCCGTCCCGACCATGACCGCGGTCGGCGTGGCGAGACCCATCGCGCAGGGACAGGCGATCACCAGCACGGCGACCAGGTTGATCAACGCCCGGGTGAAGGCATTGATGTCGGCATTGACCGGCAAGGCTGGACCGAGAAAATACCAACCCGCAAAGGTCAGCAAGGCAATGGCGATGACGATCGGAACAAAGAACGCCGATACCTGGTCGGCAAGTTTCTGGATCGGCGCCTTGCTGCCTTGCGCTTCTTCCACCAGCCGGATGATCTGCGCCAGGGCAGTCTCTTTTCCGACTCGCGTGGCTTCGAATTTCAAGGATCCCAGCTTGTTCAGTGTTGCCCCGATGACCGCGTCACCGGGACCTTTTTCCACCGGCAGCGACTCGCCGGTGAGCATGGCTTCATCCACGGCTGAGCGCCCATCCA
Source organism: uncultured Chloroflexia bacterium (assembly GCA_963793795.1). Classification (GTDB taxonomy): domain Bacteria; phylum Chloroflexota; class Anaerolineae; order Anaerolineales; family Villigracilaceae; genus UBA877. The sequence continues at coordinate 134,931 of CAWCBN010000001.1, forward strand.
CCACCACGCCGTCCACCGGGATGGTTTCCCCAGGGCGCACCAGCACCAGGTCACCCACGCGGACATCATCCACGGGGACTTCCATTTCAACGTTATCACGTGAGATGCGTGCCGTCTTGGCGCGCAAGCCCATCAATTTCTTGATCGCTTCCGAGGTGCGTCCCTTTGCCCTGGCTTCGAGGAACTTGCCCAGGCGGATGAGCGTAATGATCACCGCTGCGGTTTCCAGGTACACATGCCCGTCCAGCCAGCCGAAAACGATCGGGAGCGAGTACAGGTATGCCACCGAGGATCCCATGGCGATCAGCACATCCATGTTGGCTGATCCATTGCGCAGAGCTTTGTAGGCGCCCACGTAATACTGACCGCCCACGTAGAACTGCACAGGGGTGGCAAAGGCGAGCATCATCCAGTGCACCCAGTCGGCATGTGCCCACATCCCAGCAAGCCGAAATCGCGGGCCATGGAGAACAGGAACAGGGGAACGGTAAAGCATAGCCCGATGATCAGCAGGCGTTTCTGCTGGCTGATCTCGGCCTGGCGCGCCATGGCCTCGGCATCCTCGGCCTCCCCGCCCAGCTCCAGCGCTTCGAATCCCGAGCGCACTATCGTGGCGCGGATCTCAGACTGGGTCACCACCGTGGGCACATACTTCACGCGTGCCCGTTCCGTGGTTACCGAGACCTGTGCTTCCAGCACCCCTTCGAGCTTGAGCAGCGCTTTTTCCAGCCGCCGGGCATCGCTGTCATCCGCAAGGCGCTTGATCACCAGGTCCGCTTCGCCAGCAGCAACCCCATAGCCGGATTTTTCGACGCGGGCAATAAGCTCCGGCAAGCCTGTTGCCTGCGGATCGAAAGTCACAGTGGCCCTTTCAGAGGAAAGGTTGACTACAGCCGCTTCCACACCCGGCTGCTTCTTCAAGCCGCGCTCCACCGTTGCTACGCAATTGGCACAGGTCATGCCTGTGACCGGAAGAATGAGTTGTTTGGATGCCGTCATGAATGTTCCATTGATTGCCTGATCCATGCCCCAGGTTTCCAAGGGCATGGAAGTGAGTAGGATTTAGTTAGACCGCGACCGGGTAATTGATTTCCGAGAGTAAAGCCTTGATCTTTTCCTCGCTCGCCGGGGTGTCAAAGACGATAACCACTTTCCTCGTCTGGGCGTCGGCGCGGACTTCTTTCACGCCTTCCAGCTCGACCAGTTCGCTCTGGATGGTGTGGACGCAATGCCCGCAGTGAATGGTGGGGATGGAATAAGTTACTGTTGTCATTTCGTACTCCTTCTTTTGAATTAGGTTATTTTCAAGAATATGCCATTCGATCCTAAAGAATGGCTTGTAAACCAATCTAAACTTGCACATGCTCGATAGGGTAAGGATGGGTGGATCAAAAAAATCACACTTTTGTGGATGTTTCGAACACCTCCAGGATCTCTTTCAGCACCCGCTGGCGTTCGGCGGGATCTTCACCTTGCACGGCAGTAATGACGCACGAATTCAGGTGACCATCCAGGATCTGCGTGCTGACCTTGCTCAAGGCTGCCTCCACCGCCTGCACCTGGCGGATCACATCGATACAGTAGGCATCTTCTTCGAGCATGCGGATGATGCCCTTGATGTGCCCTTCAATGGTGCGCAACCTTCTTATTGCATTGTCTTCCTTCATCCACAATCTTCCTTCCCGGCCCGGGCATTCTCTGCGGCGATCTACCGCGGCAATCTCTTTCCACCCCCCCCCAGGGGGGATGGGCTACCGAGAAGAATCACAATATGTAATCTTAACATGTCCTGCACTTTGTCAATATAGAACAGCTTGCAACACCGGCTCTGGTTTTAAAGTAACTGAAAAGAAAAATGCGTGTTATGATTTAATGATTCCATATTAAAGGAGTGAGCATGTCACGCGTAGCAATCATTACCGACACCGATTCATCCCTGCCGGAAGAACTGGCACAGAAAAATGATATCGTTCAGGTCCCCATCATCATTCAATTCGGCGAGGAATCTTTCCGTGATGGATACGACATCAGCAATGAAGAAGTTTTTGCCCGAATTGATCGTGAAAAGAAACTACCCACGACCGCAGCCCCCTCCCCCGGGCAATTCATGGAAGCCTTCACCAAGGCATTTGATTCCGGCGCCGACTCGGTGTTGTGTTTCAACATCAGCAGCGAGATGAGCGCCACCTACGCCGCGGCGCGCCAGGCAGCCGAATTGATGCCGGGTAAACGCATCGAGGTGATCGATACCCGCAGTCTTGCCATGGGCCAGGGATTCATGGTCCTCGCCGCTGCCGAAGTCATCGCCAGGGGGTGGGAGCATTGAAGATGCCATCGCGGCGGCCGAAAGTGTTCGCGAACGCTCATTCCTGTTTGGTGCACTTGCCACCCTGAAGTACATCGCCATGAGCGGGCGGGTCAGCCACCTGGCTGCCGGCATGGCCGGTTTTCTGGATATCAAGCCCATCCTTTCCCTGCAGAACGGGAAACTGGAATTATTGGAAAAGATCCGCACCCAGCACAAGTCATGGATATCGAGCCGTGGAATTGACCATGGAGAAGGCTGCCGGGCGCAAGATCGAGAAAATGGCCGTCCTGCATGTCAAGGCACCCGATGCCGGGCGCCAGTTCGAGGCCATGCTACGCACCCACCTTCCGTGCCCGGAAAAGATCATATTTACCGAGATCAAGCCCGGATTATCCATCCATACCGGGGCAGGCATGGTGGCAGTTGTTTTCGTCCTGGCCAAGCAGTAAAATAATTCCTCCACTTCTCATGGATGGCTTTTCCCTCCCGCGACCTGCGGGAGGTTTTTTTGTCAGCCAGCCGGTATAATCAGGATATGGATACTTCCCCCATCCTCTTCATTCACGGCTCGGACAGCAACGGGCAAACCTACAAAGCCCAGGTGCTGCGCAAGATTTTCCCCGGGCTGCTATCCCCCGATTTTACCGGTCCCCTGGCGGTGCGTCTCGCCCAGGTGGAAGACATCCTCAAGGACGAGGTGAATTGGACCCTGATCGGTTCTTCCCTGGGCGGCTTAATGGCGGCTCTCTTTACCGCGAAACACCCTGACCAGGTGCGCAAGCTGGTCCTGCTGGCCCCGGCATTGCACCTGCAGGAATTCTCCCGCCACCTGCCCAGGCCGGTGCATGTACCCACCCTGCTGATCATCGGCAAAAAGGATGAGGTGATCCCCATTGATACTGTGCATCGCCTGGCCTCGAGAATCTTCCCCGGGTTGACTTACCTCTCTGTGGACGATGACCACCGCCTGCACCACACCACAGACATGCTGGACTGGCTGGAATTGCTTGCCTAGTCCCCGGTAAACCCCACTCCAGTGGCGTGCGATAATTAATTACTCTTGGTAAGATGGGGCGTTGAAGCGTAAAGATGATCCAATGAAGCCAAGATTTGCCTCCCTGCTCAATATTAACCTGCGCTGGTTCCTGCTTGCCATGATCCTGGCGAATATTGCCGGGCAAATGGCGTACAGCATGCTGTCTCTGTACCTGGTCGACCTGGGTGCCAGCGTTGGCCAGGTGGGCTTGGTTTTCACGGTTGCCTCGCTTGTCCCAATGGTGCTGCAGATCTTCGGCGGCTGGTTCTCCGACACGGTGGGACGCTTGCGCGCCATCGCCATTGGCAGCTCCATTGCCGTATTTGGCTACTTGATTTTCTTCATTTCCCCTTCCTGGGAATGGGTGATGATTGGCTTGTGCGTGGAGTATGTGTCCAATTCCTTCGTGGGCCCCAGTTTCAGCGCCTACATCGCCGAGCAGTCGGATGAAGCCGAGCGCGGGCGCGTCTTTGGCATCTCGCGCGGCATTTACATGGTGGTGACCGTTATTGGACCAGCATTGGCAGGATTCCTGGCCTATCGCCTGAATTTCCGCCTGATGATGGGGGTGGCATTTGGATTCTATGTCCTGGCGACGATCGTGCGCATCTGGATGGCACGCTCTGAACGGTTCAAACCCTCCCGCCTCCCCGAAAGACCGACCTGGAGTGGTCTTTCGACCCAGTTGAAAGCCATGTTTGCCCTGTTATTCGCCGGCGGCATCGTCACCTGGATCTGGATCACGGATGCCATCGGTGACACCTCCTACAACCTGACCGGGGACCTGTATCCCATTTACCTGTCCGAAATTGGCAGGTTGACCGTGGAGCAGATCGGCCTGCTTGGCTCTGCATGGGGAATTGCCAGCATCCTGGGTTCTTTCCTGGGTGGCTGGCTGACCGATAAACGCTCCGAGAGAACGATGATCACTTTTGGCTTCGTGTTGATCACACTCAGCCTGGTATCCATGGTCCTGGCGCGCTCGCTGGCTAGCCTTCCTCGGCGTCGCGTATCTTGGGTGGATTTGCCACCGGGCTGCTCATGCCCTCCTACGACTCGCTCATCTCGAAGGTGATCCCTGAGGATCGAGCGCGGCCTGGCTTTTGGCTTCTTCGGCACCTCCCTGGGCATCCTCTCGCTGCCCATGCCGTGGATCGGGGCACAGATGTGGGAGCGCCTCGGTCCGCAGGCGCCATTCTGGGTCACCGCCCTGGTATGCGCGATCACCATCCCGATCGCCTGGGCGAAGTTCGTGCTGCCGAAAAAGGAAAAGGTCGAAGAAAAAGGACCGGCCTAACACGGATCCCTTGGCGGTATCATCCGCCCGCCAGGCGAAGCAATGCTTCCGGGATCCAGAATTCCCCCAAACCAATAACCAGCATGGCAAAGGAAGCCACCAGCATCAGGATGCCGACAGCGATCAACACCCGGTCGCGCCGGTGGTAGTGCAGCTCTTCCAGCCAGGTGCGTGGACCAACGCCGAAAGCGCGCAGGTCCATGGCATCGATGATGTCCTCGCTGCCGACGATGGCATGGATGGTGACCGGCACGATCAACGGGGCCAGCTTGCGCACCTGCTCGAACAGACCGCCGCCGGATCTTCTCCAGCTCATAGCCGCGCGCCCGCTGGGCATCCATGGTCAGCTGGAAATCGCGCCCAAAGGTGGGGATGAAGCGCATGGTCAGGTCCATGGCATAGGCGATCTTGTCCGGCAGCCCCAGGCCGCGGAAGGTGATGCCGTACAGGGCCGGGTTGAGCGAGTAGGGGATCAGGATGGTCATGATGGCGATGCTGAAGACCGCGCAGCAGCTGGCTGAGGGCGAACAAGATCCGCTCCACGGTGATGTTCAAGGCTGGGTCGCCAGCCAAGGATGGTGAACGAGGCCTCGAACTCGCGCGAGGATGTGTTCCTGTTGGTAAACTTCCATGCCGCCGCGCCCGGTCAGGAAGGTCAGGACAGTGAGAAGAAGATGAGAAGCCGCCGATGAAGAGCCAGGCCCGGCGGATCTCGTTCCAGCTGATCCCGGAGGTGAGCAACACGAGCACGGCAATGACCAGGAAGGAAGCCAGGAAGCGGAAATCCCAGAAGAACAGCGTCGACACCAGGAAGCAGGCAAAGAAGATGATCCACGCCCGCGGATCAAAGGATTGGATGAGGGATTTGCGTTTGCGATAGCGCCAGGTGACCAGCATACTAGGTCAGAGCGTGTAGATCAGGGATCGGCAGTGGAGAGCAGGAGCCTTCGCTCCCGACGCACCCTCACCAATGAAACTTCAATTATCGTCCGGATTGCGTCTGGACGCACGCGTAGGCAGCCACCAGGAGCGGCACCAGGATGGCGGCGAAGATCAGGTTCGGGCCGGCAGCGGGCAGGAATTCGCCCACGATGGCCACCGCCGGGCTGAAAGCCGTTGATCCAGATATCGGAAATGGCGGCAAAGCCGATGCCGAGGATGTTGCCCAGCATGCGCCCAGGTCACCGCTGCGGCAACATCGATGTTCTTGCCGAAAGACGAAGCGCACCATCAGCACCAGCACGAAGCCGATCAGAGCGAGAGGCCGGCAAACAGGCGTGATCGGCTGCATCGCCGAAGATGTTGTTATCCACATCGAAGAACATCATGTTGGGCAGTGTCCGGTTCAGGAAGTAGATCACCGTGGCCAGCAGCGGCCAGCACACCGCCGAGATGATCAGGACGGTATCCAGGCTCTTCTTCTTGTCCTTGAACAGCAGGCCAGCCCGGCGATCAGGCCCACCAGGCCGTTGCCGATGCTCCACTGCGGGAGAGGCCGAAGCCGGTCAGGGCATCGCCGAACATGTTGCCGACCGCGCCGGTGAAGAAGCCGACCACCGGGCCAAAGGCATAGCCGAAGAACATCGGGATGGCGATGGCCGGGCGCAGGGCCACCTGGCTGACGGATGGCACGACGAAGACGGTGCCGTTGAACAGGTAGGAGAAGATGGCATACAGCGCCGCGCCGATGGCCATGTAGACCACCTCGCGCGTGCCCACTTCCCAGACCTTGTTTGTCCTTGGTGGCCAGGTAGACACACGAAGACGATCAGCAGGCCGATGATCGACGAAGACGAAGCGCAGCAGCGGGTTCTCGCCGGTCTGCAGGCGTTCGATGCCCATCGCGTTGCCCAGCACGACGATAGAGCCAAGGAAGAAGACGCCAGGACGGCGACCAGGGCGACATGATAACTGATCCAACGATCTTTTGTCCATCTTGTATTCTCCTCTGTATGAAATGAATGATTTAGGTGATATGCGCCAGCGCTTCGGCGCGCATGAAACGGCCGGTACGCGGCCAGGCGCTCCAGGTTGGCCTCCAGCAGCGAGGTGGGCACCAGGCGGCATGGCTTCCAGGCGTCCGAGATCGCCCAGCACTTCTGCGGGGGTCCATCCGCCACCAGGCTGCCGTCTGCCACCAGCAGCACCCGGTTGGCGTAGATCACCGCCAGGTCAACATCATGGGTGATGAACAGGATGGCTTCAAAGCCGGGCAGCTGCAGGATGGCATCCATGAAATTCATGTAGTTCTGGTAATCCTGCCCGGCGGTCGGTTCGTCCATCACCAGGATGCGGGAGCGCATCGCCAGGATGGCGGCGATGCTGACCCGTTTCTGCTGCCCAAAGGACAGCGCCAGCGGCGGGTCTTCTTCTTGCTCGTCCAGGTTGACGATCTGGAGCGCTTCCTCCACCTCCTTTTCGATCTCGCCTTGGGATGCTTGCAGGTTGGTCGGTCCAAAGGCCAGTTCCTCGTGCACGGTGGGGGCGAAGAGCATGTGGCTGGGGCTTTGGAAGACATAGCCCAGCGTGCTGGCGATCTGCGCCACGCTCAGCTTCGTGCGTATCGCTGCCCATCCACCAGCACCCGCCCGCGCTTTGGCTTGAGCAGCCCGATGGCATGCTTGACCAGGGTGGTCTTGCCGGCGCCGTTCGGGCCCAGCACGGCGATGACATCGCCGCGCCTGATCTCCAGGTTGATGCCGTGCAGCACTTCGTGCTCTCGCTCGTAGCCAAAAGCGCACATCCTCGAAACTGCACCAGTGGGCTCGCCTCGGACTCCCGCTGTTGACACCGGGAAGGAGCTTGATCGCAGTTGGGCGGTGGGTCGTCTTTGGCCCGCTGCATGATGACCGCGGGCCGGCAGCTTGACCTCGCGGTAGTCCACCGCCTCGTCCAGTCCATCCGGCGGCGCCCAGGTAGCGGATGCTCGCCATCGTCCATGAACATCACCCGGTCGGGGTGGATGCGCAGCACATCCTCCACGCGGTGCTCGACCATCAACACGGTCATGCCTTCGTCCGCCAGCCTGCGCACCATGTCCAGGGTCTCCTGGGCGCTGGCCGGGTCCAGGCTGGCCAGCGGTTCGTCCAGCACAGGATCGGGCGCATGGCCAGCACGCCGGCCAGGGCCACTTTTTGCTTTTCGCCGCCCGAAAGGTTGAAGGTTTCACGCATCTGCAGATGCGGATGATCTTCAGGAAGTTCCAGCGCCTCGTCCACCCGCTGGTAGATCTCCGCGCGGGGCAGGCCCAGGTTTTCCAGCCCAAAGGCCACCTCGTGCAGCACCCTCGTGCCCAGGATCTGCCGCTCCGGGTCTTGCAGCACCGTGCCGACCATCTGCGAGATCTTGGCCAAGCGGCCAGGTGTGCCGGTATCCTGCCCGAACAACAAAATGCCGGCCGGTCAGCTCGCCCTTGTAGGAGCGCGGGATCAGGCCGTTGATGCAGCGGATCAGGGTGGTCTTGCCGCAGCCGCTGGCCCCGGCGATCAGCAGGATCTGTCCCGGCTGTGCTGAGAAGGAAATATTCCGGATGGCAGGTACCTGCCGGTCACGGTAACGAAAGGACAGATCTTCGACGATGAGCGGGATTTCAGTCATTGGCACCCACCGACTATAACACTTGCCTTACCCTAAAGCCTCTCCGGATGTGTTGATTCTACCACTTCCACCCTGTCACCGACCTGCAGGCCGGTATCCCTGGCAGCGCTGCCGCAGTTCACGGCAATCTCCAGGCAGCCTTGGCTGTCAACCAATGCCACAAGCATTCCCGCAGGAACTCTCCCCGTAGGTCGTGGACAGGCCATGGATCTGCCTGCCTGCCAGGTGGATCACCACTTTCGCTGGTTCCTTGATCCACGCTGCAGGAAAATCTGTAGCTAGGTTGCCGAAGTGGTCGATGGCGATGATATGCGCCAACCATCCGCGCGCTGTTCTTTCAGGCTTGGGGAGCGGAAGGCGCACGGGATCATCGATGGGCTTGCCCAGTTCTTCCAAAACAATACCGCCAGCCAGGTGCGCCGCGACCGGGCTGAACAGGTCGCGACCATGGAAAGTGCCACTGAGCACTGGCAGCCAGTACCTTTTATTGGTCAGGTGAAAGGTGGCCACCGGCAGATTTCGTTCTTCGAATTCTGTGTAAACAAAGCTGAACAGGCCGTTATCCGGGCCAACGAAGACATGGCCACCTGCGCGGATGGCGATCGGACGGCGCGAGGTGCCTACACCCGGATCCACGACAGCAACATGGACCGTCCCATCTGGAAAGTAAGGACAGGCACGCTGCAGGGTCAACCCTGCAGCCAGGATGTCCTGGGATGGGATGTCGTGGCTGATATCCACGATCCGTACGGAAGGACAAATACCCAGGATCACGCCCTTCAGCGTGCCGACAAATCCATCCTGCAGGCCAAAATCGGTGGTCAGGGTTACAATGGGGAAGGAAGCCATGTTTCCTCGCAGTTCGGGATTTCGAAAACCCAATTGATGTCGTAAAAACGACCTAGACCTGAGTATAACCAGATAAACTGGAAATCATCAGGTTGCAACAAAAGGATTGCATTCTAAATAATAGTCCCTGGCTAAATACCAGGGACCATTACTTTTAATAGGCTTATTAATGAGGTAAAGATTGTCAATCCCAACATCCTTGGGACTAATTATTTCCAAACACAATAACCAGCATAGCCAGGATGATGATCGCTGCAATGACTGCCAGGGCGATCTTGATCGCGCTGTACGGGCGCTCGCCATGCACCTCGCCGGTGCGGGCATTAACCACAAAACGATACACCTTGTCCCCGTAACGGTAGATGCTCAACCAGACAGGCAGGAGGATATATTTATATGTTGTGTCCGTGTAGTTGGTGCGCGCCGCGCTTGACGCGTTGTTCGTCACCGCCGATGTCCCTGCGGATGTCCTGGTCGATGGCGAACGCCATGACCTTCTTGGCGCCTTCGAAGCCTTCCTCGATGGTCACCTGGCTCACCTCGGCTTTGAAACCACTCAGGTAACGGTTGTCGAAGGGGACAAGGTTGACCAGGTCCCACGGCTCCAGGGTGTTTAAATATTTATCCGGCAGGGCGCGACTGGCGGTGACCAGGAGGTCATTGAAGGCGCGCGCCACCCGTCCGCTGACCACTGACCAGCGGGTCTTGACCACGTGCTGGATCTCCTCCCGCCCGTTTACCACCCGCCTGACAGCTTCCGTATAATGGTCGCCGCGCTGTCCATTGTAGGCCGTCTGGGTGGCGGCATCGAAGGTCCAGAAGGGCAGGTAAACGCCGTTAAAGCGGTCGCTCGAAGCGCGTTTCTTCAGGTCGTTGGGAGCGAACCAGAGCCGTTTCAGCCAGCGGTCGAAATCCGCGGCCGCGGCCTGTTTTTCCAGCTTGAAAGGCAGCACTCCCTGGGGATTGGCGATCGCCTTCGTATCCGGCTTGACGGTCAGGGGCGAACCGCAAAAGGTGCACTCGGAAGAGAACATGTTCTGTTCCAATGCCGTTTCTGCTCCACAGGCCGGACATTTCACCACGTACGCCTGGCTCTCCGACTGGGCTTCCTTCCATTTTCCAGCCAGGGCGGTGAGCAGGTCCTTTTCCTGCTGGGCATCCTCAGCCTTGGCGCCCTCGGTCTGGATCTGAAAAGAAGAATGGCAAAACTCGCAGACCAGGGTGGTCGTGCCGGGTGCGTAGGACAGGCTTGCACCGCAATTGGGACAGGTGACGCTTTTCAGGTCACTCAAAGAGGGGAAGAATTCCATGGCAGTACCCTTTCGGTTGGATGATGTTCATATTCTAACAAACATTTCAAAAGGCAGGGAGCCGGTCGTCATGGGGGTGTAAACGGTTCGGGTTGGTATAATCAAAAGATGCCAGCAAATCGCTTTTCAATACACCTGGAAAATCCACGTGACGTGGTTGGATCACTCACCTTTCGATCTCTGGAGACGAGCTAGATGTCTCCACGAAAGCGGCACAATCCAGCCTCGACCAGGAGTCTTTCGGAACGATTTCCCGCCCTCCGCACCTTGTTCCTGCCCGGTGTGCACCGGCTATTGCGCCCGTCCAGGGTGGTGGACTGTGGAGGAAGCGGAGCGGGCTATCGCGACCGGGCTGGCCTTCCGCATGATGTTGGAGTTCTCCCCGGAGCGGACTTTCAGCGTGCTGTCCCCGGCGTTCAAAGGTTGTGAAGCGAATTTTTCCCTGGACCTCTACTCAAGAAATGGCTGTACTTTTCTACAAGAGAACCTGTGCGAATTGCATGGCAGCGGGCACCAGCCCCTGGAATGCCGCCACTGCCACCATGCGGATCCCTCCGCAGGACCGCGCTGCCACGCAGCCATCGAGCGGGATTGGAACACACCAGCCGGGCAGGCGCTGGTGGCTAAGTGGGGTGCCTTCACCGGCCTGTGGGAAAGAATGGACCGCTGGAAACCCTCGCGATAATCTCCTATATGAAAGTATTACCAAGAATTTTCGGGAACCTGCGTTGGCAATTTATCGTTCTCGATTACAGGTTCTGTTGGAAGAAACCAATCACGCGGTGATAAAACTCCTCCGGCTGCGCCTCGCTAGCCTTGGTGTGCTGGACGCCGGGGAGCCGCCAGGCTTCCTTGGGCTGGTTGGCGGCGGTGAAAAGCTCCTCAAAATCAGGCAGGTACAGGTCCAGTTCGCCATGAATGAACAGGATGGGGCGCGGCGCGATCCTGCCCACCCAGCGCAGCGGTTCATACAGAAAGAGGTTGGCGCCCAGCCGCACGGAGGTGACAGCCACCACCAGGTACCCAAGCAGCCATCCGAGCCAGCGGGGGAGATGCCACTCGACGCACCGCCCTTCGATCGCCGATCGCAGGCGTGCCGGGCCGCCGTCGCTGACCACCGCATGGACTTCCTCGCATAACGGCGCGGCCAGCATGGAGGCCATGCCGCCGTAAGAGAAACCCAGCAGCCCGATGCGCTCCACACCGCGTGAGCGCAGGAATTTCACGGCTCCCAATCACGTCCTGGCGCTCCAGGTAGCCAAAAGTCGCCACCTGCCCCGCGCTGCGGCCATGGGCGCGGAAGTCGAATAACATCACGTTGAATCCCGCCCGGTGAAAGTACGGCGCGCGCTGGATATCCCAGTCCAGGCTGCCCCCGTGCCCATGCAGGATGACAACTGCCCGTGTGGAGCCGGGAGACGGGATCCACACCCCGCCGAGGGACAACCCATCTGCCGCCGGGAATGTGATCTCTTCATACTCCAGTCCGTATTCCGCCGGCGTATGAACTTCGGTCAATTGGAAGCGCTTGGTCAGGTATAACGAGTAGCCTAAACCCATCCCGAGGATAATAACAACCAAACCGACTGGCAGCCAGTAGAGCAATGTCATTTTCCCGGCTCCTTCACCCATTTCAGGCTCACCGAGCTGAGTACAAAGAGGATCGCGAAACAGCCAAAAATGGCGAAATATCCCAAGCCGGGGAGATAGGCATTGAGATAATCGGCGATCGGACCCCCGATGCCCTTGCCGATCATGCCGGCACCCGCCCCCGCCAGGTTGGAGATCCCCAGGTAACGCCCGGCTTCCCCAGCTGGGACGAGTTCGGTGCCCAGGGCCCAGTTGGAGGTCATGAACAGGCCGGTTCCCAACCCGATGAGGCTTCCCGCAACATAGATCATCGCCATTTGCGGCAGCCAGATCGTGGAGAGAACCAGGCAGCCGCCAACCGCTGCCACCAGCCCGCTCCAGAAGGAGATGCGCCGCTTGCCCAGGCGATCCGCGATCCAGCCGCCTCCCAAGGCAGAAATGATGATGAACAGCCCAATGATGGTCATCAAGGTGCCGTTGGTGGCCGCTGCTTGTTCGGCAGTCATTTTGAAGGCGTACATCAGGAAGAAGGGAAAGAAGCCCTGGAACGAGGTGGCTGCCGCCAGGAAGAGCAGGCGGTTGACCACCCACCAGGTGAATGATTTGTGACTGCGCGCCTCGTTGCCCAGGGAGGCGAGGGTACCAGACCAGACGCCCGCCACGACTGCCACGACCATCGCCACCACCCCGCCAATGCCCACCATGATCGCCAGCGCAGTGGCTTTGCCCACGAAGGGCCAGGCAGCCAATCCGACCAGGCCGCCCACCAGGCCGCCTCCCACCAACCCGGCAAACGCTCCCAGTGCGATCCCCGCCAGCATGCCGAGCACGCGCAGCATGGGGATCTTGAACGAAGTTGCCGGTCTCTCGGCGAGAGGAACTTCCTTGACGAAGATCATGGTCAGGATCAGCGTGACCAGGATGGCCGCCCCGGCCGCAAAGACCGCCCATCCCAACTGGCCTTTTCCCACCAGCTGGGCAATGGTGAAACCGACCAGCACGATGGGGATGAGCTCCATCACGGCCTTGACTGCTGAAGAACGCCCGCGCTGCTCATCGGGAACAAGGTCAGGGATCAATCCCTGCAGGGGTCCGTGGGAAGTGTTGCCCGAGAATTGGATCAACAAGGTGGCGACCAGCAGCATGGCAAAATTACCCGAAAGCGCAATGAGTGCCAGGAATACCAGGTCGAACAAGCCGCCCACCAGGATGAACGGGCGCCGCCTGCCGAACCTAGACATGGAACGGTCACTGAGCAGCCCCGCTGCGGGTTGGACTAGCATGGCGATCACCAGCCCGGCAGTGCTGATGAAACCGAGAGCAGTGTTTTGCCTCCCCGCGGGCACAAACAAGGCGATCAGGTAGGGTGTGAATACCGACCCGACCGCCGTGTTGCGGATGTTCAATCCAAGCCAGAACAGGTTGATGGAAATATGATCGTACCAGCGCAGTTTCTTCATGGTTTCATTCTCCTATGATCTTCACCAACACGCGCTTGCGGCGACGTCCATCGAACTCCCCGTAGAAGATCTGCTCCCAGGGGCCAAAATCGAGCTTTCCATCGGTCACCGCCACGACCACCTCGCGCCCCATCACCTGGCGTTTCAGGTGGGCATCTCCATTGTCCTCCCCGGTGCGGTTATGCCGGTACCTGTCCAACGGTTCGTGGGGGGCAAGCTGCTCCAGCCAGGTCTCATAATCGTGTTGAAGGCCGGGCTCATCATCGTTGATGAAGACCGAGGCGGTGATGTGCATGGCATTGACCAGCGCAAGACCTTCGCGAATGCCGCTTTCAGCCAGGGCATCCGCGACCTCCCGGGTGATGTTCACAAACCCGCGCCGGGTGGGAAGGTTGAACCACAGTTCCTTGCGGTACGTTTTCATATGATCTCATCCACCAATTTCAACGTTGCAGAATTCTTCGCCCAAGGATCCTGATTCGATCAGGGTGAAGAAGGGCATACCCTAATCCGAACATAATAATATACAGGATCGGGTATTTGATGGGAAATGTGATAAAGCTTATGACGATCAAGAATGTGATTACCAACGGCAACAGAACGAGATTGCCTGGTTTGCCAATTTCATACTCATGTAGTCCTCGGATCAAGCAGAAAATGGGGATCAAAAGGATTGCCACGTCATGGTAATGCAGGTAGGGAACAAAGACCAGGCTGCAGAGGATCGATAAACCCAGTTGCTTTTCACCGAAGCTCCTGCTCTTCCAAAAATAGAAACTTAAGCCCAGCGCGGCAGCGAGGTATCCGACCATGCTGATCCATTGGATGTTATTCGCTCCAAGCCCAAGTGCCCAGCGATGCAGGATTCCCGATAATGAAGGCATATCCTCCAGGTGCATTCCATAAAACTCACCTTGTGAGCTGATCAAGAGAAGGTCGATCCAATCCATCATGCCGTTCCAACCGATTAGAAAATAGACATACAGGAACAGGACCAGGCACCCAAAGCAAAACCAGAAGAAAATCCTGGGTTTTCTGAATAGCAGGGGAATTGCCAGGATAAGCGCAACTTGAGGACGGATGGTCACCAGGCATAAACCAAGTCCGGCGATGGCATCTTTCTTGTTCAAGATGCCCCACATCCAAATTGCGGTACCCAAAAGGACAAAGATGGTATCTTGACCAAGGAGCAGGCTAAGAAAAGGAGGAAAGAACAAGAACGCGCCTGCACCAGCTAAGAACAAGTCCTGACGGGAGTAGCCAGCCTTGCCCAGAACCTTGACGAAGAGCAATGAAGTCAACAGGAGGATTACCAGCAGGATGGCAGTCCAAAGGATGAAGGAGGTTTCATAATCTTCAGTGGTGATCATCGCCAATAAAGGCAGGAAGTAGGGAAGATGCTGATAAAGGAGGACTTGTTGAGGCGCCAATGAGAAACCAACCACATCCTGCTGAAAGATTTGTTGCAGGGTTGGATCATAGACATGGTCAGCACCATACAATTGGTAAATTCGAGTGGCAGAGTACGCACATATGTAATCTGTTCCGCTACGATCCTCTGGACTCGTGATCATACCCACCCATCTTGCTGCATAGCTGATGACCAGGGCAAAGATACCGGAAAGGATGAAAACACGGCGGAAATTGATGCGCATCATGGATGGCAGATGAAAAACTTGAAAGAATTTGTAGGAGCGCTGGAACCAGGAAATTTTCGAAATTTCATTTGGCGGCTTCCAGGTAAGGTTCGGAAAACATCAAAAGAAGAGGGTCAAGAATATGGATTGGTTTTCCTCAATGACAAAATCCACAGGTTGATGTGTTTTGGCCATGTGAAGTATACGAGCAGCAGGAGGATCAGCACATAAATCGCCACAAACCGGGAGAGGGTACCGATGAAACTCGTCAGGAGCAGGATCGATATCCCCACGACGAACAAGGCGAAGTCTTTGCGGCGCAAGATGGCTGCATCGATTCCCAACCAGGCAGCGGTCACCAGCGGGACGATCAATAATGCCAGGTCATGGTAGACCAGGTGCGGGGAGACCAACAGGCTGAGCACCAGTGCCAGGCTCAACAACCGCCCATCCACGGCATGGCTTTTCTTCCAAAGGATGCACACCCCGAACACTCCCAATCCATAGGCCGCCCAGCCGATCGCCTGGACCGTTCCCGCTGGAAGCACCCGGGAATGCCCGGCTCATTAACCCGATCAGGTTGAACATTGCCGAATCTCTCGAACTCACCACTGCGCTGGACATGATATCGAAAAAATCCAGCAATCCCGTCCTGCCCAGTGGAGCGACGCTGACGATCACGAACAGCGCGGCAATGGCGCAGAACCGCCACCAAACCCGGGAGTTGGTGAACAGGAATGGGAGAGCCATCATCAGGGCGATCTGCGGACGGACGGTCATCAAGGCCAGCCCCAGCCCGGAGATCCAATCCTGGCGCCTGGTCACACCCCCCAACAGGAGCACCGCCCCCAGCACCAGCAGGACCGTATCCTGCCCGTTCATCAAGCTGACAAACAGCGGGAAGAACAGCAGGCAGGCAAGCAGGTTGACCAGGTTTACGTCCACCCGGTCGGATTGCGGATACGCAACAACATCCACAGCGTGGGAATATAAACGAGAGTCAGCAGGAGCGCCCAGAGACCCATCCCCAGCAGGTAGCGTCCGTTCACCGACATAGACCAGCAGCGCCAGCAGGGGATTCAGCAGCGGGATATGATTGTGAGGCATCACGTTCGAATCCGCAATTTCAAAGCCAACGATCTCCTCCTCAACGGCTTTTTGCAGTTCGAAATCGTAGACGCGGTCCAACCCGTGGCGGTTGGCGATCACACCCACCGTGTAGTAGGTTATGAAATCCGAGCCGGTATACTCCACCGGGTCGCTAAGCAATTTTAGCCACAGCAGGGAATAGACAATGATCAGGCTGGTCAATCCCCCGATGAGGAATACCCGGTGGAGGTTTATCTTTTTTGACATGCACACTGCTCCACTGCGAAGACATGGCCAGGACTGCCATAAGGGACAGCCGGAAGAGACCTGTCCCGTCATGGAATACGGTTTGTGCCAGGATTCAGCTTGCTTCCAGGAGGGCGATCCTGATCAGTCACTCCAGGATATGATTTCAGCCTTCCTTATGCTTCCTTTTCCACAACGACTGTCGCCTCGCCCACCAGCGCGGCGATCGCTCCCACCGCAGCCAGCGTAGGCGCCAGCACCAGCCCCACCACGCCGATGGTCAGCGGGAATTCGATCAGGACCTTGCCGTCCTTGTCCTTGATACTCACCTTGCGGATGTTGCCTTCATGGATCACCTGTTTTACCTTGGCGATCAATTCCTCCCCATTCACCCGGAACTCTTCCGTATGCGTTTTCGTCATGGGTCAGCCTCCTTGGCAAATTCAACTCTTTGCATGCATTTTATGCTGCAAAGGAGGTGGCGTCAACCGCACCGGGGGGGAAATCACGCGCAGAAGATGGTACCTGTAATAGTTTTTTGTGTTATATACTTAACAAGATTTTTTCATCAACTTCTTGAGGAGTTCCGCATGGTCAGCATCGAAAAAGTGGACACCGAGAATAAATCCCAGGTAAAGCGTTTTGTCCAATTTTATTACGATCTTTACAAGGATTGCCCGCAGTGGGTGCCCCCGCTGTTCATGGACGCCTACCTGCCTCTCAACCGGAAGAAACATCCCTTCTTCGAACATTCCAGCGGCGATTTCTTACGTCGCCTTGCGGGATGGTGAAGTGGTGGGTCGCATCTTCGCCGGCGAGAACATTCCATTCAACAAGCACCATCAGTGCAAAAAAGCCCAGTTCTATTACTTCGATGCCGAGAACGACCTCGGCACCGCCCGGGCACTCTTCGATACCGCTTTCGACTGGGCGCGCGCCCGCGGGCTGGATACCCTGATCGGTCCAAAAGGTCTTTCGCCGTTCGATGGCTACGGCATCCAGGTCGAAGGCATCGAGCATCGCCAGATGATGACCATGATGACCTACAATTATGATTACTACCCGAAGCTGGTCGAAGCGCTGGGTTTCGAGAAGGAAGTCGATTTTGTATCCTGCTATATGCCTGCCGAAGCCTTCAAAGTGCCTGAACGCGTGGAGAAGATCTCAAAATGGGCGATGCAGCGCGGCAACCTGTGGGTCAAGCAATTCAAGAGCAAGAAGGAACTCATCTCGTGGGCACAGCGCATCGGTGAAACCTATAACCGCACCTTCATCCATAACTGGGAATATTATCCCTTTACCCAGGGCGATATCGATTACGCCGTGCAGAATGTATTCATGGTCGCCGATCACCGCCTGATCAAGCTCATCATGCACAATGACGACATCGTTGGCTTCCTGTTTGCATTCCCGGATGTGTCTGCAGCCCTGCAGCGCGCCAAGGGGCGCCTCTTCCCCTTTGGCATCGTCGACATCCTGCTCGAGATGAAACGGACCAAGACCGTCTCGGGCAACGGCATGGGCGTACTGCCTGAGTTCCAGGGAACGGGCGGAAACGCATTGCTGTACAACGAAATGGCCAAGACAATCTTCAGTTTCAACCAGTTCGAAAACGTGGAGATGACCCAGGTGGCGGAAACCACCAAGCAGATGCGCGCCGACTTGAAAAACCTGAACGGCGTCGAATACAAGAATCACCGCGTTTACCGGATCGCCATTCCATGAAACATCCGTCCCAATGGCTGCCTGAGCGTGTGCGCAAGCCTCTGTTCTGGATCTTCCTCGCCTGGACCCTGGTCCTGATGCTCCTGTTCCAACTGTTGAATCGTCCCTTGTCCACCTCCGCTGCACCGATGGGGATCATCTCCCTCCAACTGGCGTGGACAGCGGAAAAGACCTCCGCAATCCTCTCTTCCTGGGGAGCCACCGCCCGCGAATACGCTGCCTTTGGCCTGGGATTCGATTATCTCTTCATGTCCGTCTATGCCGCGGCCCTGGCACTGGGCTCCCTGCTGGCAGCAGGTCGCCATCCCGGCTTTTTCGCCAGGCTTGGGAGCTGGGTGGGATTGCCTGTTTCCTGGCTGCCATCCTGGACGGGCTGGAAAACCTGGGACAGTTCCAACAACTCTTTCGTGGGCGGGTTGAACTCGCCGTGGTCATCGGCGTTCTTGCGACTGCCAAATTTACATTGATCCTCCTGGGAATCCTCTATGGGTTGGCTGGATGGTTGTGGCCCGGCAAACGCGCAACCTAGTGAATCTCCACCTGAATCCTGCGACCTCCCGGGGTGGGACTCATCCCACCCCATTTTATTCTGCCCGATCACGCTCCCTCCTGCCTCCCCCAAAGCTGCAAGAAGGATTTGGGGAAGGTGACCGGTCCAGGGCGGTGGGGGCAAGTCCAGGAATTGGAAAGAGATCATTTCGAAAGCCCTGACGAATTCCACAAATACTGTTATCTCATTCTCTTTTATCGGGTATGATTATGCCGTCAGTAATCGCACCCAGGAGGCCGGCATGGTAGAGTTCGAATTCCATGTATCCAAGAATTCACGCCAGAAATACAATTTCGACCAAGCCCTCTTCGGTTTGGATGGACGTGCCGTCATCGCCGACTTTGCCGCTGCCCGCCGATTCGCCGAAAGCATGTCGCTGGTGCGCGGCCAGGTGGTGCCCGCCAGCGACATCAATGCCATGGGGTTGATCGACGAAATCCAGCACATCCTTTTCCGGCAGTACGAGCTGCAGAATCCGGGCATCATGAGCCGAGCCCTGGCAAATGCCAGTCCGGATGTCGCATTGACCTTGCTCAAGTTCATCCAGGAATTTCCTCCCATGTCCGTCCAGCGCGGCGAGGTGGAAGCCAGCCGCTACCTGGAGATGCATACTGCCGGACGTCCAAACCGCCAGGCTGCCATCGAAGAACTGCTCATCCTGCATATCACCAACTTGAACCCGGCAACCCAACCCTACCGGGAACTCTTCGATGAAGCAATTCTCAAGCAAGCCAGCCCGTACGACCAGACCGTCAACAGCTTGAAGGCATTTTTCAACAGCCAGCCAGGCTTTGGCGACCAGGCAAAAACAGGAAAGAACGAGTCCCTGATCGATGCCCTGCTGGCACCCGCCCGCGTCGCACCCCATTCCCTGACCGCCCAACTGGAGTTCCTGCTCACCCGCTGGGGGGGATTGCTGGGCGAAGCCTTCGTGATGAGGATCCTGCGCGGCATCGACTTCGTCCAGCGAGGAGGCCATCCGCTCCACCGGGCCGGGAGGTTTCGGCGGGCAGGCCCCGGTGATGACCTTTGGCGGTCACGATTATGCGGAATATGAACGCTTCAGCCCGGACAAGGACTGGATGCCGCGCCTGGTGCTGATCGCCAAGAATTCCTACGTCTGGCTGGACCAGCTGTCAAGAAAATACCAGCGCTCCATCACGCCGCCTCGACCAGATCCCGGACGAGGAGCTGGACCTGCTGCCGCAGCGCGGCATCACCGGGCTGTGGCTGATCGGCCTGTGGGAACGCAGCCTCGCCTCCCAGCGCATCAAGCAGATGATGGGCCAGCCGGATGCGGTCGCTTCGGCCTATTCGTTGATGGATTACCAGATCGCCGCCGACCTGGGCGGCTGGGACGCCCTGCAGAACCTGCGCTCCCGCGCCTGGCAGCGCGGCATCCGCCTTTCCGCGGACATGGTGCCCAACCACATGGGCATCGACTCGCGCTGGGTGGTCGAGCATCCCGACTGGTTCCTTTCCCTGCCCTACTCGCCCTACCCGAACTACTCCTTCAACAGCGCCGACCTGTCCAACGATTCGCGCGTGGGCATCTTCATCGAAGACCACTACTACGATCAAGACCGATGCCGCGGTGGTCTTCAAGCGCGTCGATCGCTGGACGGGCGACGTGCGCTACATCTACCACGGCAACGACGGCACCTCCATGCCCTGGAACGACACCGCCCAACTGGACTTACTCAAGCCGGAAGTGCGCGAGGCGGTCATCCAGACCATCCTGCACGTGGCGCGCAACTTCCCCATCATCCGCTTCGACGCGGCCATGACCCTGGCCAAGAAGCACATCCAGCGCCTGTGGTTCCCCGAGCCGGGCGCGGGCGGCGCGATCCCCTCCCGTTCCGAGCACGGCATGACCCGGGCCGAGTTCGACGCCGCCATCCCCGAGGAATTCTGGCGCGAGGTCGTCGACCGGGTGGCCGCCGAGGTGCCCGACACGCTGCTGCTGGCCGAGGCCTTCTGGCTGATGGAAGGCTATTTCGTCCGCACGCTGGGCATGCACCGCGTGTACAACTCGGCCTTCATGCACATGCTGCGCGACGAGGACAACGCCAAGTACCGCACCGTGATGAAGAACACGCTCGAATTCGACCCGCAGGTGCTCAAGCGCTTCGTCAACTTCATGAACAATCCCGGACGAAAAGACCGCCGTCGAGCAGTTCGGCAACGGCGACAAATATTTCGGCGTCGTGCACGCTGATGGCCACCCTGCCCGGCCTGCCCATGTTCGGTCACGGGCAGATCGAAGGCTTCCGCGAGAAATACGGCATGGAATTCCGCCGCGCCAAATGGGAGGAACGGCCGAACGAAGGCCTGATCAAGCGGGCACGAGTGGCAGATCTTCCCGCTGCTGCACCGCCGCCACCTCTTCGCCGAGGTGGAGAATTTCCTGCTCTATGATTTTTTCACCCCGGAAGGCTACGTCAACGAAGACGTGTTCGCCTATTCCAACCGGCTGGGTGAGCGAGCGCGGACTGGTCATCTATCACAACAAATATGCCGAAACGCGCGGCTGGGTGAAGACCTCCGCCGCCTTCATGGACAAGGCCGGGGGAAAACTGGTGCAGAAGACCCTCGCCGAAGGGCTGGCGCTTCCGCAGGATGGCTATGCCATTTTCAAGGATTATGTCACCCACCTGGAATACATCCGCCCCTGCCGTGAGCTGGTTGAGAAAGGCATGTACGTGGAATTGGGCGGCTACCACTGCCACGTCTTCATGGACTGGAGATTCGTCGACTCCGCCGAATGGGGAAAAGTGTGCGATGCGCTGAACGGCGCCGGGGTGCCCTCGCTGCAGGCAAAGTATGACGAGATGTTCGCTGTGAAGCCGGAGGAAGTGGTGCTCCCGAAGAAAGCAGTGAGGAAGACGGCAGCGAAGAAAATCCCCGCCAAATCGCCGGTAAAACCTGCTCCCAAGAAGAAACGGGTCTCCCAAGAAATAAGATTTATCTTCCAAAACAGAAAGACTTCCGAAGAAACAAATGTACTTCGGAAGTCTTATTTCTTTCAATTGGGAGGTAAATGGCTCAGAATTCTCCTGGACTGATCAATCGCCAGGCAAGCTCCCGGTTCACGATCACACCAGCAGCCGCACCGGTTCTTCCAGGTAGACTGCCAGGGCTTGCAGGAATTTGGCGGCTTCCACGCCGTCACTCACCCGGTGATCGACCGAAGGGTGGCGTTCATCCGCCAGCCCGGCTTGACCACTCCCGCCTCCACCACCGGGACCTCCCGCGCCGAGCCGACCGCCAGGATGGCTGCCTCGGGCGGGTTGATGATGGCGAGGAAATTCTCCACGTCGAACATGCCCAGGTTGGAGATCGAAAAGTGGAACCCTCGATATCCTCGGGACGGACCTTGCCTTCACGCGCCCCGGCTGCCATGCGTTTCATTTCAGCCGCGATCTGGCGCAGCGGCTTGGCATCCGCCTCCCGGCACACGACGGTCAACAGGCCGCCTTCCACGGAGACAGCCACCCCCACGTTCACCTGCCCGTGGCGCAGCAGCTTGTCACCCTGGAAGGTGGCATTCAGGTTGGGGAACTGGCGCAGGGTCAGCGCGGCCGCCTTGACGATGAAATCATTGAGCGATACCTTCTCGCCCTCCGGCAGGGAATCGTTCAATTGCCGGCGAACTTCGACCAGGAAATCCAGCTTGTACAGGTGGGTCACGTAGAAATGCGGAACGGTCGCCTTCGATTCTGCCATCCGGCGGGCAATCGCCTGGCGCAGTTTGCTCATTGGCAGCAGCTCGTCCGTGGCGGACGGAACTTGTCGCACCACGGGAGCCGGGCTGACACTGCAGGGCGGAAGTCGGTGCTGGACTGCAGCGCCGCCTCGACATCCCGGCGCACGATCCTGCCCGCCAGGGCCGGTTCCGCTGACCTTTGACAGGTCCACGCCCAGCTCGCCGGCAACCTTTCTCGCCAGGGGGCTGGCCTTGGCTGGAGCAGATGCCTGGTGCAGGCACATTCCCGATTGCAGTACCAGTCGGGACAAACGGTTTTTCTGCAGCGGGAGCGACAACAGGTGCGGCTTTAACCGACTGGCCGCGGTTGTCTCGATCTTCTCATCGGCAGTTCCCACCACCGCGATGGGTGTGTTCACCGGCACGACCGCCCCTTCGTCCACCAGCAGCTTGCGCACGATACCTTCCGCCGAGGACTCGACCTCCACGGTCGCCTTGTCGGTTTCGATCTCGGCCAGCACCTCGCCCTTGTTGACGGTTTCCCCTTCCTTCTTGACCCAGCGGACGAGCGTGCCCTCGGCCATGTCAAAGCCCAGCTTGGGCATGCTGATCGTCTCGGCCATTATTTCAACACCTCCTTCACCGCGGCGACGATATCGGCGACCTGCGGCAGTGCGGCCTGCTCGAGAGTTCGGTTGTAAGGCAAAGGCACTTCCTTCTGCGCCACGCGCAGGATGGGCGCGTCGACAAAGTCGAAGGCTTGCTCGTAGATCCGGCAGGCGACCTCCGCACCCACCCCGTAGGATTTCCAGCCTTCCTCCACGATCACCGCCCGGTTGGTCTTCTTGAAGGACTCAAGCACCGGTGCCATGTCCAGCGGGCGCAGGGTGCGCAGGTCGACGATCTCGGCCTCGATGCCGTCCTTGGCAAGCTCCTCCGCTGCCTTGAGCGAGAGCTCCAGCCCCTTGGCATAGGTGACGATGGTGACATCCTTACCCGGTCGCTGGACCTTCGATTCGCCGATCGGGATCAGGTACTCACCCTCCGGCACCTCGCCGCGCACCTGGTACATGGTGGCGTGCTCGAGGAACAGCACCGGGTCATCAGAGCGGATGGCTGTTTTCAGCAATCCCTTGGCGTCTTCCGGCGTGCCCGGCGAGACGACTTTCAAGCCGGGGAAATGGGCAAAGATGGCATCCGGGGTCTGGGAATGGGTTGCTCCGAGCTGGCGCCCTCCGCCGCCCACGGCCCGGATCACCAGCGGGAACCCTGAACTGGCCTCCGAACATGTAGTGCAGCTTGGGGGCCTGGTTGACCACGTAATCCATCGCCGAAAAGGCGAAGTTGATGGTCATCAACTCGGCGATGGGCCGCTGACCGACCAGGGCTGCCCCGATGGCTGCGCCCAGGATGGCGTTCTCGGCGATGGGGGTATCCCTGACCCGCTCCGCCCCAAAATGATCGTAAAAACCCTTGGTGACCGCATAGGTCCCACCCCAGACGCCCACTTCCTCGCCCAGGATGAAGACCGCCGGGTCGCGTTCCATTTCTTCCCAGAGTGCCTGCGAGATCGCCTCGCGCATTGTAATCCTAGCCATAATGTCCTCACTGCAATAGATAATAATTGATCAGAGATGATTTTCCCACCAGCCGCCGGGCAGGGTCTATTCAGCGTACATATCCTTGAACAACTCTTCCATTCCCGGTTCCGGGCTGGCTTCGGCGAACTCGACCGCTTTGCGGGTCTCTTCCATCGGCCGTGCTTCGATCTCGTCCAGCCTTACCGGTGATGCCTTTCTTCAGCAACGTGGCATGGAACATGCCGATGGGATCGTTCTCCTGCCACTTCTTGACTTCCTCCTGGGTGCGGTAGCGTTCCGGGTCACCCATGGAGTGGCCGCGAAAGCGGTAGGTCAATGCTTCGAGCAGGAACGGCTTCCCTTCCTTGCGGACCTGGTCGATCGCCTTTTTCGCCGCCGCGTAGACCGCCAGGACATCCATGCCGTCCACGCGTTCGTGCTTCATCCCGTAGCCTTCGGCTTTTTGGCTGATCTCGCTGACCGCCGAGGCACGTTCGACCGAGGTGCCCATGCCATACTGGTTGTTCTCGCACACCCACAACACGCGCAGGTTCCAGGTCTTGGCCAGGTTCAGTGCTTCATGGAAATAGCCGATGTTGGTCGCCCCATCGCCAAACATGCAGATGGTGACATTGTCATTGTGGGCATACTGGTCACCCAGGGCCAGGCCCGAGGCGATCGGCAGGTGCCCGCCCACGATGGCATGCCCGCCCCAGATGTTCTTCTCGCACCGAGGCCATGTGCATCGAACCGCCCTTGCCTTTCGATATCCCGGTCGATTTCCCGAGCAGTTCAGCCATCACTTCGTTGGCCGAGATGCCGCAGTTGATCGCCACGCCGTGGTCGCGGTACGCCGTGATGACCCGGTCGCGCGGCTCGCGGGCGGCGATCAGGCCGGTGCTGACCGCTTCCTGCCCGATGTACAGGTGCATGAAGCCGCCGATCTTGCCCGCCTGGTACAGTTCAGCACCGCGTTCTTCCACGCGGCGGATGAGCACCATCTCGTGGTACATTTGCAATAATTTTTTCTTGTCCATTCACGCTCCAGTTTACGGACAAATTATATCTGGAATTTTGTATCGGGAAGAGACCTGCAGCTATCAGAATACCATCTTTCAGGAGAATCCCTAATGACCATGTCCCTCATGTTCGTCATGAGCTGGCTGGGTTGATTCTTCATCCGTGTTTTTGCTTGCGGCTGGACAGCCAGCCAACGACCACCATCACGGCGAAGAATCCAAGCGCCACCCATAATAGCCAGGTGATGTCCGATCCGCCCACAGTCTCTTCCAACATTCCAATTGCCAGCATGTTTGCCTCCAGTATTAGTTTCGTTGCTACTATACGCCATCAGGATTGAAAAGTCAAAGGATGATGCTTGGCCTATTGTCAAATTGCCCAGGCCCACCTGGAACCGGTGAATTTCTATAGGTGATCATGGGAAGATCGGCTCTTCTTCACCCAGCACGGGAACCGGGTGGGAAATGTGCACTTCCCACAAGGCATTGACCGTCGCAAGGAATTCGCGCACGTTCCAAATCAGGACCGAGGATTTGCGATAAACGCGCCCATCCGCCTCCACCCCCACCCCGTCCACGCCGAGGTGGTTGCACAGGTAGATCGCCCGCGGCAGGTGGAACTGCTGGGTCACCAGGATGGCCTCGGTCAGGCCGAAAATGGCCTTCGCCCGGTAGCAGGTGTCATAGGTGCGCCTGCCGGCATAATCGAGCACAATGGCCTCGTCCGGGACGCCGAGCGACAGCGCCACCTCGCGCATCACCGCCGGTTCGTTGTATTCGACAAAGCGGTTGTCGCCCGACATGAGCAATTTCTCCACTTTGCCCGAGAAAAACAATTCGCTTGCCCTGAGGACGCGGTCGTATAGCACCGGGGTGGCGGTCCCATCCCGCCATAGTCCCGCGCCGAACACGATCGCCACGCTCTGCGGCGGCACTTCGGCAGGGGAATAAGTCCTCGAGCGGGCATAGGTGCCGGTGACCAGGCGGGCAACCAGCAGGGTCAGCAGCGCTACTCCAACCAGGAGGAAAAGGATCTTCAGGAGCATGACAAAAGGGCGCAGTATCCGTCGTTTGAACACAGGGGAGTATTGTACCAAGAATAATCCGTGCCATGGAAGTCCAATACAATAGGGACTGGGTCGTTCTTTGCCTGGCGCATGAGCTATTTTCTTATGGGATTTGAGCGATCATCGTTATCAAAGGTCTTTTTCGACTATAATTTCCGCATGAAACCTTCTTCTTCCACGGTCAAGACGGTCCTGCTGGTGCTCCTGGGTGTTGCCTTCATCGCGGTGCTCGGATTTTCTCTCGCCGCCTTCAATAACACCCTCAAGGGCGCCCTGCATCCTTTCCAGAAAGCCAACGACCAGCTCAGCACCCAGGTCTCCCAATTGCTCCACCCCACTCCCACCATCCTCCCCGACCCGGTGACCATCATCAATGAAGTGCGTGCCATCGCCCGGCTGGAAACGATCCATTACACCGTGGAAAAGGTGATCACCGCCGA
Source organism: uncultured Chloroflexia bacterium (assembly GCA_963793795.1). Lineage (GTDB taxonomy): Bacteria > Chloroflexota > Anaerolineae > Anaerolineales > Villigracilaceae > UBA877. Next base: position 161,437 of record CAWCBN010000001.1, read on the forward strand.
GGAGAACCAAGGCGTGCTGGGACCGCTGTTCGGCGACCGGCTGCTCTTCGTGGCGCACGGCTATGTCATCGCCGGGATCGACATGCAGAAGATCAACCCGGATGATATGTCGATCAAGAACGGCGTCCTGAATATCCAATTGCCGGAAGCCGAGGTGCTGGTTGCCACCCTGGATAACGCCAAATCCTACGTCTATGACCGTGCATACCGGCCTGCTCACCCACGGCGATCCCAACCTGGAAAAAACCGCCCGGCAGGTCGCCGAACAGGAGATCCTCAAGGCCGCGCTGGAAGACAACATCCTCGAGCAGGCGCGTATCAATGCCGAGATCTACCTGGAAAAGTTCTTCAATGCCCTGGGGTATCAATCGGTGGTGTTCCTGAGACCGTAACACAATAACTTTATACAATGAATGCAAAAGGGCTGAAGATCTCCTTCAGCCCTTCTTGTTTTCTGTCCAGGCGGGAGCTGCATATTTTTGCTTGACCAGTTGCCCCGCCCGTTCCAGCTCATCCTCCGTCAGGGGGCCTGGCTCAAATTCCAGCGACAGGGCATGGTGGAAGGCCTCCTGGAAAGCCTGGGCGGCCTGCTCCCAGCTCACCACCCTGCCCAGGGCGGACTCCACCGTGGTCGCCCGCTTGAGCAATTGCACTGCGGCATTCTGCCGGGCAGCTTCATCCGGGTAGACCAGCACCTGCAGGATGCGAGCCAGGTCGCCAACCAACGGCAGGGAGCCGTGCTGGAGCACCCCTTCCCTGCGGCGTGCCTGCGCCGAGCCGACCAGCTTCTTTCCACCCACGGTGATCTCATACGTGGACGGCATCTCGAAGCACACCGGGTTGGGGTTGCGGCTGGGAGCCGCGGCATGTTCCTCCACCTGCACCGGCAGGGAAAGCAAGCGCAGGGCGTCCACCAGGGCGGCAGCCAGGCGGTTGTAGCTTTCCAGCACGCTGCCCGCCAGGCGGGGTTCATCCGGCGGACCGATGACCGCATAGGTCAATTCGTCCACGTGCAGGACAGCCCTGCCGCCGGTGGGACGCCGCACCAGGTCCCAGCCGTTTGCCTGCAGGCGCTCCAGGTCGACGTCACTAACCGGCTGGGCGTAGCCGAGCGACAGGCAGGCTGGTTCCCAGGCGTACAAGCGCAGGGTGGGCAGCGACTCACCCCGTCCGCAGGCTTCGAGGATGGCTTCGTCAACCGCCATGTTCCATGCGCCGCGCGCCGGGGTGGGATGCAGGATTAAACGCCAGGTATCCATGGATGGTTTTTTATTTATGAGTAGTAGTGAACAGAAATGATCTCCGGCAAGTATTCATCCGGGAGAATGCAGCTAGATCAAGCCTTCCAATTCCTTTGCCACCTTTTCGACAACCTGCTCACGCACATTTTCCAACGGCGGGCGTACCGGCCAGCGTGGGAAGCCGTGCAGCCGGGCAAGCAAGGCTTTCAGCAGCGGTGGGAAGGGCGGGTATTTCTCCAGGATATGGCGGATCCCGGTCACGCGCTCCTGGATGGCAGAGACCTCATCCCCGGCTAGCCACGCCTCCCAGATCCTGCGCAGGTCCGGCGAGAACAGGTTGGCGGGTGCGGTGATGCAGCCGCCGGAATGGTGTTCCAGCGAGTGGAGGAGATAAGAATCTGTGCCGTTCAGGACGAGCAGGTCCTCACCGAAGCGATCACCCAGGGCACCTGCCAGGTCGGCGTCGTGGGAGGAATCCTTGATCCCGGCGAACTGGATGGGAAAGGCATCCTTCAGGCGCGACAGCAAATCCAGTGAGAAACCGATTCCGGCAAGACCCGGGATGTGGTAGCCCAGCAGCGACCCGTCTGCAGGGACAGCTTTCCGGATGAGTTCGCTGAACCATTGGAACAGGCCGTCATCGCCCGCCTTGCGATAATAATAGGGCGGCAGGACAACCACCCCGTCATATCCCAGGTCAAACGCAGCCCGGGTGAGTGCTGCTGTTTCGGTGAGGCTGGGCGTCCCGGTGCCCGCCAGCAGCTTGCATTCCGGATGGCATGGCGCGCACCTGCAGCCCGCGGCGCAGGATCTCGATGCGTTCCTGGGTGGAAAAGGACGGACCCTCTCCCGTGGTTCCCAGCAGCAGGATGCCGTGGCAGCCGCGCGAGGCCAGGAAATCGAGCAACCCGGGGAGGGCCTCCAGGTCAGGCGAGAAATCGGCTTTGAGTGGGGTGACTGCGGCAGCATGCACCCCGGCGAGTTTATGCATCATTTCACCTCTTCGATGTAGTCCCTGGCAGCTTTCTCCGGGCTGGACAACTTGCGACCTTCCTGGCTCAGGTAACGCTGGCGGTCGAGCACCCACAGGTACAGGTCGCCTTCGGTCTTGCCGGGGAAGTGCTTCATTACCCCGCTGAAACGGATCACGCGCACGATGGGCTTATAGACGGTATCGTACCAGTGCCCCACGGCCTCATCCTCGGCGATGTTCCGCCGGGCATTCAAGCCCATGAAGTAGCGGTGGACGGCGATATGTTCCAGCATGCGGTCGAAACCGTCCGGTATGGTCAGCTTGATGGCAGCCTTGGGGCGGATGCGGTCCAGGCCGGTGCGTTCCAGGAAATTCACTTTTTCGCCCAGGATCACCAGGTCTTCGGGCTGCAGGTCAACCGTGATGTTGACCTTGGTCTGGCATTCGCGCACCTCGGCATCGATGAATACCTGTCCCTGCTCCCTCGCCACCGAAACCCGGTGGTGACCGTCCACCACGAAATAGACCTCCCCGATCTTGTACAGCACCACCGGGGGCAGGCTGACATCCTGGTAGAAGGCGCGGTCGATATTCTGCCAGCGGTTGGCGATCTCATCTTCCAGGGGCATGAACGCCCGGTCGAACTGGTGGTAGCGATTCATGCTGCCGGCGATCTTATCCACCGGAACCGCATGCACGCCGCGATAGACCGGACCGCCGATGCGCAATTTCTCTTTTACCTCCTCATACGAAAGCAGGGTCAGTGACTTGCCTGCCATCACGTGGCGGATGCGGTTGATGAACGCCTTGAAACGGGCATGTGAAAAATCCTTGCGGACTCGTTCGCCAAGGTTATCGATCATTTTGCCTCATCCAATTCCAGAATCCGGTAGGGATTGATGTTGATGATCGTGGTCGGACCAAGCCGGGATAACGAGGGTTCGATGTTAGTCTTGTAGGGAGTGGTATGCCCGTGCAGGAAGTAACGCGGTTTGTAAACGCGGATGAAATCCAGGAAGGCATCAAAGCCGATATGCGCCGTGTCCTCTTCATCGTGGATGCCGCGCGGCGGCGAATGGGCGACGACGATATCGATCGGTCGATGAGCACGCAGGCGCTGCCAGGCAAGCGGGCGGATCAATTTGGTCATGCGCAGGTACATTTCCACCTGCGTGTACTGGTTGGAGCGGTTCGGCTGGTAGCGGATACTGCCGCCCATCCCAACCAGGGTCAGACCTTTGACCTGGGTCACACTCAGGTCAATATTCTGGCAGCCGTCTGCGCGTGCGGTGGGATTGTTCTCATCAAATTGGGGATCGTGATTTCCCGGCACATACAATACGGGAACGTTGAACACCGAAGCCAGGAACTCCAGGTATTCGTAGGGCAGGTCCCCACAGCCCAGCACCATGCCCACCTCCGGGAAGCATTCCTTGACATCGCAGGAATACAAGCGATCCAGGACCACGTCGCTGACAGCCAGTATTTTCATCGATTTTCTCTAGCTGTTTGTACCTTAAAGTCTGCGATGCTGCAAGTGCCGATTAATGGATTCTACGGATATTTTCATTTTTTCACCTGACCTTCCCCCGGCAGGACCAGGAAATAGAATTTTGGGCTGGTGTTTATATTGAGCAATTTCACCAGCTCTGGTGGTTATTTGGAAAGGCAAATTCGCCCCCTCAATGCGCACAGGGAGGCTCTGCGCCTCCCTGTGCTTTTGATTACCCAAACTTCTAGTACAGGTCAACCTCCTTTACTCGCTGTACCAGTCCACCGCGGTGGTATTGCCAAATTCATCCCAGATGACAGCAAGGCCACCCATGCCCCCCTGCAGGTCAATGCCGACATCATCAAAGGCTGCCACCCATGGAACGCTCCCAACCAGGATCTCAAGCGCAGATTTATGCAGACCATGTGCCCAAATACGAACCAGGGTATCCGGATCAGCCATTCCGGTTACCGTGTTCTCATTTATGTCCACTCCGGTGATCACCAGGTTGCGCACGGTGTGCCAACGCTCGGTGACCCCGTCGTTGAAGCGCACCGTATCCCCTATGGCCACGTCACAACCAAATCCAAAGGCACCATTGAAAAAACCGCCCGAGGAAATTCCGATGGTGCTGCACTCCGGTTTGTCGTCCACTGTGATGGCAACCGTCGCCCCATCCGGCCAGTCTATGCCGTCAAACCATTCCCGCTCAGGGAATACCGTGAAATGCGGATTGAGGATGCTCCAGTCCACCGCGGTGGCATTGCCAAACTCATCCGGGATCATGGCGCGTCCCCCCATCAGCTCCACCAGGTCAATGCCGATATCGTCGAAGTCCACCTGCCAGGGTTCCAGCCCGGCATCGATCTCGATCGCGCCTTCCAGCCCGTGCACCCAGTTGATGACATGCGCGCCTTCGTCTGCAATGCCGGTCACCGTGTTCCCCTCCTTATCCACGCCGGTGATCGCCAGGTTACGCACGGTATGCCAGCGCTCGGTGACCCCATCATTAAACCGCACCTTATCCCCGACATCGACATCACAGCCCTCCCCGAAGCCGCCGTTGAAGAAACTGCCCCAGGACACCGCTTCGGTAGTGCACTCCGGCTTGCCGTCCACCGTGATGACAACGGTCGCCCCATCCGGCCAATCCATGCCGTCGAACCATTCCCATTCCGGGAACACCGTGAAGTGCGGGTTGGGAATCCACCAGTCCACCGCGGTGGCATTACCAAACTCATCCACGATGATGGCACGTCCCCCCATCAGCTCTACCAGGTCAATGCCAATATTGTCGAAGTCCACCTGCCAGGGTTCAGCTCCGGCATCGAACTCGAACGTACCTTCAAGCCCGTGCACCCAGGTGATGATATGGGAGCCCTCTTCTGCAGTGCCGGTAACCGTGTTCTCCACCTTGTCCACCCCAGTGATCGCCAGGTTGCGCACCGTGTGCCAGCGCTCGGTGACTCCGTCATTGAACCTCACCGTATCCCCCACGACCACGTCACAGCCTACACCAAAGCTGCCGTTGAAGAAATAGCCCCAGGACACCGCTTCGGTGGTGCACTCCGTCTTGCCGTCCACTGTGATGGCAACAGTCGCCCCATCCGGCCAATCCATGCCGTCGAACCATTCCCACTCAGGGAACACCGTGAAATGCGGGTTGAGAGGAGGAGGCAGATAAACAGTCTCATTGGCATCCCCATCTGCATCCCAGATGCGGGCATAACTCCAGCTGCGCATCTCCTCGGTGATGTCGAAACCGACTGAGCTGTAGTCAGCTGACCAGGTGACTCTCCCCAACTCTGGACCCGGGGTGAGCGTTGCCTCTATCGGGTATTGCCATTCCGCCGGACCTGCCATCGCCCAGACGATCTCACCCTCCGGGGCAGTACCTTCCATGTAATCTGCCTCAACGTCGAAGACCGTCATGCTGACAAGCTCGAGGACCAGGTCTTTCTGGTTCACACCATCTGAAACAACGATGGCATTGCCCACCTGCATGTCCAGGCCGTAATCCAAGGGATATATGGAAACCAGGTCACCCTGGTAGTCAGGATATACTCCTGAGCCAAGCGGGTCAACGCTCATATCGGCGGATTCATAGACCGCCCATTCCAGCGTCCCGGGGTAAAAATCCGCCACAAAGAACCAGTCCCCTTCCACACCAGAATGGATGGACGGTCCGGCTCGGAAGGTATTCGCCACCCAGTTCCCATCCGGCGTGGAGTAACCCACCCCAATTGCTTGCCAGAGCAGGATATCCCATTGACCTGCCCAACTGCAGGTGAATTCCTCGCTGCCATCCGGGGTGATCGAGGTGTTGATGATGATCTCTTCCGGCAGATCGGCTCCCCAGGAATGACATTCAACCTCCACAGGAGTGAGATCCCAGGGCGTGGAAATGGTTCCCGTGATGATGTCCTCTGCCAGGTGGATCCAGCCATTGATCTCCCCGATCTGAACCACGGCGGTGGCGCCGTTGTCGATCCATCCATATACCCAGTCATAAGGCTGGATGTCCGGAGGCCTTTCCATGGGATCGCCATTTCCATCCCTCCAGCCATCCCAGGTGGTCTGGAAGCCAGTCAGGTCCGGAGGCCAGAAATCCTTGTTTTCGGTTAAAACTTCTGCTGACCCTTTAATGTTCCAATCAGCATCCCAGACCATCACCCAGGCCGTATGACCGGTTTCATAGAAGGCTTCCACCCAGTCATCGCCGTAATTTACACGCAAACTAAGTGGAGCAAGGGCTTGCGGTGAGCCTGGTCGGTGCCAGATGTACAACCCTCCTGAAAAGTAAAAAATGGACAGGGTATTGGTATGGGGTGGTAGCGCAAGGTGGTATGGTAATCCAGGACATCCCCGGTAGTGAAACACTGTAGATGCATGTCAGCTTCCAGCAGGTTGGCATCTTCCGGATTCAGGATTGCTGTTCCTCGCAATATACCCGCTGTTCCATTGCAAAAACTGAAGTAATCATCCGTCCAAGTGAGTTTGAATGGACCGTTGACCGGACCCCCGATGACGAGTGTCATTTCGCTGCCGTCCCCGTCCGTCGTCACCCAGTTGCCAACGAAGGGTGATTTCTGCGCCGCACTGACTGGCGCGCCGAGCGCGAAGATCATCCCCAAGAGAACGATCAAGCCAATCCAATGGTTGAGCAAACGTCTCGCATTCATCTGTTCAACTCCTTTCCCTAAGAAAAAGATGAATATTTACGCGCCAGGAAGGAAATCCCCCCCTGGGTGATTGACTGGACGAAAAGAATGACTATTCTCCATTGACCTCCTTTAACGCGAAAAAACATTTCCGCAAGGTTTTCCAGGGAATGTCCAGGTGCTTCTACGATGAAGAAATGGTGATTTCCCCCAAATAATGTACGATATGCCCCATTACTGTTAAGCGTTACGGCAAGGCATCAGCGTCATTATCATAGCAAATTTGGAGAGGCGAGTCAATAGGTGGATTCTTTTGATCATGAGGCAGCAAAATAAATCTCCTGCAACTTTCCGGATCCATCTAGGTATGACGCAGACTCAATGGATATAGTATTTCCCCGCTTCCTGGATTAGAATGAGTTCATGTTGCGCAACTGGTTCTTTCCCGCGGGGGAGCGCAGGGTTCTGCCGTTCCTGATGGCGGTTCTCGGCCTGGTCGTCCTGACCGTCCTCCTGGTATTCCTGCGCGATCGGTTGGAGATCGCCACGATCGCCCTGCTGTACCTGTTACCGGTTGGCGCCGGCGCGGCGCTGGGCGGACTGGGTCCGGGGATCCTGGTTGCCCTGGCAACCTTTTTCTGCTTCAACTACTTCTTCCTTCCCCCTTACGGTACCCTGGTTGTGCACCAGACCCAGGACCTGTTGGCTTTGATCGTCTTCCTGGTGCTGGCGGTAAGTTTTAGCCAGCTGGTCGGGCGCATGACCCAGAGTCTCGCCACGGCCCGTGCCCGCGAATACGAGACAAAACGTTTATACGAGTTGAGCGTATCCCTGTCCAAGCTGCACCGCGAGGCGGACATCCTGCAGAACCTGGCCCAACACCTCCTGGAAACCTTCCAGGCCGACCAGGTGGAGGTATTTACCGAGGGGGATGGACAACCGGGACTTGTTCGCCTGCCAGGCACTTCCGGTGGGGAGGGTGCGTTCAATGAAGCGCCCACCGCACTGGCCTCCCTGCAGGGCAGGCAGAAGCTTTTGGGGGAGATCCGCCTGTGGCGCCCCGCCCTGCCGCTCAATCCCGCCCAGGTCAGCCTGTTGCACACCTTTGCCAGCCAGGGCGTGCTCGCCCTGGAACGCGCCCGCCTCACCGCCTCCGAAAGCAGGGCGCGCATCCTCGAGGAGAGCGACCGGATGAAATCCGCCCTGCTCTCCTCGGTCTCCCACGAATTGCGCACCCCGCTGGCAACCATCAAGGCCGCCGTGTCCAGCTTGCGCAGCGAGGACATTGCCTGGGAATCTGACGCCCGCAGCGACCTGCTCGCTGCCGTGGAGGAGGAGACCGATCACCTTAACATGCTGGTTGGCAACCTGCTCAACATGTCACGCATCGAGGCGGGAGCCTTGCAGCTCAAGCGCCGCTGGAATGTCCTCGCCGAGATTGCCGCGGCAGCCGCCCGGCGGGTGCGCCAGTCCGGCGCGGAGCACCACATTGAGCTGGACATCCCCGAGGAACTGCCCCTGGTATACGTGGACGATATATTGATGGAGCAGGTGTTCAACAACCTGCTCAGCAACAGCCTCAAGTATTCTCCCGCCAACAGCACGATCAAGATCAGCGCCCGGCAGCAGGACGAGCAGGTCGTTTGGGTGCAGGTGGACAACCAGGGTCCTGCCGTCTCCGAGGCTGACCTGGAGATGATCTTTGAAAAATTCCACCGCGTCACCGCCGCCGACCGCATCACCGGCACCGGGTTGGGCCTGTCCATCTGCAAGGGCATTGTCGAAGCCCACCAGGGTCGCATCTGGGCAGAGAACCTGGAGGGTGGCTTTGCCATTCGCTTCACCCTGCCCATCCAGGCCGCGGGTGCACCCCCAAGGATACCCAACCAATGAGCAACCAGCTCCACGTCCTCGTCATTGATGACGAATACCAGATCCTGCGCGCCCTGCGCACCATCCTCACCGCCCGGCAGTTCCGCGTGTCCACCGCCTCCACGGGAGAGGAAGGCCTGGCGCTGGCTGCCGCCAGCCAGCCGGATGCCATCATCCTCGACCTGAGCCTGCCTGACATGGACGGCGTCGAGGTGTGCAAGCGCCTGCGCGAGTGGACCCACACCCCGGTCATCGTCCTCTCCGTAAGGGAGAGCGAAGCAGACAAGGTCCAGGCGCTGGATGCCGGCGCGGATGATTACCTGACCAAGCCCTTCGGCATCGACGAGCTGCTGGCGCGCATCCGCGTGGCTTTGCGCCACGCTGCCGCCCAGGGCCAGGTGGACCAGAAGACGGTCATCACCGCCGGACCATTGTCCATCGACCTGGCGCAGCACGTTGTCCGCCGCGACGGGGAGGAGGTCAAGCTGACCGCCACCGAGTTCAAGCTGCTCGCCTACCTGGCTGCCAACACCGGGCGCGTTCTGACCCACCAGTCGATCCTCTCCCATGTCTGGGATCCGGCGGATGCCGACCACGTGGAATACCTGCGCGTCTTCATCCGCCAGTTGCGCAAAAAGCTGGAGCAGGATCCCGAACAGCCGCGCTACATTCTCAGCGAACCGGGCATCGGTTATCGCTTTATGGGGGATGAGTAGACGTAGATTACAGAATGACGAATAAAGTGGGGCAGAAGATTAAATCAAAGAATAAAATAGTATCACGGTGCAAATTTTCAATTAAATCCTTCCAAATACGATGGAAGGATTTTTATTATTTCTTTATGGGATTGCCCCTTTTCTTTGTCAGGGTTTAATTCCGCCTGCGTATACTCCCCTGTTAGATCAAAGGAGTACGCATGCCACAAGAGATCCCCTCCAGCCAGCTTGCCCGGGAGTACGAGAGCCTCGGCCGCCTGTTTGATGCCCAGCCCAAACTTACCCAGTTGTTCCTTAATCGCCAGGCGGCAGTCCTGGCCGATGCGCTGGAAAATAACCGCACCTTGCTGCGGTTCACCCTGCCCGACCAAGTCGTTCTTGACGGTGGGGAGACCCTCGAGCTGCCTGCCTCCATACGCAAGCGCATCCCTTCGGGAACCGGTGACCGCCGTGTTCAACTCACCCGTAGCCTGGCCGACCTGGAAGGCAGTCTCAACCCGGGGTTGTCCACCTGCGCCAGGCTGCTGCGTTATGCCCTGGCGCGCCACTTGCTTTACCAGGTCATCCCGGAAGGTCGCAGCGTCAACTACCAGCCCGAGAGCGGGGATGACATCCCCTCCGTCCCTGAAGAAGGCTTGATCCCGTCTGCGTTGACCGCCAAGAGTGACGCCATTACTGAAGCAGGGGAGAACGGTGAGGACATGGATCGCCTGGTTGTTCCTTTCGTGGAATCTGCAAGGCGATTTTACCTGCCTCAATGGGTCGCATTCGGCGAGAACGATCGCCTGCTCAGGAGTTCCTTCCCCGAAGCCGAGGCTTGTGTCCGCTCACTGGAAAAGGCGGTCAGGATCCTGCAGGAGGCAGCCGACCTGTGCCCCGGCATCGTCACCGATCCCACCTACCAGCGCAAGCGCGCCGGGTTGATGGGTCAACTGGTCAACCAGGGTCGCGCCATGGCGCGCGCCCTTACCTGCGAGATCATCGACCGCATCCGCAAACGCGCCGCGGCTGGCAGCCTTAACCGGGGACTGAGCCTTTCCCTGCCCTACTTCAACGATGACAACCTCTCCTTGCAGGTCTATCCGATCGAAGTCATTCCCAGCGGTCGGATCATGTTCATCCCGGCGTTCGTTGCCCTGGCCATGCGCCAGGCTGAAGCCGAAAGTACAAAACGATTTCCAGCTCAATTATTCCACCCGCAAGTACCTGCTCAAGCAGCTTGCCAGCATAGAACTTGCCTTCAACGGGCATTCTTCATAAATAAAGGTAACCATGTTTTATTCAATCGCAATCCTGATCGTCATCTTCTTCCTTGCCTTCAAGGTTTCTCCGGTCGAGAAGCAGGAAAATGCCCACATCCACGGCGCCGGGCAGATCGGCCTGCTGGCCGCCGTGGCGCTTTTCGGCGTGGATTATTTCACATCCTACTTCTATGCCACCGGCGAAATGATGCACGCCCTGCACCCTTATGGGCTGCAGCATTACGGCTATCATCGCCGCTGGCGGTCATCGCCCTTGCCAACGTCTTCTTTGGCGCCTTGTACATGTACTCGCTGGGCATCTTCAACGAGGGCGGCGGTTCCTACACTGCCTCCATGCGCTACCTCTGGCCCGCCCTCAGCCTGATCGTGGCCGTGGTGCTGATCCAGGACTACGTCCTGACCATCGTGGTCTCGGCCCTCTCCGGTGGCGACCAATTGCTCTCGATCCTCAACCTTTATGGGAAATACTGGTGGCTGCATTTCCTGATCGGCGCCGTCCTGGCCGGCATCACCTGGTGGCTGACCATCCGCGGGCGGGGCGAATCGGCCCGGGTGGTCTTCATCCTGCTGGGTGTTTTCCTGATGCTGACCATGGTCATGGTCGATCGGCTTGTTCATCGCCAATGGCCGCGGGCGTCGCCGCCCTGCCAGTTACCGAAACAGTCCAGTTGCAGCACCGTCCATCTGGCAGGCGCTCTACCACATGCTGACCGCCTCGATGAAAGGCATGGTGGCCCTGAGCGGCCTGGAAGCCATGTCGAACGGCATCCAATTCGTCATCAACGAGGATGCCGGCCTGGTGAAGTGGGGCAAGAAGCACCTGCCCGCGTTGAAAGGCCTGTGGGAGTTCTACAGCGGCAAATCCGGCATCGGGCGCTTCGTGCAGACCTCCTTCCTGTTCTACGGCGGCCTGACCACCTTCATCCTGACCGCCTTCGCCATCCGCTTCAACGTCTTCGATGGCACCCTGGGCCGCACCCTGGTGGGCAACCTGGCCTCCATCGGCTTCGGCCAGATCCCCGGCGGGGTGATCCTGTTCTGGGTCTTACCAGATCCTGGCGGTGCTCTGCTGGCAGCCGCCTCGATGACCGCCTTCCAGGACCTGCAGGCCACTGAATGGCGCGATGTGGCCATCGGCGAAATCCCCGAGATCATGGTCTACCGCAATCCGAAGGGCACCTTCACCCGCTCGGTGACCGCCGGTTTCATCGTTGCCGTCCTGATCATGTTCCTGGTGCGCGGCAAGACCATCAGTGCCGTGCCCTATTACGGCGTGGGCGTTTTCATGCCGATCATGGTGATGGGCTTGGCCATGCGCAAGCACATCCTGGCAACCGACACCGGCCGCAAGCGCCGCGTGGGCTCCGCCCTGGCAGGGGGCGTGGGCATCCTGGCAGCCGCCGTCTTCGTCGGGCAGATCGTCGGCAAGTGGGCGGAAGGCGGCTGGGTGGTGCTGATCTCCTTCAGTATCCTGGTCCTGGCAGCCAATGCCTTGCTGATCTCCCCGATCGGCAACCGCGATCCCCAGGCCATCCACCGCATCGTGCGCGAGAAAGCCCGCGTGCAGGGCGCCATGGCCTCCATCGTCGAGTGGCAGTCGCTGAAAATGCAGGAATACCGCTATAACCTGATCACATCCTTCAATCGCTTCTGGGACATCTTCGGTGTCCACCGTCCCTCAAAGCTGGATGCCCCCGTTCCCGCCGGTGACTATGACCATGCCGTGCACGTTGACCACCCCGAGGCGCCGTCTCTGCTCGAGCAGTACATCAAAAGCAAGCCTGTGGCTCCCAAGCTGGGCGGCAAACCCAAGGAAACTGAGCCTGCAATCAGCGGGCAGGATTGAAAGATGAAAGGGAAGGGCGGACCTGGGGTCCGCCCTTCCTGCTTAATTTTTCCTTGCTTTGGATCAGATCCTCGAGGGGATCATTCCTGCAGGTTGTACTTGCGATTGAATTCCTGGACCACTTCCCATAGGTTTACCGGCATGCATTTCCTGACTTCCCGGAGCGATCCCCTCGGGGACGCTGCCATAAAATGCCTCTGCGATCGAGCCGGTGATGGCTGCCAGGGTATCGGCATCCCCGCCCAGGGAGATGGCTTTGCGGATGGCATCCTCGAAGTCGTTGGATTCCAGGAAGGCAATGATCGCCGGTGGAACCGTCTCCTGGCAGGTTTCATCAAATTTATACCCGGGTCGGATCTCGTCCAGGCTTTTCGAAAGATCATAACCAAAGCGAGTCCCAATTTCGTCCTTGATCTCCGCTTTCGTTGCCTTTTTTCGGGCGCGGAAGATCGCCAGCGCCACTGCCTGCGCGCCCTTGATGCCCTCCGCATGGTTGTGGGTGATCGCCGCGCTGGCTTCGGCTTCCTTGAGCACAACTTCAGCATTCTCAAAAGCCCAGCCTACCGGGCTGACCCGCATGGCGGAACCATTGCCATAACTGTTATACGGTTGCGGATTTTGTCGAGTACATCCATTGGCGGAACATGCCCCCATAACCGCTGTCAGGATATTGGCGGGCATATTCCCGAACGCACTCCAGGTAACTTCTTTTCCGTAAAATCGCATCGGCAATGGCGAGTGTCAGGACGCTGTCGTCAGTAACCCAACTGTCCGGAGAAAACAGGTCGAATTCGGTTGTCTTGGGGGCGTTGTATTCGTGAACCGAACCGATCACATCCCCGGTAACGGCACCCATCAGGATCAATTTGGATGTTTTCTCTTGTTTCATTGCTGATCCTCATCCTCCTGGATAACGATGCATCCAGGCGCACGCCGCGCCTGCCAGCCCGCTGTCATCGCCCATCATGGCTGGCACAATTCTGGTTTTTTCATGCGGGACCATGCCGCAATACTGGCGGATGCTGTCCTGGATGGTCTCCCAGAAAAGGTCACGGCTGCGCATCAATCCACCTCCAGGGCGATCCGGTCGGGGGTGAAGATCGTGACCAGGTTCGCCAGGCCGATCCCCAGGTAACGGCCCTCCTCACGCACGGCAGCACACGCCCTTGCTTCGCCTTGTTCCGCCGCGGCGCAAGCCTCACGGGCGGAGGCATACCCGGAGCGCTGCGCAAGCGCCAATCCGCTGGCAAGGCTTTCCCAGCAGCCGCGTGCCCCGCAGGCGCACGCGGGACCGGAGGGGTCGATGATGTGGTGGCCGATCTCAGGGTGTGCGCCGTCCACGCCGCGATAGAGCTGACCGTCCAGGACGATCCCGGCGCCGATCCCGGTGCTGATGGTGACAAAGATAAAGCGCCCGGCACCTTTTCCTGCTCCCCAAGCCAATTCGCCCAGTGCAGCCGCATCGGCATCGTTCTCCATGGCCGCCGTAACGCCGAAGCGCTGCGACAGCCTTTCGGTCAGCCTGAGCCCTTCCCAGGAGGGCATGAACTCGATGCGCTCAAGGGTGCCGGTGAACGGATCCACCGGTCCCGTGCAGCCGATGCCAATGCCCTTGAGAGGTTGGCTCACCTGCGAGGCAGCCTTGGTCAGCATGGCGCAGATGCGCTCGAAGCCGCTCTCCGGGCCATCCTCCGCTTCGGTGGGTTGCTCGAGCCGAGCCAGCACCCGCCCCAGAATCATCCACCATCCCCACGGCGATCTTGGTACCACCGATATCAACTGCAGCGATCATTTTTCCATATCCTTAAAAAGGTCATCCGCCATGCGCAAAATCAATGAACCCATCTGATAATATGTTCGAGACAATTCCGGTAGTGGTTTTTCTGTAGCGGAAAGGCAAACAGGGCGAAAAGCATGGACTGATTGTAGACGCTAAGGGAATACTTTACAAGGCGGGACCCAAAATTTCGGGACTGCGCCTCTTTGGGGTAGAATTGGGGCAGTCTTTCTCGTCCTATGGAGGTACATGCATGCCACACATGGTCGAACCTGAATGGGGGTCGCTCACCGGGACTGAAAGCCTTTCATCGGATGAAATCGATTCAATAGCGCGCCAGGTTCTCGCCAAAATGACGCTGCGCGAGAAGATCGGGCAGATGTCAGCCGATACGCCGCTCCTTTCCGGCGGGATCAAGATGGCGCGCGCCTACAACACCGAACCGCTCCCGGCTGGCGAGAACCTGCGCCTGGGCATCCCCGGCATCCGCTTCAGCGATGGGCCGCGCGGCGTGGTCATGTATCACTCCACCTGTTTCCCGGTCTCGATGGCGCGCGGCGCCTCATGGGACACGGACCTGGAGGAGCGCATCGGCGATGCCATCGGCGTGGAAGCGCGCTCCCAGGGTGCCAACTTCTTCGGCGGCGTGTGCATCAACCTGCTGCGCCACCCCGCCTGGGGGCGGGCGCAGGAGACCTACGGCGAGGATCCTTACCATCTGGGCGAGATGGGCGCGGCGCTGGTGCGCGGCGTGCAGCGTCACATCATGGCCTGCATCAAGCATTTTGCCGCCAACAGCATCGAACGGGCACGCTTCAAGGTCAATGTCAGGGCGAGTGAGCGCGTGCTGCGCGAGGTCTACCTGCCGCATTTCAAACGCTGCGTGGACGAAGGCGCCGCCTCGGTGATGAGCGCCTACAACAAGGTCAATGGCGAGTATTGCGGCCATAATCACCGCCTGCTCACGGCATCCTGAAAGAGGAATGGGGATTCACAGGCTTCGTCATCTCCGATTTCGTCTTTGCGGTCCGGGACGGAAAAGCCGCTGCGCTGGCCGGTCTGGACATCGAGATGCCCTTTCCGATGCATTACCGTCGCCGGCTGGAAAGGCTGGTCCGCAAGGGACTGGTCCCGCTGCAGGTCATCGATGACGCCGTCCTGCGCATCCTGCGCCAGAAGATCCGCTTCAGCCGTATCGGTGAGGCAGGAGCGTTACCGCACGGAAGAGGTCGCCGGTCCCGCGCACCGGGCGCTGGCGCGACAGGCCGCGGAGCAGTCGGCTGTTCTACTCAAGAACGATCTGCTGGATGGCAAGCCGCTGCTGCCCCTCGATCCACTGGCACGGAAGATCGCCGTGTTGGGCAGGCTGGCGGATACACCCAACACCGGCGACGGTGGCAGCAGCATGGTGCGCCCGCCGCAGGTGATCACTCCGCTCCAGGGACTGCGCCAGCGCTTCCCCGCCTGGAAATTGATTACCATGATGGCAGTGACTTGAACAAGGCAGTCGAGGCGGCCCGCGCTGCCGACCTGGTGCTCCTGGTCGTCGGTTACACGCATCCCGACGAGGGCGAATTTGTCAATGCCACCCCACTGGTGGCAAAGGAAAAGGGCGGCGACCGCGGATCCTTGACCCTCTCCCCCGCTGACGAGGCGCTCATTCTGCAGGCCTCCAGGGCCAACCCGCGCTGCGTGGTGGTGATGGAAGGCGGCTCGGCGATCATCACCGAAGCCTGGCGGGAGTGCGTCCCGGCCATCCTGATGCTGTGGTATCCCGGCATGGAGGGCGGCACCGCCCTGGCGAACCTGCTCGCGGGGGATGCCAATCCATCCGGCAAGCTCCCCTGCGTCTTTCCCAGGTCACCGAAACAATTGCCCTTTTTCGATGCCGATGCCAGGGAGATCGAATACGACCTCTATCACGGTTACCGGCTGATGGACAACAAAAGCACACACCCGCCTTCGCCTTCGGGTATGGACTGTCGTACACAACATTCTCCCTGGACCTCTTGCAGGTCCGGGAGGCAACGATTGGCGCGGAAGAAATCCTGCATGCCAGTATCCACTTGCACAACACGGGTGACCACGACGGTGCGCAGGTGGTGCAGTTGTACGCCGGTGCCAAGAGTTCAGCCTTCGACCGCCCGGTGAAGGAATTGAAGGGATTTCGCAAGGTAACTCTCCAGGCGGGGGAAGAACAGGAGATCAGTTTTGATCTATCCGCCCGTTCTCTGGCGCTATGGGATGAGGGTTGGAAGGTGGAGCCAGGCAAGTATCAATCTATGGATCGGCACTTCCTCGCGGGCTGGAGGATCTGCTGCAGGCTTCTTTCCAGGTGCGGTGAAAAAGCCAGGTTGGTGATGGAAGGAATGATTATGAACGCTAGACCCTCCCGGGAAGAATTGACCCGTCAGCGGATCGCCCATGCCAGTGCGCTTGCCGCCGGCGAGTTGCCCACGCGCCTCGGACCTGACCCTCTCCGAAGCCCTGGTGCTTGGCTTGTTGCGCCAGGGCGTGCGAACTTTTTTCACTGTCTTCGGCCACGGTTCGACCGAGGTGGGCGAGGTGCTGCGCATCTACCAGGTGCCGGGCTGTTCGCGCGTCTACGGCTTGCGCAGTGAGATCGAAGCCTCGCACGCTGCGGCGGCGCTGCGCTGGGTCACGCGGTGAAAAGGCAGCCGTGGTCACTTCCATCGGTCCCGGCGCGCTGCAGGCCCTGGCGGCTTCGCTGGTGCCCGCCTCGGACGGGATCGGCGTCTGGTATCTGTTTGGTGACGAGACCAGCGAGGATGAGGGTTTCAACATGCAGCAGATCCCCAAGCACGAGCAGGGGCTGTTCCTGCAAGATGGCCTCAACAATGGGCCGCGCCTACAGCCTGCACACCCCCCTGGCGCTCTCCGCGGCCCTGCAGCGCGGTGCGGCAGCGGTGGATCATCCCTACCGCCCGGCTCCGTTCTACCTGTTGCTGCCGATGAACACCCAGGCTGCCTGGCTGCCAGATTTCAACCTGGATGAACTGCCCGAAGCTCAGCACACTGCACCCTGGGCGCAGCTGAAGGCGATTACGCGCCAGGCGGCCGAATGGATCCATGACGCGGAACGGGTGATTGTCAAGGTGGGCGGCGGGGGCGCAATGCCGGCGCAGAACTGGCGACACCTGCTTGAACGCTCCGGCGGTGTGCTGGTGCATACTCCCATTGCCACCGGCTGCATTCCCTACGCTCATCCGCAAAATATGAGCGTGGGCGGTTCCAAGGGCTCGCTGTGCGGCAACTACGCCATGGAAAATGCTGACCTGCTGATCGCGGTTGGCACACGTGCGGTTTGCCAGTCGGATTGTTCACGCACCGGCTACCCCAATGTAAAACACGTGATCAATATCAACGCTGACCTCGGAGGATGCCACCGCATTACAACCACACCCTGGCACTGGTCGGCGATATGCGCCGGCACGCTGGAAAAACTAAACCAGGCCCTCGGACACAGCAAGCAGGATAAAGAGCGAATGGCTGGCAGCCTGTGCAGAGAAGAAAGCAGCCTGGCAGGCATTCAAAGCTGAGCGGCTGCGAAACCCGGTCCTGCATGATGATTATTGGGGCGGAACGGTGCTGACCCAGCCTGCTGCCATCCAGATCGCCACCGACTGGGCCAAGAGCACAGGGTGCGGTCTGTTTCTTTGACGCCGGAGATGTGCAGGCCAATGGTTTCCAGATTGTTGAGGATGAACATCCCGGTCAAACATTCACCGAGACCGGAGCCTCCTACATGGGCTTTGCCGTTTCGGCACTGCTGGCCACCGGCGTGGCATCGAAGCCTTTCTATGGTCTGGCCTTCACCGGGGATGGCTCGTTCACGATGAATCCGCAGATCCTGATCGATGGCGTGGAACACGGCGCGCGCGGCTGCATCCTGCTGCTGGATAACGGCCGCATGGGCGCCATCACCGGGTTGCAGGAAGACCAGTACGGCCAGGGATTTGCCACCTGGAACACGCTGCAGGTGGATTACCTGGCCTGGGCGCGCAGCGTCCCCGGCCTGCTGGCCTGGACGGCGGGCGCACACCCGCAGGCGCTGCAGGCCGCCCTGGAACAGGCCGTTGCCACATCCGGGCCTGTCGCTGATCCACCTGCCGGTCTATTTCGGCCCTGATCCGCTGGGTGGGATGGGTGTCTATGGCCGCTGGAACGTGGGCAATTGGTGTGATGAAGTGCAGGCGCTGCGGCACCAGATCGGTCTATGATGTGACCAGACCAGTGATAGCCATGAAAGCTGAGGTGAGATGAGATCACTATAACTCCTGATAAAATCAACCGATTGGAGGAGATCGCCCGCCAATTGCGTGTGGACAGTCTTCGCCTGATCCACCGCCGCGGGGCGGGCACCCGGGCGGGGCACTTTCTGCGGCTGAGATCATGGCAGTGCTGTATTTCCATGTTCTGCGCTATCGACCCGGCCAACCCGGACTGGGCGGAACGCGACCGTTTCATCCTTTGCAAAGGGCATGCTTCGGCGGTGCTGTATGCTGCCCTGGCCCGGCGCGGGTTCTTTACCATCGCCGAACTGGATAATTGGGGCGAGGTGGATTGCCCGCACCAGGGGCATCCCGACCGCTTCAAGACCCCCGGCGTGGAAATGACCAGCGGTATTCTCGGTCACGGCGTGGCGATTGGCGCCGGGCTGGCGCTGGCAGCGCGATTGAAAATCGGCTTACCGCACCTACGTTCTGCTCGGTGACGGCGAATGCCAGGCCGGAATTGTCTGGGAAGGCGCGGCTGACCGCGGCCAAGTACCGCCTGGCCAACCTGACCGCCATGGTGGATTACAACGATGTCCAGCTGGACGGACCTGTGCACGAAGTGATGCCGCTGGAGCCGCTGGCGGGTAAATGGCATGCCTGCGGCTGGCACGTATTGGAAGTGAACGGGCATGATGTGCGGCAGGTTGCCGAAGCGTCTGGAAACTGGCCGCGCGAGATCCATGACCGGCCAACCGTCATCATCTGCCACACCACCAAGGGCAAAGGGGTTTCCTTCATGGAAAATCAATCCTACTGGCACGGCAATGTGCCCGAATGCCGAGCAACTCGCGCCAGGCGCTGGCTGAACTGGGGGAGGTGGCGACATGGCTGAACTCTCGATGCGTGAAGCTTACGGTCGCGCCCTGGCTGGAATACGGCGCACTGAATCAACGGGTGGTGGCGCTGGATGTGGATACCTCCGCATCCACCCTCTCGCAATTCTTTGCCCAACGATTCCCGGAGCGTTTCTTCAACGTCGGCATTGCTGAACCCTGCATGGTGGATGTGGCGCCGGGCTGGCGCTGGGCGGCTTCATGCCCTTCATCAACGGCTTTGCCTCGCTGCTGGCCCTGCGCGCATTGGAACAGATCCGCACCTGTGTGTGCTATGCCCGCACCAATGTCAAGATTGCCGCCAGTTATGCCGGGCTTTCGGATTTCAAGGATGGCGCTACGCATTATTCCATCACCGACCTGGCCAATATGCGTGCCTTGCCGGGAATGACCGTCATCGTTCCGGCGGATGCCGCCGAGGCAGCAGCCTGGGTGCCGCTGGCTGCTGAATTTGACGGCCCGGTTTATCTGCGTATCAGCCGTGCGGGTGCATTGCCGGTCTATACAGCCGGTACGCCCCTGCAAATTGGCAAAGGCACTCACCCTGCGATCCGGCAGCGACTTGACCCTGGTTGCCATGTGGAGCGATGGTTGGGCGGTGCCCTGCTGCAGCTGAGGAACTGGCCGCACAGGGTGTCGACGTGCGTGTGATCGAGATGCACACCCTCAAACCGCTCGACAGCGAACTCTGCTCGAGGCTGCCGAAGAAACCGGTGCGCTGGTCACCGCCGAGGAGCATTCAATATATTGGCGGGCTGGGCAGTGCGGTGGCCGAGGTGCTGGCAGAAGGCTCACCCGGCCCCGTTGGAGCGGGTCGGCATTCGCGATCAATTCTGCCCGACCGGCCGCAACCTGGACAGGCTGATGGACGCCTGCGGGCTGGCGGTGGCGGATATTGCCGCGGCAGCCAGACGGGTGCTGGACGGAAAGAAAATATGCAGGAAGGTCATAAGGAGGCTGCATGAAGATTGCTGTATTGAATGAAATCAGCGCTGCTGACCGGAATGCGGACATCCTGCAGCGCCCTGGAAGGCCGCGGCCATGAGATTCTCAACCTGGGCAACACCGCCGGCAGCGAAACGCCCGGCCTGCTCTACATCCATACCGGCCTGATGTCCGCCCTGGTGCTTGAGCTGAAGGCGCGCCGATTTCGTCATTGGCGGCTGCGGAACCGGCCAGGGATATTTGAACGCGGTCATGCAATATCCGGGTGTCTTTTGCGGCCATCTGCTCACCCCGCTGGATGCCTTCCTGTTTGCACGCATCAACGCTGGCAATTGCGTTTCCCTGGCGCTCAACCAGGGTTATGGCTGGGCCGGGGAGATGAATTTGCGCTTGATCTTTGACAAACTCTTCACACCTGAAACGGGAGCGGTTACCCGCCCCAGCGTGCCGAACCGCAGCGCCAGGGACGCCTGTTGCTGGCGCAGATCTCCAAGCGACTCACCGCCCCATGGCAGAGATCCTCAAAGCCCTGCCGGAGGAAGTCTTCCGGCCGGCGTTGACTTTCCCGGCTTTCCGCCCGGTGCTGGAAACCGGATTGGAATCCGATGCCGCCCTTCGCTCCACTGTGGAAAGACTGATGTAACAGTAATCTACTCTTCAAGGAGATATGCATGGCAGACAAAGCAGGCAAGTTACGCACCCGCACCAAGGTGTTCTACGGCATCGGTGACCTGGGCAACGCCGTGGTCAACCCGGCGATCCAGTTACTTCCTGATGAAGTCCTACACCGACGGCGCCCTGCGAATCAGGCTCGACGCCAAGGACGCGGCAGCCAAAGGTGCTGGTGATGAACCGGCAGAAACGAAATAAGGAGGCAGAATGAACCCGATCCGTGTTGCCATCGTCGGCTGCGGACGGATCTCGGACCTGCACCAGCTGGGGTACCGCGGGCGCGAGGATGCGAGGATCGTCGCGGTCTGCGATACCAACAAGGCCGCGTGCCAGCAAGAAAGCCAAAGCCTGGGGCGTGGAGAAAGTGTACACCGATTACCAGCAGGTGCTGGAAGACAGGGAAGTGGACGTGGTGGAACTGCTCACCCCGCATCACCTGCATTGCCCGATGACCGTCCAGGCGGCCCAGGCAGGCAAGCACATCTCGGTGCAGAAACCAATGGCGCTCTCGGCGGCCGAAGCGGATGAGATGATCGCGGCGGCGAACAAGGCCGGCGTGATGCTGCGGGTCTACGAGACCTTTGTCTATTATGCCCCGGCGGTGAGAGCCAGGGAGATGATCGACGCCGGCGAGATCGGCGAGGTGCGCGCCGTGCGCATGCATGTCAACACCGGCACAGGCGACACCGCCTGGAAGGTGCCGCTCTCATCCTGGCTGTGGCGCTTCAACGAGAAGCAGTGCGGCGGCGGACCGCTGGTCTTTGACCACGGCTACCACCTGTTCTCGCTGGGCTATTACCTGGGCGGACCGGTGGAGAAGGTGTACGCCTGGATCGACCAGACCCCGGTCAAGGAAGCCGCCGGCATGGTCAAGGTCGATGCGCCGGCGATGATCATGTTCCAGTACAAGGCACCGCACTGCTACGGGCAGCTGGACATCGAGTATACCCCCAAGATGCGCATCTACTCGGAGTATTATGCCGATGATGACCGCATCGAGGTGATCGGCGAGAAGGGCATCCTGTTCATCAACCGCTACACCGCCCGAACGGTGGACCTGCCCGAACTGATGCTCTTCAAGGACGGCAAGACGACGCCGATCCCGGTGGAGGGGGTGGAGTGGCACGACAGCTTCATCGCCACGACCAGGATTTCATCGAGAAATTGAAGACCGGCGGTCAGCCGCGCCTGGACGGACCCACCGGCAAGGCGGTGCTGCAGTTCACCCTGGCGGCGCTGCAGTCCGCGGCGACCGGGCGGAGGTCCGACCGGACGAGGTGAAATAAGGAAAGGAGCCTCAGATGGCCTATTCATTGATACCCGTCCCGGTTTACCTCATCCTGATCGTTTTTACCTGGTCGCCCGCAACCGCAACGACCTGAAGAAGACCGCCGTCATCCAGCCGGTGCTCACCTTCCTGGCGATGGTCATTGCCGCGCTCAGCTTCCTCAGCCCTGCAGCCGACAAGGGCTACACCACCTGGATCCTGGTCGGGCTGGGCTTGTGTTTCCTGGCGGACATCTTCAACATCGACATGACCAACGACAAGATCCTGTATGCCGCCATCGCCGTTTTCGTGGTCGCTTACCTTGAATACGCCGTCACCTTCACCCGTTTCAGCGGATTCCAACGCCAGGACCTTCTCGTGGCAGCCGTTTTCTTCCTGCTTTACCTCTTCCTGATGCGCCTGTACTGGAAGGGACTGGGCAATTTCCGCATCCCGGTGCTGATCTACGGACTGGTGATGCCCTTCATGGTCACCCGGGCGATATCCACCCTGTTCGGCACTGGATTTTCAACGCTTTCAGCATGGCTGGTCACGGTCGGCTGCACCATGCTGTTCCTGGGTGATATCGAATACGGATTGCACCGCTTCTGAAAGCCGCTGAAATTCTTCCTCGGCCCCATCTGCTATGCCGGGGGCCAGTTGCTGATCGCCTTGAGCTGTTCCTATTTCCTGATCCACTAAGAAAGGTGACTACCATGACAAAAATATCGCTCAGGACAAAACTCGGTTTCGGCGCCGGTGAATTCAGCAGCAGCATCTTCTTCACCATCACCTCCTTCTGGTTGATGAACTTCCTGACCGACGAGGTGCGCCTGAGCGCCGCCCTGGCCGGCACGGCCCTGCTGGTCGGCAAGATCTGGGATGCGGTCATCGACCCGTTCATCGGTTATTTCTCCGACCGCACCCGCTCGCGCTGGGGACGCCGGCGCCCCTATATCCTGTTCTTCGCCATCCCCTTCGGGCTCGCCTTCGTGCTGATGTTCCGCAATCCGGGCATCGAGGCGCAGACCGGCAAGTTCGTCTGGGCGATGCTTGCCTACATGTTCTTCTGCACGGTCTATTCCTTCACCAACATCCCCTACAACGCCCTGCTGCCCGAAATGAGCCAGGATTACAACGAACGCACCAACATCTCGGCTACAAGCAGGTCTTTGCCGTGATCGGCACCCTGCTGGGGGCGGGAGCCGCCATGCCGATCATGGCCTGTTCGCCACCCGCACCGCCGGCTTCATCGGCATGTCGGCCATCTTCGGCTTGCTGGCGGCGCTCTCGCTGCTGGTCACCTTCTTCAGCGTGCGCGAACCGGCCTTTACTGCACAGCCCAAGGGAGAGAGCATCACCAAATCGCTCAAGGATGTCTTCACCAACAGACCCTACATGCTGCTGCTGGCCGCCTGGTTCACCAACAGCACCGCCGTGGCGATCATGGAAGCCATGCTGATCTATTACTACAAGTATATCTTCCAGGACGAGGGGGCGGTCACCCTGGCGATGATCATCCTGCTGGTGGTGACGATCGCCACCATCCCCTTCTGGGTCTGGTTGTCGAAGAAGGTCGGCAAGCGCACGCCTACATGATCGGCATGACTCCTGACCCTCGTGCGGTGCTGCTTTTCGCCTTTATCGCCGATACGCTGGGCAGACCGGCGCGCTGGCGATCATGGTGGTGGCAGGCATCGGCTTCTCCTCGCATTACGTGCTGCCCTGGTCGATGGCGCCGGACACGATCGAATACGGTTATGCCCGCTCGGGCGTGCGCCGCGAGGGGATCTATTACAGCGTCTGGACCTTCTGTGATCGCCCTGGGCGGTGCGTTGGCCGGATTCCTGGTCGGTCAGGGCCTGGACCTGTTCGGCTATGTGCCGGATGCGGTCCAATCGGCGCGTCCGTCCTGGGCATCCGCCTGCTGATCGGCCCGCTGCCGGCGGTGCTGATCCTGCTGGGTAACCTGGCGCTGGCCTTCTACCCGCTAAACCAGATGAAATACGATGAGATCCAGGCTGCCATTGCTGCAAAGCAGGTCGACAAGCCATAATCCTGGCTGTAACAATCCCCCGGCTTGGTTGGTTTACAGGGGAAGCCTTCTGGTAAGGCAATTCGAAAATTCACCTTGGCTGCCCTACATTCAGCGGTGACTGGTCGCGAGGTGTGGCCGGATGAGGTAAAAAAACAGATGACGCAGGTAGTAGAGGCCGATACTCAGGGAAAATAATCTTTTATTGAGTTGATACAACCACATATCAGCTCATATCACAACAGAGGCGAAAATGAGAAAAATATCCAACTATTTCATGAGGTGTTTGACATCAGGTTTCCTCTCGGAAATCACCCATCAGTCACAAATGACTATGATCTTAACTTGGAAATACGGGACGGTTTCATCAACATTTATTTCAAGGGGCACTCTCTTCTCAACCTCCAGAAGACCGCGGCGGCAGGTATAAAACATCAATCGACAAAGGATTTGTTCGTGGTCTCAGTATTCCAGTTGAATTTGAAAATGAAAGTGATGTTGCACATTTTATAAGGTGCATCCCTTTATTGAAGCAAAATATCATACAGCATGGTAATTCTGCTCCTGAAATTGAATATGAACAGATGATAATACGTGCAAACAACTACGAACCAAGAGTGAATAGTGAATATTTCATTATTGATCGGCAATTCACAGTTGATAATGGACGGTTTGACTTAATGGTTTCTTTTGGGATAGTGGAAGAGGAAGACGTCGAAAAGGTCAGGAAGTAGCTCTCTGCTTGATGGAAATTAAATATGCAATTAATGGAGATATACGGGATGTTGACCAGCAATTGTCAAGATACTACTATGCAATAAAACCTATTGCTGAACAGGTTGCCAAAGATCACGAAGAGATATTCCGCCAGAAGCTAGAACTAGGATTGTATTTGCAATCCCAAGACAGATTGGACGCTATGAAAACGTTGGTCTTTTCACGTGATTTTTCAAGCTTTCAGTTTATATTGGTGTTGGTAGATTACAACCCTTACAGTTCGAAATTCAACATCGAGAAAAATTAAGAAATTGCCATTTGCGAACCAGGTCAAGATATATACCGGGGGCTTGGCCATGTGGCACCAACATAACATTAAACCTGTCCTTGATATTCATTAATAATGCAATAAAAGAACCTTTGAAATCCTCCATTTCCTTGACCATTACAGAAATAATCAAGATAATGGTTTATCAGAATCCGGGAGTGAAATAGATTGAAAATCAATTATTTGAGATGGTAAAAGAGAGGCAACCATTAATCCATACTTCAGTTGTAAATCCAGGTAGGCAATGAGAAATGTAGCATGTATTTCTTCAAGGCATGTTGAATTTTGCGGCTTACAACACCCAGAATTGTCCGTGACAGTAAATTTTTAATATTATTCAGATATGATTTATCTTGTTTATTTCGGCAAATGCGCCTATAATCGGGCAGTTCAACAAGGAGTTCCCATGAACAAGATCACCCCCTTCTTATGGTTCGATGGACAGGCGCAGGAAGCCGCAGAATTCTACGTCTCCATTTTCAAGAATTCAAAGATCCTGAGCATTTCACCCGGCCCGGACGGGAAAGCGTTCATCGTCTCCTTTGTGCTCGATGGGCAGGAAATCCGCCCTGAACGGCGGGCCGGAGTTCAAATTCAACGAAGCCGTCTCATTCTTCGTCAATTGCGAAGACCAGTCGGAAGTCGACACGCTGTGGGAAAAATTGACTGCACAGGGCAAGGAGCAACAGTGTGGCTGGCTTAAGGATAGGTATGGTCTCTCCTGGCAGATCGTCCCACGTGCGATGGGCGAGCTGATGGGCGGACCGGACCCTGTCCGTTCCCAGCGGGTGATGCAAGCGATGTTGAAAATGGTCAAGATCGACATTCGGGGACTGCAGCGGGCGTACGGGGGGGATACTGACTGATTAAAAACCTATATTAGCAAGTGCATGTGTCCATGCCCAGCATCGGCATGGTCGTTTGATCACGAAATGCCTTCAGCCCATAGTTCCCAGGCTGAAGGGTTTCATTGATACTGCCAGGTTTCAGCGATTATTTTCAAAAAAGACAGTTAGGAGTAAAGATAAAAAATGATTCGTTTTTTTATCCCAGGAGAATTATGACACACAGAAAGAAACAACTCAACTTTAACAGCCCTGCCCCGGACCTGCAGCTGCAGGACACCTCCGGCAAACCGGTGCAGCTTTCCAGCCTGTGGGCAAAAAAACCCCTGCTGCTGGCATTCACCCGCCATTTCGGCTGCACGCAGTGCAAGGAAATGCTGGATGGCTCGTAGCAGGCAGGGAAGCCATCGAGGCAGCCGGGCTGGGACCTGGCAGTCATCACCCAGGGGACCGCAGGCAACCGCCGAATTCGCCAGGATATGCCCCCGGGCTGCTGGTGCTGGCTGACCCGGAACGCAAGGCTTACCAGGCCTACGGGCTGGAACGCGGCAACCTGTTCCAGACCTTCCTCAACCGCAGGGTCTGGACAGCGATCCGCCAGGCGCGCAAGAAGGGTTACCAGGTGGAAACACCGCCGCTGGGCAGGATGCCATGCAGATGTCGGGCACTTTCATCATCAGCCAGGAGGGGCGGATCGAACTGCCCTATTACTATGACAACATTGCCGACCATCCCCCGCTGGAACTGCTGCTGAACGGCGTGCTGGCCACCAGCTGGGATGCCTCCTTTGAAGGACCGGTGGGACCCGGCGTGGAAAAATCAGCACGACGAAGAAGGGAGCGGAAAATGAAACAAGCCCTTTCCGTTGCCAGCTTACCTGGCGCTTAAAGAAATCTGGCGCAACCGCGGGCGCTTCCTGCTGGTCAGCCTGGTGATCGCCCTGATCACCCTGCTGGTGTTGTTCATCGCCGCCCTGGGCGAAGGCTTGGGCAATGGCAACCGTGAATACATCTCCAAGCTGGACGGCGAGTTGCTCGTCTACCAGGCGAAATCGGACTTCCTCATCCAGGCCAGCCGCCTGGGCACGGAGCGGGTGGAGGAAGTGCGCCAGGTGGAGGGCGTGGCGGATGCCGGCATGATCGGCACCTCCAGCGCCACCCTGATCCTGGCAGGAGATGCGGAACCGCTCAAGGTGGCGCTGCTGGGCGTGGAACCCGGGCATGTCGGTGAACCGGCAGTGGTCGAAGGGCGGCAGCTTGGCGGAGATGATGCGGAAGAAGTGATCATCGACCGCAACACTGCCATCCGCACCGGGCTGGCAGTTGGGCGACGACGCTCAACCTGCGCGTCACGCAGGGCACCGAGGATGTCTTCTTCATGCTGGAGATCGTCGGCATCGCCGACGGGCAGCAGTACAGCCTGCAGCCGTCCATCTTTGTCCCGTTCTACACCTGGGACCGGGTCCGCCCGCAGTCGGAGGCGGAATTGAACTTCACCGATGCCACCGCCAACGTGATCGCCGTCAGGCTGGTCGATCCGCAGGCAAGTCGAGGCGGTCAGCCAGGAAGATCGCTGGCCAGGGTGGAAAACGTGGAAGTCGCCACCCTGAAGGAAGCCATCCAGGCACTGCCCGGTTACTCCGCCCAGCAGAGCACGCTCAACACGCAGGGCGGTTTCACCCTGTTCATCGGCATCCTGGTCATCGGCGGTTTCTTCCAGATCCAGATCCTGCAGAAGGTATCCCAGATCGGCGTGCTGAAGGCGATCGGCACCTCCAACCCGATCGTGGCCGCTGGCCTCCGTGATCCAGATCGTGGTCATCACCGGTGATCGGGGTGGCTGATCGGGGCGCTGCTCACTTTCTCTTTCTCGCTCTTCTTCCCGCCCACCGTGCCGATCGTCTTCAACGGCACCACCTCGGCCATCGCACTGGCGGCGCTGCTGCTGATCGGTCCGCTGGGCGGGTTGGTCTCCATCCGTTATGCCGTGCGGATTGAGCCGCTCAAGGCACTGGGGTTGAACTCATGAACGACATACACAAAACCAAATATGCCCTTGAAACCCGCGCCGTGGTCAAGAAATACCAGGCCGATGCCGGCACGATCTATGCCGTGAATGATGTCTCCCTGCAGGTGGAGGCGGGCGAGTTCGTCGCCCTGGTCGGACCCAGCGGTTCCGGCAAGACCACCATGCTGTCCATGCTGGCGGCGCTGCTCAAGCCCAGCTCCGGGCAGATCCTGCTGGACGGGGAAGACCTGGCAGGGATGAGCGATGCCGAGCGGGTGGTCATGCGCCGCGAGAAGATCGGCTTCACCTTCCAGGCGAACAACCTGGTGCCCTACCTGAGCGCGGTGGAGAACGTGGAATTGATGCTGCGCCTGAACAAGCGCCTGGACAAAGCCGGCAAGCTGCGCGCCCGCGAACTGCTGGCCCGCCTGGGCCTGGGCGAACGGATGAACAACCTGCCCGGGCAGATGTCCGGCGGGCAGCAGCAGCGCGTGGCCATCGCCCGGGCGCTGATCCACAACCCCAGCCTGGTGCTGGCGGACGAACCGACCGCCAGCCTGGATACCGAACGCGCCTACCAGGTGGTGGAAACCTTTGCCGGGCTGATCCATGAGCAGAAACGCGCCGGCATCATGGTGACCCACGACCTGCGCATGTGCGAGTACGTCGACCGGGTGCTGCAGATGCGGGACGGCAAGCTGGTGAAGATCTATTCCACCCGGGAGGAGATCTCCAAACTCGCCAGGGGCGGCAGGGAACAGGCATGATCCTGCCCGGAGTATTTGTTGCACATGGGAGCGCCTGCTAGAGAATGGAATGGGGAGGCTGTTGTATCCCCATGTAGTTAATGTGGATTTGCCTGGTGATTGATAGGTTATTGGCACAAGAGAAAGGAGAGGAGATGAAAATCTGCATTGTGACTGATAGCACCTGCGACCTGCCTGCCGGATTGATAAAAGAGCACCAGATCACGGTCATCCCGCTGTATATCAACATCGGTGATAAAGGATATCGGGATGGGATCGACATGACCCGCAGTGAATTCTACACAGGCTTGGCGGATTTCTCCCCACCCCCGACCACCGCCGCACCCAGTACAGAGGTCTTTCGCCAGACCTACGAGCAACTCGCTGCCCAAGGAGCCACCGAAATCCTTTCCATCCACATCTCCGAGCATTTGAGTGCCATCGCCGCCTTTGCGCGGCAAGCAGCGAAAGAAACGACGTCTGTGCCGGTAACCGTTGTTGATTCGCGCCAGCTCAGCCTGGGGACCGGTTTCCAGGTTTTGAAAGCAGCCCAGTTAGCTGAAGAAGGATGCCCGAAGACTGAGATCCTTTCCAGGCTGGATGACCAGGTCAAACGTACCCATGTTTTCGCCATGCTGGATACGCTGGTGTTCCTGAGCCGCAGTGGGCGTATGAAATCGGTCATATCCTTCCTCGGATCGCTGCTGCAACTCAGGCCGATCCTGACGATGTACAATGGAAAATCGAGGGCGGAACCGGCCCGGACGCGTGAAGGGGCGTTGCGCAGGCTTGCGGACATGATCGCCCATCACCGCCCCTACGAAAAGGCAGCCATCCTGCACTCCTATGCCCTCGAGCGCGCCAGTATATTCCTGGAAGGTGTCAGGCACCTCCTTCCTGACGGCGAGATCATGATCGAAGAGATCACACCTGTGCTCGGCGCACATATCGGCCCCGGCGTGATCGGCTTCGCCGGTGTATCCAAAAAATCCAATGGAAGACATATCATCGGAAGGAGTACCCCATGAAACTTGCCAAAGCCATTTCCCTGCTCGGCCTGCTTGCCATGACCGCCATCATCCTGTATGCATTCATCACAGGCGATTTCAGTACCGAGGGAGCCCGCCTGCTCGCCATGCCCTGGGGCATCGTCTCGCTGGTGGACCTGTATACCGGTTTCACGCTTTTCTCCTGCTGGATCGTCTACCGCGAGAAGGCTGTCCTGCCTTCCATACTCTGGGTGATCCTGATGATGGTGATGGGCTCCTGGACCGCTTCGCTGTACATCTTCCTTGCCCTTCAATCCAGCCACGGCGACTGGCGCAAGTTTTTCCTGGGCAAACACGCCCGGGAAGCATGATCAGCCAGGTTTGAGGCTTGACCTCATAAAACATCCCCCACTTGAACTGGGCGTATCACGGGTGTGAGCTTTGACTGGCTTACACCCGTACTGATTCACGGCACCCTGAAGCGGATATCCCATCCCCAACCGCCATTCTTCAAGCGGAACATCAGGTTGCCAACATAATTGCCTAATTGGTCCCTGGCATACAGCCTGGCGCTATAAAAATGGTCTTCCGGGCTGGAAGGCAGCTTGATCGTGTAGCTTGTGTCCGGCAAGCTGGTATCGACCGGAACCTGGATATTATCCCAGGGCAGGTTCTTTTCCGGATTGAGCTCCACCTCTGTAATGGTGAGATGGTATTCAGAGGCTTCGGGAATGGCCTCCCAACTGAAAAGGACGGTTCTGCTCTCCAGTAGGGGTGTATCCCACATTTTCACCCGCTCGAAACTGCTATCCCAGGGTTCAAGATTATCGAACGGGCTGGTCAGGTGGATGATCCTGGTAAGCTGGAGGTCCTGCCTCAACAGGGGAATTCCAGCGGGATCGGTAACTTTGACCACCGTGAAAGAGGTATAGTCACCGGGTGAGGGGTAGACATCCCCCAGGACTATATCCGCCGAGATGCCGAATTCCCCGGCAGGGAAGGTGTACAGGTATTCCCCGGTGAGCGGGTCGTACACCTCGACATCCCCGGTGGCATTTCCCACGCCCTCATCCCGGACCCAGAATTTGGGCCGTTTTTCTGTCAGGGACGGGATCAGCTGCGTGCCCAGGCGCAATGTCCCATAGACCAAGCATTGTCCCAGCGCTGGTCCCTGCTCCAGGAGCGCATTGATCTCGTCGGAAAGGATGCCGTATGCAGAGTTGACGGTTTCCACTGCAGGGAAAGTGGGCAGGCTCGTCCGGGTGGGCAGGGAAGGTGCTGGCGTGGTTTCAACAGTGCCAGGTCCACAGGCACATAACAATGACACGACCAGGATCATGCCGATCGGGCTGGAAAGCAACGATTTACTTCTCATCTTTACCTCCAGGTCTAGTTTTTTCTGCAGCGGGACTATGCGGCCATGATAAAAACTATAGCACTTTCCCGTTGCCATTTCAACCATGGGATTGAATTGACGTGGCTGATCCTGAGAATGTTTCCACCCTTCCCTCCCCAACCTTGCTTTCCATCGAGCCAAGAGGTAAAAAAAGACCTGCCATTTCCATAGGCAGGTCCTGTTCTCAACGCTGGGTCAATCCCCGTTCAATATCCTTTTCGCCACCTTCTGCGCGCCGGTCATCACATTCAACACACCGCCGGTGCTCTCGCTCTGCGCGCCGATGAACCACAGGTCCTCGATGGGTGTTTTATGCGCTGGCGGCTTGTTGCCGATCACCGGCGGCACCCCACCAAAGGAGTGATGCTTCAGGTGGGTGCGCTTGCGGAAATCCTCCGGGGTCAGGATCAGGCGGGTCTGTGGTATGGGCGCGCAAGCCCGGGGATGTGTGCTTCGGCCTCAGCCACCAGCTTATCCGCCAGTTCCTCCTTGCGTTCGGACCAGGTTCCTTCCGCCAGGGTATCCGGTGCCACAGTATAGATGGTCACGGCGTATTTCCCTTCGGGTGCCAGGGAGGGTGAGTGCAGCGAGGGCACATAGATCAGGAAGCCTTCCTTGCCTTCATGGTAGTCGCCGGTGCGCAGGCGCTGGACGGCTCCTTCCAGGTCATGGGTCTTGTAGTAATAGCACAACGCCGCGGGTTGGTAGGGACGTGGATCGAAATCGATGCCCAAGCTGCACCATCAGCACCGATTCCATCAGCCGGTTGGATTCGATCTGGGTGATCGAGTTCGGCAGGGATGTACTCGCGCCCGACCAGGTCGAAGAAAACTTCCTTCATCCCACCGGAAGCCAGCACCAGGTCGCCGGTTCGATACGCCCATCCGCCAGATCCACACCGGTGGCCCGCCCGTTTTCGATGACGATGCGCTTCACGGCCGTGCTGGTCAGCACCTTCCCGCCGTTGGCTCGGATCACACCCATCACCGCATCCACCAGCGATCTGGCAGCCGCCGAGGATATAGGTGTAGGCGGTCTGGG
The DNA here is from genome assembly GCA_963793795.1 of uncultured Chloroflexia bacterium. Taxonomy (GTDB): domain Bacteria; phylum Chloroflexota; class Anaerolineae; order Anaerolineales; family Villigracilaceae; genus UBA877. Next base: position 193,896 of record CAWCBN010000001.1, read on the forward strand.
CGCTGCGGGTACCCGGATAGGTCGGGATGCGTTTGTCGAAGGCGGTTTCCAGGTGGATGGATGGCACCCCCAGCGCGGGGAATTCGCTGGGTGCGGTGACGAAATCAGCCACGATACCCAGGAAGAAGGTCTTCAGCACCGGTGATTTGAAGTAGTGGTCCATCAGCTGGCTGCCGTTCCAGTTGACCTTGTGCTTGACCGGTTGGAAAGCCAGCAGCATGCGCAGCTTGAGCAGCAAAGCACTGCCAGACCACGTGGCGGTCTCCGCCTGGCGCGCCAGCGACATCAGCGGATCATCTGGTCATAGAAGCGGTAATAGCGATCCAGCGCAGCAGCTTCCTCGGGGAAGAGTTCCTTGAGCTGTTCGCGGCGCCAAGTAGGGACCTTCATACTCCTGGCGGAGTGCCAGAGCGTGAACTCGGGCATCGACAACCCGCGGTCCTCGTGCACGGCTGGTGACCTGGTCGCTGACCCCAGTTCCTCCAGGATCACCCGCCCCTTGTCGCCCGGGGCAAAACCCTCCAGCAGCAGCGGGCCGATATCCCAGCCGATAGCCATCCTGGCGACGGTGGCGGTCACCCCGCCCGGGGTGGGGAACTGCTCGTAAACCGTGACCGCGTGCCCGGCTTTGGCCAGGTATGCTCCGGCCGTCAGCCCGGCCATTCCGGAGCCGATGATGATCGACTTTCATGATCCGTCTCCTATCCCAGCGGCAACTTTGCGTTCAGCCAGTTCCTTGACCAGTTCGGCATGTTTCTTGCGCGTGATCGGGTACCAGATCAGGAACGGCAGGCTGACCAGGATGACGACCGCCGGCACGATGGCGAAAAACAGGCGGATGCCGAACAGGGCATGCGCCGTCTGCTCCACGTTGGGGACATACCCGAACAGGTCCAATGCCCAGCCGCTGACAGCCACACCCAGCGCGCCGGTGAACTTGGACAGGAAAGCCCACAGACCGTAATAGATGCCTTCACGCCGCTCGCCGGTCATTTTTCATCGTATTCGACCACATCCGGCAGCATGCTCCACGGGAAAACCCACTGGGCCGAGAAACCCATGCCCGGCCACAACGGCCACAACATAGATCAGCGGTGTTGCGCCCCGCGGGAAGAAGAAACTCGGTCATGACCGCCAGTGGAAGCGATGAACAACCCCAGTGCATAGGCCGGTCCCTTGTTGATCTGGTCCGAGATCAGCTTGGCCGGGATCAGGAAGATGCCAATGGTCACCAACATTGCCAGCAGCACGAAGGAGACCTGGTCGCCCATGCCCAGTTGGTACTGGATGAAATAGGGTACCAGGGCAGTCAGTACGGTGAAGCTGAAGCTGCTCAGGATGAAGGCGATCATCAGGATGATGAAAGGCTTGTTCTTGAAGGAGGTGAATATTGCTTTGACGGCCGGCAGTTTCGAAGGCTCACCGGCCAGTTCCGGGCGTTCCTTGATCGAGAAAGTGGTCACCAGGGTGGTGATGATGGCAATGGCTCCAAAGACCGCCCCGGTGGCGCTCCAGGCCTGCTGCAGGTTCAAGCCGGCGCCCTGGAAGATGCCAGCCAGGATGGTGGTCAGGGCGGCGCCGAGGATGTACCCGAAAACGCTGAAGACCATGCGGATCGAGGTCAGGCTGGCGCGCTCGTTGTAATCACGGGTCAGTTCGGGGGTCAGGGCATAGTAGGGGGTGGTGGTCATGGTGTGGAAGCTGTCCACCAGCCAGAAACTGAGCAGCACTGCCAGGAAGGCGCCACGCCGGTCAAGCCCTTGGGCAGCGAGAACATGATCCAGGCGGCGATGCCCAGGGGCACCGCCCCGATCAGCATGTAGATGCGCCGCCGCCCGAAGCGTGAGCGTGTGCGGTCGGAAAAATAGCCGAACAAGCGGATCGTTGATCGCATCCCAGGTCAACTTGCCGACCATCAGGGCCAGCACCGGCAAGGCCGGGGTTGATGCCGGCCACATCGGTGTAGTAGAAGAGCAGGAAGAATTGCATGGCGGAGGTGATCAGGGCAAAGCCCAGGTCAGCCAGGCCGTAGCGGAACTTGCTGCCTAGGGTAAGTTTGTTATCCATGAATGGCTCCGATCAAGGTGGGATGGGAGAATCTTTTATGCAAAGGGGGGACAGGAACAATGGTAATTGGACGCCTGCCGGGAATATTATATCAGTGGGCTGGTCAAGTGACAGGCTACCGTTCATTGTCTTTGACAGGTGAAAGGCTCAGGTGACTTTCTGTTCCCGATCCAGCCAGAGCTCGCGGTACTTGCGGTTCCAGTCACCCAGGTAACGGCTGGCAATGATCCAGCCTGCCGGCAGGGTCAACAATAGGATACTTCCGCGCAACCCGGCAATCCACAGGATGGGCATCAGTAACACCCCGGCAAGCAACCCTGCCCTGGCGCTGTGGCGTAAAACCAGGGTCAGCAGGATCAACAGTGCGGCAGCGATCAGGAAAGCCAGTGGTGCGATCGCCAGCATGCCTCCGCCGCAGGCAGCCCAGCCCATCCCGCCGCGAAAGCCGGCGAAAAGCGGCCAGCAGTGACCCACAACGGCCAGGCTGGCAGCCAGCGCGGCGATCCAACCTGCCGGAGCGAAGTGGATCGCCAGCCAGGTGGGTAGGAAGCCCTTGGCCACATCCAGGAGAAAAACCAGGATGCCGGAGGCGAAACCAGCCTGGCGAATGGTGTTGGTTGTGGTGGCATGCCCCGATCCTGCCGCGCGCAAATCCACGCCCTTGACCCGGCGGGTGATCCAAATGGAAAAGGGCAGCGACCCGCACAGGTAACCGAGCAGGCCAAATGCCAGGGCGTAAAGGATCGTTGTTGGATTCATCATGCCTTCAGGAATTTCAGCGCTCCCGGCAGGATCCCGATCTCCAGCCGGCGCAGGTCATGTTCGAAACCGGCAAAAATCTCGCCATCGCAGTGCACGTACAGCGGTTGTTGGCTGGTGATGCGCATCCTGCGGCACACCCCGAAACGCACCTGGGGAAAACTGCCGTGCGTGCCCTTCATCACCTGCGGGACAAGGCGCAGCATGGTCAGGCGCGAGATCTTGCGGATGGTGACATAATTCAGCAGGCCGTCATCCAGGCGGGCATCCGGGGTGACCATGAATTCGCCCCCTCGCGCGGCCCGTTGCCCAGGGTGAGCATGATCGTGGACTGGCTCCAGTTCTCATTATCGGTTTCAACCTGCAGGTCCATCGGCTTGAAGTTGCGCAGGATGGTCTGCAGCGTGGCAACAAGATACATCATGAAGCCGTGGATTGAAGGTGATCTTTCGGGCGTGGATGGTAACCACGGCGTCAAAGCCAATGCCAATGGTGTTGTTGAAATATTCCAGGCGACCGTTCTCGTCCTGCACCGAGCCTATGTCGATGATGTGTGCCTGTCCTTCCAGGCAGGAATGCAACGCTTCGGCGGGATCCTCGGGTACGCCCAGGATGTGGGCGAAATCGTTCCCCGACCCGAGCGGGAGTATGCCCAGGGCTGGGCGGGTTTCTGCTGGGATCTGCATCAGGCCGTGAATGACCTCGTGGACGGTGCCGTCACCGCCGGCAGCCACCACCAGGTCGTAACCCTGCGCGCCCGCCTCGCTGGCCAGCTCCACGGCATGCCGTGGGCGTTCGCTGGTGCACCACTGGGCGTCCAGCCCTTCGGTCAGGTGGTGCAGGTTGGCAGCCACCTGTGCCGCGCGATCATGATTCGAAATGGGATTGAGGATGAGCTTGATTTGTTTTGGCGTGTCTGTTTTCATGTGAGATAGAACAGGGAACATGCCAAAAAGATACGCCTGGAAGAAAATCTGCTACCCCCTAGCACCGGGATGCTTACAGATCGGCGGATCAGCGTGTCAAGATGAGGCTCCTGCCATTTTCCTGATTTTTTTTAGCAAGCTTTCCAGCAGGGAATCGTCCAGGTCCAGTGAGTTATGACAGGAATTTTATCGACATCTTCGCCCCCGGAAATGACAGTCCGCCCTTTATTGTCCCAATCCATGCTGGATGGCGATCACCGCTGCCTGGGTGCGGTCGGCAACCTCCAGCTTGGTCAGGATGGCACTGACATGGTTGCGCACCGTCCCCTCGGAAAGGTGCAAGTGGGCGGCGATCTCTGTATTGTTCAAGCCGCGGGCGATGAGCCGTAGAACGTCCACTTCGCGCTCGGTCAATTTACCGGTCAGTAGCGTTTCCGGCTGGACTTGCTTGCTGGCCACCTGGTCGAGAATTTTCCCCGCCACCCCGGGATCGACGAAGGATTTTCCGTCCAGGGTGCCGCGGATGGCGCGGATGATCTCCTCGCGCGGTGTATCCTTGAGCAGGTAACCGGAAGCCCCGGCGCGAATGGCATCAAACACCCACTGGTCATCGTCATAGGTGGTCAGCACCAGCACCTTGACCCCGGGAAAATGCGCCCGGATCCGGCGGGTGGCCTCAATGCCGTTCACCCCGGGCATTTTCAAGTCCATCAAAACCAGGTCGGGTTTCTTCAAGCCCGCCATTTCCACTGCCTCTGCCCCATCGCATGCAGTACCCACCACCTCAAAATCGCGCTCCAATTTCAGGAGCAGTTCCAGCCCGTCGCGCACCACGGCCTGGTCGTCGCAGATCAATATTTTCATTAGGCTGCTCCGATCGTCAGGACGATGGACGTCCCGGCACCCGTGCTGCTTTCCACCTTCAGGGAACCGCCAGCCATTTCAGCACGCTCGCGCATTCCCAGCAGGCCGAAATGACCGATCGTTTCCACCTGGTCCGGGTCGAAACCGGCGCCATCATCGCGCACGGAAAGGGAGAGCGTCTCTCCAGCCTGGGAAAGGGATACGGACAGGTTCTTCGCCCCGGCATGGGTGAGCACATTTTCAAGGGCTTCCTGGGCGACCCGGTAAATGCACTGTTCCACATCAGGGGAGAGGGAGAGCGCCGGATCGGGAAGGGTGAGACTCAAGGCAAGGCTGCCGCGCTCCGCAGCCGACTCGGCCAACTGGCGCAAGGCACCTTCCAAGCCCATTTCTTCCAAAGGGGTGGCGCGCAGCGAGCGCAGTGCCCGGCGAGTCTCTTCGAGACCGGAACGGGTGGCGACTAGCGATTGGTCGAGCAATTCCCTGGATTTCCTGCGATCCACGCTCCAGTACGCCTTGACCGCTTCGAGTTGGACCGAGAGTGGCGGTCAGGGAATGCGCCAGGGTGTCGTGGAGTTCATGCGCCATGCGGTTGCGCTCCCGGCTTACCGTGAGGCTCTCCAGCGTGCTGGCATAATGGGTTAGGCGGACGTTGGCTTCCGATAACGACTTCTGTTGCTGGCGCAGGCGGTTGATCAACTGGCTGAGGAAGAAGCCGACGACCAAGAAACTGACCGTGCGAACCAATGCGACAAAGATGAAGACATCCACCGTTCGAAAGGGGATGGGTGCGAACCTGGGATTCAACATGGGTGGCTGGATGGCGAAAAAGAAGAAAAAGGGAGCCACCAGGATCACCATCAACAACTCAACCACGGCCGTGAACCCGCTGAAAAAGATCACCCCGGGCAATTTATACTGCCAGGCGGTGATAACCAGGGCCACGAACAGCACCGGGAGTTGCCGAAGGGCCATCCCCTCCGGGCTGGCCATATTCCCGCCCCGCATGCTGGTGACGATCAGGGTGTTCATGATCAATGGCAGGGCGGAGATGAGCAACAGCATCATCGGCAGGTAAAAGCCTTTCATCCAGCGCCCCAGTCCGCCCCAATAGGCGAGCCCCAGGAACACCAGGGCGAATAGGCCGTTGGCCAGGAAGTAGAACCAGGAGCCAAATGCCTGGTACATCAACCAGTCAATGAGGAATAGCGCCGACAGGTACCCCAGCCAGAGCCATGCCGCGGTGCGCAGCAAGCGTTGCAGTTCAGGATCAGGAGTACGGTTTTGCATGTGCGTATGATATCACGGAGCATAAGCGGAGTCGCCTGCATGTTGTCATGGATTCCACACCCCTCCTATGACTGCAGTCATGGGTGCAGGGTCAAAATCGTGACCGCGTACACTACGACTCTTTTTCAATGAGCGATAAACTCGGGTCGAAATTGGAACCCGGATCAGAAAGGAGATCTTATGTTCAAAAATAAGGTGCTAAACTTGTTTTTCATCCTGGCGCTTGCTGGTGGATCTGCGCTCGCAGGTACCGCCGTGGGCGGTGTGGTTGTTTACCAGGTGCTGCGCACCTCCCAGGTCACCAATGCCGGTGAAATCGTTCCGTTAACACAACCCGTCTCGGCTAGCAGTGAACCCGGTCAATCCCTGATCGTCAATACCTCGGATGTAGAAACTGCCATCACCCAAACGGTCAAGGCGGTGGGACCTGCCGTGGTAACCGTGGTCGGGACGATCACCCAGACTGGATTCAATCCTTTCATGGGTCAACAGACCAGCCAGGCATCCGTCAGCGGCAGCGGAGTCTTTATCTCCCCGGAAGGATATATCCTTACCAACAACCATGTTGTTGAAGGCACCGACTCGCTGCATGTCATCCTCTCGGATGGCAGCCAGCAGGTTGCAACCATCGTGGGTACGGATATCTATTCGGACATCGCCGTATTGAAGGTGGAGGGCGAGGTTCCCGCCGTGGCGGTCCTGGGAAACTCCGACCTTTTGAGCCCCGGCGAAACCGTGATCGCCATTGGTTCTCCCCTGGGAGACTTCATGAACACCGTCACCGTGGGAGTAGTCAGCGCCACGGGCAGGTCGCTGGATACCAGCCAGGGCTACCAGATCGAAGGCCTGGTGCAGACGGATGCGGCCATCAACCAGGGCAACTCCGGCGGTCCGCTGGTCAACCTGGCAGGCGAGGTGATCGGGATCAATACCTACATTGTGCGCAGTTCAGGGAGTGGGACAGTTGCCGAGGGGTTGGGCTTTTCGATCCCATCCAATACTGCGGCAACCGTTGCCCAACAGATCATCAGCCAGGGTTACTTCACCCGTCCCTACCTGGGAGTGTCCTTCCAATCCATCACCCCCGAGATCGCCTGCCATGTACCGCCTGCCGGTGGAATACGGCGCTTACATCACCGATATTAAATGCGAACAGCCCTGCCGACCAGGTCTGGCCTGAAGGCGGACGACATCATCACGGCGGTTGGTGGCGTGACGATCGATGAAACCCATTCATACATCAACTTGCTTCTCCAGTACAAACCGGGTGACCAGGTCAGCATTGATTTCCTGCGCAACGGCAAGCAGCACCAGGTCCAGGTGACGCTGGCTGAATTGAACCAGTAGTTTCATTCTCTTCTCCTCCGAAACTGAGGTCCCTCGCCAAAAGCGGGGGATTTCAGTTTCATGCTGAAGATACTTTCCCCTAGATGAGGGTGGATCAAGCTGGGAGATTTTACACAGGGAATCCATTCCTCCCCTGGGTGGGCGATGGTTTACAATAACCCTGTTGATTCCAGCAGATCATGGAGAGGTACACATGCGCATTTGGAGCCTTCACCCCAGTTACCTGGATGCAAAAGGATTGGTCGCGCTGTGGCGTGAAGCCCTGCTTGCCCGCGCGGTCCTGGCGGGACACACCCGGGGATACACGCATCATCCCCAGGTGACCCGTTTCAGTTCCAGCCCGGTCCCGCTGGCTTCCATTGAGAATTACTTGGTGGTTGTATATGAAGAAGCCCTCCAGCGGGGGTATGCATTTGACCACGGAAAGCTGGGAGCGCTTATACCTTGCCCGCGCATCCAGGTAACCAGGGGACAACTGCGCTATGAATTGGTCCACCTGAAGGGGAAATTGCAGATCCGCGACCCGCAGCGCTACGAGCAGGTCAAGACGGTCGAAGAACCCATTCCCCACCCGTTGTTTCAAGTGGTCGAAGGGGAAGTGGAACCCTGGGAGAAGGTCACTCCTTAATTCCTTTCTCTTTTCAATGAGATTACATAAACCTGGATCCCTCTTCATCGGCAAGGGATCCAGGTTTTTTCTACTTTTCCCACCATTCCTGGCATCCCCAGATTGCCACCCATGACCGTTGTCATGGTTCATGCTGGATAATCGTGACTGCGTGCACTATTGCAGCTGACACTAGGGATGTAAACTCCTTTCGTCTGAATCGGTTCACTCTATTCACTCTTGGAGGCCATGCCATGCCAGTCACGTCAACCTCAACCACGGAGAAGAATCCCCCGGAAGCAAGTCGTTCTTCCCATCGACTGCACACTTTTCTTACCAAGTTATCCAAGAAGCAAAAAATCCTCGTTTATTCATTATTGGGAGGCCTACTCCTGGCTGGGGCAGGGACTATTCTATATTTACAATTAAAACCAACCCAGGTCGCCTCCAGCCAGACCCAGGGTTCGCTGCAAACCGCCACTGCCCGCCAGGGAAGCATTGTACTTTCAGCCACTGGAACTGGAAACCTGGTGCCTGTCAGGGAGTTATCCTTTGGCTTTGGGACCAGTGGTAAGGTGACAAGCATTGAGGTCCAGCTGGGAGATACGGTCGAAGAAGGACAGGTTCTTGGCCAACTTGATCCCTCCGCCCAAGAGCTTGCACTGACCACCGCCCAGCTGAACCTGGCGGAAATGACCTCACCCGCAGCCATTGCACAAGCCAAGCAGAATGTCGCTGCCGCAGAGTCAACTCTTTTTACCGCCCAGGTGGTATGGAATAACCTGGCTTACAAGAACCAGAGTGCCATTGATTCGGCTTATGCCGCGTATGTGCTCGCCAACCAGCAATATGAGAAAGTCAAAGCCAATTACGACAGCCGCTTTGCCAACCTGAGCGTGGATGACCCGACCAGGGCTTCCGCCTACCAGCAACTCTATACTGCAAAGAATAATCGCGACTCTGCCCTATACCTGTACAACCTGTACAATGGCACCCCCGCACAAAGGGCTATTGATGAGGCGGCAGCCGCGCTGGACCTGGCGCAAGCACAGCTGGATGAAGCCAAAAATTATGTCACTGCCCTGGCCGGGGGTGAAATTCCTGATGACGCCACGGGTGCCTCCCTTCTCAAGTTAAAGCAGGCCCAACGGTCGGTTCAGTCTGCCCAGGAAGCACTCGACGCCACCACACTGCTTGCGCCTTTTGGCGGTATGATCATGGATATTAACATTCAGGTTGGGGAAACCGCCGGAGGTGGATCAAGTTTTACGATCGCCGACCTTAGTCATGCAAATATCGACTTTTACATGGATCAAAGTGATTGGACCAACGTAAAGGTGGGGTACACGGTGAATGTCATCTTTGATGCTCTCCCTGACCAGACTTTTACAGGGACTGTCACCGAAGTGTATCCCGGCCTGGTCTCGATAGGTGGCACTTCCATGATCCAGGGGATTGCCCTGTTGCATCAGTCTTTTTCCGAGATCCAGCTTCCAACGGGTGTCAGCGCTGCCCTGGATGTGATCTCTGGTCAGGCTGAGAACGTTGTCCTGGTACCAGTGGAAGCCTTGCGAAAGTTGAACGAGAACCAGTACGCTGTTTTCGTCATGGTGAATGGCGCGCCCGAACTCACCATCGTGGAGGTCGGTCTACAGGATGGCACTTTTGCAGAAATCAAATCTGGTGTCAAGGCAGGAGATGTAGTCACGACCGGTGTAGTGGAGACCCAACAATGATAGCCTCGAATCCGATTATGGAGACGATCGGACTCACCAAGGTGTATGGCATGGATGGGGTCAGCGTGACTGCGTTGGATGGTGTGGATATCCGCGTCCAGCCCGGAGAGATCGTCGCCATCATGGGTCCTTCTGGTTCCGGAAAAAGCACTTTGCTGAACATCCTTGGCTGTCTTGCCCGCCCGACTGCAGGTCAATATTTCCTAGATGGCATGGATGTAAGTAACCTGACCAAGCAGGAACTGGCAGCAGTACGCAATAACAAGCTCGGCTATATTTTTCAATCCTACAATCTCCTGCCGCGCACCACGGCCCTCCGCAATGTCATGCTCCCTTTGTTTTACGACCGTAGCCGCCGTCATCCGCCTGAGACCTGGGAGGAACTGGCGGCAAATGTGCTCACAGCAGTCGGTCTTGCAGACCGCATGCACCACCAGCCCCAGGAACTTTCCGGTGGACAGCAGCAGCGGGTGGCGATTGCCCGCGCCTTGATCAACGACCCGGTGGTATTGATTGCCGATGAGCCTACCGGCAACCTGGACAGCCATTCAGGGGAAGAGATCATGCTCCTGCTTGAACAGCTGCACGAACAGGGTGTCACCATCGTGGTCGTCACGCACGACCAGGTCGTAGCCCGCCACACTGCCCGTACGATCTATTTAAAGGACGGCAGGGTGGATACGGTGATCCACAATGGCAGGAAATCCTCCCATGCCGGAAGAAGAGGAGGAATCGTATGCGCCTCGGTCGAGATTCTTCGCATTGCCTGGGATGGAATGGGCAAGAACAAGATTCGTACCCTGCTCACCATGCTTGGTATCATCATCGGCGTGGCAGCCGTGATCATCATGATTGCCATTAGTGCCGGCACGGAGGCAGCCATCAAGGACCAGATCACCAGCCTGGGTTCCAACCTGATCTACATTGCCGGCAGCTTCAGCCGCAGCGGTCCATTTTCATCAAGCACGGGTGGGCTGGTTTACGACGATGCCACTGCCATCTCGGGAGTTACCGGAGTGAAAGCCGTAGTGGTCGAACAAAGCTCATCCCAGACCATCCGCGCCTCCTAGCACTTCTCTGGACAGCATCACCATCGTCGGTACCTCTCCTGATTTTCCCACGGTACGTAACCTGACTTTAAAGGACGGGCGCTATGTGGATGCCACGGATGTGGAACGCAAGCGCAAGGTGGCTGTACTTGGTTACGACTTGGCCGCTGAGCTTTATGGTGAGTCGGATCCCATCGGGCAAAGTATCATCGTCGGTACCACGCGCATGACCATCGTGGGTGTGCTAGCTGAAAAAGGGACGGTTGGAGAGATCGATTACGATGCCCAACTCTATACCCCCATCACCGTCGTTCTGCAAAAATTTACATTTTCCCCCATAGCACGTATTTTTGGGGAAAATGTCCGCATGATCTACGTCCAGGTGGAGGATTCCGCCAATATGAATGATGTCATCCTGCAGGTTGAGATCCTGCTGGCGAAACGTCACGGAGTGACCTTGGACAGCCTCGATTTCACCATAACCACCCAGCAGGATGTGATCGCCACGCAAAAATCGACAACCTCAGCCTTCCGGTCTCTTCTGGCCTGGGTGGCAGGTGTTTCGCTTATTGTCGGCGGGATTGGCATCATGAATATCATGCTGGTCAGTGTCACCGAGCGCACGCGCGAGATTGGCATTCGCCAATCTGTGGGAGCCACCCCGGCCGATATTCGCTGGCAGTTTCTCAGCGAGGCGATGCTGCTCAGCCTGGTGGGAGGTATTATCGGGTTGATTGCCGGTGTGGCAGGATCATGGATCTTTGGCGAGGTCAGTGGAATGCGTACGGTCATCAGCCCCGCCTCCGTCTTCCTCGCATTTGGATCCGCCGCTGTAGTGGGTGTCTTCTTCGGCTTCTATCCAGCCAACCAGGCGGCCAGGCTCGATCCTATCGATGCGCTGCGTCATGAATAGGAGTACAAGTGATGCCTAGGAAGACGATAATCCCCATCCTTCTGTTATCCCTCCTTTTGATTGGGTTGTCAGGGTGTGGTACATCAACAAGCGGAACAGGAAATGATAATACTGCCCAGGATTCCACCTGTGACACGACTACGCTGGACCTGGAGCGTAAACTGCTGGTCGGCATGCTTAAACTTGAGGATACCGGCCTGGCCTTGACCCCTGCACAAGCTGCGGATATGCTCCCTTACTGGCAGGCAATTCTTTCCTTGGAGAAAAGCGGGGTTGCCGCCGACGAGGAGATTTCCTCGGTGGTTGAGCAGATATCCTCCTTTATGAATTCCGACCAGATTGCCATGATCGAAAAATGGAACCTGACTGTCCAGGATGAAACTGCTCTGATGATTACCCTTGGTATAACGAACGACTCCACAGCCTCGGTGATAACAGGCCAAACCAACCACGATGGGCCGGTACTAAGTGGACCTGGTGTCGCCATTTCCGGTAATTCACCGGCAGACATTCCTCCGCTGGAGATCAACGTTACCAGTGACATGCCTTCTGGAGGAAGCCTGGGCAGCAGCGTCAACCAGTCATCCATAGTGCAGGGGAGTGGAGACAAGGTCACAAGCTGTATCAATGGTTTTCCAACAATTCTCCTGGAGGCATTGATCAACCTCCTACAGGAAAGAGCACAAGAATAAAAATATTGGTAGAAAAGGAAGATAATAAAAATGAAAAAGACACTCCTGATTTCATTACTCGTTTCCACCCTGGTACTCCTGGTTGCCTGTAATTCATCGACCAGTTCCAACAGCGGAAATGACACCACAACCGATCCCAATGCCACCTTGACAACAGAAATAAAGCTTCTGGTTGGGACGCTCAAGCTGGAAGGTACCGACCAGGTGGTTACCTCCGATGAGGCAGCTGAACTCCTCCCATTATGGCAGGCATACCTTTCCCTGGTGACCAGCCAGACAGCTGCTACGGAAGAACTGAACGCAGTCGTTAAGCAGATCCAGTCAACCATGATGCCAGATCAACTTGAAGCCATCGATGCTATGGACCTGACCATGGAGGATCAGCTGACGGTCATGCAATCGCTGGGTCTTGGACGCAACTTTGGTGCAAATGGAACCCCCAACCCGGAAGGAACCCCTATGGCGCCTGGGGGGATGTACCCTGGTGGAGGTGACACAGGCCAGGTTTTCATACCGGGCCAAGGCGGTGACAGGCCATCTTTCAGGCCCTCCAGAAGGCGGAGTAATCCAGGGTGGGGGACAAGGCAGGAATTTCCCTGGAGGTGGTACCGGCGGTGGAAACCTGGATAGCTCACAGATCGCCACCTTGCAGGCAGAGGGTACACCTGGATTCCGTGGAGTTGGTAATAATATGCTGAGACCGTTGATCCAGGCCGTGATCGATCTGCTGCAAAAGAAAACCACCCCCTGATTCCACGGATCATCACCTCTACCATTTGGTTTTCTTGCCTGATATAGTTATGGCATCCCCAGGTCTATCGGGGATGCCTGTTTTAAACGATAACCCATGACCGTTGTCATGGTTCATGCTGGATAATCGTGACTGGTTTCACTATTGCGCTTCCCGGGGGCAGTTTACACTGGGTGTGAAAGGAGCCCGGGTCAATGTCAAACCTCAGCCACGCCATCCGCCGTTTCAACCGCTTTGAATTGAAATACATTCTCACCATCCGGGAAGCCGAGCAGATAAAAACAGCCCTGCGCGCCTACCTGGTTCCAGATAACCACGGCAACGGCTCATACTCCCTGAACAGCCTGTATTATGACTTGCCGGATATGCGTTTCTTCTGGGAAAAGATGGACGGCGTCAGGTACCGCCGCAAATTACGCATCCGTCGCTACGACGACGGTCGACCCCTGCGCAGTGATTCCACGGTCTTCGTGGAGATCAAGCAACGCATCGACCGGGTCACCCAGAAACGCCGCGTACCGCTGCTCTACGAAGAAGCGCTTCGCTTCTGCAACCACCGCGAGCGCCCTGCCGGTGAAGCACAGGACCAGGCAGTCCTGGATGAGATCGAGGTCATGCTCTGGCAGTACAACCTGCGCCCGGTCAGCGTGGTCCATTACCAGCGCCAGGCGCTGATCGGCACGAATTACGACCTGGGATTGCGGGTCACGTTTGACACCGCACTGGGCTACTCCACCGCCAACCTCAACCTGGACGAAGAACCTTCCCCCCTGCCGATGCTGCCTCCAGACCGCGTGGTCATGGAGATCAAGGTGAACGAACGCATCCCCTACTGGCTCACCGAGCTAGTCGCCGCTCATAACCTGGTGCTGGTGCGCGTCAGCAAGTATTGCCGCAGCATCGAATTGGCACAAAATTTCCGTTCAGCCCTATGGCTGATGGAAAGTATTTAATCATAAACCCAAGGAGAACTTCATGAATTTCGCCGATTTTTTCAACTTTCAAGACCTGACCGGAGAATTTTCGGTGCTCGACGTGGTCCTCGTAATGGTGCTCGGATTTGCCTTGAGCGCCTTCATCGGCTGGATCTACAAGATCACCCACCGCGGCACGTCCTACACCCAGAGCTTTGTGCTCACCCTCGTGCTCAACGGCATGGTCGTCGCCGTGGTGATGATGATCGTGGGATCGAACATCGCCCGGGCGTTTTCGCTGGTGGGAGCGCTGTCCATCATCCGCTTCCGCAACGCAGTCAAGGAAACGCGTGATGTCGGTTTCATCTTCTTCACCATGGCGATCGGCATGGCGGTCGGCACGAAGTTCTACCTGCTCGCCATCGTCGCCACGATCGTCATCAGCCTGATCGTCCTGCTCATGACCCGCTTCAACTGGTTCTCGCGCCAGGTGGCCAGCCAGATCCTGCGCGTCCAGGTTCCCGGCAGCGCTTCCTTCGACCACCTGTTCGACTCGCTATTCCTGAAATTCACCAGCACCTCCGAGCTGATCAGCGTGGACAGCGTCCACGGCGGTGAGATGACCGAGCTGACCTACAGCATCGGCATGAAGAAAGCCGCCAAGGTGCAGGAATTCCTGACCGAGATCAAGAACCTGAACGGTAACAACAAGGTCAACCTTATCACCGGCTACAACAGCACCGACCTCTAGGTCGAATATCAAGGAAAATTAAAATAATGAAAGGAAAAATCCTGTGAGCATGTACCTTAAGCGCCATTACCCCATCCTGCTGGCATTGATCCTGGTGCTGGGATTCTTCGCCCTGGTGCTTGGCGGGCAGCGCGTGATCGCCTATACCACCCGTGCAGACTCTGCAAGCACGGCGGGTACCAAAATAGAGGGCGTGGACATCCACAATGACGTTGACCTTTTCGACGACACGGTCATTCACGACATCCAGGTCATTATGGATGAAGGTGATTACCAGACAATGATTTCCACCTACCAACAGACCGGCGAAAAGGATTATTTCCATGCCGATGTCATCATCGATGGGGTGCGCGTGACCGATGTCGGCGTTCGGTTGAAAGGGAATGCCTCGCTCCAAACTGCCCTGGGAGGCATGGGCATGAGATTGGGAGCCGCTCCGGGAGGAAATATCCAGGGCTTTGAGCAACAGGATCGCCCCGAAAGAGCCGATCCGAATGCCGTCCCCAACTTTAATCCGCAAAATCTGCCCGAGGGCTTCGATCCGAACAACCTGCCCGAGCAGGGGATCCGTCCGCAGGCTCCTGGCGGGGTGCAGCAGCCGGGGGGTGGAGCTGGGCAGGGATTCGCTTTTCCCGGCGGTGATGGGCTGAATGCACTATCCCAGCAGAGCGGGGAAGTCAAGATCCCGATGTTGATCAAGTTCGATGAATACATCGACGGGCAGACCTACCAGGGATACGGTAAATTGTCACTGCGAACCTATGGGGTCACGTATGACGAAGCCATGTTGGAGGAACCTCTCACCAACTTTGTCTTTGACCTTATGGACCTTCCCGCCACCCGGACCGCTTACAGCGGACTGCAGGTTAACGGGAACGAGGTGCAATTCTATGTCATTTCAGAAGTGGTCGATGACCCCCTGTACCTGGCACGCAATTTTGATAACACGGACGGCATCCTGTTCAAGGCCGAGGTCGGTTCCAGCCTGACCTACATCGATGATGATCCCAGCTCCTATGCCCGCAGCTTCAGCCAGGAAACGCGCGTGAATGATGCCGACATGGCGCCCTTGATCGCCTTTGCCCGCTTCCTGACCCAATCGGACGATGCCACCTTTGAGAGAAACCTGCCGGAATGGCTGGATATCGACTCCTTTGCCACCTACCTGGCTATCACCAACCTGGTGGTCAACAATGACTCGATCGCCGGAATGAACAACAACTATTACCTGTATTACGATGAGCAGGGTGAACGCTTCACGTTGCTCTATTGGGATGGCAATGAGAGCATGGGCGGTCTGGGCATGGGAACCAGCGCAGAATATGACCTCTATTTCAGCGGTGCGCAAGGCATGCGCAACTTGGGAGGCAGCCAGAACATCCTGCTCGAGCGTTTCCTTGCCAATTCCACTTTTCGTGCACTCTACGAGGAAAAATTGAAGGACGTTTACGCGAAAGCGTTTACCAACGCTGCCCTGACCGGTAAGCTGGAAGAGATCTCAGCACTGGTGCATTCGGTCAACCCAGAACGCAGCCTGGTCAACATGGAAAACTATGAGCAATCTGTGGAGAAAATGCTGACCTTCCTGGACCAGCGCATGGATTATCTTGCTTCCACGGATTTATTAGGGAAATGAATTGCAGCACGACCGCGCTTCACATCCCCGAATTGGCAGCCAGGACCACCATCAGGATCACCAGCAGGGTGAGCGCTCCACCAGCAATCATCACCAGCCTGGCGAGTTTCTTGTGCTTGCTGACGATACTCAGCAAGGCACCGATCAACACGATCAGTAACCCGAGAGGAATCCCATACGTGAGCGGCATGTCAGGCCACCTTTCTCTAAATTGCCCGCAATGCTAGTGTCTGGATGGATTTTAACAAGTATATACAACATCCCCCCAGTATACAAGTACCCTCAGGATGAACTGGAATGCCTTCGAATATCGCCCAAACGCAATCCGCTCAGCAGGGCAATATTAAAGTGCACCGCTGAGTCCGTCATTTACGCAACACTCCCCTGGATCCTTCCGCCATACCCAGCCAGGCGGCTTGAAAATTATTTCCCAGCTGCTGCCAGCTTGGCTTCAATGCTGTGGATCAATTCCCCCACGTTGGCGAAGTTCTGGATTTCATTCTGTTTGAACTTGATGCCGAACTCCATCTCGATCGCAATGATCAGGTTGATATGCGTGAATGAATCCCAATCTTCGATATCATCCGCAGTCATGATGGGTGTCACACGGATGAACTCATTATCAAATGCTTTCTGAAACGCCTTGTTCAGTCTGTCGATTGTATTCATCAATTCTCCAGAAATTATTACATCATGGATATTTGTTAAATTCAGGAAAGGATCGTTCACCCTTACCTGCCAGAAACCATTTACGGATGGATCAAGACCCATTCACCCAGGAAGAGTACCCTGGCGTCCCCCACCAGGATGTAGTCATCCACCGGGTACTGGGATGTAAACGCAGATAATGAGAAATTAGGAATGAACTGGGCGTCGACACTATAGGTGTGATGATAGTGGGCAGCGATCAATGGGAGCAGGGCGTTATCATATGAATTGCTGATGATCAATAAGTTTCGATCGGATCCATTCTCCGAAATAAATTCAATGAACGGTTCGTCACCGCCAAAGTATTCCGCGTACTGATTTACATAAGTGCCCGTTGGATACGATCCGGAAAAATAGTCATCCCTTTTCCCATAAGTGATCTCCTGGCCGCCTGCATAGACTTTATAAGGTGGCAGTCCCGATAGAAGGACTTCCAATCGATCCGGTGGAATGGGATACAAGGATTGTCGCGCAAAGTAACCCAGGAACTTAATTTCCGTCAAAGGTATAAAAGTCATCCAATTTTAATGGCGGCGAGATTTGTGGGTAATTTTTCTTGAGCAATTCGTGAATGTCCAGGTATGCCTGAACAATTCCATGGATATTTAAATGGTGATCTGTATTGTAGAAATATTTTTTTGAATCGTCGTAACTGGAAAGCATCATCTTACCCAAGTTTACTTCTGACGGTTTATTTTGATCAAAGAACTCCAACGACCTGCCTGCATCTGCCTCAGGAAAAAAGGAATTCAAGGGATGAAAGGGTGAAAATTCAAGGCGGTCGATGTACAAAGCATAGAAATTAAGATTGGGATTTGCTTCCACTTGCTGGAAATAATTGGTTAAGTTCCTGTCCAACCGGGTTTTTGCGGTCTGATCAAATATTGCCGGACCGAAAAAGATCTGGGATTCATCCCTCATCACAAATAAACTCGACTCGATCTTTCCCGACTGCATGTCGGTGGGGATGGCAGCATCAGGAAGAAATCCATATGCCAGGGCGATGATCTGCCTGTCGATGAATTTCGCCAGGCGGATAGCCCGGATGCGCAGCGGGAATTGGTCGACTGACGCTTTTTCAATGTCCGATTGGAACACCCGATCCAGGAACTGGCTCTTAAGAATCTCTTGAGGAAATGGGGCCTCCCCGTGGAAAAAGTTGTACATGGAGGGCAGGATCCCCCGATCCTGCATCGAAAAGGATGCCAACTCCCTGAATTCCACAGGAGAGGTCTTCTCAGGATTATCACCATTCAGCACCCAAAAGACAGGAACGCCAAGGATCAATACAAAGAACAGGAGGATGCCCAGGTGGGGCCATTTCATTGACTGCATGGTTTCTCTACTAGAATTGTGCATACATGAAAGGCTGAAAGCCATTGATCAGGATATAGCAGATCGAGACAATGAACAGCCCGATCAAGAGGACATCTGCCAGGATCCTGCCCAAACCCGGTTTCAGATTTATCTTATCCTCCAGATTCTTCAAAACCGGCATGGAGAATAAGACAGCAACAACCAGGATGGGAATGTAAAACAATATGTTCATTGTCCGCAAGTTAATCATGCCTGTCCATCCATTCGATCCAAACAACACACCAAGGAATTGACCCCAATCATGAATGCTGGTGATCCGGAAGAAAATCCAACCCAGCATGATCAAGGCAATGGCATAAACATGCTGGAGCAGGCGCGGCGCTCGCTTCAACAATTTTCCAAATCCGCTGGACTCGATCGCCAGGATCAGGCCGAAATAAATCCCCCAAAGAATAAAATTCCAATTCGCTCCGTGCCACAAGCCAGTCAACAAGAAGACGATCAAAAGGTTGGATTGCTGGCGCAGATATTTCTCCTGCCTGCGCGTAAACTCCAGCGGGATGAAAATATATGTACGGAACCAGCTGGTCAGGGACATGTGCCATCTGCGCCAGAAGTCGGTGATGCTGCGGCTGATGTAGGGGTAATTAAAGTTCTCAGGAAGCTTGAGACCAAAGATCTTCCCCAACCCGATCGCCATGTCGGTGTAGCCTGAAAAATCGAAATAAACCTGCAGGGTGAAAGCGATCAGGCCGTACCACGCCACATCCGCCCCCATCTTGGCTGGATCTGCCGAAAAGACCTTGTTGGCAACCACAGCCAGGCTGTCTGCCAGGATCACCTTCTTGGCCAGGCCGGTGATGAACCTGCGCACCCCCTGGAACACATCGGCGGGGATGAATTTGGGCTGCAAAAGCTCATTTTTTACCTGTCCCAGGCGGGTGATGGGGCCCTGCATCAGCTTGGGAAACATGACCAGGTAAGCGGAAAACCGGATAATATTCCTTTCAGGCTGCTCGACCCCGTTATAAACATCGACGATGTAAGAAATGGCGGAGAACGTGAAATAGGAGATCCCGAGCGGTAATGCCAGCTGGGTCCATTCCAGGGGGAGATGGGTAACCGCCCTGAAATTTTCAGCAAAAAAGCCCAGGTACTTGTAAAAGCCCAGGACCAGGACATTGATCGCAACTGCGCAACCCATGTGGATCCTGGAGCTGAGCGTCCTGTTCCTATCCAGGGAACGACCGATCAGGATGCCGTACAGGTAGTTGACCAGCACCAGCCCGACCAGGAGTGGCAGGTGCGGTAAATCCGACCAGGCGAAGAAGATGAGTGAAGCGAGAACCAGGATGGTATTTCGCCAGGTTCGATTGGGGATGATAAAGAATAATAGCAGGGCAGCCGGAAGGAAGAGAAATAGAAAATGGATGCTTGCAAAAGGCATAAAATTTTCGGCACCTATTGATTTACTGCATCAATCCATAAATCAGGACAGGCGGTCTCCTTTAAAAAGTGAGGAATTCGCTTCTTCACCGGGATCTACAGAACTCCAAGGGTTTCAAATTATACCCTAATGGCGATTCCCACTGGAGCAAGGCAGGGACCGACAGGTCATTGACAAATCCTGTGTGTTTGTTTCCAAACCTGCTTGTTTGGGAATTCTCCACCAGTGCCCAATATAGCCTCTGTTTCACTCTGCGCATGCCTCTGCGTAGACAGTCAACACGTCCGTCACATGGTCGAGCAGCACCAGGCGCGGCTGGTTCTGGAGATCCCCGCTGCAGATCTTTTGGTGTTGCGCTGGCAGGTGCTTTTCGAGCAGGGTGAGCGGCAGGGGGCGATCGCCGAGGTTTTTCATCAATAGGGTGAAGGCTGACTGTACGGCAGGCGCGGACCAGTAATAGCGGATGCGGTCGCTGAAAGATGTTGTGCGGGCGATCTTCTGCTGTTCAGGCGTACCGGCATAATGATTCTGCCAATGGACCGGGTTGCGCAGCATTTCGTCTTCCAGGGTGAGGCGAATGTGGGAGGTTTCTCCCGCCTCCAGCTCTGCCTCCATGTCCGCCAGCGCAAAGACCGCTTCGCGTAATGCAAAGGTCAGCCAGGGACCCACCTTCAGGATGGCAAAATGATCTTCGACCAGCTGGCGTAAGGCAGTGCGGGACTGGTAGTCAGTGGAGTGGGCTTCGAAGACCAGGCCCGCCTCGCTCTCGATGAAGTCTTTCAACCCGGATGCGGCAGGACGGCTGTATGCATGGACTGTCCTGTCGCCAAACTCGACCCCGGGTTGGACCACCAGGGCGAGCACGCGTCCCCAGGCAGCTTCCAATCCCCGCGCCAGGAATGCGCCGTGGGTCGCCTCGATCGTCCGGGCAGCCTCCGCGGGTTGGGTGATAGTGAGCTTTGCCTCGGCAGACCTGGCACCGCCGGCAGGCGGGACCTCACTGCCGATGACATACCGCGGAAATGCTGTACCCGTCGCCGCGGCGGTTTGCTCCGCCACCATGGCCAGCTCGGCGCTACGCTGGGCAATCCTTTCCAGCGGCAGGACTCCCTCCCCGGCGCAGGGCATTGAACAATCCAGGTGGATCTTGCCAAAACCGGCGCTGACGTACGCTTTTACCAGGTCCTTTGCCTTCCGCATGGCAGTCTCAGGAGTCTCGTCTGCCCATGCAAGCGGCCCCAGGTGGTCGCCGCCGAGCAGCAGGTCCTGGCGGGGGCAGCCCACCCTGTCGGCAATGGCTCTGACGAAGCCGACAAAATCCGCAGGGGTCATCCCGGTGTATCCCCCAAACTGGTTGACCTGGTTGCAGGTGGCTTCGATGAGCACCGTTGCACCTGTTTTCCTGCCGTTCAGCAGCGCGGCTTCGATCACCAGCGGATGGGCGGAGCAGATCGAGGTGATGCCACGTGGGCTGGGGCTGTTCTTGGTAGTGACCAGGAAGTCAAGGGAGGCCATAAACGGTTGTGATCCGTGGAGGTCAATCAAAGTGTTTTATAAGTGGTCCAGTCATGGGTGGTCTTCAAAATTCATGTGTTCGATTGCCTGCTGCAGCGTGGGCTGGGCATTGATTCCACCGGCAGCCTGGGTGGAGAGGGCACCGCAGACGTTTGCCAGGCGCAAGCTGCCGCGCCAGCGACCAGCGGTTGAGGTATCCGTAGAGGAACCCGGCATCGAAACTGTCCCCGGCGCCGATGGTGTCCACCACCTGGGCAGGGATGGATGCGGCACGCGCCCAGGCTCCCTTGCTCACCCCCAGTGCACCCCGGGCACCCAGCTTGATCGCCAGCGTATCCACCCTGCCAGCCAGGAGCCCTGCGGCGCGGTCCACCGCATCGGAGTGGCTGAGCGACAGGCTTCTGCTTCGTTGGGCAGCAACACATCCGTTACCGGCAGCAATTCATCCACGCCGGACCATTGTTCGCTGGGATCATAATTGGTATCCAGGGAGGTGCTCAGACCAATGGCACGCGCACGGGCAAAGAGACCTGGCAATTCCGGTCTTAAGGCATCCTGCAGGAAATAGGAAGACACATGCAGGTGGCGGCATTGGCGCAGCAGGTCGTCGGTGACTTCGTCAGCCTTCAAGGCACCGATCAGGCCCGGGTGGGTCAGTATGGCGCGGTCCGCGCCACGGTTGAGGATCACGGAGATGCCGGTTGCCCCGGATGGATCGACAAGAATATTACTTGTGTCCACACCGCGCTTTGCCATCTCGTCGAGCATGAAATTCCCAAAGACATCCTGCCCACATTTGCCAATGAAAGCCACCTTGAGGCCCAGGCGCGCCGCGCCGCAGGCGACAATGACTGAGGAAGAGCCGACGGCAAGGGTGGCTGAATCGACCAGTTTTTCCGCCTGCCCGAAGGCAGGCTCGACATCCCCAAAAAGGATGAGGTCGGGGTTGATCTCGCCGGCAACAAGAAGGTCGAATGGAGGCATGGGATTTGTGCCTGGTCACCAGTTCCCTGGTTCCAGGAAACTAATAATTCTTATACCAATCGAATGGGGCCTCAGCGGTATAGTGGTCGGTGAAAGGACGAGCGAGGGCGGTGCACATGGCGTTGAGCCGCAGCAGGCGCTGGCTGGCGGTGGTGCGCAGGAAGTCCAGGCGTGCCTGCCCGGCAAGGCTCACAGCCTCCTGCCAGACGGCGCGGCCCGCAGCCACCCCGGAGGCCCCCGCCTGGCATGCATTGATGACCTGGCGCAGGTAGGTCTCGAAGGAAACTGCCGCGGAAAGCAGGATCCAGGGCACACGCGAAGCAGCGGACACCTCGGCACAGGCGGAGGCCAGCCTGGCTTCATCGGGATCGTCGAGTCCCAAGGGAAGTTCCGCCTTCAGGATGTCCACACCGGGGATGCGCGTCAGGCGGCGGGCTGTCTCGACTACGACCTGACGCTTTTCTTCGCTGGTCAGTTTTTTATCGGTGAGCGAGTAGGAAAGGGGTTCCAGCATGAGCCCAAGATCATACTTCCGGCATTCGTCGGCAACCTGGGCGGTGAAGGCTTCGTTCTCGGCGGCAGTGGGCGAATCAGGGTGATAATAAACCAGCAATTTGACCATGCTCGCACCCATGCGCTTTGCTTTCTCCACGCTCCATCCGGGGATGATCTGCCCGCCGCGGGCCGTGCTATCGCCCGTATAGCCTGTTGATTCGACGGCAACGACAAAAGCCTTCTCTCCCGGCAGGCTTCCACTGGCAACAGCCTGGGCAGCGGAGACTTCGGGATCGAGCAGGACGCAGGTGGCGTAGGGGGCGAGCTCCGCAGTCACTTCCAGCTTGAAACGGGAGAGTTCCCCGTCGTCAAGAAAAGCAGGATTGGCCTTGCGCAGGTTCTGGCGGTGGTCCAGGGCGAGGCAGGTGAAGGTGCCGCGCCTCGAGGTGCATTGCTGCAGGCTGCGATACTTTCCGATGGAGAGGAGGGTCATGACAACACCTATATATTATGGTAAGCGAGGTTCTGTGGTAAGCCGGAGCCGAGGCTTGCTATGAACCCTGCCATAGTTTTTGTGGATAAATGCCCTGCTGGACCATCCCGAGGATGGCAGCTTTGACATCCGCCTTGTCCTGCGGATAAGTTACACCGTGCCATTTTTCCTGCGTGGGCAATACGGCAATATGAGCCAACTTCTCACGGACAAGGTCGCCGACCACATTGGGCAGGTAATACTCGGCTTTAATGTCCACCTGGTTTTTCTCAAGGAAGCGTGGGAAACGCTCTTCCAGGGCAGCGAAGATGGTTGGAGTGAAACCCCAAATATTCATCGAAACCAGTGTATCCAGCGCCAACGGCATCCAGTTTAGACCATCTTCCGTATAGCGGGCGGAGGGGCCGTCGCGCTCGATGTGGGTGCGTTCGATGACATTCAACAACTCCCCATCCCCGCCGAGTGTGCAGACACCTCGCGCCACGTATCCATGCTCTGTCAGGGTGTTGCCCAGGCGAAAACCTATCATGCAGCCGTCAATCCCACCGTCATGGTCCTGTGCCTTGCGCAGATAGCCGGCTAAGGATTGATATGAGCTGCGACCGTAGAAATCGTCGGCATTGATCACGGCAAAAGGTGAATCCACTTCGCTGCGGCTGGACAGCACTGCCTGCCCCGTTCCCCATGGCTTGACCCTGCCGGCAGGGACCAGGAAACCCTCGGGCACATCTTCCAGCCTCTGGAAAACATGGACCGCCTGGCAATGCCTGGCGATCGTCCGGTCGATGCGTTCACGGAAGGGGATCTCGATGGCCCTGGAGATGATAAAGACAATTTTGGTGAATCCGGCTTGCAGGGCATCATAAACGGAGTAATCGAGGATGATCTCCCCGCTGGGACCAACCGGATCGATCTGTTTCAGCCCTCCGTAACGGCTGCCGATGCCGGCTGCCATGACCAGCAGTGTCAACTCCTTTTGCGGCATGAATTGAAATCTCCTTGTGATCCTGTCTGATTTGATTTTCCTGATTGTATCAGCATGTGCTGGATTTCGTCTCCTGCCTGTTGGTGGTGAACGATGCTTGGCAATTTTTCCGTTCAATCCGGTACAAAAAAGAGGGCGCAGTTGGTGGGAAAGGGATCGGTATTATTATAATTCTCCCAGTCCTTCTTAATATCTTCTTAAATCCCGAAAAAATCGTAACAATCAAATCTCCTTGATGATATACTTTCCTTATTGGTATCTGCTTGTCTCAATGGAGAGTCGGAAGATGGACCAACCCTTTGCATTTATCATCGAGATCGAGCGTGACATAGCTGCAATGTTCCGCCATGCTTTCGATATGGCCGGGTATCGCACCGAGGTGGCTCTGAATGTGCAAAGAGGCAGGCAACGCTTGGCGATCATTCGCCCAGACCTGGTTTTGCTTGACCTCGACCTGCCCGGGTCAACCGGAACCGAGACTCTCAAGGCAATCCACAATGACAGCCGGCTGGTCAATACTGTGGTTGCTGTTGTCACAGCACACTCCCACGTTGCAGAAAACTTACCCGTCAAACCTGACCTGGTACTTCTAAAACCGATCAGCGTGGATCAGATCACCGATTTGCTCAAGCGGTTCGAGTCAACCATCCAGCTTTACAAGGCGGTACCCATCCAAAGCCAACCATGGGACCAGGTGACGGAGCTTTACGACAAGAACTTCTTTGTCAACCGGTTGAACTTCTCCTTGAAGCATGCCGAAGAAGACGCCGGGTATTCCTTTGGAGCACTGGGAATCCGAATGGATCCCACTGGCAACAAGATGAGCCAAATGAAGCGCGACCAGTGGAACAATTTGTTACACGAAACAGCCAACGTGGTGAAGACTGCTGTGCGCCTCACTGACACAGTGGCGGGTTTCGACCAGGGAGATTTTATATTCTCTTGGAGGATTTGCCCAACGGGCAGGTTCCCCGCCAGATCGCGACGCGCATCCGCATCAAGTTGAACGAGTACTCGCAACGACACGGCACCCAGGGAATGTTCCCGCTGCGCATCGGTGTGGTTATGGGCAGCAATAAGTACCGTAACACCGATGAAGTGTTACGCGACGTGGATATCACCAGCGCGGATGAATTCCGGGCCCAATAACCTTGGGGTTGGAACCATCTCCAATCAAACAACGCGATTCTATTGACTTGGTGGGGGCAAGATCTGACGTAGCCATAATGGAAGGGTTGATCGGCGTCCCTGTCCACTAGCTCCTTTGATTTCGATAAATTCGAAACGTTAATCCCTGCACTTGGGAGTCTACAACCGCGTTTTTACCCCCATGTTCGAGCAGAATTCCACCGATTTCAGCCCCAAGCAATTCCTGGAATATTCCAGGGTGAATGCTTAATGCTCGACAAACTTCTTCAGAAAATCCATCTCGCGCGTCTCCACGGCTGTAATGAACGCATCCACCACCGTGGGATCAAAAAAGGTGCCTGACTCGTATTTGATGCGTTCCAGGGCCTGGTCGATCGAGAGGGAATGTTTGGATCCGCTTCCCGAGAGCATTGCGTCGAAAGCCTCACAAATCGAGATGATGCGCGACTGGATCGGAATCTCATCGCCCTTTAGCCCATCAGGGTAGCCGGTGCCGTTCCAGACTTCCTGGTGGTGATACACCCAGGTGGCAACTTCCTTGAACAGGTCCGAGGTCTTGAGGATCTGCGCGCCGTACACCGGATGCATCTGCATCGTCTGGAATTCAGCCGCAGTGAGCTTTTCCTTCTTTGCCAGGATCGAATCCGGGATCCAGATCTTGCCGACATCATGCAACAGGGCGGCAACCTCTAGGCTCTGTAATTCGGGGTCCTCCCAATTCATCACCCTGCCGGTCGACACTGCCAGGCGGGCAACGTTCAGCGAATGGGTGCGCATCATCGGGTCGCGCAGGTCCATGGCAGAGATGAAGACCTTGGTCAAATCGATCAGGCGGAAGTACTGCTGTTGGGATTCTCCTGTGACCGGTTCGCGATACTGGATATGGCGTTCGGAAAAGGCGATCTCGCTATCCAGCTCGGGCTGGTACATTGAGATGAAGGCTTCCAGTTCCTGCAAGTGCTGGGATAACTGCTCCTTTTGCCCATTCTCCCACAACCTGGGAACGGCACTGTAAAGAAGGGAGGTCATTTCATCCAGGACTTCCTTCTGGATGACGACCTTTCCGTAGTTATCTGCCAGCAGGTTCTGGTCGTAGTTCAAGCGATTGAAGCGTTTCTCAGTCTCGTTGATCCATTTGGCCAGGATGGGAGCGTCATAGATGGACTTGGACAGGTTGCCTACTTCGGCAACGATCCTGTCTGCATCGACACCGCTGATCTGGAGCCTTTCGATCTCATCCAATTTCTGTTCCCATCCCTCCCGGGCCTTGTCCAGGCTGAGAATGGAGGCGCCAAAAACAGCAATGCTGTTGGTCTTATCGTAATCTTCCACGTATTCAAATGCTTTTTCCAGGGCGTGATGCGCCTTGGAAAGCTTTTGGTTAACTTCCTGGTCAATTTCGGACCTGCGATGATGTTCCTTCTTGAGCGAGGACATCTTCTCGTAGAAATCAAAGGAACTCGGTGCCAGCTTGATCTGGTGGTCAAAGTCAGCCTGGCTGGCCAGGATGGCATCCCAATTTTTCGCAATCTGGCGCAGATTCTTCAACGACTTTAAACGCAGGGACCTCCTGGAAGTGGAAGCAGACATGTCGGCGATATTTCGCGTGATGTCTTCGTAAGTGATCCAGATATTCCTGTCAACATTGGTGGCGACATATTTGAAGGTGGCAATGTAACAGCGGTAAAGCACAAGTGTTTGTTGCAAAGCCTCCAGCGTGGTTTGGGCTTGCTTGTGCTTGTGGCTGATGCTTACGGGCAGCTCAGTCCATTCCTTGAAATCAGCCGAGATCCTGCCAAACACTGATTTCGAAGGGTATCTGCTCACCTGTGGCTCTGTTCCGATATTCATGGCGTCTCCCGGGATGTGGGTGATCCTGTGTTCCTGAGTGGGTTCAGGAGACCTTCTTCTTTGACAGGCTTTTCTTTAGGCTGGCTTGTACATCCGCCAGCTTGGAACTCAGGTTATTGTTCCCGTTCATGAACAATTTAGCCAGGTCGAAAATGGCACGCGATACCGCCGCTTTTTCGTTTTCAGTAACGAAGGGAATGCCAAGGTTATTGGCTTCCAGGACGGTATTGAAATCGTATGGGATTGTAAGGACGATGGGCATTTCCAGGCGCTTGGTCAATTTGTCCGTGGTCAGGGTTGAATTGGCCTGGAATTTGTTAATCACCAGCTTGAACTTGTCCGGGCTGATGTCCAGGACCAATGCCATATCCATGAACATGCTCAAGGCACGCACCGTGGAAATCTCCTGTGTCGCCACCAGCACAACCGAGTCTGCAATATTCAAGGTCAGTATCGTTGCGTCGCTAAGGTAGGTATTGGTATTGATCAGCAGGAAATCGTAATCCAGTTTGCGGATTGCGGAAAGGAGGCGCTCAAAGACCGGACCGGTGATCGCCAGGGCCTCATTCGCCCCGGAGGGTGCAGAGATGAGGTCCACTTTTCCCTGGTTGATGACGACATCGAACACGTCCTGGTCCAGGGAGTCTTCATATCTGACCAGGTCAGCTATCGAATTATTGCTGCGCTGGTTGAGCAACACCTCCATGTCGCCAAAGAGGAAGTCCGCGTCGACCACCAGTACTTTGAATTTCCGGGCTGCCAGCGCGCAAGCCAGGTTGACGGTGATGGTGCTCACACCTGCGCCCGTCTTCGAAGAATAGACGGCAATGGTGTGCAAGGGCTGCGTTGCTTCTGCCTTGGGCT
Source organism: uncultured Chloroflexia bacterium (assembly GCA_963793795.1). Lineage (GTDB taxonomy): Bacteria > Chloroflexota > Anaerolineae > Anaerolineales > Villigracilaceae > UBA877. The sequence goes on from CAWCBN010000001.1 coordinate 222,006, forward strand.
GAGCCTTCAGAACTGGTTCGGTTTTTTCCGCCTGCCCCGCCTTGCTCCTTTTTTCATCCGTGGTCATCTGGCTGGCATGGTCGATCGCCAGGGCCAACTCTTCGAAGGTCAACTTCTTGTAACTGACGAATTCGCAGGCACCCGAGCGCATCGCCTGGCGAACAGAGTCGGCTGTGACCACTTCGGCAGCCATGATCACCTGGGTGGGTGAAGCTTCCCTGCGGATGACCTGGGAGAAATAGAATCCATCGACTCCCGGGAAATCATTTCCCAGGATGACAATATCCGGCTTCCGCGCAATAATGAAATCCAGGGCTTCTTCGGTGTTATTTACATCGTTTTCGATGACATCGACATTCGGGAGCGCTTTAAGCAGCTCCATCAGCATCTTGTTATACTTGGGAAAAATCTCAAAAACTACGACCCTTGTTCTGGCCATGCTCTATCTCCTGTTATGAATCGCCCGTGATACGGTTGACATAATTTTCCACGTGGCAATCGGGTGCGATTTGTTCGACAAAATAATCCCAGGTGAACGTCCTGCTCGCGTCCATCTCTTCGAGCGCATCGCTCACACAGCCGGTTCCTGCTGTATAGTTCGCCAAGGTCACCCGCCAGGCATCGGTGTAACCAAGACTGGATACCGGGTAGCTATGGTTGTTGAGGATCAGTGCCACCTGGTGGCAGTTCGAAACCAGCAATTTGGCAAAATAATCAATGCTACCCTTTATTTTATCAACATCCATGCCATACGCACAGTCAGGACAATAGGCATGTAAATGTCGGCTGATGAAGAATCCGCGCAATAATTGCTGGTCGGCAAGCAAAAGCGAGTGGTACGGCAGGGTACAATTCTGGGAAAAAACATCCTGGCAGATATCCTGATAGACATCCGGATACCAGGTGAAGAGCGGTTCGACGCCCGGGCTGGTCACGTTGCCGATGCCATAGGCCGGCGGTGCCATTACGATCGACGGCCAGAACTGGGTTTCCTGGGCGAAAAGCCGTTTCAACACATTGGCAGGGATTTTATTCTCGCGGGCAGCCAAATAGATCTCCGGGTCGAACTGGTTCTGCCATTCGATCACCTGGGAGAATGCTTTTTCCATTCCGCATGTCGACGCCGTCCCCGATGTGGTCAGGCCTCCGTCGGCACATTCTCCGGCTGAAACAATCCCGGCAGAGATCAACTTGCCTGCCAGGAGGAAGTACTTGGTCTCCGATTTAAGTCCTGCGCTCTCCGTGGGTGTTTTCAACCATTGCGGCAGGCTGACCGGGGGTTGGATGCCCCAGATCAATGCGCAGGCATTATCCGCTACCAGCGAGGAAACCGGGGTGGAGGCGGGGTCGGCTACTTGCGGTGTGAACGTAAATGCAGCCAACGTGTTCGTGGACACAGGGGCTGAAATTCCCGCAGCAAGAGTGGCTTGTCTTTCCGGGTCTCCGCTCATGCCGCTCACGATGACGGCGCCAATTGAAGATGCGACCACGAACAAGAGTATGCTGATTCCTGCAAGAATGGTGGATCTCGGAATTCCCGCTAATTTTGTCATATTTGCCGACCGTTTATTATACTAGATAAAAAAGAGAATGATTCCAGCCCAGGACACCTGCCTATACATCCCTGTGGTTTATCATGCCGTTCAATTGATCGACCGATAGGCAGCCCGGCTTGACTGTGATGCGATCGGAGGTGGCAGCAAGACAATCGACTTGGATGCCGTGTGGATGGATGAAGAGCCAGCTCAATTCAGCATAATTTCACATTGCCATTGATAGCCACTGAGCAGCGCCTTATAATCGAATTGTGCCCATGTCGGGCAAAGGAAGGCAGTCTAATGCCAGACCAGCCGCATATATTGAAACTTGTTGAGCCACAACTGCGCATCCCGTTGGAGCGCTTCATCTCGGCGCGCCTGGGGCGGGAGTGGATGGTGCGCACCTCGCGCGACCTGGCAGACCTGGCTTGCCATCCTGCGGCACTGCTCTCCGATGGGAATTTTGCCGTTTTCGCCAAGTACAGCGACGCCAGGGACGGGCTCGACCAATTCGAAACCGAGCTGAACGGTTTGGGCATGCTCTCCGCCTCGCCGGTGTGCGCGTGCCCAAACCGCTGGGCATCCTTCAATTGGAAGCTGGCTGCATCCTGGTCATGGAGGCGGTGAGCGCCGTGGAACCCACCCCGCGACATTGGCGCGAGATCGGGCAAATCCTGGCATGCCTGCACCGGGTCAAGGGAAGCTTCTTCGGGCTGGAAAAGCATGGTTTTTTCGGCCCGGTCTACATGGACAATTCCCCGCTCCAGGATTGGGACGAATTCTATGTACAGCGCAGGCTGCTCCCCTTCTTGAAACTGGCGGTCGATTCGGGGAACCTACCCCTGGAAATGGTCCCCAGGTTGGAATGGGTGGCCTCCCATTTGCCTGAAATCAGCGGACCGGCGGTGACCCCTGCCCTTCTTCATGGCGACGCCCAGCAGAACAATTACATTTGTGCGGAGGAGGGTGTGTACTTGATCGATCCAGCTGTCCATTACGGGCACCCGGAGATGGACCTGGCCATGCTGGATATCTACCAGCCTGTCCCGCCGGAAGTCTTCACTGCCTACCACGCAGAGCTGCCCATCGATAAAGGCTTCGAGCAGCGCCGGGGTTTGTGGCGCCTGGGCGCGTACCTGTTAGCCGTCGCCCTGGAGGGAGGGGGTTACCTGGGCATGTTGGAAGCCGCGCTGAAAAATTACAGGTAAGAAAAATAATCCCTTGTATCCAGTGACAATAAAATCCATCCAATGATCATACAAGGCTAGCTGGGTTATGAATAGGGGGTGGCTTAATTGGACAAACCGTGCTTCATCTAAACGTAGAACCATACTACATGGAGTACACATTTGGGTAGTTGAGGGATGGGTGAATTACAAACCCTCCCAAGATTGTCAGCTCCTCCCTTCAAACCCCGAGTTTTCGGTTATCATCGAGGGCGGAGGCTACCATGGAGAATGTCAGCGTACATGCCCTGGCTCGCCGCGTGCTGTTCATCAACGGCATCGTTGACCTTGTGGCTGCATTATTGCTTTTCTTCCCGGTCTTCAACCTGCCCCTGCCCGGGTATGACACTTATACGCCCATCCTGGCTTTCGTTGCTGGAGGCTGGGGCGTTGCCACCCTTGCGCTCGGGTTGGTGCGTATCTGGTCTTCCTACAAGCCAACCACGCATATATTGATGGTCAGCGGGGGAATCATTGAAGGAATCCTGCTGGCGATCTTCTGCGTGGTAAACATCCAATCGCTGGGAATCACCCTTCTGCAGGCTGTGCTGCCGCTCACGGTGGGGGGCGTTTTTGGGGTGTTAAATCTTGTTGCCCTGTTGAGAATGGTGGCGAAATAGGGTCCTGAAAGGTTGACAGGATTGCACGAGGAGCTGCGGGAATGCTCGGATCACCGCGATCCATGTTGATCGCTTTCACCGTCTGGAGCGTCCTGGCTCTGGCCCTGCTGCTGCCTGTGACCTGGCTACTCAAAGCGTCTTTTCCCATTTTTACCCTGGTCTGGATTGTGGTGCCCCTGGTCGTTGCCTGGCGGACGAAGGATGCCAGTCAGGTGGGGTTCCACCGCATCGCCTGGAGGGAATTGATCCAGGTAACTGCGGTCAACTTGGGGATCCTGCTGGCGATCATGTTCCTTTTCGAGCCCTGGAGCCATACTTACCGCGACCTGCTGCAGTTGGCACTCTCCAGCGACAACCCGGATTCCACTTTTGCCTGGATGCTCCGTTTTCCACGCCTACCCGGCCTGGCAGCGATGACTTTCTACAGCGGCCTGGTCACCCTTTTTGGAGAAGAACTCTTTTTTCGCGGCTGGCTGCTGCAAGCATTGCGCAGGAAGATGAGCACAGCCTGGGCAGTGGTATTGCAAGCCGCGTTGTTCGTGCTCCCCAACCTGCTGGTCGCCTTCACCCTCCCGGCTCTGCAGGGATCGATTTACGCCGTGGTTTATACCTTTCTAGCCATCGGGTTGGTCGGAGGTTGGGCAGCTGCGCGCACGGGCAGCATCTGGTCCAGCCTCATTTCCGCCATCCTGTGCAATCTCGTCCTGGTGGCATTTGTACTCTGAACCGAATTCCTTTCCTCGTAATCTATTTCATTTTGTGAGATGGGAGTCGAATAAACATGATCCTCGAATTCAAGCCAATGAGCGCCATCGAGCCCGCGGAATACATCGCCCTGCACACGGATCCCCTGGTCCGCAAGCACATGCCCCTGATCGGGGATGACTTCGGTGAAAAAGAATGCATCGAGTGGATCAAGGGGAAGGAAAAGCAGTGGCAGGAGTACGGTTATGGCCCGTGGGCTTTCGTCGTGGATGGCAGGTTTGCCGGCTGGGGTGGTCTCCAATACGAAGCCGGGGATGCAGACCTGGGACTGGTCTTGCGTCCGGATTTCTGGGGCATGGGCAAGGTGATTGCCATCGAGATCCTCCGCCGCGCCTTCGGAGAAATGGGGCTTGAGTCGGTGACCGTCCTTTTCCCACCATCACGAAAACGCATCCGGGGTCTCATGCGTCTCGGTTTCCTGTTGGATGGAGAAACACAGATCGATGGTGAACTTTTTATTCGTTACCGGTTGGTTCGGTCACGGGCAACGGGTATACTTGATACATCGAAAAACACAATGGAGACCTAAGATGAGCAATCGCCAACGCTACCTGTGCATCTTCTTGTTGCTATCTCTTTCCGCTTGCAGCCCGGGTGCCACTCCCCTCCAATCCTCGACACCCATCCCGCCGACCTCCACCCCCATGGCGACCCCCACTCCTTCGGCGACATCAACAGACACTCCAACCCCCACACCGGTTCCTTCCGGACCCTGCGACAACCCGCTGGTGCCCCTGGTGACCGGAACCACCTGGGAATATCGCGTCACCGGCTCCGGCGAGCCCGCTCCATTCACCCTGAAGGCGCTCGAACAGCAGGAAAAAGGCAACCTCACCATTGGCGTCGAAATCATAGACCACAAGAATGCCAGGGACATCCAGGAGCAGGTCATTTGCCAGGCTGGCGTGATCGTCAATTTCCCGCTCTACTTGTTGAGCATGTTCCTCGTAGACCACCTCAAGGGGATCTTGAATACCTATCACGTTAATGAGAGCGCCCCCTACGCGCCTGGTTATGCCACGTTTCAGGCAGGCGATTGGAGCCATGCCTGGGAACCGCAATATTTGCTCGAAGAAAAAGTGTTCATGGTCAATCCGCTGGGAGGCGACGACCTGTATGTGCCGTTCTCCACGCAGGTCGACCTTTCTTCAGAGCCGAAGGCCAATTCGAGTCCGTTGAGGTCCCCGCCGGGTCTTTTCCCCAAGCGCTGGTGGTAAACGCGGACTATCACCTGCCGGTGACTAGTTTTCCAGGGGGGTGCGGGCAACACAGGTTCTGTGGACATTTACACCACCCAATGGTATGTACCCTTCCTTGGGCTGGTCCGTGCGCAGGTGGATAAAGTCACCTTGTCTTATTACGGACAGGTATATGCGGCCCCGATCACCAGCCTGGTGGAATTGACCACTTTCACCCCGGGTCCATGATGCAACGGGAGCAGGTATTCCTGGATAAATTAGCTGTTCCACTAGGTTAAGAGCTCTTCCCCCAGCACCCGGCAAGATAGACATACAGAAACGTTAGCGATGATGGAACTCATCCTAAGAATTATCTGGATTGAACCGGAGTGCCCAGGGCAGTCGGTTACAGGTGCGTGATGAAGTCACTCGACAAGGTAAGTGGATTCCTGCTCGACATGGATGGCACGTTCTACCTGGGGGATGCCCTCCTTCCCGGCGCGACACATTTCCTGGATGTGCTGGCGGCACAGGGGAAGGAGTACCTTTTCCTGACCAACAACAGCTCACAGAACCGCCTCTCGTACGCCCGAAAGTTCACCCGACTGGGACTCTCCATCCCGGAATACAAGATCCTGACCTCCGGTGAAGCGGCCGTCCGCTACCTGAAAAATACCAGCCGCGCGACACGGATCTGCGTGGTGGGAACGCCGGACCTGGAAAATGAGTTCCAGGAGGCGGGGTACATACTTGATGCAAAGACACCGGAATTGGTCGTGCTTGGTTTCGACACCACCCTTAGCTATGCGAAGCTTGTAAAGCTGTGTGATTTCGTCCGGGCAGGCTTGCCTTACATCGCCACCCATCCCGACTTCAACTGCCCCACCGAAAGCGGTCTGGTCCCGGATATAGGTGCCACGATCGCCTTCGTCAAAGCCGCCACTGGTCGGGATCCTGACCAGGTGATCGGCAAGCCCAACCGCTGGATCGTTGAGTCTGCCGCCCAAAAGCTGGGCCTGGCACTGGAAGACCTGGCAATGGTCGGTGACCGCTTGTACACCGATATTGCCCTGGGACAGACCAGTGGCATCCTGACCGTACTGGTGCTCAGCGGAGAGACTTCCTCTGTGGAGGCCGCCATTTCCGCTTACCACCCGGATGCCATTTTCGAGGATATTGGCGCCCTGGCAGATTGGCTCGAAGAGCACGCATGATCTTCAAGCGCGCGAAAGGATATGCTCCCGGTAGAAAAAATCAAACGCTCCTGGTTCCCGGATCAGCTCTACACGGTCTCGGGATGACCTGCAAGTACTGGAATGGAAGATGGTCGATTAGACCAGAGATGGAGGCTAAATGAACAGTAAAGTTGGATGGTTGTTGGTTACTTTTTTCCTCATCGCTGTCTTCGCCGTGCTGGGCCTGGTTTTTGGCTGGGCGGGAGTTCTCATCGGCATCCTGGTTGACTTCGTGTTCATCGTCATCCTTTACCAACTGAACAAGGGCAGGGCAAGGAACCTCGAGAAAGCCCTGGAGGCGACCGAGACCCTGGTGGCAAAGGGCAACGTCAGCGAGAGCACCTACGATGAAATGCCTGCCATCCTTGCGCGTGGCATGGGGGGTGGCTACCGGGTGCTCGTGGCGGACAAGCGCGGCAGCCAGGTCGTTCTTTCAGTGGCCCCGGTGTTGAAGACCCACAAGAATCCCTATGACCTTAAGCGCTACCTGGAATTTACCACCGATAAGGGCATCCTCCATTTCGCCCCGCACAACAGCCCCCTTGCACCGCAACAGCCGCCGTACGCCGAAGAGGTATTGAAGCATCTTCTTGGCAGTGGGCTCGCGGTGACAGAAACGCCCGGTGCCAGGGATACGGCGTTCGCCTGAACGGATATTATGGTATCTGGGAAATTAATCTGCGTGGCCGGGTTCTACCTGGCTGAGGTTCCCATTCGTTAACGATACCCTGCGCTGGGACAGCTCGCGCACATCCTTCTGGCTGTGCGTGCTGAAGACCACGGTGGTATCGGTGGTGGGCAGGATGTTCTTCAGGTCAGCGATCAAGGCTGCGTGGGAACTCTCATCCAGCGATTGAAACGGTTCATCCATCAGGATCAATTTAGGTTGCAGAACCAATGCCCTCGCCAGGGATACCCGTTGTGCTTCCCCACCGGATAGGCTTGTGGCGCGCCGGTTGCGTAAATGAGTGATACTGAGGCGTTCCAGCCATTCATCCGCCCGGCGAACGACCTCGGCATGCGGCATCCCGCGAAAACGAAGCCCGAGCGATACATTATCCATCACAGAGAGGTTTAATAAGAGCAAATCTTGCATGACCATGCTGATCCGGCGGCGATATTCGAGATCAGCGATTTCATTGATCGGCTGTCCTTCAAAAAGGATGCTCCCCTGCACGGGTTTTAATAATCGGGCCATAACGAGCATCAACGTGGTCTTGCCGGAACCGTTGGGGCCAACCAGGGCGAGCACTTCCCCTTTTTCCACCTGCAGGTGCGGCACACGCAGCACCACCTGCTTGCCACGGCGCACAACCAGGTCACGAACTTCCAGCAGGGGGCTCATCGGCGGCCTCCGCGCTGCTGGATCCAGGTGAGGGCCAGGTTGACCAGGAAGGTAAGCAAAAGCAGCAGGACTCCCAGGGCGATGGCACGGGCGAATTCACCTTTACCGGTCTCCAGGACGATCGCCGTGGTCAGTACCCGGGTCTGGAAACGGATGTTCCCCCCCACCATCATGGATGCCCCCACCTCCGAGATGACGCTGCCAAAACCGGCCATCAGCGCTGCCAGCAGGGGCAAGCGCGCCTCTTGCCACAGGGCAAGCACCATCTGGGTGCGCGAAGCGCCCAGCCCGAGCAGTTGCAGGCGCAGGCGCGGATCCAGGGCCTGCAAGGCCGCGCAGGTCAGCCCGGTGACCACTGGCGCAGCAATGATCACCTGGGCGATGATGATCGCCGTGGGGGTATAGATCAGGCGGAGGTCACCCAGCGGTCCGCTGCGCCACAGGAAGATGGATACCACCAGTCCCACCACCACCGGGGGCAACGCCATGCCGGTGTTGACCAGGCTGAGCAGGAAGGAACGCCCCGGGAATTTCCCCAGCGCCAGACCGGTGCCGAAAGGCAGGCCAATGAGCAGGCTGAGCAGGGTGGCTGTCCCCAGACGCGCAGCGACAACCCGGTGATCTGCCAGACCTCCAGGTCAGTGCTGAAAAGGAGCCGAAAGGCTTCCAGGAGACCGTTCCAAATATTCTGCATGCTTCAGGAAAAGGGAGGCGGTGATTGCTAGTGTTGATCCGCCTCCCCAAACATTAAATCCTAGGGTAAACCAAGTTCAGCGTCGGTTTTGTCCGCATCCGGGTAAAAGAGCGGCTGCCCGTACTTGTCCAGGCCAAATTCAGCGATCAGTTCCTGGGTGGACTTGGAGGTCATAAACTCGCTGAAGGCTAGTGCGCCTTCGTAGTTGCTATCCGGCCACATGTCCGGGTTGACAGTGATGACATGGTAGACGTTGAGCAGCGAGTTCTCCCCTTCCACCAGGATCTCCAGGGCTAGATTGACCTTGTTTGCCAGGAAGGTGGCGCGGTCGGTCAGGATGTAGCCGCCCAGCTCTGAGGCGATGGTCAGGGAATTGCCCATGCCTTGCCCGGTTTCCTGGTACCAGGATTGCCCTGCCGGATCGATCGCAGCAGCCTTCCATAATTTCAACTCTGCCTTGTGGGTGCCAGAGTCATCGCCGCGGGAGATGAACGTGGCCGCGTTATCAGAAATGGCAGCGAGCGCCTCCACAACCGTCTTGCCCTGGATGCCTGCCGGGTCTGCCGCCGGGCCGACTACGATGAAATCGTTGTGCATCACCAGGAAGCGATCCTTGCCGTAACCTTCCTCCATGAAAGTGACTTCCGAGGCGGGGGCATGGACCAGCAGCACATCTGCGTTTCCTTCCTGGCCCAATTTCATCGCTTCACCACTGCCCACGGCAACGGTCTGAACGAGGTAACCGGTTTTGTCCTGGAAGATGGGGATGAGCACATCCAGCAAGCCGGAATCCTGGGTGGAGGTGGTGGTCGCCAGGATCAAGGCTGGATTCTCGGGCTTGGCCTGGCAGGCCGAAAGGAACAGCGACCCAAGCAGCACCAGGGTCAATAACACACTAAACCGTTTCATAAAACTCTCCTCAAAGAATTTGGTTTCCACTGCTACTCGCAAATGGGGCAGTGTTTTTCGCTTCCAGGATTATACGAACAGGGTGAGGATCGCCTCTACATCACCCATTCGCCGCTGTGGGTGCTGTCATACCCGGCCAGCGACCCGACCTCGGCGCGGAACGCGGCAGACTGGATGTATTCCAGCAGGGGAGCCAACCGCTCCAATTGCCCGGCAGGGATGGCCAGGTCGTAGCGTTCTGTGAATAGCGGGGTGAACTCCAGGGCATGGGCAACCGCCGCAGCTTGCAACCCGATCGTGGCATCCGCCTGCCCGCGTTCAATGATCTCTGCCGCTTCGCTGTGGGTGGACACTTCGCGTGGGTAAGCATGAATGGTTTTTACCGGGATCCCGAGATCTTGAAGCTGGGTATCCATCCAGACTCGGGTCCCTGAACCCCGGTTGCGGATGATGAAGCTAATGTCCTGTCGGGAAATATCCTGGAGAGAGTGGATGCCCTTGGGATTCCCTGGTGCAAACATGAGTCCCTGCTGGCGGTTCGCCAGGGTCATCAGGGAGACAAGGCCTTCCGGGAAAAGTTGCCGGATATAGGGGACGTTGTACACACCCGAAGCATCCAATAGATGGGTTCCTGCCAGGTGGCAGAAACCGAGGCGCAGGGTTGCCAGGCCGTCCAGGCTGCCCACCGGTTGGATGAGCAGGTCGATGCCGGGAGCCAGGTGTTCGGCGATGAGCTCCAGTGCCAGGTCGTGACTGCCGGCAAAGAGGAACACCGGCGTTTCACCGGAAGGGAAGATGATCTCCTGCAGCAGCCAGGCTGCCGCTCGTGAGGCGTAGAATTTCTCAGTTACCGTGCCGTGGGTGCGCACCTCTTGCAGTTCGACCAGCCCGGCATGCTCCAGCGCTGTCAGGTGATGCTTGACCCAGGCAGGGGTATGCCCCACTGCGGCGGCGAGCTGGGTGAGGGTATGGGACTCTGCCATGAGCAGGCGCAACAGTTCCAGCCGGCGTGCATCGGCGAGGATCTTGATCTGCTCAAAGCTGCGGATGGTGCGTGTGATCTTCATCTGCGATTAAGTTTTTCCTAAGGCGCAAGTGTAAGGGAGGCACAGGGATTTGTCAATGGAGGCTGGAAAATAATGTGCACACCATTGGCGATTGCGCGATAATGCAAGAGGATTTTCGTACCGCTATTCTTCAATCCAGGTTATTACATTGAAGGTAGTGATATTCCCCTCTCTTCCTGTAGCACATTAGAAAGGTCATCTATGAAGAAGAAATCTGAATTAGCCTTGAACATTCTTTTCAGCATCATCTCGCTGATCATTGGAGTAATTGGCATAGCCATCCTCATCGGCGTTGGAGAAGGCGCCAACAATTCCATTGTGGCATTCGCCGCAGTATCATTCCCCATCGCAATCATCACTTTCCTTTTCTCCTTCCTGGCACCCAGGGGGCGATGGATCTATGCAGGGCTGATATCCGCTCCGGTTGCGATCATTTCACTCCTGGGGTCATGGTCGGGCAGCGCCCTCTTGCTGGGTGCCCTTTGGACTGTGGGGCTTGTACTGGCAGGAGCATACCTGGGTGCCAAATTGAAGGCGGCTCGCATTGCCCGGCGCCAACCACCGTCTGCGGATCCTTCTTGACCTACTTCATTCTCATGCCGCCTTCCATTGAATTAATATCGAAGGGAAAACTGTGACCCTCAAGGGGATGGTGCGGAAAATTCTTTACCTGCTGCTGATCATCGCCCTTGTTTATCTTATGGTGGGTGTTGGGTTCCACCTGGCATGGAAAAGTGCATTGCAGGATTGCCGTGAATTCCGCTTGGCGCAGGGAGAATTCGTGGAACCCGTAGTTTTTCCCGGCATCTTGGGGGCAATCATCGATATATTAAATTGGCCGGTGTATACCTGGGCTAATCTGTATCACTTTGGCAACGCTTTTTCAACGCCGTGCGATCACTAAGATATGCCTAATCCATATTGGTGGATTCATGCCAGTGGGGAATTTATCGAGAGGGACGGGTAGCCTGTAAACGAGGCACAAGCAGTCCCTCCCATGAACTGCTGTCCACAGGCAGTGCATCGCACCTTCCAACCTAGGATTGCACCCTTTCTGGAATTTGGAGGAAACAGTCAGGATCAACCTACGTTATGCGATGCACTCCTCTTGAAGTCTCTATTCTCAGCCAGGCATGGTGACGCAAAAACAGCCCACGAAGACACCGCTCCTGTGCCGACTGCGTAGGCGTTGGGTAGGGCTGAGCACTCCGTGGGATGATCCATCACCCGCAGAATAAAAAATGAAATCCACTGGGCTTTTTATCGTCAAGGATGGTCAGATCAAGCCTACGGCTGAAGGTTCAGGGAAGCCTCCCCAATACAAGCCCCATCCGATGAATAAGAGCAGGGCGACGCCAGTGGAGACAAACAGGAAAGCCAGCAGGGGTTTCCCGGAGAGGCTCCTGACCCTAAATATCAAAGCCAGGAGGAGGAAAATGGCAGTCACAGGCAGACTAAGCGCGACGGACTGCCCCTCGACGAAAATGGCAAAGAGGGAAAAGCCGTAAAGGATCCCCGATAGGATGGTCACCCACCATACCGTGGTGAAATTGGATTTATAACGACAGTCGTGGTACCCCAGCAGAACGATCATCCCCAGGATGGCAGCATGCCAGATGTAATGGCTCAGGGTCTCATCCATGAAATAGGTCAATGTGTAAATGGAGGAGCCGAGGATATCCATTTGCTGGGTTTTAGCCATGCTCTCCATCAGGTTATCGATCGAATTGGCGGCAAGGTGCATGCCATGCCCCAGCACCCAAAGAGCACCAAGGATCATGAATGACTATATCTTCCCCCCAGGTGGATTTGCCCTGGGTTAATCTTCTTATACAACACCCAATAAAAGGGTAGAAGCACCAGCGGGGTGAGAAGATCCACGGCATCCTGGTTGCTCATCAAGGGGTAAAGAGAAAAGGGTGTACGGATGAAGAGCAAACCCATGAAGAAAAAAGCAAATACCAGGGTGAAGATCAAGGTGAGATAAGATAGGCGTTTCATGGTCCTTCCTCCTTATGGATCGTATGCTGAATTGAGGGATACAAAAAATATTATCGCTAAATTTTATTGTTTACAAGAACCACCATTTTATTTTCCCCTAGTCGAGAATTGTCATAATTGAATAAGACAGTGAAGTATTTCGATTTAAAATATGAGTGGTTCAATTCGTTTCTCATTGGTAGTCTCAAGAATTAAAGTACTTGCCATGCATCCCATGTCAGGGCGTTTGGATAATTATCGAATTTCGTCAAGAATTTACCTGGTTTATGAACACCCGATGGTAGAATTCGATAAAGATAAGTTTGACTGTCTGCTGAACGGTTTCCCCTGCCCCGGGGAGAGTCCGAAAGGAATACCGCAGATGAAGATGAATTGGAAACCTGTCCTGGCTAAGATCTGCCGCTGGAGCGCGCGCCTCACCGCGCCGATTGCCATCCTGTTGATCTTTGTCTACCTGTTCCTGGGAACGGGATATACCCTCCAGTTTCAGGAACCCGGGGCAATCCTGGTTCATGCCCTGCCGCTGCTGGTCGTCACCCTGGGGCTTCTCCTGGCGTATTGGAAGGAGAGAACCGGGGCCATCCTGGCTTTCGTCGGATTCCTGGCGCTCTTCGCCGCGACCGGGTATTTTGTCAGCATCGAGAAGATGCTCGAAGGAATCCCCGCCTGGCTCTTCCTCCTGGTTCCCATCGGGCTTTTCTACGTATCGGGATGGGTGCGCAGCAGGCTGCCTAAGGGCTGATGCACTTGTAACGAGGGACTTTTCGCTGCTTGACACTTCCCAGACGCTAGCCAGATGCGTCTCGAAGGTACCCTTTCACCGTGATGTATCCCAGTCCATGACAACATAATAGATGCTTAATTCTTTGCCTCTGGACCGGCCCGATATTTAAGCGATCGGTTTCCGAGTTGGGGTGTGGAAACCAAAGTGGATTGGCGAGATTTAATCTCGCCAATCCACTTCTTCTTTTCTCTCTGATGATGACCAGGCCAGGAGAGAGGGATTATTGTAGGTTATTTCGCAACCAAACGCATGTCACTTGTTTGGCGCGAAAATGGGTGTGGGATCCAGTATAACCAGTGGAAGCGCATACGGCATTTGCAAGACAGCCACGAATGTAAGAAGATTTTTCCGGTTCGAGTAGAGCGAATGGAGGATGACATCTGCTTGCTGCGGGGTGATCCTGGCACGCGTTTCGCCAGTCGTATTTCCCGCCAGGTACGGGCATTGGGCTGTATAGCTCATCACGTTGTCCCGCGCCGGTCGCACGGTGAAGGTATTGGTGGATAAACCGCCGTTATTCTTGCAGACATCGGATACCACCTGGAAGGAGCCCGGTCCAAGACACTGGTTTTGCGCCTGGGTCTCATTGCCAGGTGCAATGTTGAACAGGGCGCGGTTATAGAGTTTATACCCAGTGTCTCCCGGTGTGTCGCTCAACAAATCATTGTTCCACAGGATATCCGGCAGATAACTCGTTATGGAGCCAGGATTATTCTGGCAGAAGGTATTGAGCTGGGTGGTGGCATCCGCCTGGGTCAATGGCCAGTAGTTCGGCATGGTGTGGTTCAAGCCCATGTAATGTCCCAGTTCATGCGCCAGGTAGGCATGCGGAGCCTGCCAGGCCTGCCCATCGAACGTCGCACCCATCGTTCCTGTTGCGCCCCAGCTGCTCAAAGCAACAAAGTTCAGGTCTGAATGTGAGAATCCGCCACCACCTTCGTCGATCACGTTGCAGTTCTTGTCATATGTCTGCCGGCGGATGAAAATGACGAGCTGTATGGGATAGTTTTTCGCGCATACTGGTAAGCTTCATACTGGCTGGGACTTAACTTCCACCCTGGGAAGTTCGGGTTGGGATTGGGAATGGTCTGCTCAGCTTCGGCGCAACCCGCAACACTCCAATCCGTCAGCCGGTTGATCTTCGTGTTGTTCAGCGAAGTGATCTTTTGCAGGACCAGTTGGATTCCGGTATCCTGCAGGAAGACGGCGTTGGTATCGGCGATAAGCGCATTGATCGTGGCATCTGAGAACGTATCTGCGGCATTGTGGCTGCCATCATCATTTGCCACTTTGATCACGACTGCCTGGATCTGGATGACCTTGTCAGGCCGGTAAGTCTGTGCCCAGGTCTGGTTTGGGTGATCCCCGCATGTCCACATCCGCACCAATCCATCATTCTTCTTGACCCCATCGGTATCCAGGCAAAAACTCGTCGCTTTGTTCTGGAGCTGGTAACGGTCCCTGGGCAGGTTCTTGATCGCCCATAATTGGCTGCCTCGGTTGGTGCACGCGCTCATGGACACCAATGCACCGTTCTTTTTGTCCCCACTGCTTTCAAGGCAAAATTTCGAGCCTTGGTTCACCAGGCGGAAATAGGTTGGATCCACCTGTTCGACGCTCCAGGTCTGGTTGGGATGGATCCCGCATTCCCACATTCGCACCAGCCCGGTCCCTGCCCTCCCCGTACTGCTTCCGTCGGTGTCAAGGCAGTATCCACTGGCTACATTGGCGAGCTTGGTAATCCCGGTAATGGTCACCTTGGGCATCGACCAGGTTTGGTTAGCATGATCGGTGCATGCCCACATCCGCACCAATCCTGCATTCGATTTCTTCCCTTCAGTGTCGAGACATAGCCCGGAGGTCTTATTTTTCAGGCGATACTGGTCTGTCGGCAGGTCCACGATCTCCCAGAGTTGGTTGGGGTGGTTCGCGCATTGCCACATGCGCACCTGTCCGCCGTTCGTTTTCGATCCGTCGGTATCCAGGCAAAACTGCGTGGTTTGATTGACCAGTCGAAAACTGCCGGCGTCAACCTGTTCCACGCTCCAGGTTTGGTTCCCATGATTGGCACATTCCCACATCCGCACCCCTGCACCATTCACCGCTTTCCCATCCGTGTCCAGGCAATACCCGCTGCCAAGATTGACCACTTTATCCAACTTCACTGGGAAATTGGTCAGCAATTTCTCAGGCTGGGAGGATGCGAGCGGCTTCCCTGCTGCTGCAGGGGAAGGCATGAACATGGATAACGCAACCAATAATCCAAGCATCTTGAGGAGAAGTTTCATGGGGCGGCTCCTTTTTTGAATATGGATATGGGGGTTGAGATACAAGTTGAAACATTATAAACGATACTTGATAATTTAGGTTAATTTTGTCTATATTGTGGTTTTTGTAACAATTGCCCCGTGAAGGTATCAACAACCTGCTTGGGAGGGTAGGTTTGATGCAATGGGGGACAGAAAGCCCACCCTTTTCCTCCGTCTCTTACGATTTGAGAAAAGAAAGGCACAACCTTGATCCATTTCTTATTATGATATAATTTACCGGAATTATCCGTTATTATCCAAGGATATTGAAAGAAAAGGCACAGGATGGCAGGATATCTAAGAATTGTGCGCAATCTGTCCAGGAGCGTGCATCTCTACAACTTCGCCTGGGTTTTTATCGGCATTTCGATCCTCGGGCTAGCCAATGTGCTGGCGAACCTGTACATGCTACGCCTGGGTTACAGCCCCTCCTTGATCGGGCAGATCCAGGGTGCTGGACAACTGGCCTGGGCTGCCTGCGCATTGCCGGCTTCCCTACTGGGGATCCGCTTCGGGATGCGCAAGGTCCTCACCATAGGGACGGCGATCATTGGTCTGGCTTATGTTTTTTTCCTCAGCGCTGCCTATTTTCCCGGCAGGCTCCAAATCCCAATGACTTTCGCTGCTTTTGGATTGATGAATCTTGGCGCTGCCCTATGCCTGGTTTGCGGACTGCCGTACCTATCCACGATCACGGAATCCGGGGAACGCAGCACCGCCATGGCATTGAATGGCGCCATGGCCACTGGCGCAGGCGTGCTGGGCAACGTCCTGGCAGGGTTCCTGCCCAAATGGATGGCGTCCGCGACCGGCTCCAGCCTCGACCAGGCATTGCCCTACCGGCTCAGCCTGGCGGTTGTCCCGCTCCTGTTGTTTATGGCTGCTTTCATTCAAAGCAGGATGGAAATTGATCACCTCCCCCAGGCTGAAACCAGGATCGGCGACTCAAAAGTGATCCCCCTCGGAATCTTCCTGTTCTTTGGCGTGGTCGTATTCTTACAAGCAGCCGGTGAGGGTGGCATGAGAGCATTCTTTAACATCTACATGGACCAGGACCTCGGTGTCTCAACTGCAGCCATTGGATCGATTTTTGGGCTGTCCAGCCTGGCGAGCGTTCTGGGTGCGCTGGCAATGCCGTTCCTGGTCTCCCGGCTGGGCACGCGCGGCACTTTCGGGTTGATCAGCCTTTCTGCGGCTGCCCTGCTGGTCATCATGGGTGTTTTTCACACCGTACCCGCGGCTGTCACCAGTTTCATCAGCCTGGGAGCGGTCTTGTCCATCGCCGGCGCGGTGCGCAACATTCTCAGCCAGGAGATCGTCAAACCCTATTGGCGTTCGGCCACCTCGGGTATCCTGATCCTGGGAATGGCGCTGGGTTGGGGAGTGACGGCAATGCTGGGTGGGCTGGTCATCAGCGCGATCCATTACAGTGGGCTGATGCTGCTTACCGCGGGTATCTCGGTGCTTTCCGCGGTACTCATGTTCGGTTACCTTGCCCTGGAGAAGCGGAAGGTTGCCGAGGCAGATGCGGTTTTCTCCTGATCCCATACTCAACCGGCACACTTTAACAGGTAAGTTACCCTGCCGCCCGGCCATGCCCACAAACTGCCCCTCAACCTCATCACTCCCAAGTCGGTGGGTGATTTTCTCATCACATTCTAAAACATCAGAGAATGGTTGGTGCTATAATATAGATAATAAGGGTCTAAATTGTATCTTATTGTTCTTTTGATGACCCGTTTCTCGCAAGTGTCTTTTTGTTCAAGGAGATAATAGTATGGCAAGTATGATGGTCCAGCACAAGGTAAAAGACTACGCCGAGTGGCGAAAAGTATTCGAAGCGCACGAAGGATTGCGTAAATCCAGCGGTGAGCTCTCCCACCAGATCTTCCGGGATGTGTCCGATCCCAACAAGCTGGTTACTCTCAATACATGGAAATCACTCGCTGATGCGCAGAAATTCGCTTCTTCCCCGGAATTGCGCGAGGCAATGAAGGAAGCCGGTGTGGAAGGAATCCCGCTGGTCACTTTCCTGGATGAAGTGTAATCAGTGAGCGCACAGTGAACCTGCCCTTGAGATCCAGGGGCAGGTTTTTTGTTAAAATAGGATTGATTTTCTACAGAGAACCGCGACCAGTCCCCTACCCCATTTTCCAGGCTCGCCGCCAATTCTGGAAATCCGTTTACGAAGATGAAATAGTTGGGCAGTCTTCCTGCCTAGCTTAACCCTTTTTGTGACTGTTTGGTTAATTTTATTCCTGGGGGTAAAAAAAGGTTGGGTTCATTAACCAGCAACCCAACCCGATAATCTTATGAGCCCCGTCACTCGATCATCCGGGAACGTTTCTGGATCTGTTCTTTCAATACGCTGCGCACCAGGTCGCAGACCTCGATGATCTTTTCATCGGTGATTTGATAGACCGTACCAGTGCCTCTTTTCTTTGATGTCACCACTCCAACACTGCGTAAACCGGCCAAATGGCGGGATACATTGCCCTGCGGCAAGCTGGTTGCCGCGCAAATTTCGCTGACACTCATGGGCCCATCACGTAGAAGATGCAGGATCTGCAACCTGCCGACATTGCCCATCGCCTTGCAAAACTCCGCCTGGATTTCGAATAAGGAAGGATCCATGGTTTCCACAAAGACAAATTTTCATTAATGCAGGCGTTCAGGGTGGTCGTCCAGGTTTCCCTTGAGATAAGCCTCGATGGCTTGTTCAATCTCCTGGAGGTCAGTAAGTATGGGTTGAATACCATTGGCTTTCAAGTTCTCGTATGCACCTTGGCCCATACCACGCCCGATCAACACCTGGCAATCGCGGATGACCCCGACCATGCGGTTATGGCGGCCTTCTGCGGCAGGTCCATGTCCGTGTGGATGACCGGGCGCCTCATGCGCTTCGACTACAAATTGCTCGTGTCCCGGCTTGGACCGTGTTTCCCGCGAGATCACTTTTCCTTCTTCGATCGTAACGACATCGTAATAGGTTGCACGTCCGAAATGCGCGCTGATGGTCTGATGATCATCCGTGACGAATGCGATTTTTATCACCTTCACCTCCTGGGTCTACTGGTGGAAAAACCTTGAGATAAATATGAAGCTAAAGAATGCCAGGACAGCCCCAAGGCCGAGCAGGATTTTAACTTGCCATGATAGATCCTCTCCCGCAATTGCGGAGATAGTATTCGAAGCAGCCATTGCAGAGAAATTGGATGTTGACTCTGGCATGTAGTGTACTGATCTAAATCCCGCAATCTTGGCAAATCTTTCTACGCGTACAGAGGAATCAGCTTGGTGGCAACCCTGGCACCTGGCATCATCCCCCTCGATCACCGGAAATGCTACCATGTTCCCGTGAGCGACTTTCTTGTCGAGGGAGGTTGGATCGCCATCATGACAATCCACGCAGCGTGTCCGCGCCGAATCCACGCAATAGGCTTTCCCCAGGTCGTAATTGTAGTAGAGATTGTCATGGCAGGTATTGCAGGCCGGATCCGCAACAACATCATTCACGGAAGGGGAGCACGCGGTGAGGCCTGCACCGGCAAGACCTGTAATGATGATTCCAATAATAAAAACAACAAAGCCCACAGTCACAATCCAGAGGTAAATAGCGTCTCTTGGCCATCCTTACCTCCTGAAGAATCTACTTCATAAAGTGGCGTTCGCTGGGACGGTCACGTTCGTCCATGGGACAAAGAACCAACAGGTTGCGTGACGGGGTGGAATCCAGGTTTTTCCAATGATGCGGTAAATAGGCTTCAAAAAGCACACTATCACCTGGTTCGAGTAAATATGTCTCGGCATCGATAATGTAAGCAATATGACCTTCCAGGCAATAAACAAATTCACGCCCGGTATGAACAATGGGAGTTTTCCCGCTGTCCGCTTTCGGTGCCAGGGTGACAATTAATGGTTCTGCGCCAAAACGCGACATCCCTGCTCCCAGGTCCTCCATGGTAGCCATGCATGAAGGCAGCACGGGGTCGCTCACCTGATTTCTGGTGGACAACTTTCTTGTCACCATGGTCGGTCTCGAAGAAGGCAGTGATGGGCACCTGCAAGGTCTGGGCAAGTTGCTGAAGGGTGCTCACACTGGGGGAGGTGCGCTGGTTTTCGATCAGGCTCAGGGTATTGACGTTCAAGCCGCTTTGTTCAGCCAGGGCACGCAGGGAGAGCCTGCGGGTCGCCCGCAACTCATGCAGCCGTTGTCCTACTTCGATCACATCCGGGGAGGAGTTGGAAATTTCAGTCGGGTTTGGTTGTCTCGTCATCAGCATTCACCTGTTGTATCCTTCAACTAATATTATAGTCATTTTATACCACTTATGCAAGTTAAATAACTAATATAATGGTTGATAAACACATTTGCCTTCCTCCCTGTTTCTAAGGATCCATAGGATAAGGGGACGCTTGTTCATTATTTATTTTTTCCCTCCTAAAGCCTATATGGATAAGAATTACACCCTGGAATGTGAATAGATGATTTCAGGTCAATGCACCCAATCATGTGGAGAATTCATAATTAAACCCACCAGGGATGACCTGGTGGTATTCCATCCATCGCTTATGTCTTCATCAATTTATATGGTTATTGTTTTGAGGGGAGATTAGTTATATACTTCAAGAGTAGATCAAGGTGATTTTTCGATAATGTATTGAATGCGAACGGTTTTCCACTTGGATGATGTCTGCACAAGCATTACACCGAATCGTGTGGACAATTATGAATATAAAACTAAAAATTCTACTCGTCGTTTTTCTCTTCCCGGTTATATTACTTTCCTGCTTGTGGACCAGGACCCCGGGTCGACCTGACACCCACGTCCTCTTCATCAAGCACAGCCACACCGACGCCTTCTTTCCCCCCGACAATTTCATCCACAGCTACACGATCATCCACTCCCACCTCTAGACCCACAAGAACATCAACCCGCACGGCTACATCCACTCTCACGCCAAGTGCAGTACCCACCCTGGCTTTTATCAGGTCCGCCGGAACGGACGGGGCTTGGATTCGGTATAACCACACAATCTATGGATTTTCATTCTCTGCTCCACCCGGCTGGACCGTGAGTGAATTTGGTACAAACTTCATCCAAATAAGTTCACCAGCCGACCACAATATCAAGCTCACCATCGGGGTGAGATGGTCAAGTGAAGATGTTATGATCCAAAGAACCGGGGTTCCAGAAGGAGATATTGTTCCAGCAGGCGAAGTACCCTTCTTTGGTGAAAATATATCCAAGGCGATCCTCGTATATCAAGGCAGGGATAAACTCATCCTATATCATAACTGCACTGAAATAAAAGTCGGGGAGCGGGTATTTACCTTGGGATTTAGTGATTTCAAGGCGGATTACACCCTTGTGGACCTGGCTGCACCGGATGTAGAAATTGCCGACGGGATCGTGGAATCTTTTGGCTACCCGGAATAGAGCAAGGGAATGCCGGGCAGGCTCTCCGACCCTGCCACTTTCGGACAGCTCCCCCGTTGATTCCGTTGACCCAAAACGTTGGACAGCTTCATTCTCGCAAGGTTAAGGAAAAGCTTTGATGCCAACTTATATAATTGCCATTGTTGTTCTCGCAGCAGTTTTACTTGTTTTGGGCTTCGCGCGGGTTTCGTTTCAGCGCAGGCCAGGCTTCGAGGGGATAGAGGATCCCGAATCCGCCCGGGCCTACGATCGGATCAGCCGCTGGCCACAGTTCCGGATGATTCGCCGGATGACAGTCGCTAAGTTGGCCAAGAAACAACCCAAGGGTACCCTGGCTGACATTGGGTGTGGTCCTGGTTACCTTGCAACATTAATCTCCCTAAAATACCGCCATCTCCATGTTGTCGGTTTTGACACCTCCGTCGAGATGGTTCGCACGGCCACCCTGAACGCTTCCAGGCTGGGTCTTTCCGATCGAGTCGAATTTCGGGAAGGCGACGTCAGCAGCCTCCCAGTGCCGGAAGCCTCGTTTGACTTCGTGGTAAGCACGTTCTCCCTGCATCACTGGTCCGATCCAAGCCGGGGGTTGGCTGAGTTACACCGCGTGTTGAAGCCGGGAGGGCAGCTTCTCATCTTTGATCTCCGCAGGGATTCCCGGCGTTTCTTCTACTGGCTCCTGAGATTTGCGCAAACGCTTGTCGTGCCCGGTGCGCTTCGGCGAATCAACGAGCCGTTGGGTTCGCTTTTGGCGAGCTACACTCGCGCTGAAGTGGAAAACCTCTTTGCCCGGTCTCCGTTCGACGAATGCAAGATCGAAGGTGGACCTGCCTGGCTTTTTGCCTGGGCGGGAAAACATTCAGAAAACGCTTAACCCAGTCTCTCCCGGGCAGCGCATCCATTTTCCTTCGCCCAGTATGATCCAGTGGTGATACTCAATATTTCATTGAAATGGCATTGGTATTTTTGAAAGAAGAAGTAAACAGACATTTTCCTTGAGCCGAAAATCCTATGCCTGGCGAATCAAGCCCATAAAGGAGAGATACCATGAAGGCTCTGCGTGATCCTGAACGTGTCGAATTCAATCACCTTATTGCCGCCTGCCACTTGCCCGGAAAGAATATACTTGAGATCGGTTGTGGTAAGGGTGTCTTAACCTGGCAATATGCCGGGTTGGCATGGCACGTTGTTGGGATTGACCCAGCAGCAGACGATATTCTCCAGGCGAAAAAAGATGCACCCGCCTCCCTTACGAATGGTTCCCTGGTCCGGGCAAAGGGGGAGGCACTGCCATTTCCACCTGGATCATTCGATGTGGTCCTATTTGCATCCTCGTTGTGATGAATTCCTCATCAGGGCATGGTTCATGCCCTTCAAGAGGCCTGGCGGGTTCTGCTGCCAAACGGGATCATGATCGATCTACGCCCCCGCTCTGACAATATGCCTCTCGAGATCCTTCATAAGGATGGGATTGACTCAGCTGGGCTTGTGGATATGAGCCCGGGCCTTGCTGATGACCAGGCTGCGGATGAGGCGATTGCCACCCTGTTGAGCCGCAGGATCATTATCAGCAGATCCTGTCGGATCGTTTTCTCTTTACACATTATTGGAAATCAGTAGAAGAGTTCCTGGAAGATTGGAACGAACGCTGGAAGGATTGGGCGATATTGCCTGATGATGTGCTGCAACGAGCCTCCCTCCTCTATAAGCAGCATGATTCCCGTGCCAGGTTACGCCTGCAGATGCCTGAAATTCTCAATGCGTATATGAAGCAATAACTATTACGATGTTTTACAAAGGGGAGACTGGTTCAGGGTTTGACGCCAGAAAAGGTGCCCACTCAGCGGGCGAATTGGATCCCCCAGCCTACCCGCCAGATCCTAAGCAGGTGATCAGGTCATCCGACCCAAGGATTGACCCCCGCCAGACTCGCGGCACAAGCCTGCCATGGTTGCCGGGGAATTTGGGTAAGGATGCCAGGGTTGGATTCAACCTGCCCCAGTGCAGAGCAGGTTACCTGTGGATCCTGCCGCTCGCCGCCCCTGAAGCAAGCGCCTTCACTTCCTCCACTGAGCATATGTTCATATCCCCGGGGATGGAATGCTTCAGGCAGGAGGCTGCCGCACCAAACTCCAGCGCCTCGCCGGGTTGCATCCCGCTCGACAGGCCGTGCACCAGGCCGGCGGCAAAGGCATCCCCCGTCCCCACCCGGTCGACAATATCGGTGATCTCATACTGCTTGCTGAGGTGGAATTCGCTGCGATCATGCAAACAGGCAGCCCAGCCATTACGGTCTGCCGAATGACTGGAACGCAGCGTGATCGCCTGGAGCTTGAGGTTCGGAAAAGCCGCCAGCACCCGCTCGCACAATTCACGGTAACCTCGACTGTCAACCTGGCCTGCCTCCAATTCCTGCTCCCAGCCGCCTTCATCCAGGGTGATCCCCAGGGCAAGCTGGCAATCTTCCTCGTTGGCGATCCCCACGTCCACGAAACGGACCAGTTCCCGCATCACCTCGCTTGCCGGCTTGCCGTACTTCCACAGGTTCTTGCGGTAGTTATAATCGCAGGAGACCACCAGACCCAGCTTGTGGGCGGTCTCGACGGCTGACAGGGCAACCCGGGCAGCATTCTCGCTCAGTGCCGGGGTGATCCCGGTAATGTGGAACCAACCTGCCCCATCAAATAGTCTGCCCCAGTCATAGGCCTCGGGGGGAGTATCCATGATGGAAGAATCGCTGGCGGTCATAGGTCACCCGTGAAGGACGCTGGTTGGCGCCGGATTCATAGTAATAGATGCCCATCCGGTCCCCCTGGCGGAGAATGCCTGCCACGTCCACCCCTTTGCCGCGCAAGAATTCCAGGCAGGCGTCCCCGATGGGATTCTTAGGCAGAACGCTGACAAACGCCACCTGGCGGCCAAAACGGGCCAGCGATACCGCCACGTTCGCCTCTCCACCGCCAAAGGTGGCTTCGAGGATGGGGGATTGAAGCAATCGTTCGAAACCGGGGCTTTTCAGCCGGAGCATTACCTCCCCAAAAGTAACGATGCGCTCGTTCATTTCGCCTCTACTTTCGTGCGGGCGAGCTTGACATTCGCCACCGCCTGAGCAGCCAGGGCGGTCACTTTTCCAAAATTCCGTTCGGCCAGGATCTTGGAGGAAGCCAGCCAGCTTCCTGCCAGCGCATGGACACAGGGTATTTTCAGCCAGGGCACCATGTTATCCGGCGTGATCCCGCCAGTGGGAATGAACTTGACCCCCGGAAAGGCGGGAGAAATGGCCTCCAGGTAGGATATGCCTCCCAGGGCTTCCGCCGGGAAGAATTTCAGGATGGTCAACCCACGGTTCAACGCCTGGAGCACGTCGCTGGGGGTGGCGATCCCGGGGATCACGGTGAGCTTGTTTTCCAGGCACCAGTCGACCACCAGGGGGTTGAAGCCGGGGGAAACGATGAACCTGGCCCCTGCTGCTGCCGCCTTCTCCGCCTGCGCCACGGACAGCACGGTCCCCGCGCCGACCAGCACCCCGGGTTGCTCCACGCGGATCCGGCGAATTGATTCTTCGGCAGCCGTGGTGCGGAATGTGATCTCGGCACAGGGCAGGCCGCCCGCCGACAGTGCTTCTGCCAGGCTGGAGGCCAGCCCGCCGTCCTCGATTTTTACAACTGGAAAGATCCCCAATTCACCCAATATCCCCAGGATGTCCATATTGTCCACTCCTCTGCGCCAAAGCCCGGCAGAATCCACCCTGCTAGGAGGCGCTGCGCACCTGCAACACCATCTCGATCTCCACCGGGATGTTGCCCGGAAGGATGTTCACGCCAATGGAGGTGCGCGCATGCCTGCCGCGCTCACCAAAGAGCTCCACCAACAGGTCGGAAGCGCCGTTGATCACCTCAGGCTGGCGTTCGAAATCCGGCGCACTATTCACATATCCGTTAAGCTTGATGACAGCTTCCACCCGGTCAAGATCACCCAAAGCAGCCTTGGCTACGCTTAGCAGGTTAAGCATGGTCTGCCGGGCAGCCGCGTACCCCTGCTTGAGGTCGAGTTCTGCACCCAGGCGGCCTTTCATCATCAAGCCTGTGGGAGTATAGCAAGTGGTGCCTGAGAGAAACAAAAGGTTGCCTGACTGCCGGTAGGTGAGATAAGCGCCGACCGGTTTCGGTGGTTCGGGCAGGGTCAATCCGAGCTGTAATAGGCGTGCCTCAATCTCCATCGAGCTGGCTCCTTGTGGTATGGGCTTCCCCGGCAGGTGAGGTTTGTTGAATCCTGCTGGGGAAGCCCTATTTCATTCTTTGCACGTTGGAAAAGAACAGGGCTTCCCTGCTCTTAGAACTCACCTTCCGGGTTGTAGTACTTGATTACGTTATCCATGGTGATGATCGGGGAAGGCAGGTAGGTATTCCTCTCCGGGGTGCCACCGGCAAGGATGGACATCAAGCGATTGAAGGCCGCGCGACCGATCTGGTCCGAGTTGTTCAAGCCTGTGCAGGCGTAGTTCGTTCCATTCATGATCGCTTCAAGGGCGGCTGTCTCACCGTCCACACCGCACAGGAACATTTCATCCGTGCGGCCTGCGTCGGCGATTGCCGTCTGCGCTCCGAGGCACATGGAGTCATTCTCGCAGAAGACTGCATCGATCTTGGGATTGGCAGCCAGCAGGTCTTCCATGAGGGCGATACCGCCGTCCGCACTCCAACCACCAAAATCAGGCGCGACAATCACGGTGATACCGGAATAGGTCGAGAGCACGCTGTTGACGCCATTGCTGCGGTTCAGACCGATCGAGTTGTCCGCCGGTCCACCGCGCAATTCCACGACCACGCCCTGTCCACCAAGTCGATTGGCTATGTACTCGCCGTCCTGCTTGCCAATGGTGAAGTTATCCGGGCCAATGTAGGAAGTAAAGGCCTCGGCGGCGCCCTGGGTGAATTGGCGATCTACAAGGACCGTGGGGATGCCGGCTTCGTTGAGAGCATCCAATGCTGCTGGGGCTTGTTCGAGCCAGGCACCGGAAACGATGATCCCGTCAATCCCCTGGGCGATCAGGTCTTCGATGTCCGACTGGAACTTGGCAGCATCGCCGTTGGCGTCCGTTGAGATGATGGTTACGTTGCTGTAAGATGAAGCTTCATCCACGACGGAATTGTTCATCCCAATGAAGTACGGGCAGCACTGTGAGAAATTCGCCATCCCGATCTTGAGCGGTTTGGCTTCAGCCCCGGTATTGTCCGTACCCCCGCCTCCACAAGAAGAAAGCAGGATTGCCACGGCCAAGACACACGTGATTAACAGATTTCTTTTCATGACTTGATTCTCCTCTTTAGATTGATGGATTGTTTTTGATACGCCTTTCGAAAAAGGTCATTATTTTTACAGTTGAGCCTCCTTTCAGATCGACCTGGTTGAACGGTTTTTTTTGACCGCAACCCTAGTTAGCGTCGTTTACGGCGTGCCAAAACCGCTATCAGGATGATTGCACCTTTCAGAATCTGTTGGTAGTAGGATTGGACATTGAACAGGTTGAGCAGGTTATCGATCATGCCCAGCGCTGCGACTCCAGCCAGGGTGCCAAAGGTGCTTCCTCCACCACCACCGAGAATCGCCCCACCTATGACACAGGCAGCGATGGCATCCAGTTCAAAACCAGCCCCCACGCTCGGCTGGGAAATCCCCAGGCGGGAGGCCAGGATCACTCCCGCCAAGGCGGAGAAGAAACCTGAGAGGATATAGGCAAGCAGGATATTCCAGGTGACATTGATGCCAGCCAGCCGCACAGCCTCTTCATTACCTCCGATCGCCACGATCGCCCGCCCGGAACGGGTGCGGTTTAAAAAGAACCAGACCAGTGGATAAGCTACCAGCATGATCAAGGCCGAAACAGGGAAAGGACCCACCATCCCTGCACCCAGGACAGCCCGGAAGGAAGGATCCGTGGGGGTAATTGGAATGTCGGAATACACATACACCAGGCCGCGAATGGCGCCCAGGGTGGCAAGCGTGACGATGAAGGGTTGCAGTTTGAACCGTGCGATAAAGATGCCATTGATCGCCCCTACTGCTGAGCCAACAGCCAGGCAGAGCAGAATGCCCAGCCAAAGGGGTATCCCCTGGTTCGAGAAACCCGCCACCATGATCCCGGTCAGTGCAACGATGGGACCCACGGAAAGATCGATTCCCCCCGTCAGGATGACGATCAACATGCCCAGGCTAAGGATGCCATTCGTCACCGTCTGGCGCATCAGGTTGCTCAGGTTGCGCTGGGTGAAGAATACATCCGACATGCTTGCGGTGACGATCATCAGGATCATAAAGGCGCCGAGAAAGGCGTAGTTCACCCAATTCGGCCGGATGCGATCACCTCTAAAAAAGGTTATCAGCTTCTGAAACCACGACCCTGGTTTTTTGGTTATTTTTCCTGAAGCATTGCTTTGATCGGTCATTGACTCACTCCTGCGGCAGAGGCGAGCAACCTCTCCTCCGTGGCTTCAGTTCGAGCGAACTCCCCCACCAGCCGGCCTTCGCGCATGACCAGCGCCCGATCGCTCATCCCGAGAATTTCTGGCAACTCCGACGAGATCAACAGGATGGACATCCCGTTGTTCGCCAGTTCGTCGATGATATGGTAGATTTCGACCTTGGTGGCCACATCCACCCCGCGGGTGGGTTCATCCAGGATCAACACCTTGGCGTGGGTCATCAGCCACTTGGCCAGTACCAATTTCTGCTGGTTTCCCCCGCTTAGGTGGCTGACCAGCTGATCCAGCAACGGAGGGCGCACATCCAGGTCCTGCACCATCTTCTTCACCTCGGCGCCTTGTTTGCGCCGGTTGATCACGCCATACCTGCTCAATAATCGGTACGAGGCCAGGCTGACATTGTCTCGAATGGTGCAATTCATCACCAGGCCGTCCCGCTTGCGATCCTCGGTAAGCAGCGCAATCCCCGCCGTTACCGCTTCACGCGGCGACCTTGGGTGGATCGGGCTGCCGTCGAGCAGTATCTCGCCCGAAGTGAACTTGTCGGCTCCAAAGATGCTGCGTGCCACCTGTGTCCGACCACTGCCCACCAGGCCAAACATCCCCAGGATCTCGCCACGCCGGAGGGCGAAGGAGATATCCGAGAAGCTTCCTTTCTGGGTCAACCTGCGCACTTCCAGGGCAACTTCACCACTTGGAGCTTTGCGTACCGGGAAGATCTCTCCCAGGCTGCGGCCCACCATCATTTTGATCAGCTGGTTTTGGTCGGATTCGCTGGGTTTTACCGTGCCCACCAGCTCGCCGTCCTTCAGCACCGTGATCCGGTCGGCGATCTCGAAGACTTCATCCAACCGGTGCGAGATGTACAGGATGAGGGTTCCCTGTGCTTTGAGCTGGCGGACCAACACAAACAGCCGGTTCAATTCCTCCTGGGAGAGCACCGCCGAGGGTTCATCCAGGATCAGGATCCGGCGCTGATCGGCAACTGCTTTTGCGATCTCCACCATCTGTTGATGCGAGACGCTCAGCGAGCGGACGGTCTTGCGCACGTCGATCCCCTCGAAACCGATCTTCTTCAGGATATTATCCGCCTGGTTGAACGCTGCCTTCCAATCGACAACACCAGGGATGCGGGTCAAGGGCATCTGCCCCAGTAAAATGTTCTCGGCGATGGTCAGGTGCGGGATCAGGCTGAATTCCTGGTATACCGCATAGATCCCCAGGTGGCGCGCCCGCAGAGGCGATCCCAGCTCGATGGCTTTCCCATCCAGGGAGATTTCGCCCGAGTCATACGGCAGGGCGCCGGAAAGGATCTTCACCAGGGTGGATTTTCCCGCCCCGTTCTCCCCGGAAATGGCATGCACCTCACCCATCCGGGCGCTGAAATCCACGTTCTTCAATGCCTGGGTGCCATCAAAACTCTTGCTGATGGCCTGCATCACCAGGAAATCAGGTTCTGTCATGGGTATCGCTTAACCTGCGTCCATAGGCGGGAAGGCATTGTGCACCACGACCGTCTTCTGGTCGGTCATCTCGTCCAGGGTATCGTGGACACCTTCGCGTCCGTGCCCGCTCATCTTGATCCCACCGAAAGGCAGGGTCTCCACGCGCAAGGCGGACGACCAGTTGACGATCACCCCCCCGGCTTCCAGGCGGTAAGCAATGTCGAGTGCCTTGTTGATATCCTGGGTAAAGACTGCGGATTGCAAGCCGAAAGGCGAGTCGTTCGCAATGTCAACGGCTTCATCGATGGTGGTGAAACTCACCAGCGGGACCACGGGACCGAAGACCTCCTCCTTGAAAAGCGGCATATCCACGGCGACATTGACCAGCACAGTTGGCTCCATGAATGTCCCGTGGCGTTTGCCCCCGGCGATCACTTTTGCTCCCGCAGCCACGGCTCCATTCACAAATGCTTCCACACCAATGGCAGCCTGTTCATTGATCAGCGGACCGACATCCGTATCCTCGAGCAATTGGTCACCCACCTTGAGGGCGCGTGCCTTGGCGCTCAGCAGTTCGGCGAACTTATCAAAAATGGGCGCCTGCACCAGGACGCGCTTCACTGCGCAGCAGATCTGCCCGTTGCCGCGTGCCAGCCGGCCCAGGACAACCGCCGTGGAGGCCTTCTCCAGGTCTGCATCTTCGAGGATGATCAGGGCGTCATTTCCACCAAGTTCCATGTGCACTTTCTTGAGGTTCTGGGCGGCGATCTCGGCGATGCGTACGCCCACCTCGGTGCTGCCGGTGACCGTGACAAGCTGGATGCCCTCGGAACGCGCCAGGTAATCGCCGATCAATGCTCCCGGACCGGTGATCATCTGGTGGGCAGCCGGCGGAAGCCCGCATTCTTCCATCAAGGCGGTGATCTTCAACAGGGTCAACGGGCATGCGCTGGGCGGTTTCGAGACCACCGCATTGCCAGCCGCCAGGGCGGCGGCAGCCTTATGCCCCCACAACTCCACCGGGTAGTTGAACGGCACGATCGCAGCCACCACGCCCAGGGGTTGGCGGATGGTGAAGGCAAAATGGCGTTCATTGCCGCGCACGGCATCCACCGGCATCACCCGTCCGAAGATGCGCTTGCTCTCCTCGGCAAACCCGCGGAAGATGTTGGCCGTCACCAGTCACTTCGGCACGCGTCTGGGGGATGGGCTTGCCGTTCTCGGCAGCCAGCAATTTCCCCAGTTCCTCGCCATGGGCTTCGATCGCCAGGGCGACCTTGTTCAGGATCTGGTAGCGCTGGTTGGCAGTCAGCCGGCGCATGCCCAACTTGCCTTTCTGGGCGGCGGCCACCATGCGCGTGGCATCTTCCAATGTGCCGCGCGGCACGCGATCGAGCACCTCGCCCGTTCCCGGGTTGCGGATCTCCATCCAGGCTCCGTCAGAGGCTTCCACCCATTGACCATCAATAAACATTTTCATGATTTCCTCGCTTTCATTTGTTGTGGGGATGAATAGGCATACTGGGGTTCTGCGGCCGCCAGTGACCCCGGCAATTGACCTGAAAAGCCCCAATGCCTGGATATCTGCCGGGTGCTTTCCCAGAGGAAGTGTCCAAGCTCAACAGCCCTGGAGCTGGTCATGCGTTCGCAAGGCCCGGAAATACTGATCGCCGCAATCGGCATCCAGGAGTAATCCAGCACTGGCGCGCCTACGCAGCAGATCCCCGGCTCGTTCTCCTCGTTATCCAAAGCAAAACCCTGCGATCGAACTGTGACCAGCTCTGCACGCAGGGCTTCTGCGGAGGTGATGGTGTGCGGGGTGCGCGCCTGTAACTCCTGGGAAAGAATGGATTCGAGCACTTCCGGCTGGCTGAAAGCCAGGATGGACTTCCCCAGGGAAGTGCAGAACATGGGCAGGCGCGAACCGATATGGGACGACATTCCCAGGGCATGCCGGCTCTCGATCTTGGCGATGTAAACCACTTCGGCACCGGAGGGTACCGCCAGGTGGATCGTTTCGCCGGTCTTCTCAGCCAGCTCGTTCATGATCGCCTGGCTTTCGGTGCGCAGATCGCTCTTGGTCAGGAAGGAACCCGCAAGTTCGATCACCTTGGTGCCCAGGTAGAAGCGGTCGCCGTCCTTGCGCTCGGCCAGGCCCAATTCCTGCAGGGTTGACCAGGTGGCGGTGGGTTGAGCTCTTGGGCATCGCAATCAATGCTGAAAGCTCAGCCAGGCTGATGCCCACACCTGCCTTGGATGCCAAAATCTCCACAATGGCCATCGCCTTGGCGACGGTCGTGGAGGCAGAGCTGGTCTTCGAACCAATTTCTGGGGGAGTCTTGCTTACTTTTCGTCGGCAGTCAAGGATTCACACCTTCATGGAGATCGGAGAGTGCCAGCATGGACAAAAAAACTGTCCCATTGGTTGAATTTTCATTCTAACATGTGGAACGGTATTCCGCATGATAGCACACTACAAAACGCATGTCAATGGGAGAAGGGGGAAATGGATGTAGACGGCGCTTGGGCTCGCCTTCCGACAAAAAAAGACTCCTCTCGGAGTCTCTGGGGTGCCCAGCGGGGGTCGAACCCGCAACCTTCTGATCCACAGTCAGACGTTCCGCCATTGAACTATGGGCACCATGTTTTGAGCGGGCGGATTATACCACCAGCATACCTGTCTTTCAAGACACCGGTTCAGGTGCGAGTAGCCTTTTCACCAGCGCAAGCATCTCCTGCTGTGGAACGGTTTCCTGTGTGGCACCCGCCAGGTTCTTGACGGTGACCTTGCCCGCCGCAGCTTCATCCGGGCCGAGGACGACTGCCACCTTCATCCCCATCCGGTCGGCGAACTTGAATTGCTTCTGCAGCTTGCCCACGTCAGTGGAGCAGATCACCTTGAAACCTGCCGCGCGTAGATCCGCCGCCAAGCACAAGGAGGCAGGCTGCAGGTCGGAGTTGAAAACGGTCACCAGCACGTCAGCCGGGGAACGCCCCGGGTCGGCTGGCAGCAGCCCGTGGGATTCGAGCACCAGGCTGATGCCCATGTCGCCCATGGCAAAGCCCACCGCCGGCAGCGGGTCCCCGCCCACCTGCGCCATCAGGTTGTCGTAGCGCCCTCCACCCAGGATGGACCGGCGCACGCTGCCGCTCAGGTCGAAGGCTTCGAAGACCGTGCTGGTATAGTACAACAGGCCGCGGATCACGTTGGAGTCATAACGCACGTACTCCCGGAAACCCATCGCCTCCAGCGCGGCAAAGATGCGCACCAGCGTCGCCGACTGCGTCCACAGCTCGGGGTCAGCCAGGAAAGCTTTCATCCCTTCCAATTGAACGCCTGACATGCCCAGGTCAAGTGCATTCTGTTCCCAACCTGCGGGCGGCATCTTCAGGCGGCGGTCGATCAGGCTCAGAAAGTCCGGGAGCTTGTCCGCACCCACGCCAAGCTTCTCCAGTTGGTCATTGACCAGTTTACGGTCGTTGACCAGGATCATCGCAGATTGCGGGGGTATTCCCGCACTCTTCAAGAAGGACGCCGCGATGGCGATCATTTCCGCATCGGCCTCGGGGGAATCCACGCCGATCAGGTCGATATTCCACTGGAAGAACTCGCGCCCGCGCCCGCGCTGGGGGCGCTCGTAGCGCCAGAAAGGACCGTAGGACCACCAGCGCAGCGGGTAGGTCAACTCGTTCTGGCGCAGCGCCACCATGCGCGCCAGTGAGGGGGTCAGCTCGGGGCGCAGGGCGATCAAGTCGCCGCCGCGGTCGGGAAAGACGAAGGCTTGCTGGTTGACCAGTTCTTCGCCCGACTTGGCGGCATACAGGTTAATGGACTCGAGCATCGGGGCTTCCCATTCCTGGTAGCCAAAGGATTCGGAGGTGCGCCGCACGGTGTCGTACAGCCAGGTGCGCACTGCCATTTGTTCGGGATAGAAATCCCGTGTGCCTTTGACAGATTGGACGATCTTGTTCATGGTTGCCCTCCGGCTGGGGACTTCTATAGCCCTACAAGAGACTCTTCGATCGCAGAGCCCCATGCATGCACTCAATGGATCCCAACCTCCAGCCTGCCGAGCATTTTAGCACATAAAGACGCAGCGGCGCAATGATAACCTTGTCCTGCTTCTCGAGGCGCGAATTATCCTGCCCGGGTTGTTTTTTTATCTCACCATCCACATCCCGTTCTCCATGGATCGAAAGTGCAGATTCACATTGTGCTGAATGACCCAATAGCCGGCGAATTCATATCTCGTTGCAATGACAAAGCACCTGATAGAATAGGATGGAACGCACTTTTCCCTTCTTGTGAAAAATGGTACAACTTATCCTGTTGTTTTCCTGCGCGGTGAAAGGACAACCAGCATGTGCCCATTGGAAGAAGTAATAGCAGGATTCCAGGAGATCCCCTGGTTCAAGGAACTCAAACTAGAATACATCCAGAAGATCGCCACCATCTCCCACCTGCGCCATTTCAAGGCTGGCGAAGTATTTTTCCACGAGGGAGATAAACAGGATTTTTTCTATGTCGTCCTGGAGGGACGTGTTGCCTTGGATATGTTCATTCCACATCATGGCAAGGTGCGCTTCTACACCGCCGAGCCTTGGGATACTTTTGGCTGGTCCTCGGTGACGCCTGTCATCCATCAGCGCACCGCAGGTGCCGTCGCCGTGGTGGCGGGTGCCGTGATCGGCACGGATGCCGGGAAATTGCGCCAGTTGTGTGACGAGGATCACGACCTGGGTTACCTGGTAATGAGCCGCCTCGCCAACGTGGTTGCCAGCCGCCTGATCGTCACCCGGTTACAATTACTGGATATGTTCGCTGAACCAACGGAGATGCCGAATGATTGATAAATTGACCATCGGAAGCTCGGTAGCGCTCCCGAAATCAGAGCTCGACGGCTTGCTTGCCGACCTGCGCAGCCTGGGATACCAGACCGTTGGACCGCGCCTGCAGGACGAGAGCATCGTCTATACCCAGGTTGCGACATTGGCCGACCTGCCGCGTGGGTTCCACAGCGAGCAGGCTCCTGGCCGTTACCGCCTGGTACAGACCGGTTCCAACCGCTATTTCGATTTCATCCCCGCGGCGCAGTCCTGGAAACAATTCCTCTTCCCGCCGCGCAGCAAGTTGTTTTCTGCCACCCGGGATGGCAAGTGGCAGCTCGAGCCCAATCAAGAACCCTCCCGCGCTACGCCCTGCTCGGCGTGCGTGCCTGCGAGCTGCAGGCCATCCTGATCCACGACCGCATCTTCATGCGCGAAGACTTCCACGATCCCATCTACCGTTCCCGTCGGGAGAACTTGTTCATCCTGGCGGTCAACTGCCTCAGCCCCAACCAGACCTGTTTCTGCACCTCGATGGGAACCGGGCCGCGCGTCGGACCGGGATTTGACCTGTGCCTGACCGAGATGGAGGATGCCTTCCTGGTTGAGA
Organism: uncultured Chloroflexia bacterium; assembly: GCA_963793795.1. Lineage (GTDB taxonomy): Bacteria > Chloroflexota > Anaerolineae > Anaerolineales > Villigracilaceae > UBA877. Next base: position 256,479 of record CAWCBN010000001.1, read on the forward strand.
TCGGCTCGGAACTGGGGCGCAGCCTGGTCTCCGCCCGCACTATCGACCTGCCGTCCGCCTTCGTGCAGAACTCCGCCAACCAGGCCATCGCCCGCGCCGGCGAGCAGATCACCCGCCATCTCGACACGAGCGACCTGCCCGGTCTCCTGCTGGATAACCTGGAAGCCGAGCGCTGGAACGATGTCGGCAAACGCTGCCTCTCCTGCGCCAATTGCACCCAGGTCTGCCCCACCTGCTTCTGCTGGGATGCCACCGACCTGGTGGACGTGCTGGCAAAAAAGACCCAGCGCGACAGGCTATGGGATTCGTGCTTCAACCCGATCTACTCCTACCAGGCTGGCGGTAATACCCGTCCCAACATCCGCTCGCGTTACCGCCAGTGGCTGACCCATAAATTCGGCACCTGGAAGGAACAATTCGGTGTCCTGGGATGCGTGGGCTGCGGGCGCTGCATCACCTGGTGCCCGGCAAAGATCGATGTCACCACCGAGATCGACGCCATCCGCAAGGAGGTGCAAGCATGACCACCACCCTGCTGCCAACTATCGCCCACAGTGCCGGTTATACCGACAAGTTGCTCCTGCCCCACTGGGCAGAGGTCGCCCGGATCATCCCGGAAGCCGAAGGCGTGACCACCTACTGGTTGAAATTCATCGATCCGGAGGTGCAGAAACGCTACACCTTCGAACCCGGGCAATTCAACATGTTCTACCTCCCGGGTTTTGGCGAAGCCGCCATCTCGATGAGCGCCGACCAGGCAACGGCAGACGGCATGGTGGTGCACACCATCCGGCATGTCGGCAATGTCACCCGGGCTGCCAGCCGCCTCAAGGTCGGTGACCTGGTCGGGCTGCGCGGCCCGTTCGGCACTGCCTGGCCGTTGAAGGAAATGGAAGGGCATGGACGTGGTCATCGCCTGCGGTGGTATTGGCCTGCCTCCCCTGCGCGGCGCCCTGTACCACATCCTGCGCAACCGTGAAAAGTACGCCAAGGTCACCCTGCTTTACGGGGCGCGCACGCCCAAGGACCTGATGTACCCGTCCGAATACGAGACGTGGAAGTCCGCCGACATCCACGTGGAAGTGACCGTCGACCGCGGCGACGATAACTGGACCGGGCGTGTGGGCGTGGTCCCCATGTGGTTCTACAATTTCCGTTTCGACCCGCACAAGACCACGGTGCTCACCTGCGGTCCGGAGATCATGATCCGCTTTGTCATCTACGAAGCACTGGCGCGGCGCATCCCCACCGACCGCATCTTCGTCTCGCTGGAACGCAACATGAAATGCGGGCAGGGTGCCTGTGGGCACTGCCAGCAGGGAGATTATTTCATCTGCAAGGATGGGCCGGTCTTCCCGTTCAAGAAACTGGAAAGAATTTTCAACGTGGAGGAGTATTAATGACCCTCACACCCAAGATCAACAAGCCAAAAGTGGCTGTTTACAAGTTCTCCTCCTGCGATGGCTGCCAGTTGTCGCTGCTTAACCTGGAAGACGAGCTGCTCGACCTGGCATCCGCGGTGGACATCGCCTATTTCCTCGAAGCCACTCGCGCCGTAAAACCCGGACCCTATGACATTGGCCTCGTCGAAGGCTCCATCACCACCCCCCACGAAGCCGAACGGATCAAGGAAGCGCGATCTGAGTGCAAGTTCCTGATCGCCCTGGGCACCTGCGCCACTGCCGGTGGCATCCAGGCACTGCGTAACTTTGCCAATGCCAACGAATATGCCGCCAGGGTTTACCAACACCCGGAATACCTGCACTTCCTGGACAAGTCCACCTCCATTGGCGAAAATGTGCCGGTGGACCTGGTCATCTGGGGCTGCCCGGTCAACAAGTACATGGTCGTGGAAGTGGTCGCTGCCCTGCTCCAGAATCGTCGTCCCAACTTCCCGCCCAGCCCGGTCTGCCTGGAATGCAAGCGCGCCGGCATCCCCTGCGTGGCAGTCGCACGCGGCATCCCCTGCCTGGGACCCGTGGTGCACGGCGGCTGCGGCGCTCTCTGCCCGGCAAACGGGCGCGGCTGTTACGGCTGTTTTGGCCCCTCCAGCACGGCTAATTTCAATTCACTGGTGGACACCATGGTCCCGCTCGACCGCTACCCCGGCGAAACGGCCAACCTGCTGCGCAGTTTCAGTTGTCATGCACCGGCATTCAAATCTGCAGCCGAGGCGGCCTTTAAACTCTCGGCGGAGAAAGAGGCAGGGCAATGAAAAACATCGAAGTTCCCGCCCTGGCACGCGTGGAAGGCGAAGGCGGCCTGTTCATCGGCACCAGTAATGGCAAGCCCGTGGAGATCCGCCTGGATATCTACGAACCGCCGCGCTTTTTCGAAGGCTTCCTGCTCGACCGCTTCCTGCAGGACGTGCCCGACATCACCGCCCGCATCTGCGGCATCTGCCCGGTGGCCTACCAGATGAGCTCGGTGGCTGCCCTGGAAGCTGCCCTGGGAATCGAAGTCACCCCGGAGGTCTACTCCCTGCGCCGTCTCATGTATTGCGGGGAATACATCGAGAGCCACGCCCTGCACATCTATCTCCTGCAGGCGCCCGACCTGCTCGGACAGCCCTCGGCCCTCGACCTGGCAGCCATTGCTCCCGAGGTGGTCAAGAACGCCCTGCGGATGAAGAAGGTCGGCAACGAACTGCTCAAAGCCATCGGTGGACGCTCCGTCCACCCGGTGAATGTCTGCGTGGGCGGCTGGTACCGCTGGCCGGACGTGGCCCCCATCCATGCCCTGCTCCCCGAGCTGGAGTGGGCGCTGGAAGCTGCCAAGGAGACCGTAAGGTGGTCGCTCACCCTGCCCTACCCGGAGCTGGAGATCGACTACGAATTTGTCGCCATTCACCACCCCGATGAATACGGCGTGATGCGCGGCGAGGTGTGGTCGTCGCAAGGCAGCCGGTTGCCGGTCAGCGAGTACGAAACCCGCTACATCGAGGAGCATGTCCGCCACTCGAACGCCCTGCACAGCCATACGGATAAGGGAGGTCATTACCTGGTCGGCCCGTTGGCGCGGCTCAACCTGAACCACGCCCAGCTGGGACCCGAAGCGCAAGCGGTTTTGAAGGAAAGCAAGCTGCAGTTGCCGCTCAAGAATCCCTACAAGGGACTCATCGCCCGCGCCATCGAACTGGTCCACTTTTACGCCGAGGCGATCGCCCTGGTCAAGGCATATGCCCCGGTCGGCCCGGCGCACATCGAACTCAAACTCAAGGCTGGGGAAGGCTGCGGGATGAGCGAAGCCCCGCGCGGGCTGCTCTATCACCGCTACCAGATCGACGAGCATGGCCGCGTCCGCTTCGCCAAGATCACCCCGCCCACCGCCCAGAACCTGCCGCGCATCGAAGAAGACCTCTTCGCCCTGGCTCCACGGCTCGTCGACATGCCCCACGAAGAGGCCACCCTCACCGCCGAGCACCTGGTGCGTTCCTACGACCCTTGCATCTCGTGTGCCACGCATTTCTTGAAATTGAAGATCGAAGAGAGAAAGTAGATGTAGAGCAACACCGCCAGGAGGACCTCCTGGCGGTAAAATTAGCAAATGAACATCCTCATCCTCGGTCTCGGGCAATCGCTGCGCGGGGACGATGCCGCCGGGCTGGAAGCCGTCCGCCGCTGGCAGGAGAGATTCCCGGGTACGGCTGCCCGCCTGCGCGTGGAGACCGCCGGGCTCCCCGGCCTGGGCCTCCTGGATCTGCTGGAGGGCATGGACGCAGTCCTTCTCGTCGATGCGGTCCAGGCTGCTTCTCCGCCGGGCACCCTGCTCCGCCTGGGCATGGAAGAACTGGCCGCGTTCACGCCGGGCTCCGCCTCTGCGCACGGCTGGGGGGTGGCAGAAACGCTGCAGGTGGGGTTCTCACTGTATCCCTGGCTGGCGGGAATGCAGGTGGTCCTGATCGGCATCGTCGGGAAGAATTTCGATCTGGGTGAAGGGCTCAGCGCCGGGGTGAACGCCGCGCTCGAAGATGCCGTGATGGCGATCGAGACGGAAGCCTGCAAGCTGTTGGCAATGGAAGAAAAATAAACCGGCTCAAGAGACAATGCCATGATCCTTGTCCTTGATCGTTGAACCAGGAGTATCCATGTCCTCTACCGCTACGCTTGAAGGGGTAAAGAAGATCATCCTGTTCCCTTTCCAGGGCAGGAAGTGGGGCTTGAAACTGCTTATCGGCTCGGCGCTTAGCCTGGCAGGCTGCATCCTCCCCATCCTCCCGCTCCTGCCTGTCATGGGCTATGCCGGCCAGGTCGCCAGGCGGGTGATCAACCAGGAGGAGGATCCGCAATTGCCCGAATGGAAGGACTGGGGACTGCTTTTCTCGGATGGGATCAAGCTCTTCGGGGCGATTTTGCTTTACTTGCTCCCGGGAATTCTGATCACGATTGCCGGCGCCATTATCCTGCTCGCCGGTTATTCCCTGTTGTGGTTCGATCCCGGTTTATTCGCGATCTCCAAATCTTACAGCACGGGATTGCTCTTTGCCGGAATGGCCGGCTCTTTGATCGGCATGTTGGCAAGCATCCTGGGCATGCTGCTTTATCTTGCCTCCCTGCTGTTCCTTTCTCCGGCACTCAGTCACATGATATTCCGGGACGAATTCAGTGCCGCCTTCCGGGTCAGGGAATGGTGGCCGGTGTTCAAAGTCAATTTGGGTGGATTTATCCTCGCCATGGTGCTCCTGCTGGGGGTGTATGCCATTTCGATCCTCGCCATCTATGTGTTGTACTTCTCCATCATCCTTTGCTTCCTGGTTCCATTCGCCATGATTTTCACCACCTTCCTGCTGGTCGTGCTCCATTTCTCCCTGTCCGCGGTTGCCTACCGGGACGGGATGAGCAAGCTGGCGGAATCCGGTCAGGTGGGCTGATCCCCCAGGGAGATTACAAAAAGAAAGTGGAGGCTGCACAGTCTCCACTTTCTTATTCAACAGTATTATTCCTTGGGATCCCAATTTGCAGGCTTCCCTCCACCACCCGCACCGGGTAGGCAGGGATGTCCTTCACAGCAGGCAGCCCGCTTGCCTTGCCGCTGCGCACCTCGAACCTTCCCCCGTGGCGCGGGCAAACGATCTCTTCCCCATCCAGTTCCCCATCCCCCAGCGGGCCATTGTCATGCGTACACACGTCCCCGATGGCATAGTACTGTCCGGCAAGGTTGAACAGCACGATCGGCTTGCCTTCGATCTCGATGAACAGGCGTTCGCCGGTAGGAAATTCAGCCTCCGGCAGGATGTCCATGTACTCAAGGCTTGCCTGGTCAAATCGGGTGTAATTAAACATGGGATCCATAGGTGGGGAAAGGATTCCCCGCAGGCAGGTTATTCCACCAGGTCGTCACTCGCTTCGCCCAGGCCGTAAACCCCTGCTTTGAGCACTTTCAGCGAAAGGAGGGCGCATTTCAGGCGCACCGGGCCCAGTTCGATGCCGATCAGGTCAAGGATATCCTGCTTGGTCAATTGTTTCACTTCATCCAACGATTTCCCGATGATCGACTCGATCAACAGGTCGGCGGATGCCATTGAAATGGCGCAACCCTTGCCCTGGAACAGGCCTTCGGTCACCAATCCGCCCCCATCCACGCGCAGCGTGATCTCGATGTGGTCACCGCACAACGGGTTATCATCCTCGAAGTGGATGTCGTTCGGATCGAGGTGGCCGCGGAATTGCGGGTTCTTATAACGATCGATGATGATCTCGCGATATAGATCTTCCATTAGCGATGCTCTCAAACAGCCATGTCTTCAGGTCTCAAGGCGGAGAGGATGCTCCCTTACCACTGCCTCGATCTCGTGCGACCGGTCAGGCATCAGGCAAATATTTTCTTCACCTGGTAAATGCCCTCCACCAGCGCATCCACTTCCTCTTTCAGCGAATACAGGTAAAAACTGGCCCGCGTGGTGGCGGTGATATTGAACTTTTCGTGCAGCGGCTGGGCACAGTGGTGACCGGCACGCACGGCGATCCCGCTGCGGTCCAGGATCTGGGCTACATCATGCGGGTGGATATCATCCAGGGTGAAGGCAGCCACGCCGCCCTTTGCCTGGGCAGGTGGGCCGAAAACCTTCAAGCCGGGGATCTCCTCCAGGCGTTCCAGAGCGTAGCGGATGATCTCCTGTTCGTGGGCTGCCACGGCGTCCATGCCGATCGCCTCGAGATATTCCACGGCGACGGCAAAACCGACTGCTTCGGCGATTGCCGGTGTGCCGGCTTCGAACTTGTGCGGGATCGTATTGGGCGTGAATCCGGACAGGTGAACCGCCTTGATCATGTCCCCGCCGCCCAGGAACGGAGGCATCGCCTCGAGCAGTTTTTTCTTTCCATACAGCACGCCGATGCCGGTCGGACCTAACATCTTGTGGGCTGAAAAAGCCAGGAAATCCACGTCCAGGGATTGCACATCCACAGGCAGGTGGGGCACGGATTGGGCGCCATCCAGCAGGACAACTGCCCCGGCTGCATGTGCCATGCGGATCATTTCGACTGCCGGGTTGATCGTGCCCAGCACGTTGGACATGTGGGTGAAAGCGACCAGTTTCGGATCGCGCTCGAGCAGGAGGCGGTAGGCCTCCAGGTCAAGCAATCCATCCGCAGTGACCGGGATAAAAGCCAGCTCCACGCCGCGCTCGGCTGCCAGCATGTGCCAGGGCACCAGGTTGGAATGGTGCTCCATCTCGGTCAGGAGGACCAGGTCGCCCTTTTGCAACTTGGCGCGTGCCCAGGAATAAGCCACCAGGTTGATGGATTCCGTGGCATTGCGGGTGAAGATGACCTGCTCCGCTCCGGGAGCGTTGATGAAACCTGCCACTTTCGCCCGGGCTTGCTCATACAACGCCGTGGCTTCCTCGGCCAGCGTGTGGACCCCGCGATGGATATTGGCATTGGAATGGCGGTAGAACGCATCCAATGCTTGCAGGACCACCAGTGGTTTCTGCGTGGTGGCTGTCGAATCCAGGTAGACCAGGGGAACACCGGGTCGAACTTCACGACCCAGGATGGGGAAATCCTGGCGCAGGCGAAGCACATCGAGGGGCATATTAAAATTCCGGGATATTCTTCCTGCCGGTTTTTCGCCCGGTGCCAACCGGGCGGAGATGCTCGGAATTAAGCGGGTACCAAAGGATACGGTCGGGTACCATCCACCCGTCGGTCAGGAAAACATTGGAACGGAATTGCACGGCGAGCATTTTGATGTCCACCTGCACAACGATGCCCTTGATCCAGCCGCGTATCCGATCCTTGTTTCTCTCGTGGTCACAAAAAACTTCAACCGTTTCCCCCACTTCAAAGACATGCTCAATAATGGGTGCACGCATATAAGAAAAAGCCATAAATTTTACCATCCTGAAACACAAAACTCAACACGTTAAGCGGATTATTCTCGCGCAAAATGACAGAAAAAGCAAGGCTTGAAGGGGATGAATTCTATCCGGCGGTCATTTTCTTCAGGATGACGTCCTGGAAACGGCTGCGTACCCCTTCGAAGGGAATGCGCTGCATGATCGGATCGAAGAAGCCTTCCACCACCAACATCTCCGCCTCGGATTGGGGAATGCCGCGTGACTTGAGGTAGAAGAGCGGTTCGGCCTCCATTTTTCCCACCGTGGCGCCGTGGGTGCAGCGGACGTCATCGGCAAGGATTTCCAGCCCGGGAATGCTGTCGGCGCGGGCGTCCTTGCTGAGTACCAGGTTGCGGTTCGCCTGGTAGCCGTCCGTTTTCTGTGCACCCGGGGCAACATAGATCATCCCCTGCCAGACCGTCCGGCTGGCGCCTTTCAGCGCGCCCTTGTACAGGAAGTCGGAGGTGGTGTGGGGAGCCAGGTGGTTCTGCTGCGTGTCCAGGTCGAGGTGCTGGTCGCCGTCCGAAAAGTAAAAACCGGACATGCGTCCCGTGGAGCCTTCCCCGGCAAGGTCCAGGTCGGCAAATGTCTTGGTCAGCCGGGAGCCCACCGCGCCGTAGATCCAATCCAGGTTGCCTTCGCGCTGCACTTCCACGCGGGCGTGGGTGAAGTTCCAGACGTGGCTGCCCCAGGACTGCAATTCGACGAACTTGAGCGCAGCACCGCTGCCCACGCGCACCTCGATGCTGCCGGCATGCATGGACGCCCCGGCTTCATCCGGGGAGGCGGTTTCGTGCACATAGGTGACCGAGGCGCCGTCCTCCACCCAGACCAGGATGTTGCTCAGGTGTGCCAACCCTGCGCCGGGACCCCACAGGATGCTGTGCAGCGGCTGCTCGACGGTCACACCCTTGGGCACATACAGCAGGATGCCATTCCGGGCGAAAGCGAGTGCCAAAGCGGCGAACTTGCCCTCCTCCGGGCGCACGATCTGCCCGGCAAGTTGTCTCAGGAGGTCCGGGTGTTGGGATTCGGCGGTTTGCAGGTCGGTGAAGACCACACCCTGGGAGGCGATGGAATCATCCAGCTCGACGTGCGCCTCGCCCGGCAGCAACACCACCTGCCCGCCGTGCTGGTCGGCAGTGAGCGGCTTGAGCAATTCCGGCGGGACGGGTGGCAGTGCTTGATATGCTTGCGCCTCTGGAAGGTGAAAAGAAGCCGCAGGCAGGGAACGCAGGTCTGTTCGCCGCCAGGCTTCCAGGTTTGTCGTTGGCAAGCCCGTGTGGTTATACACCTCCCGGGCGTGCCTGCGAAGCTCAGCCAGAGCGCCACCCTCGGGAACGTGTTCAACGGTAAAAGGAAAATCCTGTACCGGGGTTTCTGCACGGCGTGTGCGGGTGATGAGAACGCGGGGTTTTTCTTCCATGTATCTCCGATTGCACGCCTGTGGGCCTCGCCCGGACGTGCAACGTATACTACTCTAGCCGATCGAACCTTCCATCTGCAATTGGATCAGGCGGTTCATTTCAACGGCGTATTCCATGGGTAATTCTTTGACCAGCGGCTCGATGAAGCCGGAGACCACCATGGTGGTGGCTTCTTCTTCGGTAAGGCCGCGGCTCTTCAGGTAAAACAGTTGTTCCTCTCCAACCTTGGAGACCGAAGCCTCATGACCGATGGTCACATCATCCTCGTCGATCTCGATCGTCGGATAGGTATCAGTGCGTGACTTGGGATCCAACAGGAGCGCATCGCATACGACGTTGGACTTGACACCGCTGGCACCCTTGTAGACCTTCAGCAGGCCGCGGTACGAAGACCTGCCTCCACCCTTGGAGATGGATTTCGAGATCACCTTGCTGGAAGTGTTCGGGGCGAAATGCACCATTTTCGAACCGGTATCCTGGGTCTGCCCCGGTCCGGCAAAGGCCATCGAGAGCATTTCACCATGCGCGCCGGGCTCCATCAGGTAACAGGACGGGTATTTCATGGTTACCTTGGAACCCAGGTTGGCATCCACCCATTCGTGGGTGGCATCGGCAAAGACCTTGGCGCGCTGGGTGACCAGGTTATAGACATTGGTGGACCAATTTTGGATCGTGGAATAACGCGAGCGTGCGCCGCGCTTGACGACGATCTCGATCACTCCGGAGTGGAAGGAGTTACTGGTGTACTGGGGGGCAGTACAGCCCTCCACGTAGTGCACCTGCGCACCTTCATCCACGATGATCAGCGAGCGCTCGAATTGACCGACATTGGGGGTGTTAAGACGGAAATATGCTTGCAGCGGCAGGTCTACTTTCACGCCTTTCGGCACATAGACGAACGATCCACCTGACCAGACGGCCGAATTAAGTGCGGCGAACTTGTTATCCTCGATCGGGATGACCGTGCTGAAATATTCACGGAACAGGTCGGGGTGTTGGCGCAAGCCGTCCTCGATGGACAGGAAGATCACACCCTGTTTTTCAAGGTGCTCCAGGATCGAGTGGTAAACCATCTCGCTTTCGTATTGGGCACCAACGCCGGCAAGGAATTTCCGCTCCGCCTCGGGGATGCCCAGTTTATCGAAAGTATTCTTGATCGTATCCGGTACATCCTCCCAGGAGCCCGTCGAACCTTCAGTTGGCTTGACGTAGTAAAAGATGTCATCCAGGTGCAAACCGGAGATATCCGGACCCCAGGTGGGCATTGGGCGGGCCAGGAAGTGTTCCAGTCCCTTGAGGCGGAACTCGAGCATCCACTGCGGCTCGCCTTTCATGCGCGAGATATTTTCCACAACCTCCCGGCTCAAGCCTTTTTGCGACTTGAAAACGTAATTCTCCGGGTCGTGGAAACCGTATTTGTATTGACCGATATCTTCAAGGATCTTGGTGTCTTCGCTCATGGTTCACCTGGGGATAGACACTGCCCGGTCAGGCAGGAGTCTCCTCATATTTTTCACGCACCCAGTCATAACCTTGCTCTTCGAGATGCAACGCCAGGTCCGGTCCGCCGGATTCGACAATGCGCCCACCCAGCATGATATGGACAAAATCCGGCTTGATGTAGTTTAACAGGCGTTGGTAGTGGGTGATCACCACGATACCCACCTCGGGGCCGGAAAGTGCATTGACGCCTTCGGATACCACGCGCAGGGCATCGATGTCGAGACCCGAGTCAGTTTCGTCGAGGACGGCAATCTCGGGCTTGAGGATCGCCATCTGCAGGATCTCGGCGCGTTTCTTCTCACCACCTGAAAAGCCTTCATTCAGGTAGCGCCCGGCAAATCCGATATCCATCTTCAACATTTCCATCTTTTCTTTGAGCATCTTGCGAAACTCGGGAATGGGGACGCCCTTGTCCTCCGGATTCACCGCCCGGCGGCGGGCATTGAGCGCGGTGCGCAGGAAATTCGCCACGGTCACGCCGGGGATCGCCACCGGGTATTGGAACGCCAGGAACAAGCCGAGCCGGGAGCGTTCATCGGTTTCCATCTCAAGTAGGTTGCGCCCTTTGAACCATACTTCCCCCTCGGTCACCGTGTAGGCGGGATGCCCCATCAGGGTATATGCCAGCGTGGACTTTCCGGTTCCGTTGGGTCCCATGATGGCGTGCACTTCGCCTGCCTTGACCACCAGGTCGAAACCCTTGAGGATCTCCTTGTTTTCGATGCTGACATGCAAATTCTTGATCACCAATTCGGACATAAATACTCCTTATAATACTGCTACGGGATTATAGCAAATCGAGGGGAAATTGTCAATATTTATGATATTTTTCTAGTATATTCAAATTCTCCCCGTGGTTAGCTGCCTGCTCATGCTTCGTTTTTCCGTGATTGTCTCGTCGATCGGCATGCCGCAGTGTCTATTGTATAATCATCCCTAGCGTTTTCCATGAGGTATCAATGACTCCCAAGACTCACATCCGCCACGGACCGCGCCTCGCCCACCAGGGACAACTCCGCCTGGGATGTTCGGCGATCCTGCTCAATGAAAACGGCACGCACGTCCTGCTCACCCGCCGCAGCGACAACGGTCAATGGTGCCTGCCCGGCGGCAGTGTGGATGCCGGTGAAACGGTGGCTGATGCTGCCGCACGCGAAGTCCTCGAGGAAACCGGCTTGCAGGTGAGAGTCCGGCACCTCAGTGGAGTGTACAGTGACCCCGACCAGTTGATCGTTTACCCGGACGGGAACCAGGTGCACATGATCGTCCTGGCTTTCGTCGTCGAACTCGTCGGCGGAGAAATACAGCTCAGCCAGGAAACATCTGCAATCAGCTACATCCCAGTCAACGAAGCACTCGGAATGGACCTTTTTCATAACCACGTCGAACAGCTGCGGGATGCGCTTGCCGCCCGTGAAGAGGCTTTCATCAGGTGAACCACTCCGCCACCCAGGCAAATTACGACAGGCTGAGCCGCTGGTACGATGGATTTTCCGGCAGCGAGAAACGCTTCACCAGGGCTGGTTTAAAGTTGCTGGATCCCACGCCAGGGCAGCGCATCCTCGAGATTGGCTGCGGCACGGGTCATGCCCTAGCATGGCTGGCTGACCGAGTTCAAACGTGGTCGGACTGGACCTGTCTTCCAGCATGTTGTCCCGGGCTCGCAGGGTGCTCACTCGGTCTGGAAAACAGCAGGTCGCCCTCTGCCAGGGGGACGCCCTCCGCCTGCCCTTTCCCAAACATGCCTTCCAATCCGTCTTCCTCAGCTTCACCCTGGAGCTGTTCCCCGACCCCGAGATCCCGCCTCTGCTGGGCGAGATTTACCGCGTCTTGTGCCCCCATGGACAACTGGGGATCGTGGCATTGCGGCGCGAGAACACACTAGCAGTGCGCATCTATGACTGGTTCCACCGTCACTGGCCCCAATTGGTGGATTGCCGCCCAATCCACCTCCAATCCGTATTGTTCCAGTCCGGTTACGAGATCCGCACAACTCACCGGAGGCGCATGTGGGGGCTGCCGGTGGAGATCCTCATTGCTGTTTCCCCATGAAAGGTACACCATGACCCTCTTTTCCAGCCTGAGTCCCACCGCTGCCAGAGTGCAGGCACTATTAATCGAAGCCGGATTCGATTGCGAGGTCATCGAATTTTCAGAGAGCACCCGCACCGCCCAGGAAGCGGCTGACCGGGTGGGCTGCGCACTGGGACAGATCGTCAAGTCGCTCATCTTCCGCGGCCAGCATAGCGGCAAGCCGATCCTGGTGCTCACCAGCGGCGCCAACCGGGTGGACGAGAAAAGCCTCAGCCATCTGGCCGGGGAGCCCGTCGGCCGCGCCGATCCCGACCTGGTGCGCGCTGCGACCGGTTTTGCCATCGGCGGCGTGCCTCCGCTGGGACATGCCACCCGCATCGAAACCTACCTGGACGAAGACCTGCTCCAGTACCCTGTCTTGTGGGCCGCGGCAGGAACCCCCAACGCCGTCTTCGAACTCACTCCCGCCGACCTGCAGAGGATGACCGCCGGCTTGGTGACGGGGGTTAAATGAGCCTTGTTGGTTTACTTTCCCTGGTTTTATATTGAAAGATGAGAGTCCTACATAAATAATATTGGGATCGCCCTGAACGGTACACCGAAGGCTGATTTTGGCTTCCTCGACTTTACCTCTTTTTCTTCGTCAGAAGGAAATACGCAAATGCCAGCCCAAAAACGAGGAATAACCCCACCGAGAGCCAGCCAAGAGCATTCCATGTTCCTGCCAGGGTTGCCAACAGACACACGATGAAACCGATCGCATTGCTGACAACGACCCCGATCAGGATCCCCTGGCAGGCGGCATCATCCCGATCCGTGTTCCTGGCATACCAGAGCACGATCGCCTCCAGGATGAACCCGCCTCCAAACAAGCGCGCCATCAAAGTTGCGACCGGATCGAACTTCATGCCATAGATCCCGGCCAGTGTTGCAGGGACGATTACAAAGCCGAGCCCGAAGAGCAGGACAATGATCGCCTTGGCGATCATCCAGTATGAGAGTCTCATATTCAAATCTCCTTTCTTCTAAATTCAAAGCGATCCCAAAGCTTGATAACCACCCCGGTGGTGGGTGATTATTGCCAAACCTCATTGACGGAAGAATGTTTTATTAGATCGCGGGCAAATGAAGATATGCGGATCTAAATCCATTCAACCGTCTGCCAGCCAGGAAAAGGATATTCAAGTTCAACTGCCTGTTAAAATAAAAATCGCTGAAGTGAATTCAGCGGCTGCGAAGTTGGCCTCCATATTAAATTTCCGCCTGCAGAGCGAAAACGATGCAATTTCATTATACTGCTAAAAGCAAATTCCGCCTCCCACCTATTCCAACCGAATTTCATAAGAACAGTGAGACCTCCCCCAGCAAGATCAGCCCTGGCGCCGGGTGCTCCATGAATCTCTGGCTGCTCAACCGCGAGTGGAGAGACAACATCGCCCGGGATGAACGCACCTGCTCACTCCCGTGCGAAAGCCCGGAAAGGATTGCTCACCGTTATGCAGCAGACGTCCTCTTCGGCCACCCCTGCCGCCCGCAGGTTGGGCAGGAAGGTCTCTGTCAGATAGGTGAACGGCTTGGGGATCCCGCCGCCAGGCTCCGCAGGTGTATACCAGCCGCGGTCATGGCTCAATAACAACTGTCCGCCAAATCCGTCGGAGATCATGGCCGGGATGCGCTGCAGGTACACTTGATCCTCCCCCCAACCAATCCCATCATAGGAGATCCACGCTCCTCGCCGCGCCAGCTCCAGGTTAAGGGCGAAGTCTTTTTCCGCCTGGGCATGGATGGCGATAAATCGAGTGGGAGGCAATCCACACTCTACCAGGACATCCAATTGTTCCAGTGCCACCCGGCCGCGGATCGTGTGACTCCCTACGGCAGCCCCGGCACGGACGGCAGCCCGGCCTGCCGCGCGCAGGATCTTCCTCTCCACTGGTGTGATCCCCTCATCCCCGGCACTCACCTTGATCCAACCTGCCTGCACCCCTGTTCCGGCGATGAAACCATCCAACTCGCCAAGCATCCAGGAATACAGTCGTTCTTCCGTGGCTGAGTGAGCCCAACCCGGCACCCATGGTTCGCGGTAGATCCCAGTGGGCACCACCACGGGCATCCCGGCGGCGCTCGAGACTGCCGCGACCAGGTCGATCCGCCGCCCTACTCCCTCCGGGGTGCACTCGACCAGCGCGCTCACCCCTGCAGCTGCGGCACGCTCCAGCTCGGGTGCCATCAATGCCACCACGTCTGCAACAGAGGCCTGCCCATGCCCGGGCGTGCCCAGGCTGCGCAGATCCACAAAAATGTGCTCGTGGGGCAGGATCAACCCCAACTCTTGCTCACTTTTCACTCCAAGGGTGGTGACCAGTAATGGCATGCTGTCCTCCATCTACACAGTGAACATGTTCTTTTTTTCAAAACCTGACTATGCAGGCGATTGCAAAAAGTTCCTATTCCCAGCTTGTGGCAGGAGATCCTTCCGGTTCACCACTTGCTGGGGCAATCATCACATTTGGCTGCGTTGTCACAGCACAATCCTATCCTGCCTGGACCGCAAAACCGGAAAATCCGTCGATCGAAATCATGCACTGCTTTTCCAACAGGTTGTTGCCGGGAAGCCTAGAGCCTGTCCAGCAAGAGCGACAAGATCTCCTTGTACAATTTCGCTCCCAGCGCCGCGGTGATCCCACCCGGATCGCGGCTTGGGTTGAACTCGACGATATCAGCGCCGACGAATTCACAATCCAGCTCCTGCAGGAAATCCAGCACCTGCCGCGTGGAAAGGCCGCCCGGCTCATGGTGGGATACACCCGGGGCGAATGCCGGGTCGAACACATCCATGTCCAGGGACAGGTACACCGGTCCATCGAAATGGATCGCCGGCCGGTGCGACCAGGCGCGCATCTCGATGCTTTCCACACCGAAGCGCAGCGCCTGCTGGCGCTGGTGGGGCGTGCTTGTCCGGATGCCCGCCTGCACCAGCCTGCCTGCCAGCCCGGCTTCCATGATCCGGGCAAAGGGCGAGGCATGCGAGCGCGGATTATCCTCAAAATTGTCATACAGGTCCGGGTGCGCATCCAGGTGCAGCAGGGTCAGGTGGGGAAAGCTTTCGGCAAAGCCACGCACGACGGGGTAGGTGATCGAATGATCCCCGCCCAGGACCAGGGGACGCGCTCCTGCCGACAGGATCCGGGTGACAGCCTGCGTGATCGTGGCAAAAGCAGCCTCGCCGTTCAAAGCCGGAAAGATCCAGGTCACCGACATCCAGCCAGCGCGGGTCCAGGGATAGGTCAGCCCCGCCTTCACAGCACCAGTTGCCCACGGAAGAGTTCAACACCTTGCGGATGGCAGGCGGTGCCAGGGCTGCTCCACGATAAAAGGAAGAATTCTCGTCCAGGGGGATGCCCAGGACGACTACCCTCCCCGGTTTCAGGTCCACGAGCGTGCCATTTGGAATTTCCACGCGATCCTCCAGTGCAATGACCAGGAAAAAGGATTTGTCCCGCCTAGAAGGCTTCGATCTCCCAGACATCCTCGACGGTCCCGTCCTGGATCACGAAACAACGCCGGTGGAGATTGACCGTTGTGCAGCAGTGCGAAGGGATGATCAATACCTTCTCGCCAATTTGTGGAGCAGGAGTTTCTTCCACTTCCCATTGCAGGTGTTCTTCGCTGAAGTGATAATTCTTGAAATGCTCATAATTCACCAGCTCGGGATGCGTGAATTCGGTCCCCATTGACTTGAGTCCCGCGTCCATGACCAGCCGGGATCCCAGCGGCTGGCTGATGACAGTCGAGAGCACGAACAAGGCATTGCGATATTCAGGGGCGAATTGCCGATAGCTGGTGTCCGAATAAACGTAGCTGCCCGCCTGGATCTCGGTGAGAAATCCATTCTCGAGATGGAGCCTGGCATTGCCCGTTCCCGAACCACTCACGCGTGGGATTTCTGCCAACCTGCCCATGGCTTCCAATGCCTTTCCGAGGCGCAGGTCACTGGCTTCAACCGCGCGCTGGCGTTCTCCCAGGTCGCGGATGGAGCTGGTCCCCCCGTTATACGCCTGGACGCCGCCAAAGCGCAGGGAGCGGCTCCCCAGGATTCGCTCCACCAGGCGGGCGGCTTCTTCCGGGGTCTGCACTCCGCAGCGGTTCCCGCCGGTATCCACCTCCACCAGCACTTCGAAAATGCAGCCTTGTGCCCGGGCAACTTTCTCGGCGATCTGGATGCCGAAGAGACTGTCGACGGTGAACTTCAGGTCGCAGTTCTCCTGCAAAGCGAGCCAGGCGGATCAATTTCTCTTCGCTCACGACCTGGTTGGCGATCAGGATGTCCTTGATTCCCGCCCTCGCCATGGCTTCGGCTTCGCCCAGCGTGGCACAGGCGACGCCGATCGCGCCTGCCTCCATTTGCAGCTGGGCGACCCGGCTGCACTTGTGCGTCTTGATGTGCGGGCGCAATTGCTTCCCATGAGAGGAGACCAGTTCCTGCATCCGGGCAATGTTCTCCGCCAGGACTGCCTGGTCCACCAGCAAGGCTGGCGTGGGGATCTCGTTCAATCCTTTCCCAATATAGTCCTTTGGTTCCATTGGTTTGTTCATTTTTCCTTTAGTGAAGTGAACAATTTTCTTATCATTGAACAACTTAATCAGCTGGGACCCAACAACTTTCTCTTAATGAATTCTATCACCAGAAAATAACAAGAAAATCATTGACTCTTGGCTCCAGTTTATGCTACTATAAAAACAATCACCCACAAAGGAGCAGAGTTATGAAAAATAAGCGGTCATTGTTTATCATTCTCATTTCCCTATTGGCTGCCCTGTTTATAGTCGCCGGCAGCGTTGGCGCGGCACCCAAGGACGGTCCGCAGGTCACCCTGGACAGCGCCCAGGGCGAGTTCAAGGCCTCGCAGGATGTGCTCGTCACCGTCACCCTCTCCAACCCCACCGGGCATTCGGTGCGCATCCTCAATTGGTTCACCCCCGTCAATGGGCTGGAGGAGCCGGTCTTCCAGGTTAAGCGGGATGGGGAGCCGGTCGCCTACACCGGGGCGATCTACAAGCGTCCCCCCGCCACCGGCAGTGACTACCTCTCGCTCAAGTCTGGCGAAAGCGTCAGCTACGAGGTCAACCTCGGTGATTATTACGACCTGTCCGGCAACGGTCAATATGATATTTTCTATTATGCCAATAACGCTTTTCTCTTCAACGAAAAAGGCGGCGACCTGGATTCGGATGAGGCCCTCATTTCTAACGTGCTCAGCCTGAAGGTGGCTGGTCGCAGCCACAAAGCGAAACCCAACCCCTGGTCCCACACCCCCATCCGGGTGGAAATGCCTTCAACGCCTGCACAACTGACCAGCAGAATAAGCTTGTCGCCGCACGTGGCGCTGCAACAGCCTATTCCACTGAGTGCATTATCCTATTTGAATACAGGCCAGCACCCAGATTCTCGCTATACCACCTGGTTTGGGATATACTCGAGTTCACGTTATTCAACCGTCACCAATCATTTTACGGCTATCGATGGTGCCTTCATCAATGCAGGGATCACCTTCGACTGCAGATGCAAGCAGAATTACTATGCTTACGTGTATCCCACCCAACCTTACAAGATCTATTTATGCCGCGTCTTCTGGATGGCACCACCGATAGGCACCGACTCCAGGGCCGGCACCCTCATCCACGAGATGAGCCACTTCAACGTGGTTGCCAGCACGGATGATTACGTCTACGGTCAAACTGGAGCCAAGGCACTGGCAATCGAGGATCCCAATAAAGCCGTCAACAACGCCGATAACCACGAGTATTTTTCGGAGAATACCCCGACACTTCCATGAAGTTAGATCCCCGGTAAACCAACTCCCCGTCAAATTGGCGGGGAGTTCTTGTTTCCTATTGTTCTTCCAGGACTTCCTTGGCTTTCTTGGTCTGCTTGCCGCGGTCATCCGTGTTCAGGATGCGCTTGCGGATGCGGTACGATAGCGGGGTGACTTCGAGCAGCTCGTCCTCCGCCAGGTATTCGATGGCCTCATCCAGGCTCATCTGCCGCGGCGGTGTCAGGCGGATCTCCATCTCGCCGCGCGAGGAGCGCATATTGGTCAGGTGCTTCTTGCGGCAGACATTGAACGGCACTTCCATGCTCTTGATTCGTCTCGCCGACCACCATGCCCTCATACACCTCCACTTGGGCGACCAATGAACATCGTGCCGCGCTCCTCCGCCGATTTCAGCGCATAGGTGGTGGTGGTGCCGGCTTCCCAGGCGACGATCGAGCCGGTGGTCCGTGTGGCCATCGGCCCGGCCATTTCATCGTAGCCGTGGAAGATGGTGTGCATCACGCCCGCGCCGCGCGTGGCGGTCAGGAACTGATAGCGAAAACCCAGCAACCCGCGCGTCGGGGCCAGGTACACCAGGCGGGTGGTTCCCTGCCCGGTATCCTGCATGTCGATCATCTTGCCCGCGCCGTCCACCCAGCATCTCGACCACCACGCCAACCGTCTCGGTGCTGGTCTCGATGTGGACTTCTTCGTAAGGTTCCAGCGTCGTGCCGTCGATCGCCTTTTGGAAGATCACTTCCGGCCTGGATACCTGGAACTCGTAGCCTTCGCGCCGCATGGTCTCGATCAGGATGCCCAGGTGCAGTTCGCCGCGCCCGGAGACCAGGAACGTATCCGCGGTCTCGGTCTCTTCCACGCGCAGGGCACATTGGTGCGCAGCTCATCGAACAGGCGTTCGCGCAGCTTGCGCGAGGTGCCCCATTTGCCTTCCCGCCCGGAGAACGGTGAGGTGTTGACCCCGAAGGTCATGCGCACGGTCGGTTCTTCGACCTTGATGGGCGGCAGCGCAACCGGATTCATGGGATCGGCCAGCGTCTCCCCAATGGCGATGCCTTCCAGGCCGGCCAGGGCGATGATCTCCCCTGCCTCGGCCGCTTCCACTTCCACCTTTTCCAATCCCTGGTGGACGTACAGGTAGCGGGCGCGTTCGGGCAGGATCTGATCCGTCGGCGGTCATGCGTGCCAGCGGTTGGCCGAGCTTGATCCGCCCGGCTGAAGATGCGGCCGAGGGCGGTCACGCCGCGGTAGTCATCGTAACCCAGGGTGGTGACCAGCATCTGCAGCGGAGCATCCGGATCCACCTGGGGAGGCGGGATGTGGCGCAGGATGGCTTGGAACAGCGGCTGCAGGTCGGGTCCCAGTTCCGGGGTCAGGCCGGCCTGGGCGCTGGTGGCCTGGGCATAGATGACCGGGAAATCCGCCTGCTCGTCGGTGGCACCCAGCTCGATGAACAGGTCGAAGGTCTGGTTGAGCACGCGTTCAGGCTCGGCATCCTTGCGGTCAACCTTGTTGATCACCACGACGGCCTTGTGACCGCATTCGAGCGCTTTCTTCAGCACGAAACGGGTCTGCGGCATGGGACCTTCGGCGGCATCCACCAGCAGCAGGACGCCATCCACCATGTTCATCACCCGCTCCACCTCCCCGCCGAAATCGGCATGCCCGGGGGTGTCGACGATATTGATCTTGACGATCTGCCCGGTCACGGGTCCGGCATGGTGATGGCGGTATTCTTGGCCAGGATGGTGATGCCGCGTTCGCGTTCCAGGTCATTGGAATCCATCACGCGTTCGGCCACCTGCTGGTTCTCCCGGAAGGTGTGCGCCTGGCGCAGCAAGCCGTCCACCAGGGTGGTCTTGCCGTGGTCCACGTGGGCGATGATGGCGATATTTCGGATATCGGTTCTTTCGATCATGGCTTTCAACTTTCGTATTCATTTAAATCAAGACAATGGAAAACCCCGGTGTAGAGACCGGGGTTCCGGCGTGCGAAGGAGTATCTTATCAGATAGTCTTGTTTTTGAGTAGAGGCGACCGGTTGGGCTGCGCCGGCATGTTATAATTCCCTCACCATGTTCTTCTCCGATCCCGGCAAGTTCCAGGTCTATGCATTGGTGGTCAGCGGTTTTTCTTCCGCGCAGACCTTATCGAATCGCGCCTGTAGCCCGGAGAGACCTCTCTTGTAGCCCGTTCCACATCCTCCTTTCAACTGCCGCAGGCCACCTGCGGCAGTTTTATTTTGATACAATGCGGAGACACCATGATATCCATCAGCCTCGACCATGTCACCCTCATCCTGGGCGCAAAAACGATCTTTGCCGACCTCACCTGGGAGATCCAGCACAACCAAAAGATCGGCCTGGTCGGTCCCAACGGCGCCGGGAAATCGTCCCTGTTCAAGCTGATCGTCGGGGAATACGACGCCGAGCCGGGCGGGAACGTTGCCCGCGCCCGGGGCGTGACCGTCGGTTACCTGCCGCAGCAACCGGAATTCGACACCTCGGCACAGGCTTTCCAACTGGCATTGGACGGCAACCCGCGCGTGGTGGAACTGGAAAAGGCACTGGCAGAGCTGGAAAGCCGCCTTGGCGACCCCGGGGTGTACGGCAACGAGGCCGCTCCTCGCCCGCACCATCGAACGCCACGCCGATGCCCTGCAGGAATACGAATCCCTGGGCGGTGCCTCCTACCCCGAACGGGTGCGCTCCCTGCTGCGCGGGCTGGGCTTGCCCAACGAGGATTTCGACAAGCCGATCGGTGTGCTCTCCGGCGGGCAGAAGAAACTCATCGGGCTGGCACGCCTGCTGCTCGTTCAGCCGGATGTGCTCCTGCTGGATGAACCCGATAACCACCTCGACCTGCCCGGCAAGACCTACCTGGAACGGCTCATCCGCGATTATCCCGGCGCCGTCGTGCTGGTCTCGCACGACCGCACCCTGCTGGACGCGGTGGTCACCCACATCACCGAGATCGAGGATGGGCGACTGACCACCTTCAGCGGCAACTATACCGACTACATCCTGGATAAGCAGGAGCGCATGCAGCGCGCCGAGGAACTCTACCAGATCCAGCAGCGCGCCATATCCCGCATGCAAATGGCGCTCAAGCGATACCTGCTCTGGGTGCAGGTCAGTGACAAGTTTGCCAGCCGCGTCCGCTCGATGGAAACGCGCCTGGAGCGCGTCGAAAAGCTCGAGCGTCCCTTGCTCGAACGCCGCCGCATGGGCCTGGAACTCAACGGCTGGCGCGGCTCGAACCAGGTGTTGGAGCTCGTGGATGTGCACAAGTCCTATTCCCGCCCGGTACTCAGCGGCATCAACCTGCTGCTGCGCCACGGAGAACGTGCCGGGCTGATCGGCCCCAACGGTAGTGGAAAATCTGTCCTGTTGCGCCTGGTCCTGGGCACGGAGACCCCCGATTCAGGCGAGATCAAGGTCGGTCCCAGCGTGAAGGTTGGTTATTATGCCCAGGAGCACGAAACCCTGGATCCTGAGATGACCCTCATCGACACCGTCCGCCGGGCAGGCAGGCTGAGCGAATCCAACGCCGTGGCTTTCCTGTTGCGCTACCTTTTCACCTACAAGCAGGCTTCAGAAAAGATCCGCACCCTATCCGGCGGGGAACGGTCGCGCCTGCAACTGGCCTTGCTGGTCCTTTCGGGCGCCAATTTCCTGCTGCTGGACGAACCCACCAACAACCTCGACATCGCCTCCGCTGAAGTGCTCGAGAATGCCCTGGATGATTTTGTCGGCACCGTGCTGGTCATCTCCCATGACCGTTATTTCCTCGACCGCACAGTGAACCGCATCCTGGCATTGGAACAGGGAACCCTGAAGGAAACCATCGGTGGTTACAGCGATTACGAAGCCCGGCTGAAGAGGATCAAGGAATAACCCGGTTCGCATGAAAACCACTTGTCATGAGTGGAAAAATCCTTATAATGAAATCGCGACCGGGACCAATTTCCACACGAAATTCTCCCGCTCAGCACCCGGAGAGAAAACACATCATGAATGGAAAGGCAGGAAAGCTATGTCCAGCAAGGCAGTTGTAACCGACTTCATCAACCAGAAAACCTTTGCCGTTGTCGGCGTCTCCCGCAAGGGAAACAAGTTTGGTAACATGGCCTACAAGGAGCTCAAGGCCAAGGGATACCAGGTCTATGCCGTCCACCCCGAGGCTGAAACCCTGGAAGGCGACCGATGCCTACAAGGATTTTGCCTCCCTGCCCGTGAAAGTCGACGGGGTGGTCATCGTGGTTCCGCCAACGCAAACCGAAAAGGTTGTCCGCGAAGCCGCCGCCGCCGGGATCAAGCGCGTCTGGATGCAGCAGGGTTCAGAGTCCCCCGCAGCCATCCAGTTCTGCCAGGAGAACGGCATCGCCGAGGTGCACGGGGATTGCATCATGATGTACGCGGTCAATACCGGCGGGCACAAGTTCCACGGCTGGCTGTGGAGAGTGCTCGGCCTGGGTCCGAAATGATCCATGATTGCCTCAATTGGTAAATGATCTCAATTGATTTATTCCCGCTAGTTGATCTTCAGCCACCTGATAGCCAGCAGCAGGCAATCTGCTCTATAATTTACCTGTTCTCATATGATGAACCCAGGATTGCCCACCCCTGGAATCAGCGGAACTTTTCGACCGCGATGGCGTAAATACAATAAGACTAATTTTTGCTCAAGGAGAATGAACGTTATGAACAAGAAGAACCGCACCCAACTTGTACTCGGCATCCTGCTCGTGCTGGTTGCCGCCTGGCTGGTGATCTCGCAGCTCCAGCCCGCATGGACCTCCTGGCTGCACCTGGATTTTGCCTGGCCCGTGTGGATCATGCTTGCCGGCGTCGCCCTTTTGCTCATTGGCCTGGCATCCGGCAACTCTGAAATGGCTGTCCCGGCAACCATCGTGGCTGGCATCGGAGGCATCCTGTACTACCAGAATGCCAGCGGCGATTGGGCTTCGTGGTCCTACATGTGGACCATCCTGCCCGGGTTGGGAGGCCTTGGCAGCCTGCTTTCAGCCCTCATCGGCGGGAACATCAAGCAGGAAGGGCGGCAGGCAGTCAACACCATTTTTGTCAGCATCATCCTGTTCGCCATTTTCGCCACCATCTTCGGCGGACTGAAGATCTTCGGCCCGTACAAGGATTATGCCCTGATCGGCCTGCTCTTTGTCTTCGGCCTGTGGCTCATCCTGCGCGGCATCCTGCGCAAACATTAAAGAATCTTTACCCAAGAGGAAGCAGCCATGAAACGAAGCAATATTATTCTGGGGTACCATCCTGGTCTTGATCGCCGTCCTTCTCCTGCTGAAGCAATTCAATATCATTGACAATGTCTTCGGCTATTTCTGGGTGATCGCCTTGTTGGTTGCCGGCGTGTGGCTCATCTTTGGCGCCTTCAACCGTTCGGCCAAAACGCCCGGAGAGAAGGTCCTATTGCCCCTGGAGGGGGCCACGAGCGCACGCCTCAAGCTGGATTTTGGAGCCGGGCGGCTCAACCTGCACGCGGGCGCGGCGGCTGGCAACCTGTTGGAAGGGGAATGCAATCCCGCACCGGTCATGCGCACGCGCACAGATGCCAACCACCTGGATGCCAGGCTAAAGACGGCACCCGATTTCTGGGTGTGGGCACCCGGTCAAACCCGTGAGTGGGACCTGGCGCTTGCCGGGGATGTTCCCCTGGCGCTGAAGATCGACTGCGGAGCCAGCATCACCACGCTCGACCTTCACGACTTGAAGATTTCCGAGCTGGACCTGGAAACCGGCGCGAGCACCACGGACATCACCCTGCCTGCCGGGGCTGGTTTCACGCGTGTGAAGATCGAGTCCGGCGCGGCTACGGTCCGTGTGCGCATCCCCGAGGGTGTGGCTGCCCAGATCCGCATCGAGAGCGGCCTGGCGACTGTCAATGTTGCCAGCCGCTTCACCAAGGTGGGCGGGAAGTTGTACCTTTCCCCCGACTACGCCTCTGCAGCCAACCGTGCCGAAATATCCATCGAGACCGGCATGGCGTCTGTTGATATAGATTGAGTGAGGCTGTCCTGATGAAACGAATCGACTTCCGCATCCTGCTCGGCGCGCTGATGATCCTGGGCGGTATCCTGGGTCTGCTCGAACTCCTGGGAGTCATCCCCCAGGCTTCCGCCTTCTTTTGGGCGATTGTCTCCGGCATCGGCGCTCTAGTCTTCCTGTACATCTTCTTCACCAACCGCCTTCACTGGTGGGCGGCCATTCCCGGTTTCACATTGGCTGGGCTTGCCGTGGCCAGTTTTCTGCCCGCAGGCTTTGGCTGGGGTGGCCTGGCTTTCCTGGGCGGCATCGGGCTGGGTTTCTTTGCCGTATACATCCATGACCGCGGGCGTTGGTGGGCGCTCATCCCGGGTGGCGTGATGGTCACCCTGGGGGTTGTCGCGCTGCTCGCAGGACAGGTTAAATTTGTGGAGACAGGCGGCGCTTTCTTCATGGGGTTGGGACTGACCTTCCTGCTTGTCGCCGTGTTTGCCAACATGCGTTGGGCATACATCCCCTGCGTGGTTCTTCTCCTGCTTGGGCTGCTGGTGGGTGTTTTTACCGGCGGCTTTATCACCTATGCCTGGGTTGTGGTGCTGCTGGTTGCCGGCGGCCTGATGATCTTCCAAGCCCTGCGCAAGAAGTGACATTTCCCCCCAACGAATCAAAAATCCCTTCCATGCCGGAAGGGATTTTATCGTTGAACCAGGCTAGACAGCCTGTACGTCCTCAATATCTGGGAAGAACTGGCGTACCGTCCCCTCCACCCATCCATGCAATGTGGCCGGCGACAAGGGGCAACCCAGGCATGACCCACCGAGGCGCACTTTCAAGATCTTGCCGTCATAATCCACATACTCCACCGAACCGCCATGGAAGGTCTCGATGTACGCGCTGACCTGCTCCACCAGGGCTTTCATCTGGAATTCAACTTTTGGGTCGACCATTTTCGCTGCCTCCTGAACCATTCACCTGGCGCATGCCTCCTGCCAGGATGGATGAAACCGGTTTTTGCTGGCTCATCTGGCGTTCGGCGATCACCATGGATAAACGACCGAGGAGCACATTTCCGATCTGCTGGTTCTTCTCACACAGCCGTCTAAGGTCCTCGCCGCGGATGCACAGGATCTCGCTATCCAGTGAACATACCGCACCTGAAGTATACACCAGGTTGCCCACCGCCGCCGACCAGCCGAAAACGCTACCCGGCTGCACGCGCGTCACCGTCATCGTTGGGCCGTCATCGGGCTTGTAACGTATCGCCACCTCGCCCCTTGCCACCAGGCAGAGGTTCTCCGCCCGGTCACCCTGGTTGAAGATGGTTGTTCCCGCCACGTACGTGCTCGACGTGAAGAACGGAGCCATCGCCTCCAGGTCGGCGGCACATAGCCCTTTGAAAAATGCCAGGGATGCATACTTCGCGAATTCCATTAGTAGGATATTAGTCAATCCTCTCTCTACTTTCCAGTGGCAAATATCCTAATTGTCTGGACGTTTGTCCGTGTGTTTTGTCATAATTTTCCCGGAATCGGGTATACTCGCAACGCAACTTTTTCAATGAGGAAATCATCTAATGAGTGGAAGCGAACAACTCTCGATCGATGCCTTGCGCCGTGGCGACCGCAGTGAATTCGCCCTGCTGGTGGAAGCCTATTCCGGTTCCATCTACCGCCTGGCATTGAAGATGTTGGGCAATCCGCAGGATGCAGAGGACGTGCTCCAGAATACATTCCTGAAGTCATTGCAGGCTTTGAAGACCTTCGAAGGGCGCTCCAGCCTCTCCACGTGGCTCTACCGCATCGCCGTGAACGAAGCCTTAATGCTCATCCGCAAGCACAAGCCGCAAGTGCTGCTGAGTGATATGGAGGGTGAGGACGAGGAAGGCAACGAGTTCACCCCGATCGAGTTCACCGATTGGTGTTGCCTGCCCGAGGAGGAGTTCGTTTCCGCCGAGTCACGCAAGGCGCTCGATGACGCCATCCAGCGCCTCCCCGAGAAACTGCGCGTCGTTTTCCTGCTGCGCGACATCGAAGGATTGTCGATCCAGGAAACTTGCGAAGCCCTAGGCTTGAGCGAAACTGCGGTCAAGACCCGCCTGCTGCGCGCACGCTTGCGCCTGCGCGAGCTGCTCTCCGGTTATTATGGCGAACGGATCGTCGAAAGGAAGGAATGACATGATCGAACATCAGCACCCCCAATGTCAGGACCTGCTTGGTTCCCTTTCTGACTACGTGGATGGGACGCTCGGAGAGACGATCTGCCAGGAAATCGAAGCCCACATTGCCGGATGCAACAATTGTCGCATCGTGGTGGATACCCTGCGCAAGACGATCACCCTCTACAAGGGAGTCTCCGGGGAGCCGGCGGATGTTCCCGACCCGGTTCGCGAGCGGCTCTATCGCACACTCCACATTGAAGATTTCTTGAAACATTAAGCCTGTTCGAGCATCTAACCAGGCGATGAACAATACACCCACACGGTTGATCAGTATTGACCCCGCGTCTGCCGGGCCTGCAAGCGGATCAGCGGATACGCTTCGCCCGGGCAGCCCTTGCCCCACGTGCGAAAAAGGCAGGCTGGACTATAATGGCCTGCTCGAACTGGAATGCGACCGCTGCGGAGCCGTGATCGGCAGCAGCTCAGCCTGCACCTGATAATGGATTGACCCTGCCCCGTGTGGGTGGAAAATTTGATCAAGGAAAGAGATTTAAATGACAAAACTTCTCACCGATGGGATCGAAAAGCAGATCGGCGAACTATTCGCCAGGCTCAAGGAACCCGTCCACATCATCCTGTTTGCATCCCAGCAAAACAGCGAGGATAGCCGCGAAGCCCGGCAACTCGCCGAAGAGGTGGTTGCCCTTTCCGATAAACTGAGCCTCGAAAACCGCGATATTCATGCCGATGCGGCACTCGCCGACCAGTATCATGTCACCCAGGCTCCGGCAATGGTGATCGCCGCCATGGATGGCGAGGTGGTGACCGACCGCGGGATCCGCATGCTGGGTATCCCCTCCGGTCACGACTTTTCGGCATTCATCCACGACTTGTTGCTGGTTTCTAGCCGTGACTCCGGTCTCTCCGCGGACACGCGTGAATATCTCAAGACCATCGAAAAGCCCGTCCACCTGCAGGTCTTCGTCACCCCCACCTGACCCTACTGCCCGCGAGCCGTGGTGCTCGCTCACAGCATGGCGATGGAAAATCCCCTTGTGCAGGCAGAAATGGTCGATGCCAATGTCTTCCCTGCCCTTGCCAACCGTCACCAGGTCAGCGGTGTTCCCCACACGGTCATCAACGACGGTGCCGGGAACCTGGTCGGTGCCGTCCCTGAAGCCAGCATGGTCGCTGCCCTGCGGCAGGCACTGGGTTAACACGGGAAGCTTCCTTCCTGGTCTCCTTTTCAATCCGTAACAAGAATCCCATGAGAAATCCCCGTCTCCTGATCTCGACATTGCTCGTTGCCGGCATCCTGCTCATCGGGGTTTCCGTCATCGTCTTGCTCTCGCCAAAGACCGCCGAAGCCCTCGAAACGGGTGCCGCGATCATCCTTCCGGCGACGGCGAACTACCCCGCCCCGGACCTGGCGCTTACCGACCTGGAAGGAAAGACGGAGTCCCTGGCCGATTACCTGGGCAGCGTGGTGCTGGTCAATAACTGGGCCACCTGGTGCCCGCCGTGCCAGGAGGAGATGCCCGAACTGCAGGCCTATTACGCAGACCATGCCAGGGACGGTTTTGTGCTTATCGCCATCGAAGCCGGTGAGCCGCGCGACGAAGTGTCGGCGTTCGCCAGTGAGTTCAACCTGACGCTTTTCCATCTGGCTGGATCCGCACGGCAAAGCATTGGAGGCCTTCCAGAATTGGGATCTGCCTAGTTCCTACCTCATCGACCGGGATGGAAATGTCCTGTATGCATGGATCGGTGCAGTCAACCAGCAGACCTTGGAAAAATACGTCACCCCCCTATTGAAGCGCTGAAGGAGCGAAAAATAATATGGATGCAAAAGTCACCTGGCATCAGGGATTGAGTTTCACCGGAACTGCGGATACCGGTTTCCAGGTTCCCCTCGGCGCCTTACCCGAAGCAGGCGGGGCGAACGACGGTTTCCGCCCATTGGAATTGATGGCCGTCAGCCTGGCAGGCTGCACGGCGATGGATGTCATCTCCATCCTGTCGAAAAAACGCCAGCAGGTGACCGCATTCGATGTCCGCGTCCAGGCCACCCAGGCCCAAGAGCACCCGCGCGTCCTCACCCAAGCCGTGATCACATACCGGGTCACCGGGCATGCCGTTGATGAGGCGGCCCTGCGCCGTGCCATCGAGCTGTCGGCGACGCGCTATTGTCCCGCCCAGTCCATGCTCGCCAGGGTGTTGCCGATGGAACTCAAATATGAGATCCATGAAGAAGGCGGCGCGCTGGTCAAAGAGGGAGTCCTGGTTCCAACTGTGGAGTGAGTAACGCCAGCCTACTGGTTGGATTTTCGAACCACAATCTGCAACGAAAGGGGGACGACTTATTCCTGTTCCCTGGTTCCCTGTTACTCTCTGTTCTCTGTTCTCCATTACCTGGTTCTTATTCCCTTTCCCCCCTCCGGTCATTCCCCTGCTTTTAAATGGCTGGGTGCATCCGAACAATCACAAGCGGTCACGATCCGGCTGCCGCGCGTCAGCGTGCCTGCATAGGGGGCATCCCCATTGTGCGCCACCCACCCCTCCAGGTTGAACGGGATGGCGCTGTCAGCCGCGATCCACTCGCCGTTGTATTTCCTCGCCAGGTGGACATGCGTTCCCGTTGCCGTTCCACCTTCGCAGGAGGGAAAACCGACCGGTTGCCCTTGTTTCAACACGGCGCCCAGCGGGGCACGCCCGGTCGTGGCAACGTGAAGGTAGAGCAGCACCCAGCCCGTTCTTTCATCACCATCCCCATCCAGGTCCAACATCACCACACCTGTCTCCGAACGGGCGACCACGCCGTCCGCCATGGCCAGGGCAGGGCTGTCGGTGGGCATACACCCGGACACATCCGGCGGGGCAAAGTCGATGGCCGCCCAGGGCATCAGCTGACCCCAGCCGGTATGCGGTCCTCCGGTCAATGCCCAGGTATCGCCGGGCTTGAAAGGAAGAACGAGTAATGGTTGTTGCAAGCTGACCGGGATATTTGCCTGGTCATTTGCCCATGGATCGCCGAAAAGATTCCGATACACTTGCGCCAGCCCCTGCGGACCAACTGCAAGGTCATACTCCTGTCCATCATAGAGATTGGAGGCGAGATATTGAAAGGCAACACTGGCTGCGGTTTGCCAGGGATCGGGGCGTTCGAGGTGGCCGTCCTTGTGTTCAAATTCGATCAATAATCCACTGCGCCAACCGTAGAAGCCATTATTCAACTCATTCGCCACCCATATCAATTGCATGTAAAGGCCGGGGTAGTGGTAATCAGGGATGCCCAGCACGAACCGACCTTCTGGAGCCATGGGCTGTGACAGGGCACCGCTGCGGTATTCCATCACGGTCAGCAGGACGCGCGGGTCGATGCTGTAATTGGTGGCGACCAGTTGCACCACCTGTGCACCGCTGTACCGGTCACCCTGGGCATATGTTTGAAAATCCTTCAGCCAGCCTGCAGACTGGCTCACGTAGGCTTCGACATCAAAACCGGTCGCCGTGGGACCGTTCACGAACAGGCTGTCGGGCAGGATTTGGTACTGGGTTCCCCAGAATGGGCGGAAATAGATCGGAATGATCATCGGCATGCCGGGCGGCATGGTGGTGGCGTCGGCCGGGATTTGCGGATTGGCAAGACGGATTTCCTCGATGCTGGTATTGTAGCGGGCTGCCAACGCCGGGAGCGTATCCCCCGAGCGGGCAATGTAATCCACCAGCTGACCGGGATCGTATGAAGGGCGAGTCGGGAACGGCGTGAATGTGGGACCGCTCACCAGGTTCGGTGTTGGTGAAGTTGTCCCGTTGAATGCAGGCGCAGCTGGCGAACAGGCTGCCAGCAGGGTGGCTATCAACAAGATCTGGAATAGTTTTCTTGAAGGGGAACACGGCAGGTAGGTTACTCATCCGGCTGGCGGATGATATGGGATTCATAGGTGGCAGCCTTGCTGGAGGTGACAATTTTATCACCCTTGGACAGCCAGCCGTAGTAAGGAGCATCACCCTGGTGGGCCATCCAACCGCTGAGGACGAAGGGGAGTGCGCCGCCCGCCCCAACCCATTCGCCGTTGTACTTGCGGGCTATATGCAGGTGTGTCCCGGTCGACATCCCACCTTCGCAGGAAGGATGCCCGATGTGGTCGCCGGCATCCACCCAGGTTCCCGCAGGGACACGCTGTTTGGTGGCGACATGCATGTAGAGTACGATCCAACCTGTCGATTCGTGACCGTCGCCGTCCAGGTCGAGGATCACGTACCCGCCGCTGGAACGGATGATCAGGCCCGGGGCGACAGCCACCTCCCAGGCATCCGTCTCGAGGCAGCCGGGCGCATCCATTCCGGGAGCAAAATCGAGCGCTGCCAGCGCTGATTCCTGCTCCCAGGCGGCATGCGGTCCTCCTGTCAGGCTCCACAGCACACCCGGCTCGAAGGGTAGCGTGAATTGGGGTTGGATCAGGCCGGGAGGGAAGAGCGGGTCCACGCCTGCTGATCGCTCCCATGGATCGCCAAACATCTGTGTGTACAGTGCCATGAAACCAGTCTCCGGGTCAATCACCTGGAGCCAATCCGCCTGGTTCATGTGCCGCGAGAACAAGTATTGCAGTGCCACGCTTCCGGCGTTCAAGTCCGGGGCGATGCGCAGCGTGGAACCATCCGGGAAGGTCAGGCTGCTGAGCGTGCCTGCACGCCAGCCGTAATAACCGGCGTCCACCTCCTGCACAAGCAGGCGCAATTGCTGGTAGAGACCGCGAAAACGCAAGTCGCTGTAATCCAGCGGGTAGTTTTCATCCACGTTCGCCAAGGGTTCGCCGGACACCCAGCCGGATTGGTATTGCAGGTATGCCAGCAGGAGGCGCGGATTGATCGAGCTTTCATCGGCCAGGCGCTGAACGGAACCGGCCCCGGTCGTCCTTCCGGGTATTGCCAGCCATTCCGTGTACCCGGCCAGGTGTCCGCCGGCCTCATCCACGTACGCGGCAATGTCAAAATCCACCACGCTGGGGGAATAAATGACTTCACTGTCAGGGATGATCTTATCAGAAGGGCTGGTTGGCGTGCCTTCCAGCACGTTAGGGATCAGCAGGGGCGTCCCGGGATCGATGAAACCGATTTCCGGCAAAGGCAGCGCGGATTCGATCGCCTCGGGCTCGACCCCGAAATGGATCGCCACCACCCCCAGGCTGTCGCCGGACTGGGCCAGGTAGAGCAGGGTCGGACGCAGGCGAATCGACGAGAGCAGGGGTGGAACTGCGCGTGGCAGTTGAG
Source organism: uncultured Chloroflexia bacterium (assembly GCA_963793795.1). Taxonomy (GTDB): domain Bacteria; phylum Chloroflexota; class Anaerolineae; order Anaerolineales; family Villigracilaceae; genus UBA877. The sequence goes on from CAWCBN010000001.1 coordinate 288,064, forward strand.
GACGGCAGCGGATCTGCGGGCTTGGTCGGCAAGGCCATTTCGGTCGCCGTCGCTTCGAGGAAGGAGGGGGTATCGGTGGCTGTTGTTTGCGCTGACGGGGTCAGGTAGTCGGAAGGATTGCCCCACAGGTTGCCCGAGCAGGAAGATAAGAGGATACCGGTCAGGAGCGATGCTGCAAGGTACCTGGGAAAGCGCGATGCATGCAGATTCATTGGCAGAAATTATACACCCTGGATTTGATGCCCGGATTAGAGCGCAGTGAGAGTACGCATCAACGCTGGATCTGGTTGATCGTGCTGTTCCCCTCGAACGACTCGACCACCATGCCGGCCCGCGTCAGGCTGCCAACATATTCTTCGCCGGTGCCGCTTGAGATCCAGCCGTCCAGGTTGAAGGGAACCATTCCATCAGCGGCGATCCAGACACCGTTGATCTTGCGCGCCATGTGGACATGCGTACCGCTGGAAAGCCCGCCCTCGCAGGACGGATGGCCCACCGGTTCATTGGCATGCAGGAAAGTGCCCGGCTGGACCCGGTCGCGGCTCTCGATATGCATGTAGATCAGCACCCAGCCGGTGCCCTCGTTGCCGTCCAGGTCGAGGTCAAGAACGACCAGGCCATCCCCGGTGCGCGTCACCAGCCCGTCAGCCACAGCGGTGACAGTATTCTCCACCTCCACGCAGCCCAGCGCCTCGCCGGGCGGTGCAAAGTCGATCGCCCCAAAGGGTGTGCCTGCGTCCCAGGCCAGGTGCGGTCCGCCGGTGAACGACCAGGTTTCTCCCTGCGGAAAGGGCAGGTGCATCAAGGGCTGGAAAAGATTTACCGGGACGAGCGGTTCTATGGCATGCTCGAATGGGTAACCGAACAGGTTCATATAGGTGGTGTAAAACCCTCCCGGAGAAACACTCTTCAGCCAGGTGGGGTAATCGTCCAGGTGGGCAAAGAAATTCTGCACCCCTGCAGTCCCGGGGTTGATCGTCGGTGCTGCCGGGACCACCGAATCGTCCACCAGCAGCCAGGAGGTGATCGTGCCAGCCTGCCAGCGGTAAAATCCGCTGTTCAGGTGGACGGATGCCCAGGCCAACTGGCGGTAGAGGCCGGAATACCACTCGTCGATGTAACCGAATGGGCTCCCGGTTTCCGCAGGATCCGCCTGGGTCAGCCAACCGGCGCGGTATTCCACCAAGGCCATCAGCAGGCGCGGGTTGATCGAGTAATTCTGGGCGATGCGCGTGACGATCTGTGCCCCATTGAGCATCTCGCCGTTCACATCCTGGGTGTAGGAGGCCAGGTAGCCTGCCTTCGAACGGATGAACGCTTCCACATCCGTGGCAAGAGCCAGGGGACCATATACCAGTTCGGAATCCGGGATGATCTTGTCTGCCGGACCGGCAGGCTGCACATCCACAGCCGGGATCTTCAGTTCCTGGCCCACCTCCAGGATGTTCGGATCCAGGATGTTGTTGGCTGCGATGATCTCTTCCATGCTTACCGAGTACATATCGGCGATGGCGCTGAGCATGTCTCCCCGCTTGACAATGTACACCTCTTCGCCGTGGGAGCCGCCCGGGGTGTAATGGGCTGCGTCCGGTGTCGGAGGAATGATCGGGTCGCCAGGATTGCTGGCGGCAGGAAGCAGGTAGGATAATGTCGGGGTGACGACATACGCCGGGGCTGTGGCAGGTTGCCCGGTACTCCACACGGATGCCGGGGTGATCGCCAGGTCGGAAGGCATGGTCGTTTCGCATGCCACCAGGAGAAGCAGCAGGAGTGGGAAATATTTACGCAGGAACATGGCAGGATTTTACCAGTTTCTGCTACAATCAACACACCTCGTCAGGATGCTCGCACCGAAATAAAACGGGGTCACTGGAGCGAATCATGCAAGAATTGAAGTGGTGGCAGAGTGCCGTTTTCTACCAGGTATACCCGCGCTCGTTCGCCGATGGGAACGGCGACGGCATAGGTGATTTCATCGGCATGACCCAAAAGATGGATTATCTGCAATCCCTGGGGGTCACTGCGTTGTGGCTCTCGCCGCACTTCCCCTCGCCAAACTGGGACTGTGGCTATGACATTTCTGACTACGAGAATGTCGCTCCCGAGTACGGCACGCTGGACGACTTCAAAGCCTTCCTGGAGGCTGCCCACGCCCGCGGTTTACACGTGATCCTGGACCTGGTCCTGAACCACACCTCGGATGAGCATCCCTGGTTCATCGAATCCCGCTCCAGCCGCTCCAATCCCAAGGCGGATTGGTACGTCTGGGAAGATCCAGCCAATACTGCCCTGCTTCCGGGGACAGAAACAGGCGCTGGCAGGGAACCGAATAACTGGCAATCCTGCTTCGACGGCCCGGCGTGGACCTACGTACCCGAGCGCGGGCAGTATTATTACCATTATTTCATGAAACAACAGCCGGACCTGAACTGGCGCAACCCCGAGGTCAAAGCCGCCATGTGGAAGGCTGCCCGCTTCTGGCTCGACATGGGTGTGGACGGCTTCCGCCTGGACGCCCTCGGCACCATTTACGAAGACCCGCACCTGACTCCACATGCCGTCCCCCTCGACCTCGCCGGGCTGCGCAATTTCTCGGATACTGCCAGCACAGCAGAAGAAAAGGCACTCCTGGCGCAATACTGGCATGACATGTTCAAGTACCAGTGGGGCGGTCCCGGCTTGCACGACCTGATGAAGGAATTGCGTGCCGTCCTGGACGAATACCCTGGCGAGCGCATGCTGGTCGGCGAAGATGATGACATCGCTTACATGGGCAACGGGAAGGATGAATTGAACCTGGTCTTCAACTTCCCCTTGATGCGCACCGACCACCTGACCCCGGAATGGGTACGCCGGAACCAGGCAGAGCGATTGAAACGCCTGGATGCCCTGCCGGTGCGCGGCTGGGGCTGCAACACCCTGGGCAACCACGACTGTTCGCGCCTTCTCACCCGTTACGGGGACGGTGTCCATGACCTCCAGATGGCACGCCTGCACCTGGCATTGATCCTGACCCTGCGCGGCACCCCCTTCCTGTACAACGGCGAAGAGATCGGCATGTCCGACCTGGTCATCACCGACCCGGGCAGGCTGCGCGACACCATGGCCACCTGGTATTACGACAGCCTGGTGAACAACCTGAACGTGGAGCCCTCCCTGGCTGCCCGGCGTGCCGGGACGATGAGCCGCGACAAGAACCGCACCCCCCACCAGTGGCAACCGGCGCCCAACGCCGGGTTCTGTCCCCCGGGAGTGCCCCCCTGGTTGCCGGTCAACCCGGATTACCAGGCGGGTGTCAACGTCGAGGAACAGGAAAAAGATCCCGCCTCCCTGCTCCATTTCTACCGCCAACTGATCCGCCTCCGCCAGCACACCCAGGCGTTGGCAGCCGGGGAGTTCCAGGTGATTCATGGAACTGCGCAGGAGTACCTGGCTTTCCTGCGCACCACGCCGGAGCAGAAGGTATTGGTGGCCTTGAACTTCTCGGAAAAAACCGTCAACCTGGATTTTCGCGCCAATCTCCCTTCTGGCTGCCGGGTGATCTTCTCGAGCATTCCGCGCCCGGCCCAGCCAGGTGCCATTTTCAACCTGGAACCCTTTGGCATCCTGATCGCCGAAGTGCTTTAGTATCCTGGAGCCCGACGACCTGTCATCGGACGTTTCGTAAAAGGTGACCTGTGGAATCTAAAACGAATCACCCTGCTGAGGCTGTCTGCCGCCGCACCCTCACCGGCGACCCGGCATACTACCCCCGTGCCATATACCAGGGACAGGCGATCTACTTCTGCACCGAGTACTGCCAACGCGCTTTTCATGGAGGATCCGCAGCGTTTCCTTCCAGCCCACAGCAAGGTCCGTGGGGTACCTTCCAGGTGCGAGATCACTACCGAAGGGACGAATTGAGCATGGCATCGCTGCAGAAAGTCACTGCCTTCATCCTTCACCGGAAGAAATCCGGCCGGGAGCTGCTGCTTTTCGAGCACCCGAGCTTCGGCATCCAGGTGCCTGCCGGGACCGTGGAAGTTGGCGAGGAACCGCAAGCCGCCGCACTGCGCGAAGGCGGGGAGGAATCCGGCCTGCAGGGTCTCCGGCTGGAGGACTTCATCTGCAGCCAGGAGGAACCCCCGGGCACCGGCGATCACTTCATCGCCCTCCAGACCAGCGTCTACTCGCGCCCCGACCCGGCCAGTTTCAATTGGGCACACTTTCGCACTGGAATAACAGTCCGCCTGCTTGCGCCAGGCGCAAGGTTATGCCCAGGTCACCTTCGAGGAACCCGACCGCTGGCCGGATCCCCAATTCGCCACCTACCAGATCACCGGTTGGGTGCCCGAAGGGGTTCTTGCCCGTTCTGCCCGTCGGTTCTACTACCTGCTCTCCCATCATGGTCGAACCCCGCCGCGCTGGGAAGTAACCATCGATCACCACGTTTTTCGACCATTCTGGGCTCCGCTGGATGCACTGCCGCCAGTCATCTCCCCCCAGGCTCCCTGGGTGGATCTGCTCCTAAATCATCTTGGAGGCATGAAATGACACCATCGAACAAGCCTCTCCTGGGCGGCATGGAAGGCGGCGGGACGAAGTTCGTCTGCGCCGTGGGCTATGGACCAGACGACATCGTCGCCGAGATCCGTTATGCCACCACCAGCCCGGAAGAAACCCTCGCCCGTGCGGTCGCCTTCTTCAGGGAGCAGGGTCCGCAGGCCATTGGGCTGGCTCCCTTTGGTCCGCTGGACCTGGATCCCGCTTCCCCAGCCTATGGCAGCATGCCTGCCACTCCCAAGGCCGGCTGGTCGGGTGCCAACATCCTGGAGCCTTTCCGCCAGGCATTTGACCTGCCCCTGGTCTTCGACCTGGATGTCAATGCGGCTGCCTTTGGCGAGTTCACCTGGGTTCCGGCAAACCGGGACCTGGACTCGCTGGTTTACTACACCATCGGCACCGGGATCGGTGCCGGGATCATCGTCAATGGTCGCATCATCCACGGCCTGACCCACCCGGAAGCCGGGCACATCCGCCTGCCCCATGACTGGGCAAGGGATCCCGTTTCCCGGCGTTTGCCCCTTCCACGGCGACTGCTTCGAAGGGCTCGCCACCGGTCCCTCCCTGGCGGCACGCTGGGGGCAGCCCGGCGAGAGCCTGCCTGAGGTCGCACCCCGCCTGGGACCTGGAAGCCGGATACATCGCCGCCGCGCTGGTCAACACCCTGCTCACCGTTTCACCCCAACGCATCGTCCTGGGCGGAGGCGTGATGGAACGCGGTTTCCTGTTCCCGGTCATCCGCCGCAAGGTGAAGGAACTGCTCCACGGGTACGTGGTCTCCCCGGTATTTGCCGGCGAGTTGGAGGGCATTCATCGTCCCGCCGGGACTGGGCAAGCGCGCCGGAGTGCTGGGTGCCCTGGCGATGGCAGGGGCAGCCCTGGAGGAATTCCAACCGCTAACCCAATATTATTGATGTAGCGGGATTTCACCTGTGCCTGCCAGGGCATGAATTCCCGCTGCAATCTCTGAATTCAAAAAACCTAACTTGATACCCAATGATCGATTTCTCGACCAAATACCCACCCCCTGACTCTTTCCACCGCCCGGATGGCTCCCTGCGTTTCGCCTTCATGACCTTCGTCATGCGCAACGACAGCTTTGTGCCCGGCGCGTTGGTCTTTGCCCACGCCCTGCGCCGGCAGCGCACCCGTGCCGGCCTGGTCTGCATGGTCACCCGGGAGGTCACCCCGGCAGCCTGTTCCGCCCTGGGTGAGCTCTACGACCGCGTCGTGCAGGTGGACGAGGTCTTCATTGCCCACCAGCGCCGCCAGGAGCGCCAGGACCGCCCCTACCTGTTCACCCGTTTCCAGGCCCTGCGTGCCGGATCGGATGGAGGCCTGGGGTTGAACTACGACAAGATCGTCCTCGCCGATGCCGACGTGCTGCCCCTGCGCTGTTTCGACCACCTCTTCACCCTGGATGCCCCTGCCGGGATCCTCAACGAGGACAGGTCCAATTGCACGGAGTATGACAGCGACGGCAGGTACATCCTCCCTGACTCGGTTGCCAGTGACGGCACCTGGAAGTGGCACCGCCTCTACGAGCCCGTCTGCCCGCACGGCAGCCGCATCCCCCGGGAGATCACCGACCGGGTGCGCAGCGATCCTGCCAACCTGGGCGTCAACAGCTCGCTGTGGGTGCTGCAGCCCTCCCAAGCGGAGTTCGAGAACCTGCTGGCAGACGCGCACACGCCGGAGAACAATGAACTGATCGCCGACCGCTTCAACTGGCCCGAGATGCAGTACGCCACCCTGCGCTGGTCGGGGCAGTGGACCAGTATCGACCTGCGCTTCAGCAGTTTTAACGGCTATCCGCAACTGGACGTGCTCTGCGGCACGCACTTTGCCGGCTACAAGCCCTGGCGGTTCAAGGAGCGCGGCACCATCGCCCGCTTCAGCCGCTTTCCCGACTACGCCCTCTGGCACAAGCAATACCTGGAAATGCTGGAGGCACACCCGGCTTTGACCCGCCTGCCCAGGTTGGTGCGCCTGGCGGAAGAGATCCGCCAGTTGTGAATTTCCTGTGCATCTCCTCATAATCGGTCTGTCTTATCCAATTTTCCGCGTTCATCTGCGTGAATCCGCGTGCCATTAATCCAGCGATAATCGACTCAAACGCGAAGGGTGCAGCATTATCTGTTTTTTTCCTGCTTTCCCTTAATTTTTTCCGTCCCAATCTTTCAGAAATAATAAAACCCGGCCTCGATTGAGACCGGGTCTATTTCATACACTTATACTTTACGGGTAGGCGAAACCTGCAAAAACACCTTTCAATAATGGGGTGATGCTGTTCAAGTTGACGTTGACCGTCACCAGCGAGACTTGTTCTCCGCCGGCTTCATAGACCGCCACCAGCAGCACCTCGTCATCCGGCATCATCCAGCCCAGCGGTACCATGCCGATCGGCCCATTCAATCCTGCGGTTCAGCAAAGGAGGCAAGCGGGTAATCGACCATGAACTCGTTACCCAGGGTGGTGAAACGCAGTGTCGTTTCCAGGCTGCCGTCATACTCCCAGCCCTTGCCCTCCAACCAGGAGATAAAACCCTCAGATGGTGAAAATGTGGCTCGTGCGGCGCGATCATTGCCGGGCAGGAACGTGAAATAGGTCGTTTTCCCGCTGTGGAGGTCCGTGACATGCACCGCACCTTCGCCAATCCAGGCGGCATAATTCTGCCCGGTGGAGAGAGCAGAGAACTGGCAGCCCATGCCCAGGAATTCCAGGCTTTTCCCGCTGGACAGTTCCAGGTAATACAAGCCGGTGCGCGCATCGGTCAGGCTGTCCCCGCCGATGCCCCATAAATTATAGGTGTACCACAGGCCGTCGACGACATTTTCATCGACGATGTGGATGGCGACCGGCACGGCATACTGCGATTGGTCGCTTTCTGTCACCAGGGCGGGTTCCGCCGTGGCGATGGAGCGGTAATCGCCGATCGTGATCTGGCTGGTCAGCTTCGATCCATCTTCAGAAGGTTCCAAAGTGGAAAGGGCGATCAGCGAGCTGGCCGGGATGCCGATCAGGGCTGTTGGCTGGATCGACCGTGGAAATTCCACCAGCGTGGTGATCTCACCCCCCAGGCTGACCTTCAGGTTGACGATCCCCTCCTCGCTGCTGGACAGGAAGACCAGCGGCGCAACTTCGACACCATCCGGAACGGGACTGGCAACGTGCATGCTCGTGATTGGGAAAGGGACACCGGTCGGCCAATTGCCCATGGCTGAGCCGTCTCGCCAGAAAAGGTCCACACCCTGGTTGCCGGGGATGGTGACCGCCAGCGCCACCGGGATGGGGATTCCTTGCGAGCTGAGTTCATGCGCAGTGACGACGCATTCCTCCGCCTCCACCGGCACCCTCATCGCATCCGGTGTGGGCTCGGCGGTTGGTGTGGCTACAGCCGCAGGTGCGCAGGCAGCCAGCATGAGAATTAAGGAAAGAGCAGTGATTGAAAGTGTTTTCATGGGATGTTCCTCCACGCTGACAGACGCATCCCAATCCTAACATGTTCCTGTTTTTGAAAAAACCCCTCTGCGGAGGGAGCTGCTTCCCGCCTTTTAGAAGGCGTCCAGGGCTTCCTGGCGGGTTTCAAAGATATCGATTAACGCATCAAAGCCGACCAGGCCCAGCACCCTGCGCACTTCCTCCGTCGGATCGAGCAGTTTGACGTGTGGTGACTTCGGCAAGGAGAACGGGTTGAACAGCTTGTAGATTTCTGTCAACGCCCGGATTCCGGCGCTGGTGATGGTGGGCACCTCCCCCAGGTCGATCAGCAGGTTGCGAGCACCGCTGTCGAACGCCTGGCGGGCATTCTTGACCAATTCATCCACATTACCAAGGTTGATGCGCCCCACCAGGCGGAAAATGGTCACAGGCACACGCCCCTGGTCATGGCTGATCAAGATCTCCATCTGGCACCTCCGGGAGTGAACAATCGGGATGAGTAATAAGATTGATTACATCCATATTATACCTGCTGGACAATCCAGGGGTGGGGATTTCGAGACAAATCTTGCCTCGCTAACAAAAAAGCCCCGCAAATTGCTGCCTGCGAGGCTTTTCATCCATCATCTAAAGTCCGTTCTAAGTCCCCTCTTCCCACGAATTCAGATACTTCACCTGCTCCTCGGTCAGGGTGTCGATGTTAATGCCCATCGCCTCAAGCTTGATGCGGGCGATCTCGGCATCCACCTCCGCCGGGACGGAATAGACACGCTTCTCGAGCTTGCTGGCATTCTTGACCATGTACTCGGCAGCCAGCGCCTGGTTGGCGAAGGACATGTCCATCACCGAGGCCGGGTGACCCTCGGCGGAGGCCAGGTTGATCAGCCGGCCCTCGCCCAGGATGTTGATCTTGCGCCCATCCAGCGTTTCGTACTGGTCCACGAACGGGCGGACGAGTTTCGGCTCGCCTTTCGAGATTTCGAAACCAGCCCGGGGATGTTGATCTCCACGTTGAAATGGCCCGAGTTCGCCACGATGGCGCCGTCCTTCATCACTTCGAAGTGCTGCGTGTCGATCACGTTGATGTCGCCGGTCACGGTGCAGAAGATGTCGCCGATGCGGGCAGCCTCCATCATCGGCATGACCTCGAATCCGTCCATGGTCGCTTCCAGCGCCTTGAGCGGGTCCACCTCGGTGACGATCACCAGGGCGCCCATGCCGCGCGCCCGCGAGGCCAGGCCGCGCCCGCACCAGCCGTATCCGGCGACGACGAAGCGCTTGCCCGCCAGCAGAACATTGGTGGCGCGGATGATGCCGTCGATGGTGGACTGCCCCGTGCCGTAGCGGTTGTCAAAGAAGTGCTTGGTCATGGCATCGTTGACCGCGATGACCGGGAAATTGAGCATCCCATCCGCTGCCATGGCGCGCAGGCGGATGACGCCCGTGGTGGTCTCCTCGGTGCCGCCGATGATGCCCGGCAGCAGGTCGCGGCGTTCCTTGTGGATGGTCGAGACCAGGTCCGCGCCGTCGTCCATCGTCATGTGCGGCTTGTGGTCGAGCGCCGCCCCGATGTGCTTGTAGTAGGTCACGTTGTCCTCGCCCTTGATGGCGAAGGTCGGCACCTCGTAGATATTGACCAGCGCCGCGGCCACGTCATCCTGCGTGGAGAGCGGGTTGGAGGCGGTCAGCACCAGGTCCGCGCCGCCCGCCACCAGCGTGCGCGCCAGGTTGGCGGTCTCGGTGGTCACATGCAGGCAGGCTGACAGGCGCACACCCTTGAGCGGTTTTTCCTTGGAAAAGCGCTCGCGGATCAGGCGCAGCACGGGCATCTCGCGCTCCGCCCATTCGATCTTCCGCCGCCCGCCCTCGGCCAGGTTGATGTCTTTAATATCAGAATTGCTCATTCTCTTCTCCTTCGTAGTCAACGATCAAGTCGCCCTGATCGCCTGATTTCCTGATCACCTGATTATCTAATTACCTAATTACCTGATATTACCTGTTTACCTGATTACCTTCTTCCCCAACCAACTCATCCAGTTTACCACCATCATCGAAAAACTCGCGGAAGCGCTTCACGAACTCAGCTCGCGAATAGGAGTGCGCCTGGGGGCCTTTCTGCTCCAGGCAGTAGACCGCCGCCAGCGCGCCCACCTGCCCGCACAACACCCAATCCCAGCCGTGGGCATAACCGGCCAGGAACCCGCCGCGGAAGGCATCCCCAACGCCGGTGGGATCGACGATCCCACGTTCCTTCACGCTGGGGACAAAATGCTGCTTATCCTCCACGTACACGTTGGCACCGTCCTTGCCGCACGTCACAACCACCACCTGGACATGGCGCAGGACCTCCGCCAGGTCCCAGCCGGTTTTCTTGCAGATCAGCCCAAATTCGTAATCGTTGACAAAGAGGAATTGCGCCCCGTCCATATCGCGGATCAATTCCGCACCTTCCAGGCGCAGGATCTGCTGGGAGGGGTCGTACAGGTAGGGGATGGCCAGCTCGCGGCATTCCCGGGCGAACTTGGTCATCGCCTCCGGTGCGTTCGGCGAAACGATCACCAGGTCGGGTCTAGTCTTGACATCCTTCAGGCTCTGCCGCGCCGCTTCGCCCATCGCCCCGGGGTAGAACGTGGCGATCTGGGCATTGGAGCGATCGGTGGTGGCAAAGAACGAAGCAGTGAACATCCCCGGCACCACTTCCATCAATGTCGTGTCCACACCGGCCTTTTCCAGGCAGAGGCGGTATTCGGCGAAGTCCTCGCCCACCGTCGCCATCACCCGCGGCCGTTCGCCCAGCAGGGCCATGGTATAGGCGATATTCGGGGCGATCCCGCCGCGCTGCCGCGCCATCGAGTCCACCAGGAAAGACAGGCTGATCTTCTCCAGCCGTTCGGGCAGAAACTGGTCCTTGAACAGCCCTGGGAAGGTCATCAGGTAGTCGAATGCAACGGAACCGGTCAAGAGAATATCCATTAATAATCCTTGGTCAAGAACGAATGATGCGCCTCCGGAAGAAGTAGATCGCTCTCAAGACTGCTCGCTTGGAGCTCGCTTCCGGGATGAACGCTTTTATTCTTTCAATAATGAGCGCAAATTCATTTCAAAAGGCGGTCTCACGATCCCTTTTTCGGTGACAAAAGCGGAGATCAGCCGCTGCGGTGTGATGTCGAAAGCCGGGTTGCGTGCCCTGGCTCCCTTTGGGGCAACAGCCTGACCATGCAATTGTAATCCCAGCACCTCATCCTGGTCACGCTCCTCGATCGGGATGCGGCTGCCATCCGGCAATCCCAGGTCGATCGTCGAGGTCGGTGCCACTGAATAGACCGGGATGCCGTTGTCGTGTGCCGCCAGCGCCAGCATGTACGTGCCGATCTTGTTGGCCACGTCCCCATTGGCAGCGATGCGGTCGGCACCGAAGATCACCTTCTGCACCTGTCCCGTGCGCAGGAAATATCCGGCCATGTTGTCGCTGATGATCTCGTAGGGGATTCCATACTGCTGCAGTTCCCAGGCGGTCAGGCGCGCTCCCTGCAGGAGTGGGCGTGTTTCGTCAACCAGGATGTGCACGTGCTTGCCCTGTTCGTGGGCGGTGCGAATGACCCCCAGCGCCGTACCCCAGTCAACCACTGCCAGTGCACCGGTGTTGCAGTGATGGATGATCGTGTCCCCATCCGCGATCAGCTCCGCGCCGATCACCCCCATGCGCCGGTTGACCTGGACATCTTCGTCTGCGATGCGCTGCGCCTCGGCAAGTGCCAATTCACCCAATTCGGACGGGGTACCGCTTGCACTGCGCAAGGTGCCCAACATGCGCTCCACTGCCCAGGTCAGGTTCACTGCCGTCGGACGTGTGCCTTTCAGGGTTTCCCCGGCAGCCTCCAATTCAGCCAGCAGTGCGCTCGCTGATCGAGCCTGCGAAGAACGGGCTGCCAGTGCCAGCCCAAAGGCTGCCGCGGCCCCGATCGCCGGGGCACCCCGCACGGTCATGTTGCGAATTGCCGCAGCCGTTTCCATGAGCGTGTGCAGGGACACCACTTCCAGTGCCTCAGGCAGGCGGCGCTGGTCGATCAGTTTGAGACAATCGTTCTCCCAGAAAACAGTGCGCATGGTGACAGGAAAAGACGCCCGGGTGGGGCGTCAGCCGGGCAGAGTTTATCATGCCGGGGGTGGTTTTGCAAGCATTGACACGCCTCTTCTTCTCAATTATAAGCAGTGACATGGCTATTCGGAAATGGATGGTGTGTATTTGCCTGGCTGCCCTGCTTGCGGGCTGCGCTCCGCCTGCCCCCACGCCGGATGTTGCGCCAACCTACACACCCAGCCCCAGCCTGCTGCCGGGTGTGTCCCCTTCGCCAACCCTTCTCCCCTCCCAAACCGCAACGCCCACCCCCACACCCGAAGCGCGCATCATCAACGCTGACCTGGCGCTGTTCAACGGCGACTACTCGCTTGCCCAGACCGAGTACCAGGCTGCATTTGCCTCCAGCACCGATCGCGCCATCCAGGCAGCTGCCTTGTGGAGCCTGGGTCTCACCGACATGCGCGCCGGCAATTTCAGCAAGGCCCTGGTGGATTTCAGCCGCCTCATCGCCGATTATTCCAGAGTCTCCCCATCACGCCCAGGCCCATTTTTTGCGTGGTGAAATGTTGCTGGAGCTCGAGCGCTACGTGGAAGCCATCCAGGCCTATTCCGCGTACATCATCCTGCGTCCCGGCGTGATCGATGTCTATGCCTTTGAACGCCGCGGCGATGCCTACACCGCACTGCAGAATTTTAGCGACGCCATCGCCGATTACCAGTCCGCTCTCGAAAGCCCGCAAATTGGCGACGGAATCTCCCTGCAGATCAAGCTCGCCCGGGCATATGATTCGTCCGGCGACACGGTCACCGCGCTGGGCATGTACGATGCCATCGCCGCAGCCACCTCCAACGATTATGTCAAGGCGCAAATGGACCTGTATTCAGGGCAGGCTCTCCTGGCGTCCGGGCAGGCTGAAGATGCCTATGCCCGTTTTCTACACAGCGTGGAAGCCTATCCCCTCGCCTATGATTCCTACTCCGCATTGGTGGCGTTGGTGGAAGCCGGCATCCCGGTGAATGACCTGGATCGCGGGCTGGTGGACTTCTTCGCCGGGCAGTATGGCTATGCCCTGGATGCTTTCAGCCGCTATGCCGCCGCCGATCCCGGGAACGACGGAACTGTGTATTACTACCGTGCCCTGGCCTTCCGCGAGACCGGCTTGTACCAGGAAGCGGTGGACACGTTTTCTTATTTCATCTCCAACTATTCCGACAACCGCTACTGGCAGGCTGCCTGGGACGAGAAAGCCTTTACCCAGTGGTACCACCTGTACCAATATGAGGACGCCGCCCGGACCCTGGTGGATTTCTCCCACACGTCCACGGATGTCAATGTCAGCCCTCCGGCGCTGCTCAGTGCCGGGCGCATCTACGAGCGCGCCGGGCTGCTCGAAGAAGCCGCAATCACCTGGGAGTCGATCGCCGACAGCTACCCCTCCAGCGATCTCGTCCCCCAGGCGCTCTTCTGGGCTGGCATCGTCCGGTTTCGTAATGCCAGCTTCGACCTGGCGATGGTCACCTTCCAGCGCGGCACGCTCTTCTCGCTCGATCCCGAAGACCAGGCGCGTGCTGCCTTCTGGACCGGAAAATCCAGGCAGGCGCTGGGCGATACCGACGGTGCCCGCGACTCCTTCCAGCAGGCGGCTTCCATCGACACCTCCAGCTATTACAGCCTGCACGCCGGGGATATGCTCTTCGACCGGGATCCTTTCCAGGCACCACCAGGTTATGCGCTTCCGGTGGACCTGTCCGCAGAAAAAGCCTCCGCTGAAGGCTGGCTGCGCGTGACCTTTGGATTGCCCACCGAAACCGACCTGTCCGGACCCGGCTGGCTTGCCACGGAGCCTCGACTGCAGCGCGGCACCGAGCTGTGGACGCTCGGTCTGTGGGACCAGGCCCGCCTCGAATTCGAAGACCTGCGCAATGCGGTCAGCTCAAGTGCCGAGGATTCCTATCGCCTGGGGAATTACCTGGTCGATCTCGGACTGTACCGACCGGGGATCTTTGCCATTCGCCAGGTGCTCACCCTGGCCGGCATGCAGGACCAGGTGGATACCCTTGCTGCGCCGCGTTATTTCAACCTGCTGCGCTACGGCACTTACTACGACAGCCTGGTCGTCCCGATCGCCGAAGCCAATGGATTTCACCCCTTGTTCCTGTTTGCCCTCATCCGCCAGGAGAGCCTGTTCGAAGGATTTGTCCATTCCGCGGCCGGGGCGCGCGGCCTGATGCAGATCACCCCTCCCACCGGGCAGGAGATCGCCGATAATTTCGGCTGGCCGCAAAATTACACCGCCGATGACCTCTACCGTCCCCTGATCAGCATCAAGTTCGGCGTGGATTACCTGGCAGCGCGGGCGTTTTATTTTGGCGGCGACCTGTACTCCGCCCTGGCTGGCTACAATGCCGGTCCCGGGAACGCCGAGATCTGGCGCTCGCTCTCCGGCCCGGATCCCGACCTGTTCGTCGAGACCATCCGCTTCGCCGAAACCCGCGATTACATCCGCGGCATTTACGAGAACTACCGCATGTACCTTCTGCTCTACGAGTCCATCCCCTAGGTCATTCGGCAGGCACAGCCAGGTATCCCATTTGTTCGAATAACATGGCACGATTTGTTGAACAATAAGCCTCTGGACAGGTATTGCTGGCTGAACAGACTTATCTGCTGGAATGCCGTTAGCAGTGATCCCCTGCATCCCCCCCCCAAAAAAAATAAAGACCAAAATGATAAAAAAAACCGGCGCAACCCAGCGCCGGTTTAGTATAGGGTCAATCCATGTTTTCGACGATCTTCCTGTGCAGCGTTTGCGCGTCCATGTCGATCACCGAGACCAGCTTGTCGCGCCCGGTCGCCCCGGCGACAATGTCCAGGTGCGACACGGGAACATCCAGCACATCCGCCAGGAATTTCAACAGGGCTTCGTTCGCCTTGCCTTCGACGGGTGGAGCAGTGAGGTGCACCTTCACCGTCCCATCGCTGAGCACCTCGATGATCTTGTTCCTGCTGGCGCGCGGGGTCACCCGCACAGCCAGGGCTGCACCGCTTTTCCCGTCATGAAGATGGTATGCTCGCTCTCTCATGGGCTGCCTCAAAACAGATAGCCAACCAGGGTCCTCAAAATAAACGCAAGGATCTCGATCAGCACGATCAACACCAACGGGCTGAAATCGATCATCCCAGCCATCGGGATAACCCGGCGGATGGGCGCCAGCATCGGGTTAACGATTCGATCCAACGTGGCCCGGAAGGGATGATAGGGGCTGAGAAAATAGGTAACGAATGCTGAAACAATAATGAACAATACCAGGATATTGGCAATAATATCGACCACTTTTACCAGTACAACACCGATCATTTTACCTCCATTTTATTCTGCCTGGCGCCAAGGATCGCCTGGCCGATGCGCACCATGGTCGCCCCTTCCTCCACTGCGGCCTCGAAATCTATGCTGGTGCCCATGGAGAGTTCCGTCCAATCGATTTTCGGGAGGTGCTTCAGTAGATAACCCTGCAACCGCTTAACTCGTCGAAAAAAGGGCCGGGTGCGCTCTGAATCCTCGAAATAAGGCGGCATGCTCATCAATCCGCGGATTTCCAGGTGTTGACATCCCGACAGGCTTTCGAAATCCGGCAGCAGGTTCCCCCACTCCGCCTCCTCCCATGCTGGAAAACCGTACTTGCTCTGCTCGCCGCTGACATTAACCTCCAGCAGCACAGGCAGGGTGTGCCCGGATTCCTGGCAATAGTGCTCCAGGCGCTTGCCCAGTTTCAGGCTGTCCAGGGAATGCAGCATGGCAAAGTTCGCCGCCACCAGGTCCGCCTTGCGGCTTTGCACGTGCCCGATCATGTGCCATTCCAGCGGCGGTCTTCCCAGCAGGTCCATCTTGCCCACTGCCTCCTCGGCGTAGTTCTCGCCAAGGACCGTGATCCCGGCTTCGATCGCCGCCCGGACGACCTCCAGCGGCTGTGCCTTTGTCACCACCACCAGGCGCACCTCGCGCCCCTGGCCCGTCCGGGCAGAGGCTGCAAGCATCCGGTTGAGTACCTGCTCGTAACGTTCGCGGATCGAATCTGCCAGCATGGTTTGCATTTTACCCCAAGGCCAGCACTGCCCCAAAGCGGCCGGTGCTGCCTTTCTCGGCGCGGTGCGAGAACCAATCCCCATTGTGGCACACAGTGCACAGCCCGGCGACTTCGATATGTTTTACGCCGGCGCGTTCCAGCAGGAGGCGGTTGGCTGCCCACAGGTCAAGGCTGGTCAATCCATCGCGCTCACCCAGCAGGCTGCCGGAATCTGCACCAAAGGCTCGCCGTACTTCGTTGATCACGTCTGTGCTGACCACGTAGTGGTCGGGGCCGATGGACGGGCCGATGCCCGCCAGGAGATCCCCCGGGTCGGAACCAAAGCGTGCCCTCATCGCCTCCACCGCTGCCAGCACGGTACCGCGTACCGTCCCCATCCAGCCGGCATGGGCGATCCCGGCCACCTTGCGTCGCGGGTCATGCAACAGCACCGGCACGCAGTCGGCAAAACGCATCAGCAGGGTCACTGCAGGCTTGTCGGTCAGGAGGACATCCGCCTGGAGAGGCGCACTGACCAGGCTGCGCGGCGCTTCGGCGATGGCCACCTGCGCGCCGTGCACCTGCCAGGCATCATAAACACTGCCCATCCAAGCGACCCAGCGCCTGCAGGACACGGCGGCGGTTCTCGCTCACCCGCCAGGCTTCGTCCCCCACCGTCCCGCCCAGGTTGAGCGAAGCCCACGGTGCCGGGCTGACCCCGCCCAGCCGGGTGAAGATCCCCTGGCACAGGTTGCGCTCGAAGATATCGAACTGGAAATAACGGAGTTCCCCGCAGACCTGGAAAGGCATGGCTCAGGATTTGAGAACGGCGAATTTCTTGGCCAGCAGTTGCCGGGTTTCCTGCATGGTCTCTTCGATCAGCGGGATGGTGAACCAGCCGGTCGTCCAGCCAAAAATGAAACCGGTCAGGCTGCGCAGGAAGGGTGTGCTCTCACGATAAGGGAGAATGGCATTCAGGAAACCCAGCGGAACCTGGCTGAATAATTGCGAAAAACCGTCCAGCCCGACCGGTCCCAGCCCAAGCAGGATCCAGGCCAACCAGTGCAGCTTGGGGATGCGCCGCCCGGAGATGGCGTAAATGATCCCGAAAAGCAGGATCGCGCCCCAGATCGCCATGTCGCGTTCGCACAAGGCAATCTTGTATCCCATCTGGCTGTTGCCCTCGAACAGGCGTGCCTGCAGGCGTCCCGGGTCGTTCAGGTCGCTGATACCCGTGGCAGCTTCGAAGGTGACCACACCGGGGATGTTTGCCGCCTCGTGCGGGTAATAGGCCTGTTCGCCGAACAGGAACCAGGAGCGGAAGGACCACTGGTGGCACAACGGGCGGTATATCCTGTAGACGATTTCCGCCGGCATGTTCCAACCTGCCTGTTTGAAGATTGGCCCCAGGACTGGCAGTCCGACATACAGCAGGAGAAAAAGGTTCAACACCAGCAGGTAATGGTTCGAGATCCAATAAGAAACCCGGTCCGCCCGGGAAATGTTCTGCCCGCGTTTCACGCTCTGTTGGTAGGACTTGTCGTTGATCTTTTCCAGGTGCGCCAGGCGATCGGCTGCCGCGCCCAGGGTCATCTGCAGTTCAGCCCGGCTGAAGGGAGCCTTCAGCTTGAATGGTCCTGCCTCCACGACCGGGATCTCGAGGGCATAGGTTTCCTTCAAGGAAGTTTCTAAATCGATATCCACGATGGTCAGCTTGTGCGGGATTGTTTCCTGGAGCGCTTTCAGGTCCGCTTCGGCTTGTTCGCACAAGTGGCAATCCTGACGGGAATATAGGGTGACATTAAGCATCATCTTGATCCTGTGGTGCACATTCTGGATTCTATGAATGGCTGCGGCAGTGAACCTGGTGCCACTTTACAACCTTAAAGCCCGAACAAGTCAAAGGAGGTGAAATTTGCCAACAGGTTGAACACGCCAAAAATGAGCATGATTCCCACGATCACCAGCAATACCCCCATCACGATCTCGGCGATGCGCATGACCTTGTTGTACTTGCGCAGGATTACCGTCACCCAGCCGATTCCCAGTGCCGCCAGCAGGAAGGGGATTGCCAGCCCGGCTGAATAAGCCACACCCAGCAGTGTTCCCTGTCCCACGTTCCCGCTGTTGATCGCAAAGGTCATGATCGCGCCCAGGATCGGGCCGACACATGGCGACCAGCCCGCTGAGAAGAATACACCCATCAGGAAGGAGGAGAGATACCCCCAGCGGTTGTCCAGTTGTTTGTGCACGCGCACATCGTATTCGAGGAAGGGGATGCGGAAGAGGCCGATCATGTGCAGGCCGAAGATCACCACAACCACGCCCCCGATCCTTGCCAGCCAGACACGCAGGTCGTAAAGCACCACGCCCAGGGCGGAGGCGATGATATTGAACAGGATGAAGACAAAGCTGAAGCCCAGGACGAAGGCCACGCCGTGGGTGAAAGTCAGCCAGCGGTTTTTTGCCGCTGCTTCTCCACCAGCCGCGCGCCCGCCCAGGTAACCCACGTAGGCGGGTACCAGGGATAAAACGCAAGGGGAAAGAAAGGATGCCAGTCCTGCCAGGAAAGCCAGGCCAAGGGTAACATTAAGTGTATTCATCATCACCTGATCGTGTACTTAATAAATGCCTTCTTTAACGACAACATGGGTGCTGCCGGTGACCCAATCGCTCCACTGCACATCTCCCGGCTCCAGTGCCACCTCAGGCAGGCACCAGCGGAAGATCCACCTGGCATCTTCGGGGCGGCAATTGACGCAGCCGTGTGAGCGCGGGAAGCCAAAATCATTATGGGCGGTCGTGCCGTGGATGGCGACGCCCGTCCCGACGAACAGGGTTGTCCAGGATATGCCCGGCAGGTCATAGCTCGACTCTTCGGAGGTGTTCGCCATGCGCGTCGAGATCATCTTTCTCCAGATGGCATGCTCGCCGAGGGGCGTGCTTCCCTCTCCGGCGCCCGTGGACACCCTGCAGAAGTACACTTCCCGCTCCCCTTCGAAACAGGAGAGCGTCTGGTACATCAGGTTGACAACGACCTTTTTTGTTGCCGGGTCCACCTCAGGATGAATGGGGGTGATTTCATCCTCGGTCAGCGGGCGGAAGGCTGCCCCATCCGCCCAGAAGAGGTCGCCGGGATTGCCGTACCGTTCGTTGAGGCGGTACTGCACCTGCCCACCGTCCAGCATGCGCACCTGGTCGATCCACATCACCTGCTGGTAATAGAAGCGCGGCTGCAAACCGTAATACACCAGGTCGCGCATCCAGCCGGACACCGGGTTGGCATTGTCCATCAGCAGGTCCACGTACGGCACGCTCACCTCCGCCCAGAAACCATTTTGTCCCTGGGGGATGGCGGTCAGCGGGGTGTTGGGCAGGTTCCTGCAGGGCTGGATATAACGCCCCCTCAGGTAGCCTTCGGGTGTCTCCAGCCAGCGCTGGCTGGGCACATCGTATGAGATCGTCTCTGCGGAGACTTCCTTGATCCAGGGGAAGACTTCGTCCCGGAACACATCGCGGACGGTCTGGCTGTTCACATCCGGACGCGCTTTCATCTCGATCTTGCCGCCGGAAAGATTGGCATCCGCGGCGCAATTCCGCCCCAGCAGGTCAGCCTGGGGAAATTCGGGCAGGGTCAATGCTTGTTTGGGCGACAGCAGGTTACCCCAGCGGGGAGCCAGTACCATTGCACCCATGCCGATGCCGCTAACCTTGAGGAAATCGCGCCTCGAAAGCATTTTTTTGGGAAGGGACATGGCGTCAAGGATACCCGTAAATAGAAGAGAAGTCAACCGGGAGATGAGCAGGGGATTAAAAAGCCCCGCTGCCTATAATCAAGCAGCGGGGCGGTGTGGAATTGAACCTGGATTATTCCGAAAGGTCGGCCACGAGGATGGTTTCGGTGGTGTATCCGCTTTTATCCGCATCCGGGTCCAGGGAGAGCCAGAGCTCATACGTGCTTGAGTCGCCTGGGGCGAAAAACTCGCCTTCGGGGTAAACATAGGTGTAGTTCGTCCCCACCAGGGAACCCTGGGAGTTGATACACCGAGGTCACCACGGTCACAGAGCTGACATTTCTTTCGGTGGTGTTGATGAAACTGCCGGTAACCGTCCAGTAACTGCCATCCTGGTTAATCGTCTCGTTTTCGCTCAGGATGGTGGCAGTGTTGTAATAGGGTTCATAAGTGTTCCAGGGGTCCACTTGAACCGTGTAGGTGTCCACCAGGGCAGCCTCGTCCGGGTTGTAATTCACGTTGCTGAAGTAGGAGATGTCGAATGGAACAGACTGCCCGGGTTGGATGCTTAGGGGCAGGAAGGAATAATCGGCGTCCAGGCAGGTGCCCTCTGCGTCATAAAGCCCTGCCACGACCAGGGAGGTCAAAGCCACGGCAGCATTGTTGGTGACCGTACCGACCAGGTGGAGGCCATCGTACTCATCAAAATAAGAATAGGCTACCTGGACCTGCAGATCATAATCGGTGACATCGGTGGCGACTTCAGCATCCCACCATAGTGACCACTGGTCGGGTGTGCTTTTGGGTGAAAGGAACGAGACTGCGAACGGTGTGCGGTCGCGCCCGGCCGGATTGCCCGCCGGGGCAAGCAAGGTGGTGTAAGTCCCGGTCCATTCGGCCGAAATGACAGTGCCAGCGGTGTCGAGCAAGCCGCCCGCCAAACCATTGACAAGCACCCATTGATCGCTCTGGTTAACCAGTTCACCGCTCAAGTAGTAAGTATCCAAGCCATCCTCTGCCGTATGGATGTTTTCATAGGTCAATTCGCCGCGGGTGGTTTGCGCCACATCGTAGGTCCCCACGGTCACAGTATAGGTGGCTGGCATGCCGTTGGCGGTATCGAAGTAGTACGAGAATGGGCTGGACTCCCCCGCCCCGATCGTTGTCAGGATGGGATAGAAGTAATCCTGTTGAATGGGGTTGCCTTCATCGTTCTTTAATAGTGACTGCCCATTGGAATCCAGAAGCTCGATATTCAACTCGATCGAGGTGATGGGTGTTGCCGAATTGTTCACCACCTCGCCAAAAACATGGAAACCGCCGTAATCGTCTGAAAGGGAGGAGGTGGGCAGGATCGCCAGGGCATTTTCCGGTGGCTTGACAGCGGTGGGAACCACCTGCTGCCCGGAAGTTGCCTGGAAGGTCGGAGTGCCCGTCTGTTTGCCCAGCGAACAGGCCATGATGGAAAGGATCAGCACCCCACAAGCTGCAACGATGAGAAGTTTACGATTCATGTGTCTCCTTTATTTGATGTCGCTGATTTTATCCGATGTTAAGAAAGAATCCATCCCCTTGATGCATTCCTTGCCCACCTTGTGACCTGCCTCTGTTTCACAATAGACCACGCTTGCTCCAGCCTGTTCCAGGCGGGCGCGATCCCTCCTGGCCAGTTCCACAGGCACGATCTCATCGGCGCGTCCGTGGGAGATGAAAACGTGCTTCCCTTTCATCCGCTCGGCATGGGCTTCCCATCCCACCGGCAGGAAACCGGACAGCGCTGCCAGGCGCTCCACGCGCCGCGGAAAGAGCACCGCCAGGGTGTAGGCCAGGGCCGCTCCCTGGCTGAAACCGGTGACGTCGAAAGCGTCCACATCCACACCGGATAAGACTGACCAATCGTCCAGGAAACCCATCAGCGCTTCCGCGGAGGGACGCAACTCCTCCAGCCCGGGAGGTGTGCGGTTGCCCGTGGGGACCAGCCGCCATGTGTAGCCTCCCTGCGGGTCGGGATGAGGTGCCCGCGGCAACAGGACGGCATAGCGCCCATGCATGTTCCGGGCAAAGAACCACATCGAATTCTCGGTCCCGGTCCAACCGTGCAGCATCAGCATCAAGCGCGCCGGGTGCTTGCTCGCTTGGCGCAGGCGGTAGGTCCATCCATTCATTTGTTCTGCAGGTTCAGTCGGGATTGGCATGTTTCACGATCCGGTCGATGATTGCCAGGATGAGAATGATGATCGCCACTGGCACTAATGCACCCAGCAGGCACAGCAGCCCCATCAGCGCCGCGTTCCTGCCGTAGAAAGAGATAGATCAGCCCGTCTCCCAAAAGGAAGAGCAGCACGAATAATCCCGCAAGTAACCGGGTGCGGGTCTGCCGCGCGTAGCGGCGCAGGTCGCGACTCACTGTGAGAGGATCTCCCGTCTGCGTCCACGCCGTGGGGTGAATATCCCGCGTCCCATGCGCCGCGACCAGGAAGTCTCGCGCAGCAAATCGGGAAGGACGGCTTCCACTGCCTTCTCTCCCAAGGCAACCGCCGCGCCTATATCTGTTTTGTCCAGCATCCCGATCATGGCGACCTCCGGGCGGATGATCACCTCGGGGTCGTCAACCTCCAGCCGCAAGGTGGTGATCATACGCTGACCCAGGTCCACGGATTGCTCGAAGATCTGGAAGGCATGCGCCAGCCGCAGCCGCGTTGAGCCTTTCAACGATCGGCGTGGGGATCTTGACCGGCAGGGGGATATGAACGAAGTTGGCCGGCGCTTCCATTTCCGGGCTGAGCACCACCGCCACCACCGGCAGGTACTTCATCAATGAACGGGCAATAGTGACCGGCACGGGGTTAAGCACCGCCCCATCCACCAATTCATACTCTCCCAGGATTTTTGGCGCAAAGATGCCCGGTATTGCGATCGTCGCCAGGATCGCATCCACAACCCGGCCTTTCGTGAGGATCACCTCCCGGTGCGAGCGGATGTCCACCGCGACCAGTGCACAGGGGATCCTGAGCGTTTCAAAGTCGCGCTCGCCGAGGTATTTTTCCAATAGCTGGGTGACGTACGAGATACTCAGCAAGCCCGGGCCTTCACTTAGAGAGATGGAAAAAAGCTTGGATTGGTCGAGTTCTGCGAAGTGGCTTTCCATTTCGTCCGGGCTGAACCCGGCAGCATACAGGGCAGCAACGATCCCTCCCGCACTCGTCCCTGCCACCGCCCGGATGATGAAGCCTTCCTTCTCCAAGCGGCGGATCACACCGATATGCGCGTACCCGCGCGATCCCCCTCCACCCAGTGCCAGCGAAATCTCCATGTTCACCTCCTTTCCTTCTCTTCCGGCGGTTTTAGCCTGCGGAAGGAATTGTACAGCAGCAAGTCATACACGATTTTCAATCCACCCGAAAAGAAAAAGGGCGCGCTGAAAAGTACGGGGACGGCGATCAACAACCCTGCCAGGGATGGGGAAAACGCCGCACCCACCGAACGGGCAATTGCCGTCACGCCGGAGGCTGCCGAGCGTTCATCGGGTGCCACCACCGCCATGGTATAGGACTGCCGCGTGGGCACGTCCATCTGTGAAATGCTGAAGCGCAGCAACAGCACTCCGATCGCCAGCGGCAGGGTCGGCATCAATGGCACCAGGATCAGCAGGATGTTGGACGGAATATGGGTGAAGACCATCGTATTGATGAGGCCGAACCGCCTTGCGAGGGGTACCGCCAGCAGCGCCGAGATCCCCGCCAGGATGTTCGCTCCAAAGAAAATGCTGCCCAGCACCCCGGTGTCCACGCCGTATTTGACGTGGAACCAGTACGCCAGCATGGATTGGACCAGCAACGCCCCGGCGAAGGCATCCAAGGCAAACAGCGCGCTTAAACGCAGTACCACCGGGCGGGATTGATGCAATCCCAGGATGGATTTTGCCTGCGATCGTTCCCCGGGTATCAACTCCACCTTCCGGGACAGGGCAAGGAACAGGCCGACCAGGACCAACCCGCCGAGGGCGTAACCCGCCAGCACCGCCTGGTACGATCCCAGGACAGGCATGCCGCCCACCTGCAGGAACTTCACCATCCATCCGCCTGAGAGCGCGCCGGTGGCAGTGGCCAGTGAACCCGCCAGGGCGTACCAGGCGAAGACCTGGGTGCGCTTATCACCAGGTAGCAACTGGGTCAGGGCGGCTTGCTCCACCGAGAGGAACGGTCCGATCTCGTTGCCGCTGGGGCTGATCACACCGATGATGGCAGCCGCCATGAGCAGGATGGGTTCGCGGGTGACGATGAAGGCGATCCCCGCGCCGAGCATCAGGACCGCACCGGCAAGGAGCGTCCGCTTTCGACCGAAGCGGTCGGCGGAGGTGGTTAACCACAAGGTGATCGCCGCGTCTCCCGCCAGGGTGAGGCTAAACAGCAGTCCGATCTGCCTCTCGGTCATCCCGGTCTCGGCCAGGTAGAGAGCCAGCACCACCGAGAGGAACCCGTAGCAGAAAAGGCGCACGATGCGGGTGGTGAACAAGATGCGAATATCGCGTTTCATTGGCGGGAATAGTCTGGGTTGATCATCCGGAAACACGGGCGAAAAGACCCGCGTTTCATTTGCCTTTTGCCACCTGCAGCCGGCACCAGGCATACAGGGAATCGTACACCTCGAATTGGGCGCTCACGTTCTCTTCGTCTTCCGGGAAGCGCAGGCTGTAACCGGAGGCGATGGCTTCCAGCCCGTGTGCGATGGGATCCTTGTCGATATCCGCGGAGACATCTGCGGCATGGACGATCTGGGCCAGGCGCAGCAAACCCGGCTCCTTTAAGCCGTATTTGGCAATGATCGATTCGAACGAACAGCGACCCTCCACATGACCGAGTTCCACACCTGGGGCATCGAAGGGGATGGCGCCGGTTTCATTGACAATTTTTTCGATCTGGTTGGCCGGGACGAACAGGAATTCCGCTTCATTGTCAACAAAACGGGTGATCAGCCAGGGACAGGCTACGCGGTCCACGTGGACATGAGAACGGGTGACCCACAGCATGGTTTTCTCCTACTTCAAAAATGGATGTAAAATGATTATAGTCTGAATCCCTTCCTTCCAAGAGCATTTTATGCCTGTTCCCATCGAATCCCCGGAATCATCCTCCCCCATCGTGACCCGCGCCGTGGCTGCCGGGCTGTGCGGAAATTATACGGATAACCTGCGCCTGCCTGCCTGGCAGAGAGCGCTCCTGCTTACCCTGGGAGCACTGCCGCAGGGACTGGCGCGCTTCGTCATCAGCCGCTTCCAGGCATTTTCGGGTCTCCCGCCTGGGGTGATGGACAACTTTTCCCTGGAGCCACTCATCCACGCCCGTCTCGCCGATTACGCCGGTCTGGACGGTCCTTTTCCTGCCATCACCCTCGGCGCGGCGCTCGGCGGGGCGACTGCCTCCCTGTCCCTCGCCTTGCAGGCTCCTTTCCTGCCCCAGGCCTTCGTCACCACGCTCAAAGGTGGTTCCCCGGATGGAAATGTCAATATTTACCTGGAACGCAACCGGGAACGCGCCCTGCAGATCGCCGCGAACAACCCGGGTCTGATGACCATCCAGCACTACGACCCGGTGCATGACGGTTGGCTGACCCGCTGGGTGAACCACCTGCGTTTCAAGCTCGTCGATCTCCCTCCCGCCTATGCTGAATTCATTCGTGCCAGGTTGCGTGCCCGGTGGAACGGTTGTCTATCTTGAGGGCGGGGCACACTGGCTCCGCTACCGGCTGGGACCGCGCAGCGTCTTCCAGGTCGGCGGCTGGGGGGATATCCCCCCGGGCGAATTCCTGCAAGGCAGCCAGCGTATCCGCAGCTATGCAGCTCACGCCGGGTTGAAGCACACGGATTGGCGGCTGGACGAATTACGTTGGCCGCTGGAAACCGGTCCAGAATCCGAATGGGGTTCCGAACCCGGGCTGGGAGAGGCGCTCGAGACATTTTGCCATGCGGAGGGTTTCCGCTTCCTCCGCCTTAATCTCCCCCAGCCGGATGATTTTTCCCGCCTGGCATTCAGCGCCGCGAGCCGCCTGCTCGAAAAGGAAGGACGGCAACCTGCCGGGGTGCTGGTGGAAACGTTCAGCCAGTTCGATGCCCATGCCGCCCGCCAGGCCGGGCTGTTGCCGCTCTGGTTGATCTTCAACACCCACGACAGCGCACGTTACCTCAAGGAAATGTCCGCTCATTTTCCCCCGGATTTACCGGTCTTCTTCTCACCTCTCTCCACCTTCTCCATGACCCCCGACCTGGCAACCTGGGACGAATGGCGGGACGCCATCGGGCGGGATTTCATCAACATCGGTTCCCGGCGCAGCCATTACCCCTCGGACGCGCGTGCGCTGGTAAAATGGGCTGCACCTCTGCGCAGCTGGGTGACCAGGCACGCGCATCCGATCACCGCCCGGCTGGAACCTGTAGAACTGGGCGAACTATGGGATAATCTGCGCCACGTCAAAGCTGTGGATCCATAATCCAATTAAAAAGAGGAAAACCTGATGACCCAAGCAACATCCAACCATCCACGCGTGAAAGAATGGCTGGCGCATGTGCGCACCCTTTCCGTGGACATCGGCCCGCGCGGTCCCACGCGCCTCGGCGAACGCCAGGGAGCCCAGTATGCCCGCGGGCAACTTGAAAAGGCCGGCTTGACTCCCTCCTGGGAAACCTTCAAGAGCGCCCGGTCCATATTCCACCCCCACCTGCTCGGTGCCACCTTGATGCTGGTAGCTTTTATCCTCTTCCCCCTGGGCGGGAGGTTTACCGCGGTCTTTTCCGCCCTGCTTTCCATTCTTGTGCTGGTCTCCGAATTACAGGAGCTCGGGTTCAAGGACAACCTCTTTCGCCGGCTCGTCCCCAAGGGCGAGAGTCAGAATGTCTACGCAGTCATCCCCCCGCGCGGCGAGCACAAGCGCGACCTGGTCCTGATCGGTCACGTGGACAGCCAGCGCACCCCCTTGATCTTCCGCACCCCGCTGTGGGTGAAGGTCTATGACCGGTTTACGATGGTCGCCTTTGCCGGGTTCATCTTCCAGGCGCTGATCTATTCCCTTGCCATATTTTTCGATTGGTCATGGGCCTGGGTTGCCAGCTCCTTTTCAGCGCTGTGTGCCCTTCTGCTGGCTGCCATGTGCATCGAAGCCGAATCCACTCCCTTTACAGCCGGTGCCAATGACAACGCCACGGCAGTTGGCCTGGTTTTAACCCTCGCCGGGCAATATTCCACCGCTCCTCTCGAAAATACCCGTGTCTATGCTGTCCTCACCGGATGCGAAGAGGTCCAACACTACGGGGCGATCGATTTCTTCAAAAGGCATCGTGGAGAGATGAAAGCGCCCCTGGCAGTGGTGCTCGAGATGCTTGGCTGCGCCGGACCGGCGTGGACGACCCGCGAGGGCATCATCGTGCCCTTCAAGAGCGACCCGACCCTGCTCGCCATGGCTGAACGACTGCGCACGCAACACCCGGAATGGAAAGCCTACCCTTCACAGATCAGCGGAGGCAACTCCGAGCTGTCGGATGCCGTGCGCTTCAAGGTCCCGGCCATCACCCTCTTCGGGCTGAAACCGGATGGCGAAGCCCCGTTCTGGCACCAACGCGGCGACACCTTCGACAAGATGGACCCGGATGTGATGGAACGCACCTGGGAGTTCGCCCAGGCACTGGTGCAGGAAATCGACAGGTCAGCCTGAGCGGCAGGTGAGGGGTGTGTGCGATCCTATGTCACGATCGCAACGCGCCCTCCTCTTCCAACGCCGTCAATAGCTTCTCCACGTCCCGGCGTGTGTTGTAACCCTGCACGCTGATGCGGATCAACTTGTGCCTGTTCCACTGGATTAGCGGCACCTCGATCCGGTAACGCTCATACAGGCGTGCTTTAAATGGACTACATCCACCTCCTCCGGCAGGGGTATGGAGGCGAATTGCAGTCCATGGATCCCGGGAGTGAGGTCCAGGGGGGTTAACCCGCTTGGCGCGCAAATGCGTTCCTGGGCTTCGGCTAACGAGGCTGTTGCAGGCGCGGCGCACCCGTTCCCAATCGTGGTCCTGTTGGAATTGAATGGCTGACGGTACTGCCAGGAAGGCGGCAAGATCGCGCGTGCCCCACCACTCATGCTGGTCAACGAACGGACTGGGTCCCGGTGTTTCAGACTCATATCCCCAGGAGACGACCAGCGGCTTGAGCAGGTGCTGCTTGTCCTTGCGCGCGTATAAGAATCCCGCCCCTTTCGGCGCGCACAGCCACTTGTGCAGGTTTCCACCGTAGAAATCCGCCCCCAGGTCATCCAAATTTAGTGGGATCTGCCCCGGTGCGTGCGCGCCATCAATGACGGTCAGGATGCCCTCTTCCCTCGCCCGCCGGATGACTTCTTCCACGGGAAATAAGAGCGCCGTTGGGCTGGTGATGTGGCTAAGGAAAATCACCCGCGTTCGCTTGGTGACCCCTTTCCAGAGTGCCTCCACGAATGCCCCGGGGTCAGGCAGCGGAACGGGGATGGGCTGGTTGACGTAGCTGAAACCGCGCTCCTTCGCCAGGAATCGCCACGTGCGGTCAAGGGCGCCGTATTCGTGATCGCTGCCCAGCACCTCATCGCCGGGCCCCAACTCGAGCGAGCGTGCCACGATGTTGAGCGAAACGGTGACGTTGCTGGTAAACACCAGGTTGTCGGCGTCTGTCCCGAGCAGGTCGCCCAGCGCACCGCGCGCTGTACGCAGCAGGTCCGTGGCACGTCGCCCCAGGAATTCCACCGGCTGGCGTTCCAGCTCCCGCTGCGACTCCTGGTAGGCGCGAAACACCGGGCGCGGCGTCGCGCCGAAGGAACCGTGGTTCAGGAAGGTGACCGAAGGGTCAAGTTGGAAGAATCGGCGAAGGTTGAACATACTGCGATTATAATCAGCCCGCCATGTTTCGCCGCATATTCGTTCAAACTTCGGTGCCGCCCGAGTACCGCTCCAATTTCCTGCATTTATTCTTTGACATTGCCTGGGTCGGCATTCTGAGCGGCAGCTCGGTCAACTTCCTGAGCGTGTATGCCACCCGCCTGGGTGCCACGGGCTTCCAGATCGGCCTGCTGGGGTCGATGGGATCGGTCGTCAGCCTCCTGCTTGCCATCCCCACCGGTCGCTGGTTGGAACGCCGCGCCACGAACAAGGCGGTTTTCTGGTCCTCCATCGCCTACCGGCTCTTCTATTTCCTGTGGATCCCGCTGCCCTGGATCCTGGGAAAGGACGCCCAGGTCTGGGCATTGATCGTCATTGCCCTGGCGATGGGCATCCCGGTCGTTCCCTTGTCGGTGGGCTTCAACACGTTATTTGCAGAGGCCGTACCCGGCGAGTGGCGCGCTTATGTGGCCGGGATCCGTAATGTGCTCCTTGCGATCACCTTCATGATCTCTTCGCTGGGGTCCGGGTATTTGCTTGACCATGTGTCCTTCCCGGGCGGCTACCAGCTTCTTTTTGCCATCGGGGCACTTAGCGCCATGATGAGCAGCCTGCATTTGTATTTCATCAAGCCGGTGTCCGCTCCAGCGCTTCCAGCGGGTCAGTCCGCTCCCGCGCCAGCCAGGCAGGTTGCCGCTGCGCGTGACTGGCGCCGAGCACTGCGCCTGGACATATGGAGATCCCCTTTTGGCCGTGTGTTGTTCGTCCTGCTCCTCTTTCATTTCACTCAATATCTCCCCGTACCACTCTTTCCGCTCTACAATGTCAATATCCTCAAGCTGACGGATGCCCAGATCGGGCTGGGAACGGCTCTTTTCTACCTGGCATTCCTTTTTGCCTCGACCCAACTGGTGCGTTTCTCCCGCAAGGCTGGTCATCACAAGGTGGCCTCTTATGGTATGTTGGCGTTGAGTTTCTATCCGATCCTGCTGTCCTTCTCGCATGGTGTTGCCCCATACCTTGCATTGCAAGCCCTGGGCGGGAATGCCTAGGGGATCGTCGCCGGGGCTCAGCCGAATTATCTCCTGGAAAAGGTGCCCGAGAATGATCGTCCTGCCCACCTGGCCTGGTACACCATGGTGGTCAACGCCTGTATCCTGGTGGGGTCCCTGGCCGGTTCATTCCTGGCCGGATATATGGGGCTGAGCCTTGCCTTGATCGTTTTCGGCATCCTGCGTTTCCTGGCAGGCTATGCTGTCCTCAAATGGGGATGATATTTTCGCCCGGGGTGAATTCCCGTGTTACAATCCGCCGCGTCGAAAAGCCATGCCTGAACATGTCAAGGTAGTTGCCACCAACCGTAAAGCCGGTTTTGAATATTTCCTGCTCGAACGCTTCGAGGCCGGTCTCTCCCTGCAAGGCAGCGAGATCAAGTCGATCCGCGCCGGGCAGGTCAGCCTGGCTGAGTCTTATGTCCAGGTGGACGGACGGGATGCCTGGTTGATCGAGGCGCATATTGCGCCCTACGAACAGGCCAACCGCTTCAACCACGACCCGAAGCGGCCGCGCCGGCTTCTGCTGCACAAAAAGGAGATCGCCCGCCTCTGGGAGGCCATCCGCCAGAAAGGGATGACCATCGTGCCCACGCGCGTCTATCTCAAGGGTGGGCGCGCCAAGCTGGAGCTTGCCATCGCCAAGGGCAAGAAACTCCATGACAAGCGCGAAGCCATCGCCCGCAAGGACCTCGAGCGCGAGCAAAAGCGCGAAATGAGCTTGCGCTGATCATAGTCTCCCGTGAGCCTCCTGGCAGCGGGAGTTTTTTATCGTCCCGGGGGAATGATCACGTTCACGACTTCTTAGGATTTCAGGATGGCTTCCGCCATGAACGGGGGAATTGGAGTCCCCTTGTTCCTCTTCGCCTGGATGATCATCAACAAATAGGGCAACACCCTTGCGGGCTATCGAATTCGTTGACAATCCTCGCAAACCTGCTGTGAGCTGCATTACAGTTTGATCTTCACCGCCCCCACCAGCGCCTGTCCCAGGGACAGGCCGCCATCATTGGCTGGCACCTGCCTGTGCAGCAGGACATTAAATCCATCCGCACGCAGCCTGGCTACAGACCGTTCCAGCAGGGCGATGTTCTGCCAGACGCCACCGCTCAGGGCGACCGTGTTGATCCCGCTCTCGTCCCGCAGTGCGGCGCAGGCTTTTCTCACCAGCTCAGCCAGCCCGTTATGGAACCGGGCTGAGATCACCGGGATGGACACATGCTTTTGGATGTCTTCCAGCAGCGCAGAGATGGCTGGTTTATGCTCGACAATATCGTTCTTGATCTCGAAGGCATATGCCCCCGCCTCGCTCCCATCCAGCGCCGCTTCGAATTCCATCGCCGCCTGGGCTTCGTAATTGACCCGTTGGCGCACCCCCGCCAGGGCAGCCGCGGCATCGAACAGGCGTCCCATGCTCGAAGTCCTGGCCAGGTTCACGCCGCGTTCCAGCTGGATGCGTAACCCCGACCGTTCTTCGTAACCCAGGTCTTGTACCGGGTCCAGGGATTCATCCCATTCCAATCCCAGCGACCACAGCAGTGCCAATGCAACCCGCGCCGGGTGCTTGATGGCTGCATCGCCACCCGGCAAAGGGAAGTAATCCAGGTGCAGCTTGCGTTCGAAACCGGCATAATCCGCCACCAGGAATTCTCCGCCCCAGATGGCTCCATCCAGCCCATAACCGGTGCCGTCAAAGGCCAGGCCGATGACCGCCTGGCTGCCATCCAGCCCGTTATCTGCCATGCAGGCAGCGATGTGGGCATGATGGTGCTGGACGCCGCATTCAGCCAGGTTCTCGCGTTGGATGCGTTCGAGCGCATAGCGGGTGGTCAGGTAGTCGGGATGCAGGTCGTAGGCGACCGCTTGCGGCTGGATGCGGAACAGGCGCTCGAAATGGGTCACCCCATCCTCGAAGGAGGCATAGGTCTCGTAGTTTTCCATGTCCCCGATGTGGTGGCTGACGAAGGCATACCCTTCCCGGCTGAGACAGAAGGTGTTCTTGAGTTCCGCCCCAACCGCCAGTAGGGGGAAGGTTTTGAACGGCAGCGCAATGGAGTCGGGTACATAGCCGCGCGACCGGCGTAAAAAATAGGTGGTTCCTTGATATTTGGCGCCTTTTTCCATTCGCGACCCGTTGGGTAGCTCCGGGATGGACAGGACCCTGGCAACGGAATCATCGCAGCGCGTATGGATGTCCCGGTTATGCATCAGGAAGGCATCTGCCAGCGCCCCAAGCCGCTGGCGCGCTTCCTCGTTGGAGGTTGCGATCGGCTCTTCAGAGAGGTTGCCGCTGGTCATCACCAGGGGCGGCATAGCCATCCCATCGCCTGCGAGCACCAGGTAATGCAGCGGCGTATAGGGCAGCATGACCCCCAGGGAATCCTGTCGTGGTGAGATCTGCTCGACAATGGCAGAGCCCGGTCGGCGTTTTAACACCACGATGGGGCGCTGCCGGGATTCGAGCAGTGCCTCTTCTTCCTTTGAGGTGAAACAATGCTCTTTCACCGTTTCTAGATCCGCCATCATTAATGCAAAGGGTTTATCCACCCGCAATTTTCTGCGCCGCAGTTCCACAACTGCCCGGGCATTGGTCGCATCACAGGCAAGGTGGAAACCCCCCAGCCCTTTGATCGCCACAATGCCTCCCTCGGTCAGCAAGCATTGTGTTTCGTAGAGGGCAGCATCGCCATCCCATCGCTTGCCGTATTGCTCCAGCCACACGCCTGGTCCGCAGACCGGGCAGGCTACCGGTTGGGCATGAAAACGCCGGTCGAGTGGATTTTCATATTCCGCAGCGCATTCGGCACATAAGCCGAATTCCGCCATCGTGGTCTTGGGGCGGTCATAGGGGATATCCTTGATGATGGTGAAGCGCGGGCCGCAATTGGTGCAATTGATGAAGGGATAACGATGGCGCCGGTCCGCAGGATCGAAGAGCTCACGCAGGCAGTCCGTGCAGATGCACACATCCGGTGAGATGGGCTGGAATGCACCTTCCACAACTTCCGAGTGGATGATCTCGAAGGTGGTAAATCCGCCGGGGGATCCAAAAGAAGTGCTGAAGGTGTCGATGCGTGCCAGGGGAGGCAGGTCGCTGCGCAGGGCTGCAACAAACCCCTCCAGGTTTTCCATGCTCCCATCCACCTCGATATCCACCCCGCCGGATGTATTCCGCACCCAGCCTCGCAAGTTGAAGCGTTGCGCCAATCCATAAACAAAAGGACGGAATCCCACTCCTTGCACGATTCCCGTCAGGTGGAGCGTCGCTTTGCACAGGTCGGTCATGCATCCATTATACCGTGAGGAAATTTTGGCCTGGTCTTGTTTGTCCTGTGTGTCCGAGGCTCTCCTGGTTGACCTAGTTGAAAGAGATTCGGTCCACGGCACTCCTCAAGCTAACCGTGGTTTTGGATTTTCCCTATTTTGGTTCAGAACTCCAATTGGCACTCCGGGTTAATCCAATATTCAAGTACCAATTTGTTTTATCTCATTTCTATATTTTAATGCTATGATAAAGCCTGTACAGGAGTGGTCGCCATGAGCAATCAACCCCAGAAACTCTCAATGGTCTGGCACGAAACTAAGAAAGTCGAACGCCTCCCGTAAGGATGAAAACGCAATTCTGGATTTTTTCGAAAATGCCATGGAAGGCATTTTTCGAAGCTTGCCTGACGGACACTTTTTCAACGTCAATCCCGCCATGGCGCACATGTATGGCTATGCATCTCCTGATGAAATGATCGCAGCTATTTCCGACATTGGTCGCCAGGTGAATGCGGACCGCAAGCTGCACCGTTTGTTTGAACAAATGATGAAGCAGCATGGAAGAGTGGCAAAGTTCGAAGCGCCCGGCCTGCGCAAGGATGGCACGCTCTTCTGGACTTCCACCAATGCACGTGCAGTAATCGATTCCCACGGGGATTTGCTCTATTACGAGGGCTTTGTCCAGGATATCACCGAGCGAAAATTGGCCGAAGCTGCTTTACAAGAGAGTGAACAACTCAATAAGCTGATTACCGACATGACCACGGATTACCTTTTCATCGTGGATGTGTCGCAACAAGGGGAGTTGAACCTGCGCTGGGCTTCGGAAAATATGGAGGAACAGACCGGAAGGTCGCTTGAAAAAGTCTCGTCCCGGAAACTCTGGAAGAACATCATTCATCCTGATGATTATGCTGCATTCTCCAGGTTTATCGACCACGTTCTTGCATCTGCACAACCTGGAGAAATTGAATGCCAGGTCATATCCCAGTTGGCTACCCGCCGGTGGATCCATATTTTCGTCCGCCCGCAGGTCGATGAGCAAGGTCATGTCCGAACGATTATCGGAGCCGTAAAGGATATCACCACCCGCAAGCAGGCC
Source organism: uncultured Chloroflexia bacterium (assembly GCA_963793795.1). Classification (GTDB taxonomy): domain Bacteria; phylum Chloroflexota; class Anaerolineae; order Anaerolineales; family Villigracilaceae; genus UBA877. The sequence goes on from CAWCBN010000001.1 coordinate 322,238, forward strand.
GAAGAAGCCTTGCGCAGCAGTGAGCAGAAAATGCACAGCATTTTCCAGGTGGCACCGACAGGCATCGGCGTGCTCATTGATAGGGTCGTTGCCGATGTTAATCCCAAGATTTGCGAGATGACCGGTTATTCCCGCGAAGAACTGGTCGGGCAGGATACCAGGCTCCTGTATCACAACCAGGATGAATTTGACCAGGTGGGGAAGGATAATCTCCAACAGATGGTCGAAAGAGGCACCGGCAGCCTGGAGACGATCTGGAAAAGGAAGGATGGGACCACGATCAATGTCCTCCTTGCTTCCACCCCGATCGATAATGCTGATCTTTCCCGGGGAATCATCTTCACGGCGCTGGACATCACCGAACGGTTGCGCTCTGAAGGAGCCATGCGTGCCATTGCCGAAGTCAGCCGCGATATTTCTGCCACCCTGCAACTGGATATCGTCCTGGAACGCATCGCCTCGTATGCCAAGACCCTGCTGGACGCTGATGCAAGCGCTGTTTATCTTGTCGAACAGGGGTCAACCCAGCTGCACACGATCGCTGCTGTTGGTGATGATGCCGAGCAAATTAAAAGGATCCTGTCAAGCCGGGTGAAGGCATCCTGGGTAATATCGCCGTACATAGGTCAGGTGAAATTGTCAATGACACCTATTCTGATGCGCGCGGCATTGAGATCAAGGGAACGGCTCGCATCCCCCTGGAACACCTGATGGGTGTCCCGGTAATGTTGAAGGAGCACCTGACCGGGTTGATCGCTGTCTGGAGGGTGGGGGAAGGGAAGGATTTCAGGCAGCCTGACCTGTATTTCCTCACCAGCCTTGCCCAGCAGGTTGCCGTTGCCATCGAGAACGCCCGCCTCTTTGAAGAAACCCAGCGCCGACTGCGTGAAATGGAAGCAATGGTCCGGGTGAGTGCAACTTTGAGCCGCACAATCGAGCTGGAACCTCTACTCGAGGAGATCCTGCAGACCGTCATCCAGGCCATTCCAGTTTCCGAGCGAGGCTCCATCCTGCTCGCCGATGATGAGAAGAACCTGCATATTCGCGCTGTTTGGGGTTACAAGGACCCACGCGTCCGTAGCTACCGTTTTCCGCCCAATTCCGGTTACTCGATGAAATGCTTCCGCGAGGAGGCCCCCATCATTGTGCCCGATGTTCGCGCGGATACAACCATTCGCTACGAAGGCGATATTCGCGAGATGCTCTTCAAGGGCAGTGCCATCGCCGCGCCATTGATCGTAAAGAATAAAGCGATCGGTGTGATTACCATTGACACTCCTCATCAATTGGATGCTTTCAACCAGAACGATCTCCAATTGCTGACCGCCATGGCAGCCTCAGCAGCGTTGGCGATCGAAAACGCCCGCCTGTTCGATGTGACCCGGCAACGCTTGTCGGACCTGGAAGTCTTGCACACCATTTCTTCCGCCTTGCGGACCGCGGCGAACCTCGAGGAGGCCATGCCGATCCTGCTCACCCAGCTCATGAACCTGCTGGAAGCCGGAGGCTCCTCACTGGAGATATTGGACCCGGTGAGCGGCGAGATCGTGACCGAGTTGGCATTCGGCGAGTGGGCCTCTCTCACCGGCATGCGCACGCCGCGTGACTCCGGGATCAGCGGTAGCGTGATCACCACCGGGCAACCCTACTTGAGCGCGGATGTGGTCGCCGACGGTGTGACAGATCGACCCGAAGTGTTTGAAGAGCTCAAGTGCGTTGCTTGTGTACCCGTGATCTCGCAACACTCGCCGATCGGTGCCTTGTGGATCGGGCGCCGGACGCGCATCCGCGAAGAGGAGGTCAGCCTGCTCGGTGCCATCGGCGAGTTGGTCGGAAATGCCATCCACCGCATGGTCCTGCATGAACAAACCGAGCTGCGTTTGGACCGCCTGAATGCATTACACATGATCGAGCGCGTCATCAACTCGAGCCTCGACCTGAACATCACCCTGGAAATCCTGCTCGAACACGTGGTAACTCAACTGCATGCCAATGCAGCCGCCATCCTGCTGCTCAACCCGCGCATGTTCACCCTGGAATATATTGCCACCAAGGGCTTGCGCAGTGAACGAACCCACGCAACCATGCGCCTTGGCGATGACGCCACCAGCCGTGCCATCCTGGAACGGACAACCATCAGTTTGTCGGATCTCAACGCCAAACGCCCCGAATATGCCCGCCTGGCCTCCATTGCCATTGACGAAGGCATCCAGTCCTATCATGCCACCCCCTTGATCGCCAAGGGACAGGTCAGGGGTGTACTGGAGGTCTTCCACCGCGAACAACATCATCCCCGAATCGGAATGGGAATCCTTCCTGCAATCCCTCGCCGAACAGGCCGCCATAGCAATGGATAATGCCGAATTGTTCAAGAACTTGCAGCGGTCGAATGAAGAGTTATCCCTGGCCTATGACGATACGATTACCGGTTGGGCACGCGCTCTCGACTTGCGCGAGAAAGAGACCGCCGATCACTCGTACCGTGTCTCCGAGATCACCCTCCTGCTAGCCCGGACGATGGGAGTGGACGAATCACAACTTCAGCATATCCGCCGCGGTGCTTTGTTGCACGATATCGGCAAGGTCGGCATCCCGGATGCCATCTTGCTCAAGAACGCCCAATTGACCGATGATGAGTGGTTGATGATGAAGAAGCACCCCGTCTATTCCTATGAACTGCTGCGCTCCATCTCCTACCTGCTCCCGGCGGTGGATATTCCCCATTACCACCATGAAAAGTGGGATGGCACGGGTTATCCCCAGGGCTTGAGCCGCGAGGAAATTCCCCTTGCCGCGCGGATCTTCGCCGTGGTGGATGTTTGGGATGCGTTGCGCTCCGTTCGCCCTTATCGCTCTGCCTGGGAAAATGAGGCGGTGCTGGATTACCTGCGCTCCCACAGCGGAACCCATTTCGATCCCGCCGTGGTCGCGGCTTTCTTGAGCATCCTGGAGCAAAATCCTCCCGAATGGATTGAGAGACCCAATTAGGGCGTTATTCCATCCCCAGGTTCTTCACCAGGAAAGCGTATAGGTCTGCCATCTCCTCGATGATGATCGCGGTGGGTTTGCCTGCGCCATGCCCGGCCTTGGTCTGGATGCGGATGAGCACCGGGGCCTCCCCTGCCTGGGCAGCCTGGATGGCAGCCGCGAACTTGAAGGAATGCCCTGGCACCACGCGGTCATCGTGGTCGGCGGTGGTGATCAATGTCGGGGGATACTTCGTTCCCGGCTGTAGGTTGTGCAGCGGGGAATAGGCAACCAGGGTCTTGAACTGCTCCGGGTCATCGGCGCAACCGTAGTCGGTGACCCAAGCCCAGCCAATGGTGAACTTGTGGAAACGCAGCATGTCCATCACACCCACCGCTGGCAGGCAGGCACCGAACAAGTCCGGGCGCTGTGTCATGCATGCGCCCACCAGTAGCCCACCGTTCGAAGCGCCATGGATCGCCAACTTTGGGATGGACGTTATCTTCCCTGCGATCAGCCATTCTGCACAGGCGATGAAATCGTCAAAGACATTCTGCTTCTTGTCCAACATGCCGGCATGGTGCCATTCTTCGCCGTATTCCGCCCCTCCGCGCAGGACAGCCTGGGCATACACCCCGCCCATCTCCAGCCATGCCAGGCGGCTGACTGAAAATCCGGGCATCAGGGAGACACTGAAGCCTCCATATCCATACAGGAAAGTCGGATTCTCCCCATTTGCCTCGAGACCTTTTTTATGGGTCAGGAACAGGGGGATCTGCGTACCGTCCTTGCTGGTCACGAAGTCCTGGCGGGTCTCGTAACCTGCTGGATCAAAGCTCAGCGGGGGCGCAAAGAGCACCTGGCTTGAATCGGTCATCAAAATCATAGCGGAAAATGGTTAATGGGAACAGGAAGGAAGTGAAACCGTAGAAGAGCTCCTTGTCCGAGCGATGACCACTTACCGTGAACTCCAGGTTCGTGCTGACCGTGCCCAGCGTGGGCAGGATGGATCTCACCAAGCAGGGCGCCCTCCAGGTTATAACGGTGGATCTCGTGGTGGGCATCCCGGTTGATGATCACCACGAACTGGTCATTCACCATCCTGGCTGACTCGAGCACGGTTTTTCCTTCCGGGATGAGGGTGCGCCAATTCTCTTTGCCCGGGTTCCTCGTATCGATGGCGATCACTTTTCCCCTCGGCGCATCGAGATCGGTGCGGAAGAAGAACCATGCTCCATCGTTGCCGAGGAACACGTAGGATGCCTCGAGCCTGTCGATCAACTCGACCACCTTGCCATCCTGCAGGTCGCGGTAGAAGACGCGGTTGCGGATGTCGGTGCCTTGCCAGATCGAGATGAGCAGGTACCGTCCGTCTTCGCTCACCGACCCGCCGAAACCCCACTCCTTTTCATCCGGGCGTTCATAGACCAGTTCATCCGCCGCCTGGGCTGTGCCTCGGCGATGGAAATACAGTTTCTGGTAATAATTGGCGTCCTGGAATTCTTCCCCTTCCCTGGGTGCATCATAACGCGAATAGAAGAATCCGCTCCCATCCGGAAGCCAGGATGCCCCGCTGAATTTGCTCCATGAAAGCACGTCCGCCAGGTCCTCGCCGGTGTCCGCGCTGCGGACACGCCAGGTCTGCCAATCCGAGCCGCTGGCAGAGGTGGCGTATGCCAGCCATTTGCCGTCATCGCTGGGTTCCCAGGTCCGCAGTGCCACCGTGCCGTCCTCCGACAGGGTGTTGGGATCCAGCAACAGGCGCGGTTCTGCTCGCAGGGAATCCAAAACGTAGAGCACATCCTGGTTCTGCAGCCCGGAATTGCGCAACTGGAAATAGCGTCCTCCGCGCCCTACCGGCGCCTGCGCCTTGGCAAAATCCCACAATTCGGTGATCCGCTTGCGCAATCTCTCGCGCGCCGGGATCTGCTCCAGGTAGCCGAAGGTCAATTCATTTTGCTGCCTGATCCATTCCAGCGTATCGGCAGAGTCGACATCCTCCAGCCAGCGGTAGGGATCGGCAACTTTTGTGCCGTGAAAATCATCCACCTGCTCGATTTTCTTGGTGTTAGGGTAGGAAAATGGTTTCATTAATCTCTCCAAATCTTGATAATAAAGGAATGGTGAAAATCATATCACCTGGTGACCTTTTTATGTGCCTTACGCACCTTCTCGAAATCCATCTTTTCCACCTCGCGGTCGTAGGTGACATACCCATTGACCTCGATCTCCACATCCGTGGTCTGGGTGTAGATCGCCGCCGAAAGGCCGGCATCCACCCATGGGCTCAGTTCCTCTTCGATCAGCGCCACGTAGGCCTCGGTGAGCGCCTCACGCGTGGGGTAATTCATGTAACCAAACCTGGACTCTTTATCCCACAGATGCCCGTCGATCTTCAGGCTGTAGCCGCCAAATTCAGAGAGTACCAGCGCCCGGTGCTTCCCCGGTTTCTTCACTTTCAACTTGCGAAAATAATCATGCAGGCTGTGTAGATCCCCGCCGCCCTGGTCGAACCAACCGCTGGCATGATCCACCAGGCGGGATGGATCGTGCTCATGCAGCCACTTTGCAGTTGCCCGGGCATCGAATTGACCCCAACCCTCATTGAACGGCACCCAGACCCCGATGCATGGAAAATGATATAAGTGGTCGACCAATTCCTGCAGTTCCCTGCGGAAATCAGCCCGCGAGGCGGGTTCACTTCGCCCGCTGCGGCGATAATTGTGGTCGGAAAGAGAAATTCCAAGCTTGTTCAACATGAAGAATTGGATCTCGTCTGCCACTGCCCCGCCGTTGGGCATATCCTGCCAGACGACCAGGCCCGATTTGGTCGCAATAAGCATAATAGCGTGCCGGTTCCACCTTGACATGCTTGCGCAGCATGTTGAAACCCAATTTTTTTACCAGTTCGATGTCCTGGCGCATGGCCTCGTCCGTGGGCGGAGTGTACAGTCCATCCGGCCAGTAACCCTGGTCGAGGGGTCCCAACTGGAAGAGCGGGGCGCCGTTTAGGCAGATTCTCCCGCCCTGCAGGCTGAACTTGCGCATGCCGAAATAACTCCCCACCCTGTCCTCCCCCGCTTCCACCTCCAGGTCGTAGAGATGGGGTGCATCCGGGCTCCACAATTTCGCTCCCGGTATGGGTATGCTCAGTTCGCTTGCGCCGTCATCTGCCTTCCCCTCCGCCACCTGTACGCCGTGATCGTGGACGCGGGCAGACACTGCGACGCTCCCCATTCCGGGTCCATCCAGGTTCACCTTGACCCGCAAGCATCCCGCATCCACATCCGGCGTGATCTTCAGGCTTGCGATGCAGGTTTGCGGCACCGCTTCCATCCAGACCGTCTGCCAGATGCCGGAGACAGCCGTGTACCAGATGGTTTGCGGCTTGAGCGTTTGTTTGCCGCGTTGCTGCCAGGAGCTGTCGGTCGGATCCCAGGCGCGCACCACCAGCTCGTTCTCCCCGTTCCTCAACGGCGGAGGTCACATCGAGCCAGAACGGCAGGTAACCGCCGGTGTGTTCTCCCACCTGGGTCCCGTTGAGAAAGACCCTGGCTTCCCAGTCCACTGCCCCAAAATGGAGCAGGATGCGCCTGCCCTGCCATTCACCAGGCAACTTGAAGCTGCGCCTGTACCACAGCACCTCGTCAGCTTGCAGCCCACGCTTCACCCCCGAGAGCGCCGACTCGATCGGGTAAGGCACCAGGATCTCGCCGCCCTGCAGGCTATCTTTGCCCAGGCTTTCCCACGATCCATCGAAATCCTCGTTATCCGCCTGCCTGGGAACGACCAGGTAATCCCACAGCCCGTTCAGGTTGCACCAGTCCGGACGGGTCATCTGCGGGCGGGGATATTCCTGCCAGGCATTTTCAGGCGAGACATCCTTCGCCCAGCGGGTCATCAGCTGCCCGGGCACCGGCTGCCAGGTCATTTACCCTGGTTCCCTTCCACGGAGATTGTTCTTTTGCGCTCCTTCACCAGCCACAAGGGGATCGCCGCCAGCAGGGTGGCAACACCCGCCACCTGGAACAGCAGCGGCGTGGGGACATAAGCTGCCTGCCCATCGATCACGGTCTTGATGCCGAAGGTGGTACCCAACCAACCGCCGGTCAATGGACCCAGGATCATCGGCAGCATCACCCAGAAGAACAGGTAGAAACCGGCGAATTGGCCGCGCTTGTCTTCCGGGAACAGGTCCTTGCTCCATGTGCTCGTGGCGATGGTCCAGGCGGTCAATGGTGCCAGCCACAGGATGCCGGTGACGATCAGCGGTGTGAGCGATTTCATCAGGGAAAACAGGATCAACCCGACCATTTCAGCAACGATGGCGATCATCGCCACCGGTTTGCGTCCCCAGCGGTCCACCAGCATCCCCAGCGGCCATGCCAGGGCGATCCCACCCACCAGGATGCAAACCGCAATGGTGATCGAGGCGCTGGTCGTGTCGAGCTGCAGGTAGTGCTGCAGGTAGATGATCAGGTAGGGGAAGAAGATGTTCTGGGCGATCGCCCACAGCGAGATGCCCATCAACACCAGGAAGAACTCCCGGTTGGCGACCAGGTTCTTCCACTGGAAACTGTCGGCGATCTGGCGCCAGTATCCACCCTTCGGTTTCTCCGCCTGCGGTTCTTCACGCAGAAAGATGCTTCCCAGCAAGCCGAGAATGAATACCAGTCCGCCGATCACGTAGAAGAATGGAAAATAACCCAGGCTGTCGATGATCGGCCCCGCCCCGCCGTAAACGATCAGGATCGCCACCCAGGTAAGGATCTGCACCACACCCATCACCCTGCCGCGGTTGTGGGTGTTGGTCACGTCGGTGATGTAGGCATTCAGGGCGGCGTCGTTCGCCGTGGATCCGAAGAAGGTCATCACTGCGTCGAACAGGATCGCCATGCCGATCGCCAGCCCCACCGGGCGGAAGAAAGCCGCCGACGGGAAGAGGGCCGTCATCACCCCCCACGCCAGGTAACCGAACAGGATGAATGGCTTGCGCCGTCCCCAGCGGGTACGCGTCCGGTCGGAAAGCGTGCCCATCAGGATGGTCGTCAGTGTCGCCGCCACAGCGGAAGCCGCCACCATCCACGAGACCGGGCGCGGGTCGGGGGTGATGTTGTTGTACAGAAAGGTGTTGAAGAACTGGTTTTCCACCCCCCAGGCCAGTTGGCCTGAAAAAGCAAGCAGGATGATGGCAATCCAGATCCTCTTCGATAGGGCAGTGTTGGGATTTATTGTTTCTCCGTTGGATTGTATATTTTATATAAATTCCAGGTCGAATTGGTGAGACCTCGTTCAGTTCCTTTTATGCTTGTCCTGGGAGTACTCCTGGTTCAATGCCGACCTATCTCCTGACCCTGGAAAGGTGAGCATTTTTCGATGTTTTCTTCGTAAAAGTTCCATACAGATTTTTTTCGCGGGATCGAAGACCACGTCAGAACGGTTTTCATCCACCGGGTGCCTGTACCCGCTCTCCGGGTATCCTGTGATCTTTCAGATTGTTGCCTACCTGCTACCACTTTGCCTGGTGCTCTTCGGCGAATCCGACCAGGTCAACGATCTCGATCGACCTCCCCGTGATCGTCCACCGCCCTGCCGTTGTAGCGCCCGAACATCTGGTGCACCTCGCTGGTGATGATTGCCAGGTCGGTGCGCGCCGTGCGGTCGCGGAAGGGGGTGAACACCAGGTCGAGGCGTCCTTCATTGTCTTTGAAATTCCACGGCTTCATGAAATCCCCTGGGTCATAGTCGAACTTGACCTGCTCCAGTTTGTGGATGCGGTGGTCGAGGATCAGCGCGTTCTCTCCCGCCCTTGATAGGTCACCAAATCCGCATCCCAGGTTCAACCCCACCGTCCGTCCATCCTGCAGGAAGCCGGAGGCCGATGCCCAGTTCCAGAAGGATTTATACTCCCAGACTCCGCGCCCCCAGTCCAGCGAACCCAGGCAAGTCTGTGGGACCAGTGTGTCGGTCAGGTCGCCATACTTCACCGTACCGCTGGCTGGCAGGCAGTTGATTTTATTATTGTAGTAGAAACGCCTGGCCCCGATCGGGATGGCGATGGACATCCATTCATACCCGGGAGGGCACTGCAGGGTGAGTTCTGCCTCGATCCCACGCCCCTCGTGGAAGCCTGGCCAGGAGACAGACAGGTGTCGTTCGCCGTCTTTCAATGCAAAGCTCAGGCTGACCTTATCGTTCTCAAAATGGCTGTCGCCGTCCGTGCAGTTGCGCGGCAGGGTCACCCCCGTCCCGAACGGGATGACCAAACCCTCCTCGTGCAGTTCCCCACTGGCGAAGTCCATCGTGTAGACGAAGATGTTTCCGGCATAGCCGAGGTCGGCGATGGTGGCGGAAAAGAACCCCCTGGGACTGAAAACGGCATAATAATCCCAGCGCTTGATGCGGAAATGCTGCAGCGGACGCAAGGAATAGAAACGCGCCATCTCCAGGTTGCAGTCCAACACAGGACGCCGCGACCAACCCACCTGGGAAAGGCTGCCGTCAGGTGTCAGCAAGGGACCAGGTTGCGTCAATTCATTTTGCATGGGTTCCTCCGTGTGCCATCCAGTTTAGTGCCAATGGCGGGCGGTGTCAACGCTTGACGTTATAATCGGCGCATGGATTCTCTGCGCATCGGCATTGATATCGGTGGGACATTCACTGATTTTGTGATCTATGATCCCTCCACGCAGGGCATCCGCACATTTAAGTTACTTTCCACTCCGCGTGAGCCTGCTGAGGCGGTGCTCTCCGGGCTGAAAAGGATCATCGAAGAAAACTCTTCTACGGGTCATGCTCCATCCTCATTGACGATCATCCACGGCTCCACCGTTGCCACCAATGCCCTCCTGGAGCGCAAGGGGGCGCCAACCGCCCTGGTCGCCACGCGCGGCTTTGGCGATGTGCTCCAGATCGGGCGCCAGGATCGCCCCGCCCTGTATGACCTTTTTCCCGTCCTGCCTCCCCCGCTTGTGCCGGCTGACTTGCGCTTCGAGGTCGCAGAACGGGTCGATCATCAGGGCACTGTCCTGCAAGCCCTGGAAGACACTGACGTGGATGCACTCCTCGAAAAAATCCAGGCGAAGGGGATCCACAGTGTCGCTGTTTGCCTGCTGTTCTCCTTCCTGCACCCTGAACACGAGCAGCGCATCGCCGCAAGACTTCGCCAGGCCGGCATCCTGGTCTCGCTTTCCTCGGAGATCCTGCCCGAATTCCGCGAGTACGAACGCACCAGCACCACGGTGGTCAACGCCTATGTCTCCCCGGTGCTGGACGCCTACCTGACCAACCTTGAGAAAAACCTCCCGTCACTTCCCGGTCACACGGGGAACCCGGGGAGGACGAAGCTTCTCGTCATGCAGTCCAACGGCGGGAGCATCTCCCCGGCACAGGCCCGCCGCCAGGCTGTTCGCTGCATCCTTTCCGGACCCGCGGGAGGCGTGGTGGGCTGCGAATACGTGGGCAGGCTGGCAGCAGCAGGTTCCTCCAATCCACCGGGAACACCTGGCATACCCGGTAAGGACGAAAACCATGAGGTTGCGGCGGGGAACGCGCCCGGGCCTCGGCTCAAATTGATCACCTTCGACATGGGCGGCACCTCCACGGATGTCTCCCTCATTGACGGCAAGCCCCGGATCACCACCGAGGCGGTCGTCAGCGGCTGCCCGATCCGCATCCCGATGCTCGACATCCACACCATCGGCGCCGGCGGCGGTTCCATCGCCCGCGTGGATGCGGGTGGGGCATTGCGCGTGGGTCCCGAATCGGCCGGCGCGGATCCGGGTCCAGCCTGCTACGGGAGATCCACAAAAGGTGTCATCCCCGCTGCCACGGTCACGGATGCGAATCTCGTGCTGGGTCGCCTGCAGCCCGAGTACTTCCTCGGCGGGCAGATGCGCCTCGACCTCGAGAGCGCGGTTGCCGCCCTCGAGCGGCTGGGAAGCGGGCTTGGGCTTTCGGCAGAGCAGGCCGCCCTGGGTGTCGTGGCGGTCGCCAACGCCCACATGGAGCGCGCCCTGCGCCTCATCTCCGTCGAGCGCGGCCACGACCCGCGTGACTTCAGCCTGCTCTCCTTCGGCGGTGCCGGCGGGCTCCACGCCGCCGACCTGGCCCGCGGGCTGGGCATCCCCCGCCTGCTCATCCCCCCGCTGGCTTCCACCCTGTCTGCCTTCGGGATGCTCGCCGCCGACGTGGTCAAGGATTACACCCTGACGGTCATGCTGCCCGGCGACACCCCCTACGCGAGCCTCGCCGCCCGTCTGGGTCCACTGACGGAGCGCGGCCGCCGGGAAGTGCTTGCCGAGGGCATTCCATCCGAAAGAGTGCGCATCGAGTGCTTCCTGGACATGCGCTATCGCGGCCAATCCTACGAGTTGATCGTGCCCTTCAGCAGCGCAGTGCTGGAGGAATTCCAGCGCATGCATGCCGAGCAGTATGGATATGCAAAGCCTGGCGCGCCGGTCGAGGTGGTCAACTTGCGCGTGCGCGCCATCGGCGCAGGCGATCCGCCTCCCCTGCTTCCCATGCCGCTGGCAAGTGCCGACCCCGCCCAAGCCTGGATCGAGAACCGTGAGGTGACCTTCTCGCAGGGCCGCTTGTCCACGCCCTTATACCGTGCCGAGGCGTTGCTCCCCGGTAACTGCCTTTCAGGACCGGCGGTGATCGTCCGTTCAGACACCACCATCCTGCTGGGAGCCTCGGATCGAGCTGCCGTGGACGGTTTTGGGAATTTGCTCGTCGAGGTGGCCCGATGAGCATGGATCCGGTTCAGCTCGAGATCTTCAAGCATCTTTTCGCTGCCGTGGCTGAGGAAATGGGCACCCTGCTGCGCAAATCGAGTTACTCGCCCAATATCAAGGAACGGCGTGATTTTTCCTGCGCCGTGTTCAACGCCCGCGGGCAGATGGTTGCCCAGGCTGCCCACATCCCGGTCCACCTGGGTGCCATGCCGCTCTCGGTGCGCGCCGCGGTGGAGCGCTTCGCTGGCGATCTGCATCCCGGCGACCTCGTCGTGCTCAACGACCCGTTCCGCGGCGGCACGCACCTGCCGGACATCACCATGGTCTCGCCAGTCCATCTCCCTGCCACTGCAGCGGTCGCCGCGCCAGGCGACAAAACTGAACCGGGCAGCGGTGGAGCGGTGGGGAGGACAAGCCTGGTCGGCTTCGTCGCCTCGCGCGCCCACCATGCCGACGTGGGCGGGATGACCCCCGGCTCGATGCCCATCGCCCGCGAGATCTACCAGGAAGGGCTGATCATCCCGCCCGTCAAGCTGGTGCGCGCTCGGGGAGGTGGACAGCGACCTGCTTTCCATGATCCTTGCCAACGTGCGTACGCCTGCCGAGCGCCAGGGCGACCTGCTGGCACAGATGGCTGCCAACCGCCGCGGCGTGGAGCGCTTCAGCGACCTGGTGAGCCGCTACGGCTTGGTGCAGATGGACGAAGCCATGCTCGAACTGATCGCCTACACGGCGCGCTGCACCCGCCGCCTGCTCGCCTCCCTGCCGGATGGCACCTACCGCTTCACTGACATTCTCGATGATGACGGCATCAGCAGCGAACCCATTCCCATCAGCGTGGCAGTGACCATCGCCGGTGAGAGCGCCACGGTGGATTTCAGCGGTTCGGCGCCCCAGCAGCAGGGCAGCATCAACGCGGTGGAGGCCATCACCCTTTCGGCGGTCAACTACGTTTTCCGCTGCCTGCTCGGCCTGGACGTACCCAATAACGCCGGCTGCATGGAGCCGATCCGGGTCATCGCCCCACCCGGCACGGTGGTCAACGCCCTGCCTCCTGCCGCAGTGGCGGGGGGAAACGTGGAGACCTCCCAGCGCATCGTCGACGTGCTCCTCGGCGCATTGGCCCAGGCCTGCCCGCAGAAGGTCCCCGCCGCCAGCCAGGGGACGATGAACAACGTCACCATTGGCGGCAAATTTCCCTCTCCCGCCGGGATCGCACCACCTCCCAGCCAGGCGGAAGCCGAATCGAGCAGGGAGGCGGGACCAGGCAGCTTCGCCTACTACGAGACCATCGGCGGGGGCAGCGGGGCCACCCCGGAGTCCGACGGCATCCCTGCCATCCACACGCACATGACCAATACCCTCAATACCCCGGTCGAAGCGCTCGAATATGCCTACCCGCTGCGCGTTCTCCGCTACGCCATCCGCCACGGCTCGGGTGGGGAGGGCAGGTTCCGCGGTGGGGAGGGAATCGTGCCGCGAGATCGAGGTGCTTACCCACTGCCAGGTCACCCTGCTGAGCGAGCGCCGCCAGCACCCTCCCTACGGGCTGGCAGGAGGCGGACCCGGGGCATGCGGAGAGAACCTGCTCATCCATAAAGGCAGGGAAATCGCCCTTCCAGGTAAAGGATCGGTGGAACTCGAGGCCGGGGACGTGCTCTCCATCAAGACGCCGGGCGGCGGAGGATATGGAGGTTAATCCGCATGATGGAAACCTGGACCGATTTCCCTTTCTCCATCCAGATTGACGATATCCTGCGCGGCCAGGGTATGGATCCCAACTCGCCGCGTGCCCGGCGCCCGGCGTTCCTGCAAACTGCCGAGATTGCCCTCGAGCTGGGTTTCCCCCTGCTCCAGCCGTCTGCCTCCGTCTGCGAGGCCCGAATAAGCGAGGTGCGCCATGAACATCTCCTCCTGGAAGGCGGCGCCACCCTGACCGGCCCGCTGGTGTCCCGTATCCTCGCCGGGGCTGAACGTATCGCCGCGGTCGTCTGCACCATCGGCCCCGGGTTGGAGAAACTCGCCTCAGAGCAGGAGGATGTCCTGCTAGGCCTGGCGATGGACGGGCTGGGCAACGCGGCCATCGAATCGGTCGGGCAGCAGGTCTGCGCCCGGCTCGCTGAAGAGGCGCAAGCGCACGGGCTGGAGACTTCCGCACCGCTGGGGCCCGGGGAACCGGACTGGTCCGTGGGGGTAGGTCAACCGCAGCTTTTTGGCTTGTTCGATCCCGCTCCTCCCGGCGT
>CAWCBN010000002.1:0-834849 GCA_963793795.1 uncultured Chloroflexia bacterium
GGAGTACTTAATTTCTCTGTTTTGGACGGTTGGTGGCGCGAAGCCTATAACGGCAACAACGGTTGGGCGATTGGAGATGATGCTGACCTGGATACCCAGGTACAGGATGAATCGGATGCCGCCAGCCTTTACGATGTACTCGAAAAAGAGATCATTCCACTTTACTACACCAACCGAAACTCAGAGAATATTCCCGTCAAATGGGTTGCCAAAATCAAAGAATCTCCGCTCGGTAACGCCGCAGTTCAGCACCCGGCGCATGGTCAAGGAATACGTGGAAAGGTTATATATTCCGGCAAACCAGTAGTCTCGTTGCCAGGGCGACTTCTCAGTTCCCCTGGCATTTACGGAGGTAGCCATGTTTGAAGTCTTTTTATCCCCCGCCGCATGGTTGGGTGCCCTCGGTATTTTTGCCCTGCGCGTCAGTGACATGACCTGCGATACCCTGCGCCTGTTGTTCGTGGTGCGCGGGCGCAAAGGGATTGCCTGGATTTTGGGATTTATCCAATCAGTCATCTTCGTGATTGCGATCACATCCGTACTCCAGAACCTGGATAATCCTCTCAATATCATCGGGTATGCCGCCGGATTTGCCACCGGCAACGTTGTAGGTATGTGGATCGAGGAGTGGCTCGCCATCGGATATGTCAAAATTAGCATTGTCAGCTCAGGACGCGGCACGGCCCTGGCGCACAACCTGCGCGAAGCGGGATTCGCCGTTACCGAGATCCCGGCACGCGGCCGCGATGGGATGGTCAGCATGCTGAGTGTATCCGTGCGCCGCAAGGAAGTTGAACGCGTCGAGGTGCTTGTACGCAAGCAGGATGCTGAGGCCTTTGTGATTGCCGAGGACGTTCGCCCGCTCCGGCGCGGTTTCTGGAGGGCTTGATCGGCAGGAACAAAAAAGGCGCTGTGGAAGAACCACAACGCCTTTTTGATTTTACAACTATTAGAAAGTAAACTTCCCGTTCTTATACACCTGCTCCCCATCCAATAAGATCTCAGAGTCTTCCGTCATGCCACAGATCATATCCCAATGGATAATGCTCTTGTTTTTCGAACCCGTCTCGGGATACCCGGCACCCAGTGCCATGTGGAAGGTACCCCCAGTTTCTCGTCGAACAGGATATTGTGCGAGAAGCGATCGATCTCATAATTGGTGCCGATGGCAAACTCTCCACAAACCGGGCACCAGGATCTGATTCGAGCATTTCAAGCAGGATGGCCTGGTTTTTCTTCGCCTTTGCATTCGTCACCTTGCCATTGGTAAAGGTCAGTTCAACACCTTCCACCATGACACCATTATAGATAGCTGGAAAGGAGAAATGCACCCAGCCATTGAGGTGAATTCTCCACTGGCCCGGTGAAAATCTCCCCATCCGGCATATTGTTGCAACCCGGCGGCGTTTATGAACTTGCGTCCCTTTATGGAGAGGGTCAATTCAACGTTGGGTCCGCGCAGAACAACCTGGTCGTGACCTACAAAGCGTTTCACGGTCTTGCCTTGATCGGCTTCCACCTTCTTCCAAAATGCCACCGGGTCGGTCTCATCAGCGTGGCATGCGCGGAAAACGAAATCTTCGAATTCCTTCAAACCCATCTCGGCTTCCCTGGCAAATCCTTCGGTGGGATAAAGAGTGGTCACCCATTTGAACGATCGGTCAGCACCACGGCGCATCTGCGCTTCAAGGATGGGAGACAGTGCCTTTTGACGCCGCTTCTGGCTGGCTGGGTCCATCCGTCAGCCCACGCGGGTTGGTGGCCGAATGGATTCGTATCCGGCTCTCGAACTGGTCATAGGCATACTTGCGCAGCGCCGGGGTGATATCCAGTTGATCGTCCTTGGCAATATTGAAAAGGATCTCGTCCTGGTCAGTGAGTTCAAGGAACAGGTACGGCTGCCCGCCACGCTCCAGGATGGTGGCGTAGAGAGCCCGCACCAGGGGTTCGGCAGCTGTAGTCGCTTCAATGGCAACCCGGTCTGCCCGGCACGATCTGGCGGAATGGTCCACCAGGATTTTGGCTAATCTGTCGATTCGATTATCAGGCATGCTTTCTCCTATAATGGTAGAGTTTGAAAATTATATCATTTGCCAAACGCGCCCGATAATGATAAGTTCCCAGCCACAAACCAGGTCATTGCCGTAGTAATACTTCCAGCATGTGCGCATGGATGGTAGGCGGGGCTGCGATCAATGAGCATGGCGGTTGAAGATACTCCG
Organism: uncultured Chloroflexia bacterium; assembly: GCA_963793795.1. Classification (GTDB taxonomy): domain Bacteria; phylum Chloroflexota; class Anaerolineae; order Anaerolineales; family Villigracilaceae; genus UBA877. The sequence goes on from CAWCBN010000002.1 coordinate 2,223, forward strand.
GTCCACCATCAAGGCGGGTGACCCGGGCACCAGCTTGCTCCGCGATCAAGCCCCCGGCAGCCACATCCCATGAACTGATGGACAGTTCCCAGTACCCCTCCAGGCGACCTGCGGCTACATAGCACAGGTCAAGGGCTGCGGACCCAAGGCGGCGCACCCCCTGGGTCATGCGGGCAAACCGCCCGAAGTATTCCAGGTTGTTGCGCGGCGTCGACCATGAATTGTACGGGAAACCGGTGGCGAGCAAACTCCGCCGCAATTCTGTTACATCTGAAACCTGCAGCTTGCGCCCGTTACACCACGCACCTTGCCCTCTCTCGGCGGTAAACATTTCGTCCCGCATGGGATCGTAAACGGCACCCAGGTCAAGGACACCCTGCTGGGAATAGGCGATCGAGACGCAGAAGAAAGGAATGCCGTGGGCGAAATTGACCGTTCCGTCGAGCGGATCCAAGTACCATTGATGGCTCTCTGATCCGGGTACCAGCCCTATTTCTTCTGAAACGATCTGGTGTTCGGGGTGGAGGCGTTGGATTTCACCGATAAGGAAGGCCTCAGATTGGTGGTCAACTTCGGTGACGAGATCGATCTCACTTTTATATTTGACCTCGTGCTCACGTTCATATCCAGCGCGAAGGATTTCTCCTGAGCGGCGTGCCAGGGATTCCAGCTCAGCCAAAGTAGGTGTCATATTCATTTCCGTTTGTCGTAAATATATTCATGATCTGAAGGAAAGGTCCAGTTCCAATGATCTCTTCAATGTCAGCCACAGTGGTGGAACAAGCTGTTGGAGGGCCGGGATCGATCAGGGGGGTATTGTATCGTAATTTGCACCGCTGGGAATGGAAGATCTCTTCCCCAGGAGCCAAGTGATCCGGTTCATGTACTATCGAGTAAAATACGCTTCCGAACGGCAATTAAGGGAAGGCAAATATTCTCCATCGCATTTGTGGGACGACAATTATTTGAAGACAGACTGTTCGCCGGAGTTCATCATTGAATAATCCAACCAGTGCCCAACACAGACCGCTGACCGCTACGATCGCCTACTATGTCGCCTTCATTGCCCTTGGCATGACGACCGCCATCAGCGGTCCAGCATTACCCTGGCTTGCTGAAAACACCTCCAGCCCTCTCGACAAGATCAGCATTATTTTCATTGCCGGGTCTTTGGGATATATGCTTGGTTCCCAACTTGGTGGAAGAGCTTACGACATTCTTCCCGGCCACCGTCTTCAATCTGTGTCCCTGCTGTTGATCAGCCTGGCTACCATAGTGGTCCCACTTGTGCATTCACTCTGGTTCCTGGTCGTGGTTCTCTTCATTCTGGGAGCATTCCAAGCCGTTGTGGATGTAGGTGGGAACACTTTGCTGACCTGGATCCACGGTGATAAGGTCGGACCGTTCATGAACGGCTTGCATTTCTTTTTTTGGGGTGGGCGCCTTCATGGCACCCTTGATATTTGCCAGGGTGGTCCTGGCTACGGACGATATCCAGTGGACTTACTGGTTCTTCGCCTTGATCTCCCTGCCGATTTCGATCTGGTTCTGGTTCCTTCCCAGCCCGCCAATCCGGAGTAAAAGTCCCAATCCAGGGGGCAAGAGTTCGTTCAGCGGAATTTTCCTGATAATCATATTCTTCTTCGTTTGCATCGTTGGATTGGAAGTCGGCTTCGGGAATTGGATCTATACGTATTCCACACGGCTCGGCCTGGCAAGTGAGACTTCAGCGGCTTATCTGACCTCGGCTTTCTGGGGCGCCTTTACGATCGCACGACTGCTCGGAATCGTCATCTCTTCCCGCCTGCGTCCGCAGACCATTCTCTTTGCCGACCTGGTCGGCTGTGTGCTTGGACTACTTATCCTGATCCTTTGGCCGGTTTCGTCCTTCGCTCTCTGGTCCGGGACCATCGTAATCGGATTTTCGATCGCTTCGGCATTCGCAACGGGGATAGCCCTCGCCGAGCAACGCTTGCGCTTGACCGGTTCATTGACCGGCTGGATCCTGGTGGGCAGCGGGATTGCCGGGATGGTCTTCCCCTGGTTGATCGGTCAGCTCTTTGAGCGCATCAGCCCGCGGGTCACCATGCCGATCTTGATGGTCATTACCCTCGTTGCATTTGTTCTATTGTTCGCCTTGATCCTGTCAAAACATAAGGCAGCCAATCCCCCTGCTTAGTGGAAAGGGATATCATCCCATATCGTAAACTATCCCACGCTTGATCACTTGGCGGACCAGGTTTGTCCCAAAGCGGTAACCCAACATGCGGTAATCGGGTACGGAAAGGATCAACAGGTCAGCCTGCTTGCCCGGTTCAATTGAGCCGATGCGACCGGCACGGCGAATGGCATGTGCTGCGTTGATCGTGGCTGCAACGATCGCCTGGGCGGGGGTGATTTTCAAGGCGCGGCAAGCCAGGGCGATGACAAATTGCATGGACTTCGCACCAGGCAGTTCCTGGATTGCAATCGGTTGCCAGGGCAAGGATGCCGCCCGCTGCAAGGATCTTTTGAGCGGGGGTGTACCCGTATTCCGCTAATCCGAAAGGCGTGCAAGGCAGGGATACGGCAACCGTGTCCGATCTTCCCAAGGCAACAATATCAGCTTCCGAAGTCTTGACCAGGTGATCGGCTGATGCCGCGCCCAGTTCCACAGCCAGTGAGGCACCGCCCAGGTTATCGAACTCGTCAGCATGGATCTTGAGCGGGAAACCGAGGTCCCTGGCTTTGCTCAAGATCTGCCGGGACTGCGCATGGTCAAAGGCTTTGTTTTCGCAAAAAACATCACTGAACGGCAACTCGTTAACTGTGGAATTGGAATGATTTTCGTTCCACCAATCCCGTACTGCCGGAAGCATTTCATTACAGATCAGGTCGGTGTAACCCTGGGGATCTTCCCTGCCCGCGCCTGCCTGGCTGTATTCCGGGGCAATGGCATGTGCTCCCAGGAAGGTGGGGACCAGTTCCATGGGTCCTTCGCCATCCAGTGCCAGGATGGTCTGCAACAGCTTCAGCTCGGTGGCAGTGTCGAGGCCATAACCGCTCTTGGCTTCGGCGGTGGTCGTGCCATGGGCAAACATGCGCACAAGCCGCGGTCGGGTCTCCTCCATCAATTGTTCCAGGCTGGCGAGGCGTGTTTTGCGAACGGTGGAAATGATCCCGCCTCCGGCGGCTAACAGTTCGAGGTATTTCGCCCCTGCCATTTTCATCTCGAATTCGGCGGCACGGTCGCCAGCCCAGACGATATGGGTGTGGGGATCCACGAATCCGGGCAGGACAACGCAACCGGCAGCATCGAGTGTTGTTTCGAACGGATAGGCTGCGCGAAGTTCCGCGGTTGGGCCAACAGCAACGATATTATCATCCTGAATCAGCACTGCGCCGTCCGGGATAATGTTGAGTGCGCCCAGGGTGTGCCCGCGCCGGGGACCACCCGAGATGGTCAAGAGTTGCGAAGCTGAGTGGATAAGCATGGGGGTCTTCTTCCAGGGATCATTTCGTGGAGTTAAAAGCTGGATGCATTATGCTTGCGAAGTGGCTATTCATGATTTAAGGCATACTAATCCCTTGAGATAAGTGCCTTCCGGGAATTGCAGTGCCACCGGGTGGTCTGGCGCCTGGGATAAATATTCCATGATCTTTGCGTCCACTCCCGCATCCAGGGCGGCAGAGGCGACAATCTTCTGGAACAAGGCGGCATCCACTCCCCCGGAACAGGAGAAGGTGACCAGGATGCCTCCGGGTCGCAAGAGCTTGAAGCCAAGCAGGTTGATATCCTTGTAACCTCGGGCTGCCTTTTCTGCCTGGGCGGCAGTGGGAGCGAACTTGGGCGGATCCAGTATGACCATGTCAAATAACCGCCCTTCATCGCGGAACTTGCGCAGGAGCACAAAAACATCCCCTTCCAAAAAGGTTTGCCGTTCCGCAGGGAGATCGTTGAGTAGTACATTCTCTTTGCATAGAACCAATGCTTCCGCCGACGCATCCACCGAAAGAACTGATTTTGCGTCTCCTGCCAGGGCGTTGATCGAAAATCCGCCGGTGTAACAGAAGCAGTCCAGCACTTCACGGTCTGCGGCAAGTTCGCGGACTTTTCGGCGATTTCGGCGCTGATCCAGGTAAAAGCCTGTCTTGTGGCCCGTAGCGATATTCACGTTGAACTTCAGTCCGTTTTCAATGATGGATAACAACTCACCGCTCAGCTCTCCACGTAGGAGACCCACGAGCGGAGCAAGGCCTTCCAGCTTGCGCACATCTGCGTCCGAGCGTTCGAAGATGATCTGCAAGCCGGTCTCCTTCATGAGCACATCAGCAATCGTCTCGCGCCAATATTCTGCCCCGGCGGAGAGATATTGGACTACCAGGATATCGGCATAACGATCCACGATCAGGCCGGGTATTCCATCGGACTCGGCATGAATGAGCCGGAAGGCGTTTGTTTCCCGGTTTACCTGCCAGTTTTCACGAGAAGTGATAGCTGACCTGATCCTTTGCTGGAAGAAACTCTCATCGACATTTTCAGAAGAGTCTAAAGTTGCAAACCCGGGCCCGTATCTGGGACACAGGCGAGTAGGCGGCGCTGCTGCCAGGAATTGATCCTGGTGGGAGAGAAGATCCACTGTAGTGCCAGGCGTAGGGTTGCCCTCCACATGCTCCACCGCGCCTGAGAAGATCCAGGGATGGCGACGCAGGAGCGATCTTTCCCGTCCAAGCTTGAGAGTTAGGGAGGACATGCGGTTATTATGCCATAAAACTCCTTCCTTCCTGGAATACAAACACCCCAAGGGCTAGTTCAATGAGCCACACACCTCGGTTTACAAGTCGTGAGTGAGTTGATGGTAAATACTTATAGAATGTGCTTCAAAAACCCAATCAAAAGTATTTCATAAGAACCTTCGTAATCGATCCATCTCCATCATGTGACACCGGTACTTGAACTTGGTTTGGTCCAGGAATCAAACTACCCGCACCAAGTGTTTTTCCAGGCTCGGTGGAAGAAGGGATTGTTGGTCCATCGTATAGGGCTTCGACATGACCTTGCCGTGTCTTTTTCTTCATGCCTCATTGAATCACGGCTTTCTAAATTAAATAGCAAAGGGGCTATCCCTTACTTTTGGGACAGCCCCTCATGCTCCATATTCCTCTAAATGTGTCGCCTTGCTTCGCACCCGGCTCAGCTCCGCGCCCTATCGATACACCGCCTCATTCCAGCGCAGTTGCTGCTTGAACTCTTCCACCCGGGTATCCTCATCGATCATCAGGAACTCCATGCCCGCCATCTCCGCAAAGTCGCGCAGGTGCCCCGCCTGTACCGCATAACTGAAACTCGTGTGGTGCGCGCCCCCCGCATGGATCCACGCCGCCGCCGCGGTCTTCAGATTGGGGCGCGGCAGCCACAGCGCCCGCGCCACCGGCAGTTTGGGCAGCGGCGCCTCCGTCGGCACCACGTCCACCGCGTTCGCCACCAGCCGGAACCGCTCCCCATGTCGATCATCGACGCGCCGATCGCCGCGCCCGTGTTGGCATCGAAGATCAGCCGCACCGGGTCGGCTTTGCCCCCGATCGAAAGCGGCAGGATCTCCAGCCTCGGCTTGCCCGCCGCGATCGATTCGCACACCTCCAGCATGTGCGCGCCCAACACCTTGTTCCCGCTGGCGCTGAAGTGGTACGTGTAATCTTCCATGAACGACACGCCCCCCGCCAGTCCCGCAGCCATCACCTTCATGGCGCGCACCAGTGCCGCCGTCTTCCAGTCCCCTTCCGCGCCGAAGCCATACCCGTCCCGCATCAGCCGCTGCACAGCCAGCCCGGGCAGTTGCGCCAGTCCGTGCAGGTCTTCAAAGGTCGTCGTGAACGCCTTGAAGTTGCCCGCCTCCAGGAAATTGCGCATGCCGACCTCGATCCGCGCCCCTTCACGCAGCGACGTATTGCGTCGCCGCCCGGGCGCAGCGCCGGGATCACCTCGTACTCGTCGAGATAGGCCTGCATCATCTGGTCGACATCCGCCTCAGCTGGCATCATTCACGGCCCTCACCAGGTCGCCCACGCCGTACCCGTTCACGCCGTACCCCAGCCTGATCTGCGCCTCCACCTTGTCGCCCTCGGTCACCGCCACATCGCGCATGTTATCGCCAAAGCGGGCGATCTTTGCCGCCCTGCCAGTCCGCCCACGCCGCAGCCGCCCGCGCCCAGCCGCCCAGCTCCGCCTGCACATCCTCATCCTGCCAGTGCCCCACCACCACTTTGCGGTTCAGCCGCAGGCGGCTGCCGATGAAGCCGAATTCCCGGTCGCCGTGGGCAGACTGGTTCAGGTTCATGAAATCCATGTCGATCTCCGCCCAGGGGATCTCGCGGTTGTACTGGGTGTGCAGGTGCGCGAACGGTTTCTTAGCAGGCTCAGTCCCGCGATCCACATCTTGGCCGGCGAGAAGGTGTGCATCCAGGTCACCAGGCCGATGCAGTTCTTGGCTGGAATTGGCTTCCAGGCACAGCTCGCGGATCGCTTCCGGCGTGGTCAGCACCGGTTTGAAGACCACCTTGACTGGCATTTGCGCCGATGCGCCCAGCGCCGCGGCGATCTCACGCGAATGTTCCGCCACTTTCCCGAGGGTCTCCGGTCCATACAAGTGCTGGCTGCCGGTTACGAACCACAGTTCATATTGTTTCAGGTCAATCATTTTGAATCTCCGTGTTATCCCTTTTTTGTTTGTCCATAATAGGCATTTGCGCCGTGTTTTCTCAGATAGTGCTTGTCCAACAATTCCTGCTGCATGGGCGGAACGCCCGGCTCGAGCAGCAGGGTGTGGAAGTTCATGAAGGCGACCTCCTCCAACACCACGGCATGGTGAACCGCATCCATGGGGTCGGCACCCCATGCAAATGGGCCGTGGCTGTGGACGAGAACAGCCGGGATGGCATCGGGGTCTTTCCCCTGGAAGGTCTCCTGGATCACCAGCCCGGTTTCCTTTTCATATTCGCCCTGGATCTCGGCTTTGGTCATCTTTCGGGTGCAGGGGATCTCGCCGTAGAAATAATCAGCGTGGGTTGTGCCGAGCGCCAGGATGCCGCGGCCCGCCTGGGCAAAGACCGTTGCCCAACGGCTGTGGGTATGGACGATGCCGCCGATATTGGGAAATGCCTTGTAGAGCTCGAGATGCGTCGGCGTGTCGGAGGAAGGTTTCAAGCCTCCCTCCACCACCTTTGCCCGTTTCCAATTCCACGACCACCATATCCTCAGCCTTCATCTCCTCATAGGAAACGCCCGAGGGTTTGATGACCATCAGCCCCTGCTCCCGGTCGATGCCCGACACGTTGCCCCAGGTGAAGGTGACCAGACCGTGTTTGGGGAGCAGCAGATTTGGCCTGGAATACCTGTTCTTTCAATTGTTCCAACATGTTTTACCTTCAGCGCGTCCACGGCGGCTCTTTCGATGACCAAGTCCCTTTTTGTAGCGTTCCATGAACACCGTAAAGCCCTCGACATCCCTGGGATCGGGAGCGATCGTTGTGCCGTTTTCCCCCGCAAAGACCTTGTCGGAAAGCCAGGCTTCCAGGGGTTCGTTCCCTGTCTTATGCAGCATATAGGCAGGCCAGCAGGGCAATCCCCCAGGCGCCGCCCTCGCCGGCAGTCTCCATCACCGACAACCGGGACATTCATCGCCGCCGCCATGATCCTTTGCCCGACTTCCTTGGTTTTGAAGAACCCGCCGTGACCCAGAACCTGGTCGATCTTCACCTGTTCTTGTTCGAAGAGGATGTCCAGCCCGATCTTCAATGCGCCGAGCGCAGAGAACAGGTGCACGCGCATGAAGTTCGCCAGGGTGAAACGGCTTTCGGGGGTGCGCACGAACAGCGGGCGCCCCTCCTCGAAGTGCGTGATGGGTTCGCCCGAAAAATAATTGTAGGCCAGCAGCCCGCCGCAATCCGCCTCGCCCTCGAGCGCCTTCTGAAAGAGGAGTTCAAACAGCTTGGATTGGCTTGATCTGCCGCACCGAGCGCATTGGTGAATTCCTGGAACAGGCCGATCCAGGCATTCAGGTCGGAGGTGCAGTTGTTGCAATGCACCATGGCGACCGGTTTGCCCGTGGGCGTTGTCACCATGTCGATCTCCGGGTAAACCTTCGACAGCGCCTTTTCCAAGGACGATCATGGCAAAGACGGAGGTCCCTGCGGAAACATTGCCGGTCCGCTCTGCAACGCTGTTGGTTGCCACCATGCCCGTGCCGGCGTCGCCCTCCGGCGGGCAGAGCGGGATGCCTGCCTGCAGTTCTCCCGCTGGGGTCGAGCAGCTTTGCGCCTTCTTCGGTCAGAACGCCGGCGGCATCCCCGGCGAGCAGGACTTTGGGCAGGATGTCCTCGAGTTTCCACGGGAGGTTTTCCGCTGCGATGCGTTCGTTGAACAGCCCGACCATGCGTTCATCATAATCGTTGGTCTTGCTGTCGATCGGGAACATGCCCGAGGCTTCGCCCACGCCCAGCACCTTTTGCCCGGTCAGCTTCCAGTGGACATAGCCCGCCAGCGTGGTCAGATGGTGGATGTCTGCTGACGTGCGGCTTCCTTGTTCAATATCGCCTGGTAGCAGGTGGGCGATGCTCCAGCGCTGGGGGATGTTGAAGTGGAACAAGCTCGGTGAGCTTCTCTGGCAGCCTGTTCGGTCGTGGTGTTTCGCCAGGTCCGGAACGGGACGAGCAGGTTGCCGTCCTTGTCGAAGGCCAGGTAGCCGTGCATCATGCCGCTGAAGCCGATGGCGCCAACGGTTTTGAGCGGGGTGGCGTACTTCTCCAGAACCTCGCCGCACAGCTTCCGGTAGCTGTCCTGCAAGCCGGTCCAAACATCCTCCAGGCTGTAGGTCCAGATGCCGTTCTCGTAGCGGTTCTCCCAATCATGGCTGCCCGAAGCGATCGGCGCATGGTCCTCGCCGATCAGCACCGCCTTGATGCGCGTCGAGCCGAACTCGATGCCCAGAACGGTTTTTCCGCTTTCGATTGCTTTTTGGATGTCATTACGATGATTGTTCATGCGCAACCTGGGTTATTCATTATTTTTCAACGAGGGAGGGTCTTTTGTGGATGTATCCTTCAGGTTTTATTCGTTCTCGATCTCAAAATCGGAAGCGATCTTGATCAGTTCTCGTGGAGCAGATCTGGTCCCGATGGTAGCATTATATTCGATGTCCTCTTCCGTGAAGGAAATGGATGCCTCGTCCAAGTAGGCATGATCACTCCGTAAACCCCGGGATCGACTGTCCTGTTTTCGCCTACCTTGAGGGATACTTTGCCGAAATCCTGCAGCTGCTTCTCCAATCTGGTCAAGCGGACGCCGTTCCACCTTTCGTGGCCACGGCACCCCTGCGAACCAGGTGGGCGTAAAGTGGACCCAGGAGGCCAGGTGAGAACCCGGCACGGGAGCATCCCCTGTGGCTTGTAGGTCGAGTTATAAGAAAAAAACTCCAGCCTGGGCCGTTTTCATGCATCACCCTAAATTTTGTTATCCCGGCTGGACGTGTGCCCCTCAAGAGGTGTTCGCCGTTTCCTAGTGCCGAATTCTTTGCACCATCGCCAGGCAAGGCTCAGGCATATCTATATGGCAACAGTAGGCAATATTACCAATCCAGTTTTGACGGACACTGAATGGATATTATTATAAGATTATTTTTATCTTATTGGTGTATAATCTCGAATTGTCCGGTGAAGATTTATATCACCCTGCCCATCAGGTCCTTCAGGTAGAGCATTTTTTCGGAGGCTAAATCATGAACCGATACTTGGTTAAATCCATACACACAGAAGAAGAGTGCCATCACGTGTTGGAGCAGTTCGTCTTTTATGGGTATATCATGAATTTCGATTGGGGCTGCCAGGCTGGTGTGCATTCATGTTGGGCGATCGTTGAGACAGAGGATGAACACCAGGCGCTATTGACAGTACCCGCGTTCATTCGCGCCAAAGCCCGGGCTATCCGTTTGACCAAAATGACTCCCGAGATGTTGCAAGTTAACCATAAGAACCCTTCCTCAGGGATTCCCTTATAAAGGGAACAAACCCGAGCAGAAATGGCGACCTCCGTAGTGAGGCGTGGTCAAATCGCGGCTATGGGAGCTGGACAAATGCCTAGTACCAAAGTGGGATATGGATCTGCTCTGCCTGAAATAGCCATGGCAAAATTCTTCTGGATTCATGAACGCTGCCTTCCTGATGGCGAATGTTGGTGAGGTCTGTGGTTCTTACTGTTTTCCGTCTTTATAAAATATTGACAAACCTTTTTATCTTAATTGTCATTTGATGTTAATAACCGACATCGGGACGACATCACCTGCTGTTGCCCACCAATTAACATGCTTGGCTTGCTGTCCTGGATAATACTGATGCGGTTTACCTGGGTGCTCTCCCTGACGTGCGCCTCTTGCTTCTCACCGCACCGGCGGGACGTGTGCCCCGCTAGGGGTTATTCGCCTGCGTCCTCCAGGGAAACCAGTCATGTTGTTACGGACAATCGTGCCGGTGTAATTTCCGTTATAAAGTTCATATGACACCATGTGGATGCCGCCCAGCAAAGTCCACGTTTCAGCCCGGATAATATTATCCTCAATAATGGAACCCGTGGCTTCAAAAATGACGATAGCTCCATCAGTGGCATCCACGATCCGGTTGTTCCGCACAATGCTATTTGTGCATGCCAGGGAGATCCCATCCGCCCAGGTTCCGTCGGGGTTTCCAGCAGGGCCAACATCATTATCTTCGACAAGCGCATCGCTGCAAGGTTCGATGAGATGAAGTGCCGACCAACTTCGCGGTTCCATAATCTTAAGGGCTCGAAAAATCTGCCCAGCTGGAGTACCCGCCAGCGTAAATAAGGGCGTCACCGGTTTTATAGCCCAGGTTCGGACGATTCCCGTCGATGATGACATTGGCAAGTAATATATCGGAATAATCGCGCATGAATACGGCAGTCGTTACTTCAGTTGAAACGATGCGTAACACTGCACGCCCTCATCGATTGGGAAGCCTTCGGTGTAGATCTGCTGATTGTCTGCACTGATAAGTACCGAGCCGGTTAATTCAAAAACCGCACCCTGGCATAAGACTGCCACGTCACCGGATAAACGTAAACGAGCGTTGATATCGTTTTGATCGCCCGATGCCAAGCATGGCTGTGAAGTGGCAGTTGGTTCAGGAGTCCTTGTTGCTGGAGGTGCATTAACAGTGGCAGTAGACGGGGTAAGGAGCAGGGAACAACTTGCAAGAAAACCCAGCAGGATAATCCATACAAAGATCTTCTTTTTCATCATGACCTCCAATTCAAGTCAATAAGGTATTGCTATATTCCTCGGCGATCATTCAACCTTCACAAGCAATAACATATTTACCTTGGTGTAAGCTGGTTTCTGAAATAAGAATGGTGATAATCTTAGGCAGTTATTAATTTGTTAGAATCAATTCACCATGAAGCTACCTAATACATAGTATTTATTTCATCGCCTTCAATTATTCTTTTGTTAATCGATTATCTGCGTCATAATATAGTATAAGATTCTATTCGTTTGAATACAATAAGCAGTTATTTCCTTTCTGGTTTTGGGGATCATAATTTGACGAACACAGGTTCAGTTCTAATTCGGTAGAAGCTTTTGCATCAAAAAAGGGGATTTAGTGGGCCCGGCTGGATTCGAACCAGCGATCAAGCGATTATGAGTCGCCTGCTCTAACCACTGAGCTACGGGCCCTGGCAACAACGAGCGGTCAACTCGTCAGCCTCGCTGACCGCTGACCGCTATGCCAGAGCGGGCGACGGGATTCGAACCCGCGGATATTAGCTTGGAAGGCTAATGCCTTACCACTTGGCGACGCCCGCATCGGACTGTTATTCTACCGTGAGGCTTGCCGTGGGTCAAGCGGTCACTTCACCAGTTTGACGATGTGCGCGCGCAGTTGGCTGGCAGCCTCTTCGTAGAGCCGTTCGGCTTCGGCTTTGGCGGACGTGTAGCGCTTGTCCTGGCTGGCCTGCTCCCTGCCCAGGGTGGTGACCTGATCCAGCAGTTCCAATTGCACCTCGAGGCTCAAGCGCTCATCCGGTTTGCTCCCGTCGGTAAGGTGGAGTCGTCCCAGCCAGGCTTTGGCCGTCCCATACGGAGCCGTATTGCCGCCGATATCCGCCTTGCGCAGCCTTGCCTTCGGGTGCGAGAATACCACCCCTCCCTGCATTCCCTCCGCTATCCAGGCAAGATGCGGCAGGTGGGAGTTGATCGCGCCGGCGAGAATTTCCTTCTGTTGGACCCAAATTTCATCCGGGGCCGGGTCATGGGCGACCACTTTGCCCTTCTTAATCTCTTGTTTCCAGGTTCCATCGCTCTTCGTGATCCTGCCCTCCCAATGCCGGGCGGCGAATAACCAAATTCCCGACGGACCGAGCACCAGGATGCTGCCATCCTCTGCAGGCTGCGCCGCGAACAGGTCGCCCACGCAGATCCAGGAATTGGACAGGGATTGCTCGAGTTGTTCCAGGAATTCGGAGCCTTTCTTTCGCGGCTCTGCCTTCTCCAGAACGCGGGAGCCAGGCTGTTCCACCAGCGTTCTGCCAGGTTGACCGCCACGCGGGCGCGCTCGGGAGCGGGACGACCGCTGACCATCTCGCGGATGTAGCTCCACCCGGCGACGCCCAGTGTCCCCAGCATCACCACCACGGTCATCGTCCACCAGGCCAGCACACAGGACACATCGTGGAAGTAGAAGGCAGCCAGGCATAACCCGGCCAGTGAGAGCGGTGCCAGGATGGCCATGGCGATGAAGACGCGTCGCTTTTTCTGCCAATCCGTCAGGTCGCGGCGGAACTTGATGTTATGCCCCGCCTGCACCGCCCGCCCGAACTCCGCTTCCAGGCGCACCTGAAGGATCTGGACTGCCTGCCAGCCAAGGGAAAGATCCGTCCACTTCCGATCGATGCTTCGCATGAGGCGAGTATATCCGAGGACCCTGCCCCACACAAGCAAAGGGTAGGTGGAAATGGCTTTACCTAACCGGGTATAATACTTGCGCTTGGAGATATCCCATGAAAACCATTCGCCTGTCCCTTGCCCTTCTCGCAATAAGCTTGACCCTGCTCCAATCGGTTGCAGTGTTTGCTGCCGCGCCTGCCGCGGGAGGGTCTGCCCTGGTTTTAACCATCGACGACGCCATCATGCCCTCCGTTCAGGCTTATCTGCGCCGCGGCCTCGAGCTGGCCGCTAACCGCGGCATGGACCTGGTCGTCCTTCAGCTCAATACACCTGGCGGGTCGCTCGACACCATGCAGGTAATGGTCGAGGATATCCGTGCCAGCCGCATCCCGGTCGTTGTGTATGTCACCCCCCGCGGCGGCTGGGCGGCCTCTGCCGGCGCCATCATCACCCTGGCAGGACATGTCTCAGCGATGGCTCCCGAAACCTCCATCGGCGCCGCCAGCCCGGTCGGCGGGCAGGGCGAAGACCTCTCCGAGACGCTGGAGGCCAAGGTGATGGAAGCCATGGCAGCCATGGCTCGCTCGCTCACCTCCGACCTCCCGCCCCAGGCCCAGGACCTGGCCGTCTCCATGATCACCGAGGCCAAGGCAGTCACTGCCCAGGAAGCCCTGGATATTGGATTGATCGATTTTATTGCCTCTGACCTGGACGACCTGTTGGCAAAACTGGATGGCTTTGCTGTTGAGACGCTGGAAGGACCCCTTACCCTCCAGACCTCGGACATGAGCACCGAAAGCCTCAACATGGCTTTCATCGAGCAATTGTTGCAGGTCCTGACCAACACCAATATCGTTTTTCTGCTGCTGGGTCTAGGCGTTCAGGCCATCATCATCGAAATTTCCAGCCCGGGAGGCTGGGTCGCTGGTTTTATCGGTGTCATCTGTTTGGCCCTGGCCGGCTATGGGCTGGGATTCCTGCCGGTCAATTGGTTTGGCATGCTCTTTATCGGCACCGCCTTCGTCTTGTTCATCCTGGACATCAAGGCGCCCACCCACGGCGGGTTGACCGCCGCAGGCGTCGGTTCGTTCATCGTTGGGGCATTGGTGCTGTTCAACACCCCGGGCACTCCATCGTTCCAGCGCGTGTCGGTACCCCTGGTGGTCCTGGTCGGCATCATTATCGGTGGCACCTTTGCGGTCATCCTCAGCTTCGCCCTGCGGGCACGTCATGCCCCCATCCGCACCGGTGCGGAGAGCATGGTCGGGGTGCTTGGCTTTGCCGTGACTGATGTGCTCCCCGCCGGGCAGGTCCAGGCAGCGGGCGAACTCTGGACTGCCGAAGCACTCCCCGAATCCGAACCCATCCACAAGGGCGACCGCGTGGAAGTCGTCAGGGTCGAGGGATTGCGTTTGAAGGTGCTCAAGAAATAACCGGATTATCCCATCTGCTGCTTTTTATTATTGGTAAAGGAATCCATGCCCGTTACTCCCACCCGTGAACGTATAAACCCCGAAACGACCGGCACCTCCCCGCTGCGCCGCCCGGATTGGATCAAGGTGCGCGCCCCTGCAGGCGAGACCTATACCCACCTGGTGAACCTGATGCGTTCGAAGGCTCTCCACACCGTTTGCGAGGAAGCCATGTGCCCGAACATGGGCGAATGCTGGAACTCCGGAACCGCCACCTTCTTGATGCTGGGCGATGTGTGCACCCGCACTTGCGGCTTCTGTGACATCAAGCATGGCCGCCCCGCTGAGCTTGACTGGCTGGAACCGGAACGGGTGGCCCAGGCGGTCAAATCCATGAACTTGAAACATGCCGTGATCACCTCGGTCAACCGAGACGATCGCCGGGATGGTGGCGCGCCGATCTTTGCCATGGTCATCCGCCGCATCCGCGAGTTGTTACCCGGATGCTCGGTGGAAGTGCTGGTTCCCGATTTCAAGGGCTCCCTCGAAGCGTTGAAGATCGTCATGGAGGCCCGCCCCGAGATTCTGAACCATAACGTGGAAACGGTGCCGCGCTTGTTCCGCAAGGTCCAGCCTCAGGACAGGTATGAGTGGGCCGCGGCAACCTTGTCCAATGCCCGCAGGCTGGATCCCGAAGTACTGGTCAAGTCCGGGATCATGCTCGGTCTGGGCGAAACGATGGAAGAGGTCAGGGCCGTCATGCGCGACCAGCGCAGTTGGGGCGTGGACATCCTCACCCTGGGTCAATATCTCCAGCCGAGTAAGAAGCATCTCCCCATCGAGCGCTACTACACCCTCGAGGAGTTCAGCGACCTGCGTGACTACGGACGCCAGGTTGGTTTCAAATGGGTCGAATCGGCGCCCCTGGTGCGCTCGTCCTATCACGCCGCCGAACAGGTGCGCGCCCTGAGTGCGGTGCACCGCAAGTTATATGGGGAAACCTAGAGGTTTTGCTTTTATAAATAGTTCTCTTAACGAACAGTCCTTAAATCATAAAGACCCTCCTGGAGAAAATCATTCCCAGGAGGGTCTTTCCAGATTTATCTGCTGGCTTCTGAAAGGTATTTCCCTTTTAGGGGGTTGGGGTTGGGGTGGCGCTGGTGCTGAGCGCCTGCGCTTCGGCAGCCGTATTTGGCATGCCGTTCATGACCCATAATGTCAGCATATCGATATATTTCTGGTCAAGCAACTTGTTCGGCGGCATCGCCCGGATCACGTTGCCGGTCTTCGGGTCGGTGACCTCTGTCCCGTTCATCAGGATCAGGTTCAAGCTGTCGGCATCCCCGGCAACCATCACCGGGGTATTGTCGCCGGTGTTCAGCATCTCGTCATAGGAGGTCATCAGGTAATTGTTGTTGGTCTTTCCTGCCCGGTGACAGGAGATGCAGTAGCGCTTGACCAGCGCCGAGATGTGGATTTCGTAAGATGGCACCTCGCCCGCCTGGAGGTCCGGGATGGAGGAGACGACGGCATCCGCAGGCATTTCTGCACGGTCATCCCAGGAATAGCGAACGTACGTCACGATATATTCGACCTCGCTTGGGCTGAGTTCGCCCCCGTAGGTCTTCCCGAAAGGCGGCATGCCCAGGTCTTGCTGACCGTAGCTGATGATATTTGTCAGTGTCTCATCGGTGAAGGTGTACATGACATCCGTGCTGTTGATCGGCGAGATGACCTTCCCTTCCAGGCCTTCCACGCCGGTGATGATGGTCACTTTGCCATCCTCACCGTGACATTCGGTGCAGTACACCGAGTACAGGTCCGCCCCGAGGCTGAACTTCTCTCCCACGCTGCCCGCCACCTCCACTTCCTCTGCCGCGGTAGGCGGCGCAGTCACCAGCACTGCCAGCGCGAGTCCCAGCATTCCAATGGAGGCTGAGAATGCCGTCCAGATCTGTGCTTTGCGCGCAGCCGCGCCGAACTTGCGCGCCAGCAAGGTCATCCCCACGATCAGGATGTATGCCAGCGACGGCAGGATCAGTCCGCTCAACATCTGCAGCCACGTGGGCAGGGTCATCCGCCCGTTCGCATCCACCGCCGTGGGAATATTGGAGATCATCGTCAGGGCGATGACGCTGGCGATGAATACACCCATGATCGTGATCGCCATGCTGCGGCGGGTGTAATGGCGGTACGGATTTTTATCCGCCAGGGGCAGGACAAACAATAGCAGGATTGCCAGCCCTGGGATGAGCGTCGTGGCGATCCACTCGATCTTACCGATGACGGGGATCTGCCCGTAAAGCGCAAGGAATTTGAACAGGAAGAGGAAATACCACTCCGGTTTGGGAACATATGCCGAATCGCTGGGATCGGCTTTTGGTTCACCGGGAACACCGACGAAGGTTGCCAATAAAATGAGAACAACGAATAAGCCCAGGGAGATGATCAGGTCCTTATAGATGCTGTCGGGCCAGAATCGTTCACCTTTTTGCAGGGCGCGCTCGTATTTTTCGTGGATGGCTTTTTTCTGTTCTAATTTCATCTCGGCGCTCCTTAATCTTCCTTATCCGGGAAGGCTGACTCGCCGTGCTTGATGATCAGGAAAATATGAACACCGATCAATCCGACCAACAGGGCCGGCAGGATCCAGATGTGTGCCGAAAAGAACCGGCTGAGGGTCAATGCGCTCAAATCTGGTCCGCCGCGCAAAGCTTTCAAAATGAATTCTCCCAGTTGCGGGACAGATCCGGCTATCGCCGTCCCGACCGTTGTTGCCCAGTAGGCTTTCTGGTCCCAGGGCAGCAGGTACCCGGTAAATCCCATCCCCAGGGTCAGGAGCATCAGCCCCACCCCGATCAGCCAGGTCAATTCCCGAGGGTATTTATATGAAGCTGTCACGAAGACGCGCACCATGTGGATGAAGACCACCATCACCATCAGGCTTGCCCCCCAGTGATGGATGCCGCGGATGAGCCATCCGAACTGGACTCCGGTCATGATGTATTGGATGGAGTTGTAGGCGTGATCGGGGGAGGGGGTGTAGTAAACAGTAAGGAAAATGCCTGTCAGTCCCTGCATCAGGAACAGGAATAAGCTCGCCGAACCCAGCGTATTCCACCAGTTGCCTTTAGGTTCGGGGCGGTCCATGGTCGCCTTGTACAGGCTGTCGAGGCCCAGGCGTTCATCGAACCATTGATAAAGGTTTTTCCAGAATTTTTTCCACATTGGTGCTACCCTTCCGTGAAGAGGATCTTGAGCACGCCTTCTTCGATCATCATCGTCTCGCCTGCATACCTGTCCATCGGGCGGGGGGAGGACCGCCGAGGACATTGCCGTCCGCGTCGAACGAGGCGTCGTGACACGGGCATACATACGTCTGGCTCTCCTCTTTCCAGTTTACCCGGCAGGCCAGGTGTGTGCATTTGTTCGACAGGACGAGGATGTCGCTCTCCGATTTTCGCAACACAAATACCCCATAGCTGTTGGATGTCTTTTCCCAGCCGTTGACCTTCGTGCGCACAAAGGTGACCAGGGTGGGCTTGCCGATCTCAAAGTTCTCCACCGGGCCCAGTGGCACCCAGGCATCCTTGCCGCCCGCTTTGAATGCGGGATCGATCAGGTACACCACCGAGGGAATGCCAACCACGGCGCCTATGACCCCACCGGCTGTAATGGTTGCCAGTTTGATAAAATCGCGGCGGCTGATGTGATGCGAATTTGCCATGCCAACCTCCTCACCAGGGAAAACAATGGATCGACGCAAAGAATGTTCTTGCGCAGCACGATTATACGAATGTTTCACCCTTCTGCATGAGGAAGTCTGAAACGAATAATCCATGAGTTATGTCACTATTAAATGGTCAATTGGGGATGGGATAATAGGCTAGCTTATTGCCAGAATTTAATAGAGGAGACACAGATGGGCCTGAAAAGGAATGTCAGCCTGGTCCAGGCACTGCGCTACCGGGGTCAAGGTCCAATGCTGACTTTTGTTTTGCACCGCATCGGTGGGCTGGGGATCGTCATCTTCGTCACTGTACACATCCTGTCCTCTTTCGGCGGTGGAAACGTCGGCATTTTGCTCAATACCATTTATGAGCACTGGATTTTCCAGATCTTCATCTTCTTCTGCGCCTTGTTCCACGCCATCAATGGTCTTCGGATCGTCATCCTGGATCTGTGGCCGAAATTGATCGAGCACCAGCGCGAGGCCATCTGGGTGGAGTGGGGCATCTTCCTGCCGGTGTATGCCATAGCCGTGATAATCATCGTTCGCAGCGCGTTGGGAGGTTAAGCAATGACCGCAAAGCATCGAACCATCTCCCTCGCCGGGCGCGGTTTCGACTTCGAAACCACCATGTGGTATTTCACCCGCCTCTCAGCCCTCGCCATGTATTTGTGCGCTTTCATCGGGTTGATCGGCGCCCTCATCATGGGCGCCCGGACGCAATTGAACCTGGCGGATCTGATCCGCTGGATGTTCATGCCCAATCCGAACCATGTCCTGCTGAACACCAGCAACAACATTCTCGATCCGGATGCCTGGATGACCCTCTTCTGGAAGATCACCGGCATCGTTTTTATCCTCTTCGCCACTTCCCATGGGCTCCACGGCCTGCTGAGTGTGGTGGAAGATTACATCACCCGTCCCTGGGTGCGCCGCACACTGCGTATCCTAGGAGTCGTGTTGACGCTGCTCATGATCGGCATCGGCGTCTACGTACTCTGGACATCCTAGGAGCCGCGCCATGAACACACATCAGTACGAAGTCATTGTCATCGGTGCCGGCGGTGCGGGTCTCATGGCCGGGCTGTATGCCTCCCGGACTGCCAAAACAGCCATCATCAGCAAGCTCTACCCGACACGTTCGCACACCGGTACCGCCCAGGGTGGCATCGGCGCCGCCCTCGCCAGCGAAGAGGAAGACCACCCGGAATGGCATACCTATGATACGGTCAAAGGTTCAGACTACCTCGGCGACCAGGACGCCATCGAATTCATGTGCGAGGAAGCGGTCCAGGCCGTCTACGAACTGGAGCACATGGGCCTGCCGTTCGACCGCACTCCGGGTGGCAGGATCTCCCAACGCCCCTTCGGTGGGCACACCAACAATCTCACCGGCAAACCGGTCCGCCGTGCCTGCCATGCCGCCGACCGCACCGGGCACATGATCCTGCAAACCCTTTACCAGCAATGCCTGAAGAACAATGTCAACTTCTACGATGAATACCAGGTGGTGGACCTGCTCATGGTGAACGGCGCCGCGGCTGGTGTGGTCGCCGTTGAACTCGCCACGGGTGAACTGCATGTCTTCCATGCCAAGGCGGTCATCTTCGCCACCGGGGGTCATGGGCGCATCTGGGAAATTACCTCCAATGCCTATGCCTTTACCGGGGATGGCCCTGCGATTACCATGCGCCGCGGCCTGCCCCTCGAAGACATGGAGTTCTTCCAGTTCCATCCCACCGGCATCTACAAGCTGGGCATCCTCATCACCGAGGGTGTGCGCGGCGAAGGCGGCATCCTGGTCAACGGCAAGGGGGAGCGCTTCATGGAGAGGTATGCCCCCCGGGTCAAAGACCTGGCCTCCCGGGATGTCATTTCGCGTGCCATCTACATGGAGATCCGCGACGGCAACGGCGTGAACGGGCAGAATTACGTCTACCTGGATGTGCGCCCCGAGAGCGTCAACAAGTACGCCGCCCTGGATGGTCGCAAGAACCTGGACGGTTCGCCCTACACGGTCACCGGCGAGCAGATCCTGGCAAAACTGCCGGATATCGTCGACTTCTGCCGCGTCTACCTGGGTGTGGACCCGGTCACCCAGCCGATGCCCATCCAGCCCACCGCACACTATGCCATGGGTGGCATCCCCACCAACAAGTACGGTGAAGCCCTCGCGGATGAAAAGAACACCGTCGTCCCCGGGCTGTATGCCGCCGGGGAATGCGCCTGTGTCTCCGTGCACGGAGCCAATCGCCTCGGCACCAATTCCCTGCTCGACCTGGTCGTCTTTGGCAAGTATGCGGGTTTGCGCGCCGCCGAGTTCGCCAATGGCGCCGAGTACCAATCCCTGCCTGCTGATCCCTCGGGTTTCATTCACGATCAGTTCGACAGCATCCGCAGCGCCGACGGCCGCGAAAACGCCTTTGATATTGCCACCACGATGAAGAAGGTCATGTTCGATGACATGGGCATTTTCCGCTCGGGAAAGGGCATGGAGAACGCCCTCAAGATCGTCCGCGAGCTCAAGGAACGCTATCGCCATGTTCGTCCCACGGACACCGGCGCGATATTTAACATGGAAATGATCAACATCTGGGAGCTGGGCAACCTGCTCGACCTGGCCGAATTGACCACCGTCTCGGCGCTCGCCCGCACGGAAAGCCGCGGCGGGCATTCCCGTGAAGATTATCCCGACCGCGATGATAAGAACTGGCTCAAGCACAGCCTGGCATGGGTGCACGAAGACGGCAAGATCGAGCTCAGGTATAAACCGGTCGTGATGACCAAATACGAGCCAAAGGTGCGGACGTACTAGGAGGCTGGCATGGAAGTCATTATTAAAATCTTTCGCTACAACCCTGAAAAAGACAAGAAGCCTTCCTATAAGACGTACAAGCTGGAGGCTGTGGAGACCGACCGCGTCCTTGACCTGCTCGAAAAGGTCAAGGGTTACCAGGACGGAACCCTGTCATTCCGCCGCTCCTGCGCCCACGGGATCTGCGGATCGGATGCCATGCGCATCAACGGGACGAACCGCCTGGCCTGCAAGACCCTCGTCCGCGACGTGGGAGCCAAGATCACTGTCGAACCCATCCTCGGCTTGAGCGTGCTCAAGGACCTGATCGTGGACATGCAGCCGTTCTTTGACAACTATAAGAAAGTGATGCCCTGGTTCATCAACACCGATCCCGAACCGGAGAAGGAACGCCTCCAGAGCCCGAAAGCGCGCGCTCTATTCGACGACACCACCAAGTGCATCCTGTGTGCCTGCTGCACCACTTCCTGCCCCTCCTTCTGGGGCAGCGACCGCTACCTTGGTCCGGCGGCGTTCGTCAGCGCCCACCGCTTCATCTTTGACGATCGCGACCAGGCCGCCGGGGAACGCCTCAAGATCGTCAACGAAGTCATGGGCGTCAGCCGCTGTCACACCGTGTTCAATTGCACCCTGGCCTGCCCGCGCGAGATCCAGATCACCAAGGCCATCGGCGAATTGAAGTTGGCATTGGGTACGGGAAAGTTGGATTAGCGGATTTCCTAATTCCATCTCCGTCCGAAAAACGAAGGGAGACCCAGGGTAACTGTGGTCTCCCTTTTTATTATCGGAGCGGTTCAAACTCGGAACGCAATTCCCGGGGTTATGCAGCTCCCAGGAGAACGCGGACGTTGACGACCTTGCTGCCCTCCCGGGGCAGGGGAACGATATTTCCCGTAACGGGTTCCCCGTTCGCTTCGAGTTGGACCTGGTTTCCCGGGCCGCCTCGCTTGACCTCGATCTGGAAACGGTAACCGCGAAAGAGCCGCACTGCCCTGAAGCCGTCCCACTCCTCCGGCAGCACCGGCGCGACCTGCAGGCCGTCGAACGCCGGGCGGATGCCCAGGATCCACTGCGTGATGGCGACATAATTCCAGGCCGCGGTGCCGGTGAGCCACGAGTTCTTGGCCTCGCCGTGGGTGGGCGCATCGCGACCGGCGATCATCTGGGCGTACACGTAAGGCTCGCAGCGGTGCAGGTCGCTTATCGCCTCCCGCGCGGAGGGGTTGATGCGCAGGTAATAGTCAAATGCCCTATCCCCGCGCCCAGCCATGGCTTCGGCGATCATGATCCACGGGTTGGTATGGCAGAAGATGCCTGGCATTTTCCTTATAACCGGGCGGATAGGAGGAGATCTCCCCCAGGTGCAGGTAATACTGGCTGAACGCCGGCTGCTGCAGGAGGATGCCGTGCGGGGTCGCCAGGTGTTCAGCCACCGAATCCAGCGCCTGGACGGCGCGCCCATCCTCGAGGCCCAGCCCGGCCATCACGCAGATGCCCTGCGGCTCGATGAAGATGCGCCCTTCGTCGTTCTCCTGCGAACCCAGCACGTGGCCGAAATCATCGTACGCCCTGCGGAACCACTTGCCGTCCCATCCCGCAGACCAGGTGACCGCCTCCATCTTCCCGGCTTCCGCCAGGTAGGAGTCAGCTTCTTCCTGCCTGCCCAACCAACTGGCAATGGCTGCCATCTCCTTGGCTGCCAGGACGAACAACCCGGCGATGAAGACGCTTTCCGCAACCTTGCCTTCCTTGTTTGTCGTCGTCTGGAAGGATTGACCCGGCGCATCCGAGAAGCAGTTCAGGTTCAGGCAGTCGTTCCAGTCCGCCCTGCCGATCAAGGGCAGCCCGTGCGGGCCGAGTCGGTCGAGCGTGTAGCGGACGGCGCGCTGCAGGTGCCCGTAGAGTGCTTCTTCGCTGCCGGGGGCATTGTCGTACGGCACGGCTGCCTCCAGGATGGACCAATCCCCGGTTTCCTTGAGATAGGCGGACACCGCCAGCACCAGCCACAGCGGGTCGTCGTTAAAGTTGCTGCCCACATCGTTGTTGCCGCGCTTGGTCAGCGGCTGGTACTGGTGATAGGCGCCGCCGTTGGGTAACTGGGTCGCCGAGATGTCCAGCAGGCGTTCGCGTGCCCGCCCCGGCACCAGGTGCACAAAGCCGAGCAGGTCCTGGTTGGAATCGCGGAATCCCATGCCGCGCCCAATGCCGGATTCAAAATAGGACGCCGAGCGGGACATGTTGAAGGTGATCATCACCTGGTAGGCATTCCAGATGTTCACCATGCGGTCGGTATGTTCATCGCCGGTGGTCACCTGGTACTTGTTGAGCAGCCCGTCCCAATACTCCCCCAGGAGGCGGAATGCACTATCGACAGCTGCAGGTTGCAGGTAACGCTGGATGACCGGCAGGACGCTGCGTTTGTTGACGATCTGCGAGCCGGGAGGGTCGAATTTCTGCTCCACCGGGTTCTCATGGTATCCCAGCAGGAAGATGATCTTCTTCTGCTCCCCGGCTTCGAGCCGTACCCTGACCTGCTGCGCGGCGATCGGCTGCCAGCCGTGGGCGATGGAGCCGGAACATTTCCCCGCCTCTACCGCCGCCGGCGAGTCCCAGCCCCGGTAAGGGCCCAGGAAGGCCTCGCGCTGCGTATCGAACCCTGCCAACGGCGCGGAACACGCCAGGTAGGCAAAGTGATTGCGGCGTTCGCGGTATTCCGTCTTGTGGTAGATGATCCCGTCCAGCACCTCCACCTCGCCGATGGAATAGTTGCGCTGGAAATTGGTGGCGTCATCGTTGGCGTCCCACAGGTTGAATTCCACTGCCGCGAACAGGGACAATTGCGCCGCGGCATCCCGCAGGTTGGTCAGGGTCACCTCCCAGACCTCCAGCGTCTCGCCCAGGGGGACAAAGTAGCGGGTCGAGGCTCGGATTCCCGTCCTCTCGGAGCTGATGATGGTATAGCCAAGCCCGTGGCGGCACTCATAGCTGTCCAGCGGCTTGCGCATCGGCTGCCAGTTGGGCGACCAGAATTGTCAGGAGGGAGCGCCAGTCCGCAGCATAGGGGCATCGTCGCGCAGGTACAGGAAGCGCCCACCCGCATCCAGGGGAGCATTGTTGTAGCGATAACGGATCAGGCGGCGCAGGCGCGCATCCTTATAAAACGAATAGCCGTTGCCGGTATTGGAAATGATCCCGAAATAGTCCTCGTTGCCCAGGTAGTTGATCCACGGAAGCGGGGTGTCGGGACGGTTGATCACATATTCACGGTTTGCGTCATCAAATGATCCGTAGCGCATGGGGCCTCGATCAAAAAAAGGATTGCATCTTTTCAGTTCAGCCGGGAGCTTTTCCCGGGCATCAGGCAAGGTACGCCAGGGCAGGCTGGATCACCAGAAATGGTGCACCTGTGGGCGCACGCGCCGGTCATACACGGCGCGCACGGCTTGCATGGTTTCCACCGGCAGCTCGGGCAGGTCGGCTGCGGCAGCGTTATCCTCCGCCTGGACCGGCCGCTTGGCTCCCGGGATGGCACAGGTGACCGCCTCGAACATCAGGATCCAGCGCAGGGCAAATTGTGCCATCGACCAGCCGGGAGGGACCATGTTGCGCAGCTCCTCCACCGCCTGCAGGCCGGTGTCGTAATCCACGCCGGAGAAGGTTTCGCCGCGGTCGAAGGACTCGCCGTGGCGGTTGAACAAGCGGTGGTCATCGGGTTCGAAGGCAGACGTGGCGGTCAGCTTGCCGGTCAACAGCCCGCTGGCAAGCGGGACGCGCGCCAGGATGCCGACCCTGCGCTGCAGGGCGAGCGGGAAGAGCAGCTCGGAGGGCCGCTGGCGGAAGATGTTGAAGATGATCTGCACGGTCTCGACATTGGGAAACTCGATGGCCTTGAGCGCCTCTTCGACCTTTTCCACGCTGACACCGTAATGGCGCAGCTTGCCGGCGCTGACCAGGTCGTCCAGCACGCCGAAGGTCTCGGGCATGTAATAGACTTGCGGGGGCGGGCAGTGCAGCTGCAGCAGGTCGAGCGCTTCGACATCCAGGTTCTTCAAGCTGCGTTCCACGAAGGCGGTCAGGTTGGTGCGGTTGTAACCGTCGGCGACATGCGGATCGAGGCGCCGCCCGGCCTTGGTGGCCACGTAGAGCGTCTCGCTGCGTTCCTTGCGCAGGCGGCTCACCAGGCGTTCGCTGCGCCCGTCGCCGTACACATCCGCCGTGTCGATGAAGTTGACCCCCAGGTCCACTGCCCGGTGCAGGGCAGCCAGGGAGTCGCCGTCGTCCACGCTGCCCCACGAGCCGCCGATCGCCCAGGCGCCAAAGCTGATCGTCGAAACCTTCCAGCCGGTACGTCCCAGTTCACGATATTGCATGGTTTACCTTTTCATCTACTGTAGGGCGATTCGAACCTTTTCAGGTGCAGGTCGTTGTAGCGGCGATTCATGAATTGCCGCCACAACATTTCGCAACCGTTACAATTCGCAATAGCGCTCGATGCGCCTGGCGATCACGCCCAGGCTGTCCTCCCAGAACTTGCGCGAGCGGATGTCGATGCCGAAGCGGGCAGCCAGGTCGGCGGCGGAGGCTTCGCCGGTGGAGGCCAGCAGGGCCTTGTAGTCCGGCGACGAAGTGCCGCGCCGCGCTGCTGGTAGATGGCATACAGCCCGATGCCGAAGAGCAGCCCGAAGGCATAGGGGAAGTTGTAGAAAGGCAGACCGCCGTAATAATAGTGCGGTTTCCAGGTCCACATGTATTGTGCAGGTGGTAGGTCGTCCAGCCGTCGCCGTAGGTGGCCTTCTGGCGCGCTCCATGATCTCGCACAGGTCGTCGGCGGAGAGCTCGGAATTCGCCCGGCGCTCGAAGACTTCCTTCTCGAACAGGTAGCGCGAGTAGATGTCCACGATCACCTGGGCATCGCCGATGAGCTGGGTCTCGAGGATGGCAAGCTGGCTCTGCGGGTCGGAGGTCTGCGGACAGGATGGCCTCCATGACGATGGTCTCGCACAGGATGGAGGCGGTCTCTGCCAGGGTCATCGGCGTATCCTGCTGCAGGT
The DNA here is from genome assembly GCA_963793795.1 of uncultured Chloroflexia bacterium. Lineage (GTDB taxonomy): Bacteria > Chloroflexota > Anaerolineae > Anaerolineales > Villigracilaceae > UBA877. Next base: position 28,163 of record CAWCBN010000002.1, read on the forward strand.
CGGTCTTGCCCGCCTGGTAGGCGCAGTCGTTGTGGAAGGCGTGCCCCAGCTCGTGGGCGATGGTGCTGACCTGGTCGAGGGTGCCGTCGAAGTTGCACAGCACGCGGCTTTCCTTGACCAGCGGAACGCCCATGCAGAAGGCGCCGCCGCGCTTGCCCTCGCGCTGTTCGGCGTCGATCCAGCGCTCGTCGAAGGCGCGCCCGGCGAAGGCAGCCAGCTCGGGCGAGAAGCCGTTGAAATGCTCAAGGATGAAATCGCGCGCTTCTTCAAATGTGAAGGCTTTCTCAGCCTTGCCGGCCGGGGCAAAGATATCCCACCAGGCCAGCTTCTCCTTGCCCAGGCGCTTTGCCTTGGCGTTGTAATACTTGCGGAAGACCGGGAAGGAGGCTTGCATGGCGCCCAGCATGGCCTCCAGCGTGGGGCGGTCGATGCGTGCCATGTCGATGGCCTGGTGCAGGGCGTCTGCCCGGCCGCGGTGCCGGTTGAGCGTGTTGGCCGTGCCCTTGACGCCGTTCATGGCTGCCGGCCAGCGGTTCGCGGACGCTTGTCCAGGCGGCGATCTCGGCCTCGTAGGCGCGCTGGCGCACCTGCTCGTCGGGGTGCGAGTGCAGGTTGATCAGCGCCGGCATGGGCAGCTTGCGCAGTCTTGCCGTCCAGCTCGAAATCCACGGTGAGTCTGCGAGGTGACCGTGCCCTGCAGCTTGCTCCAGGCGTTGGTGCCGCTCAGGTTGAGCTCGGCGGCCAGGGTCTCCTCGGCCTCGCTCATCAGGTACTTGGACTGCTCGGCGGCTTCGCGCAGATTGAAGGCATGCGCCTGCGCCACCGGGTTGGCCTCGATGACCTGTTCCAGCACCGGGGAGAGCCTGCCCACCCAGGCCTGGAACTGGTTGCCGAGCATCTGCAGGCGCACGGCGACCATCTGGAACTCGGACATTTTCTTCATCGCCAGGGTGTTGTGCGAATCGGTGGCGACGAAGGACTGGATGTAGGCGCGCAGCGTACCAGCAAGGTCGGAGAGGGTGTTGAAGCGCTCGATGCTTCGCCGGCGAGCACCGCCGAGTTCATTGACCGGGGTGGCGGGACCGGAGAGCTGATTTTCTCCTTGAAGAAGGTTTCCAGCGCCTCGATCTGGCTTTTCATCGAGGCGGAGGCGGCGGTAAATTCTTTGGATTCCAGCGAGGGGAATACGTTGGAAAGATCCCAGCGGGGAGGGGTGGACATGGCAACTCCTGGAAGTGAGATGAGGCAAGTATACCTTATGCCACCTTGTCACACCCCATGCAGCTGTGTGCCACCGCATCGCCCCGAGCGTGTCTCGCCCTCCCCGCACGCAGCATCGGGCAAAACTCCTGTGCTGCGCTCGATTTTGGAATAGAATCCTCCCAAAGAATCAGGATCATTCCGGCTTCCAACGATATGAGGTGATGCGGCAGCACTCCTCGAAACCAATGAGCGGTAGACAGGAAATCCCATCTCGGAGGCTTGCAGGATGCCCAGGGTGGACCCCTCGGCGTGCTTTCAGCAGCGGAAAATGGGTCATCCACGCCCCGATCCCTTTACGCCGCACGGCCGGGATGGTGGCCACGCAATAAATACCGGCGATCTCTCCAGCCACAAGCAGAGCAGAGGCAGCGACTGCCGCTCCATCCAGGTAACCGGTGAAGGCCTGTAAAACCTGCGGATCTGCCTGGTAAATCACCTCCGCCCAGGCATTCACACGAGTATCAGCGATGTCTGGGGCTTCGAAGCCCTGGTACATGGCCAGTGGTCCACTCCCGCAATGCGGCTTGATCCAGCGCCTGGCGGACGGTCAATCCTTGTGGTTTTACGGAGCATCCTCTTTCAGCGCTTTCAACTCGACAGCCATACCCGGCCCATCATCCTCCAAGAGAAAACCATGCTGTTCCAGGTGGATGCCCCAGGTCGACCGGGCGGGTGGAGGGCCCAATCCACCACAGCAGCGGGACATTTCTCCTGGTGGCATCTTCCTTGACGGCCAGGATGGCCGAATCCACATCATGCTCTTCCAGCCGGGTTTCCATGAGGCTGTTGAACAGGCTGATGGGCAGATCCGTGATCCAGCGCGCGCCTAACCCCACGCGGATTATCATCGATAAAGTTGTCCCAGCTTGGCAAAGATGGGAAGCCAACCGGCCAGGTTTTCTTCATTGCGCGGGTAATAGTATTCCCTGGAATTCAGTGGTAGGAAATCCATCAATGCAGACCTCCGGTATTTTGATGTAAGCGGCACACGCATGGTAGCATCAGTATAGCGATTACCGGGCATGATTACAATAGCTTACCGGAAGGGAAGGAGGCGGATCTTGGGAGGCGGGTGCGGAGGAGGGCTGGATCATGCCGGTACCGCCAGCATCCGCAGGTGCAAGGGTGAATCCCGCCCCTACAGGACAAGCGGGTCCCTACTTGTGAGACCGCCCTACAAGAACTGTCCCTACAAGAACCGTCCCTACCCAGGAAGATGAAAAATCCTACAACAAATTTGCGGGTTTCCATATGCTTGAAATTCTCCCCGACAAAAGATACAATACATTCATCCTTCTGAACAAAATTCGATGAGCAAAAATCAATCCCCCGGGATCCAGGCCAGTCCTCCTTCTCGTTGATGATGAAACCGCCATCACCGCGAACCTGGCGCCTTTCCTGGAGCGTTCGGGGTTTAATGTGATCGTGGCCGCCAATGGGGAGCAGGCTCTGCTCGAAATCTCCGCAAAGCACGTGGACCTGATCATCCTGGATGTGCTCATGCCCGTGATGGATGGGCGCGAAGTGTTACGCCACCTCAGGCAGCAGGGCAACTGGCTGCCGATCATTCTCCTCACCCGGGTGGGCGAAGCAGGCGAACGCGCCATGGCCCTCGAAGAGGGTGCGGACGATTACCTGAACAAGCCTTTCGATCCCCACGAATTGACCGCCCGAATCCGCGCCGTTCTGCGCCGTGCCCGCCCGGGACAGCCGCCTCTCTCCGCCTCGGCCCGCATCGCCTGCGGCAGCCTGGTCCTGGACCGCCTGTCCCACCGCGTCTGGCTGGAGCAGCACGAGCTTTCTTTGACACCCAAGTCCGTCATGCTCCTGGAATACCTGATGACCCACCCCGACGAGTTGGTCTCACGCGAACGCCTGCTTGACGTGGTCTGGGGCTGGAGCTACGCCGTGGGCACGCGTGCCGTGGATACCCGCGTGGCCGAGTTGCGCAAGGCGTTGAATGACGACCCTTCCAGTCCCTGCTATATCGAGACCATCCCGGGGCAGGGCTATCGTTTTGTTGGCATGGTGGAGAAGCGCCCATGAAACGCGGAGGATGGCTGATCGTGCTGGCGCCAACCTTGCTCGGCACCGCCCTGGCACTGTTCTTCTTCCTGGTCTATGACCCCACTCACGAGCATGTCGTCTACTTGCGCGCCGACCTGGGAGCCCTGTCTTTCCTGGTCGGCGTTTTGCTCTCCCTGGTGGCTGCCTTGCTCGTCGCCCTGCTGGGCTGGCGCGAGCGCACCCACCAGCGTGCCAGCAGCCTCGCCGCCGAGGAGCACCGCCGTTTCCTCCAGCGCCTGGATCACGAATTGAAGAATCCCCTGACTGCCATCCGTGCCGGTCTTGCCAACCTGGGGGAATCGAACTCGAAGGCATCGACCACGCCACCCTCGCCAGCCTGGAGACCCAGGCGCTGCGCATGAGCCGCCTGTCTGCCGACCTGCGCAAACTGGCCGAGATCGAGGTCTGCCAGCTGGAGCATTTGCCGGTGGATATGCCTGCCCTGCTGCGCGAAGCCTTCCAGATGGCGCAGGAGCACCCGGAGGCGCACGCACGAAAACTGAACCTGAGCCTGCCGCAGGCTCCCTGGCCGTTGCCAGCCATCCAGGGGGACGCCGACCTGCTCCTGTTGGCGGTCCACAACTTGTTGGAAAATTCGCTCAAATTCACCCGGCCGGGGGATACGCTGGAATTGCGCGCTTCTGAAAATGGGCAGGAGCTGGTCATCGAGGTTGCCGATACGGGACCCGGCATCCCCATGGACGAGCAGCCCCATGTCTGGGAGGAGCTCTTTCGCGGCCAGGCAGGCAGGGGTGTTGCCGGCAGCGGGTTGGGGTTGTCCCTGGTGCGTGCCATCATTGACCGGCACGGAGGCCGGGTAAGCCTGCGCAGCCGTCTCGACCAGGGGACCGTGTTCACCATCCATTTGCCAGCCAGTTGATCGTTCCATCCGTCTCCCCGTTCAAGCCCCACCCTCCAGCCCAGTATGCCGCCTACTGCGGGTATCGAATTCAGCCTCCCTTGTTGCGAAACCGTAACATTGCTGTTATTTCCATGAAATATCCACGCTATACAATAAAGCTGTAATCAAAGTATTTTTGGAGGTCCCATGAAACTAAGCATATCGATCCTATTGGTGATCACCTTTTTCTCGCTGGCCTCATGTAATCTCATTTTTGAAATCGGGCTGGAAAAGGATCCCGATGGCCAGCCCGGCGCTCCGCTGCCTTCCCTGACGGTGATTCCACCAACCGAAACTGCCTCCCCTTCCCCCACCCCGCTGATACCGACAATTACTCCCTCGCCCACGCCTTTACCGGGATCTGTCGTTGTACCCTTGTCTTCACTCGGCACGGATATTCCCTGGCTCCCGCTGGATAGAGCCAAATGGCCGTCGAGCGTTATCATTACGATCAACAACCAGCTCCCCCCGTTCAACGATCCCCTGGTAAGGAAAGCATTCGCCGCCTCGATCGACCGCGACAGGATCGTGGAGATGGCTGATATGTGGTATGCGGTCGATCCAAGACCGGCAACCTCGTTCCTCCACCCGCAGACTCTCGGGCGCGACCTGTACGGGGAAGTGGGCATCACCTTTGATCCTGCCGCCGCCAGGGACCTGCTGACCCAGGCGGGCTACACCGATACCGCCTCCTTCCCCAGGGTTACGTTTCTCGTCAACTCCTACGGGGATACCGCTCCCGGGGCGCGCTATAACATGGCAGTCGCCATGGCGGAGATGTGGCAAACCCACCTGGGGGTGACCGTCGACGTGGAAGTGCTCCAGCCGCCGCATTTTGGAGAGCGTATCCGCACCGATCCCCCGGAGTTGTTCTGGAATGGGTGGCTTCCCGATCCCGGGAATGACCCGGATTTTATCCGCTCCATTTTTCAGACCGACGGAGATTTCAACTACGGTCACTTCTCCAACGCAGACTTTGACACTTTGGTCATGCAGGCATCCTATAACCGGGTCCCGGCAGCCCGCCAGGCTCTTTATATTGAGGCCGAGCGCATCCTGTGTGAGACCGAAGTTGGCATCATCCCGCTCTACCACACCTTCTCGAACATCCCGTGAGCATATTGTCCAATTCATTTCCCCCTGTTCAATGAAAGGAGCAATAAGATGAAAAAGATTACGTTGATTGTCACAGTCTTCCTGGTCGTGGCCCTACTCGCCGTGACCTACCCTGCGGTGGTCACCGCTGCAGGCGGACCGGTCGGAGAGAAGATCCGCGTCCGCGATGCCTCGATCGAGTTCCCGGCCGGGGCACCTTTTTACATCCAGCACGGCTGGATCCAGACCTCGGAAGATGGTGCCATCGGCATCTTTGATTTCCAGCTGGAGGTGGATGGGGTCCTCGTCAGGGAGGACTTCAAGGATTCTCAGCGGAGAGCGGCGACCCGGATATCCTTACCCGGCTGTGGGGATTTAACTTCCCCTCTGGCATGAGCGGGACGCACACCTTCACCGGGCACTGGTACGCGCCGTGCGGGTATGCAGTGGAATGGCTGGGATATCCGGGGCCATGCGCCACGCCCAATGAGAAAGTCGAAACATGCAACCAGGACGCTGGTTGTGACCTTTGTTCCATGAAGTTTCTTCCAGTATAGGGGACCTGGAGTGCCGCACCTGGCGGGGAGTAAATTCTCCCCGCCAGGTTTGTTGTTGCCAGGGATTTTGCTGAAGTAGGTGTCAGACCTTTTTCTGCCCAAACAGAATTTCATTGTGCTGCCGATAGTCACCTTCCGAGTTGTACCAGATGATCACCCAGCAGGTGGGCCATCCGAGCAATTTCATCGCCCCGTAGCGCGTGTTCCCGTCGCGGATGCTCAACTCGCCTGCTCGATACTCGGCGATCAGTGGCGGTAGTGAGATTGGATTGGAAAACGCCTGTGCCAGCTTGCTGGTCCTGGCATCCCAATAAGACATATCAACCACATATTCCATGCCGGGATCTGTGCCAACAGCCGGAGAAAGCTCGTTCAGGTTAAGTTCAAGGGGTCCATTCCACCAGCGTTTTTCCCGTCTCAAGCCTTCCGAAAATTCCGGATCTGACCTCCCTCCTCTTCCGCTCAACAGGTACTTGTGAATCCATTGCTCGACCTTTCCATCCTCCGCCCACTTTTGCGCGGAGAGAGAGTCCAATTCCAGTGCTCTTATTTCTTCTTCCATGTTTCCATCTTTGGATATCATCAATGTTCCTTTATTATTTATGGAGATTGATCCTTTGGTTTTTATTGACAGAATTGGCAGGTGGCGTAGAACCAGACATTGCCGATGATCCCGGCAACGCCAAGGATCAGACAGCCGATGGCAATAGCCAGGATCTTCATCTTCCGAGGAGTGCGGGCAAAGGCAAGGAATCCCAGGGTAATCCCGGTAAGACCGAAGATGAAGCCGAAGAAGAAACCGGGAAGCAATGCGTAGGAGGTGATGGTGCTGATCGCCTCATGGGCGGGAGTTGTCCGGGAGAGATAAAAACCGGCAAGGAACAGGTAAGGCAGGGTGCCCAGGAGGCTCAATCCCAAGCCGAGCCAAGCCATCCGCGAAGAAGCTCGATTTTTCCCATCCAAATCCACCCCGGGCTTGGTACCGGTGGAGAAGTTATACCCGCAATCGCATTGGAGCGCAGTCTCCAGGTTCCACAAACCGCAATGAGGGCATCTTTTATCAGGCATCATTCACCTCCAATACCTGCTGGATAGGGTACATCGAAGGATGAAATTGGTGGAGAGGGATGGCGGTGCGTTTGTTCTGCTCGCGGCACAATATGTCGGTTCTACGTTCCAAAGGGTCACTTTTTCCGGCGGCTGCGGATGAACAAGACAAGGGAGCCGACTGCAGCGACCAGGAATGCCGCCATGCTGAGCATGGAGAGGACCAGGATCCCGGCGTCGCCAGCCCTGCCTTGCAGCAGGTTCCGTAGGGAATCCGAGGTTGCCGGGTTCCGGGTGATGAAATCCAGTGCAATATTCAGGATGATCAAGAAAACAAAGCCCAGGACGGATGCCAGCAGGAGGAACAAGAACTTCCTGATGGACCGCCATGGGTGGGAAAAAGCGAGCACAAAGGCTATCCCGGCGAACAAGGCAAGAAATACGCCGGGAAGGTTATCATCTATGCCAACAAGGACAGCAGCAATGGCTGACAGGACACACAAAACCAGCAGGACAATGGTTGTTATCCGGTTTCGTGGAGTTGAAAAGGCATCGCTCATATCTCTCCTTTTGGGGTTTGTACCTGGTCCCGGAATGCCTGACGGATGGATTGGACTGGAAGATCTGTCAACGGAAAATAGGTGAAAGGGATGAATTCATTATATACAATGGGAGGGTCGAGGTCAACAGATAATTCTTGCCGTGTGAGGGTGTGTAGGGGCGGGTCTTGCCTGCACCCGCCAGCACCGGTAGGTGCAAGGGTGAGACTTGCCCCTACTGGTCACCGTTCCCTGTTCTCTGGTCCCTGATCACCTAATTACCTGCTCCCTAATCACCTATTTCCTCCATCCTTGCCTGTTTCCCCCAATCTGTATGATAATAGTGGAAATTTTCCGGAGCCTTCATGACCGAAAATCTGCCCAAGACCCTCACCTGCCCCTCCTGCGGTGCGCCGCTGGAGGTGGATGGCACCAGCGCCCTCGTCCGCTGCAAGTTCTGCAAGAACACTGCCTTCGTCCCCGGGGTCGTCACTCCGCAGGTCTCCGATTCCGGCGATGCCCTCGCCGAGATCCGCCGCCTGGCAGAGTCCGGCAACCTCATCGACGCCATCCACCGCTACCGCGAGGTGTATGCCGTCGGCCTGAAGGAAGCCAAGGATGCCGTCGAAGCGCTCGCCGCCGGCAAGGTGGTCGAGATCCACGTCGTCTCCGGCCCAATGACCGCCGAGGATACCAGCCGCATCCTGGAAGAGGTCAAGGAGCTGCTGCGTGGCGGGAACAAGATCCAGGCCATCAAGCGCTACCGCGAGGTCAACGACACCAGCCTGACCCAGGCCAAGGACGCCATCGACCAGGTGGAAGCCGCCCTGACCGGCATCCCCGTGGCTCCCCGCCCGGTGATCCCGGGAACCCCTGCCCCGGCGGTCAAGGCTGCCCGCAACTCGCGCGCCGGTTGCATCGTTGCCCTGGCCGTGTTGCTTTTTGTCGGGGGGCTCCTGGCATTCATCTTCCTGCAGACCGGCGGACCGGTCCTGGATACGCTCATCGCCAACGGACCCGCCATCCTGGTGCCCTCCGATCCCGGCAACCCGGACCTGGCAGCCGCATTCTATAATGTCAACGATGAGACCTACCAGGTTGGCCTGTTGGATGCCGATAGCGGCAAGCTCGCCTGGCGGGCAGCCGCCCTGACCGGGGATGGCAGCTTCGATTTCCTAGCCCAGGACAGTGAAAAGGTTTACGCCGCCAACGAGACCCTGCTCCTGGCTTACAACAAGTCCGACGGCTCGCTCGCCTGGCAGACAAGCATGCCGGACCGCCTGAACTACACCGCTGCCACCCTGCTGGTCACCGCCGGGCGGGTACTGACTTCCAACGTGGACCAGTCCATCCAGGCTTACGACGCCGCCACCGGCTCGCAGGTCTGGTCGCGGCGCCTCTCCGGCTACGACCGCAACTTGCGCATGATGGGCGACTCGCTCGTGGTGGTGGATTACCTCGGCGACAGCTATGACTACGGACTCATCTTCATCGATCCCCGCACCGGCGCTGAGCAGCGCACCCTGGCCCCCGGTTGCGTCCAGGACGAATACACCACCCTCACCATCGACCCGGATTCCCCGCTCATTTACGATCCAGCCGCCAACAGCCTCATCTTCTTCTCCGACTACATCTACGGCTGCATCCAGCGTCTTGACCTGTTCAGTGGCCAGCCCGATTGGCAGATGATCCCCGAGACCAGCTTCTCCTTCTCGCCTTTCGGCGTGGTCGCTTTTGAGACCCGGCAGGACGTCTACTTCAACACCAACGACCAGCTCCTCGCCGTCGACAAGGGGGATGGGACCGTTCGCCAACTGCTTGCCGATGAAGACTATGAATTCCTCCCCCTGGCATTAAGTGGTGATACACTCATCGTCCGTGCCCGCCGCACGCGTGGCAGCGAGCGCTTTGAGCTGTGGGGCGTGGAGTTAGCCAGCGGTGCCCGTCTCTGGCAACTGGACATGGGCAGCGCCAGCCCGGTCGACCCGCCCAATGAAATGATCGGGCTGGTGGACGCCGACCAGGCAGGCTGGACCTGGAGCCTGCTCGAGGGTCAATTGATCCTGGTCTACTTCCAGGCCGATCCGCACCAGCTCCTCGTCCAGGCGCTGGACCCGTCCACCGGGACGGTCCTCTCCGAGCTGCCTGTCAAGCTGAAAGCCATCACCGGCGATTTCTACTCCGTCCCCACGGTCATCGGTTGGCAGGGCAGGCGTCTTTACTTCTCGCTGGACGCCGACCTCTATTGCGTGGACGTGGTCAGCGGCGAGATCCTTTTCCGCTTCCAATAATGCCAGGACTGTGGTGTGTGTCTTTGCGAATCCCGTCAGGGGTGAAGCAATCTCCGCCTGGTTTTATAGATTGCTTCATCGCTTCGCTCTTCGCAATGACAGAAGTGTAACCACCCCCATCCTCTGCGGCGGGGACACCAACCAGAGCCGTAGAAATTTGTTATCCTCATTTCACTAAGGAGTTAAAATGATCCCTCGTATTGGTAAACGAGCACCCGATTTCACCCTCAAGGACCACAACGATAAAACCGTCAGGTTGAGTGACTTCCGCGGCAAGAACGTCGTCCTCGCCTTCTTCCCCCTCGCCTGGACACCTGTCTGAACGGCGCAGATCCCTTCGTACGAGGCCCTCAAGGACCGCTTCGAAGGGATGCAGACCCAGGTTCTGGGTCTAAGTGTGGACAGTGTCCCCTGCCTGAAAGCCTGGGCAGACAGCCTGGATGGCATCACCTACCCGTTGTTGAGCGATTTCTACCCCCACGGCGCGGTGGCGAAGAAATACGGCGTGCTGCGCAAGGAAGGTAAAAGCGAGCGCGCCATCTTCGTCCTGGATAAGGAAGGCATTGTCCGCTACGTGGACATTCACGACATCGATTTGCAGCCCGACAACGACGAGCTCTTCCGCGTCCTGCGCAAGATGGACCCCCAGGCGGCCTTATGGTCTGCCGCGCACCCGGTCAGGAGCTTTTCAGCGGGAGAACCGAATGCCGACGTGGTCATATACTGCACCTCCTGGTGCCCCGGCTGCAAGCGGGCGCGCCTCTTGTTCCAGGCGAATAACATCGCCTTCACCGAGATTGACATCACCCTCGACCGTGAAGCCGCGGCGCGCGTGCGCGGCTGGGCGGACGGCAACGAGACCACCCCCACCTTCAATATCCGCGGCCAGGTCCTGGTCAACTATGACGAGAGGAAATTAAAGGAATTGCTGGGTCTCCCGGACTAGCAGGTCATTTGGGGTACGGAAAGACGTACCATTACCATGATGCTCTCCCTGCCCTGCCGCTCCATGCCGGCAGGGCAGTTGCTTCACCGGCTTGGTCTCCGCTTGGGGATTTGTAGTCTCCTGCCCGGAACCCTCTCCCAGGTGGTGCTTTCCACCCTGTCCTAGGGGATGTAAAAGGGAACCTGCCTCCATTTCGGCGATGCAGGTCGCATCCGGTGCCTGTTCGGGGTCCTGCAGGAAAGCCACTGCCATCCCCCAGGCGCATTCGGAGTTCAACGTTCCGTGCGCTGCACGTGGAAATAACACATAAAAGCTGTTCGGCAGCGTTTCGGCCGCATGCTGGCTCCAGGCGGGTGGCGTGATCGGATCGAGCTCGCCCTGCAGGATCAGCGCCGGGATCTCGCTGCTCACCGCCTCGTTCTCCTGCCCGTCTGCCTGGCCGGAGTCCCAGAAGGCGCAAGTATCATAGCTCGCATCCCCCAGGATCGTCGCCCGCAGGTACGGGGCGAGTTCGGGATAAGCCCTCAGCGTTTCATCGTATTGCTCCTGCGTGCTGAAGGAAAGTTCTTCGTTGCATTGCACCGAGAACGTCATCCCGCGGCTCGAGAGGCTGCTGTTCGCCAGGGCGGATCCGTACACATCACCAAGTATTTCCATCTCCCCCCGCCAGGCTTGATCCAGCAACCAGGGCAGGAAGGGTTGAGCCTGGCTCTCGTAGAGCAGCATGAACACCAGGCTGAAAAGCGTATCCCCGTCGAACAGGACCGAATGGACCCTGTGGCTGAGTGGATCGCTGATGGTCATCTCGACCGGGTTTTCGTTCAGGTTGGCGATCGTTTCGAAGTAGACGTTGCGCAGGTCCGGGTAAGCCACATTGCAAGCCGTGTCATCTGCACAGGAGTCGAACAGCCAATTCAATGCACGCTCCAGGTTGCCAGGTGTCTCCAGGTAGATATCCACGTCCGGGGGATAGACCGCATCCAGCACCACGCTGCGCACCCCTTCAGGGTAATCCCGCATCACCTCCAGCGCCAGCCGCGTGCCGTACGATGCGCCCCACAGGTCGACCTTCTCATAGCCCAGGGCAAGGCGCAAATCGTTCACGTCCGCCGCGCTGGCCAGCGTGTTGTACATGCTCAGGTCGGCGATCTCGGCCAACTGCTGTTCGCAATTGCGAAAGGCTGCATCGAAAAGCGCCTCCATTTCAGCATCGGTTATTCTCTGCCCGTCGAGTTCCTGGTCCAGCAGTTCGATGCTCAAGTCGCTGACTTCCCGGCAATCCAGGGCCGGCTCGGAGAAACCCACCCCGCGCTGGTCGAACAGGACCAGGTCGCGTCCTGCAGCCAGGATGGGAGCAAAATTCCGCTCGAACGACAGTGAGACCATTTTCAAGGCGCTGGCTCCCGGGCCCCCGGCAAGGTAGATCACCGGTTCCAGGCTGCCGGGCGCGCCCTCCGGGTGAAAGATCGCCACGGCAAGTCTCAGCGTGCGCTCCTGTGGATTTTCACGGTCTTCTGGCACACTCAGGATTCCGCATTCCACCTCCTCCCCCTCCACCATCCTCTCCGGAAGGTCGAATGGGCATTCGGAAGGGGTATATTCTGGTCGATAGGGCGGTTCAGGGGTAGCAAATTCGATGGTACAGCCAGTGCTCCCGAGGAGCAGGCCGGCAACTGTCAGGCTGGATAGGATTTTTGCGAACATTTTTCCTCCTTGGCAATACACGCATACAAGGCCTAATCATATATATCATTAAGTTGGGCTGATTCCATCCTTCTTTTGGAGTTATTGGCACCCCACGGGGGAATACTTCCACCAGTCGGGATGCATGCCAAAAAGCAGGCCCTTCCGTCAGCGCTGCCGGGGATAGCCTGGTCAAGGATGCTCTTGCTCGATTAAAAATTTATTCCGCAGGCACGCGGAGGGTGTTGTGGGGAATGCCTGGGACGGCTATTTTGCCAGCTCCGCCCAGGTCTCTTCCAGCGCTGCCAGGAATCCTTCCGGGTCTTTTTGCTCGATGATGTGCACCCGGGTGTGACGCGGGATGTGTTGCAACTTGAGGTATTCCATGGCGTGTTTGCGGAACAGGTACAGACCCTTGTCCTGGCCGTAGAACTCCAGCGTTCGCTCCAGGTGAAGGTGGACCATCTCCCGGACTGCTGCCAGTGGCACGTCGCTGCGCTCCATGCGGGCGAAGATCCACGGGTTGCCCACCGCCGCCCGCCCGATCATCACCGCCTCGCAGCCGGTGTATGCCTTCAGGCGGTCGATGTCTCCAGGCGTGACCACGTCCCCGTTGCCGATGACCGGTATCTTCACCGCTGCCTTGACTTCGGCGATCGCATCCCAGTCCGCTTGCCCCCCGTAGCCCTGTTCCTTCGTCCGGGCGTGAAATGCCAGCGCCGCTCCCCCGTTTTCCTCCACGATGCGGGCGATGAGCATGTAGTTGCGGCAGTCTTCCCAGCCGATGCGGATCTTGGCGGTGACCGGGATATCAAGCTCGGCGCTCAGCTTGCGGAAAAGGCGCGCGACCTTGAGTGGGTAGCGCATCAACCCCACGCCCGCGCCGCGGCTGGCCACCGTGCGCGCCGGGCAGCCCATGTTGATGTCGATCACATCCGGTCGCACCTCCTGCACGCGCAGCGCCGCGGCGACGATCTCGTCCGGTTCGTGCCCGTAGATCTGGATCGCCACCGGGCGCTCGGCCTCGTCGTACCTCATGCGCATCTTCATGTGCTTGAAGGCGCGCACCAGGAACTCGGCGCGGATGAACTCGGTATAGCTCATCGCCGAGCCGAGGGAACGGCAGATCGACCGGTAGGGCCAGTCCGAGAAGCCGTCCATGGGTGAGAGGATGGCATCCCCGTAGACCGGCACGCGGCCGATGTGGAAGGTGGGAGAGGTTGTGTCCATGCTGGTGATCATTCGCCCCCGGATGATACCTCATTCAGATCAATTTTCGCAAACGGATCAGTTGCTCTTTCAGGGCTTCCCGCTCGCGGATGTATTCCAGTGTTACTACTTTTGGGTGAGTCCTGGATAATAGGAAAGTGAACAGATCGTAATCAATTTCCGTGAGCGGCTCATGAGCATCGAACAGGCAGCCGTTCTTGATCCGCGGTCCACTGACGTGGATCTGGGTCACCCGCTTCAGCGGCAGAGCCTGGATATAGTCGTGGACATCCACGTGCAATCGCTCTGCGGAAATCCGGGCATGACCGCTGTCCAGCAGCAGGTTGCAACCTGTGATATTTAAAACCTCGCTGATATTTTTAGGCTCGATATCGAACAGATCGCCTTCCGCGGCTGCAGGTTCATCATTCTCGAGCAGTACAGGTACCCCTACCGCCCTTTTCAGCCTTTCCACCATGTGAACAAATTTCCGGGTGGCCTGTTCCGTATCCAGGGGCTTGTTGGCACGTAATTGATTAGGCTGGGAATGGCGCGCCTGCATGGAAAGATGGATCGATACCCAGGGACTACGCGTGGCGGACAGGTATGTACTTATCTTCGCAATCCCCCGGGAAATTGAGCCCACCTCCTGCAGCATGTCCGCAGCGTGGAAGTGGAAGGGAATGTCCGGCAGCTGCCTGCGATATGCCTCGATCTGTGAAGGTTGAAACCATGGACCAACTTCAAAGGCATCCACCCTGGCTTCGCCTTCCTCCAGCAGGTCAAGGGCGGCATCCGACAGGTCCGTTGTCAGCAGGATCATACCTTTGTCTGCCGCATCCAGCGCTTGACTGCCTCGTGCGGGTGCTGGTGGTTTTGCATGGCCTCCAACAGGAGCTGTGGGTCGGACCTGGCACAGCAGGGTTCGGCGGTGTTCGGGAAACAGGAATTTCTCGGCAACGGCGCGGTCGAGCATTTCCAGCAAGGGGTCGTAATAGCCATTGACGTTCAGCAATCCAACCGGCTTGGCATGTTCCCCGATCTGCCCCCAGGTGAGCGTCTCGAAGAGTTCGTCCAGCGTGCCGAAACCGCCGGGCAGGGCAATGTAACCATCGGCAAGTTCGTACATGCGCGCCTTGCGCTGGTGGATGGTGGCGGTCACTTCCAGGCGGGTGAGGGCCGGATGCGCCAGGGCGGCAGTGTTCATGCTCTCGGTGATGACACCGATCACCTGCCCTCCAGCTTCGAGGGCTGCATCTGCCAGCGCGCCCATCAGCCCGGTGCGTCCACCGCCGTAGATGATGACCAGCCCGGCGCGTGCCAGTGTCGAACCCGTGGAACGCGCCAGCCTCACGAATTCCGGGGAGATGCCGTCTGCCGAACCGCAATAAATACAGATCGAGTCCATTGATCCGTCACTTTTTCACAGAATTTCAATGAGTATACTGCAATCGGGCAGGTTAGAGTTGTATTAGACCTGCCCCCCCATGCTTGACGCACCCTCTGGTGGAGGTCTAGAATACTCTTCAGGAGAAAGAACATGAAGAAACGAGTTGTTTTACCGGTAATTCTTCTGATCATCATGGCGACCATGCTGGCCTGCCAGTTCACCAGTATCATACCCACACCGACAGTCAATACCGATCCCATCCCCACCCTCGCCTCCAACCTGCAGCCGGTGGCGTTGGCGGATCAGCAGGAATTGTTAACCACCATCTACCAGCAATTCAGCCCTGGAGTGGTTTCGATCCGCACCAGCACCGGGCAGGGATCGGGCTGGGTCTTATGACGGCCTGGGTCATATTGTCACCAACAATCACGTGGTGGAAGGGGAGACACGTGTGGAGATTGATTTCGCCTCGGGCTTCAAAGTCTATGGCGATGTGATTGGCACGGATGCCTATTCCGACCTGGCGGTCATTAAAGTGGATGCGCCGGCAGGCGAACTGTTTCCTCTCCCCATGGGCGATTCGGACACCCTGCATGTCGGGCAGACCGTGATCGCCATCGGCAACCCCTTCGGCTTGAGCGGGACGATGACCACCGGGATCATCTCTGCGCTTGGACGCGCCCTTCCAACCGTCGCTGCGGGCACGGGTGGTGGTTTCTTCGCCAACGGTGACATCATCCAGACCGATGCCGCCCTCAATCCGGGCAACTCGGGTGGTCCGTTGCTCAACCTGGATGGGGCCGTCATTGGCATCAACAGCGCCATTCGTACCGGTTCTTCCACCAGCGTTGGGGAGCCGGTGAATTCGGGGATTGGCTTCGCCATCTCGATCAATACGGTCAAGCGTATCATTCCGGTGCTGATCGAAAAAGGCAAGTTCGATTATCCCTACCTTGGCCTTTCCGCCATGGACGACCTGACCCTGGACCTGATTGGCGTTCTCGGCTTGCAGCAAACCACCGGCGCTTATGTCACCACTATCATTGAAGGGGGACCGGCGGAGCAGGCTGGTATCCGCGCCGGAACCGAGGCGATCACCCAGCCGGGATATGAAGGTTTGCTGTCGGGTGGCGACCTGATCATCGCCGCGGATGGACAGCCGCTCCAGCTCTTCGACGACCTGATGCGCTACCTGGTCCTGCACAAGTCGCCCGGCGAAACGATCGTTTTGACCGTGCTGCGCGGCTCCGAGAGCGTGGATATCACCATAACCTTGGGCACCAGGCCGTAAGACAGGCTGGAACATCGAGACTAATCATGAAGCCGGGTATGATCACCCGGCTTCATTTTTTTACGAATAGTAGACTGGGGTGGACTTACTCGTACCGTTCTTCCTTCCAGACATCCGCGCGGTTGTTGTACCCGGCTTTCTCCCAGAATCCCGGCTTGTCGCGTTGCATGAATTCCAACCCGCGCAGCCACTTGGCCCCCTTCCAAAGGTAAGGTGTGGTTAATTCTTCCCGCCCGGGAATGGCACCAACCACCCCGCGCAGCGGGTATCCGTGCTCTGGCGTCAGGGGTTCGCCGTTGAAATGGGTTGCCAGCAGGAAGTTCTCCTGCAGCACCACTTCCAGCGGCAGGTTGACCGTGAAACCGTACTCGGCATGCTGCAGGACGTGCGCCGCGGTGTCTTTTAGCCGGATGAAACCCTGCTCCACCAGGGATCTCACCGAGACACCTTCCCAGGTGGTATCCGCCTTGCTCCAACGGGTCACACAGTGCAGGTCCAGGGTGATCCGGGTGCGGGGCAGGCTGGTTGAACTGCTCCCATGTCCAGGTTTTCGCTTCTTCCACCTCGCCCCAGAGGCGAAAATCCCAGGTGTCGGGATTGAAAGGCGGGACCGGCCCGTAGTGAAGCACTGGGAATTTCAAGGTCAATGCCTGCCCGGGTGGCAGGCGGCCTTCGTTGCTGATGCGCTCCTCTTCCTTGCGGCGGTCGTGACCTTCATAAAGGTACATTATGGACATCTCCTGTCCGAAATTATATCACTCCTGCCTGGGGTATAATTTCTGCGAGTTTCCAGGTGTCGATCTACGCAGCATGCAATATCCACAGCTTTTTTCTCTGGATTGTGTCGTGGTTTTGAACATAACCACAAAGGCACTAGGGCACGGATATTTCCGGAGGAAACCATGGTAAGAACGGGAGACCATATCCCACTTCCGCCAGGAACTGAATTGATCGCAACTCAAATTGTGGATGCAGCTTACTTCGTTCATACATCAAATAGGACCTCAAAAGGATGATTTTATAGACTTCGTGTCTTTGAGACTTAGTGGTAAATCTTATGTCGAAACTGTTATTGAAATGCGCCGAATTTGCTGCCAGGATCCTGCCCGCCCCGGTCAAGCAGGCGATCTATCGCTCTAAACCACTGGCACGCCTCATCCGCCGCGAGCTGAACCGTGCTGCGCCTTCCGGTATGAGCGAAGTGCGCGTGGCAGCAGGCGGTCTGGCTGGTTTCACCCTGCTGCTCGATATGCACAACGAGAAGGATTACTGGCTCGGTACCTACGAACCGGATCTTCAATCCCTTCTGGACGAACTGGTCCACCCCGGGGTGGTCATCTACGATGTCGGGGCGAATATCGGTTACGTTTCCCTCCTGCTGGCAAAAGCCGCCGGCGAGCAGGGACGGGTGTACGCCTTCGAAGCGCTGCCTGCCAATGTGGAGCGCCTGCGGCATAACCTGGAACTGAACAGTATCGGCTCGCGGGTCACCGTTGTCCCCGCTGCAGTGACGCAGGCTGTCGGTCCATTAACCTTCCTGGTCCACGCCTCCGGCGGTATGGGCAAGGTCCAGGGTTCTGCCGGGCGCGATGACCGCTACCAGGCGCAGGTGACCGTCGCTGGGATCTCCCTCGACGAATTTGTCTACGCCCAGGGCAATCCTGCTCCGCAGGTTATCAAGATGGATATCGAGGGCGGGGAGGTCCTGGCGCTTCCGGGAATGCGCCGCTTGCTCGCAGAGGTCCATCCGTTGATGCTGATGGAGCTCCACGGTCCCGAGTCTTCCCGGGTGGCGTGGGAAACATTGACCGCCGCCGGTTACCGGATCAGTTGGATGCGTGCCGGTCTCCCGCTCGTTCCATCGCTCGAAGCAATGGGCTGGAAGGCATATATTGTGGCCCGCCATAATAATGGAAACCAAGGATAGATCACGATGGATTTCACCACTTACCAGGCAAAATCCCGCCGCACGGCTAAATATCCGGCCATCGGGCACCCGGTCATCTACCCCACCCTCGGCCTGGCAAACGAAGCCGGCGAGGTGGCTGGCAAGGTCAAGAAGATATTCAGGGATAAAGGCGGCGTGATCGGGGAACCCGAGCGCGAGGCCTTGAAGGGTGAACTCGGTGACGTTCTCTGGTACATTGCCCAGGTATGCACCGAGTTGGAAATCTCTCTGGATGAAGTCGCTGAAGGCAACATCGAAAAACTGTATTCCCGCCTGGAACGTGGCAAGATCGGCGGAGATGGAGATGATCGCTGATGGCCTGTAAAAATTGCAAACCCGTTGCCGAGAAACGCCAGGTCTCGTCCAAGGGAGAGCTGACCCGTTTCCTTCGGCGCTTGCGCGGCCTGGTGGAGGATGGCAGGCTGGTCGAATTCCCCTCCTATACCGACCTGGCGGACGTGGAAGAGGACGGCAGCTGGCCGGATGTGATCGAATGTTCCTTTGGTTGCCCGGATTGCGGGCAGGGTTTCGCCCTCAAGATCAACAACCGGGGTAACAAGCCGGCACAGTGGAAACTCACCCGCTAGGCTTCCCCGGCGCGCTCCTCGAAAACTCTAATCATTTTCATACATGATCCACCCTGCAATTTGGTAGAATCAAACCAGACATTTTTTGTCTGATTGCAGGATGGGATTTCCCTTTACTATTGGAGTTATCTATGGCTGGTATGGAAACTTTTACCCAACGCGGCACGGCGTGTGCTCGCCCTGGCTCACCAGGAAGCCGAGCGTGCCCACCAGGGACTGATCGGCACCGACCACCTTCTGCTTGGCTTGCTCGAAGAAGACGGCGGCGTGGCTGGGCGTGTGCTCCACGAGCTCGGGCTGGAGTTCGACCGTGTGCGCGAAATGGTGCAGCGTGTGTCTGGAGAAGGTCGTTATACGGACGGCAGGATCGAGCTCGCCCCCGAGACCCAGAAAGCGCTGGAGATCGCCCTCGAGGAGGCCCGCAAAATGGGCCACCATTATGTCGGCACCGAGCACCTGCTGCTCAGTCTCACCCAGGCAGGCGGCAACGGCGCCGAGGTGTTGCGAAAATTGGGCATCACCGACGACCAGGTTCGCCGCCAGGTACGCCGCGTCCTGCAGGAAAATGTCTCCCCCCAGCAGTCGGCAGTCCCCGAGACAGCCCGCCCGGCAGGCAAGCAAGACCCGAAGACCCCCCTGGTGGACCAACTTGCCACCGACCTGACCACGCTGGCAGAAGAAGGCAAGCTGGACCCGGTGATCGGGCGCCAGACCGAGATCGAGCGCGTCATCCAGATCCTGGCACGCCGCACCAAGAACAACCCGGCGCTGATCGGGGAACCCGGCGTGGGCAAGACCGCCATCGTGGAAGGCCTCGCCCAGCGCATCACCGAGGGTGATGTCCCTGCCCCGCTGTTGGGAAAACGCGTCCTCAAACTGGACGTCGGTTCGCTGGTGGCCGGGACGATGTACCGCGGCCAGTTCGAAGAACGCCTGAAACGCGTCATCGACGAGCTCAAGCAGACCAAGTCCGTCCTTTTCATCGATGAATTCCACATGCTGGTCGGTGCCGGTTCCGCAGGTTCTGCGGTGGATGCCGCCAACATCCTCAAGCCCGCCCTTTCGCGCGGCGAACTCCAGTGCATCGGTGCCACCACGCTGGACGAGTATCGCAAGCACATCGAATCCGATGCCGCCCTCGAACGCCGTTTCCAGCCCATCGTCGTCGATGAACCGACCGTCGAGGAAACGATCGAGATCCTCAAAGGCATCCGCAAAATGTACGAGGAGCACCATCACCTGGTCATATCTGATGAAGCTCTCGAATCGGCTGCCAGGCTGTCGGCCCGCTATGTCTCCGACCGCTTCCTGCCC
Source organism: uncultured Chloroflexia bacterium (assembly GCA_963793795.1). Classification (GTDB taxonomy): domain Bacteria; phylum Chloroflexota; class Anaerolineae; order Anaerolineales; family Villigracilaceae; genus UBA877. Next base: position 48,291 of record CAWCBN010000002.1, read on the forward strand.
GACAAGGCGATCGACCTGATCGACGAATCCGCCTCACGTGTGCGCATGTACAAGTCCGGCGCCTCCACCTCGGCCAAGGACATCTACACGCAGTTGAAACAGGCGCGTGCCAACCGCACCCTGGCCCAGGAAGAAGGCAAGGCCGAGGATGTCCAGAGCTGGCAGACGCGCGAGACCGAGTTGAACGACGAGCTCTCCCGCATCAAGAACGGCTGGGAACGCGCCACCAGCCCGGTGGTCAACTCCAATGACATCGCCGAAGTGGTCGCCATGTGGACCGGGGTGCCGGTCATGCAGATGGCTGAAGAAGAGAGCCAGCGCCTGCTGCGCATGGAAGACGAGCTGCGCAAGTCCATCATCGGGCAGGAAGAGGCCATCCAATCCATTGCCAAGGCCGTCCGCCGGGCGCGCGCCGGTTTGAAGGACCCCAAGCGCCCCATCGGTTCGTTCATGTTCCTCGGACCGACCGGCGTGGGCAAGACCGAGCTGACCAAATCCCTGGCCAAGTTCATGTTCGGCAGTGAAGAGGCGCTGATCCAGCTGGATATGTCCGAGTTCATGGAGCGCCACACGGGCAGCCGCCTGGTCGGCGCGCCTCCCGGATATATCGGCTACGATGATGCCGGGCAGTTGACCGAAGCCCTGCGCCGCCGCCCCTACTCGATCGTGGTGTTTGACGAGGTCGAGAAAGCGCATCCTGAAGTCCATAACATGCTGCTCCAGATCATGGAAGAGGGGCATCTCTCGGATGCCAAGGGCCGCCAGGTGGACTTCCGCAACGCCATCATTGTCATGACCACCAACGTCGGCGCCGAGGAGATCAAGAAGCAGACTTCGCTCGGCTTCCAACTCCGCCGTGACGAAAAGACCGAAGAGCGCGCATCCTATGAAGAGATGCGTAAAAAACTCACCGAGTCGCTCAAGAAGGTCTTCCGCCCCGAGTTCATCAACCGCCTGGACAGTGTCATCGTCTTCCGCTCCCTGAACAAGGAAGATATCCGCCAGATTGTTTCCCTGGAACTGGACAAGGTGACCGAACGCCTGACCGAACACGCAGTAACGCTTACCGCCACGTCAGCCGCGTTGGACCTGCTCGCCGAGACCGGCTATGACCCTGAAATGGGCGCCCGTCCGCTCCGCCGCGTCATCCAACAGAAAGTCGAAGATCCGCTTTCCGATGCGCTCCTCGCCGGGACATTCCGTGAAGGGGATGCCATCCTGGTGGAAGTGGTCGAGGAGGAAGTGGTTCTGAAGCGGGCGGACCAGCCCGAGAAAGCCCCGGAACCGGTTCCTTAGCCTGACAGGTGGTCTGGTTCATCTGCACCTTTCCCGGGGCGACCGACCGGTCGCCCCGGATTATTACTGGAGAAATCTATGGAAAACAAATCACAGGTGGCAACACTCGCCGGCGGCTGTTTCTGGTGCCTGGAGGCGATCTTTACCGATCTTCAGGGGGTGGAGTCGGTGGAATCCGGCTACTCCGGCGGAAAGGTGCCGCACCCAACCTATCACGAGGTCTGCGACGGCGCTACGGGTCACGCCGAGGTCGTCCAGGTGACGTTCAACCGCGGAGTTGCTCTCCTACCGCGACCTGCTGACGATCTTCTTCACCATGCATGACCCGACGACGTTGAACCGCCAGGGTAGCGATGTCGGTACCCAGTATCGTTCGGCGATCTTTTATCACGACCCCGGGCAGAAGAAGACGGCTGAAGAAGTGATCGAGGCGATCAAAGCGGAGAAGATCTGGGAAAATCCCATCGTGACCGAGGTGACCCCGTTCGAAGCCTTCTACAAGGCGGAAGATTACCACCAGGAATATTTTGCCCACAACCGCTTCCAGCCCTACTGCCAGTTTGTCGTTGCCCCCAAGGTGGCCAAGTTTCGCCAAAAGTACGCAGAAAGGCTCAAAAAATAAGCAACACACGCCCGGTCATTTGCCGGGCGTTTTTCTTGGCTGGCCCATTCCGGCAGTGCTATACTTCTTGTCGAAGATCCCGATCTTACCTCTGCCAGAATCGGACGGTTCATGACCCTGGATGATTTTTTTATCAACTGCGCAGAATCCCGCCGCCTTTTCGATGCTGTGCAGGCATCGTTGAACGCCTTCGGTCCGACCGGGCTTCGCATTTCAAAAAGCCAGGTCGCCTTTTGGCGCAAGAAGGCTGTCGCCCGGGTGTGGATTCCGGCGAGATACCTGCACGGTACCACAGCACCGCTGGTGCTCACCCTGGGCTTCGATCACCGGGACTCCTCGCCGCGCTGGAAGGAGATCGTGGAGCCTGTGCCGGGGAAATTTACCCACCACCTGGAATTGTTTTCCATTGCGGATATCGATGACGAAGTCCGCAGCTGGTTGCGCACCGCCTGGGAAAGGGCAGCCTGAACATCTTCAGGCGAACCCGTTGGATCCTTGCCCTGGAATTGCGATCGAAAAAGAGGTCGGGGAAAGCTCCTCGACCTCTTTCAATTCACCCAATCCCTGGCAATTACTTTCTCACCGCGTTGATGAAATCTGCCAGCAGGCCGTAAGCGGTGGTCTCCGGACCGGGATTGCCTTCCACGATGCTGAGGCTGGACAGCGTGTCGGTATGGAATTCAACGATGGAGGAGGAGCCGTCCACGCTGTAAAGAGGCGAGGCAGGCGAAACCAGTTCCGGGGCAACCCGCCCGCGCACCTTGCCCTCTTCCTGCTCCGCCGAGCACACCAGCTTCCAGCGTTTCCCCTCCGCCTTGGCTGCTGCGATCATTTCCGGTGTGATGCCGCGGATGCCGGTTCTCTCCACCTCCTGGGGTTTGAGCGGCAGCCCCATCAGCACGGAAGCCAGGGCGGCGACCTTGATCGAGGCATCCCAGCCGTCCACATCCGCGGAAGGGTCGGTCTCTGCCAGCCCCACTTTCTGGGCATAGCGGACCGCCTCATCGAAGCTTTCGCCGTTCTCCATGCGCCCCAGGATCAGGTTGGTGGTCGAGTTCAGGATGCCGCGGAAGGAGAGCAGCCGGGCAGCCGGCAGTGCCGAACGAAACAGCGAAAAGATCGGCGCCCCGTCCATCACGGTCGACTCGAAGAAGAACCTGCGCTTCTTTTGCGCCGCCAGTTCGGTCAGTTCACGCTGGGCATGCACCACGGGTCCCTTGTTGGCGGTGACCGCGTGCATGCCGCGTTCCAGCGCCGTGCGCAGGTAGGTGACCGCCGGTTCGCCGTTGTGATGGTTGACCGGGGAGTTCTCGAACAGCACGTCCGCCGGGACGGAGTTGACAAAGTCCAGCGTGTCGGTGACGGGCAGCCTGGACAGGGACTCGATCGCCTTGCCTTTCTCCACCAGGGCGAGTGCCTCATCGAGGCGGATGCCGTCCGGGTCAATCGCGATGCCGTGCTTGCCGGTGGCAATGCCGGTCACGATGAAGTGGATGCCGTAGGTTGAACCTGAGTTCGTCTTCTTTGCGCTGCAGCAGGCGGGCAAAGGCGCGGCCGACATTTCCAAAACCAAGCAGGGCAAGACGATAATGGGACATGAGTTTCTCCTCCAGGTGACAATGGGGTGATTATAAGGGTGGGTAAGGAAACGCGCGCCGGTCCTCTGGCAGGTCTGGGAAAACCGGATTTGCCAATAACGCATCGGCGCGCGCTTTTAACGCCGTCAATTCCTCTTCGGTCAGGTACTCGGCCAGCGCATGGGATAGCACCAGGGTGTGAAATTGCGCCGGTCCGAATGTCGCCTGCAAACCTTCGATGAGTTCCCGCGGGAATGGTCTGCCCGGCAAAATCCCAGATCACCGTGCGCAATTTATCCTCTTCATGGAAACACAGCCCATGGTCGATGCTGAACAGGCGGCGGGTGCGTTTTTGGAAGAATACATGGCTCCCCTTGCGGTCGGCATTGTTGACCAGCAGGTCGAACAAGGCTACCGGGACCAGGCGGACCCTGTCCGCCGCTTTGAAATTGAAGTAGTGGTAATTGGGGTTGTAATCGATGTGCAGCTGCAGCGAACCGGGCCCGAAGGGACCTTCGCGCAGCACGGTGGCTGGAACAAAGCCCAGGCCGAGCGCCTCGCTGACAATGTAAGCCGCCACTTCGCGCCCGGCGAGGGAGGCCGGGGGAAAATCCCACAGCGGCTGTTCGCCGCGCATCGGCTTGTAAACCGCGTCCACCAGCTGGTCTTCATATTTGACCTTGACCAGGAAGGTGTAATTGGAGCCAAGCAAGAACTGGCCCTGGAGCGTGATCTCGCCATTCTCCAGGACCTGTTGAATATTCCTGCCAGCGGAGTTCTGTTCTCTATTCACTTCTTAGTGTTTCTTGTGCCCATTCTTCTTGGGGCAGAAATGTCCTTCCGGTTCCATCGGTTGTCCGCACTGCGGGCAGATCGGGCGACCGCGGTTGACCACCTCAATTCCCCAGGCAGCCAGCTGGCGCGCCTGCCGCCGGCTGCACCAGAATCTCACCGTGGCAGCCTCGTCTTCGTCCTCGTCTTCCTGGGTCACTTCACGCGCCAGGATGACGATCAGGTCCTTGTCGACATCGTAGCCGATGCCCATCTCGCCTGCGCGGAAGAGCGGATCCACCGGCGGGCTGATCGGCATCTTGTCGGCATCGAAATCGGCTTCGGGCAGCCCCAGTTCGGGCTTTTGGCGTGAGATCTCCGTGACCATCTGTTCCAGGCTGAGCGCCAGCCTTTGGAGCTGGATCTTCTCGATGATGATGGTGACAGGTTGCGGATCGGTCTCGCGCCATCCCTGGATGTAAAAGACACGCTCACCGGGCTGCCCAATGGCATCCGCAGTGATGTGGTGTACGGGGTTCAGGTCGATTTCAAATCGTGGCATGGATCTCACCGTGAAAGGATATGCGCCATCTCGAAATATTCCGGGTTGATCGAACGCGTTCGCCCGGTCACCTCGACCAGCGAGACAAGTCCCATGCTGCGGCCTTGCAGGGCGACCATCACGTCGCTCTGCCCGGAGGTGAGTGCTTCCACCGCTTCCACGCCCATGCGGGTGGCCAGCATGCGTTCGAACGCAGTTGGCGAACCGCCGCGCTGGATATGCCCGAGGATGGTGACTCGCGTGGTGAAACCCACGTCCATGTCGTCCAGGGCTTTGGCCAATTCGACCACTTTTAAGTTGGCGCCTTCGGCAACGATGATGATGGCATGCGTTTTGCCGCGCGTGTAAGCCCCTTCCACAGACTTCGCCACCTCTTCCACCGTGACCGGCGATTCTGGAGTGAGCACCAATTCAGCCCCCGAGACGATCCCCGCTAGCACGGCGAGATACCCGCAGCCGCGTCCCATCACCTCCACCAGGAAGGCGCGCCCGTGTGACGAGGCGGTGTCGCGCAACTTATCCACCGCGTCCATGATGGTGTTCATCGCCGTATCCACGCCGATCGCCATATCGGTGCCCCAGATGTCGTTGTCGATGCTGCCGGGTATGCCGACCACCTTGACGCCTTGCTCCGCCAGCACGTGCGCCCCCTTGAGCGAACCCTCCCCGCCGATGACGATCAGGCCATCCATTCCTGCGCCGTTCATGTTGCGGATGGCTTCGCGCTGGTAGGATTTCTCCATGAATCGCTTGGATCGGCGCGTCTGCAGGATGGTACCCCCGCGTTGCATGATCCCGCCAACATCGCGGGGTCCAAGGGGGCGGAACTCGCCATTGATAAGACCTTCATAGCCATCCATGATGCCGATGACCTGGGCGTTACGGGCTGCCGCGGCACGCACAACCGCGCGGATGCACGGATTCATGCCCGGCGAGTCACCGCCGGAAGTGAGTAGACCAATGGTGAATTTTTTCTCGTCCATGGTTTTATCCTTGCTTGATCTGGAAGGTATCGAAATCGCGCGCCACGCTCACGTTCGGGAAGATGGCCTGGGCTTCGCTCAGCACATCCTTTTCGCGGTAGCGGCGCGAGAGGTGGGTCAGGATTAATTGTTTCACGTTGGCTTTGACCGCCAGTTCGGCAGCCTGCCGGGCAGTGAGATGCGAGAACTGTTCAGCCATCTCCGCCTCGTCTTCGAGGTAGGTGGATTCGATCACCAGTCCATCCGCATCCTGGCAGTCGGAGACCAGGTCCTCGGTACGCCCGGCATCGCCGATGTGCACCAGTCGCAGGCCCGGCTTGAGCGCACCGAGCACGTCATCCGGTCGCACCTCGCGCCCATCCGCCAGTTGAATGCTCTTCCCGTTCACCAGGTCGCGGCGCTGGGGACCCGGAGGCACCCCCAATTCTTCGGCCTTCTCGGGCAGGAAGGGACGCCGTGCGCGTTCCTCGAACCTGAACCCCAGGCTGTCCGAACCGCGATGGAAGACAGGGAAGGCGGTGATGGAGAGATCTTCCGTCGTGAAGAAAGTCCCCGGCTTGATCTCCTGCAGGTTAAGCGTCATGGGCGGATTTTTGCCGCGCAATACCACGCCGTACAGCAGGTCGTTGACGCGGTCCAATGCCCAACGCCCGCTGTAAATATTAAGCTCTTCGATCGTCTCCCAGCGCATGAAGGTGGACAGTAATCCCGCCAGCCCAAGGATGTGATCGAGATGCCCGTGGGTGATCAGGATATGGTTCAGGCTGCGGAAGCCGACCCCGGACTGCAGGATCTGCCGCTGGGTGCCTTCGCCGCAATCGATCAGGAAGCGAAACTCGTCATGCTTGACGATTTGCGCCGGGAGGCCGCGCCGGGCGGAGGGAGCGGAGGCGGAGGTGCCCAGGAAAATGATCTCGAACATTGGATTATTTTACCTCACTACGTCCAGCTCTCCGCGATTTGCTGCCGGGAGCGGGATCTCCCCGGTCGGGTCGTTATCCTCGGCTCATGGCCTCTAGACCATTTGTGCTATAATGAATCCGTCATGCCCACTTCCCGCCGCAAGACCAGCTCCCGCAAGCCAACTCTCCGCCTTGCTGCCCGCCCTGCCCCATCCAAGAACCAGGGGCCTCAACGACAGGCCCGGCGATTCACTGAGCCGCCTGAACCGGCCCCCTCCCGCAAGCCCAGGTCCACTCCCAAGGCACACAAACCGCGTTCCCACCCGGATGGATCCGGAGAAGAAGATGGATATCCTCGGCGCCGGCATGGTGATCGTCGGCCTGCTGACCATTCTCAGCCTGTTTTCTGCCAACCGCAGCACGCTGAGCGGCGAATGGGTTCAGTTGCTCTCGCGCGGTTTTGGCTGGGGCATGTACCTCCTGCCGCTGGGACTGGTCATACTCGGCATTTGGCTGGTGGCACGCAACGTGGAACGCCTGCCGACGCTCTCCCTGGAACGCCTGGTCGGCATCGGGATGCTGTTTGTCGGCATGCTGGTGACTTTCCACGGCCTTTCCGGATCTGCCGCAGACGCTCTTGCCCGCGCCGGCACCGGCGAGGGTGGCGGACACCTCGGCGCCCTGCTCCAGATGGGACTGGTCAAGGGCCTGGGTGGCGCGGCCGCGGTCATCGTGGTGGTCGCCTGGCAGATCATTGCCCTGGCAATGACCCTTGACCTGTCAATGGAAGAAATGTTCCGCTGGGCCGGGCCGCTTCTCCGCAAAGCCGGGCAGGCGCTGCGGCACAAGCTGCAGGCGCGGCGCCCGGCGGACCAGGGAACTGGCACCCGGACGGGCGAGGCTGGGGAACCGCTGGGCGAATTCACCCCGCTGTCTGCCGAGCCGGGAACCAACCAGGCTCTGCAGCAGCCTCCTGCTGGAGTGACGATCAAGACGGGCCTCCCCTCCGCTCCAGCCATTGCCTGGACTCTGCCCAGGGTCAGCGATATCCTGGAAAAGCCCCAGGCACCCGTGGTCAACGAGGAGTTCGTCGAGAAGCGCGCCCGCCTGATCGAGGAAACGCTGGCCTCCTTCGGCGCACCCGGGCAGGTGGTGGAGATCAGCCGCGGCCCGACGGTGACCATGTTCGGCGTGGAGCCGCTGTTCGTGGAATCGCGCTCCGGTCAGACTCGCGTGCGGGTTGGCAAGATCGCTTCCCTGTCAGATGACCTGGCGCTCGCCCTCGCTGCGCCGCGCATCCGCATCCAGGCACCGGTGCCGGGCGCGGCTACGTGGGCATTGAGGTGCCGAACGAAGAGATGTCCCTGGTGGCCCTGCGCGAGGTGGTCGAGAACGAAGCCTTCACCCGTGGCAGGATGTCGCTGCGCTTCGCCCTGGGCAAGGATGTGGCCGGGCACCCCAAGGCAGCCAACCTGGAGGCCATGCCCCACCTGCTCATCGCCGGGACGACCGGCTCGGGCAAGTCGGTATGCGTCAATTCCATCCTCACCTGCTTCCTGCTCCACAACACCCCCGACGACCTGCGCCTCATCCTTGTCGATCCGAAGCGGGTGGAACTGACCGGCTACAACGGTGTGCCCCACCTGCTTGCACCCGTGGTGGTGGAGATCGAGCGCGTCATCGGCGCCCTGCAGTGGATGACCCGCGAGATGGACAACCGCTATCATAAATTCGCCGAGATCGGGGCGCGCAATATCCAGGATTACAACAAGCGCGTGTCCTCCCAGGGTGGGAAGCGCCTGCCCTACCTGGTGATCGTCATCGATGAGTTGGCCGACCTGATGATGATCGCTCCCGACGAGACCGAGCGCACCATCACCCGCCTGGCGCAATTGGCGCGCGCCACCGGCATCCACATGATCCTGGCCACCCAGCGTCCCTCGGTGGACGTGGTCACCGGGCTGATCAAGGCCAATTTCCCGGCGCGCATCGCCTTCGCCGTGGCTTCCAATACCGACAGCCGCGTCATCCTCGACCAGCCCGGCGCGGAACGCCTGCTCGGGCGCGGCGATATGCTCTTCCAGGCCCCGGATGCCCCCGCCCCGGTTCGCCTGCAAGGTGTGTTCGTCTCGGACATGGAGATCAACCGCCTGGTCGATTTCTGGCGCACGCAAGCCGGGGCAGCCAGTCCCTATGCCGCCGCCGGCACTCCCAGCATGCCTGCCGATGTCATTCCGCAGGGCGTTCCTCTCAAGCAGGTCCCCATGTTCGAAGATATCACCGCCCTCCAGGGCGACCCGCTGATGAACGACGCCATCGACATCTGCCGCCGGGAAGGGCGCGGCTCGGTCTCGATGCTGCAGCGCAAACTGCGCATCGGCTACACCCGCGCCGCCCGCATGGTGGACAGCATGGAAGAAAAGGGCATCCTCGGGCCTCCCGAACTCGGGGACGGGTGTGCGCGAGGTGCTGGACTACGGTCCCGCCGCACCCCCAAAAGAAGACTAGATTTTGGTTATCACATGGGCGACCTTGAGGTCGCCCATTTCTTTATTCCATCCACAATCCACCGCTGGACTCCATCCAATCCGCGATCTTCTCCACCGCGCTCAGGAATGTCGTTATCCGAGATGTCCAGCTCCAGCCGCGGCAGCAGGGATTCACCTGCCAGGCGGCGCATCAGCTCCTGCTCGCGCACGAAAAGGGATAGATCATTGTATTGGTCGGGCTTCCCGGATACTTTCAGCCATTCTTCCCGGGCGGCAGCAAATCACCTGTGCCTGCGGCACTGGTGCAGGCAAGACGTTCCGATTGAAGTACATTTTCTTGGCCGGGAAGATTATCAGAACGGCCAGAAGTGTGGTGATGAAGCTTTCTGAGAAATATCCTTATCAAGAGATGTATGAAAAAAGCCTGGCTTAGAAATACCATCCTTCATGTCTCAATCCGTTGTTTTGATTTAAATCTACCCGAAAAAATCATTTCAGATACCCGAATATGTGAAAGTGGATCACAAAAGATTATGAACATTTGGAGGAAATGATGCTAAACTTAAACAAGATTATCAATATCATCCCTCTTTGAGGTGAAAATGTTGGTCGAATTTATTCGACGTGGAATCTCGGCAATAGATTTCTATACACTAATTTTGACGAATACAATCCATCCTGGAAATCGAAGGTACTATAAATACCAAAATCGCTCCAAAAACGGATGCATTCAAATCAGAGGAGGAGATCATGAAATTCCAAACCGAATCTTCGGGCAAGAAAATGAAGATGACTACTGACATCCCGGCGCAAATTTTAACGCCGGATGCCGTCGAGACGCGACTCGGGACACTACGGTTCCTCGATGGCTTCCCGGACGATGCGACAGTCGAGAAGGTATACGATAACCTCGATTTCCAGCGTGGGGTGCAGGCATATCTGACAACGTTACCATGGGGGCAGGCCTATGCCAATCGCGAGGGTCTCCACAGTATCGGCGTGAATAACAACCAAACTGTGGGGATTTTTGAAACCATGATGGATTTAAAGTCATTGATTCTGATCCCCAACTGTGAGTCAATTTATTGCTGGATGTGGCTGGACTTGAAGGAAGGACCGCTTGTTATCGAATTGCCACCCAATGTCCTCGGCTTGATTAATGATTTTTGGTTCAATTACGTCGCGGATATCGGCAATGCCGGACCCGATAGGGGTAGAGGTGGGAAGTACCTCCTGCTGCCTCCCGGCTATGCTGGCGAGGTTCCCGATGGCTACTACGTGCTTCACTCGGAAACCTTCGGCAATTTATGTGCCTGGCGAGGGTTTCAGGTCGAGGGCGACCCAAAACCCGCTGTCGAGACGATTAAGAAATTCGCCAAAGTATATCTACTGTCACAGGCCGAAAATCCACCCACGATGAAGTTTATAAACCTTTCCGGCCAGGTATTCAACACGGTAGCTGCGAACGATTTTACATTCTATGAGCATATCAACCATATCGTGCAGGAGGAGCCGATTAACACCTTGGACCCTGACACTCTTGGCATGCTAGCCGCCATAGGCATCGTGAAAGGTAAACCTTTTGCACCGGATGCGCGGATGAAGGCGATACTTACCGAGGCCATTGCGGTCGGAAACGCGACGGCGCGGGTCAATTTGCTCACAAGCCGCCTCAAGGAGTGTTACTACTACCCGGGCAGTGCATGGTTCACCGCGTTCATTGGCGGCAGTTACGAGTTTCTTCAGGATGGCGTCCGCCTTCTCGATGTTCGGCTAGCCTATTGGTATTGGGCGAATGCTATATCTCCAGCGATGACAGTAAAAATGGTTGGGGTCGGCTCACAATACGCTATCGCATTCGTAGATGCCGAGGGCAAACCACTCGACGGCAGTAAGACCTATAAGGTTCATCTGCCCCCTGAAATTCCGGCAAAGGATTTCTGGTCCTTCGTTGTCTATGACAACCAAACCCGCACGATGCTCCAGACCGACCAACAGTTCCCAAGTATCAGCAACAATACAAAGGGCATCGTCATCAACGCCGACACTTCGGTGGAAGTCTGGTTTGGACCAACCGCGCTGAAGGTCATGAAACCAACTGGGTGCAGACGGTTCCTGGCAAAGGCTGGTCCACCATCCTCCGCCTATATGGACCGCTTCAATCCTGGTACGACAAGAGCTGGCGGCCAGGCGAGATAGAGATGGTGAGATAGGGTATGATTTTATTAAGTGGAATTTGACTTTCTTATTATTAAATTTGATCGCAGAACTTCGCTGGTAGATATTTTTCTTTTCAATGTCACTACAAACCAATTTCATTATTTGAGACTGGCTAAATCGGTAATTTATAGGGCTATCTTAAAAGCAAATTTGATGCTTTTGGGACAGCCTTAATTTTTATTCCATCCACAATCCACCGCTGGACTCCATCCAATCCGCGATCTTCTCCACCGCGCCCGGAATGTCGTTATCCGAGATGTCCAGTTCCAGCCGCGGCAGCAGGGATTCACCTGCCAGGCGGCGCATCAGCTCCTGCTCGCGCACGAAAAGGGATAAATCATTGTATTGGTCGGGCTTCCCGGATACTTTCAGCCGTTCTTCCCGGGCGGCAGCAAAGGAATCGGGCGTACGCTGCAGGAAAATGAGCCGGAAATTCAGCGGCAGCAGGCGTTCCTCGATCCAGCGGAAATCGTAGTCCTTGTTGTGCGCCTGGAGCTGGTAGGCACGCGTCGAGATGTGAAAGCGGTCCACGATCCAGGAATAGTACCGCTGCAGCTCGAAGAGCCTCAGCCAGGTGGCATAGGTTTCCATGGCCAGCGACTCTTCGTGGGGCTCGAAGTTGATCAACCCGCGCCCCCATGGGTAGTTGGTGAACGCGCACCATTCCGCCGAGATGAGCGGCGAGTGGTAACGGTACTTGCGCGGCCCAACGATGCGCGGGTGCTCGTTGAGCGCAAAGGCGATCTCGGTCTTGAAGGTCAGGCGCGTGCCTTCCAGGATGATCTTGGGGGTCAGTTTGGGAGCCATGGATGGCATTATAACGAAATGTTAAGCCGGCACGGAATCATTTTATGGTATGATTTTTGACCTATAGGAAACCCATGGAAGACAAGATCACCATCATCGAAGGACCGCCTCCCATATTCGAACCCGTCCAGGACGGCTGGGCGCTGAGCCTGAACGAAGGCCCGCATCTCCCGCTGACGGTGAGAACCCAACTGCGCACGTTCAACGGTCCGGCACTCGTGGAGCGTTGTTACCGCCGTTGGAAATCAAGGCTCCCCATCCACCTGCATTACCGCAACGACCTGGGGCTGGAAGAGAAGGCTCCCATCATTGCCGCCCGTTCGCTGGAAACGCCGGATGGGCACATGCTGATGCTGTGGATCTCCCTGGATATGGAAAAGGTGCAAGTGGAACTCGACTCCGGGGATGAAGAAGCCGGGGAGGAGTGAATGATCCCGGGTGATAGGAATTCAGGCAGCCTTCCAATAAAATAAGCGCTGCGCACCCCTTGTGACAAAACTCACGAGGGAAGTCACGCACGCGAGTGGTTTTTGTCATATTGACTCCGTGCCCGGAATCGTGTACCTTTAAGCGGTAACACTTCACGGTGGAAATGTCTATGCTGGGTTTGTTTGCCATAAGAGCAACTAGTGCGGGCCTCCCGTCCGGGGTGCCCGCTTATATTTTCACCGCATAAAACCCCATCAGGAGAGATGATATGGCTGAAAAGTTCAACGAATTCGAAATGGCGCAGCAACAGTTCGACCATGTTGCCAAGCTGCTCAACCTGGACCCGCAGGTTGCCGAAGTACTGCGCTGGCCGATGCGCGAGTTCCACTTCCGCATCCCGGTGCGCATGGACGATGGCTCCATCCGCGTCTTCGAGGGCTTCCGCGTCCAGCACAACGATGCCCGCGGCCCCAACAAGGGCGGCATCCGCTTCCACCCGCCGAGACCTTCGACATGGTGCGCGCCCTGGCCACCTGGATGACCTGGAAATGCGCCGTGGCGGATATCCCGCTGGGCGGCGGCAAGGGCGGCATCATCGTGGATCCGGCGACTCTCTCGGTCGGCGAGAAGGAACGTCTGTGCCGCGGTTGGGTGCAGAAGATGTGGAAGAACATCGGCCCGCGCCAGGATGTCCCCGCCCCCGATGTCGGCACCACCCCGCAGATGATGGGCTGGATGATGGATGAGTATTCCAAGCTGGTCGGGCAGTACACCCCCGGTGTCTTCACCGGCAAGCCCCTGGGCGGCGGCGGTTCGGAAGGCCGCACCGAGGCCACCGGCTACGGCGTCATCTACACCGTCCGCGAAGCCATGAAGCACCTGGGCATCGACCCGAAGAAATCCGTGGCTGCCATGCAGGGCTTTGGCAACGTCACCCAGTATGCTGCCATCGGCTTCATCGAAATGCTGGGCGGCACGGTCGCCTGCGTTTCCTGCTGGGACCGCAACGACAAGTGCGCCTACACCTACAGCAAGGAAGGCGGCATCGACCCGCACTTCCTGATGAGCATCACCGACCAGTACGGCACCATCGACAAGGCCAAGGCGCTGCGCCGGCCGGTTACAAGGTCGAGGACGGCGAGGCCTGGATCACCAAGGAAGCCGACGTGCTCATGCCCGGCGCGCTCTCCGGCACCGTCAATGGCGAAACCGTCAAGAAGATGTCCAACCGCGTCAAGATCGTGGCGGAAGGCGCCAACGGTCCCTGCACCCCCGAGGCGGACGAGTACTTCAAGGCCAACAATATCTTCGACATCCCCGATTTCTTGTGCAATGCCGGCGGCGTGACCTGCTCGTACTTCGAGTCGGTTCAAAACGACGCCAACTTCTACTGGCCGAAGGATGAGGTCCTGCAGAAGCTCGACCAGAAAATGACCGTCGCCTTCCATGCCGTGCTCAACATGTCCCTCAAGCAGAAGGTCTACATGCGCGATGCCGCCTACATGGTCGCCATCGACCGCGTGGCCAAGGCCATGCAGTTGCGCGGCTGGGTCTAAGTTAGGTTTTCTCCTCCAGCAAAAAAGAGAGGCGGCCTGTCCAGGTCGCCTCTCTTTTTTCAAGCTCCTTCCTCTATCCAGAAGGGAGCGTTTTCAACCGTGGTTCAACACACCGGTTGACTGATCCTCCATTCTCTACACTCTCAAATTACTCTTTCGCCCTCAGGTACTGCACCAGGCCCTGGATGAACTGGATGGCGCCGAAGATGATCGCCCCCCAGCACAAGTAATACGTGCCTCCGTTGGAAGCCGCCGAAAAAGAGCCCAGGGTCACGATCAAGCCTACCACGAAGAAGCCTCCCCCGAGCAGCATGTTGCTGATCCCGGTCTTCTTCGTCACCGGGTCTCTGCGCGTGATCGATGTATTCCCTTCGATATACCCCATGTTTCCGGCATCATCCTGGACGTAGATGAACTGCTGTCCGTTTTGTTCCACCAGGTCCTGGAAGGTCACCATCGACCTCTTGGGCAGTTCCATCTTGACCAGTCCCTTGTCGGCTGTGCCGTACAGTGGCGTCTTGCGGTTGAGCGACGCCCGGATCAAGGAGAAAATGCGCGTATCCCCCGGCAGGAACCCCTGGCTGCCGTCCGCCATGGTCACTTCCACCCACTGCTTGCCTCCGCTGCGCTTGACACGGCCGAGTTCGCCCATATCGCCGCGGTTCAGGATGCGCGACGGGCCGATGCTTGCATCCGGCTGGGCATACAGCGGAGCTGTCTCTTGCAGGATCTTGATTTTCATGTGTGTCTCCTCATAGAATGATGGATTACAAGGCAGTTATTTCCTTGTGCTGATCGAGGTCACGCGTTCCACTGCATCCATGAACACGGCAACCATTCTCTCCAGGTTGATCTCGTCTGTCACGATCCGGTAGGACTCCTCGCCCATGCGCCGCAGGCGGGGGACGTCCGAGAGTGCTTCACCCAGGATGCCTGCCAGCGCACCCGGGGTCTGCCAGGCTCCACCGGGCTGGTTGGACAACTGCCAGCCGTTCCCGGGGCGAACGAGGTCGTCGTTTGTGCCGTCTCCCTCGCCCATGACCACCGGCAGCCCCCACGCCATGGCCTCCTGCACCGCCAGCCCGCCTGTCCCGGGCAGCACGAACAGGTCTGCAGCCAGGAAATACGGTGCCAGCTGTGGGCCGTGCCGGGCGCCGGTGAATTCCGCGGCAGGGTAAACCTGGGCAGCCAACGCCTCCAGCGCGGCGCGTTCCGGGCCGTCTCCGGCGATGACCAGGCGGGGCTGGATCCCGGGCGGCAGGCAGGCGCAGGCGTGCAGCAGCAGGTCGACACGTTTGCGCCTCTGCAGCCGTCCGACGAACAGCAGGCTGGGTTTCCCGTTGAAGTCCGCCGGGCGCTTCGGCGCAGGACCCTCAGGGCGTCGCGCCGCTGCATTCGGGGCAATAAAGACCTTATCCACAGGATAGCCCAGGGCGGCATATTCGTCCGCCCCGCGTCGTGAATAGGTCAGCAGGGCATCAAACTGCGAGAGGAACGCCGCCCGGCGGGAGGCTCTCGGGCTGCCCAATGCTCCCGTGATCTGCGGCGCGCCTAATCCCCAGCCGATCACCGGGCGCCGGCGCTGTTTCATCCAGCGGATGGCCGCGGGTATGGACAGGTTGCGCGGGTTGGCCTCCACGATGAGGACCTGGGGATCCCAATGCTTGACCCACTCCCCCAGCCCGCGCTGGTAATAGAAATAGAGCGCCCCGCGCAGGATGTGAATGTTCCGCCCCAGCGTGAATTGCGCCGCCTGTAAAGTATTTGCCGTGGCGATGGACTCTTCCGGGCGCGGCATGCCGGCAAAGACCGCCAGTTCGCCATCACAAGCCTTCCCCAGCGCATCGAAGAAGGGCGCCCGGTACGCCGCAAGAACTCGCTGTTGCAGGGCAACCCGTTGGTTCTTCATGCGATCCACGCCCATGAAAGGAATGAATACAGAAAAATTAGCTGGATTACCAGGGAGACTGTCCATATGGCCATCCTGGCCACCTTCTTCTCAATATATCCGAAGGACAGGAAGATCGGGAAGATGACCAGCAAATACCGGCTGTGGCTGTCCAGGAGATGCAGGGTCGTTCCGCGGATGAAGAGTGAAGCCCAAATGAGCAGGCTGTAGAGGAGGAAGGCGTGGTTCATTCGCCGGGCATTCGCTGCCACCATGCCGATACCGATGACCAGCAATCCGAGATCGAAATAATCCGCCGTGATGCGCGGGAAAGTGAACAGCCGCTGCAGGAATTGGTAGAACCCCGTCCACGGAGCCACTGCAGTGATTCCCCAGAATTTTTCCAGCGCCTCCGGGATGGGGCCGTATTGGCTGGTGATGAACGCTGAATACAATGCGTAGACCAGGAAGGGAATCAGCAGCACCAGCCAGCGCAAGTCGCGCATTGCCGCAAATATCCTTTTCCACCCCTCCCGGCTGGTGGCAAGTTGATACACCTGGCGTATGGATAATCTTGGTTGCACAGGATCCGGGTTTATATGAGAATCAAGGAAGAACCACAGGAACACGAAAGGCAGGAATATACCCTGGTGGCGGGTCAGCGTGGCCAGGCCTCCCAATAGTCCCGCCAGCAGCCAGTGTTTCTTTTGTGCCAAAAGGATGCCAGCCAGGACGAAGGCGAGGAATACTGATTCGGTATACGCCGAGAATAGGAAGAAAGCTGTGGGAAAAACCGCCAGTGCCAAAACGGATTGGAATGCCTGGTCTTTATTCATGCCGTTCATCGTCGCCAGTTCGTAGAGCATGATGAAAGCGAGCAGGGCGCTCAGGTTGGTGATGAACAGTGCCGAGGCAAGGGTGTTGCCGCTGATCGAGCCAAGCAAGCCGGTCAGGGCAGGGAAAAGCGGGCTGTAAGCGATCGATCCATCCGTCGAGTCAAATCCGTTTTTGGCGATTTTGAGATACCACCCCGCATCCCAGCGCTGCCAGACGTTGATGAAATTCTCAGAAAAGGGATCATGGAACAGGAGCGACTCTGCCACGGGATAAGGCCCATCGGAGATTTTTGGGAACTGGTACGGATTATGCAGGGCAGCCACCCCAACGAGTGAATAGAGAATGCGCATCACCACGAAGAGCAGGACGATGCGTGTCCATTCCTTTTTCCAGCCCAATCGAAAACGCGGGTTCTTCATTCCTGTTCGCACCGCTGGTAGATGACCGCCGTGGGATCCTGGTAGAGTTCGCACCAGGCAGGTGTTTCAGCCAGGGCTGCCAGCAGGTCCGGCTGTTCCTGCACGGAGACCATCAGCAGCGCCGCGCCGCTCTGGTCGAGCAGGCTTGACCAGTCGAAGCGCGCCGTGGTGATGGCCCGGTAAGCCTGCCACTGCTCCACCGGGAAGAGCTCGAAGCGCGTGTCCATCCACGGCGGGCGGGAGGGCAGGGCAAACTCAAGGTAGCTGGCAAAGCCGATCTCCGCCCACAGCGGTCCCGGCAGGTCCGGGTGTGCTGCCAGCCATTCCGTAGCCGCGATCGGGGTATTCTCCGTCGCCGCGGGGGCATCCGGCCACCACGCCTCCCGGATGCCGGGAAGCAGGGAAACCGGGAGCAGCACCAGGAGCAGGGCGAGGACCAGGTTGATCGCCGGCAGGAAACGCCTGAGGCGGCCGCTTGGCGCGGAATTGGCGAGTCGTTTTCCTTCCCAGTCGCCCAGCAGGTTGCCGGTCAGGGCTGCCAGGATGAAAATGAACCAGATCACGTAGCGTTCACCCCACAGGGCCAGGGTGCCAAAACCGAGGAACCAGGCCCATTCCAGGCGGGTGAGCCTGCGCTGTGAAAGGGCTGCCAGCACGGGAAAAGCCAGCAGCCAGCAGAAGAACAGGTTCATCTGCCAGCCGATGTTGACCGGCGGGCTCCACTCGGCGGAGAATTGGTTGGAGGCAACGGCAAGCGAGTCATACACGTAGAGCCACGCACCCGCGCCGCGCGGGTTGAGCAGGGTGACCAGCAGGCTGGCAACGAAAGCCAGCGCCAGGCTGCGTTTATTCCCACTGCCAAAGACCAGTGCCGCGCCAGCCAGCAGCAGCAACATGATGAATGAGCCGTGCAGGTTGACCCATACCAGGCTGATCAGCGGCAGCCAGTAAACAACCTTGTTCGTTGCCGTGTTGCCAGCGGTAGAGCAGGTACAGGCTGAGGGCGAAGAGCGGATAGGCAAAGAGCTGCGGGCGCAGCGACCAGTTGTTGCTCGAGGCCAGCACCGCCAGCAGCAGCACGAATGCACTGCTGATCCGCCCGGCTCCCAGCTTGCGGCAGGTCAGCCAGGTCAATGCATACGCCGCGCCGACCAGCAGCCCGCGCAGCAGGACAGCCAGGCTCAATCCTCCCAGGCGGTGGACCAGCCAGAAGAGCACCGCTGCCCCCCACGAGTGATAAACCATCGCTGATCCGGCTTGTGAGCTGGAGAGCGCATCCACTCGCGGCACAGCCCCCGCGGCAAGCGTGTCCCGCCCGATGCGCAGGTACCACCAGTAATCCTGCGGCGTGACCGGCAGCAGGAAAGCGATCGCCAGCGCCAGCCATCAGGACAAGGGCGAGCCAGAGCAGTTGCGAGGAGGCTGAAGACTTTTGTTGGGTCAAGACATTTACAACCCGGGGAGCAGAATGGTCACAACGGACAAATAATTTACCAAAAGGGAACCCACGTGCACCTGGTTCCCTTCTTTTTGGATCACCTATTCACTCAACAAATACGCCAGCACCCACTTGGTCGTGCCCACCAGCGCCTCGGTGTGGGTGCGTTCGTAGTTGTGCGAGGCATCCACGCCGGGACCGATGAGCGCCACGGCGGCATCCCCACCCGCGCGCCACCAGGCTTCGCCGTCCGAACCGTAAAAGGGGTAGATATCCACTTTATACGGGATGCCATGCTTCTCTGCCAGCGCCCGCATCCGCTGCGACAGGCCGTGATGGTAGGGACCTCCGCTGTCCTTGACGCACAGCGAAGCGTAGTATTCGTCCGAGTTCTGCCCCTCGCCCACCGCCGCCATGTCCACCGCCAGCAGTTCCCCCACGTTCGCCGGTATGCCGGTGGCAGCCCCGTGACCGACCTCCTCGTAATTGCTGATCAGGAAATGGGCCGTATGTGCCGGTCGCCGCCCGGAATCGACCAGCGACTTGATCGCCGCCACCAGCGCCGCCACCCCCGCCTTGTCGTCCAGGTGGCGCGAGCGCACGAATCCGGCGTTCATCTCCACGCGCGGGTCGAAGGCGATAAAATCGCCGACCTGCACGCCCAGGTCCAGCGTCTCCATTTCCGACCCAGCTGCGCGCATCCAGCCGCACCTCCAGGCTGTCCTCGTCCCGTTTCATCTCGTTCACTTCGGAGATGCTGAACACGTGGCTTGAAGCCTTGACCAGCAGGATGGATCCGCGCACCTGTCTCCCCGAGCGGGTGAATATCGTGCACCCCTCCCCCTCAATCGTATTCCAGGCAAACCCCCCGATGCGGCTCATTTTCAAACGCCCGTTGCCCTTGATCTCCTTGACCATCGCCCCCAGCGTATCCACGTGGGCGGTCAGGGCACGCGGCGCTTCGTCATCATCCTCGCCCCGCAGGGTGGCCAGCAGCGCTCCCTTGCGCGTTCTTGAGAGAACTACATTTGGGAGTTCCTTCAGCACTTGTTCCGTGAAGGAGATCGCCGGTTCGGCAAAACCGGTTGGCGAGGGCGTGTTGAGCAACTTGAGCAGAAAGTCGAGCAGGAACTGGGTGTTCACCTCGGGCAGGTTCGACATGCGTTACTCCTTGAAAGAATTAAGAAAATGAAAAAGGCCATGCCGATTATAGCATGGCCGTTGCGAGCGGGGTCGCGTAGCATCCCGCCGTGAAGCAAGGGACTGCGCCTCTACTGGATGGCAACGCAGATCTGGAACTTGGACTCGTCCGAGCCGAGGATGAAGTCTTCGCCGTACACTTCCATGTCGAACTTGTCGGGGTGGAGCTGCAGCCCGGACTGGGGCAGCCAGGTGTTGTAGATATACTGGTAGGTTTCGCCCAGCTTGTCGAGCTTGCCGTGATGGGTGAAGACGGCAAACTTGTAGGCGGGCACCTGGCGGTAGACCATGCCGGCGGGGAGGTCCTTTTCATCAGAAACTTCGAAACCGGCTACATATTCGAACTCGCCGGGCTGGGCACCACCTTCCACCGTGCTGAAGCACAGGCCGAAGGCCTCCTTGTCGTTGATGCTCTTGACCTGGCTGGAGCGCTGGTTGAACTCACCCCACATCACTGAGATCTCACCGTGCTCGTTCTTGCCCACGTACGAAAGACCAACGACGTTGAATGCAGGTCGGTTAACGATTTTTGTTTCCATGGTTTCCTTTATTCCTTCAAATGGTTCCGTCCGCGGACGGATGGAGTTGGGGATGCTGGCTTTCTGCAGCGGGCATTGGATCTCGAAGCTGCCAGCCTCCAGGTCGGGTGGCGAGGCGGCGCCAGTCCCGGTTTCGGACAGGTAGATCTCGCGGTATGGACCGGCAACCTGGTAGCCGTTGCGTTGGATCCAGTTGTAGAGCGAGGCATACGTCTGCGGCAGGGCGGCATGCGGCTCCTGGTGAATGATGCTCGCCATGCCGGGAACGGCTGCCAGCTCCTGCACCCTCACCGGCGTACCCTGCCAGTCGCCGGGACGAACTCCCCTGGGCAGGTTGACCCCCACCGCCAGGGTCAGCTCCAGGTTGGACTCCACGTACGGCAGGTCGTTCAGCAGGGCAAACCAGGGGCCGGCTGGCTTGAGCTGGACGCGTTCCAGCTGGGTTTGCAGCAGTCCGTGCAGGCTGCGCCGCGCTTCTGCGAGCAATTCTTCACGCGCCGCCACGATGTTCGCCAGCAGCACCGTTTGGGCGGGGATCTCCTTGACCGCTACCGCTGCGTCCAGCGGATCGCGCTCATATTCGAGTTGCTGCAGGCGTTGTTCGACGCGTTTCAGCCGCGCATGCTCCTCCTCGACCATCCCTGCCAGTTCCATCTGCTTCATGCGCAGCATGCCGTGCATTTCGGCTGTTGACAGGTTCTCGTTCAACAATTGCGCCACCTGTTCGAGCGAGAAACCCAGGTCCTTGAGCGCCAGGATGCGGTTCAGGCGGGGCAGTTGCCCGATCTCGTAATAGCGGTAAGCCGTGTAGCGGTCCACGTGGACGGGGCGCAGCAATCCGAATTCATCGTAATGGTGCAGGGTCTTGATGGAGACATGTGCCAGCTTGGAGAAGTCGCCGATCTTGATCATCAGTCTACCTCTGCTCGTTCTGAAGGCCTTCAGTGCCCATAGTATAGACCCTCCGCCAGGGGAAGAGTCAAGGGATTGGGCCGAGTTGCCTGGTAAAAATCGGTTAGAATAAATGTGCTATGGAGATCGTTCCTTGAAACCCATCCGCTCCTCCGATATCGGTCTGTATATCTACTGCGCCCGCGCCTGGCGCTACCGCCAGAGAGGCGTTAGAATCCTCCAACCAGGGTGAGATGACCAGTGGCACCGAGCTCCATCGCCAACATGGTCGCCTCGTCCTGGCTTCCGGCTTGACCCGCACGCTCGGCTTGATCGCCCTGCTGGTCGGCCTTGCCTTGCTGGTCGCCTATTGCACGGGGCAGCTCCTATGAATTTGGCGGTGCTTCACTCCATACATAGTGGAGGATTGCCTGGTCCAATGACTGCTCTGTATATCGGCGCCTTCCTTCTCGTCATCGCCATATTCCTGATCCTGCTCTCGGGACGGCAACGCCTGCGCTCCGGTCTGCCCGGAGGACGGATCATCTACACCGACACGCGCAACTGGGGGGCAGTCGAGAAGCCTCTCTTCGACAGCGAGCTTGCCCTCACCGGCAAACCGGATTACCTGGTCGAGCAGAACGGCAAGCTCATCCCCGTGGAGGTCAAGACCGGTCGCCCCCCTGAAGCCCCTTATAACTCGCATATCTTCCAGCTGGCCTCCTATTGCTACCTGGTCCATAAAAAATACGGGAAACGCCCGCCCTATGGCATCCTCCATTATCCCGGGCGCGACTTCGCCGTCGACTACACTCCCGAGCTGGAGTCCGCCCTGCTGGATATCCTTGCCAACATGCGCATCGATGAACGCCGCCCCTCCATAGCCCGCTCCCATGAAGAGGTTGCCCGCTGCCGCCGCTGCGGCTTCAAGGATGGGTGCGACGAAAGATTGTCCTGATCCACTCCCCGGCGCTGTTCCCTCCTGGTTGCTTGTCCACACCAAAGAGGAGGATTGTAAGGTCAAGGTATAATACCCGTCATGATTTCCGCCTCCATTCCCCACCGTATAGCCGTAGCCTCCTACCATAAACTGCCTGACACTGCCCTCGAAGCTGAAAAGGTGTGTGCCTGGCTGCAGGAACATGGGCTGGAGGCCACCTACGGCGCCCTGGACGATCCCGGCTTGCGCGGGCGTGTCCAGGACGGCGAATTCGACCTGTTCATCACCATCGGCGGTGACGGGACGATGCTGCGTTCGGCGCAATTGTGCGCCCCCCTGGGCATCCCCATCCTGGGCATCCACCTGGGGCGGCTGGGATTTCTCATCCAGGTGCGCCACAAGGAATGGCCGCAGGCACTCGAAAGATTGCTCAAGGGTGACTTCTGGATCGAGAAGCGCATGATGCTGCTCGCCGAGCTTATGCATGCCGGGAGTTCCATGGGCAGCTGGCATGCGCTCAACGAGGCAGCCGTCTGCCGCGGGGTGCTGGTGCGCCCGGTGCACCTCTCCGCCAGCGTGGACGGCAGCCTGCTGACCACCTATGTCGCCGACGGCTTGATCGCCGCCACCGCCACGGGGTCCACCGCCTATGCCCTCGCCTCCGGGGGTCCGATCCTCCCGCCGGAATTGCGCAACATCCTCCTGGTGCCGATCGCTCCGCATTTGTCCGTCGACCGCGCCGTTGTCCTCTCCGAAGGGACGGCGGTCAACATCCTCGTTTTGGAAGGCGAGGCCGTGCTGAGCGTGGATGGGCAGAATCCCATCCCCGTGGCGGTGGGTGATTCGGTGAACGTCCGCGCCGGTGACTATGCCGCCCAATTCGTTCGTTTCGGCGACCCGGCATACTTCTATCGCAACCTGACCGCCCACATGAACCAGAACCCGGCCATAGGAATGCCGCGATGACCGACCTTTCCGCTCCCCAATACTGCGCCAACCACCCGGGCGTGGAAACCTCCCTGCGCTGCAACCGCTGCAACAAGCTGATCTGCACCAAATGCGCCGTGCGCACACCCATCGGCTACCGCTGCCGGGAATGCGTGCGCGGCCAGCAGAAGGTCTTTGTCAACGCAGTATGGGTGGACTACGTTGCCGGTTCCATCGTCGCGGCGATCCTTTCCGGGCTGGTCAGCCTGCTGGTGATCCTGGTCAGCGGCATCGCCGGGTTCTTCGCCTGGTTCGTGATCGCCGCGGTGGCTCCCAGCGCCGGGGCCGGCATCGCCGAGGTGCTGCGCTTCGTCACCCGCAAGCACCGCGCCGGCTCGCTTTTCATCACCCTGCTGGTTGCCATCCTGCTCGGTGCCCTGCCGGTCGTGATCTACCAGGCGCTGTCCATGAACCTGTGGGGAATACTCTTCCAGGTCGTCTACCTGGTCATGGCTGTTCCGATCATTTATTACCGCCTGTCCGGCATCCAGTTGTTTAGACGGTAGACCATGCTGAGCGAACTGCGCATCCAGAACTTCGCCATCATCGACCAGCTCGGCCTCGATCTCGGCCCCGGGCTGCTGGTGTTCACCGGCGAGACCGGCGCGGGCAAGTCCATCATCATGGATGCGGTGGACATGCTGCTCGGTGGGCGGGTGGATAATACCGTCATCCGCTCCGAGGCGGACCTGGCGCGCGTCGAGGGCACCTTCAAGTTGTCCGCTCCGGAGCGCGAGGTTGTCAACGCAATCCTCCAGCGCGAGGACCTGCTCGATGACCCGGGTTACGTCGACCCTCAGCCGCGAGGTCCGCCGCGAGGGACGCAGCGTGGCGCGCATCAACGGGCGCACCGTGACCCTTGCCCTGCTCAAGGAGCTGGGCGAGGTGCTGGTGGACATCCACGGGCAGTCGGAGCACCTCTCGCTGCTCAACGTGCGCGCCCACCTCGGGCTGCTGGACCGCTATGCCGAGGTCGAGCCGCTCCTGGCAGCCTATCGCAAGACTTACCAGGACCTGCACGCCCTGCGCCGTGAGCTGGGTGACCTGCGCCTTGCCCAGCAGGATGCCGACCGCCGCATCGAGATGCTCACCTACCAGGCCGAAGAGATCGAAGCCTCGCGGCTCAAGCCCGGCGAAGAAGCCGAATTGCGCCTGGAGCGCGACCGGCTCGCCAATGCCGAGGCGCTTGCCACGCTTGCCCAGCAGGCCATCACCGCCCTGGAAGATGCCACACCCGAGTCCCCGGCCGCCTCGGACCTGGTCGGGGAGGCTGCCGCAGCGCTGGGCAAACTGTCCCAGATCGACACCAGCCAGGTCCCCCTGAACGACGGCTTGACCGCTCTCGCGGAGACCCTCGCCGACCTGGTCCATTCCCTGCGCGATTACCTGGAAGCCATCGAATACAATCCCCGCCGGCTGGAAGAGGCGGAAGAGCGCCTCGACCTGCTCCACCGGCTCACCCGCAAGTTTGGCGGCTCCGTGGAGGCCGTGATCGCCTTCGGGCAGGATGCCCGCAAGCAGTTGGAGACCATCACCAACGCCTCGGCGCGCATCCTCGAGTTGGAACAGGCCGAAGTGGCGCTGCTGGCGGAGCTTGCTGCCCGGGGCGTGGCATTGTCCGAAAAGCGCAAACAGGCCGCAGTGAAGATGAGCCGGGCGATCGAGGCCGAACTGGACGACCTGCGCATGGCCTCCGCCCATTTCAGCGTGGACTTCCAGACCCGCCCGGATCCGCATGGCGTCCCCCTGGAAGGCGGCAGCCGGGTAGGCTTCGATGCCAGCGGGCTGGACAGGATCGAATTCCTGGTGGCGCCCAACCCGGGGGAAGGTCCGAAGCCGCTGGCAAAGATCGCCTCGGGCGGAGAGACCTCGCGCCTGATGCTGGCACTGAAGAACGTGCTCGCCCGCGCCGACCAGGTGCCCACCCTGATCTTCGACGAGATCGACCAGGGGATCGGCGGCCGCGTGGGCGGGACGGTGGGCCGGAAACTGTGGAACCTGGGGCATGACCACCAGGTGCTGGTCATCACCCATTTGCCGCAGCTTGCCGTGTACGGGGACAGCCATTTCCAGGTGCAGAAGGTCATCGAGGACGGGCGCACGCTGACCCGCCTGGCACTGCTGGAGGGTGAGCCGCGCACGCTGGAACTGGCGCAGATGCTCGGCGACGTGACCGAGGGCACCCTTCTTTCCGCCCAGCGACCTGCTGCATGCCGCGCAGAACGAGAAAAAGAGCCCGTCCAACCCGCCCACGAAGGAGGAAAGCTGAGGGTATCGAAGCGCCGTCCCGCAAGGGGACGATGTCGCTTCGATATGGTCGTCGCTGGCTTGTCCCTCCATATCATGCGGGGACACCCTGCGGGTACGCTGTGCTTCGCGAATGCAGCACGCCCGAACGCCGGGCATTGACAGGATTCCATTTCGGACTATAATCACGCCCAATCGAGAAAAACGTTGAAGAGGACGAGTACGCTTCGTACGGCAGCATAGAGAGCAGGCGGCAATTGGTGAAAGCCCTGCCAGCACGATGGAGCCGAATGGACCTCGGAGTTGCAAGGCGAAAGGCGCAAGCCGAGTAACCGACGCCGGGATGCTCCCGTTAGCGGGCCAGGGTATAACCCAGCAATGGGCGTACCTGAAAAGAGTGAGGCTGGCACGTTCCCTGCGCATCACCGCAGGGAATTTTGTTATTAGTACAGCCGAATTCGGGTGGCACCACGGACCTCGCGTTCGTCCCGTCATGGGATGGACGCGTCTTTGTTTTTATAGACCAAGGAGCAGCACAATGGATCCAAAGACACCAATCAAACCTGCAATCCAGATCCCCCAGCGGGAGGAGACCTTCCCGGTGCAGGAACAGGAACTCGTTCCCGATGATGGAGCTCAGCGATCGCCCAGCAAGCGATGATCCTCGCCGAACAGCTCGCCGATCAGCAGGCCGGCCTCGCCATCGTCGCGCCGGTTTTTGTCCCATGAAATGTCTGAGCAGGCATGCCCCCATAGGCGGCGACTGCCCCTACTGCCCTCTTCCACCCACCCTGAAGGGCTCTCCGTACGCGTGTTCCCTGATCACCTGACCCTTAATCCCTGATTACCTATTCTCTGATCCCTAAATACCCATTTCTTTCCTAAGGAGATTCCCATGACTGACCAGACCCGATTTATCCTGAACGAAAGCGACCTGCCCAAGTTTTGGTACAACATCAACGCCGACAGCCCCGTCCCGCCGCAGCCCGTGCTGCATCCCGGCACCCAGGAACCGGTCACCCCCGACTTCCTCTCCGTGCTCTTCCCGATGGAGCTGATCCTGCAGGAGATCAGCACCGAGCGCTACATCGAAATCCCCGAAGAGGTGCGCGAGATCTACAAGCTGTACCGCCCCACGCCGCTGATCCGCGCGCGGCGCCTGGAGAAGCGCTCGGACACCCCGGCGCACATCTATTTCAAGAATGAAGTCGTCTCCCCGGTGGGCAGCCACAAGCCGAACACCGCCATCCCGCAGGCGTTCTACAACAAGGCGGCCGGGACGAAGGCCATCACCACCGAGACCGGCGCCGGGCAGTGGGGCTCGGCGCTGGCGATGGCCTGCAACTTCTTCGACCTCGACCTGGAAGTGTACATGGTCAAGGTGTCGTACCAGCAGAAGCCCTACCGGCGCATCTTCATGGAAACCTACGGCGCGCAGGTGTTCGCCAGCCCCACCGACCGGACCAGCTACGGGCGCTCCCTGCTGGCAAAGGACCCGGAGAACAGCGGCTCGCTGGGCATCGCCATTTCGGAGGCGGTGGAAGTGGCGGCCACCTCCGGCGGGGCGAAGAAATACAGCCTGGGCTCGGTGCTCAACCACGTGCTGCTGCACCAGACCGTGATCGGCGAGGAAGCGCTCAAGCAGATGGACATGGCGGGCGAATATCCGGACGTGGTCATCGGCTGCGTGGGCGGCGGCTCGAACTTCGCCGGGATCGCCTACCCGTTCCTGCGCGAGAACCTGAAGGACGGGCAGCGCACGCGCCTGCTGGCGGTGGAACCGACCGCCACCCCCTCGCTGACCAAGGGCGTGTACGCCTTCGATTACGGCGACACGGCCCAGATGGCGCCGATCGTCAAGATGCACACCCTGGGGCACACCTTCATGCCGGCCGGCATCCATGCCGGCGGGCTGCGCTACCACGGCATGGCGCCCTCGCTCTCGCGCTGCTGTACGATGCCGGGTACATCGAAGCGGTGGCCGTGCCGCAGATGGGCACCTTCGAAGCGGCGGTGCAGTTCACCCGAGCCGAGGGGATCATCCCCGCCCCCGAGTCGGCGCATGCCATCCGCGCCGCCATCGACGAGGCGCTGGATGCCAAGGCAAAAGGCGAGAAGCGCGTCGATCCTGTTCAACCTGTCGGGTCACGGGCACTTCGACATGATGGCCTACCAGCAGTACCTGGCGGCGGGCTGGAGGATTACGCCTACCCCGCCGAAGCGATCGCAGAAGCGATGCAGCATCTGCCGCAGGTGGAGGTGGCGGTGTAGGGGGAGGGTGAGAAATTTGGGGTGGGTCACCACCTTTGCAAATGCAGGCGACCCGCCCCAACTGAGACCCACCCCTACAATCTACAAACGAAGACTTCCGCCGGAACGAGCACAACGGAAGTCTTCGTTTCTAAACATCCAAATTCCTCACTCTCCTGACGTGGGTCTGGAGGAAGCGCTTGCGCGGGTCCACAGCGTAACTTGGATGTGGATGCGCTTATGGATACTATCGGAGTTTCTCTATAGATCGCTACCTTCTCTCCACAATTTCTCCATATTCCCAGGGTATCTTTACCTAAATCAAAGAACAGGAGATTGACATATGAATAAAAAGCAGAGGGTCTGGATCATTGCCGGGATCGTCGTGGTTGTACTCGTTGCGGCGGTGCTCGTTATTGCCAATATTCGCAACCAGGCCAGCAGCACACCCACCTATCAGACAACGACCGTCCAGCGTGGAACACTCACCACGACTGTGGAAGGTACTGGAACGGCCAGGTCGATACTCTCGGCGAATCTTACCTGGCTGACCAGCGGACAAGTCGGCGAGGTGAAAGCACAGATCGGCGACCAGGTCAAAGCCGGGGAAGTATTGGCTGGTCTCCTGCAATCTTCCCTGTCGCAAAGTATCCTGCAGGCACCCATGAACCTGGTCACCGCCCAGAGAAACCTGGAAACTGTCCAGAATTCCGGCGCCACCAGGGCCCAGGCACAGGTGAACCTGTTGGAGGCAGAGCAGACCTATAAAAGCGCCAAGGCCACCTATGACATGCTGGTTGCCCAGAGTCATGGAGCCGCAACTTCCGATGTTCAAAATCTACAGGCCAAGGTCACGATCGCCCAGAACCAACTGAACCAGGCTCAAAATACCTATAATGGCTTGAGCGACCTGCCAGATGATGATCCTCGCAAGGCTCAGGCTTACACGAATCTATACAATGCCAAGCAATCTCTGGCGAATGCCCAGAATAATTTGAGCAGTCTTCAGGGGGCTCCCAGTACTACCAATATCCAGAAAGCCCTGGCAAATCTGGAATTGGCTCAGGCCAAACAGGAAGATGCCCAACGCGCCTGGGACCTGGTAAAGGATGGCCCTGATCCGAATAGCGTGGCAGCCGCCCAGACGCAGGTTGCGGCTGCACAGCAATTGATCGATCAAGCCCAGATCACAGCCCCCTTTGACGGGACGATCACCCAGGCAGAGGCGGTTCCGAATGCGATCGTCTCATCCGGAACAAAGGCTTACCGAATTGATGACCTGTCCAACCTGGTGATCGATGTCCAGGTGGTTGAGATCGATGTCAACAAGATCAAGGTTGGGCAAACAGCTTCGATCACATTCGATGCCATCCCAAATAAAACCTATACTGGAGTGGTGACCAAGACAGACCTGTCGGGCACGGTGGCACAGAACAGTGTCAGCTTTACCGTGACCGTCCATCTTGCTGATGCAGACTCGCTGGTCAAGCCGGGCATGGCGGCGAATGTCACTATCGTCACCAACGAAGTGCAGGATGCCCTGCTCGTTCCCAGCACAGCCATTTTTGTGGATGACAACAACCAGCAGTTCGTCTACCTGGTAAAGGGCGGAGCGTTGACCCAGGTCCCGGTTTCAGTTGGGGCTGTCTCGGATACGGCCAGCCAGGTAACCAGCGATAACCTCCAGGAAGGTGATACGATCGTGCTCAGTTTTGCCACCTCCTCCACCACCGGGACCAGCTTCGGCTTTGGAGCTGGCGGGCCGGGTGGCGGTGGCCCGCCTGACGTTATCCAACCCTAGGCCAGGAGGATGAAATGGATGATATTGTTATCCGGGCGGAAGCCCTGACCAAGGCCTATCATATGGGTGAAGTGGAAGTCCGGGCATTGCAAGGCGTATCATTGGAGATCAAACGCGGGGAGGTGGTCGCCCTGATGGGGCCTTCCGGATCGGGCAAATCCACATTAATGAATATCCTCGGTTGCCTGGATCGGCCAACCAGCGGCGAATACTCTTTGGACGGTGAACGTGTTGCGGGTCTGTCCGACGACCAATTGGCCAGCATCCGGAATCGCAAGATCGGCTTCGTGTTCCAGTCTTTTAATCTATTGCAGCGGGTCTCTGCGCTGGCCAATGTCGAACTCCCCTTGGGATATGCCAACCGGGAAGACGAAGGCAAGGGAAGAGCTGCGGCAGCCCTGCGGGCGGTTGGCCTGGAAAGCCGAATGAAACACCGCCCCACCGAACTCTCCGGCGGTGAGCAGCAACGGGTGGCTATCGCCCGGGCGCTGGTCAACGACCCAGCCATCCTGATGGCTGACGAACCGACTGGCAACCTGGATTCCAAGGTCGGCCAGGAGATCATGGATCTTCTGCTCAGTCTTAACCGCGAACGGAATACAACCCTGCTCATCATCACCCATGACCCAAAGATCGCTTCCCAGACGCAACGCACGATCAAGATCCGCGATGGAATGCTTGAGGAGATGGTTCAATGAAAATCAGGCGAGTTCTTCGAGAAACATTAATTTTATTGAATGCGAATAAACTTCGCAGCGGCCTGACCATCCTGGGTATCGTGATCGGCGTTGCCGCGGTGATCGCCATGTTATCGGTCGGACAAGGTGCCCAAAATTCGATCACATCTTCCATCAATGGAATTGGCACCAACGTATTGTATGTTTTCGCGGGATCTAGTGCCAGGTTTGGCGGAGGCGGGGGCAGTCTTGTACGGAATGTCCGCCCGCTTAAAATGGCCGATGCCCAGGCGCTCATGGACCCCTTCCAGGCCCCGGCTGTTAAGGCGGTTGCCCCCATTTTACAGGGTGGCAATATTTCTGCTTCAGCAAAAGGGCAAACCACCACGACCACCGTTTATGGTGTCACTCCGGCTTATTTTTCTGTTCGTAACGAACAAGTCACCCAGGGCGCATTATTCAATGACCAGCAGGTAAACGCGCATGCCCGCGTGGTCGTGATCGGAGTGGACCTGGCAACGACACTATTCGGCCGGACAACCAACCTGGTTGGAGACTCTATTCGCATCAATGGGCAAACATTCTCTATCATCGGTGTCCTGCAATCGAAAGGCGGTTCTTCGTTCGGAAGTTCTGATAACCAGGTCATCATCCCGCTCACAACGGCGCGCGACCGGGTGATCCGGCGCATGGGAACCGAGGTTGATACGATTTATATCCAGGCTACCAGCGCCGAAACAGCTACGGAGGCCAGTACGCAGGTTTCCCAGATCATGAGGATGCGCCACCATGTGGAAGTGGGCAGCGAGGACTTCTCTGTCTTCAGTTCGCAGGATTTGCTCCAGACCGCTTCTTCGATCATCGGTATCCTGACCGTCTTCCTGGGAGGCATCGCCGCCATCTCCCTGCTGGTGGGTGGGATCGGCATCATGAATATCATGCTGGTCTCTGTCGTCGAACGCACGCGGGAGATCGGCCTGCGCAAGGCTGTGGGTGCCCGCAACCGGGATATCATGATCCAATTCCTGGTGGAGTCCTTGTTCCTGAGCCTGCTGGGCGGATTGATCGGCATTCTACTCGGCTGGTTGATCTCACTGATCGTCGGTCAGATCGCAGCCGCCAGCGGTACGGCCCTGACCCCGGCTGTCAGCCTGAACGCCATTCTTTTAGCCACGCTCTTCTCGGCGGGTGTTGGCCTGTTCTTCGGTATCTATCCGGCCCGGCGTGCAGCCCAACTCGAGCCGGTGGAAGCATTACGATACGAGTAAACCTTTGAGAGGCGCCCATGTCCACACTTGATGCAAAACATGTAAAGAAAAAAAACCTTAATCCCAAACTATTGGCCATTGCTGCCGTTCTTCTCATCCTGCTGGCCTTGTTATTCCTGGCCACCCCGCTTCTACGCATGAACAGCGGTTTCCAAAGAGACGGCAACCTCCCCAATCAGTTCAATGGACAACCCCTTCCGGGTGAAGAGAATGGTTTCACCGCACCGGGTACCATTCAACCTGGCCAGGGTTTCCCTGGCCAAGGAGGTTCGAATATTCCTGGGCGACAATTCGGAGCAGGGGGTGGCAGGATGGGCTTTGAACTGTTGGGCGGTATGGGAGGTACGATCGTTTACGCTGTTGCATTGCTTATCTCACTGATCGCGGCTCTTGGCATGTTCATGGTAAAACGCTGGGGACAACTTCTTGGGATCATCATGGCCGTGTTCTATGGCCTGTTGGCGCTGGTATCGCTGCTCCCAATCCTCCTCTTAAGTTTCATGGGTATGCGTAACCCTTTGAACCTGGCCCTGGGTATTGTTAATCTGCTCCTGCCAGTGGCAGTCATAGTCCTTGCTTCGATCCCCGGAAAGGAACTGGCTGTTCCCGCCACACCACTCGTGCCACCGACCGCTCCTACCCAGGCATAGATCGCCCTGCATGTCTGCACAACCCGGGCAAGCCATTTTCTTCTTGCGTGACTGGCCTGAATGCGCCATAATCAATCTGATGCCTAAGAAAATACTAGTAGTAGACGATGAACCCAAGATTGTTGAGATCTGCAAGGATTACTTGCAGGCTGCCGGATTTGACGTGGTCACCGCTGGAGATGGCATACAAGGATTGACCCAAGCGCGACTCCAAAAACCCGACCTGATCGTTCTGGATTTGATGCTACCTGGCATGGATGGGCTCGATGTCTGCCGTACCCTGCGGCATGAAAGCAATGTACCCATCATCATGCTGACTGCCCGCATCGAAGAAGCTGACAAGTTGATCGGGCTAGAACTTGGGGCTGACGATTACATTGCCAAGCCGTTCAGCCCACGCGAACTGGTGGCGCGAGTCCGCACCGTCCTGCGGCGTGCAACCGGTGATTCCCTGAGCGAGATCATCCGTGCAGGAGAGATCACTCTGGACCGCACCCGTTACCAGGTGGCTCTCCCCGACCGTTCCATTACCCTGACATCAACTGAGTTCGAACTCCTGGCTACCATGATGAGCCAGCCCGGGCGCATTTTCACCCGGGGTCAATTGCTCAGCGCGGTACGCGGCGTTACCTTCGAAAGTTACGAGCGTGCCATTGACTCGCACATCCGCAACCTACGACGGAAACTCGAGCCAAGGGAATACATCTTCACCGTCCATGGCGTCGGTTATAAATTTGAAGGTTGATCAATGACCCAAATCAACAGCGTCCGTTCGATCCGCAATCGTCTATTCCTACTGCTGTTGCGTGCTTTCGTTATTGTCGTTGCCTTTCTAATCCTGTTTACATTGCTGGTAACAGGTTTTGTCCTGGCCTACCCATCAGAAACCAATCCCCTTTACCGGTTGCCGACCATTGCCCGTCTCGAAACCTATTACATCGCCCGCGGTAATTGGGATGGTGTTGCCACTGCCTTCGACAACTCCCTGGATATCGAGGCTTCACAATGGCGTACCTCCATTCTTCTGGACCCGCAAAACCGTATCGTGATCAAGTACGGGCAACCTGTTGATCCTTCCCAAGGGCAAGTTTACAAGGTAGTCATCCAGGATACAGTCGTTCCCATCTTGGTGAAGGGGGATGTGGTTGGAAAACTCGTACTCGGTCAGAACATCCAACCTCCAGAGAGACGCTTCACTTTTCGTTTCCTTTGGCCGGTTGTGCTTTTGTCTCTCATCCTGGCCGTATTTGCCACGTTGATCGGTCTACTGCTCACACGTCGTGTGGTTTCTCCCCTGGCTGAAGTTATCGCCGCTTCCGAGGCGATCACCGGAGGACATTTGCAGACACGCGTCCGGGTCCAAGCGCGGGATGACTTGCGTGACCTGAGCAGCAGTTTTAACAAGATGGCCGAGGCCCTCGAACGTAATGACCGCGAGCGCCGCGACATGTTGGCTGACATTGCCCATGAATTGCGCACACCCCTGACGGTCTTGCGCGGTCGCCTGGAAGGGATCGTAGATGAGATCTATCCGGCAGACGAGGAGCATATCGGCCTGGCACTCGAGGAGACCTACCTGCTGGAACGACTGGTCGAGGATTTACGCTTGCTCACACTGGCGGAGAGCCACCAGCTCCCCTTTGAAAAGACAGAAGTGGACCTGATTGCCATCACCCGCCGTTCGCTTACCATGTTCCAACCTGAGGCGGATGAAAAGGAAGTCAGGCTTGACTTGAAGACAGGCCTGGAAAAAGCCCCGGTATTGGCTGATCCGCAGCGCACCGAGCAGGTGATCGGCAACCTACTGGCCAATGCCCTGCGATTTGCTCCACAGGCTGGGCGTGTGTGGGTGGAGATCGGCCAGGTTGGCGATGAATTCCTTTTAAAGGTCAATGATAATGGTCCCGGTGTGCTGGACGCCGACCTGCCATTTATCTTTAATCGTTTCTGGCGGGGAGAAAAATCCCGTGCGCGCGCCTCCGGTGGAACCGGGTTGGGCCTCACGATTGCCAGGTCACTACTGGTCGAACAGGGAGCCAGGCTGGAAGCATCCAACCTCCCGTCTGGTGGGTTGCAGGTGTGCATTGTCATAAAAGCAGCTGGGGTGCAGTAAACCGGTCGGGAGAAGCAATAAATACAATAAACCGGGGAGGCGAGTTTCTGCCTCCCCGGTCATGCTTTGAATAAGGATTTTCCTATATATCCAAATTCCTCACGCTTCGGGCATGCGACTGGATGAAGGGCGAAGTTACTGCCCCCCTTCTGTCCCCCATTTTGAAAGAGCAAAATGGGGGAGACTTTAAAGATAAAATACCCGTATGCGAAGAACCCTGGTCCCCCTGCTCCTGATGCTGCTCGCTCTGCTGCTCCCCGGCTGCACCCCGGGTTGGAAGCTGGTCTGGTCTGACGAATTCGACCTTCCGAACGGCTCGCTCCCCGACCCGGTGGACTGGAACACCTCCACCGGCGGCAACGGCTGGGGCAACGGCGAACTGGAGAATTACACCGACCACCTCGAGAATTCATACATCCAAGATGGCATGCTGGTCATCACTGCCCTTGAGGAGGATTATATGGGCCGGCATTACACCTCTGCCCGGCTGAATACGATGGTCAAGCATGAATTCCAGTACGGGCGCATCGAGGTCCGCGCCCGACTGCCGAACACGCAGGGCATCTGGCCGGCGATCTGGATGCTGCCGGCGCGTGCAAAGTACGGCACCTGGCCGGCCGGTGGCGAAATCGACATCCTGGAGATGATCGGCAGCGAGCCGTTCCGTGCCTACGGCACCTTGCATTACGGCAACCCGCACGAGATGCAGTCCGGCTCCTATGACCTGCCCGGCGGGGCGACCTTCGACCAGGATTTTCATGTTTTCGCAGTTGAGTGGGAGGCGGACGCGATCCGCTGGTACGTGGACAAGGTACAGTATCACTCCGCCAGCGAATGGTTCACCTCGATCGCCGATTACCCAGCCCCCTTCGACCAGCCTTTCTACCTCATCCTGAACGTGGCGGTTGGAGGTCACTGGCCCGGCAGCCCAGACGAGACGAGCAACTTCCCGCAAAACATGTTGGTGGATTACGTTCGGGTGTACCAGAAATGAGCTGAGTGATCCCACGTATAGAGGGGTCATCACCGCTCAACCAAAAAGCAGGGTTTGGAAATAAGCGCGAGTAACGGCAATTCACCCCCTGACGTACAGGGTGAATTGCCGTTACTCTTTCCTGATATTATTTCTATCTTCCCACTTGTAAATTAGAACGTTTGTGCTATAATACCTTTACTCCCACCCCTCCTCACCGGGTCGCGCAGCATCTTATCCCCTCCAGCACCCGCAGGGTGCAAGGGTACCTCCGCCTGTACTGCGCAGCATGCAGTAGAACGAAGCGGAGTGGGTCCCGGTAAAAGAATAAATAAACGCACCCCTCCAAATCGAATATAAAGGACCAATATGCCCGCCACAGCCATCAACACTGCAAATTAGTATGTAGAACAACCCGAGTAAACTCCACCTTTTTCGCCAGGTCATTCGTTCCTCCTTCGTCCCTGTTTAACAACTAATAATTAAAAATTATGCTCACCGACGAACAATGGCACCTCATCCAGCCCCTCCTGCCTCCCGCCACCTCCGGTCGCCCTGGTCGTCCTTCCGTCGACACGCCTCATCCTCGAGGCAATCCTCTGGAAGTCGCCACCCGTTCCTTCTGTCAATCCATCGCCTCATCCTCGATGAAGCATCCTCTGAATGCTCGCCACCCGTTCCTCCTGGCAATCTATCTCCTTCCCCGTGTTGCGCAGCACCGAAGCAAGGCGGAGGGAATGTCTCGCACCAGGTCTGCTACCTCTACTATCGTCGCTGGCGCGATAGTGGTCTCCTGGCAAAGATTATCAATACGCTCATCAAGGATCTTTACCATCGCGGCAAGTTCGATCCGAAGCAGGCTTTCCAAAAGGGACTGGTCAAGTTCGAGCCAATTGGGAATAAGTTTGTTTGTTTTGTGCGCGGGGAGCTTGCCGTGATGTGGCAGACCAAGGTCGCCATGCTCACCTTCCAGCGTCTCGCTGCCATTATGGAACGGAACCAGGGACTCGCCCAGGTTCCCGACCCTCTCCTCGAGGTCTTCGATGCCCCCGCTCGACACCGTAAATAACATAGGGGCACTATGGATAGTGCCCCTACTGTTCTCTATTCTGCATCCCCGCCTGTGCTGCACAGCCGTGCAGCGAAGCGAAGCGGAGTGGGACTTCTATCTGCTCTCTGATCCTAAATATCCAGATTCCTCACGCTCTTGGCGTGGGTCTGGATGAAGCGCTTGCGCGGGTCCACGGCGTCGCCCATCAGCATGTCGAAGGTGCGGTCGGCCTCGGCGGCGTCGTCCACGGTCACCAGCAGCAGGGTGCGGTTGTCCGGGTTCATGGTCGTCTCCCACAGCTGCTCCGGGTTCATCTCGCCCAGACCCTTGTAGCGCTGACAGCGTCGACCTTGTCCGCGCCGACGCCCAGCTCCTTGAGCAGCTTGTCCTTGTCGGCATCGTTGTAGGCATAGTGCACCTGGTTCTTGTAGGCGATGCGGTAGAGCGGCGGCTGGGCGATGTACAGGTGCCCGTCGTCGATCAGCGTCCGGCATGTAGCGGAAGAAGAAGGTCAGCAGCAGGGTGCGGATGTGGCTGCCGTCCACGTCGGCATCGGTCATGATGATGACCCGGCCGTAGCGCAGCCCCTTCAGGTCGAAGTTGTCGCCGATGCCGGTGCCCAGGGCCGAGATGAGCGCCTTGACCTCGTTGTTGCCCAGGATCTTGTCCAGCCGGGCGCGCTCGGTGTTCATGATCTTGCCGCGCAGCGGCAGGATGGCCTGGAAGTGCCGGTCGCGGCCCTGCTTGGCCGAGCCGCCTGCCGAGTCGCCTTCGACGATGTAGAGCTCGGTCTTCGACGAGTCGCGCTCCGAGCAGTCCGCCAGCTTGCCGGGCAGGGTCAGGCTCTCCAGCGCGGACTTGCGGATGACCAGGTCGCGCGCCTTGCGGGCCGCGTCGCGCGCGCGGGCCGAGGTCAGACATTCTGCGATGATCGCCTTGGCTGCCTGCGGGTTCTCCTCCAGGAAGGTGCTGAAGGCCTCGCCGACCACCTGGTGCACGTAGGTCTGCACCTCGGGGTTCATCAGCTTGACCTTGGTCTGGCTCTCGAACTGCGGGTCGGGGTGCTTGATCGTGACGATGGCGGTCAGGCCCTCGCGGGTGTCGTCGCCGGAGAAGTTGGGGTCGGCTTCCTTGAGCAGGCCGTTCTTGCGGGCGTAGTCGTTGATCACGCGGGTCAGCGCGGCGCGCAGGCCGGTCAGGTGCGTGCCGCCGTCGATGGTGTTGATCGTGTTGGCAAAGGAGTAGACCGATTCGGTGTAGGCATCGGTGTACTGGATGGCCACCTCGATGCCGATGCCTTCGATCTCCTTCTCGACGTGCACCACCGGGTGCAGCATCTCGCGGTTGCGGTTCAGGTAGCGCACGAAGGAGGTGATCCCGCCTTCGAAGTAGAAGGTCATCTCGCGGTCGGCGCGCTCGTCCAGGAAGTAGATGGTGACGCCGCGCGTGACGAAGGCCATCTCGCGGAAGCGCTGGACCAGGGTATCGAAGCGGTAGTCCATGCGCCTCTTGAAGATCATCGGGTCGAACTTGAAGGTGGTCTTGGTGCCGGTCTCCTCGGCTTCTTGACCTTGCCGATCACCTTGACCGGCTCCTTGGGGTAGCCGCGCTCGTAGCGCTGGAAGTAGACCTGCCCGTCGCGGCAGACCTCCACCTCGCACCACTCCGAGAGGGCATTGACCGCGCTGACGCCCACGCCGTGCAGGCCGCCCGAGACCTTGTAGCCGCCGCCGCCGAACTTGCCGCCGGCGTGCAGCATGGTCATCACCACTTCGAGCGCCGATTTCTTCTCGGTCGGGTGCATGTCCACCGGGATGCCGCGCCCGTTGTCGTCACGGTGACGCTGCTGTCGGGGTGGATGATGATCTCGAATGCGGTCGCAGACCCCCGCCAGGGCTTCGTCGATCGAGTTATCCACCACTTCATAGACCAGGTGGTGCAGGGCTTTGATGTCCGTGCCGCCCACGTACATGCCCGGGCGGCGGCGGACGGCTTCCAGCCCTTCCAGCACCTGGATATCTTTTGCGTCGTAACTGCCGTTGACTGCCATAAAATTTTATGCCTTTACAGTGATTTTTCTGAATTTTCAGCTTCTCGAAGACGACCTTGAGCCAGTCGTTCACGTTGCGGTAATAGATGAAACTGGCTGCCAGCAGCGCCGTGGAGACGAACGCGTGTCCCAGGATGCCCACCAGCGTCCACCACGAATCGGCGCTGGGCGTGGTCCACAGGAAGCGCAGTCCCTGGCTGATGCAGGAAGAGCATCAACAGGAACAAGCCGGTGCCTGGCAGCGTGTAGCGGACCATGCGCAGGCTGTTGAGGATGGCGCTCACGGCGTTCAACTGGAAGGTGAAGATCCCGTGCGCCGAGAAGTAGACCGGGATGAGCAGCCACAGCGCCACCAGCCCGACCAGGATCAGCACGAACTGCCCCAGCCCGGCGCTGACCAGGCTGACCACCGAGATCAGCATCATCACCGGCAGGACGGCGACGAACAACACCGTCAGCCAGATGATGGACAGTACCAGCGTCTGGCTGATCGACTTCCCCAGCGGGCGCCCCTCGGATTTGAGCGCCACCTTCGACACCCAGTGATAATACAGCGCGCCGCTGAGCCAACCCAGCAGCACCACCAGGATGCCCCAGCCCAGCAGGGCGAGCAACGAGCTGGTATCGAAAGCGAACGGTTTCCCCAGCGGGGTGTCCATCGGCAGCTCGACCGTCATCAGGCTGGAGATCCCCACCGGGAAGGTGCGCAGCCCGGTGAACAGGTTGAAACGGGTGACGAAATCGCTCCAAAGCTGCTGGACGAGCTGCAGGTTGGTCGTGCTGGACATGCCGGAATACAGCCGCGGCAGGGCGTCGATGGTGGGCTGCAGGAATTCCTGCAGGCGCAGGTGCGGTCCGAACCACAGGAACAGGTCGAACAGCACCGGCAGGGCGATGACCGTGATGCTGTTCGCCACCGAATCAAAACCGGCCGCGAGAGAGGCGATCAGGCCGGGAGGAGGAGGAAGGGTTGCACGCTCGATTTGCACGGCGTTATTCTACCACAGGGAGCTGTTCGCACAAATGTGCTACGCTTTGGGTGTCACTGCGTGCCGCCGGTCATTTGGCGGCGTGACAGTCCGCTGGCCGGCTATCAGCTGCCCTGTCAGCGGCGGGTCGCCTGTGCCTGCAAGAGCGGCAATTCACCTGTCCCGTTGGGGATGAATTGCTGCTACATCCCAGTTGCTGCCATTCAGCGATATCGCCCACCTGTCCCCGCTAGGGGATGCAATCGCCACCACAGTCACCGCCAAGGATCCTTTCGCCTCTACTCCCCACGTACTCCGGGCGAACGGGCATTTTTCACACCAGGTAATCCCAGGATCAGGAGGCGAGTTCCTTGCGGTAGAAACGGTAGCGCTTGTAGATCTTCGCCCCCATGCGGTGCGCCAGCGGGAAGGTGTCGGTGTTGTTTTCGCCGGTTATGGACAGGTCCACCCAGGTGTAGCCCCTGGCAGATGCCCGGCGCGCCATCTCGTCGAACAGCAGCACGCCCACGCCGGTATCCCAGTATTCGGGGAATACCGCCACGCTCTTGACCGCCAGGCATTTCGGTTTCAGCCGGGCATAACGCAGCAGGCGCAAGGTATCCCAGGGGTAACGCAGCCCGTTCAGGTGGATCAGCACCTCGTTCATGTTCGGCACCCCGGGGAACCAGCCCACCGTCTTGCCGTCCACCTCGGCGAAGAGCACCAGCTCCGGGTCAACGATGTCCAGCACGGGCAGGATCATCGCTTCGATGGAGGTGCGCGTGTACGGGGTGAAGCCGTCAAAGTGGGCCAGGCCGCGGTTCTGGATCTCCACGATGCGGTCGATCTCGCCGTCGATATCCTTTAGGTTTGCCCCGCGGATGGTGATGCACTTGCGCTGGCGGATCCGTTCAGCCAGGCGCACCAGGTGCTGGATCTCTGGGGTTTCGAGGTTCACCGAAATGGCGTACGCCAGGCCGTCGTCGCCCGACTTCTGGAAACCGTAGCGTTCGAAGAAGCCGGGATAATAGGCCGGGGTGTGACCACAGAAGGATACCGGGGGCCGGTCACGCCCTTCGATGAGGATGCCGCGCGAATCCTCGCGGTCCAGGTTGTAGGTGCCGTACAGGCTGACCAGGTTGTGCTGGTGCGCCCATTCCGCGGCCTTGTCGAAGAGTGCCTCGGCAACCCGGTAGTCGTCCACGCACTCGAAGAAGCCGATCATGCACTCGCCAAAGCCCCTGGTCTGGGTGTTGTTCTTGTCCTCGGCGCAGACGATCGTGCCGACCGGCCTTCCCTTCCGCCAGGCAATGAACGCCTCGGCGTATCCGTTCTTGAAGAACAGGCCGCGTTTCGGGTCGAGGGTTTTCTTCCGTTCCGGGAGCAGCGGAGGTACCCATAAGGGATCTTTTTTATAGATTTTCCAGGGGAAGGTCAGGAATCGGCGTTTCTGGAGTGCGGTTCGGACGGGAAGAACCTGGAGTTCGCTCATATACAACCTTGTATGCAAGAAGGATGGGCGCTATTGTACTGCGAACGGGTCAAATGGTCATCAGCACAATGGCAACCAGGGCAGCCAGGATGCCGATCAACTGCGGACGGTTGATCTTTTCATGCAGCAACAAACCTGCCAGCAGCACCGTTGACCCAGGGTAAAGCGAGGCCAGCACCGCGGCCACGTCGAGGCGCCC
The DNA here is from genome assembly GCA_963793795.1 of uncultured Chloroflexia bacterium. Taxonomy (GTDB): domain Bacteria; phylum Chloroflexota; class Anaerolineae; order Anaerolineales; family Villigracilaceae; genus UBA877. The sequence goes on from CAWCBN010000002.1 coordinate 89,383, forward strand.
CGCCTGCCCGGCGAGGATGTAGAGACCGTTACCGCCCACGTCCAGGAACCCGTTAAGCAGGACGAGAGGCCAAATTTTCCCGCCCGGAGTGACCGGCTTGCGTCCCACCAGCGCATAGAGGAGCATGATCAGGGTCCCGGCGGTGCGGGCTGCCACCATGGGCATGATCAACAATCCCTGGCTGCCCTGGTGCATGAGGACGAGGTAACCGCCAAAGCTGGCTCCGGCGATCAACGGTATGGCCAGGTCCTTCAGCTTCAGGTGCAGGGTCTGCGGCCCTTCGCCAGAGCGCGAGATCAGCCAGACGGCGACAAGCGCCAGGAGAAAACCGGAGAAGGTCAACAGGCCGGGGAAGCCTTCCTGGATCGAGCCGACGATGACTGGCAGCAGGGTTGCGGACAAAGCGGAAACCGGTGCAGCAACGGTCATCTGCCCCCTGGTCATGGAATAGAAGAAGAGCAGGAGACCCAGTACGCCCATGCCCCCACCGGCAAAACAAACCAGGTAATTCCTGAGAGTGAGCAGTGGTTCGCCTGACAGCCGGGCAAGCACGAGCAGGAACGCCAGTCCCACCGCTTCACCGAGCAGGACAGCCTGGTAGGGCTTGGCTTTACGGCTGGCGAGCCCGCCGCAGAAGTCTGCCGCGCCCCAGACCAGGGCAGAGGAGAGTCCGTAGAGGATGGAGAGCATAATCTCAGGATCGCGGCTCGAGGGCTATTTCTGCAAACCGTATCGTGGATGAGTTCATAGTCTACCGGCTGCGCGCGCCCTATCGAGAACTCCCTGGGCAGCCTTCACCAGCGGCATGTCAACCATCTGTCCGTCCAGGCCAAAGGCACCCTTGCCTTCTTTTTGATATGCCTCAAAAGCCTCCACCAGTTGCCTGGCCTTGTCAATCGACGCGTCATCCGGAGTGAACGCCTCCTGGACCGGGGCAACCTGCGCCGGGTGGATGACCTGTTTGCCGGTATAATCCCAGTTGCGCGCCAAAGATGGCCTCGCGGCGGATCCGCTCCAGGTCGCGATAGTCCACGGTCACCATGTCGATCGCCTGCAGGCCGCAAGCCCTGGCATGCATGACCACCAGCGACCGGGCGGTGAACACCTCCCAGCCGTCCAGGGTGCGCAATGCGCCGATGCTGACGGCATAATCCTCCGCTCCAAAGATGAGTCGCGTCGAGGCGGGGGTGGCTGGCGATCTCCTTCAGGTTGATGATCCCTTTGGCGGTCTCGACATCCACAACCAGGCGGATGGAACCCAGCCCCCAGCCGTTCACCAGTTCGGCAGCTTCCATCCTTTCACTTGCCCACTGGATCTGCTCAAGAGTTTCAACTTTAGGCAGTACGATCCCGTCCGGGTGGGAGGGAAGGACCGACTCGATATCCTCCTTTTCCAGGCCGGAACCGACAGCGTTGATGCGCACGACTCTTTCTGAAGCCCCGAAATCCAGCTCCCGCAGGGCTGCGGCAATACAGCCGCGCGCCTCCGCCTTGCGATTCTGCGCCACGCCGTCTTCCATGTCGAGGCAAATGCAGTCGGCATGCAAGGTGAGGGATTTTTCGATCTTGTGGCGGTCATCGCCGGGGACATAGAGCAAGGAACGACGCGAATGCATGCCTTATTTTACGCTACTTGTGATGGCTTGGGAGTGTTATGGTATCGAAGAGGCCTGTTTTTCCAAATGTTATAATCCAGCTGCCGCTGATAAGGTTTTTACAGCTGAAATACCAAGGAGAAGTCATCCATGCCCAGAATAAAGAAGATCGTTGACCTGTCCCACGCACTTACCAAGGATACACCGGTCTATCCAGGAGACCCTGTGCCCAGTTTTTCCGTGGCAACGACGATCGAAAACGAAGGCTATAACCTGTTCAATGTCTTCCTGGGCTCGCAGACCGGCAGCCACGTGGATGCACCTTACCATTTCAGCAACCAGGGTGCCAAAGTGGATCAAATGGAGTTGATCCACTTTATTGGAAATGGTTTGATCATCGATATGACCCATAAGAGAAGTAAAGAGGAATTCTCCCTGGCAGAGATCAAGGCTTTCGAGAAGCAGATCGAAAAGGTGGAGATCGTCCTCTTCCGCACAGATTGGTACAAGAAAGCAGGGGCGCCCGAGTTTTTCGATCACCCGTTCCTTTCCAGGGAAGGCGGCGAATATCTCCTTTCCAAAGGGATAAAAACAGCCGGCATCGATGCCATCAACCTGGACAATACCGGTGGCAGCGAATTTCCGATCCATGAGATGTACTCGCAGGCGGGCGGGATCATTGCAGAAAACCTGGCGAACCTGGACCTGGTCGACTTCGACTCGCCCTTCCTGGTCTTCCTGCCCTTGAAATTGATCGGCTGTGACGGTTCCCCGGTGAGGGCGGTGGCGATCCAATTCGCCCTTGATTGAATCCAAGCAATTCCCGTAGAGCGACTGTCATCCATTAATGAGCACCACGTTTCCCCGGGTGGGGGGTTAATTCCCAGGGACAAGTTTTCCATTTCTATACAACTGGATAATTACGAAGATATGACAAACACCTGTTGACTTTTTTTACGAACGTGCTATACTTCATCAGTCAAACAGCGTTTTATACAATCAAACAAAGTAGTGTACATGTCTGAAAACGACCGGTATATTATTGATGTCCTTGACCTTGCATTGAAAATCATCGATGCAATGGCACTCAGCCAGCAAGAGTATTATTCCCCCACCGATTTAACGCGCCAATTGAATATCAATCGCAACCGCACATTCAGGGTTTTGAAGACACTGAACCAACGCGGTTTTGTGGATTACGATCCCAAGACCGAGATGTATCGCCTGGGTTTAAAATTCCTTACGATCAGCCAAAATATCCGCGAGCGCTTGAATATTCATCGCGAAGCAGAAGAAATCCTCAAATCCCTGGCCGAAGTGACTGGGGATTGCGTTTACCTGTTGGTCTCTTCGGGATCATCCGCCATTGTTGTTGATCGCTATACCGGGGATAACATGCTGCAAATGTCCGCGCCGATCGGAACGGTACTGCCCTTCCACGTGGGTGCCGCCCCGAAGGTGCTGCTGGCATTCATGCCGGATGATCAACGTCAGAAGACCCTGGCAGAGATGAAACTGGCCTCCTTTACTCCCAATACCATTACGGATGACGAGACTTTCCAAGACCTGCTCGATACGATCCGTGCGAGGGGATATTCCACGGACGAGCAGGATTATGAGCTTGGAGCGTTTGCTTTTGGCGCCCCGGTGTACGATCATGAAGGAACCGTTGTAGCAGGGATGTCGATCACCACACCGACCACGCGCTGTTCCCCCGAGCGCAGGAGTGATCTTATTCACCAGGTGATGGTTGCGGCGCAAAAGCTCTCTGCCCGGCTGGGATATCAAGACAGACCCGATAACAGGAATTGAGCATGTCACAAATTGGAATGAGCCAACAAAGTGATGAACAAAGGCGCTTGTTCGAGGAGCAAGCCGTAGAAATCGTTCGCCAGGCTGCCCAGCAAGGCCTTACTTTACGTGTCCTCGGATCACTCGCCTTTCACCTGCATTGCCCGCAATATAACCGCTTACAAAAAGAGCTTGGACGCGCCTATACAGATATCGATTTCGCCGGTTACAAGTCCCAGTCCACAAAAGTTGGCCGCTTCCTGGCATCCATTGGCTACCGTGAAGACATGGAGGTGAATACGCTTTTCGCCGGGGAGCGGTTGATCTATAACCACCCAACCACCGGCCTGCACATCGACGTCTTCTTTGACAAGTTGGACTTCTGCCACGAGATCAATTGGGTGGGCCGCCTGGAGGTCGACCAGCCGACCCTGCCCCTGGCAGAAATGTTGCTGGAAAAAATGCAGATCGTCAAAATAAACGAAAAAGATATCATCGATTCCCTGATGCTGCTGCTGGAACATCCCCTGGGAGACAGCGACCAGGAAACCATTCACATTGACCGGATCAGCAAACTATGTGGATCCGATTGGGGATTGTGGCGAACGGTGACGATGAATCTCGGTAAAGTTGCCCAGCTTGGCCAAGGATACGAACAGCTCTCCAACGATGAAAAATCCCGCCTTGCCTCGCAGGTGGAATTGGCCTTAGCAAAGATCACCGAACAACCAAAATCATTGGGTTGGAAATTGCGCTCCAAGATCGGCGACAGGGTCAAGTGGTACCAGGAAGTTGACGATGCAACCTAATACTCTCGTGCGTGGCGGAGGATAAAGATGCCATTTTGGTCCAAAGGGAAAGCTGCCCGACGATTCCGCCTGTTCTTTGCCACGGATGTCCACGGTTCCGAGCCGACATTCAGGAAATTCATCAATGCCGGAAAGTTTTACGATGTGGATGTGCTGGTATTGGGGGGTGACATCACCGGGAAAATGCTGATCCCGATCATTGCCCTGGGAAACAATACTTACCGCGCCACCTTGCAGAGCCAGGTCCATCACCTCCAGAAAGATGATCTGCCCGAGTTCATGGCCCGGCTGGCCAAGCTCGGCTTTTACAGCAGCGAGATGAGCGAAAGCGAATATGCAGGGCTGACAGCCGATCCGGACAGGATCGAACCGCCTGTACCTGGAAAAAGCCAACCAACGCCTGATCGATTGGATCGATTGGGCGGAAGGCAAGCTGGCCGGGAGCAACCTGCGCTGCTATGTCACCGGTGGAAACGACGATCCCGAAGCAGTGATCCAGACCTTGAACCGGGAGGCAAGCGGACAGGTCATTCCCTGCGAGGAAAAACTGGTGTCGTTGAGCGATGAGGGTCACACGATGATCAGCCTCGGTTACAGTAACCCACTCCCTGGAAAACACCCCGCGAGATCGAAGAAGACGAGTTGGAGAAAAAGATCGCAGCGGCTTTCCAAGGGATCAATGATTGCGAGAAGCTGGTTTTCAACATGCACGTGCCGCCGGTTGACAGTACATTGGATACCTGCCCCAAGCTGGATGTCTCGACCGATCCGCCGACGATGATCACCTCTGGCGGGGAACCGGTCTGGTTCGGAGCAGGAAGCCAGGCAGTGCGCAAGGCGATCGAACACTACCAACCCCTGCTTTCGCTGCATGGGCACATCCACGAATCCAGAAATGTGATCAAGATCGGGCGGACCACGGCGGTCAACCCGGGCAGCGAATACGGCGAGGGCGTTTTGCGCGGCATCATTGTCTCCATCACAGGAGACAAAATTGAAAGTACCCAGATGACTGCAGGATAAAGCGTGGAAGAATTCTTTGACCTGAGCCAACCCCTTGAATCCGGGATGACCATCTTCCCCGGTGACCCTGAGATCCACCTGCAAATGGCGCAGGGAGCCGTGGAACCCTGGCGGGTTACCGCCCTTCAACTTGGTACCCACAGCGGGACCCATATTGATGCCAGCTTCACATTATTATCCCCGAGGAAAAACGATTGATGCCATATCCGATCAATCGTTTTATTATTCCAGGGGTGGTAATCGAAATTCCCAGCCTGTCAGAAGACCAGGCAATCCTTGCGGATGCCTGCCTGGAAGGGCTGAAAAATCTACCCAGAGGAGGTGCAGTACTCATACGAACAGATTGGAGCCAATTTTGGAATACAGAACGTTACCTTCGCCACCCCCACCTTTCCCTTGAAGCGGCAAGGCTTTTAGCGGACAAGCATGGCGAGCCTGGTCGGTATCGATGCCCTGAATGTCGATTCGACGGTCCAGGGAACAGACCAGGTTCACCAGCTGTTGCTGGGGCAGGAAATCCTTATCGTGGAGAACCTGGCGCGTTTGTCCCAGCTCCAGCCAGGGAAGATCTACCAGATTTTCTTTCCTGCCGCTGCGCTGGAAGGGACTGGATGGTTCTCCCATCCGGGCAGTGGCATGGTAAACCCAACCTAAAAATTTTAACGAAGGAGAATGTAACATGACGACCTCAGGCGAAGTGAAAAAACCTGAAGTATTTGTCCGCAAAGCGAGCGGCCTTGTTCGCACTGCGGGTGTATGGGACGTGCTGGCGTACAACGTCAACTTCACCAGCATCGGCCTCCTGCTGGCTTTCCTGATCATGCTTGGGCCGGCATTCTATCCGGGCAATAACATGGCCTGGAGCACGGTCTTCTGCACCCTGCTGTTGATCCCCCTTTCCCTGACTTATGGCTACCTGTCCTCGACCATGCCTCGCTCAGGTGGGGATTATGTCTATGTCAGCCGCGTGCTTGGCCCTGCCTGGGGGATGATGTCCAACTTTAATAAGACCATGTGGTGGTTCTTCTACGGCGGCGTGCCATCGGCGTTCCTGGCCCGCTACGGCCTGGCGCCTTTCTTCCGCACGATGGGCATTTTCACCGATAACCCCAAGCTGATCGAGGTGGGGAACTGGTTTGCGAGCACATGGGGCATGTTCATCTTCGGTGTGCTGCTGATCTCGCTGTTGATCTTCATCTTCGCCCGCGGCATGAAAGGCTTTTTCCGCATCCAGAACGTGTTGATCATCTTCGCCATCATCAGCACCATCCTCAGCGCGTGGTATTCATTGGCAAGGATCCGACGGCTGTGATGGCGGCGTTCAACAAATTCCTTGGTCCGCTCTCGGGAAATACCAACATCGCCCAGGCTGTCCTGGACGGTGCCCACGACCTCGGTTATGTGGTTGAGCCTTTCTCGCTCAAGAACACCCTGCTGCCCATGACCTGGATCTACCTCAACCTCTCCTTCATGTCCTCCTCGGCGTACATGGGTAGCGAAGTAAAGGATGCGCGCAAGCTGCAGCTCTGGTCCATGCCGTTCACGCTCCTTATCGTTGGACTGGGCGTCCTGGCCACCGTTCTCCTGGTCGGCAAGTCGGTCGGCTATGATTTCATCGGTGCCATCTCCTGGGCTGATCCGGCTGCGCTGGGCTTGAGTTCCACACCGCTTTATACGGAATTGGCTTCCTATGTCAGCGGTAATGCAGTGGTCGCCTTCCTGATCCTGTTCGGATTCATTTTCTGGAGCTATGCCTGGCTTCCCGGGCAGATCCTCAATGGCTCACGCAACATCCTGGCCTACTCCATTGACGGCCTCTTCCCCGCCTGGTTCCGCAAGGTGCACCCCAAGCTGCATACCCCGGTTCCAGCCCTGCTAACCATGGGTGTGATGAGCATCATCGCCCTGGCAATCTATGTATTCACCCCACTTTTTGCCACCCTGGTCGGGATCTTCGGGTTCATCCTGAGCTTCATCATGGTTTCCCTGGCTGCCATCCTGCTGCCCTACCGCCTGCCGGACGTGTTTGAAACCTCGGCAGTCAACCAGCGCGTGGGCAAGGTCCCGGTGATCACCATCATCGGCCTGCTGAGCCTGATCTCGTGCATCTTCATGGCAGTGATCTTCGTCCTGGATCCCATGTCGGGGATGACGCCCGTCATGATCGGCTTCAACGTGGTTGTCTTCCTGAGCGGTTTACTGGTCTATTTCATCGCCAAGGCTGTTCAGAAGCGGCGTGGCGTGGACGTGTCTGTATCCTTCAAGGAAATTCCAAAAGAATAACCGGCCAGACCGGCAAGGTCAATTGAGCGTGGTCTTCTTTTCTCCACTGACAAGGGGACCACGCTCACCCCTGTCATTATCCCTGCATTATTTGATCGATTGATCGACCCTCCATGATGAGAAAGTTCCGCATTGCCCTTGCTCAACTCGCGCCGGTACTGTTCGATAAAGAGCAAAACCTGGCAAAAGCCGCCGAGGCGGTTCGCCAGGCAGCCGAACAAGGCGCTTCTGCCATCCTTTTTCCCGAGCTCTATCTTACCGGATACAGCCTGGGGGAAAGGGCGGTGGAAATGGCCGAATCCCTGGAAGGGATCTCTGTGCAGCGCGTTAAGGAACTTGCTGCAATTCATCATATTGCGATACTGATGGGTTTTGCAGAGCTGAGCGATGACCAGCAGCATGCCCATGATGCCCTGCTGATCGCCGATGCAAATGGGCGGATTGCCGGGGTGTATCGTAAAACCCATCTCTTCCATGCCGAGAGGAGCTGGTTCCTCCCTGGGGAGGAATTCCTGGTCATCGATTTCGGCCTGGGACCCACCGGCGTGCTGATCTGTTATGACCTCGAGTTCCCCGAAGCTGCCCGGCAGCTTCGCTTGCGCGGCGCCCAATGGATCGCCACATCCACCGGCAACATGATCCCCAACCAGCATATGCAAGAAATATTTGTTCAGTCGCGCGCGGCTGAAAATCGCATTTGGGTTGCCGTTGCCAACCGGGTCGGAAGCGAAGGTTCTTTGGAGTTCTTTGGCGGCAGCGCGGTTGCTGACCCGGGCGGAGAGTTGACAGCCTGCGCGGGCCCGGGTGAAAGCATTCTTTTTGCTGAAATAGACCTTGACCGAGCCGAGCAGGCCAGCCTGAACGCCGATTACCTCTCGGACCGGCGCCCCGAGCTTTATCAAAAGAGTAAGAATTGATCCTGGAGAGCGCATGATCGCTGATTTTATTTTTTCGATACCCACCCAAATCCAGTTCGGTTCGGGCGTATCCCGGCAAGCTGGAGCGGTCACCCGAAATCTCATTGCAGCCCGTAGCGATCCAGCGAAGGCTGGCGTGCTGGTGGTGCTTGATCCGGGGATCAAGGAGGCTGCCTGGTTGGGGGATATTCTTGCTTCCATCCAAGAAAACGACCTGCAAATCCGTTTATTCGACAAAGTGAGACCCAATCCCCGGGATGAAGATGTCCACCAGGCGGCTGCACTGTTGAAACAGGAGAAATGCAGCGCAGTGGTTGCCATTGGAGGCGGGAGCACGCTCGACACCGCCAAAGTTGCCGCCCTGCTCGCCACGTTCGGAGGCCAGGTGAATGACTATGCCGGCTGGGCAAAGGTGCCCGGCCCAACCCTGCCACTGGTGGTGATCCCCACCACCGCCGGCAGCGGCAGTGAAGCAACCTGCTGGGCGGTCATCACAGACAGCCTGTCGCATAACAAGCTGGCGATCGGCGACCGCAACCTGTCCCCTGCCGTGGCCCTGGTCGATCCGAACCTGACCATCTCCTTACCTCCGAACCTGACCGCGGCAACAGGAATGGATGCCCTGACGCATGCCATCGAAGCTTACGTTTGCGCGCTGTCCAGCCCGGTGAACGACTTGCTGGCACTGGAAGCCATCCGGCTGGTGGCAATCCATCTGCGCCGGGTCATCACCCGGGGCGATGACCTGGAAGCCCGCCAGGGGATGATGCTGGCCTCCACCCTGGGAGGGATCGCGATCAATAATGCCGATGTCGCCGGAGTGCACTGCCTCTCGGAAGGCATGGGCAGCCTGTATGATGCCCCGCACGGATTGCTCAATGCCAGTTCTTTTGCCCCACTTCATGGCTTTCTGGCAGGAAAGCTGCCAGGAACGGTTTGCATGTATCGCCGAACGTTTTGGAGCGCCACCCAGCCCGGGGAAGCAGTTTCCCAGGTAGCCGCCCTCACCCGTTGGTTGAAATTCCCCTCCCTGGCAGAGATCGGCGTGAAAGCGCAGGACCTTCCCAAGCTGGCTGCCCTGGCGGCAGCGAATGTATCCAATCCCAGCAACCCGACTCCCATGACGGATGCGGATTATCTTGGGATCCTGGAAATGGCGATGACAGGTCAAATATGATCGACCTGCTGAACAAGTACGACCACAAAGGTTTTTCGCCCTGTCTCGTGCCGGCTGCATCCACGTTTCAGAACCAGGTGGTTGCAGTTCACTCACACCGCCGTCCCATCGCCTCACTGATCATTTCAGAAGAGCCAAAGGAACGTGCAGACCAGGAGCAATCGCCCTTATCCACGGGATGACGATGTTGAGTATTCTGCAAAGGAGGTGCTGTTCAATCCCATAAACATCAGTCCGCGAAATTGGTTCCCTGGTAAGGATTAGAAGGAATCCCAATCCACACTCTCTGGGAGACTCCCCAGACCTATTCTTTGGAGGAAACAATGGAACAAAAACCAAAAGAAGGGGATCGCGAATTTTCTGGACGCGGCATGGCGTCCATATTCGGCGCTCCCGATTTCATGGATCGCTCTCTTCGGCGCGTTGATGGGCGCGCTGAGCATCGTGCCGATGATCTTCTATCCCTTTGGCGGTGGTTTCGCCTCGGCCGGCATGATCGTCTTCGGCCCCATGGCTGGACTGGTCCTGGGCCCATGGGCAGGCGCAGTGGCAGGTTTGATCGGCGGCTTGATCGGCATGTTCATTTCGCCAGGATCTTATCCGCTGGGCTTGATCGATGTGATGCTTTCCGGAGTGCTCCTGCCCATCTTCTGGGGCCTGGCCAAGCCAAAATTACCGCAAGATTTATATCCCCTTCATCCTGCTTTGGATCTTGTACTATATCTTCGTTCCCTACTATTTCCCGGGACAAGCGGGCGGCTTCGGCGCGGTACGCCAACCCATGTACCTGCTTTCCTTCATCTGGGGACCTCTCGGACTGCTGTTCGTCATCCTGATGCAGAAGACGTTGCTCAAATGGATGAAGGCAGCCGGAGACCGGCAAAGCGGCTGGCCGGTTATATCCTCTACATGGTTGGACCGACATCCGCCTGGCTGCTGCCCTGGATTGGTGTCTACTTCTGGGCTCTCAAATACCCCCCACAGACCGCCGAGTTGAATAACTGGGTGGCCTGGTACTTCTACATCCTGCCCATTTCCGTGGCCACCGGCGTGGTCGCCATGCTGCTCATCCGGGCCCTGGAAAAGAGCGGCCTGCGGCGCGTGCCGGGCAGCATCCTGGATACAAATACTGATTAGAAAGAGGAGTGTAATTATGGCTAGCAATGAAAAAACTGGTTGGGGCTCGCCAAGGGACTGGGGCACGGCGATCGGGATCATGCATTGCAGTGATCGGCCTGCTGAGCTTTGATCAGCAGTTTCTGGACTCCGGATGGGCTGCTGCGTCTGCCACGGGTTTCCTGGGAAGAACAGCATCATGCCTTCCGCGATCATCCTGGTGGTTGGGCTGGTGGTTGCGGTGATCTTCCGATTTCCTCGTTAAACCAAAAGCGTAATCTCATCTTCGCCCTACTAGCCTCCTCGATCCATGGGGAGGCTATAGGGGTAAGTTTCCGGTTCATCCGGTAGCGATTTTATCGTGAGCCAGAAAGCGACTCAGAAAAGGTGATTATGGCTGAACCGATTATCAATATAGAGAATCTTTCCTATACTTATCCCAGCGCCACCAAGGCATTGAGCGATGTTTCTTTAGAGGTATATCCAGGAGAATACCTGGCAATTGTGGGGGCAAACGGTGCCGGCAAAACCACCCTGTGCATGTTCCTGAATGGTGTCATTCCCAACGTGGTTGGAGGGCGTGTTTCGGGCAGCGTGCAGGTGTGCGGCATGGATACCTTCGAGCATCATGTGTATGAGATCGCTCAAAACGTGGGTCTGGTGCTTCAAGACCCCGAATTCACAGTTGTTTTCTGCGGACGTCCGCTCCGAGATCGCCTTTGCGGCGGAGAATCGCGGCATCCCTCGCGCGGAGATGGTCACCCGCATGGAGGAAGTACTTAAGATCGTCCGGCTGGAAGAACTGGCCTCCCGCCTTTCCGATGAACTTTCCGGCGGGCAAAAACAACGGCTGGCGATTGCTGCCAACCTGATCGTCCGCCCGCAGATCCTGGTGGCGGATGAACCCACCTCGCAGCTCGATCCGGTGGGAAAAGGACGAGGTATTTGCCACGTCTCTCTTCATTGAACAAGGATTTTGGAATGACCGTGGTGATTGCCAGCCACGATGTGGATGAAATTGAACGTTATGCTGACCGGGTGATCGTGCTTGACCACGGCAGCATCGTCCTGGAAGGTCCCCCGGACAAGGTCTTCCGAGAGGTCGAAGTACTGGACCGCATGTTCGTGCATGTGCCGGACCTCGCCCGCCTGGGGAAAACGCTCGGCATAGATGGAGAACAACCCCTGAGCCTGGATGTGCCCAGGGCTGCCGAACAGATGAAGACCTGGTTGGGGACAGGAAAATCAACCCAAGGCAGGGAATTTCGTGGAGCCATCCGCCACCTGCTAGTCGAAGCGGCAATTAGCCTCAAGGAAGCAGGAACTGGCGGTGGAAGTAAAAAATGTGACCTACACTTATCCTGGCACGCACTCCCCGGCAATCGCCAATATGACTTTCTCCATCCCGAAAGGCCAGTTCGTGGGTATCATCGGGCAGAACGGCGGCGGGAAGACCACCATCATGAAATGCCTGGTGGGGCTGACCAAACCCACCAAGGGGGAGGTCTACCTGGAGAACCGAGCCCATTGCCGGCCAAAAAGTGGGGGAGATCGCCACCCAGATCGGGTTGATCCTGCAAAATCCGGATACACAGTTGTTCTGCATGTCGGTGGAGGAGGAGATCCGTTTTGGGCTGCAAAACCTGAACCTTGAAGCAGAGGAGATCGAGCGCCGAACGGAAGAGGCGCTGAAGATCACCGGGCTGGGGGAGTACCGCCAACTGTATCCTTTCAAGCTCAGCCTGGGCGACCGTCGCAAGGTGGCAGTGGCCTCCATTGTTGCCATGCGCCCACAGATCCTGATCTTCGATGAACCGTTAACCGGGCAGGATCACAAGGGCCGCTATGAACTGGTAAACCTGGCCGAGGACCTGCATAAAGCCGGGCATACAGTGATCATGATCTCCCACGATATGGAACTGGTTGCCCGCTATACACAGCGTACGCTGGTGGTAGGCAAGGGCAGGCTTTTGCTGGATGCCCCGACGCGGGATGTTTTTGACCATGTTTCATTGCTGCGGGAAACCTACATTGACCCACCGGAAATCATCCAGCTTGCCCAGCGGTTGCGGGTCTGCGGCTTGCCGTCCGGCTTGCTCTCCATCGACCAGGTCTCCAGCGGCATTCAGAAACTAAAACAACCGGCTGCGGCTGGGAAGAGGTAGAAAACCATGGAAGCCCTGCGATTGGCACAATTGGATACTGTAATCCACCGGCTCAACCCCCTGACCAAGCTGTTCATCATGCTGATGTACTGGGGTACGGCGCTCTTCACTTTCAACATCCCCGTCCTGCTGGTGATGATCACCCTGGCGTTGATCCTCTACCCGATCTCGCACATCCCGCTGCGCACCCTGCGAATCATCCTCACCATCATGGTCGGCAATCTTCGTGATCTTCATCGTCATCAACGGTTTCATGTTCTACGGCGGGAAAACGCCCCTGTTTTACCTTTATAAGTGGCCTTTTACCCTTGAAGGAATGATCTTTGGTTTTGCGGTGTGTCTGAAGATCCTGAGCGTGGTGATGATGATCCCGCTGCTGACCAGCACCACCACCCTGCCCAAACTCATGGCCGGCCTGGCGGCGATCCACCTGCCATACAAGTTCATTTTCACTTTTGGAGTGGCCATGCGCCTGGTGCCGCTGGTGACAAGCACCTATTTTGACATCATGGCTTCGCAGCGCCTGCGCGGGCATGACATCTCCGAAATGAACTACTTCAAGAGGTTGATCAAAGGCTACGTCCCTCTCTTCATCCCGCTGGTGCTGACGTTATTGCGGCGCACAGCAGACATGGACGTGGCGATCGAGTCGCGCGGGTTTGGCGCCCCGGTCAAACGCACCTACCTGGAGGAGATCCGCCCCACATGGGCGGACTGCGATCGCACTGTCGTACTATCTCTGGCGGTGTTTGCCGGGATCATTTTATTACCTGTTCACCCACAATATCTCGCAGATGGGCCTGATCATCCAATTCAAGAAATGAGTCCACATTTATGCCCAGTCGACGATGGTATCCATGCTGCAATATGACCATACATAACTTTCTTATCAACAAGGAGAGAATACTATGACCACGTGAAACAAAGACCAAGACAATCGTAAGTTCCTGGAATGAGTGGGATCCGCTGAAGCACGTTATCGTCGGCCGGGCCGATGGCACCGTGGTGCAGGCGCCGGAACCGGCCTGCGTGCGCGACTGGCCCAAGTATGGTTTCCCCAAGGGCACCTACGGGCCCCTGCCCAAGGAGATGGAGATGAAGGCCAACGAAGAAATGGATGGCTTTGCCAAACTATTGGAGGGCAGGGGGATCAAGGTGGACCGGCCAGACCCCGATCGATTTCACCCAGACCGTGCAGACACCCGACTGGGTGCAGAAATCCATGTTCGGGGTGATGCCGCCGCGCGATATTCTGTGCACGGTGGGCAATGAGATCCTGGAAGCCACCATGTCGCAGCGCAGCCGCTGGTTCGAGTTCATCTGCTACCGCCCGCTGCTCAACCGTTATTTCCAGGAAGATCCGAACTTCCGCTTCGAGGCTGCCCCCAAGCCGCGCCTGACCGATCGACTCTACAAGCTTGGTTTTTGGGAGAGGTGGAGAACCAGAGCGAGGAGGAGCAGATCGAACAGTACACCATGAAGAAACAGTGGGCGCATTACCGAGGAGGAGCCTGTCTTCGATGCCGCGGATATTGGGCGCTTTGGAAAGGACCTGTTCGTGCAGCGCTCCACCTGCACCAATGCTTCCGGCATGTCCTGGCTGCGGCGTCATTTCCCCAACCATCGCATCCACGAGGTGCTGTTCAAGGAAGCGCACCCATGCACATCGACGCCACCTTCGTCCCGGTGCGACCCGGGATTGGCGATCAGCAACCGCCAGCGTGTTCCGCTGACCAAGGAAATGGTCGACCTGTTCAAAAAGAACGACTGGGAGATCGTGGAATGCGCCACCCCGGCCCACGCTGAAAAGGCGCCGCTCTCCTTCTGCAGCGTCTGGCTCTCAATGAACATCCTGGTGCTGGATCCCAAGACGATCTGCGTGGAAGCTTCGGAAACTGCCCAGATGGAGCAGTTCGACAAGCTCGGATTCAATGTGATCCCGGTGCCCTTCTGGGAAGTATCCGCCTTCGGCGGCGGGCTGCACTGTGCCACGGCGGATGTCTACCGCGAAGGCACGCTGGAAGATTACTTCCCCAAGCAGATCGCCGGATATTAGAGTCCGAATATAAAATTTGCAAATGAAACAGCTAGGGTAAAATAACGCTTGATTCCAAACTACAGCATGCGGCGATACGAAGCCCACGATGGGAATAAACCGTTGCAAGATAACCTGGATTAACAATCCAAACCTAATTCCAACATGGAGGAACCAATGAGTAAAAGAAGAGTGATCATCATCGGCGCGGCAGGAAGGGATTTCCACAACTTCAACACTTACTACCGCAACAACGAGGCCTATGAAGTGGTTGCCTTTACGGCTGCCCAGATCCCGGATATTGCCGGGCGCAGCCTATCCCGCCGAGCTGGCCGGCAAGCTCTACCCGAAGGGGATCCCGATCTTACGAAGAGAAGGACCTGCCGAAGCTGATCAAGGAACTGAATGCGGATGAATGTGTCTTCTCCTACAGCGATGTCACCTATCAGCGGGTGATGGCCACCGGCGCGATCGTGGAAGCCGCCGGCGCCAGTTTCTAGCATGCTGGGCCCCAAGGATACGCAGGTGAAGAGCACCAAACCGGTGATCTCCGTCTGCGCGGTCCGCACCGGCTGCGGCAAGAGCCAGACCTCCCGGCGGGTGATCGAGATCCTGATGGCGAAGGGATTGAAGGTTGTGGCCGTCCGCCACCCCATGCCCTACGGTGACCTGGTGGCGCAGAAGGTCCAGCGCTATGCCGAGATCTCCGACCTGGCAAAGCACAAGTGCACCGTCGAGGAGATGGAAGAGTACGAGCCGCACGTGGTGCGCGGCAATGTCATCTACGCCGGCGTGGACTATGAAGCCATCCTGCGGGCCGCGGAGAACGATCCCAAGGGCTGCGATGTGGTCCTCTGGGACGGCGGCAACAATGACTTCTCCGTTCTATACACCCGACCTGCAGATCACCGTGGTGGATCCTCACCGGCCGGGTCACGAACTGACCTACTATCCCGGTGAGATTTCCCTGCGCCTGGCGGATGTGGTCGTGATCAACAAGATGGACAGCGCCGATGCGGCCGGTATCCAGACCGTGCGCAAGAACATCGCCGCGGTAAACCCGGACGCGACGGTGGTCGACGCCGCCTCCACCCTGGACGTGGACGATCCCTCGGTCATCAAGGGCAAGATGGTGCTGGCGATCGAAGACGGCCCGACCCTGACCCACGGCGAAATGAAGATCGGCGCGGCGGTCGTGGCCGCCCAGAAGTTTGGCGCCGCCGGGTTTGTGGATCCCACGGCCCTATACCGTTGGGAAACTCAGCGATACGTTCAAGACCTATCCCAATATTGGCGTGCTCCTGCCGGCCATGGGTTATGGCGAACAGCAGTTGAAAGACCTGGAAGCAACCATCAACCGCACCGAATGCGACTCGGTGGTCATCGGCACCCCGATCGACCTGAGCCGGATCATCAAGATCAACAAGCCTTTCACCCGGGTTAATTACAACCTGCAGGAGATCGGCCGCCCGAATCTTGAAATGGTCCTGGGCGAGTTCGTGAAGAAGCATCACCTGGTGTAAAATGGTCGAGCCTCCCTGTTTTTCCATGAACAGGGAGGCTCTTTTTAATTTTAGAGAAGTACAATCAAAGGCATGTTATTGCGCTTCGCTCGATTCTCCGTGTTTATCCTCAGTTTGCTGCTGGCTGCCTGTACGCCAGTGGTAATGGCAAATATTCCCACCCCACAGGAGGACACTGCCACCCCCATCATTTCAGCACCGGAAACAGAAACCCCGACTGCCACCCTCAGCGCCACGATCATGGCAGACACGCCTGCACCCCTTGCCACCGCAACTGCTTTCCCTACTCCGACCCAAACTGAGACGGGTGCTCTCCCCGCAGAATTGGCCCTCGACCCGGCCGAATGGCATCATTGGCCGATCATCCCCATCATCACCGAAAAAGCGCAGCTCATCTACCAGGTGGGGCAATCCCTGGGCAACGATGCGCATGCCTTCTCCGTCCTGGGTGACTGCCAGTCGGAACCAAAGGCCTTCATGGGTGTCTACGATACCGACCCGCTGCAACTGGCTGGCCTTCCGCCCGACCTGCAGCAGACCGTGGCCTGGTTCAGTGGTTCTTTCTCCAGGGATGCTCCCACCATCCGGGGTGGGACAACCGCCGGGTCGCTGTTATGGCCGGATTGGCACCAGAACCGTTATACCTGCACGATCTACGAAACACCGCTGCAGTGCGAACTGCGCATTCACAACCCTTCTTTTGTTTTCATCCATGTAGGCACTCACTATGAAAGCCGAAACGAAATATACACCCGCAAGGTGATCGAGCAGGCGATCGCTGCCGGCGTGGTCCCCATCCTGGTAACCAAGGCAGACGACCGCGAACTGGATGAGCACGTAAATTTGGGCTATGCCCAACTTGCGGTGGAATATGATATCCCACTGTGGAACTTCTGGGCGGCGGTGGAAAGCCTGCCCAACCGAGGCCTTATTCACCCGGGAGGAAGTGAAATTCCAGGGGGATGTGTACCTGACGGATCTTGCCGTCGTGATCCACCGGCTGACTGCATTGCAGTCATTGGATGCCGTCTGGCGGGCGGTGGAAGGGCAAAAATAAACCCGGAAAATTAGTGTGAATAGGGGGGTGAGGGATCAGTTGCACGGTCGATTCAATAGTACACCAACAAGGCTGCGATTCCTCTTGAAAGGGTTCATGGGAACCCTCTCCTGCTCCTGCTGGCTTGCCTAGCTGGAGATCTTGACCACGGTCACGCCTTCACCACCTTCTTTTTCCCCGCCCTCCTCGAAGGACCTGACATGCGGATGGCCGCGCAGGGCATCACGGACCACCTGGCGTAATTTTCCGGTCCCCTTGCCATGGATGATGCGCACGAAGGGCATCCCGGCCAGGTAAGCCTTATCCAGGTACGCTTCAAGCCGGTCGAGTGCATCCTCTGAATTCTGACCGCGCAAATCGAGTTCCATGCCGGGGGAAGCAGGCAGGCGCAGGGATGTGGATTTGAATTCGACGCGTGCGCTTCCCTCCACTGACCTGGGGGCGGGTGGCCCCTTGCCCGATCCCTGCGAGGCTGCAATTGCTGCAGGCAGCTCTTCCTTCCTGCGTAGATCCTCGCACCGGGCGCGTACGCGCATGCTGCCCACCATCACTTCTGCTTCTTCTCCGTTGAGGGCGGTCAGGGTGCCTTCCGTGTTCAGGTTCAACAAGCGAACGCGTTCTCCAACTTTCAAAGGACCGGACGACGTGGGAGGGATAATCTTCAGCCTGCGGCGTTTGACCGGTTCCTGGACCTTTTCTTCCACCACCTCCACTTTCTCTTCCACGGCTTCCAACGCATCCAGTGGCTGGCGGGCGCGCTTCAATTCATCCCTGATCGTCTTCAACTGCGCCTTGAGCACTTCCACTTCCAGCTCTCCTTCGGCGCGTGCCTTTTCCAGCACCTTCTCACGCTCATCTTCGATCTTGTCCAGGCGTTCTGCCAGGTTGTGTTCCAAGCGGCGGGCTTCCGAGCGCGACCGCTCTGCTTTTTCACGTTCCTTGCTGGCCTCCTTGCGTTGGCGGTGGATATCGCCAATGAGCTTGTCGGCACGCAGGTCATCCGGGTTCACCTCCGCCCGGGCAGCATCGATGATCTCCTGGGGTAATCCCAGGCGGCTGGCAATGGCCAGCGCATTGGACCGCCCGGGCAGGCCGAGAGTCAACTTATAGGTCGGGCGCAGAGTCTGGACGTTAAATTCCAGCGAGGCATTGACCACGCCGGCAGTCGTGTGGGCAAAGGTCTTCAGCTCGGGGTAGTGGGTGGCGACAAAGGTGGTAATGTGCTGACCCAGCAGGTGGGTCAGGATGGCGCGTGCCAGGGCAGCGCCCTCCTGCGGATCGGTACCGGCTCCAAGTTCATCCAGGATGACCAGGGAGTGATGGTTGGCGTGTTTCAGGATGTGGATGATATTGGTGATGTGCCCGGAGAACGTCGAAAGCGATTGCTCTATGGACTGCTCATCACCGATATCGGCGAAGATGGAGTCGAAAAAGGGAAGTTCTGAACCGGAGAGGGACGGGATGTGGAGCCCGGATTGCGCCATGACAGCCAGGAGGCCGACCGTTTTGAGCGTGACGGTCTTTCCACCCGTATTCGGACCGGTGATCACCACGGAAAAAGTACCCGGGATGGGATCGATGGTGATGGGTACCACAGATTCAGGGTCGAGCAGCGGATGGCGGGCGTTCAAAAGCTTGATCGTGGCGGGAAGATCATGATCAGGATCCTTTGAACGTTGATTCAAATTCATGCTGCGCAGCACCGGCTCAGAAGCTTTGATCACATCCGCATATTTCGCTTTGGCGAAAACCAGGTCCAATCCGGCCAGGGCAGCCACGCCCGGGACAATCTCACCCGCCAGGAGACCCACCTGCCTGGAAAGATCTGTCAGGATGCGGCGTACTTCATCCCGTTCTGCAATCTGGGCTTCGCGGTAAGCATTGTTTAGCTCGACTACCGCCAGCGGTTCGACAAATAGGGTTGCCCCGGTGGAAGATTGGTCGTGGACGATCGACTTGACCTGTCCTTTAAACTCTGCCCGCAGAGGGATGACATAACGCCCATCGCGCTGCGTGATGACGGTATCCTGGAGCTTGGTAACCGTTTCCGGGTCCGACAGGTAACGCTGCAGGCGCGCCATCAGCCGGTCGTGGGCAACGCGCACCTGGCGGCGGAGATCATATAATCTTGGCGAGGCGCCGTCGGCCACCTCGCCACTGTCGGTGATACAACGGCTGATCGCCTCGATCAATCCGGAGGGAGCGGGGAGCCTCAGGGCAAAGGAGGACAGGGAGGGATATTCACCGGCATGCTTATCAAAATAACGGCGCAGGTCGCGCATCGAGAGCAGCGTGGATTGAACATCGAGCAGTTCCTTGGGGTCGAGGACACCGCCATGGGCAGCCAGGTCCACCTGCTCGCGGATATCGTGGGCGCCTCCAATGGTCAGGTCATGAACAGAAAAAAGTTTGCGCGCCTCGGTCGTTTCTGACAGGCGTGAAATGGCCTCATCGTAACTTTTCGCAGGCGCCAGGTTGCGCGCCAACTCGGCAGAGCCGGAAAAATCGCAGAAGTCTGCCAGGCGGGCGAGGATCTTGGGGAAATCGAGAACGGAAAGTGTTTTGGTATCCATGGCGTGTGAATTTAACCATAACCTAAGGAATGGGGCAAGCCGCAAAAGGACTGCATTAATTTTATGACCTTCCTGAAGGTTAACCGGGCAGGTAAAAGCCCAATCCTTTTCCGGATCAACCGCAGACAGGTATAATTCCACTGTATAATACGTAAATCCGACCAGTCTTCCGGCGGATCAGGCAGAGTATTCGCCAACAAAGGCGATAGACAACCAAGCAATTCAGGAGTTTGATGATGGATGCGATACCAGATCTGCGGATGGGAGAATTCCTTCGCCTTGCTATGCAATTTCTTTGGGATAAACCCATGGGGGCATCTTCCAGGGAAATACAGGCGCATATCTCTCGAAACATAAAACTCACTGAGGCCGAGAGCAGCCCCTCTTCCAGTTCACCCAGCTTCCTTAACTACGAGGTCCTTGTGGAAGCCGCGCTGATCGCAGTAGCCAAGGCTGGCTGGTTGACCAGGGAAAGGTTCAAATGGTGTCTCACCACTGAAGGCCGGTTGGCATTCCAGGATTTCGCCAGCACTCAGGAATTCTATACCGAGTTGCAGAAGATCTTTACCCAATTCCAGGCGAACCACTCCATGGCACTGATGGTATCGGAGGAAGCTGAAGAAAAATCCTGGGATCAGATCCGCAACTTCTTGCTGGGATTAAGTCACCACGAATTTCGCCAACTGGTGAAGGATCTCCTGGAAGCGATGTCCTATCACGTGATCTGGAGCGCGCCTCCTGAAAAAGAACGCGGGAGCGTGGATATCATTGCTTGCGCAGACCCTCTCGGCATGCGCCAACCACGTATGGTGATCCAGATCAAGCATGCAGGCCAACCCATCAGCGAAGAGGGGATGGAAGCTGCACTTACGGTCCTGGGGACCAAGGATGTTGGAATGGTGATCTCCACCGGCGGTTTCACCCCGGAGGCCAAGGAGCTCGTCCGCCTTCAATATGCAAGCGACATGGCCATCATGGACATCGAGAAATTCTTCGATCTCTGGGTGGAGCATTATGACAAATTGCCGCGGGGTGCCAATCAGCGCCTGCCGCTGAGAACGGTCTATTTTCTCGCCGAGAGCCAATAACAGTCACCCTGAACTAAAAGCCTGCCATTTGCAAGATCACTTTCGGGTTGAGTATAGAGCCTTCTCAAAAAGTAAATCTGTGGTATACTGCCGTGCCGCTCGAAATTGGAGCGATTGTTCCAGGGAAATTGTTTTGAGACTTCAAATGATAGCCCGGTGAATGTGACCGGGCTTTTTTGTTGGGCTGGCCTGCCCGCAAGGGCGTGCCTGATTGGCAAGATCGGTCAATGGAGTCATCAGAACATCCCTTCATTCAGTTCGTTGCAATAGCCGCGTTGGCGAAATTCAACCTGCTTGCAGCGAAAAAATTATAGAGGATTGATGACAAACCAATTTACTGATCTAGCCCTGCGTCCAGAGTTGATGCAGACCATCGCCGCGCTCGGCTATACCGAGCCGACTCCCATCCAGTCCGCCCTGATCCCGGTCATGCTGACCGGTGCGGACGTGATCGGCCAGGCCCAGACCGGCACTGGCAAGACCGCTGCTTTCGCCCTCCCCATCCTGCACAATCTACAAACCGGAGAGCGCCACGCCCAGGCGCTGGTGTTATGCCCGACGCGCGAACTGGCCCTGCAAGTTTCCCAGGCCATCAGCGAATACGGCGCCGCGCTCAATGTGCGCGTCCTGGCTGTTTATGGTGGGCAACCCTATGGACCGCAGATCACCCGCCTGAACAAAGGCTTGGATGTGGTCGTCGGCACACCGGGTCGGCTGCTCGACCTGCTCGAACGCAACGCCATCAACCTGAACCATGTCAGGACCGTGGTGCTCGACGAGGCAGACGAGATGCTTTCGATGGGTTTCATCGAAGATATCGAATCCATCCTCGCTGAAACTCCCAGCGAGCGACAGACAGCACTTTTCTCAGCCACCCTTCCCGTTCCCATCCGCCGCCTGGCCGACAAATACATGCACGATCCGCAGTCCATCACCATCCAGCGCGAACAGGTGACAGTGGCTGCCATCGAGCAGAGCTATTACCTTGTCAACGATGCAGATAAGACCGCTGCCCTCACGCGCATCTTCGATATGGAAGAGGTGACCAGTGCGCTGATCTTCGTGCGCACACGGGTGGGGACGGGGGAGCTGGCCAATGAACTGACCCGGCGCGGTCTCCCGGCTGAGGCGCTGAATGGCGACCTGGCCCAGGATGCCCGGGAACGAACGCTCAACCGTTTCCGCCAAAACCAGATCAAAGTGCTGGTTGCCACCGATGTAGCCGCACGCGGACTCGATATCGACGATATCTCCCACGTGTTCAACTATGACCTTCCCGACGATGCAGAGATCTATGTACATCGCATCGGAAGAACTGGTCGCGCAGGCAAAGCAGGCAAGGCCATCTCACTGGTGGCCCCGCGCGAGAGGTACCGATTGCGCCTGGTCGAGAAGTTTGCCCGTTCAAAATTGGCACTGGCTCAATTGCCCACCGAAGAGGCCATTCGCCTGCATCGCGAAGATAAACTAATGGAAAATGTCCGCGTCTGGCTGAAGCGGGGTCGCTGCAAGCGCGAGCGCGAGCTCGTGGATGGATTGGTTGCCGAGGGATATGATCCGCTGGAGGTGGCAGCGATCGCATTGAAGATGGCGCGTGCCGAGGACAAACAACGTCCAGTCGCCCCGGTGGCAGTCATCCAGCCGGAAGAGCCGCGTGGGCGATATGAAAGTCGTGAACGCTACCCAGTCCAGGGCAAGGCCTATTCCGGAAGACGGGATCAGGCAGCCAGCCCGATCTCCCATGAACCGGGGATGGTGCGCCTGAGCCTGAGCCTGGGCAAGACGCATGGCATTCGCCCGAACGACATTGTTGGCGCCATTGCCTATCATGCCGATATTCCGGGTTCAGCCATTGGAAAGATCCTGATCCAGGATAAACGTTCCCTGGTGGACGTGCCGGAGCAGTTCGTGGGCAAGGTGCTGGCAGCCAGCGACGCCCATATCCGCAGGCAACCCCTGGGTTTACAGCGGGTGTAGAATTCGATTAACCCAAAATATGAAGCTGGAAAGTGGGTGCATCCAGCGGTATTCACCAATTGAGTGGTTTAAAAAACGGGATCAACAGCCCATGGCTTTGATCCCGTGTAATTTACAATTAATTTCGATACCTTCAGAGGGTAGTGCCCTGATCGATAGCCAACACAGGGGCTTTGTTCTATCTTTCGGCTGTCTCCATCAACTGCATGAATACTCTCACGACAATCGGATCGAACTGTTTCCCAGACTGCTGGCGAATGTATTCCATCGCTTCGCTTGGCGTCCAGGCCGGTCGATAAGGGCGTGAAGATATCAGCGCAATGTACACGTCCACGACGGTGAAGATACGCGCTGCCAGCGGGATGGATTCACCTGCCAACCCTTGTGGATACCCACCCCCATCCCAACGCTCATGGTGGCAGTGGGGAATCTCCAAAGTTGATTTCAGATAAGGGAGCGATAGCACCATCTCGGCAGCAAAATTGGGGTGCTCGCGAACTATAGACCATTCCTCATCACTCAGCGGACCGGGTTTTGACAGAATGGTTTCTGGAACTCCGAAGTTACCAATATCATGGAGCAGAGCTCCGCGGCGGATATCGAGGAGATCGCTTTCTGAAATCTGCAATTTCTGGGCAATATCGATGGCAAGTTTTGCTGCACGCCTGGTATTCTCTGAATCTTCACGACCACTCATTTCCAGTGCCTTGAGCCATCCATCAATTACCGCATCATAGGCAAGCCCCAACTCTGTATATGTCTTTTGATAATCACGGAATAATTCGGCGCTGTCGATCGCCAGGGCAGCCTGGCTGGCCAAGGTAGCCAGGAATTCCATCCAAGTCTCAGAGGGCTGAAGAGGCTGACGGTGAAAGATCTCCATGACCCCCTTCACCTGGCCTTTGGCTAATAAAGGAATAGCATAATAGCTGGCAAAGCCTTCCCGAACCAAGTCGTAGGGCAAGGTAATCCCACGACTCTGTGTAGTTAAATTAGATGTACTGACAGTCCGACGTTCCAGGGCAGCAGTACCGGCGAACCCTTTTCCGATACGGATTGGAGAATGTTGGTATGCGGGATTGCGGAAACCCTGCCCGGCAGCATACTCCAACATGTGAGAATGAGGATTGATGAGAAGGATATCCGCAGCATCCACTTGCAACTGGTTGAGGATCTCGCGCAATATCACCGAGAGGGTAACTTTCAGGTCAAAGCTGGCTGTGATCGCTGCGTCGATGGCATGCAAGGCTGAGAGTTGCCGCAGTTGTTGCCGGGCGCGTGCCAGTGTCAATTCGTGTTCGGTCACATCCCGGGCTACGGCAATAATGTGTTTATCCGTCGTTCGCACCAGTCGGGCATCAAACCAGCGCATCCCTTTTGGGGAGTTCAATTGATACTTGAGAACACAAACTTCATCCGACTTGACCACATTTTCAATCGCCCGTGACGCTGAATCACGGACTTCGGGAGGTACCACTTCTTGCAAGTGTTTCCCTAAAAATTGATCAGACGGCATGAACAACAAATACAGGTCGCCAGCGCGGTAATCCAGGATCAATCCGGTTGAATCCAACAGGAAGAGAACATCCGGGAATGCCCGGAAGGCTGCTTCCAACTGGGTGGAGACCTGCCAGTGCCGCTCGTAATCTGCGACGTGTTTGAGTTTGCTGTCTGCTTTACCGCTCAAGGAATATCACTTTCGATATCAGTGTTTTGAAACACGGACGTTGGACCCGGCGACTCCCCTTAGCCACCGTGCCAAACTACCGATGCGTCAAATTGAACTAATCTGCTCAGCGATAAGAATATTCTTCCACCCGGGAAGGATAACTTACGCAAGTGCGCTCCCAATTGTAGAGGGTGCGGATTAGGATCATGGCAAGTTGCGGCAATGAGTCTGCCCGAATTGACAGGATCAAGTCGCGTTCTTCCTGAGTAAGAAGGAAATTCTCGCCTTCATACCCCTGCTGCAGAGCAGTCTCGGGATCATCGAGTAAGAGTTCAGCAAATACAGGGCTGACTGTCGCTGCGGCTAGTAGCCGGGAAATCTCAAGTCGTTCTTCGCAAGGCGTGAGAACAACGGTTTGTGTTGGTCGAAGATAAGAGTTTAACATTAGATTACCTTTTTTCCTATTAGTGGTGCTGCTGCCATTGCCCAATACGCGCCGGCTGCAAGCATGATGTCTCCAAAACTGAAGGCTACCTGGTACGATAGCCAATCTGGCAGGAGAATGCGATCCGAAAGGAAAACAAGATGGGTGGTTTCAGGAAGGAGCAGGATATCCTTCCAACCAAACCGGCTGCCAAGTGGAATCGTCTGCAGGATTTCGGGTGAAACGAGCTTTCCGGCAATTTCCGGGCTGATCGGCATAAAGCCCTGGTTGGCAGAGATCACCAACAGATTTGCACTCAGGCCTATGACCAACAGAACAATCCCGGGAATGCGACAATTCGGCCAGCAAAACAGCAAGAGAAGGAGCTGTGAACTGATCACACATGCGGCAGCCCAACCATCAGTGATCCTGTATCGCGTAGCCGGCAGGTAAATCGCCATCCATTGAGGAATAAATGCGATGACAGCCAGCCAGGCATACTTCAACGGAGGAAGTTGCCAGGGACGTTTTTCCCAACTCGCTACGAACCATCCCACCACTCCTCCGGCCAGGAGAGCCAGGAGCAGGATCAATACTAGCGGATCCGGCCAATGCCAACATGGCCGCCATCTTCAGGAGCGCCAGCGCCAAGGACCATCATCACCAGGGCGAGTGCAGCGAAGGCAATCTGAACGTGTTGACGATTTACTTTCTGGGTCAGGAAAACGAAACGAGCGAAGATCTTGTTCATGGTATATTCCTTTCTATGTGGAAGTGTGGACGAAGGATATCCTTGTATAGGCTGCAAAACGGTCTGCAAATTTGCCTTTAGTAAGCTGCCTACTAAAACAAAAATCCCCGCCATAAGCGGGGATTGGGATGGATCTTTTTTCCGTCAGGAGGTCAATTGACGGTATAAAACCTCGGTCCTTGTATCGGGGTGGACGCCCAACTCCTGTTCCAGGACATCGCGGCAGGTCTGATACTGGCGGATGACGGCGAGTCGATCCCCACGGGCGGCATGGATGCGCATTATCAAGCAGTAAGCAGCCTCGTTATACTTATCAGCGGCGAGGACATATTGGCATGTTTTAAGCGGGGCATCAATTTCGCCGCGTTCCAGCAATAATTCTGAAATCGAAAGCAAGGTGGAGAGGTATTGTTGTTGGTAGCGCTCACGATCAATGATCGGCCAGGTTAAATCGATATCCTCCAGATAAGGTCCACGCACTACAGCCACTGCTTCCTGGTAAACGTGGAGTTTTTCTTCAGGACTCTTGGCAGAACGAGCCCGCGCCAGGCAACTTTCAAAGATATCCACATCGTACTCGATATCCAGGTTGCGATTGAATTGGTAGGCATCCTCCTCAAAAAGGATCACTTCCTGCCCCAGCGCCCTGCGTAAACGGTACAGCTCATTCTTGAAGCGCGCTTTCATGAACTCCGGATCGTAACCGGGCCAGAGCATGTCACCGATCTTTTCCTTGGTCAGCGGTTTTGGAGCGTGAACGAACAGGAAGAACAACTCCCTAACAGATCGGGTCTTCCACTGTGCATTGGTGATGAGGTGACCCTTAATGCGTACTTGCGCTTTTCCGAATGCGCGGATGACGATGTCTGGGGCCAGGTTCGGTACAACGCTGGTTTGACGGCGCAAGCGCCGGCGAAGAGGCGGCAGCTTTTGTTGAAAATCGTCCACCTGTTTGAGGAAGGCATCCAGGTGCAAGGTGGATGATTCCCGCAGCCTGGCCAGCCAACCGCGGAGCTGCAAACCAGTGGGTAAAAGCGAGGGTGCTAATTCTTCGCTGTCCTGCAGCGACAGTGAAGATTCCACCATTTCGCGACCCATCTGCATATTCCCCACCGCCACCTGGGCAGCAGCCAGCCAAAGGCGCGAACAGATCGCTTCTGTTCTGCGGCTGCCCTTTTCAAACGTCTCGAGGGCAGATTGCAGGCTCGGTATCGCGCGCTGGGTGCTGCCTTCGGATAAATGCAAGCGTCCTTTTTCCAGCGCATGGATGCCGATCTCATAGAAGGAGCCTCCCTGCTGAATGGCGGCTCCGGCATCATCAAGAAGAAGCCAGGCATATGGATAATCGCGGGTCTGGCGGGCGATACCTGCCAACGCGACACGGGTATAGTTGGTCAGGAAGTGATCGTTCGTTTCCACGGCAATCGCGTATGCCCGTTGATAAATCTCCTGGGCACCTTCCAGGTCACTTATATCTGCATACAAGTCCCCAAGGCTGACCAGGATCAATGATTCCGAGCGGACGTAACCATTGCTGCGGGCGCTGCTCAATCCTTGTTCAAAGCACTTCGCAGCGTCATCGTACTCTCCGCAAGAATGATGCAAAACACCCAGGTTATTCAGCAAAGTCGCCTGAACAGCGTGGCGGCCTTGTTTTTGCAGGGTTTCAAGGGCTTTCTCGTAATAGGATCGTGAAGAGGCAACATTTCCAAGAACCCTGCGGGTCATGCCCAATTCAATTTGGACTTGAGGGATGTTCTTTTCCGCCCCCAGGTGGACATATATGCCGAGGGAATTCTCAAAGCAGTCCGATGCTTGCCTGATCTCGCCAACGCGAAACAACGCCAAGCCCTTCATGCGGTAGGCTTCCGCCAGGCGGGATTCTGCACCTGCCACATCTTTTGTCAGATTAATGACTTCATCTGCGAAGGAAATCGCAGTACGATACTCCCCTTTCAAACAATTCACCCAGGAAGAAAGGACCAGCGTAAATGCCAACCCGGTGAGATCGCCTTGCTCCCGAAACATTTTCTGCGAACGCTCGATCTGTTCCACCGCGAAATGGACCTGGCCTTTTGCCAGGGCAATATAGCCCTCCTTGGAAAGCAGGGCGGCATTATTCTGGATCATGGAGGCAGGCAGTTCTTCCAACCAGGAACTGAGGGTCAGGATGCGGTCATTTTCGATCAAGGCCGGACCAATGCGCTCCAGGAACGCTGCCAGGGCAAACAGGTCACCTGTCTGTAAAATGGCATAATGTGCTTTTTCCCAGTCGCCGTTCTCTTCGCTAACCTGGGCATAACGCAGGAGAATAGCCTGAAGAACCGCCGGGCTCTCCTGCTGGATGCGTTTGCGCAGGAATTCCCGGAAGAGGGCATGATAGCGGATCCATTCTCCTTGACGCCCCACCGGCAGGACAAACAGGTTATTCCTGCGCACTTTTTGCATCATCTTCTGCCAGTCGCCGACACCGAGGACTGCATCGCAGAGCGCAGGATTAAATTCGTCCAGGAGGGATGTTTGCAGGAGGAAAGCGCGAACATCAACAGCTTGCTGGTTGAGCACCTGTTGTTCGAAGTAATCGGTCAGGTCGATACCGACCGCTCGAGCAGTATGAGACAGATCCGGTATGGTGCTGGAATCACCCATCCTGCTCAGGTGCAAACCGGTGATCCAGCCCTCGGTCCGGCGCAATAATTCATCGGTCTCTTCCTCGGTCAAGGCAACGTTATAATTCTTCTCGAAGAGGAGTTGAATTTCGTCCGGGCGGAAAGCCAGCTCGGTCAGGTCGAAACCGCTTACCTGCTGGCGAGCGACCAGGATCGGCATATCCGGTAATGTTGGCAGGCGGCGGGAAGCAAGAATGAGATGGCAATTCTCGGGCGAGAGTTGCACAAAACGACTGACGAAATTTCGGATGGCGGGGACCGTGTCAATGATGTGATAGTCATCCAATATGAGGATGAAGTGCTCGTCGATCTTCTCGTAGATCTCGTTGGCGAAAGTAACTACCAGGTTTTCAAGAGCCCCCTCCATCTCAGTC
Source organism: uncultured Chloroflexia bacterium (assembly GCA_963793795.1). Taxonomy (GTDB): domain Bacteria; phylum Chloroflexota; class Anaerolineae; order Anaerolineales; family Villigracilaceae; genus UBA877. Next base: position 118,399 of record CAWCBN010000002.1, read on the forward strand.
AGGTCGGTAATGGCTGCCCTGGACCGGGTCCCAAAGCGAGGAAAATTACGGGAAATGGCCGCGGTGAAGTAATTGAGAAACCGCTGCGGTTCGCGGTCGAGATCATCCAACGAAAGCCAGCATGCAGGCATGCTGGTGTATTGTGCCAGATCGATAAGGAATGACGTCTTCCCATATCCAGCAGGCGCAGTGATCAGGAAGAGGTGCTTATCGAGCAATACATCCAGTTTTTTCAATAACCGGGCGCGACTCACTATCTCCGGGCGGCGACCTGGAACTGTGAGCTTGGTGTGACTAAGAGGCAACGTATCGCTTCGATTCATCTGGATAATAATATTTTACCCCCATCCGGGCAGGATGGCAGTACAACTTACTTGCGGTATACTAACTGTAAAGAATCCGGGTAATTGCATGCAAACAGCAAATCACAGGTCATAATTGTAAACACATATCTTGCCATAACGGAAGCCTCCATGAAACAATTACTCCAAAACATGAAGAGTGGAAAAACCTCCATCGAGGATGTCCCCGTGCCCACACCGCACGCCGGACAGGCCCTGGTGAAAGTGGCTGCATCGCTTGTCTCGGCCGGAACAGAACGCATGGTGGTGGAATTCGCCGAAAAATCATTGGTTGGCAAGGTTCGTTCCCGCCCTGACCTTGCGCAACAGGTCGTGGACAAAATGAAACGCGAGGGAGTTTTGCCAACCCTCCAGGCTGCGTTCAATCGCCTGGACCAGCCGGTCCCACTGGGTTATTCCTCGGCGGGAACCATCATTGCCCTGGGGGAGGGCATGGATGGATTCAGGGTGGGTCAACGGGTGGCGTGCGCAGGCGGCGGGTATGCCGTCCATGCCGAATACAATGTCATTCCACGCACCTTGCTAACCCCACTGCCCGATGGCGTGGATTTTGAATCGGCAGCCTTCACCACGTTGGGGGCAGTTTCCTTGCATGGTTTCCGTCTCGGCGAGGCACAGATTGGGGAAAATGTGGCGATCATCGGATTGGGTCTGCTGGGATTGATGGCAGGACAGATCGCCGCTGCAGCCGGGTGCCGGGTGTTGGGTATCGACACCGATCCGCAGCGTGTCACCATCGCTTCAGGGCTTGGACTTTCTGCCTGCCTGCGCGAACAGGCAGAGCAGGCGGGCATGGCTTTTACTGCCAATCGAGGCTTCGACCTGGTGTTGATCTGCGCAGACACAACCTCCAACGACCCGGTGGAATTCGCAGCCGTCATTGCCCGCGACCGGGGACGGGTGGTTGCCACGGGTGCTGTCGGATTGACCTTCCCGCGCAAGATCTACTATGAGAAGGAGTTGTCTTTCATTAACTCCCGATCCTACGGTCCAGGGCGATATGATCCTTCATATGAAGAGCTTGGGAGTGACTACCCCATTGGTTACGTCCGGTGGACGGAGGGGCGCAACTTCGAGGCGGTCGTCGATCTTTTGGCAAGTGGAAAACTGCAGGTTCTGCCACTTGTCACCCACCGTTTCCCCATCGAGGATGCCGCGAAAGCTTATGAAGTGATCACCGGCAAAAGGGATGAACCGTTTCTTGGAGTCCTGCTTGCCTATCCACTCGACCAAACCAACCCACCCGAACCACGCATCCAAATCACCACAGGACAATCGGCGCGTGAGCCATCCCCAGTGAAGCTGGGGGTGTTGGGCGCGGGAAATTTTGCCAACGGGCTGCTTTTGCCAATGCTCCGGAAAATGGGTGGTATTGAACTGGTCGGTATTGCCTCTGCCGGTGGACAACACGCACAACATTCAGCCACGAAGTTCGGCTTCGCTTATGCCGCGTCCAGCGATGATGAGATCTTGAACAACCCGGATATCAACACGGTTGCCATCCTGACCCGGCACGACACGCATTCCGACCTGGCAGTCAGGGCATTGCAGGCAGGGAAACATGTGTTTGTGGAAAAACCGCTGGCGATCAACTCTGACCAACTTAACGCAGTACAGCAGGAGTTGCTTCATTACTAATCTTCTATTCTCGCAGTGGGATTCAATCGTAGATTTGCCCCCCTGGCGGAGCAACTCGCCGGGCACTTTGCCAACCGATCGGAACCGCTTTACATCCACTACCGTATCAACGCCGGCTACATTCCTCTCAATCACTGGGTGCATGATCCGGCACAGGGCGGTGGGCGCATCATCGGCGAGGCCTGTCACTTCATTGACTTGCTGACCTTCCTGGTTGGAACGGTGCCGGTCAGCGTAACCGCCGTCTCCCTTCCGGATGCCGGAAAGTACCGGGAGGATAATACCTCCATGACATTCACTTTTGCCGATGGTTCCATTGGTGTAGTGGATTATCTTGCCAATGGGGATAAATCGCTGCCCAAAGAGCGCATTGAAGTGTTTTGCGGCGGACGCGTCGCCGTGCTGGACGATTTTCGCACCTTGGAGATGATAAAAGAAGGTCGTCGCACCCTGGTCAAGAAAGCACAGGACAAGGGTTGGCGCGGCGAGTGGAATGCATTTACCAGGGCAATTCGAGAAGGGGGAGCACCCCCCATCCCCTACGAGCAACTGGTCGGTGTGACAAGAGCAACATTTGCAGTAATGGAATCGCTGCGCAACGGAATCCGCGTTGAGATAAAGTAGATGCAGGGAATTGTCGAGAAATTCAACGGTCAAAATGTCCAGGAACCTTGCCTGTCGGGCCCTCCGGGTCATCTGCTACTTATCGGGCGGAAAGAGATTTGAATGACATTCACTATCGAAGGTCCTGTGTTGGGACAGTCTCCCGCCTGCGTAGCCATCCTGAGGCTCTTGCCGGACTGGTTCGGTATCGAAGAAGCCATCCTAAAATACGAAAAAGAAATCGAGCACCTGCCCACCTTCCTTGCCAAAGAAAGCCGGCAAGTTCTTGGCTTCCTGAGCTTGAAACAACATACTCCCTTCTCCGCGGAAATCTACGTGATGGGCGTCCACCCAGAGTTGCATCACCAGGGGATCGGACGCAAACTTGTGGAAATTGCCGAAGCTCACGCCCGAGGGATGAACATCGAATACCTGCAGGTTAAAACCCTGGGTCCTTCAGCCCTGGATGAAAATTATGCCAGAACGCGGCTTTTTTACCAGGCACTCGGTTACCGGCCTTTGGAAGAGCTCACTCAAATTTGGGATGAGAATAATCCCTGCCTGATCCTGGTCAAACGTTTATAAACTCCTGAAGTGAGACAGCATTCCTCATTCCCTCTTACGATCGTGCGCCAGCGCCGCCAGCGCCAGGAGATTATTCTCCATGGCTCACGCCAGCGAATCCAGCGAATCATCCTTGGATTCGGATTAGCCATCAGCATAGCCATCGCCATACTCTTCCTGGGAGTCGCATTCACTTACGCCTCATTGACACGCAGCCTCCCAGCGGTGGAAGAGATCTCCGTACAACTAAATCCATCCAACGGCCTCCTTCTGCAGCCCACACAACTCTTTGACCGTAGCGGTCAACACCTCCTGGCAACTCTCTCTTCCAGTAACGACAAGCGTGTTTTCATCGCCTACGATCAATTTCCTCGATCCTTTATCGATGCCACGCTTGCCCTTGCCCAGCCTGATTTCTGGACCTCACCAGGTTTCATGATCGCCGGATGGCAGGAGGCGGACATGCATCCCACCCTGGCCCAACGACTGGTGCATGACTTCTTGTTGACGGGGGAATCCTCATCCCCATCACGAGGAATCCAGGAACGCCTGTTGGCTGCACAGGTGACTGCACGCTTCGGTAGAGAACAGGTGTTGGAATGGGTGCTCAACAGCACGGATTATGGTCACTTTGCCTTAGGTGCTGAAAGTGCTGCGCAACTTTACTTTGGAAAATCGATCCGCGGGTTGAACCTGAGCGAAGCAGCCTTGCTTGCTGCAGTGGGGAATGCCCCCGCCTTAAATCCGTTCGACGCCCCGCAGGCTGCCGAAACTGGGCGGGTCGAGACAATCCAAGCGCTTCTTGCCCTTGGCTGGATCACCCCGTCTGAAGCAAGGGAAGCGATGGCGACACAACCCGTACTCGCAACGGGGTGGACGGGCATTAAGGCAAACGGAATCTCCGAGCAATTCGTCGACCTGCTCCTGCACCAACTCAACACAGCACTTGGCGCCGGGTTTGCAGAACGCGGCGGGGTGATCGTACATACCAGCCTCGATTACGACCTCCAACTCCAGGCTGACTGCAGCCTGCGAACCCTTCTGGAACGTGCAACCGGAAATACAGAACCCCTTACGGCTATTGACGGCTCTCCTTGCTCTGCGGCAGAAATGCTGCCTGCAGAAAAGGCTGAGGAGACAATTGAAGGAGCCATCGCTGGAGCGGTGATCCTCGACCCGGCAAGCGGGCAAATCCTGGCAGCCGCTGGAAACCTCCAACCGCAACCGGCGGGCACTTCCATCTCTCCCTTCATCTACTTGACTGGCTTTGCCCGAGGTCTGAGCCCAGCCACCCTGGGCTGGGACCTGCCCGCGGATCAAGCGGTTCCCGGACAGGTTTACCAGGGACCGGTGCGGCTGCGCATCGCCCTGGCCAACGATTACCTGCCGCCTGCACAGGCGATCACTTGCGCAGATGGGCATGCAGAGCGTTCTATCGACAGGAAATTCTTTCGGATTGGATCTGCCCACTTCGAATATCCTGCAAACCGACTTCGCCATCTCGCCTTTTGACCTGGCTTTTTCCTACGCCACCCTGGCAACACAGGGATCCCAATTCGGGCAAAGCCTGGCAAATGCAGGCACCTCCACTGACCGCTTCCACTGCACCTGAAGGGACACATCTCGAACCTGCCACCATCTACAAGGTGTATCGTGCCGATGGAAGCCTCCTGCTGGATTGGTCATCGCCTCAAACACGGCTGGTCGTCAGCCAGCAGCTCGCCTACTTGATGAACCACATCCTCAGCGATGAAAAAGCACGCTCTCCATCAACCGGTCAGCCGAATCCACTCGAAATTGGACGCCCGGTGGCGATCAAAGTCGCGCACACACTTTCCCAGGCGGGACACTGGGTTACAGGCTATACCCCTCAACGTGTGGTGATGATCTATGCGTCCGATCCAGGCGATGGCTCCGGCAACATGGCGCAAGAACTTTGGAGCGCCCTGGCTCAATATACCCTGCGCGACCTGCCACCCTCTGGTTGGGAAATGCCCCCTGGAATCGTCACACTGAACGTCTGCGACCCGAGCGGCTTACTCCCCACACAGGCTTGCCCGAATGTAGCCAGCGAGGTGTTCCTGGAAGATCGCCAGCCAGTCCAGGCAGACAATCTCTACCAATTATTCGAGATCAACATTGAAACTGGGCTATTGGCGACAGTATTCACCCCACCCAGCCTGGTAAGAAAACAGGTCTACATGGTCGTACCACCCGAAGCGCGGTCTTGGAGCGAGATCGCCGGAATTGTGCCACCGCCGTCCACTTATGACATGTACCGGATGCCGGAAGCGGTGCCGGATGTCCAGATCACTGCCCCAATCCTGTTTTCGAATCATCACGGCAAGGTCGAAGTGCGCGGCACAGCAACAGGAGCTGATTTCGTTTCGTACAGGATTGAATACGGGGCAGGATTAAATCCCAAGCGCTGGATTTTGATGGCTGATGATGCAACAACACCCGCGGTCGATGGACTGCTCGGTTCCTGGGACACTTCCGGCTTGAATGGGATTTACACTCTTCGGCTTCTTGTCCTTGAAAAGGACAACCAAGTGCGGCTGGCTTATACTCTGGTGACGCTGGACAATATTCCGCCGGAGATCACCCTCAAATTCCCAGGGGAAAGCGAAGAGATCAGCCACACGCAACAGCCACATACTGTTCTTCAAGCGCAAGTAGTGGAGGCTTTCCTGGGCGAGGTCGTTTTTTATGTGGATGGTGAGAAACTGGGGAGCCTGGCTGCTCCTCCTTTTGGGGTGATCTGGGCAACGCAAGTCGGTACACATGTTTTGCGCGTGACCGCAGTGGACCTGGCAGGGAATGTGTCAGAGGTCCAGGCCCAGTTCACGGTAATAAAATAGCCTGCATTATAGAAGAATCCAACTACTGTATTATGGAACCAGAAACCTCGACCATCGTCCATATCGCCCTCGGCACAAACCTGGGTGAACGGATATCCAACCTGCACCGCGCCATCGCCGCTTTTCCTCCGGCTGTCTACCGTATTGGAAAGATCGCCTGTTTACGAGACGCCACCCTGGGGGCTTGCCGAACAACCTGCTTTCCTGAATATGGTTATTAAAGGCAAGACAAGTCTCAAGCCGTTGAGATTGTTAAAATTCCTGAAGCGCCTCGAAGCCAGCATGGGCCGCACTCCAACCGTTCGTTATGGGCCACGCGTGATCGACATGGACATTCTATTCTATAATGACCTGGTGCTGGATTCCCCTGAGCTAAGCATCCCCCACCCGCGATTGCACGAGCGCGCCTTTGTCCTGGTGCCTCTCTCGGATCTTTCACCGACCCTGGTTCATCCCGTACTGGGAAAATCCATCCAGACCTTGCTGGCAAATGTGAATACAGAAGGGATTGTACGCTATGAATGATCTGATCGCTCAACTGCAAGCGGAACCCGCGCTGGCTTGGAAACTGGTTGTCAATGTAAAGGGCAACCCCGTCCACTCTGAAGAAGCAAGGAAGCCGCGCTTACCACGCGCAACTCGCCGCTCGTCACAACCCTGCTGTCGGAGATCGATCCAAGCGGTCATATCCCCTACCATCCTTACAAGAAATGGAACGGTGGGTTTTGGGTGTTTTCCATCCTTGCCGACCTGGGGATCCCGCCTGGCGAGAATATGCTTCGCCCGGTGATGGATGATATCTATAATTGGCTGTTAAGTCCGGCACATGCAAAAAATATTCGCTTGATCGCCGGCAGGACGCGACGCTGCGGATCACAGGAGGGGAACGCGATCTGGTCAAGCCTGCGATTGGGCCTGGCTGATTTCGCGCAGCGATGAACTGGTTAGCCGGTTATTGAAATGGCAATGGCCGGATGGAGGCTGGAATTGCGATAAACACCCCGAAGCAGACTCCTCCTCTTTTATGGAATCCTTGATCCCACTGAGGGCGTTGGGGGAGTATGCAGTTTTAACGGGTGATCCTAAGGTAAGGAGTGCCGCAGAACATGCCGCTGACGTTTTCCTTAAGCGACAGAGTGTATTTAAGCGTATGCGGGACGGACAGTTGATGGACAAACACTTCGTTCGCCTGTGTTATCCACCCTACTGGCACTATAACATCCTGTTTGGTCTTAAAGTAATGGCAGAGGCAGGTTTCATTTCAGACCCTCGCTGCAAGGAGGCGCTGGACCTGCTCGAATCGAAACGCCTGCCGGAGGGTGGTTTCCCCGCCGAAGAAACCTACTCGCGAACCACGCGCCCTTCCTTGAGCGGCTACTCGCTGGTCGGTTGGGGTGGCACCAGCAAGGGAAAAATGAACCCCTTTGTCACCGCCGATGCGTTGTATGTGTTGAGAATGGCGGGAAGGGCGTAACCCGCAGAGTCTTAGCTCTTTACCTCATCCGGAAGGATTCTTCGATAAAAATATCCCAATTCCCGGGTAGAGTTGGGATATTCCACCCCGGTGGAGGACGCCATTTTTCCCAACCTTCACCAAAGGGAGGTTCGTCTGCCTGTGACCGCCGGATGACCCGCTCCCCTTCTGCCCGAATCGCACATGCCTCCTGTGCCGAAAAAACACCTGCATCCACCATTTCCTCGAACGCTTGCACATCCTTCCAGCGCCAACTGGACCGCTTGGGGCTGATGACAATGTCCAGTTCATGATCCATGCTATCGAAACCGATCGGAGTGCGTAACAGCGGGGTTTCCAGATTCACATACCAGCAACGAAGAACCGTTTGACCATGTTCCCACATCACCCACACAGCGTGGGATTCCCCCGGCACAGCCAGCATGAGCACATCGGTCTGTTCCCATACCTGGTCGACAGGATCTGCTTTTGAAGCGGTCAGTAATTCCAGGGCCGTGGCATGCCTGCGGACATCCTTCCATTTCGTTCCTGCCTGCCAGTAAAGCGCGATTAAATCCGGCCTGTCCTGTACCAGGATCACAGGCATTGCCCACCACAGAGTACCGAACCCGGCGCCGCGCAGAACCAGCGCGTTGCCGGGCGACCATGACCTTCCCGTATTCATTTCCTAGAGTGAGTACACCCCGCCTGGTTGCAGGACCACTGCCTTGGTGGTGGTCTCTTTTTCGACGCGGGACGCCCAAGCCAGCGGATCCTGGGCAATCAGGCCCCAGGTTCCGAAGTGGATCGGGATGACAACTTTCGGGGTAAGCAGCTTGACCGCCCGCAAAGCATCATCGGGTCCCATGGTGTAATTATCCCCGATGGGGATGACCGCCAGGTCGAGGCCTTCTTCACCGATGAGGCGCATATCTCCAAAGAGACCCGTATCACCTGCCATGTAGATCTTCTTGCCGTCATCGGTGGAGAGCAAGAGTCCAGCCGGGTTACCGCCATTGGAGCCATCCGGCAGGGCAGAACCATGCAGAGCCAGGGTCAGTTTCAAGTAACCGAAAGGATGCCGGTAACCACCGCCCAGGTGCTGGCCATGGGTCTTAAGTCCCTTCCCGGACAGCCATCCGGCAATCTCGTGGTTGCTGATGACCAAGGCGCCGGTGCGTTTTGCGATCTCGATCGTATCGCCGACATGGTCGCTATGACCATGAGTGACCAGGATGAAATCAGCTTTCAGGCTGTCAGGTGAAACCGTTGCAGAGGGGTTACCCGTGAAGAAGGGATCGACCAGGATGTGATAACCAGCAGTTTCAAGACCAAGTGTGGCGTGTCCGTACCAGGTGAGAGTGGTCATGGGAATCTCCAATGGGACAGAAATAGTTTCACAGAATTTACCGACCTATCCGGTTGGCAACTGTCTCAATAGAACCTATAATACAACATCTACCTCCGGAGGACAATATGCCAACCAAACCCACGTTCAAGCACAAAGTCCAATACAGGTTCGACAATCTTATGTCCAGGGGGACGATTGCCTTGATCGGGGGGTTGGGAATGCTGTCGCTCATTGTTATTGCGATTGCAGCAACGGTCATCAGCCTGGGGGGCAAAACCCTGGCGCCCGAAGGCAGCTCCGAACGGATGACCTTCGTGGAAGCTGCCTGGGAAAGCCTCATGCGAACTTTCGATGCCGGTACCATGGGAGCAGACGCGGGTTGGGGTTTCCGCATTGTGATGCTTTTTGTCACGATTGGGGGCATCTTCGTGGTCAGCACATTGATCGGCGTTCTCACTGCCGGAGTGGAAGGCAAATTGGAGGAACTGCGTAAAGGCCGTTCGCAGGTTCTCGAAACGGGCCACACACTCATTTTGGGTTGGTCACCGTTGATCTTCACCATTCTTTCTGAATTAATGATCGCCAATCATAACCAGAAAAAAGCGCGCATTGTCGTGCTGTCTGGAAAAGATAAGGTGGAAATGGAAGATGAGATCCGGGAGCGGGTCGAGACAACGGGCAGTACCAGGATCATTTGCCGGGCCGGAAACCCAATCGACCTGAACGACATTGAAATCGCCAGCCCGCACGAGGCAAAATCGATCATCATCCTGCCGCCTGCCGGCAATGACCCGGATACCCAGGTAATAAAGACAATACTGGCTCTCACCAACAACCCCAATCAGGCGAGAGGAACCCTACCATATCGTGACACAGATCCGGGACGAGAAGAACATGGACGTGGTAAAAATGGTCGGGCAAGGTGACAAGGTGCAGGCCATCCTGACCGGAAACTTGATCGCCCGTCTCACGGCGCAAACTTCACGGCAAAGCGGCCTGTCCCTGGTTTACACCGAGCTGCTAAATTTTGAGGGGGATGAGATCTACTTCACCAGGGAGCAAGGCTTGATCGGAAAAACCTATGGCGAAGCCCTCATGGCTTTTGAGGCTTCGACTGTCCTTGGAGTGAAGAAAGGCCCAATCGACGCAATTTTAAATCCGCCCATGGATACCCTGATCGGTAAAGATGACGAACTGTTTGCCCTGTCAGAGGATGATGATACCCTGATCTTGTCGGGAGTGAATTCCCTGCCTGTGGACGAAACCGCCATCCGTATGGAGAATAATAGCCGCCCATCTAAAAAAGAAAACTGCCTCATCCTGGGATGGAATCGCTGCGCGAATGTGATCATCCGGGAACTCGACCATTATGTCCCTGCAGGTTCGCAAGTGCTGGTGGTGGCCGACCCGAACGTGTCCACCGAGACCACTCACATTGAAAAACTGATCGATCTTGAATGCGGAAAACTTGAGAACCAGGATGTAAATTTTCAGGAAGGTGATACCACCAACCGTGACTTGTTGGAGAGGATCAAGGCAGCCGATTATGATCATGTCATCGTATTAAGTTACGCTGGCCTCGAGGTTCAGGAGGCGGATGCCAAGACCCTTGTCACCCTGCTCCACTTGCGGGACATAGCCGAACGGGATGAGACCCCATTCTCGATCATCAGCGAGATGCTTGACCTGCGCAACCGCGAACTGGCGGAGGTGACCCGGGTGGATGATTTCATCGTCAGCGACCACCTGATCAGCCTGATGATGGCTCAGCTCTCCGAGAATCCTGACCTGCATGGCGTGTTCACCGACCTCTTTGATCCTGAAGGTTCCGAGATCTACCTGAAACCTGCCTGTGATTACGTTGAGACCAACAAGCCGGTCAATTTCTATACTGTTATGGAGGCTGCACGGCGCCGTGGGTGACACTGCCATAGGCTACCGCCTGGCATCCGAGGCGGGGAATCCTGCCAAATCTTATGGAGTCCATACCAACCCCGGGAAATCCGGGATGATCACATTCAAGGAAGAAGATAAGATTATTGTCATCGCGGAAGACTGATCCTATTTTCTTTATGTTTTCCGCTCCCAGGGCAGATTTAGATGAAGGTGACTGCTCGTCTCGACCACGAAGGAGGCTGCATCTTTAATTCCAAAGCCACAGGCTCAAACGCCAGGCTGAGCGACCGGTATTATTGTTTTATTAGAGCGAGCTCAGCAACATGAGGTGGATTCCTGAATTGAGGATAAAATAGCCCAACCATGAATGAATATCCTTCCACTCAAAATCCTCAACCTGCGCCCATGCAACCAGTACAGGTTGCCGTTCCCACGGTGAAGCCGTATGTGACTTACACACTCATCGGTTTGACCGTGTTCATCTACCTTCTGCAAATGGCCGGTCAATACCTGCTTAACCAGGACCTGGTGACCAGCCTTGGCGTCAAGGTCAACGACCTGATCAGGCAGGGAGAATTGTGGCGGCTGATCACCCCGGTATTCCTGCATGGCTCGATCCTGCATATCGGCTTCAACATGTATGCGCTGTATATCTACGGGCGCGGACTGGAAGCCCGTTTCGGTCATGGGCGGTTCACACTGCTCTATTTTCTCGCTGCTTATGCCGGGAATGTGCTTTCCTTCATCATGACTCCGAATCCATCCCTGGGAGCCTCCACAGCCATCTTTGGGCTGATCGCTGCCGAAGGTGTCTTCCTGTTGCAGAACCGGCAAGTGCTGGGTAACCGGGTCAATCGATCCTTGATAAATTTACTCTACATCGCGGGGATCAACCTGTTCATCGGATTTACAACCACCGGGGTGGACAATTTCGGCCACATCGGCGGTATCCTGGGCGGATTGATCTTCACCTGGTTTGGTGGGCCGCGCTGGAAGGTGGAGGGTATCTATCCCCAGTTCCGCCTGGTGGATGAGCGTGAAGGACACGGGGCAATCACCGGGGCTGCTCTTGTGCTGCTGATGTTCATCCCCTTGACATTATTCGGCTGGCTGTGGCCGCGATAAGCAAGATCATTTCATTGAAATAAAGAAAACCTTTTAACACAGAGAAGAATCCATTCCTTCTTTGTGTCTTTTTTTACCCCCCATCCTTACTCGATTGCCTCTTTCAATTTCCTTGCCAATTTCCCAAAATGTGCGGTGTAACGCATCTCGTCCACCCGCGGGCGGGGCAGGTCCACCTTGAGATCCAGCTTGATCCGCCCGGGACGCTGGGTCAGCACAAGGACGCGGTCGGCGAGGAAGAGTGCCTCGCTGATCGAGTGGGTGACCATCAGCACGGTCTTCTGGCGCGCTTGCCAGATGCGCGAAAGCTCCATCCACATGCGCTCGCGGGTCAAGGCATCCAGTGAACCAAAGGGCTCATCCAGAAGCAGGATATCCGGATCATGGATGAGGGCGCGGGCGATCGCCACGCGTTGGGCCATGCCACCGGAAAGGTCACGCGGCCAATTATCTTCGAAGCCCTGCAGCCCCACCAGGTCCACCATCTCCTGGGCACGGATGTGCCGTTGCTCAGAATCAATCCCGGCAAGTTCGAGCGGCAGGATCATATTTTCCACCACCGTACGCCAGGGCATCAAGTTGGCTTGCTGGAATACCATCCCGATCTTTGGCTGTCCCCCGGTAAAAGAGAATGTCCCGGCGGAGGGTTGAAGCAGGCCCGCCAGGATGCGCAAGAGCGTGGACTTCCCGCTTCCGGAAGGACCCAGCAAACAGACAAATTCCCGGGGAAATACGTTGAAAGAGGCCGAGTCCAGGGCTTCCAACCCGCCATTGCCATCGGGAAAAGTGACACTCAGATCATTGACTGTGAGGATCGGTAAGGGTTCCATGACCAAATTTCGCAGGTGAATATTTTCGCCGGATGCTCGGGGTCATCTCACGGCAAGAATTCATTGGTGAAGGCTGCCGACAGGTCCAGGGGCTGGGCAAGCAGCTCCATGTCCAACAGGACAGATTGCATGTTCTCCCAAGCCAGGGAGTTGGTATAGCCCAGGCGATCACTACGCCATAATTCAATCGATGTCGCCAACACCTGGCCCTGGACAGGATCATCGGCAGCAAGGCCTTCCACGAACGGCACCGAGATCCGCTGTGCAGCCTGCGGATCCGCGATGGCATCCGAGATGCCGCTCAGCAGGGCTTTCACCATCCGGCGAACCAGGTCAGGATTTTCTGCTATCGTTTTCTCGTTGGTGATGAGTCCATTGGATGCCAGTTGAACATAATCGGCCACGCGCAGTTCACTGATCTCATAACCCGCGAGCGCAGTTGCACCGGCTCGTTGGCAGTATAGACTGAAACCACGGGATCGCGGTCCGTTGTCAGTGCCTCCACCTGGGTATAACCGATGGAATCGAGGGTCACATCCGATTCTTCCAGGCCAGCCGAGAAGAGCAAGGCACGCAATCCGATATAGTTCGCCCCGTAAAGACCCGGCAGCCCGATCGTCTTGCCGCGCAGGTCTGCCGGGGATAGGACGCCCTGCTCCGTTTTCGCCACGACAGAGACCGGATACTGTTGATACCAGGCTGCCACGTAGACCACAGGAAGTCCCTGGGCGCGCGCCAGCAGGACCTGCTCGCCGGAGACAACCGCGAATTGAAGCTCATTTGCCCCAACCAATGCCACGGCATCCGTTTCAAACGCATAATCAAACTCGACCTCGATCCCGGCATCGGAAAAATAACCCTTCTCCATGGCGATATAAAGCGGGGCAAATTGGATATTGGGTATGTAACCCAGCGGTAGACGGATGGGGATCAGCGAGGAGGTCCCCCCAGCACAGGCGGTTAAGAGGATCGATAAGCATAACACCCAAGTAAGCGTTCTTTTCATTCGTGAGACTCCTGCCAGGACAGTGATTTCTTCTCGAGCAGGGCGACAGCACCGTACAGTGCCAGCGCCAGGAGGATCAGGGTAAAAACAACAACAAAGACCAGTGCGGTGTCATATTGACCACGCGCGGCATTGACCAGGAAACCGAGGCCCTTGTCCGCGCCGACCAGTTCGCCGACCACAGCCCCGATGACTGAAAGTGTGGCACCTATGCGCAGTCCGCCGAGCAGGATTGGTAATGCAGCAGGGATGTCAAGCCGACTCAGAACCTGGGCGCGCGTGGCACGCAATGAACGCATCAGGTCGTGCAATGACCTTGGCACAGCGCGCACGCCGACAACGGTATTGACCAGGACCGGGAAGAAGACGATCAAGGCACAGATCAACACCTTGGAGAACAAGCCGGGTCCGAACCAGATGACCATCAATGGGGCAATGGCTACGATCGGGATCGCCTGGGAGGCCACCAGGAATGGCGCCACCATGCTTTCGAACAACCTGGACTTGGCAATGGTGTAGCCAATGACAACCGCCATCACTGTCCCTACCAATAGACCGATCAGGATCTCCAGCAAAGTAAAAGCAGTGTGAAGCAGCAGGCTGCCGTCGACCAGCGCCTTCCAGAACCGCGCCGCCACCTGCCCGGGCGAAGGCAGGATAAAGGCGGGCAATCCACTGAACTGGCTGACCAGCTGCCAAGCCACGAAGGCTAGTGCAAGGGACAGGAATGCTGTCCAGCCTGCAAGGCGGCGGTGGGAGCGGAAGGGTTTGGGCGAGAGTTTAAATTGCATTCAATTAAGGGCAAAATGCCCCGACAAAAAGCCGGGGCAGGGAAATGAGACGCGTGTTCTGAGAAAAGAATCCCGGAAACAACGGTTCCCGGGGCGGACAGAACAGACCCTCGTGGGTCGCGTTCTCACCTTCTTCCATCCGGACTTTAACCGTCGGCCCTGGACTTGCACCAGATCCTGTGCCTATGGCACTCGCGGGCTTTACCGCCGATCAGGAATTTCACCCTGCCCCGAAGGTGGATATTCAGTTGGAATGATTATAACGAAATACTATTCCAGCGTCAAACCGATAGGTGCAGGAGCGCGAGTTACTCGCGCCCCTGCAATGAGACTAAGCCTTGAGGATCGCTACATCAGCGACCGGGCAGACCGCCTGACACTGTGGAGCGTCAAAGTGGCCAATGCATTCCACGCAAGTGGCAGCATCAATCACATAAATGGACGGCCCTTCGGTGATCGAGTTGGTGGGGCACTCGGGCAGGCACGCGCCGCAGTTGATGCATTCTTCAGTAATTTTCAGAGCCATGGTTGTTTCTCCTTGTTGATTTTCTATCTACTCGTGCTTAAGTTAACGTATTGGCGGGCGGGTGTCAAATGACAAATGTCGCTGGATTCAATAGATTTTGTCACAGTTTACAGTTGATACAACTCACCATACTTGGTGCGCAGGTAATTGATGTAAGGTGCGATCGAAACCTCCCCACCGGTGACTCGCTTGACCAGCTCGGGAGCGGTGTATTTGCGTCCCCACTTATAGATGTTCTCAATGAGCCAGGCATGCAGTGTATCGAATTTGCCCTGGCGCATCTCTTCCGGGATCCCAGGATGCGCCTTTAGCGCTTCGGCAAAGAATTGGGCACTCATCACGTTACCGAGAGTGTACCCCTGGAAAACGCCGCCGATGATGCCTCCATACCAGTGAATATCCTGCAAGCAACCGTCCTTGTCATCCTGTGGGGCAATGCCAATGTCGGCTTTGAAGCGTTCGCGCCAGGCTTCGGGCAGGTCCTTGACGGCGAGTTTTCCCTCCAGCATGGCGAGCTCGAACTCGAAGCGCAACATGATGTGCAGGTTGTAGGTCACTTCGTCAGCATCGGTGCGGATGAGTGAGCGGCTGACCTTATTAATGGCACGGTAAAAAGTATCCAGGTCGACAGCGTTCATCTGCCCAGGGAAAGCTGCCTGGAGTTGGGGGAAGAAGAATTCCCAAAAACCGCGGCTGCGCCCGACAAGGTTTTCCCACAGGCGCGACTGGGACTCGTGGACGCCAGCCGATGTGCCGTTCGCAAGGCTGGTCCCCTCGTATTTGGTATCCACTCCTTGCTCATAAAATGCATGCCCGGTCTCGTGGATGTTACTGAAAAGACATTCTGCCAGGTAATTCTCCTTCACGCGGGTGGTGATGCGCACGTCGCCAATGGAAAAGGAGGTGGTGAAAGGATGGTGGGAAAAATCGATCCGCCCGCGGTTGAAATCGTAACCAAGTCGGCGAACAACTTTCTCGCAGAAGGCCATTTGTTCCCTTTCCGGGAAGTGCTTGCGGATGCAGGAATCGTCCGCAGGTTCCTGGGAGGTGATCGCCTGGACCAGGGGCACCTGCGCGGCTCGCAACTCAGCGAAGAGGCTGCGCACCGAAGCAGCCTTCATACCATGGTCGGCAAAATCGATCAAAGGATCGGCTATGTGCTCATAACCGGGGAAATAATCGGCCATTTCACGCGAAAAATCCAGGGTCTTCTCCAGGTATGGGCGAACCCTGGCAAAATCATTGTCGGGACGAGCCTGGGCCCAGGCCATGTAGGCCTCCGTGCTGTGAATGTTAAAGCGGACGGTGAACTCCGTCGGGATCCGGATGGCGCGTTCGTAGTCCTGACGAACCACGCGAAATCGAGCCGGCATCGTCATCGTCATCGGGCAGGCTTTCGGTATATTTCTGCAGATCGTCGAGCAACCTGCCGATCCTCGGAGCGGTGAATTTCTCCTGGCTTATCCTGGCCAGGGTCGCCGACTGGCGCCCGCGTGCGGGTGCACCGCCCGGGGGCATGTACGTCAACTGGTCCCAACTGAGAACAGCCGCGGCGCTGTTCAGGTCATTGATCTCAGACAAGAGTGCCTTGAGTTCGCCAAGTTTTGCTTCCATTTCAGACATTTGTCTCTCCAGTATTGAAAAAATAGCATAAAGATTAGGCGTAATACTTCTACAGCGGTCGAAGAAAGGCAATCGCCTTGCCTACATCGTCATTCATAATAAGGGTAATACTGTGACCGGGGCGGAAATCCTCCACCCTGACCAGGCGCAAGCTGGATTGGAGAAAATCCGGGGTCGAGAGGTGATCAGCGATATGGTTCGGCGTCCGGTAAAAAAAGTCCCGGGCAAAAATCGAACCGCTTTCCCCGAGGGTTATCGCCAGAGGGTAAATATGCGCTTCCATCAGATCCTGGAAGAAATGGGTGCCGAAGGAAGGTTCAAGATCCGGGGCGAGACCCTGACCGGTGAGTTCGACCAGGGCACGCGTGTGATAGATATCGCCATAGGCAATGCTGACTCCCAGGTCCGGCGTGGACGTCCCCCAGCGCCCCGGACCAACACAGATGAAAGTCTCGTGTTTCAGCGCGCTGTTCAGGGCACTGATGGCCCGTTCCAGGTTGTGGCGCTGCTGGGGTTCCAGGCGGAAATATCCTTCGGGCGGGACGAATAACACCCAGCGGATGCCATCCACCACCCCGCGCGGCACCATCCGGCTGGTGGAAAAGATCACATCGCGGCTTGGGATGTGGGCAGGTATGGCAACATCCCGTTCCTCTTCGATCTGGCTCTGCGGACGGCACTGGAGCAGGGTGATGCACACTGAGGGTTGAGGCGTCCCAGCGCCAAGAATTTTCAGCGTGAACTCGGTATCCACCGGCGAGGCATAGTTCTCTTCGAGGACCTGGAGCATCGTCCGCATCCGCTCCGCAAAGGGGGTACGCCGCATCAATTCATCAAAAGTGATGACCAGTTGCTCCGGTTCGACCATATTGGTACGCATGGAGGCAAGGTACCCATCCTCTTCCACCTGGGCGATATAGCGGACAGCCGGATAAAGGGGGGTAAGCACTTCCTTTATGGGCATGGTCCTGAGCTTGTTGTCTGCCAGGTCGATCAGGTCAACAAATTGCTGGGAGTGCTGGCGAATGGCCTTGGGTGAATCAGCCGGCTGCAGGCGGGGGTGGCTGAGCGCCACCATGCGCGGATGGTCATTTCCAAGCGTATCCACTGCGCGCGTCCCCAGGCCCCAAACCAGGCGCAGGAAGCCATCCTCCTTGCGGATCTGGGGTGACCAGCGATAGAGATTATGGCTGAAGCCCACACCGGCAGCATCAGGCAGGAAGAACCTGCCAAATTGCTCTCCCTCCACCTGCTGGAGCAGGATGGCAATGCGCTCGTCATAATCCACCAATCCCTTGTGATGGCGATACAGCAGGGCATTTGGGTTGAGGCAGGAGGCATACACGCGGGCAATCGCCTCGGTCAACGCAGCCAGGTTCTGCCGGGGCGTGCCTTGATTGGGGCAAAAGTAACTGTCGTACTTCCCGGCAAAGGAAGTGCCGAAATTGTCTTCCAACAAGCTGGAAGAACGGACGATCAGCGGACGCTTCCCCATGTCACTTAAAAGGCCGCTCAACCGGGTGAGGATGTCGGCAGGGAATTCACCCTGGATAAAATCCCTGACGATCTGGGGATACTCCAGCCGCATCTGGGCTTCGGGTTTGTACTTTTGGTCCGACCAATGCACCAGCCCATTGTTGGCCATGAACGTGTAGAACAGGTCGGAAGCAATGAAATAGGATTCCGGGATGCGCACACATTCGCTGACCTCGGGGGGCGCCACGTCGCGCAGGATGCGATAGGCCAGCATCATGCCCGCCGCTTTGCCGCCGATCTTGCCGTAACCGATCTTCCGGTTGCGTATTTGCATCAGGTCTTCAAAGGTGAACCACTTGCGGGCGATGTTCAGGTAAGCCAGCTGGTCGCTGATCATCGTACGAATGAGAACAACCTTGATCTCCTGCAGGCGGGCTTCGTACTTCTTCCGCCTCGCATCACCCATGCGCTCGATGTTCGCAGCCTGCTCAAAAAGCATTTCCTGGGGGGCCAGTTCCGGGTTGAAGGTGATCAGGTCCGGGGTGTCGCCGCGTTCCGCAAGGATCTCCTTGATGATGCGTTCCAGGTCCGTATACAGCAGGTTATAGGCAAAATAGAAATCCGTCTGGGCATCACGGACGCGCTGGAGGCGCTTCTCCCAAACGTCAGGAGCCTCTTCGGCATAGGGATCGCGCAAGCCTTCGCGCTCCTGGGATTGGATGGCCTTCTCGCGGACATCCACCTCGAACGCTTCGGGAGTGATGATGCCGCGGTCGAAGAGCTCGCGCCGCATGCGCTCCCGGATGCGCCCGCGCAGGATCGGATACTGGCGGATGGTCAGGTAGATCTTGAGCGTGTTATCGGAAGAAACGGGGGGCAGGGACATGACGTGGATGAATAAAAATGGGGCAGGTCTTTTCAGACCTGCCCCATTGAGAGGCAGTTATCCAAGATGCATGGGCATGATGACATGGGTGAAATTATCATCACCGACCGGGCGGATGAGCCCCGGCGCATTCGGAGCGCTGGTCTCCAGCGCCACATTCGGCGATTTGACCACTTCCAGCACCTCGCGCAGGTATTTGACATTGAAAGCGATCAGCAAGCCCACGCCTTCGATCGTGGCTGCCACCACCGTCTCGTTCGAACCGGTCTCTTCGGACTGGGCAGAGATCTCCACCGAGCCGGGTTCCAGGTCGCCGGAGGATTTGATGTCCAGGCGGGCAACATTCGTGCCTTCCCGGGCAAAGATCTCGGCCTGTTTGCAGGCTTTCAGCAGCGCCGAAGTGGAGAGAATGGTGCGGCTCTTGTAAGCAGCGGGGAATGATCTGTTGAAAATCCGGGAATGTCCCGTCAATCAACTGCGAGACCACTTCGACTTCCTTCATGCGGAAGATGACCTGCCCGCGACCCTTGGGCATGACCATCGAGATCACCTCGTTGCCATCCGTGGCAACCCGAGCCAATTCGGTGAGGGCACGCGCCGGGATGATGACATTCACCGGCTGAGGCACCGGCTGGCTGAGGGTTCCCTTGCGCACCGACAGGCGGAAGCCATCGGCAGCAGCCATGGTGATGGTTTCGTGTTCCACGTTCACCAGCACGCCCATCAACACCGGGCGGGCTTCGTCCACCGAGGCGGCGAATGCCACCTGGTTGATCATTTCCTTGAAATCGGCCACATTGAGCAGAACGGCGCCTTCCATGTCGGGCACAGGCAGGGGGGGAAACTCCTGGGCATCGATGCACTTGATGTCGGTGTTCGAGGAGCCGGCACGCACGTTCAAGCTCAGCGTCTGGGTGTTTAGATTCAGGCTTACCTGTTCGGCGGGGAGGGTGCTGACCAGGTCGACGAATGTACGCGAAGGGACCGTGATGGAGCCTTCCTCCTGGATCTTGGCTCCGATCCAGCAGGTGATGCCCAGTTCAAGGTTGGTGGCGGAGAGGCGCAGGCGGCCTTCATCCGTGGCAACCAGCACATTCGAAAGCACCGGCAGGGTGCTGCGCGGCGAAACAGCCCGTGAAACAACTGACAAACCATGGGCAAGGCTCTCTTGCAAGACGGTGACTTTCATCTTCGGGTCCTCTCCTTCTTTCTTAACATGTGCCATGAGTATATCCTGAACGCCATAAAGTGAAAAGACGCCTAGCGAAGAAACGACGAAACCAGCGATACGATCAAAGAAACCAGGATGGGCAAGGCTGTAATGGCTGCCACAATATAAAGAGCGATCTGCCAGGCAGGTGTGCCCTGAGAGCGAATCTCCTGCCCTTCGGCCAATTGGCGAATCGCCTGGACTGCCTGATTGAGCGGCAGGCGGGCGGATTGCCCAACGATATGCCACCCAGGTGTGGGTCGTGGGACAACAATCTTGCTCCCCGCATACTCCGTCAGCCAATTGCTCAGCGAGGCGGGGGGATCAAGAGCCACAACGGAGGACAAGACCACCGCAGCGGGTGAGGCATCGGCATCCACCGGGAGCGAAGACGGTTGAAGCGTTGCAGGCAAGTTGGGGATCGCCTTTTGGATCGCTGCCAACATCAAGGGACCAAAACCATCGCCAGGATCAAAGACCAAAACCGGGAAGGCAGCATGTTTCTCCGCCAGCGCGCTGGCAGCCATGCGACCATCCTTGCGGAGCATCCAACCATGGTAGAAACCCAAGCCAATAAATAACACGATCAGGGTGATGAAATTCAATACCTGGCGCAGAAGATCGGCCTCCACACTACCAAAGAGCGAGCGAAATACCACAGTCAACATGCCGATGGCAGCTACCATCCCGCCCACAACGCTGGCGAAGATCGCCAGGTAGAGATATGCCTTGCGTACAATCGAACGCCGGGCGTGGTCGCCGCTGTCCCCTTTGCCAAGGGCTTCTGATTGCATCGGCCTCCAGGACAGCCACCAAAGTGGCAGTCCTGCCAGCAAGGTTGCCAGGGAAACCGCCAGGCGTTCTGCCACGCGATCACCAAGGATGAGGTTGGGTAGAAGCAGGTCCACGACCAACGCCAGGAGCATCGACAAGGCGACGAAAACCGCACTCAACCCGGCTGCCGAGAGGATATAGAAATACAGGCGGCGCATACCGGCCTGGCGCGGGGCTTCGGGGATCTCTTTCAAGGTGTACGCCAGCCAGCCGCCGTAATAGACCCAGATGCCGGCGAATGCCAGGCAGATCCCCAGGGGGTTGCCCAACCCACTGATAAATTGCGCCGGTGTGGAGTGGATGCCAAAAGCCAGGCTGAGGAAATCATTGACGATCACACCACCAGTGGCGAGGGATGTCACCGCGCCGGCCAGCGAGAGCAGGTATAACAAACCCAGTCGCAGGAGCGACTCGCGCTCGGCCAGGTCGGAAAGCGATCTTTGGATGAGGGCCCATGAATATGCCCACAGCGGCGCGCCAACCAATGCCATCACCATGCCGTTGACACCCCAATAGCGGTAAGCCTCCGATGCCAGCCAGCCTGTGTCAACGGTGAGCAAGAAACGCACGATCAGGCTCACACCGGCAACCAACAAGCCCAAACCATACAGCACCCAGGCGTAACGGTAGAGCCGCCGAAGGTCACTGTAGGCATCACGTGGTTGGATGAGAATCCAATCACCGCGCAGGATAAAGTAGAAATAAGCCGCAACCAGCAGGTTCATGAAGACGGCGATCAGGTTGTCGCCCCAAGTCTGCTGCCCACCCACAAAAGCGCGGCTGGCTGAAAGGCGTAAACCCACCAGCGCGGGGCGATTGACCAACGCCAGGATATTCTGCACCACCGGAATGAGCGTCGAGAGCAGGACAGCATAAAGGAAGAAGGCGCGCAACCCGTTGGCGCGTTCGTCCGGCTCCCTTGCGGACATGCGTTGCACAAACCACCAGTGGAATCCAAAGAACGGTAACCCGACCAGGATCAACGCCAGGGCTTCGGCCAGGGACGAACCAGAGCTGCAAGGGACCAAATCCCCCTGGCAGAGGATCGAACGTCCCAACCCGATCAGCCCCCACAGGATGATCTCCAGGCTGACAAAGGTCACTGCATAAAAGTACAAACGACGGACTGTGCGCATGGGAAACTTCCCTGCTACGGTTTCAGCTGACCAGGTAGCTGCTGGTACCAGTCATAGCCCCAGTAAGGGGTGGACATGTACACCAATTTCCAATTGCCATCCTGTTTCACCAGCCGGGCTGTATCGGGATTGCTCCAGCCATTATCGAACGGACCGCTGCCCAGGTAATGCAGGGTTATTTCGATCCAGGCCTGGTTTCCCTCCACCTGTGTGTCATGGATCTCCAGTGCTGCATCCATTTGGGCATATTGGAAGATCTGGATGAAAGCATTGTAATCAGGCTTGTACTCATTTGCAGCCAGGTAAGAATAGGCTCGCTTAAAATCCTTATCCTGGACCGCCAGCACATAGTTGACCAACACCCCTTGGGGTGTATCTTCAGGGCCATAGGCACGCGTATCCTGTCGGACGAAGAACAGCACCAAGGCAGCCACCACCAGCAATGCAACAAAGATGAGGATGCCAACCAGGAAACGGTCTTGTTTCATAAATTCATCTCCTTGAAGTGGAACGGGTAATCCCCGGGTAAACCTGAAGAGTGAGCAGGGTCACAGCGGTGGGCGAATTCGCCTCGCAGTCATCCTGGATGCTCGGACCGCGCTCCACGATGCGAAGCAAGCGAGTGACCTCGCTTCTCAGCCCAAATAATCCCGCAGATAGCGGCTGCGCGTGGGATGGCGCAGCTTGCGTAACGCCTTGGCCTCGATCTGGCGGATGCGTTCGCGGGTCACGTTGAAGTAGCGGCTGACCTCTTCCAGGGTGTGATCCTTGCCGTCCACCAGTCCAAAGCGCAATTCAAGCACCTGGCGCTCGCGCTCGGTGAGGGCGGTCAGGGCGTGCTGGACCTGTTCACGCAGCATCTCACGCGAGGCTGCATCCAGCGGTTCCAGGGCATCCACATCCTCGATGAAATCGCCCAACTGGCTGGAATCCTCAGATCCGCTCACCGGACCATCCAGCGAGATGGGTTCTTCCGCAGAGCGCAGGATGCGGTCCACCTTGAGGGCGGTCGAGTCCCAGCGGCGTTGAAGATCGGGTTCCAACTGCCTGGCTTCGGCGCGCGCCCGCTGCACGGCCTGGACATCTGCAGGGGCGAGGAAACCTGAATTCGAGGATCAATTCCTCCCTGGTGGGTTCCCGCCCGAATTGTTGGGTAAGACTGCGTTGGATGCGCAGGATGCGGGTAATGGACTCGAACAGGTGCACCGGGATGCGAATGGTGCGCGCCTGCTCGGCAATGGAACGGTTGATGGACTGGCGGATCCACCAGGTGGCATAGGTGCTGAACTTGTAACCGCGACGGGCATCGAACTTGTTGACCGCACGCAGCAGGCCCAGGTTGCCCTCCTGGATCAAGTCCAGGAAGGAGATACCGCGCCCGAGGTAACGCTTGGCCACACTGACCACCAGGCGCAGGTTGGCGCGGATGATGCCTGCATTGGCTTCGTCGGCGCGCTGACGCATGTTCTGAATGGCATCCGCCAACTCGTCCTCAGCAGGCAGGTGGACGAAAAGGGTGCGCAGGGAGGGCAGGTCGCCATGTGCCTTCAGGAATTTCATCAACCAGTCAGCATAAGCTTCCGGCAGGAGATAGAAGATGACAAAAACGGCATAGGCATGCGTGACCAGGCTGTCCCACAAGGGATCCTTGCCCCAAACCTCGTGTTCCATGCAGGCATGCACGTAAGACGGGACGTCCGTTTTCCAGGCGCTGTGCAGGTTTTGCGCTTCGACAAGGAGCAAGGCCGGGTCCAGCATCTCCACCCCCAGGCGTGTCGAATCCTCGCCCAGGCGCGTCCAGGCGATGCGCAGGTCGTTCAGCAGGGAGTGATAAAGTGTGACCTCCGCCTGACCATGGGCCGCCTTGCCTGTACGGTGACGCCGGCGGATAGCCAGCACCATGCGCAGCGCCTCGATCATGGCCGCCAGGCGGAATTCACTGGCGCCGTCCAGGAGCTTGACCAGGCCGATCTCGCGCAGGTACAGGCGCACGGGATCCTCGGAGAGCTCGGCAGCCAATTCGGCCCGGTCAATCTCGAGCCGCTCTTCGATGCGGGTTAATTCCTCCGCGGCAGGCATGAACCCATTTTCACCAGCCTCGACGCCCAGCTCGGAACCTGGCTCCAATTCCACCTCGGTCGTTTCCAATTCCAGCTCGGAGTCGGTCTCACTTTCCTGCTCGAGTTCGGACAGGGGTTCCCCGGGGAGAATATTGCGCGGAGTGGGCGAATCTGCGTGACTGGGGTGGCGGGGCAGGCGGGGGGTGCTCTTGGGCTTGCGGGACATTTTCCCTCTATTTGCGTCCATTCTTTATGAGGCGCGCCTGGTCCAGCAACTGGCGCGTGCGGGTGTATTGCATCACCATCTGGTGGTAGGTGGCAGCCATCAATTGGTCTTCTTCGATCAGGTAACGCAACTGCCCGACGCTATCGTCAACGATGCGACGGCGCAGGGCAAGGGTGGATCGGAAGAGGTCTTCGAGCAGGCGGTCGTCCACCGGGTCGAGGCTCGCCGAAGCTTCCATCAGGGAGCCCATCAATCCAGCCAGGGTTGTGGGAAGGGAATCAACCAGGTAGCGCTCCGGTTCGACAGAATCCTGTTCGAGAGACTCGCTCACCAGGCGGAACAGAAGTTGATGGTCAGTATAGCCGAAATCAGCGGGGGACATGCGCCCGAGCATGTTCTCCTCCAGGGCACGATCGAGATTATTGAGCAGGTCAGGCCGGCGCAGGAACATGCCGAGCACATGTGCTTCCACCTTGTGCGCCGGGGAAAGGCCGGATTGCCTGTCCAGGGGGGCTGGAGTCGTTTCCGGGGCTGCCTTTTCCAGCGGTTTACGCACTGGACGCGCCCGGGAACCTGCCGCTTGCCGACCTCCCAGGGCGCTTTCATCGACCTTGAGAAAGCGCGCCAGCCGCTGGCGGTAGGTATCGCGTTCCACCGGGTTGGGGATGTCCTCGATCAAGAGGCAGCACCTGCCCGGCGATCTCGGACTTGACCTTGGCATCTTCCAGGTCGCGCCCGGCTGCCAGCGCCTGCATGACATGAATGACGATCGGCTGGGCCTGCTCGATCAAGCGCTGCCATTCGGCGGGATCACGCTGGACG
The DNA here is from genome assembly GCA_963793795.1 of uncultured Chloroflexia bacterium. GTDB lineage: Bacteria > Chloroflexota > Anaerolineae > Anaerolineales > Villigracilaceae > UBA877. The sequence goes on from CAWCBN010000002.1 coordinate 143,678, forward strand.
AGCTCATCGGGGTCGAGTCCATCGGGCATGCTGGCGACGCGCAGGTCAGCCTGCAGTCGTGCTTCGTGGCGCAGCAAGCCGCGGGCATCGAAACCCAACTCGGTTTCGCGGTCGAGGGCCTGGCGCGCCGCTTCCAGCCCGGAGAGAACCGCTTTCTGCCCGGCGGCATCCGGGTCGAGGGCAAGGACGATGCGCCGGGTGAGACGCTTGAGCAGGCGCAGCTGGTCCTCGGTCAGCGCGGTGCCCATCGGCGAGACCACATTTTCGAAACCAGCCTGGTGGAGGGCGATCACGTCGAGGTAGCCTTCGACGATGACCGCCTGGTCGGCGGTGCGGATGGGCTTGCGCGCCCGGTCGAGACCATAGAGCAGCTTCCCCTTGGAGAAGATCGGCGTTTCGGGCGAGTTGAGGAACTTGGGGAAATCATCCGGATTGAGGATGCGCGCCCCGAAGCCGGTCATTTTCCCGCCGGCGTCGCGGATGGGGATCATGATGCGCTCGCGGAAGCGGTCAAAACTGCGGCGGTGCTCCGTGGCTGCCATTTCACGCTCTTCGACGCGCTGGGTAACCAGCCCGCAATCGAGCAATTCCTGCTCCTGGTAGCCTTTGCCAGTGAGGTGTTTCAGCAGGTTGTCCCAGCCGCGGGGGGCATAGCCGAGGCCGAAGGTTTCCAGGGTGGCAGCGCTGAGGTGGCGTTTCTGCGACAGGTATTCCAGCGCGGGGCGACCCTCATCGGTACTGATCAACTGGTGGCGGAACCAGGTGGCGGCGTCTTCGAGGGCGAGGCGCAGGCGTTCATAGGCTTCCTTCTCCTCGGGTTTCTGGGAGTGGTATTCCTCCAGTTGCACGCCAGCCTTCTGCGCCAGGTAACGCAGGGTCTCGCCAAAATCCCAGCCTTCCTTCTTCATGATAAACGAAAAAATATCCCCGCCCTCGTTGCACTGCCCGAAACAGCGCCAGGTCTGGCGCTCCTGTGAAACCATGAAGGAGGGGGTTTTCTCGTTATGGAAGGGGCACAACCCGGCATGGTTCCGACCGGAGCGGCGTAGTTTCACCGATTCCCCGATCAGGTCGACGATGTCAATGCGGGATTTGATCTCGTTTATTTGAGACATGGATGTTGTCTATGCGTTGGCAGGCGAGCAGGGTGAATTATAGCGCAGAGATGCCTTGTAGGGGCACGAACTCGTCCCCGCAGGGGATATATCGTGCCCCAACCCATCGTGCCCCTACGGTTGATCGCACCCTTCCCCGCCAATCCGCCAACCATACCCGTAAATTTTCGGCCTTGCATGATTTCTCCCCATTCATCTAATTACGCGTTCACCAGTTTTCTTCGTCCGTTGCCCAATTGATTGGATTTGCAATGATGTAATTCTGGATCCTATGCCAATCCTGCTCGCTGCGGATAATGTGTTCGTAATAATTGCGCTGCCATATGTTGGCTTCGTTGAGCCCTTTTCCAATCCGCCGTGTCACCGAGGCTTTGAAGGTGCGAACGATCGTCGGGATCGAACCGGGGACCGGTTTTTGGAATTGTTCCCTCGTAGGGGCACGATTGTTTGTAGGGGCACGATATATCGTGCCCCTACCCGACGTGGCCCCAACTGTCGTGCCACTACCAACCGTCGTACCATCCCCCATCGTCCCCCAATCCAAAATCTCGTCGCCGCCCAAAACCACGATTCCATGAATGTGGTTCGGCATGACAACAAAGGCATCCAATGTGACACCAGGGAAATGCGCCGGGAGCAGACGCCAATTTTCATCGGCGATGCTGCCAATCGTGGATAGTTGCATTTCACCATTTTAAATCTCCCCGAACAACATTTCCCTTTGGAAGGTCACAAGGGTGATGAAATATGCGCCTGCGCGGGTGTAATCATGCCCCGCCAATCGGATGGAGCGCCGTCCATTGACTTGATCTATTCTCAATTCCGTCATGTGGGAAATCTTGGATGTAAAACGTCTAGTTCGAGTTGATCTGTGAAATGGCAGTTGTCTAACCGTAGACAGGCAGGATGAATTATAGCCCAGATGAGGAAAGCGGTAGGCGAGTGAGGGGAAAGGCCATGGATGTGGAAATTTGTACTGAAAACGGGATTTTAATTGATACTCGTTCCTCAGTATCGAGGGGGAACGAGTAGGGTGGTTGATAGAATGGAGGGACAGAGAATAGAGAGTAGGGACTAGAGAACGGTCTGTAGGTGTGGAGAAGGGCTGTGGTTGTGACTCGTAAAAGAGGAACAATTGAAACAAATGGTAGGAGGGTGGAACAGGGTGAGCAGGGGAGGGAGTGGGCGGTGGCATGGATCATAGAGACATGGTTGCAGGAGTTAAAAGACGGCCAGAAAAAATCGCAATTCCCGAGCCGCCAAAGGGATTATAAAACATATGTTCTAGTTTGACAAGAGGTGGTTACGATAGAGGGAGGTGAACAAATTCCACCCGTCAAATGGCTGGCAAGTGAGCCCAGTGCAGCTATAATTGCCCCTGATGACCAGCCAGCCGGAAACCTTCTTCTCAGTCGACGTGGAAACCTCGGGACCCAACCCGGGTCAATATTCCCTGCTGGCACTCGGGGCGTGCACGGTCTTCGAGCCCCAGGAGACCTTCTACATGGAGGTACAACCTGTCGGCGACGCCTTCACCGCCGAAGCGCTCGCCATCAGCAACCTGGACATGGAGAAGCTCAAGGTGAACGGCCAGCCGCCGAAGGAAGCGATGCGCCATTTTGCCGAATGGGTCACCGGCGTGGCGGGTCACGGCACCCGGGCGGTCTTCGTGGCGCTCAATGCCCCCTTCGACTGGATGTTCGTCAACGATTATTTCCACCGCTATCTCGGGCGCAATCCTTTTGGTCATTCCGCCCTGGATATCAAGGCGCTTTACATGGGACTGACCGGCGCAGCCTGGCAGGATACCCACCTGGCGGCCATGGCAGAACGCTACCAACTGGATATGGAATTGACCCACAACGCCCTGCAGGATGCCATCGACCAGGCCAGGGTCTTCAGCCGGGTGCTGAACGAGGCACGCGCCAGGTCCGTGGCGATCCCCATCCGGCGCCCAGGCCACAAAAAAGAGTAAATTAATATCAAAGGAGCATTCGATGAACACTCCCTCCCACAGCCCATCAGCCGACCTGAAGCGTATCGTCGAGTCAGCCCAACGCCTGGGCATCGAACTGGATGAGGCCGAAGCCTTGCAATGGCTCAGCGCACTGGCAGCCAGCCAGGGGGACGAGATCGTCATGGATGAGCGCAGCGGCGTTTTCGGCCACCGCGTCAGCATGCTCGATTTCAGCCCCGGTGACCTGGAACACTTCCGCCGCATCGGGCGGCTGGTGGAGTTCAAGGACACCCCCGGCGTCGTGGAAACCGCCCTGGCGCTCTCCGGTTCGTCGGCGCAGTCCAAAATCCAGACCTACCCGGGCGATGTGGATTACTTCGAGCGGATCAACATCATCGCCCCAAGCCGCCAGGAAGCCTGCAGGATCCTGGGCGAGATCATGCGCCAGAAAATCCTGGATACGATCAAAGGTCCCACCTACCAGTTCATCGAAGCCAAGTTCGGCTCTTATCCCAGCGACATGGTGAAAGATGGCAAGCGCCGCGGCAAGGGTTCCCCGATCGCCTGGATGCCGGACGAGATCAGCGCAGGTGGATTCGAAGCCTTCGCGCTGGACGGCAGCCCGGTCACGGTCAACTGGATGGATGTCGCCAATGAACCCGGCTGGTGCAAGCTGGACTGGGTGGTGGCAGACCCGGTGCGCGGGCAACTTGCCAATGCCAGCAACATGCTCGATGTCACCTGGGAGGCGCCCGACGGCTCCATCACCCCCCTGGACGGCTACCTGGACCCCTATTTCCAGGAGGTTTACCTGGAGGCCGAGTCGGTGCCGATCTTTTCCAAGCTGGCCCAGCATGTTTCCGCCAATGCGCTGGATGAGTATGTGTCCCAACTGGAGCACGAGGTCAACAAGTACCTGACCAAGGATATCAACTACGGCAAGGCAGCCAAGCGCATGTACAATGTCTTCCGCCTCACCGGGCGCTACGAAGAGGCCGCCTTCATCCGGGAGCTGTTCGACGAACCGGCCATCCATGCTCTACCAGGTCTGGTCGCTGATCCGCACCATGGACGAATGCTCGCGCCACGGCTCGAGCATCAACATCGAAACCGTCCGCGCCCAGGCGGATGACCTGCTGGTCTCGGTGGTGCGCGCCCTGGAAGGCGACGAAGAGACTGCCGTGGTGCGCCACCTGATGAAGTTGCGCCGCAGCCTGGACCATGTCGATACCGGGCAGGAGTTGACCGGAGAAGCCGAGACCGCCCGCGCCGAAGTGATCAACATCGTCAATAATTTCTTCCAGGACAAGCTGAGCGGCTTGCCGGCGATCAAAGTCTATATCGACGATATCCAGAAGAAATAAAAGTCTGTAAAAGTGCGTCGCAGAAGTGATTGCGACGCACTAGTAATACTAGCAATACGAGTAAAAAAATTAAATCCTGCCAATATCCTTGAGCCAGAAATATGCCACCACGACCAGAATGGCGACCAGGACGGTGGCGATGATGATCACATCCATGATCCACAGGCGTCCCCTGGTGCGTGCGTTTTCCGGCGGGGAGTCGTTCCCCTCTTCCAGTTCCGGAGGCTCCGCCCAGACCGGGACTTCGCTGCGCTCAAGAAACTGCGCAGATGAGTTTGGATCCAGTGCTGCAGGGGAGGCTTCATCGAGTTCAAACTGGGTCTCGATGGACAAGCCAACCTGATCTGCCTCGAAGTCACCCGGTTGGAAAGTCTCAAAAGTGGAGGGGAGTGCCTCTTCCGCGGGCTCCGGCTCGCCGATCACGGGCGGTACCGGTGAGGGAACCAGGGGCGTTGTCAATTCATCCAAGCGGCGGCGGGCCTGCGCGTGCCCGGGATCATAAAGCAGGACACGTTCCAGGCAATCCACTTCCTGCTCGACCTTCTCCATGGCTTGACTGAGCGCCCACCAGAGAGGCGCGGAGGCAGGATTCTTGCTGAGCCCGGAGGCCAGCAGCGTGCGCGCCTGTTCCGGCTTGTCTGCATCAAGGAGTTGTTCGGCCTTGTGGATAATGTTGGCGATTAGTTCGTCCATATGCTCATTTTACCAAAAACAGTTGTCCTGCGCCATGAACGCCGGACATAAGGGTTAAAAGCCTTCCAGCCTGGAGAGGTCGGCAATACCGCTGGCGAGATCGGCGACCCGGGCAACCAGGGCAAGGCGGTTGGTCCTCAGGCGAGGCTGCTCGGCCATCACCAGCACCTTGTCGAAGAAGGTGTTGATCGATGGGACCAGGGCAGAAACCATGGTCAGCAATTCGTCCACCGATGAAGGGGGATGGATCCCCACTGACTGGATGGAGGCATGGAGGGCTTTTTCGGCGTCCTCTTCCAGCAACTGTTCATTCACGCCAGCAGTTGGGCGATCCGCGGCTGGAGCAGAGCGGATGATGCGCACACAGCGGGCATAGGCAGGCAGGATCGTGTTCCAATCGGGGCGGGATACCCAGGCAGCGAGCTGCCGGATGGCACGTGCCGCGCCAGCCGGGTTCATCGCCTGCGCTGCCAGGACGGCATCCACAATGTCGTACTTGAAACCCATGTCGAGTAATACGACCCGCAACCTGCCGGTGATGAACTCCTGCAGCTGGGCAAGCACCTCTGCGCTGACCGGCAAGGGTTCGAGCGCTGCAGCAGCCTGCAATGCCGCAGTCATGTCAAAGTCGAGGTCATGTTCGATGAGCGGCTGCACCACGCCGATGGCAGCGCGGCGCAGTCCGAAAGGATCCTTGGTGCCGCTGGGCGCCAGGCCGGCAGCGAAGAGGCCAGCCAGCGAGTCCAGCCGGTCGGAGAGGGCAACTGCCAACCCGGGCCTGGATCCCGGGACAGGAAGGTATTGTTCACCAATGGCGGCGGTCACCGGAGGTGCCTCGCCGTCCCGCCGGGCATACTCGCTGCCCATGATGCCTTGCAGGGAGGTCATCTCGATGACCATCCTGGTCACCAGGTCGGCCTTTAACAGGTGGGCGGCGCGGCGGGCAAAGACAGCCTCATCCGCTTGCAGGCCAAGCATGGGCACCAGCAGGGCGGTCAATTTCTCGATGCGCTCGTTCTTGTCGAGCATCGAGCCGAGTTTCTTCTGGAAGATGAGCGTGCCCAGGCGAGGGCGGAAATCCTCCAGCTTATGTTTCAGGTCCTCGCGGACAAAGAAATTGGCGTCTGCGAAGCGGGCGCGGACCACGTGTTCATTTCCCTGGCGGACAAGGTCGAGTCCCTGGTCGTCACCGTTGCGAACGACGACGAAATAGGGCAACAGGTTATTCTTCCCATCCGAGGAGGTGACCGGGAAATAGCGCTGGTGCTTCTTCATCACAGAAACGAGCACATCCTTGGGCAGGGAAAGGAATTCGGGATCAAAACTGCCCAGCAGCGGCATGGGTTTCTCGACCAGGTTGGCGACCTCATCCAACAGCTCGGGCAGCAGGATCGGTTCACCCTTGACCGAGGCAGCCAACGCCTTCACGCCGGCGGTGATCAATTCCTTGCGCTCGGCCACATCGAGCAGGATGCCATTCCGGCGGAGCAGGTCGAGATATGAATCCGCAGAAGGGATGAGGATCTCAGGAGAATTATATGGACGAAGGCCGCGGGTCACATTGCCGGAATGCAGTCCGGCGTACTCAAAGGGCACCACGACCTCTCCGAGCAGGGCGACGAACCAACGCAGCGGGCGGGAGAAGGTCACCGCGGAGGCATTCCAGCGCATGGACTTGTCAAACTTGATCCCGGCGACCAGTCCTGGCAGGGCTTCTGCAAGCACTTCAAGCGATGGACGCCCAGTCTTCCTGACCACAGCGAAAACATACCTGCCGCCGTCCTGCTCACGGACCTCGAGCGCGGAGGCGTCCACACCGTTCTTGCGGGCAAAGCCGAGCGCAGCCGGGGTGGGGACCCCGTCAGGTCCAACGGCGCGTTCGGCGGGCGGACCCTTGACCAGGTCCTGGCTGTCGGGCTGATGGGGAGCAAGGCTTTCCACCAGGACGGCCAGGCGGCGCGGGGTGCCGGAGATGTGGATGGGACCATGCACAAGGCGCAGGTCATCCAGCATTCTTGGGACGCTGAGGTTCAGTTGCTCGAGGGCGGAGTCCAGGTCGAGGACGGGCAACTCCTCGACGCCGATCTCCAGGAGCAGGGAGCTGGGAGCGGAAACCCGGGAGGTGGGCGGCTGGAGGGCCGGACCAGTGGAGGTAACCTTCTCCTCGTTATCTTTGAGCAGGGGATATTCCTGTTCCTTGCGCTGCTCCAGGTAGCGTTCAGCCACCTGGCGAGCCATGAGACGCATCTGCCCATAGAAGACCTGGCGCTCGGTCACGCCAATGGCGCCGCGGCAATCGAGGGCGTTGAAGGTGTGCGAACATTTCAGGACATAGTCATGCGCCGGGCCGACCAATCCCGCAGCGAGGCAAGCTTCAGCCTCAGCCTTGTAGAGGTCGTACATCTGGCGCAGGCGCTCCACGCTGCCGATCTCAAAATAGTACTTGCTGTGCTCGTATTCATCCCGGCGGCGAACTTCTCCGTAGGTCACCTCCCCGCCCCAGGGTTCGTCCCAGATGGCTGCGGCGTTGTTGAGAGCGATCAGGATGCGCTCCAAGCCGTAGGTGATCTCAACGGCAACCGGGTCAAGGCTGATACCACCCACCTGCTGGAAATAGGTGAACTGGGTGATCTCCTGGCCGTCCAGCCAGATCTCCCAGCCCAGGCCCCAGGCAGCAATGGCGGGCTGCTCCCAATTGTCCTCGACCAGGCGGATATCGTGCTGGCGCGGATCGATGCCGATGGCCTCAAGCGACTGAAGATAGAGTTCGACAGGGTTGCCCGGATCGGGTTTGAGGATGACCTGGAACTGGGTATGCTGGTGGAAGCGATTGGGGTTTTCACCATAGCGCCCGTCGTCGGGGCGGACGGATGGTTCGACATAAGCAACGTTCCACGGCTCGGGTCCCAGGACGCGCAGGAAGGTGGACGGGTTCATCGTACCGGCGCCGACCTGGGTGTAGTAGGGCTGGGCAATGAGACAACCGTGGGCTGCCCAGAATTCCTGCAGAGTGAGGATGATATTTTGAAGGGAAGAGGACATTGGAAGGAAGTTTTATGGTCCTTGACGGAGATAATGAGTTGATGAGGCGAAGGGATTATACCTTTTTTCCCACGCGCAAGGGGATGACCGTTGCGCCACGATTCCTGTTTCCCTCTTGACAAACATCTAATTTTGACTATAATCTAATTAGACATACGTCTAATATCAACAGATGACTAACCAAGACAGACGTCTTTATCAAGAAAGGAGGCCCGCATGACCTGTTGCGCAAATTATTCCCCCCGACCTTACCTGCCGAATGGAAGAGATAAAGATACTTTACAAAGGTAGCGCCATGAAAACAAACCAAACCATCAAAAAACAAAGCCTCCTGCCGGCCGAGCGCCTGGCCATCACCACCTGCCTGGGGAAACTGCTCCATGCAATTGGCAACATGCTCCAGGAACAACCCGACCTGCGTGCAGGACTTTCGCCCGAAAGCGGCCAGATACTGGTTACAATCGGGAAGAAACTGGCCAAGGCCAGCAGCCTTCGTGACGCATAGGAGATGTGGGCATGAGTGAAACCAACGGGACACCCATTCTTGAGTGGGATTATGGGACTGCGTACGAATTTTTTATCAGCCTGAATGTTTTACACATGCCCGAACATTTCGGCATCCGCGCCGCATGGGCAGCCGGGATCCGTTCGCGCATCCCGGTCACGGAGCGCAAACTACTGGAGGGGCTGCTGCCCTTCCTGGGCTTTCCACTCGGCTGGGTGCATAATCTGCCTGGCGAAAAGGACGCCATCAGCGTATTGTGGGCGCTTAAGCAGATTCCTGCTGCCTTGCGCATCACCCACATCCTAGGACTTGATTGCATGGAAAACGACTGGGGGAAAATGTTGCTGAGGATCCAGAAAGAAGGCAAATGGTCACAGGCAGACCTGGAAATGGTCAAAGCCATGGCGAAGAAAGAACGCGAAACGAAGATCACCGAGGCGAAGATCGTAAAATTCCTGGATCAGTGGGCAAATCCCGAAGAATTGGGGGAAGGATTCCTAAATGCACTGCAAGCGTATTATCAAGCTTTTTTCGAAGATGAAGAGAAACGCCTCGCACCTGTTTTAAAGGCAGCTCTCGAAAACGCCCAAGAACTGGCCGCGCGGCTTAGCGTGGAATCCCTGCTGAGCGAATTGTCCCAGGGGGTGCACTTAAGCGAGTTGATGAGCGCCAAGACCCTGACCGTCGTTCCTGCATACTGGACGACCCCACTGGTGTTGTACGAAAAGATATCCGAGGATGGCATGTTGTTCTGCTTCGGGGCACGCCCGGCTGGCATGCCTGCCATCCCTGGTGAAATGGTTCCCGACAGCCTTGTGCGGGTGATGAAGGCACTTGCCGATCCCACGCGCCTGAAAATCTTGTATTACCTGAGCCAGGAGGAATTGACGCCCTCCGAACTGGCGCGACGCCTGCACCTGCGCGCGCCCACGGTGACACATCACCTGAGTGAATTACGCCTGTCGAGCCTGGTCAACCTGAACATCAAGGGCCAGGAGCGCTGGTACCGGGCGAGGGAGGAATCATTGGAAGCGATGTGCGTAAATCTGAAAGAATTCCTGCACACAAAGAAAAACTAGGAACAGCCACCCTGGCTATATGGCGCCACAACCGTGGCGCTTTTTCTTTTGGGAGAGTGGGGACTGATTACATGGAGCGCAGCCTGGGATTGAAGATGCGGTCGAGGGCTATCCCAAGCAGCGAAAATGCCAGCCCGGTAATGAACATCAGCGCGATCGGCTCGAGTGCCAGGTAGGGATTACGCATCAGGGTCATGTAGTAGATGTCGTTGTTCTGCCTGGAAATGTACAGCCCGGTCATCAACACCTTGCCCCACGTCGGCAGGAAGGGGTCGACGATGCCAACAAACGCCAGCGTTGGCTCCAAGAAGATATAGCTCGGCACCAAGGCGACCAACTGCGGCACCAGCAGCGGGATGATGCGCGGCACCAGGTAACGCATGATCATGCGCCAGTTCCCCACCCCGTACACCAGCGCCGCCTGCACGTATCCCGCCTCCTTGATCTGCAGGAATGCGGCTCGATAGTTCTTGATGGCGTTCCCAAACACGGACAGGAGGATGATGATCCCCAGAATGACCCAGATATTATGGGTGTAAAGGAAGTAGATCATGATGGCTATAGGCAGGGCTGGCAGGAGCATATTGATCTCGGTCACCCACTGGACTAAACGGTCCACCCAGCCCCCGAACCAGACTCCCATGGCAGCAAGGATCATCGCCAGCAGCCCGGTGCCCAGCGCACCCAGCAAGCCGAAGGTGAGTGCAAAGGGCGTGCCCCACAGGATTGCGATGGAAAGGTCGCGGCGCTTGTCGTCGGTCCCGGCAATGCCGTACACCTGCCCATAGAGCACCATTTCGGCGTGCACATCCGAATCCGGCTCGAAGACAAAGGCTTCCACGCGAAGCTGGTAACTTCCACGCCTGGCGGTCGTAGCTCCGCTCCCGGGTTCTGTGAAGAGTGTATCCCATGGAAGCGGCCCGCTGGTCCCCTGGATTCTGCTTTCAAAGGAATAACGATGTTGATATTCGAAGCTGTACTGCATGGCAGGCTGGGTGGTGAAGGTATCCAGGAGGATCTCCTCACCAGTTGGCATAACCCAGGTAAGGGAAACCAAGGGGAGTTTCTTAATATAATCGGATGCAATGTTGACCACCAAGTCCTGGGGAAAACCGTCATATTGATAATCGATCGGGAAAGTCATGGTGATCCTGGTCATATCTTCCGAAAGCTGTTCAACCAGCCTTTCTCCTTCCCCCCTGGTGCTGTCGAAAATGAATGTTTCGGGCAGCTTCTGACGGCGAAAGAAATTGGACCAGGCCGGCTGGGCAAAGGTGGGGTTATTGATCCACACCTTCTCGTCCCCGCGCCAAAGGGAGATGGCTTCTTCATAAGGGATGGCAATAACCGTATATATCGAAACCCCCACCAGGAGGCCAAGGATCACCAACCCGACGATGGCTGACGGGTAACGGCGGAGCTCCTTGAAAGCCCCTGTCAAGGCACCGGCGTGCCTTACCCTATCTTTGCGTTCCAACCCTGCGATTTGCTCAGCGGTCAAAGGTGGGAGCAGGTACTTCGGTTTCGGCAGGCGCTTCTTATTGGTAGATGTAAAAAGCACACGAATGCGCTGCCGGAGCGGAAGCCTTACCCGGGACACTCCGCCCGAGTTCTCCCTGCCGCCAATACGCACGCGGGGATCCACCATGGCATACATGATGTCGAGGATAAAAACTGTCAACACCAGCAAATAGGCGATCAAGACCATGATGCTGCCCGTGACCTGGAAATACCCGATCGAGTCGAAGAACAGCTTCCCGATGCCGGGCCAGAAGAAGAATTTCTCCAGGATCAGGGCATTCTGCCAGGTGCCGACCAGGGTCATCGCCAGGCTGGTCAGGATATACGGCAAGGCCGGGCGGAGCAGGTAGCGCCGCTCCAGCAAACTAGGAGACAATCCCTTGGCTCTGCCCAGCTCGATATAATCCTCCCCGGATTGGAGCAGGAAAAATGTCCGCCACGCGTAAGCACCCTGGAAGAAGAGGTTCAAGAAAATTGCAACAACCGGCAAGATCATGTACTCGAAAATGGACGGCGTTTCAGGTCGGATGGCCGTGCTCGCCTCTCCATGCAGCAAAGCCGCCAACTCCGATTGGATGTAGATCACCAAGTTCAGGGGGAATTCCTTTGGAAACGGCAGGACATGCAGCAAGGCGGAAAAAATGATGACCAGGAAAACCCCATAGAGCCAGGAGGGGATCGATGACAGGGGAGACAGGAAAACAACCAGCCGGTCCCAGAATCCCTCGAATTTGCGGTAAAGGAAGAGTGCGGTGAAAAGACTGGCAAAGAAAAAAAGGAAATTCGATGTGCCGAACAGTACCAGGGTGAAAGGCAGGGGTCCCAACAGTAACCCCTCTGCCAAACTGAGAGAAATACCGGGTTGGGATAAGGAATATTGGGCTGCCAGCGCGATCTGCCGGTTGGCATCTCCCATGTTCAACAGCAGGGCATCCCTCAACCACTGGAGGCAGCGTAACAGGAATGGGCGATCCAGGCCGTAGCTGGTCTCCATCCGGTCACGGAATTCTGCCACCCAAGTAGCAAATTCCTCCTGGGTTAATCCAGGTGGAGGCGGAGTGAATTGGATGACCTGGTCGATATTTGCACGGTAGATTTCGTCAATATAGCCACCCTGGTTCAAAACAACGATCACCAGGAACATTCCAATGATCAGCGTTACGGAAAGCTCCGCCGACGCGGACCAGCATGTAAAGCCCCACCCGCGAAAGCCAACCCGTCCGCCTGGCGGGAAGGGAGATCTCAGTTTCAGGTTTTACAGGCAGATCAGGCTCGATCACTGGGAACGTTCCATCTCTTCAACAATTATAACAAGCTGACAATTGTCCAAGCCTGCTGCCATCCCGAGTGTGGCAGCAGGCCGTAGACACGGGTGCGGATCACATATTGCGCAGCCTGGGATTGAAGATGCGGTCGAGAGCAATCCCAAGCAGCGAAAAGGCCAACCCGGTAATGAACATCAGCGCGATCGGCTCGAGTGCCAGGTAGGGATTGCGCATCAGGGTCATATAAAAGATCTGGCTGTTCTCCTCCGCCACGTACAGCCCGGTCATCAACACCTTGCCCCATGTCGGCAGGAAGGGGTCCACGATGCCAACAAACGCCAGCGTTGGCTCCAGGAAGATATAGCTCGGCACCAAGGCGACCAACTGCGGTACCAGCAGCGGTATGATGCGCGGCACCAGGTAGTGAATGATCATGCGCCGGTTCCCCACCCCATATACCAGCGCGGCCTGCACGTATCCCGCCTCCTTGATCTGCAGAAATGCAGCACGATAGTTCTTGATGGCATTCCCAAAGACGCTCAGGATGATGATGATCCCCAGGATGACCCAGATGTTGTGGGTGTACAGGAAGTAGATCATGATGGCGATCGGCAGGGCCGGCAGGAGCATATTGATCTCCGTCAACCGCTGGATGATCCCGTCCACCCAGCCCCCGAACCAGACTCCCATGGCGGCAATGATCATCGCCAGCAGCCCGGTGCCCAGGGCACCCAGCAGGCCGAAGGTAAGTGCAAAGGGTGTACCCCACAGGATTGCGATGGAGAGGTCGCGGCGCTTGTCATCCGTCCCGGCAATGCCGTGTACCCGCCCATAGAGCACCATCTCGGCTTCCACATCCGAATCGGGCTCGAAGACAAAGGCTTCCACGCGGAGCTGATAGATGCCCCGAGTGGCTGAAGAAGAATCACTCGCCGGGTCCACAAAAAGTTTCTCCCATGGAAGCGGACCGGTGGTTTGCTGCAGAACACTCGATATCGTGTAATAGTTCTCGTATTCAAAACTGTAACGATAAGCGGGCTTGGTGGTGAAGGTATCCAGGAGAATTTCGCGCCCATCAGGAGTCACCCAGGTGAGGGCTACGAGGGGGAGTTTTTCATCATATTGTGCTTTGATATTGACCACCAAGTCCTGCGGGAACCCGTCATATTGATAATCGATCGGGAAGGTCATGGTGATGCCGGTCATATCTTCGGAAAGTTTTTCGATCACTTTCTGCCCGGTCCCATCATTGATGTTGCCGACAAAGGTGGCGGGGAGTTTGTGCTTGCGGAACAGGTTGGACCAGAGCGGCTGTGCAAAAGGAGGGATTATTAGCCCAGACCTTCTCATCCCCGCGCCACAACTTGATCGCCTGCTCATAGGGGATGGCAAAAACAGTATAAATGGACACGCCAACCAGGCAGGCAATGATCACCAGACCGAGGATGGCTGAAGGGTAACGACGAATCTCTTTGAGCGCCGATCCCCAGGCGGAGGCGCGCTTCACCTTGCCAATATGCGCCAATTCGTGGATCTGCTCCTGGCTTAACTGCGGCATGGAAAAGCGGGGCTGTTCAATGCGCGGCCTCGACCGGTATGCAAATAAGGTCTTGATCCGTTCGCGCAAGGGAATGCCCAGGCGCATGGATCCGCTGACATTCTCCCTGCCGCCCAGCCGCACACGCGGATCCACGGCTGCATAAAGCACATCCAGGATGAAAACCGTGATGACCAATAGATAAGCGAAGACAATAATAATACTGGCGGTGATGCGGAAGTTGTTGATCGAATCAAAGAACAGACCACCAATGCCAGGCCAATAGAAGAATTTCTCCAGGATGAGGGCGTTCTGCCAAGTGCCGACCAGGATCATCGCCAGGCTGGTCATGATGTACGGCAAGGCTGGGCGCAGCAGGTAGCGCCGTTCCAGCAGCTTGTTTTCAAGACCCTTTGCCTTCCCCAGTTCGATGTAATCCTCACCAGAATGGAGCAGGAAATAGGTACGCCAGGCATACGCACTCTGGAAAAAGAGGTTCAGGAAAATTGCTGCCACCGGGAGAACCATGTATTGGAGCAGGGTGGGCAAATAGACTTTATTATCCAGGTTGAGCCACCCGTTTTGCAGCAACACAATGAAATCAGCTCGAAGGTAGGTGCCCAACCCAAAATTCAACCTCTTGGGGAACGGCAGCCAGTGAAGCAATGCAACGAAAACAATTACCAGGAAAACGCCATATAACCAGGAGGGGATGGAGGAAATCGGGGATAAGGAATACAACCAAGCGATCCCAAAACCCTTCAAATTTTCGGTATAAGTACAAGGCAGTAAAGAGGCTGGCAAAGAAAAACAGGAAATTCGAGACTCCAAACAATGCCAGGGTGTACGGCAACCGCCCCAACAAGAGCTCGCGGAATATCCCGGTGACGTTGGCATCGATCACAGACACGGAACCACCAATATCCCCCATATTGAAAGCCAGGGCATCGCCCAGCCAGCGGACGCAGCGCAGCAGGAATGGCTTGTCCAGGCCGTACCCTTTTTCCATGGAGGCGCGCATGTCATTCGTCCATGACAGTCACCTCTTCGGGGGTCATTCCCGTGGGTGGGGGATTAAAACGGAAAAAATCATCAATATTCGCCCGATACACCTCGTCGATATAGCCGCCCATATTCAAGACGATCACCACCAGGTACATCCCCAGCACCAGGGTCACACTCAATTCAAGCAAGCGGACCAGGGAGTATTTCCCCACACGGGCAAAAAAACGCACCCGTTTCCGTGGGATAACGACATCGGGTTCGGGCTGGTTTGGCAGGCTTTCGACGGTCATGGCATGTTATCCTGGTGGCAGGCTACCAAATGGATCTTGCTTTTACAATCCCTATACTAGTTTAATCCTCCAGAGGGGGAAATACACCCTACTGGAGAATTGTTTTTTCAAGTTTACCGCAAAACTTAGGGAGGATATCGCTTGCAACTGCATTCATTTTCACATAGAATTTGTCCATGGCTTCCACGAACCACTTCGACATCATCATAGCAGGCGCGGGACCGGCAGGGATCTCGACTGCGCTTCACCTGGCAAAATTCGCTCCCGAGCTGGTTTCGCGCTGTTTGATCCTCGAAAAAGGCTGCCATCCGCGCCCAAAATTATGCGCTGGCGGCATCCTGCCGGATGGCGAGGCAATCCTCGAGCACCTGGGATTGGATATCAACGAAATCCCGCATGTTGACGTGGATTGGGCACATTTGGATTTCAACGGCAGAGGGATGAAGCTGCGCCTTGAAAAATCAGCCAGCCATGCATTCCGAACCATCCGCCGCGATGAATTTGACGCCTGGCTGGCAGACAAAGCCCGGCAGCGCGGCTTCCAGATACAGGAAAATACACGGGTTGAAAACATGAGCGTTGACAGCTCCGGGGTGACACTGGAAACCAGCCAGGGAAGCTACCAGGCTGGCGTTGTTGTCGGCGCAGACGGGTCAACCAGCCTCATCCGGCGAATGATCCTGCCCAAGGAAAAGTTCCACGTGGCGCGACTTCTGGAGGTGGTCACCGATCCCAGACCGGAGGCATCCTGCCACATCCAGTCTGACTCGTATTTCGACTTCTTCCCTCTATCAAAAGGAATCCTTGGATATACCTGGGATTTCCCGGTCATTGTAAAGGGGAAGTCCATGCGGGCGCGGGGAGTATATGACAGCCGCCTTCACCATGTGAAACCGGCAACCGACCTGCGCCAGGCACTGGCGGAAGAATTCCAGAGGCATGGGCTGGACCTGGAAAACTACACTGTGCAAGGATTCCCACTCCACCAGTTCGATGCAAGCAGCGCATTTTGCGTACCGCGCGTCCTGTTGGTGGGCGATGCAGCCGGTGCGGACGGATTTTATGGCGAAGGCATCAGCCAGGCACTTGCCTACGGCGAGCTGGCAGCCAGGGCAATCCAGGATGCCTTCGAACAGCGATGATCTCTCATTCAGCGGATACCGGAAGGCCATCCTGCATTCGGCGATGGGAAAAACCTTGCGCAGGCGAGCCTGGTTCGCCAAGATCCTTTACGGATTGCGCCATCCCTTTTTCCAGGCATTTATCTGGCAGTATATGGATTGGGTGATCGAGTGGGTGATTCAAAATTTTGTGGTCGGATGGGCCAAGCGCTCGGAAGAACGCAAGAACTAAATAATCAAGCAGAGCGCCTTGGCCTCAATTCCTGACCTGCGCCAAAAAACCGGGGGATTTTAACTCGCGTTCCAACAGGTACGTTATGTAGGATTGCAGGACAACCTCAATCTCAACCCGAACATCCATCCCGGGTCGAGCCTGGTGCGCCGCGCTGAAGGTACTGCGTTGAAAGTGGCGCAGATATTTCAGCGCATCCATTGACACCGGTTGCGCTCCAGGCAGACCTGCCCCGCAGCGCGGGCAAAGGATACCGCCTTGAACAACGGAAAAATATTGGTCAGCGGGTAGGATCTCTTCGCTGCAATTGGCACAATTTACAAGTTGGGGTCGATATCCGAGGAAGTCCAGCACCTGGACCTCGAAATAACGCGCCGCGACCCAGGGATCCTGCAGGGTGGAAATGCGCTGCAGGGTTTCGGTCAACAGATGATAGATATTGACATTATTGCTTTCGTCTTCGTAGGTGAACCGGTCGAGCATCTCCAGCGCGGTGCTGGCCGTGGCGGTACGCACAAGGTCGTCCCGCAGACC
Organism: uncultured Chloroflexia bacterium; assembly: GCA_963793795.1. Taxonomy (GTDB): domain Bacteria; phylum Chloroflexota; class Anaerolineae; order Anaerolineales; family Villigracilaceae; genus UBA877. Next base: position 160,938 of record CAWCBN010000002.1, read on the forward strand.
GATATAGGCTTCGACCGTTTCTGCCTGGGTGATGATCGCCAGGTCACGGCCTTTTGCCAGTTGCAGGGTGACACGGGTGAAAGGTTCCAGGTGCCCGGCTTTGCGCGACTTGATGCGCCGTGCACCCTTTGCTATCGCACGCAGCTTGCCCCGCTCGCGTGAATAAAGCGTCAGGAGGCGGTCCGCCTCCCCCCACTCCGAATGGCGGAGGACAATCGCTTCGACCCGGAAAGAACGTTGAGCGGAGGGCATATCATTTATAGAAGTTGTGGATCAGCGCGGCAGATCCTTTGGCGTGAAAGCTGCCGGCAAGAGATCCCCCACAGTCGTCTCCTGGACAATGCGACCATTGGTGTCGGCAAGCACGACCGTGGTATCCAACCCAAACTCAGCCATTACCTGCCTGCAGCTGCCGCAAGGCGAGCCACCATTCGAGGTTACAACAGCGATCACCTCGAACTCATTTTCCCCTTCGGATACCGCCTTGAAGATCGCCACCCTCTCGGCGCATATGGAGTCCGGATAAACTGCATTTTCAATATTACAGCCGGTAAAGATTTTTCCAGACTTTGTCCGCAGGGCTGCCCCGACGAGGTATTTCGAGTAAGGTGCGTAAGCGCGGCGCTGGGCTTCCGTGGCCAGGTCGATCAAAGCACGTCGTTCACCTTCGGATAATGTCAACAAAGTTCCACCTCCACAATGGTCCTTGGCTTATTTTTCTTCTTCGACAACGCGGGGCAATTTTTTTATCGGCCGGGCGGGCACACCCACGACCAGCGTATCATCCGGCACATCCCTGGTCACCACTGCACCAGCCCCGGTGCGGGCAAATTTACCGACCTTCACAGGAGCCACCAGCATCGTATCGGAGCCAATAAACGCCCCTTCGCCGACCTCGGTGAGATTCTTACGCACGCCATCATAATTGCAGGTGATCGTTCCAGCACCGATATTCACATCTGGACCGATCGTGGCATTACCGATATACGAAAAATGGCCCATCTTGGTGCCAGCGCCAAGCGTGGAATCCTTCACTTCACCAAAATTACCCATGTGCACGCCCTGGCACAGGTGGGCGCCTTTGCGAAGGTGGGCAAACGGTCCCACATCCACATGTTCCTCCAGCCATGAACCTTCCACAACGGCCTTAAAGACCTTGCAGTGGGCGGCGATCGTTGATTCTCGAACCACGGTGTCCGGTCCAATCTCACACGACTCGCCAATGGTAGTGTTTCCCTGGAGGTGGGTATTGGGCCAAAGCACGGTGTCAGCACCAATGGTCACGCCGGCTTGGATAAAGGTAGTCGCCGGATCAATAATGGTCACCCCGGCGAGCATATGCCTGGTATTGATACGCTTTCGCATGGCGGATTCGGCCTCTGCCAAATCCACGCGGGTATGGACATCAATCATCTCTGCCTGGTCTTCCACAGTGATCGCCTTAACACTCAGCCCGGCGGCAGTTGCCAGGGTGATCGTTTCTGCCAGGGAAGCTGCTCCCTTTCCCGAAACCGGAAGGTGGTGCAGGGCATCCCAAAGCCAATCGCCACGGAAGCAGTAGATGCCGAGATTCAATTCATTGATGGAAGGTGCGCCAAGTACGCCCGCATCCTGATAGCCATTTGCTCGTACGCTTCCATCCGGCTCTCCAGGCAGGCGCTCCAAGCCGGGGGCGGGAGCCGTCAGCAACGTCAGCGGGCCCGGATTGTGCTGTTGCGTTTTGACCAGGCGCTGCAAGGTATCCTGGCTCAATAGCGGCATATGCGCACAGGTGACCAGCACCAGGTCGGAGGCATCGCGCGACCATGCATCCACCTGCAGGAGGGTATGACCGATCCCACCGTGTGCATCCTGGATAACACAAGTTGCCTTCCCGGCAAGAAAATCACGCACCGCCCCGTCTTCTTCCCCAAGGACTACAACGGGTTTCTCCGCGCTGACAGCACCCACAGCCTGGAGGGCATATGCCAGGATGGGTTGCCCACAGACTGGATGCAGGGCAATGGGGGTTGTGGATCGCATGCTGGTTCCGCCTTCGGTGGCCAGCAAAACCGGGGTGATCTTCATGTTCGCTCCTGGAATAAAAAGACTTTGCACCGGAGGGGTCGCAAAGCCTGTTTTGGATGTGGATACCCTCCGTATGAAGGGAAAGGCTGGGGCGCCTGGATTCGAACCAAGATACTCAGCTCCAAAGGCTGATGTGCTGCCATTGCACCACGCCCCAAAGAGGGCGAATTGTATCACAGCCACAGTGGTGGGACAATATCAAGGTTCATCCTCTGGGGTCAAGCCGAGTTGCCTGGCTTGCTCGTAAGTTAACATGTCGGGCTTGATGGATAAGGGTTGGTTTTCGAGCGCATCATCCCAAAATTCGTTCACATCGGCTGCCTTGAGCTTCTTCTTCAAGCCCTTGAGGAGTGGATCCAAGTCTGGGGCATTCTTTTCGTCTGTTTCAAGCGGGGCCGTAACCGGCTCCTCTGTTTTCAAGGATGACATTTTCGCGCCCAGGTTACCGGTCATGCCGCTTAGTGCTGTCTGGATGAGGGTACGCGCCTTTGAATAAGTACTCACAGCGCTGATGACCTTCTTTTCATCAAACATCTTTTTTCCGATGACCAGCATGGCTTGTCCCTTTGCCACCGGTGTAAAGATGAGATCATTCTCCCCGCCATCGAAGACACACCAATTGGAATTGGTTTCCTGTCCCAGCAGGCGGGAGATCTTCTGCCCGGCGCTATACATCAGGAGCAAGGAAGATAGGAGGGAGATTTCCAGGTTCATGTTCGTCAATTCGCCTGCGCGTGCCAGGACTTTTCCGGTATCACTGATTAGCATGACCGTCGTGGCATCCAGTTCCTGGCGCAAGCCTGCCAGCAAGTCAGGCAGATGCGGGGCCAGCTCTTCTTCAGGAGCAATCGGTTCGGGCGGCAGGATGGTTTCGACCAGGCCAAGGTGGCGTTCGACAGCGTCCAGAAAGTCGGCAATCGAGACGGGCTTGATGAAAAATCCATCGGCACCGGCCTCAGCGACTTCCTTGCGAATCCTGGGATCTGTCTGCCCAGTGATGAGCAGAGTCTTGGCCTTGGGTCGATGGGTGTGGATCTTCCGCATCAACTCGATGCCGGTCATCCCCGGCAGACGGTAATCGGCTACGAGCAGATCAATCGGGTGTCGGGTGCTATCCAGGATGGCTTCCTCCCCAGAGGGCACCTCAGCCACTTTAAAATCATAATCAAGGGTTTCAAGCGCCGTGCGCAACAACCGGCTGACCTCGCGCTGGTCTTCAACAATCAAAATTCGATATTCCGCCATAGGGTGAAACAGCTCAACAGGAAATCGATATTTGGCTAGGTCGATAAATTCTAACACAAGTTCCGGGGAGAAAAACATGCCCTGCCTCATTACGGCAGGGCATGGTCAACTTGCGTACAGGTTATTTCTTCTTTTTCTGGCTCTGGCGCACGTACATGGCGCCTCCGATGATGCCCAGGAATATCCCCGACACCGATGCCCCAAAGGAGAAGAAGTTCAGGAAGAACGTCGACTCCACCACCTGCATCACCATCAGGAACGGCAGCACCATCCCCAGCGTCACCAGCACAAACCCGATCAAGATCAGCCGCAGCGGCTGCTTCTCGTCCTCCAGCTTCATCGGTACAACCAGCACTGCACCTGGTGCTTCGCCTCCGGCTCATACTCCGGCGGCTCCTCCACCTCGCACAACCCCTGGATCGCACGCGCACAGCGCGGATGGAACCGACACCCCGCCGGCGGCTTCACCAGGCTCGGCGGTTCCCCAGGCGGCACTTCCTTGTAACTATCCGCATTCTTCGCATCCGGGTCCGACGTCGCTGCCATCAATGCAAACGTGTACGGGTGCATCGGGTTCTTCAGTATCTTCCCGATCGGCCCCTTCTCCACCAGCTTCCCAGCATACATCACCATGATCCGCTCCGAGAAGTACTTCACCGTAGACAGGTCATGCGTAATATAAATAAACGACAGGTTGTGCGTCTCCTGCAGCCCGCGCAGCAACTTCAGGATCTCCACCCGCACACTCGCATCCAGCATCGACACCGGCTCGTCCGCCACGATCAACTTCGGCTCCCGGATCATCGCCCGCGCGATCACCGCCCGCTGCTGCTGCCCACCACTCAACATGTGCGGAAACTTCGCCAGGAAATCCTCCACCGGGTGCATCTTCACCTCCCCCAACACCTTGTGAATCCGTGCGATCCGCTCCTCCTTGTTGCGCACCCCTCCAATCACCAACGGCTCATCCAAGATCCGCTGCAGGCTCATGAACGGCGGCAGCGCCCCATACGGATCCTGTTGGATATACCCCACCTGCGCTCGGTACCAGTTCAACCCCTTCCGCCCCATCTCGCTGATCACCTGGTCGTCAAACTTCACCGTCCCCTCGCGCGGCCGGTACAACCCCAATATCGTCTTCATCAAGCTCGATTTCCCGCACCCGCTCTCCCCCACCACCGCAATCGCCTCCCCAGCATGCAGGTCAAAGCTCACATCGTCCACCGCTCGCACGTACCCGGCTACTCCAAACCCAAAGCGCCGTAACTCAAACCACACCTTCAGGTGCTGGATCCCCAACAGCACCTTGCGCTCATCCACCAGCCGTTCCGCATTCGTCGCTACCATTGTCTCTGCCATGCCTCACTCCTACGCATACAACCAGCATTTCACTTTCCGCCCGTTCTTCTCCACCATAGGCGGATCCTGGTCACACATCCCAAACCGCTTCGGACACCGCGGCGCAAACCGGCAGTTCGTCGGCAGGTTGATCAACGACGGCGGCTGCCCGGTAATAAACTCCGGGTCCTGGTCCGCTCGCAAACGAGGCACGCTCGCCATCAGCATGTGCGCATACGGGTGCAACGGCGCAGGAAAGAATTCCTTCGCATTCCCTGTCTCCACGATCTGCCCCGCATACATGATCGCCACCTCGTCCGCCAGCTCGCTCGACGTCGCGATGTCATGCGTGATCAAGATAAAGCTCGTCCCCAATTCCTTCTTGATCCGCTTCAATACATTAAATATGTTCGCCTGCGTCAACAGGTCCAAAGCACTCGTCGGCTCGTCCAGCACGATCAGGCTCGGCGACGTCACCAACGCCATGGCGATCGCCACCCTCTGCCGCATCCCACCCGACAACTCGAACGGGTAGCGCACCAGAAAGTCCACCGGCACCCCCACATGCGCAAACATCTGCTTCGCCAGGTTGAAGGCCTCTTCCTTCTTCACCCCTAAATGGATCATCGCCGGTTCCGCCACCTGGTCCCCCACCCGAATCACCGGGTTCAGCGAGTTCATCGCCGCCTGCGGTACCAGTGACATCCCCACCCAGCGCACGTTCTGACGAAATTCCTCCTCGCCAAACGCCATCACGTCCGTCCCGTTCAAATACACCTTGCCGCTGTACTCCCCCACGTTCCTCGGCAGCAGCCGCAGGATCGCCTTCGCCAACGATGTCTTCCCGCAACCGCTCTCCCCAAGGATCACCACCGCACGGTTGCTGTCCAGCGTGATATCCAGCCCGTCCACCGCCTGCACCGCACCCTGTGTCGTGCGAAAATGCAGGACCAGTTTCTCCACTCGAAGTAGTTTCTCGTTCGTTGTTGTGACCATTACTGACCTCGCAGTCTCGGGTTGAAGATGCGGTCCATTGAGAATCCGAGCATCGCAAATGCCAGACCGGTGAGCATCAACAGCACAGCCGGCTCGAGGACCCAGTAATACAGACCCTGGTAGAGGGCGCCATTGCCCTGGGCATCATTGATGATCTTGCCCCAGGTGGGAAGCACCGGGTCGCCCAGGCCCAACACTGCCAGTGAGGCTTCCAGGAAGACATAGCCGGGGATGGATGTCACCAGGGTGGGGATGAGCATCGGAATAATGCGCGGCAGCAGGTAGCAGGAGAATGATCCTGCCGCTCCCCGCGCCATAAGAGCGCGCTGCCTCGATATAAGGCGATTCTTTCACTTGCAGGAAGACGGAACGATAGGTAATGATCCCGGAGCCAAAAATGGTCAGGGCGATCGTGGCACCCAGCATGAGCCAGATGCTGCGCGAATAGAATGTTCCAATCATAATCAGAATAGGCAGGAAAGGCAGCACCAGGTTGACGCCGGTGATACGCTGGATGATCTCGTCCACCCAGCCGCCAAACCAGACGCCGATGGCCGAAATGACCATGGTAACCAGGCTGGTACCCATGGCTGCCAGCAAGCCGAACATCAGGGCGATGGGTGTGCCCCACAGGATGGCAATGCCAAGGTCGCGGCGCTTGTGATCTGTGCCAGCCCAGCCATCCACCTGGCCGTGGAAAACAAATTCCGCATCGACATCCGAACCTTCTTCGAAAGTAAAGGAGGTGACCATGAGCTTGTAGGTGCCCTTCAGGGCAACCGGATTCTCCGGATCCGAGTTCGGATCGGCAAACAACCCGATCACGGGCAGTTTGCCACCCAGGCGGCGCTTGAGTTTCTCGTCCTGCGAGAAACGAAAGGTATCTGTCACCCCGATCGAGAATTCACCGGCACGGATCTCGCGCCCGTCCGGTGTGACCCATGTGATAGCCACATATGGATTCTTGCCCGTAAAGTTCGAGGTGAAGTAGATCATCATTTCCTGCGGGAAGGTTTCATACTCATAATCGAAGGAAAAGATGATGTCGATCTCGTTCTGCGACCCCGTCTTGACCGTTTTTTCGGCCGTGCCATCCCTGGTATTCATTAAAAAGGAGGTCGGCAGGTCCCTGGAGCGGAACCAGTTGGTCCATTCCGGGGGTGCTACCTTGGGATTCATGTACCAGACCTCTTCCCCACCGCGCCATAAACGAACTGCATCTTTATAAGGAATGGAGATCAAGGCGTAGGCAGCCAGCGATGAGCAAGAGCAGGACAATCGAAAGCCCAAAGACAGCTGAAGGATAGCGGAACAGCTCGCGCAAGTTTTTCTTCAACGATTTCATGATTGCGCACCTCCCTGCCCACCCACCTTGACGCGCGGGTCAACCAGGGCATAGATGAAATCGAGCAGGAACAAGGTGATCGCCAGCAGGTAGGAGAAGATCACCGCTACGCCGACGATCACGGGAACATCGAACGAACCGATCGCCAGGAAATTCTGGCGACCCAATCCCGGCCAGTTGAACACCGTTTCAAAGATCGGCGCACCAGTCCAGATGCCGATGAGCAGGAAGGCAAAAGTGGTGATGATGGTCGGGAGGGTTGGGCGCAGCACGTAGCGGCGCTCGATATTGCGGGAAGTCAAGCCCTTGGCCTTGGCCATCTCGACATAATCCTCGCTGGAGTAGATCATGAAGAACGTACGCCAGGAAAAAACGCTGAGGATCAACCTGGTTGGCAGCGATCGCCATGGCCGGCAGGATCATGTGTTTCAACAGGCTGAGAAAATACTCAAGCGACCAACGCGGCGGCGGCGGCGAGTCCACCATGCCGCCAAAGGGGAGAATCTTCAAAAGTGCGGCAAAGATCAGGATCAGGAAAATGCCATAGAACCAACCGGGTGCCGCACTCATCGGTGCCAGGGTGACGATGATCTTATCCATCACACTCCCATAGCGCCTGGAAAGATACAAAGCAAAAAAAAGTTCCACAAAGAACAGGATAAAGCCAACAGTTCCAAAAAGGATCAGGGTGGGTGGCAGCCGTTCAAGGATGATCAGCCGCACCTGCCTTGACCCGGTATCGCTGGACATGTTCTGCGAACGACCCAGGTTCAATGTCAGGGCATTGGTCATGAAGCGGATATTGCGGATCATCAAGGGCTGGTCCAGGCCATAACGCCGATAAGCATTTTCGATCTGCCCATTAACCCAGGCCTGGCGTTCTTCCGGGGGCAGACCTTTGATGGCCGGATTGAGGGCCGCTTGCTGGGTATACGTTTCCTGGATCTCACCGCGCCGGATATCATCCACGTAACCGCCCATGTTGGCGATCATAATGGTCAGGAAAACACCCACCACCACGGTCAGGAACAGGGTAACAAGGCGGACCACGGTGTAGCGCGGCCACGCGGGCGAAGGTGCTTTGGGGTTTCTTCTTTTGGGGGGATTTCTGGGGAAGCCGGCAAGACCTGGGATTGTTCGCTCATAGTATCGCCTTCTCAATAATTAAAATCGAGTTTGGCAGGGTGACCCTGCCAGACTCTGTGTTCATGAACGGCTTACGGATTCGTGGTGACGAACTCGTAGGCTTGGAAGGACGGGATGCTGACAACAGCAGAAGCAACCGCGACTTCCAGTTTATTCGAACCAGCGGCAAGTCCGGTGGTGGGCAGGACGATCTGATACTGCCCATCGGCTACAGCCGTGGCTTCGCCAGTGGCAACCAGTGCGCCGGTGGCATCAAAGAGCAGGAACTTGACACCAGAGATCTCGGCCTGCGGGATAAGGAGCATCCGCATAGGTCACGAAGACGTCAAAGGTGGCTTCCTGTCCGATGACAACGCTGGCGGGACCGGTCAGATCGACAACGGCGATCTTGGGGGCAGCGAAACGAGCCCACTTGTCGGAACGATCCGGGTAGGCGTCATAGCGCGCCAGGGTGATGGTACCTTCGATCGGGAAGACCGACTCAAGGAAGAAGGGACCGGTGCCGACCCACAGGTGATGGCGTGCGGTGTAGAAGGCTTGCAGGTTGGCATAGCGGGCAGCAGCTTCATCAGCCGTGACGAACTGTCCCAGGGTGGGGGCAAAGGGGATCACCGGGGCGGCGACATTTGCGTCCAGGACCTCTGAGAGGGTGGCCAGGCTCGGGCCACTGACATAGTTGGTCCACTCGACGGCGAGGGTTTCCGCCTTGGTGGGGCCGAAAGCCAGTTTCTGGTCAGCCTCGGCCAGGATACCCAGGGCAAGAGCGTGCCAGGAAGCGGTGCCGTAAGTATAGTTCGGATACCAGCTGGTGACATTATTTTCGGCATCCAGCAGGTACAGATCATCGTAGGTCTCGATGGTCAGCGGGCTGGTGGATACGATCTTGACGCCCTTGAAGTGGGACAACCACGCTTCCAGGGTTGGGACCTGATCCTCATCAAAGATGGCGCTCTCGGGCTTGGCTTGATCGAATTGCATGATCATGAACATGACAAAGTCGCCCACAGTAAGCGGGGAGCCATCATGCCAGGTCATCTTGTCGAACAAGTCAGCTTCATAAACGACTGTGGATTTGATGTTGGCGGTCACGCCTTCGCCAGCCGGGATGAAGGTCTGCGTGGTGGCATCCCAGTTCGCCCAGGCATCCGCCGGGACGTCGATCTGGTCCGCAAACTCAAGGTTGATCCAGTCTAGGGTCTTGCCGATCGGCAGACCGGTCTTGGCGACAACGGTGGCGCTTTCGATGCGCTCCGGCCAGGCAAGGCCGGTGTATGGATCGAGAATTACGCCGCGGTCAGTGGTGGCAATTTGGACAGTGCTGTCGTAAACCCAGTTGGAGCCCATGATCGGGTTCCAGGCTTCGATCAGCACACCGGGCTGAGCCCAGCGGACAACGCCGCCTTCTTGACCAGCGAAGCGGATGGTGAAGGGGTAGACCTGCGCAGCGGCAATACCACCAGCCAGGTCATAGGTCACTTCCAGGTTGGCAAGCTTGGGTGAGAAGGAAACCTGGTCAGCGATCCAAACGCGCTGGCTATTCTTCGTTCGCCAGGACCAAAGCCTTGGCAAACAGCTCGCCGCGCTCGTTCATATTGGCAAAATCGTTGACCCACAGGCGGTTGGCAACATCATAGAACTCGGGCGAATTTACGTATGCCTGCCAGAGAGCGGCACCGGAGCCCAGGTTGGTGTAGAAGTAGCCAAAGTTGGTGGCGTCGTCACGGCTGATGGCTGTGGTTATCCAGCCGCCGGTGTAGAAGTGGAAGCCGCCATCTGCAAGGGCTGGAGTACGGCCTTGCCAGATCGGGGAGGCTTCGGTACGGGTCTTGTACTGGCGATCAACAGTGAAGCCGATGGCTTCGAGCTGAGAAGAGAAGTAATCGCCGATCTGCGTGCGCTCATCCTCGGTGCGGATAATGCCGATGATGACAACGGGAGCGCCGTTGTAATTCCACTTGCCATCGACAAGCTCAGCGCCCAGGGCGGTCATTTCGGTGGTGACGACTTCATTGGCCTTTTCCAGGTTGTAGGCATACTTGGCCTCGATGGCGCGGGCGGTATCAACATAGCGGGCGTAATCGGGGAAGTTGCTGTTCAACGAGGTGAACTTGGGCATGGCCGAGCCACCGTAGATTTCCTGCGCAATGTAGGTGCGGTCCACGAGCCAGTTCATGGCTTCGCGGATCTTGGCAACAGCGAAGGGATTCAAGGTGCCAGTGGAGAATTCAGGGCCATAAGGGTTCAAGCTGAGTTCGGTATAGGAACCGAAAGCAGTGGTGTAGCCCAGGTTCGGGTCGGCCTTGACGGTCTCGAACAGCACCGGGTCGCTCACCGAGTAGGCATAGACATCGATCTCGCCTGCCTGAAGCTGGGTGACAGCGGCCTCGGCCTGGTCAATGCCGGTGAAGACGATCTGGTCAACCCATGCGCCAGTGCGGGCAGGGGGTTCCGGGGTGGGTTCCGCAGTCGGAGCGACTGTGGCCGGCACGGGGGTTTCCTGCGGGCCGCAAGCGGACAAAATCATGCTGGCAACTACCAGCACGCCAAGAACCAGCATAAAGCGGTTTCGTGACATTGTCTTTCTCCTCCAGAGAAAAATATTGAATATGGGTGAATTTGGGTGAAACGGTTAATAACACAAGGCGAGGTTTTTCCCGAGAATCACCTCCTTTGCTAAAATTGCCTCTCCATAAAGCAAAATCCAGAGAGGCTTAGGAAAGATTAACACAAGAACAACAAAAAGTCAAGTGAAACTACTCTTGGATTGGGTAGTTTGACGTAATACCCCAGAGGGGTTTTTACGGCGCGCAGCCTGTGCCGGTCTCCATCGTTTCGATGTTCCACAGGCTCCCCGCGACGGTGGCATCGAGAGCAAAGCCGCATACCTCTGGGCGCGCCGCGGCGGTGCGGATACGCCAATAGAGCGGGATGACGGGCAGATCCTGGGCGAACAATGATTGGGCCTGAAGGTATGCCTCCCGGTGGGCTAGCTTCATCAGGGAGTGATTGGTTGGAACTGGAACAGGCGGAGTCAAAATCCGGGTTGCCGTATCCGCTGACGTTCGTCCCAATCCACAAGTTCGCTGCGGTCGGGATCTCCGCAGAGATGTACCATTCACAAGGCGGCTCGATACCCGTGCTGCCCATGGCGAACTCTGCCAGCATGAATGCACGCCCAAAAAGGGAACCCTGGGGACCCGGGGCATACAGGTCCGCCTGGTCAAGATACTCGACAGTGACCTGGATCCCGCACTGGGCGAGCGACTCTGCCACGATGGAACTCACCTGCACACGCTGGGCGGAGCCGGTGGTGACATAGGTCACCGCGAAAGGCGTGCCCTGGGTGATCTTCGCAATCCCCCAAGCCTGGCGCGGGGTGGATGGATCGTCGTCCGTGTCAAGCCAGCCGACCTTGATCCAGCAAGGCATTCGCCGCGCTCACATCGAATGTATAGCCCGGCAGACCAGGCGCATGCAAGGGATGGGAGCTGGGAACATACGAATCCGGCACGCTGGTGAGCCCGATCATCACCTCATCAACGATCCTCTGGCGGTCAATGCACATGGCGACAGCCTGGCGTACGCGCACATCGCCGAAGAAATTCGGCCGGTCAAAATCGGGGTTGATCCCGTTGTCATACTCTGCTGGGAAAATTCCAAACGCCAACTGCTCCATCACCACTGAAGGCGAGAAGTATGCCTTCACCTGCCCCTGCTCGTCCAGGGACTTGAGCAAGGCCACCTGCCCGTCAAGCGGGATGCTGGGGTCGAGCAGGTCGCAATCACCCGAAAGCAGCTCGGACACGGCTGTTTCCGGATCCGGTGTAAAGCGGAAGTTCAAAATGTCGATGCGGGGGAGTCCCTCACCGGCTCGGAAATAGTAGGGATTCTTCAACATGGTGATGTGGTCGCCAGTCTCCCACTCGGATAGGTAGTACGGTCCCCAACCAAGTGGCGTTAATGAAGCAAGACTCCGAGTCGGGTACTTGCTCCGGCGGGAATCTCGCTCCACAGGTGTGAGGGGAGCGGCATGAAGAAATTGGTCACATAGGATGGATCCACGTATCCGGGCTTACCCCACCACTGCACGGTGACATCATCCGCGGCTTCATAGGACATGGTGCGGACCGCCAGGTACGAATCAACAGCCGCGGCCACTTCATAAGAATAGACAGAGTCGTCCGCTGTCAACGGTGTGCCATCCGACCACTGCAGGCCGGAGAGAAGGCGGAAGGTGACTGCCATCTGGTCCACCTGGACCTCGGTCTTGCCATCATATTCGATCGCGCAGGAGTCGCTGCGGCAGCCGGATGGGCGGATGCGGTCACCCGCCTTGAGCGTGATGGGATTTCCGCCTGCATCCACCACCTCGTCGCCAACATAAGCCCCCACCTGGAACAACTGGGCATCCCCATTCTCAAGGCTGGGCAGGCGATCCAGGATGACTGGTTTGTACTCAAAGGAGACTGCATCCACCGGGCCATCGTACAGCGCTTCCAGGATGGCGCGTGCTGCCGAGGAGGGATTGTTCAGCGGATACAGGCTGGCCGGTTCCTGCCCCAGGCACACGGTCAACTCGGTGAGGGGCGGGACGGTGGCAGTAGGAGTGGCGACGGGAGGCTCAGGCGTGGGTACGGCCGTTTCGCCCGCGACAGGCGCGCAAGCAGAGAGAATGAAAATAAGAACCACCACCAGGCCAAGATACGAAGATTGAAGATGATGCTTGGACACAAGAGCCTCCCAACAAACAGGTATGGGCAAATTATACGCCAAATATGAAACGCACCCGGTTCGCGACCATCCGCGTTGACATCCCTCCTCCGTAACGGTACAATCAAACCATCCGTTTTTTTGAAGGAGGAAATATGTTGAAGGAATTCAAGGCTTTCATTATGCGCGGGAACGTCATCGACCTGGCCGTGGCCGTGATCATTGGCGGAGCGTTCGGCAAGATCGTTTCCTCGCTGGTCAATGACATTATCATGCCTCCGATCGGCCTGTTGTTGAAAGGGATCAACTTCGCTGACCTGTACGTCTCCCTGAACAGGCAGGCGTATGCCACACTGGCCGATGCGCAGGCAGCCGGAGCGCCGGTGCTTACCTATGGTAATTTCATCAAGAATATCGTTGATTTCCTCATCATTGCCCTGGTCATCTTCCTGATGATCAAGGGGATGAACAGCCTGAAGAAGAAACCGGAAACCGTGGCAGCCGAGCCGACCACCAAGGAATGCCCGCACTGCTTCAGCACCATCCCGATCAAAGCCACCCGCTGCCCGCATTGCACGTCTCAACTCTAGAGAAAAGTGAGCAGAGAGTGGAGAACGGTTTCCTCTTTCATGGCTCCATTCTCTAGTCTCTGTTCCTTACTCTCTTTTGTTCATGGATTTCCTCGATAAACTAAATCCCCAACAGCGCCAGGCTGTGACAGCCGGCGCGGGACCAGTGCTGGTACTTGCCGGACCCGGGTCCGGAAAGACGCGTGTGCTGACCCAGCGCGTGGCCTGGCTGATCGCCAACGAGGGAGTGCGCCCGTGGCAATTGCTGGCGGTCACGTTCACCAACAAGGCTGCGCGTGAGATGGAAAGCCGCGTCCGAGCCCTGCTGGGCGGTCAGACCACGGCCTGCCGCTGCCCACCGAAGGTCTTTGGCTGGGCACGTTTCATGCCATCTGCGCCAGGCTGCTGCGCCGCGAGGCTGAAAACCTGCCCTTCGAATCCAATTTCGTCATCTTCGATGCCGACGATCAACTGCGCGTGGTCAAGAGCGCGGTACGCGACCTGAACCTGGATGATAAAACCTACCGCCCGCTGTCTGTCCATGCCTCGATCTCGCGCGCCAAGAATGAACTGATCTTCCCCGATGATTACCCCGTTCAGACCTACCGGGACGAGGTGGTCAAGCGCATCTACAAGCGCTACCAGGAAGCATTGAAGTCCTCCAATGCTGTCGACTTTGATGACCTGTTGTTGTGGACGGCGCACCTGCTTTCCGAATTCCCGGCAGTGCGCCAGAAATATGCACAGCGTTTCACCCACGTGCTGGTGGACGAGTTCCAGGACACCAACTTCGCCCAGTACACCCTGTTGAAGCATCTTGCCTCTGCACACGGGAATATTTTTGTTGTCGGGGATCCAGACCAATCTGTGTACCGCTGGCGGGGAGCGGATTACCGCAATGTCCAGCGTTTCGAGCAGGATTATCCCGAGGCAAAGGTCATCCTGCTGGAGCAGAACTACCGCTCCCGGCAAAACATCCTGGATGCGGCCATGTCGGTCATCGACCGTGCCCCGCACCGCAGGCGGAAAAACCTGTTCAGCGAGCGCGGGTCGGGCGAGAAAATCCTGTTTTATGAATCGCTAGACGATTATGGTGAAGCCGCCTTCGTGGTGGACACCATTTCCGCCCTGGTTGCCTCGAAAACCTGCGAGCCGGGCGACTGCGCGGTGATGTACCGTACCAATGCCCAATCCCGCTTGCTGGAAGAGGCCTTCCTGCAGTCCCGGCTTCCCTATCGGCTGGTGGGAGCGCAGAAATTCTACGGACGGCGCGAAGTCAAGGATATGATCGCCTACATGCGCCTGGTGCACAACCCTGCCGACGAGATCTCCCTTGACCGGATCATCAACATCCCGCCGCGCGGCATCGGCGACAAGACCATCCTTGCCCTGCATACCACCGCCCGCGGGGCCAAGCTGACACCTGGCGCGGCGCTCATTGACCTGGCACGCGGCGATGCGTCTCCGCTGTGGACGCCAGTTCACCGGTCGTGCAGCCCTGCCGCTGGCTGATTTCGGCGCGCTGCTCGCACAATTGGCGGGCGGAAGCCACGCGTGCCACGGTCAGCGAAACCTTCGACCGCATCGTGGCGGACATCAACTACCGCGAATTTCTCGACGATGGCACGGATGAAGGCGCCGAGCGCTGGGAAAACGTGCAGGAGTTGCGCCGCCTGACCCTCGAGTACTCCACGCGCACGATGGACGAATTCCTGCAGGATGTGGCGCTCATCTCCGACCAGGATACATTAACGGAGGGCAAGAATGCCCCCACCCTGCTCACCCTGCACGCTGCCAAGGGACTCGAATTCGGCGTCGTATTCATCGTGGGTCTCGATGACGGCATCCTGCCGCACAGCCGGTCTTTCGACGAACCTGAAGCGATGGATGAAGAGCGGCGCCTTTTCTATGTAGGGATCACGCGAGCCAAGGACCGGCTTTACCTGCTGCGCGCCTTGCGCCGCGGCGGGCGCGGGTTCGCCGAGGACACCCTGGCATCGCGCTACCTGGACGATATCCCTGCCGAGTTGCTCTCCGGGAAATCGCGCACCGGGCGTTCGTTCCGCGAATCCCAGAGCGAGGCCACCCCCGCCTGGCTGCGGTCAGAGCCAAAACCTGCCACCTCCCAAACCCAATTCCGTGCCGGAATGCGCATCAAGCACCCCATCTGGGGCGAAGGCATCGTCCTGAATGCCCGTTTGCAGGATGGTGATGAAACCGTTGACGCGGTCTTCGAGTCCGTGGGCATCAAGCGCATGGTGGCAAGCCTGGCGAATATAAAAATCGTAAAATAAAAGCATCCGGATTGGGTGCCAAAAAAACTAAAAACAAGGATCATCCATGCTCAAGAACCTGCCCACCACTCCCGAAACCCTGCTGACCTGGACCTGGCCGGAGATCGACATCCATTACAAAGATCTCGAGTCACGCGTGCTGGATCACTGGCAGGGTGGAAGAATGGCTTACCGACTGGACACGCCTGGGCGAATTGATCGATGAAATTTACCAACGCCTGGCAATTGCCACTTCGGTAAACACCGCCGACAAGATTGCCGATGAACGCATGAACAAGTTCCTCGACGGCATTTTCCCGCAATCCATGGCTGCCGAGCAAAAATTGAAAGAGAAATTGCTTGCCAGCAAGCTGGAACCGCAAGGCTTCGAGATCCCCCTGCGCAACATGCGCGCCGAAGCCGAATTGTTCCGCGAAGCCAACCTGCCCCTGCTGGGTGAACAGCAGAAACTTGCCAATGAGTACGCCAAGATCTACGGCGCGCAGACTGTAAACTGGGAGGGCGAAGAGATCACACTGACCCGCCTGGCCATGAATTTCCATCAGCCAGACCGTGCCAGGCGCGAAAAGGCGTGGAAAGTGAAGGCCAGGCGCCAACTGGATGATGTGGAAGCGATCAACGACCTGTGGGTCAAGTTCATGGAAGTTCGCTCCAGGATCGCCACCAATGCCGGAAAGCCATCCTACCGGGAATATACATGGCAGCAAAGGTTGCGTTTTGATTACACAGCGGAGGATTGCAAATCCTTCGCAAATGCCATCGAGAAGGTCGTGGTCCCTGCAGCGACACGAATCTATCAAAAACGCCAAAAGTCGCTTGGTCTGAATTCACTGCGACCGTGGGACCTGGTGGATGGATGGTATTCACGCCCCACCTCGTCTGCGAATGCTCCGGCGCTCAAACCGTTCACATCGATTGACGAGCTCAAAGCAAAGACATCCACCATTTTCCACAAAGCAGACCCGGTGCTGGGTGATTACTTTGACCGGATGGTTGCAGATGGGGACACAGACCTGGAAAATCGCAAGAACAAGGCTCCCGGCGCTTATTGCACCTCCTACACATCCATGCGCAAACCGTTCATATTTGTCAACGCAGTCGGAACCCACAATGATGTGATGACCACCCTGCATAAATCCGGGCATGCTTTCCATGTCTTCGAGACGGCAAAGATCCCTTACATCCAACAACTGGCAGTACCGATGGAATTCGCCGAGGTGGCCTCCATGGGCATGGAACTGCTGGCATCGCCCTACCTGACCGAGTTTTATTCCGAAGCCGAGATGGCGCATGCACGCATCGAACACCTGGAAGCGATGCTGCTCTTCTGGCCGTTCATGGCGGTGGTGGATTCGTTCCAGCAATGGGTGTATGAAAATCCCAAGGCAGGCGCGGACCCGCGGGCGTGTGACGAAAAATGGGGTGAACTCTGGGATCGTTTCATCCCCGGCGTGGACTATTCCGGGCTGGAGCAGGTCAAGAAGACCGGCTGGCAGCGCAAGCTGCACATCCACCAGATCCCATTTTATTATGTAGAATACGGGCTGGCGCAACTGGGTGCGGTGCAGATCTTTGGCAACGCGCGCAAGGACCAGGCAGCGGCAGTGGCTGCGTACCGCAAGGCGCTCTCCCTGGGCGGCATGGTCACCCTGCCGGAGCTCTTCCAAGCTGCGGAGGCGAAATTCGCCTTCGATGCCGCCACCCTGCAGGCCGCGGTGGACCTGATGGAAGAAGTGGTGAATGAACTGGAGAAAAAGGTCTAGATCAGCCCCAGATAATGTGCCCGGTCAAGCCGGGATTACCACAACTGGTCTGATAGCCAATCTTTCAGGCACTAGTGCTGAAAAGTAAAAGCACTCCTCCGATGACGACCGGATTGTCCACCTGAGATCTCATCCCTGGAACCATGAACCTCCTAGAATTCGACCTGCTGGTCTTCGGTATTTCTGTCTTTGCTGGCGTTCTTGGATCCCTGCTGGGCCTGGGCGGCGGCATCATCGTAATCCCCGTGCTGACATTGCTCTTTAAGATCGACATCCACTATGCCATTGGCGCTTCCATCGTGTCAGTGATCGCGACCTCCAGCGGTGCAGCTGCAGCCTATGTGCGGGAGCGGATGACCAACCTGCGCGTGGCAATGGTGCTGGAACTGGCGACCGTCTCCGGCGCTCTGACCGGGGCAACCCTGGCAGGATCATCAGCGCGCGTTGGCTTTATATCCTCTTCGGGCTAATCCTGGGCTACTCGGCAGTGATGATGTTCCTCAAGCGGAAAAAAAGCCTGGATGACGAAAACATCGCCAAGGGAACGCCATGGGCTGATCGCCTGCGGCTGCACGGCAGTTATTATGATGATGCCGAGGGCAGGGAAATCTTCTATCGCGTCCGCAATACGCGAATTGGTCTCGGGTTGATGTATATTGCTGGCGTGGTGAGTGGATTACTTGGCATAGGCTCGGGCGCGCTCAAGGTACCTGCGATGGACCTGGCGATGCATCTGCCCATCAAGGTAAGTACAGCAACCAGCAATTTCATGATCGGTGTCACAGCTGCTGCCACTGCGGCGGTGTATTTCATGCGTGGGGATATCAATCCCACCATCGCTGCTCCCGTCGCCAGTGGTGTTCTCCTGGGTGCAATACTCGGATCCCGCCTTCTTGGGCCGCCTGCGGAGTTCCTTGATCCGCGTGGTTTTTGTGATCGTGTTGATCTGGGTATCGGTGCAGATGCTGTTAAAGGGATTTGGCATATGACAGCCAGTCTGAATCATCAATCCCCACCCAACGTACCGGAATCAGACAAGCGCAGCCTCAGGGTGGAGCTGATCATCAGCAACCTGCTTCGTATTGGCGTTCTTACCAGCCTGACCGTGGTCATCATCGGCGTGTTCCTCACTTTCCTGCGCCAACCTGGCTTGCTCACTTCGACCACGGATGTGCAACAGCTGACCCAGCCCGGTGGTGCAAATCCATTCACATGGCAAGAATTCAGCGCAGGGGTTCGGGGAATGCAAGGCGAGGCCATTGTCATGCTGGGACTGCTTCTGCTTATCGCTACACCAATCGGCCGCGTGGCAGTATCGATCCTGGCATTTGTTTACCAAAAGGACCGTGTCTACACCCTGATCACCCTGGCGGTTTTCTGCCTGCTGCTATTGTCTTTCGTGCTGGGGAAGGTAGAATAAACCGTCTGAATATCATCCAGCAGAGTGGCAAGTCGCCTTTTGTTAGAATGAGACCATGAAGAAAACACTTAACATCATCATCCCTGCTGCAGGTTGGGCGACACGCATGCGCCCGCAGACCTGGTCAAAGCCCAAAGCGCTGGTCAGCGTGGCGGGGAAACCAGCCATCGACCACCTGCTGGATTCGTTCCAGGGTATTCCCAAAGACTGGGCGGTCGAATACACTTTCATCATTGCGCCTCACGTGGGTGAACAAATTCCTGCATACCTGGCATATCAATATCCCGAGATCAGTGCGCATTACTTTACCCAGCAAGAGATGGGCGGTCAAAGCCAGGCTGTGGCGCTGGCATCCGAATACCTGCGCGGACCCACGATTGTCATCTATGCAGATACGCTCATCGAAACCGATTTCTCTTTCCTGGTGGAGGAGAAACCGGATGCAGTGGCGTGGGTCAAAACTGTCCCGGATCCGCGGCGCTTTGGGGTGGCTGTTACTGGGGAGGATGGGTATATCAGGGAACTCGTCGAGAAACCCCTGGAATGCGACAATCGTCTCGCTGTCGTCGGCTGTTACTACTTCACGAAGGGGGAAGATCTCGCGGCTGCCATCGAGGAACAATTCCGCCTGAAGAAGAAATTTAACAACGAGTACTTCCTGACCGATGCCATTAACATCCTGCTTCATCCAGGGACGAAAATGCGCACCCGGGAGGTGGAATCCTGGCTGGATACGGGTACGATCGAAGCTACGCTGGAAACCAACCGCATCCTGTTGGCGCGCACGCAAGCTGGCGTTCCGGCACGCTGGAACCCGGAAGCTTGCAAGCAGGCCAATGTAACCATCGTGCCTCCCGTATTCATCCACGATACTGCCGAGCTGCGCAATGCTAGTCATTGGACCCTACGCTTCCATCGGAGCGGAATGCCAGATCACAAATTCCCGCATCGAAGACTCGATCCTGGAGAGTGGCGTGACGGTCCATAGCGCTGCATTGAAAGGATCATTCATAGGCCGGCAAGCCAGGATCGAAGGTCATTCCGCCGATGATCCCCCCATGGTGCTGAACGTGGGCGATAACAGTTCGGTCGTTCAAAAATAGTACTTTTCGCACATGGGACAAGATGACATCCTGTCCTTTGTTTTTTGCAGGGATTGTCCTACAATGGATATTGTCACATGCCACTCCGAGTTTGCGTACGCCGAACGCCCGGTTGCATTGACATGGGAAGGTCAGCAACTTGAGATCGACACCATCCAGGCATCCTGGCGTATCCCGGAAGGACGCTGTTTTCGAGTCCTGACCGACGACGGGCGAACTTTCGTACTCACCTATTTTGAGGGCGATGATACTTGGCAAATCCGACCAATTTGAGGAGGCTGGATGCAGGAAATCTCTGATGTGGGGTATCTTTCCAAACGAGTGGCTGGCTTGAGACCCTCGGGAATCCGCAAGTTCTTCGATATCGCAGCCACAATGAAGGATGTGATCTCTCTCGGCATCGGCGAACCGGATTTCACCACTCCCGGGCCGATCCTGGAAGCCGGGGTGCGCTCGTTGCGCGCCGGCGAGACTCACTACACGTCCAATTCCGGCAAGCTCGAGTTGCGCCAGGCAATCGCTGCCAACCTGGAACGACTTTACGGCGTGACCTATGATCCAGTCAGCGAGATCATCGCCACCGTGGGGGTTTCGGAAGCGCTTTACCTGGTGATGACCGCCCTGCTTGACGAAGGCGACGAGGTGATCATACCCACGCCATGCTTCGTTTCGTACCAGGCAGAGGTGATACTGGCAGGGGGAGTGCCAGTGGAGATTCCCAGCCGGATGGAGGACAACTTCCAGCTCGATCCTGAACGGGTACGCGCGGCGATCACCCCGCGCACAAAGGTCATTTTCGTGGGTTATCCCAGCAACCCGACAGGTGCTGTGGCAGAACGGGAGATCCTGCTGGAAATTGCCAGGATCGCCGAGGAATTTGACCTCATCATTATCTCGGACGAGATTTATGACCGGCTGGTGTACAACTTCACGCATGTCTGCGTACCCTCCCTGGGTGAGGCGGTCAAGAAACGCACGGTCTTGCTGGGGGGCCTATCCAAGAGCCATGCGATGACCGGCTGGCGAATCGGTTATGCGGCAGGGCCCGAACAGATCATCAAGGGCATGGTACGCATCCACCAGTACACGATCATGTCCGCCCCCACCACTGCGCAGGATGCAGCCATCGAGGCATTGACCAAATGCGAGGCATATGTCCAGGATATGGTCAGCGAATACGACCGCCGGCGCAAGCTGATCGTCGGGGGATTGAATAAACTCGGTCTCAGCACTTTTGAACCGCGCGGCGCTTTCTATGCCTTCCCAAGGATCACCGCCTCCGGCATGGACGATGAGACTTTCGCTGAAAGACTACTGAAAGAAGAACATGTTGCCGTGGTTCCCGGAAATGCATTCGGAAGAGGCGGGGAGGGCTTTGTGCGCTGCTCGTACGCCACCGCATATGAAAAGATCGAAGAAGCCCTGCGGAGGATGGAAAAGTTCATGCAGAGATATGGTTAGCAATATGATCGATCCGGGACCTGCGGACAGGGTTTCCATTTATCCTCCCCCTTTCATCATATTGAATACGGCTGATTACTGTGGTTTAATTAACCACCAGGAGAAGCCATGATCTTTCGCGCTGGAATCGAGAATAACGTTGAAGGCCGAAGCATGGGATGGGCGTTGGAACATCCCGGATGTTTTGCATACGGGACGAATGCCGATGCTGCGCTTCTGAACCTGGAATTGTCACTTGAGCAGTATGCAACCTGGATCCTGAAACACGAGCCACAAACCTGGCTCAGCTTCTCCCCCGACGACATCGAGATCGTGGTGGATGGGACCTGGGATGTTTATTTCATCAATGATGACATGGATAAGGTGGCCGAGGGGGACAGCTACAGCGTGGATTCCTTCTTTCCATATGATTGGAAACCGCTGACCAGGACCGATATCGAGCGCGCCCTGAAATTGCTGAACTGGACCCGAGCAGACCTGCTAAAGACCCTGGAAGGTTTGAGCGAAGAAAAGCGCGATGCCACCTACATGGGCGAACGCTGGAACATCAACGGCGTGTTGCGCCATGCGGGCGGGGCGGAATGGTGGTACATGGATCGCCTGGGACTCGCCTTCCCGCGTGCCGAAGTGCCCGATGCTCCCCTGGAACGGCTGGAAAAGGTGCGCAAGCATTTCAGGACAGTGCTTTCCCGCCTGGAAGGGGTCAAGAAGGTAATAGGAGTTGATGGGGAATTCTGGTCGCCGCGCAAGATCCTGCGCCGCGCCCTGTGGCACGAGCGCGATCACACCGAGCATATCCGCAAATTGATCGCAATGAAATAGGAATACGGGTGGTCGCTCGCGGTTGTGGATGAAGGGATTGCCTGGTTCAAATTATTTCCGAACAGGCTGATAAGGTCAAATTACAAGGGTGGGAATGTGTGCGCGAGGAGTCTCTACCGGGTTGCCCCACGAAGATTCTATAAATCATCCCAAGTAGTGAACATTAAGAAAAATCCCCTAATGAGAAGGGGATTCGGAGTGAGCGAGGAGAGACTCGAACTCTCAACCAATGGCTTAAAAGGCCACTGCTCTGCCATTGAGCTACTCGCCCGTGCGGACGGGAATTCTATCACGCCCCCCTGCCTGCGTCAATCGAAGCAGCTTCACGAAGCCAATCCTGGACTTCATCCTTGTCCGGGAAACGAGCGCTGCACACCACTTTTTCTTCAATGACCAGGGTCGGCAGCACCAGCACAAAGGCGTATTTTCCAATCTGGCTGGGGTCACTCAATTCAATAATTTCCAACTCCAGGTCGGGGAAACTTCGCAGGAGCCCTTGCTGGGCTGCCAGGACCATGCGCCGCAGGACATAGCGTTCGGGATATTGAATGCTGCAGATCTTTACCGTGAGCACGAGGTGTTTCCTTGTCGGATGGATTGCCCGCCTGATTTTACCCGATACTGCCCTGCCCCGCAGCCTGCTGGCGGTTAAAGATCAGGGAACAACATGTCAGGGCGCCCTCGGCCTTGCCCAATTCGGAGGCATCCACCAGGATGGGATGAAGTCCTTCCGCTTCCAGCCGGGCGAGCGTCCTGGGAAAGCACGGCTGGTAAAGGACCTGCCCTGCGACCATCAGGATATTGGCTGCAGAAGGCTCCGAGGGATCCACCTCGATGAATTTCATTCCGGGGAAATGCAACTTGTCCACCCAGGCGGGATTGATCAACAGGGTGTCTGATGTCGCCTGGGTGACTGCGGATTTCAAATGCAGGCAACCGCTGACCGCCACCGCGTGCACGCTGTACCCGTAGGGACCCATGAAAGCCTGCATCTGGTCGATGGCTGGCTGATTCGAGCGCGTTGTCAATCCGACAAAGATCTGCCTGCCCACGGTCAGCACATCACCGCCGTCCACCGTGCCAGGTGTACTCCACCCGGTACAAGGTCCGGTAAGGAGCCAATGCCCGGGCAATGGATTCGATCTCGGGTTTGCGCGAGTCGGCACCCGGACGGGTGAGCAGCGCACATTCATCCAGCACAATGGCGGCATCCTCCACGAAGACAGAATCCGGCAGGTCGGGTTCCTCGGGCAGGGAAAGGACCTCCACCCCCAGGTCACGCAGGGCTTGCTCGTAGGCGTGGTGCTGGCGGCGGGCATTTTCCAGGTCAATGGGGACGCGCTCGAGGTGGGTCAGTTCGCAATTCAGGATCGAACGGCTGACAGCGCGGGTGATGGCAGTGAGCATTTCATCCTCCGGAGGGGCAGAAGGTGGCGCCTGGTTAGAATTTCAGGTGTTTTACGGTCAACCCGTCGTTAATGATCTCTTTCAGGGAGTCGATCCCGATGCGCAAGTGGAGATCGGCAAATTCCCGGGTCACTTTGAGGTCCGACTCGGCGGTCTTGATCCCCTCGGGAACCATCGGCTGGTCGGATACGAAGAGCAGCGCCCCGGAGGGGATCTTGTTGTAGAAACCAGTAATGAAGATGGTGGCGGTTTCCATGTCGACTGCCAGGGCGCGGATGCCCAGCAGGTAGGATTTGAATTTCTCGTCATGTTCCCAGACTCGCCGGTTGGTCGAGTAGACCGTGCCGGTCCAATAATCACGGCTGAAATTACGGATGGTGGTCGAAACAGCTTTTTGCAGGTTGAAGGCCGGCAGGGCGGGGACCTCTGGCGGAAAATAGTCGTTGGACGTTCCCTCACCACGGATGGCGGCGATGGGCAGGATCAGGTCACCAAGTTTCAAGCCTTTCTTCAGACCACCGCACTTCCCAAGAAAGAGCACCGCCTTTGGGACAGATGGCAGACAACAGGTCCATGACCGTGGCAGCATTCGCCGATCCCATCCCAAAATTGATGATCGTGATTCCCTCTGCAGTGGCATTCGGCATCGGTTTGTTTTCGCCGGAGATCGGGACATCGTGCCAGGCGGCGAAATTATGCAGGGTGCTGTCGAAGTTGGTCAGTAGGATGTACTCACCAAATGCTTTGAGCGGTGTGCCGGTATAACGCGGCAACCAGTTCTGGACGATCTCGTCTTTTGTTTTCATGGCTTGATCACAACCTGTCCCAGACCTGGTAGAGGCCCAACTGCCCGTTTTCACCATCCGAGTGGAATGCGGAACGAACCCGAAAGCCAGCTTCCCTGGCAAGGGCGTCCAACTCCGCTTCATCGAAGGCGTGAACGTAGCGCAAACCACGCCCGCCGCCACGCCAATCCAGCAGGTAATCGCCGGGATCGACATCTTCCTGCCTGAGCTTGGCTTCGGTCCAGGGTTGGATACGCCCGGTGAGCCTCTTGCTGGCCAGGAATTGCCACTCGGAGTGGATGAACTGTCCACCCGGGCGCAGCAAGGCGTGGACTTTGTTCAGGATATTCAAACGAACTCCGTGACCGGGGATGTGATGCAGGGTGGCAAAAGCTGTAACCAGGTCAATGGGGCCGGGGCGTGACTCCAGGATTTTCTGGTCCCAGTCTGTAGTGGTCAGGTCAACGCGCAGGAAGGTGGTGGGAGTATCTTCCCAACCGTGACGGGCAACTTCAAGCAAAGACAAACTGAAGTCCACGCCGATATAACGACCGCGATGACCGCGGCGCATCAGTTCGCGCACCAGTTCACCATTCCCACACCCCAGGTCGAGCACGGATTCGTCCCCGGTCAGCATGTCCAATACCCGTTGTACGCCGGGTTGAAGGCGCTGGCGCGTGGAGGAAAACTCCCGACCAAAGGTCTGGTAGAATTGTTTATTCAAAGTGAGCAGCCGCGCGGCTGTTTCATTATTCATAGCCTGATTATAGTGCATCAATGACGAAGAAAATCAACTGGAACGAATTACGCTCCATGCCCCCGGAAAAAATGGCCCTTTCCAAGCTCGCCCTGGAAGAAATACGCGGCGGGAAGACTGTGGAAGAGGCTTTGCGCGCCAATCTTTGGAAAGAAGCTCCACTGCATAAGTCTGCCCTGGTGGCAGCCTATTACCAACTGGTTGAGACCGGCGAGTGGCAGGCGGACGAAACCATGCTGGCAGCCATCCGCTTGAAGCCGGTGCGGACGCTATCCGGCGTGACCACGGTCACCGTGTTGACCAAGCCCTATCCCTGTCCGGGCAAGTGTATTTTCTGTCCTGATGACGTTCGCATGCCCAAAAGCTACCTGCCGGATGAGCCCGGAGCGATGCGCGCCCTGGAGCACGACTTCGATCCGTACGCCCAGGTCAGCTCCCGATTGGAAGCGCTGACCTCGGTAGGTCACCCAACCGATAAGATCGAATTGCTCATCCTGGGCGGGACTTTCTCGTCTTACCGGCGGGATTACCAGGAATGGTTCGTACGCAGATGTTTTGATGCCCTGAATCCAGCCCAGCCGGAACCTTTCCCGCAGGGGCGGGAAGGGCTGATCGATTCTCACCTGGTCAACGAATCCGCTGTCCACCGCAATGTCGGACTGTCTGTTGAAACCCGCCCCGACGAGGTCAGCCCAAACGAATTGGCCTGGTTCCGCTCCCTGGGGGTGACCAAGATCCAAATGGGCGCCCAGAGCCTGGACGATGCCATCCTGGCTTTAAATCGAACGCGGCCACACGGTTGCAGACCTTCGCCGCGCTGTGGCTCTCCTGCGTGCGGGGGGGTTCAAGATCGTCCTGCACTGGATGCCGAACCTGCTCGGCGCAACCGTCCATTCAGACCGGGTTGACTTCACCCGCCTGTGGGAAGGGTTCTGCCCAGACGAGATCAAGATCTACCCAACGCAACTGCTGGAGAACACCATCCTCTACGAGACCTGGAAACGTGGAGAATACTCCCCTTATTCGACCCAGGAGCTGGTGGATCTGATTGCGGATGTGAAAACCACCATTCCGCGCTACTGCCGGGTCAACCGCATCATTCGGGATATCCCGTCCACGCACGTGGTGGCAGGTAACAAGCGCACCAGCTTGAGGCAAGACGTGCATGCCGAGATGAAACGGCGGGGTACGCAATGCAACTGCCTCCGCTGCCGCGAGGTGCGCGCTGGGATCGTTGATATAGGCAACCTGCGCTTCGACGACCTGGAATACCATCCTGACGGGTCCGAGGAACACTTCCTGTCCTTTGTCACCCCGGAAGACAGGATCGCCGGTTTCTTGCGGCTTTCACTCCCCGGGCCTGACTCGCCTGCCACCGGGTTGAAGGACCTGGATGGCGCCGGGATCATACGTGAGGTGCATGTATACGGGCAATCGCTCCAGGTGGGAAAGGAGCAAGCCGGTGCAGCCCAGCATTCCGGTCTTGGTACGCGGCTTATGGCAGAAGCTGAACGCATTGCCGGTGAAAAAGGCTATCGCCGGATGGCAGTCATCGCGGCGGTGGGCACACGCAAGTACTATCTCGACCGGGGATACCAACGCGGCGAACTTTACCTGGTCAAGGAGTGATCAGGGGGCAAGCCGTCCTGTCATTTTGAGCCAATTTCCCATTCGACAACTGCCTTGCGGATGAGATCCTTAATATCGGCATCTGTCACCGCATTGACACCAATAAACCTCTCCTGATCGATTTGAACGATCACCTCGCCAGCCTGGCCTTCCAGTAAATGGATATTTTTCCCCTCAAACACTGTCCCGGTTAATTTTCTTTGCAGGATTGCCTCGATCTGCTCGACGATGGATCCGGGCTGGGGCTGGATGATTGTGTTTGCTGTTCCCGGGGCAGCCACTTTCGGTCTTCCAAATATTAGCTTCCTGGGCTGTGCGGTGGGAGTTGGCACAGGGACGGCAGGTTCGTCCAGCCATGATCGTAACTCAAGAACAAGTTTCATCAAATTCTTCTTCTGCTCATCACCCAGGGAATGTTTATTTTCCAGGCGTTGCCCATCCATTTCCAGCCAGGTATTGCCGGTGTTGCCCATCCAGGCGTGCAGGACACCGAACTCCCCTCCTTCGCCTTGACCGTTCTTAACTGGAAGCACAACTGCTTTTTCCGCTTCCTTATCCTGCTCCCCAGGAGGAATATCAGGAGGCGGATTTCTAAGCCGGCTGAAGATCATCCCTATGGCAATGCCCCCACACAGGCAGATGATGAAGAGAAAGATAGTTGTCCCAAACGACAGTTCCATGGTCACCTCTGGCTTCCTAACGAACTATCCGCAGAATTCTTTTGCCGTCCCGCTCCGATTCTCATTCCACCTGTAGGATAAATCCCTTGGACTATCAGTTATTCCGACTGGCAAGGCTGGCACCTGGGGCAGAAATGCGTGCCGCGCTGACCAATCACGATACGCTCCACGGCAGTGCCGCAGATGGGGCATGCTTCTCCAGTACGTCCATACACCCTGAAGTAGTTCTGGAAATCCCCGCCGCGATAGACCCAATCGATGCTTGCACCGTTGCGCTGGATTCCCTCTTCCAGAACAGTGCGGATGGAACGCCAAAGGTTGGCGGCTTGGGTTTCGCTGATGGTAACGGACAACGACAGCGGGTGTAATCCAGCCATGTGAAGCGCTTCATCGGTGTAGATATTCCCAAGACCGGCGAGGAAGGCCTGGTCGAGAAGCAGGGGTTTGAGTTGACGCCGGCGTGAGTGTAAAGCATAGTATAGCCAGGCGGGGGTGAATTGATCCGAAAGCGGTTCAGGTCCCAGGTTGGCATACAGCGTGGACGGATCGTCCACCAACCAGGCGCGCCCAAATTTACGGGGATCATGGAACACCAGGGTGGCATCGCCGGTCAGCTTAAGTACCAACCGGTCATGGAGGGCAGGCTGGTATTCACCTTGGAAAAACTGCAAGTCTCCACTCATGCGAAGGTGAACGATCAAATGATCGTGGGACAGCCGGATGGCGAAGTACTTGGCGCGCCGCGAAACATCCACGATCTCCTGCCCCTTGATTTTTTTTGCAAAGACCCGGGGAGAAGGGGTGGAAAGTGTCCGGTCCCAAAGCAAGATCGAATCCAAAACAGATCTGCCCAACAAGGCTGGACGCAGCGTGCGTACGAAAGTTTCCACCTCAGGTAATTCAGGCATGTAGACTTGTTCGCTGTGAGAAGATTCCCAATAAAAACAGGCAGTTCTCGAGTTCATTTACCCAAGGATAGGTAAATGAAAAGAACCAACCTGTTCGAGGGACTTGCCTGGTCTGAGACGATGCCCGTTAGAGAGTGGGAAGAAGGTTGATTCCCTGCTGCAGGGCCAAGTACACAACGATGGCCAATATGACGAACGGGATACTGATGATCAAACCGGCTATAAAGGAATGGCCCCACACCGTGAAAGCGCGGCGGAGGAACTTTGGGCTGATCAGGTTGGTTTTGGGCAGCATTTTTTGTGAAACGCTTCCCATTTCTTTCATGTAGTTGTTGAGAGTTTCATTTTGCAATTTCAAGGACAGGTTTTCGGTTTCCAGGGAGCGGAGGCGTTCTTCCAGGGTTCCCAGGTATGCAACCAGTTCGTCCATGCTGTTGAATTGAGGGGACATGGTCACTCCTTTATCAGATTTATGAGATTATCCCATCCATAGGAGATTTCCGGGAGGGTCTGGCCACCGATCGAGATGGGTTTTTCGCGCAGGATTTTTCCTCCCAGCGCTGCATAGAATTTGCGTGCGGGCAGGTTATCCTTCAACACCCATAATAGCATGGAAGTGTGCCCACGCCGGGCGAGCTCGCGGGCTGCGGTCCGCATCAACTTTCGACCTGTACCCTGCCGCTGAGCCTCTTCCAGCAGGTAGAGCCCGCCCACCTCCCCCGAGTATTGGGGATCATTTTCCCTTTCATCCATGCCGTTCACAAAACCGATGATCCTTCCAGCCTCTTCCGCAACGAAAACGAACCTTCGCTCTCCCAGGGAGGCAAGGGTTTCCTGCCATTTCGTAACCCGGCTCCCAGCCGACATTGCCGCCAGGAAATCAGCGGAGACGATGCCCTTGTATGTAGTTTGCCAGGATTCCACGTGTACACGGGCAATGCCTTCGGCATCAGAAGGAGCAGCCTTTCGGATGATGACCGTCATGGAATGGAGTGGGGTGGAGATTCATCCACCCCGAGCGGGTCAATGCAGTTGTTCGGCGAGATAAGCCGGAACGCCTAACTGGGTAATCTGGTCCATCTGGGCTTCGATCCAATCAAGGTGATCCTCTTCGTCCTTGAGGATGGATTCGAGCATTTCGCGTGTCCCGTTATCGCCCAGTTCCACGCATAGCTTGATGCCCTCGTTGTAGGCCTTAATGGCACCCATCTCCGATTCATGATCATTCTGATGATGCGCTTCCACCGTATCGCCGATATGGATCTTGTTCAACGTGCCAACCATAGGCCGACCTTCCAGGAACAAAAGGCGGGCGATGAGCTTCTCGGCATGTTTCATCTCGTCAATGGCGCGTTTCTCGGCTGCCTCGTGCAGACGATCGTAGCCCCAATTGGCGCACATTTCCGACTGAACCATGTACTGGTTGATGGCGGTCAATTCGTCAGCCAACAGCAGGTTGAGAGTGTCGATGATCTTGGTCTTGCCTTTCATATTATTCTCCTTGTGTAAAAAAAGATTCGATTTATGATCACTCGTTGAACATCTCTCCGACGCTGCGGCCTTCATGGGCGCGACGGATCACTTCTCCCAATAACGGCGCCACGCTCAGGGTCGTCAGCCTGCCGCCAAACTGGAGTAACTTCTCCTCGCTGACCGGGATGCTGTCGGTGGTAATAAATTCGGTCACCGGCAAGGCAGCCAGCCTTTCGACAGCATTGGCGGAGAAAACAGGATGCACGCAGGCAACATATATTCTGCGCGCGCCTTGTTCTTTCACCAGGTTCACTGCCTGAACGATCGAGCCGCCGGTGTCGATCTCGTCATCCACGAGCAAAACATCCCGGTCCGCAACGGTGCCGATAACGGTCAACGCCTGGGCCTTGGAATCATTTGAAACGCGGCGCTTTTCGATGAAAGCGATGGGAGCGTCAATGCAGGCAGCGAAATTTCGGCCTTTCTTTGCATAACCCAGGTCCACGGTGACCACCACCGGGTCATGCATGTATGGGCGTACATTCTTGTTGACATAATCAATAATTAAATATTGAGCGTTGAGCACATCGCCTGGGATTGAGAAGAAACCCTGGATCTGGTAGGCATGCGGATCAAGGGTCATGTAACGGTCGGCTCCGGCAATCTGGATCATATCTGCCACAAGACGGGAGGTGATCGGAACACGGGGTTGGTCTTTTTTGTCCGATCGACCGTAGCAAATGTAGGGTATGACCGCCGTAACGCGGGCTGCCGAGTCCAGGCGCAGAGTCTGGAGCAGGATAAGCACCTCCATGAGGTTGCGGTTGACCGGTGAGGCAGTATGCTGGATGACATATACATCCTGTCCGCGCACGCTGCTATGTAATTTTACGAACAGGTTCTCATTGGGGAATTCAATAATATCAACGCCCACACAAGGATTCTCCGAGATATTCAGCCACTTTCCCGGCGAGCTCGGGTGAGGCTGTCCCGGCATAAAGCTTGATGCCACCGTACACCTTCATTTCCTGAGAAATCGGCATAATCAATCCTTGTCTGGGTTCCATTCCGAGCGCAGAACGCTCATGAATAACATGTCCTCATACTGCCCATCCCGGTAATTGCCCTGGCGGAAACGACCCTCGTGGACGTATCCAGCCTTCTCGTAGGCACGGATGCCACCCTTGTTGGCGACATCGACACGCAGGAATATTCGGTTCAAGTTCAGGGTCTCAAAACCGACCTTTAAGAGGAGACGCATCACCTCAGTGCCATAACCCCTTGTTCCAGCAGGACTTGTCGCCGATAAAGATGCCCACTTCACAACTGTGCGTGCGTTGATCGATTTCAAAGAAACCGCAATTTCCGACCAGGCGCCAGTCCTCCCCTTCCCTGATCTCAATGGCAAATGGCTGCTCTTCCGGCGGGCGTTTGAGCATGTTCTCAAACCAGCCTTCTTCTCCAGCCTGGGAAATGGGCAGAATTCATCGAAATATAACGGCGCACTTCCGGGTCGTTCAACCACTCCACGAAGCGGGGCAAGTCACTGCGCTCGTCGCGCCGCAAGCGGACGCGCTCTCCATAGAACATGCTGCCTCCTTAAGGACCTCTTGAGGTGATTATACTATTCCTGTGGGAAGTACGTGAAAGGTGGGCGAAAGAGTTATACCGCACGTGTGAATATCGCGCAAAAAACCAGAATTACCATCTCAAGAAGTACCCTGGTCAATCGATTCAAAAAAGCAGAACAGCCATTGGGGGATAATACCCCAGAACAGGATCCAAATCCCGGGCGGTTACCATACCTGGATGGAAATGGTCCCTAACCTCGCAGGCAGAATGGGACAGCGGTGGGGATCAAACGCTGGGTTTCTTCTTAAGGTGGCTTTTCAGGAACTGCCCGGTATATGACCCGGGGAAGGCTGCGATCTGCTCGGGTGTTCCCTCAGCGATGAGTTCGCCGCCCCGGTCGCCGCCTTCCGGCCCAAGATCGATGACCCAATCTGCGGTTTTTATGATCTCCAGGTTATGCTCGATGATGACGACGGAGTTCCCGGCATCCACCAGGCGTTGCAGCACCTCGATCAGTTTGTGCACATCCGCAGCATGCAGCCCAACCGATGGCTCGTCAAGAACATAGAGTGTTCGTCCGGTTGCCCGGCGGGAGAGCTCCTTGGCCAATTTGACCCGCTGCGCTTCGCCACCGGAGAGCGTCGTTCCGGGTTGGCCGATCTTGATGTATCCCAATCCCACTTCCCTAAGAAGCCGGATCTTGTTCTCCATATGCGGAAAAGCAGTAAACTTCTCATGGGCCTGGTCAACGGTCATACTGAGAATATCAGCGATGCTGTGACCCTTGAAGTGCACCTGGAGCGTTTCCCGATTAAAGCGCGTACCGTGACATACATCGCAAGGGACATAGATGTCAGGCAGGAATTGCATTTCGATGCGTAATTCGCCCTGTCCCTGGCAAGCCTCGCAGCGACCGCCGTGGACATTAAAGGAAAAACGCCCGGGTTTGTATCCGCGCACCTTGCTCTCCGGCAGTTCAGCAAAAAGTTTGCGGATCTCTTCAAAAAGGCTGGTGTACGTGGCCGGATTGGAGCGCGGGGTGCGACCGATGGGTGACTGGTCGATGTTGATGATCTTATCGAGATGTTCAATGCCTTCGATACGATCATGTTCAGCCGGCTGGGTACGCGACCCATGCAGCTTGGCTGCCAGGGCGTTGTACAGGATCTCACTCATCAAAGTGGACTTGCCGCTTCCGCTGACACCGGTGAGGCAGATCAGCATACCCAGTGGAATTTTCACATTGATGTTCTTCAGGTTATTGGCGCGGGCTCCCAGGATGGTGAGTTGTTTGCCGTTGCCCTGGCGGCGCGTCTTGGGAACCGCCACACTCTTGCGCCCGGAAAGATATGCCCCGGTCAATGACTTGGGATGGGTCAGGATGGTCTCCGGGGTGCCCTCGGCGATGAGCTTGCCGCCATGTTCGCCAGCGCCAGGTCCGAGGTCAATGATCCAATCAGCGGTCAGGATCGTTTCGTCGTCATGTTCCACCACCAGGACAGTATTGCCCAGGTCGCGCAATCCCTTCAAGGTATTGAGCAAGCGGGTGTTGTCGCGCGGGTGCAAGCCAATGGACGGTTCATCCAGGACATAGAGCACTCCCACGAGGCGCGAGCCCACCTGGGTGGCAAGCCGGATGCGTTGAGCTTCGCCGCCCGAAAGTGATCCGGCCGACCGGTTGAGGGTGAGGTAATCCAGGCCGACAGCGACAAGGAAGCTGAGTCGTTCCTGGATCTCTTTCAGGATGCGCTCCGCGATGGTGCGGTGACGAGTATTGAGCGGAGAGTGCTTTCCGCCCAGCTTTTGTGACCATTCCAGGGTACGGTTTACCGGCCATGCGGTGACCTCAATGATGTTCTTCCCGTCCACTGTGACCGCAATGGCTTCCGGACGCAAGCGTTTTCCATGGCAGGTGGGGCAGGGCCGGTCGGTCATGTATTCGGAAATCTTCTCCCGAATATATTCCGAGTTTGTTTCACGGTAGCGGCGCATGAAGCCGGGAATCACGCCTTCAAAGGCGGTATCGAAGGTGGCGGTACGCCCCTCACGGTTATGGTAGTGGACGCGAACTTTCTCCCCCTTGGTGCCATACAGGATCAGGCTTTTTTGCTCTTCCGAGAGTTCGCCAAAGCATTTACCCAAATCTATATGGTAATGATGTGCCACGGCATTCAAGATCTGCCAGTAATAACCGCCATCCTCCTTGGTATTGTTCCACTCCATCGCAATGATGGCACCCTCTTCCAATGACTTGTCCCGGTCCACCACGCGTTCAGGATCGATCTCCAGCTTGTTGCCCAAACCCTGGCAATCGGGGCAGGCGCCGTGAGGAGTGTTGAATGAAAAAGTTCGCGGTTCGATCTCCGGAATGCTGATGCTGTGCTCGGGACAGGCGAGGTGCTCTGAGAAGTGAAGATCCCGGTCTTTTTCTTTGTCTTCAGCCAGGACCTGGATGGTCAGGTATCCCTCCCCAAATTTGAGCGCGGTTTCAACCGAGTCTGTCAGGCGAGTGCGGTCTTCCTGGGAACCAGAGCCGGATACCACCAGCCGGTCGACCACCGATTCGATGGTATGGATCTTGTAGCGGTCCAGGGTGATCTCTTCATCGAGGGAATGGACGGTGCCATCCACGCGAGCACGAACAAACCCGGCCTTGCGTATCTCTTCGAAAACAGCCTGGTAGGTACCCTTGCGCCCGCGTACGACCGGGGCGAGGAGCAATATGCGGGTGCCTGACGGCAGCGTTTCGATGGTGTCGACGATCTCCTGAGCGGATTGCTTCACCACTTCCCGCCCACAGACCGGGCAATGGGGAATGCCCACCCGGGCGAACAACAAGCGCAGGAAGTCGTATATTTCAGTCACTGTGCCCACTGTGGAACGCGGGTTGTGGCTGGTCCCTTTCTGGTCAATGGAGACAGCAGGTGAAAGCCCTTCAATGTAATCAACATCAGGCTTATCCATCTGCCCGAGGAATTGCCGCGCATAAGCTGAAAGTGACTCAACATAGCGGCGCTGACCTTCGGCGAAAATGGTGTCGAAGGCGAGAGAAGATTTGCCGGAACCGGAAAGCCCGGTGATCACCACCAGTTTGTCACGTGGGATCTCGACGGTGATATTCTTAAGATTGTGCTCGCGGGCGCCAACCACACGAATGGAATTGGAAGTCATTCTTGCCTCACTGATAGGGGAGTACAGTAATGTATCTACTCACAAGCAAAGTGATCATAAAGGTTAAGAAAACCATCCTGCCCTGAACTTCGGACAGGCGCTGCATTCATCGTTACATCGTCAACAGGACGCGGACACCCTGGCACCCTGGCACCCTGACACCCGTGCAGCACCCTGGCGGGTGCAGGCGGGTGCAGGCGGGGGCAAGCGAACGAGGAGGAAGGGAGCATTCTGGACATGGATGTGATCAGGGCGAAGGCTTAGCAGAGGGAGTGAATAATGGTGAATAATTTTTAATTATTAATTATTAACAGGGGTCCCGGGAGGAACGAATGCCCGGTGGAAACAGGTGAGGTTTACTCGGTTTGTTCTACATAATAAGGTACCTATTTGGTTGGCGATGGCAGGCATGCTGGCCCTTTCCATTCGATTTGGAGGGGTGTGTTTATTTAATCCATAACCCCTGCCGAGCGGCAAGAGATTGTACCTACTCACAGGCAAAGTGAGATCAAAGATGAGGAATAAGCCATGCTGCGTTGCTCTCCGGGCAGGAGCTGCAATCGTGGTGACATCGTTGAAGGTGCGAATTGGACAAGGCAATGAAATTGCTGATTCAGTCATTTGTGATCCCAAAACAACGTACCGAAGGGCTGATCCAAGGACAAGGGGGGTTATGGAGGGTACTCCTTCGGGGCCTGCGGATATCAGCCAAAAGGAGATGAAAGCACTTGCCCAAAAGGATGTGAGCAGATACACAATAATTATAGCACAAATGTTTTAGGTATGCTTGAAAGGAAGCCGTTAATCTATCCTTTGGGCATTTTAAAGAAGTCCATTCTTTTTCACATCACTCCCAAATCTTCCACAATATGGACCGGGAGCATTATTCCGATCTTTTTAAGGATAATGCAGGCCTACAATTTAAAATAACTTGCTTCTCCTGCTTCTTTGTGCTAGACTGGAGGCAGATTAAGTTCGCAAAGGTGGATTATGGCAGAAAAGATCTTGATCATCGATGATGATTTGGATACTCTGAGACTTGTCGGTCTCATGCTTCAAAAACAGGGGTATCAGATAATCGCCTCGAATAACGGTTCACAGGGCCTGGTTCAGGCGGAAAAAGAAAGCCCGGACCTGATATTACTTGATGTGATGATGCCTGAGATAGACGGCTATGAAGTGGCGAAACGGCTGCGCACCAATCCCCAAACAGTAAGCATTCCGATCCTGATGTTCACTGCCAAGACCCAACTGGATGACAAGGTCACGGGATTTGAATCCGGCGCGGATGACTATCTGACCAAACCCACGCACCCAGCAGAACTGATCGCCCATGTCAGGGCACTCTTGGTGCGCTCCAACAAGGGAAAAACCTCTCCATTGCCAACTGAAAAACGCGCTTACACAATCGGCGTGGTCGCGCCTCGGTGCGGCCAGGGAGTCACCAGCGTTGCTCTCAACCTGGCTGATTCTCTTCGCCAGGCTGCCAAGGCAGAGGTGATCGTGGCCGAATTGCGCCCCGGAATGGGCACGCTAGGCCCCGACCTGGGCGTAACCGATCCCAAAGGCTTAAGGGACCTGCTGCAGGGGAAGCTGGCAGACATCACCCGGAAAAAGGTCAAGGAAACACTCTTCGTCCACGGCACAGGGCTGAATTACCTGCCCGGTTCGATCCGTCCAAAGGATGGATTGTTATTGAACACCCTGACTCCTTTTGAGGCGCTGGTTAACCGGATGGGTTACCTGTGCAAATACCTGGTGCTGGACTTTGGTCCCGGTATTTCACCGTTGGTGCAGAAATTACTCCCGGCTTGTGATGCCGTGGTCGCGCTGGTGGAGCCGATGATCAATTCAGTCGCACTCAGCAATGCTTTCCTGGCTGACCTGGAAGAACTCGGCGTCGCTGGCAGGAAAGTCTTGTCCATCAGCGTGGACCAGGGTCGATCAGCTGACATTCTCACCGCGGAGCAGGTGGAGGCAGCTTTGGGCAATCCGCTTATGGCAGAAATCACGCCTGCTCCAGCATTATTCGAACTGGCTGCTTTCATGAAAACGACCGTTACGGCTGCTGATCCTGACAGCCTTACGACCCAGCAATTTTCCAAGCTGGCCGAGGTTGTCCTGGAATTGGAAAAAGGATTGGCGAAGTAGCTGCCTGTTCATCGATGGGACAAGAAGAAATCTCCATGCTAGAAACAGAGAAGCGGTTGGAGGGTTATCGACGGCTGATTGAGATTTCCCGCGATCTGGCTTCGACCCTTGACCTGGATAATTTGCTCGGTCGCATCACCCATGCTGCTGCTGACATCACAGATGCAGAGGCTGCCTCCATCCTGCTATACGATGATGCCGCCAGGCAATTGAATTTCCAGGTGGCCACAAACCTCGACCTGCAAACCATGCGCGGCCTGGTTGTGCCCCTCGAAGGGAGCGTGGCGGGATGGATCGTCACCAACCGCCAACCCGTCCTGATCGCCAATGCCCACGAGGATCCCCGTTTTTACCAGAACATCGAGCAGGTTACGCGTTTGACGACCAAGTCCATGCTTGGGATCCCCTTGATCACCAAGGATAAGGTCGTCGGCGTGCTGGAGGCGATCAACAAGCGTTCCGGCGACTTCACGGATGCAGATGTGGACCTCCTGTTGGTGCTCGGTGCACAAGCGGCAGTAGCCATCGAGAATGCGCGCCTGTTTCAACAATCCGATCTCATCGCAGAATTCGTTCACGAACTTCGTACCCCGCTGGCATCCATCGGAACCTCGACCTACCTGCTGTTGCGACCGGAAATTTCACAAGAGCAGCGTGAGTTGATGATCAAGGGAATACAAAGTGAAGCCTTGCGGCTGACCACATTGGCATCCTCGTTCCTCGACCTGGCGCGCCTGGAATCCGGACGTGTGCAGTTCCACCTGACCCAGTTCGACCTGCAACCATTTCTCGAGGAATGCTGTCAATTCATGCAAAGCAAAGCCGAGGAAAACGCGGTCACATTGAACGTGGAGGTCCCTGCCGATTTCCCACCTGTGGAAGCAGACCGCGACAAGTTCAAACAAGTGGTGCTGAACCTGGTCAGCAATGCGATCAAGTACAACTCGCCCAACGGCAGGGTGGATATGCGCGCCGAACACGACAACAATGGGTGGATGCTCTCGGTCAGCGATACGGGCTTTGGAATCGCAAAAAAATCCCTGGCCCACTTATTCGAGAAGTTTTTTCGTGCACAGGGATTGGGAAGTAATGCCCCTGGAACAGGGTTGGGTTTATCCATTTGCAAGCAGATC
This sequence comes from uncultured Chloroflexia bacterium, assembly GCA_963793795.1. Lineage (GTDB taxonomy): Bacteria > Chloroflexota > Anaerolineae > Anaerolineales > Villigracilaceae > UBA877. Next base: position 198,883 of record CAWCBN010000002.1, read on the forward strand.
GTTTCCGGGCACGGGGGAAGCATATCGGTGAATTCCAAGGTCGGTGAAGGCACCATCTTCACCATCCACATGCCAAATAAAAAGCAAGAGACAAATTAATCGGATCCTTTTCCACCCTCTACAGTGACCAGGGATGTTTTTGGAACCTGGTTGACTGGAATTGTCTCATCGCGCACCTTTCCGGCCAAATTGCCGCTCCAATAAATCCACAGACAGGTGGATCATCGTCGGCCTGCCATGCGGGCAGGTGCGCGGCGAAGCGCAGGCTTCGAGGTCGTTCAAAAGGGTACGCTGTTCTTCGGGCGAGAGCACCTGCCCAGCCTTGACGGCCAATCGTTTGCATACGCGTCCAGCGATCCTGGCTTCGATCTCGTCCTGCAATGGAGTTTCGTCCTCCTCGAAATCTTCCACCAGGGCGCGCAAGGCCGCAGCCGGGTCGGATTTGGAGAAAAGACTCGGCAAGGCACGCACCTGGAATGCATTCGTCCCAAAGGATTCCACGTGAAAACCGAAGTGATGGAGGATGGAGATTTGGTCTTCCAGGATTCTTGCACCCTGCGTGGAGAATTCGACCACCACAGGTGAGAGCAGCGCTTGTGAAGGGATGTTCTTTTGCTCGTGCTGCGCCATTAGTTTCTCGAACAAGACCCGTTCATGTGCAGCGTGTTGGTCGACAAGGTACAACCCATCCGGTCCTTCGGCGACCAGGTAGGTGGCCCCGATCTGACCAATCAGGCGCAGCAAGGGAATATTCGTCGAGATGGAGGCCTGGATGGCAGCCGTGGGGGGTTGGTACTCCATGCCCGGTACGGGATCATCCCCAGCAAGTCTTTCCTGGTCAGCCTGTAAAGGACTGCCGTCAGCAGCATGTGCCAGGCTCCAGGTCGGGTCGATCGTTCGGGATTGCGAGGGTATGCCTCCCCAAAGGTGTTGTGGCGCGAGAGATGGAACAGGTGTAAAAGCCAGCAACGCGCGGCGGGCAGAACGCTGAACAAAACTGAACACCCTGTCAGGGCTGCGGAAACGAACCTCGGACTTGGCAGGATGGACATTGACATCCACTTCCTCCGCCGGGACTTCCAGGAATAGTGCCGCCAGCGGGTAGCGTCCAACCATTAAGAGGGTATGGTAAGCTTGAAGCAAGGCTTGAGTCAGCGGGGTATCCTGCACCCAGCGCCCATTGATGAAAAAGGTGATCTCCTTGCGGTTGGATCTTGTCACCGCCACCGGGGAGATGAAACCTGACAGCTTCATTCCTTCTTCTTCGGAAATCACATCCAGCATCTGGCGAGCCACTTCCACGCCGTAGAGCGCGGCGAGGATTGCCCGCCGATCGCCGTCACCGCTGGTTTGCAGGGAGGCAGCCCCGTCTTCCGCAAGTTTGAAACGAACAGCAGGGTAGGCCAAGGCGTAACGCGTAAACAGGGCATCCATGGCGCGGCGTTCAGTCACATCCTGCTTGAGAAACTTGAGGCGTGCCGGGACATTAAAGAACAGGTCTTCCACCTGCACCACGGTTCCCACCGGCACCCCGACCTTTTCGACCCTGCCGATGCTGCCCCCCTCCACACGCAAACGCCCACCAGATAATGCTTCCGGGGTGCGCGAGGTCAATGTCAACCTGGAGACTGAGCCGATGGACGCCAGTGCCTCGCCGCGGAAGCCGAGCGTGGAAATCCTGAACAGGTCTTCGGCAGTGACCAGCTTCGAGGTTGCATGCCGTTCGACTGCCAATTCCAACTCGTCAGCGGCTATGCCGGCACCATCATCAGCCACCCGGATCAACTTGCGACCTGCGCCGGCGATCTCTACCGTCACAGACCTGGCGCCGGCATCCAGTGCATTTTCCAGCAACTCCTTGACCACCGAAGCCGGTCGTTCCACAACTTCACCGGCAGCGATCTGGGAGGCAATTTCAGAGGGTAATACGTGAATGGTCATTCTTCTATTTTACATGAGAATAGTTGTGGCGGAACTCGTTGTGATGGTCCTGGTGCAGCGGAATAAGTTCTCAACAATCGCCAGTATAATGGTGCCCATGCGTTTTAACACTTTCTTCTTCGACCTTGATGAAACACTCTACCCTGCCTCCACCGGCCTGTGGATGGAAATCCGCGCCCGCATCAATATATACCTGCGGGACCGCCTTGGTTTTTCTGCCGAGGAGATCGAGACGATCCGCGAGAAGTATTTTCGTGAGTATGGTACCACCCTGCGCGGCCTGCAAGCCAATCACCACGTGGATATGGACGATTACCTGGCGTTCGTACATGACGTGCCCTTGGCTGAATATCTACATCCGAACCCAAATCTACTGGCTGCCTTGAATAGCATCCAGGCGCGCAAGTTCATCTTCACCAACGCGGATTGTGCCCATGCCGAGCGGGTGACCAAAGCCCTGGGCCTGGATGGAGCCTTTGACGGCTGCATTGATGTGCACGTGATCGCTCCGCACTGCAAGCCGATGCCGGAAGCATTCGTACTTGCCTTGAAGGCTGCAGGAGATCCGCAACCGCGTACCTGTGCCCTGCTGGACGACCAGGGGCGAATCACCCGCGCAGCGCGAGCCATGGGCATGTACACGGTGCTGGTGGGGAAAGAAGAGCCCGGGTTCGAGGCCGACGAAGCCCTGCTCAGCCTGGTGGAACTCCCTTCCCTGGTAAAGAACTGGCGAATTTAATACAATATTTACATCCCCGGGTCGAAAATTCATTCTGCTTAAGCCGGTTGTGCTAGACTGTACCCAAAGTACTTGGAGGATTTAATGGAAAAGAAGAAGAGCTTACGTTCTGTACTATTCGTGATGGTTGGCCTGGTGGTGGTGCTGTGCACGTTTGGTGGCGGAGTTGCCACCGGTTACTTCCTACCCACCCGGGACGCCATTCCGACCCAGGAAGCAGCGAGCCCAACGCCGGCAATTACCGAGGGAACCTCTACCGACACAGGCACACCGGCAGACCTGGTAGGGCTGTTCAGACCCTTCTGGGAAGCCTGGGACATTGTTCACAGTCAATATGTGGATCAACCAGTCGATGACACCCTCCTGCTGCAGGGTGCCATTGGCGGCATGCTCGAGTCCCTTGGTGATCCTCACTCCCTGTACATGGATCCCCAGGTTACAGAGGACGAGAATGCCATCCTTTCGGGGGAATACGAGGGGATCGGAGCCTGGGTGGATACGGGTGAAGAATTCCTGACCATCATCAGTCCCATGACCGACTCCCCTGCCGAAAAGGCCGGACTCCTCCCCGGGGACAAGATCGTCGCGGTGGACGGACAGGATATGGCCGGTACGGATCCCGCGTCCGTACGGCTGAAGGTTCTTGGCCCGGAAGGATCCGTGGTTGTCCTGACCATTGTACGCGACGGGCTGGATAGAATCCTTTGACGTCAGCATCACACGCAGCAAGATCACAGTTCCCAGCGTGGAAAGCGAAATGCTGGAAGGCAATATTGCCTATGTGAAACTCACCCTCTTCGGCGAAGATACTGCCGGCAACCTGCATGCACAATTACAAACCCTGATGGCTCAAAACCCGGAGGGAATCATCCTGGACCTGCGCAATAACGGCGGTGGGCTGGTTACAGCCGCGGTATCGGTTGCCTCGGAATTCATGAATGAAGGCGCCATCTTGTACGAAAAGTACGGCGACGGATCCCTGGTTGATTATCCTGCCGAAACCAACGGGTTGGCGATCGGCGTACCGTTGGTTGTACTGGTGAACGAAGGAACTGCTTCGGCTTCCGAGATCGTCGCCGGCGCGATCCAGGACTACGGCCTTGGAAAACTCATCGGCGTGACCACGTACGGTAAAGGATCCATGCAATATTGGGTGCCCCTCTCGGATGGCGGTACCGTGCGCGTTACAGTCGCCAAGTGGTTGACCCCAAACAAACGTACCATAGACAAGATCGGCCTGACACCGGACATCGTTGTGGAGAGAACCGTCGAGGATATGACTGCGGACCTGGATCCGCAACTTGACGCAGCCATCCAGTTATTGTTAAATCCATAAAGGTGCTGTTCCTGCACAACTTGCCCAGGAGGACCTGGTATGTTCTTAAACTCTCAATACTTGATCTACATGATCCCGGCCTTTATCCTGATGGCCCTGACCAGTTGGTACGTACGCGCAACCTATGCGCGCTGGTCACGCATCCCGGCGCGCAGCCGGATGACCGGTTACCAGGCGGCACAGCGTTTGATCGAGCGTGGCGGCCTGTACAATATCCAGATCGAAGGCACGGCTGGCAACCTGACCGATCATTATGACCCGCGGCGCAAGACCCTGGCCCTTTCGCGTGGGGTGGCTGAAAGCGCTTCTGTTGCCTCGTTGGCGATCGCTGCCCACGAGCTGGGTCATGCCTTGCAGGACAAGGAGGAATATTTCCCGCTGCGTCTGCGCTCCGCGCTGGTACCGATGGTCCAGATAGGTTCTAACTTTGGCTGGATCCTGATCATCCTTGGCCTGTTCCTGTCGTATTCCGGCATGGCACTGGGCGTGGACATTGCCTGGCTTGGAGTAGCGGCGTTTGCCGGTGGAGCGGTCTTTGCCCTGGCGACCCTGCCGGTGGAGTTGAATGCTTCGAAGCGCGCCCGCCAACTGCTGGCCGATACCGGTCTTATCCAGGGAGAGGACGAACAGCGCGGCGTCAATAGCGTGCTCAATGCCGCGGCGCTCACTTATGTGGCAGCCGTGGTGACCGCCGTCCTGCAATTGCTTTACTACGTCTCGCTGGTGGGCGGCCTGGGTCGCCGCCGTAGATAGACAAGCGAGCGCCAGGTTTTTTCTCAAGGGGAAGTGTGATTCAATTCAGAACTCCCGCAGGAATTTCCCTGCGGGAGTTTTCCTGTATAATCCAGAAATGCGCCATTTCTTTTTCCTGCTGCTGGTATTCATTGCGGTTATTTTTGTATTCCTGAGTTTTTCGGAACTGGAAAATATCGCCAGCACACTCGAGAAGAGCAACTGGATCTTTCTCTCCATTGCCCTGCTTTTCGAGTGCATTTGGTTCTTTAACGTAGCCACTACTTATGGCGCTTTGTACAAACTTGTGGGGTTGGAGGAGTCACGCGTGCATCTCCTTTTGATGTCTACGGCGGCTAATTTTGTCAATGTGGTCGCTCCCAGTGCCGGGATCGGGGGAATGGCTGTTTTTTTGGATGCTGCAAAGCGTCGCGGCCAGCCTACCGGTCGGGTGACCGTTGTGGGAGTATTATTTCTTCTCTATGATTATGTGGCTTTCCTGTGTGTATTGGCACTGGGGCTGATCGTCCTGTTCCGCCGAAACAACCTGACGGGTGGAGAATTGACTGCCACTGGAGTCCTGCTGCTGATCGCTTTCGGCGTGGGGTCATTGCTCTATCTTGGATACAAGTCCGCCGAACAGCTGGGGAGGGTCCTGGCCTGGTTCTCCAAAGGCATCAATCGCCTGATCCGCCCGTTCATTCATCGTGATTATATTAAATTGGAAAATGCCCATTTCTTCGCCAGGGAAATGGCGCAGGGGGTGGCCCTGTTGCGTGGAAAAAAGAAACAATTGCTCTGGCCTTTCCTTTTTTCTTTGAACAACAAGGCACTTTTACTTTGCGTCCTGGCTTTCACATTCCTGGCGTTTGGTACGCCATTCACAGTTGGCACACTGGTGGGCGGTTTCAGTATCGGTTACCTGTTCTTGATCGTTTCACCCACCCCGGCTGGCGTGGGTGTGGTGGAAAGTATCATGCCGGTTGCGTTGAGAAGTTTACGGGTCGAATGGGCAGCGGCGGTGCTGATCACATTGGTCTACCGTGCGGTCACGTTCTGGTTCCCACTTTTGATCGGCGTGGTTTCGCTGCGACTCCTGCAACGGAAGCCTAGAACAGTGTCAACCCTGGAAAAACAAGAATAATCGTTGGTAATTTTGAAGTCTCCATGGGAGGTGGATGATGTTCGAAATCCCCGAGTATACGGTTCTCTGCCGGCAGATGAACAGCACGCTGACGGGAAAAATAATCAAGCGCGGCATGCTGGGAAACAGTCCGCATAAGTTCGTCTGGTACAACCGCAAGCCGGATGAGTTTGAAGCTTTGACACCTGGCAAGCGTGTTGGCCTGGCACGCGTACGCGGTCGTTGGCTTTCGTTGGACCTGGAACCAGGTTACCTGTTGCTCCTGGGTGAGTGTGGCGGCAAGGTTCTTTACCATGCTCCTGGAGCCGCTTTGCCCGGGAAATACCACCTCCTGCTGACCTTTGAAGACGGGTCTGCGCTGACTGCAATGACAACCATGTGGGGGGCGATGGAGTTGTACGAGACCGGCCAGGAATTACAGCGCCAGTATATCAAGGGGATGCGTCCCACCCCGGTCGATGCTGAATTCAATGCTGAATATTTCAACAACTTAATCGTAGAGCTCCTAAAAGGCGAGAAACGCAGTGTCAAGAGCCTGTTGACCCAGGACCAACTCGTCCCCGGGCTGGGAAATGCCATTGCACAGGATATCCTGTTCCAATCCCGCCTGCACCCACGCCATTCCCTGGCAGATTTGAGCGTCAAGCAGCGGGGTGAGTTGTTCGCTGCCATCGTGGACACGGTCGGCGAAGTGACGCGCGCCGGCGGGCGGTATGATGAAACGGATCTATTCGGCAAGCCGGGTGGATATGTTCGGATAATGGATAGTAACGCAGCCGGGAAACCCTGCCCAGTCTGTGGGAATGGGGTGGAGAAGATCCAATACCTCGGCGGGGCATGTTATTTTTGCCCCAAATGCCAGGTGTAGTGGAAGCCTCGCATGTTGAAGAAACGCATTGTTCCATTCCTTCTATTGTTTGTCCTCGGCGCGGCGGTTTTCTTTCTCCCATTACGCGAGCACGATCATATGCGATTGAGGTATTTCCTTGGATTATGGTTCCTGGCAGAGGCAGCTTTCCTTTTTGCCCAGGGGGAGTATCGCCAGACCCCTCTATACCAGCTGGTTTGGCGATACAGCCAACTCCGCGACAAAGTTGTTTCGGGGATCGCATTGGCAGCCTTATTCACCACTTTATATCTCTCGGTGTGGCTGCTGATGGAAAACTCGTTTTCCTGGCCGGTAAAATTGGCGCTCGCCATTGCAACAGTGCTGGTTTCCTGGCTGGCCTATTATGGATTGTGCCTATTATTGGGAACACAGGAATTGAGGGAGAATGTGACCCCTAAATTTCGCCGGCATGGATCTGACAAACAATAGGAGAGCGCTAGGGGATCAAGGTGTGCAGGGTCTTCATTACGCCATCAGTCCCGCCTTCCACAAAGAACATCGCCACCCCAATTGCAATGAAGATGCAACCCACGGCGATGTTCAAAGATCTTTCCGAAGCCTTATTGGCAGTCCTGCTGAACAATGTCCCCGAAGCAATCGCTGCCACGCCGATGATCACCCCATCCAGCCAGGGAATATGTCCCTGGAGAGAGTACCCGATCACCCCTGCTGCAGCCGTGATCGCCATCAGTGCGGTGGCAGTCCCAATGGCGGTATGTAAAGGAAGGTCCATCACATAGACCAACACCACCAGGATCGTGGCGCCTCCCCCTGTTCCAAAAAGACCGGTGGACAAGCCAATGAACAGCCCGATGAGCAAGATCAGGACGATCCTAAGGGTTTTATTCTCGGTCTTGAGCAGACCCAGGCTGATCTTTCGCTTCCCGAATGCCCTATAAATGAAAGACAAGCCGGACAGGATAATAAAGATACTAAAACTGCCCTTCAAGCCTTCCTGCGGGATGAGATTGGCAAAGTGGGCTCCTGCCAGGGCACCCGCGATGGCGCCCACCGACAGCAACCCCCCGGATTTCAGATCGATGCGCCCATAGCGAAAATAACTGTATGCCACGAAAATCGAGGCGATCACATCAACCAACAGGCTTGTTCCGATGGCTGCATGGATGGTGTATTGAAGAAGAATGGTGAGAAGGGGAACGATGATCGTCACCCCACTGCCTGCGCTGATGGCGGTGACGGTACCGGTCAGTAATCCGATCAGGATTAAAATAACAATTCTTTCAGCCATCGATAAATGAGTCGATTCGCAAGATAGTCCACGAGCAGGATGCGCAAATGGCGATCCTTGTTTCGCAGCGGGTCGGATTGTAATCGGAAAGAGATTAGTGCTCAATGGTGAAACAAGCGGCAATCCCCTGCCAAGTATAATAGTCCCAATGACTCTGAATTCGTTGCTTTCCCACTGGCGCGCTGACCCTGAGACCGGTCCCAATTTCTGCGCCTGGGAAAGCCTGCCGCCTTGTCCCGCTGATTTGAAGCCCATTCCCACAGAGCTGCCGGAACCCCTGCGGCAAGCGCTTAACAGCCAGGGCATCGAGGCATTGTACAGCCACCAGGCAGAGGCATGGCAAGCCGTCCGTGAAGGGAAGAATGTGGTCGTTGCCACCGGCACGGCCTCCGGCAAAACCCTGGCGTACAACCTGCCCGTCCTGAACTCCTTGATCGAAGATCCACAGGCACGGGCGCTGTATCTCTTCCCCACCAAGGCCCTGGCGCAAGACCAGCTCAACATCAGTGTATCCCGTTTTCGACGGTGTACAACGCCCCTGCGGCGATCTACGACGGCGATACCCCCCAGCGTGACCGCAAGCCCATCCGCGAGCGCGCCCGCATCGTCCTGACCAATCCCGACATGCTGCACACCGGCATCCTGCCCCATCACACCAACTGGGAGGAGTTCTTCCGCAACCTGCGCTTCGTCATCATCGATGAAATGCATACCTACCGGGGTGTGTTCGGCTCGCATGTTGCCAATGTCCTGCGACGCTTGAAGCGTGTGGCAGGTTTTTACGGATCGAATCCCAGTTCATCCTGGCTTCTGCCACCATCGGAAACCCGCGGAGCTGGCTGAAAAGCTGATCGAAGCCCCTGTGCACCTGGTGGACACGGACGGCTCGGCGCGCGGGCCGCGCCACTTCCTGGTTTACAACCCTCCCGTCGTGGATGAGTCGATCGGCTTGCGCAAGAGCTCCATCCTGGAGAGTGTGCGCCTTTCGCAGGAATTGTCCGCGGCAGGATTGCAGCACGTGGTCTTCGCCCGCTCCCGGCGCAGCGTGGAGATGCTGCTGACTTATCTGCAAGAGAATGAGGCCGCCAGGCTGGAAGATCGGCGATCAACCAGGAAAGCCTCTTCAACGCTCCATCCGCGGTTACCGCAGCGGTTATTTGCCCTCCCAGCGCCGGGAGATCGAAAAAGGGTTGCGTGACGGAAGCGTCAGGCACCGTGGTGGCCACCAATGCACTGGAGCTGGGCATCGACATCGGCGGGTTGGCGGCCGCGCTCCTGGTCGGCTATCCAGGAACCGTCGCCAGCGCCCGCCAGCAGGCCGGTCGCGCCGGGCGCGGGCTGGATCCGGCCGCGGCGGTGCTGGTCGCCTCCGCCAATCCCATCGACCAGTTCCTGGCCCATCATCCGGATTATTTCTTCGGCCGATCGCCCGAACAGGCGCTGATCAATCCCGACCACCTGCTCATCCTGCTCAACCACCTGCGCTGCGCCATGTTCGAGCTGCCCTTTCGCCAGGGAGAGAATCTTTGGCGGTCACCCGGTGGATGAATATCTCCAGTTCCTCGTCGCAAACCAAGAGTCACACCTGTCGAATGAACGCTATTACTGGATGGCCGACACTTACCCGGCCGCAGATATTTCCCTGCGTTCCGCCTCCCGCGGAATCATACGTCCTGCAGTCCACCGAGGAACACGGTCCCAGCACCGTCGGCATCGTGGATGGCGAAAGCGCGCTGTGGATGGTGCACCCGGGTGCGGTCTACCTGCACGAGGCGCGGCAGTATTTTGTCGAAAACCTCGACCTGGAGAAGAAAACTGCCCACCTGCGCCCATTCGAAAGTGATTATTTCACCGAACCTCTCCGGCAGACCAGCATCAAGGTGCTTCAATGTCAGCCAGCAGGAAGTACTCTTCGACCGCAAATCCAACCAGCTCACCCACTCCAAGGGTTGGGGCGAACTCCAGGTGACCACGCAGGTGGTGGGGTTCCGCAAACTGCGCTGGTACAGCCGCGAACACCTGGGCGAGGAAGCCCTTGACCTGCCTCCCACCGAACTGCAAACCACAGGCTACTGGCTTTCCATCGCGGAGGAGACGGTCAATCGATTGAGCCAGGACGGCTTGTGGACGAATGCACCGAACGATTACGGTCCCGGTTGGATGCAACTGCGGGACACGATCCGCCAGCGGGACGGATTTCGTTGCCAGGTGTGCGGCAAGCTGGAAAATTCGCGCCAGCATGATGTTCATCACAAGACCCCCTTCCGCTTGTTCCGGGATGAGGCGGGGCGATATCGTGCGCGAAAAGGCCAACGACCTCGGCAACCTGACCACCCTGTGCCCGGAATGCCACAAGAAAGTCGAAATGAACGTGCGCATGAGAAGCGGCCTGGCTGGCCTGGCATATGTGCTCGGCAACCTGGCGCCTCTTTTCCTGATGTGTGATCCGGGTGACCTGGGCACTCATATCGAACCACTTCAGTCAGAAACCTTTCCTCAACCTTCCGTGGTTTTATATGACCTGGTCCCGGCAGGCATCGGCTTCAGTGAAAAACTCTTCGAGATGCATTCCGAAATCCTCGCCCGGGCGCGGGAGCTGGTTCGGGATTGCGCCTGCGAGGATGGCTGTCCCTCCTGTGTGGGACCCGGCGGGGAGAACGGATTGGGCGGAAAAACTGAAACAATGGCGATTTTAAATCTTCTGATACAATAACCCCCATGTCTTCGCGTCCTGTAACCCTGGAACATGCCCTGCATGCGCTGGCCCTGGTGATCGCCCTCGGCTTGCGCTTTTTTCATCTCGGCGCCCTATCCCTATCGGAGTTTGAAGCCGACTGGGCATTGCAGTCCCTGTCGATCGCACAAGGATTAAAGCCGGCGCTCGGTCCCAATCCCGCCTACATTCACCTGACGACAATCCTGTTTGCCATTTTCCAATCCAGCGACTTCTGGGCACGTTTTTGGCCGGCCCTGGCAGGAACAGGTCTGGTGGTGGCTCCCTGGTTCCTGCGCACTCGTATTGGGCGACTGCCGTCCCTGCTGCTGGCCTTCGGGCTGGCGCTGGATCCGGGTCTCAATGCCCTTTCGCGGCTGGCAGGTGGCCCGATCCTGGCGATTGCGTTCCTGTCCCTGGCGGTTGTCCTCTGGCTGGATAACCGCCGTGCCGCGGCTGGATTCTTCGCCGGCCTGGCACTGCTCTCCGGGGTGGCGATATGGTTTGGTATTCTCGGCCTGTTCATCACCTGGGGTTTGATCAAGCTCATCGCCAACCTCCAAAAGAAATCCTCCAAAGAGCCTGATCCGGCAGAAACCAGGCTGGATGACAAAGCCGCGCGTATGCGCCTGGAGGACTTCAGAAACCCCTTGCGTGGGGAGTTGGGACCCTGCTTGTGGTTGGTTCCCTGCTGCTCATCTCCATCCAGGGACTGGCGGCATTTGCTAAATCCTTGCTGGCTTTCCTGCGCGGCTGGATCACCCCTTCTGCCGTCCCGTTGGGACGGATCCTGCTCGCCATCCCGGCGTATGAGATCCTCCCGTTCTGTTTTGGGCTGGCAGGATCTCATTCGCGGTGTGATCAAAAAAGAAGCTTTTTCGATGACCCTGGGTCTTTGGGCACTGGTGGCGCTGTCACTGGTGGTGCTGTATCCCAACCGACAGGTGGCCGACCTGGGTTGGACTCTCCTGCCTGTTTGGGTCCTGGCTGCCCTGGAACTAAGCCGGCATTTCGATTTTGAAGGTCGCCAACGCTGGGTGATGGCCGGCATGGCGGTATTCGTGTTCGTTCTCTCAATCCTGTCCTGGCTTCAACTTGCCCATATCAACACCCTTGACCTGGCACTCCCAGAAACCCGCTTGCAGTGGCTCTTCCTGGTGGCGATCGTGCTGGTGGTTGGGATAACCATCATCCTGGTCGGCACCGGGTGGTCACCCAATGAAGCCCGCCTGGGTGGTGTTTGGGGCATCCTGCTCCCGCTGATATTCTTTACCGTGGCGATGACAACCGGGGCTGCCCAGATCCGCGAGCCGCGCACCCTGGAGCTGTGGCAACCGGAACCCCGCCTCGGTCGGGCAGACCTGGTGTTAAAAGTGGCAAATGAGATCTCAAACTTGAACACCGGGGCTGACGCTGACCTCCCGCTGACAATCCTGGGTGTCGAATCCAAGGCATTGAGCTGGTTGTTCCGTGAATGGGAGGTGCAGAAAGCAGATATTCTCGCCCCTGGAGCAACCCCTGAAATCGTCATCACTCCCGCCAGCATGGATCTCAGCCTCACCAGCGATTATCGCGGCGAAGCGCTTGTCTGGCATGAACTTGGCGACTGGAAGGCGACAACCTTTTCCAGCCGATTAAATTGGTTCATCTATCGCCAGTTGCCTGTTCAACGCGAGAATATCATCCTGTGGGTGCGTTCCGACTTATTCCTCGATAGCCAGGGACTGCCCACCTCGCCCTGACCTTGACCGCAAGCTGGCACCAGTGATTGTCAAAGTGATTCCACAACAATACCTGCCAAGCCTACGGATTTTTTACCAAGGTGCATTTTCGCACAGTTTCGTTCCCATCCCAGGACTTAACCATAAGGGTAAGAAATCTCCTCTGAAGCACCGACAGGAAGAGGAACTGAAAATTTACCATTTCTAAAGGAAACTGGATACCTTATGCCACTTCCATCGATCATAGCCATTGACGGTCCGGCTGCTTCAGGTAAATCCACCATCGGTCGCAGGCTGGCGGATGCGCTGGGTTACCTGTTCTTCGACACGGGTGTCATGTACCGCGCCGTCACCTGGGGTGCCCTGCAGCGCGGCATTCCCATCCAGGATGAGGCTGGGGTCACATCGCTGGCGGAAAGCGCACAGATCGATATCCGCCCTGCCTCCCAGGAGGATGGTCGTGCCAACGATGTGCTGCTCGACGGGGTGGATATCACCTGGGAGACACGCCGACCCGAAGTGGACGCCAATGTTTCGCCCGTCTCTGCCTACCGCGGTGTACGCCTGGCATTGTCTGCGCAGCAGCGCCGTATCGGCCTGCGCGGTCGCGTGGTGATGGTGGGCCGGGACATTGGCACGGTGGTGCTGCCCGAAGCCGACCTGAAGATCTACCTGGATGCCTCCGCCAAGGAGCGCGCCCGCCGCCGTTACAAGGAGATCATTGACCGCGGGGAGACTGCCAACTATAAAGAGATCCTTGCCGGCGTGCGCATGCGGGATGAGATCGACTCCAGCCGTGCCGTATCTCCCCTGCGTCCCGCGGATGATGCCATCCTGCTTGATTCCGACAAGCTCAACGCTGACGAGGTCTTTGCCAGGGTGGAGGCGTTATGCCGGAAGTAGCCCAATACCACGTTGCATGGTGGGTGCGCTGGATAGGGCGCCCACTCGTTCGCTTGGTGCTGGGGGGAATTTTTCGCATCCTGGCTCCGATCAAGATCATTGGCAAGGAAAATGTGCCTGTTGGCAAGCCGTACCTGGTTGCAATCAACCATGTCTCCCTGTTCGATCCGCCATTCGTCGGCGCTTTTTGGCCCGAACAGGTGGAAGCCATGGGGGCCGTGGACATCTGGAGCAAGCCCGGGCAAAACATACTGGCGCGCATGTGGGGTGGGATCCCGGTACATCGCGGCGAGTATGACCGCGCCCTTTTCGATACCGTAACCAGCGCTTTGCGTTCCGGCTATGCCCTGCTGATCGCCCCGGAGGGAGGCCGCTCGCACACCCCCGGCTTGCAACAGGCGAAACCGGGGCTGGCGTACATCATCGAGCAGACCGGCGTCCCCGTGATCCCGGTGGGCATTTCCGGGACCACGGATGATTTCTGGCATAAGGGTATCCGCGGCAAGCGCCCACCGATTGAGATGCGCATCGGGAAACCCCTGGTCCTGCCGCCACTGGCCAAGGGCGCCGACCGGCGGGAAGCGCGCCAGGCTAACACCGACCTGGTCATGCGCCATATCGCCGGCCTCCTGCCTGAAGAATATCGCGGCGTGTATGCCGAGAACGCCATTCTCCCCGACTGAAAAACCGCTCAGCACCCTATGGCAGCCGGAACTCACCCGCCTGGCGCGCCTATCCTGGACCCGCGTCCTGTTCCGTCGATTCGTCAAGGGGTTGTGCCGGTTGCTTGTTTTCACCTTCACTCGTTGTGAAGTCCATGGGATGGAGAATTACCCGGCGGATGGTCCCGCACTAATTGTCATGAACCACCTGGGCGACCCGGATATCGTGGTTGTAGTGGCTTCCCTGCCAGATTTTCCCGAAATGATCGGAAAGATCGAGGCTCGGGACATTCGCATCTTGCGTTGGGTGGGTGATTCCGTGGGGGTCATCTGGATCCACCGCGGCCGTCCCGACCGCCGTGCCCTCTCCGCGGCCTTGACGGCATTCAAGGAAGGACGCAGGGTCATCATTGCTCCCGAGGGGCGCGAGTCACTCACCGGAGGGCTGGAGACCGGAACCCATGGGGCCGCCTTCCTGGCTTCGCGTGGTGCAGTTCCCATCATCCCCATTACACTTACCGGCACGGAGAATTGGCACGTTTATGGTCTTATGAAGAAAATGAGCCGGGCACGCATTTCACTCACAGTCGGAAAACCGTTCCATTTACCCGCCCTGGCACATGGTTCTGCAAATCTCGTGGATGGGACACGCCAGATCATGGAAGCCCTGGCGCGCCAACTCCCACCTGAATACCGGGGGGTGTATTCCAGCGATAACTGAGCCTGCCGAATAGATTCGGCATGGTTCTCCAACTTTACAGGAGAAAATTAACCCTTCCTCCATGGTATAGGTTCCTTTGCGAAAAAGGGGGACACCGAATATGGTTTACCAAATCCATCGGGAGGGATTTATTCCCCCGTGAAAATAATGCTATTCCATTTTGCCGGAAATAATTCCTGAAATGGGCCTTGACTTTGACCGGATCATTTCTTTTTTCTCATAAAGGACCTCAAGCCCTTGAGAAAATGCCCATTTGCCATGTCGACCAAGCCTTGGGCGATATTGAGCCCGAAAAGCCCTCCACTTGCGGTCACCATACTTTTCAGGGGGTTGGTGGAGGTGATCTCGATGATGCCCCGGAAATTGGGATTTGAATAATCGACACCGCCGAAGCCTTTTGCGACAGCTCTTTCGATCGTCCACAACATGATCCGGATGGGCAGGCTCTTTTGCATATCGCGGAAAGACGAGTTCAGGGTATATCCACCTTTTTGGGGTTTATGGACAGGTTCAATCGGGCGACCGAGCAGCGCTTCGAAATCCGCCTGGGTTGGTTTTCCTTGCAAGCTGGTGTACCAGGCTGCCTGGCCGGCAGAATCCTTTTGCCGTCGTTTCCCGCGGATGATCACATCGCGTGACAGGCGGATATCCCGGCTGGATGCACCGATGGAGATCCGATAAGTTCCTGCGGGAACGACCCACGCCTTCGCCGCAACGTCATACACAGCAAACGAACGAGGATCCAGGTGAAAATCCACTTGACGCGCCTCACCGGCATGCAGGAAGACCTTGGCAAAGTCTTTTAATTCCTTCTCCGGGCGGAATACCGCCTGCTCGAGGCTGCTCACATACAATTGGACCACTTCGGCGCCATCCACGTCCCCGGTATTTTTCACGGTCACGCTGACGTTCAAGGGTTCCCCCTCCTGCAGCTCATCCTTCGAGAGTTCCAGACCGGTATAACCAAAAGTTGTATATGAAAGCCCGTGACCGAATGGGAAACAGACCTCTTTCTTTGCCGTTTCGTAATACCGGTAGCCAACATAAATCCCTTCCCGGTACTGGGCCTGGATTTCAGCTTCTTCATAGAAACCGGCGGAAGGGACGTCAGCGTATGAAAGGGGATAACTCTCAGCCAGTTTTCCGCTTGGATTCACTGCCCCGGTGAGGAGTTGCGCAATCGCCAGTCCACCTGCCTGCCCGGGCAGGTGCATGTGTAAAACTGCTTTCACATTTGGCAGCCAGGGCATCTCCACTGGTGCTCCGCCGAGCAGAACCACCAGCGTGTTGGGATTGACCTCCGACACCCTGCAGATCAATTCGTTCTGCCCTGGAGGGAGTTGCATGTTGGCACGGTCAAAGCCTTCCGACTCGTAGGCGGGAGGCAGCCCGGCAAAAACAACGCAAACATCGCAATCCTTTGCCCCGGTTATCGCTTCCGACAACAACCTGTCATTTTGCCCGTTGTTCAGTGAATAACCGGGATAGTAGATGTAATCCAGCATCTGTGCATTGAAACCCATCGATGGCATTGACGAGATGTGCGGGGTTCACCCAGGAACTGCCCGCCCCCTGGTAACGAATCTCTTTAGCCAGGGCACCGATCAGGGCGATATTGGATTTCCTGTCGATCGGAAGAAGGGCGTCCTGGTTCTTAAGCAGGACAGCGGAAGCAGCGGCAATTTTCTCGGCCAGCCTGTGGTGAGCGTCGGCATTGTAGCGATAATTCTCCACCCGCCTCCCAGAGGCTGATGAAACCAGGGCCAGCAAGCGGTCCACCGACTGGTTAATTCGCTCCACCGGAAGCCGCCACTATTGACCGCCTCGACCACATCCCGGTCAAAGAAACCTGCACTTGAGGGCATTTCCAGGTCCAAGCCAGCTTTGAACGCCTCCACCCGGTCATTGACGGCTCCCCAGTCGGAGACGATCACGCCCTCAAATCCCCATTCCTTACGCAAGATCTCCCGCAGCAGGTAGGTATTGTCACTGCAGTAGGTTCCATTGAGCTTGTTGTACGCGCACATCAGCGTGGCAGGTTTCGTGATCTTGACGGCCCTTTCAAATGCCGGAAGATAGATCTCCCGCAGGGTTCTTTCATCAATAATGCTATCAGAAGCCATGCGGTGATTTTCTTGGTTGTTGGCAGCGAAATGCTTCACGGATACCCCAACCCCCTTGCTCTGCACCCCCACGATCCAGGCTGCAGCCATTTCTCCGACGAGATATGGATCCTCGGAAAAATATTCGAAATTCCGTCCGCATAATGGATTGCGTTTGATATTGACGCCAGCGCCCAATACTATGGATACCCCTTCCTGCAAGGCTTCTTCACCTATTGCCGCACCCATCTCTTGCAGGAGATCACGATCCCAGGAACATGCCGTGGTGCAGGCAGGAGGAAAACAGGTGGCAGGCACTGTCTGGCTGGATCCCGGCGTGGAAGCTCTACCGACGATGTTGCGGATCCCATGAGGCCCATCGGTCATTTTGATGGACGGGATCTTGAATTTCTTGTAGGCCTTGCTTGACCATAAGTCAGCGCCGGAACAAAACCGAACCTTATCTTCCAGCCCCATGGAATCAATGATTTCCTGAAAATGATACTTGGGCATCCGAAATACCTTTCCTGGGGATCCATCTACTAATGGAATATATAAAAAAATTCTACAGCTTACTATACTGATTTCGCCCAACCGTTCTTGTACGACTGTTGGGATTGATGGTGTTTTTTCCATGGCAGCTCTACTGGATTGGGACAATGACTTCACAAGCACGGATTTGTACTCGAAACCGGACTGCAAGTTCGGAACTACAAAGTTGACGGGATAGTTTTAGTATATCAAAATGCAAGCTTTTATCCCGCTCCCGGTTGCGGGAATATCGGATCGATTTGCTTTTTCTTATCAAAATAATTTTTCAGAATGTGTTCAGAAAGGTAACTGGGAGAACTCCAAGGCAATATCGAGTGGGTGATTTCACTTGAGCCAGGCTTTAAGCAGCTCAGCCTAGCAAACCC
The DNA here is from genome assembly GCA_963793795.1 of uncultured Chloroflexia bacterium. Taxonomy (GTDB): domain Bacteria; phylum Chloroflexota; class Anaerolineae; order Anaerolineales; family Villigracilaceae; genus UBA877. The sequence goes on from CAWCBN010000002.1 coordinate 216,652, forward strand.
CTATGCTCTTTATTCGCCAATCACATATCTTAACAATGCATGAATTTACAACAAGTTTCATCAATAATACCTGTTGATATTTGATGATATAATGTCGAAATTCAGGGTTTTGGAGAAAGGAGTCATGCTTTATGACTACTTATGAGCGACGCCAAAGACTCTTGGATCTCATGCGCCGCCAGCCCGGCCTGCGCGTGCCAGATATCGCCCAAGCACTTGATATCTCCGAAGGCACCGTGCGCAATGATTTAAACGCCCTGCAGGGGGAAGGTCGATTGACACGTTTTCACGGGGGCGCTGTATTAATCGAACAACAAAACTTCAACAACACTTCCTTTGCATCCCGGCACCAGGAACATGCCGCAGAAAAAGAGAGCATCGCGCGTGCAGCCGCAGAGCTGGTGAACGACGGTGATTCCATTTTGATGGACGCGAGCAGCAGCATATATTACCTGGCCCTTGCATTGGCATCGAAGCAGCGCCTGCGGGTGGTGACCAATGGGCTGGATGTTGCCCGGCTACTGGCGCAAAATCCCAGCAACACCGTGATACTGATCGGAGGCATCCTCAACCAGGACGGATCGTCTGTCACCGGATTATTCAGCGAACAGAACCTCCAGGATCTGCATACCCAGAAGGCGTTTGTCTCCGCCAGCGGTTTCAGTGTGGAACGCGGCCTGACCGAGGTGCACCTGGAGGAAGCCCAGCTCAAGCGCAAGGCGATCGAGTCAGCGCAGCAGGTCTACGCGCTGGTCAATTCCAGCAAACTGGGGAAGGAAGACCTGACACCCTTTGCCCGCCTGGACCAGGTCTGCTGCCTGTACACGGATTCCGGAATCAGCCAGGAATGGGAAGACAAGTTTCGCCAAGCTGGGATCAGCGTAACCATCTGTGATCGTGGTTCCATGCACTAATTTGCTGCTTGTTCTTAGGCAGATAAGGAGATCAACATATGCAAGACACACAGAAGGTGATTTGGCCAACAATCGGAATTCGCCCAACCATCGACGGACGACGCAAAGGGGTGCGGGAATCACTCGAAGAACAAACAATGGGGATGGCTCGCCGTACTGCCGAGTTTTTGAGCGCCAACCTGTTCTATCCGGATGGTTCCCCGGTCAAGTGCGTCATATCGGACACCTGTATTGGCGGGGTTGCTGAATCCGCTCAATCAGCCGACTTGTTTCGCCGGGAAGGGGTGGGGGTATCCATCAGCGTTACGCCCTGCTGGTGCTACGGCAGCGAGACCATGGATATGGACCCGCACCTGCCGAAAGCAGTCTGGGGTTTCAATGGGACGGAGCGCCCTGGCGCAGTCTACCTGGCGGCGGTGCTGGCTGGTCACAACCAAAAAGGTTTGCCGGCTTTCTCGATCTACGGCCGCGATGTACAGGATGCCGGTGAGACGAAGCTCCCTCAGGATGTTCAAGAGAAAATACTACGCTTTGCCAGGGCGGGCCTGGCAATCGCCATCATGCGCGGGAAATCCTACCTATCGATCGGCGGGGTCTCCATGGGGATTGCCGGTTCCATCGTGGACCAATCCTTTTTTGAAAGCTATTTGGGGATGCGCGTGGAAGCCGTGGATATGACGGAAATTGCGCGCCGCATAGAAGAAGGGATTTATGACCCGGAAGAGTATGCACGTGCCCTGGCCTGGACAAAGATCCACTGCAGCGAAGGCCGGGATTACAACCCTGCGGATAAGCAACGTTCTCGCGCTCAAAAGGACAAGGACTGGGAGACGGTCGTCAAGATGACGATGATTGCCCGTGACCTGATGGTTGGGAATCCGAGACTGGCACACCTTGATTGGGGCGAGGAAGCCCTGGGGCACAATGCCATCCTGGGCGGCTTCCAGGGGCAGCGCCAGTGGACCGATTACCTACCGAATGGCGATTTCATGGAAGCCATGCTCAACTCGTCGTTCGATTGGAACGGCATCCGGGCGCCATTCGTTTTTGCCACAGAGAATGACAGCCTGAATGGCGTCACCATGTTGTTTGGCCGGTTGTTGACGAATACTGCCCAGGTTTTTGCCGATGTGCGCACCTATTGGAGTCCGGCTGCAGTGAAGCGGGTGACCGGCTACGAATTAAGTGGTCGCGCAGCGAGTGGCCTGATCCATTTGATCAACTCGGGATCAGCTTCTCTTGATGCGACGGGTCTGCAGGAAAAGGACCAAGTGCCCGCCATGAAACCATTCTGGGAAATAAGCCAAGCCGAAGTCCAAAAATGCCTGGAGGCGACCACATGGTGTCCTGCGATCACTGAATATTTCCGAGGCGGCGGATTCTCTTCGACTTTCCTGACCAGAGGCGGGATGCCGGTAACAATGAGCCGTATCAATTTGGTCAAGGGCCTGGGACCGGTCCTGCAGCTGGCGGAGGGGTGGACAGTCGACCTGCCCGATGAAGTTCACCAGGCATTGAGCGAAAGGACAAACCCCACCTGGCCAACTCACTGGTTCGCACCACGCCTTACGGGCCAGGGTGCCTTCAAGGATGCTTATTCGGTCATGGCAAACTGGGGTGCCAACCACGGAGCCATCAGCTACGGGCACATTGGTGCAGACCTGGTTACGCTGGCTTCGCTATTACGCATCCCGGTCTGTATGCACAACCTGGAAGATACCGCCTTGTTCCGCCCAAGTGCGTGGAGTGCTTTCGGTACCGACGACCTGACCGGCGCCGATTATCGCGCTTGCTCCAACTTCGGACCGCTTTACGGATGAATTTATGAAAGCCTCCCCATCTTTTCTTGCGCTTGACCTGGGTGCCGAGAGCGGACGTGCCATTGTCGGCACATTTGCCGATCGGCGACTTGCACTGAAAGAAACGCGCCGATTTGACAACACGCCGTTGAGCCAATCGAGCGGTTTACACTGGGATGCCTCCCGGCTGTGGAGCGAAATCAAGGCTGGCATTGCTGCGTCTGCAAGTGAGTTTTCCCTGGAAGGTCTTGCCCTTGATACATGGGGGGTGGATTTTGGACTCCTCGATAAGGATGGTGTCCTGCTCGACAATCCGTACCATTACCGCGACTCCCGCACCGATGGCATGCTGGAGGAAGCCTTCCGGCGCGTGCCGCGCGAACAGATTTTCGCCCAGACCGGCATCCAGTTCATGCAGATCAATACGCTTTACCAACTGCTGTCCATGTCGATCGCCAAATCTCCACTGCTGGATGCCGCCCGGACTTTTCTCACCATGCCGGACCTGTTCAACTACTGGCTGAGTGGAAAATACTGCTCTGAATTTACCGATCGCGACCACAACGCAGTGCTTCGACCCACTGCACAGGACCTGGGCGCGGTCCCTTGCTAGAAGCGCTGGATATCCCGACGCACATCTTTCCCGAGGTTATCGAACCAGGGACGCGCCTGGGGGAGCTTCTGCCGGCTGTGGCGAATGAAACCGGTGCTGGAACCATCCCTGTCATCGCCCCGGCCTGTCACGACACCGGTTCGGCGGTCGTGGCTGTTCCGGCTGAAAACGAAGATTTCGCCTGGCTCAGTTCCGGGACATGGTCCATCCTGGGCGCGGAGGTGCGCCATCCCGTCCTCACTCCGAAAGCCTTGGAGTTCAACTTCACCAACGAGGGCGGTGTCTTCGGCTACTGGCGGCTATCCAAGAACATCATGGGACTATGGATCGTGCAGGGATGCAAGCGGGAATGGGGCCTCTCCTACGATGAACTGACCCATCTCGCCGCAAAGGCAAAGTCTTTCCTGGCCGTCATCAATCCAGATGACCCGGTTTTCCTGCACCCTGGCAACATGCCGGAAAAGATTTGCAAGTTCTGCATCGATACAGACCAGGCTGTCCCGGAAACGCAGGGCGAGATCGTCCGGGTGGCACTGGAAAGCCTGGCGCTCAAGTACCGCATCGTGCTGGAACAATTGGATGAGTTGGCGGGGAAGCGTCTCGAACCGCTGCACATCATCGGCGGCGGGACGAAAAACCGCCTGCTGAACCAGTTAACCGCGGATGCCACCGGGCGGACGGTGGTTGCAGGTCCCGTGGAAGCAACCGCCAGCGGTAACATCCTCATGCAGGCGATCACCCTGGGCGAGATCGATTCACTTGAAAATGCCCGTGCCCTGGTGCGGCGTTCATTTGAGATTGAAGAATACCACCCCCAGGACAGTGCACGTTGGGATGAATGGTTTGAAAAAAACAGTTCAAGATTGCAGGCATGAATTGTTTCACCCCTCTATTTGAATAGGATTGCACATGCTAACTCCTCCTTATCCTGAAATGGATGACCTGTTACACATGATGGGACAGGCGGGCCGTCACCTGGCCGAGATCGAAGCCAGCGAAGGAGCAGCCGGAAACATATCGGTCTGCCTGCGCTCCCGGAAGGACACCGGGACGGTGTGGAACCTGGAGCCGCGCACCCACTTCCCGGTGGCAGGCGAGATCGAATTGCCCCAGGCAGTACCTGAACTGGAAGGCGCGACCTTCCTGGTCAGCGGCTCGGGCCGCCGGCTGCGCGAGATCATTGAAGATCCCACCGCCAACATTGCCTGCCTGGTGGTTAATGAAGACGGCAAGACGGCAGCCGTTTACACGGCTATCCAACGCCGTTTCGACCACATCACCAGCGAGTTCAACTCCCATCTCGCCGTACACTACGACCAGATGCTGGCTACGGGAACGAACTTCCATGCAGTGATCCATGCACAGCCTGTTCACCTGACCTATCTCAGCCATATCCCTCGCTACCAGGACGAAGTCTTATCTCAACAGGCACCTCCTGCGCTGGCAACCGGAGACGATCGTCAACCTGCCGGAGGGGATCGGCTTCATCCCCTTCCGCCTCCCCGGTTCAGCAGAGCTGATGGCTGCAAACGTGGAATGCCTGCGCAAGCACCGCATCGTTATTTGGGCCAAGCACGGCGTCATGGCCCGCTCGGATGTCTCGGTCAAGCGCGCCGCCGACCGGGTCGAATACGCCGAGACCGCGGCCAAGTACGAGTACCTCAACCTGGCAGTTGGGGAAATCGGCGAAGGATTGAGTGCCGACGAGATCCGCTCGATCTGCGGGACTTTCGAAGTCAGGCAGAATATCTTTTAACAGGTGCACAATGAAACCTAACGAAACCCAAATCCAATCCGCCTACCAGATCGCCCGCGAACAGTACGCCGCCCTGGGCGTGGACACGGAGGCTGCCCTGCAACGCCTTGAAACAGTCCCGATCAGCTTGCACTGCTGGCAGGGGGATGACGTGGGCGGCTTTGAGAATCCCGGCGGCGAATTGACCGGCGGGATCGCCGCCACCGGCAATTACCCTGGCAAGGCACGCAATGCGGCCGAGCTGCGCCGCGACCTGGACCTGGCTTTACCGCTTAATTCCGGGCCGCCACCGCCTGAACCTGCATGCCATCTATCTCGAATCTGAAAAGAAAGTGGAGCGCAACCAGATCGAACCGCGCCACTTCTCTGCCTGGGTGGACTGGGCGAAGGCCAACGGTCACGGCCTGGACTTCAACCCCACCTGCTTCTCGCATCCCAAGGCCGCGGACGGATTCACCCTGTCCCACCGCGACCCGGGCATCCGCCAATATCTGGATCGAGCACTGCATCGCCAGCCGAAGGATCGGCGAATACTTTGGCAGCGAGCTCGGAACTCCCGCCGTCACCAACATCTGGATCCCGGATGGTTTTAAAGATACCCCCGCCGACCGGCAGGGACCGCGCCGCCGCCTGCTGGAAGCGCTCGACACCGTCCTGGCTGAAAGGCTCCCGCACAACCTGGATGCGGTCGAGCCCAAGCTGTTTGGCATCGGCTCGGAGAGCTATGTCACCGGTTCAATGGAATTCTATACCGCCTATGCGGTCAGCCGAAAGATCCTGCTGACCCTCGACAGCGGGCACTTCCATCCCACCGAGTCCATTGCCGACAAGATCTCCTCCTTGTTGCTCTTCCTCGATCAGCTCCTCCTGCACGTCAGCCGCGGGGTGCGCTGGGACAGCGACCACGTGGTCACCTTTACCGACGACCTGCAGGCCATCGCCGGAGAGATCGTGCGCAACGATGCCCTGGAGCGGGTGCATATCGGGCTGGATTATTTCGATGCGAGCATCAACCGCATCGCTGCCTGGACCATAGGCGCCCGCAACACCCTGCGCGCCCTGCTCCAGGCACTGCTGGAACCGCGGAAGATGCTCATCGAATTTGAAGCAGCCGGTGATTACTCCAGCAGGCTGGCATTACAGGAAGAACTCAAGGCGATGCCTTTCAATGCGGTCTGGGATCATTACTGCAGCCGAAGAAATGTGCCCGTCGGGATGGAATTTATGCGGGATATTAAAGAGTACGAGAAACATGTACTTGCTGGGCGGAGCTGAGATGCCCATTGTCAACCTGTACGCCAATTTGCGAACACTTGCCGGGAAGAAGGAATTGCGCCTGCCGGGTCTGAGCATTCAGGAAGTGCTCGAAAGGCTGGTCCAGGAACTCCCAGGAGTACAGGGCTTCCTGCTGGATGGGGAGAAAATCCGCCCACGGTTGATCATCACGCTCAACGGTCGGATCCTGAACCCGGAAACATGCCTGCAGACTGCTGTCTCCGAGCAGGACCAGATCGGCTTCTTCCCACCCGTTGCAGGTGGTTGAAAGACAAGGAGAACCAAATTCATGCATGGTTGGAATGAAAACATCCTGGATATAGACCTGACCACAGGGGCGATCAAAACCTACCCCCTGGATATGGACATGGCGCACCAGTTCATCGGCGGGCGCGGCCTGGGAGCGCGACTGCTTTGGGACCTGGTCGGTCCCGAGGTGGACCCGCTCTCTTCGGAAAACGTGCTCATCTTTACCAATGGCCCACTGACCGGTACCGCCTACCAAACGAGCAACCGCTTCTCAGTCAGCACCAAGAGCCCGCTCACCGGAACGATCCTGGACGCCAACTCGGGCGGCTTCTGGGGAATGCAGTTCAAGAAGGCTGGATATGCAGCCCTGATCGTGCGCGGCAAGGCGGAAAAGCCGGTGTATATCGAGATCAAGGACGCACAAGCCAGCCTCCACGATGCTGCGGAGTTGTGGGGGCTGCGGGTGAGAGAAGTGACCAGCAAATTGGGACAGGACAAGAACCACCGCAATGTCCTGTGCATCGGCCCGGCAGGAGAGAACCTAAGCCGCATTGCATCGATCATGAACGACGGGCAGCGCGCCCTGGCACGCGGCGGGCCCGGCGCGGTGATGGGTTCCAAGAATCTGAAGGCCATCGTGGTGGAAGGGAGCGGAAAGACCTCGATCGCCGATCCGGAAAACTACAAATTCATGCTGTACGAAGCGCGCAAATTGATCGCTGCCAGCCCGCTCACCAGCCAGGCGCTGCCGGAATTCGGCACGGTGGTGATGATGAACCTGGTCAACAATATCGGCGCCCTGGCAACGCGCAACCACCAGCGCAATCAATTCGAAGGCGCGGAGGCCATCTCGGGGGAAGCCTTGTCAGAAACTTACCTGGTGAAAAATGATGCCTGCTGGGCCTGCCCGATCCACTGCACACGGGTCAGTAGAACAGAAAAGACCGGCGAAGTGGAAGGTCCGGAATTCCAGACGACCTGGGCATTCGGGGCACAATGCGGGATCGACGACCTGGAAGCCATCATCGAAGCCAACGCCCTGTGCAACGACCTGGGATTCGACACCATCTCTGCCGGGAACACGATCGGCTGCGCAATGGAATTGAGCGAAAGAGGCTTGATCAATTCTGACTTGCGCTTTGCCCGGGCGGACCTGCTGGCTCCCACCCTGGAAGACATGGCTTACCGCCGCGGGTTGGGCGCGGATATGGCCGAAGGCAGCTTGCGCCTGGCAACCAAGTATGGCGCCCCGGAGCTCTCCATGTCGGTCAAAGGATTGGAGATGCCGGCGTATGACCCGCGTGGCATGCAAGGACAGGGGCTGCTGCTGGCTACATCCAACCGCGGGGCCTGTCACATGCGCGGCAACATGCTCGGGTCTGGAAGTCCTGGGCTTGCCAAAGCTGATCGATCGCTTCCAGGTGCAGGGGAAATCCAGTTTCGTCATCCTGAACCAGAACTCGAGCGCAGCCATCGATTCGCTGGTGTTGTGCAAGTTCACCAGCATGGGTGTGGCGGACGAATACTTCGCCCGTACGCTGACTGCCGTGACCGGAATCCAGTATGCGACCGGCGATTTGATCAAGGTGGGGGAGAGGGTGTGGAACCTGGAACGGCTGTATAACCTGCGCGAGGGGTTCACCAGCAAGGACGACACGCTGCCTGCCCGGCTGCTAAATGAAGCAGCACCGGACGGCCCGACCAAGGGTTGGGTGGTGCACCTGGAACCGATGCTCAAGGAATACTACCGCGCCCGAGGTTGGGATGCCAACGGTGTGCCCACGCCTAAGAAACTGGAAGAACTTGGGCTGAAGGAGATGGTGCCATGATCGACGAACGAATTTACGAGATGTTCCGTGAGATCGGGCGCGACCTGTACGCGCAGAACATGATCAGCTCTCACGGAGGCAACCTGAGCATCCGCCTGGGAGACAGGGTGATCATCAAGCGGCGCGGTGCCATGCTGGGCGCGCTCAAGCCACATGACCTGATCGAGACGCGTATCGACAAGAACGACAGCGGTGTGGCGCTGGCTTCCACGGAATTGCTGGTGCACCGCACGATCTACCAAAAGACTCCGGCGCTGGCTGTGGTGCACTGCCACCCGCGCACGGCGATCGCTTTCTCCCTCTCGCGGGACGAGATCGTGCCGATCGACAACGAAGCCTCCTACCTGCTCAAAAAGATCCCTGTGGTCACAGAAGAGTTCGCCTCGGGTACACCCCAGATGGCAAACACGGTGGCCTCCACCCTGCAAAACTATAAGATCATCCTATTGCGCGGGCACGGCAGCTTTGCCACGGGACAAACATTGGATGAAGCCTTCTTCTGGTCATCCACCCTGGAAGAAGCCTGCCAGATCATGCTTTCCAGCAAGCTGATCAATGAACCGTTCATCGAATATCGGAAGATGAGCGAGGCATATAAGAAGTTTTAGCCTTACCACCCCTGGTCATCCCAGAATCCACTCCCAAGAGCAAAGGAGATCGTCGCATGAACGCCCTCTTCAACACCGAAAAATTGCAGACCAAGGAAAAACTCCCCGCCCGGCAAGTGATCGGGTACCTGTCCGGCATGGTCCCGACCGTTCTGATGATCGGCTTCTTTGGGTTCGCCTATTCGAAGTTCTTCCTCAACGACCTGAAACTCGATCCGAAACTCTGGTACATCGGGCTGGCAATTTACGGCATCATCAATGCCTTCAATGATCCGATCATCGGTTATCTCAGCGACAACACGAATGCAAAGAAATGGGGGAGCCGCAGGTTAATCTACATCAAGTGGGGCGCACCCCTGTGGGCGCTGGCGTTTGCACTGATCTGGTGGATTCCCACCACCCACAACTCGCAGTTCCTGCTTTTTCTGCATTTCACCCTGACCGTCTGTTTCTACGACACGCTGATGACCATGGTGGTCATGACCTGGATGGCCCTGTTGCCGGAAATGACCATGGATGTGGACGAACGAACCAAGATCAGCCTGATCAGCACCATCGTGGTTTTCTTCCTGGGCTTGCCTCTGCTGGCGGTCAGCACGTTCAACCACGAACAAATCAAGATCGCCAGCCTGGTGATCGCCATTATTTCTCCTTTCTTCTACTTGCTGGTGATCAAACTCTGCAAGGAAAAACCGGAATTTCAGCAGGATCCTTCCGTACCTTTCTGGAAGGCTGCCAAATTCACCCTGTGGAACAAGGCCTTCCTGTGCATCGTTGGGATGAACTTCATCGGGCAGCTCTCCGGGACAATGACCACCGCATTCACCTTCATGTTCTGGTACATCATCGGGGAAAAGAACATCCTGTGGTACTACCTGTGCAGCGTGGTGATCGGATATATCTCCAATATTATTGCCATGCGGCTGCGCGAAAAAGCCGGGATGATCAACTTGATGATCGCCTATGGGATCATGCAGGTCCTGGGAGGCTTGACCATTTTCTTCCTGGTCCTCGATCCGGCGCGTGAATGGCTGATCTGGGTGGGGATCGTGTGGAACGCCTTCTTCGGCGGTGCCTCCGTATTCAAAAGCGCCATGCAAATGCTGGTCATTGACGACGATGAAATGCGCTCCGGTCAAAGGCGTGAGGGCATGTTCTACGGGATGAACGCCTTGCTGGTCAAGCCGGCTGAGAGTTTCGGCCCCGCCGTGGGAACAGCAATCATGCTGGCTTTTGCTTACATTCAGGGGGCACCTGCTGAAAGCCAGCCGGAAAGTGTGCTGCTCGGCATCAAGATCATCTTCCTGCTTATCCCGCAAATTGTCACCCTGCTCAGCCTATTCCTCCTGTGGATCTACCCGTTCAAGGGTCAGCGCTTGATGGACCTGCAGAAGGAGCTCGAGGTGAAACACGCCCAGAAGAAGGAAGCGCTGGCTGCAACAGGGATTTCAAATGGATGATTTGTTGGTCGAAGGTGCTTGCGACAAGGGATTCAAACCCGTTGAGGATGAATTCCGCCAGAACTTTGCTTACAAGGAATGAAGTTGGCGCGTCGCTAACGGTGATCCACGGAGAGCGGATCGTCGTGGACCTGTGGGGTGGGTACGCTGATTCGGCTCGTACAAGGACCTGGAATCGGGACACGATCGTCAACGTGTTCTCGACGACAAAGATGGTCACAGCGCTATGTATCCTCCTGCTCGCCGACCGCGGCGAGATCGACCTGGACGCACCCATTGCCAAATATTGGCCTGAATACACCAGCCACGGCAAGGACAGGATCCTCGTCCGCCACGTGCTCTCACACACGGCGGGTGTTCCCGCATTCACGCCAAGGGTCACCTTCGAGGACATGTACGACTGGGACAAGGTAGTCCGCCTGTTGGAGGCTGAAAAGCCGTGGTGGAAGCCGGGCGAAAAAATCGGCTATCACACGCTCACATACGGCTTCCTGCTCGGCGAAGTCTTACGAAGGGTGACCGGGAAGACACTTGGGCGGTTCCTGCAAGATGAAATCGCTGCGCCGCTGGGAATTGACTTCCATATTGGTCTACCGGAACAGGAAGAGCCACGAGTGGCGGATGTCCTCCCCACGCAGCAGAAAATCACTCCTTTCCAGTTGGCGCTGCTTCGGTTTCTATTCCCGAGCGCGATGAAAATTGCCGTAAACCCACCGCTGGATGGGAACCGCTTTAATGCCCGCGCCTGCCATGCGGCAGAAATCCCCGCAGGCAACGGAATCGGGAATGCCCGCTCGGTGGCACAGTTGGGTTCCATCCTGGCAAATGGTGGTTCCTACAATGGCAGGCAAGTTCTCTCGCGCAACATGGTCGAACGGGCAATCCATGAACAAATCCGCGGCAAGGATGCGATCGCATTTGGGCGTCCATCTGCATGGGGGCTGGGCGTGCTCCTGCTCAACAAGGACCTGCTGCTTGGTCCACGAAGTTTCTATGCCACCGGGCTTGGCGGCTCGGTGTGTGTCATGGACCTGGAGCGCAACATCACCCTGGCATATGTAATGAACCGGATGGCGGAACTATCGGAAGGTGATTCGCGCAGCATCCCGCTGGTTCAGAAATTGTGGGAATGCTTGTCGTAGAGCGGGTTTCCCAACCCGCCAGATGGAGATAATCATGTTGAAAGTTATAAATCTTACTTGTGAATCACTGACAAATCCGCTGGGTATCGACACGCCCAAGCCGCACCTTTGCTGGCAAATCCATACGGATCAGCGCAATATCCTTCAAAGCGCTTACCGGGTACAGGTGAGTAAAACAGCCACGTTCGATGAAATCACCTGGGACAGCCAGCGGATTGAGTCTGAGCAATCCTTGCACGTGGAATATGCCGGTGTGTCCTTGGAATCCCGCACCCGGTATTATTACCACGTCAAAGCCTGGGACAATGCAGGGGGCGAATCGGAGTGGAGCGAGAGCGCCTGGTGGGAGATGGGCATCCTTTCGAATGCCGAGTGGAAGGCCAATTGGTTGACAACCCCATTCAAGGAAAAATTTAAGGAATTCAAACCGGTATATTATTTCCGCAAAGCTTTCGCGGTGACAAAAGAGGTGCAGCGTGTACGCGTTTATGCCAGCGCGCTGGGACTTTACGAGATCCACCTGAATGGACAACGTCTTGGCAATGAACTTTTCACACCCGGATTGACTGAATACAGTCACCATATCCAATATCAAGTTTACGAAGCGGAGCTGCTGCGCGGCATGAACGTGATCGGGATGACACTGGGCGAGGGCTGGTACCGCGGCCGCTTCCAGATCAAGGGACGCAATACATGGGGCAAGCACGGTGCCATTTTTATGCAAATGCATATCGATTACCAGGACGGCAGCCACGAAAACCTCCTGACCGACCCGAGCTGGAAGGTATCCATAGGGCCGATATTGCGCTCGGACATCTACGATGGCGAAGATTACGATGCCCGCCTTGAATCGAACTGGCTGAACCACGCATTCGATGATGGTGCCTGGGCCTCCGCCCGGACCTACAGGAGTTTTCCCGTTCGGCGTTTGGTGGCACCATTGGGAGAAAAAGTACGCCAAATCGAGACGGTGACTGCGAAAAGGATCTTCCAGAGCCCGGCCGGTGACACAGTGGTGGACTTCGGTCAGAATATGGTGGGGTGGATCCGACTGAAGGTGAGTGGAGAAGCGGGTCAGCAGGTGTCGATCGATTTCGGAGAAATATTGGATAAGGATGGAAATTTTTATCGGGACAATTATCGTACTGCCCGATCACAGATCACCTATACTTGTAAAGGGTCGGGGGAAGAAATCTATGAACCACACTTCACATTCTTCGGTTTCCGTTTCGCACGCATCCGCAATTATGCCAAGGCGGATCTCTCCACCCTGACAGGGATCGTCATTCATTCCGATTTGCGCCCGACTGGGAAGTTTTCCTGCTCGAATCCGCTCGTCAACCAGCTCCAGGAAAATATCCGCTGGGGCGAGAAAGGCAACTTCCTGGACATCCCCACCGACTGCCCGCAGCGGGATGAACGGCTCGGCTGGACCGGGGATGCGCAGGTCTTTGCCCGTACGGCTGCCTTCAACATGGACGTCGGTCGCTTCTTCCGCAAATGGCTGAAAGACCTGTCCGTGTCTCACTCGTTCACCGGCGCGGTGCCATTCTGGATCCCTGCCAAATTGCGCCTGCCAATTGCCTCCTCGGGCTGGGGGGACGCCGCCATCATTGTGCCCTGGACGCACTACCTCGTTTACGGTGACAAGCGCATTCTTGCTGACCAATACACCAGCATGAAGAAATGGCTGGGTTATGAAAGGAACAGTGCTGCCTGGTTACATTTTAGGGATCTCCTCCACCTGCGGCGATACTTCCGCCGGGAGCGTTTTATTTGGGACAGCGGCTTTCACTTCGGCGACTGGCTGGCACCCGGGGAAGGTCAGAAAGAGTGGATGGCGAAAAAGCCATGGATCGCGACTGCTTATTACGCTTACTCCGCAGGACTGCTGGCGCGCATCGCCAGGATCATCGGTCATAACGACGAAGCCGAACGTTTCCAGAAATTATTTGAGAACATCCGGGCTGCATTTTGCGACCGTTTCCTGGCCCAAGACGGATCCATCCCGAACGGCTTTCAAACTGCCTACGTGCTGGCTCTCGAGTTCGACCTGCTGCCAATCGATGTTCGAATGGCTTCAGTCCGGCACCTCGTAGACGACATCCGCAAGCATGGCGACCATCTCACCACCGGTTTCCTTGGCACACCCGCATTGAACTTTGCCCTGAGCAACAACGGTCAGACGGATACTGCTTACCGCCTGTTGCTCCAGGAGACCTGCCCATCCTGGCTGTACCCGGTCAAGCTGGGGGCAACCACCATCTGGGAACGGTGGGATGCGATCCAGCCCGACGGCAGTACCAACGAATCGGCAATCGGCAGCGACAACATGGTCTCCTTTAACCACTATGCGTTCGGTGCGATCGGAGATTGGCTGTATCGTGTCGTGGCAGGGCTGGAACTCGATCCGGATGCCCCGGCTTACAAGCATATATTCATCCAGCCGCAGCCCGGCGGTGGATTGGTCCATGCTGAAGCCAGTTTTGACTCGCCCTATGGACTGGTGAGCACAGCCTGGAGGCGCAACGGCAGCCAAGTGAAATTGACAGCAGTCATTCCACCCAACACAAGCGCTCAAATCGCCCTCCCAAATTCCCGCATCGAAAGCATACGAACAGAGAATAAGATGCTGGAAGAAAATATATATTTCCGTAACCTGCGCCAGGTGGGCGACACGGTGATGCTGGAAGTTGGCAGTGGCAGCTATGAGTTCGATTGGGAAATGGCAGAATAATGGAGACTCCTGCAGAGATCATCGTCCACACACGCCTGGGGGAAATCAAAGGTCTGCAGAAAGCAGGTCACCAGGATTTTCTGGGCATCCGTTACGCCCATGCCCCAATTGGAGAACTGCGCTTCCAGCCACCGAAACTCATCGACCGTTGGGCAGGCGTTTACGAGGCGACGCAATTCGGAGCGATGGCACCGCAAGCTTATCCTGACACACCGCCCATCCAGTTGGAAGAATCCGAGGATTGCCTTTTCCTGAATATCCATACCCCGGCAGCAGACAGGAAGGCGCGCCCGGTGATGGTCTTCATCCACGGCGGCGGCTTCCTGATCGACAGCGGTTCGCGCCCGCGAACCTATGGTGGTCCGCTGGCAGAGAGCGGGGATGTGGTCGTGGTCACGATCGAATACCGCATGGGCGCGTTCGGATTCCTGTATGCGGACGAGATCTCGCCAAATCTTGGCCTGCAGGACCAGGTTTGCGCGCTGGAGTGGATCCAGAAAACCATCGGTGATTTCGGCGGCGATCCAGCCAATATCACCATTTTTGGCGAGAGCGCGGGTGCCACCTCGGTAGCCTACCTGCTGGTCATGCCCCTGGCTAAAGGGTTGTTCCATAAAGCGATCCTGGAAAGTGGTGCCTTCCCGTTCGAGTTGCAGGAGGACAACCGGCGCTTTGCAAAAACCGGCACCCGCAAATTCCTTCATGAGCTTCAAATTTCAGCGGGAGACCTGGCTGCGCTTCAACAGGCTCCATATGAAGCCATCCTGCGGGCGGAAAAGAAAGCCGGCGGACGCCTTTTATTCAGCGATCGCGCCTTCTACCCGGTCATTGACGGGAGGATCATCCCTGAAGGATGTGTATAGTGCCCTGCGCAGTGGTTGCTCCAAGGATATCCCGGTCATCCTGGGCGTCAACGCGGAGGAACTTCCCTTATTCGGACTCATTCTCAAACCCGGCCTGGTGGCGACCGTGGTCAAGTTCAACATCCTTTCGAAATTGAGGAAACTGGGTGCAACCAGCAGGCAGATCAAAACTTTGCTGCATTTGTACCGCAGTTACCTTGCCGCCAAGGACCGCGCTGCACACCGGGAATACAATCACTTATTCTCGGACGAGGTCTTCCGCGTCCCAATTACCTTATTTGCCGAGGCGCAACAGGCTGCCGGTTCAAAGGTGTTTTTTTACTGCTTCTCCCACCCCGCCCCAAAGCTGGGTGTTGCGCCTCACGTGATGGAGTTGTACTTCGTATTCGGCAACCTGAAGACAACGGATGTCGCCGACATGATGCAGGTCACCGGAACTGACGCTGAAGTCGCCTTGTCGCGAGCAATGATGAATGCCTGGACAGCCTTTGCGCGCACGGGAGATCCGAACCATCCCGGTCTGCCCGACTGGCCAGCATATGAGCCCGAACAGCGGGCCACCCTGTTATTTTGATCTGCAATCGCGGGTCGAAAATCTACCCTTGGATGAAATTCGTTCTGCCTGGATGGGCATTACTGACGCAACGATTTTTCGTCAGGTTGTTCGCCATACAAATAAATGATATTATCCATAAACCCGTTTGATGAAGCCAGATTTATCCAGATCCTCCCTATTCCACCAGGTTGACAGGAGTCATTCATGCCCATTTTTACCCCAGCCCGACGCTGGCAACCCGCTTACTCGCCATTCAAGAAAGCATCTTTCGGCAACCGAATCCTTGAAGATATTGAATTCATGATCAAGGGGCCGTTGTTTGGTTGCCGCATGTGTGGCAACTGCCTGCTGAGGAGACCGCTTTCATCTGCCCGATGGAATGCCCCAAAGGCTTACGAAACGGTCCCTGCGGCGGTTCAACCCCCGAACATTGCTACGTGGACAAGACACGTCCCTGCATCTGGTACAAGATCAACGAGCGCGCCTTCAAAATGGGGCGCCAGGAAAAACTGTTGGAGGTGCTGCCTCCGCTGGACTGGGAAAAAGTGGGCACCGAGACCTGGGCTGACGTAATGAACCAGGTACGCAAGATGGGCACGGGAAGCGTGATCCGAGGACTGGTAAAGAAGGAAACACGCTCCGAAACATGGGATGGTGTGTTTAGGCCTGTGCGCCAACCAGCCTGGTGGCAGGGTGACAGCGAATACCATCCAGCAAAGGATGCGGAACCGGTGTCGGAGCTGGAAAGACGCTTGAAGGCCGGGGAGTTCGTGATCGCCTGCGAGATTTCACCACCGCTCTCGGTATCAACCAACAAACTAGGCAGCAATATCGAGCTCGTCAAGCCATTCGTGACCGCCATCAATTTTACAGACAATGCATCCGCCACCCCGCGGATGACCTCCTGGGCATGCAGCAAGATTGCCATCGATCACGGCGCAGAGCCGGTGATGCAGATCGCGGCCCGGGACCGGACGCGCGCCAGCCTGCAGGGCGAGATCCTGGGTGCAGCAGCCCTGGGAGTGCGCAACGTGCTGTGCGTCACCGGTGACAGCCCGGTGCTGGCACCTCAACCAAGCGGGCGGATGGATATCAATGACATGGATGCGATCCAGATGATCTGGATCCTGCGCCGCATGCGCGACGAGGGACATTACCTGGACGGGCGCGAGATCAAGTTCCCGCCCAAGTTTTTCCTCGGTGCGGCAGCCTCCCCGTTCGCCTCTGAACCAAAATTCCAGGCTTTGCGCGAGCAAAAGAAGGTCAATGCCGGGGCGCAGTTCTTCCAGACCAACCTGGTCTATGATATTGAACGCATGGAAACCTGGCTGAATGAACTGGCAAAACGCGGCATTCTCGACAAGGTTTTCATCATGGTCGGCATCACCCCGCTAAAAAGCCTGAAGATGGCACGTTACATGACCGAGGTGCCGGGCGTGTATGTTCCAGAGTCCATCCTAAAAAGGATGGAGATTGCAGATGCGACCGGGAACGCCCAGGAGGAAGGCGTTCAGATCGCCCTGGAACTGGCACGAAAAGTGAAAGGATACGAACAGCAGGGCATCCACGGGTTGCATATCATGCCCGTCGGCTGGGAGGAAATCGTACCGCGCATCGTCAGGGAAGCGGGTCTGTTGACCCAATAAATCAGCTCTTGCGTCGAAGGAGAACTTATGCATACCATTTTGAAAGGGAAGACCAAGGAAGTCACCATCGGCATTGACCGTCCATTCGTGATGATCGGCGAGAAGATCAACCCCACCGGGCGGAAGAAGCTGGGAGCAGCACTGACCGAGGGGAACCTGGACTATGTCCGCCAACTGGTCGAGAACCAGGTGGCATGGGGAGCGGATGTGCTGGATATTAATGTCGGTGTTCCCGGGCTGGATGAAATCAGCATCATCCCAAAGATCGTTGAGCTGGTTGCATCGATCGCAGATATACCCCTGTGTCTCGACTCGGGGAATCCGGCTGTGCTGGCTGCAGGATTGGCTGTTTCTCCCGGAAAACCACTGGTCAACTCGGTCAGCGGGGAGGAAAAACGCCTGGAAAGCGTCCTGCCACTGGTCAAGGAATACGGAGCCGCAGTGATCGGCCTGACAATGGATGACAATGGGATCCCGGGATCTGCAGAGGGGCGCCTGGCTGTTGCCGAGAAGATCATCGAACGCGCCGCCCGGAAAGGCATTCCCATCGAAGATTTGGTGATCGATCCGCTGGTATTAACCGTTGGCTCAGACAGCAAGGCGGCATTGATCACACTCCAGACGATCGACCTGCTGCGCAAAGAATTCGGCGTGAACATCAACCTGGGCGCGAGCAATGTCTCCTTCGGCTTGCCCGACCGCCCGACGGTCAACGCAGCATTCCTGACACTGGCGATCCAGATGGGAGCCACCTGCTCGATCACCGATCCAGCCAAGCTGGGGCTCACCGTCCGCGCCGCCGACCTGCTGCTGGGACGGGACGCGAATTCTTTGCGCTACCTGAAATATTTCCGGGCAGCCGAAAAGTTGCACGCGGCAGATGCCGAAAAGGCAGCTGAAAACAAGTAAACCTGCTGCCATTCTGGTTGAAAATAAAAATGCCGGGAAAGACCCGCGAGCGGTCAGTTCCGGCATTATTTGATCCATCCTTGATATTCAGCCAGCCCACAGGTCGAAAGTAAACAGGGTAGCCATCATGCCCATTAGCAGGATACTGGCGATGATCCAGGCGCGGTCGAAGGCTTCCCGGCGTCCCAACCTGCTTAGAAACAGGAAGACAGGCGGCGCGGCCAGGATATAGCGGTGCATCCCCTGTGCCGGACCGCTGGTAAAGGACAGCAACACCACCAGCAGGCCAAACCAGGCAAGGTCCGGATTGTGGCGAAATTCCAAGATGCAGGCGGTCAAACCCAGGAGGATCGCGCCCCATTCGAGCGCATAATAAGCTGCCGCTTGAGGATTATCTCCAAGAAGATCCTGGAAAGCATGGGTCCAGTTCAGGAAAGAAGATCCCAAGGATAACAATCCGCGCCCAAAGAATTCAGTTTCCACCTTGCCAAAAGCCATGCCGTAGTAGGAGACCCGCCATATTATAAAGACCAGCAAGGGGGTCAGGGTGACCAATCCGTGGAAAATCGCTTTCCAGGGTAAACCATGGTAATAGATCTGGCGCCATTCCAGGTCAAGCTCGCGCCACTCATTTTCCCTCACCCAGGAGTTGATCAGGGGAATGATCAGCGCCACGCCCACTGCACGGGTTAGGGTGGCCAGCACCGCCAGCAATACCGCCCAACCGTGGTTCCCCCTGCGGAGCAATACAAGACTGGAGAATGCCAGTCCAACGAATAATCCTTCCGTATAGACCTGGGCAAGGAAAAAACCACTTGGAAAGATGACCAGGTAAAAAGCAGCGCGCAGACCGCCATCTTTCCCAAGTTCCGCTTGGGCCATCTCATAAAGCGCCAACATCCCCGCCAGCGTGCCCAACATCGAGACGATGACACCCGCCAGGGTCGCGGTGGCGATGGGTGTCAATCCGAGCAGGGAGAGAGGATATGAAAATAGCCGGATCATGAGCGGATAAAAGGGGAAAAATGCATAACTCCGCGAGATCCCGCCGATACCCTGCACCGCGGAAGATGGGATGATGAAGGGCCAAAATCCGCCGCCGGAGGAGACATTCCCCCAGGCAACGTTTATCCTGCCAATGCCAGGGTCCTCATAACCTCCGACAGCAATCGCCAGGTAGTATTCCGAATCCCATGACACATGGGTGTTAAGGAAAGGCTCGTTCAGGTAGACCTTGCCAGCCTGGCTGTTGGGGAGTGTTTCAGCAGCTGTCCATTGCAGGGCGTAGTCCGGCCTGGCCAGGTCGAAACGCGCCGGGACCATTAACTGGTAGACGAACATGATGACAACCCACCCCAACCAAATGCCCAGGATCGTGCGGTGGGAAGGATTTCTGAACATGGTTTTATTTCTCCATTCCGGTAATGATCATGTTTTGCAGGAAGAATTTCTGCGATATTAGGACGCACAATTACCGGAACGATCATAATTACCAGGGCACTGGCTTGCAACAGGTTTTGAATGGGGGCAAGCGTCTGGAAAGTCTGCACCCCAAAGGAGACCGGAGCCAGGTCAGGCCGGATGCCCAGGTATAAAGCGGCCTGGCGGGTTTCATTCCAAATGTAGAAGAAATGAAGCAGGGAGGTGGTAATGACAACCGGCCAGGATTGCGGCAGGATCACCGAGAACAGGATGCGCAGGGGACCGGCGCCATCCAACATGGCAGCTTCGTCCAGATCTTTGGGGATGCTCTTAAAGTTTTGGCGCAACAGGAAAATATAGACAGCATTGCCAAAGAAGAAAGGCAGGAGCAATGGCAACCAGGTGCCGTTCCAATCCAGGACGCGCACAAAGAAGAAATAAGTCGGGATCAGGGTCACCTTTTCCGGGATGAGCATGGTGGCGATCAACACATAGAACAACAAGTTGCCCCCAGGCAAGGGGAAACGTGTAAATCCATAGGCAACAACAATGGACGAGATAAGCACACCGATCTCACTGATCAAGATCATCAACAAGGTATTGCGGATCATGCCAAGAAGGCGCATGGTATCGAACAACTGGATAAAATTGTCCCAGGTGGCATGAAAACGATAGACACCCTTCAAGCTGCGCCAATTCCCCTCCCATTGAATGATCCCGGCAGAAGCATCCTGCGGGTCAATGAATTCGCTGACGGTACGCCCGGCTTTTACCAGGGCAAGCTGACGGGACGTGCCGTCCATGGGAACGGTATAGATCAAGCGATTCTTATCCTGGTAATTGTAGCTGAGTTGCTGCGCAGGATAGACGGGCGCATTGCGGTCCAACAACTGCCTGCCATCCATGAAGGCAGTCGAGACCATGTATAGCAGCGGAAAAAGGTATAGACCCAAAAGGGATATCACAATCAGGTTGAGCAAACCTGTGCCAAGCGATTCCCAGCGACGCAAGGGTATAAAGGTATGAGGAACTATGGCTTTGGCGAGAGATGACCGAGCTGCGCATGGTCAATCCTTCCGATCCGGGAAATAAACCCAACTTCTGGATGAACGGAACAGGAGTGCGATCACAACCATCACAATGATGAAGAATATCCATGCCAGGCTGGAGGCATAGCCCAAATCCATCTGTTCAAACATCGTGTACGAGATATAACCGTCATATGGAGAAATACTGCCACTGAAGACATTGCCGCGATCCAACAAGACAACACCGCCAAATGCAGTGATGAGATTGATGACCAGGGCAAAAAAGACCGCCGGGGAGATGAGAGGGATGGTGATTGAGACAAAGCGAACCAGGGGACCGGCACCATCCACCCGGGCAGCCTCGTGTATCTCGGGGGGCAATCCCTGCAACGCGCTGAGCATGATCAACATCCCGGGTCCGATCGACCATAGCGAACTGACGGCAAACAGGGCGCCGCGCGCCGCCTCGGAATAGACACCGTTGAAGCCGGTCAATCCAAGAGGTTGGAGGATGAGGCGGTTCAGCCAACCGCTGCCAGGATCCATGAAGCCGAGCCACATGAACAGGATTGCCACGCTGGGGATAATACTGGGGAGAAAGAAAAGGGTGCGCAGCAGTGTTCTCCCTTTTTAACCGGGAGCTGTTGAGCAATCCAGCCAAAAGGATGGAAGCAATGACCTGCATGGGAATCGTAGCGATCGCCAGTGCCAGGGTCTCGAACAATACATAGCCGGCTGCTTCGTCCCTGAAAAGGCGAATGTAATTTTCCAACCCAATAAAAGTGGTTTCCTGAGGGGTGAGCAAGTGAAAATCGGTAAAAGAAATGCCCAAAGAAGCCAGGATGGGCAGTAATTTAAAGAATAGCACTCCCAGCAACCAGGGGGAGATGAGCAAAAGGCCGAATACGCGGTCATAATGCAGGAGAGGCCGGCGGGGAGAATGATTATTCATGAACTCTCGTCAAGGAGATGTATTTCTGATCCTATATTTAAATAATTGGCGTTCCTAAATGGAAAGACTCAACTGGACGAGTCTTGCCAGCTCTTTACAAATCCACAATTCATTGTTCGTGATACGTACAGGTCAAGCTCATCAAGGCAATTGCTGCTTCGCCATGATTCCCAGACTGCGATTCAAGGTTATCAAAATAAGCAGGCTGGTCAAGAGAATCGCGCCGCCTACAGCGTACATTTCCACGACACCCAAGCTGTCCATTAACAAGCCTCCCAACAGCCCCCCGGTAGCCACGCCAAAGCCCGTCATCGTCGCGCCGAACAGGCCCTGGGCTGTTGCCCCGAACCCGGGTGGGGCATTTTCAGAAGCATAGGTGACGCCCGCAATCCACATCAGTGGAAATGTCAGGCCGTGCAACAATTGGATGGCGACCACGGCCAGAGGGTTTCCAGCGAGAAAATACAACAGGCAGCGCACACCTGCCACTGCAAGGGCGACGAACAACAACCCCTGTGCCTTAAAATCTTCGCAACAGGAAATTGGAAAAGAACATCACCGGCAGCTCTGAGATGATCGAAATGGTAATGGCAATCCCCACGATACTCTTGCTGGCACCCATGCCCTCCAATAACACGGCCAGGTAATTGTTGTGCAGGGCGAAGCCGATGCCGGCTACGAATGCCACCACCAGGAAAAAGACCCAGCGCCGGTTTGCCAGCAGGTCACGCATTCCTCGCCAATAGGGAGTAGGTGAAACCCTCTTTTACGAAATTTAGTCGGCGCACCGTAATGAGATTTACGCCCATCAACAACGGGTAGATCCAAAACATCCAGCGGATACCAAAACGTTGGAGTAACTCGCCAACCAGGGGCGCACTCAGTCCCCAGCCAATGGTGCCCCACAAGCGGATGCGTCCATACAGGTCACGTCGTTCGCCGAGAAGCGACAATGTTGCACTATCCACCAGGGCAACTATAGGTGCGCCGAAAAAGGTATGTGCAAAGATCAGCGGGAGCAGCAGGCCAAATGGGCGGACGAACGGCACCAGTGCCATCAGCAAGACAACTGCCCCGATGGTAATAAACAAAATACGTTTATGCCGTTGACCCGCATCGGCCAGGCCGGTCCAGAAAGGGGAGGCGAACAGGCCGATCAGAGGTGAAATCCCAAATAACAAGCCGATCTGCCCGCCGGAAAATCCCAAGGATTGATAATAAAGGGTAATGAAAGGGATCACAGCTGCAATGGCTGCGAAGTAGAAGAAATAAAAAGCGGAAGGCCAAAATCTATTGGATGGCATGGACTATGCTGATTCTGAGCAGAAATATATCCTCAAAAATCCTGCGGGAAAATTATCGATCCAGGTCGGCGAAAGAGATCAGGCTGACCTGTTGCTCCTGGATCAACCGTCTCACATCTGGATCGGTCAGGATCTCCACTTCACGTTCCCGCTGGAGATTGTAGATCGAAGAGGCGATCAATTGCTCGCCCGCATAACCCGGGTGACACATTATCTCAGTGTCCTCATCCCCGAGATGGTGCAGGATGTCGAGTAAGACCGGCTTGGTGGCTTGCTCGTCGTAAAAAGTGCCCACAAAACGATGAGGGGTACGCGGGTGGAATTCCTCCAAAGCTGGCATGGTAATCCCGGTTAACCACTCATTTAGTTCATCATCCAACACAATTTCTTTTCCTCTTATATAATGGCCGGGCAGGCGGATCGCACAATCATATTCCTGCGCAAGGTTGAGCATTATTCGAAATAATCCCCCGGTATAGTAAGAAGAATGATGATGTGAGTCCAGGTGGGAGGGCGAGTGACCGACAACACGAATATACTCCTCGATCTGCGCCGTCCACTCTGCCTGGACTTCTGCTGGATTGATTCCGGCAAGTTTGGCCCGGAGTGGGCCTGGCCTGAGGAACGCGCCATGCTCATCAACCAGGGTTGGGACATCCTTTTTATCAAGTATGGGTTTACCCGAGGTTAATACCAAATGGACACCCAGCCCCAGGCGCGGAGTCTCCTGCCCTGCCAGGCGGAGATTGGCTTCACAGGCGGGCATGTTCATCATCGCGGTGGTCGAGGTCACGATGCCGTGCAGGTGCGATTGGCGGATGCCTCGAGAGACATCATCGTCGCGACCGTAATCATCGGCATTTACTATCAAGCGAATGCTCATGGGAATACCAATAATCCTTTTACGTGGGCTCACCCTTCCGGGTGTTTTTATGGTTCTGATGTTGTTTTTACAAAATCCAGGACTTCATCGATTTTGGCAAAGGCAAGCGCGGTCACCGTATCCGCCCCGCCGTAGTAGATGGCGATGCGACCTGTCGGTTCGTCGAAAAGGGTGGCACAGGGGAAAGCGACGTTCGGCACATCACCGACACACTCATAGTAGGTCTGCGGTGAAAGTAAATAGGGACCGCCACGAGCAATCACCTTCCAGGGTTTTTCCAGGTCGAGCAAGGCAGCCCCAAAGCTGTAGACAAATCCATTACAGGAGGTGAGAACGCCGTGATAGAACATTAACCAGCCTTCGGGAGTCTCAATGGGAATTGGGCCAGCACCAACCTTGGTGCTTTGCCAGCCTCCCTTGGTTCCCATCACAAAGCGATGTTCGCCCCAATGGACCATGTCCAGGCTCTGGCTGAGATATATATCGCCAAAAGGGGTATGCCCGTTATCGCTGGGGCGATTTAGCATGACATATTTGCCGTTGATCCTGCGCGGGAACAAGACTCCATTCCGGTTGAACGGCAATAATGCATTCTCCAGAAAAGTGAATTTCTCGAAATCGAAGGTGTAGCCGATGCCAATGGTCGGACCGTGGTACCCATTGCACCAGATCACATAATAGCGGTCCTCGAGTAAAGACGACGCGCGGATCATAGCGATACTGGAAATGGGAGAGCTCTGGATCATCGTAATGCCATTCGATCGGGTCATTATCCAGCTTCCATTGGATGCCATCCTCACTGAAACCGCGATGGATGTTCATCTCGCGCTTCCTGTTGTCGCAACGAAAGACCCCTGCAAACCTGCCATTGAACGGCACGATGGCGCTATTGAAGATGCTGTTCGAAGAAGGGATCAGGTTGCGCGGGATGATGGGATTGGCGCTGTAACGCCAGACTACGTCTGACGTGCCGGCAGGGCGGTCCTGCCAGGGGAGATTGGGAAGAGAATTTTCTGCCATGGGAATTTCCTCTCAAGGATATTCTACGGTTGATGCACTACTTGATAGATCGTGTTGACGAGCGAGAATTCACCCTGCGCATCATGGTCGAGGGTCCAAAAGGCAACACCACCGGCATTTTCCAGGGCATATCGGGTCTTCCATTGAATAGTGGGAATCCCGTTGTAGTTTTGCGTCATCCCAAGGTACAGGCTTGTATCTGTTTGGGCAGCAGCTGGATCATTCTTGACAAGTTTGGCAAAGGATACTCCGCTCGGTTCGCTGTAGAAAGGCAAGCCAATAACTAGCTTGTCCTGCGGCAAACCGCGCTCATTCCAATAGGAAAGTCCCTTGTTGAACTGCTCCAGCGTGCCATGATCCGCTCCCGAATACGTCATTACCACGACATAATCCATCAAGGCGAAGGATTCCTGGGGGATCCCCAATCCATGATCGTCGCCATAAGCAACAACTGCGGAAGAAATTAATTTATCCGGCATGGCGGTGCGGATCTCCTGGATAAGTGCCTGGAAATTTAGCGAGGACTGACCGGGATCCGGGTACTCCCAGTCGATATCCACGCCATCCAGTTGATAATCATCCACAAATGCTGTCAAGTTGCGGACAAACTCACTTCGCAACACCGGGTCGGCAGCCACGATTTCAAATTCCTTGTCCCAACCCCAGCCTCCCACCGAAATGAGGGTTTTCACATTAAGTTTGTGCCCATTCTCAGCGATGAGTTTTAACTTCCATCCATTACTGATCATATTGAATGTGCCATCATCATTCGGGGTCAGGAAGGAATAATTGATGTGGGTTAGTTTATCATAAGGTATCAGGCTTTCGATAATCCCCTCGGTGGCATAAGCAACGATGCGAAAAGGCGGAGGAGCAGGGGTGGCGGTCATGGTTGGGAAAAATGTTGCGGTTGGCGTATTGACCAGTCCAGCCGGAGTAGCACAGGAAGTCAACAGGATGACAACCAGGCAGCAGAGAAAAGCTGGGAGCTTATTTTTTCTCACCATCATCTCCTTCCAATAATTAATGAGATTTCAGAGGGGCGTTGATTACCGCCAAACTCTCCTGGATGGCTTGGACCGGAACCAGTCCATCTGTACCGATATTATAAATAAAACAATGCCCTGGTAGATTGCTGACCAAGCCAGTTGGAGTTCCACCTTTTGCAGGGCAGAACCGTGTCGCATTTCGGCCATTATGTATGACGATGTGCCGTCGCGATCAGCCTCCGGGGCACCATGAAAAAAGGTTATTCTCCCATCTCAATAATCACCTCGTTGACCGATCCTGCCGGTTGAAGGGGAATGGGATTTCCACTAGGCTGACCATTGAGCGTGACCGTACGCACACCTTTCTGCACGCCATGCGGATTGAGCACCTTGATTTCATAGGTAGCACCGCGCCACTGGCGGGTGACCGAGAATTCGCGCCAGCCAGCCGGGATGCACGGGTCCACGGTCAAGCCATTAAAACCAGGGCGCACGCCCAGCATCCAATGGGTTACGGCGTGGTACATCCACCCTGAACTACCGGTCAGCCAGGGATGGCGCGCCCGGCCAAATGCGCTGTGGTCGCGTCCCATAACGAACTGGCAGTAGGAATAAGGCTCGGCTTCACGGATCTCGATCTTGTCATTCTGGTTGTAGGGCAGCAAGGCATCATAGAATTTCATTGCCCTGTCGCCGCGCCCCAGCTTGCATTCAGCGACCACTGCCCAGGGATTTGGGTGGCTGAAAATCGCTGCATTTTCCTTGACACCTTTATACACGCGGGTTACATAGCCGATATCGTCATCCGGCTTGGAGTATGCCGGCCAATTTAGATGGATGCCATATTCCGAGCCCAGGTATTTGTCCACCGCATCCATGCAACTGCGGCCTCGATCCGGTTGAGCGGCTTCCGAAACCACCGCCCATGTATTGCTTTCAAGGAAGATCTTGCCTTCTTCGTTCTGCGCAGATCCTATCTTGATCCCCTTGCGGGTGATGCCACGCAAATACCAGTCGCCATCCCAGAGATATTCCTCGCAGGCGGTACGGACTTTCTCTGCCATGGCGGAATACTTGCCGACATCCTCTTCCCGACCCAGGAAACTGGCTGCCTCGACGAAATTGATCAGAGCCCAATGATGCAGGAAGGAAACCATTGCGCTCTCGCCGCCGCCCAGGTTCAAGCAATCGTTCCAGTCGGCGCGCAAGCCTTTACAGATACCGGTCGCGCCGACCTGTTCGGCTGAGAAATCCAGGGAGCGCTTAAGGTGTTCGTAGACCGTCGCTTCGGATCCATCAGCAAAAGGAACCACCTGGTCAAATATTTCGACCTCGCCGGTTTCCTTGACATATTCGCAGACCGAAGCAATGATCCACAGGGCATCATCGGAACAGGTTTTATCCAGCCCATGAATGACATCCTTTGGATCAGGCAAGGGAACACCGGTCAGCAGTTTTTCGCCGCTGGCAGTGAGGCGCGGCTTGAAAACCTCCGGTTCGAACAGGTGCAAGCCATAGCCCTGTTTCATCTGACCATAGCATCAATTCAATGATCCGCTGGCGGCATTTCTGGGGATTGGTATGCGGCACGCTCATCACGTCCTGAGACGTATCCCGGTAACCCAGCCCTGTCCGCCCGCCAACCTCGATAAAGGAGGCGAAACGCGACCAGACCACGCAGGTCTCAGCCTGGTACAGGTTCCAGGTGTTGATCATGGAATCCAGGCCGGGATGAGGGGTATGGCACTGGAATTTCTCGTATTTTTGGCTCCAGTATTGCTTGAGCCCGGTGAAAGCCTGGTCCACATTGGAGAGGTCTGAGTATTTTTCCCGGATGGCCTTTCCTACGCTGCGGCTCCCCACGCCTAACATAAAGATGAGGCGGGTCGTTTCACCGGGCAGGAGAGCCAGGCGCTTGTGCAGCGCCCCGCAATGGTTGCCGCCCAATTCAGCGCTGCCCGAGCATTCCCCGCGCTCCACCGCCTGCGGGTCGGTCTCGGTGCGGTAATTTCCGATGAAATGATCGCGCAAGCAGTCGTAACCATCCGGCGTGAAACTGGCTGCCATGTAATGGTAATTCCAGGGTTCGTAGAAGAAATCGTATTCGATGATGCCGTCCGCATAGCTTGAGCCGCTGGCGTACAGGCTCATCTGCAGATTCTGGTTATCGATCTCGATATGATGATAGGAAAATTCGACATAAGAAAAGATGCTCAAGCGGCGCGGCTTGCCAGATGTGTTGGTAATGTTCACATCCCAGAGTTCAACATCCTCCTCTACGGGGATGAAGACCAGTTGCTCAGCCTGGATGCCCTGGTAGTCACAGGAGAACTTGGAATAGGAGAGCCCATGGCGGCATTGATAGCTGGCTTTCGCCAGGTCTTTTCCAACCGGCTGCCAGGAGATGGACCAGTATTCACCGGTGTCGTCATCGCGAATATAGACATAATGACCAGGGCGGTCGAGGGGAATGCCATTCTGGCGGAAACGGGTGATGCGATGATGTTCGGCCGATTTATAGAACAAGTACCCACCGGCATTGTGCGAGAGCACCGCACACAGGTCCTTTACGCCGATGTAATTGGTCCAGGAGACAGGCACATCGGGCCGTTCGATCACATACTCGCGATTCTCATCATCAAAATAACCGTAACGCATTAAACCTCCTAATCTGGTTAAGGATACTCTCTCCCAAATACGAGATGAAAAACCAATGATAAGAGTACTGAAATCGGGCTATACTACCGGGCGGAAGAACAGAATTGTTCCAGCCACTCGATCATTTCCCTTGCTTTCTGAGGCGTGTCCGCCTCGACCATCAAGCGCAGGATGGGTTCCGTGCCCGAGAATCGCAGCAGGGCCCAATTGTCGTTTTCCAGGTGCAGCTTGAAGCCGTCGGAATCGGAAACGCGCAGCACCGGGTACGACCCAACCGATGTGATCGGACCCGTGGCAATCAATTTCATCAGCGCGGCGCGCATCTCAGCAGTTGCCGGGATCCCGGATTCCAGCGAAACCATCCGGCCGGTAATTTTCCAGACTATTTCCAACAATTCCGAGATACGTTTCCCGGTTCGCGCCAGCATTTCAACGACCAAGGCGCAACCATAAATTCCATCCTTGCCCAGGATATGGCCGCGCACGGTCAAGCCGCCGCTGGATTCTCCACCCAGGAGGGCATCATGTTCAACCATGGCGGCGGCAATATGCTTGAAACCCACCGGCGTCTCGTAGCACTTCTCACCGAAGGAGGCTGCCAATCGATCCAATTGATGCGTGGTCGCCAGGTTGCGTACCACACAGCCGCGCAGGCCACGTACTTCATGCAGGTACCAGTAGACCAACAATAACAGGTCATTGGTGGAGATATATTGTCCTTTTTCATCCACAATTGCCACACGGTCGGCATCTCCATCGGTTGCCAGGCCCAGGTCGTAATGGCCTTCGATCAACTGGGTAGTCAGCAGGTGCAAAGCTTCCAGGTTGGGGGCGGGGGATTGCCCGCCAAAAAGAGGATCGTGACGTTCGTGGATGAAGGTCACACGACAGCGCGCCTCGGTAAGGATGATTCCAAGGGTCAGTTGCCCTACTCCGTACATGGGATCGACGATCACACGCAAGCCCTGCAGCGCGAATGGCTTCCAGGTCAACCAGTTTTTCAACAGCATCCACATATTCATTTGTCAGGTCACGACGGCGTACGATGCCGCTTTCCAACGCCAATGCCAGGTCAAGTTTGACCACGTCAGCAGAACTCAACCGGTTGGTTTCAACCTCAATCAAGTGCGTTTCATCATCCAGCGGCAACAAACCATCCGTGCGGAAGATCTTCAACCCATTCCATTGGGGGGGATTGTGGCTGGCGGTGAAAGCCAGGCCGTAGGAGGCTTTCAGCAGCGTGGTGGCATAGGTGATCAGAGGGGTTGGAGCGGCCTCGGAAAGCAACGTGACCGGGATGTTGTTGCCAGCAAAGACCTCGGCAGCGGCCTCTGCGGCATTGTCAGAGAGGAAGCGGCGATCGAAGCCGATTAAGACACCGCTTTTCTCCCTGCCCTGGCGGATGATCTCGTTGGACAGCGCCTGGCACAAGCGGCGCACGTTGTGCAATGTGAAGCCCTCTCCAATCACCGCCCGCCAGCCGCCGGTACCAAAAGCCACCCGCCCCTCTTCATCCGGCTTGCGAGGGCGGAATAGCCGTTTCTGCAGGATAAATTCCGCATTGGCCAGGTCTTCCGCAGTATTGATGCCCTGCACTTCATCCTGGTCGTAGGTCTGGAATGTTTCCACGGCAGAAGCTGAACGGATCATTTGATGGACGCAATCGGTCAGGTTGTAGCTGCCGTCCAGCGGAGAAGGGGGAAGTTTTCTGAGGAGCGGAAAAATGGCTTCTTTACGCACCACGTAGGCGCCTACATTCAATTCCCGGATGGCGCGTACTTCGTCAGAAGCCTGCCCGGCTTCAATAATATCGATGATCCTTCCGGCAGTATCGCGGATGATGCGTCCGTATGGATAAGGCCGATCGACCACCGCGGTCAACAGGGTTAGCTGTGCCTTGCGCAGGCGGTGGCGGTTGATCAGGCCGCGCATCGAATCGGGGCGGAAGAGCGGCGTATCGCCGTACAGGATCAACAGGTCGCCGTGAAAATCCTCCAACAAAGGGGCGAGCTGCAGCACGGCGTGACCGGTGCCAAGCTGCTCATCCTGGCGGACGAATTGGAAATCACTTCCCAGGTGGGCACGCATCTCCGCCTCGCCGCGCCCAACGACGATATAGATGTCCTCCCTGGAGACAACCTGGATGGCATTTTGGATCACGTAATCGATTACTTTTCTGCCCCCCAGGCTGCGCAACAATACAAGGTCAGTACCATCCGCCTCGGAGTCTGCTCCTGCAGCAAGGATGACGGCCTTTATTTTCAGAGGATAATCTGATTCAGGTTTGTCCATTCGATACTTTCCCTGTAAAGCGGAACCGGGCTGAAGGATCCCAAATCACACAAGCCTTAGCTCATCCAACCTGGACTCCATTTGTTAATGGTTCCAAGGTCCTGGAAGAGAAAAATCCTTTATTCACGACACTGTTGCGAATTTACCGGTACGAAATTGTAGTGACGACTTCCGTCGTCACTACTGGGATGATATTCCATAAATGGTCCGCGATTTTGCCGAAGCGGTGGAGGATCAAGCTGTTCGGCATTTTCCAGGAACCTACGCACCCGTGAGTTTACTTTTCCACGCCGGTGATCACGATACCCTGAACGAAGAACCGCTGGGCAAGGAAGAAAATGATCATTGGGATCACGATGGTCATCAGCGCGCCTGCCTGGATCATCTGGGGTTGTTGGCCGTAGATGCCGTTGAAGCGAGCCAGGGCAACAGATACCGGTTGGCTGTCCATCTTGGTTGACAGGTAAATGAGGGGACCAAAGTAATCGTTCCAAGCCCATACAATATGGAAAACGGAGACTGCCACGATGGCTGCATATGACTGCGGCAAGATCACCGACCATAGCACCCGTAACGGGCTGGCACCGTCGATCATTGCAGCTTCATCCAATTCGCGCGGCAGGGTCATGAAAAACTGGCGCAGCAGGAAGGTGTCATATGCATTGGCGAAGAAGGAGGGCACGATCAACGGCAACCACGTGCCCACCCAGCCGATCTTGGTAAAAAATGTGAACTGTGGAATGATCGTCACTGCGCCAGGCAGGAAGATGGTCGAGATCATTACCACGAACAGGAAATCCCGACCTGGGAAGCGAAAGCGGGAAAAGCCAAAGGCAACCAATATGCAGGAGAACAGGATGCCAATGGTGGTCGTGAGCGCATAGAAGACCGTATTCCACAGGATGCGCGGGTAGTTGATGTCGTTCCAGACAGACACATAATTCGACCAGCTTGGGGAAAATTTCCATGGGCGATCCAGGGATTTGTAGTAACCCACCCACAGGAAGGGTGCCTCGTCAGGTTTTGCTGGATCAAGGAAAACACTGACCGCATTAATCCCTTTGACCAGGGCAAGGTTCTTTATGCCGGTTTCAAGCGGAACTTTATAAACATCCATCACTTCCCCAACGTAATCGCTCATCGTGACTTTTATAATCGCGGTACGCCCACTTTTATCATATTCAAAGGAATATTCGTTGGTATCCGTTCCATTATAGGTAAAGGTTGCAATAAACAGCTGGATAGAATGGCGAACCCAGGATCATGAACTGGTTGGGGGTCTTGAGCGAGGTGATCATCATGTAGACGAATGGCATCAAGAATGCCGCCAGCAAAATGGCTGCCAAGCTTGTAACGATTAGTGAATTCAGGTTCTTCTTTGCCCGGGATTTTTTTTGTATAGCAAGCATGCCACACCTCCTAATTCTTCTCGCTGGCGTAGTAGACCCAATATTTCGCCGTGGAGAAAAGCGCCACAGTCACGACCAGGATCACCGCGAACAACAACCATGCCAGGGTGGAGCCATAGGACATGTCCTGGTTGGTAAAGAAGGTCTTATACAGGTAGAGGTTGTAGAAGAACGTGGCCCCTCCCGGTCTCCCTGTCCCCTGGTTGACGACCAGCGGCACCAGGAAATATTGAAACAAACCGACGATACTGAGTGTCAGGTTATAAAAGACTACAGGGGAGATCATCGGGAAGGTTACATTCCAGAAGGTTGACCAGCTTCCCGCACCGTCCACCCTGGCGGCATCGTAAAGATCAGTGGGTACCGATTGGATGCCGGCAAGCTGGGTCAGCATGGCGTTACCGATGCCCCAGATGCCCATGATGACGTAGGTGGGATAGACCCAGTTTATATCGTTCGCCCAACCAGGAACCATATCCTTCGCCATTCCCATGGCGATCAGCGTTTTGTTGATCCACCCAGTCTCGGGATTTAGGATGCCACCCCACAGGAAGACGCTGGCGACGAAGGGAATAATATAGGGCATATAGAACATGGTGCGGAAGAAGTTCTTCCCCTGGAGGCGCTTATTATTCATCAGGAGTGCAAGCCCGAGGGGCAGGAAGATGCCCACCGGCAGGGCAATCAATCCAAAGCGGATCGTCACCCAAAGCGACCCGGGGGTTGAATTCGGTCGCGCGTTCCAGACCTGGGGGTCATTGAAGAGGGTTTTATAGTTATCCAAGCCGACAAAGTCCGGTTTATTGAGCACCCCGTCGGTGATATCAAGATTCATAAAGGAAAATACCAGGGTTGCGATCATTGGAATGAGCGTAAAACCCAGGAATCCAATGATCCAGGGCAAAGAGAAGAGGATCCCATTGCGGAATTCGCGACGTGCCATCGGCGGCATGTGGCGCAGGGTCTTGAAGGATGGGACCAATTTGCGTATTTGAGTGAGTTGCTCCATACCGGCACTCCTTGGGAATATTCGGGCGGGTCGACCTGAAGGTCGACCCGCCCATTGTAAATCAAAACTGACTTTACTTGTTGAAGATGACGCCCATGTCGGTCTCGAGAGCCGCAATTTCTGTGGCGAGATCGAGGCCGGCAGTGTTGTTCATCAGGTCACCAAAGGTCTGCAGGCGGGCCCATGATTCATTCCAATTGGGCATGTAGCCTTCAGCCGACGGAACATCGGGATAGCCCAAGCCGGCAAGGATCACGTCCCAGGTGGTCACAAACGGATACTGGGCAGCCTTGGCATCCAGGAACGGTTGCTGGTATTCCGGCAGGGCCGGGAAACCACCATAGGCGGCGGGGCGATCGGGTGGTGCCGACAACCAGGTACTCGGTGCCAACAGGGCCGATGAGGAAGGTAAGGACTTCGAAGGCCTCAGCGGGGTGCTGGGTGCCCTTCCAAATGCGGAAGGTGTCTGCATCGACGCGGCCGTGCGGAGCGCCATCGTCACCCACCGGGATGGCAGCGAATTGGAATTCGTTACCGGCGGCGGCGAAGTCAGCGAGGCAGCAGGTGTACCACAGGTTGGTCATGGTCATGGCAATCTTGCCGCTGTTGAAGGTGTTACCGGAACCAAAGTCAGCGCTGCCGGAGATGGCAGCATTCGGGATGAAGGGCTGGTCGCCCCAGATGCCCTCATAGAGCCATTCCCAAGCACCCTTCCAGGAATCGGGGAAATTGGCAACGAAGCTGCCGGGTTGGCCAGCATAGAACGACGGTGTACCCTGGTAAGCGCCAAGATAGGCCGGGTGACCGGACCAGGTCGGGTGGAAACCGTACTGGACGACCGTGTTCTTGTCGAAATCCGGGCTCAGGGCATCATTGCCATTGGCATCGATGGTCAGCATGCGGGCAACCGTGGCAAAAGCCGCATAATCCCAGACAACTTCGGTACCATCGGGCATCATGTAGTTGCCACCCCATTCGGTCGGGGGCATATTCAGGCCGGCTTCTTCGAAGAGAGCAGGCATGTACCAAACAGAAGCGGGGAAGACCAGGAACGGCAAGCCGAGTTGGCCTTCTTCTTCATTGTGGTACATTGCAATCAAAGCCGGGTCGATATTGCCGGCATCAAAGCTGCTCATGTAGGGGGAGAGCTCGAGCCACTGGCCGAAGAAGGCATTCGAACCTGCCCAACCTACGGGACCAATGACATCAGGGCCCTGGCCGGAAGCAATCATGGTCGCCAGGGTGTCGCGAGCGCTGTCGTAGGGAACAACTTCGAGGACCAGTTCAATATTGTCGTGCGTGGAATTGAACTCCTCAACCAGCGCGTTCTCAACTTCGATCTGAGCAGGATCGGTGCCTGTGCCCAGGCCAACAAACCAACGGATCTGCACTTTTTCAGCGGCAGGAGGTTCGGTGGCAGGGGGTTCGGTAACAACAGGGGCATCAGTGGCAACAGGGGGTTCAGTTGCCTTGGGGCCGCAAGCTGCAAGAACCATGGAAAGAATGACCAATGCGGTCAGAACGTACAGTAGCTTTTTCATACTTCTCCTCTAGGTTTGAATTTTTAAGGATTGAGTTTTGAGCGGGTATGGGTAAAGAAATTTGTTCCTTGATCACCTCCTTAATATGAGTTAAGAATGATGCGTTCCATTCGAACAACCGCAGGAACGGCGCAGGATAATCTCGGTAGGCAGGAGTGTTACTGCATCCACCGGGCATTCTTCAATCAGGTTGAAGAGCTGGTGCGCGGCCATGATCCCAACATCTTCCGTGGGAGCGCGAACTGTAGTCAATGGAGGATCCAGGTAAGGAGTGAGGCGAAGGTCATCAAAGCCAGCTACAGCCACATCCGTTGGTACAACCTTACCGATCTCTTTGAGCGCAGTTAATACGCCGATGGCAGCGTCGTCATCACCGGCAAAAACAGCATCAAAAGGTTTACTTCCATTAGAGACGTAGGAGAGAATTGCATCCTGGGCAATCTCACGCTCAAATCCCCCATTCAAGATCAAAGCTTCATCGTAGGCAATGCCGTGAGTTTCGAGAGAGGCTTTATAACCCATTTCCCGCCAGTACGAATCTTCCTGGCGGATCGGGCCACGCATGAAAAGGATTTGTTTCTTGTGGTGCACTTCGATCAGGTGGTCGATCATTTTTCGGGTGGCAGCCTTGTTTTCCACTGTCACGGAGGGGATATTTAATCCCACAGGAGAAGAACGATGGATTAATACTTGCGGGAATTTTCTTTGCTGGAATTTTCGGATCTGCTCCTCTTCCAGGCTGTCAGCAAAGACAAGGATCTCATCGGTATTGTGCGGACCGATCGGAGGTAAATATTCCTGGCGTAATTCGCGACTATAGGTGGCGACAAGAACATTATAACCTTTCTGACTGACCACATTCTCGATACCGCTCAACAATGGAGCAAAAAAATCATTGTGCATACTGGTTAAAAGTAAACCAATACTTCTTGTCTTGCGGGTCGCCAATTGCCGGGCAGTTGCATGGGGAATATATCCAAGATCCGCCATTACCCTGCGGATGCGTTCGGCAACTTCATCGGAGACCGGGGAGTTTTGGTTAATAAAACGGCTGACAGTCGCCACCGACACTCCAGCCTGGCGGGCGACATCATGGATCGTCACCGAAGTAGAACGTCTCGTCATGTAACCGGTTTCCTGTAACCGGTTACATTATTACACAAGAAAAGGTCGAAGTCAATAGACTTATCTTAAATTAATCCAGAAAAAACCTGGCCTCACCAGCACCCTGTTCATATCCATCTGAAATTCGAGACTATTGAATGCGTACGACCTCCCACCATGTGCAGATCTATCCCACCCACATATCGAAACTAAATAACATGACCTCCATTCCCATCAGCAACAGGCTTATTATCGTCCATGAATAATCAAAGACCTTATTCCTGCCAAACCTGGCCAACATGATGTACATGGCTGGAGTGACGATCACATAACGGGCCAGGCTTTGTGCCGAGCCGCTTAGCAGGGAGAGCACCACCACTGCCAGGCTGAAGGCGGCTGCCTCCGGAAATTTTCTCCAGATCATGAAGGGTGAAACTAAAGCCAGCAGGACTGCTAAGAATTCAATCCCATAATACACCATGGATTGATCGACTCCAAATGTGTAATCGAAAAAGGACCACTTCCACGAACCAAGGGTCTGCCTGACAAGCATGAAACCACGTCCAAAATAGCCGGGCTGCAGTATCGCCCAGCCTGTCCCCAGTGCCGAATAACGCCACACAAGGAAGGCAGCCACCGGCAGCAAAACCAAAATTGCCTGGATAATCAATTTCCAGTCCCGCAATTGGGGAATTATTGGCTTCTTCCACTCGATCTGACGCAGCCAGGCGATTCCAAGTGCCAATACCAGGATGGCACCTTGTGCCCGCGTCCAGGCAGCCAACACGGCAAGCAGGGAGGCCAAAAGCCACTGCTTGCGCCTGGTCAACGCCAGGGTCCAGAACGCCAGCCCGATGAAAATCCCTTCGGTGTACACCTGGGCCAGGAAAAAACCAGTGGGGAAAATCAGCATGTAAAAGACCGCCCGCAATGCACCTTGTTCCTCGATGTACTCATGGGTCAGATCAAAAAGGGCAACCATCCCCGCAAGAGTTCCCAACAATGAAATAATGACCCCGGCAAGACTGGCTGTGGCGATCTGATTCAAGCCAAAAACCGCCAGGGGGATCATGAGAATTTTCATCAGATATGGGTAAAGTGGGAAAAACGAATAGTTTTTAATGTGGGGCTGTCCGTCGGCAGGAATGGCTGTTCCTGCTTCCGGATCGGCATAGCCTCCCACCGCGATGCCGACATAGTATTCAGAATCCCAGGCAACCTGGCGGTTGAGGAACGGTTCGAGCAGGTATATCTTGCCCTGGTTGCTGGTTAATTCCGTCTCTGTCCTGGTCCAAGGTACGGCCAGGTCAGGACGTCCAATGTCAAGGCGCGAGGTTACCAGGGCCTGGAATGCATAAAGAACGATGAACCAACCAAGCCAGATCAATACCAGGGTGACCAGGTTCCTGTTCTTCATGTGGAGCTTCTATTGGCCGTACATCATTCGCCGATCACGTAGAGACTGACCGATTGTGGCGGCAGGCGTAGAAGCCCATCGGTCAGCAATGGCTGCCGGCCCAGGTTTTCGGCATTGTGGGTTGCGTCAAACAACCAGTACTCCTGTGCATCCCCCAAGGGAGATGCCGAGCGCAACGGGAGAAGCTGTTCAACATCCGACAGGTTGACGACCATCACTGTCAGGGTGCCATCCTCCCGTTTGGCGGCATAGATGCTCACATTTGTGACCCCGGACGAGGTGTGTACCAACTCACTGCCAAATTGACTGTACATTTGGAAAATGTAATAAGTCGGGCGAATCTGGCTGCCATAGATCAAGCCCAGGCCGCCGTTCCGGTTTGCCAATACGAATTGATTGAGCATGAACACGTCCTGCTGGATCAGCCGACCCAGCTACATCGGCATACCAAATGGCATTGTAGAACGAATCAGGCGTGCCGATGCCCAGCAAGGCGGCTGTGGGAGAGGAGTTTACCTCGGTGAAGGCAATGGGAAGATCGCGGCCGGTCAATTCCTGGATCATGCTGCGCAGGAAGATCACCATCTGTGTCCATTCAGGCGTATTGTTGCGCAGATCATCAATCGTCACCTGGGTACGTCCATCCCTCCAAAGTGGATAACGATGAACGGTGACGATATCAACCAGGTCTCCGTTGGCCTTTAGGAATTCCACCATCCAATCACGACCGGATAAATCCTTCAATGTTGTTTCCGGGGTGGGACCCCACTGGTGCAGCTCCGGACCCATCAACTTGATGGTGGGATCGACTGCCTTTATTGCTTCTGCTATTGCCCGCCATTCCCGATTAAACCGCACCGTATCATAGGTTTCATTCATCTCTGCTTCGAAGAGAGTCGGTTCATTGCCGATGCTCCAGTAGAGGATGTTGTAGCCCTTATCAATATTGGCATACCGCACCAGTTCTGCTGCAGCCTCCGGGGTACCATTCTTAAGCCGAACACTGATGGTCGGGATGGCACCCATCTTTTGACAAAAGGCGATGAAGTAGTCCAACTGGCTGGTCTGGATGACATTATTATCTCCCCAGGCTCCACCCGGCCAACGCAGAACTGTGATCTTCGAGTCATAGGCAACCTGGAGCATGTCTGCCGGCACGGCCGTCCATGGCCCATAGTTCGAGCCATAAATAAATGGACTGATGGGACCCAGGCCGGCTTGCGGATCGATAAATAACTCTCCCGGTGCAGCATTTTCCAGCGGTTTTGGGGTAGGTGGTGCAGTAGGTTCAGGTGTGCTTGTTGCCTGGGGAGCACATGCTGCAAGAAACAGGATTGCCACGAACAAGGTAAAGAAAGGTCGAGGGGTCATAAGGCTTTCCTCATTGAACTGTTTATTAGGGTGCATACGCTTTTTATCCATCAATAATCGATCAGAGTGGAAGAAGTAACAACTGCTCAAGACATTTTTATCCTGGTTCCAATACCTGCACAAGTTCGGGGGTTGCACAGAGGATCATATCCGCTTCATGCTTGCGCAATTCGTATTCTTCGCCAAAACCACACAACACCCCCACCGTCTGCGCACCGGCGCGGTTGCCAGCGAGGATATCCACGGTGGTATCACCAACCATGAGACAATCTCCGGGATCGACATTCATCTCTTTGGCGGCATACAGGACCGGGTCTGCAAAGGGCTTGGTATGCGCGCATGTTTGTGCCGTGACGATGACCTGGAAAAATTGCCTTAATCCAAATTGCTGGAGGAATAATTCCGTGGTGCGCGTATCCCGAGCCGAAACCACCGCGAGGGGGTAACGCATGCTCAGGGTCTCCAGCATCTCTTTTACTCCCGGGATAAGCAGGAATTTCCCGGGTTTTTTATGCCACCTTCTCGCCACCCAGTCAGCCAGGGAAAAAATCTCATCGTCCAGGCCGATCCGGTCTGGGATCCCGATCAGGAAATTGGCCGGGGCTTCGCTGGCCATCACCATGCGGCGGGCCACATGGAGCAGACTCTGTCGAGGGAATAGGAATTTAATGGGTTTGAGCAGGCCAAGCAATCGATCCTGATATATATTGTCGGTGTCGCTAAGGGTGCCATCCACATCGAAACAAATGGCACGAATGCGGGACACATGAAGAGGCATACTCCCTCCAAAAAAAGACAACTCAGGGATGAGATTAGGCTGAATTGTACATCACATCCCGTATAATTCAGGAATGGCAACCTGGATCACCCACCTGCGCATCGCAGAAAACATTCTCCAGCGCATTCCCGAGCTCGAACCGGCGTCCTTTGCTGTCGGCAGTATCGCTCCCGATTCCGGTATCCCAGACGCAAAGTGGGAAAAATTCGACCCTCCACCAGATGTGACCCACTTCAGCAATCATCCCGGTGCTGACCACAAACTAGCCGACCTGGTATTCTTCCAGCAGCACCTTCTTCCCTTGCGGAGCGACGATGCCCAAGGGCTGGTATCGTTCCGGATGGGATATTTCTTTCACCTGCTCACCGACAACCTGTGGAACACCCAGATCGGGCTGCCAACCCAGCAACGGTTTTCAGCCGAATTTTCTGCCGATAAGGATTTCATCTGGGAGGTTAAAAAGGATTGGTACGGCCTTGACTTCCTATACTTGCACTCCCACCCTGGATGCCTGACCTGGCACATATTCCTGGAAGCGCAGGCTGAGAACGGAAACCTGGATTTCCTGCCTTTGGAGGCCGTGCAACAGCGGGTGGTATACATACGGGAGTACTATCAGCGCACTGGTACAGAACTCCAAAATGCGTATAATCGTCCATATATATACCTTCCACGAACAAGGATGGACCAGTTCGTGGATGAAGCCAGTGCAAATCTTACCCGTATATATAAATGCTTGTGGTTGGACGGCGCTGATACCAATGGTTCGGTCTCGGCGCTTGATATGGAATTAATAGGAGAATGAAATGGCGGAAAAACGTGACCTTCTCAATTCGCAAAATACCGGATTCTTCCAGGATCTCATTCAGCATGCCAAACTGATCTTTCGCCTGATGGGCGACAAGCGGGTGAATTTCTTGTTAAAGATCCTGCCAGTGGCTGCGATTGTTTACCTCGTTTCGCCGATCGACCTTGCTCCTGGTCTCGCCTTACCCGTGATCGGCGCACTGGATGACGCGGCAGTCCTTTGGTTTGGTACATCCCTCTTTCTCGCTCTTTGCCCGGATGAGGTCGTCCAGGAGCATCGTGCTTCCATAAACAAAGTCGTGAACGGTTCATGGCGGGATGCAGAGGCCGAATCCCAAACAGAAATCATTGATGTGGCGCCGCGTGACGAACAGTGACCTGCTACCAAAGAGGAGAATTCTGGCTACAAGGTGCCTGTTAACGGATTCCCGAATCCATAAGCGTGGCTGACCAGGCCTTTCAATATTACGTGTCAATCTCAAGATAATATTGGACATTTGCAGTCCAAAATGCGCGATTTGTCATTTTATTTGATTACACCTGTCACTGGAATCCCAACCAGAGAGGTCGTACACTCTGAACGAGCTGGAGGCATAGGATGGAACGAAAGAATTGGGAAGTAGCTCGGATTTGCTTTTGCGAACATGTCAACCATGAAGTAGCCTTGGAGGCGGAAATGCTCTACCCTGTAGATTTCCTGCCCGATCCACCGCGCATCCTCTCCCATCGTTGTTCGCATGGTGTGTTGTGCAATCAAATGAATCAAGCCGCCTGTAAATGGGCCGGCACGAATCCGGATATCGATCCCTTCCGCCAATAGGTTTCCACGTCATTACATAGCCCAAGAAATCAAAAAACAGCGCCTTTTGCAAGGTCGCTGTTTTTGATTTACACGCTCGAGAGATGTTACTTGACTTCGATGACGGCGCCAGCTTCTTCGAGTTTCTTCTTGGCATCCATGGCGGCTTCCTTGCCAACCGCGGCGAGGACCTTGCCATCGGCTGTTTCGGCCAGGGTCTTGGCCTCGGTGAGGCTCAGGTTGACCAGTGTGCGGATGACCTTGATGACCTCGATCTTCTTGGGGCCAGCATCCTTGATGAAGACATCGAACTCGGTCTTCTCTTCAACAGGTTCAGCGGCAGCAGCGGGGGCACCAGCAGCGGCAACAGCCACGGGAGCGGCAGCGGAAACGCCCCACTTCTCTTCCAGTTTCTTAACCAATTCGGCAGCTTCGAGGACGGTGAGGTCGCTCAACTGCTCGACGATTTTTTCTAGATCAGCCATTTCAAATACTCCTTCTCAATATGAGAAAATATAATTAGGTGCGATTTTCATCGCTTGATTGTCAATATCAAGCCGCAGTCGGAGCGGCTTCGGCGTGCGCCTTGACCACA
Source organism: uncultured Chloroflexia bacterium (assembly GCA_963793795.1). Taxonomy (GTDB): domain Bacteria; phylum Chloroflexota; class Anaerolineae; order Anaerolineales; family Villigracilaceae; genus UBA877. The sequence continues at coordinate 258,386 of CAWCBN010000002.1, forward strand.
AAGGCCAGGGAACGACCGGGTTCGGCAAGCGTACGGACCAGTTTGCTAGCGGGAGCCTGCAAGACACCCAGTAATTGTGCGCGCAGCACAGGCAGCGGAGGCAGTTCGGAAACCACCTTGACCTGGGCTGGGGTAAGTACCGCGGCATCCATGAAACCACCTTTGATCTTGACACTTCCATGTTCTTGGTGGCTTCAGTCAGCGCCTTGGCGAAGGCTGCTGCATCGGTGAACGCAAAACCGACCGCCGTGCTTTTCGCTGCATACTCATCCGGAACAATGTAGCCGGCTTTTTCGAGAGCGAGCTTTGCCAGAGTGTTCTTGACAATGTGGAACTCTCCACCGACCTCGCGTAACTTGGCGCGGATGAGGTCCAGTTCCTTCATGGTCACACCGGCATACTCCACAAGGACAACCGCCTTGCTCTTGCCAAGCCACTCCACGTACTCGGAAAGCATTACTTCCTTCTCTTGCTTTGTTTTTGCCAAAGAATATCACCTCCTTTCCATATTAAAAGTCTTTGCCCGAGTTCCAGGCAAAGACTTTTATTCCTTGGAAAGGAATGGGTGCCGTGGCACCAGTCTTCACCTGGGCAGGAGATTAAGTCCGCATTACGGACGCCTGCTGTCATTGGCGAAGGAATTGTCTCGGGCGACGAGTAAAGTTACTCGCTTGCCTCCATCGATAGCGCCAGGTTGGAGTCTATCTTGACTCCCGGGCCCATCGTCGAAGTCATGGTTATGCGCCGGATGAAATTTCCCTTGGCAGCTGCCGGGCGCGCTTTTTGGATGGCTTCCATCAGTGCAGAGAAATTCTCGTACAGCTTCTGCTCTTCGAATGAGATCTTGCCGATGGCAACATGAATGTTGGCGGTCTTGTCGAGGCGGAACTCCACGCGGCCAGCCTTGGCTTCCGTCACAGCGCGGCCAATATCATCGGGACCGACAACAGTGCCAGCCTTGGGATTTGGCATCAAACCACGCGGGCCAAGCACGCGGCCAAGGCGGCCAACTTTTCCCATCATGTCTGGCGTGGCAATGGCGACATCAAAATCCAGCCAGCCACCCTGGATCTTGTTCAAAGTCTCATCGTCATCAGCAACAGTGTCCGCACCGGCATTGCGGGCGTTGGTTGCGCCATCCCCCTGGGCAAAGACCAGCACGCGGACCGTCTTGCCCAGGCCATTCGGCAGTACGACCACATCGCGGATCTGCTGGTCAGCCTGGCGTGGGTCGAGGCCCATGCGCATGTGAACTTCAACAGTCCCATCAAACTTGGTATACGCCGTTTCCTTGACAAGCTTGACCGCTTCGAGCGGGGTGTAATTCTTGTCAATATCCACTTTGGCCAGAGCGGCCAGGTATTTCTTTCCGTGTTTTGCCATAATTCTCCTTCGTGGTGCAAACGGGCCGGGTCACGACCCTCCCACAGGGTTAATCAACGACAGTGATGCCCATATTTCGGGCGGTGCCTTCGATCTGGCGCATGGCGCCTTCGATATCGAGAGCATTCAGGTCTTTCATTTTCAGTTGGGCGATCTCGCGCACCTGGGCACGCGTCACCTTGCCCACCTTCTCACGGTTCGGGACACCCGAACCTCTTTCCACACCGGCTGCCTTGCGCAATAAGCACTGCCGCTGGCGGGGTCTTCAGGACGAAGGTGAACGAGCCGTCGGTGTACACACTGATCTCCGCCGGGAGAATCTCTCCGGGGCGACTGGATGTGCGGGCATTGTATTCCTTGCAGAAGGCCATGATGTTGATACCATGACCAGCCAATGCCGGACCGATTGGGGGTGCAGGATTGGCCTTGCCGGCCTCGATCTGCAGACGAACAATTGCCTTTAGTTTCTTTGCCATTCTTTACTCCTTGTACCGGACTTCGATCCGGTACCTGTGGTTTTAGCGGGTGATTACGGGACACCCTCCCACCGATTCAGGAGAGGCTTTAAGCCTCTAACCTGTTACCGTCGATTTTAGGCCTTCTCCACCTGGAGAAAGTCCAACTCCACGGGCGTCTCGCGCCCGAAGAACGAAACCATGACACGGACTTTGGTCCGTTCCATGTCAATTTCGGCTACCACGCCACGGAAATCGTTGAACGGTCCATCAATAATGCGGACACGCTCACCAACCTTGAAGGACACCTTGACCGTTGGCGCTTCTGCTTCCATGCGCTTCAGGATCTGGGCCACCTCTTCCGGGCGCAATGGCGTGGGCAGGTTGCCCATCCCGACAAACCCGGTCACTCCCGGTGTGTTGCGGACAACAAACCAGGATTCTTCGGTCAGGATCATGTTTACCAACACATAACCCGGGAAGATATGGCGTTCCACAGTCCGGCGTTTGCCATCCCGAACTTCGATCTCTTCCTGGGTGGGAACGACGACATCAAATACCTTGTCCTTCATTCCCATCGTTTCGATGCGCTGTTCCAGATTGTGCCGGACTTTATTCTCATAACCGGAATAGCAATGGATAACAAACCATGCCGGTCCTTCCGGGATGGTATCTTCTTCCTCTGGGATGGGCATTTCCTGCCGGGCGGTTCGAGACGGTTTTAAAACCGGCTCTTCCGAGGGAGTAATAATCTCCTCGGGATCAAGCGGTTCCTGCTCAAACTGCTCATCCAGTTCCTGGTTATCCATTACAACCTCATCAAAACTGCAGCAAGCCCAGACTGGTTAAGAACCAACCACCAGTCGAAGCAATTCCCCGGCACCCAAGTCCACCAACCCAAGGAAGATGGCCATGGCTATCAGGACAATGATCACAATGAAGGTCAACCGGCGAGCTTCCGGCCATGTCGGCCAGGAAACGCGGCGCAGCTCACCCATCGTCTCGCGGAAGAAACGCTTGATTCTTCCTTCGCGCTTTGGTTTTTCATCTTTTCCAGCCACTTGACACTCCTTCTAACTGACGGTGACAACGCCGCCTTTCAGGCAGACGGCGTTGTACGCTACAGGCCAGGCAGGATTTGAACCCACAACCGCTCGTTTTGGAGACGAGAGCTCTACCAGTTGAGCTACTGGCCTACGAGTGGCAGGGGCACGATGAACGTGCCCCTACGCAATTATTTCGTCTCTCGATGCAGAGTATGCTTCTGGCAGCGCGGGCAATACTTGTTGAATTCCATCCGGTTTGGATCGTTGCGGCGGTTTTTCTCCGTCACATAATTGCGTTCCTTGCAATCGTTGCATGCCAGGATCAGAACCGGGCGGATATCTTTTTTCTTGGAGGCCATGACTTACACTCAAACTTTCTATTTGATGATCTTGGTGATGACACCCGCGCCGACGGTCAGACCGCCTTCACGGATGGCAAACTTCGAGCCCTGCTCCAACGCCACTGGCACGATCAGTTCCACCTGCAGATTCACATTATCTCCCGGCAGAACCATCTCCACGCCTTCCGGCAATGTCACATCGCCCGTCACATCCATCGTCCGGATGTAGAACTGCGGCCGATACCCACTAAAGAATGCACTGTGCCGCCCACCCTCTTCCTTCTTCAGCACGTACACCGACGTCTCAAACTTCGTGTGCGGCGTGATCGACCCCGCCTTCGCCACCACCTGCCCACGCTCCACGTCCGTGCGCTCTATCCCGCGCAGCAGCAAGCCCAGGTTGTCTCCCGCCATCCCCTCGTCCATCAGCTTGTGGAACATCTCCACACCCAGTGCACACCGAAGTCCGCGTCTCCCGCAAGCCGACGATCTCCACAGGATCCCCTACATGAATCACCCCCCGATCCACGCGTCCCGTCACCACCGTCCCGCGCCCCTTGATCGAGAACACATCCTCGATCGGCATCATGAACGGCTTCTCCACCTCGCGCTTCGGCTCGGGGATGTATTCATCCACCACGCGCAGCAGCTCCTTGATGCTCGCATATTCCGGAGCATTCGGATCCGTGCTCGTGCTCTCCAACGCCTTCAAGGCACTACCACGCACGATCGGCGTCGTGTCACCAGGAAAACCATACCCGTTCAGCAGTTCGCGGAGTTCCATCTCCACCAACTCCAACAACTCCGGGTCGTCCATCTGGTCCACCTTGTTCAGGTACACCACGATCGACGGCACTTCCACCTGCCGCGCCAGCAATACATGCTCGCGCGTCTGCGGCATCGGCCCGTCCGGCGCAGCCACCACCAGAATCGCCCCGTCCACCTGCGCTGCTCCCGTGATCATGTTCTTGATGTAGTCTCGGTGCCCAGGCATGTCCACGTGCGCATAGTGCCGCTTGTCCGTCTCGTATTCCACGTGCGCAATGTTGATCGTGATCCCGCGCGCTTTCTCCTCCGGAGCATTATCGATCGAATCGTATGCCCGGAATTGCGCCTTCCCCAAAAATTGGCAGTATTTCGTGATCGCCGCCGTCAATGTCGTCTTCCCATGGTCAATATGCCCCATGGTGCCTACATTCATGTGCGGCTTCGTCCGCGTCAAACTTCTGCTTCGCCATTGCTCTTTCTCCTTCCATCATATAAACAAAAGGTTCTTGGTGACGAGAGCCCTCAATGGGAGTTGAACCCATGACCCCGCCCTTACCAAGGGCGTGCTCTACCTACTGAGCTATGAGGGCACTCTGTGGGCGGTGAAGGATTCGAACCTCCGAAGGCTTTTGCCAACTGATTTACAGTCAGTCCCCTTTGGCCACTTGGGTAACCGCCCGCTATGCAATTTTCACGAACCGGTTGCCGGCTCGAGTTCGAGATCGTCACCGATCCCGAACGCCAACCAACAACATCGCTTAAGCCGACGACGGGAATCGAACCCGTAACCTACCACTTACAAGGCGGTTGCTCTGCCGATTGAGCTACGTCGGCGTGCATGCCTTTCCCGGATTAAGCGGGGGAATTATACCAAAGGCATTCCACCAGTACAAGGTTAAACTTTCGGCTTGCAAAAATCTCGATTTTTAAAGAGAAAAGACTCCGGCACACATGGAGACGGTGCGGGAGTTTATCAGGATTCGGGGATTGAGTTAAGTAACCGAGGCAATTTAGCCTGGTGAGCGGTTGGCTAAGGATCTTTTTCGCCCTGTTCCTCTTCTCTTCGTGACGATGGAGGTTGAGGTAGAGGGTTTTGGAGTGCGCTTATCGGAGTCAATGGACTTTTCGGGGGAAAGACAAGCCAATCCGCAGTAGGATCCTTGCGGGTATCATTATCTTTCAAACCCATAAAACGTCTGAACCACGAAACAGATACCTTATCCTTCTTGTGTCCATCTTTCATGCTGCATCTCCTTTCAAATCCAATATCATTATAGCGGATTACAGGATTAGATCAATTATGGTCGCGCCTCGGTCAGGAACTCCACCCGGTCGATCCCGGGTCCCATACTTGAAACAAGAAAATCGAAGGGCAGGCTTTCACCGGCAGCCAATGGTTCTCCTGCCTCCCAGCGCCGGAACCCGACCAGCTGTCCGTCCTTATCATAGGCAACTGCCAACACCCAGATCAAATTAGCGGTTGTTTCCGAAGATGTAAGCAGCACCCGGCCCGAGACCTGCGCCGAATGCCCGCCGGCATTCAGGCTGATCAGGATATTCTCCAGCATGACCGGCAGGTAGCGCACATCTCCGGGGAACATGCGAATGGCGGTCAGCATATCCACGCGTAGAACGGATTGATTATCCGCCGGCGCAGGGAAGTGCACCCCCACGGGCATTGCCTCACCCGCCGGCAGGATATCGAGAGGGGCATAGGCAACCTGGCTGGCAATCTCGTCCCCGTTTTCGTCAACAAGGGTCAATTGGACAGAGATATTCTCCAGGCTTTCTGCGTATGGATTCTGAAGCAGGGCGAAGCACCACACACCTCCACTCAATTCATCCCAACACTTCGCCTGCAGGATGAGTACTGGCACAGGAGCTGGTGCGGCCTCAGATTCCTGGTCGGTGCCGGGGGGGATGATCAACTGGGTACCCACCCCAAGGGCCGTGGGCTGGAGACCCGGGTTGGCTGCCAGAAGTGCGTCCAACGCGATGCCGTGCCTGGTGGCGATCGCTTCCAGCGTGTCACCGGAAACAACCGTATACAGGAAAACCGTTGGCGTAGGGATGTGGATCACAGTTCCAGCCGGTTGGGGGGTGAAGGTTTCGGAAGGGGTGATTGTCCGATACGGCTGAGCAGATCCAATATCAAGGCCAGGAGTGGGAGAATCAGCACATGCTGCCAGGAATAAAATCAATGGTAAGCAAACGAGAAATCGACGCATGTCAAAATTATACCCGTTCCACTTGCCGCGCGCTTCAGGCTGTGCTAAACTCAATTCATGGTTGATGGTAATGCGACGCCCTCCGGACACGGGGGAAACGCGATGTTGCGGGAAGCAATCGAAGCCATGCGCATGGGCGACCGGTTACGGGCACGCGATCTCTTGACTCGCCTGCTCAAAACCAACCAAAACAACCCGACATATTGGGTGTGGCTGAGTTCCGTGGTGGATACACAGAAGGAAAGCCTGTACTGTCTCCATACAGCGCTCAAACTGGATCCCAAGAATATTGCCGCCAAGCGCGGACTGGTGCTGCTCGGCGGTCTTCCCCCCGACAAAAACGTGCAACCGTTCCCTCTCAACCGGACCCGTGCATGGGAGGCAGAACTCACGATCCCCAAAGAAAGTGAAGAAAAAACAAGGGATTGGGCGGTTACCTTCAAACGGCTGATCAGGAACCTGGCAATCACCGTCGTGGCAGCAGGATTATTGATCGTCGGTTATTTCATGTTCGCACCGGGCGGAATTCACCTGGCGATCAGTCAAACTCCCACCCACCGCCCCACCTTCACCATCAGCCCAACGCCCACCCTGACGCCGGCATTCCGTACAGCTACGCCCACTTTTCTCGGTCCCACCCCACTTTCCTTTTTCCTTCCCCAAGCTTACACACCCACACCCCTCTATGTCATCACCGAACATCCTGTTCTCACCAGCAGTCTTTTTGATGCCGGGTTGCGCATGCTGGCTAAAAGCCAATACGAAAATGCCCGCGTTCAATTCCAGGAGGTTCTGCACAACGAACCGGAGGCAGTGGATGCATGGTATTACATCGGCGAATCATATCGCTTTGAATTGGATTTTGAAAAAGCCCGCGATGCCTACCAGGAAGCCATCAATATTAACCCTTCTTTTGCCCCGGCATTCCTGGGTCGCGGCATGGCAAATTGGGCTATCGATCCAGATGCAAATGTGAAGGGGGACCTGGACAATGCCATTATCCTCGATCCTCAATACTGCGAAGCCTATATCCAGCGCGCCAACTTCTTGCTCGCCCGCGAGAAACCTGCTGAGGCGATCTCGGACCTGGAAACCGCCCTAGAATTGAATCCGGTCTCGTCTACAGCCTGGATGAGACTGGCTCAGGCACAATTGGCAAAGGGCGACTACGAGACAGCCCTGAATTCAGCGCTGTATGCCAACCAGCTTGACCTCACCCTGGTCCCGGTTTACCTGACGCTGGCACAAGCATATCTCGCCACCGGTCAGACAGAGATGGCTGCCTCCGTTCTTCAAACCTATACGATCTACGCGGTCCAGGATCGAACTAAACGCCTGGTCATTGGCACGATTTATAATGCCATTGGAAAATACAAATTGGCGGTGGAAGCGCTGAACCAGTACCTGGATGCTTATCCGCGTGATGCCGAGGCACTGTTCCAACGCGGCATGGCATACTTCAATCTTGGAAATTTCAACCTGGCAAAGGACGATTTCCAGGCAGCGATCAGCTACGATCCCTTCGACTTCGATTCCCAGCTTGGCATCGCGCGCGCTGACTTCAGCCTGGGCCAAGTCTGGCGAGGCTTATGTTCAGGCTGAAAAGCATGCCTTGCCGCTGGCTGGTTCAGATGCCACCCTGGCCCAAGCCTATTACTGGATCGCAACCTTCCTGGAAGAGTTCGGCGACGCCCAATCTGAACAGGGAGCGCGAAATTACTGGTTCAAGCTGATTGCACTGCCCGCAGAAGCGATGCCTGAGGAATGGCGCAATTCAGCCTACGAGCATTTGAACATCACCCCCACGTTCACGCCCTCTCCACGTCCGACCCGGACGCCAACACCAACCCCCTAATGGCACAACGTCGAGGAAATTCCTCGACGTTTTCGTTTACCGGCGGCATTCAGCGCACGGGCAGAGCCTGCGCAGGTAATCCCACATATAGATGCCGTATTCGTGACCGTCCTCCCAGATCGGCGTGATGGCATAGGATCCAACCGGCACGATGGTCTTCAATTGGGTGGACAAGGAATCTGGCAAATTGGCGCTGAAATACCGCCGGATCAGGGGTATCACTCATCCGGTCATGCCCGCCCCGGCACTCAGCGCAAGGGCAGCCAGCCCGCAAGAGAGCGAAGGGATACAGGCTGGTGTGGCCATCTTCCCAAACAATACTCAATTTCTTTTCGAGCCGGTTGGCCGTAATGGAGGTTGGTTTCATTTTATGGAGAAGGGATCACGGTCAAGAAATCCTGGGCGGCCCATCCAGCCCGGGAATTATCATACGAGGCGGTCAAAAACCACCAGGTGTAGCCATCCGCATCGCGGGGCCTTCGGTGATCAGAAAAACTTCAGCATCGAAGGCAAGAAACAGGGGGTCCAGGTTCAGTCCTGGCTCTGGCCGTATTCGCAAGGCATCGCCACCAGTATCCACTTGCACATAAGCGCCAATCCCAAACTCACCAACTGCCGGTGTGGGTGGAAGCGTGGATGTAGGAGGAATGGGTGTTAACGTTGGCGGCAAGGTACGCGGCGTACCGGTCGGGGCTGGAATGACAGTCAGAGCAGCGGAGGCGGGATTTTCGGGGCTGTTTTCCGGTACAGCTGGGCGGGCGAGCAGAAAATAAATGACACTGCCGCACAATAGAATTATTGCGATGATTACGGCAGCAATAAACACTTTCCCATTCAAAAGTGATTTCATATTATTTACACCGGCAAAAGGAAGAATGCCAAACCCAAGATAATGTAGATGGCCACCAGGGCAAAACCTTCCAGCCACGAAGATTCGCCATCCGCAGATACCAGGGCGGCGATGAGAACGCCGGCGATCAGTGCCAGCAGCTCAAAGTTATTGAAAATCAGCGTTAGTGGATGGCCAAGGATAAGGCTGAGAAAAACCAGCGCCGGGGCGACCAACAGCGCGATCTGCAGGCTTGAAGATACGGAAATCTCTACACTCAGGGTCATCTTGTTCTGCCCGGCGAATTGGACAGCCACTAGGTGTTCGGCCACGTTACCAATAATGGGAATGAGAATGATGCCCAGGAAGAACTCGGATACGCCCAGGCTGGCGACAACAGGTTCCACCACTCCGACCAGCACCTCAGAGAGGTAGACGATCCCCGCGGTGGCAAGTGACAGGATCACGATTGACTTGGTCAATGACCAATGGGGCAGAAAGGATTCCGGGACCGGCTCGTGGGTGACAGGCGTGTCCCCGCTTCTGGCAGCATCAAGCAAGCCAAGGACGTACAGGATGATCATCACGGTTGCAGCGCCCAGGCTCAAGGCTTCAACTCTTGGGCTGGTATCCGGGCCGATTGAATGGCTAAATAATGATGGGATAAGCATGGCAAGTACAGCCAGCACAAGGAGGATGGCGTTGCGGCTGGCACCGCGCTTGTCGAAGGTCTGACGGCCATGTTTCACACCGCCAACGACAAATGAAAAGCCCATCACGAGCAGCAGGTTGCCGAGGATGGAACCGGTAATGGATGCTTTGACCAGGTCAAGAAGACCGGCGCGTATGGCAACTATGGTTATGATAAGTTCTGCAGCGTTACCAAGGGTGGCGTTAAGCAGTCCACCAATTCGCGGTCCGGTGAAATGCGCAAGGGCCTCGGTCGCCTGACCGATATAGGCAGCCATCGGGATGATGGCTACACAGGCAAGGATGAAAATGACCAAGGGCGGCCATGGAACCAATTCTCCTGCCAGGGTGAGAGGCAGGAAGAGGAGCAGGAATATCAGGGGATTCTTCTTTAAAAATAATAAGAGTTTGTTCTGTCCCTGCATTTGATTTGCTCTCCAAAAGAATGTTTTTTCTGGCGAATCAAGTCGACTGGTCTGGAAGGCACAACCGTTCCCTTGACTGGAGGGGCATTAGGACTTGCAGGCTGCGCGGCAGGACCTCGAGGTCCACCCGGGTCGTCCCTAACAGTGGTTCTCCGTCCATCTGGATGGGGAAGGCTGTTTCAGACTCGATGCGGACATGACGGAACGGGACGCAGCGCGCTTTGTCAGATGTCAGGTGGCGACCAGCCCGCATCTGGAAAAAATGACGAAATGCATCGGCGAGGGTGGAACCGGACAACAGCCACAGGTCCATCTGCCCGTCATTGATAAAAGCTGAAGGTGAGATTTTCGCCACGCCGCCCACATAATGGCGGATATTGCTGGCAACAGCCAATAGATAATGCCCCTCCAACCATTTCTCATCGGCGAGAACACGCAGGTTCATCCCGTGCCAAAGGGTCATATTCCAGACCGTGGTGGCGAAATATTCAGGGGTGCCCAAATATTTTTCAAAACGCGCCCGCGGCTCCAATTTTTTTACCGTCATGGCATCCAGTCCAACCCCTGCCCACATTAGGAATGGTTGGCCATTACACAAGCCAATGTCCACCGCGGTTGGCTCGGCATCGGCAAGGAGGTGGGCATTTTGGCGCAAGGCACGCGCCCGAAACAAGGTGAAGGCATGGATGCCCAATTCCCGCGCCCACACGTTGGCCGTTCCAGCCGGAAGCACACCAAGCGCAGTTTTTGAACCGATCAGACCGGCTGCTGCCTGCCCGGCCGTTCCGTCGCCTCCTATGGCAAAAACAGCGCGGAAATTCTCCTTGGCTGCCATAAGGGCCAGCTGGGTGGTGTGCCGCCCATTGACAGATTCTGCTACTTCAAGCCGCCAGCCATGATCATTAAGTGTTCGGACTACTCCTCCAATGAAATAACCCACCGGGATGCGCCCTGCTGCAGGATTATAAATGAGCAATGCATCGACCATTCCTGTATTATACATTGGGGCGGCAAAAAAGACCTGGTGGCAGTATAATTTCCCCGATATATGGCAGACAGGCGGCTTCTCAACAACCGGTACGAACTCATCGAACAAATGGGCAGGGGCGGAATGGCGATTGTTTACCGCGCCCGTGACCTGATGCTGGAACGCCAGGTGGCAGTCAAGCTCCTGCGCGAGGACTATTCGCGGGATGCCACCTTCCAGGATCGCTTCCGCCGGGAGGCGCGTGCCGCAGCCAACCTGGCGCATCCCAACATTGTCACCGTCCATGACTTTGGACTGGACAACGGACAGTTGTTCATCGTCATGGAATTGGTCCCGGGCACGGATTTGAAAACGTTTTTACACAAACGCACCCGTTTAATCCCCGAAGAGGCCCTGCCAATGATGATCCAGGCTTGTGCGGGGATTGGATATGCCCATCGCGCCGGCCTGGTACATTGCGATGTCAAACCGCAGAACCTGCTTGTTACGCCCGACATGCGGCTGAAAGTGACCGATTTCGGGATCGCCCGTGCTCTTTCCACAATCAAGCCTGATGAGCAAAGTGAAATCGTTTGGGGTTCTCCCCAGTATTTTGCGCCCGAGCAAGCCGCGGGTGCAGCTCCAAGCCCCGCTTCCGATGTATATTCACTGGGCGTTATCCTTTACGAAATGCTCACCGGCAGCCTGCCCTTCCAGGCAGTTACCGCCGGCGACCTGGCACATTTACACCTGGAAGCAGACCCTCCGCTGATCAGGGAGATGGTCCCCGAAATTTCGCCAGAACTCGAACAGATTCTGTTGAAAGTGCTTGCCAAGGAGCCCTCCCAGCGCTACCGCACGGCTGACCAATTGGGAAGAGTGTTGATGAACTTCGGCGCCAGCCGTTCCGATCCATTGCTCCCCCTTGCCCTGGAGGCAACTCCCACCATCGACATGGACGCCTCCTCCATGCCAAATCTTGAGACCCCGGTTAAAATCGATTGGTTATCTGTCGGATTGGGGTTGATGGCACTCGTCGCAGTTCTCGGATTGATCCCGTTCTGGATGTGGGTGTATTTCGTTTATAATCCCCCCATTCGGTAACGGGCATTCATATATGGTCGCATCCCCATGAGGAAAACGCCCTTTATTATTGCCCCATCGATTCTGTCCGCGGATTTTTCCTGTCTCGGACAACAAATATCCGAGGTGGAAATCGCCGGGGCAAGCTGGATCCACGTGGACGTGATGGACGGTCACTTCGTCCCCAACCTGACCATGGGACCGTTCATTGTTGAGCATGTGCGCAGGATTACATCCCTACCAATCGATGTCCACTTGATGGTGGATAACCCGGAACAATTGCTGGATTCTTTTTCCAGCGCCGGGGCAAGTCACCTGACCGTCCACGTAGAGACTTGTCCAGACGCTGCACATACATTGGAGAAGATCCGCTCCCTGGGTTGTAAAGCTGGCCTAACGCTGAACCCTGCCACACCTGCCAATAAACTTGCTGATGCCCTGCCCTTGGCTGACCTGGTACTGGTGATGACCGTAAATCCCGGTTATTCAGGGCAGTCATTCATGCCAGAAATGGTGACCAAGGTGGCCCAGGTGCGGAAAATGTTGGATGAACTGGACTCTCCTGCCTGGCTGGAGGTGGATGGAGGTATTTCCTCGCTGACCATTTCCACTGTGCGGCAAGCTGGAGCGGATGCTTTTGTAGCCGCCAACTCCATCTTCAAGAATCCGGATGGGATCGCCGCTGGGATCAAGTCCTTGCAGCAAGCCCTCAGCGATCTGGACCCTTGACCCGGTATTAAACAAAAATCACGGCATTTTGCCGTGACCTTTGTCAAGTAGGTTACCAACTTATCAGGCTGTCTTTGCCAGTGTGCGGATGCACTTGGTGCACAAGGTCTTTTGAACCTTGTGACCTTTCTCGATAAGCGTTACCTTCTGAAGGTTGGGGCGGAAGGGGCGATTGGTGTTCCGCTTGGAAAAGGAAACCGCATTGCCAAAGACCGTTGTTTTACCACAATGAGCGCATTTAGCCATTTTTAGAACGTCCTTTCTTGCAAATAATACCAGCCTGGTTTGGCAGGCGGCGTATTTTACCATAATTCGCATCCTTGTACAAGACAAGGGTTAATTAATCAGAACTTTGTAATCTTGCGCAGGAAATGTATTAATGCCTGGCAACCATATTCTAATCGTGATTTTGAGTTATGATGACCGTAGTAGATTGACCTGAGAGGAAAAAATGGGCGAAGAAACCACCACTCTTGGAACCATCCACATCTCGCCAAAAGCCGTGGCGAGGATCGCTTACCATGCCACCTTGCAATCCTATGGCGTGGTTGGACTGGCACCCAAAAACATTGCAGAAGGACTTTCCATCACCAAAGACCCGACGCGAGGTGTTTCGGTACACTACAATGGTGATTCCATAGATATTGACATTCACATCATTGTTGAATATGGCACCCGCATCACCTCTGTGGCAGATAGCGTGGCAAACGCTGTCCGTTTTAACGTTGAAAAAGCATTGGGTATGCCGGTGAACAAGATCAATATCCACATCCAGGGGTTGCGAGTCAGCAACGGTTGATCTAAATAAATATTGTGGAGAATTTACAAGTATGAATCCAGAGAATCAATCTCGGCTGGAGCATGTCAAATCCATGCCGATTGATGGGCAGGTGTTAAAGAAGCTAGTGGAAGCTGGGTTGATCTGGCTACGGGCCAACCAGCAATTGGTCAATTCCCTGAACGTTTTCCCTGTCCCGGATGGTGACACCGGCACCAACATGGTATTGACCATGCAATCGGCATATAACGAGATTGATGACCTTGGATTTCGTAATGTGGGCCAGATGGCTGCCGCTGTCTCACAGGGAGCATTGATGGGGGCGCGGGGCAACTCAGGTGTGATCCTGTCTCAATTGTGGCGTGGCTTTGCACGCGCTTTGCATGAAAAAGAAATCCTGGACGGGCCTGGCTTGGTTCGAGCCTTTGCTGATGCACGGGATACTGCTTATAAGGGTGTTGTCCGGCCGGTCGAGGGAACGATTCTCACTGTGGCAAAGGATTTGCTGCTGCTGCAGAGATAGCCTTGCGTGAGACGGATGATCCAGTGGAGATCCTTGCTCGAGTTGTGCCGGCCGCTGACGCATCTGTCCAGAGAACCCCGGAACTACTCCCGGTGCTGAAGCAGGCAGGTGTTGTCGATTTGGGGGGCAAAGGTTTATTCTTTATTCTCGAAGGAATGTTGCGCTTCCTGCAAGGCGAACCTCTGGATACACCAGCTTCAATCCTTCAACCACTTACTGCCATGAATTTGGAAAACACAATGGATTCTATCGAACCCGGCCAGGATTACGAAGTTGTGGTGGATTTCATACCCTTCAAAGAATTGAATTTACAATTCTTTTACGAAGGTCTTGATAAGATTGGCACATCCATTCAAGTGGGGGAAGGCGAAGGGATGTATCGAATGCATATTCATGTCACTACTGAAAAGCGATACGAGCCAATCGATTATGTCATGGGCATTGGTACCATCACAAAAATAGCAATGGAAAACCTGATCGCCCAGATGGACGAAGTCAACAAGAAATCAGCCGGAAACCGTATTGAGCTGGTCAATATCGAAGCTGGTCAGATCGCGGTAGTATCGGTTTCTCCAGGACCTGGATTGTCACGCGTTTTTGCCAGCTTGGGAGTGGCTGCCATCGTCGAAGGCGGGCAAACGATGAATCCTTCCACCAAAGATATCCTGGATGCCTTTGAAAACCTACCAACAGATAAAGTGATCATCCTGCCCAACAACAAGAACATCATCCTGGCAGCCCAGCAAGCGAAGGATGTGACCGTCAAGCACGTGGAAATTGTACCCACCCTCAACATTCCACAGGGGCTGGCCGCGATGATGCACCACAATCCTGATGGTAACCTGGAAACGATTGCGGGTAAGATGACCCGTGCCATAAACGATGTCACTGCCATCGAGATCACTGTCGCCACGCGCTCGGTAGAAATCGACAGAGTCGTAGTGCAACAAGGGCAGGTCATCGCCCTGGTGAATGGTAAATTGGCTGTTTCGACCGATTCGGTGGAAAATGCATGCCTGCAAGCTCTCGAAAAGGTGAAAGCCTCCGATTATGAGCTGATCACCCTCTTTTTCGGTGAGGAAATGCCAGCCGCTGAGGCAAATCGCATTGTGGATGTGATCCGCTCCGCCCATCCATCCCAGGAGATCGAACTACAGGATGGGGGTCAACCGAATTATCAGTTCATCATGTCGGTGGAATAACAACCGGGATAACCAGGGAAAACGCCGAATGAATATTGGTCTGGTAACCGACAGCACTGCAGATATTCCATTGGAAGTTCAGGCGCATCATGGAATTGAAGTGGTCCCTGCGCTGATAAATATCAATGGGCGCAGCTACGAAGATGCCGTCGAGATCAGCCGGGACGAATTCTATACCCGCTTGCCTGATTTGAAGCCTCATCCGACCACCTCTGCACCTTCAACGGGAGCCTTTATTCAAAGATATGAGAAATTATTAATGAACGGGGCTGAGCAGGTGGTCTCGGTTCATGCTGCCAACAGCCTGAGCGGCATATTCAACGCTGCGCGGCTGGCAGCCCAAGAATTCGGTACACGTGTAAAAGTGATCGATAGCGAGCAGTTAAGCCTGGGGATTGGTTTTCAAGTCCTGGCATCTGCAGAGGCAATTGCTCGAGGTGCGAAATTGGAAGAATTGCTTTCCATTATGGATAGCATTCGCAAACGCATTCGTGTCCTGGCATTGTTGGATTCAATGGAATATATCAGGCGAAGCGGTCGTGTCTCCTGGACCAAGGCAATGATTGGTACCTTACTGCATATCCGGCCATTGGTCGAATTACGCCATGGGATCATCCACCGGTTGGGACAAACCCGTACCCGACATCAAGGAGTGGCCCGCCTAAAGGAAATGCTCAGTTCATTGGGTCCGCTTGAACGCCTGGCGATCCTGCACACAAATGCTGAAACGGCAGCACGCCAGTTTCTTGAAGACGCGAGAACATTCACACCGACAATGCCCTTCGTTATCAATGTGACGACCACCATAGGGACTCATGCCGGCCCGAATGGATTGGGATTTGCGGCAGTGCCGCTTGTTTAGCTCAGGCTTATTTAAAAAACAACCCGGCTCATTTTATGCGAGCCGGGTTTGATTTTTCATTTGGGGGATAAAAATTAATCCAGGTAATAGGTCATCCGTTGCAGACCAACAGATGGATCGATATATTGCACCTTTACTCCCCTGGGAACATTGATGCTGATGGGGGCATAATTCAGGATGGATTTCACCCCGGCTTCGGATAATTTATTCGCCACGATCTGCGCTTCGGATGCAGGGACGCACAGCATGGCAATCTTGATCCCGGCCTCTTGAATAGCTTCGATCAAATCAGCCGCATCCTGGATGGTAAATTCGCCCGCTTTCGAACCAATTTTTGTAGGATCGCTATCAAAAACCATTGCCACCCGGAAGCCGCGATCCTTGAATCCCTGGTAACGCGACAGGGCATGGCCCATATCTCCCATCCCAACAATGGCCAAATCCCAAACCCGGGTAACTTTCAAGATCTCGCGCAACTTGGTCACCAGGAAGACAATATTGTAGCCAGTCCCCTGCTTGCCAAATTCGCCAAACTGGGAAAGGTCTTTGCGAATTTGCGCGGCAGAGATTCCCAGGCGTTCCCCCAGTTCCTGCGAGGAGGTTGTTTGCATGCCCTGTAATTGCATGTGTTGAAGAGCGCGCAAATAAACAGGAAGACGGCCGACGATGATATCAGGGATTTCAAGGATTTTGTTCATAGTCTGCTCTTGACGCGAATATTTCTACAAACTTTATCACAAAGAGCGCAATTCTGCAATTCTCCGGGCGATTCTCCACAAGCCAAAATGACGGCATTATTGTGCATTCAAAACAATTACCCGCTGGGCGCATTCCGCATCATGAGGGCTCCTGCAATCCCCCACGGTATCATTGCAAAAAAACCGATCAATGCCAACTCGCCTGCCCCCGTGATAAGACAGGGGATGATCATCCCAAACGCGGTCACCAGGTAACTCACAACTGTCAATCGATCTGACACAACGGCGACATGCTGCACCAAACCGCGAAACAGCGCCATATATAAAGCATAGGTTGTAAAAACCGTCAGCCACCAACCCAAAAAATTCTGAAGGGGTATGCCATGGTATGCCCCTTGTACATCCCAAATCCAGTGGCCATTAAGCACCATAACCGGATCCATGATCAAATCCCAGGCTGTCATGACCAGCCCGCCTACTGCGGAGACGACGAGCAGCCTTTGCCAGTATTTCCAAGTTGTTGGAACCATCCGGTCGGCGATCACAAATGAAGGATAACTCATCATGAACCATGCCGCAGGTATCAGGTACGGCACCAAGCCAAGGAACTTGGGACCAAGCATGTCGGTGTAATGATATGGACCATACACCAGGCCGGTAGCCACACCAACACTCTCGAAGAGCAGGCTAACCACAAAGACCAAAACGATCAACCGAGCGCTCGTTTCCAGCCTTCGCGCTGACTGGCATGCAGAGCGGCAAACAGGAAACCCGCCAGGGTCGATAGGGGCGTCAGGATCATGGATGGCATTTTCCCAAGCCCAACGCTGATTACGGCGTAAAGGGTTAAAGAAAGTAGAGGATCAGGAAGGCAATGATGGCACGTTTCATTCAGCTTCTCCGTTATGGTCCAGTATTGTTTCCAGAGCTCCAATGAATTTAAAACGTGGTCATAATTCTTCAAGATGTTTCGACGGAAACTACGATCATGAGATGCAGGCGCTGGATATCCCAGTTTACCAGAGAAGAGCATGGGACGGATGCCATGGTCCTGGTTTGCTGCGATCCAAATTGCCTTCCTGTTGTCTGCGAATCGATTTTCGCGATTTCCCAATCATGACTGGTGTTATTTTCCGGGAGGGCAAGTTCAATTTCCGACAGGTGCCTGGATCATAAAAGGATGCCGTGCGAGTTTTGAGGAAACGTTGTCAGCCGCGCTGGTCAAACCCGAGGGGAGGAAGTAAACCCCCGCTGTCTGTTGTGAATCACCTGTGACGATCATGCCGTCAGTGGGAATGGTCATTGATACCTTCTTCGGATGGATCTACTTCATTCGCTCTTTAAGAAATGGAAGAACGAAGAGTACCCTTCTGCTATCGAAAGGGTTTGAAAATGCAGGCCGCGTGGCAGCCCATTTCCATAAGGTTGAGATAGGTGTATACTCGCGCCACTATTAAAGAACAGGAGTACCTATGAAGCGAGCAGTCAGTATCAGCCTGGGTTCGTCAAAGCGGGACAAGGCTGTAATCGTGAAGTTGCTTAGGGGAGGAAGTAAGCATTGAGCGCATCGGCACGGACGGCGATATGGAGGCCGCAGCGTTGAAATACAAGGAACTTGATGGCAAAGTGGATGCTTTCGGGGTGGGTGGGGCAGACCTGGGCTTGTTGGTGGACACAAAATGGTATCCATTGTATTCGATCAACAAAATGGTGCGTTTTGTCAAGCAGACACCCATCGTGGACGGCACAGGCTTGAAGATCACACTTGAAAAGAAGGCTGCGTCCTTCCTCGACCAGCATATAAAAAACTACATTGACACCCGCGGCCGGAAGGCCTTCATAATGACCGGGGCCGACCGCTGGGGGCTTACCCGCTCCTTCCTGGATTCCGGGTATGAATGCACGTTTGGTGACCTGATGTTCTCCCTGGGAATCAATATCCCGGTGCATACCGATAAACAACTCAAAACTCTCGCCGCCCTTGTCATGCCGATTGCGGGCCGCCTGCCTTTTGACTGGGTCTATCCAACCGGAGAGAAACAGGAAGAACGCAAGCCAAAATATCCCCGCTGGTTTCAATGGGCAACCGTGGTGGCGGGTGATTGTCACTACATCAAGCGCTACATGCCAGATGACATGCAAGGAAAGGTAGTGGTCACCAATACCACCACAGAAGTGGATACCGAGCTTTTCCGCAAGTGCGGCGTCAAATATTTGGTCACCAGCACCCCGGTACTGGAAGGGCGCTCATTTGGCACCAACATGATGGAATCAGCCTTAATCGCAGCATCAGGAAAAGGCCGAGCCTTGACCCATCCTGAATACGAAGAAATGCTAGATCAATTGGGATTCGAGCCCACCCTTCAGGAACTCAATTAACTGTAGCCTGGTCAAACAAGGAGAACTTATGGATGCGATTGTCACTGCGGGGGGAATCCCGCTGCCTGAAGAACCTTTATATTCGGAAACCAAGGGTCACAATAAGGCTTTACTGGATGTCGCCGGAAAACCGATGGTCCAGTGGGTACTGGATGCACTCTGTGATGCAAAAACGATTGAAAACATTATTGTTGTCGGCCTGACAGAGAAAGCTGGGCTTTCCTGCACAAAACCGGTCTTTTTCATTTCAAACCAGGGGAAGATGTTGGACAATTTTCGCACAGGAACAAGGAAATCGCTTGAATTGAACAAGAAGAATAAACACGTGCTCTTTGTCTCTGCTGATATCCCCGCCATTACCGGTGAAATGGTGGATTGGGTCGTGAATGCCGCGATGCAGACCGACAAGGATGTTTATTACAATGTCATCCGGCGGGAAACAATGGAAAAACGTTACCCGGATTCTCGCCGGACCTTTACAAAGCTGAAAGACATGGAAATTTGCGGCGGGGATATGAATGTCGCCCGCTCCAAAATGGTCGTAGCTGAGGACGAATCCGGCCTATGGGAGAAGATCACGAAATCCCGCAAAAGCCCTCTCAAGCAGGCTGCTTTGATCGGATTCGATACCCTGTTCCTTTTGCTCTTCCGCCAGTTGACATTGGACAAGGCAGCCGAGAAGATTATGAAACGGCTGGATATCACCGGAGAGGCTATCCTCTGCCCATATGCTGAGGTGGGCATGGACGTGGACAAGCCGCATCAATTGGAAATCATGCGCAAGGACCTCAAGAAACGCCTTCGTAAAGCAGCCAAGACAGCGAAGAAGTGAAACTTAAATCAATTCTTGAACTGGACGCTCGACTTTCTGCTCGCATGCGGGTGGCCGAGCGTCCAGGCTTATTGCGGACTGTGTGTATTTTCCTCGCCCATTCGGGCGATTCTTGGTTCTGGTGGGCTGGATTGGCACTGATAGCCTGGTTGGGAAGCGCCTTCTGGCGGCCCTGGGCGATAACGGTGTTGATCAGCATCGTTGCTTTGGCGGTTATCGTGCTGGCGATAAAATTCAGCATCCGCCGCCGCAGGCCGGAAGGGGAATGGGGACACATTTATCGCTCCACTGATCCACATTCCTTCCCCTCGGGGCATGCCGCCAGGGCCGTCCTGATCGCCGTGCTGGCTATCGGCTTGGGACCTGGCTGGCTGGCAATCCTGTTGTGCATCTGGGCGCCATTGGTCGCGTTGGCCCGGGTGGCGATGGGGGTGCATTATGCGTCAGATATCCTGGCCGGTGGGATCCTGGGAGTCGTCGCGGGTGTTGCGGCATTGCAGATCCATGCATTGCTTTGATATTCACCTGTGCACTCTTACTTTTTCTTAACCGCTTTCATCTCCGCCTTGAAGTCACCCAACACTACCACTGGAGTTGGGTCCATGTTATAGGATATCGCCAGGTAATAGGCCATGTAATCCCCAAAGTGAAGTGTTGTCCACATATGTGCCAGCGGCAAATCCCCCTTGGCATGGTAAACATCGCTGTTCAATCCCGCCATGATGAAAACCTGCCGGGTCAGGTCAAAGCGTTGGGCATTTCGCGGGGCATCTGAAGGGGAACGCAGGAACAGGGTGATCGTCTGTGCAAGGGTCTCGGGATTCTCCAGCCCGGCGAGGGCATTGTGATCCGCTTCGGGCAAAGCTTCAAATCCGGCACCTGCCTTGGCGAGCTCATTGATCTGCCCCTTCCAGCGGCGTGCCACCGGGGCAAGGATTCCTGATCCGTACACATTGACCCATCTCCCAACGAGTTGTCCCGCCATGCGCTTGGCAGGATTCTCAGAAACCGGCACCTCCACGCGCAGAGTCTCCTGCTGGGCGCGCATGGCAGCCGCTGCGCCGAGGAGCTCAGAACTCTGGAGAGGGGATGAGGCCGAACCGGGTAAAGACTGAAAGCAGCAGACCAAACGAGAACCCAACAGCTGCACGCGGCTGGCCGGCATGCTCGAATTTCCACACCGGCACACCCGCGGAACTGGCGCGCTTTTCCAATTCTCCACCCGTGCAGAGAACCAAGAGGCTGCAACCAGCCTTGAGCGCCGCGTCGAACGAGTCCAGCGTTTCTTCGGTATTTCCTGAATGGGACGAAGCGATAACCAGTGTTTCGGGGCCATGTGCCCAGGCAGGGAGTCCGTAATCCCGGTGGACAAAAACAGGGAGGCTGCATTTTGGCGCAATATAAGCCGCGACCAGATCTGCTCCAATGGCAGAGCCGCCCATCCCCGAGATGAGCACACGGGAGAAACCATTTGTCTGCTTGAAGCTTTCCCAAGGTTGGGATTTGCCCAACTCCCAGGCGGCCTCGAGCTGGGAAGGCAGATTTTCGATCTCACCACCCATGTTCAAAGTATCAAGTTCCTGAATGTGAGCAACATGATCAAGGTTCATTTCTTCTTGTTTCCCATAATGATGGTATAGATTTCTTTGCAACTCCAGCCGGACTCCTCCGCCAAACGCTTTGCCAGCGAGGATGGGGATTCGTCCAGCTTTAAACCTTCTTTGATCGCGATCACCACCTGGTCTTCCGTCCAATTCGGTGGCTCTTCTTCCATCCCCTCCACCACCAAGGTAAATTCACCGCGTGGTTCAATCTTTGTGAATTGTTCAATGGCCGCTGCGATCGATCCGCGCCAGATCTCCTCGTGGACCTTGGTCAATTCACGCGCCACCACGATTGAACGATCCCCCAAAGTGGACTGGATGTCGGAAAGCGCAGCCAACAAGCGGTGAGGGGATTCAAGAAAGATGAGCGTATAACGCTGGTTGGCAACTTTCTTTAGAACTTCCCGGCGCTCGGAGGTTTTTCGCGGCAGATAGCCAAGATACAGGAACGCGTCTGTCGGCAAACCGGAAACAGCCAGCGCAGCAAGCGGAGCGGACGGTCCCGGGACGGGACTTATTCGATACCCTGCGTTGATTGCAGCCTTGACCAGTTCATATCCGGGATCATTGATGGCAGGTGTGCCGGCATCTGAGACAAGGGCCACGTCACCCTGTTCGAGTGCAGCCAAAATGGAGTCGAGCTTGGTCAATTTATTATGTTCGTAGTAACTGGTCAGGGAGGTATGGATGTTAAAACGGGTCAGTAGCTTGCGCGTGACACGCGTATCCTCGGCGGCAATGAGCTGCACCTCGCCCAGCGTTCGCACTCCGCGCGCGCTCAGGTCCTCAAGATTGCCGATCGGAGTGGCGACAAGATACAGGGTACCCATGAGGTTATTTTATCATCCACAGGGGCGGATGCTGTGATCTTCTTATGTCCGTCCGCCTTCTCGACCGATTACACCCAGAGACAATCTAGGCTTGGCTGGAATAGATAGCCCCGGGGATGGATTCCTTCCGTCGGGTTAACGCTGAGGTGATGATGAGATTGGTAGAGGGATGGATGGTACGTCAACGGCTTGCACAGGTTCTGACGGGAAAGTCAGAGTCGTGATGGCGCGATGCGTTTCGCTTGCCTATTCCCCAGGCTCCATGGTTGAACTATTTCCACTTCCAGGCTGAACTTTCCGCCCGAAGAAGAACCAAGTCATTGAGATCGCGATCGCATACAACACCGCCGTGCTGATGAAAAGCGGCGAGAAACCATTACGTTGTTGTACCAGGCCGGAAAGGTATGGGCCAACCGCCCAACCCACATTCCAGGCCAGGTTGCGGATGCTGTTGACTGCGCCGTGTTCGCTCTCGTGAGTCGATTCGAGTGAATAGGCGTCGAAGAGGGGAGCGACCATATTCATCAACGCGCCGCGCACCAGGAAACCAACCACCGCCAGCCACGCCCATGGGGAGAAGCCGATCGCCAGGAGGAACACCAAGCTGATCGACTGCCCGAGAAGTACAGTACGGATCTTGCCACCCAGGTTGCCCACCAGGCGCGGACCGATCAAGCAGGCGACACCGGTCACAAGTGCCCCTGCGCTGAACAGTGTCCCAAGCGAAGAGTCGCTCATCTGGTAGTGTTCAGAAAAGTAAACATTGAAATACGGCACCAGGATGGCGGCTCCAAAACCAATGACCAGGTTTGGCAGGGCTAATTTCAGCGTCAGGGGGCGGGAGAGAACTTTCCAGATCGATGACTTCGGACGGATTTCATCGACCTTTGCCTCCAGCAGAGCAACTTTTTTCTCGCGGATGAACGCCAGCGGCAAGAGTACCAGGAAACTGGAAAAAACACTGAAGAGCACAACCGCCTTGTACGCTGACACGCTTGTTGTCAAACCCAGCAGGTTTGTGAAAGCATCTGGCATGTAACCGGCGATGAAATTGCCCAGCGCACTAGCAAGGGGAAACATCCCATAGCTAAAACTGAACAGGATGTCACGCGTCCTGTCATCCGAGGCTTTCATCATGAAAGGCGCCTGGCTGATCATGTACAATTGCCCACCTACACCAAAGAGCAACGCCATTGCCAACATGGCTGCTTCGGAATGAAACAGGATCATTGCTATGATGCCGCAATTTGCTATTGCAAAACCCATGATCATGGCCCGCTTGCGTCCAATCCGGTCGGAGAGCAGCCCCATGGGCACTCCCAGAATGAGCGCGGAAATGGAAGGTGCGGCATTCAAAAGGCCGAGGAAGCTGCGACTGTACCCGGCCTCGACAATATACAAGTTGAAAAACAACTGGTATCCGGCAAAGGTCAAGCCATCCAACAAGATGGCCAGCATGAAAAGCCGTGCCGGTGTCTTTAGACTGCGGACCCTGCTCAGAAAAGAGCCTTGAAATGCATTCATTTGCTTTCCCCTACGGCGGTTTTCCCATGGGAGACAATATTGATCTGCATGGTTAAGCCATCCACAACAGGTTTATATAACATGCTTAATTGACAAACATCACTGAGGAGGACTTACGGGGAAAGAGCGTGTTCAACAAGACACGTTGTTCGTCACTGTCATACCAGCAGTCGGCATAGGCTTGCTCAAGTTCCTCGAATGAGCGGTACCCAAAAACCAACTGTAGGAAGGACAGGTCGGGGAAAGCGGAATTGCCATGGTCCTCATGGCTGGGCATCCACGCTTCTGCTGTTGTCAGTTTTCCCTTCTCAAGTTTCAACTTCAGGCCGGAACGATAGAAGCTGATCCTGGCTTCACCGCTGTAGCCAACGATCGCCGATCCAGCAATGCGGCTCTCCAGCGCTGGAGTAATATGGCGGATAAATCCGGGGAGATTTGGAACGCGAACATACCAGGCATAGGCATCGCGTATGCGCGGCAGTCTTTCCTTGAAAACGTCGTAAGTGGGGTGTTGGGTACCGAACCAGAAAGCTATACGCTGTTCGGTTCCCCGGTTTTCCTTCTTTTTTCCAGTACGCGTCCCCGGTCTGCCAAAGATAGCGGGCAACTGTTGGCGCCACTTCCATCCAGGAGATTCCGGGCAGCAATTCGAAATGCTTGGCAACAAGACCGGTATCCCACGTATACCAGGGATGGGTAAAATAACCGACCCGCTCATTATTCCCGGCGTGTGAAAGAATGCGGAATTCAAGCCGGTCAACGTTACTTTCGCTCTGCCCGGTCAAATCGTAGCGCCAGATGGCAGCTTCACGTACACAGGTCACAAGATGCCGCTTGCAGGCATGGGCATACACTTCCATCAGGAAGGGAATATCCTCCTCCGTGGCGGGGCGAATTTCAAAGGGTTCCAACTCGCCTTCCTTGAGCTTGGGAAGCTGCGCTTCGAAACCCGTACGCCCGCCATCCAATTCCAACCCCATCTCATAGCCAAACAGCTTGTAATAGAACGGAATGCCAGTGATCCCCAGCACGAGTTCACCCCGCTCGGCGCTCCATTTGTGGATTTCTTCAAATTGGACGCGGACCAACCCGCGGTTGCGGTATTCAGGCAATGTCCCCACCAGTTCCGGGCGTCCCACGCCAAATGGAATGCCCTCGTAAGCCCAGGTCTGTGAGATCAGGTTCATCGAGGATAGGATCTTCCCGCTGGCTTGCTCGACCACCATTGTGCAATCATCGGCATGAAAGGTCGGGTGAGGGCGGGCAAGCAGGTCACGAGTCCAGGCAGCGACGCGCTCGTCCGGTTTCTCAAAACCAAAATCACTATGGATGCGACCGTTGAATTCGGCCAGTGCTTCAGCATCCTCAATAGACGAACGAACCAGAACCAGTCCATCCGGCAATTGGCGCAGGACAGGGCGGTTATTCAATTGAATATTCATATGCTATCCTGTCAGGCGACCTGTCCCCCCGACAGGCGGAAGGTCACCGATGATTGCTGAGCAAATCTTTCAGTTCTTGAAAAGCTTGCCCGGCTTGGGCGAAATGAATACCAGCCATACCAACCGAACGGGCGGCATCCACATTGGCAAGCACATCATCTATGAAGACTGATTCGGCGGGTTGGGCATCGATCTTTTGCAGGGCCAGGCGGTAGATGCGTGGATCGGGTTTCATCAAGCCGACCTCGGCTGAAATGACCATAAAGTCGAACACATCCTCAAATTTGCTGCGGGTTATGAACGCCCGCAGTCCGGACCAGGCGTTGCTGATCAAACACACCTTGCATTCAGGGCGAACACTGCGCAGGTAGTTGAGCAAGTCCTGGTCAGCGCGGTCGCCGGCAAAGAATTCGTCCAATACCTTCTGGGTCTCAGCACGGCGACATCGCCAGAGCTTTGGCTACAGCCTGCCAGTGTGCTTCCTCCGGGATCTCGCCCGTGGAGGCACGCTGGCTGGTCTCGCTTTCGAAAACGATCTTCTCCAGGTCCCGGGTTGTCATACCCGAGGCGTTCAGCCTGGCGGTCCCGCGGACCTTTATCTTCCGTGCGAACGATCACCCCACCGAAGTCGATAAAGACGTTGCGGATCGTCATTTCTTTTTTACCTTGCCGGAAGCCTTGGTGCCTGTCGTCTTGGTCTCTGTCGTGGCGGTTTCTGCAACAGGTTCCTGCCCAGCCTTGGCAGCCTCGCGTTGCATGGTCTTGATGGTTTTCTTCCAATCCGGGAAGAAAATCTCAATGCGTTTTCCTTCCACCCGGTTGGCGCGGCGGCATTTCGGGCAATGGGCATCGTAATATTTCTGGGAATGCTGCTCCATGTGCTGAAGTGCGGCAAGCATTTCATCATGGCTGATGGCGAACATGGTCTGGCAAAAAGTACAGTGCATTTGCATGGTGGTCTCCTTTCGGATGCGTAACGTCAATGGATCAAATTCCTATGCTTCTATTTTACTCCATCGGTTTACAGCTTGAGGTTGGTGGAGGGTACACCCAGGGTAACCGGCTTGCGATAGATGGTCTGTTGGCTGACCTTGCGGTAACCCACGCTTTCATAGAGCCTGAGTGCGCCGGAAAGATTTTGCGAGTCCACGCTGAGCGCAGTCTGGGTGAAACCCATCGCTTTGAACATTTGCATGCTTTGTACAAGGAGTGAGCGCGCCAACCCTTTTTTGCGCCAGGGACGGCGGGTGCATATGCCTTCGGTGTAGCCGCGCTTTCGCTGGTATTCCACATTCTCGTCCTCGTCGATGAAATTGTGGATCACGCTGGCCACCTGGTCACCATCCCAAGCCACCTGCCAAAGTTCGGGGTGAAAGTCCGGGCTCTCCTGTTGCGACTTGTATTCTTCCTCGCTTTCATCACGAGCCCCCCAGTGATCCCGGAAAGCTTCGTTGGAAGCTTCAAAGATCGTGCGCAGGTGTTCCGGTTTGACCGGGCGCACTTCCAATCCCGGCGGCATGGGGGCTTCGGGGAACGGTTCACCCAGGTCGCGCACCATGTGGGTCTCGTAGCGTACCGGCTGGTATCCGTGGTTCTCGAGGAGGGCCACCAGGGCTTTTTCGGTATCATAAGGCTCCACCTGGAGGAACTTTGGCGTTGCCACCGGGTGACCTGCCGCAATTTCACACACGCGCGCTTCTGCTGCCCGCCATAGTGCGGAACCAAGGCCTTTTCCGCGCCAGTGCGGATGAAGAAAACCAAACGGGTGAAAAATGCGGGTTCCATCCGCCTGTTCATCCCACCAGATGCGACCATAACAAATCACCTGCCCGTCCACTTCTAGCGAAGAGCATGTCTGAACTGTGGATCACAGTTTTCGAGGTGCCGATAGTTCAGGGCAATATCTTCAACCGTGGTGGTGCGTTCCACTCCATCGGCGATCTTGCAGGCATCAATAAGTGCTGCCATGTGCGGGTAATCGCTCTCGCCGCGAAACCGGCGGAATGTCAGCCCCGCAATCGCGGGTGCATTGGGAATGACGATGTGCTCACTCATAATTTACCTGTTATTCCTTCCTGCTTGATCCAATCCTCGCGCAGGATTCCCATGAAGATGAGATCCCAGCGCCGACCGTCCCGCTGGATCACTTCACGCTGGCGGCCTTCCAATACGAATCCAGCCTTCTCGTACGACCGAACCCCGCGCTGGTTGTATTCAAAAACGTCCAATGTGACCCTGCGCAAATTCAACTCGGTAAAGGCAAAGCGCAGGATGATCTTCATCGCATCCGTGCCGTAACCTTTGCCCCAATAATCACGGTCGCCCAGGCCAATGCCGACAAAAGTATCACCATGCGTCCAGCGGATGCCGTCCAAGCCAATGCCGCCGATGATGCGATCATCTGCCAGGGTGCGGATGGAAAATGAAAAACAGTCCTCGTGTTCGCATTGTTTTTCGATCCACTTTTGTGCATTCTTCACGGAGAAACGAAGCGCCGGGTCCCAACTGAGCAATCTTGAGTACTCGCTGTCTGAAGACCATTGTGATTCAAGCCTTGCCAATGTTTCCGGGTCCTCGCTTGTCAGGCGGACCAAGTCGCCGCGTAACAGGGTTTCAGTGATCATTTTCTCTCCTTCCAATCGCCGGCAAACAGACCGTAATTCATAAGATCCCAGAAGCGGCAGTCACGCTCCAAAGCCTGGCGGCGGCGTACTTCCTCGATAAAACCAAAGGACCGGAACAACGCCAGCGCGGGCAGGTTATATTCCGGGATAACCGCGGTCAACCGGTGGAGGTTCAATTCGGAAAATGCGTAGTTCAGGAGTAGTCCAAGAGCTTCACGACCATACCCCTTACGACGGTCTTCGGGTGCGCCGATCCCAAGGCGGATATTGCCAATGGCATTCGGCCAGGAGATCCAGTACAGTTCAGCATAACCAAGAAGCCGGCTGTCTTCAAGAGCCCGGATGCGGAAGTGGAACAGGGTACGCTCTTCGATGGATTTTTCCAGATCATCCAGCTTCTTTTTTACTCGCCAGGCTGACATTGGACTGCATTGGATCGAGATTCATCATGCGCATGAATCCGGCATCGTGAGTCCAGCGGGAGACGACATCGGGATCCTTCTCGTGATCGATGGGACCAAGCCGGACAAGGTTGCCGCTAAATAAGGGGGTATCGATGCTCATTATGTCCTCCATTTCTTCTTACAAAAGAAAACGGCCTCGGGGTTGCCCGCAGCCGCACCTGGAATAAAAAGGCCACGGGCAGGGAGTGTCCGTGGCCGCTATTCTTCGTAACTCTGCTCAGGCAACAGGCGCACTCCGCGAAGGGTAGATCCCTGCCTTGGAAACAATGCAGAGATGATTAACCCGGTTGTTTTGAACTCGCAAGACCATCAAGTGCGCCTCCTTTCTTCAGGATTTTACCGCTGTCACGGTAATAATAGTACAAATAAAGTTTATCACGCACGCTGGAAAGCGGTCAAGGAAATTGAGGTACAATCCAGCCCGTGAAGGAAAACCCCCACCTCCCGGATCCCAGCCGGCTTAGCGTTCTCACAGCAACCATCCTGTTGTCTTTTGCCCTGACCCGGATTCTGAACGTACCCCAGGGTAACATCTCCATCCCCGTGTTTGGATTGATGTTGACCATTCCGATCGGTCTGAATCTGGCGATTACTCTGCTCTCAGCTGCCCTGACGGCTGCTGGCATGGATTGGCTGCTGCGCACCCATTCATCCCTGGAGGAGGGAGAGACACGTGAACACTGGCTCCTGCCGGCTCTCACCGTCCTGGTATTGGGCATCACATTGAACACCCTGCCTGACGGATTGACCTGGTGGTTGGGTTTTGCACTTGGGGCGATCCTTTTGGTGCTGGTTTTTATTTCCGAATACGTGGCTGTGGACCCGTCTGATATTCGTTACCCAATGGCAACAGCCACGCTGACCTCCCTGGCATTTGCCATTTTCCTGGTCCTGGCTGGCGCATTGAAGGCATCCAACGGGCGCCTTTTCCTGGTGGCTCCCGCTCTTTTTGGGGGCAGTTTCCTCGCCGCTCTCCGCACCCTGCACCTGCGCCTGAATGAACGCTGGGAGTATCGCCTGGGCCATCGGCATCGGCCTGGTCGGGATGCAGTTAGGCGCAGCCTTGCATTACTGGCCGTTGACTCCCGTACGCTTTGGCCTCGCATTGCTTGCCCCGGTTTATGCACTTACTATTCTCGCTGTTGCCGTGGCAAATGGGACTTCTTTCCGAAAAGCTGCATTGGAACCCGGGATCATGCTCGTACTTCTTTGGGGATTGATGATCTGGTTCCGCTGAGTTTCATGAGCAACCCCCCTGCACCTTTTGTGTTTCCACTTTCATCATGACGATCATCTCGGAGTATTTGGCAATGCAAGTTTTGGTCGATATTGGCATCCTGCTGGCCGCTTACATTTTTGGCTCGATCCCATTTGGGCTGCTCATTGTTAAAGGGTTGACAGGCAAGGATATTCGCACCGTCGAAAGCGGGCGAACGGGTGGTACGAATGCCTATCGTGCTGCTGGTTTAAAGGCCGGGCTTTTCACGGCCGTTCTTGACATCTTAAAATCCGCTGCCACCGTTTGGTTGGCCCGTGAACTTTCCCCGGATGCCTGGATCCATGTCCTGGCTCCCGTAGCCGCGGTGGTCGGGCATAACCATTCCATCTTCCTGCCCGAACGCCGCCCCAACGGACGCTGGCACTTGCGCGGCGGAGCTGGCGGCGCGGCTGCCTTTGGTGGGACTGTGGGCTTGTGGTACCCTGCCGCGTTCATTATGCTGCCAATCGGTTTTCTCCTCTGGTGGGGAATTGGGTATGCCTCAATAACCACTTTGAGTGTCGGACTGTTAACCATGGTCATTTTCGGTATTCGTGCCGCACTGGGATTGGCGCCCTGGCAGTATGTGCTCTATGGCCTGCTGGTTGAACTCCTGATGATTTGGGCGCTGCGTCCCAATATCAAGCGGCTTCTCTCCGGGACGGAACGCCGCCACGGATTGCCGGTCAGGTTGCAAGAGCGGCGTAAAAAACGTGAACAGGCTCCGGATCCTGAAAAGGTCGAATAAGAACCTGATCTGCCGGAAAAAATCGCCGACCAATTAACTGGTCGGCGATTCCTTATCCTATTTTTCTGCGTTCTTTACTTCCAGCTGATAGAGAGCCCGCAGGTTGCGGCGATGGAGTTCTTCCGCCAGCCCGCCCAGGTAGACACGGGTCTTTCCACAGGATTCCACCCCATTCTCGTCAAGGTAATCCTGTGCGGCGCGGCGGCGGGAGGCTGTCTTGGCCACCTTGCGGATACTGGAAAGGTAATTCAGGTTTTCCTTTACTGCCGCGTCGATCTCGCCGCGCAGCACGATATCGCCGTGTCCCTGGATGATATTCTCCAACCCCATGCGGCTGATCTTTTTGATTGAATTGGAGATGTCTTCCACATCACCATCCACGATATAGGGGAGCGGCATAAATGAATCTCCCGCAAATAACACACGATCTTCGTCCACCAGGACAGAGATGCCATCCGAGCTGTGACCCGGAGAAGGCATGATGGTCAGGTTTTTCTTTCCAACCCGCAATGTCAAGACGCCTTCGTTAAAGGTAAAGTGCGGCAGAACAATCTTGACCTGCCGATAGGTGGGGTTCTGTTTACGGACGGTCTCTAAAGACGGGATGCCCGCTCTTCGAGCAATTGGCGGCACAAAGAATGCGCCACTACGGTCGCCCCGGGAAAAAACAATTGCCCCAAGTATGGTCGGCATGGTAATGGGTATTGATAATATAGCGCACCTGCACGCCGACCTCGCGCTCAATGAAATCACGGATTGCAAGAGATTCTTCCGGCAAGGCCAGGGTATCAATAAGCACAGCCCACTGCGGACCGGCAACGACACCGGCCGTAACCTGGGCATAGACTTCACTTTGGAACCAATAAACATTTTCAGAAACGCGCTCGCGATGCATAATATCCCTCAAGGATGGAATCGCCTTAATCTAGCACAGATGAGGTTAATAAGTCAAGACTAAGTGTAATCTACACACTAACCTAGCAAGTTTCCCCCAGGCAGAATTGGCAAAACACCGCAGATCCGCTTTATTTTCTTTCCTCTACGACGCCGCTTGGTTGGAGCAGGGGAAGGTAAATTACGAAGGTCGTCCCCTTTCCTTCCGCGGAATCGACCTCGATCCGGCCATTGTGATGCGATACGATCCAGTAGGCAATCGAGAGACCCAGTCCAAAGCCGCCTGGCATGCTGCGCGAGCGAGATTTTTCAGCACGGTAGAAACGTTCAAAGATATGTGGCAGGTCTTCTTTTGAAATTCCCATGCCCGTATCGCGGACGATGATACGGGCATTCTCCCCAACCTTGGCCAGGCTGAGCAGGATATCGCCCCCCTGTGGCGTGTACTTGATGGCATTGGAGATCAGGTTGATCAACACCTGCTCAAGCCGGTCGCGATCCCCATTGACCATGACCTGGTCAATCTCGGTGACCTTCAGGTGGATGCGGTCACGCGCCAGGACGCGCATTTGCTTGAAAACCTCCAGCAGGAGCGTGTCGAGTTCCAGGGGCGCGAAACGCAAGGGCAATTTCCCGGATTCTGCCTGTGTCTCCAGCAGAAGATTGCCGACAAGACGGGTCAATCGGTCGGTCTCATCTTCGATTCCAACCAACGAATCATCATCTACGCAGCCCAACTTGCGCATCAGGGAAACGTTTCCCTTGATGATTGTCAGAGGGGTGCGCAATTCGTGACTGACATCCGCCAGGAAGCGCTGTTGGGAAGTGAACAGCTGCTCCAGGCGCTCAAGGGTATTATTAAATGCACTTACCAACTGGCCGACCTCGTCGTTTTCGGATCCTTGCAGGGGGATGCGCCGGGAAAGGTCATCCGCGCTTGCGATCTGCATGGCGGTCTCGGTGACCGTGGCCAGGGGAGACAGGGCACGCGCGATGGTGAGCCACGAAGCAACAGCAGCGAATAGCATGGATACCAGCGCCGTCACAACAATGATCTGTATCAGCATCGTGCGAGTTGAATCCACCAACCTTACATTGTAAGCAGCTTGCAGCGTACCCACCGGGCGATCAATGACGGTCAAGGGTATGGTCAGCACGCGCAGGTGGGTCTTGTTGATGTAATTATCGCCAAAGGTTTGGTGATCAAGTTGCAACCCAGATGGATCGAGAGCCTGGCCCAGGGTGCTCACGCCCTGCGATGCGTACTGGATGTGACCATCCATATTCATGATCTGCACATACACATTGGCTGTCACATCTAAACTCGGCAGGTCAACCAGTACCAACTCCCCCAGGGGGCTGACATGCACCCGGCCCAGGATGTCGCCCGCCGTTTCAAGCAGAATATCATCCACCTGCTTGACCAACAGCAAGTTGACCAGGAAGAAAATTAACATGCCGAATACCAGCAGAATCCCCCCGGTTAGCGTCGAATATAAGATTGTCAGGCGTAAACGCAGGGACATTTACGGGTTCTCGCGCAGCACATATCCCACACTGCGCACCGTATGGATCAGGCGCAGCTCGTTCTCGGCTTCCAGTTTCTGGCGCAGGTAACGGATGTAGACTTCAAGTACATTGCTCTCACCACCAAAATCATAGCCCCAGACGCGATCAAAAATGACTTCACGGGTAAGCACCTGGCGGGGATGGCGCAGGAAAAGCTCAAGTAGTTCATATTCCTTGGCAGTGAGCTGGACAAGGCGATCCCCGCGCGTCACCTGGCGTGAGGACGATTCCATCGTCAGGTCGGCGAACTTGTAAACCTGCTGGCGCTCTGTCTGGGTGCGCCGCAGCAGGGCGCGGATGCGCGCCAGGAGCTCATCCAGGTTGAACGGCTTGACAAGGTAATCATCCGCCCCGGCGTCCAGGCCCTGCACCCGGTCCTGGATGGTGTCTTTGGCGGTCAGCATCAGGATCGGAAGACTGCCTCCCGTTCGCAGGCGGCGGCAAACTTCCAGCCCATCCAATCCCGGCAGCATCCAGTCCAGGATGACCAGGTCAGGGTGGTGGTCGCGGGCCAGGTTCAGGCCTGTGCGACCTTCCGTGGCAATATCAACCACGTAGCCGTCATATGCCAGCCCGCGCTGAAGTATTTTCAGGATGGCGGGGTCGTCCTCAATGATCAGGATGCGCTCGTTCATAGACACCTCTATGCAAAATATACCACAATCTTTTGGTAGAATGTGATTATGCCATTTATCAAACGCTTTTTTGATCTCCTCATCGCTGTAATTGTACTATTCCTGGCTTCCCCACTGCTACTGGTGCTGGCCATCCTGGTGCTGCTGACGCATGGAAGACCCGTGCTGTTCCGCCAGCAAAGGCCTGGCTATAAGGGGAGACCTTTCTACATCTGCAAATTCAGGACGATGGCAGAGAGATTTAGCCCAGACGGCAACCTGCTGCCGGACGCTGAGCGCATCACCCGGTTGGGACGCTTCCTGCGTTCCTCCAGCCTGGACGAATTGCCCGAATTGATCAATGTGTTGCGTGGTGAAATGAGCCTGGTGGGACCGCGCCCGTTACTGATGCAATACCTGGGGCGTTACTCTGCTGAACAGATGCGCCGCCACGACGTACCCCCTGGAATCACCGGCTGGGCGCAGGTGAATGGGCGTAATGCCATCACCTGGGAAGAGAAATTCAAGCTGGACCTCTGGTACGTGGACAACTGGTCGTTCTGGCTGGATATCAGGATCTTGTTCATGACCTTGTGGAAGGCACTCAAGCGCGAAGGTATCAGCCAGCCTGGTCATGCGACCATGGAAGAATTCATGGGGAACGAATAATTGGGATGAGATCCTCCCCAATTTTGCAGGGGCAGGTGTGGGAAAACTTGAACAATTTTGATCAAAAAAACAGGGCTGTGCAGCCCTGTTTTTTTCTGTCTACGGGATGATCCCAATCTGCTTCCCGGCTTTTTCGATCACCCCCAGGGCATAATCGATCTCGCCGGGTTCGTGCGAGGCCAGTACGGTGGCGCGCAAGCGCGAGAGCCCTTCGGGCACCGCCGGGGATACTACGGGCAGAACGAACAGGTCGTGGTGTTGGCACTCGCGGGTCAGGGCAAAGGCGCGCTCGTCAGTCTTGCATAATACCGGAACGATGGCGGTAGTACTATAAAGTGTATCGAAGCCCGCGTTTTTCAGACCGCCGATGAACTGGTCGGCATTGGCGCGCAATTTCTCGATGCGCCAGGGTTCATCCAGGATGACCTTGAAGGCCTCGTTGGCTGCCGCGGCCTGCGCCGGCGGGATGGCAGCCGAGAAGATGTACGCCCGGCTGGCGTGGCGCAGGTATTGCACCAGTTCCTTCCTGCCGGCTACATAGCCGCCTATGGAGGGGATGGTCTTGGAGAGGGTGCCCATCTTGATATCCACCACATCGCCCATGCCGAAATGCTCCTCGATGCCGCGTCCGTCTTGCCAAGCACCCCCACCGAATGAGCTTCGTCCATCATCAGCCATGCGTTGTATTTTCTTGCACAGATCCACCAAGCGCGGGAAGTCGATCACGTCGCCATCCATGCTGAAGACTGCGTCGGCAATGACCAGCTTGGCAATGCCCTCCGGCACTTGCTTCAAGCGGTGCTCCAGGTCTTCCATGTCGTTATGGCGGAAACGACGAAATTCCGCACCGGACATCAGGCAGCCATCCACGATGGAGGCATGGTTGAGTTTGTCCGAGATCACATAATCGCCGCGGCCCATCAAGGTGGAGATGACGCTCAGGTTGGTGGCGTAACCGGAACTGTAGGTGATCGCTGCCTCGGCGTGCTTGAACGCGGCGATCGTCTCCTCCAGCTCGGTATGGATGGTCAGTGTTCCCGCCAAGGAGCGTACGCCGTGAGTGCCCGTGCCGTATCGATCCACGGCATCCTTGGCAGCCTTGTTGATTCGTGGGTGACCGATGAGACCGAGATAACTGTACGAGGCATACATGCCCATCTCGCGCCCATCGCACAAGGACTCGTGAACCGCCACGAATCTCTTCCACCGGCTGGTTATAAAAATAAAGATCGTTCTCGCGCAACATGCGTTCACGATCTGTAAAATACTTGATCCGGCGGGTTACGGCATCATCCGTGTTGTGTAAATCCATGACAAACTCCTTGATAAAAATCTGCGTAAGTATAGCACAACCTGGCTGGGCGAAAATCCAGTAACGGACTGGGGTGTGGCAAGGACAGGCAAAGTATCCACGCAGGCCAGGAGAATGGATGGGAGGGTTGGAAAGGGGCATGGCTGGAGGGTGGTGAGTTAATTCAACTCCATTATCCAACCGGCGAAGGGGCTTAAGGGTTTACCGGGTTGAAAGAGCCGAAAAAAATCGTGCTCGAATTTGGAAAGATATGGACATGGATTTGCACAACAGCCGGTGCAATTCAGACCACCAGCCTTCTCAACTCCTCTTCCCCGATCACCTTTACCCCCAACTCCTCTGCCTTCTGCAGTTTGGAACCTGGCGCTTCGCCCCGCACCAGGTAACTCGTCTTCTTGCTGACCGAGTCGGTCACCTTGCCGCCATTCGCCTCGATGAACTCTTTCACCTCATCACGCGAAAAACCCGCCAGTGTGCCGGTGACCACGAATGTCAGGCGAGATAGTGCTCCGCCT
This sequence comes from uncultured Chloroflexia bacterium, assembly GCA_963793795.1. Lineage (GTDB taxonomy): Bacteria > Chloroflexota > Anaerolineae > Anaerolineales > Villigracilaceae > UBA877. The sequence continues at coordinate 294,526 of CAWCBN010000002.1, forward strand.
TCTCCACTCCGGGCAGCTTCCCCGGATGTGGTCGGCCAGACTCCCGCAGATTTCAACTTTGCTACGACTGCCTGGTTTCGCTCGCGCCCGAACCAGTCAACAATTGCCGCAGCGATATTGGGACCGATGCCTTCCACCAACTGTAATTGTGAGACATCAGCCATGGCGAGTCGATCCAGGGATTGGAAATGGACCGCCAGGTCGCGTGCGGATACTTCACCAACGCCGCGCATTCCCAGGCCAGTCAGCAAACGCGGCAACGGTTGGTTCTTCGATGCAGCGATGGCAGCCAGCAGGTTATCCGCTTTCTTCCCGGCAAATCCCTCCAAACCCAGCAGTTGTTCCTTCGTCAACGTGTACAGGTCGGCAATATCCCGTATCAAGCCAGCCGCGATCAATTGTTCAACGATCTTGATCCCCAGGCCGGTGATATCCATCGACCCCTTCGAAACGAAATGCTCCACGTTGCGAATGAGTTGCGCCGGGCAGGCAGAATTAACACAATACCAGGCGACCTCGCCCTCAAAATGCTCCACGGCTTGTCCGCAGGCGGGACATTCTTCCGGGGGACGGTATACCTGCTCCGTCCCGCTGCGGACGGCTGGGACGGGTCCGATCACATAAGGGATGACTTCCCCGGCGCGCTTGACCAACACCCGGTCACCTGCGCGGATATCCTTTTGGGCTATGTAATCAAAATTATGCAGGGTGGCGCGCTCAACGATCACGCCACCAATCTCCACAGGTTCCAGGACTGCATAGGGAGTCAGAACTCCTGTCCGTCCCACGGCAACACCGATGTCATTCAATCGTGTTGTCACTTCACGCGCCGGGAATTTAAAGGCGGTCGCGCCGCGTGGATCCTTGCCAACAGTTCCCAATTCTTCAGCCAGGCGCAGGTCGTCCAATTTGATCACCATGCCATCCGCTTCATAAGGCAGTTCATCACGACGGCGGGACCAGGTTTCTGTGTATGCAATGGCAGATTCAATTTCGTCGAATCGCCGGGCTGCATCGGTGACTGGAAAACCCAGTCCCCTGAGCCACTCCAGCAGTTCCCATTGGCTGGTGGGCACTGCCCCTCCTTCGGCGTGGACCACCTGGTAAACCAGGATGGTCAAGGGGCGTGAGGCTGTGATTGTGGGGTCGAGCTGTCGCAAGGAGCCTGCAGCGGTGTTGCGCGGATTAAGGTAGGTCCTCTCTCCGGCTTCTTCCAGCTTCTGGTTAAGTATCTCAAAATCCTTGATGGGAATGAAGACCTCGCCTCGAACAACCAGGTAGTTGGGTATTGCTGGAAATGATGGCTGGGGATTTGAGAAAAAGGAAGGCTGGTGAACGGGACTGCGGGAACCGGATTCCAGGTCTTTATTCGCCGAAATGCGCAACGGGATGGCTCTTACGGTGCGGAGATTTGGCGTGATGTCTTCACCGATCTCGCCGTCACCTCGTGTAGCTCCTTGCACAAAGATACCTTCACGATAATGCAGGACAACGCTCAATCCATCAATCTTGGGTTCGACGACAAAAGCGGCTTTTTTCACCCTGTCGTCAAGCTTGGCGATGCGGGTATACCAGGCGCGCGCATCCTCAGCGCCAAATGCATTGGCCAGGCTGAGAATGGGCGCAGGATGGCGGACTTTCTCGAACTTCTCCGACGGTGCAGCCCCGGCGCGCTGGCTGGGTGAATCAGGCGTGATCCAATCCGGATGTTCGGCTTCTATCTGCTTTAGTTCAACGACCAATTTATCAAACTCAACATCTGAGATTACCGGCGCGTCTGACACATGGTAGAGCCGGTTGTGATAGTTGATCTCCTGGACAAGAAATAGATACCGCTGTTTGAGAGAGGAGATATCCATTGAGCGCTCCTGGGGTCATCCTTCTTGATATTCTCACTCATTATAGTCATACTACTCCCTCTTGACAAACGAGAACAACAGTTCTATAATGTCGCGCATAGAACATAAGTTCTACGCCCGACTGCTCCTGACCATCTCCACGACTCGTCTTTACCCCGGCAGAGCAGTTCCCTTCCTTCAACTTTCTGTTCATATTTCACAAAGGAGGTCGTAATGAATAACATCTTTAGCAACGGTCGAGGGTTTGGTGCAATGTTCAAGGGGATCGCTCTCAGGCGCGGACTTGCCTGGGGTATGATCATCATTATTGCACTGGCTGCCTTCGAGATGTTTAACTTCAGCACCACTCAATTCGCACTTGTGGATGTCCTAGGGGAATTGAAATTCGCAGGAATCCACTGGGCCACCATACTGGCCATTGCCTTCTGCGGGATCGACTTTGCAGGCATTGCCCGGCTATTTACTCCCGAAAGGGGGCGCAATGAACCCACCGAGGTATGGTATCTGTTCGGCGCATGGTTGCTTGCAGCCGCTTTTAACGCCTTGCTTACCTGGTGGGGTGTGTCGGTGGCCATTGTCAGCCACAGCAGCCAGGCTGGTGGTGTGGTTGTCACCAATGCAACCCTGACCAAGGTGGTTCCCATCTTTGTGGCAGTGATGGTGTGGCTCATCCGCGTTTTGATCATCGGTACCTTTTCTGTCGCCGGAGAAAGAATGTTCAGCCAGGCCGATCTGCGTGACTCAACTCAAGGAAGGCCGTCCCATAGACCGGTGCTGCAAACTGGCAAGCCCTTAACCCAAACCCGCCCGGTCACATCGAGTGCCTTCAAGACATTCAATAAGCCTCGCCGTGAGCGAGCCCACCTACCAAAACGTGTCCATGAATGCCAGGGCTGTCCGCGAGGCAGAATACGTGGACCCTCCTTACCAATCTTGAGCAGACTCTTGCCATGAAAGTCCAATCCTTCGAAAATCCTAACGATGCAGCCGTCTCTTCCAGAGACGGCTCGCGATCTTTTTTCATCGTTCCTCCTCTTGCAGTGCTCTGTGTAGGCATGCTCATGGTTTTCCTGTTTCTTGGCCCGGTCGGTATAACCGCTTCTGCCGAAGAAATGAGCATTGGCGACACCTCTGCCTCCCTATTTTCGTCGAGTCCACCCAGTGTAATTGCGCAGAACCAGGACGCAGCTCTCCTTGAGGAGAATGAACAAATCACCCTCACATCTCAACCAACCGACTTGTCTGAGGATGAAATCTCCAATATTGCGAAATCGGATTTCGTTCCGCCGACATCCTCAATTTCTGCGGTTTTCACTCCCGAGGTGCAATACTGGGCAACATCGATTGTACAATGGGCAAATTATGCAGGTGTTGACCCAAATCTTGCCGCAACCGTCATGCAGATCGAATCGTGCGGCGATCCGCGTGCCCTTTCCCGGGCTGGAGCGATTGGCTTGTTCCAGGTGATGCCTTTTCATTTTTCTGAAACCGACGATTCCTATGACCCGGAAACAAATGCACTGCGCGGCCTGGCGTACCTAAAAAGGTCCATGGATAAAGCGGATGGCGATATCCGCCTGGCATTGGCGGGATATAACGGTGGAATTGGTGTGATCGATCGGTCCGAATCCACCTGGGCTGCTGAAACAGTCCGCTACACCTATTGGGGCAGCGGCATCTATAAGGACGCTGTGGGTGGCGATTCAGAAAGCCTTCATTTACAGGAATGGATCAACGCTAATGGTCTTTACCTGTGTATGCATGCTGCTGAAAGATTGGGGATAAACCCATGAAGATTGTCCTGCCGGCTGGAGAGAATAACCAATTTATTATTAGATATACAGCCACATGCAATTACTTGGGCTTATGAATAAATACATATCCCCGCCTCCTGTAACATCGAAAAAAGAGACGGGGATTATATTTTCGAAGTCTGCCTGGTCTGAGATTGCAGATCTACTTGCCGACCAGGTCGATTATGGTTTCCTTTTGAATGCCTTTACCTTTTCAAATAACCATTCCACCCAGGCTTCCAATCCTTCTCCTGTACGGCAGGAGAGCGGGAATGTCACCACACCGGGATTGAGGACCTCAACTCCCTTTTTAAAAAACTCCATGCGAAAATCGATATATGGGATGAGGTCGATCTTGTTGAGGATCAAGACATCCACGCCGCGATACATGCCGGGATATTTGTGCGGTTTGTCATCACCTTCAGGGGTGGAGGCGACCAGAACAGACAGGTGTGTTCCCAGGGCAAAACTTACCGGGCAAACCAGGTTGCCGACATTTTCGACGATGAGCAAATCATACCTGCCCAGTTCGAGCTGCTTGAGAGCTCCACTTAGCATGACCGCATCCAGGTGGCAGTCGCCGCCGGTATTCACCTGGATGGCAGCCTGCGCTCCTGCGGCGGCTGCCCTGTCAGCGTCTAGGGAGGTGGCAATATCCCCATCCACTACGGCCACGCTCAATCTGTTGGCCAATAGGGGCAACGTCTTTTCGATCAAGGATGTCTTACCTGCACCGGGTGAAGCCATCAAATTAATGGCGAATATTCCTGCCGCGTCCAGGATCTCACGGTTTACATGCGCCAATTGGTCGTTGGCGCTCAAAATATTTTCCACCACCGCAACTCGTTTAAGCATACCTTCTCCAGTTATTCCACATCGATCGCTTCCAGCCGGAACTCATCTCCTGCCGTTACCCGAACATGGGTGCTTTGACAGGCTGGGCAAGCCAGATCTTCACCCGGCGAATACTCCTGCCCGCATTCCTGGCACTTCAACCGGACCGGTATGCGCTTGAATAGCAATTTTGACCCCTCCGCAGGTGTATCCTTGCTGATAATGTCCCAGTAAAATTGGACAGAATCATCCATGATCGAGGATAATTGACCGATCACCAAATGAAGAGCAAGAATTTTTTTGAGTTTGATTCTTGCGCATGCCGGAGTGCGATCTCCAGGATGCTCTCCGTGACAGATAATTCGTGCATAATCTGATAATTGTATCAGGCTTGAAGGCAAGAAGCAATTTTATGTAAGGCTCTCAACCCCACCGCAGAAGGGTGTCAAAATTTTAGAAAACCAGTATCCTATGGCTGTTTTTACCCTGCTCACTGTGTGACTTGACCATGGACACTCTTGCGTTGAACTCTTAAGAACCTTTCTGGCGGCCGCGTGCTGGATGTTGCCACCGGAAACGGGAACTTCATTCATTATCTGATCGAGAACCTTGGCTCCTTCGAAGAAGTCATTGGTGTGGACACGAGCGAAAAACATGTTATCGCATTCGAAAAGGCTTTCACTGGAAAACCTGTTCGCTTTATTAAAATGAATGCCGAAAAAATCGAATTTCCTGATGCGTCCTTCGACACCGTCAGCATCTCCAACTCGCTGCACCACATGGCTTCCCTTGAACTGGTTCTATCTGAAATGAGGCGGGTGCTCAAACCCGGCGGATATTTTATCGCCTCAGAGATGTTCAGCGACAACCAGGCAGAGACCCAGATGACCCATGTGCTGCTGCATCATTGGTGGGCAGCCATCGACAGGGCACAGGGGATTTCCCACAACGAGACCTTCACCCGTCTGCAATTGCTCAAAATCCTCTCCGGTGTAGGTTTAATCGAAATATCGGTCGATACCATCTGCGATCTCAGCCCCGATCCAAGGGATCCTGAAACGATCAAGTACCTCGTCGATGTCACTGACCAGTATCTGCAACGCCTTGAAGGTCTGCCAGGTGAAGAAGCTTTACGTGCCAGGGGCATGGAACTTCGCCAACGCTTGGAAAAGATCGGTTTCCACGGCGCAACAAACTTGTTGTTCGTCGGGAAATTAGGCGATGGCCAATAACTTGCTGCGACAAGTCCATTCATTCTGCTTGGAGGTAATTCTCGAGCCTGCTGTCGATTTGCTTCAATCGTTCCATGCTCACTTATCGGTAAGGCTCATCCTTCACAAATGAAGTAACACTTTCCATCCTGGCTTTCATGCCCCAGCGCATCGAGAACAAAGATCCCTTTGTGAAGTTCCAGCCTGGAGATCAGAGTTAATTGAAAGCATAGTGTAGATGATGAATCACATTCAAAGGAACTCGAAAGCCATAACAATCAAGCCAATGCCTTTCTGGTCCTCCATTCTGTTTTTTGGTGTCCCGTCCGCAGCAGGATGGTTGAGTATATATATCCTGATGCCCATGCTGGCCGGGATGGGAATTCCTTTATTCTGGAATTTCTGGCTGTGCCTGGCAGGCCCCTTGATTGGAATGTTGATCGCTTCCTTTGTCGGCTACCGGCTCGAAGGTCGTGTTTTCGCTTGGAAGGAGATCAAGGCCCGTTTCCGGCTGAAACCGATCGTGGGCAAAGATTGGTGGTGGGTTTTGTCCCTGGTTGCCTCGATTGGACTTTACCTTTTCCTCAGGCAGACCGTGTCCAGCCGCCTGGCCTCACTCCCTGGATTCGCGTTTCCCAATAATCTTCCCTCCATCCTCGATCCGCGCACCTCTCAAACATCCATTCCTGGTGAATATCTGGGCGTCCCTTTGCTGGGAAACTGGTGGATTCTTTTGGTAATGCTCGTCGTGCTAACCTTCAATATTTTTGGAGAAGAATTCTGGTGGCGCGGCTACATCCTTCCCCGCCAGGAATTGGTGCACGGGAAATGGACCTGGTTGATCCACGGCCTGTTATGGACCGGGTTTCACAGTTTTTGGAAATGGGATCTCCTGGCTCTTCTGCCGGGCTGTCTTCTCGTTGCTTATGTTTCTTGCCGGCTTAAAAACACCACACCTGCGATCATTTTCCATTGGGTGAATAATGGGTTGACCCTGGTGGCAACTGCATTGGGTATCCTTGGAATTACTTTGTAAATGGGAGAATACTATGGCTAAGAATATCATCATTCTCAAAGGCAGTCCCCGTGAAAAAGGGAACAGCGCAACCCTCGCCGACCGGGCGGCAGACGGTGCCCGCCAAGCAGGAGCAATTGTGGAGAGCATTTACCTGCATGGGTTGGATATCCGCCCCTGCGACGGTTGCGACCTGTGCAGGGATGGGGCTTGTGTCATCGAAGACGACATGAGCCCGCTGTACCCGAAATTGGCTGCCGCGGATGCCATCCTGCTCGCCTCGCCCATCTATTGGTTCACCTACAGCGCTCAACTTAAACTCTGCATCGACCGCTGGTATGGTTACCAGTCCAATCGTTGGCGCGAGCTCTCGCGGAAAGAATACGGGGTGATACTCGCTTACGGCGACTCCGACCTCTACACTTCCGGCGCCATCAATGCCATCCACACCCTCGAAACAATGTGCCGTTTTCTCAACAGCAAGATTGTGGGCATTGTTCACGGCACGCTGGGGGAGGTTGGCGATGCGCAGAAGAATCCAGTATTGCTCCAGCAGGCATTCGATCTCGGCAGGCGCCTTGCTGAGGGCGAATGACATGAACATCCTCTTCCTGACGACTGCGTCAGCAAGAAACGTGACACAAGTTCGCTTGTTGATTGACAGCTTGCGAACTTTCGGTGGGGTGTTTTCTGAAGCGCCATTTTGGGTGTTTTCACCGGATCCGGGATCCGTGGACCAACTCGAATCCAGCGCAACCCGCGTCCTGCCTCTCGTGGCCCAACAATCTGTGTCTTCTTACTTCTTCGGCTGGAAAGTTGCAGCCTGTGCGCGCGCCGAAAAGATCGCTCCCGCCGGGACGCAGTCACTTGCCTGGATCGATGCCACCTGCCTCATCACTCAACCGCCAACCGAGATGATCCTGGGTGTGGGTTACGACGCCGCATTTCGACCGGTTCACATCCAGAACGTCGGCTTGCAGCCATCCCAACCCCTGGATCATTTTTGGAGCGGCATTTATCGAGCGGTTGGCGTGGAGGATATTTCCAGTACGGTAACGTCCTTTGTTGACGGGCAACTCCTGCGTTCCTATTTCAATTCGCACGCTTTCTCCGTCGACCCCTCACTTGGCTTGATGAACCACTGGTTGCGGATTTTTCAAGAGCTGGTTGATGATGTTGCATTCCAGTCTGCAGCGTGTGGCGACGAAATCCACCAGGTCTTCCTGTTCCAGGCAATATTGAGCGCATTGGTCGCCACGAGGCTGGAGCCTGCCCGGTTGCGCCTCCTGTCCCCGTCCTACAATTACCCATACAACTTGCATGATCGGATACCTCCCGAGCGGAGACTATCAACTCTCAACAGCGCGGTCAGCTTTGCCTATGAGGAAGCCAACATCCATCCATCCGCGGTGACCGGGATAGAGATCCACGAACCACTGCGCTCATGGCTGGAAGCAAGGATTGCGCAGTGAGGCAGACTTCGCTCGAGAAAATGAGATGGGCCTGATTGATATGATAAAGGGACTAGGCGTAATTTTGGCTCTACTATTGCTGGTCTTCCTGGCCAGTTGCGACTTATCCTCCATGGTCGACGAGCCTTTTCAAACACTGGTTCCAGAAGTGCGCCGGGAACTGGATTTTACGACCTTGACGGATGGCACCAATATCAAGAAACCTGTGGATTATGCCCACCTGGCCCGGCCCTCCTGGGCCGCTGCCCCTCTTCACACCTTTGAGGGTCGTCTTGAGCTTCTTGGGGAGGCGGAGAGTGGGATTATCTCTTATAGTAGCGGCGAGGATAATGCCACGTCTGCCACAGGTCACCTGCCCGAGTTCGACTTTGAATTCGTCCAGTCGGGTGACGTCATCATCCCGGTCGAGCGCGGATTGGTCATCACCGATCACCCGGATTGGGACTATATCTTCGAGCCGGGATATGCATGGTCCGAAGCGGGTGATGAGGGATGGTCGCGCGCCTCCCTGCCTTTCTTCCTGGTCGCCAAGGGGGGTAATTCCGATCTCGCGGGTGTGCTAACCTTCCTCTTTAACAATGACAGCGTTTCAAAAGTCTATTATCAGATCACCCAGGAAATTACAACTTTTTTCAAGGCTGACCTGTGGGGCCTGGTGAATGCCAGCTATACCCCCGCAGCAGTTGCCGGCAGCGCCGAGGTTCGATCGGCATTCGAAGAGGAAATGGCACATTGGATGCCAACCCTGCCGGTGGAGAAGCTGCCCGAACAATATCCTGGCGTGGAGATCCAGGCCTTCATAAGGGATATCTCACCCGCCGACCTGACCAGTTGGGGCTTGGTCGTTAACGGTGTTCATTACCGCGGTGGTTGCATCACCCGCAGCGGCGAGTATCCATATTGCGATTGGGTGCGCATGCCGTCCTTCTCGACGGCCAAGACCGCCTTTGTTGCGGTTGCGCTCATGCGTTTGGAGCAACAATACGGTCCCGGGGTGGCAGATCTCCTGGTGCGTGATTACCTGCCCGAAACAGTCTCAAGCATCGGTGACTGGAGCAAAGTTACTTTTAATGATGTTCTTGACATGGCAACCGGGAACTTCTCCAGCCGCGATTTTATGGTCGATGAGGAAGGGCGGATCTTCAGTGACTTTTTCGGTGTGTACACGTACGCTGAGAAGATGGCTGCTGCACTGAACTGGGCGCAAGGTGCCCCACCGGGCACCGCCTGGGTCTACCGTTCGTCTGACACCTTTATCCTGGTGGCTGCAATGCAGAACTTCCTCGTGGAAAAACAAGGCCCGCAGGCTGACATCTTCCAATACGTTGTGGACGAAGTCTATTTGCCGTTGGGCCTCGGACCCGGATTCCTTTCCGCCGCGCGGACCTCAGATGATGACTGGCATGGGCTGCCCCTGGGAGCTACCGGTCTTTGGTGGATTCCCAATGATGTAGCGGTTCTTGGCGACTTTCTGAATAATTCCACCGGCAAATGGAATGGAACGCAATTGCTTGACCCGGAGTTTACTGGCTGCCTCTTTACAGAGGGATGCCAATGATCGGGGCGTGAATATACCCGGCGGCATGTACAATAACTCCTTCTGGTCGCAATCTTTTGGGCCAGACCAGGGATTCAATTGCCGGTTTTCAGTTCCCTATATGGCTGGCTATACAGGGAACATCATTGCCTTGATGCCGAATGGGATCACCTTCTATTACTTCAGCGACCACCGCGATTTCAACTGGGCTTCTGCAGTTCATGAGGCAGACAAGATCATCCCCTTCTGCCAACCGTAGACTGAGAATTTTATCTCTCAAAATTCCCCCAGTAACTGAAGATGGGTCAATCACATGACAGGTAACATTCACACAACCTCCCACCGCCCCTCCGGACTGACCGGGCTGATCGTTGTTCTCGCCGGACAGGCAGTTTCTATTCTGGCTTCCACGATGGTGGAATTTGCCCTCTCGATTTGGGTCTATGAGCGTACCAGCAGCGCTACCGTGCTGGGCGGGATGACTGCTGCCTTCACTGTCCCTTTCTTGTTGCTCACCCCAATTGCCGGAGCGATGGTGGATCGTTACAACCGCAAGCTGATGATGATGGCCAGCGACATCACTGCCGGGCTGGGCACATTGGCGATCCTCATCCTCTATTTGACCGGCGGCCTGGAGACCTGGCATTTTTATATCGTAAACGCAGTCATCGGCATCGGGACAGCCTTCCATTGGCCCTCTTATTCCGCCGCCATCACCACCATGGTACCGAAGGAACACTACGGGCGAGCCAACGGCATGATGACCTTTGTTGAAACTGGTCCGGGTATCGCCTCCCCGATGCTTGCCGGTATTCTCCTCCCCCTGGTACGGCTTGAAGGCATCCTGTGGATCGATCTGGGAGCCTTGTTGCTGGCCCTGGCCACCCTTGGAATCGTGCATATTCCGCAACCTGAGCGCACCGTTGAAGGCCAGGAAGGTACAGGCAGCTTGTGGAAGGAAGCTGCATTTGGCTTCCGATATATTCTCGAACGCCCCAGCCTGGTCGGATTTGTGGTCATCCTCTTTTTCACCAATCTACTGTGCGGTTTTTGCAATGCCGTGAGTACCCCGCTCATCCTGGCCCGAACAGGGAATGACAGCCTGATCCTTGGGTCGGTTCGGACGGCAGGAGCAATTGCCTTTGCCGTTGGCGGCCTGGTAGTCAGCATCTGGGGAGGCATGAAGCACCGGCTACATGGATTCTTGATCGGCTGGTCACTTTTCTGGCTCTTCGGGGCGGTGATCTTCTCCCTTGGCCGCGGGCTTGCCATCTGGATCCCAGTCATCCTGATCGGAGGCCTTTTTGCTCCCCTGGGTGTCACTTCCGGTCAGACACTTCTGCAAGTCAAGGTGGCGCCTGATGTACAAGGGCGCGTCTTTGCTGCCCGCCGGTTATTAACCTGGGCTCCGGATATGGTCACCCCGCTCATTGGCGGCGCAATGGCAGATTATTGGATGGAACCGGCCATGCAGAGCGGGGGACTCTCGCCCGTCTGTTCGGTTGGTTGACCGGCACCGGACCAGGTTCAGGGATGGCTGTGCAGATGTTCGTCTTCGGGATTTTGACCATCCTGACCCTGCTGCTGGGATACGTCCTGCCCAAGGTCCGCAACATGGAAACGATCCTCCCTGACCATGACCAGTTGGAAAAACTGGTACAAACCCCGTCAAGTAATTGAAAGGAACAAGGAAATGAACGAAATTGACATTGTCCATACAGTGGTTGGTGGCTTACAGATTGCATCGAGCAAGACCGTTATTTCAAACCGCGCTGACATATTCCCATTGTTGGAAGCCCTCCGCCAAGACTGTGGTGACGCCATCTGTGGACCGGCTATTGCCATCTTGCATTACGGTTCGGTCAAGGAGGGACTTCTTGTGGAAGTCGCTTTCCCGGTCAGGTATCCAGTTGAAAACGGTCAAGTGTCCACCCGTTTCCTTGAAACGCGTAAAGCCTGGACACTGCTCCACCGCGGTGCCCACGACACCATCCCGCAAACCCGCCGGAAGATATTTACCCATATCGAGACCCATGCCGGTACGGTGGGCGGAGGAGTACGCGAAATCTACCTGGAACTGGATTCTGCCGACCCCGAAAAGAATCTGACCGAGATACAGGTACTTGATCATGAGTGGGATCAGCGTCTTGCCCAGGGGGTGGAGGAAATTCTAGGCTGGGCAGCCAGGCAACAGGTGACCGCAGGGATCGAAGGGATTACAGTCAATTCGTCCGCTGAGGATTACCGGGAATGGATCCACTCTGCAATGAGCCGCATAGATGAATTAACCGGCGATCCAGAGAAGAAGTATCGGATCGTCTCCAGCTGTGCCCATGTGTTTCCGCAGCATCGCATTGATTTCCTGCGTTCCGTTTACGAGCAGCGCCACGAGATAGACGATGTTCTGCGTGAGATGTATCAGGATCCGGATTGGTACGAGGACCCGGTTCGCAAGGGCAACCAGCTTCATATGCGTAAAGTTCCTTTTGATCGTGAAGCCTACGAGAAGGCAACTTCCATGGTTGAGAAGCGGCAGGCTTATTGTCATTGCGCTTTTGTTCGACCTTACCTGATCGAATCGCCGGCAAGAATCTCGCCGACCTTCTGCTGGTGCGGGGCCGGTTGGTACCGCCGACTTTGGGAAGGGGTTCTCGGAAAGCCCATCCAAGTTGAGCATGTCGAAACCCTGGTCCGGGGAAATGATTGCTGCACCCTGATCATCACCCTTCCATTGAATGTCGACGGAGAGTGCTTCCCCGAAATGGTGAGAGGCGAGAAAAAATAATCCTGCTACTTTGAAAAGACCTGTCCATGGAAATTCCCATCTTAACCACACCTCGCCTCATCTTGCGACCCTGGTCTCCCTCCGATGCTGACCGGTTGTTCACCATCCTTCAGGAAGCGGAGATGTTCAAATATTTCCCACAATCCAAGGCACCGGAACGCCCATGGGTGGATAAGTACATCAAGGGACACCTTGCGCATTGGCAGGAACGCGGTTACGGTCACTGGGCGGTGGCTAACCGGGCAGATGGCGAGGTGATTGGTTGGAACGGCCTGGAATACCTGCCCGAGACAGGCGAAACCGAAGTGGCTTACCTGCTCAGTAGACAGACCTGGGGCCGAGGCTTTGCTACCGAAGCAGCCGGTGCAGCCCTGGCGTTCGGCCGTGGCAACTGCCATTTGCACCCGATCATCGGATTGGTCCACCCCGATAACATCGGCTCTCTCCGCGTCCTCGAGAAAATAGGGCTGGTCTTTAGTAACCGGGCAAACTATTGGGGAATGGAATTTCTGCGGTATATCACTCCATGATCGGGAAGAACAACCTGGCAAAAAACAACTCGTGGTCTCGAGGGCAATTCGGCAAAATTCCTGGACATGAAGTTGAATTGTCTCGCCTCGTCCCAAAGGAAGCCTTCCCTATTCCCCATCAGCTCTCCTCCAATCTCTCCATAAGGAGAGATTTTTTGGGCGATATGTAATATCAATGCAATTTTCATTGCAGGGGTTGAGACAGGCCCATTGGGGGAATAATCACTGGTTTTACGAATACCCCGAAAGTATCTTGAATTGCGCTTCGAAATACTGTACAATTTTAAAAGGAGTTTGCCCCTCTTTACCAATCGGTCGCTGAAGGGAGTAATGCTATGGAGATGATCAAGGTGTCCGCAACCTCCCGTACCTCTGCTGTTGCCGGGGCGATCGCAGGTGTTGTTCGCGAGCATAAGCGGGCGGAAGTGCAGGCTATCGGTGCCGGAGCTGTTAATCAGGCAGTAAAAGCGCTGGTGCTGGCCACTGGTTACCTAAGGGGCGATGGCATCAACGTGGTGGCCGTACCGGAATTTGTGGATGTGGATATTGAAGGGAAAATCCGCACTGCGATCAAGATAGTAGTCGAACCTCGGTAATCTCGTACAACCCTCATAAAGTTTCAGGATCCTTCAGGCAAGCCCCACGTGGTGATGCCTTGTGTTATCATTAATACCATAAATCCCCGCCGGCCTGCCATGCTTTGGATAACTCTCCTGGTCTTGCTGGGATTATTTGCCGCGGAGATCAGCAGGGTGGTCACGGCTGCTCCAGTGAAACAGGCAGAATCATTCTCAGATCACGTGGTAATCAGCGAGTTCCGCTCGCAGGGACCCCAGGGTGGAAATGATGAATTCGTGGAGATCTTTAACCCGACAAACAATCCTGTCGACATCAGCAATTGGGAGATCTGGGCGTCGCCCAGTTCCGGCAGTACTTTCCAATTGTTTGTAATGCCGCCCAATCAAACATTGCTCCCCGGACAGCATTTTCTTGTGATCAACAGCTCCAATAACGGGTTTAGCGGAAATACATCTTACGATGGTTCCTATACATCGTCAATTATTCCAGAATTCGGGTGGGATCGCCCTGCGGCTCCCGGGCAGTGGAATGGTCGTTGATCAGGTTGGGATGGATCCAGGTTCAACTTTTAAAGAAGGTACTCCGCTTCCGCCAATGATTCCAGATCCCAACCAGCAGAGCTACGAACGTGAAATCTTGGGCGGTACCAACAATGGCTGTTTTGATTTCGATAACAACCAGGCCGACTTTTACCTTCAGAACCCCATGGCTGCTTCCAGCCCTCAGCACTTGGGCAGCCTTCTGACACCCTGTTCTTCAATTCCCACCCTGTTGACCAACGTGGTGATCAGCGAATTCCGCTCACGCAGGCTGAATGATGATTCGGATGAATTCGTTGAGATTTATAACCCAACTGGTTCAGCCATCGAAATCGGTGGGTGGTCCATGATGACATCCACTGCATGCGGCCCGGATGTTTCGATCCTGTTCGCCATTCCTGCCGGCACGATCCTCCAGGCCGGTCAGCACTTCCTGGCTGTTTCCACGGGTCTGCCTCCGGGCAACCTGGATGCTGATACTGCCTTCGCGCCGGGCATTGCCGACGAGGGGGGCATTGCACTTCTTGACAGTTCGGGGGTGATCGTTGACCAGGCTGGCATGTGTGTCACCACCCAATTCCGTGAGGGAAAGCCTTTATCTCCCCTGTCGACATTGATCGATCAGAGTTACGAACGTTTGCCTGGTGGCGATACTGCCTGCGTGGATACTCAAAACAATTACACCGATTTTCAACCCCTCACCCCGGTCAATCCGCAAAGCATGAGCAGCCCAAAGACCTTATGTGCCAGGGTCGAGCCTGCCACTCCCACTCCCAGTACCATTCCTACTTCGACTTCCCTGCCTAGTCCCACCAATACGCCAAAACCTCCGCAATATATTGTAATCAGCGAATTCCGCACGCGGGGCCCGAAAGGACTCAACGACGAATTCGTGGAACTATACAATGCTACTGGAGCAGTGATCAACATCGGCGGGTGGGTGGTCAAACGTTCCAGTGGATGTGGCAGCACGATCACCAACCTGGTTACCATCAATACTGGTGTCACCCTGAAACCGGGGCAGCATTATCTGCTGGCGTCGAATATCAATTCCAGTATTAGTAATGGTGACAAGACTTTTGCGCCGGGTATTGCCAATACCGGCGGTATCGCTCTATTTTCATCCTCAACAAGCACCACGCCGGTGGATCAGGTGGGCATGTGCGACGATACAGAATTCCGCGAAGGGGTGCCTCTTTCTGCCCTCACCGAAGATAGCAACCAGGGTTACGAACGAAATGTTGGCGGGGCGACCTCCTGCCATGATTCCAATAACAATGCGACCGATTTTCATTTGCTATCCCCTTCCGGCCCTCAGAACGTTTCCAGCCCCATTGTAATGTGCACCGGTGCGGTCACACCGATGCCGACCCCCTCGTTAACCGGGTCTCCAACAACCACCCGTACGGTTACGCGCACGGTCACTCCCACGCGAACTTCAACCCCTGTGCCTACTGCCTATCCGGGTTCCGTGGTGTTGAACGAGATTCTGCCGCGACCTGCCAGTGATTGGAATGCCGATGGTGAGGTCAACAGCCGTGACGAATATATCGAAATCATCAATATGGGCGTTAATGCCATCAATATCAAGAATTGGAAGTTGGATGACGGTCCGGGTGGCTCGCCAGCTTATACACTCCCGGAAATTGTCCTCGTGTCGCACCAGATCGCTCGTTTCTTTGCTTTTGAATCCGGTATTGCCCTCAGTGACGCCGGCGATACTGCCATCCTGATCAAACCAGACGGACGGACTGCTGATATCCGGACCTATCCCATCGTTACCGCCACAGACCGGACCTGGTGCCGCCTCCCGGATGGGAACGGAGCGTGGGGATTCAATTGTCGCCCTACACCCGGTCGGCCCAACGCCAAGGCAGGTACACAGGGGAGCGACGAGGAAAAGCCACCCAGGGTGGAGGAGAAGGCCTGTCTCCTGCCGGACACCGTCCCGCTGGCATTCTGGTTGGGAGAATGCGGAGCCCCCGGTGGCGAGATCTGGAACCGCTTCACAGGCAGGGAGTTCTGGCTGCATAACCGCTGGAAATGGGATGTATACGTGAATTAAAATGACCGGCTGGATGAGGTTGCCAATCCAGCCGGTTTTGATTCTGCCAGTCTCGCCGGTAAGGAAGACGAGTACTAGAGGAAAATCTCCTTATTTTGCTGCCGCGATGTAATCGTCTACCACCTGCTCGAGGATATTGAGGGGCATCGAGCCATTTTTCAGTACGACATCATGGAATTTGCGCAGGTCGAATTTACTGCCCAGGGCTTTGCTTGCCTTTTCGCGCAGTTCAACCATCTTGATCTCGCCGATCTTGTAAGCACAGGCTTGTCCCGGCATGACAATATAGCGCTCGATCTCGCTGACAACCGACTCGTGTGCACTGGCTGAATGAGCTTCCATGTATGCAATCGCCTGTTCCCGAGTCCATTTTTTATGGTGGATGCCGGTATCCACCACAAGGCGCACTGCGCGGAACAGCTCAGAGTCCAGGTATCCCAGTTCGCCGTAAGGATCATCCTTGTACATTCCAATCTCGCGGGCAAGTTTCTCGGCATACAAAGCCCAGCCCTCTGCGTAGGCGGTAAAAGGCACCATGCGCCGGAAGAATGGCACTCTTTTCAGCTCTTGTGCAATGGAAAGTTGAAAATGGTGCCCGGGGATGCCCTCGTGGTAGGCCAGGGTTTTCATCCCAAACTTGTGAACCTCGTTCATGTCGCGCATATTGGCATAGAAAACACCCGGGCGCGAGCCGCTCAGGTCACCGGGCATGTAATAAGCCCCTGCCGAGGTCTTCTCGCGGAACTCCGGCACTCGCTCGACCTTGAGCTTGGCCTTCGGGCGCAGGGCGATATACGGCCCGAGAGCTGCGTCGACCTCGTCTAGGAGGCGTTGATATTCGCTCATCGCCGCGGCACGGCCTTCATCGTTGTTTCGATAAAGAAATCGTTCCTCTTTGCCAAATTCTGCCAATATCCTGGGGGCACTTTGGATATCCTTATATCCCAGCTTTTCCAGGATGGTGCGCATTTCACCTTCAATGCGCTCCACCTCATTCAGGCCGATCTCATGCACCTGTTCAGGAGTGTAGTCGGTTGTGGTGCTCGAGCGAAGGCAGTACGCGTAATAATCCGCGCCATCGGGAAGCTTCCAGACCCCGTCATCCGCAGTGGCTTTCTGCTCCAGGGCAGTGAAGTATTCGATGAACTTGCGGTAGGCAGGATAAACCACAGCGGAGATCGCCCTCCCGGCCTCGGCGAGTAATTTTTCGCGGTCAGGGGCAGCAACCTTGGGCAATTTTTCAAGTTTGTCCTTGAAAACCGTGTAAAGCGGATTCTCTCGCTCGGGTTGACCGACAAAGGCGCTCATCTCGTCCAGCACGCGGCGAATGACGAATTTCGGCGGGATGCAGCCCTTCTTCTCCCGGATCAACAATCCTTCCATCACCTGGTCGAATTTAAGCCCGATCTTGCCCAGGCGCTTGACATAGTTGCGTCCTTCGAGCTTGCTGACCACCGGGTGCAGGGTCATCATGAAGTTGGGCATCTCGGATTGGATGCCAAACATCTGGTTGAGCGGGTAATCGTGGTGGCGGAATGGTTCGCTGCGCAGGATGTCGTCCAGGAAGTAATCCATGACGTCAGTGGAAAGCTGGGTGGATTTCCGGCGCGGGTAACTGCGCAGGAGCCGCAGGTCGCGCCGGATAAAGGCGAACATCTTATCCTGGAAAGCCTCGGAAGCGTCCGACAGCCTGGCATTGTGACCGTGGATGCCAAACTTCTCCAGGATGCCAAGCATGGTCAGCAATTCCGGACCTTTCAAGGCGAACTTCAGGAAGGTTCGCAAGAACAGTCCGTTCACGCTCCACGGTTTGCCCCAGAGCAGAGCGATGAAGAACCAGGCAACCAGAAGGGCTAGAACACCGAGGATGATATAGACATAGGTCATGGACGACTCCTTAGTGGGAATGGAAGAATCATACACCGAAAAGAGCATGATGGGGAAGATTGATGTATTTAATGATCATCAGAAAACGCAGAATATTATGTTTTCGCTTGCACTCTTCCTCGCCGTGATGAAGTATCAGGTTTTCATCGACAATTACCTGGTCTTTCAGCGAAGAGATGAGTAGAGCAGCCGTCAATGAATCAAACGCTCCTGGAACAATTTGCCGCGTACCGGCCTCATTTGTGTTATTATTTTTATACCTAACCACAAGTATTTCTACAATTGATAGGAGGGATCATCTGATGGAAAAGAAAAATGTCTTTTCCAAGAATTTCTCGCCATTACAGGAACAGTATTCGTATGGTTCCCTGTCATTGCGCCAATCCTGGCGTCTGCGGTAATCTCTTCCCGTGCGGGAAAATTCCACTTCGACTACCTCCTGCCGGCTGAGCTCTTCCCGTTCTTCCTGGTCGGAGCAGGACTGCTGATCTGGGCAGCCATCCGTGCGCGCTCCCGGATCAAGTACATCGCCTGGAGCCTTGGAACAACCATCGCCATGTTGCTCATCGGGCAGGGACTGGCAATAGTCACGGGCCTCGCCTCAGGAGCCAACGAACCAACTGGTTGGCGGTTGTTTGTTGTCATTGCGTTTCTCATCCTCTTCACCTTGGGGATCATCGCGACTGGCGTCGGAGGAATTCTCTTGATACGCGACCTGTTCAAGCCCAGGCTCGACCCTTCATTGAGTGAGTAGAAAGAAACATACGATACTGGAAATGCCGATAACATTGCCAGGCAGTAGAGTTACTGCCTGGCAAAAATATATTTAACCTCTCCGAAAGTCGCCTAATCCATCCCGCCAGACAAACAATCGAAGGTATTCCCTGCCGGGGTTTCCACCCGTACCGACCAATCCGCATCGAGGATCGAGTAATTGTCCAATACGCCTGCCACCTTTTTCAGTGCTTGATCTGCCCACAGGCGGGATAAGGTGAACGACCGCCAGTTGTCATCTCGCGTTGTACCTGCCCAGCTCATGTGGCACACCAGCGCCGCGCCGATCATGTCATGTGTCTCATCCGTCAGGCTGTCGTCTTGCAGTCCGGTCACCAGCCTGGGTACCGCATCGGTGGAGAGAGAGGCCAGGTATGCCACATCAAGTTCCTCGCCATGCGCTGCACGGGCCACATTTTGACGGGCGATGAATCCGTCCACATTCATACTGGTCAAAGTGACGGAAAATCCGATTACCGCCAGTACCATCGCCAGGGCAAAAACGCGTTCCTTGCGCAGCAAGTCGAGCACAACGACAACAGCCAACAGCACCCCCAGCCAGATCATAAACACGTGCGTGTATGCTCGCAGCCGGGTGAACCCGTAAGCCGTTTCATACAGAACCAGCCGTTGAAAAGCAGAGAAGAGTATCACCCCCACCAAAACCACCAATAGCAAACCCATGCCCGAGAAAGCCCAGCGCTGGGAGGCGTTCTGCCGTTTCACCGCGGCGCTCAAGCCCAGGAAAAGCACCAGGCTGAAGAATGCCACTGCAACCAGTTCGCCAAAGCCGCGGCGCGCATACTCGGCATACGTGTACCCCTCCACACTGATGTTTGCCTGCCCGCCAAAGTAATATTCAAACTGGATGAGCACGAAAAAGGCAAAGAGCAGGTTGACCGCCCCCAGGACAACCGCTGTTTCGGTGAATCCCAGGAAGGAGGGGACCAGCGGTTTTTCCAGCCCGATCAATTTATCGTCCTGGCTTTTCTGCCCTGCATGCAGGATCGACCCGGCGATGGCGTAGGCAAAGAGCAGGATATAGATGACCCGGAAAATGTACTCTGGAAGGCGTTCCAGGCGAAAGAGCTGGATGAAATCTTCCAGGCGGGCGGCGAACACCAGGTCCGCAGATGCCAGCAAGCTGGCGAAGATGGCAACGATGGGCAGGGCGATCAAAAGGCCGCGCAGTACCGCCCAGGTTCGTTTCCATCCTGTTTTGCCACCCGCGCTTGGGACATTGGCGTCGTTTCCGGCTTTCACCTTTTTCTTCAAATCGCCGAGGAAGATGATCGGTCGGGCAAGCATACTACCGGCGAGTTTGAACAAGTTCACCACGTAGTCTGCCAGGCTGTAGTGCAACCACCTTCCACCAAGGTATGTGGCTGCCAGGATGCCCATCAATATCAACGGGATGACAATGGACAGGAACATGCTCAATGGTTCCCGGCGGATGAAGGACATGACCGCCAGGAAAAGGATGGGGACCAGGAGTATCAACGCTTTCCACGACGGTTTTATGCCATTCCAGGTCAATACCAGGAACCCTCCAGCCAGGCACAATACCACGTAGATGGCGAAATTGATGCCGGGTGTGTGACTCCAGAATAGGAAATCGAACAGCCAGCCTAAAGCCAGAACAACGATCCAAAGTATGTTAGGACGTTTCATATGCACCTCCTCAAAAGGTTGTTACCAAGGATAGCCAGTCCCATCTGGCAGGAACTCACATCGGACTCTCAAAACATATCAGAAGGCGGCTGCCAAGAATCGTAATTTGATTTTTCACTCCGCTCGACTATAATTTGGATTCTCGACAAGTTTCCTCTGAAAAGATGGTGTCCAATGACAACAGATCCATCCTACTATCAATCAGCATTATACGACTTTCGCCAGGCACGCCAGAGAGCTGCCCTCCAGGAGGTTGTCGGGCGCCTGACCGGGAAGTCGACACGGCTGCTTTCTTACGAGGAGGTGGCCACGAAGCTCAAGCTTTCGGCCCGCAGCGACCGCGGCATACAACAGATCCCCGTGGATGCCATTGTAGGCAGCGTGGGACGGTACACCGATTTCAGCCGCACCTTTCTGCCACGCGATGCACAGGATGAACAACGCTGGGCGCGGGTCAAGACTGCTTTTGCCGGGGGGGAGATCCCGCCCATTGAAGTGTACAAAGTGGGAGAGGTGTACTTCGTCCTGGACGGCAACCACCGCGTTTCCATCGCCCGCCAGTACGGCATGGAGCATATCGACGCCAACGTGATCGAGGTCAAGACCTCCGTTCCGCTCACACCGGATATCCAACCGGACGACCTGATCATCAAGGCCGAATATGCAGAGTTCCTCGAAATCACCCGCCTCGCCGAACAACGTCCCAACGTGGAGATCGTCCTGACTTCTCCCGGTCAATACCAGAAACTCCTGGAACAGATCGAGATCGAGTGCCTTTCCGAGGACAAAGAACAATGCACCTGCGATGAATATTACAAGGCTGCGCTTTGCTGGTACGAAGAAGAATACTTGCCGATGGTGGAAGCCATCCAAGAGAAAGGGCTGCTGCGCTGGTTCCCGGGCCGCACCGAGGCAGACCTTGTCTTCTGGGTGTTGGAACACCGTACGGCGCTGGAAGAAGAAACGGGTTGGACAGCGAGACCGGATGCGGCGGTGGAGAACCTGGCCGTGGAGAAGAGCAACCGCGCCGAAAGCCAGTCCAGAAAAACAGGTACATGGCGCAAGGCGAGAATGGCCGATAGATATATCGACCGCCTGTTCAAAGATATTCTTGTGCCTCTGAGCGGGCTGGAGGAATCCTGGTGCGCTTTGCAGCAGGCAATTGAGGTTGGAGCCCGGGAAAAAGCGAATGTTCATGGTTTACACGTGGTGCGTTCAAAGAAAGAGAAAGACTCTCAAAAATCAGCTGCCATCCACTCCCGGTTTTCAGAGAGTTGCGAAAAGGCCGGACTGGGATGGGATTTCCACGTTGAGATGGGAGAGATCTCCAACCGTATCTGCGAACGCGCCCGCCTGACCGACCTGGTGGTGCTCAACACGGCACATCCGCCGGAGGCAGGCATGGCAGGTTTTAGGTCCGGGTTGCGCACCATCATCTGGAAGAGCCCGCGACCGCTGCTGGCGACCTGCTGCAGTATCAGCACTTTCGACCGCGCCCTGCTGGCGTTCGATGGCAGCCCCAAATCCAAGGAAGCTCTTTTTGTGGCTGCATATATTGCCGAAAAATGGAAGACCTCCTTATCCGTCACGACCATAACAAACGAGACTCATGCCTCGCCTTCCGCTTTGGAATACGCCCGCGCCTACCTGGAACTGCACGAGATCGAGGCGCAATACCTTGAGAAGAGTGGACCTCCGGAAATCCTGCACGACGTGTTGGATGAACAAGGCATTAACCTGCTCTTGATGGGTGGGTACGGTGGGACCTCCCTGGAAGAGAGGATGGCTGGCAGCCTGGTGAATGTGATGCTGCGCCTTAACCATTGCCCCATCTTTATCTGCCATTGAGCGAACTCTGAAGAGGACAACATGCGACCCGATCCGAAAACCCTGACACCTTTCTTCAAACCAAACGGCATTGCCGTCATTGGCGCCAGCAGCGATCCGACAAAGATCGGACATGGTGTGCTCAAGAACCTGGTGCACCCGCAATTCGGCTACCCAGGGCCTGTGTATCCTGTCAATCCCAAAGCGGATGAGTTGCTGGGGAAGAAATGTTATCCCAGCATTCTCGACGTGCCCGACCCCGTGGATCTGGCTGTCATCGTGGTCCCATCGTCGGCGGCGCCGGCGGTGATGGAAGATTGCGGCAAGCGGGGGATCAAGGCGGCGGTCATCCTCTCGGGAGGGTTCCGCGAAACAAGCCAGGAAGGTGCCGAGCGGGAACGCCAGTGCGCCGAAACCGCCAACCGGTATGGGATGCGCTTGATGGGTCCAAATTGCATCGGGGTGATGGACATGCACACCCCGCTCAACACTACATTTGTCCCCGGGATGACGCCTCCCGGCTACATCGATTTTATATCGCAGTCCGGGGCACTTTGCGGAGGGATCATCGACTGGGCGCAAGCGCGCGGGATCAATTTCAGCCGCTTCCTGTCCATCGGGAACAAGGCGGATGTGAACGAAGCCGACCTGATCCGCTACCTGGCAGAGGATGAGGCCAGCCGCGTCCTGGTCACATACATTGAAGATATCAAGAACGGACAAGATTTCATCGATGCAGCCCGGATCGCCAGCAAGCAGAAACCAGTTTTGATCCTCAAGGGAGGCCGCTCGCAGAGCGGTCAGACAGCCACCGCCTCGCATACCGGTGCGCTCGCCGGGGCTCACGCCGCCTTTGCGGCTGCCGCCTTGCAGACCGGGTTGCTGGAAGTGGATCAGGTCGAGACCCTGTTCAATGCTGCCCTTGGACTTGCCCACCAACCCCTGCCGCAGGGGGATCGGATCGCCATCCTGACCAATGCCGGCGGACCGGCTGTGCTGGCGGCGGACAGCCTGGACCTGGCTGGACTTACCCTGGCGCCGCCCAGTCGCCGAAACCCGTCAGCTCCTGCGCGCCTGCCTTTCCCCGGATGCGGGCTTGAGCGGCCCGGTGGATATGCTGGGGGGTGCGGATGAGGGACAATTCCGCGCTGCCCTTGAAGTGCTGCTGGCAGATAAGGGCAATGATGGGATACTGGTCATCCTGGTACCCACCCTGCTCAACAAGCCGGCAGCCATTGTCGAGGCGATCGTCGCTGTAATCCGCGATTTGAAATCCTCCAAACCCATCCTGTGCTGCCTGTTCGGTGAAGCCAGCCTGGGAGCCGCCTATGCGGTTGCCGACAAGGGCGGTCTGCCAACCTACCGCTTCCCCGAGGACGCCGTTCGCACCTTCCAGATCATGCGGCAGCGTGCCGCCTGGCTTGAGAAAGATCATTCGGCACCCCAAATTCCTGAGGGCCTCCAGCCTGCACGGGCACGAAAATTGCTGGCTGCCACGCGCCAGTCGGGCGTGAATGCCCTGGATGCCGCGGCGGGCGGGGCGGTGCTGGAAGCATATGGGATTCGTACTCCCAAGGATATGCTGGCAACCAGCGCTGATGAAGCGGCTCGATTTGCCACGCAGATCGGATTCCCGGTGGCGCTCAAACTGGCATCGCCAGATATCCTGCACAAGACAGAGGTGGGCGGGGTGTTGCTCAACGTGCAGAATGAAGCCGCAGTACGGGAAGGCTTTGACACCATTCTCACACGTGCCCGGTCTGCCCACCCGGAGGCGGATATCCGCGGCGTACAGGTGCAGCAGATGATCCCGGGCGGGCAGGAGATCATCATCGGAGTCAAGCGCGACCCAATCTTCGGACCATTGGTCATGTTCGGGCTGGGGGGCGTGTACGTGGAAGTGTTGGCGGATGTCAGTTTCAGGCTGGCGCCGCTTTCCCGCCAGGATGCCGAGGAGATGATCGCGGAAGTCCGTTCGGCAAAGCTCCTGCAGGGATTGCGCGGTGCCCCGCCCGCTGATCGCCCTGCGCTGGTGGATACCCTGGTACGGGTGGGGTACCTGGCCTCCCAGTGCCCCGAGATCGCGGAGCTGGACATCAACCCGTTGATGGTGCTGGCGGAGGGGCAGGGCGTGCTGGCGGCGGATGTACGCATCATTTTGGAAGGGGCGGTGTGAATTAGGTGATAAGGTAATTAGGCAAATAGGCGATAAGGTAATTCGGTAATCCGGTGAAAGGAAGGTGAAATGGCATTCGTTCCCTCAGGTATCGAGGGGGAACGAATGGGGGAGGGCGGTGTCTTCCCTCCGCTTCGCTGTGCTGCACTGTCGTGCAGCACAGGCGGGGATACCCTGCAGGTAAAAGCACCCTGCGGGTACAGGTGCTGCGCGATAATCCATTTGAGAGGAACGAATGGAACGAATGTGAGGAGGCGTGGAAGGGGGAATAGAGATTCGTTTCTGAGGATCGAAGAAGAAACGAATAGCCGTTCGAAAGTGGGGAACAGTCTTTGTTTTATGAGGAACAATTGAGCAACAATCCAAGCGGAACCAGAGGGGCATAAATGCATCCAGGAATCTCACAACAAATGCCAAGTTGGCGTTGAAAAGGCAGGAGAGGAAGGCAGGTAGAGTCATGGCTGCAGGAAATTAAATACGGCCGGAAAGAACAGCCTTCCCGTGCCGATGGGTTTATTATAAGACAAATGTTCTGGTATGGGAAGGTGTCGACTCACACTCGCAGGAGTGTCGATCAACCCGTCATTGAGTGGAGAGTTTATCCCTGGCACCGCCCGCACCTGCGAAGCGTGGATTGCAGGTGGTTGGTGTGCAATGAAGTAATCTTACAATAGGTAGTTTTGCTCTTCCAACAGGCGATTGCTTCGCCGCACTTCGGCGGCTCGCAATGACACCAGTGAGTAGATACTTCGGAAGAGGTGACACGTGCGGCGGGTCGCACCCTAACGCCCTGCGGGCGCAGACGGGTACAGGCGACCCCGCCGCTACAGGACAATTGAGGAGACAGGCGACTTTACAAGGAAATAAGGGAAGTAATCAACGAAGTGAGCACCATTGACATCAGAATTGTTTTATGTGATACTGCTTTCAAGACAGGGGGTGCAACCCAACCCGCCATCCTTATAGAAGAGGAGGTGGTGCCCAAGATGGATAGTAGTATGAAACAAAGCGCTGTGGCATCCCTCCTCGCTCTAGAGTAAGTTCTTAGCGAATGGTGCCACAGCGCGAATAGGGAGACCGCCACACGGCGGTCTCCCGCTTTTTATTCGTCCCCGAACGATATCCCGATCCCGCGGGCGGTGCGCACGGCATCGCCGCTCAAATTCACCCGCTTGGGAACAGCCAGCGCTTCTTCCAGGGTGACATCGATCACCTGCCCATTGTGCAGGGAGACCATGTGACCGAATTTGCCCGCTGCCGCAGTGCGCACGGCAGCCGCCCCGTAACGCGTGGCCAACAAGCGGTCGAACGCCGTCGGGGTTCCGCCGCGCTGGATGTGCCCCAGCACGGTGACCCGGGATTCAAAGCCCTGCGACTCGACATACTGGGCCACTTCCTGCCCCACGCCGCCCAGGCGCGGCACATAGACCGCGTCCCCGCTGCGGGAATAAACGGCCTGCCCCCCAACCGGTTTGGCTCCCTCTGAAACGGCGACCAGGCTGAAGCGCGAACCACTCTCCACGCGCCGGCGGATCTTGTTGATGATCGCTTCGAATTTAAATGGGATCTCTGGAATGAGCACAACGTCCGCACCACCAGCCATGCCGGCATGCAAGGCTATGAAACCGGCATCACGCCCCATCAGTTCCAGCACCATGACGCGGTGATGTGCCTCCGCAGTGGTGTGCAGGCGGTCCAGCGCTTCCATGGCGATCATCAGGGCGGTATCGAAGCCAAAGGTGACCTCCGTCCCGCCGACATCGTTGTCGATGGTCTTGGGCACGCCGATCACCGGCACCCCCTTGGCAAAGAGCTCCATGGAAACGCGCAGCGTGCCGTCCCCGCCGATGACGATGACCGCGTCGAGGTCGAGGGACTTGATGGCGGCGACGACCTCATCCGAAACATCGATGACGACTTCCCTGCCGTCCTTGACCACCTTGCGGGCAAAGGGGTTGCCGCGGTTGGCCGTCCCCAGGATGGTGCCGCCAAGGGGAAGGATGCCGCGCACTTTGGCCAGGTCCAAGGGAATAACACCGCCTGGAGCGATGAACCCGTCGTAGCCATCCTGCACCCCGAGCACTTCACAACCGTAGACATTGATCCCCGTTTTGACGACCGCCCGGATGACCGCATTCAAGCCGGGGGCGTCCCCACCGCCGGTGAGCACTGCAATTCGTTTCATGGGCACCTCCGAGGACATTATACGGCAGAAGAGAGGAGGGGAGGTGGAACGTCGTTCGAGATGTCTTTATGCGGGTGCATTTTCGACAGCAAATCTCTCGCATATCGGTCTTTTCTGGGATCAATCGGGATATCCATCAAGCCATCCAAGACAATCCATACTATCGACGACTGCCCGGGTGATTTACCAGGCAGGAAACCGCCCGGATTCCATAGACAGCCCCAAACTCCGCCTGGCTAACAGCAAGACCGAAATTTCCAAAAAACCTTGCAATCCCGCGCATAATTGCGCTAAAATATATCGTGTACGACATAATCTTTGGCGACACGATTTAACAGGCAACGAGTGGAACCCGTGAGGATGTCCCGGAGGCAGCAGATGACCTATGAACAATTGAAGCTCGAAAACCAACTATGTTTTCCGTTGTATGCAGCTTCGCGGCTGGTGATCCAGGAATACCAACCTCACCTGAAAAAACTGGGCATCACTTACCCGCAGTACCTGGTGCTGATGGTTTTATGGGAAACCGACAGCATTACCGTGCACGATATTACGCACCGGCTGATCCTGAACACCAACACGGTCACGCCGATCCTGAAACGGATGGAAGCGCATGGCATCCTCACGCGGCAGCGGTCGGAGGAAGATGAACGCAATGTGATCGTTGCCCTCACCTCCAAGGGCAAGCAATTGCAGCTCGAGGCTGCCACCATCCCAGAGAAAATGATCGCTGGCCTTGCGGATAGCAACCTGACGGTGGAAGAGCTGCAAAGGCTTAAAGATCAGCTTTATGCGATGATCCAAGCCCTGTCAAAACAAGCGGAGTAGAAAGTCCACGCATGGAGAAAACCGGGATGATTTATTATCTCAAGCTTTACTTTTCAACGTTAGCGGCCTTCTTTGCGATTGATTTGGTTTGGCTTGGGCTTGTGGCAGGCACGCTATATCGTCAATCTCTTGGCTCCCTTATGGCGCCCAGCCCCAACTGGTTTGTGGCGATTCTTTTCTATGCGCTTTTCGTCGCAGGTATCCTGGTTTTCGCCGTCATACCCGGGCTCAAACAGAACTCGCTCAAAGCGACCCTGCTGCGCGGCTCCTTTTTTGGCCTTGTTGCCTATGCCACCTATGACCTGACCAACCTAGCCACTTTACAAGGCTGGCCGGTGCTGATCACGATCGTGGATTTGGCCTGGGGAACAGTCTTAAGCCTTTTGATCAGCTATATCAGTTTCCTAGCAGGCAAGCGGTTGAACCGATAGCATTGCCAATGGCCTGAAGTGAACTGAAGCAAGTAACATTTCAAATCAAATTTCATAAATAGGAGATATACAATGGAAATTAGCACCAAACAAGCAATCGAATTGGCAAGCTCATCAGACAGCCGGTTTACCAGGCTGCGTCGTTTCAACCTGATCATGGGATTCTTACATCTCATCCAAGGCATCTTCATGATCCTGGTCAGCAACGACACCACCTACCCCATTTTCACCAATTTCCTCAATTTTGACGTGACCACTCGCTCGTTAAAACCAAACGCGGAGCTTCTTTATAACCTGCCTTTTGGTCCTGCCGTGGCAGGGTTCCTGCTCATTTCGGCTGTGGCGCACTTCTACCTTTCCACCTCCGGTTATGGGCGGTACGTAGAGAACCTTAAGAAGGGTATGAACCCGGTGCGATTTTACGAATACGCACTCAGTTCTTCGCTGATGATCGCCCTAATCGGTATGCTGATCGGTCTCTGGGACCTGGGTGCGATCATACTGATCTTTGCGTTGAATGCCACGATGAACCTGTTCGGCATCATGATGGAACTCCATAACCAGCATACCCAGAAGACAAACTGGACCGCCTTTATCTACGGCTGCGTCGCCGGGATTGTCCCCTGGGTGGTGATCATGTTGTACTTTGTGGGTGCGGTAAACTCGGGCGATGCCAAGCCCCCGGCTTTTGTGTATACCATTGTTCCCACGTTGTTCGTCTTCTTTAACATCTTTGCCATCAACATGGTGCTCCAATACAAGAAGGTGGGTCCCTGGAAGGATTACCTGTTCGGGGAACGCGTCTACATCATTCTCAGCCTGACGGCCAAAAGCGTTCTTTGCTGGCTGATCTGGACTGGAACATTGGCACCGGTATAAATCCCCAGCCAACAGAATCGGCTGGTGAAAACAAATAAGCAAAGCCATTTATCCATAGTGATATCGATATGAAGAACTCGCGCCTATTGACTATTTTTGTGATCGTTTTTGTGGATCTGCTGGGATTCGGCCTGATCCTGCCCCTGTTACCCTATTACGCTGATGCCTATGGTGCTACACCATTGGTCGTGGGGTTGCTGGTAGCTTCTTATGCGGCTGCCCAGCTTGTGGGTGCGCCTGTACTGGGCCGCCTGTCAGATCGCCTGGGTCGCCGCCCGGTGCTGCTCCTTTCTGTAGCCGGCACCAGCCTGGGATTCCTGCTGCTGGGTTTTGCCGCCCCGCTGGGGAAACTGCTCGCCGGGTGGGTGGCACCCCAAGCAGTTAATATATTTATCCTGGGTGTGCTCTTTTTCAGCCGCATCCTGGACGGATTGACTGGCGGTAATCTCACCGTAGCCCAGGCTTACATTGCGGATGTGACCGACGAACAAAATCGAGCCAAAGGCCTGGGCTTGATCGGTGCGGCGTTTGGCCTGGGCTTCATCATTGGGCCGGCAGCCGGTGGGGCGCTTAGCCAATGGGGGTACAGCACGCCGGCATTCGTCGCTGCAGCCGTGGCATTTGCAAACCTTGTTGCCATCTTCCTGTTCCTGCCTGAATCGCTTACTGCCGAGCGGCGCCTGGCAATGGACCATAATAAGCGCCCCCCTTTCACGCTCAGAGCTTTGATTCAGGCACTGAAGCGGCCCAAAGTGGGCCCTTTGCTGCATATCCGCTTCTTCTATGGTCTGGCATTTGCCACTTTCCAAGGCGTTTTTTCACTGTATGCGAAATCAATTGGGCTGAGCTCACAAACCACGGGGTACGTGCTGGCCTACGTTGGACTTCTTTCCGTGATCACGCAAGCAGGATTGATCGGCTTGTTGACGCGGCGTTTCCGCGAGAACTGGCTGATCGTCACCGGCCTGTGGGTAATGACCGGTGGACTTTTAGCCTGGGCGTTCACGGCGCACCTGTGGCTGCTGTTGGTGGTGATGGTCCCGCTGGCGCTTTCCGGTGGCGTGCTCAATACAGTATTGCAGAGCGCGATCACCAAATCGGTCGTTCGAGATGAAGTGGGTGGCATCCTGGGTATTTCCGGCTCTTTGGAGGCCATCACCGCGTGATCGCTCCCACGGTCGGCGGTTTTCTCATTCAGCAGGTCGGACGTTGGGCGCCAGGTATTTTCGGCGTGCTATTGATGGCCTGGGTGATCACTTTTGTATACCGGCGGATCGTTCTGCCTGCCCAGCGCGAACGCCTGGCCGCGGAACAGGAGATGGCGCATGCGTAAAGCCTTGCGGATCTCCCTGGCGGTGATGGGCTTGGTGGTCGTTGTTGCTGTGGTCGGTTTCGTGGCCTGGGGTGAAACCCCCGCCCAACCCATGCCAGAGGCGCTGGAGGCACTTCAACCAGATGCCCAGGTTGACCATTACAAGCGGTGAATGGCTTGTTTTTGAGCCACTCGCATCTCAGCCGGATACCGGTTTTATCATCTATCCTGGTGGGCGAGTTGACCCGCGCGCTTACGCCCCCACGGCGCGCCAAGTCGCCGAGCACGGCTACCTGGTTGTAATTGTGCGCATGCCGCTCAACCTGGCGGTTTTCGACCCGGGTGCTGCCGAAAAGGTGATCGCAGCCTACCCTGCAATTCAACATTGGGCAGTTGGCGGGCACTCTTTGGGCGGTGCCATGGCGGCGAATTTCACCAGCCAGCACCCTGGCAGGGTTCAAGGATTGGTACTGTGGGCTGCCTATCCTGCCTCCAGCGACGATCTATCAACATCCGGGTTGCGCGTCGTCTCCATTTTTGGTTCCTTGGATGGCCTGGCTACAAGCGAGAAAATCGACGCCTCCCGCCTGCTGCTGCCGGTGGATACCACCTGGGTTTCGATCGCTGGCGGCAATCATGCCCAATTCGGCTGGTATGGCAACCAGGCGGGTGACAATGCTGCTGTTATCTCGCGAGGTGACCAACAGACGCAAGTGCTGGCTGCCACCCTGGGGTTGTTAGAGAGCTTGAAATGATCTATCGGCGCCAGTTCTAGGCACATGCCCCAGTGGCCCAAGTGTCTGAATCACAGCCGCCCTGCCAGCGTATGAGACACACCTAATGATCGCCGATTGGACGACCGCCCGGATAACCGCGTTCAAGCCGGGCGCGTCCCCACCGCGGCGAGCAGCGCAATTCGTTTCATAAACACTTCCGAGGACACCATACGGTAGATGAGGGGAGGGAGAGGAGAAGGCTGGCTAGGGCCGGGGAAAAATGCCTGCATGATCAAAAATCGTGCTATGATTATCGTGGAATCCATATCCTCTTCAAAGCCTCCCATCACAGCCCACGTAGACAACCTAATCGCCTGCATGATCCATAGGTTCCTGGAGTAAGCATGAAGAAAAACTGGTGGAACAGCCTGCGGACCAAAATCATCGCCTGGTCTTTCGTGCCCACGGTGATCATCCTTTCTGCGGTGGCCTGGTTCACTTTTTACTCCTACCAGAAGGTGCTCGGAGACCTGGCTATCAAGCAGGATTGGGCGATTGCCCAATCGAAAGCCGTGGAAGCCCACACAGGCGTTGGCGAACATGATCAATGCCTCCTTGCGTCCAATCATTCTTGCCATCGATATTGATTATGAAGAGCCGCCCGAAGTCCGCGCTCAGAATATCCTTGACCAGGCGCAGGGCATGGAAATATTTGACGGGGGGATCTATTTTCTGGATCAACAGGGAAAGGTATTTAAAACCCAGCCCGCGCAACCCGAGCTGATTGGACAGGACTGGTCTGACACGCCCCAGTTTCGTTATCTGGTCGAACAATCCTCCAGGCTCGAGCCCCGCTCACCGATATCCGGACCATCGGACCAGACGGGAAGGAAATTGTTTGCGCCACCTGGCCGATGCACAACACCCAGGGGGAATTCGTCGGCGCGGGCTATTACTGTTTTACCATCGGTCCAGCGACACAGAGCGTTCTCTACAAAACTGTTGAGCAGTCTGGATCTGGGTTCGGATGTGTATATCATCGACGGCAACCAGCGCATCATTTTCTCCCCCGATCCATCCCAAATGGGCAGAGATCTATCGGAAGAAGCCTACATTCAACAGCTTCTTCAGGGCCAAAAAATGAGCATCCGGTTCCAAAAAGGGACCGAGGATATGGTGATCAGTTATTATCCGTTGGACAACGTGGTTATCGGATAGATTGCGCTGGATTCTCATCAAAGAGCAGAGCTTGGCCGAGATCATGCAGCCTTCCTTGCCCTACCGGCAGCTCCTGTATCGTCCTGCTGGCGTTGGGCGTGATCGTGCCGGTGCTGGTGACCGCCTATGGCGTCAGGCACATCACGGACCCCATCCAGAAGTTGATCCGGGCCTCCGAGCAGGTGACCGCGGGCCAGTTCAAGCACCGCATTGAGGTGAAAACGGGTGACGAAATCGAAACCCTGGCCGACCAGTTCAACTTGATGTCGGCAGAATTGGATGACTCCTATTCTTCGCTGGAGAAAAAAGTCGCCGACCGCACCCGGGAGCTGGCGATCCTGAACTCGATCATCTCGGTAGCCAGCCATTCGCTGGATATCCAGGAGATCCTCGAGGATGCGCTGAATAAGACGGTCGAGCAAATGGGCTTTGACGCGGGTGCGGCCTTCAAGCTTGAACCGGATCCAACGCACCCCGCTCCTGATGGCCCACCGGGGCTTCGAGCCAGCCACCGCCATCGATCTCGTGAACAGCTACGCGATCGCCGAGCCAGGGGATCCCGGCAGTCTACCCGGAAGAAGTGATCACTTTTGGCATTGATGATCTCCAGGATGAAAAGCTCAAGGAGCCAGCTTGTCACAGTTCGGCTTCCAATTGCTGGTCTATATTCCGCTCTCGACGAAGGGACGCGAGCTGGGTTTCTTTATTTTGGGGAAGCATGAACCGGGCCAGCTATCCCCCGAGGAACTCTCTCTGCTGAGCTCGATCGGCAAGCAAATCGGTGTCGCGATGGAGAATGCCCACCTATATGAACAGGCAGAACAGACAGCCATCACGGCAGAGCGGAACCGCCTGGCGCGTGAGCTGCATGATGCCGTCACCCAGACCCTTTTTTCTGCCAATCTCATCGCCGATGTCATCCCCCGCATCTGGAAACGCAATCCGGAAGAAGGGATTGCAGAACCTGGAGGAACTGCGCCAGTTGACGCGCGGTGCGCTGGCAGAGATGAGGACGTTGCTGTTGGAGATGCGCCCCGAATCCTTGGAGCGGGCTGATATCAAATCCCTGCTCACCCAGCTGGCGGATGCATTTATCGGCCGCGTCCGTGTTCCGGTTTCCCTGGTTATCCAGGGGGATTGCGAGCTGACCCATGAGGTGAAGATCGTTTTTTACC
Source organism: uncultured Chloroflexia bacterium (assembly GCA_963793795.1). GTDB lineage: Bacteria > Chloroflexota > Anaerolineae > Anaerolineales > Villigracilaceae > UBA877. The sequence goes on from CAWCBN010000002.1 coordinate 327,824, forward strand.
GGGTTGCCCAGGAGGCGCTGAATAATATCGCCAAACATTCGGGCGCCCGGCAAGTTGAGCTTCATTTGGAATGCCAGCCCGGTCAGATGAGCTTGTTGCATCAAAGACGATGGGCTTGGTTTTGATCCCGACTCAATCACCCCTGACCACCTGGGGATCGCGATCATGCGCGAGCGGGCCAGTTCGATTGGAGCCAGTTTGAAGATTGAAAGCCAGGTGGGCCAGGGCACAACCGTTGAGCTGGACTGGAGATCGGCACGGAAGGATTGAATCGATGAATACTTCTCAGACGATCCGGGTGATGTTGGTGGATGACCATAATGTGGTGCGCAGCGGCCTGGCTACATTTCTGAGAGCCTATGATGATCTGGAGCTGGTGGGTGAAGCAAAAAATGGCCTGGAAGCGCTCAATCTTTGTCATCAAAAGAAACCGGATGTGATCTTGATGGACCTGATGATGCCGGAGATGGATGGCATCGCCGCCACCCGGGCAATTTTGGCCGACTACCCGGAGATCAAGATCATCGCCATGACCAGCTTCGAAGAAGAGGAGCTCGTGCAAGGCGTGCTGGCAGCGGGAGCGATCAGCTATTTGCTCAAGAATGTCACTTCGGATGAGCTGGCCAAGGCCATCCGGGAGGCGGTTTCGGGCAGATCGACGCTTTCCCCCGAAGCCGCCAGGGTGCTTGTTCAGGCCACCCGCCCAACGAAGCAGCCTTTGTTTGACCTGACCGAACGCGAGCGGGAAGTATTGAACCTGGTCGTGCAGGGGCACAGCAACCAGCAGATCGCGGAAGCCCTGGTCATCAGCCTCGCCACGGTGAAAGCCCACATCAGCAGTATCCTCTCCAAGCTGCAGGTCTCCAGCCGGGCAGAGGCGATCGCGTATGCGATCAAGCATAAGATCGTTTCTCTGTAAACAGAGTATCCTACTTTAGTATAAGGAAAAATACCTTTGGTATAAGAAAAAATACAATCCAAAGGATACTCTACAACTCCTCGGCGGATGGATGCGCCCGAGGAGTTTTTCTTTTATAGTGGATGCAGATGACAATGCATACGAATTAAGGAATGACTTCAATGAATTATCTTGTTTTTCTGGATGCACAGCGCAGGCGAGCTGGAGAAAATCCTCAGTGGCGTTAAAACGCATGCTCGTAAAAGAATTCGATCCTGCACAAACCACTGTTCAACCTGTGGGTCCGGGCGACAGCCTGTATTTCCTGAGGGATAAGGATGAATGCGCCCTGCGCGTAAAAGCACCGTCGTTCGTGTCCTGTTCTTTACAAATAATCTGGACGAAGATCTCTCCCATATCTTGAAAGAGATGCAGCCCAGGCTGCAATTAACCGAGGACCAGTACAACTACTGGTCAGCAAAAGACCAGGTCCTGTTGGTCGAATTTGATCTGCTCAAAAGATCAGCGTGATCCAGGTTGCGCCGAGTAAGATCACGGATCAGATCGGATTGGATAGCTTTCGAGGAGTTCAGCCAATTTACATAACAGGAGGTTACATGATGAACACCAAATCTTCAATTCAAAATCCAGGAGTTCTTGAGAAAGGAGAAAATAACAAAATGGACCCATCCAATTCTCTGGTAATCGAAACTCACAACCTGAGCAAGGCCTACAAAGGGGTGCAGGCCTTGAAAGACCTCAACCTGACGGTGCAAGCAGCACTCGATCTTCGGCTTCCTGGGACCCAACGGTGCCGGCAAGACCACGACCATGAAAATCCTGCTTGGACTGATCAAGCCGACCAGCGGGGCAGCGAACGATCTTCGGTCACGACATCGTAGCGCGACAGCGTCGCCATCCGCAGGAACGGATCGGCTACCTGCCGCAGCAGCCGCGCTATTACGAGACTATATGACCGCCCGCGAGACCCTGCGCTTTACAGCTGCGCTTCTTCTTCAGCGGGCCAAAGGCTGCCATCGAAGACGCGCATCCAGGAGATCCTGGAGCTGGTGGGACTGGAGGACAAGGCTGACCGCCCGGTCAAGGCTTTTCGGGCGGCGAGAGGCAGCGGCTTGGGCATTGCCCAGGCGCAGGTCAACTACCCCGATCTGCTGATCCTGGACGAGCCGGCGGCCGCGCTCGACCCGCATGGGCAGGCATGAGTGCTGGAGGTGATGGAGCGGCTGCGCAAGTACACCACCATCTTCTACTCCACGCACATCCTGGATGATGTGCAGCGGGTCAGCGACACGGTGGCTATCCTGAACCAGGGCCAGCTGGTCGCCAGCGGGCCGATTGATCAGTTGATGAGCGGCAAGGATGGCACGGTTTTCACCGTAACAGTGAAAGGTTCCAGCGACCATATCGAAGAACGCCTGCGGCAGTTGAGCTGGGTCACCCAGACCAGCGCTGCACGAAAAAACGGTGCGACCACCTGGCAGGTCCAGGTCAGCGACGAAACCGAGGCGGAAGCACATCTGCTGCAACACATCCAGGCAGGTGGAGAGCTGGTCGTTACCGAGTTCAGCCGCAAGAAATATGAATTGGAAGAAGTGTTTTTAGACCTCGTTCAAGGAGATAATAATGGACGCTAATCTGGAACTCAAGCGGGTGCGAGAATGGGCCTGGATCCGTGGTTTTGCGAACCTGTATCATAAGGAAAGCCAGGCATGGTGGTCAACCCGGCGATGGTGGATCAATGGTCTGCTGTGGTCGGTGGTGGCGGTGGGTTGCGTGGCACTCAACATATTTTTCCTGCCTGCCGCAGGTGCTGCCGCTGGGGATACGACCCTTGTGGAACAAATGGGCGGGTTGGTGAAAATGGGCTTGATGGGTTTCTTTGAATCCGGGGCAATGTTAATCACGATCGGCCTGGTCATTTTATGCCAGGACCTGATCGTTGGTGAAAAGCAGAGCGGCCTGACCGAATGGCTGCTGTCGAACCCGGTGCAGCGCAAGGCATACGTGCTGGCGAAACTGTGCGCTTCGCTGGCGGCAGTCCTCGTGCTGCTGGTCGCCCTGCCCGGAACGGTTGCATATATCGTGATTTCCATAGGCGCGGGAGAACTCGTGCCAATACAGCCATACCTGGCAGGCATGGGTATTCTTATTCTGCACAGCCTGTTCTACCTGACCCTGACCTTAATGCTGGGAGTATTCTTCGGATCACGGTCCCTTATCCTGGGCATATCCCTCGGATTCTTCTTCATAGGCATGTTTTTCCCAAGTATGCTTAAGCCCCTCATGTATGTCAGTCCCTGGATGTTGCCGAAAATCTCTTCCGCTGTCGCTGCCAGCCAGATGATCCCACCCGGGATGCTCTGGCCGCCTCTCCTCGCTACAGCGCTATGGTGCGTGGTTTTTACCTGCGCGGCGATATTCAAGTTTGAGCGCACTGAGCTCTAAGCGGCGAATCAAATCCGGAAGCCGCCAGCCTGTCGATGCGGAGATAGGAGCCAAAAAAAATGGACCCTGGCTATTCACTGGTGGTGAACACTCGCAGAATGAACAAGGTTTGACAAGGTTATTCGTTGATCATCGCTGCCCTCGTGCGCTTCGAGCGCGAGGTGTACCAAGAGAAAGGTGAAGATATGAATACAAACGTTATCTCAATCGACCGGCTGATCCGCAATTTCAAAGAGACCGTTGCAGTGAACCAGCTTTCACTTGAAGTGCATACGGGAGAGATCTTCGGCTTCCTGGGTCACAACGGCGCCGGCAAGACCACCACGGTGCGTTTGCTCAACGGTGTGATCGAGCCGACCTCCGGCAGCATGCGCGTACTCGGCCTCGATCCGCAGGTGGACGGCCCGGCATTGCGTGCCCGCACCGGTGTCCTGACCGAGACCCCCTCCCTGGATGAGCGCCTGACAGCCTGGGAAAACCTCAGGTATTACGCTGACCTTTACGGTATGCCCAAGGCAGGCTGTAAAGCCGCGCATCCTGGAATTGCTGGATGAATTCGATTTAAGCGACCGCGCCAATCAGAAAACAGGTGGTTACAGTAAAGGGATGAAGCAGCGCCTGGCACTGGCGCGTGCCCTGCTGCACAAGCCTGAGCTGCTCTTCCTTGACGAAGCCACCTCCGGGCTTGACCCGGTATCCGCCCATCATGTGAATGGGTTGATCGAACGCATGGCTCGCCGGGAAGGCTGCACGGTATTCATGTGCACCCATAACCTGGTGGAAGCTCAAAGGCTGTGCGACCGGGTGGCGATCATGGAGCACGGGCGGCTGGTGGCGCTGGGTACACCCACAGAGCTGACCCGCCAGTACGTCCGCCGGCTGGACGTGGAAATCGAAGTGGCCGAAGAACAGGTGCCGACCGCCCTGGGTGTCTTGCGGAGCCTGCCGGAGCTTGTCCTTGGCGAACCGGCCAAGCCCAACGGTGCCGTGGTGGTGACCATCAATAAGCATGAATCCATCCCGGATGTGTTGGCTGCCCTGGTGCGGAACCAGTCCGGGTTTACCGCATGGCTCCCCAGGAAGCCAACCTGGAACAGGTGTACTTTACCCTGCACGAAGAAAAGGAAGGTGTGCAATGAACCACCGCGCAATATTTGCCATTGTTCGAAAGGACCTGAAGGTGGCCGGTCAAAACAAGGGTGTGCTGGTGCCGATCATCGTCCTTACCGTGGTGTTCTTTATCTTGTTACCCTGGCTGATGAACCTGGTACCGACATTCAAGAATCTTGCCGGGGATTCGCTCGGGGGTATTGAGAAACTGCTCGCCCGCATGCCGGCTGGCATGCAACAGGATTTGGCTGGACTGAGCCTGACCCAAGCGATGATCGTTTACTTCCTGAAGTACGGTATGGCGCCCATGTTCCTGATGGTTCCGCTCATGATCGCCACGGTGATCGCGGCGGACAGTTTTGCCGGAGAAAAGGAGCGCAAGACACTGGAAGCGCTGCTCTACACGCCAACCACCAACCGGGATCTGTTGGTTGCCAAGCTGCTCTCCGGCTGGGTGGCAGCCGTCGCAGTTGCCTGGGTCGGATTTATACTATACAGCGTGAATGCCAATGCGGCAGCCTGGTCCCAGTTGCAACGCATCATCATCCCAAACACCATGTGGGTGATCTTGATCCTTTGGGTGGTGCCGGCAATAGCAGGGCTGGGGGTGGGTGTCATGGTGCTGATATCCATGCGGGCACAAGGATTCCAGGATGCCAACCAGTTGGGCGGCCTGGTGCTGCTGCCGATGCTGGCGTTGTTCTACGGACAGATCATGGGTGTGATGTTCTTCAATGTCACCGTAGCGATATTGCTGGGATTGGTGATCTGGCTGCTGGACGGATTGCTGATTTGGTTGGGCAGTCGTAAATTTCAACGGGGTCGATTATTGGGTGCCTGACACGAACCTGTGCCCAGCCCAACGTGGGTATGAGGTTAAGGAAATGAATAAAGTGAACATCCCTGCCGGTTGCGGTGGGGATGTTTGATAAAAAATCTTCGCTCAGACAAAGGAGGGTCGCGCGTACTTTTTTATACACGCAGTCCGGGTTGCCAGCGCAGTCGAACCCTATTTTCTCCTGCCGGCCCTCAATCGCAGGGTATGAACCCCGATCCGGCTGAGCAGGGGGAGCAGTCGCTTCATCCCCAGCAATTTCAGCGCTTCGGGGAGGATTCGTTCATAGTAGGCTACGATCGCCGGGTCGCTCTGCTCAAGTTCGGCTGCAGATTTATTCTCAAAGGCAGTCTCCATCTGTGACCGGCCTTCCCTGTCCAATAATTTCGGAAGCAATTCCCCCACCTGGCCTCCGATGGGGTAGCGCAGCAAAAGAGTGACCGTGTAACCAGTGCGCACCAGCCTGGGGTCACCTTTCCAGCCGGCATCGCCCAGTCCCTGCAGGTATCCCTCGAAACAAAGCCGATCCAATTCCATGACCTTGTCGGTTGGGATCTCAAAAAAGCCGAGGGAGGCCGCCACCAGCGCCACCAGTTCGGCGCCCACCGGGGCATTCCCCATGTAACCCCAGTCAATGGCAACAGTGCGTCCACCTCGGGCAAACAGGTTGCGCCGAAAGGCATCCTGGTGACAGAGCACCTGTGGCAGGTTCTCGAGCACATCCAGGATTTGAGCATGTTGCTCCCAGACCGCGAGGATCTGGGCGACGGTGTCGCCGGGAAACATGTGCATGACGGTGGGGTGGTTCGGGTTACTGCGGACGAACTCGATCATCGGCGCGGCGTTCTCCACGTACATGCGCAGCCAGTTACGCGTGATCCATGGCTCGGATGGGAATGCCCGCCCGGTCAGGTAGGCGCCGTTGAACTGGCCGAGGTGACGGGCCACGACTGCATACTGCTCGATCGACCAGGGGCAGGGGATATCGTCCTTGATATCCTCCATCCACAACCACATCGAACCACCTGGTCGTTCTCTGATCTCATAGCATGTTGGTGCGGTGACATTTCCACCGGGAAGATCATGCAGCAGCCCGCCCTGGTAAGCCAGCGCCTCGCGCTTCCAGTACCAGATCCCACCCGGGTCGGCGGATTTTTCAGCCGACATGATGGTTTTCAGGATCAATGACCAGGGGACGGTTTCCCCGGCGTCCGCGGCATCCCCCTGAAAACGGAACACGGCGGAGCCCCATTCAAGGCCGCCGTGGAGTTGTTGAACTTTCCAGTCGGAAACCTGCAGTTTGGGGCGGCCAAGCATTTTCTGAACCAGGCTGGTCAGGCAAGCCCGGTCTACCAGCTGTGTTGGGTTGGATTGTGGCTCCATGCTGCCTCCTGGCGAAGTTCGTTCCGGTGCTCAAGGTTGATCCATTCACCTTAAACAACCTTGGAATCCTTAGCAGGATGTATGGAAATTTCCTTCCCTGGTATTTTTTATGCGGTGAAGGGGAAAGTAAAATGATTACCATTATTGCACGGATAAATCTGCTTATACAACAAGCAAGTCCAGGAATTCTTCACTTAATGGAATTCTGGCTGGTTTTGATCTGATGGTTATTGTCCCGCCGGAGATTACCCTTCGGGGACAGGTAGGATGTCATCCCCATACGGGGGCTCCGGTTTTAACAAAAAACCGCCCAGAAGCGGTTTCATACTGGTGCCCCCACGGAGATTTGAATATTATCCCCTTATGGGGGCTCGGGTATTAACAAAAAACCGCCCAGAAGCGGTTTCATACTAGTGCCCCCACGGAGATTCGAACTCCGGTTTTAGCCTTGAAAGGGCCGCGTCCTGGTCCACTAGACGATGGGGGCGGGTTGACGAGCTTATTGGTATTGGAAGCGGGCGGATTTTACCATCCCCGCCCATTCAGGTCAAGAAGATACAATAATCTCTTCGTTGACAGATTATTCAGACGTGGAAGGCCGGATGCCTTTCCGTTTTTCCTCTTTGGGGGGGAGAATGCGTTTTGAGGGGGAGGAGGATTTGCCTGTTTCCGGGTTGAGAATGGCTGTCAGCCAGGAGATGGCGCGCTGGTCATACTCCCGCCGCCCACACAGGTCGCACACCCAAGCTGGGAAATTGGGAACGGTCACCAGTTCCTCGTCCAGCCAGGTGAAATACGTGACGTATCTCAGGCGCAGTACTCCGGCCTGACATTCGGAACAGGGATAAGCGTGGACCTCTTCGACCATGATCTCTCTACCAGGGTTTACGGTGCTGCCAGGGCTGCCTGGTCGCCATTGAGCGCCTTCCAATCCGAGAACGGCCAATAGACCAACACGGCTTTTCCAAGCACGTTCTCGATCGGCAGGAAATTCCAACTGTGTGAATCCGACGAGCTGTTGCGGTTGTCACCCAACACAAACAACTGTCCCTCCGGCACCGTCCACTCGCCAAAATAACCGGGGGATTCGGCAAGATACGGTTCTTCCAATGTCACCAGGTTGATCATGACCACTCCTCCGGCGATCGTCACCTTTTCGCCGGGCAGCCCGATAACCCTCTTGATGTAATCTTCATATTGACCGGGCAGGGTGGGGAAACCCAGCACGCGCTCCATCCAGCCTGCATCCGGGTACATCGGCGGGCGGAAGACAATGATATCGCCGCGCTTCAGATCAAAGAAGCGCGGAGTCAGGCGGCTCACCAGCACATATTCGTTGTTCTCCAGTGTCGGCAGCATCGAATAGCCTTCCACGCGCACCCTCGCCGAGATCAAATTGATCACCAGGAACAGTACCAGTGCCAGGCCAAGCGTTTCCAACAATTCCTTGAAGAAACGCTTCATTTCTTCGCCACGTTTTGGTTCGGGCGGAACTTCAGTGGGGAGTGGAGTGATTTCTTCCATCGGCGGTCATTATACTACGCCGTGCGCGAAATACGTCGGAACATACAATTTACGTACCCCTTGCTGCCAGGCGATTGCGTCAAGTTGCCTCAATTCCTGGACATCTCCAGGCGCGATCATCCCCGCAAGGTCAGCCTCCAACACCTCCCATTCCAGCAACCATTCTTTCTTATCCATCCACCGATTTCCATCCTGAAGAATCAGGCCTGTTTCGACCAGCCGGATGCCAGCCTGCTGGAACAGGCCGCCCAAGCGTCCACCCAGGGAGGTATCGGCGCCCAACCGGCGCAGGGCTTCGGTCTGCAAACGTCCCAGCAGCGCAAGGGCGGAAGGTTCATCGACACGGGCGGAGTGATCGGGTTCAGCCAGCGCCAAAACCGATCCTCCGGTGCGGGTGACACGTTTCATTTCTCGCAGGGCCTGGAGCGGATCAACAACCCACAAGAGCAGGTAATGGCAGCAGGTGATGTCGAACGATCCAGAAGGAAAGGGCAGCCTGAGCGCATCCCCACAAATAAGCCTTGTTTCTACTGCATGCTGACGAGCCTCTTTCAGCCGCCGGGCATCCAGGTCCAGCCCGAAGGAGGTCGCTGGACCGGTAATATCCGCCAGGATCGCCCCCGTCCCACAGCCAACCTCGAGCACCCGCTGGGCGAGGCTCAAGCCTGCTTTTTCGAAGAGGTAGCGGCGCAGGTCGCGGGTCCACCCGGCTTGCTGAAGAAAACGTTTATGCCAGTCCATTCCAGCCAAGGATGAAATTCATCTGTTCAAAGGTTTCCGGAGAGTGGGGATAACGGGCGCTCTTGGGTACCCCCTTCCACCATTCTGCCAACTGCCGCAAGGCTTCTTCACCGCTCATTCCGTGGCGCACCAGGTAACACCCGACTGTCGTTCCGGTGCGACCGATCCCTCCCCAGCAATGCAGGTAAACCTTGTGCCCGACCCCCAGGGACGAATCAATGGCGTCCAGGATCCGGGTCATCTGCTCGCGCGTGGGCAGACCAAAGTCGCCGATGGCAAAGCGCCGGTACGTGACAGCCCGCTCAAGCACAAGCGCCTCCTCGGTCAAGGTGGAATGGTAAGGTGGGAGTTCGGCGGTGGTCGTCAGGTCGATGAAGGTATCCAAACCGGCTGTTAACAGCATGGCCAGGCGCTTGCGGGTCTTAAAATCCCCTTCCGCGGCAGGGTACTCTCCTGCCAGGAAGCGACCAGGCTCCACCCAGTAGGATTCGGGCAAAGGACGCAGGGGTTCGCTCATGGTGCGTACCGGCATAAACCGGACATCATCCTTTCACGGAGTTCGACGAGTTCCGGGAATTGTTGGAAGAACAAGTGCTTCTCCTCGGCTATGTAGTACCTGCAAAGAATCGAGCGTTATTCCACACCCTCATCAATCATCGCCTGGACGATCATTACTGCATCGCGCACAAAAAGAGGGCACTGCGTTTTGAACACGCCCGCCTGGCGCGCCTTCTCCCTGGCCTCCGGCAGGCTGATATCATAACCGAGCAGGTCGCTGCATCTGAGGGCATGGTGGATGGATTCGAACCTGTGCAGGAATTCCTGGCCCACCAGGTAGGTGGCCTCTTTCCCTTCCGGGGTAGCGGTGCCACGAACAAGCCCGAGCGCCAGCAGCGCCCCACTGACTGCTCCGCAGATCTCACCGCGCCGCGACACCCCGCCGCCAAAAGGCGAGGCCAGCTTTAATGCTGTAACCTCATCCAGCCCGTTCTGGCTGGCGAAAGCTGAAAAAACAGCCTGGGCGCAATTAAATCCTTGTTCAAAATGCTCTACTGCCACGCTTGCCGGAAGCCTTCCCTTTTCTTTTCCCATTTCAATCGATATTCCCCGGGCTACCATCCCCATAAACGAACAGGTCTCCGATCAATTCCCTCAGGAAGTTGCGCCGGATGGCATCCGCAAACACCCCTGCGACGGAAAGCAGGTGCAGCTTGGGGTGGCGTTTCTCGAGTGGGATGTTGACGGTATCGGTGGTGACGATCTCGGTCACCTGTGGCAGGGAGGCGATCTTCTCCAGGCCGCCACGGACGAAAACGCCGTGCGTGCAGGCTACCCAGATTTCTTCAATCCCACCTTTCACCAGGTGCCGGCTGAGCTCCACCACGGAACCCCCGGTGGCGATCTCGTCATCGTAGATGAGTGCACGCCGGAAACCCTTTAACGGATGCCCGACAAGCCCGTTGACGATCACCTTGGTATCCGAGAGGCGCTCCTTGTTCCCTGCAGCCAGAGGCAAGCCCAATCCCCTGGCAAACAACGCCGCCGGTCGGGCGGACCCAAGATCCGGAGCAACCACCAGTGTCTTCGCAAGGTCGCGGTTCTCGAAGTATTTGCGGAAGACCGGTCGGCTGGTCAGGGGGTCTGCGGGGATGCTGAAGAAGCCGTGCACCTGGGGGGAATGCAGCACCATGGTCATCACATGCGTTGCACCCGCCGTGACCAGCAGGTCGGCAACCAGCCGGGCAGTGATCGAAATGCGCGGGGCATCCTTCTTATCGGAGCGGGCAAAGGAATAATAGGGGATGATGGCATGGACTTCCTTGGCTGAGGCTGAGCGGGCTATATCCAGCATCATCAATAATTCGACGAGGTAATCGTTGACCGGCGGGGAAAGCGTCTGGACGATGAATACGCTGCGCGAGCGCACGCTGGCACCGAGCTGGATATACAGGTTGTCGTTGCTGAAGCGCGATACGTGGGTCTTCTCCAGTGGAACGCTCAATTCGGCCGCAATCCTGGCTGCCAGTTCTGGGTGAGAGCTGCCACTGAAGATGCGGATCTCATTCGGATCGATTTTTCTTGGAGGGTTCATCACCAGATTCCCGGAATAAGGCGATAACGAACGCGGCTGGCATATTCTTGATAGCCTTCCAGTTCATTTCGCAGGGTGCGGTCTTCCAGGGTGGTACGCAGGAACAGGTTTGCCACCAGGAACACCATGGGGATGCAGGCCCAAAGAGAGCCCATTGCAAAGGGGAGTGTCACGTAAGTAAACAGCAGGCTGAGATAGCCCGGGTGTCGAATGAAGCGGTAGGGTCCCCCGGTCTGGACAGTATGCCCACGTTCGGCCTGGATGCGGACAGTGGTGGCGAAGAATTTATTCGAAACCATTGCCCAGGTGAAAATCGGGTAGGTCAATCCCATCAAGATGAATGCACCAATCTGGACCTGGATACCGATCATTCCCGGCCAGGCAAACCTTTCGTCCAGGCCCGCCAGCACCAGGATGAGCAGGCCTCCAAAGGCGCTGATCCCGCCGATGATCCTGTCCCAGCCCTTGGTACCCTGGCCCACATGTGACCGCTCTTCCACCAGTGCCTTGTGCCTGCCCAGCAGCACAATGGCATTAAAAACCAGGAATGCCATGTACAAGCCAAGGTAAACCCAGGCGTTCCACCAATCCCATTTCCATGCCGAAAAGAACAGGAGCGCGGCCTGGATCACCACGAGGAACAGGACCTGGGCAAGACGTTTTCGAATGGCAGGAGACAAAGTCACCTCGCAATACGGGGGAAGGATCGTCACCCGTTCACGGGCTCAATGATAGATCGTTTCCCACGGGTCCTTGAGAATATTGCCGAGTATCTTGTCGGCCTCGCCCTGCGCAGGCAGCACATCTCCATCCGGTTCGACATACAGCCAGGCTTTTCCGGCGCCATCGGGGATCTCATCATCCAGCACCTCGGCTGCCACCGGGTTATCGACAGAGTAGGGAACGGGAAGATCCCAGCGCAGCGTCAAACCCAGGGAAGGGGCTTTTTCGCGCAATGCTTGCATGGTTCCTTGACAAGTACTCTCCGAAATACTCAGGGAAAGGCTCTTGACCTCCAGTTTTGCAAGTCTTTCCAATACGTCATCTGCCATTTTTTCGTTCTTAGGCGTGAGGGTGAAATGCACCGTGACGAAAATGTCCTCCGCCAGGATAGCCTCCAGCGATTTCCAGGAGGCTGTCTCATCGGCCTGCAGGATGAACAGGATATGATCCAGGCCGGTCTGAAGGAGCAGATGGCGGTATTCCTGATCCAATAATTTAATTCCATCGGTCAGCAAGCCACAAATCTGCCCGTTCTTTTCGGCATGGGCGATGAGCGCAGGAAGGTCATCGCGCAGGGTCGCTTCGCCGCCGGTGAAGGTGATATGAGGAATGCCTGCCGCCCAGGCCTTGTCCATGACGGATTTCCATTCGTCGGTGGTCAGCTCGCGCTCCACCCGCTTGGTCGGCGCATAATCGGCAGAAGCACCAGTAGGAAGCCGGTAGGTCAGGCTGCAATCCAGGCGCAGCGGGGCGGTCAAGGATTGGGAATGGGGGGCAACGCGTTCAAAGTCCAGGAAGCTGACGGGATCCAGGTCCGGGGTGTGGATAAGGATCTGGACACGGTCACGAAAATCGGAAAAATCGCGAAACGCAGTATCTGTGCCTATGCGGTACCGTTTCGCAAAAGACTTTGCCACTTCATCAGGTGGAGTTCCCTTGATCATGTGGGAAGCATATTCCGCCGCGGTGGGGTTGAGGTGCAGGACAGTGGAAGCGTTAATGATGAAGATGCCGGAACCGTCCTTTTGCAGGCGCAGGTGCAGGCGGTAGGCGGGTTCATCCGCGGCGGATTGGAAATGCAGGGTTTCTACGGGGAGGGGTAGAACCTTGGTGAAGCGTTCTTTAACCCGATTAATCATGGAGGCCATAAAAATCTCCTTTCTGATAAGAGCGGTCAGTGTTCAACAATCGTTGGTTAATCATGGACCAGGTGACGCATCTCAACAGGTATCTCGAAAGCGAATTCGATGAAGCCGGCATACTGCCCGTCCTTGTACCAGGGTGCCTGGTAGATGAGCTTCCAGATGCCGTTCTTCTCGATGGTGTAGATATTTTTCTTCCGGGTTTCCATCAGGCGTTCCAGTTTTCCGCGCGCCGGATCAGGGTGGCAGTCAAAGACATTCTTTCCGATCAAAGCAGTTCCACCGTCCTTCTCGAAGGTGCGGGCGGATTTTTCGTTCATCTCGAGGATGATGCCATTCGCGTCGCAGACGGTTATGGCAGCGGGAAAGTCCTTGGTCCAGGGAACAGTCTCAGGGTCCATGTCAGCCTCGAATAAAGTGCGGGAGTTCATCCGGCACCTGGAAGGAAATTTCCACCAACCCGGCAAACCTGCCTTCGTTATACCAGGGAGCCTGGAAGAAAAACCGTTTCTCGCCTTTTTCGGTGCTGTAATAGGCATTGGCGGTGTGTTTTTCCAGCATTTCTTCCAGCCTGGCGCGGGAGGAGTCGGGGTGGCAGTCGAGCGCGTTCGTGCCCAACAGGCTGCGCCCGCCATCCTCGGCGAAAAGTGTTTCGGCTTCATCGTTCATGGTCAGGATGATCCCCCCGCTATCGCAGACCATCACTTCGGCAGGCAGTTCTTTTACCCAGGTAGTCAAATCATTGCCTCCATTGCGATCATGTTATCGAATAAGAGAGGGCAGCCTCCGCCGCACTCGGCCAGCAGCAGGCAACCCGTGCATTTCTCCGGCACGCCTTTTCTCTCGCGCAAGCGCAGCGCCAGTTCATGGTTCCAAATGGCATCCCATTCATCGGTAAGCAGGTTGCCCAACTGGTGGTAGTACGATTGGCAGGGCAACACCCCGCCATCGGGCTCCACGCACATGTTGTACAGTGCCGCAGTACATCCTTTCACACCCAGGTCCATTTCCACGGGGTCAAAGTTGCAGTATTGCGTGGGGGTGTACCAGATGAGCCGCTGTCCGTGTGCGTCCGTCTTATGCCTGGCTGTCTCCAGGAGTTCGGTCAACTCGGCTTCCTTCAGGCCTGTTCCCACCCTGGCACCGCGCCCGGAGTAGATGAGCGCATTCAAGCCTATGGTCGGCACACCGATCTCGGCCAGGAAATCCAGCGTGGAAGGAATGGTGTGCACGTTGGTCTGCAGCATGGTGGTATTGGTCATCACGTACAAAGGAGCGGCCAGGGCATTACGAATGCCTTTGAGCGTCTGCTGGAAGGCTCCCTTCGCCCGCACCATTTCATCATGCACCTCGGGTGAAGAGGACTCCAACGTGATCTGAACGTGGTCCAGGCCTGCTTCCGTCAGCTGCCTTACAAACATCTCGTCAGAAAGGCGGCGGGCGTTGGTGTTCAACCCGGTGATCTGCCCGTTCGCTTCGGCATGGGCGATCAATTCCGGCAGATCAGCGCGCAGGGTTGGTTCGCCGCCGGTGAAGATGATGTGCGGGATGCCGATCGCCCAGGCTTTGTCCAGGATGCGTTTCCACTCCTCCGTGGATAACTCGCCGCGCTCTTTCAAGGAGAGGTTGGAGACAAGGGAAGGGTGCTCAACGTTATAACAATGCGAGCAGTCATTGTTGCAGCGGTAGGTCAGGGCCAGGTCGAGGCGGTAGGGCGCGCTGGGCCGCTCCGAGAAGGGTGCCACCGTTTCCAGGCCCAGGTCATGGATCGGGCAGGACCCATCCGCACGGACAAGTTCCTTGAGCTGGTCGTGAATATTTCCCAGGTCGGCCAATGCCTGTGAGCGGCGCACATGATATTTCTCCTGGAGTGCCTTCACGGCAGCGGCCATTTCCACTTTTTCCAGGACAAACCACGCCATCAACGCCGCAGTGGGATTCAGGTGCATGACCCGGTTGGCGTTGACGATCAGCGTTCCGTGACCATCGGGGTCGAGCCGCAGATGGAGGCGCGATCTCTCGTCAGCATCCTCGATACGGTAATGGAATATCCCGGCAGATGGGCTGTTGGCTGGTTTTTGCTTTAGCGAACCGAAGAAATCTCGAAGGACCATGTGCTTGTAATTCAAGGCGAATAACACGAGGTGGTACAGAGGTTATCTTCCACCGCCGGCGCAGGCGCAGGCGCAACCGGCACAGGCACATGCGCAGGCACACGAGCGTCCACCGCCGCCGCCACCGCCTTTCCAACTGCTGCCGGAGGTGCTCTTGGGAACGGGATTGGTGCGGTTGGTCACGCCGGAGGTGAAGCTGCGCACATCGCCCAGTACGCGGCTGGAAAAGCCCTGGACGCTGCCGACAACCGAGGCAGCAAACGCTGCGCCGGGCACGCTGGTGCGTCCACCGCCCGAGGCACCGGGGATGGACATGCTGGGGGTGCTGCCTCCTCCAGACGTACGGAAGACGGGATCATAGCGACCCCACCACATCGGGACGATGACCGGTCCCGTGAAGGTGCGCTGGGTGCGCTGGTCGTAATCCTTATCCAGCATGGTCCACTCAAGTGCCTCGTCATACAACTGGCTCTTGACTTCAGGTGTGTCTGCGGCTTCGATCTGCTGCCAGGCACGTTCCATGATGGCCTTGTAATAATCGGAGCTTTCCTTGCGGCTGAAGCCTTTCATCTTGTCGCCAACCGCTTTGACCAGGTTGACGGTCAGGTCCTGCAATCCCTTGCGCCGGGCAGCCAGGTCGTCCTGGGAAAAGGCTGCCAGGAAATCCTTCTCGTATTCATGCAGGTCCTCCGGCAACGGCGAAGTCACGGTCAATTTAAGCGGCTCACGGGTTACGACCGTGGCGACATTCTTTTTGACCACACCAAACAGGATCATGGTCATTACTTTATCCAGGGGTTGTTCCATCAGGATGCCCGCTTCGACTGCCGTCAATCCGCGCTTGATGCCGTGACCTTCGATCGAGATCTTGGGAGGCAGGTACTTGAGCTTGCGTTTGCGCTCATTGATCGCCCCCAGGATGGGTGCGCCAATGAAGATCGATCCAAAGCAGCAGAAGAAACCCCAACCCGAGATGTTGGAAAGGAAATTACCCAGGTCAAACGCAGGCGCAGGTTGGGGGGTGACGATAACACCGGCAGGGACATACGCAAATGGGAAAGAGAAGCCAAACGTGTACTGCTTGGAACCGCTGGCATTGGGACATGTCCATGTGTAGAGAATCCGGCCTTGATCATCAAGGCTGGATTGCGGTTCGGTACTGCAGGGCCAGCCACCACGCGCCGGGTGGTAAATTGATTCTTCCGGCTTCACCCCCGGCGGTAAATGAAAGACGACCGTCATGTTGGTTTCGCCGTAAACATAAGAGGAACCGAACCAGACGGGCGAGAATTCACCGCTGGCGTGGGTGTCGGGTTGATCGTCGTCCGGATAGACCATGTTGTCGATGCGCCCCACGTACACATGCACTCTACCGCTCTGCCCGGGCTGGATGGCATAGGAGCCCATATCCACCGAAAATCCAACCCCTCCCTCGCCGTAGAAATCGGTGGAGAGACCCACCGGATGACCGTCCACATCTGCCGAGATGGAATTCCAGTCATAGCTGCCATTGGGCATGCCCATGTCGACAAAGTCGATGGGATCAGCGCTGGACGAATTGGTGAAAGCAAGGATGTAATCCAGTGCTACCGTACCATCGGAATTCCAATATACCTGAACGATCTCTTCGTCCAGGCTGAAGGAATAGGTCTGGGCTGCCACGCTGCCCGTGAAGGCGAACATCATGGCAACCAGCAATAGCGCAGCGACCAGGCGGAGTTTCATGCGACCTCCCAATATTCCGTATTCCAAAATAGAATGAATAGTATTGCTTGTTACTCGTAGCGGTTTTACCACTTCGGTTCTTCGGTTAATTGGTACATTGTATGGCAATAGGGGCAATTGACCATCGGCGCGCCATTGACCAATTGTACATTCTCGGCTGACAACGTCCCGCCACAGGACTGACACTTGAGCGCCTCGAACTTGGTATCGCCGGGCAGGTCCAAATTGAGGGTGACATTTTGAACGTTTCCTGCTTGGTTTTTCTGGCGGCCACAACAATCAACACCACACCACCTGCCGCCATCAACCAGAGCCTACAAACATCAGGCCAATGCTCCGAGTGGCAGCCAACTCTGACTGCCGGTATTTTGATCAAATGAACCAACTACATTAAGACCGCCGTAACCCAGAAACCACAAAGAAACCAGGAACAGGATACCAGCTCCTACATACATCCCTTTTGCCGTCTTCATGTTCGCCTCCGAGAATCTACAAGATATACGTTTCTGCCGAGCAAGTGTAGCACCTTCCTGCAACAGGCGCAAATAAACCACTTCCCAAATTTATTAACCCGCATCCGTTTCGATTGCCTGGATTTGATTAACGGATGCCTTTTTTCTGATCCGCTAACGATATTTGATCAATCCATGCACGCTCACCGTGGGCAGCACAGCCAGGATGCCGTTGCCCGGTTCGTCCAGGTTGCCGACCAGTGCTTGCGTTGCCTCAACCAGTTTCTTCACCGTAGTTTCATCATCCACGATCGTGAACAGGGTATGGCTGATGTCGCTCTGGTGGTGATAGAAATTCTCCACGCCCGGCATCAGGGGCACGTCGTCACGCAGTCCTTCTTTCTGGCGAATGCGTCCCAACCCGGTGCTCGGCAGCACTGTGATCCCCCCAACGCCTTCCTTCTCCCAGGCATCCAGGACCTCTTCCAGTCGGTCAGGGTCATTGAGAACAAACAGGATCATGTACATCAGGCACTCTCCTTCGTTTTTTCAGCCTGGCCTTGTTCTCCAGCACCAGTTGTGGAATGGGCGAAACCCTTGAACCAAGCGCGCAGCAACGGCGGGGTGACGATGGTGCTGAACAGTACCATGCCGACAATGGCCGAAAATTCACTCTGCGAGACCAGCCCCTGGGTGATCCCCACACTGGCGACGATCAAGCCGACCTCGCCGCGCGAGATCATCCCGGTTCCCAATTGCCACGCTTCGCGCCAGCCGAATCCGCCCAGGCGCGCACCCAATCCGGCACCCAGGAACTTGCTCAGGATTGCCACCAGCATGAGCGCCAGTAACAACCACACGGCCGAGAGATCCAGCATACGCAAGTTAACGGATAGACCAATGCTGACGAAAAAAATGGGAACGAATAGTCCATACGCAAGGGCATGAATGCCGGCTTCCATTCGTTCCTTTTCGTGGCTGCGGGCGAACATCAGCCCCGCCAGGAACGCCCCGGTGATGGCTGCCATGCCTCCCAGCACCTCGGCTGCAACACCATAGAGCAACAACAAGATCAACGCCAGGCTGAGCACGCTCTGGCTGATGGGAAGGCGTGCCACCATTTTTGCCAGCCGCGGCAGAACCCACAAGCCGAAAGCCACCGAAAGCCCCAGGAAGGCAATCATGCGACCCAGGATGAGCAGCAAGCCAAGCACATTGGAGCTGCCCTCCACCAGCGCAAGGAATCCCGAAAGCAGCAGGATGACCAGGATGTCATCGAAGACGGCTGCGCCAAGCAAGCCCAGACCCACGCGGCTGCGCAAGACTTTCAGCTCCATCAAGGTCTGCGCAGAAATGCTGACGGAGGTAGCCCCCAGTGTGAGCCCCAGGAATACCGCCGCCTCGGTTTCCAGCCCAAACAAAAGTCCCAACCCCCACCCTGTAGCCACCGGGAACAGAACACCCAGCGTTCCAGCCAGGGCTGAGACCCGGGTGTTGCGGGTCAGCTCTCCCAGGTGGAGTTCCAATCCGGCCAGGAACATCAACAGCAGGACGCCCAATTCCCCAAGTTCGTGGATGGTTTGGGTCAGTGTCTCGCTTTGGATGAATCCCAGGTGGGTGATATCGAGCAAGGATGGTCCGAGCAGGATACCCACCAGGATTTCACCCAGCACAGAGGGCTGGCCGAGGCGCGTGCTGAGGTATCCGGCTGCCTTGGCTGCCAGCAGGATCATGGCAATTTCTATGGCAAGTTGAAGGAATGGAGACATGCTGAAAAAGTTTACCATGAAATCTTTTCATCTCCCCTGATGGGGATAAAACAACAGCCTCCCCAGAGAAGCGGGAGGCTGTTGTTGGTGCCTGGTTGGGTTATTCGTCTTCCACTTCGATCCCGGCAGCTCGAAATTCCCGGGCAAAGAGTGAGCCCTGTTCATCATGGGAGTCAATGATTTGGTCGAGGGTGATCTTTTCGCCATACTTCTGGCGCATTTCACGGATATGCCGGATCGTGATCCCATTGTCAACCAGATCCGTCAGGAGATCCACGTCCAGGTCAAGGAAACCCAATTCCTTAAGGTCTTCAACCAGTTTTATGGATACATCATGATCGACCATCTCTGCCAGGTCGTCCGCATCCAGGTCGTCCAAGCCCAACCTGCGCATTGCAGCTACGTACTTCGGGGACACATCATGGTCGGCAAGTTCGACCAGGTCGTCCGCATCCAGATCCGAAAGACCCAGGCTTTTCATTTCGGAGACAAACTTGGCCGATACGCCGTGGTCAGCCAATTCGATAAGGTCATCCATGTCCAGGTTGGAGAGCCCCTGTTTACCCAGTTCGGCAATGAACCGCGGGGAGACGCCGTGCTCGGAAATTTTCACCAGCTCATCGATATCCAGGTCGCCATAGCCCAGCTCGCGCAGTTCGGAGATCAGCTTTGGGGAGACATCATGTTGAGCCAGCTCTATCACGTCGTCGATATCCAGGTCTGCAAATCCCAGGGACTTGAGTTCGGCAAGGAATTTCGGGGAGACATCGTGGGTGCTCAGTTCCACCAGGTCGTCGGCATCAAAATCGTGCAGTCCAAGAGACTTTACCTCGGCGATGAATTTCGGAGATACATCGTGATTGGATAATTCGACCAGGTCGTCCACATCCAGGTCTTCGAGCCCCAGGCCGCGCAGTTCGGCGATCAGCTTCGGCGAAACATCGTGGTTCGCCAGGTCAATCAACTCGTCGACATCCAGGTCCTGCAATCCTGCCGCCCGGAGGTCGGCAACGAACTTGGGAGAGATGTCATGATTGCTCAATTCCACCAGTTCATCGATATCCAGGTCGGTAAGCCCGGCCGCGTGCAATTCGCGGACATAAAGTGGGTTGATGTTCTGCTTGCGCAGCTCCAACCAGTCACCCAAGCCATCCGGCTGTATTCCCAATGCCTTCATTTCGCGGATGAATTCGGCGGTCAGGTTATGCGCCTCCATCTCCTGGAAATCGCTCGTGGTCACGCGGTCGATGCCCACCTCGCGCAGGGCAGCCGCCAGTGTAGCCGGGTCTAGCCGCTCGCCCCCGGTCGTGGAGTTGCCGCGTCGAAGCAGGAGGCACCTGGTCGTCAACCTGTTTGCCGCCCAGGCTGGCATCCAATGCCTTGAAGAGCTCTTCGCCCTGTGCAGCATTGATCTTGCCATCCGCGATCATATCCAAAATGAGCATGCGTTCTTTTTTAGATCCATCTTGATTCTCCTTGTTTTTAAGGCGCCGTGCGATTGGCCATTTCGGTAAGCAGGCGTTTGGCCTCCTGGACATCCATTTCGCCCCGGCTCAGGCGTTCAAGGATCTCCTGCCGCGAAAGCCCGGGCGCCTGCGTGGCAGCCTCACCAAAGTTCATCTCGCTGATCACTTCGTCCAGGCGGCGGCGGATCGCCCAGTAAGATTCCCCGGTCTCGCGCTCCATCTCCTTGACATTGCCGCGATTGCGGATGAAGGTTTCCAGGAATTTGATGCTTTGATTGGAAAGCCTGAAGAAAGGGCTGAGTTCATAGGTTCCAACAATGCTGGTGGCGCACCCACTACAGGTTAGCTGGGTGACCATCAGCGGTGCTGAACAACTGGGACATTTTTGAGGAATAATGGACATGGGTCTCTCCGATACGGGCATGATAGCATTAATTTATGATTTAAGTCAATATTTTTGGTATTTCGCCAAATATTTATGCCTATTTTCTATTTATTAGTCGGTCAATTCGCTGGATACTTATTCCTTATTCCATCATCTTGGTATAAAATCATGCCAAACCGTTTTTCGCTTCCTTTCAAGGGAGAATATCAACAAAATGCCTGCCAACATAGAAATAAAAGCCCGCGTGAACAGCCTTGCCGGATTTGCAAGCACGCGCAGCTGCGTTGAGCGACACACCCTACAGGTCATTCCCCAGGAGGACATCTTCTTCCATGTACCCAAAGGGCCGCCTGAAATTGCGCATCCTGGCGGCGGACCGCGCCCAGCTGGTCTACTATGAGCGCCCCGACCAGGATGGACCCAAGCGCTCCAATTATTTTATTTTTGAGACCAGCAATCCCGATCCTTTGAAGGAAACCCTGACCCTTGCGCTGGGAGTGCGCGGCGTTGTTCGCAAGACACGCTATCTCTACCTGGCCGGCCAGACACGCATCCACCTGGATGACGTTGAAGGCCTTGGACAATTCATGGAGCTGGAAGTCGTCCTGCAAGACGGACAGAGCGACGCCGAGGGGCAAGCCATTGCCGGGGACCTGATGTACAGGCTGGGGATCAAGACGCAGGATCTACTCGAAGGCGCGTACATGGATTTGATCGAGAAGAAATGACCACTGCCTGCACACTCGTGCCTTCGTTGAATCATAAATTCCCGGGTCACGAAGAGGCACCCTCTCGTTTTCGCTACCTGGACAATTGGCAGACCAGGCCTTATCCCATAACATTTCTCAGCCCACACCCCGCCCCAATCGCTGCAGTTGACTGCCGTCCACCCGGAAGGCATGTTGCGCCTCTTCGAAGCCGCCTGCCGCCAGGGACCCGGGATCACCGACTACGCCCCCACCTTTGTCACCCCGTCCAGCTACAGCGATGCCTTCCTTGCCGCAGGAGCGACACTAGCCTGCACAGACAGTGTTTTGCGGGGGGAGGCGAGCAATGCCTTTGCCATTGTCCGTCCACCCGGACACCATGCCGAACCCAAAGCAGCCATGGGTTTTTGCCTGCTGAACAATGTTGCCATTGCCGCGCACCATGCCCTGGCAAGCGGGCTGGAAAGGCTGCTTATCTTCGACTTCGATGCACATCACGGCAACGGTACCCAGGCCGTTTTCTGGAACGAGCCACGCGTCTCCTTCTTTTCCACCCACCAGGAAAATATCTACCCCTACCGCACCGGCTTTATGGACGAGGCACCCCACGCCCGTGGTCGGATTGTCAATTTGCCACTACCGGCACGCAGCGGGGATGCCTGTTTTGCCCGCCTGGCCGATCGCGTGCTGACCCCCCTCGTGAATCGATTTTCGCCGCAGATGATCTTCGTTTCCGCCGGCTTCGACAGCCATTGGAACGATCCGCTTGCCGAACTGGGTATCTCGTCTGCCGGGTATCATGCCCTGGCCAGCCGACTGGAGGATCTTGCCAGCGAAGTATGTGGCGGAAAGCTGGTCTTCGTGCTGGAGGGAGGTTACAATCCAATTAACGTTGCCTCCGGTGTGGATGCTGTTCTCTGCGCGCTGACCGGAACCGCCTTTCACCCATCCGATCCCAGCCCGTTCCCTGAGCCGGACATATCCGACCGGGTGGAGGCTGTCTGCAACCTGCATGGGCTTTGAGCCTAAAAGTGCCTGCACACGGCTGTATTTTCATGAACCCCAATTCTTCCGAGCCTTTACCGTCCACCCGCATTCATCAATTAACCGACGAGCTTTCCCAGGCGATCAAGTGGAATTCGGCGTGCCTGCTGTTGGCAGTTTATCGTTCTGAATTTACCAGGGGCCAGGTGGCCCAGTCCATCAGGCAATATGCCATTGAAAATGGGCAGACGGTCAGCGAGTATAGAGTTACGAAAACAGGATATGATGTTCTCCTGGCGTTAAAAGAGCGCCCGTCCCAGGCTGGGATTCTTCATTACATTAGCGGTCTGCAATGGGGCGGAGGCAGGCAGGGCGCGAACGCCTTCCACGCCCTGAACATGCATCGAGAACACTTGGTGGAAAACCTAATGCGCTGCATCTTCTGGATCACGCCAACCGAGTTAAAGAAGATGACCCGCTTTGCCCCTGACTTCTGGGCATTTCGACACAAGGTGGCGGATTTCTCCGATCTTCCCTCCGCGAGTCTTGTTTATGGAAAGGGATCACGGGAGGTGAATTGGGCAGTAATGATCGATCGTTATCAAGGATTGCTGAAGAATAATCCGCACGACCTCGCTTCCCATAAAGAACTGGCTGAATTGTTCGAGAGCCTCGGCTGCTACGAGGAAGCAATCCTTCAATATAAAAAAGCCATACGCCTGGCTGAGGATAAATCCGACTTGTTGTTGTCCCTGGCGAAAGTCTATGCGCTGTTTGGAGTGGAACACATGGCTCGTCGAACCCAACGGCAGGCCGGAAAGCTGATAAATGATAACCGCCCTGGTCCATAGGTTTCAGAATGACTTGAGAGCCGAATTGCACCGAAACCCCCACGAGATTCTTGGGGCGCTGGCGAGCCCGGATGGATGGATGCGAAAACCTTCCTGGTTCAGGGAAACATCCGCCCCATAGAACAATTCGTATGGATCCGCAAATGGAAGTGTTGACTTGTAAAAAATTTCCTGGAGTCCTAAGCTATGTTCCCGCCATTTACGATCTTTGAACAAATAGTCCTGGCAGTGACCTTTCTTGTTGGCGTATTCCTGGTCTTGCGCCTCAAAAAGGAGACGCCCGGCCGATTTAGTATCCTGATCTTTGGTTATGCCTGCATATTTTCAGCCATATTTTATTTAACCAGGCTGCTCCCTGGAGAGCGGGGCAGGCTGCTCCTGACGTGTATTCTCTATCTCATTATTCTTGTCCTTCCCTCTGCTGTCCTTCTGTTCTCCCTGGAATACCTGCAAGGCAGGAAGCGCCCTTCGATCTATGGAATTGTAGTTATTGTCCTGCCTCCCATCCTGATCTTGTTCCTGCTGATCAACAGTTCGGTAAACGGCTATTTTCCGGGTCTTGGTGGTTCGACGGGGGGAGAAATCTTAGACCAGATGAGGCTGCTGGATTGGTTTGCCCTGGTTTATTCCCTGGGCATACTCGCCGCGGCGCTGTTGGTCATTACCTATACATTTGATTTCAAATTAACCCACAGCCAGAAATCGTCCGGTCCTGGTGGTTTTTATCGCCGGCATCCTGTCGGTCATTGTTGGTATTGTCGCAGCAATTACGCTGGTGAAGGTTCCAGAACCGGCAAAAATATTGTTAAGCTGCCTGCTCCTTGGGATCGCTTTTATCTATATCCAGGTTGCCAATCAACGAAATGCGCTGGGTCGTTTTTATGGGAACAATGTCTGGGATCATTTGGATGAAGGCATCATCATTTTGAATGAAGGGAATCAAATCGTCGCCATCAATTCTGCTGCAGAACAAATAACCGGGGAGACATTGCAGGGCTCCTACGGAAAACATATTGAAGAAATATTCCCGGATTGGCAAAGAATTGATCAGAATAACACGACCGAGGATGGGAAGGAATTCAGAGGCACCATCTTTATCAACCAGGAGAGGCGGCACCTCGGTATCAGGGTCAAATCGCTGGAGAGCGAGAAATTTGCGGCCAGGAACAAAATGTTGATCCTGCGGGATATTACAGAACTCAGGACCGCCAATGATGCCCGCCAATTTGAGCGCGAGGCCATGGGTGTCTTCCTGCATTCCCTCTCCATCGCCTACAAGGACTCCAAGACCATTGGAGAATTCCTGGAGCGCGCGCTGTACCAAAGCTTATACACTCTAAACATCGACAGCGGATTGATCTACCTGCTTGGGCCTGCCAGCGAGGTAAAGAGAAAGAATTTTTCATTGGAAGCCGGGCATGGTATCCTGGGAGAAAAAGAATCCCTGCTCTTCAAAGCGATCCCATTTGAACTGCTTGCAACTGCCGAAGGGAGATTGGAAACCCTGATCATTCCCGACGTCAAGCACGATGAGGTTTTTGCCCGATTTTTCGATGACAGCGACGGCTTTTCCCTGGCATTCTCTCCGCTGGTCATTCAGCAGGAGATCCTCGGCATGCTGGTACTGGGACGCAGGCAGGTGGACGGTTTTTCCCAACAGGATCTGCCCAGGCTGGATTCGGCAGCCAACGAAATTGCCTCCTTTGTTCACAAGCAGCGCTTTGAACAGCAACAAATCGCTTATGAAGAAAGGCTGCGCCTGGTCCGTGATCTGCATGATTCCATCACGCAAAAATTATATGGCCTGGTCACAATTTCTGAGGCGGTGAAGGTTGGACTGGCGGCAGGAGCCACCGAGAAGGCGCTTAACCTGATGCCCCGGGTAAGCGAGAACGCGCGCCAGGCACTCAGGGAAATGAGACTCTTCCTTCACGAGCTTGACCCGGTGGACCTGGAGAAAGAGGGCTTGGTTTCGGCGCTGCACCAACGTCTGACCGCAGTGGAAGGGCGCTCAGACGTGAAGGCGCGGTTGATCAGCCAGGGTGAATTTTCCTTCTCCAGGGAGAAGGAGCGCGCCATGTACTATGTTGCCGAAGAAGCGCTTAATAATATTCTGAAGCATGCCCAGGTGAAGTCTGTTTCGGTTAAATTATATCGACGAGGCAAACGGGTTTATCTTGATATAATCGACGATGGCTGTGGATTTGATCCTGCTGCGGTCCAATCTGGCGGTCGCGGCCTTCGCAACATGAAGGAACGGGCTGCCCAAATTGGGGCTACATTTAAGATCACCTCTGGCAAGAATAAGGGCACCAAGGTTTCCCTATCCTTCCAGGAATAAGGACGAGAGGAATGTCCATGAAAAAGATTCGCGTAATAATTGTCGAAGATCAATCCATCATCAGGGAGGGACTGGCAGCGATCCTGTCCTTCCAACCCGACATTGAGGTCGTTGGCCAGGGCAAGGACGGCATCGAAGCGGTGGAGTTGCTTGAGAAAACCCACCCGGATGTCATTCTCCTGGACCTGGTAATGCCCCGCCAGGACGGCCTGACAACCATCCCCATCCTTAAAGCAAAACAGCCTTCTGTTCATATACTGGTCCTGTCCAGTTTCGCCGACAATGAACACGTCTATCCGGCCATAAAATCGGGGGCGGAAGGATATATGCTCAAGGATGCCACCCACACGCAACTGCTGCAGGGTATTCGCGATGTCGCCCAGGGACAGGCGTCACTTTATCCCTCCATCGCCATGCAGGTGATCCGGGAGATGAACAATCCCTCCGAGGCGTTGTTTGCCACCGATCCTCTCACTCCCCGGGAAATGGATACTTTGCGCCTGATCGCCACCGGGCTTAGCAATCAAGAGATTGCGCAAAAACTAGTCGTTCAGGAAAGAACAGTGGCCAAGTATGTGAGCAGCATACTCGACAAATTGCACCTGGCCAATCGTACCCAGGCGGCTCTATATGCCGTTCGCAAGGGAATTTCCAATCCAATGCAATAGTCCTGTTTAGAACCTGCCCTTATATTTTCCAAGGTGGCCACATGGCCACCTTTTCTTATTCAAGAATGGGACATGGCGGATGAATGTAATAAATCCATGCTGTAAAAATCATAATCGCACCCCTATTTAATGCACCAGAATCCACACCTCTTTTCCCCATCCAGGGCCCTAAACAATCCACAAAATACGGCAAATATTTGTATCCGCCAAGCGATGGCCTATGCGGTAAGTGCCTACTATAAGAAACAAGTTTATTAGGTTTCCCGTTTCATGGACTGGTAGGATAATTTTGGTAGACAAAAACAGGAATTAGATCAGGAAACATAATGCTGCTTGGAAAATTCACCCTTCCCATTAATGCAGATGGCTCTTTTGTTTTACCGTTGGCATTCCGCAAGAGCCTGCCTGGCGTTGCGTATCTGACCCAGGGCTTTGACAGGAATCTTCTTTTACTCCCCAAGAGCGCCTTTGAAAAAACCTGCTCCAGCCTTAATTCAACCAGCATTACTGATCCCCTTGCCAGGCTCCTGAACAGGTTGCTCCTTGGGAATGCAATTGAAATTGAACTCGGTTCCAATTCCATTATCCAAGTACCTTCGACCTTATGTAAATTTGCCGACCTGGCGAAAGAAATGGTCCTTGTTGGGCAAGGTGAGTATGTGGAATTGTGGTCACCTTCCGTTTGGGAAGAGCAGTCTGCGATCCTGCGCGATCATGCATTGAATGTTCAACGCTTCGAAAAATTTCACCTGACCCTTGCGGGATAACACATTCACTCGCCAAACCTATTTGGGAGATACCCGGATGACGATCTTAGGAATTGACATTTCAAAGTGGAATGGCAATTGGAATGCCGACAAAGCCAAGCAGGCCGGAACTGCTTTTGTTTTCATTAAAGCATCCCAGGCTACTTTTACAGATAGTCAATTTACAGCCAACTGGAAAAAAGCGAAAGATGCCGGGATACTGCGCGGCGCCTTTCATTACCTGGATTATTCCAAGCCGGCCGTGGAGCAGGCGAATTACTTTGCCGACCTGCTCAAAGATGATCCCGGGGAATTGCCGCCGACCATTGACTATGAACAAGCGCGAAGCGACAACAACCCGTCGATTGCCCTCGGATTTCTGCGCGAGTTCCTCGATCAGATGAAGGCTCGAACCGAGTTGTACCAGGATGCACGCGTCAAGTGCCCGATGATCTACACCGGTCCGAGCTTCTGGGCTCAATATGGCGACCAAACCAAGCGGGAATACTGGCTTCAATTCCCCCTGTGGCTGGCCCATTGGACATCTGCCAGCGCCCCCTTGCTGCCAGCCCCGTGGGTGCTCTGGGTATTCTGGCAGTTCACGGCCAAAGGTCCCGGTGAAGTATTCGGCTCCGAGAGCCTATCCGTTGATATGAACCGCTTCAACGGAACCCTGAATGAGCTGATGGAGTTCACCGGGCGCCGCCCCCTGACCGGCACGCTGGTCGAATTGTGCCAGAACCTGGAAAAGCGGACAGCCGCCCTGGAGACCGCCATCGCCTCCCTGTCCAAATCGCCCTCTACTCCCGATGCCAATGTTCTCTCCCGCCTGCAAGACCTTGAACAGGGACATTCTGCCCTCTCCAAGTCTGTGGCAAGCTTGCAGGACGCCAGCGAAAAACGCTTCACCAGCATCGAGAGCAAGATCGCCAATCTTGGAACCCCAACTCAGCCGGACGAAAGCAGCCTGCAACGCATCCTGCAAGATAAAAGCACTCAACGTCCGCAGCGGTCCCGGCACATCCTTCCCCATCATCGGAAATCTTACTTTCGGTCAGCAAGTGAAAGTACTCAAAACTCAGAATGGTTGGGCACAGCTTGACATACCTGCCGGTTGGGCTTACGAAGGCTACCTTGCCTACGAACAAAACAACTCCGTGTCCATCCTGTCCTTTCCCGAAATGCCTCCTGCGGAACCATCCTCCACGGGTTATGGAGTTTGCAATACCAGCGGATTGAATGTCCGCGGTGGACCGGGCGCCGCGTTCCCAATTGTCGGAGGCCTTACCTACGGTCAGAGCGTGAAGATCCTTTCTCGTCGCAATGGTTGGGCACAGATAGACAGCCCGGCCGGGTGGAGCAACGAGAATTACCTCAGCTTCAGTTGAGAAGTGAGTGAAAGCCAGCCTTCTTTCAACCAGGGAAAATAATGACTGCTTACGAGTACACCTTAGCAACTGATTTCGATCGTGCCTGGCTTAACTTTGAGTTGGATCTGCCTCTCTCCCCGGGGAAGAACGGCCAACCCAATCCTTTTTACGTTCACCGCCCGGGCAATCCCAGCCGTGAATTGACCGATGCCATCCTGGCACCTTTTTACCGGCCTCCTAAATTTTATTTTTCCGGTCACCGTGGCTGCGGAAAAACAACCGAATTGCTCCACATCCTTTCCAATCCCGAGATCCAGAAGAAGTACTGGCCGGTCCATTTCAGCATCCGGGATGAAACCGATATCGTCGACCTGGATTTCCGTGATGTCCTGCTTGCCATCGGCAGCCGCATGTATCGCTCGTATGTCAAGGCGGGTGGCGAGATCTCAGAACAGTTGCTCAAGCAGTTGAACGGCTGGAAAGGCAAGATCGAGCAGGAAGTACGCACCGTTCTTGCCGGCACTTCGAACTATGAGTTCGGCGCAAACCTGGATGCTTTCTTCGTGAATGCCGGTATGAAGATGAAATTGGAGCCCAGGACGCGCGTCGAGCTGCGCCAGGTTTTCGAGAAGGACATCACCGGGCTGATCGGGGTGATCAATGCGATAGCCGGTGCCATTCGGAAACGGGAAAAGCGCATTCCCTTGTTGCTGATCGACGATATGGATAAGCCCGACCTGGAAAAGGCAACCGCCATTTTCCACGACCGGCGCGAGATCATGATGCAGCCCGAATGCGTGATCGTTTATACCGTCTCCAGCGCAATGTTCTACAGCAAGGAATTCGACGCCATCCGGGATCGGTCCATTTTCCTGCCCAACATCAATTTGCATCCCTTCAGGGAACCCGAGCGTCATATCCTGGAAGGCTACAACACCATGCAGCAATTTGCCAATGTCAGGATGCATTCCTCGCTCATTAACAGCCAGGCGCTGGAAGATGCTGTGACCTACAGCGGTGGCGTGTTCCGGGAGATGGCAAGGATCATGCGTTCATCCATTGGGTACACACGGCGCAGAAATTCCCCCTCGGTTGAAACACAGGATGTCGAGATGGCCGCCACCGAGATCCGCAATGAATACCGGCGCATCCTGGACCGGAATGACCTGGCCTACTTGAGAAAAATACTCGAGCATAACCGCCTGGAATATAACGATCGACTGCGCCCGCTGCTGCAGCTCCTGGCAATACTTGAATACCAGGATACTGAAAATTGGTGTGATGTTCACCCCGTTCTCAGGAAGTTGCTCAATGAACAATGATGTGAAACTCCAAGTGGGTCCTGCTTCTCCATTTCTCAACGAACGGATCGACATACTTTTCCGGGAACTGGAAATGGCCGGTCATTGGGAGCGCCCTTCGATCCTGTTTGCCATTTATCGCTCGGATGCGCTTCGCGACCAGGCGATCAGCGCTTTACGGGACAGGCTGAGCTCCGTCGGTCAAAATGTGCAATTGCTCCTGCTCAGCGGGGGAGACTTGACCGAGTTCTTGGAACAGGTGACCAAGCCGATTGACCTTGCGCATACCGTCCTGTTCATCGATGGATTTGTCCACGATGGGGAAACCGACGGCACCAAGATCTTCGAGCAGATCAACCGGTACCGGGAATATTTCATCGATAACTCCCTGCGTGCTGTCTTCTGGCTCTTTGATGAAGATGTTCAAAAATTTGCCGCCCGCGCCACCGAGTGCTGGTACCTGCGCCATCGCGTCATCGACCTGAGCGAGGAAGTTCAGCCCAACAGGTTGTTCCTTGAAACCCTCGACGACTTCCTGCAGGACCATGAGGTCCAGTGCTTGAAAGGGGAACCCTCGAAGTGTTTTCATCCTGAGATCGAGGACTACTTTAACGAATTGTCAGTCCAGCCCTCGCATGCCGCCTCGCTTTTGGCACTCGGGATGCTCTGCCTGCAAAGAAATGATGAACAGAATGCACGCAAATTCCTGCAGGCGGCCCTCAATATAGCCAAGTCCACGTCGGATGCAGAGCTGCAAGTTCAATGCCTGAAGGCGTTGGCAACGATCGAAGCCGGGGCCGGGAAAATTGATCCCGCCATTGCCCTGTACAAGCAGGCAATCCCCCTCACCACCAAACCTGCCTCGCTGTGGAAAAGCATTGGTTCACTCCATCTATCCAGGGAAGAATATCAGCTGGCTGTCGGCGCACTTTTAAATGCTGTGAGCGAAGCCAAACAAGATGATTCCTCCTGGTTCCTGTTGGCAAATTCGTATTTCTCCCTTGGGCAATTTGATAAAGCGGTGCCCGCTTTTGAAGCTGCCCTGGAAATCTCCCCCGCCTCTGACGCGGCATGGGTTGGGTTGGGAAAGACCGCCCTTCGCCTGGACGATGCAGAGCAGGCTGTTGCTGCGTTTCGAAAAGCCACCGAACTGAATCCTCAAAATGATCAAGCCTGGCTTCATCTTGGCAGCATACTTTTCCACCAAAAGAATGAGGCGGATGCCTTTGCTGCCTTTCTGAAGGCCACCGAGGTCAACACGGAAAACAGCGAAGCCTGGTTGGAACTGGGACGCCTGTACATGTCGCAGAAAAAACCTGACGACGCAATCTCCGCCCTGCAAAATGTCATCCGCCTTCAACCAGACTCCCACCAGGCATACCATGCCATGGGAATGGTTGAATTTCAACGTGGTAAGTACGAACAAGCCGAAACATTTCTCCAACAGGCAATCCCGCTTGCAGAAGAACGTCAAACCCGCTCCAAGCTGTGGGAGTACCTGGCACGGATTCAGCTCAAGTTGAAAAAGCAGGAATTGGCCATGTCGGCATTCAAACAGGCAGATCGATTGGCCAAGGAGAACAACTCATCATCCCAGCCCGAAAATTCTTCTCAACCTCTTCCTGGAGAAGAAATATTTGTGGAAAACGGAGAGACGAATATGATTGAATCAACCAATGTCATAGAGAACCGTTCGGCACAGGAATGGAATGAATTGGGGAATTCCTTCCTAAAATCAGGGTCGTTCAAGAAGGCGGTTCTCGCCTATACCAAGGCGATCGAAGCTGCCCCTGAAAACAGGTGGCCCTATATTAACAACCTTGCCGCTGCCCACTATCAAATGGGAAGTCGGGAAAAAAGTGGCGGGAAATACGGAAGAAGCCGATCCTATGGAAGCGGAAGAGGAAGAAGCGATCGTGTTCTCGGCCAACGACAATACCCCTTTGCCAGAACGGAAAGATGAACCTGTCGTATCCGGCCAGGAATTGACCTCCAATGGCCTTAAAAACGAACGGACGCCCTCTTATCCACAATCCTCACCGGAGGACGGGGGCCCTCCAGGCCCGCGCCGGGCTTTGGTGGCAGCTGCGGAGCTCAATGAACAGGGCAACAGTTTTATGTCCTCTGGAAAATACGAAGAGGCCGTGGACGCCTACAAAAGATCCATTGAGGCAAATCCAAAATTCGGCCAACCCTACAGTAACCTGGGGTTTGTCTATTACAAGAAGAGAAATTACCGCCTGGCTGTGCTCCTGTACCAAAAAAGTCTTGAACATTTAAAGGATGCCGAGGATAAAGCCACCACCCTCAACAGGCTTGGAGATGCTTATCGCCAGCTGCATGATTATGAAAATGCACTCCTTGCTTATAAAAAAGCAGGGGAATTGGCCCCCAGCGCGAATCCCACCCTTGACCGCGCTCGCTTTACTCTTTGTCAAAATTCTGCTGTGTAACCAATCGAGGCATGCATGACCGAGTCTTTGCTCTGGAATGAAATTGGCACGATCTACCAAAAAATGGGGATGCTCGACGATTCCATTCAAGCCTTTCAGAGAGCCGTTGAGCAATGTTCTGGCACCGACGCCGCCCAGTTCATCAGCAACCTGGCTTCCTCGTATTTATTAAAGAATGAATATGGGCGCGCCATTTCGTTGTTAAAGAAGGGGCTCCCCTACCTGAAAACAGTTCAAGAACAGGCTGCTGCCTGGAACAAGATCGGGGATGCCTATCGGGCGCTGAAGGACCTGGACAATGCCATCGTTGCCTACCATAAAGCCGATGAACTCGAAATGCAGACAGCTCCGCTTCAAAATACCTCGGCACCTGATCAAAATCTTGCCGCTGCCCTTGAAGAAATGCCAAAAAAGGTCGAGCCCAGGGAACAACCTGCTGATGGGAATGCGAAGACTGGGCTGGTGATGACGAACA
This sequence comes from uncultured Chloroflexia bacterium, assembly GCA_963793795.1. GTDB lineage: Bacteria > Chloroflexota > Anaerolineae > Anaerolineales > Villigracilaceae > UBA877. Next base: position 360,545 of record CAWCBN010000002.1, read on the forward strand.
CTCCAACGGAATCCCCCGTTTCAGCAGGGATCCGTCAACCGTCCTCCAAGGATTTTTCCGTTCGCCACCAATGGCGCAAGCCAAGCCGGCACAGCCACCTCTCCCGCGTCGTCCGTGGAGGATACCCTCCCATCCCGCCTCCCCAAAAGCACCCCAGCTCCCACCGGCTCGCCTTCCAGCGGCGAAAAACAGGGAACCGCCGAGTCACAGAAGGTGGATCCCTCCCTCGAAGAGATCCTGTCCAAGATCAATGTTTATGAAAAAATTACCCAGATCAATCCCAGCAACCATCGCGCCTTGGACACCCTGGGAAAATTGTACAAATCCATAGGCCGCTATCAGGATGCAATTTCCGCTTACCAGCGGGCGATCGAATTCGCGCCGCAAATCGAACACTATCACTATTATCTCGGCCTGCTCTTTGCCGTTGAGCAGAAACCGGAGGAGGCCATCAAGGCTTTTGATAATGTGTTGCGGATCAATCCCGATTACATTCTCGCCCATAGCGCCATGGCAGGAATCTATCGCCGCCTGGGAATAGAATCCAAGGCCAATCAACATGTTTCTGCCGCGTTGCCGAAAATGAACAACGAGAGCGCATACAACCGGGCTTGTTTTTATGCAATCTGCGGCGACCCGGAACTTTCCATTGAATTTTTACGTGTTGCCCTGCAGAACAATGACGCAGCGGTCGAATGGGTGAAAACGGATCCGGATTTGGATGCCATCCGCACGGATGAACGCTACAAGCAGCTGATCCTGGAAATGGAAAAGCCTTCGCCCTCCGGCCCGAATGAAAATTACTATTCATCTGAACTCAAGAATACAAAAAATCAGTTGCTCACTGTACTGAATAGCTCTGTAGCGAGGTGAAAGAAAATGTCCATATCCTTGTTTCTCGGCGTTGCTATCGGAATGATCTTTGTTTGGACCATACTGAGCCTGGCGACCATGAATATCCAGGAGTGGGTTTCAGCCCGGCTCAAATGGCGCTCCCGCATGCTTGAAAAAACCCTTGGCAAGATGCTCACGGATTCTGCATTGCTGGATCAATTCTATAATCATCCACTGATCCGCGGGCTGTTCACCGGGAAGGACAACAAGGATAAACCCTCCTACATCCCTGCCACGCAATTTTCGCAAGCCGTCCTGGATATACTGGCAACCACCGGAACCGAGGCGTCCATCCTCCAGCAGCAGCTTTATTGGCTTTATTGCATCGCCGAACGACTCGGTCGAAAGAAACAAGCCGCCGCAACGCAGAAGATCACGGTGCTCCTGGGCATGACTCGCAAGGCACTGGTATCCGAAGCCGGCGAGGACGATGTGGCCCATATCATCGATTCCATCAAGGCAGAGCTCCTGACCCTGCAGGATGAGATTCCGGAACTGAAAGAACCGGTCGGGAATCTTATGGAAACCGTTCTTGAGCGTAAACAGGAGGTCAATAACGCCCTGATCAAGCTGGCACATCCCGCTGCCTTAAGCGCCAACGATGCCACCAATAAAATCCGGGCGGGAGTGATTGCCCTGAGCATTATCCACCCTCAACTCAAGCAGACACTTTATGCGATCCTGAACACTGCCTCGCAATCCATCTGGCAGAAACAGAACGAATTTGAGTTGATCCGTTTAAATATTGAAGAATGGTTCAACAATACCATGACGCGCTTGACCGGTTGGTACAAGCGCCGCATCCTGGTGACCACTTTTCTCATTAGCCTGCTGGTGGCATCGCTGGCCAATATTGATGCCATCCACCTGGTTGAACGTTTCTGGAGCGAGCCGGAGTTGCGCACCCTGATCCTGGACCAGGTTGGGAATCTCCTCGCCCAACCCGACACATCCAATACAGAAGCGGATAATTTGGCCATGCTCCAGGATCAATCCGATGTTTTCGGTCTTCCGATTGGCTGGATCGGAGGCCTTACCCAGGTTTCCGAGAACCCCACTTCTTCCTTCCTGGAACTTGATGTCAATAGTTGCACTCCTTTCCCCACCCGGGATGACCAGCTATTCGGTTTTTGGATCAAGCAGCGTTGTTATCCGATCATCAACGCCCCCCTGTTCACGGATGTGGCGGGTTGGATCAGCAAATTGCTGGGCATTCTCATCACCGCAGCTGCCTCAAGCCAGGGTGCCCCATTCTGGTTTGATCTTCTGAAGAAGGTCATCAACGTGCGTCTCACCGGTTTGAACCCATCCGAGACGAAAAAATCCTTTGTAGGGTAAAAATACCGGTAAGGCTTAACCATGAAGCGCCCCAGGGATTTCCTGGGGCGCTCTTCTTTTAATTAATCGAGCCCATATCTAGAACAACAAGGTTCCCAGCGCCACAGCTACCAGCGTGACCGTGATGTTGTCCACATCGCGCAGCGGGAGCGATTCGACGGCTGTTCCGGCGAGGGCGATCAAGGTAACCGGCAACAGGTAAACGCTGAACGGTCCAGGGAAGACCCCTGCCTGCACATAGACTGCCAGGATGAGCGCCGACACCGCCCAACCGCCGATGAACATCCCCAGTGAACCGAACCATGTCTTGCCCTTGCTCCAAGGCAGTGGGGCGGACTTAAACCTGCGACCGATCACGTCCGCCAGGCCATCCCCTCCGCACATCAGCATCAGGGCAGTCATTCCCAGCGGAGAATCCTTCCAGAAAACAAGGGTCATGATCACAAAGATAATGCCGTAGAAAAGCGGGCCTTTGAGTATCTCGCGCCGGTCGCCCGAACGTGACATGGCTTTGACCGAGGCCTCGTCCTTTACGATCCCCAGCCCGATCAGTGCGAACTGGACGGTGAACAACAGCGGAACCAGGGCTGCCAGCCAACGCTCGTACCAGAATTTGTCCGGGAAGAGCAGCCAACACAATACGAATAGTGGACCGGTGAGGATGTGAATGAGCTTGCGGCTCAGGCGGCTCTCGATCCAGCCCCGGTGGGCGGCGAAATCCAGCGTGCGGATCTCCACCAGTGCCAGGACAAGCGTGATCAGCAGTGCAAGGAAAGGATTCATAAGGCCTCCAGATCAGGGTATTGATCCTCGTCAAGATGGGTGCTTTGAAGCAAGTATAACCCGGAGCTGCATATCTCCGCAGCCGTATTTCCGAATAAAATAACCCCGAACCTCGTATAGAGTTTGTAATCAAATCACGAGAATTGGGAGAGCATGTGGAACTGAACCTGGCTGCGGAAACTGAATTTGACCTCATCGAAGAGGCGAAAAAAGGCGACCGCAGCGCGTACGGAGAGCTTGTCCGTCTGCACTATCCCGGAGTGGTCAACGTGGTCTACCACATGTGTGGAGATGCCGGTCTGGCGGAGGACATGGCCCAGGAAACCTTCCTGCGAGCCTGGGTGAACCTTCCCTCTTTCCGCCCGCAGGCCTCCTTGCGCAATTGGATCTACCGCATCGCAGTCAACGCCGCCCTGGATGTTCTTCGGCGAAGGCATGAAGAACCTGTCGATGATGAGAATCTCCACATGCTGGCGGACCAGGCCCCGGATCCGGAAACAGCCTTGATCCGCAAGGAACAGGCCGCCCTGCTCCAGCAGGGGATCAGGAGCCTGCCAGAAGCTGCCCGCAGCGTGCTGGTCCTGCGCGAATATGGCGAACTCTCCTACCAGGAGATAGCCACGGTGCTGGATATCCCGATTGGAACGGTCATGTCCCGTCTGAACTATGCTCGTAACCGACTGCGTGAAGTGCTCAAAGCACAAGTCTTTCAACTGGAGAACGAATATGCATGAAGACATGCACAACCTACTGAATGCATACCTGGACGGCGAATTGCACGGCACTCGCCGCCTGGAGATGAAGAGGCACATCGCCTCCTGCCCTTCCTGCCAGCAGGAAATCAAGGAATTGCAGACCATTTCAGAGCTGTTGCAGGCTGCACCTGCTCCTGAATTCATCTCCCCTGACAGGTTCATCTCCAACCTGAACCTGAGCTTGCCTCGCCGCGATCAACGTGTCCGTTCGCTGAAACCCGCCTCCCTGGTCTGGTGGCTTGCACCGGTGGGATTACTATTTGCCTGGTTCTTCGTCCGCACCGTGTTCACGCTTGCCAGCGTGGTGGCAGTGACCGACAGCGCCAATCTGCTCGGGCAGGCTTCCAACTGGTTTGGCGGGGGGCTGGATACCTTTTGGTTCCCGGCGATGTCTGGCTTGTTCGCCGGTCAGTCAGCAGGAATTCAATCCGCGCTCTCCTTGCTGAACGACATAAACGTCATCGGGGCAGACCTGTTGAGTAGTTTCCTCTGGCAGGCAGGAATCGCCCTGCTTTACATGGGCTGGCTGGCGCTCTGGTGGTTTACCCGCCGCCCGCAACTGATCAAAAGCGCTGCAGACTCATTGCAGCCATAAATATTGTTTCACTTCTGAAAGGAGAAGTAAAAATGATTGACTTTGGAAAGATCCTCAAACGTGCCTGGCATATCCTGTGGAACTACAAGGTTCTCTGGATCTTCGGCATCCTGCTGGCAATCACTGCCGGTCGTGGCGGCGGCAGCAGCTCCAGCTACCAGTTCAGCTCAAATGACAGGAACAATTGGGACAACTGGAACAACGGCTTCGATCCCAATAGCCAGCCTGCACAGGAGTGGTCCAAAATGACCGCCTGGTTCAACGAGGAGGTTGCTCCACTCTTCGTACACCCAGACCCAGAATATAACCACCTGGATCTGGATCGGCGTTGGATTCTTCCTGTTCCTGCTCGTCCTGGGTGTCATCTTCGCATTCATACGCTACACCTCCGAGACTGCCATCCTGCGCATGGTGGATGAGTACGAGCAGACCGGCACCAAGGTCGGCTTCAAGCAGGGCTGGAAACTGGGTTGGTCACGGCGCGCTTTCCGGATATGGGTGATCGACCTGCTGATCAGCCTGCCATTCATCCTGTTCGTCTTCCTGCTTGGCGGATTGGGCCTGTTGGTCTTCTTCGCCGTCAGAAATGGCAGCGAACCCGCCGTGGCAGGCAGCATCATCGCCAGCATTGGATGCGCCTTCCTGTTCATCTTCTTCTTCGCCCTCCTTGCAGTCGTGGTCGGCTTGCTGCGCCAATTCTTCGTGCGCGCTGCCGCCCTGGAGGATACCCGCGTTGGCGAATCGTTCCGCCGCGGCTGGACCCTGTTCAAGCGCAACTGGAAGAGTGCCTCCCTGATGTGGCTGATCATGCTGGGGATCGGGATCGGTTTTGGGATCGGTGGGATGATCCTGTTCTTCCTGCTCATCCCGGTCTACATCGTTCTACTCATCCCCGCCGCAATTGTGGCTGCCGTCCCCGGTCTGCTTGCCTTCGGCATCACCAGCATCTTTGCCGGCGGGCCTCTTTCCTGGATCATCGGGGCGCTGGTGGCACTGCCGTTCTTCTTCACGACGCTGTTCGCCCCCTTTGCCCTCATCAGCGGCTGGTATGCGATCTTCGAATCCAACGTCTGGACGCTCACCTATCGCGAGATGAAAGCTCTTGAGGGACTGTCCCCGGTCGCCGAACTCGAACCTCCCGTTGCAACAAGCTGATCGGCGATCCCTTATCCTATCCCGGCTGCCCATTTCGGCAGCCGGGATGCTTTTAATCAAATCCCATAACAGCTCCAGGAGGTTTGAGTTTTCCAGTAAATTCAGTACAATGGGGACATAAAATCAGAAAAGGATGCGCATTGAGGACAATTCGCCGTACAGCTCTACTGATGACCCTACTGACCGGATTATGGATGGGGTGCAAGCCTGTCCCGGCGCCTCCTCCCGCGCCCACGGCAACAAATCCTCCTGCCCCATCTCAAACATTGGCATCGACTGCCACCTTCACTCCCACCCAGATCCCTTCCCCAACTGCCACGGCGGAACCGCTCCAGGTACGTTTTGGCGTGATCGGCGACTACGGCTGGGGGGGCATTGCCGAAGCGGAGGTGGCAGCACTTGTCCATGGCTGGCAGCCGGATATCATCATTACTGTCGGTGACAACAACTATCCGCTTGGTGCAGCAGGGGTGATCGACGAGCATATCGGCCAGTTCTACCAGGATTACATTTTCCCCTACACAGGCAGCTATGGACCCGGCGCAAACGAAAACCGCTTCTTCCCGACCCTGGGCAACCACGACTGGTACACCGATGAGGCAAAACCATACCTGGATTATTTCACTCTTCCGGGCAATGAACGCTACTATGATTTCGTCTGGGGTCCCGTCCATTTCTTCGCCCTGGATAGCGACGAGAACGAGCCGGACGGGGTGAATCGCGCCTCGGTCCAGGCTGGTTGGTTGCAGGAGCGCATGGCAGCCTCCACGAGCCTGTGGAATGTGGTTTATTTCCACTATTCCCCCTATTCCTCCGCCTATCATGGTTCGATCGACTGGATGCGTTGGCCCTTCGCCGCCTGGGGGGCGGATGCGGTGCTCTCCGGGCACGATCATGCTTATGAGCGCCTGTCTGTGGACGGCATTCCCTATATTGTGAATGGATCCAGCGGTGCCGGGATCTACAACTTCAACGATCCTCTGCCGGAAACCATATTCCGTTATAACGCCGACAATGGTGCCATGCTGGTCACCGCCACCCAGGTTGATTTGACCTTTGAATTTTACAGCCGCAGCGGGAAACTGGTCGATACGCTCCAGGTGAGCAAGCCATAATATCAAAGACCGGCCTTTCGACCGGTCTCTGCTCTTAATCTCCCTGTTATTTAAGGTGTATCTCTGTCCGCACCACGCCGGCGCGGTCGTGCCGCCCGGTCAGCTGGACCAGGCTGCCCTTAGGAGCTTTGATCACCCATTCCACCTTCAGCCGGTCGGAGGTGCCTTCATCCGCCTCATCGAGCTGGGCAGCTTTGTAAGCACGACCCTCGAGTTCGCCCACCTCCTGGCGTTGTTTCCCGGTATGCAGCGTCGCACCCTCGGGGAGGGTGATCTCGCAAATGACCCCGCGGGTCAGTTTCTTTTCCAGGCCGCGCTTGGTGACGTAGGTTGGCAGCCAACCGGTATTCTCCAGGACAAGGCGGACCCGGTATGTTCCGCCACCCAGGGAAACGGCAGTAGCCTCGCGCAGCGCCAGCTTGGGGGAGATGAGCGCGTGCCAGGTCAGCCATTCAGGGAATGATTTGATCTCGTTTTCCAGGAACTGTTTGGGCGGGTTGGTCCAGGTGTACAAGCCATCCCAACCACCAAGTTCCACCTTGCCCAACTGCGGGTGGTCAAAGGGGAACCAATCCACGTACCCCTTGCCGCCAAGTTTTTCGTCGTTCCATTTCATCAGCTTCAGGTCATCTTCCACCGGGTGCTCGCGGAACCAATCGATGGGTTTGTGCTCGGTGATCCCTGCCTGGTTGATCGGGCTCCAAATTTCCACCGTCCAGGCAAAGACGCCGCGTTGGTCGAACATCCAGGAGTCAAAGCCGCCGGTGGTGATCTGCTTGGGGTGATAGCGGAAGTCGTGGAACACCGACATGTTCCTGTAGCCGGTGATCTTGGTGCCTTTTTCGCCGATCTTTTTATACGTCCACAGGTCCTCCGCGGGCATGTCGTCATCGGAGCGGTCGTCATAGGGGCGCAGGATCACCGCGCTGAACGTATGGAAGGATACCGAACCAGTAATATTGGGATGCTTGACGATGAATTCAGCCAGGTGCACCGACTCGGATTCGCTCAGGGGGTAAGGACCCGCGCCGTGTTGGTCGTTCTCCGGGCGCCAGTTGACGGGGAAATTTCGGTTCAGGTCGAGGCCTTCTTTCGGTCCCTTCACCGGTATGGTGGCCCCATCGTAGTTTTTGACCAGCCCCTCGGGCAGGACGCGGTAATAGGTGCCACCCGTCTCCACCGGGTCCCGCCGGATGAGCAGGCGCGGATCATCAGGGTGCGCTTTCCAGGTGCCATTGGGATCCAGTACCCGCATCGAAAGGATCCTGCCGTCCCCGTTGATATCTTCGCCCCACAATAAACCTTCTACGCGATCTTCATCGTATGGATAAGGTCGGGTGACAGAGCGGATGAGCTTGGGGCGCTTGGCCAGTGCCCATTCAGCTCCATCCGGGTTGACGCGCGGCACGATATAGAAAGCGCGCGTATCGAGGGCCGTGGTGATGTTCGCATCCTTCCCATAGCGGGTGACAAGAGTATGGATGAAATAAAGTACCGCCATCGAACCAGCCAGCTCGGTGGCATGCATGTTCCCTTCCACCCATAAGGCGGGTTTTTCTGTGTCCGGTCCGCTGGCGGAATTCGAAGCGGTTACCAGCCAGGTGTCGCGTCCCTCGTGGGATTTCCCGATGGATTCGAGCCGCAGCAGGTCAGGGTGGCTTTTTACCAACGCTTTCAGGATGCGGGTCAATTCCTCGTAACGATAATAACGATCGAAATGAATGGCAGGCATTCTCCTCCTCTTAATTCACGCTCGTTGATGATCCGGGACCATTTCCCGTAAGACTTCGACAAGCTTTTTCGCGATCCCGTCCCGGCTGAAATGCGCTTCCAGGTACTTCCTCCCCGCCAGGCCCATGGCACGGCATTTTTCCCTGTCAGCTGCCAGTTCACGGATCGCCTCCGCCAACGCGGAGGGGTTTCCAGGTTGGGTGAAAATGCCGCAATGGGCAGCCTCCACCACCTCCCGAATGACGCCGTCTATGGCGAGCACCACGGGGCGCCCGGCAGCCATGTAGTCGAAAACCTTGTTGGGATAGGTGCTCTTGTATTCGTCGATGGGCTTCAGGATCGCAAGGCACACGTCGGCGCCTGCCAGGGCTGCGGGCATTTCGGTTTTGGCGACCGGCGGCAGGAAGAGGACATTGCCAAGCCCCATGTCCCCGGCTTGCCTCTCCAGGTTGGGTTTTTCCTTGCCATCGCCGAGGAATACGATCTGCACTTCGGGATTGCTTCCGGGCAAGCAACCGGGCGGATTCGAGGACGACGCCCAGGTCGTTGGACATGCCGTGTGCCCCGGCATAAAGGAGCACAAATTTATCGCCCAACTGGTGCCGGGTCCGAAAGGCATCACCGCGATCGGTCGGGTCGAACATGTCCGGATCGGCCCCGTTGGGAATCAGGTCCACCCGGCAGGCGCCGCGAGCCGTCACGTGTGCCATGTAACCAGGGCTGTTGACGATCATCCGGTCGGCTCGCCGGTAAAGGAAGCGCTCCAGCCAAAGCGATAACCGGATGAGCACGGGGTTTTTGAGCACACCAATGCCAATGGCGAATTTCGGCCACAGGTCACGCACCTCGAAGAGGAAAGGGATCCCCTTCAGGCGCGCCAGCGCCCAGGCAGTAATTCCCTGGAAGATGGGCGGCGAGGTACCCCAGACCACATCCACGTTCTTTACCCGCATGCCCTTCCAGAAGGAAGAGACCATGAATGTGATAAAGAAAAGGAAGCGGTGGAGGAAGGATTTATGCAGCGCGCGGTAGTTGTAGGCGTGGAGGATCGTAACGCCTGCGCCATCCTCTCCCGGGATTTGCATTGAGGGGCTTCCCAGCGGAGCCCCGGTCAAATAACTGACCGGGCTGGTGATCACTGTCACCTGGTGCCCCTGCGCGGCGAGGTAACGGGCGAACTCGTGATGCCGGGTTCCTCCTGCTTCGTTCAAGGCGGCAAAGACTTGGTGGATGAGTAGAATATGCATGGTTGCTGATCGTTCATTGAACAACAAGCGGGCGTGCTCACACGCCTATTGTGCTTGATATTGTCAATTCTTAACCATTAAGGAGGACAATATCCTCCGGCCAACCTTCTTCCATGGATTTCACCGTTAATTCGGCCATTCCACGCGGCCGAACAGGCAGGTCCAGCAGCCTGGCAACAGGCACCCACAGCGGGCGGTAGGTGCCTCTCTCCGGTGGGGGATGCAGGATCTCATCACCGCTGCCGGTGCCAAAAAGTCCGCCGGCGTGTTTCACCAGGAAATAATATTGATCATGACCCTGCCAGGTGCTTTTGGCGACCAGTTTCATGATCACGACATCCATGCCGAGTTCTTCCCGGGTCTCGCGGACTGCAGCCTGTTCAGGTGTTTCTACGGCCTCCACATGACCTCCGGGAAAGGTGAAGTAATGCAATCCCTGGCGGTGGCGTTCGATCAGGGCGACCTTGTCTTGCTCGATCAGTATGATGGCAGCACGGTAGGACATGGATTTGGCAATGAATAATGAATTGTCAGGTTCAGTGATCAGAGCCTGGGAAGGCGAAATCAGTGATAAAAGTGATCTCAGTTTTGCTCACGACGTTCAGGGCCAGCGATAGCGCCGGGATTTTAACGCCGTAGGTGGGGGATGTCCAGCCGCGCGTGGGATCTGCTGGAGCTGTGCCGGAGAGCAGCTCCCCACCACGCGCCAGGGATACGTCCGCTGGCGCATTGCCAGGGGTATACTGGATCGCCAGGCTCACCGGTCCATGGGGCGACTGTAATGTGATTGTCGTTCCCTGTCCATCCTGCTCCAGCTTCCACTCCCAATCGGGAAGGAGCCAGTGCAGGCGTGCCCTGATCGTCTTCTTCTGCCAGGGCATGCGCTCAGGCAGGATTTCGTCGATCACCCGCCAATGATCCGGTTCCCGTATGGATACAATACGCGTGTGCCTGTAGTTGCGCCCCCAATAGCGGCCCCTGACCCGTTGCAGCTCGGTCGCCCCATCTGCTGGGAGGGGCTTCCGGTAGGCGTTTACCCAATCCAGGTACAGGAAACGCCCGGCGCGTTGCATTTGGTCGCCGCCGTTCACGGTCACCGTGTTGTGAACGAATGCGGTGACCAGCGAGTTGTTCCACGGCGCTGGGGTGTTGTAGAGATAGGTCCCGGCATCCTTGGCAATGTTCAATCCACGCCACCAGAGGTCGAGGTGAAGTTGATCGGCATGGGAGGGGCGCGAGTTGAACTGGGCAGTACGAAAATAACCCCAGGAGGTTTTTCCGTAGACTTGATCGCCCAAGTAGCGCGGCAGGTCGACCGATTTTGATCTGCGCCTGCCGACCCCAAACCAGAGACGCCATCTCGTCCCAGGGGCCTGCCGGCAGATTGTATTCGAGGAAGGCACGCGCAGCCGCGCCTGCCACCCCGCGGTGATCTGCAAAAGGCAGGACGGTCAGCGGGAAAATGCACGCTCCATCGTTCGCTCCCAGGTTGGGCACCTGTCCCGAATCCAAATCCAGCATGGACAGGTACCAGTGCACCGAGCGCCGGATCGCCTCCATCGTTGGGCGCGGCCAGCGCAGGTCGAATCTTCTCGCCAGGGCATCCGTCCATAGGACAACCTGCAGCATCAGGCGGTGGTAATTGGTGCTGTGTTGGGCGTACTCGCCGTAAGAGTCGATCTGCGACTGCAAGCCGTTATTCAGCCAACGCCATCCCAGTTCTCGCCAGCGGGAGGCCTGCGGGTGTTCACGGAGTGCCAGCCCCGCAGTGAGCAGGCCCGCAGCCTCGGTGAGCAGGTGGTTGTTGTGCTGGGAACGGGCATACACGAGGGTGGGCGGGATTCGAGCTGCGTGGGCGGCAACGGAGGCTGCCAGTTTCTGCCTGCGTTCCGGGCTGGAGGCGGATGCACCTTCGAAGGCCTGCCCTGCCCAGGTAATAGCCATCAGACGCAAAGCCACTTCCTGCCCGCTCATCCAGTGGGGGCCGAGACATGGCGGATTGGCAGCCTCGAAGATCTCGAAGTTTCGCCAGAAGGTTTCCACGTATCTCTCGTCACCGGTCAAATGGAACGCCCGCCCCAGGGTAAATGCCCATCCGAACCGGGCTGGTTCCCATAAGAATTTGACATCTGCTATCGGGGATGCATTGAACTCCAGGGGGATCTTGCCAGTCTCGTAGGCAGTCCAATCATGAAGTGGTTCGGTGATCGAGAGTTGTAGTGGAACCGCTTGTGCGCCGAATAACCTGGCTTTACCACCGACGATCTCTTCCGCCTCCGAGAGAAGGGTAGCTTGACCGTCCTTGCCGAGTACGTTCAGCAGTTCATCCCGCGCTGGGAAAGCGAAGAGGGAGGTATTGATCGTCCCTGCCCGGTCACTCCTCGTTATCTTCGAGGTTACCCGCTGGTAATGCCCGCTGATCAACCCGAACTTATACCCCGCATACAGGCCCACCTGTTGGAGCCCCAACTGGCGGACAGCTTTGAGGGCGATCGATAAACGATTCATAGGATGGAGTTCTTCACTGGATGAAGGAGGGTCGTGTATCTCTGATGCAATTGTCGTGTCCCTGGTGTGCCAGCCCGACCTGATCTTGTGTCCTCTTTCCAACAGGACTAGCGCCAGATGCTGTATGGGTCACGAATGTGCTCGTCACTGCCCGGTTCCGCCAGGTTGTGGCTCGGATGGTCGGTCAGGACAGTCGGTCGGGGGCTCAAGACCCGCGCATGCTCCGGAACAGAACGCAGGATCACCGCCCCAACGCCGATGATCACGTCCGAGCCGATGGTAATATCTCCGATGACAATGCTTCCGGTTCCCAGCATCACCCGGTCACCAATATGCGGCGGGGAAGTGGGCTTAAATCCGTTCAAGCCCACGGAGACATTTTGATACAGGGTGCAGAATTCACCAATTTCAGCAAACCGGCTGACGATTATGTTTTGCGGGTGCGGCAATCTCAACCCGCGCCCGATCTTTACATCCCCGGGGATGATCGACGTGGCAACAAACCATTGAAAGATGGAACCAAGGAAACGCGTAATGTACCAGATGAGGATGAGCGGATTCCTGGGGCGACAAAAATTCCGGTGGATCAACTGTTCATAGCGGATATCCAGCAACAGCAACATGCTTCGAATGCGGTCAAAGGTCAGGCCGCGATTCATGCGCCAATCCCAGCGAAGCAATGTGAAGAATTCCTTGATTGACATCCTGCCTGTTCACTCCTGGTATCTGTAGAGCAAGACTACCGTGCTTTGATTATAACAAACTGCGCTTTAGGAACTTCAACGGGCAGGAATCACCGGATCCGCTTCAGGTGCGCCAGGGTAAAGAATAACGCACTGACCTGCATGGATTGGAGCAGTTCCCCTTTTTTTGCCATGTCGATCACCTCGTCCAAGGGTTTCAAAATCACCTCGATCTCTTCGGTTGCATCCAGGTGCTGGTCGCCATTTCTCTCTGCGTCGAGAGCCAGGAAGGAATAGACCAGGTTGGTCTGGTTGGCCGGGTTGGGGGAAACACAGCCCACCTGGATCCACCGTTCGCTCGTGTATCCGGTCTCTTCCTGCAGCTCGCGCCGGGCGGCTGCCTGGGGATTTTCATCCTCAGCATCGATCATCCCGCCGGGAAGTTCCAGGATCACTTTTTGCGCGCCGTGGCGGTATTGGCGGATCATCACCACTTCCTCCGCCTTGGTCAGCGCCAGCACGGTGACCCAATCCCCGAACTCAAAAACTGTCCCTTCGATGATCTTCCCGTTGGGGAGTTCACACGTGTCAATGCGCACATGCTTGTGGATATGCCGCGATTCCAGGATCTTCCAGGGTTTCACGGTCATCCTGAATTTTCCGGGCTGGTCATGGTTTTGCGAAATTCTTCGATCACCGGCAAGATCGGCGGGCTGATGTTTTCCGGGAGTCCTGTGACCGGGAACCAATCCCAATCGATATGCTCGCCGTTCAGTTGAATTTGCCCTCCCTGGAAATGGGCAAGATAAATGATGCTGATATTGTGAACCTCATCGCCATTGGGATAGCGATAAAAAAACGCCGGACCGGAGAATACGCCAAACAGGGAGAGCTCGCCCAGTTCCAGCCCAGTCTCTTCGCGGACCTCGCGCCGCGCGGCATCCTCGACAGCCTCTCCCAACTCCACCGCTCCACCCGGCGGTCCCCAGCAACCGTTGTCCGAACGTTTCAGCAACAGCAGGCGATCCTGTTCATCCACGACGAGTGCAGCCGCGCCGACCATCTGGAGCGGCTGCATGCCCAACATGCCTGCGCAGGGAAGATAAGTAATCCACCTGGGCTATTCCTCATTCCTGAACTGCAGGCAATAGTGGTGGAAGGTATTGCTCACCCATGCCGAACCCAGTCCGTACGGCGCCAGCGACTGGTTGTCCTGGCACCAGATCTTTTCATCCTTGAGCGTGTACACCTTGCCAAGTTCCCTTCCCAGGTCCCAGGCCAGCGGGTAGATTCGCCCGCCCTTTTTCACATTCTTGACGATGATGGTCAGGTATGCCTTCAGGCGCAGGATTGACTTCAAGCCGGTATAGATTGCCACAAGTTTTTCCACGAACAGTTCATAATCATGGATATTTCCCAGGTCATTGGGGTCATCGGAGTAGAAGACATCCAGGTCCGCGGCCAGGCGGCGCGTCTTTTGAGTTGCCGCACCCCTGGCATGCAGCATGTCCCAATAGGGCGGGGAGGTGAGAATATAGTCGATGGGCGGAAGTCCGAGAGAAACTGCGCTTCCAGCATCAGCGGTGAAAATTTCAGCCGCCAGGCCGTTCGCTGCCTCGCCCAACATTTCCCTTTCCCCGGCAATGATCTTCCGCCCAAGGTCCGCATACTTGGGATTCAGCTCGATCCCATACGAGTTGCGCCCGGCGCGCAGGGCTGCCACCAGGGCGGAGCCCGTCCCTGCCATGGGATCCAATACCGTTTCACCCTTTTTGGTAAAGAACTCGATGAATTCCTGGGCCATCGTTTCCGGGAATTTGGCCGGGTGGACGAGCACTCCTTTCTTGCGCGGTGGAGGGTTGTGGATGAACCAGGATTTCTGGAAGCGGAGCCAGGATTTTGAATCGAGGTCGTTGAGTTTGTTGGGAGCCATGGGCTGAAAAGTTGTCCTATGGTTTGGGGGTGAGTGTGGGTGTCTGCGTGGGCGTGGGCGTTAGCGTCGGTGTTGGAGAAATATAAGCCACCGAGTACACCTCCAGGTCAGAAAAGGAGACAATGACGGGTGTATCCCCGCTGGCGGTGGCAAAAAAGCCCAGGGTGCCGCTGCGGAACAATGGATCTCTCAGACTGAATTGATAACGATCATTTAGCAGGAAACGCATTTCCACGCCGGAAGCCCATACCCCGATTTTGACCTCCGCCGGCGACCCGACCGGTGAATCCCCGCTGGAGGTCCAATTTTGCAGGATTTCTGTTACGCCCACGCGCACGCGTTCAAGGCGAATGTTCCCATCACACGTGAGCAGGAAGCGGTAGAGATTCCCGGGTGAAGCGGCGCGGAAAAGGATGCCAAACTTATCCTGGCCGCGGCACAGGCTCGTTTTGGCCACCACGCTGGCGTAGAAATCACCCAGTGTGGGTTCGTTGCGCTGGCTGGTAATGGTGAGTGGACCGGAGGTCAACGAAAGGGTCAGGCGGTTATCCCCGAGTTGGGCGCTCGCGCTGCTGGACGCGGCGATATTCCAGAGTGCAGCCTCGTTGAAATCGTCCTGAAAGAGCAACCCGCCGATACCGGGTAGCGCTTCGGGAGTGGGAGGCGGGAGCGAGGTCGGCATCGTTGTCGGCGTATTCGTAGCCGGGAACCACAGGACGGTCGAGGTTTCAGTAGCCGGGGAGGGAGATGCCTGCGGAGTGGGCGTGGAGGAAAACGCCGAACAGGCTTCGAGGCACACAGTCAAGACTGGCAGGACCAGGATCCAGGCAAACTTGCGGGGGGAAAACATTAGTTTGATCGTAAAGGGAAGGGTAAAAGTCCGGGTAAAACAAACTGGATGTTGTACAATAAGGAGGCAACTTTCTCATTCTAGCATAAAGGAGAACTTTATGAGCCAACAGTCTGTCCTGGTTACCGGTGCCTGCGGCGAGATCGGCCAGGCGCTTGTACAGGGCCTGTCGAAGGCCGGCTACCGCATCGTCACCACGGACCTGGTACCCCTGCCGGATGCGATTAAACCATTATCCGCAGAACATGTGCAGGGCGACCTGGTCTACCGGGTGAAACAATTCTATGCGTATGATTTCGACATCATCTTCCACCTGGCCGCCTCACTCTCTTCGAAGGCGGAAATCGCCACCGAGGAGGCTCACCGCATCAACGTCGAAGGAACGATGCAATTATTGATGCTTGCCGCGTTCAAATCGGAACGGCGCGGCAGTGCAGTGAAATTCCTTTTCCCCAGCTCCATCGCCGCCTATGGTTTTGACTGCCTGGAGGAGAAACACATTGCGGGCCGGGTGAAGGAAGATGTTTACAATACCCCGCACACCATGTACGGCTGCAACAAGCTCTATTGCGAGAAGTTGGGCTTGTATTACAGCCAATACTACGGGCAGCGCCACCTGGACCCGCAACCGCCGATGATGTGCGATTTTCGCGCCATCCGCTTCCCCGGGCTCATCAGCGCTTTCACCCTGCCCAGCGGCGGGACAAGCGATTACGGGCCCGAAATGCTCCACAGGGCTGCGGAAGGTAAACCCTATGCCTGTTTTGTGCGCGAGGATACCCGCATTTCCTTCATGGCGATGCCGGACGCGATCCGATCCATCCTGCTGCTGATGGATGCACCGCGCCAGGACCTGACCCGCACCGTTTATAACATCGATGCTTTCAGCCTGACCGCGGGTGAGTTCCGCAAACGCGCCCTGGCGGCCTTCCCGGGTGCGCAGATCACCTTTGAACCGAACCCCCGCCGCCAGGGGATTGTCGACTCGTGGCCCGAAGATATCGACGATGCTGCCGCCCGCAAGGACTGGGGCTGGAAGCCGGCTTATGATATGGATCGATTCTTTGACGAGTATTTCCTGCCGGAGATCCGCAAGCGCTATGCAAAGCCGGCAGGATGATTAAGAAATGGAATAAAAAAAGGAGACCGCCATCTGAACTGACCCTGGCGGTTTCCTTTTGATTTATATTCCGCTCTCAAATACTGATCAATTGACTTCTCTCCGGGCCCACACTGACCAACCTCACCTGCACGCCGCAAAGGTCGGCAATGCGTTCCAGGTAAGAACGGGCGGCAGCGGGCAGGTCGCTCCATTTGCGCACACTGCCCACATCCTCCATCCAGCCCGGGAGATCCTCATAAACAGGCTGGAAGCCTTGCATGTCGGATGCGCCTAGGGGGGCATTCTTTACTATCCTGCCGTCCTTTTCGTATGCCACACAAACTCGCAATGTTTCCAGCCCCGATAGGATATCCAGCTTGGTGACAGCCAGTTCGCCAAGACCGTTGATCCGTGCCGCATGGCGCAACAGCACGCCGTCCAGCCAGCCAACCCGCCGCGGG
Source organism: uncultured Chloroflexia bacterium (assembly GCA_963793795.1). Lineage (GTDB taxonomy): Bacteria > Chloroflexota > Anaerolineae > Anaerolineales > Villigracilaceae > UBA877. The sequence continues at coordinate 377,695 of CAWCBN010000002.1, forward strand.
CGACCGGTGGTGGTGCCGTATTCGTCCCATGGGTTGGCGCCCGTACCGCGCAGGCGGATTGCCAGGTCACCGCTCACCTCGGTGGGAAACGGCCCGGAACCGACCCGTGTTTGGAAGGCCTTGACCACCCCAACCACGCGGGCGTCTTTGGCTGCGTCCAGCCCGAGGCCAAGACCGGTCAATGCGCCGGGAGCGGTTGTGCTGGAGGAGGTCACAAAGGGATAGGTACCGTAATCGATATCCAGCAGTGTCCCCTGGGCGCCTTCCACGAGGATCGACTTCCCGGTTTTAAGTGCTTCATCCAGTTCCTGGGAAGTATCCGCCACATAATCCTTCAACAACCGGGCATACTGTAGACATTCTTCACTGACCTGCAACGGATCCAGCAAAGGTGCGCCAAGCATGCCCAGCAAGCGGTTTGTCTCGGCAACGTGCTCGCTGATCCGCTCGCCAAATTCCGGGGTCAGCATATCTGCGGCGCGCAGCCCGCGGCGGGAAGCCTTGTCGGTATAGGCTGGACCAATGCCGCGCCCGGTGGTGCCGATGTTCCCTTTTCCGCGTGCTGCTTCCTGGGCCTTGTCCAGTGCCTGGTGGGCGGGTGTGATCAGGTGCGCGGCAAAGGAGATCCGCAAACGGGAGGGATCCACCTTCACCCCGCCTTTGCGCAGCATTTCCATTTCATCAAGCAGTGTGTGCAGGTTGACCACCATGCCGTTGCCCAGAATGGCTGTCACCTGCGGGTGGATGATGCCGGAGGGAATGAGATGCAGTTTATAGATCTGGCTGCCGACCGTGACAGTGTGACCGGCATTATCTCCACCGTTATAGCGGGCGGAGTAATCCGCCCCGGCAGCGAACCAGTCCACAATGCGCCCTTTGCCCTCGTCCCCCCACTGCACGCCGACCACGATCGTTAAAGTCATTCCGCCTCCTCTGGAATCGCGAAAGGATTATAACATTCAGGATGATATAATATTTTTTTGGTGACCCATGAGAATTAAACTTCCTGCCATCCTACTCCTGATAACCGGCATCCTCCTGGTGTGGCTCCAGGTGCCTGCGGCAGCCTCACCGGTGCAGCCCCAGGTGCAGTATGCCACCCCTACGCCGCTTCCCGATGGGCGCATCATCTACATCGTCCAGGCAGGGGACACCTGCACCCGGATCTCCCTGCTGACCGGCGTGTCGGTGGATTACATTCGTACCACGAACCAGTTGAACGAAAATTGCGACCTGATAGAGGGTCAGCAGTTACTGATCGGCGTTGGCGGACCCGCAGCCCAAACCCCGACCACTGGACCATCTCCCACCCCGGCGCCCACCCAGGCAACCCCCACTCCAAGTTCTGGAGGCACAGCCGAAATATGCGTGCTGATGTACGTCGATGTTAATGGAGACGGCATGCGCCAGGACGTCGAATTCGGCGTGGACAACGGCGCAATCAGCGTGGCAAGCTCCACTGGACAATATTCCCAGACATTGAACACCTCTTCCAGTCTCGACACTGCCGATCAAGATGACGATGGTGATGAGGAAGAACCCCTGCGGGCCTGCTTCCCCGACCTTCAGCCCGGGTTATACACCGTCAGCGCAGGAGTTCCTGCTGGTTTCAATCCGACAACCATTCTTAATGCCTCCGTTGAGCTGGTCGCTGGCGATACCACTTATGTGGATTTTGGCACCCAGGTACAGGTGGTTGCCGAAGATTCTGCCCAAAATCCAACTTCCCCGCTGCTGGGTATTGTCGGGATTGCCTTCCTCCTGGCCGGGATCGGGCTGGGGATCTATTTCTGGAGAATATACAAGAAAAAGTAACCAGGGGCAGGACTGATAGGGATCAAAAAATGTAAATCATCCCCGGTTGTTAAAGACCCGGGGATGATTTTTTTCCTTAGAACTCAAGCTGCGTACGCTAGAACATCGGCCAGAATTGGGGCAGGAAGATGCGCAGCAGGGTGTCGGCCAGGATACCCAGGATGAGCAATCCCCCAAACATGCGGTTATGGTAGAAAGCAAAACCAGAGAACCAGGTCGGCCACGCCGGCCAGTCCTTGGGCGGTTCTGCCGGGCGGGGCTTGGTAAGTACTCTTAATGCCAGCAAGGCGCGCTTGCCCGCCAGGAAGACGATCAACATGATGGGGGTGAAATAATGGGGCACGAAGACAAGGTAGACGATCACCAGGTAACTTAAGATCAACCCCGCCATGTTGACATATCGCGCCGCCTTCTCGCCAATTTTCACCGGCAATGTGCCAACGCCTTTCTTTTTATCGGCGTCAAGTTTGTCGATGTGTTTTCCGATATTGATGCTCACCACGCTCAAGCCGAAGGGAACACCCGCCAATGCCACATGCCAGACATTCTCTGTCCAGGCCCCCTGGGAAAGAACCAGGTAGACACTTGCAGCAAAAATTGGCCCCCAGATCAGGAAGATGGCTAGTTCACCCAGGCCGATATATTTCAGCGGCCAGGTATAGAATAAAACCATCACCACGCCAAATGCGAACAAGCCGATGATGGTGGGAGAGAAGTGCGTATAGAAAAGGCAATAAATCCCTGCCGCTGACGCCAGCACGCCGCTGACCAGGAACCAGGTTAACTGCTGTTTCTTGGTCCAAAAACCCTGCACAAGCGGATGAACGCCGTACTGGGTGCGGAAATAGTCAGTGGCATCCACGCCGCGGCTGAAGTCGGTGTAATCGTTCAGGAGATTGTTCGTTCCGTGAGCCAGGAACAACCCCAGGGTCACAATGACGAATGGAAGCCAGGAAAAATGTCCGTCCCGCCAGGCCAGCAAGCCGGACATGATGCAGGCATAGATCGTCACGGTTGTTACGGCTGACCGTGTGGCAATCAACCACTTGGAAATGACATCCAGCCCGTCCCACTCGGTCTTTGAATCCATCTTCACCAACGTGGAAAGAGCTTTTCCCCACATCTTGAAGTTGATTTTCATGCTGCCCATCCTTCTGTATACTCTCATTTTAATACAAATGGATCAAATATTGCCGAATCTGTGAAGAGCATGTTACAATAATGGATATATAATACCCAATTAGGTCTATTAAGGATTATTCATGCTTCCGTCTTTCTTACTTTCCCTGCGCGAGGGAATTGAAGCCGCTTTGGTCATCGGCATCCTCCTGGGTGCTGTACGGCAAATACGCCGCCGCGACCTGGTTCCCGCAGTCTGGGCAGGTACCATTTCTGCCCTGGTAGTGAGTGTCCTGGTTGCCCTTGGCTTGAATGCCATCGGCCTGGCGCTTGTGGAGCCCGGAGAACAGATCTTCGAAGGCCTGGTCATGCTTCTCGCCGCCGGTTTTCTGACCTGGATGATCTTCTGGATGGCGCGCCAGTCCAGGAATTTAAAGACAGACATCGAATCTGGCGTCCGCCAGGCTTCCCGCACCGGTAAAAGAGGCCTTTTTACCCTCGCCTTCATCTCTGTCCTGCGCGAAGGTGTGGAACTGGCCTTGTTCCTGACCGCGGCGTTCCTGGCCTCCAATGCCGGTGAAACCCTGGTCGGAGCTCTCCTCGGCCTGGGCACTGCCGTGCTTCTCGGGGCGACGCTGTTTGCCACCACCCTGCGCCTCGACTTGCGCCGCTTCTTCAATGTGACCGGATTTATTCTTGTCCTCTTCGCCGCGGGGCTGGTTGCCCACGGTATTCACGAGTTCAACGAGATCGGCTGGATTCCAGCCGTCATTGAGCATGTCTGGGACGTGAATTCCATTCTCAGCGAGAATTCAACCCTCGGTCTTATTCTTAAGTCCCTGTTTGGCTACAACGGCAACCCGTCACTGACCGAAGTGCTGGCATATGGTGTTTATTTCGTCATCGTTCTACTCGGGTTGCGCACCAAGCTTGCCAGGCCTGCCGTTGTGGTGACATGAGCGCTTGAATTTCCCGGGAAATCGAAAATTAAAAAACAAAGACCGCAAATTGGCGGTCTTTGTTTTTTAATTGAAATCCTCATGCTGAAGGATTGATCCCGGTCTTCTCTCTCTTCTTATTCGGCAAGGGGATGATGACCAGCGCACTGGCCAGGAAACACACCGTTGCCAGCGCAAATAGCAGCAGGTACCCTGACGAACTGGAACCCAGCGCTTTATTGATCGGGTCGATCAGCACCCCACCCAGCAAGCGTGCCACACCGGAACCGATACAGGTGGCGATATTGGCGATGCCCAGGTAGCGGGCGGCTTCATTTGCAGGAACGATGTCCGTTGCCAGAGCCCAGGAGGCCGACAGGAATGCCCCGATGCCCATCCCGACGATCCCCCCGCCACCGTGATGAGCGTTTGATCGCGCATGAAAAGCAGCAGAAATGCGCCGGTGAAGGAAACCAGGCCGGCGATCAGCATGACCGGCTTGCGCCCAAATTTGTCTGAAAGCCATCCCGAGACCAGCGCCAGCACAATGAGCGCTCCACCCAGGATCATCTTCAGGTTGCCGTAGAAGGACTGCGCCTCGGTTTGCGTCATCTTGATCACGTCAATCAGGTAATTGATCAGGAAGGTATTGATGGCGATGAAAGCGCCCCAGAACAGGATGCGGTTTGCGAACCACCATCCAAAAACCCGGTTCTCGCGGAAGTTGACATAGAACGCGCCCTTGAGCGCTTCACCCATGGTTTTCCCGGCGCCCGGGCTGGCGGTGGAGAGATCTTCTTTCTTCTCCCGCGCCCAGATCGCCGTGAAGATCACAAAGATAAAAAAGACCACAGTTGGCGCGGCTGCGGCAAAGAAGACGCCATTATCCCCCCAGCGTTCGATCCCCGCGCTGAGGATCTTGCCTGCAACCAGTCCGCCCACCACCAGGGCAATGATATCCATCACCGCCTTCAGGCTGGAGGCCGTGCCGCGCTGGGATTCCGGTACCAGGTCAGGGATGAGCGCCTGCCAGGGTCCCTGCAGGATGTTCGAAGAGAACTGGATCAGGATGACGCCCAGCAGCAGAACCCAGAGCGCCGGCGCAGCCGCCAGCAGGAACAGCGATGCCGCGATCAGTACCGCCCCACCGATGATGAATGGCAGCCGGCGTCCGAGTTTCGTCTGCGCCCGGTCAGAGAAGACCCCTACAATGGGCTGGACGACCATTGCCACCAGCAAGCCAACAAAACCCAGGAAACCAAGCGCTGTGTTGGGCAGATCGGGTGCCAATTGGCGCACCTTGAAGGTCATCAATGGCGGATCCTGGATATTGGACGAAAAGGTCAAGGCAAAACCCAGCAGGCTGATCACGAACATGCGCAGGAACGAGATCTTTTTCATGCTTCTCCTTTTTCTATGCTTAAAACTAAAATTCCAGGTTCTGACGATACTGAGGACGGACAGATTCCACAACTTTTAGGGATTCCAGCGCTTCGTCCACTGTCAATTCAAACACCAGGGGACCCTGGTAGTTGGCCTCCGCAAGACGATCCAGGAAGCGCCCAAGCTCCAGGTCGCGCGTGCCCAGCGGCTTGTGGTCTTCCCCATAACCACGCTGTCCGGCAGGCATTTTCTTCGAGTCGTGCAGGTGGACCTCCGCCAGTCGAGGCAGGCAGCGCTGCACGACTTCGAAGAAGTCGAACCAGCCGGGGAATCCCGCCAGCACATGGCCCGTATCCAGGCATATCGAGAGGTCCAGCTCTTCAGCCAGCTCCAGGGTAAGGTCCAGCGGGAAATTCAATGGTCTCGATGGCCAATTTTCGGGAGGGGATCCCGGTCTGTTCAAGGATCGCCTTGATGCTCTCACGCGCACCGTTTTGGAATTGGCGCAGGACGATGGCGCGTGCCATCTCCGAGATCTTCATGTTGTAAAACTCGGCTGCCAGGGCGCCGGTGGCGTGCAGCACATAGGCTTCCGGCTCGAGCAGCCGGGTGGCCTGGATGATCTGCACCATCGCCTCCACAGATCCCTTGCGGACAGGTGACAGCGGGGTGGAGGGTTCCACCGACCACAGGGGCAGGTGAACGGTATAAGCGAGCCCGGCGGATCTCAGCCCATTCAACTTGTCGATCGTTTCCGGGTTATATGCCTGCGGGAGGAACATCCCCAGGTCGCCGCCCAGTTCGATGGGATTGAAGCCTTTGTCGAATAGGCTTTTTGCCAGCGCGGCGTGATCGAAGCCCATGAGTTTCGCCATCACCTGTTCGGCTGGCACGCCGGAGGGCACGAGAGCTTCCAGCTGCATGGTTATGATCCCAAAACGCATGATGTTCTCCCGTGGAATCTGATTAAAGAGTTGATTTTATGCGTCGAGGTGGTAGGTATGATAAGGATTTTCGCATGGGTTCCCCCAGGCGATATGCATCTCGCGCGCGGTCAGGTCGATGACCATGGCATTGACCGTCTTTTCACGGTCAAGCGGATCGCTGGCATCGATGGAATGATTGCAGATTGAATTCGAAAAATTGACGTGGTCGCGTTGGATGGCCTGCAGCGTTTTCATGGTGTGTGCATCTTCGCGCTTGATCAGGCGCAGGGCACGGAAATAACGGATACGCGAGGATACCAGGTCTTCCGGCTCGCGTTCCACCGGCTGCATGATGGGCGACAGGTAGTTGTTGGTGTGCACAATATAGCCATCCTCGCCATACAACACGGCAAACTTGCGCGCCGATACTTCCACCGAGTAGAGTTCGCCGCTTTCGTGGACCAACATGTGGTTATACCCCGCCGCGCGTTGCGGTGACAGCATGTGACGAATGGCCTCGCCAGGGGTCTTGGAGGCCAGGACTGCCCGCGAGACCACCACGCGAGGCGTGCCAATTCTCGAATCGCTGGGATAGACCGAGTCGCACATCTGGGCGATCCCATAGGCATTGAACCCAATATTGGGCAGCAAACCGCCGTAGGTCATCGCCAGGAACGGCGGTTCGGTCTTGGGTGTGGCATGAATGATGAAGACATCATCTTCGTCTTCGGGCACCCAGTCCTCGTTATGCGCCATCAACACGTGCCCATCCGCAGTGCGGTCATCATTGACCGCCATGCTGGTACAGCGCGTCAGGTGCAGGGCATCCATGGTGACTGCCTCCATGGCGTTGATTACCGACAGGTCTTCAAAGGATACATTTGCCCCCTCTGCCACCCCCATCAACTCCTCCACGTATTGTAAATAACGCTCCTGGGCAAAGGGGATGTACTTGCGTGCCTGGATCTGTGCCCCATCCCAGGTCAACTCCAGCTGCTGGTAGGCATCCGCAACCAGTTTTCGTCCGTTTTCGACCCCGTGCTGGACTTGTTTGCGGCACGCCTCACCGATCTGGCGACCCATCTCGCGGTGCGTCCCCGAGACACGTACCAGTGGCGGTGGATTGGGATGCACAGGCAATTTTCCGGCCATACAAACCCTCGCTTTCAGATAATTTTGGGGAGCTAACCTGGATGGATTTTATCATTCCCCGGTTAAAAAGTCACTCCGCCGTCGATAGCCGGGGCGGAGTGGTGGTTTTCGATAAATTGTTATCGAGCTTGCGATTACTCTGTTATTTGCGGCAAGGGTGCTTCTGGTGCGGGCGAGGCAGGGGTTGCTGCGCCGGGGGCTTCCACGGTCTGGGTCCCAAAACGGGTCATCACCACCCCGCCGAGGGCGACCACTCCGACAAGGGAGGGAAGGATCCAGGTGAAACAGGCGACCCCGGGGATGAAGTTCAATACGCTGGCTCCATTTACAACCAGGGTGAGCAGGAAAGTTCCCAGCCCGGCAGATAAAGCCGGGTGCCATTCCTGGTGCAGTGCCCGGGTCAGGCGCTGCCCGATCTCATAACCAAGGGCGATCCAGCCGAAAATGGCTGCCATTCCTAGCGCGATTGCCAACACGATGATGAGTGGCACGGTCACGATGAGGGTAATGACGAAGATGGACAGGATACCCAGGGTCACAAAGGCAACCGGCGCCAGGGTGCAGGTCAACAGTCCCAGTCCCGCTGCCGTCAGCGGTTGGGCGATCACGGCATGGGCTATCCGGTCGGCATGCCGGGCGAGGAAGAGCATCACCACCATCGCCAGCACTGCCAGGCCAAAAGCCTGACCGAACAGGTTGCCGATCGCTCCAAAGGGGTTGAAATTGAAATGGATATTTGGATTGGGATCGGGTACCACCGGGATTTGGGGATGGTCCACGCTGTTCCCACCCACCCAGGATGTGGCAGTGTTATAGATCTGCCCATCCACCTGGGCAGAATCTGCTTTTTCCAGTGTTGCACCGACAGTGATCAGGTCACCGAAGATATGCGCGGCAGATCCCAGGAACACTTCGCCGCCGGTCACGGATACATCCCCGGTCACATTGCCATCCACGGTCAAGTCCCCACCAAAGAGAATGATGTTGCCGTTCACAGTGGCATCCTCTTCGATTTCGGCGGAACCTCCAAAGACCAGGAGGTCCCCATCCAGGGTGTTCCCGTTCTCCAGCGTAAATGACTGCCCAAAGACGACCCTTCCATCGAATGCCGGGCCTTCGGCAGACGCCGGGGTCAGGGGTATGAATAGCATCCCCATCAGCAGGAAAAGGGTGATTAATTTACTGATCAATTTCATCATTGAACTCCTTGCTTAATTCTTATAAATTTCCTCAACGAAAGCGCCCATGCCACACTCCAACCGGTAAGTGCAAAGAGCAGTATCGCCCAGATATAGCCGGGGACGAATCCGGGTGCCACCCGGAATAGAACCGAACCGGCGCGGAACAAGACTTGCAGTGAAACCCACACGTTGGTCAGGGTCGACAACCAGGAGCCTAACAGGTCCACCGGTGATTTAACCGCAGCCTTGAGAACGGGCCAGGTGATCCCCAGGAATAGACCAATAACGCTCAGGACCAGCAGGCTAAATCCGATCACATTTCGCTGCCGCACGGTTTTGCGCTGGGCAGCCAACCTCACCTGGAACCTGTTCCCAAATCCGGCGGCAGGTTCAGCCTGCCTAACCGAGTGGAAGGCACGGTTCACCACAGCAATGGCAGAACAGGATTGGCAGGTCTGCAGATGGGCGACCAGGTCGCGTTTCTGCTGGGAATTAAGATTCTCTTCGCTCAGAAGCCAGTCTTCAAAAGGCCGGTGATCCATAAGGTTTCCTTTCTGCACGCAGGCGGGGCGTTTCTTCTTCCCACAAGCTTGCCAGCGCACGTCGCGCCCGGTGCAGGCGGCTCTTAACCGCCGGGACTGTTAATTTTAGTGTTTCAGCAATCTCCACTTCCGAGGCATCGTGCCAGTAGCGCATGACCACGGCAGCACGATCGATGGGTTCAAGGGTTTGCAGAAGCCTGTGCAGGTGCTCACGTTCCTGGCTTCTAACCGTCTCCGTCTCCGGATCCGGGGCAAAGCGGTCGGGGATCTCAGTCTGCCCCTCCTCATTCTCATCGATGGAAAAAGAGGAGAATCGTTTGCGACGCAGTTTGTCGATGCAGTGGTGGGCTGCGATCGAGAGCAGCCAGGTGGCAAATGGACGCTCGGGATCGTAACGACCGAGATTCTGGTATGCCTTGAGGAAGGTGTCCTGGGCCGCATCTTCCGCAGCTTCAGGTTCACCGAGCATCCGGTAGCAAAGGTTATAGACCGGTTTCTGGTAGGCCTCCACGAGGCAGGTAAAGGCATCATCGTTGCCTTGTTGAGCCTGGATGATCCAGGCCATCTCTTCAGTCACAGTGGTTCCTCGCAGCTCGTTCTGAAAGGATATACGCAGCCCTTCCGGGTTGGTTGCACACAGCTCTGCCTGGTCGAAATCTAGCCATTGGCGAATTCCCCCCGCAAACTGACCGGGATTTGGGCTGCGATGGCAGCCATAAGGACTTGCGCCCCATACACATCCACCTCGTCTGGATTGAGGTTGGGCGGGATCTCCAGCCGGTACGCCGGGCCGAAACGTAAACACAACTTCCCCTCCTGCTCATATGCCCCTGCCGGCACGATGGGGAATCCCTTCCCTGCCAACAGGCTGACAAATCGCCCCACACCCTGCGGAGGCCTTGCCAGCCCGCCACTGGGGGGATTATCGCCTCCCTCCGGAGAGAGCGCCAGGATCGTTTGGGGGTGTTCCCTTGCATACCGTAGCAAAGCGCGCACTGATCTCGCCCGCGCTTCGACATCCCCCTGCCTGGGCGGCATGGGTGGCATGCGGGTGAGCCCGTAGATCGTAGACAGCCTGCGCAGCAGCCAGCGCGACCCAACCTTCCCCAGTGGTGCATACCATTTACCTGGATAGGTCAGTTCCCCGGTCATCCCAAAATGGATCTCCACCGGGGTCACCGCCGCAACCGCCAGCGCCAGCCACCAGGCGTGGAAGCCTGGACGGTAGTAATGGTTGAAGGTGATTAGCGCAGGTCCATGCCCCGGGATGTTTTCTGCACCTAGTATTTTCAACCCGGGCTTCAAGAGTCGTATGCACGCCTGTGCGTCGGCGCGGAAGGAACGCTGGCGCAGAAAGAGGAGATCAAAAACGAAACCAGCAGCCAATCCGCAGGGGTAGCGATATTGCGGGTAACTGCTGGTTTCACTGTTGTTCATGGATGGATATCACTGGCGGGAAGGAGGCTGTCGACTCTCCTACCATGCGAACGCTTCGGGTGACTTACCGCCCGGGCCTGGCCAGATCTCGTCCAGTTTCTTCATCGCCTCCGCATCCAGCTTGATCTCCAGGGCACGCAGCGCGCCGGTCAACTGCTCGAGGGTGCGCGGCCCGATGATCGGGGCGCTCACCACCGGGTTCGCCAGCAGCCAGGCAAGGGAGACATCCGCTGGTTTCTCGCCCATCTCGCGGCACAAGGCTTCCCATTTTTCCAGTTTTGGGCGGAGTTCTTCGATCTCCTTGCGGGTATCTTCTTCTGCCCGGCGACCTTTCTCGATCTTCTCCAGAACGCCGCCCAGCAGCCCGCCTCCCAGCGGACTCCACGGGATCACGCCCAGCCCGTAAGATTTGCAGGCGGGAAGGACTTCCATTTCCACCTTGCGATCTTTCAGGTTGTACAGGCATTGCTCGCTGTTGAGCCCCATGAAATGACGCGCTTTGGCTGCCTCCTGCGCCTGGGCAATGTGCCACCCGGCAAAATTCGAAGAACCCACATAGAGCACCTTCCCCTGCTGCACCAGCACGTCCATTGCCTGCCAAATCTCCTCCCAGGGAGTGGACCTGTCAATGTGGTGCATCTGGTACAGGTCTATGTGATCGGTCTGCAAGCGCTGCAGCGATCCTTCCACTGCCTGGCGGATATGCAGCGCCGAAAGCCGCGATGTGTTTGGCCATTCCCCCATTCGACCGTACACCTTGGTGGCAATGACAACTTTCTCGCGTCGTCCGCCACCCTGGGCAAACCAGCGCCCAATGATGTTCTCAGTGACGCCCTCTCCCGTCTTCCAGCCATACACATTGGCAGTATCAAAGAAATTGATCCCCAGTTCGAGGGCCTTGTCCATGACCTGGAATGAATCGGCTTCACTGGTCTGCGGCCCGAAATTCATCGTGCCGAGACAAAGGCGGGACACTTTCAAACCACTGCGACCGAGCTGGGTGTATTCCATCGATTCCTCCGGTATATGGGTTGTGACGAAAAAAAGGGGCATGCAGGTCCTTGCCCGGTACACACCCCTTTGGGTTTGCCTGCCTAATGCCCGCAGGAACTGCAATTTCCACTCGAGCAGGAACCACATGCTGGTTCCGCCATGCCGGCTACAGCCTTCCCGCCGCTCTCGGCAAAGAAGCGCGAAATCTTGCGCTTGATCTCCTCGGCGCCGCATTTTTGGCAGGTCTGCGGGGCATCTGCCTGCGACATCGGGCGGATCGTCTCGAATTGGTGATTGCAGTTCAAGCAAACATACTCGTAAATGGGCATGACTGTCCTCTATGGAGATTTTACCCCATCCGGCTGCCAAATTCAAACGTGGGGATGCCTTTCACTTCCGTTCTGAACCGGAACAGGCCACCGGAAAGAGGCTGCCTGGCCAGTTGTTCCGAGGTCATCCCCTTGCGGGCTGTCGTGATGAACAGGTCGCTCAGCCTTGCTCCGCCGAAGATGCACGAGGTGACATTCAGGGCCGGCAGGGGAAAAGTTTGGATGCACTTGCCGGAAACCGGGTTCCACCTTGTGATCTTTGACCCGCCCCACATGGCAACCCACAGCATCCCCTCCTGGTCGGAGGTCATGCCGTCCGGCCATCCCATTTCTTCGGGCACATGCACCACCGGCCTGGGTTGGGCAATTCCGCCTGTCTCCAGGTCGTAATCATATGCCACCACCCTGCGCGTGGGGGTGTCGATGAAATAGAAAGTAGTGTAGCCCGGGTTCCAGGTGAGACCGTTGGAAATGCGCAAGCCGCTGAGCAGCCTCTTTATTTTGCCGTCTGGGGTGAAAGAGTAGAGTGAACCGCTCGCTTCACTCTCAGCATTGTCCATCGTTCCGGCCAGGAAGCGCCCGCCTGGATCGCATTTTCCATCGTTGAAACGGTTTCCCGGCAGGTCGGGCTCGGGAGTGGCAAGCCGCGTGCGCTCGCCCGTGGCAGGGTCCATGCCCCAGATCCCGGAACCCAAGGCCAGCACGAAACCAGACTCCCTTCTCGGCGCGGCGCAACCGATGGGTTCGTTGAGGCTGACGAAGCTGTCCTCCCGGGTGGCAGGGTCGTAAGTATGCAACCGCCCGGCCAGGATGTCCACCCAGTGCAGCACACCCTGGCGGCTATCCCAGCTGGGACCTTCGCCCAACTCTGCGCGGGCATCGAGCAGGAGTTCCGCTTCCACGTGCTAGAACCAGTCCCGCCTGGCAAAAATGATGGCAGCGATCAACGTAATGCCAAGGGCTATCCCCACAACGACGAGGAAGGAAAGAGGATGTGCCTCGTTACCGGGAATCGCAACGTTCATCCCAAAGAAGGACGAGACGATCGTCGGGATATTGATAATGATGGTCAGGGCTGCCAGGGCTTTCATGACCACATTGAGATTGTTGGAAATGATCGAGGCGAAGGCGTCCATCATTGAGGACAGGATCTCGGTCGAAGTGTTGACCATCTGGATCGCCTGCTGGTTTTCGGTGATCACGTCCTCCAGGAGATCCTGGTCTTCCTCATATTGATTGAACATGCGCGTCCGCTGGATGCGCTCCATCATCACTTCATTCGAACGTAATGCTGTGGCAAAGTAGGTGAGGCTTTTCTGGTATTTGAGCAGCTCCAGCACTTCACGGTTGCGTGTGGATTTTTGCAGTTGATCTTCCAGCCCATCCACTTTCTTGTTGATTTCGCGCAGGTGCCCCAGGTAACGGGCTGCAGTTTCCAGGAACATGTAGAGCGTAAACCGGTAGCGTTTGGCCGTGCGCAGCAGGCGGTACTTTCCATTGGTAAGAGTTCGGAAGATGTCACTGTCAAATTTTCCAATGGTGGCTACCATGTTGGATTTGATGACGATCCCAACCGGGGCAGTCGCATAAGGGATGTCATTCGTCTCGCCCTGGAAATGGGGAATGCGCAGCAGGATGAAGACATAGTCCTCGTCCTCATCGCGCTCCATGCGCGGCATTTCGTCCCGGTCGAGCGAATAGTTGATCAGGTCAGGATGGATGCCCCACTCTACCAGTTGAGCAATCTCGTCAGCCGTTGGATCAACGGCATTGATCCATGAACCGTTGACGAATTTTTCCTGTACAAGTAGACCCCGGTCAATTGTGGTTTTGAAGATTTTTAACATAACAGCCTCCTGTGGTCGGATAGACCCGCAGGAGGCTGAATTTAAGCCTGCGTAAGGGTTTATCCCAGGTTAAATTTTAACGCGTGCCGTCCGCCCCTTAGGGGCGGATTACTGTCTGCAGACCCAGCGTTCTCGCTAACTTCCGTGGTGAACATTCTCAATTCATTCCTTTCCAGCCGGTGGATTTGGCTGGCAGGCCAATTTTACGCCTGATGGTCAATATGGGCAACCTTACAATCCCATTCCAAGGACAAATGCCTCTTATTTAATGCCTGATTATGACTTTCGCCAGGCGCTTGTCCACCCCGCCAAAGCGATATTTATAGTCCTCGGTCCCGCGCATGAAATCAAATTCGATTCGCTGATTGTCATTCGCCCATTTCAGCATGTGCCCAAGCAACACCCAGCCGGGAGAATATTCCAGGAAATGCCTTTCAGTGCCCGAGTTGTAAACCAGGATGCGGTTCTGGTAGTCGAAGTTGAGATATCCGCATGTCTTTTCTCCGTTCACGGTGAGAAAAGCAAGTTGCAGCCAGCCGGCCTGAAAAGCAGCCCGGGCGGATCGATGCATCTGTTCGCGCATTGGCTCAGTCAGAAAGGCTGCTTTCTCCGGGTCGACTGCCATCAATGCCAGGAAGGCATCCATCTCGGCGTCCAGGGAGGCCTCGTCTTCAACAATATACCAGTCGATCGTTCCGGCTTCCTCGGCACGGCGCATTTTGCGGCGAATCTCGTGACGTTGCTTCTTGTCTATGCCGGCCAGGTAAGTCTCAAAATCACCCTTCAGTGGGATGGATGGCGCGTGGTAGGTCTGTTGGATCGTGATCTCCAGGCCGCGAAGCTCGGCTTCGGTCCTTAAGACCGGGATGCTGGGTGAGGTTTCCAGCAGGTTGTCAAACTCGAGCACCTTCCAAGATATGGACGAGGCGATAAGAAAGTCCAGCAGGCCGGAGATAAACGGTTGTAGGTCTGCCGGGCGGACGATGATATCGAGGTAGTCGGATATCTCGACGCTTCCCAGCAGGAGCAACGCCTCTTCACCCTCTTGCTTTTTCACCAGGAAGAATGGGGCAATGCCCACCAGGTGCCCATCTCTCCGCGCAGTGATCACAGCCAATTCCGATGATTCTGGCCATTCACCTCCACCCCGCGTTTCCCACCAGGTGGTGAGATATTCCCAGCGCAAGAAAGGCACATCGGTAATGCTTTCACTTAGAAGGGTATTCCACTCTCCTGAGCTGAGTTCAAGGCCTGATAAGGTGTGGTGGATGGTAAATTCCATGGTTATATCCATTAGGATCACTGGTTTGTGACACTCCGTATTGTGGCAGAAATGAGGCAGGGTGTATACCCTTTCCCGGTCATTCTGGCTGCATTGCCCGAGGTACAGTCCGGGCGACAGGATTTTACCAGTATAATTGTATTGTGACTGCATCGCTTGACCTGAATTTACTTCCTCTGTATCGCGTAAAAGGCCAGGAATGGCCCCAATTGCCCGGCTTGTTGACAGCGGTTCCCCCAAAGCGACCTGCGCGTGGTCGCGAAAACGATTGCCTGTTCAGCTACCTGGCATTATCCAGCAATGCCCCCTTCTCCTCCGCCGAATACCACCAGCTGTCGTCCATGCTGGTCGAGCGTTTCTACAAGACCCCCGGCTCGCTGACCTCCGCTTTGCGCGCCGCCGCTGATGTGCTCAACCAAACCCTGGTGGAACGCAACTTGCGCACGACCGGTAAAGGTCATTTTGTGCTTGGGCGGCTCGTGTTTGGGGTGCTGCGCGAGGCACAGGCTTTCATTGGCCAGTGTGGACCGATCCAAATCTTCCATCTCTCCAGTGCCGACACACACCGTATCCAGGCAGACCAGCTTGCCGGGCGCGGCCTGGGTACCAGCCAGTCCACCGCCATCCATTACGCCCAGATCGAACTCCATCCCGGGGATATCCTGGCCATGTGTTCTTCCCTGCCTTCCGGTTGGGAAGAATTCCTGCTGGCTGAACGCAACAGTCACCTCGACCCCCTGCGGCGAAAACTGCTCTCGCTTTCAACTGAAGACTTGAATGCCGTTTTGATGCAGGCAAAGACCGGGAAAGGGATCCTGACGGTCTTGCACCCATTGCAGCCTGCAGAGAAGGCGGTCGCCACTCCGAGTCCGGAGGCAAGGGTCGCTCAGCCAGCCGCCTCCTCACCGGTCGCCGCTGTTGTGGAACAACCTGCTGCCCAACCGCGCCCGGTGTCCCAGGTCGCCAGTGAACAACCCGCCAACCGGTTCACGAATCTTGTTTCGGGATTGGAAGCGGGAAAGAGCCCGGCAGAGGAAAAGGCTGGCGTGGAGAGTGACTCCCCTGCTGTGGAGAGTACCTCCGAGGCCGGAGAAAACGCTAATATTCCCCGGCGTGTGATTCCCCGCCCTGCTTCGACTCTACCGGCAACGAAGGATTCCCGCCCGCGCCAGTTTATCGGCTCACGCGAGGGCAGGGAACTGCCCGAGATCGTCCGCCCGGATTCAGTGAAGCGCCAGCAGGTCTTTCGCGGGCTGGCAAAATGGCTGCGCGGGGTGCGCGTGGTGTCGCATAATACCTCCGAGAAGATCCGTGCCTTCCTGCCCACCCTGCTGCCCAACCTGCGCGACGAGGAACCCAGGGTCTCCTCGACCAGCCTTGCCTTCATCGCCATCGCCATACCGGTCCTGATCGTGACCATGGCTTTGATCTTTTATAACCAACACGGGAAAACTGCCTCCTATCAGGAAAATTACGACCTGGCTTTTGCCTCGGCAGCCTGGGCTTCAGGTCAAACCAGTCCGGCAGACATTCGCGTGGGCTGGGAGCGGACTCTTTATTACCTCGACAGCGCTGAAGGTTATAAAAAGACCGGGGACTCGCAGAGTCTGCGCCTCCAGGCCCAGACCGCTCTCGATAATCTGGACAATATCATGCGCCTGGATTTTGGCCCGGCAATCGTTGGAGGCCTGAGCCGCACCATGAATGTCACTCGCATGGCAGCCACCTCCACCGACCTGTACTTGCTGGACGGGACGCGCGGAGCCGTTTCACGTTTCTATGCCAGCGTACAGGGTTACCACGTGGATGGTGATTTTGTCTGCCAGCCCGGGACAGTTGACGGCATAACCGTTGGAACATTGATCGACATCATTGCCGCACCCAAGGTGAATCCATATAAAGCCACCCTGATGGCGCTGGATTCGAATGGCGCTTTGATCTATTGTGCCTCCAGCCCATCCAAACCGAAGGGAATCCAGTTATCCCCGCCCGAAATGGGCTGGAGTGATATTGCTGCTTTTACCATTGATGAAACCACTGGGTATCTGTACATCCTGGATCCTGCCAGGAATGCGATCTGGTATTACATGCCGGATGAAGAAGGCAAGTTCTCGCTTCCCCCAAAGATGTTCTTCGGAGAACAGGTTCCGGGCGATATGAACTCGGTCATTGACCTGGCAACCAACGGCGCAGATATGTACCTGCTCCATACCGACGGTCATGTCACCGCCTGTACCCTGGTCGAATTCCAGGGGGTTCCCAAGCGCTGCGCAGATCCCGCCCAATTCGTCGATAACCGTCCCGAGCACCAATCCGGCGTCAAGATCGCCGATGCCACTTTCTCCTCGATGACCTTTACCGACGCCCCGGATCAGACCCTGTATTTCTTTGAACCGTATACCCAGGCTGTCTATCGCTTTAGTGCACGCCCTGATTTATTGGTCCTGTTGGGCCAATTTCGCGCCCCCGAGGATCAACGCGCCGCCATGCTGGCAGAAACAGCCACTGCTATGGCACTCAGTCCAAATCGTAGTCTCTTTATTGCAATAAGTGGGCAGGTATATTACACTGCGGATCTTCCCTGATCAAGCCGGGCGACCAATTCCCGGTGGTCTGTCGATAATCAAACAGATTGGCACGGAATAAGAAAAAAACAGGAGACATCTCCTGTTTTTTGTTTTCCAAGCGTGGTTTTGCCGGGACAGTGCGTGCCTGTCTCGAGACAGGCAATCCCCTTCTGGTGTTCGTGCGCTCTGATCCCCAGCTTGTTCTACAGGCTGACTTTACGTGGATTTACCCGGTGGTGTTCCGCCTCGATGATGGAAACGACGGTGTTGGTTGTCTCACCGAGGTGATTGTCCGAGTTGACGATGACATAATCGAATTCGTTTGCCCGCTTGAGTTCCTGGCGGGCAGTGGCGATGCGCAGGCTCAGGTCCTCGGCGGCATCCGTCTTGCGCCTCTTCAACCGTTCCACCAATTCCTCTTCAGATTGAGTGGTCAGGAAAATGAGCACGGCCTCCGGCGCCAGCTTGCGCAGGGTGGCCGCGCCCTGCACGTCCAGCCGCATGACCACATCCTTGCCTGAAGACAGAGCCTCGCGCACCTGTTGCTTGGGGATCCCTTTATAATCCCCATAAACGATGGCATATTCGATCAGCTCATCTTGATCGATCATGTGGGCGAATTCTTCCTTCTTGACGAAGAAATAATCCTTCCCATGTATCTCCTCCGGGCGGCGCGGGCGGGTGGTGGCAGTGACCACAAAATGGAAAGGCAGACCGCATTCCTTCATTGAGCGCAGGACGCTGTCCTTGCCCACTCCCGAGGGACCGGAGATGACGATCAACAGCGGCTGGGGATTATAGATGTTGAATTCCGAATCGGACATTCCGCTATTGTAACCGAAACGGGTTAAAATTTAGCCATGCCGCTCTACGATTTCATCTGTCTCGATTGCAACCAACGCTTCGATATTTTCTTGAGTTACGCCGAATACGGAACCCGTCCCATCACCTGCCCCCACTGCAAGAGCAGCCATGTCCGGCGGCGGTTGCCCCGCGTCCGTGTTGCCAGGACGGACGATGACCGCATCGAATCCATGGCTGGCGACCTCTCCAATCCGGATGCCCTGGAGGGCTTGGAGAAGGACCCGCGCGCCATGGGGCGACTGATGCGCAAAATGGGGAATGAATTGGGCGAAGAAATCCCGCCCGAGTTTGGTGAGGTCGTCGACCGGCTGGAAAAAGGTCAATCCCCCGAGCAGATCGAGAAGGACCTTCCCGACCTGGCAGGCGAGGGATTGGGGGACGAGTAGAGGCGGGAAACAAACCACGCGAGCTGAAAAAACTTACACTTTTTGGATTCTTTCCAGGATGGCTTTTCGCAATCCTGCTTGCACTTCCTGCCAACCCTGTCCGGCATCCACCACCACCCACCTGCCTGGCTCGCTTTGGACCATTTCCAGGTAGCCATTGCGCACGCGTTGGTGAAAATCCACGGTGTATGCATCCAGGCGGTTCCACTCAACACCGTTTTTCTTTCTTTTCAACCCCACTTCAACGTCCACATCCAGCAGCACCGTCAGGTCCGGGATCATGCCCCCGGTGGCATACTTGATCAGGGCGCGCACTTGTTCCAGGTCCTGTTGGTGCCCGTAACCCTGGTATGCCAGTGTCGAATCGGCGTAGCGGTCGGAAATTACGATATCACCCAGCATCAAGCGCGGCCGTACCACCTGTTCCACGAACTGCGCCCGGGCTGCCTGGTAAAGCAGTGTTTCGGTGCGCGCATGCATCTCGGAGTTCTTCAGGCTGTGCAGCACCTCGCGGATCTGTTCGCCGATGGATGTCCCCCCGGGTTCGCGCGTTGGGAATACCGTGTACCCTTTCTTGTGCAGGTATTCCACCAGGGGTGCGACATGGGAAGTCTTTCCGGAACCTTCAGGACCTTCAAGCGTGATAAACATCAGGTTTCTACTCGCCTCTTGGGTGCCAATGGATCAACAGGATCTGTCATCCCATCACTATTCCCTGAATATCCTGACATGCCTGCGCGGCTCTTTACCGTACGAGTGGCTGACCAGTTCCGCATCACGCGCCAGTTCGTGCTGGATGCGCCGCACCGTCGCCGGTCCGGCTGGCAGGTCCACCCAGCGCTCGCCGTTCAGCACCGCCGCAATGGCAGCCTGGGTCTGGTTCTTGACATAATCGACCTCCGCGGCTGCCGGCACCATCTCCGATAGGTTGAACAGGTCGCTCAGGAATTGTTCCATCTGGCTGACGGTATTTGCCCGCAGCACGTAGACCGGCATTCCGCGGTGTTCGGCTTCCATCACCGTCTGCTGGCGATCGCGATAATAGGAACGCAGTGTCACCAGCACGTCCGCTTCGCCTGCATCCTTGACAAAGATGGCCGGCACGCCCATCCGTTTGGCTGCCTGCATCAAGCGGTCGCGCGCCACGCCGTAGGGATATACGCGCACGTGCTGCAGGGGGGTGCGGTGGGTTTCAACCGACAAAGCTGCCCCGCTTGCTTCCCCTTCGCTCGCGACAGGCTGCGCCTCGCTGCCGAGCGGAGAGAGAGGTGCCGGTTGCTGGCGCAGCGGGCGCCTGGGGCCGGTCGTTTGCCCGTTTTCAATGCGGAATTCCGATTCGGGCCTGGATTTGGGGTCCGGTTTGGCTTTCTCCACCAGGATCTTCCCATCCATCCCTCGCGAGCGGATCTCTGGCGGCAGGGGGAAGCCGCGCAGCAGCGAATCCACCGACGCGGCGATATCCATGTGGACTGCAAAACGGTCACGCTGCTTGATCTCGACCAGGACATCGAAGGTGGGCGGGGCGCGCCGTTCCAGGACTGTCTTCTGGGTACCCCGCCGGCGGGCCTCTTCATCCGAGAGGGTCACCGCCTCGATGCCTCCGACCAGGTCAGAGAGGGTCGGGTTGAGCAGCAGGTTGTCGAGCGTCTGTCCGTGGGCAGTACCGATCAGTTGTACGCCGCGTTCGGCAATGGTGCGCGCCGCGGCGGCCTCCAGTTCGCGGCCGATCTCATCGATGACGATCACCTCGGGATTGTGGTTTTCCACCCCTTCGATCATCACCTCGTGCTGCAGCATTGGCTCGCGCACCTGCATCCGGCGCGCCTTGCCCACGGCAGGATGCGGCACATCCCCGTCCCCGCCGATCTCGTTGGATGTGTCCACGATGATGACCCGTTTTGTCTCCGCCAGGATGCGCGCCGCTTCACGCAGCAGCGTGGTCTTGCCCACACCCGGTCGACCCAGGATCAGCACCGACTTGCCCGACTCGACGATATCCTGGATGATATCCACCGTGCCGTACACCGCCCGCCCCACTCTCAGGGTCAGGCCGACAATATGCGTGCGCCGGTTGCGGATGGCAGAGATGCGGTGCAGGGTGCGTTCGATCCCCGCGCGGTTGTCGGTATCAAATTCACCGATGTGCTCATCCACATGGTCGATCTCCGCCCGGGTGACTTCCGTATTGCGCAGTACGATCTCGCGGTCCACAAAGCGGGCGGTCGGAACACGCCCAAGATCAAGGATGATCTCGAGCAGGTTGTCATAGTCATCCGCTTTATGCACCGCATCCATGATGGTTTTGGGCAGCACGCCCAGCAGGGCATCAAGATCGTCGGTTATTTTAAGTTGGGTCATCAATTCCACTCTCTAATGTTGAGGGATGGCTCCAGTCCCGTTGGGTGCTACAGCCTCGTCGTGATTTGCCTCCAGGGTGGTCGTTCGGGCCACCGGTGCTGCAGGTTTTGCCTTTGCCAGTGCTTTCTCCATGGCTGGAATTGCTTGCAGTTCCTTGATGGGCAACGCCAGCCGCCTGACCATCACAGCCTGGCGGGGGCCTGCCTCTGCGTGCAAGTCATCCAGCGCCGTTTCGAGCCAGGCCTGGTAGGAACGTACGCACACATGAACAGCCCTTTTGTTCCCGCCTCCAATGGTTCGCACCAGTCCATGAACCTGTGCCGAGGAGCAGCTTCGAATTGGGCGGCACGATCATTTGCAGCCAGATTCCCTCCGGTCCACTGGTGAACATGGCGTAGGCCTGCAATCCATTTCCGGCGGTGCACACCACGCCCATCACTTGCCTGGGCAGGTGGTCCACCGGTTGCAACAACGCCGGCACGATCTGGGCGTGCAGTGACTGTACGGAGGGCCAATCCGCATCCTGGGCCTCGCGCCAGTGGCTTTGCTCCGCATCCCCGCCGAGATTTGGCAACTTCCAGATCCGTTGCCAGGCGTACATGGCAAATCCTGCCTGTCTCAAGGTCTGGAAGGCAGGGCTTTCTTCATCCACCTCGGCAAGCACATGCAGCGCTCCCCACTCTCCGGCTTGCCGGGTCAGGTGATCGAGCAAGGCGAGCGCCAGCCCGTTGATCTTCTTCGCCGGGGCAAGGAAGGTCAGCCGGGCCGAGGTTTCACCTTCTCTCAGGACGATCTGACCCATCAGCGTGTTTTCGTCCTCGTTGATCAGGGCGGTGTAAATGTTTCGGCGCGGATCAAGATAGGAGAGCAGGGCTGTGGTACTCAGTGGGTTACCGTGCGTCAGCCACCTGGCGCTGTCGAGTGCCAGGATGTCCTGGCGATAACGCGGCAGGAAAGGGAGATCGAGGAAATCGAGCGAGCGGACCGTCATGAGGTTTGCATTGGCGAAGGATCCATACTTTTCAGGCAGTTTAGCCTGCCAGGGTAAGGAAGAATTCGTGGAAGCGGGTGTCACTGGTCAGTTCCGGGTGGAACGAGGTGGCAAGGATTTTTCCCTGTTGCGCCGCAACGATCCGCCCGTCTGGAAGGGCAGAGAGCACCCTGGCTTCCCCGAAAACAGAGTCAATGATGGGCGCACGAATAAAGATGGCATGGTAGGGCGTGGAGCTTCCCGTTGCCAGGTTGAGTGCCTTAATATCCAGGTCAGCTTCGAACGAATCCACCTGGCGCCCGAAAGCATTGCGCTGCACCGTGATGTCCATGATGTTCAGCAGGGGTTGGCTGCGGCGGGCATCCCGGGAAAGGAAGATCGCCCCTGCGCAGGTTCCCCAGATGGCGTGGCTCCTGCTGAAATCCCGCAGCGGATCGATCAAGCCAAAATCCACAGCCAGTTTCCCAATGGTGGTGGATTCGCCACCCGGGAGTATGAGTCCATTCAACCCCTCAAGTTGGAGAGGCAGGCGCACTTCGACAGCCGCCACGCCCAGGCGCCTGAGCATGGCAACGTGTTCGGCAAAGTCGCCCTGGATGGCGAGGACACCGATTTTCATATTGAATGACCGCCTGGACAGGATGTTCTGGCTCCTACCAGCCCCGCCCGGCGATCTTCTCTCCTTCAGGCATCTGGGAAACGTTGCGACCCACCATTGGCTCGCCCAGGTTCTTGCTCACCTCCGCCAGGATGGACGCGTCGGTATAGTGGGTGACCGCTTTGACAATGGCTGCCGCGCGCTTGGCCGGGTCGCCGGATTTGAAAATGCCCGAGCCCACGAAAACGCCGTCCACACCGAGTTGCATCATCAATGCGGCGTCGGCAGGGGTGGCAACACCTCCGGCAGCAAAATTGACCACCGGCATGCGTCCCAATTCCTTGGTTTCCTTGACCAACTCGTAAGGCGCTCCGATCTCCTTGGCAAAATGCATCAATTCCTCATCTGCCATGGTCGTCAGGCGGCGGATCTCGCCCATGACGGTGCGGGCATGACGGACCGCCTCCACCACGTCGCCGGTGCCGGCCTCACCCTTGGTTCGGATCATTGCCGCCCCTTCGCCGATCCGGCGCAGCGCTTCTCCCAGGTTGCGGCAGCCGCACACGAATGGCACCTTGAAATTATGCTTCAGGATGTGATGTTCCTCGTCCGCCGGGGTGAGCACTTCAGACTCATCGATATAATCGACGCCGATGGCCTCGAGGATCTGTGCCTCCACGAAATGTCCAATGCGGCATTTGGCCATCACCGGGATGGAAACCGTATCCATGATCTTTAGGATCAGGTCGGGATCCGACATGCGCGCCACGCCGCCCTGGGCGCGGATGTCCGCAGGAACTCTCTCGAGCGCCATCACCGCGCATGCACCCGCATCTTCAGCGATCTTGGCGTGTTCCGCAGTGACAACATCCATGATCACGCCGCCTTTAAGCATTTGAGCCAGTCCTTTTTTGACGGCAAAGGTGCCGGTTTGTTGTTCCATATGATACTCCTTTAGAAAATTTGCCAATTGATTCTACCACGCCCGTCAAGTGAAGATGGGCTTGACAAAAGGGGGATTTGGTATACAATTATTACAATGATACAATCATACAATAATACAATGATACAATTTCCATGAACCTAGAACTTGACTTCCGCTCAGGGATACCGATTTACCTCCAGGTAGTGGACCGCATCAAGGAAATGATTGCCAGCGGGCACATCCAGGTTGGCGATCAACTCCCCACGGTCCGTGCCCTGGCAACTGAGCTGCGGGTCAATTTCAACACTGTTGCCCGCTCTTACCGTATCCTCGACGAAGCCGGCATCATTTCAACCCAGCAGGGTCGCGGAACCTATATTTTGGAAACGCCGCCTCCCGAAGTGACTGAAACCATCCGCCGGACCACGTTCGAGGCGATCACCGACCGTTATATTGCTGACGCCCTCCGCTTGGGTTTCACAGCCGAAGAGATCCTTGCCATTATTCATAAACAGGCAGAATCCAAAATAAAAGGAAAAGAATAATGATCCGAACCCGCATACTCCCCACAATTGGCTCACTACTCGTCCTGGTGTTCCTGGCAACGGGGTGCGCAGCGCCCAGCCCCGCCGGGTTGGCAGACGACGAGATCATTAATATCACCGCGAATATCCTGACAGCGCTTGACAGCGGTGATTACCCGGCATTCACACATGATTTCAGCGACGAAATGCTCGCCGCCTTCCCGGAAGATGAATTTACCCAGTTGCGCAACCTGCTCATCACCTCCAGTGGAAATTTTGTCTCGACCGGGAAATTGAGCCTTTCCAACCAGGAGGAATTTGCCCTCTACCGCATCCGCTGCACCTATCAACAGGAAGATATTGTTGTGACAGTTGTCTTCAAGATTGAAGGGATGTTGGTGGAAGGATTGTTCTTTGACTCTCCCAACCTGCGCAGTGCCGCCAAGTAAGCTTGATTCTCCCCCACTTCGTGTTTGATGACCCAAGAAAGGATGTAACCATGTCTCCAAGTTCTTTACCCAACCTTACAAGAGATGTAAGGCAAAGCAAGCAGTCGAATATGCACGTACCTGGCATTTCCGGGTTTCTCTTTACCATCTTTCTGCTGATTGCCTGTCTTGGGGGAGTCTTGATGTCCGCAGGCGGCCTCCTGTCTGATTTTTGGACCGTTATGTGGATCACCGGCTGGACACTGGTCGGCTTCTACTTTCTCTTAGGCTTGAAAGTTGCCGCCCAGTGGGAGAAAGCAGTCATCCTGCGCCTGGGCAGGTTCCAGAAATTGGCCGGTCCAGGCCCCTTCTGGATCATTCCCATCGTGGACAGCATCCCAAACTGGATTGACCACCGCGTCATGGTCACACCCTTTTCTGCTGAAAAATCACTGACCATGGATACCGTTCCCGTGGATGTGGATGCTGTGCTGTTCTGGGTCGTCTGGGACGCGGAAAAGGCCGCCCTGGAGGTTGCCGATTACCGCGTTGCCATCGCCTGGGCTGCCCAGACCGCATTGCGCGAGATCATTGGGCAAAGTGTGCTTGCCGACATCCTTATCGGTCGCGCCCGCATGGATGCCGACCTGCAAAAGATCATCGATGAGCGCACCACGCCCTGGGGCATCACCGTCCAATCCGTGGAGATCCGCGACATTGTCATTCCTCCCGACCTGGAAGATGCCATGTCCCGCCAGGCGCAGGCTGAACGCGAACGCCAGGCACGCGTAATCCTGGGCAAATCTGAGAAACAGATTGCCGATTCCTTCGCCGAGGCCTCCAAGGCCTACATCAACAATCCAACCGCGCTGCACCTGCGCGCCATGAACATGCTCTTCGAAGGGCTGAAGGAGAAAGGCGCCTTGGTGATCGTCCCCAGCAGCGCAGTGGACACGATGAACCTGGGCGGGATCAGTGGCATCACCTCGCTGGCCCAGCAGAATATGCCCAAGAAGGAAGAATAGCGTAACGTTTCACGTGAAACAAATCCCGCCCATACAATGTCGTTTTTCAACATGATGGTACAGAATACGTTTCACGTGAAACATTTGGTCCTGGCAAATGACGATGTAGTGGCTCGGGTTAAAAATAACTCTCCGTTCTGCACCATTTTTGGAGGTTTCCATGTCTGAAAGCAACCAATGGGAATACCGTGTAATCACCGTCGGTAGCTTCTTCAAAGGCGTCAAAGACAATGAACTTGAGACAATGCTCAACGAAATGGGAGAGGACGGCTGGGAAGTGGTCGGTTTTCGTACCGTTGAGAACTCCAATCAATCCCAGGTCATCGCCAAGCGCCCGTTGGACCGCGTTGCTCGCCGCCGGCGCACGATGCCGTGATCACGTCTTCTCTTCACCTGATCAATGACCTGTTTCAATAATCTGTAACCATTTTTTTGAAAGGAATAAAGCATGGACTACTCGGAACTTGCCAAATATATCCCCTTCCTGATACCGGTGCTCATCATTCAGCTCGCCCTGATGATCTTTGCCCTGGTCGACCTGCTCCGCCGTGAGCATACCCGCGGCCCAAAGTGGATCTGGGTGCTGGTCATCGTTTTTGTGAATTATATCGGGCCCATCATCTACTTTGTCTTCGGCAGGAAGGAAGAATGATCACCACACAGGAACTTCACAAGCATTACGGCACGGTTCGCGCCCTGGACGGCTTGAACCTGTTCGTGGAACCCGGCAGCATTTATGGCTTCCTGGGTCCAAACGGTGCCGGCAAGACCACCACATTGCGCATTTTGACCGGCCTGGCGCACCCAACCTCAGGAAAAGCAAGCGTGGCCGGCATTGACGTGGCTGCAGATGGGCATATTCTCACCCGGATGGTCGGTTTCCTTCCCGAGGAACCAGCATTCTACCCCTGGATGACGCCTGTCGAGTTCCTGGACTATCTCGGTCGTCTGCACGAGATACCTTCCAAGGAGCGCAACAGGCAGGTTCGTGAACTGCTCGACCTGGTGCACCTGGCAGATGTCGTAAAACGTCGCATCGGCGGGTTCTCGCGCGGCATGCGCCAGCGCCTCGGCCTGGCTGCAGCCATGATTCACAATCCAAAAGTGCTCCTGCTGGATGAGCCGGTAAGTGCCCTGGATCCACTGGGGCGCAAGGAGATCCTCGACCTGATCGAAGATCTGCGTGGTCATTGCACGGTGCTCATGTCCAGCCATATTTTGGCAGATGTGGAACGTGTCTGCAACATGGTTGGGATCATCAACAAGGGAAAAATGATCGTCCAAGCCCCGCGCGAATCGCTGATGGAGCGTTATGCCAGGCCGATCTTCGAGGCTGAAGTCACCGATGTCTCCGCAGGACTGCGTTGGGTCGAGGTACTCAAGACCCAGCCGTGGGCAGTGGCCGTCAGCATGGACGCGGATGTCCTCCATGTCACCGTCAAGGATGTCGCCCGTGCCCGCAAGGAGATTCTGGCAACCGCAGTTGCGCAGGATGTCTCCCTTCGTCGCTTCGCAGAGACCCGTCCATCCCTTGAAGATGTGTTCCTCCAATTGACCGTCCCGGAGGTGCTGTAATGTTATTTATAAATGTTCTTCGCAAGGAATTAATGGAGCAATGGCGCACCAAGCGCTTTTTGATTGTGGCTGCGGTCCTGGTGATCTTCGGGCTTGCCTCGCCCTTGCTTGCAAAAGTGACCCCCGATTTGCTCAGATCCGTTCCAAATATGCCTGCCGGCCTGGCTGATCTGATCCCTGTCCCCTCAATTGCAGATGCAGTCGGTCAATACATCAAGAACATGAGCCAGTTTGGCATCCTGCTCGCCGTCCTGATGAGTATGGGCGTCGTCATCCAGGAGAAGGAACGCGGTACCGCTGTCATGATGCTGACCCACCCCGTCTCGCATCTGACCTTCCTGGCGGCGAAGTTCACCGCGTTGAGCCTCACCTTCGCCCTCAGCCTGTTCATCTCTGCCCTGGGGTGCTGGTATTACACCCTGCTCCTGTTCGATACACTGGCATGGGGGCCCTTCCTGGCCCTCAATGGCCTGATGCTGGTTGTCTTCCTCGTTTATGTCGCCCTGGCGCTTTTTTGCAGCACCCTGGCCCGGACCCAGGCCGCAGCCGCCGGGCTGGCCTTCGCCGGGCTGGTATTGGTGGGGGGAGTGGGTTCCCTGCCTCGCATCGGGGAATATTTTCCCGGGACAGTTGTTCACTTGGGGGGCTGCACTGGTGTTGGGCGGGGACGTCTCCGCTTGGCCTGCACTTTGGATCAGTTTTGCATTGATTATCCTGTTTTTGGCTGCTGCCTGGCTGATCCTGCGCAAGCAGGAAATATAGGTTCCGCAGGGGTTGGAGATCCAGCCCCTGTGTTTTTACCTATCAATCAGAACAAATGTTCTGTATTGCGCAGCGAATGAAATCGGGTTTACACTATGCTTATGGAAAAACCGCGACATCGACTTCACTTCATGGCCGAACAAATGGCCCGGCTGATCGATGTCAGCTTTACCCTTAATTCAACCCTGAACCTCCAGGATCTGCTCCAGCTGATCATTGACAATGCTGCGGAGATCTTGGAATGCGAAGCGGTCTTGATCCTGCTTTACGACGATAAGCAGTGCCGGCTCTCTTTGACCGCCTCCGCAGGGCCAGACCCGAGACAATTGTCCGAGATTCCCATCCCCCTGGAAAATAGCTTTGCGGGCGAGATTTTCTACTCCAATAAGCCGATCCTCATTCCGGATGTAAAGAACAACACCCAGCATAATTTTGTCATCAAGAATCATGTTCCCTACGAGATACGCAACCTGCTTGGCGTTCCCATGCGTGTGCGCGACCGCCCCACCGGGGTCCTGGAGGCGCTGAACAAGCATAACGGAACATTCACCGAAGCGGATGTGGATATCCTCTCGGTGATCGCCTCGCAGGCAGCGATTGCCCTGCACAACGCCCGCCTGGTAAAAGCCCTTCGGGATGCGTATACCGAATTGCAGGGGGCAGACCTGTTGAAATCCAATTTCCTCGCCCTGGCATCGCACGAATTGCGCACTCCCCTGGGGGTGATCATCGGCTATGCAACCTTCCTGCAGGAGGAATCGGCTGGCGAATTCTCCCAGCATGCCAGGCAGGTCCTCGATGCTGCCATGCAGATGCGCACCCTGGTGGATGCCATGACGAACTTGAATATGCTCCGTTCGAAGGAAATGGTGATGCATCGCGTCATGGTGCCGATCCAACTCATCCTGCGCGGGGCATTCAACGAAGTCGAGCCACTTACTGCCGCCAAGAACCAGCGTGTGAACCTGCAACTCCCGGAAGCGCCTCTCCCGATCAAGTGTGATCCCGAGAAAATGACCTCTGCCTTCGTCAACCTGCTGGATAATGCCGTGCGTTTTACCCCGGAAGGTGGCAAGATCAACATCCATGCGATGCTCAGGCCGGGCGGGGATGTGCTTGTCTCCATCCAGGATACCGGGATGGGAATTGAACCGAACGACTTGACCAAAATCTTCAGCGAGTTCTACCAGGTCGAGCCGCATACCACGCGCAAATACAGCGGCATGGGGATCGGCCTCCCCATCGCCAGGGGGCTGGTGGAAGCCCATGGCGGCAAGGTCTGGGCGGAGAGCGAAGGCCCGGGGAAGGGATCCACGTTCAAGGTGCTTCTCCCCAAGATCAGCACCTCCACCCTCTCCACGATGAAACGGTATAAATAAATCTGCCCGCTGAATTGACGGGCAGATTTTTCTTGACTTATCCCAGTTGTGCTTTCAACTTTTTAGCTGTCTCCTGGAGCGCCGCCAGGCGTTCACGTTCCTTTTGGACCACGGCTGCCGGGGCTTTGTTCGCAAAATCCGATCCGAGCAATTTTTCGAGCCGGTCGGTCTGAACTTGGATTCCGGCGATCTCCTTCTCGAGCCGTGCCCGTTCTTCGCCTGCGTCCACCATCCCTGACATTGGGATGTGGATCTCGATCTGACCCACCACCAGCGCAATGGCCTCCTCGGGTTTGGCATCCAGGGATTGATGAATGCTGAACTTTGCCTGGTCCAGGCCGGCCAGCGTGGAGATCATTATCGCCTGCTCCTGGAGCAGGCTTGTTTTATCTCCGCCCACCAGGGTCGCCGGGATACGCCTGGCTGGACTGACCTTTTTCTCCGCTCGCAGGTTGCGGATGGAGCGGATGATCTCCTGTAGCAGTCCAAAATCGGCAATCTTGGAATCTTCCCAACCTTCGACAGGTCTCGGCTCCGGCCAGGGAGCGATAATCAGCGCCTCGGGCCAATCTTCGCTTAGCGTGGACAGGGCCTGGCTTTGATCCACTGCTTTTCTCAGGTGACCCCAAATTTCTTCCGTGACGAACGGGATGAAGGGGTGCAGCAGGCGCAGGGAGACATCCAGCACCCGTGCCAGTGTCCGGGCAGTCTGTTGCTTGTTCTCGGGCTTTTGCAGTTGGTTTTTTGCCACTTCCACGTACCAATCCGCAAAATCCGACCAGAAAAATTCATAGATCTGCCTCCCGGCCTCGCCAAACTGGTAAGCCTGGAATAAGCGTTCCACCTCGCGGACCAGGTTTTGCAACCGCGCCCAGATCCAGCTGTCTGCCAGGGTCCAGTCGCCTGGTTTAACCTGGCTTTCGTCACCGAGAGAGGCGATGGCCGAGATCACAAATCGCCCCGCATTCCACATCTTGTTGGCGAAATTGCGGTTGCCTTCCACCTTCTTGACGCTGACGTTCATGTCTTGTCCGGGCGTGGAGCCTACCAGCAGGGTAAAGCGCAAGGCATCCGTGCCATAATCATCCATGACCGTCAACGGATCGATCACGTTGCCGTAAGATTTGCTCATCTTGCGCCCGTGCTCGTCGCGCACCAGTCCATGCAGGTAAACGGTGTCAAATGGCGCTATGCCGGTTAATTCCAATCCCATCATGATCATCCGCGCCACCCAGAAGAACAGGATGTCGTAACCCGTTTCCATGACAGCCGTGGGGTAGAAATAATCCAGGTCGGGCGTCTTATCCGGCCAACCCAGGGTCGAGAACGGCCACAAGGCGGAGGAGAACCATGTATCCAGCACATCCGGATCCTGGTGGATGTTCCTGCTGCCGCAGTGACTGCACGCCTGGGGATCGGTCCGGGTGCAGGTCTGCTTGCCGCAATCGTCGCAATACCACACCGGGATGCGGTGCCCCCACCACAACTGGCGGCTGATGCACCAATCCTTGATATTTTCCAGCCAGTTGAAGTACACCTTCTCGAAGCGCTCCGGCACGATCTTGATCCGCCCATCCCGGACGGCCTCGAGGGCCGCCTTCGCCAGGGGCTCGATGCGCACGAACCACTGCACCGAGACCATCGGCTCGACGATCTCTCCCCCGCGCTGCGACCTCGGGATGGTGGTCAGGTACGCCTCTTCCTTGATGACCAGGCCCGCAGACTTCATGTCCGCCCATAGTTTTTCCCGGCAGGCATACCGGTCCAGCCCTGCATAGGGTCCGCCCACTTCGGTCACTTTCGCTGCTGCATCCAGCATCGACAGGATCGGCAGGTTGTGCCGCTGGGCGATCTCATAATCGTTCGGATCGTGCCCGGGCGTGATCTTGAGCGCCCCGGTACCGAACTCGCGCGACACATATTCGTCCGCGATGACCGGGATCTCCCGTCCCAGCATGGGCACGATCGCCGTCTTGCCGATGAACCGCTTGTAACGCTCGTCCTCCGGGTGGACAGCCACTGCCGTATCGCCCAGGATGGTCTCGGGGCGGATGGTTGCCACGGGGATATATTCGGCGGAATCCTTGAGCATGTACTTGAAATAATACAGCGTGGCCTGCTCTTCGCTGTATTCCACTTCCAGGTCGCTGACCGCGGTCTTGAGCCCCGGTGACCAGTTGATCAGGCGCGGCCCGCGGTAGACCAGCCCTTTATCATACAAATGCACGAAAGCTTCGCGCACTGCACGGCTCAAGCCTTCATCCAGCGTGAAACGCTCGCGTTCCCAATCGCAGGAGGCGCCCATGCGGCGGATCTGGTTGGTGATGATACCGCCGTATTTTTCTTTCCATGCCCAGGTTCGCCGCAGGAATTCCTCCCGACCGATGGCTTCCCGGCTGGTGCCCTCTTTCACCAGCATCCGTTCCACCTGCAACTGGGTGGCGATGCCGGCGTGATCCGTCCCCGGCACCCACAGGGCCGAGAGACCTTTCATGCGCTGGTAGCGGATCATCAGGTCTTCCATCGCGACAAAAAGAGGATGTCCCAGGTGAAGTTCGCCGGTGACATTGGGCGGCGGGATCGAAATGACGAACGGTTTCTTGGTCGGGATCGAAATCCCGGCTTTTGCGGGTCGTTTGACGGCCGAAAGTAGCCGTTTTTCTCCCACATTTCGTAAATGCGCGGCTCTGTGGACTTGAAATCGTAGGCTTTGGGTAACTGGTATTCTGTCATTTTGACCTCACAAATATTCCTTGCTGGTTGGCCTCACGGCTTAAGATACATACGCCCGCATCCTGATGAGGACGGCGGGCGCCGCGGTACCACCTCAATTCACCCAATGGTGCTCTCAGCCCGGACGATCATCCGGCTCCGGCTGTAACGGGCGGACCCGTGCTGGTCTACTCTCACTCGGATTTCTTCAGCAAATGCACCGTGCGACTTCGGCAGTTGTTTGCTGCGGAGGCTTCCAGCCATTGGTCCCAAGACCAGCGACCTCCTTCTCTATCAGCGTGCGTTCTGCCTACTACTCACGGTTGTTATGTAGATTATACAGTTGTGGGCGGGGCGAGTCAAGCGGCGTAGGCGCGGAATCTCGGCTCGTGCAAGGATGCGCTTCGTTCCCAAGTTGGATTTATGTGTCCTTATTTGAGTCCGTATTGCAGATGCGACGAGCGTTAGCCTTGAACCTTCTTGTGATTCTTGTTATCATGCTATTGGTTTGCTTGGCTGCTGCCTGTTGGATACGACACAGGCAGCACGCGCCGTGCCAATGTCCCGGGTTCAAAGAGAGCCAGCGATGACGTATAAAGTTCTTTTTGTCGAAGATGAGATCATGACCAGGGAGGGGATCCGGGATAATGTCAATTGGAATGCCAATGGTTTTGAGTATTGCGGGGAAGCCTCCGATGGCGAAATGGCCCTTCCGCTCATCAGGACAACCAGGCCGGATGTGTTGATCACGGATATCAAGATGCCGTTCATGGACGGTCTGCAGCTCTGCAAGATCGTTCGCGGCAGCATGCCGTGGATAAAGATCATCATCCTGAGTGGGCATGATGAGTTTGAATATGCTCAACAGGCCATCCAGCTCGGAGTCTCCGAGTACCTGCTAAAACCGGTCACCGTTCAGGATATGCACAGTGTTCTCCAGAAAATTGCCCTCCAGCTCGACCAGGAGAAATTGGAACAGGAAAAACTGAAAGAACTGCAAGGTCAATTGGAAGAAAACCGGGCCATGCTGCGCGAAAAATTCCTGCTGAAGGTGGTCACCGGAGCGATCTCTTCGGCAGAAGCTATAGAGCAGGGGCGCACTCTGGGCATGGACCTTATTGCCCGCTGCTTCCTGGTCATTTTGCTAAAATTTGAACTGCGTGATCGCTCGGAACAATTCGATTATGAGGAGTGCCAGGGATTACAAAGGCTCATTTCGGGGCAGGCTGGAACCAATCCTGATATTTTTATCATCCCAAAGGATTGGCAGGAGATGATCGTTTTGATGAAAGGGAATACCCCTCAATACCTGGATGAAGAGCAGGAAATGTTGGTGAGCCTGGTCGAAAAAGAGGTGAACAAGACCAGGTATCGGCTCATCACCGGAGTGGGTGCGCAAAAGAGTCGGATTGGTGATATCTACGAATCGTTTATCGAGGCGGTCGTTCGTGTACAAAATGCGCTTGCTTTGGGCAAGGAAGACCTCGCCCGCGTGGGGGGAAAGTCGAAATCCAAAGAATAGACCGCTCTGCCGTTGACCATTATTTGCGCTGCGGGGTGAAAGATGATTTTGAGAATTTCTTTGCTGCTCACATTCAACCCATAGGTGAAATTGCGCTTCGCCTGTATACGATTAAGAATTATATATTCATGGACATCCTTTTGGCTGCCGCCAAGCTGGTTGGCGAACTTGGCGGTGACATTGATACCGTGATCCCCGAGCTTGCCACCGTCGAAGCGATCCTGGCAAACATCGAAAGCATTGACCAGCTAAAGGGACACACGTACAAAATATTTATCAACGCCTTGTCGTTTAGAGACGCGCAAACCGGCGGACAACATTTAAAAACAATCCGCCAGGCCAGGGAATATATTGATGAACATTACCAGGACCCGGATCTATCCCTGGACGAGATTGCCTCCCGGGTAACCCTCAGCCCCAGCTACTTTAGCATGATCTTTAGCCAGGAGACCTGTCAGACGTATAAAGAATACCTCACCGAGGTCAGGATAAAGAAAGCCAAGGAATTGCTGCGTACCACCCTGCTCAATTCGGCGGATGTTTCCTATGCAGTCGGTTATAACGATCCGCATTATTTCAGTTATGTCTTTAAGAAGATTACCGGCTTATCGCCCACTGAATTTCGCGCACAAGGCAAGGTTGCTCCATCGCGTTGAATAGAAGGACCAACCAGCCCTGCCGTTGAGATTTTCACTGTCAAAGCGACAGTTCGCTTTTTGAAGGATACTCTTCCGCATGCAGTCAAAGAACATCTGCATCGGCGTTGAGGTTTTGATTGTTCTGCAGGCATCCACAGGTGTAAAAGTGACTAAAACAGGACCGGTAGGTGAGCGAAAAAAGAAACATGCCCGTCCCCAAAAGGCTTCGGATCGGCGCAGGCAATTCCCGCCAAAATGGCTTTTCGGGCTTCGAAATTCATTATCCGGGGTCCATTTCTCGATCCGGACAAAGATATTGCTCTCCCTGAGTATCGTCATTTTGTTGATGGGCACCACCAATATCCTCCTTGTACTGCAGCTCTTGAATTACAGCCGTCAATATGATGCCATTATCAACAATATCACCCAGGCAAACATCATTAGCGGCAGTATAAAGCCCGATATCGATAATGAGATGTGGAGGATAGTGGCAGGAAAGGTCCAGTTCTCAAACGGGATCCAGTACGATATTATCGATGACGCCAACAATAAAGTGCTGTGGATGATGGAGAATACCGATTCCCATCGCGCCAAGGTCAAGTTGGACGTGATTCTCCGCACGATGCGCACGCTGAAAGAGGTTGTGGATAAGATGGGAAGGCAGGTCGCCCAACATAGCACAACGGCAGAAAATGAAATCGTACTGGAAGATATCCGCTTTGTCACCAGCGTTGTGGAAGATGTTGTCCAGGATTATGTCCTCTTTGAAGTGGAACGAACCAATGGGCAATACCAGCAGATGCGCTCGGGTTTTATTGTTTGGGAAACCTTTGCGATCACGCTCATTTTTGTCGCCGTTGGTTTTTCGGTTTTGGCTGCATGGGCATTATCAAGGAGTATATACACCCCCATAAAGAAACTGCATGATGTCACCAAGACGATCACCCAGAATGATTTGCAGATCCTTGTCTCCAGCGATAATGCCGATGAGGTTGCCGAATTGGGGATGAGTTTTAATCTCATGATCGGCAAGATCAGGGAGCTCCTGCAGTCCAAGATCAAGGAGCAGGAAACCCTGAAAAAGGCCGAACTGAGAGCATTGCAATCCCAAATTAATCCCCATTTTCTTTACAATACCCTCGATACCATTATATGGATGGCGGAAGCTCAAAAAACCGACCAGATCGTTGAAATGGTCAGCGCATTATCGAGTTTCTTCCGCATCAGCCTGAGCAAGGGCAAGGATTGGATCACCATTGGGGAAGAGATCGAAAGGACGCAGGAGTTACCTCACCATTCAAAAGATGCGCTATCGTGATATCCTGGATTTCAAGATTGAGGTCGATGATGCGGTATCGGATCACACGGTCCTGAAACTGATCTTCCAGCCGCTTGTGGAGAATGCCCTTTATCACGGCATTAAGAACAAGAGGCACGGGTGGCACGATCTGGGTACGGGCGAAAAAGAGCGCTGAAAATGAGATCTTGTTGGAGGTCGAAGATAATGGCATTGGATTTACTCCGGACAAGCTCGCCCAGCTTCAGAGCGAATTGGCGGACGAAATTGGTGATGCCCGGCAGGAAAGCGGTTTTGGCATCGGAAATGTAAACCAGCGCTTGAGGTTGTATTACGGCAAACAATACGGTCTCTCGGTAAAAAGCGAGTATCACGTGGGGACCTGTGTTTCATTTACCATTCCTGCCAGGATGGCCGATGAAAGCGAAGATGCCAGGGTGATATCTGATCCTGGTCCCGCAGGGAGAAATCTCACCACTGGTCAGGAGGAGAGGACAGAATGAGAGTTCCCAGGATTTTCATATGTCTGTGTTTGCCTTGCCCTCATTCTCAACATGCAGGGCTGTTCATTGGATTCGTCTCCCAATACTGCCGCGCAAGGAGATGATGGTTTTTCCGCTGGCGGCAAGAAGAGCTACCAGGATTTGGTCATCGGCTTTGCCCAGATCGGAGCAGAAAGTGAATGGCGTACCGCCAATACCAATTCTCTCAAGCAGGAAGCTGAAAGGTTGGGAATAGAGTTCAAGTTCATCGATGCGCAACAAAAACAGGACAACCAGATCCTGGCCTTGCGCACATTCATCGTGGAAAAAGTGGATTTGATCGGTATTTCGCCCGTTGTGGAAACCGGCTGGGACGCGATCTTCCAGGAAGCCAAAGCTGCCGGCATTCCCATCATCCTGGTCGATCGCCGCGCCGATGTACCCGAAGATTCTTATGTAACCTACCTCGGCTCCGATTTTCTGGAAGAGGGGCGCAACGCTGCCAGGGTACTGGCTAGACTTACCAATGGTAGAGCCAATATAGTCGAGCTGGTGGGCACGGTCGGCTCGGCGCCGGCCAATGATCGTTACGTCGGTTTTCGGGAGATCCTGGAGGACTATCCCTTCATGAAGATCATCGATTCCGTATCTGGCGATTTCACCCGCGCCAGGGGCTATGAGGTGATGGTAGCCTTCCTGCAAGAGTATGGCCACATCATCACCGCCGTATATGCCCACAATGATGATATGGCTCTGGGAGCCATCCAGGCAATAGAAGAATATGGGCGGCGGCCTGGCACTGATATCAAGATCGTTTCGGTGGATGCCGCGCGCGGCGCTTTTGAAGCCATGATCATTGGGAAATTGAATGCCACGATTGAATGTAATCCATTGCTCGGTCCGCAATTCTTTGAGTTGGCCCTCAAGGTCGTCAACGGGGAATCGGTTCCCAAGTGGGTTCCCTCCGAAGAGAGTATTTTCTTCCCGGAGAATGCCCTGGAGATCCTGCCCTCCCGCAAGTATTGACCTGGTCGAACCCAGCTCGTGCCTTCACCATGAGCATGCCAATTCGTCTTGCACCAATCCCAATCCCAAGATTTTAACCCAAATCGAAAGAAAACAGCCATCCAAACACGGATGGCTGTATCTTTATCGCTGAACAAGTGAAAACATTAACCACTCCCCAAAACAAAAGCATGGACTTTTACCTGGCAAAG
Organism: uncultured Chloroflexia bacterium; assembly: GCA_963793795.1. Classification (GTDB taxonomy): domain Bacteria; phylum Chloroflexota; class Anaerolineae; order Anaerolineales; family Villigracilaceae; genus UBA877. The sequence goes on from CAWCBN010000002.1 coordinate 414,889, forward strand.
TTATACAGTATTCATTGAGGTGTTTTTACCTGGGAAAGCACCGCATCCGTTTCCTCAACTCAAAAAAAGGAGAATGCAAGATGAAAATCAACAAGTTAGTTTTTATCGCCGTGGCACTGGTCATGATCGTCCTGCTCGCCGGTTGCGGCCCCAAGAAAGCCGGTGCCGATTGCGCCCCTAATTGCACCTACGCCGATCTGACCGTCGGTTTCATCCAGACCGGCTCGGAAGGTGGCTGGCGCGCCGCCAATACAGGTTCCTTCAATGAAACCTCCGCCCAACTCGGTCTTACATTGAAATTCTACGATGCCCAGAACAAGTTCGAGAACCAGATCTCAGCTTTCCGCAACTTCATCCAGGATCCTGATGTGAACGTCATCGTCCTTTCCGCTCTCGAGGCGGCAGGCTGGGATGAGGTTCTGCAGGAAGCCGCCGATGCCGGCAAGTTGGTCGTCCTCCAGGACCGCCGCATCGACGCTTCAGAGGATCTGTATGTCACCTTCATCGGCGCTGACTTCGTCGAGGAAGGCCGCAAGGCTGGCACCGAGATGTGCAAACTACTCGAAGGCAGCGAGAAGAAGAATGTTGTCGAGCTGGTTGGCAATGTGGGCTCCTCCGCCGCCATTGACCGTGGCATTGGCTTCCGTGAAACCGCCGCCGAATGCGGGATCGTCATCACCCAGTCCCAAACCGGCAACTGGAGCGCCACCGAAGGCAAGGCTGTAATGGAAGCCTGGCTGCAGCAGAGCACCGACATTCAAGGTGTGTTTGGCCAGAATGACGAAATGGGCATCGGCGCCGCCCAGGCGATCAACGAAGCTGGCCTAAAAGCTGGCACCGACATCAAGATCATCACCGTGGATGCCACCGCTGGCGCTTTCAATGCCATGATCGCTGGCGATGTCAACACCGTTGTTGAGTGCAACCCGCTGCTCGCCCCGCAGGTCTTCGAAGCCGCCCTGAAAGCCCTCAACGGCGAAACTCTGCCCAAGTGGATTCCTTCTCAGGAAGGCGTTTTCTACGCTGCTGACGCTGAAACCATTCTGCCGACCCGCAAGTATTAAACTGCATAAGGAATATGTGGCTTCCCGGGAGTCACTATTCAAACGAATTGATTCGTGTAAAATGGAGAAGCGGCGCCAACGCCGCTTCTCCCCAAACCAATGCAAATGAATTTCTGTTGGACCGAGGCAGACTATGGACCAGCCTGGCAGCCATATCGTGATCATGAAAGGTATCTTTAAGAACTTCCCCGGCGTACAAGCCTTGGAAGATGTGGATTTCACCCTCATGAAAGGGGAGATCCACGCCCTGGTGGGGGAGAACGGTGCTGGTAAATCCACGTTGATCAAAGTATTGACTGGCGTAGAGCGGCAGGACAAGGGCACGATCACCTTGGATGGAAAGGAAGTCTCGATCCGCTCGCCTCAACATGCTCAAAGCATGGGGATTAGCACGGTGTACCAGGAGATCAATCTCTGTCCCCAGCTGACAATTGCCGAAAATATCCTCATCGGCCATCAACCGATGAAATTCGGCCGGGTGGATTGGAAGGCAATGAACGCGCATGCCAGGCAGGTTCTTCACGGCCTGGCTATCGATCTTGATGTAACCCAGCCACTGGGTTCTTATTCGGTTGCCATCCAGCAGATGGTAGCCATTGTACGCTCCCTCGAAATTTCATCCGCCAGGATCCTGATCCTGGACGAACCCACCTCCAGCCTGGATGCGCATGAGACCAGGCAGCTTTTTGGCGTGATGCGCAAGCTGAAAAGCGAGGGGATGGCGATTATTTTCATCACCCATTTTATTTCCCAGGTGTACGAAGTTGCCGACAGGATCACTGTCCTTCGGAATGGCCGCTTGATTGGCACCTATGCTACTGCCACCCTGCCGCGCCTGGAATTGATCTCAAAAATGATCGGCCGTAATTTGACCGAGTTGGACGATATGAGCAAGGCCAAGCTCGAAACCAGGAAACACATCAAGGGCAACTCGTTGCTCAGGGCAGAAAAACTGGGTCGAACCGGCGCCATCGCGCCCTTTGACCTGGAACTTCACGCCGGTGAAGTGGTTGGCCTGGCTGGGTTGCTGGGCTCCGGTCGAACCGAAATCGCCAGCCTGCTCTTTGGAGTGGACAAGCCCGACAAAGGAAAAATGGTCTTCGCCGGGAAAGAGGTCCAGCAATTCTCCCCGCTGGCCTCGATTATCCGCGGGGTTGGCCTGTGCCCCGAAGATAGAAAAGCGTACGGTATAGTGGATGACTTGACCCTGCGGGAGAATATCATCCTGGCTTTGCAGGCCAGGCGGGGCTGGTTTAAACACCTGGATTTGAAGGAACAATACAAGATCGCTGAGCACTTTATCAAGTTGTTGAATATCATCACTCCTTCACCAGATCAACCCGTCAAGAACTTGAGCGGTGGGAACCAGCAAAAGGTCATCCTGGCCCGCTGGCTTGCCACGAATCCCCATGTGCTGATCCTGGACGAACCCACCCGCGGCATTGATGTCGGCGCAAAAGCCGAGATCCAGAGATTGGTGCTCTCCCTTGCCGAGCAGGGCAAGGCTTGCGTATTCATCTCCTCGGAATTGGAGGAGGTGTTGCGTACGAGTCACCGTATCGTCGTGCTGCGTGAACAGGAGAAGGTCAAGGAATTCAGTGGTGAAATGGATGAACGGGAGATCATGCAATCCATCGCAGGGAGCGAATCATGAAATCCTCTAAGACCACTTTCTCTCTAAAAAAAGTCACCGAGAGCAAGCTCTTCTTCCCGCTTGTTGCCCTCGGCTTTGTCCTGCTCCTCGACTTGATTCTTATCCCGGGATTCTTCAAAGTGGAAACCAGGGCCGGCAACCTATATGGGAGCCCGATCGATATCTTGCGCAACGGTTCCTATGTAATGCTGCTCGCCATTGGCATGACCCTGGTGATCGCTACCGGTGGCGTGGATCTTTCCGTTGGCGCCGTGATGGCAATTGCATCCTCTGTGGCAGCCATCATGATTAATCCAACGATCATCGGTGTAAAACTGCCGCCAGACGTGATGAAGTTGGTCTTCGATCCGTTATTCACTTATACGCCTCTCTGGCAAGTGATCCTGGTATCCCTGTTTGTCAGCATGGTGTGCGGCTTGTGGAATGGGGTGCTGGTCGCCTATGGCAAGATCCAGCCCATGGTCGCCACGCTGATCTTGATGATTGCCGGGCGCGGCATCGCCCAACTCATCACCCACTCGCTGAGGATCCAGATATTCTATGAGCCCTTTGCTTTTATTGGAAAAGGCTGGATCATCCTGCCTTTCTCCTTGTACATCGTAACCTTTGTGTATGCGCTCGGCTGGCTGCTGACCCGTAAAACAGCCATTGGCATGTTCATCAAATCGGTGGGTATCAATTCCCGGTCCAGCTTTTTCAGTGGCATTGACGAAAGAAAGATCAAGTTGCTTGCCTACGTGTTCTGCGGGCTTTGCGCTGGGATAGCCGGTTTGGTTGCCAGTTCCAATATTCAGACATCGGATGCCAACCAGATCGGTCTCAACTATGAACTGGATGCCATCCTGGCCGTCGTCATCGGAGGCACCGCGCTGGGCAATGGCGGTCGTTTCTCCCTGCTCGCCAGTATCATCGGAGCCCTGGTGATGCAGGCCACCACCACCTCCATGTATGCCCTGGGTGTTCCGGCAGCAGCGGTCATTGCTGTCAAGGCCCTGGTCGTGATCTTCGTGATCCTCCTCTACTCAAAGCAGGTTCAAGGCTTTGTCAGGAAAATCACCAGGCAGAAAGGGGCATAGCCATGTTGCAGAGATTCAAAGCCCTTGTCTCCAATAACCGCAGGTTCCTTCCCCTTTCGGTGACGATCATGTTGTTCTTCGTCGCCTACACGGTGGGGGCAATCATGTACCAGGGCATGCGTGACCCGCAGGTGTTTATCAATTTATTCCGCAACAGTCCTTTTCTGCTGATCAGCGCTATTGGGATGACCTTCGTCATGATTTCAGGGGGCATTGATCTTTCGGTGAGTGGTGTCGTCGCCCTGACAACGGTTGCTACGGCTGCCTTGATCCGCGAAGGCTGGAATCCCTGGCTGGTATTTGCTGTCATGTTGCTGATGGGGATGGTTTTGGGCGCAACAATGGGCGGTTTCATTACCTACCTGAAAGTGCAGCCCTTCATCGCCACCCTGGCAGGCATGTGGTTTGCCCGTGGCATGTGCTTTTTCATCAGCAATGATGTCATCCCGATTGATAACCGTGTCTTTACCGTCCTCGCCCGCACCAAGATCCTGATCCCTGGCTTGAGCGATCCGGTCACCCAGAAAGGGGATTACATCTCCATCCTGGTCGTCCTGATGATGCTTGTCCTCGCCGTGGCGATCTTCATCCTCCACTATACCCGTTTTGGTCGCACGGTCTATGCCATGGGAGGCAATAATGGTGCCAACGAGCAATCTGCCCGCCTGATGGGTCTGCCCGTGGATAGGACCAAGATGCTGGTGTACACCCTGAACGGCTTCTGCTCGGCACTGGCAGGCATCACCTTGAGCATTACCGTCTCGTCCGGGCATGGATTGTATGCCACCGGGTTTGAGATGACCGTTATCGCCGCTGTGGTCATCGGTGGTACGATGCTGACCGGTGGCGAGGGCTATGTTTTCGGCACATTGTTCGGTGTGCTCGTTACCGGCGTGATCCAGACCCTCATCCAATTCAATGGAAAACTAAGCTCCTGGTGGACGCCTATCGTGGTTGGCATACTCACCCTGGCATTTATCATCGTGCAGAGTCTCTTGTCTGCCCAAAATGCCCGCCTGTTGGCGCTGAGGAGGGCTAAACAAGGTGAAGTCCCCGGCACAGATACACAGGCCGGCGCGGCTGGTCGCCGCAAGCCTTTGCCCCGCAATCGACTGTTGGCAATCCTGGGTGGGAGTGCCGTGCTTGTGATTACCGCAATCGTTCTGATCATCAGTGGTATCCAGAATGCAGCCCCGGGAGCCAGTCAGAATACGCCGCTGCAAAATTGCCAGGCACAACCGTTCCGCCAGGAACAGGCCGCTGAGCTGATTCAAGGTGGAGCAATCCTGGCCTACGAGCGCAACGGTGGACCGAATTGCATTGACGAGTTGTTTGCCATCTATCCGGATGGACGCATTGTCGGCGACAATGGCACCAACACGATCGAGAAACAGGTGACCTCCGCGGATGTGGAAATGCTGATCCAGGATATTGTTGCCCGGCAATGGTTCACGAATGAGATCTACGACACCTATCATAACCCGTGCGGATCTTGTTATATTTATTACGTCACTGTATCTCATGCTGACCAGGTAAAGACCGTGAAGGCCGTGGATGGCGGAACGGACGCCCCCGCGGATTACTGGCAGGTGGTCTCTGAGATCAATGGCGTTATTCCAAAAATCCCGGCACCGTAGAGACCTTAAGGAGAAAGAGAGATGAGTATCAATAAAAGGAAATTGGTTCTCCTGATCGTCTGCTTTATGTTGCTCAATGCATGCGCTTACATTGTGGTGCCTGACATGGACGAATCGTCCGTGCTAACCTCCTCCAAGGGCTGGACTGCGCTGGTGACGAATGTTGGTCAATCGGATGGCGGTGATTTGCATATCGACATCACGATACGGAACGAAACCACTGACTGGAGTGCAATGCAAGCCGTGGCAGGCAAGCCCGCCGTGCTCAAAGATGGCGCCGGCAATACATCCAATTGCGATACGGTTTATGTCGGTACGGGGGGCTACCGCCTTGCCCCCGGGTTTTGGATGCGCGGTTACACCGCCGGGACGAAAGCAGAACCGCTGACCCAATTGCTCTACGTGGAGTGTGCCGGTGCCCAGCTTTCACCTGGTTCCACGCTAACCATCCAGATCAGCTATGTTACCGGTGAGTTCAACTATTATTTCCCCGACACGAATAAAAATGACGCCGAATTGGTGCTGGACCTGGATCAGGTCGTCACGGATATCACCTACCCGATCGCCGAACCGATCGAAGGATTGATCTTGAACTCGGATGTGGAGATCCTCGCCATGAGTGATATTGTTGTCACCCTGGCTAACGTTGAACGTACTGATACCGGCATGCAGTTCACCTGGCATAGTTTCAATCCCGGTGAGTACGCCCTCAGTACCAGGATTGGCGTTCCGCCTGTCATCGGCGAGGATGGCATCATCTATGGTGTTTACGAATCCCCGGATCGTGCAACTGCACCGACCGCTCCGGCGGGCGGGACGGCAGAATGGACAACCTCTGTTCCGGTTCCCCCGGATGTCAAAGGGCTGTATATCTTGATGAACGTGGAGGCAAAGAAATTGCGTCTCTTCACGAATTTTGTCATGGATATCACCGACAAATAGAATCCAATGCCTGGTAAACGCAAAAGAAGAGGGCCACCCTGGTGGGTGGTCCTTTTCTTGCGTATCGGATCCCAACGCAATATCAAACAACAGGTGATTTCGCCGGCATCTTGTCAGCTGAATATCTTTTCCAGGAACTTCAGCTTTTCCATCGTTTGGAAATTTCCACCGCCTTCATGGTGGTTATACGGCCAGATGCGGATATCCTTCTTCCCTGCATAATGGTTGAAGGCGGCAAAGACCGTCGAAGGCGGGCAGATCTCGTCCATCAGACCGACAGAAAACAGCGCCGGAGCATTCGCCCGGGAGGCAAAGTTGAGCCCATCGAAATAGGACAGCGTTTGGAAAACCCTCTCCACCTGGTTGCGGTGACGTGTCAGAAAACGGCTGATTTCATGGTAAGGATTGCTATCCACCAATTCGGTTGCCCTGCGGTACTGGCACAGGAACGGCACGTCTGGCATGACTGCTGCCAGGTCGGGAACCAGGCCTGCGACTGCAAGGGTAATGCCTCCGCCCTGGCTGCCCCCCGTCACCGCCACGCGCCTGGCATCCACAGCCGGGTGTGTGCGCGCTGCTTCCACCGCCCGCACAGCATCAGTGAAAACGCGCCGGTAATAATAAGTTTCCTGGTTCAGGATGCCGCGGGTCATGAATCCCGGTATCTGCGGATTTCCGCCGTCGGGTTCGCTGTCGGGGGTGTCGCCATTCGACCATTCGCTGCCCTGCCCGCGCGTATCCATCACAAAATGCGCGTACCCCGCAGACGCCCATAACAACCAATCCCAGGGCAAGCCGCGCCCGCCTCCATAACCGATAAATTCGACCGCGCAGGGGAGTTTCCCGCTCCGCTCGCGCGGCAGCAGCAGCCAGCCCTTGATCGGTTGGCCGGCATATCCGGCATAGGTCACATCAAACACCTCCAGGCGCTTCAGCCCGGTTTCCATTGGTTCGAACTTTGCCGCCAACGGAAATTTCCGCGTGTTTTCGATGGTTTTCACCCAAAAGGCATCGAAATCCGCAGCTTCGGTTCGTTCCGGTCGATAGCTTTTCAATTGCTCTAATGGAAGGTCAAAATACATGGGTTATCCTCTTCTTACAATTGTTGTCTTCCTGCTCGATTTTACCGCGTTCAAGTGTTCTTTCGCTTTTTTCCATCCCGGGCTGACTGGATGCCACTTGTAATATTAGAACATTTGTTTTATAATTAAATCGTATCTACTCACACCCATAAGAATTTCGTTGGAGTTGTCATTGCGAAGGAGTGTAGCGACTGCCTGCCCTGCCGTCTCGCACCGGCGTGTCGCCGTTTTTCGCGGCACGAACGGTGGCCGGTCAGGCCAGGGAAGCAATCCAAAAATAGTCAGCTTTGCCCTACGAACTGGGGATTGCGTCGCTTCCCCCTTCGGGGACACGGCGCTCGCAATGACACCAGTGAGTAGATACATTGAATTGTCGGTACGGAAAGTTACTCCCCTGGGATGTGTTTCCTATGCCCTTCCTTTCCGTGTTTATCCTGTTTGTCTGGTCTCCCCTTATTCGTTCCTCCTTCGTTCTCGCGCAGCATCCCGGAGCGAAGCGGTGTGGGGCTCAGGAACAAATCCCTCGGAGATCCATCAGTAAAGGGTCCTATTCGTTCCAGTCGTTCCTCGAAAATGAATTGCATTTATCATGTCCCGGCCCAACGCCCCGCTCACCCTGTACCTCGCACCGTTCTTTAATCTCTCTCTTCCCTGATCACCTTCTCTCTTTATTTCCTGTTTTCCTAATTACCTAATCTCCTAATTACCTAATCACCTTCTTACCTACTTTCCTAATTACCTGATCGCCTGGTTACCTTTCCTTTTTCAACCCCAAGACTTTCAAATACAAAATTATGGTATCCTTAACCCACCTCCGCGTTGTGGAACCACAGTTTTTCTTCATATTTTGGGAGTCACGAATGTACATTGCGATCGAAGGTGTCATTGGGGTTGGGAAGACCACCCTGGCTCGCTTGCTCCAGCCAACATTCGATTCCGATCTCCAGCTCGAGATCTTCGAAGAGAACCCCTTTCTCTCGGATTTTTACGCCGACCGCGAACGCTACGCATTCCAGACCCAGATTTTTTTCCTCCTCAGCCGCTACCACCAGCAGCGCCGCGCCGTGCCCGAAGTGCTTGCCTCGGGCAGGAGCCTCATCTCTGATTACACCTTTGCCAAGGACGCCCTTTTCGCCCGCATCAACCTCAAGAACGATGAGTTGGAAATGTACAAGCGTGTCCACGAAGCGCTTGCCGAAAAGATCGTCATGCCCAACTTGCTGGTCTATCTGCGCGCCAGCACCGATACCCTCATGCACCGCATCGCCACGCGCGACCGTTCCTACGAACGCAACATGGAGCGCGGCTATATCGAACTGCTCAACCAGACCTACGAAGATTTCTTTTCCAAGCCCTATGAAAGCACGCCCGTTCTAACCATCGACACCGACCCGCTGGATTTTGTTCACAACCCCACTCACCTTAGGCTCATTGAGAACCGCATCCGCGAGGCACTCAACTTGAGCCCTTATCAACCATTGCTAATGGAGGAATAGGGAGGAAAATTTCATGCGCATCACCCGCGAGACCCTCATCCGTATTGCCAGCGAAACTGCCCAGAAACGGGCTTTATCCGATCCCGGGCTGGTGGCAGCCTACCTGATAGGTTCCCTGCGCACGGAAAATCCATTCCTTGGCGGCACCACCGACGTGGACATTGTCTTTGTCCACACCGAACAGCCCATTGTCCGTCGCGAGATAATCCCCCTGACGCCTGAATTCCACCTCGACCTAATTCATAGACCCCGTGGTGATTATGACAAGCCCAAGGATCTGCGCGTCCATCCCTGGCTGGGTCCTGAACTCTACGATCCACAGCCCCTCTTTGTTACCCGTCACTTCTTTGAATACCTTCAGGCAGGTGTGCGCGATAAATTCAACGAAACCGATTCGGTAGTGGCACGCGCCTCTCGCCTGGCTGTTGAAGCGCGCCAGTCCTGGAGCGGCCTCCAACTGAAGCGTGATCCCTTGCCCGAGTTGTTCCTGGAATACCTTCACGCCGTCAGCCTGGCAGCCAATTCGGTGGCATTGATGAGCGGCGGACCTCTTGCTGAACGTCGGTTCCTTCTCCAGTTTCCAGCTCGAGCCGATGCAGTGGAAAAGCCTGAACTTTCCGGCTTGCTGCTGGATCTCCTGGGTGCCGCAGATGTCGATGTGGAGGCACTGAAAGCCTGTCTTGCAGCCTGGGAAAAGGACTTCGTTGAAGCCGAAGGCCGGCCCGGGGTCGACGAGCGAATTGCTGCCCCGCGGCTGGCTTATTACAAGCTGGCTTGTGAGTCCATGCTGGAAAGCGAGTCCCCGCAAGCCATCCTTTGGCCCTTGCTGCTCACCTGGACGTTGTCCGCCAAAGCCCTTCCACCAAGCAGCCAGGGAACCTGGGAATCGTCCTGCAAGGGGCTGGGGCTTGTCGGCCCGGGATTTGACTAAAAATTGGCCACCCTGGACAAATTTCTGGATGTCGTCGAAGAAATGCTCGAAAAAGCAGCCAGTTAGCTTCCATATACGGGTACCTGATCTGTCAGTACCTGTTTAAAACTGTGGATAACTGCCTGTTTTCTGTGGATAACTCCTGTTGATTGTGGAAAAGTCGGACAATTGTTCGAATTCACACCCCCCATATCTGGCAGGTGTACAGATAGATGACCAAAATCTGGTGTTGTGGATAAATCTGTGGATTATCGGTGGACAATTTATAATAACTTGTACTCCTTTATCCCCAATCTTCGTTCCCTGATTTTGATGATTTTCCACCATATATGTGTCGATTTGGCAGAGTACCACCACCCATGGTGTCCACCTGCCGTTCTCCACATATCCACACTCTCTACTACTATTACTAAATATATTAATTAATATACATATATACCTTTAAAGAGAGTAGGGAAGAATGAGACTCTTCCATTTTGAAGAATTGACCTGGCCGGAAGTGGCAGCCTTGCCTCACCATCTGCCCCTTGTTTTGCCGTTGGGCACTGGATATGATCTTACCCGTCTCGATACGCTGCTGGAAGCAGAAGAAGTTGGGCTCCTGCCTGCCATCCCCTTTGGTTGGACCGGAAGCGGGCTGGATGTTCGTCCCGAAATATTCATTGAGCTGTTACGCAGCCTGGTTTCGAATTTGATCGAGGACGGTTTCACCCGTGTTTTCGTCCTCTCTCCAGGGATGGTTCTCGCCCCGGATATTCCGTCCATTTTCCTCCCTCGAAATGGATCCGCCGTTCCCCTGCCCGCGGAGGACGACCGTGGAAAAGTGGTCATCGCCCCCATTGGACACACCGAGCAGCATGGCTACCATTCGCCGCTCTCCACCGACACGATCATCATCGATGCGCTAGGCCGGGGCACCGCAGCAGCAGTTCCGGGACAGGCTGTCAGTTTGCCGGTTTTCCCTTACGGGGTCAGTACGCACCGGCGCTCGTTCCCCGGCACCTTCAATGTCGGTGGGCGGACGTTCGAGGATTTCTGGTTGTCAGTCGTGGATGCCTTGGTTGCACGCGGCTTTTCCCGCTTCTACCTGGTGAGTGGGCACGGCGGCAACTCTTCTTTCCTGGTCAACGTGGTCAAGTATGCCGGTGAGAAATATCCCGATATTTTCTGTGCCACTTCCTTCCTTTACCTGTCCGGTCCAAAAGGAGTGGCTGCCTTGGAGGCCAGGCGCCAGTCCCCTCTCGGTGGAATGGGGCATGCCTGCGAGTTGGAGACCTCCCTTGTGCTTCACCTGCGCCCGGACCTGGTTCACCTTGATCGCGCCGTGGACGAGATGGACTTCATCACCACCCCATCCTATTATATGGACTGGATCGAGGGCGGTGCGCTGACAGCCAATCCGCCGTGGAAGGATGATACACACACCGGGGCTTACGGCGCCGGATCGTTGGGTACCGCTGAAAAAGGTGAATATTGGTTGAAGGTTGCCGTCGAAGAAAAAGTGGATCACGTTGCTGAGATCCACGAACAGTACTGCCGCCGCCGGGAACGCAGCAGATCAGCCTGAAGTGGGGAGTATTACTTGAAAGAACATTCCTTGTTTGCCACACTGAAAAGCCTGCGCGGGAATCCGCGCGGCTGTGTCTATACCGAACCTTTGTGGGGCATCCCTTTCAACCTGTACATTCCCTATGTTTCCGTCTACATGCTGGCGCTTGGCTTGTCGGACCGGCAAATTGGGATGATCGTTAGTCTCAGTTGGGGCTTTCAGATCTTCCTCGCATTGTTAAGCGGTGTGGTCACAGATAAGCTGGGGCGCAGGCTTACAACCGTGATCTTTGATATCCTTTCCTGGACCGTTCCTGCGTTGATCTCGGCCTTTGCCCAGAACTTCTGGTATTTCCTGGTGGCGGGATTGATCAACAGCTTCTGGCGAATTCCCCTCAATTCCTGGACATGCCTGCTCGTCGAGGATGCAGATAAAAGCCAGTTGGCAGATATCTATACCTGGATCTATATAGCCAATATCATTGTCGGCTTTGTTTCCCCACTTGCGGGATTATTCATCGCTACATACTCGCTAATCTCGACCATGCGTGCATTATATGTTTTTGCCGCGATCATGTTCACGTTGAAAGCCATCCTCACCTATCTCTTGACCCGGGAGACAGCTCAAGGTGTCATCCGCCGGCAGGAAACGCGTCACCTGGGAGTCCTGGATCTGCTTGGTGGCTATAAAGAAGTTCTCCGAAAATTTTTCCGCACCCCCCAAACACTCTACACCGCCGGGATCATGGTGGTGCTTGGCATCACGTCGACGGTCAGTGGCAGTTTCTGGTCGATCATGGTCACCGAGAAATTGCATATCCCGGCCAGGGACCTGTCGATTTTCCCGTTTATAAAATCAACCTTCATGTTGCTTTTCTTCTTTTTTGTGATGCCGCGAATAAGCAGGATGCACTTCAAAACACCGCTGGTCCTCGGCTTCTTCGGCCTCATCCTCAGCCAGTTGGTCCTGGTCACCTCCCCTGTTGGGAGTTACATCTTCCTGGTGCTAAATGTTTTCCTGGAAGCATGGTGCTTTGCCATGGTTAACCCGCTGATGGATCGCATGGTTGTTTTGACCATCGACCCCCAGGAACGTGCCCGCATCCAGTCCATCCTGTACGTTGGCGTCATCCTGCTCACCTCCCCGTTCGGCTGGATTGCCGGGATGCTCTCCGAGATCCACAAGGGACTCCCTTTCATTCTCAACATGGTTTTGTTTGCCGTTGGGGTAATTCTTGCCTCCCTGGCCGGAACAGCTTCTCAAAGGGGAATTCCTGAGGAAGCTCCCGCGGTTTGAGGCATCTCACTCGCCGGTGCTGATGATCACCCGCTCCCCCAACCACGACCACTCATAAAGCCACTTTGCATCCGCCGGGGACAGGTTGACACAGCCGTGTGAGACCGCTGATCCAAATTCGTCGTGCCAGTAAGCACCATGGAATCCCAGGTCTCCATAGTAGGTCATGAAGTTCGGAACACCCTCCAGGTAATACACGCTGATCGAACCAGCAGGTGGGCGCAGTTGAATATAGGGTGCCTTGAATGTGATCCCAAACCACCCCGGGAATGTCCACCCGGCTTGCTTTCCGGTTGAAACCAGCGTGGCGAATACCAGCTTGCACTGGTCATAGACGCGCAATGTCTGCTCGGACAGGTCCACATAAAGGAACCGGCATGTGCCTGGACCGACATCGGCAGGAATCTGGGAACTGGTCAGGGCGACTGTCTCGCCGGGCAGCCACTCATCCGCTCCCACCGCAATGCTGCCGGGATTTTCAACCTGTGCCGGGACTTCATATACGATGTCGTAGCGCTGATAAGCGCCGATGGAGGTTCCGGCGGCGTTGCTGCTCTCGGTATCGGTCAACACCCAGCCAAAGCGGAAGGGAACCTCCCGTGTCATCTGGATGCCGCGGAATGTGGATGGGGTAAGGAGTTGTACATCTTCAGCGGCCATCCACCCATAGTAGGCAGTGTAGAAGGTGTTTCCGTTGCGGGTCTCTTCCCCGACCACCGAGACATATCCCGGTGCGTCGGGCAGGTATCCGAAATTGCCGGTTTTGTTGATGGCATCCGCCAGGCTGGCATATACCCGCGCTTTGGGGTCGTTCACCAGTCCGTAGCGGTATTCCAGGGCTGAATAAGATTTATCGATCTGGTGATACCAGGCTGGTTCTGGTGTCGGCGTGGGGGTGGAGGTCAAAGTGAACGTAGCAGTTGGGGTCGTGGTGGGAACGACGGTTATTGTGACGGTCTGAGTTGAACCAGGTTCACCGGTTGGGTCTTGACCTCTCCCGGACGGGGACAGGCAGCCAGTGAGCAAGGTTCCAAGAAACGCAACGAGTAGCAGGAACTTTTCCCCTCCCATGAGCCTGCCAGACACTTCGCTTTTTGAGGAGGCTTGTTTGTGGCTCTGGGTGCCGTTCGTGTTGTGCAACTGCTCAACCATGCGGCCAATCCAGCAGCGTGACTTCCGCCAACAGCCGGGGATTCACATTCATCTCCAGCCTCTCGATGGCAGCCTCGATTCCGGTCACCAACCGCCTTGCCCCCGGGATTCCCAGCCGCTTGGCTAATGTCTCGATCTCTTTGCTGCGATCCACGTTCAGTAGTGGAGAAGATGCCCCCGTGGCACACACCAGCACGTCACGCCAGAAAGATAACCAGATGAGCAGGGTATCCCGAAAGCGTTCTTGTTCTTCTTTTTTCCGGTTGGTCAACTTCTCCGCATATTTAAATTTCTCAACCCGCGAAGCAGGGATCAGCATATTCAAATCGTCCAGCCTCATGGTGCGAAATGTCAGCATTGTTGGATCGGCCAGCATTTTGAAGGCTGCTCCCGGGCGTCCGCCGGAGAGATGAGCAACCAGTTTGGCGGTCTGGGCTTCTGCGCCTCTCTCTTTCAGCGCGGCTTCCAACCTCTCCACTGGCACGGGGCGCAGGCGGATCACCTCGCAGCGTGAGACGATGGTGGGCAGGAGTTGTTCGCCCGTTTCGGTGGTAAGGAGCAAAATTGCGTGCGCCGGTGCTTCTTCCAGGGTCTTCAGCAGGGCATTGGCTGCACTGGCATTCGGCCTCCTGGAAACGCAGGAATAGCGCCACGCGATACTTCCCCTGGAAAGGCTTGAGCACAAGGCTTTGCCTCACCGCCCGGACCTTCTCCACGACGAGGATTCCACCTTCCTTTTCTGATTGCACCACTGCCAGGTCGGGGTGTTGCATGGACTGGATTTGAAGGCATGTGCGGCACTTTCCACAGGGCACGGCGGGAGAGATGGGATCGAGGCAATTCAATGCCTGGGCCAGGCGGAGCGCCAGGGTGCGCCTGCCCACGCCTGCAGGTCCGGAAAACAGGTAAGCGTGGCGCAAGGAATCATGCAGGATGTGTTGCTTGAGCATATCCACCGCCCATTCGTGCCCTAGCAGCCCCCAATTATCCATTGGCGTCCCATTCCCTTCAGGGAGGATTCATCCCGACCGTCGTCCATCTTATTCCTCACCGGCGCGCAAGCGCAAATACGAATCGTATCGTTCCGCTCTCACCAGGCCGGAATCCACCGCCGCGCGGACCGCACAGCCCGGTTCGGTCTTATGCTTGCAATCGTTGAACTGGCAACCGGTCACCAGGGGTGCAATTTCTGGAAAGTAGCCGTCCAGCTCTTCGGGTTCGGTATCCCATAACGCCAGCGAACGCAGCCCAGGCGTATCTGCCACGAACCCCCCACCTTCAAGCGGGAATAATTCCCGCACGGTGGTGGTATGACGACCTTTGCGAAAAGCCTCGCTGATCTCCTTTACTGCCAGGCCTAATCCAGGTTGGACAGCGTTCAGCAGGCTGGATTTTCCCACCCCGCTTGGCCCGGCCAATGCGGTTATTTTTCCTGTCAATGAAGTTCGCAGATCGTCAACACCCTGTCCGGATTTGGCGCTGGTATAGAGCACCGGGTAGCCGATCGCTGGGTAGAATCCAAAGATCTCCTCAGCCGCTTTCTGGCCCACCAGGTCCACCTTGTTGGCGATGATGGATGCCGGAATGCCTTGTTTCTCGGCGATGACCAGGAATCGGTCCAGCATGCGCAGGTGCGGAGCCGGGTAGGCACAGGCAAAAACGAACACCACCTGGTCGGGATTGGCAAGCAGTACCTGCTGGTATATGCCTTGAGGTCTCGGGTCGAGGCGGACCAGGGAACTTGTTCGCGGCTCGACCTGCTCTATGGTGCCCGAACCGTCCGTTTGA
The DNA here is from genome assembly GCA_963793795.1 of uncultured Chloroflexia bacterium. Taxonomy (GTDB): domain Bacteria; phylum Chloroflexota; class Anaerolineae; order Anaerolineales; family Villigracilaceae; genus UBA877. The sequence goes on from CAWCBN010000002.1 coordinate 430,556, forward strand.
CGCCTCACCTGTACCCGATCGCCGACAGCAGCAATATCGCCGCTATGCCGGCCTTGTTTGAGCCTGCCGCGCAGGCTGCAGGTTAACGTACCGCTCCCGGTCTGGATGGTATAGAATCCCGACTGGGAGCGGATGATGAGGCCGGATTCAGAGCTGGCTTGTGGCATATGGTCAGGTGTTAAGGCTCAGGAGTGGGAGTGGGAGGTGTGATGATGCCGTATTCCTGGTCAATGACTCCAAAGGTCGTCTCCCACGGGTAAACAGTCTGCGGGCTGCCGAAGAAGTAGATTTCCATCACCCGCCGGAAGATGGGCAGTGCCCAGACGGACCCTTCGCCCTGTTTCTCGACGAGGACCACCACCGCGATATCTGGTTTATCGGCCAGCTCAGCCAGGCTGTATCCGGCAAACCAGGCTTGCGGATCCAAGGTGCCACTTTCTGCAGTACCGGTCTTCCCGGCAGTGGGGATGGCAAAGGTGCCGAGGCGTGCATACGCCGTGCCGCGTGAATTTGCCGCCACTGCGCGCATTCCTTCCTGGATGGCTTGCAGGGTTTCAGGCTTGATGGGCAGGGTACCGCGTGCTTCCGGTTTGAACACCTGTGTCGGATCGCCGGCGACCGGCTGGATGCTTTCCACCAGTTGCGGACGGTACAGGGTGCCTCCATTGGCGATTGCCGCGATGAAATCTGCCACCTGCAAGGGGGTGACAAGCGAATTTCCCTGTCCGATGGCGAGGCTTGTGGCATTCAAACCATCCGTTGGCTGGGGAACAATCCCCGCTTCTTCTTCGATTTGTTCAATTCCGGTCAATTGTCCAAGGCCAAAACCTGTCGACATGTCCGCAACTGCGCTGGTCATGCCGGCATTGTACAGGGTGTAACCGATGTGGTAGAACCACGGGTCGCAGGAGCGCATCAGCCCTTGTACCAGCGTCAATTCTCCGCTCGGCTGGCTGTTGGCTCGTGTACACACATCTTTCCCCGTCTCAACTTTTTCGTCCTCGCATCTCTGCCATGTCCAGTCTTGAAGGGTAATACCGGGAATTTCGGTATACAAGTAAGGGCAGTCATACTTGGTGTCAGGTGAGAACAGCCCGCTCTCAATGCCAGCAGCCATGGTGATGATCTTGAAAACCGAGCCAAGTGGGTACGTGCTGGTTGCGGCGCGGTTCTTTTCGATCGCCGGTGTGCTCAACATATCGCCCAGCGCCATAAAATTGTAATTGGCCGGATCGTACCAGTTGGTATCCGGTGCGGGAGAGGAGACCATGGCCAACACGCGCCCGGTGTCCACTTCCATGACCACGATGGCGCCCGGCAGCCCATCCATGGCAGCCTGGGCTTGCTGCTGAAGGCTGCGGTCAAGCGTAAGGGTCAGGGACGAAGCTGGCTGGGAGTCAACCTGGGACAGTATGGTCTCGGGGGTTTTATCTGCCGAAGCCAAATACAATGTCGCTGCGTTGCGACCGCGCAGGACATCTTCAGCCCATAGTTCGATCCCCTGTTTCCCCACCCGTTCCCCCCCGCTGTATCCGAGGCGGCGATAGCTGTCCAATTCCTCGGAATTGATATACAGCAGGTGTCCAATGGTTTGCGGGGCAACGTTGGGGAAGTAATAGCGCGATGTATAGGGTATGGCCTGGATGCCGGAAAATCCAAAGATCCCCGAATTATCTGCCACCTCAGTGGTTGCCTCGCCAACCGGAACATACAATCCGGCAGGGTAATCTTCATACGCCTGGCTGAAAACCGGAACCGGCACCCCGGTCAATTGCGATAATTTCCGGAAGGCAACATCCAGGATATCATTGGGGATCTGGCCTGCAACCAGTCCCAGCGCGTACACATCCGCCTGTGTGGCGATCGCCTTTCCGTTGCGATCATAGATGTCGCCACGGGCGGGAATCTCGTAATAGGTAACCAGCGTCTTTCCGTTGGCCAATTCAGGCAAAACAAGACCGTCATCCCACTGGATTCGCCATTCGTCGTTTTCCAGCACCATGTTGAGCACGATGTCGCGGCTGATATCACCAAAAAGGTATGATTTATAGGTGACCCGATAGGCAACTTGGGCCGTGGTCGGATTGGTCAAAGTGGATTGGATGGCGTATTCCACTTGTTCTGCACTCATGGCGACCAGGGCATCATGAAATTTCTTGGTGAAATTCTCTTCGCTAAGCCCGGCACGGCTTTTCTGGGCGAGCATTGCATACATGCTGGCATAATCTTCGACTTTAAGGGCATCCAGGTAGGAGCGGATTGCGCTTTCAACACTGGGAGCTGGTGTGTTGTATAGCGGGGGCGTAGGCAGCTCGGTGGGCAGCGTGCCATTTTCACAAGCCACCAGCAGGAAGACAGCCACAACAAGTATGTTCGTCCAACGAACGGATTTCATTGACAAATTCCTTTCATCAGCCGATATCCTCTCCATTGAGGACACGCGAGGAAATTCTACACTCGTAACCCAGCGCAGACTGGCATTCGGCAGCAATATTGGTCTTGGGGGGTACCTTCATCTTGATTAATATGCGGGTAAGATGGCAGAGGGGTAATCCCATCACGCTCGCATAGCAGCCCGAGAGCAACTCGACCGGATGGAAACCAGGGTGCTGAATGGCATAGGCGCCGGCTTTGTCCAGCGGATCGCCGCTGAGGGTATAGGATCTGATCTCCTCGTCCGAATAGGCTCGCATGGGCACATCCGTGATGCACGCGTCCGTGATGTCCATGCCGGTGTCCACGGACAATACCGCGATGCCTGTGCAGACCTGGTGTTTGCGCCCGCGTAACCGGCGGAGCATCTGCTCTGCTTCTAGCAGAATCTTGTGGCTTGCCCAGGATATCTCCATCAATGGTGACGGTGGTATCCGCGGCTACAATAACTTCTCCTGGAACGGCAGTTCGCTTGCAAGCCCTGGCTTTGTCCTCGGCAACGCGCAGGACGTATTCCCTGGGTGTCTCGCCGGGGGTTCGGCTTTCGTCCAAGTCCGCTGGACGGACATGGAACGACCAGCCTCCCAATCCCAGCAAAGAAATGCGCCGGGGAGAGTTGGATGCCAACACAATGACGGGCTTGCTGGTCACCAAGGTATTCTAACATATTCCTCTGGCGGGTTTTTTCTCGGCAAGATAAAATGTCTGGAACACTACATTGGAGGTCTCTGTGAAAGAACTCATTGAGCGTATTCGGAAACACGGCACGATCCTCCGCAACGGCATCTTGAAAGTGGATAGTTTTATCAACCACCAGGTTGATCCGGTATTGATGGATGCCTGCGGGCGTGAGTTCGCCAGCCGGTTTTCCAGGCTTGGCGCCACCAAGGTATTGACCGCCGAGATCTCCGGCATTGCCCCTGCGGTTACCACCGCCTTGCACCTGGGTATCCCGGTGGTCTATGCCCGCAAGACCAAGCCGATCACCATGCCGGACACGGTGTTGCTGACCCTTGCCCCCTCGCATACCAAGGGCGTAATGACCGAGCTTATCGTTTCACCCGAATACCTGGGTAGCAGCGAGCGCGTGCTTATCATCGATGACTTCCTGGCTTCCGGTGCCACCATCCTTGGCCTGGTCCGCCTGGCTCAAGCCGCGGGTGCCACGATCGTTGGCGTGGGCACGCTCATTGAGAAATCATTTGAAAATGGACGCTCTGCATTGTCCTCCCTGGGTGTGCCAATAGAATCGTTGGCTGTCATCAAGTCAATGGAAAATGGCGAGATCGTTTTCGAGGGCGAGTAAGTTGCTGAAATTCGCCAGTACCCTCCTGCGCAACCCGTTCTTCTATTGGATATTCACCTCAATGTTGGATCACCTGCCCTTTGTCATTCCGCTGAAATACTTGCGGGAAACAGCCAGCCTGCTGGCATTCTTCCACCCGAATCCGGCCCACCCCTTCCATGTGCTGCTCATCCCGAAACAGGCTGTTCGCTCCCTGGCAGACATCGAGCCTGCCAGCCCATTCCTGGTGGATCTTGTCTCGGCCACCCAGTCTCTCGTGGACGAGTACCACCTTCCCGCTTATCGACTGGTTGTCAATGGCGGCGGGTACCAGGAATTCCCGCACCTCCATTTTCACCTGGTCTCCGATGCTGCTCAACCCAACAATAAGAAATAAGCCTTTTCATGCATAATTCCATTGCCGTCCTCGACTTTGGTTCGCAATACTCTCAACTGATCACCCGCCGGGTGCGCGAGATGCAGGTCTACTGCGAGCTCTTCCCCTGGGACGCACCTGCCGGGAAGGTATTCGCAATCCAACCTGCCGGCTTCATCCTCTCCGGTGGACCAGCCTCGGTCTATGCGCCGGATGCGCCCAGCTTGCCGGCGTTTGTGGTCGAATCCCGCTTGCCGGTTCTTGGAATTTGTTATGGCATGCAGTTGCTGACCCACGCATTGGGGGGAAAGGTTGATCCGTCCTTCGAACGTGAATATGGTCAGGCAACCATCGAGACGCTATTCGCCAACCCGTTGATATCTGAACCCTCCCAGTCTGTCTGGATGTCCCACGGTGACCGCATCAGCGAACTGCCTGCAGGGTTCACCTCCCTGGCTAGGTCTGGCAACAGCCCCTTTGCCGCCATGGGAGACCTTTCGCGGAAGTATTTCGGGTTGCAATTCCACCCAGAAGTGAAACACACTCCGAACGGGCAGGAGATCTTGCGCCGCTTCGTGGTCCAGGTCTGCGGCATCTCCCCGGATTGGACGCCGGATTCCATTATTGATGAATGTGTCGCCGGAATTCGCCAACAGGTCGGCAGCGAACGTGTACTGGCTGCTGTGTCTGGTGGCGTGGATTCTTCTGTGGCGGCTGCCCTCGTCCATAAGGCCGTCGCTGACCAGTTGGTGGCTGTCTTTGTGGACACTGGATTGCTGCGCCAGGGCGAACCCGAACAGGTAGTAAGCACTTTTCGTAAACAAATGGGCGTGGAACTGGTCGCCGTGGATGCGGTTGAAGAATTTTTCGCTGCCCTGAAAGGCATCACCGATCCGGAACAGAAACGCAGGGTTGTTGGCGAAAAGTTCATTCGCATTTTTGAGCGCGAGTCCAGGAAAATTGGCTCCCCGAAGTTCCTCGTACAGGGCACGATCTACCCGGACGTCGTCGAGTCGGCGGCACCCGAACGGAGCAAGGCTGCCAGGATCAAGTCCCACCACAACGTTGGCGGTCTGCCGGAGGACATGGATTTTTCCCTGGTCGAACCCCTGCGCTACCTGTTCAAGGACGAGGTGCGCGCCGTGGGAGAAACCCTCGGCCTTCCCGAAGACATGGTCTGGAGGCAGCCGTTCCCTGGTCCCGGCTTGACCGTGCGCGTTCTTGGCGAAATAACCCCAGAGCGGGTATCCTGCCTGCGAAAGGCAGACGCCATCTTTATACAAGAACTGTCAAGCGCCGGTCTATTGGGGAAAAATGCCGGCACCAGCCAGGCTTTTGCCGCGTTGTTGCCTGTCCGTTCGGTGGGTGTGATGGGCGATGAACGCAGCTACCAGGAGACTTGTGCCCTGAGGGCAGTGGTGACCGATGATTTCATGACCGCCGACTGGGCTCGTATCCCATACGATGTCCTGGCAAGGACGGCAAACCGGATTGTGAATGAGGTGCACGGAATCAACAGGGTGGTGTATGATATTACCAGCAAGCCACCCGCGACCATCGAATGGGAATAATGTGCCGACTTGCCGCAGGAGATTGAAGCATGACCAATATGCTCGAAAATGATAATGCGCTGATCCCCGAACCTCGCCGCCCGGTGCCGCCCGCTCCCATCCATCCGCTGGCTGCGCTGGTCACCATCGTGCTGGACAATATCTTTGGCTGGTTTGAGATCATCGATCCGTTGGCGATCCTGTTTACCAGCTTCGTAGTCGGAGGCGTCGGCTTTGTCACCACCCTGTTCGTACAGCGCTACCTGGCGAAGGACGAATGGGGGCCATCGGCGGCAAAAGGACTGGTGATGGGCGTGTTGGCAGGTGTTCCTTTCCAGGTGACTGGAACGGCAGTGGGTGCGATCCTGCTGGGTTGGGCTGGGGCAAATAAGTGGGTCAAGATTCCTCCCCACCAGCCGGAAGAACAACCCTCGGACCTGGATAAGATCGTGGATTTGGAACCCAAGCAGTAACGTGCGTAGATTTTCTGTATTATTCCTGGTGTTTTTTCTTTTATCAGGGAGGATTACTGGGCGCGCCCAGACCACGGCGCATGCCACATTGTTTGGTCTTGATGTGTCAGCTTTCCCGACCATCTCTGCGGCGCTGGATGTTTTTGATGCCTCCGGGAATTTTGTAACCGGTCTTACCACCAGCCAGGTGACACTGCTGGAAGATAATATCTCCATCGCTCCCACACGCCTCCAGGAACTCCAACCGGGTGCACAGTTCGCCGTGGCGCTTGACCCGGGATTGTCTTTTGCCTTCCGGGATTCCAATGCGGTCACCCGCCTGGAGAAAGTGGTCGGCGTTTTGCAAAACTGGTCACTCGCCCATGCAGATTCACTCGGCGACGAACTGAGCCTTTTACCCACGGGCGGGATCGGTTCCACCCACCTGGCATCCGGCGCCGAATTTGCCACTGCTCTTACAGCCTACCAGCCGGACTTGCAGGCGTTGGCGCCCAATCTCGATACTCTCTCCGTCTCGCTCGATATTGTCTCAGATCCGGGTTCACAACTCGGCATGAAGCGCGTGGTGCTGTATATCGGCCCTCCACCGGAGGCGGCATCCGTCGCAGCCCTGCAAAACCTGACCCAACGCGCGGTGGAACAGGACGTTCGTGTTCACGTCTGGATCGTGGGATCCGAAGATTTTTTCTCCACTTCCGGCTCAACAGCGCTCAAGGATCTCGCCATTCGCACCGGCGGTCAGTACAGCCTCTTCACCGGCGCAGAGACACTTCCGGATCCGGAAACCTACCTGGCTCCTTTGCGCCACGGATATACGCTGACCTATCCCTCTGCGATTCGCACGACCGGTACCCACTCCCTGCTTGCACAGGTGAACAACGCCGAAACACTTTCATCCAATGCCATAAGCTTTGACCTGAATGTCCAACCTCCCAACCCGATCCTGGTCACCCCGCCAGAGCAGGTTGTTCGCCAGGGTCCGGAACCGCGCTGCTACTGACTTTTCAACCTTCCTGCCCGCCGCCCAGGAGATCGATGCCATCATCGAATTTACGGATGGCTATTCCCGCCCGCTTTCCCGCACAACCCTCTATGTCGACGGCATCCTGGTCGACGAGAATCTCTCGGAACCCTTTGATAAATTTACTTGGGGTCTGGAGGAATATATTCTCAGCGGCGAGCATACCTTGCAGGTGGAAGCCGTGGACAGCCTTGGGTTGGGCAGTGTCAGCCTTGGGGTGAAGGTGACCGTGACGGTCGTGCAGCCCGAGCGGGGAGTCCTGGCTTTCCTGGCGCGCAACAGCTTATGGGTGGTGTTGGGAGCGGTCGGGGTGGCCGGCTTGGCGCTGGTTGCCACGTTTCTTGCCAGCCGCAAGCGCGGGGAGAAAAGCCCGCTACAGGCCGCCCGCTCATTCCGCCGCAAGGCTGGTTCCGGGTTGGACCGGGATCCGCTCACCCAGCCTGTTGAGCCTGCCTCGGCGAAATCATTGTCCAATAGGTTGCGCCCGCATTTGACCCAGGGACGCCACGTAGACGCCTATCTCTTGCGCATCAAGGATGACGGGCAAGCCATCACCACTACGCCCATCCCCATTACTTACCCTGAAATGACCTTTGGTTCCGATCCCATTCAGGCTACACGTGTCCTGGATGATCCTTCCATCTCCCCCCTCCATGCCCGCCTCAAGCAGCAGGACGGCCATTTTGTGCTGTCAGACGAAAAATCCATTGCCGGAACCTGGGTCAATTACGAAATGGTGAATAGCCCCCGTATTCTGCAGCATGACGATATCCTCCATTTTGGACCAATCGCCTACCGGTTCCTGCTGCGCAAACCGCCGGAAAAATCTGCTCCGCGTGTTATCCTGGTGAAAAAATGATCCGGGTTCCATATGCCCATTTGCACACGGCAGCCGCCACGCACCCCGGGATGGGCGGCCGGCAGAACGAAGATCGCTTTGCCATCTCGGCCTACCGCCTGAGCGAGCAGAAGGATGCCTCCTCCGTTTTTGCCATCGTCTCGGACGGAATTGGTGGGCACCGTGCCGGGGAGGTGGCCGCGGAGATGGCGGTGGAAAACATCAGTCACCTGGTTGCCGTTTCCGATACGCGCCAACCCATTGCCATTCTTGATCACGCAATTCAGGTGACGAGCGATGCGATTGCCGCCACGGCAAAGGATGATTTCCAGCGCCTGGGCATGGGGACCACCTGTGCCTGTGCCTGGGTGGTGGGTAGCCAGTTGTTTATCGCTTCCGTGGGTGATTTCGCGGGTATATCTCTTGCGTGAAAGCCAGCTCATGCAATTGACCACGGATCATACCTGGGTGCAGGAGGCAATGGAACGAGGCATTCTCAAGCCGGAGGATGCCCGCCTGAATCCCAACCTGCATGTAATTCGCCGGTACTTGGGATCCCCCAAGACACCCCAGGCGGATATTCGCCTTCGCCTTGCCCGGGATGAATCGGATACCCAGGCGCGATCGCACCAGGGGTTGCGCCTGCTCCCCGGAGACATGCTCCTGCTTTGTACCGACGGCTTGACCGATGTTGTCGCCAACGAGGAGATTGAGCCGGCGATACGTGGCCTCGAAATTCAAACTGCGGCACAAAGACTGATCAATCTTGCGTGCCAACGCGGAGGCCAGGACAATATCACTGCACTGATCCTTCTCGTTCCATGGGGGGCGGTGCCCGATCGGAAAGCCGGCAGGTTTTGGAAATGGGTCTTGATCAGCCTTGCCGGGTTGCTCCTCATATCGTTGATCATTGCTTTGCTTGGTTGGGCGATATTCACGTATCTATTGCCGCCATCTTGATCGCCCCCTCTCAAAAAAAACGAAACGACCAAATCTGCGTATATATTCTTCGGAGGTAAAAATGTCTGGAACTGAAAAAGAAAAGAAACGAGTACCCTGGTACCTTTGGCCATTCTGGGCAATCTGGAGATTGGTGGGGATGATCCTGGCGGCAACAGGTCGCTTGGTGGCAGTCATCCTGGGCCTGGTATTCCTGATCGTAGGCGTAGTGCTGACGGTCACGGTTGTCGGCGCCATTGTCGGTGTGCCATTTATTATCTTTGGCTTGCTGATGATCGTGCGGGGATTATTCTAGAGCAAACCCCCGGGTTTTCGTTCACCCGGGGGTTTTTCTTATGGTCTGGCTGATTGGATGAAAAATCCGAGGATAACCCCGGTCAGGAGAAGAGAAAGCGCAGAGAACATAATCCCCAATGGCCATGAGGCCAATAGAACTGTTGCGATCCCGAGGCTGACCGTCACGGTCAGGGTGACCATCGCCCGGCTGGCATCCAAAGCACGATCTCTCAAGGGTTTATGGACCAGGGACCATAGTGCACAGCCACTCAACATCCCGACCAGGCTGATGGAGATGGTCGTAATCAGGACCTGCCTGCCGGTGAAGCCGTGCAGGTCGAGCACCAGGATCCCGCAGGTTTGTTCGATATCCCGTTGGGGGTAGGAGGCGAAAGAGAACAACTTGACGAAAATAAAGCGATCGATTGCCAGGTCGCTCTTGCTTACTTCCCACCTTACCGTCTCGCTTTCACCGGGGTCGAGCAACAAGCGCGCGGACTCTTTCGCGAAACAAGGATCTGCTACTGACCTGCAGCCGGAGAGATGGGCGAATGGGTTGATCCGTCTTGTTCTTGTATCTTACGACAATGTCCCCGCTTTCATCTTCAGCCATGATGACAGGGCAGTGCATTGCGCTTGTAGCCTTATTCCCGAAACGATCAAAACCATAGAACACGGATTCAACGTCCGCCCAGGTGGCAGCGAAGAGAAGAGCCAGGCCGGTAAGCACACCAATAGAAAAGAGCAGGACGGTAAAAATGCGTACAGCAGTCTTTTTCATAATTTATATTCTCCAGCGGGGGCGATTATAAAACGCTTTTCCCAGTCTGCAACCCCTCTTAAAGAGGGAATTTAATAAGCCAAAAGCTCAAGGTGCATATCAATAAAGTACAGGGACCAGGTCGTCCCGTGCACTTCGCGGGTTTCTCCACAAGCACAAAGCGTTATTTTTCTGTTTGGACGGTGAAATTTGCACCATCCGTGATGATCTCGATCCACCCATTTAGATCCGTACGCAGCAGGGTTCGCCCTTCGGTGAGACGCAGCACTTTTTCGTCTGGCAGGCCCGATCTATCATCCGCGGCAACATCCAGGATGAAAACCTGTGGTTTCAGGTTTCCGAACCAATCTCCACGGTTCATCGGTTCATAGCCAAAATCAGCCAGCAGGAGAATGTCCACCGCACCGATTTTTTCCCCATAGTCCAATTCAGCCAGCGAAGTCATAATTCAGGCCCACGGGCAGCAAGGCACGAAAATCGCCCCAGGTGATCAGCAACACAGCCCCGCGCGGGGTCACGCTCAATGTTTCCAGGAGGACGCCATTGCCCAGGTCAAGGGAATACCCATCCTGAGCGAAAGTAACGGGAACTTGATTTGTTTTCGCCCACTCAACCAGGCGCAGGGCCGAATACGACGCTTCGGGGTTTCCGGCCCACAGGATCGAGCCTGTGGGGAAACGATCCAGCATCCCCGGCAGGGCAGATACCTGTTGCTCCTCGGGAGAGGCGATGACGACCCAATCAAGAGAACGCTTGAACGGTGAAAGGCGGCGCCCCAATCCATCGGACAGCGTCGATGCGTGCTCCCCACCATTAATGAGGATATGGCGTCCCGCCGGTGTTTCAATAAGAACCGCGTCTGCCGAACCAACACTCAGAAAGGTGAGGTGCAATTGGCCATCGGGGCGGGTGAATGCAGTGTTCCAGGTCAGGAATGTAAGGGTTGCCAGCGTGACCAGGATAATGGTCGGGGTGACGGCAGATCGGATGGTTGTTCGAAGAAATCCCCTGCTGAAAGTCCATAGCAGCAAAATGGTGTAGAAAACCAGGACAATAAGGAAGGAGAAATCCCCCAGGATCAACACGCCGTGTGGCAGGCGACTGAAAAACTCAACCATGCGTATGGTGTAAGCGGAAAAAGGCCATGCCGCCCATGCAAGCACGTGTCCGATCGGGAGATAGACAAAACTCAAAAGGAGAGCCAGCCCGCCAAGGATCATCACCAGGGGCTGTACAGGCAATATGAATGGATTGGCCACCAGCGAAACGAGCGAGATGCGCCCAAAGTGCCAGGCGATGATCGGGAGTGTGGTGATCTGCGCAGCCAGGGTGAGCAGCAGGTATTCGGTGATGGGTTTGGCGATCTTGGCTGCGACCTCTGGTATGGCAAGACGACCAACGACACGCAAAGTCCATTGATGGAGCGATTCGGCATACAGGATCAGGCCCAGCGTGGTCAAGAACGAAAGTTGAAAACCGACATCCCAGGGCATGAATGGATTAATGATGCACATGATCGCCGCAGTAAAGGCCAGCGTGGTGATGGCCGTCTGTCGGCGACCAACCTGCCGGGCAAGCAGTCCCAGCCCGCCCATGATTGCCGCGCGCACGACCGAGGCTTCTGCGCCAACCAGGATTGTGTAAATGGCGATCACCACGATCGCCAACCAGGGACCTCGCCGGAGACCAAAGAGTCGACCGAAGAGGATCATGATGAAGCCGGCGAGAATGGCTACATTGAAGCCCGAGATGGCAATGATGTGCGCCGTGCCGGTATCCCGGAATGCCTGCTGCAGGTCGGGGGATAACCTGGTATCCACCCCGAGCAGGATGCCAGCCATCAGGGAAGCTTCCGGATCCAGGAAGATTGCATAGATATTTTCGAGAGACTTTTCTTTTAGATCGTAGATCCATCGAAGGACAGCTCTCCCGCCACGCGGGAAGGGCAGCCGTGTCACTTCTGCCGACGCCATGTAGGAATGGATCCCCTGCTGTGCCAGGTAGTCCCGATACGAGAAAACATCATTCTCGGGCGGTGTGCTGATTTGCCCGCGCAGGCGGATAACATCCCCATAGCGCCAGGTGGATCCATTTTCCACACGTGCCAGGATCAAACCGCTGACGGGCATGTCGCCATCACCGCTATCGAGTTTCGTGACTTCGAGGCGCAGGTTGGTGAAGGTGTCGCGCACATCAGGTGGGGCGGCGATGGTCCCGGTGACCAGCAGGTCATACTTGCGGTCGTTATACCAGGCAATATGGCTGGCATCGATCTTGGGTTGGGCTCTCTGGTAACTCATCGCGCCCAGGGAAAACGTTATCGTTGACAGGGCAATGATGAACCAGGTGGCAGGGTGGATCCCCAAAAGTTGGTTTTTAAGACGGAAAAATACCCCCAGTACGGCAATGGCAAACAGGGAACACACGCAGGCGATCAGCAGCCAGGCCCTGGCAGGCAGGGTGACCCGGCTGGCGACCAGGATGCCGCTCAGAAACGCCAGCGAAAGCCACAAGAGTGGCAGGCGCATTACGAACGAGTCGAATTTATTCTGTGGAGCAGAATCGGGTGTTTGGTTCATAGCCCAACTCTGATTGTACAGTCGAAGGCAGATGGATGCAAGCCTTTAGGTTTTTTGGCTTTACCCCCCGTCTATCACCATGGACCACACTGCGTCACTAATCCAGGTATTTCAAGCCGGAGCCGGTGTTGAAGAGGACAACACGTTCATCTGGAAGGATCCATTTCTGCCGTACCAGCTTCTCCAGGGCGACAAGTGTTGCCGCCCCTTCCGGCGCGGCGAATATCCCCTCGGTCTTGCCCATCTTGCACTGGGCATTCACAATGTCTGAGTCACTTACGGCAATGGCTGTTCCCTGGCTTTCGTGTAACTCCCGGAGAATGATGGCATCGGCAAAGCTCTTGGGCACCCGCAGACCGGCCGCGATGGTGCTTGCGTTGGCCCAAGATTTCACACACCACAGCGCCGGACTCAAAGGCCTTGACGATGGGAGCACATCCCTCTGCCTGGACCGCAACCATGCGCGGTCTCCTGGTGTCTTTCAACCATCCCAATCTTTCCAGTTCTCCAAAGGCTTTCCACATCCCCACCAGGCCGGTGCCGCCTCCGGTTGGATAGAGGATCACATCAGGCAATGTCCAGCCCAATGCTTCGGCGAGTTCGAACCCCATCACTTTCTTGCCTTCCACGCGATAAGGTTCCTTGAAGGTCGAAACATCGAACCAGCCTTCCTGGCGCGCTTTTTCCCCGGCAACTGCGGCCGCGTCGCTGATCAAGCCCTCCACCAGCACCACACTTGCACCCGCGATCTCTGCATTCCATGACATTCGCCTGTGGCGCGTCTTTTGGCATGAAGATATGCGCTTCCATGCCGGCGCGGGCGGCATAGGCAGCCAGGGCACCGCCGGCATTCCCTGCGGTTGGAATGACCAGCTTTCTAATTCCAAGTTCTCTGGCCCTGGAAACAGCTGCCGAAAGGCCGCGTGCTTTGAAAGACCCGCTAGGATTTGTGCTCTCGTCCTTCACAAACAGGTTGTTTAGCCCAAGAAAGGCTCCCAGGTTCGAAAGATGCAGCAGCGCAGAGTCCCCTTCTCCCAGCGAGACAATGTTCTTGTGGTCCCGTACAGGGAGCAGTTCGTGCCAGCGCCACATGCCTCTTTGGCGTTGCGAAATCTCGTCGCGATCCAGCTTCTTCCGCACGGCATCCAGGTCGTAATTGACCTGCAAAGGGGACCGGCAATCCCCGCAATAAGTATTGACCTTGTTTATGGAAAAAGTTTTCCCGCAATTGGAACAGGTGATATCGTGTATATAGGAGAATGGTCGCAACATTATGATTTCATTCAGGGGAGCATCACCCCAGGGTGAACCGGGCGCGTTTCCCCGCGATCAGGTGAAGGTGCAGGTGGTAGACCGACTGGCCTCCATCGGGACCGGTGTTTATGATCATCCGGTATCCCTTCTCCGCGACGCCTTCAATTTCTGCCAATTGTTTGGCTACCAGGATCATGTGCCCGAGCAGGGCTGCATCCTTTTCCTCCAGCTCGTTGACCGAGTCGATGTGTCGATTGGGGACGATCAGGATGTGCGTGGAGGCGATGGGATGGGCGTCGCGGAAGGCCGTCACAAGCTCGTCACGGTGAAGGAGGATTCCAGGAGCCTGCCCCGAGAGGATTTGGCAAAAGATGCAGCTCATGATGCCAAACCCTTATGGGATGGGTCCATATGTGGGCGAACAAACAATATCATAATATGCCAATTCGTGTAGCCTTGTTCGCTTCGGCGTGGGCAGCCGCCTCCTGCCCCGTCAGGATCACCTCATCCATGTGAATGATGGCATCCGTATCCCAGTACCGCGGCAGGACGAGCAGGGGATCTCCCATCTCTCCTTCAGGAAGCCATGAAGGGCGGCGCGGGTCGGGAGCGTCTCCCAGGGGTACCCAGTTATACATGATCGGACCGCGTGGACTGATGGTGAATCCCAACCGGTAGCCCAGTTCGCGCGCCAATTCCACCCCGCGCTTGGTGAAAATTCCACCGGGCCAGATGATGGCGATCGGCATTTTTTCGAAATGCACCAGAAAGCGGTCTATTGCACCTTGTAATTCACTGAATAAATAATTCATCGGTCGCATTGGGACCCATGGTCACGTTGTGGACCACGCCGTGTGCCTGGTAATCCACCCAGCCTTCATTATGCAGGTCCACCTGCTCTTGCCACAGCGCGGCAGAGCTCAGGTCCGTGCTGATCCAGGCATTCACCACCGGCCAGCCCCAATCTTCCCAGTAGGGACGGAAGAGAATGTCGAAGTATTGCTTGTTATGCCGGTCGTCTGCCGTCAGTAACACCGAGCGCGGCGGGATGGGACGATTGGTCTCCAAAAAATTCACCAATTGCTCAGTGGTGATGGCCTCGAAGCCGTTATCGTGGAGCGCGTGCATCAACAGGTGGAAGTTTTCTTCCGATATCTGGTCAGGGCTGCTGACCGGATCTACGGTGACCGTGTGGAACATGACCACCATCACCACGGTCCCCGGTGCGGCGTTAGTTGAGTTCCATTTGTCCCGCAGGTACTGGCAGGGCTCCTGGATGTAGGTATAAGGGCTATCGCCTGGATACAGAAAAGTAGATTGGAATGCCCCCGGCAATGGTGGCGGCGTATGGGTTGGCGAGGGGATGACCGTCTGGGTGCTCGTTTGGGTGGGCGTTATGGTTGAAGTCGGGGAACTGGTCGTAGTTGCCAGTGGGCGTTGGTGTTGCCGCAGGAGCACAACCCGCTAAAAGTACGCAGAGCAGAGTTAACCTCCAGGCTGCATTGAGTTTGGATGACATGGGATTGATTTTACCCGACATAAAAAATCCCTGCGCAGGGGAAGAACCCTCGCAGGGTGATTGTCGATCATTATTCTTGCCACGAAACTAGTCTTCTGTCTTAGCCAGGCCGATAGCTTCCGTGAATTGCTTGGGCGGGGCTTGGATTTATTTTTCTTCGCCAAGCGACAGGACCGACCGCATCAGTCCTGCGATCATGACGCCCAATTGCACACCTTTCCCCGGTGTTATGGCAAGGGGTGCACCTTTCTGTTCGGCTCGTTTGGTTAAAAGGAAGGCTGCACCCAAGCCCACCAGCGCGCCCAACACTCCACCGATTACCAGCGCCTGCACTTTCCATGAGTTGTCAGGAACAAGCTCTCCCGCATTCGGATTAACAACCAGTTCTTCATCCATAAAAGACACCTTTCTCTGTGCTATTTTTCTTGAAATCAATATTGAGACTTACTTTCTTCCCAAAAGCAACCTGATCGCCGACTTGAAAACAGCCGCCGGCTTGCTCCACCCAGACGAATGGTTTTGTGGTTCCATCAGCAATGCGGCGCAGGCCTTTCGCTCCGCTATCAGCCAGTTCCTGGAGGCGTGCGGTCAGCCGGGGAGTGGCTTGGGTTAACCTTGCCAGGCCATAGATCAACCCACCTGCGGCGATCGCAGCCACCAGTGCCAAGAGCAGCATGGGAGCCAGCAACCAGATCAGGGAAATGTCGGCCCACAGGCGGGCATCTCCCTGGTTCGCAAAGGTGGCCCAGGTGACCAGCCCACCTGCTGCCAGCCCGATCAAAGCGACAAGGAGCATCGGGAAGAGGATCTGCCAGAAGAATTGTCGTTGGTGCCGGCGGAGGGTGGGGGATTTGATGGGAAGGGTCTCGGTCATACCACTATTGTACACGAAAAAAAAGACCTGACAGGTTTGCGAGAACCCATCAGGTCTGGTTACGAACGGGAAAGTCTATTCTCGGACGATGGCGTCCATGGCCGCGATGGCTGCCACCTGGACGATCGAATCAACCTCATCACCGGTTTGCAGGACGTGAATTGGGGCGCCAACTCCGACTAGCACCGGGCCTATCGCTTGGGCGCCGCCCAGGCGATTTAGAAGTTTATAGGCAATATTGGCCGAACTCGAGGGACGGGAAGACCAGCACATTGGCGTCTTTGACTGCGCTGAATGGATATCGTTCTTCGATGATCTCCGGAACCACGGCACTATCCGCTTGCATTTCACCATCCACAGCCACGCCGGGCAGGCGCGCCCTGGTCAGTTCCACGGCTTTGCGAACTTTCTCAGAGAGTGGATGTGTGGTGGATCCAAAGTTGGAGAAGGAGAGGAACGCCACGCGCGGCTCGAGTTCGATCTGCTTGGCAAAATCAGCAGCCAGGCAGGCAATTTCGGACAGCTCCTCGGGAGTCGGGTCGATGTTGACCGTGGCATCCGTGAAGATGTAGACGCGTTCTTCAACCAGCATGATGTAGATGCCAATGACCAATCCTGCTCCCTTCCGGGTGTGGTGGATTTGGAGCGCCGGGCGGATGACATCCGGGTATTCGGCTGTCAGGCCTGAGACGAATGCGTCCGCGTCACCTAACTTGACCATCATTGGTCCAAGCACATTCGGTTCACGAACGCGCTTCTCCGCCTTGGAAATGGTCATTCCTTTGCGAGCTCGCAGTTCGTAGTAGACCTTCTTGTATTCATCGATTTTATCGAAGTTGTTCGGATCGATGATTTCGCAATTCAAGTCCAGGGTTAATTCTTCGGCTTTCTGTTTGATCACATCCGGTCGGCCGATGAGAATGGGTTTGGCAATCCCCTCGTCCTGCACTTGGACTGCGGCGCGGATGATCTTGGACTCTTCGCCCTCGGCAAAAACCACTCTCTTCAGCGGTCGGGCAGATTTGGCCTTGTTTAAGAAGAAATAGCGCATGCGCGCGCCCTTGCCCTGCCGGAAGGCGAGTTGCTCGCGATATTCATCGATGTCGACCGGCTTGCGGGCAACGCCGGTCTCCATGGCAGCCTTGGCAACAGCCGTGGATTCCCACAACATGATGCGCATGTCCAGCGGTTTGGGAATGATGTAATCAGGACCGAATTTCATGCTGTCCACGCCGTAGGCGCGCAGCACATAGTCGGGCACATCCTCGCGGGTCAGGTTGTAGAGTGACTTGGAGGCGGCAAATTTCATTTCATCGTTGATTGCCCTTGCGCGCACATCGAGAGCGCCGCGGAAGATGAATGGAAAACCAAGGACGTTGTTGACCTGGTTGGGATAGTCCGAGCGGCCGGTGGCAATGATGGCATGCGGGTTGGCCTCTTTTGCAAGTTCGTATTTTATTTCCGGATCAGGATTGGCCATGGCGCAGATGAACGGGCGCTCTGACATCGTTTTTACCATTTCAGGGGTCAGCACATTGGCCACCGACAGGCCCAGGAACACATCACATCCGCGCACCGCGTCAGCCAACGTGCGGCGGTCGGTGTCCACGACAAACTCATCCTTGTACTTGTTCATCCCCTCCGTGCGGCCTTTATAGATGACGCCCTTGCTGTCGAGCATCAGGATGTTTTCTTTCTTAATTCCCCAGCGCATGGCGAGCTTGGCACACGAAATTGCCGAGGCGCCGGCACCGTTGATGACCATCTTGACTTCATCATGCCGCTTGTCGAGGATTTCCAGCGCATTCGCTAGCGCCGCCGATGAAATGATCGCTGTCCCATGCTGGTCATCATGGAAGACGGGGATGTCAAGCATTCCCTTGAGAGTTTCTTCGATGTAAAAACACTCCGGGGCTTTGATGTCCTCCAGGTTGATCCCGCCGAAGGTGGGAGCGATTGCCCGTGCGACATTAATGACCTCGTCTGGATCGTGGCTGTCTACCTCGATGTCGAACACATCCACATCCGCGAATCGCTTGAATAACACTCCTTTGCCTTCCATCACGGGCTTGCTCGCCAGTGCACCGCGATCGCCCAGCCCCAGGATGGCTGTGCCGTTGGTAAGTACGGCTACCAGGTTGCCCTTCGACGTATACTCGTACGCCGCTTCCGGGTCCTTCTCAATATCAAGCACCGGAACAGCAACCCCGGGTGTGTATGCCAGGCTGAGATCGCGCTGGGTGTCCATGGGCTTGGTCGGGACAACCGCGATCTTTCCCGGTTTTCCGTTCAGGTGATGATAATCACGAGCTTCTTGATCGGTGACTCTTGCCATAGGTCCTCCAACAGGTGTATGGTTATTATTGTTGTACCAATTATGGCACAAAAGCAAAATTGCGGTTAGTTCCTTTTGTCACATAAAAAATAAACGCCTTACCCATTTTGTGGAAATGTCGATGAAGTCCATTGGTTGTCATCACGGAAGTTTTCTCCGCCTGTAGCCTTCTAATCATTTGACGCCTCCCTTCTTATGCGTTAAACTATACGCAAAAAACAGCGGATTCTCATCTGAAAGTGATTGGTCCACTGGGTGTCATTGGAAAATAAGGAGGTTTTCATGTCCGAAGCTCATCTTACTGCTCAAACCGGCTTGGCCCCTGCTTTTCAAGCCTGGGAAATGTTTCTCTATGACCAGGGGCGTTCCCCAAATACTGTCAAAGCTTTCCTGTCTGATGTTCGTTTGCTGGCTGTCTATCTCCCTCCTGACATCCTGCTGGGTGACATCACTACCAATGATATCAATAATTTCCTGCATTGGATGGAACACGAGCGCGGCGTTCCCTGCTCGCCCAAATCCTTGGCGCGGCGCGCCACCTCGGTAAAATCATTCTTTCGCTGGCTGCAGAAGGGTGGCGTGCTGGTGGTGGATCCGGCAGAGAAGGTGGTCCAGCGCTCGGTGCTCAGCCCGATACCCGAGGTCCTGACGGACGATGAGATCGATGCCGTATTGCTGGCTGCCGACCGTTACCGCCGACAGCCTAAACCGGATGCCCGCCCATACACTTTGCTTGCGCTTTTGCTGTCCACGGGTATCAAGAAATCCGAGTGCCTGGGTATTAATGTCAACCACGTGGACCAGGATGACCCCGAAGGGCCGGTGGTTTTCATTCGTTACGCCAGTCCGGCCAACCGCTACAAGGAACGCAAGCTGACCCTTTCTGAAGAGTGGTTGCCTGCTTATGAGGAGTACCTTGCCCAGTACAATCCTCCCGATCGGCTTTTCCCCTGGTCTCCTCGTCGCCTCGAGTACCTGCTTGAAGACATCGGCAGGGACGCCGGCCTGACCAAGCACCTATCCTTCGATATGTGCCGCTGGACATCTGTGCTGCAGGATTATGTCAACAATATCGAACATGACAAGATCCGCCAGAAGCTGGGAATTTCCAGGATCCAATGGCGGGAGATCAACATGAAGCTGCGGCAGCTTGCCGGGCAGTAAAAGGAGCGGGCGGACTTACAAGTCCGCCCGGTTTCTTTTAAGGCCAGCATCACCACCCGTTTTGTCTTTTCCGTAACCCTGAATGGATGGGCAATGCGGAATCCCGGGATCCAGGCGATTTCTTCACCTGCGCACACCAGGGGCCAGGATTTTCTCGCCCGCCGGGGCAGCTTGAAATTAACGAAGAAATCCGACAGTTTCATCGAACCTTGATCCATCCCCAGGGGTTGGAACCGGTCGCCGTCTTTTCGTCCGCGTACCGTGAGCAGGTCGCCTGCCAGGTCCGCGTCCAGCCAGGCGCACCAAGGATCCGCGTTCCACCTCCATTTTTCACCCTCCAGGCTTGCGTCCTCCACGGTCAGCACCCACCCGTTCTCGAGGTTTAATTGGCGGCTTTGGAGCGTTGACGTTTCCTTCGCCATTGGCCAATGGGCATTTGGCAGGTCGGCATTGTAGGCAGCCAGGTAGATTTTGCCGCCTTCGGCGTACAGGTACAAGCCATTGATGAAATCCAGCGGTTTTCCCTCTTCCGCCTCGGCAAAAGCAGCCGCCCTTTCCAGTGCCTCGAAGCCGGGATCGAATTTCTCCGGTCGCAGCAGCTCCCCCGCCCGGCGCATCAGGTTCCGCCGCAGGCCGCGACTGAGCCCGGAGAATCTGGGCCGGTCAAATTCAAGCCAGTTCTTTCCCTGCCCACTGACAACGTCTTGCCAGGCCTGGTCCAGCTGCTCTTGCAGGGCAGCATGATCGCCTTGCAGTGCAGTTGCCATGTGCAGCATGGCTTCTTTGATCCTGGGATTGTACTGGCTTAGTTCGGGGAGAAGCGAATGCCGGATGCGGTTGCGCAGGTAGGCCTGGTTGGCATTGGATGCGTCCTCACGCGGCTGCAGTCCCTTCTCAAGACAATAGGCAACGGTATCCTGCCGCCAGAGCGAGAGCAAGGGGCGGATGAGCGGGATTTCAGGATCGAAGGCTGATAATATCGTGCAGTATTCCATTCCCTTCAGACCCGCCAACCCGGCGCCGCGCAGGAAGTGCATCAGCACCGTTTCGACCTGGTCGTCGGCGGTGTGCCCCACTGCCACGGCTTGTGCACCCGCTCGCCGCGCCTCCGTAAAAAGAAAGCGGTAACGCAGGTTGCGCGCTGCCTCTTCGATGGACAGGCGCTCTTCTTCGGCATGCTTCAAGACATCCCCCGCTTGGGCAACAAAAGGCAGGCCCATCTTTTTCGCCACCGAACGTACATACTCTGCATCCTGGCCGCTTTCTGGGCGCAGCTTATGGTCAAAATGCGCCACAATTACCCGGTAACCGGCCGCGTGCAGGATACCCAGCAGGCACAGGCTGTCCGCACCTCCGGAAACACCGGTCAGCACTGGCTGGTCGGGATCAAGGCTGCATTGTTCTTGTAAAATGGACTCAAGCATCATGCTTTGGAAGCTTCCTTCGCATCCGACCTTGTTCAAAAATGGCTCGATCGGATGATCCATACGGTATTTCTTCGCCACGGTCTAATTAAACCATAAAGTCAGTCAATAAAACGACCACCGGACACAAGGTCCGGTGGTCTTGGGAGGGGACGCCACCGAGCTGACTGGCATGGGGGGGACATGCGCGCCACCGGTGGCTGACACCAGGGATACCAATAAAAGGAGAATTGGTGTCTTAATTATTTATTATATCATAATTGTCTAAATTAGAATAAATCCAGGTTGATCTTGCTACCCTTTTTTGCCTTTGAAGAAACCAAACCACTCATCCACTTCCTCCGGGCTGAGTCCTGTTTCCCGCTTGGCGAGTATGGCTTTTTCCCCCGCCTTGGATAATTCCAGGGCAAACTCTTCCGAGGAGACCGCTATTGCATGCACGGCGCGTGCTGCGTTCTGGACGCGCTTGTCGGAACTGACCACGATCCAGTTGCGCGCCTGTTTCCCTAGCCTGGCAAGGTTGGCTTCGATCGCAGCATCAGCCGTCGAGCCGCGACGCACGAAATGGCATGTCACCGCCCCCGCTTTTCTCATGGTCGGTGTCCCTGCCGCCGCACCATCAAAATAGACCTCCACCTGGGTGCGCTTCAGGCGGCAAAATTCCTGCAAGCGCAGGATCAAGCCTTCCTCGTCGTCGAAGGAATCCAGTCGCAAGCCGACTTTGGGGATCAGGTTATGGCCATCAACCAGGTAAGACATCAGGCTCTTTTAACAAATGGAACACAGTGATGTGCATATTCTAACATTTCCACATCACTGCTGTTGCCAATTTCACACAGTCTTTGTGCTTACATCGATGCGGGGAGGGTGTTCCAGGTGTTTCTTGACCGCGCACAGTTCAGCCGACCGAATGACGGCCTGTTTGTATTTTTCCGGGAAACTGGCGGGCAATTGGATTTCCAATTCGATCTTCTCCACCATGCCGTCCGTCGGATTGGTATGCATGCGCTGCATAATTCGGATGCCTTCGGGGGATACACCACGCTGCTGGCAGAAGCCAAGCACATAGATCCCGGCACACGTCCCGATGGAAGCCAGGAATGTGGCAAAAGGCGACGGCGCCGAAGCTTCAGGCGGCTGGTCGGTATGAACTTCGTAGGGACCAAAGTGGGCATCCACGCGGGCTCCACCGGGAAAGTCGATCAACATTTCCATATTCTCAATCTCCTTAATAATTGACACCCATTATGATGACGGAGTTGGAAAAAAGTGGCATTAACCCAGGCAGGACGGCACTCGGGATGCCGTCCTGCGGGATCAGCGCGAAACGTGAGCGCCTCCTTTCAATCGGCGGGAACGATGATGGGTACCTCCGCCGGTTTTTTTCTCCAGAAAAATGCCCAATACAGGAACACGGACAGGGAATAGATGACGATCACGGAAATATAGACCGGTCCGAAGCCATATTTGACTTGCATCCAACCGCTGAGCGAAGGGGTGAAGGCCCACCCAAAACTCCAGGCCATGCTTGTCAGGCTGGCGACCATCGCCCGCGACTTGGGTTCCACGTTTTCCATCACGAACGCGTTGTACACCGGCCCGCCCATGTTCATCAAGGCAAGGCGTGCGTAGTGTGCCAGCGCGCTCATCCAGAAATAGGGTGCAAAGCCCAGCAAGGCGAGGAACGGGATGGAAAGTGCCTGTGTGATGACCACCAGTTGGATCTTGCCAAACCTGTCCGCGATCGGGGGAGCAATAATAAGTCCGATACCCATTGCCAGCGCCCCCCACGCCAACACATTACCGATCACCGGATCGGGTTGTTTGTGAACCACTCGGAAGAAAACGTTCATGAAAGGCATGAACAGTCCCGCGCCGATGGAAGTAATCAGCATTGGCAACACCATCTTGCCGATTGTGCCAAAATTCTTGACCGCATACCCGATGGGGGCGAATAACGACCTGTCTTCGGCCGCCAGGTGAGGATTCTTCAGTGCCAGCAGGGGGAGAAGTGCCAGGAACGAGATAATGGCAATAATTCCCAGCGCGCCGGCATAGGCTGAGCTGCTGGTCGGATCAACGCCCCTCGCCTGCCCGATCCAGGTTGGCAGGTAACCGCCGACCGAGTTGCCCAAGAACGAAGCCATCATCATCAGTCCCTGGCTCAAGCTGAAAAGGTAGGTACGTTCCTCGGTGCCGCTATTTTCCAGCAGGAACGGCGCCATGGATACCGCAGAGAGACTTTGAGCCGCGCCCATCACAACTGCCATGGCATAGAATAATCCCTGTGAAGGCCACAATACCATGGCAGCCACGGCCAGCGAGGTTAATACCCCTCCCATGATGAGCGAGAACTTCCTGCCCAGTGTGTCAGCCAGGTAACCCATTGGCAGGGCCAGGATCAGGGCGGTGGTGCTGTTGATGGTAACGATATTTCCTATGAAAGCTTCGTTCAGGTTCAGGCTGAGAGCGAAGAAATTGAAAAGCAAACGATATACGCCAAAGGCCGCGCCGCTCAGGATTGCGCTGACCAGGTAAAGGCGTGCGTTTCGCGAGAATTGTCGAATACGAAGTAGATACGTTTTAACGATATTAGTCATGGATGTTCAGAAAATCGGCTAAAGATTTTTGTATCGTTTGTATAGCTTCCAACCTTGCCGTGTACAGCTTCTCCATGTTTTCGCCCACGGTCACTTTCACCAGGTTGGCCAGGCGCAGGATGCGCAGGTGGTGGATGACCGTTGGTGGTCGCAGGCGCAGGCGGCGTGCCAGTTCGGTGGGGGTCAGCGGCTCGTTGGAGAGAAAGCGCAAAATCCGCAGCCGGGTCGGATCCCCAAGGGATTTGATGGCGTTGACCAGCCCGGTCGCCGGTTCGGCACCTTCGGTCTCGTTCCGCACCTCCGGCCTGGCTCCAAATGCGATCAGCACTTTGTCATTCCCGGGGCGGGTCAAGAAGGCCAGGGGTGTCACCCACCAGGACGGAAGCAAGGTCAGTTCGTCGATAGATTCCAGGTTTTCAAGCCGTACACCATGTGACAGGCGTTCCACCAGGTCGACCTGGGTCAGTTGATCCGCAAGGACTTGGGCTTCTGCCAGGCTGCGTGCAAGTGCCGGGCGGATCTGCGCCTCTTCTTCTGCAAAGAAAACCTGGTAGTATTCCTGGAGAGCTTCGAGGTACTTTTCACCGTTCTCAGCCAGCGCTGTCCATGTGTCGAGCAGAGTATCCATTGCGCTGGGCGACGGTCTGGACGACTGCGCGTAGCGGGAGAGCAGTTCGGCTTTTTCATCTGCCGTCCATGTCCTGCGCTCTGCGATACCTTGCAGGATGCGCCGGGCTTCCAAAGGCATGTCCTCAGGCAGAGCCAGGATTGGCAGGCGGTCGATCGGTGCCAGTTCGGCAATTCGCTGTTAATGCAACCTGGGCGGTCTGGGGAGCCGTTAATCTACTGATCCAGGCCAAGGGGACGCTTGAAAAGGAATGGATTTGCTCGAGGAATTCGCGCTTTTGCTGGGTCAACCGCTGGCGTACACCTGCTGCCCACGCCGGGCGGACACCAAATTCTGTTGCATGGTGCAACACGAAGAGGCTCATGAAAAAGTCGCAGGCAGTGTCAGACGTCCAGTGAAGTGATTTCATCGCGATTAGATATATATCTAACGGGTTAGATATTAGTCTAATCCTTTCTTTTCGTCAAGTCCCACCAATTGCATTTATGCTATACTATCCATCTGTTTGACGATCTGGTTTACCCCTCCCGACCATCAGCGCAAGTTTAATTGTCTTTTCCATCCTTATTTGATTGTTTATGCCTGAACAAGAGCTCGCATCTCCCCTCGAATTGCTTTATCAGGTCAGCCGCGAGTTGGCTTCAGCCCTGGAATTGCGTCCAGTCCTTCAGAGCATCCTCTTCCAGTCCCTGAAATCGGTGGGTGGCGAACGCGCCAGTATCGTCGTAATGGACGAAAAAGGTAAGGCAGTGGATGCAACCATCGTTTTTGGCCAGGCAGTCCACGAAAATTCAACCCAGACTCTGCGGGAGACGATCGAGCGCGGCCTGGCAGGTTGGGTGATTCGCAACCGGCAGGCAGTCTGGCTTCCCGATACGAGCCAGGATAAGCGTTGGTTGCAGCGTCCCGATGATGCCGCCGAAAGATCGGGAGCAAAAGCGGCATTATGCGTCCCATTGCTGGTTCGAGAAGAATTGGTTGGCGTTCTGACACTCGTTCACCCCGAGCCAGGCGCATACAGCCAGAAACACTTGGAGCTCATGCAAGCCATTGCGGACCTGGCTGGGATCGCAGTATTGAATGCCCGCCTGTATGCAGACAGCCAGCGGCAAGCCCGCGTCATGACAGTCCTGGCGGCGTCTGCGGCAGCCATAAATGTCACCGTGGGCATCGATGAAGTACTTCAACGCATCCTGAACGAAACGGTCCAGGCTTTACAGGTGGAAACAGTCGCCCTGGCGCTGGTGGACCTGGCAGGGGATCTTGTTTTCGAGGCAGCCACCGGCGAGCACAAGGATGCGATAATCGGAACACGAATCCCATCCGGGCGCGGACTCGCAGCTTGGGTGATGAAGGATGGTCACAGCCTTGTTAGTCCGCACGTTCCTGGAGACAATCGCCTGGTCGCTGAAGAGCGATTTGACAGCCTTGATCTGCATACCTTGGCCATGGCCCCAATTTATGCACAAGGACGCAACATTGGCATCCTGGAGGCCATCAATCCACGTGCGGGGGTGTTTGATCCTGATGCCCTCCTGGTGATGACCGGGATCGCCAACCTTGCCGGCCCGGCCATTCAGCATGCGCAACTATTCGAACGGTTGCAGGCGACACATAAACGTTACCGCGACCTTTTCGAGGATAGTATGGATCCGATCCTGATCACCGGATGGGACGGAAAGATCTACGAAACAAACCGCCAGGCAGCGGCGCTGAGTGGGTTTACTTCCCAGGAGCTGAATGGCATGCCAATCGTGT
This sequence comes from uncultured Chloroflexia bacterium, assembly GCA_963793795.1. GTDB lineage: Bacteria > Chloroflexota > Anaerolineae > Anaerolineales > Villigracilaceae > UBA877. Next base: position 456,684 of record CAWCBN010000002.1, read on the forward strand.
CATTGCACGAGCCAGCCCGGGATGTCAGGACGCTCTCCAAAGAAAAGTTGATGCAGGGCGAAACCCTGAGCTACGATTCTGTGTTGAAGAGCAAGTCCGGGGACGTGATTCCCATCCAGGTGCACGTCCGCAGGTTGATCTTTGAGGAAACCGAATCTTTGCAATGGTTGATGCGGGATGTCACCGAACGCAGGAACCTTGACCTGCTGCGTGAAGATCTGACCTCCATGGTCTACCACGACCTGCGCTCCCCCTTGGCGAATATTGTTTCCAGCCTGGATGTGTTGAAAGCGCTGTTTTACGGCAAGGAAAACGAAACCGTGGAATCCGTGGTTTCGATTGCCCGACGCTCCACCGAGCGCATCCAGCGCCTGGTCAGTTCCTTGTTGGATCTCAACCGCCTGGAGTCGGGTCAGCCCATCGTCACCCAACAGGCGATTGCGCCGCCGGTGTTGATCGGTGAAGCTGTTGAGGCTGTGCGCCCGATGACGGATAACCGCCACCAGGCATTGATCTATCACGTCCCGGAGAATCTCCCACTGATCATGGTGGATATCGATATGATCCGCCGGGTGCTGATCAATTTATTGGAAAATGCCTCCAAGTTTGCGCCTCTGGACGGGAAGATTGAAACGAGTGCCATCCAGGAGGGTGACTGGGTGCAATTCTGGGTCCAGGATAACGGTCCTGGTATTCCCTTCGCCGACCAGGAAAGGATTTTCGATAAATTTACCCGCCTGAAGGAGAAGGATGGACCCGGCGGATTGGGGATGGGATTGGCCTTTTGCCGCCTGGCTGCCCATGGACACGGCGGAAAGATTTGGGTCGAAAGCAAATCCGGTCAGGGAGCCAGGTTCATGCTGGCCCTGCCGGTGGTGAAATAGAATAGAACAGGAGATTTCATGCAAGCCATTGCCAGAGATGTTTATTTGGAAGACCAGTATTTGGGCGTGACCCTCGGCGCGATCGTATTAACCCATGGATTGCTTCAGATCGATGCGCCTCCTTCCCCGGAAGATGGGCGTGCTTGGCGCGCCGCCTTGTTGAATTTGGGCGGTAGTTCTGAACGCATGCTGATCAACCTGGATGCCCATCCGGATCGCACCCTGGGTGTGCGTGCCATGGATTGCACTGTCCTCGCCCACGAAAAAACTGCGACAGTATTCCGCTCTCGTCCGACCACGTTCAAGGCCCAGGGGGACGAAACAGGTGCGGACTGGGAAAGCATTCCCGGTTTGGGCAATATCCGCTGGTCGCCTCCGGAAATTACCTTCAGCCATCAAATGACATTGCATTGGGGTGATATTTCTGTTCATATTGACCATCATCCCGGCCCCTCCCAGGGTGCAGCCTGGGTGGTCCTGCCGGAGGTGAAAGTTGTTTTTGTCGGTGATGCTGTCGTTCGCGGACAGCCGCCCTTCCTGGCGAATGCCGACATTCCTGCCTGGTTGGAGACATTGAAATTGCTCACCTCTGCCACCTATCGCGGTTGGCAGGTTGTCAGTGGTCGCAATGGGGTGGTCAATGCCGAGCACATCCGTGTTCAGTTGGATTTTCTGAAAATGGCGCATACCAAGATCGAGAGACTCGCCCAGAGGAAAGTTCCTCTGGATGCCGTTGATGATGTTGCCAATGTCCTGCTGGGTGAATTCAAAGTGTCTTCCAGCCGCCACCAAAAATTCCAGCAACGCTTGCGCCACGGTGTGCAAAACTATTACCTCCGCCATCATCATCCTTCTGGTGGGATGCTCGGGGAAGAATGAACCCATGACCGGAGAATACCAACCCGTCTTGGAGCTTACCAGGGGCAGGATCGTTGAATCGTTGCACTTTGGGGCGGCTGCCGTCGTGGAGTCGGACGGTCGCCTGGTTGCCTGGCTGGGCGATCCTCAGCTCGTCACCTACATGCGTTCCAGCGCCAAGCCACTGCAGGCACTGCCCTTCATCGAACGTGGCGGTGACCAGACCTATCACCTCACCTCGAGGGAGATCGCCGTTATTTGCTCCTCCCACGATGGGATGGATGAACACGTGGAGGTGGTGAAAGGCATCCAGGCGAAAGTGGGCATCCGGGAGAGCGACCTTCTCTGCGGTACGCACCGCTCAGTCCCACGCGCTTACGCAGGAAGCTATGATCAAGGCCGGGGTAGCAGCCCACCCAGAACCGGAACAATTGCTCCGGCAAGCATACCGGCATGTTGGCCCACGCACGCATGCGCGGCCTGCCCATCTCCGATTATGTGAACCCGGAACATCCCATCCAGAAAACCATCCTGGATACGATAGCGGAAATGTGCAGTCTGCCCTTGGAAAACATCGAAATTGGCATCGATGGCTGTTCGGCTCCCAACTTTGCCATGCCGCTCTACAACGCAGCCCTTGGTTTCGCCCGCCTGTGTGACCCGCGCGGTTTGGGGGCGGATCGGGCCGCGGCCAGCCGGCGCATCGTGTCTTCCATGATCGCCAATCCACTCATGGTCGGAGGCCCGGGTCGTTTCGATACACGCCTCATGGAGGTTTGTTCCGGGCGCATGGTCGCCAAGGAGGGGGCGGAAGGATTCATTTGCATCGGCATCCTGCCCGCAGCCCTGGGCGCTGATTCTCCCGGGTTGGGTATAGCGATTAAGATCATGGATGGCGACCTGTCCATCCGCAAGGTAAATGGAGAGTCTTACCATCGTGCCCGCCCTGCCGTATCGCTGGAGCTCCTGCGCCAGTTGGGTTACCTTGAGGAGAAGGAGCTGGAACAGCTTGCTCCAGAATTTGGCCCGACCAAGCCGCTGGTCAACTTGCGAAAATTGGTCGTTGGTGAGGCGCGCCCGGTATTTACCCTGCAAAGGGCAGAATGAACCCTCTGATGGATCTGCAAGCATTGTCTCAGCAGGTGCACCAGCGCCTGCTGGATTTTTATGGTCAGCCCACCTGGCGCAATCCCCTGCCCCCCGTGGACGAGCTCATCTCGACCATCCTTTCCCAAAACACCAATGACACCAATCGTGACCGGGCTTTTGAGTTGCTGCGTAAAAGATTCCCTGCCTGGGAACATGTTCGCGACGCGGATGCCGGGTCGGTGATCGAGGCCATCCGCACGTCCGGGCTCGCCAACCAGAAGGGTCCGCGCATTCAGCAGGTGCTGCGGGAGATCACTGCCGAACGCGGTTCTCTTGACCTGGATTTCCTGTCGTCTCTACCGCTCGAAGAAGCCCGTGCATGGCTGATGAAATTCAAGGGTGTCGGCCCAAAGACTGCCGCCATTGTCCTGCTCTTTTCGCTTGGGCGTCCCGCCTTCCCGGTGGATACCCACATCTACAGGGTGACCGGCCGGCTCGGTCTGCGACCCGAAAAGATGACCGTTGAAGATGCGCATCTGCTCCTGGAGGGGTTATTACCCCCCGAAACCTACTATGCTGCCCACCTGAATATCATCCGCCTGGGGCGCGAAATATGTGCGGCTCGAAAACCTGCCTGTGGGGCATGCCCCCTGGCATCCATCTGCAGGTATGCAATCGAAGCAGGGCCAAAAAACTCCCTCTTGCAGATTAAGCTCTTCTGTTTATTGCTTTTCCAACAATTCTTTCAACCCATCCGGATAGACCGGTGGGTTTCCGTGTTTGAAATCTCCCAACGATTTCCATACAGCCTTGAATGGTGTACCCATTTCATCCCCCTGGATGACATCTTGCTTGTACAGGGATGCGTTTGCCAGGCGCCCATCGTACACTAGCACGATCTCGTGACCGCGTTGACCTTCATAAGTGAAGATGTTTTCCAGCATCCCGAGGAAGCGGGTATCGACCAGTTCCGCGCCGATCTCCTCGCCGAATTCGCGTACGACGGTTTCGTCACCGCGTTCCCCGAATTCGATCGTTCCTCCCAGCGGGCGGTAGAAGGTCTCTCCCTTTTTGCTGTCGTGACCCTCCGCCACCAGGATGCGCTCCCCGTTGCGGCACAAGCAGATCGCAATCGCCCGGATTTTTTCTTCTCGCATCAATCCTCCCCTCAAACCCTCGCCTGCATCGACCATGGCCCGCTCCATGTGACCGTCACCGGCAGGACCTGGCCGCGCAGGTCGTCCTCAGACTCTACGAAGACCAGCTTGTTGGTCGGGGTTCGCCCGCGCCAGCGCCCCCTTACTTTCTCTTCGAAGAGCACCTCAACTTTCCTGCCCAAGCAGTTTGGCGTTGATCTCGCCCACGATCTTCTCCTGCAGGTCTTCCAACACCCGGAAACGGCGCATTTTCTCTTCTTCGGGCACATTGTTGGGCAGGTTGCGTTCCGACACAGTTCCCGGGCGCGGCGAATAACGCGCCAGGTGCGCCGAATCGATGCGCAGGTCTTCCAGGAGGCGGTAGGTCTCCATGAATTGGGCCTCTGTCTCCCCGGGGAAACCAACGATGATATCCGTGGCGATCGACCCATCCGGGAGCTTCTCGCGGATCCTGCTCACAATGGCGCGGTAATCGGCCTGGGTATAGCCGCGGCGCATTTGCTTGAGCACCTCATCATCCCCCGCCTGGATGGGGATCTCGATGTGCGGCATCACCTTGGGCAGCGCAGCCACGGTATCCATCAATTCGTCGCTGAAATAGTTTGGGTGTGAGGTCAGGAAGCGGATGCGCTCCAATCCTTCGACCTGCTGCAGTGCCCTGAGCAGCCCGGTCAGCCCGGCTGCTGCCCGCAATGTCCTTGCCGTAGCGGTCAACGATCTGCCCCAGCAGGGTCACTTCCTTTACACCCTGCGTGACGAGCGAGCGCACCTCCGCCAGGATTTCCGCCTCCGGTCGTGAACGTTCCCCGCCCCGCTTGGACGGGATGATGCAGAAGGTGCAGGCGTGCGAGCAGCCCAGCACCACCGGCACGTGCACCGAGACGGTGCGCCCGCGCTCGTGTTCGGGGAGCAGCTCCATTTTGGGAAGGGTCGCCTGGTCGCCATCCAGGGCAGCGTACAGGTCGGATGTCCTGGACTGCCTCGAGCGCCTGCGCTTCTCCCTGGGTCAGGAACGAGACCAGCGGACCGGGATCCGAGGGTGGCGAGAATACATCCACGAAAGGGAACCGGGCGCGTAATTTCTCGTCGTTGCGGATTCCCACCAGGCAGCCCATCAGGTTGATCACCAGCCCGGGGTGACTGGCTTTGAGCGGTTTCAACGAATGCAGCCGCCCGTAGGCCTTGTCTTCCGCAGACTGGCGCACCACGCACGTGTTCAGCACGATCACATCCGCTTCTTCAGCGCTACCGGTAAATAGATAGCCGAGGTGTTCCAGTGCCGACCCAACCCTCTGGGAATCAGCCACGTTCATCTGGCAGCCCTCGGTCCAGACATGGTATTTTTTCATAGCCTGCGAATTATACCAATATTGTCGGGTTTGGCGATTGCTCATTCGGGATTGCTGCAACTTATGGTAAAATCGCATCCGCTTGGAGGGATGGCCGAGAGGTTTAAGGCAACTGACTTGAAATCAGTCGTGGCTGCAAGGTCACCGGGGGTTCGAATCCCTCTCCCTCCGCTGAGAACGTCGTTTGTGCCGGTTGCCTGAATGGTTTTTACCCGGAACCCGCCATCCAGCCGGCAAGAGTACTTTCACATGGGAAGTTGGGGAGGTGCCAGAGAGGCCGATTGGGCTCGCCTGCTAAGTGAGTGCTGGGGCGTTGAACCTCAGCCGCGGGTTCGAATCCCGCCCTCCCCGCCAGTCGAGGCGGCGTCACGCCGCCACACTTGCACCGCACGAACGTGCAGGTGTCGACCATATCGGCGCCAAAGTGGCCAGTACCCTGGCTATGGGGCGCCGATGCAAACGAGAGACGCGTCCGCACAGGGCGCGTTTTTCGTTTCACCCATTTATCCCCAAAGGGGAAGATTCTTCGCATCCCGCACCTGCCCCGAAAATTGTAAAGACATTATGGGACATCGGGAAACGATTTTGACATCTTTCGCTATCTGTCCCAAACCTTCTTTTATGTCACAATTATTCGCTTGTGCTTCAGGATTGGCTGTCTTGGGCTGATATTTCCACCAAGGTCAAGGTGGATTTGAAATATCCAATGAACCGTGCACTTTTTGTTGGTCAAATTGCACACCTTTCAATGTTATTGTATATAATGGAATTTATCCAGCTCGCTTTCTCCTTGGTGTTTCACTACCGCCAATCGATTGATTAACCAAAAATCGGGTCATCACTGCAGGCGGATATGAGTTTTTCCGACATCTTTACTCCCTTCATCTGGCTGTCGATCTTGGCGATCCTGCTGTTTATCTCCCTGGCGGTCTACGCCTGGCCCGGTCACTGGCTGACCCGCCATAACCTGGCCCTGCTCTCCATCGTTCCTCTGCTCGTCACCCTGTCGATCCTGACCGACCACCTCCATCACCTGATGTGGCATGGATTTGTATTTAATAATACGGTCACCCCATTGCTTGGTCCGCTTGACTGGTTCGCAATCATCTATGGGGTTGGCTTTACGGTCGTCAATTTCATCGTCTTTGCCTGGCTGTTCCTGCGCTCCCCGCAGCACGCGCTGAGTGTGTCGGATCTGGTCCATGTCATCCAACACAAATAGTCAAGTATTGAACCACTCGAAAGGAGAATCCCGTGAAAAACATGAGAAAAAGCAAGATCCAGGAGGGCACTACACCCACAAATCCATCACCACTCAGTACAAGATGACCACTGAGATTCCGGCTGGCATCATCACGCCGGATAGGGTCGAGACACGGCTGGGCACGCTAAGGTTCTTTGACGGCTTCCCTGACGAGGCAACTGTGCAGACGGTCTATGACAACCTCGACTTTCAACGGGCCACGCAGGCGTTTCTCACTAGCATGTTAGCGGCGTGGCACCATGCATTGCGCACGGCCTACCGGATCTTTGGTCCTGACAACCAGACCCTGCTCATCACTGAATCGCTGATGGATTCACGCACACTGTATGCAGCGGCAAATATCGAGATGATTTACAACCTGACTGGCTGGATACGAAGAATGGACCACTGGTCATCGAAATGCCACCAAAAATTCTCGGTTTGATTAACGACTTTTGGGGCCGCTATGTTGCCGATGTGGGTAGGGCTGGTCCTGATAAAGGAGCAGGCGGAAAGTACCTGCTGCTCCCGCCGGATTATACAGAAGCAGTGCCTGAAGGCTATTTTGTTCTTCACTCACGAACTTACGGAAACCATTTCTTATTTCGCGGCTTTCTAGAGAATGGAGACCCGCGACCAGCGGTTGAGAACACCAAGCGGCATTTTCGGGTCTATCCACTGGACCGGGTGGCGAATCCGCCGGACGATGAATTTTATGAACATCTCTGGAATGGATTTCAACACGATGCCTGCTACTGATGTCTCGTTTTTTGAGAATATCGCAACTGTCGTTCAGGAAGAGCCGCTCGAAGCAATGGATCCGGAGACCCGCGGCTTGCTCGCCGCCATTGGCATCCGCAAGGACAAGCCGTTTGCCCCCGATGCGCGGATGCAAGGCATCCTCGCTGATGCAGCTGCCGTGGGCAACGCAACAGGACGTGCCCTCGTCTTCAACACCCGCAGCCGAAATATCTATTATTACCCGAACAGCGCTTGGCAAACCGCCTGGGGCAAGGACTACGAATGCTCCCCGGGAGGGGTGCTGGATCTGGACATCGCGCGAGCGTTTTCATTTACTCGGCTGGGGAGTCAGCCCGGCAATGACGGTAAAGATGGTAGGCATTGGCTCGCAGTACGCTGTCACAGAGCACGATGCTGGTGGCCATTATCTCGACGGGGGGAAGACCTACCGACTGCACCTGCCGGCGGAAATACCGGTGAAGGACTTTTGGTCGATGCAAGTAAATGACCCTCAAACGCGCTCGCTGCTCCAGACTGACCAGCAGTACCCCAGCCTCAGCAGCCAAAAGAAGGATCTGGTTGTTAACCCGGATACCTCAGTGGATGTCTACTTTGGCCCGAAGCCTCCACAGGGCAAAGAAAGCAACTGGCTGCAGACCATACCGGGTAAAGGGTGGTTCACTTGGGCTGCGGTTATACGGACACCTCGAGCCATGGTTTGATAAGACTTGGAGGCCCGGGGAGATTGAGCTTCTCTGATGAGGGTGCGAAAACGCGGGAAAGTAGGAATATGGCTGCGTGGCCTTCGGCTAACCTAGTGCATCGACGCCGAGACATGGAGTTCCAGGAAATCAGTGACCCAACAAAAAGGCTTGAAATTTGGAGAAGGTGAAAGGAGAAAAATACGATGACAAGCAAGATTGAACGAAGGGATGCAAGTGCTGCCACTCAATACAAAATGACTACCGACATTCCCGCATCCATCACTACGCCGGACACGGTCAAGACGCGGCTGGGCACACTCAGGTTCTTCGACGGCTTCCCAGACGAGGCGACCGTGCAGACGGTCTATGACAACCTGGACTTTCAACGCGCCGTCCAGGCCTACCTGCTGGGACTGCCGCCAGTGGTCTGGGGTGCGTGGCGTCGGGGGTTGTCCGGGTGGGGTCCGGCCAATTATACGATGGCGATCTGGGAGGACCTGATCCACCCGTGCACTGTCTCGCCTGGGTTCCACCCGGGCGTCGTGCACTGCTACCTGTGGATCGACGTTCACGACGGGCCGCTCGTGTTGGAGGTTCCGTCGGGCATGTACGGTCTTGTCAACGACTCCTGGGGGCGGTGGGTCGTCGACATCGGCCAGACCGGGCCCGACAAGGGCCAGGGCGGCAAGTACCTGATCCTGCCCCCCGGGTACGACGGTGAGGTCCCGGACGGCTACTTCACGGTCAGGCCCCGCTCTTACGGCATGATCCTGGTTTCACGCGGGTTCCTCGACGAGCACGGCGACCCGCACCCAGCGGCTGAGATGATCAAGGCGAAGACCCGGGTTTACCCGTTGGCGCAGGCCGGCGCCCCGCAGTCCATGCAGTTCGTGAACGTCACCTTCGAACCGTGGGTCGTCGTGCTCCCCGGTGGCTACCAGTTCTGGGACATACTCAACGAGGTCGTGCAGATCGAACCACCCGAGTCGTCTGACCCCGTCACGCTGGGGATGTTCGCCGCGGTCGGCATCCAGCACGGCAAGAGGTTTGACCCGGACGAGCGGATGCACTCGATCCTGAGCGAGGCAGTCGCGGTCGGCGACGCGACGGCCCGGGCGCTTTCCTACCGGTTCCGCGTGCGCGAGGCCTACTACTACCCCGACAGCGCCTGGCGCACGGGCTGGCTCGGCGGTGTCGAGGAACAGGAGAACGGCGCTGCGCTGCTCGACGTCGCCGCCCAAACCTTCTTCTTGGGGGGCGGCCTGAGTCCGGCGCTTGGTTTGAAGATGGTCGGCGCCGGGTCGCAGTACGCAGTAGCGTTCGTCGATGCCACAGGCGCGCCGTTCGACGGCGGCAAGAACTACCGGTTTCACGTCCCGCCCAACGCGCCGGTCAACAACTTCTGGTCCATCATCGCCTACGACACCCAGGCTCGGTCCATGCTGCAGACCGATCAGGAATGGCCGCTGGTTACCAGCCAGACCCAGGACCTCCCCACCAACGATGACGGCTCTGTCGACGTCGTCTTCGGGCCTGAACCGCCGTCCGACGGCCAGAACTGGATCCAGACCCTGCCCGGAAAGGGCTGGTTTGCCATGGTCCGGCTGTACGGTCCCCTGGAACCGTGGTTCGACAAGACCTGGAGACTCCCGGATATTGAGCTTCTCTGATGAGCGTGTGAAAACGATAAGTGACCCAACAAAAAGGCTTGAAATTTGGAGAAGGTGAAAGGAGAAAAATACGATGACAAGCAAGATTGAACGAAGCGATGCAGCTGTTGCCACTCAATACAAGATGACTACTGACATCCCGCCTCAAATCTTGACGCCGGATAGGGTCGAAACGAGATTAGGAAAGCTACAGTTCTTCGATGGCTTCCCAGACGATGCCACTGTCGAGAAGGTTTATGACAACCTCGACTTTCAGCGCGCCGTGCAGGCGTATCTCACCGCCTTGCCGGCGGCCGCGCTCCATGCGCACCGCACGGGCATTCGGCCCTTTGGCCCGGACAATCAGACCGTGCTCATCAGCGAAACGCTGCTAGACTCACGTCCTCTGATTTTTGGGGCGGGGAATACTGAGACCGTCTACACCATCGTCTGGCTCGACACGAAAGAAGGCCCATTGGTCATCGAGTTACCAGCGCACGTGATCGGCATGATCAACGATTTCTGGGGCCGCTACGTCGCCGACCTGGGCACAGTCGGCCCCGACCGCGGAGCGGGTGGAAAGTACCTGCTCATCCCACCGGGTTACCAGGGCGCCGTGCCCAACGGCTACTTCGTCATGACCTCACGCACCTACGGGAACGCTTTCTTCATTCGTGGCTTCATCGCGGAAGGTGACCCACGACCGGCGGTCGAGAACACCAAACAACACTTCCGGGTCTATCCGCTCGACCGTGCAGCGGACATGCCCACGATGACGTTCGTCAACTTCTCCGGCGCCGTCTTCAGCACCATCCCCGCCTCCGACTCCTCTTTTTTTGAGCACGTGGCAACCGTTGTCCAGGAGGAACCGCTCGACACTATCGACCCAGAAACCCGCGGCCTTCTCGCTGCCATCGGCATCCGTAAGGACAAGCCGTTTGCTCCCGACGAGCGGATGCAGCGCATCCTCGCCGATGCCGCTACCGTCGGCAATGCCACCGGACGCGCCCTCCTCTTCAGCACGCGCGACCGAGGCGCCTACTACTACCCAAACAGCGCGTGGAAGATGAGTTGGACAGGCAACGACTACCAATTCTCACCCGGCGGGGTGCTTGACCTCGACTCGCGGAGCGCGTTACTTTTCCTCGCCTGGGGAGTCAGCCCGGCAATGACGGTAAAGATGGTTGGCTCCGGCTCGCAATACGCCATTACAGAGCACGACGCCGCAGGCCAGTACCTCGACGGAGGAAAGACCTACCGGCTCCACCTGCCGCCGAACATACCGGCGAAGGACTTTTGGTCAGTGGTTGTGTACGATCCGCAGACGCGGTCGCTGCTCCAGACCGACCAGCGTTTTCCCAGCGTCAGCAGCCAGGAGAAGGATCTCGTCGTTAACCCAGACACCTCGGTGGATGTCTATTTCGGCCCGAGCCTCCCGTGGGCAAAGAGAGCAACTGGATACAGACCATTCCAGGCAAGGGCTGGTGGACCTACCTGCGGCTCTACGGCCCCCTCGAGCCTGGTTTGACCAGACTTGGCGGCCCGGGGAGATTGAGCTTCTCTGATGAGCGTGTGAAAACGCGGGAAGGTAGGACCATGGCTGCGATCGACGCCGAGACATGGAGTTCCAGGAAATCAGTGACCCAACAAAAAGGCTTGAAATTTGGAGAAGGTGAAAGGAGAAAAATACGATGACAAGCAAGATTGAACGAAGGGATGCAAGTGTTGCCGCTCGATACAAAATGACTACTGACATTCCCGCATCCATCACCACACCGGATAGGGTCGAGACGCGGCTGGGTACGCTAAGGTTCTTTGACGGCTTCCCAGACGAGGCAACCGTCCAGACGGTCTACGACAACCTCGACTTCCAGCGCAGTGTGCAGGCGTTCCTCGCCGCGTTACCGGTGGCAGAACTCCACGCGCTCCGCAAGGGCGTTCGAACCTTCGGCCCAGACAACCAGACCGTGCTCACCGCCGAATCGCTGTTGGATTCGCGCATCCTGATTGGCGGGGGCAATACCGAGACGATCTATAACTTTGTCTGGCTCGACACGAAAGAAGGCCCGCAGGTCATTGAGATGCCGCCGCACGTGCTCGGCATGATCAACGACTTCTGGGGTCGCTACGTTGGCGATGTGGGAAATGCAGGACCGGACAAGGGCCAAGGCGGCAAGTACCTGCTGTTACCGCCGGGCTACACAGGCGACGTGCCAGAGGGTTATTTTGTTGCGCGCTCCCCCACCTACGGGAACTGGTTCTTCTTTCGCGGCTTTCTCGAGAAAGGCGACCCGCGACCGTCGGTCGAGAACATCAAACGGCACTACCGCGTCTATCCCCTGGCTCGTGCGGCCAACCCACCTGCGATGAACTTTGTGAACATCTCCGGCAAGTATTTCAACACCATTCCCGACACCGACGCCTCATTTTTTGAGCACGTCGCCACAATCGTTCAGGAAGAGCCGCTCGAGGCTATCGATCCAGAGACCCGCGGTCTGCTCGCCTCTATCGGCATCCGCAAGGACAAGCCGTTTGCCCCCGATGCGCGCATGAAAGGCATCCTGGCTGAGGCGGCTGCCGTCGGCAACGCGACCGGACGTGCCCTCTTCTTCCACACCCGCGACCAGAGCGCCTACTACTATTCGAACAGCGCCTGGAAAAGGCTCTGGATCGGCGGCTACGACTTCTCGCCTGACGGGGTGCTGAATTTAGATGCGCGGACCTTATACTTCTACGGAGCCTGGGGGGTTAGCCCAGCGATGACAGCAAAGATGGTTGGCGTCGGTTCTCAGTACGCCTATACTGAGCTCGACGCTGGCGGCCATTACCTCGACGGCGGCAAGACCTACCGGCTGCACCTGCCGCCGCCCATCCCGGCGAAGGACTTCTGGTCGGTGATCGTGTATGATCCGCAGACGCGGTCGATGCTGCAGACCGACCAGCAATTCCCCAGCCTGAGCAGCCAGAAGGCAGGACCTCGCCGTCAACCCTAACTCGTCGGTGGACGCCTACTTCGGCCCGGAGCCACTTCGCCGGCAAGGAAGCCAATTACATACAGACCATCCCCGGAAAAGGCTGGATGGTCATCCTACGGCTCTATGGCCCACTCGAGCCGTGGTTCGACCAGACCTGGCGACCTGGGGAGATTGAGCAGCTCGATTGAGGCAGTCCATAAGAATGGCCAGCTAACACGCGGCTGCAGTGGACAGCGTTACCTGCTGTCCACTGCAGCAGGAGGAAGTATTGTGACAACATCTAGCGAGATGAAATCTGTACCCTCCAAAGCCGCCCAGGCGATTACCGCCCCGCGTGCCGGAGCAGTCGCGGGCATACTGTTTGCCGTGTTGTTTGGGGTCAGTGTTATACTCATCCGTCTTTCGGTTCCCGCAGACTCGGCTGATGTGGCTGCCTGGACAGAGAGCTCGCTCAGCCGCGCTGCGTTCGCAATGCGCTTGATGCCCTTCGCAGGCATCCTCTTCCTGTGGTTCGTGGCGGTTGTCCGCGACCGCCTGGGGGCATCTGAAGACAAGTTCTTTGCCACGGTATCTTTCGGCAGTGCCCTGGTCTTTGTCGCCTTGACATTTGCCTCTAGCGCTGTCGCAGCAGGGCTGTTCGACAGCTACCTCACCGGTGGCAGCGAAGCCTTGCCGGTTGGTGTGTACCTGTTCGTCCGTTCCGTCATCGACCAGGCCTTTAACATCTATGCGGTCAAGATGGCCAGCGTCTTTATGCTTTCGCTGGGCACGCTCTGGCGAAGAACGGGCGTGTTTCCGCTCCCGTTATCGTTAATCACTTACCTCCTCGCCGTGGTGATGCTCGTCACCTTTAGCATGAGCCTTTGGATGCTCCTGGTTTTCCCCGCCTGGGTGTTACTTGTCAGCGTCTACATCCTGGTCAACAATCTACGCCGAAAGGAGATGTGAATATGACCCAGGTGGACCTGGTTATCGTTCTGCGCGCCGTGCTCGCCGCGCTGCTCGGATTTGTGATCGGCTGGGAGCGGAAGGCTCTCGGAGAGCAGATCCGGGCGCGGGCAACCGCATTGGCTGCAACAACTGCCGCAACTTTGGTTGCCCTGACTGAGACTTTCTACCCGGATGAGACCCCACGCGTCGTGGCCGGTATTGTCACTGGGATTGGTTTCCTGGGTGCAGGGGCGATACTGCGCTCCGCCACCGGAGAGGTGCGCGGTCACACCACGGCGGCCAGCCTGTGGTCCATGAGTGCCATCGGCATGGCTGTCGGCTCCGGGCACGAGCTGCTCGGCATTCTGTTGGCATTTGTGTTCTATTCCATCATAGCCATCTCTGAATGGCCGCTTCTGACCCGGCTGACGCAGTTTCGGAAACAGAAACAGGGACAGGCTGCCCGCAGCCGGTCGTCCTAGCCGCCCCCGGGGAGCGAGGCGTCCGACGACCCGCCGATGGCAAAGTGACCCACGGACCACGAGACTTTACATTAACTGGCGATTGCCAACCTTTGCTCTTATGATCCCTTCTTCTGCCTGAACACCTTGTTTTGTTTCAGCGCTCCGGACTTATCGAAGACCTTCCACTCGCCCACCTTCTTGCCGTCCACGTATTCGCCTTCATCCCAGGGCTGCCCGTTCTCGTAATAACGCTTCTAGGGGCCGGTCTGCACTCCTTTATGAAAAGCGCCAGCCTGCAGGAGCTGGCCGTTCTCGCGCCACCATTCCCAGTAGCCCTCCAGTTCGCCGTCCAGGAGTTCTCCAGTAGCCTTCAACAGGCCGTTGCGGTAATAGAACTTCCATTTGCCATTCCGCTTTCCATCCCGGAGCGGTCCTTCAGCCGAGAGTTTGCCGTCCGTGAAGAGTTCCCGATGATTTTCTGTGACGATATCATTTGAAGGGGTTTTCATTGCACTCTGCTCCGGTTCAGGCGCGTTCCGGCTCGTAATGCAGAACGACGATGCCGCAGGGAAACACGCTGGTCCTGACCAGGGTCAGTTCCCGCCTGGCGTCCAGCTCGTTGAAGATGCTCCTTCCACGACCGATCGCAGTTGGATTGATGAATAAATGATACTCATCAATGAGCCCGTGTTTGATCAGCGCAGAAACAAAAGTCACTCCGCCGTAGGCAATGATCTCCTTACCGTCCTGGTTCTTGAGTTTGGTAATCTCATCCACAAGGTCCCCCTTTGCCAGGGTGGTATGCTCCCATTCCGACCTGTCCAGTGTTTTTGTAAAGACTACTTTTCTTGTAGTATTGAAAACCTCAGCGCCTTCCTCTTCCGGGTGGGACGCCCAATACGGGATGAAACCCTGTGCAAGTTTTCGCCCTAGGATAATGCAGTCAACATCGTGTGTCATTTTCCCCACATGGTCTTTCAGTTTGATGTCCCAATTCTGGTTTGTCCAATCCATTTCACCATTTGGCCCGCAAATAAATCCGTCAACGGTCATTTGGACTTGAAGTTTTAGTTTTCTCATTCTCGCAATTTCCTTCTTTTTATATAACCTTGCCAGGGCAAGTTGGATTGCGCCTCGAGCCTGTCCAGTGAACTTTGTCGGGCTTTACCTTTCTGCGGGAATGTACCCAGAGGCAGGTCCGCCGGATGCGCCTTCGAATTATAAGGGATACCTTCTGTAGATTCAAGACAATAATTGTCATAATTGAACTTGGAAATGAGATGAAGGGAAGAACCAGACAAGAGGCAGTTGAACTCGACTCCGTCGGGTTGTATAATGAATGCAATCTTTCCTGGCAGCCATGATCTCCCACGTTGCGTCCCGGGGACCTTTCGACTGACGTAGCCATGCAATCCCTTTCACAAGCCACGTTCGCGGTTAATTATGCCATTTTCATCATCGTTTTCTGGTTGGGGCTGTATATCGTCCTGCACAATCCCCGTTACCCGATCTCCTGGTTGACCGCCCTGACACTCTGGTCGATGGCGGTCCTATTTCTGCATTTCCTGGTGAAATCAACCCCGGCGTTCAGTGGGTCTGAACCATTGAAAGGAAGCCCTTGGTTTCAGGGCCTGGCTGTTGCCCCCGCGCTGGCGTTCTGGCATCACACCACCATGCTGATGCGGCCCAAACGATTGAATATCTGGCGCTGGACGCGTATCGTGTCCGGTTATATGGTAGCGATCCTCGCCATCGTAGCCCAGGCATTTCACCTGATCTGGGTCACGCCTCCCGATTGCCCACCCCTGCTTAACTGCCGGACCGCCGGACCGTTGTACCCGGTTTTCATTGTCGGATATCTGCTCTTCTTCCTGGCCAGCATGATCAACCTGATCCGATCCGCCCGGGCGACCCCCGCTGCCTTGCTGCGCAAGCAGCTTCTCACCCTGGCATATGCGACCCTGGTTGCCGGCTTGACCGTGCCAGCCATGATGATCGGCACGCTGGTTAACCTGCCGGTGCCCATGTTGGTGAACTCTCTCCTGCTGGCGGTCACGATCGGAGTGATCGGGTACGGGGTGGCCCGTTTCGCGCGCTGATGGAAGGCCGGACCATCCACAAGGATTTCTTCTATAACCTGGTCATGGTCGGATTGATCACCGCCATTTACATCCCGGTTTGCTGGATGCTGGCGAGAGGATCCAAAACGCCCTCCCTGATCCTCGTCCTCATCCCGGTGCTGGCAGTCTTTACCCATGCGCTGGTCAACCCGGCCTATCGCCTGATCGACCGGCTGTTACTGCGCCGGGAGACCATCCAGATGCGCACGGATCTGCAGCGCCTGGCACGCCTGGCATTTGAGGGCGATTCCTTCCAGTATCAACCTCCAGCATGCCCTAGAAATGATCTGTAAATCGGTTCACGCAACGTACGGGGTTCTCCTGACCCACGAAAACGCTGCCATTAAAAACATCGCCGATTACCGTTTCCAGGTTCAATCCATCCATCTCACCCAGGAAGCGTTCAAGAGTGATGACCTTGTCCATGTAAACCCGGGCACATTGCCCGCCCCGTTCGAAGAAGCCGTCCTGTTGATCCCTCTTTACCAGGAGATTGAACAGTTTGAAGTCCTGGTGCTGGGGCGACCAGAAAACGGTCTCCGTTTTGCTGAGGAAGATATCGAACAAATCATCAATCCTGTGGATATGATCGCGGAGGCGGTTCTATACAACCGCCTCCGCACCAGGCAGATCGCCCGGGCGACGGAGCTCGCCAGGGTGAAATCGCCGGGAGGAGAGGGATTAATTCCGGTCGAGGTCATGGAAAACGCCCTGCGCAACCTTTATGATTACGCCTCCCTGGCAAATTCCCCCCTGGCTGACCTGGTGCTGGTCCAATCCCGCCTCGCCCACAGGTCAGTCACCCACCTGGAGCGTGGGAAAGCGGTTTATGAGGTGACCCTTGATGCAATCCACAAGCTCTCTCCTGGGTCGGAAATGCCACGCGACCTGCCTGCGAGGGAGTGGTATCCCTACCTGATCCTGAAGGATGCCTATATCGACGGCATACCCAACCGAGACATCATGATGAAACTATACATTTCCGAGGGGACATTCAACCGCACACGCCGGGCGGCGATCCGTTCCGTGGCGCGTGCCTTGGGGGAAATGGAAACGCCTCTTCGCCCCGCATGACAACTCTTTTCTTTTTTTCTGTCCCGGGACATGTCAGATAGTTCCCGGGTGTAACCCTTGTGCTCTCATACCCTCTCCAACGCTGTGGAATTGGGGAGAATGAGAATGTGGGCTAAAGCGGCCTCACCCGACAGCTGCTTGATTGGCCAAAGCTTTGTTCCCGGTCTTCTGCGCTGCCCGATCCTGAATGGCGCTGAGATAGATCTCTTCATAGGCATCTACTGTTCGATTGAAATCGTGAGAGAAGCTTGCCTGCCGGCTGGCCAATCCCATCCTTGTAGATAGACTCGGGATCCCGCAGGATGGCGGTCATGGCCTCTGCCATACTCCTCACGTCTCCAGTTGGAACCAGGAAACCATTTACGCCATCGCTGACAATTTCATGTACCGATGTGGCTTTGACGGCTACGAGTGGCAGTCCACACGCCGTGGCTTCAAGTAAAACTAATCCCTGTGTCTCGATCTCGGAGGCCATGCAGAACAAGTCTGCTATGCCATAGATGGCTGCCAGCCGCTCCACGTCGGATATATAGCCAGGGAAGTGGCAGTTGTCTACAATTCCCAATTCTTGTGCCAGCTTGAAGAGGTGTGGTTTCTCGCATCCATCACCCACGCACAGCAGGGCCACATCTTTCGATGATTCCCGTATGGTCAATCCAGCCGCACGGATGATCACTTGCACGTTTTTCCCTGCATCCAACCGCCCCACGTGCAGGATGATTTGTGCCCCCTCTCTTATCCCAAGTTCTTCCCGCAAGCTGGTTGCCATTTGCGATCGGAGCGAGGCTGGGTGGAAGATTCGCAGGTCCACGCCCCCGCTGACCACGCGCGGGCGTAGTCCGGTTCGCTCAGCGACCATCTCGGATATCGTCTCAGTCGGTGTGACCAATGTATCAAATTGTCGGGACACCAGGGTGGCATATTTCCACAGGCTCTTTTCAATGGCTTGCTTAATGTTGTGCATTTCAGATATATGGGCGGATATCAGGGTGGGCAGGGCATGGATGGTTAGGACGCAAGGCACACCCCTCTGCCGGGCATACAATCTGGCGAAATAGGCCATTTGAAATGGTTCATGCAGGTGGATTACCTCGGGGGAGAAATCCTGCAATGCTGCCTTGATCTCGTTGGCTGGCCAGAGGAGAAAGCGCTGTTCCACACGATGCGGATTTGGGTAAGAATGGAAACGCTGGATGGTCAGGTTTTCACATCGCTGGCAGTAAGCTTTTCCCTGGTCGCTGGCGGCCAGCACCAAAACCTCGTGCCCGCGTTCTGCAAGGGCTTCTGCCAGGTGGCCGGAGAATAATGCCGCTCCACTGATCATGGGCGGGTAGGATTGGTTCAGGACGGCGATTCTCATTTTTCACTCTCCTGGATGGCCTGTTTTCTCAAGGCATCGATCTTTTCCATCAAGCAGTCACTCAGTGCGTGGACCTTGACTGGCGTCTGGGGGAGAGCCAGGTCCTTGCCCACTGACCAGGCATTGCCGATCTGCACCATGAACTTGCCGCGCACCTGCCATAATTTTCTAGAGAACGTGGGTTGGGCTGAAGAACTGACCTTCAGGGTGTCACTCTGCGAAACATAAATGCCGATCGGGATGATCGGTACCCCGCAATGGAGAGCGATCCGCACTGCCCCTGTGCAAATTCTCGTTTTTTCGTTATCCGGGTTTAGGCGTCCTTCCGGGTATATGAGCAAGGTGTCTCCGTTTGCCAGGGCCTGGCAGGCCTGCTCGTAGGCTGCCAGCCTCCGCCCGGCTTGGACAGGGATCTGACCGGTATGGGTGAAAAGCCATCCGAGTAGCGGGGCTCGAAACTGCGAGGCCTGGGCCAACACGCGCACCTTCCCATCGAACAGCAACGGAAGCAGGTAAGAGTCAGATAGGTTGGGATGGTTGGCTGCCAGGATCTTTGCGCCTGGAGGTATGTTTTCCAGTCCGTTGACACATATCTGGATCGAGAAGGTTCGCCGATAGGTGTTCAGCATCCACATGCCGAGTACATGCGCAATTTCACTCCTCAATCGAGGCAGGGATCCCTTCCGCTTGAAAATACCCCAGGCAGCGAATAGCATCACCATGCCCACAAAAAAGAGGCAAGGAACTGCCACGGTGGCCGAAACCCATAGCTGCCGATAAGGGTGAAGGCGACGGCGCACAGCATGCGGCCGGCAATATTGGCGGACAGGAAGCCCCTGGCAGAGACTTTTCCCAACCCCGCAACATAGCACATCAGGTCGCTGGGGAAAATTGGCAGTACAAAAGCAAAGAAAAAGAACCATGCCCCCTGCCGTTCAGCGATCCGTTCCCAGCGCTCGATGGCCTTCGCCTTGGCGAGACGATAAACCAGCTTACGGCCATAACGGCGGGCAACCGTAAAAGCGACCTGGCTGCCCAGGATGGTGCTGGCTGAGATGATAGCGATGGCCACGAAAGGTCCATAGAGGTAGCCACCTGCCATCATCAGGGCATGACCCGGGAGGATGGCAAGGAATACCTGGGCTACCAGCAGGGCGAACAGCACTAACGGGCCGAAAGGTCCGAGTTCCCGCACAGAATCGGAGATGGCTTGCCGGTCGCCCAACCTTGCCACCCCAGAAGCCAGGGGTGCCCGCAAGATCCACAACACCAGCACGAGCAGACCGGGCAGGGTTAAGGCCATGAGTTTTTTCTTGGAAAGGGTCAGTTTGGTGATTATTCTTTCTCCTTTTATGGAACGGACATGGGTGCCTACATCCACGCGGAAGCCAGGTTACATGCGCGTGACACGATCCGGGATGGCAACGACTGCCGGCGGTAAGTCTCGGTGGTT
Source organism: uncultured Chloroflexia bacterium (assembly GCA_963793795.1). Classification (GTDB taxonomy): domain Bacteria; phylum Chloroflexota; class Anaerolineae; order Anaerolineales; family Villigracilaceae; genus UBA877. Next base: position 476,734 of record CAWCBN010000002.1, read on the forward strand.
TGCAGGGTGCAGGCGGGAAGGTCGGATTCAAAAGCCTGCTGTAATTGCCAGGCCAGGGTCTGATCCTGTACCTGGATGCAGGATTCAAAGTTGATGCCCATCGAATGCGGGTCGAGGTTGGCAGACCCAAGCAGGGTTGTCCCCCGGTCATTCCAGGCTGTCTTGGCGTGCATGTAAGTGCCTTTGTAGCGATAGATACGCCCCCCGGCGCAGGTAAGCCGGCGGGTGTGGATGCTGTTTGCCAGGTCCACGGGACGGACACGGGTGCGGTGCGAGAGCAGGACATTCACCTGGACACCGTTCTCTGCCTGGCGGCATAACGCAGCCAGGATCTCCTCGTCAGGCAGGAAATACCAGGTGCGGAGATGGATGGATTCCTGGGCACTCGAGATCAGATCCAGGAGGGCGCTGCGGATGTCGAGGTGAACACCGGGTATGTTGAGCAGCAGGCGGTCATCGCCAGCCCACAAGTTCGACATGCTCGGGCTGGATGGAGCGGGGTTCTGATGAAGGGAAAAACTAAGCAAGTGGTCATAAACGGCATGCAGAGTCTCCCCCAGGAAGCCGTCGATGCGCAGGTTGGTATCCGACCAGGTGGTATAGTAATCGCCGACATTTGAACCGCCCAGGTAGGCGGTCTCATCATCCACGGCGCAAAACTTGCAGTGCTGGCGATTGCGGATGGAGAGACCGGATCGCCGGGGGTGGAAAACATCCACCCTCACGCCCTCTTTCACGCAACCCTTCCAGGATCCTGTAACTGCTCAGGATGTGACGCGGCTCGTCAGCCAGTTGTCCCAATTCATCGATCATTGAGCGTACCTGCACTCCCGCTCCAGACCTGTCTGAGAGGGCATTGGCGATGCGTTGACCCCATTGCCCGTCTTCAAAAGCCAGGCAGGTCATCGAGATGACCTTTTTTGCTGAATACAGGCGGTCAACGAGGTCGGCGTAGTAATCCTGGACTCGAACGAAAAGCGTATGGCGGTTGTTCATGGCAGCTCCTTTCTTCCTGCCCTCAGTGTCCAACTTCGCAACTGCCAATAACAGGGAATTAAGCGCCAAAAGACGCCAACTTTGCCCGAAATAAAAATTGCGCACATCCTTGCCAATGGATGTACGCAATACGGTTGGATGCACGGGTTTCTAGCCCGGGTGGAGGAGATCTTTCAAGGTTTGGAGGTTTCTGAAGGCGGGAGGGTGAACCTGCCTTGCACCTGGTGGAAGCTGGAATGCCCGGTCCGGATGCCGATGCCAACGACCCTTCCACTCCTGGAAGACCGGATAGTTTACTTAATCAACAGGCTGCTTACGGTTCTCTTGCTCTCCCAGGCGTATTCGAAGGCGATTATGACCAATTCTCCATGCCGGCGATATTTATCCGATCTTTGTGTTTCCTTCACGAAGCCTTTACATTCAAGCATTAACATAGGGTCAATACTGAAATTAGTCAGTATCAGATAATTCACACAAGGAGTGAAAAAAATGAAGAAAACTTTAGTGGCAGTTATGCTCGTAGTACTTGGCCTGGGAGCCTTTACCGGTGTCGCAGCCGCGCAAACAACCCCACCGGCTACAGGTACGCTCCATGAATACATGGAAAATGCTTTGGCTGAGAAACTTGGCCTCCCCCTGGCCACCGTTGAAGCCGAATTCGATGCTGGGAAAACACTCTATCAGATCGCCCTGGATAATGGCATCGCTGAAGAGGATTTCCGTGCATTCATGCTGGAAGTCCGCACCAATGCGATCAATGCAGCTTTGGCCGATGGCGTGATTACCCAGGCCCAGGCTGACCGGATGCTCAAGGCTTCCGCTCGTGGTATGGGAGCTGGCCGTGGATTTGGTATGATGCGCAGCTGGCACTGGTCTTGGCACTTGCGACGGCACCGGCGTTCCTTTGGGCACCGGCATGCAGCGTGGTGGACGTTGGCATCAAACCAATCCATAGACCACCAGTAGATAGATCAGGATTGATTAATGGAGGGCGGGCTTATTGCCCGCCCTCGCTTTTTCAGATATATTCCCTTTACCTATAATCCTCATTAACGATGCTGATCCATGCATGCTCAGCTGGACACCAAGGCTTTATTCAGACTGATCAGGGCTTTCCCGGTCTGTGGATGTCCCATCTTGGAGGTCGATCCGAACATCTTCTATATGACTGCTCACTCTGCAGATGCCTTTCCGGCGGGAGAAGGTCACATCAAACCGAATGTAACTTTTCCCTGATAAGTACATCGAATACCTTGGAACCTGGATCAATGGATCCAGCAGAATTGACGAATTCGCGTCATCAAGAACGTCTGAAACAATAAAAAGGAGTAATAAAAATGAATCCCTTCGTGAAATACTTGGCTTCCCCAGTTGGACGCCTGATCCGCGTAGTGGCGGGAATCGTACTCGTAGTCCTCGGTCTGCTCGTGGTAAAGAATGTCGGCGGTATCATCCTCGCCTTGGTCGGTCTCGTGCCGCTGGTGGCAGGGCTGTTCGACTTTTGCGTCTTCGCCCCGCTGTTTGGCGCTCCCCTGAGCGGTCCGAAGATCCGCGCCGGCAAGTAACAGTTAGAACGCCGTAATCTAAAAATCTCAAGTGGGTCAAGAATTTGCCGGGCCATCTGGGATTAATGGAATGTTTTTTCCATCACCTGGCACACTTACAGGAATTAATGGATACTGCAACTTTCAACGAAAAACTCTCTCAAGCCTCCCTCCCCGTGGTGGTCGATTTTTGGGCACCCTGGTGTGGGCCGTGCAGGCTGGTCAAGCCGATCCTGGAAAAACTGGCTCGCGAATATGCCGGTCGTGTGGATTTCTGGCAGATCAACGCCGATGAAAGCCAGGAACTTCTGCGCGAGCTCAAGGTCTATGGCATCCCCACCTTGATCGTTTACCGCAACAGCAAGGAGATCCAGCGCCAGGTGGGCGCAAGACCGGCTGGCGCGCTGAAAGCCCTTTTTGAATCCGTTGCCACCGGTGGCGACCCTGTGCCAGCGGGACTGTCCCTGGGTACACGCCTCCTGCGCCTGGGAGCTGGGCTTGCCCTGGCTGCATTTGGATGGATGAATCAGGCCAATTGGATCCTGCTCGTCATCGGCGGGGTGATCATGTTTACCGCCATTTATGATCGCTGTCCCATCTGGCAGGCACTCACCGCCCGGTTCAAAAAACGGGTCGGTCGAGCCTGAAACATCCTCTGATCTGCATATTGGTAATCCCAACATAGGAGATATCCCATGCCCCTTTATGAATATCATTGCACGAAATGCGGGGCGGAGTTTGAAATGATCCGCCGTTTTTCCGAGTCGACCACCCTGCCTGTCTGTCCCCAATGTGAAAGTCCGCAAACCCAGAAGAAGCTTTCGACGATCGCCTCATTTGGCATGGGCTCTTCCGCTTCCGCTGCTGCTTCCGGTGCTGGCTGCGGAAGCAGTGGTGGATTTTCCTGAACAGGATGAACACTACCGGCCGTGTGCCGGGATTTTTTCACGAAGAAGGTAAATTAAAAGGGCGACTGTTCACACAGACGCCCTTTTTTGCTGTCTTCAAGGTCGAACCAGGCAGTCGACTGCTAGCGCCCTTCCAGCCAGGTCCGCAGGGTGGAGACACTGAAGGTCTCGCTCTCCATGTCTTTCAGCGCTGTGCTTGCCGGGGTGTCAGCTGGCAGGTCGAAAGCTTCCAGGATCTCCGCCACCGGGATATTGAAAGCAGTGGATACCTGCTCGAGCGTCATCCAGCCTTTGATCGTGTTCACATCTCCTTGCGATGGCTGGATGCTTTTTCCCTCGGCATCCACTTTCCCGGAAGTGGACCACACGCCTGCCTGTTGGAAGCCAAGGATGATGCCGAGGAACACGACCAGGACGATCGCACCGTAAAGATAGGGGTTGATTTTCATTTCATATTCTCCGTTACTTTGAGACCAAGGGGATGCCAATTTTGACTTCCATGGCACCCTGGCGGGGACAGTCGCCCACGCATTCCAGGCAGCTGATGCAATCCACGCTGGTGATCTTGGTGGCGGTATGCACCTGTAATCCCATCGGGCAGGACGTGGTGCAGATCTTGCACGAGGTGCAGGCATCGGCTTCCCGCTTGATGTACACCGGGCTGAGCTTGCCGAGTAGTCCGCTGATCGCACCCAGCGGGCAGGCGTACCGGCACCACGGGCGTTCGACAAAGAAGGAGCCGACCAGGGTCAGTCCCAGCACGACCAGCCCGGGTGTGAACGCCCACTCGGCGATGTTGATCAGGGCAGACCACGGGTCGTAATCGCGGAAGACCATCACCCCGGAGATGGCGGCACCTGTCACTGCCCAGGCCAGGACGCCGTATTTGAGCAGGCGCAGGTATTTATCCATGAAAGCCCAGGCTTTTTTCCCGCGCTGCGCAAGCGCACGGAAGAATTTGCGCACCGGGATAAATCGTTTCTGCAGCCGGGCGCTGAAGGCGTGGAACAGGTCTTGGATGGAGCCGAGCGGGCAGATCCAGCCGCAGAATGCCGAGCGCAGCAGCAGGGCAACCACCAGCACGGCGATGGCTACCACCAGGTTGGAGAGATGGGTGTGGGATACAAAGGATCCGCCGCTGCTGACATACTTGTAAAGCGTCTCCAGCCCGCCGAAGGGACAATAGGCCTCGGGGGAGGCAGTCGTGTTGCTGCTTCCTTCTCCCGCAGCCACGTGGATGATCGTCACGTAGGTGATAAAAGCCGCAAATCCAAGCTGCACCCAGCGCCGGAACGCCTGGTGGGTGAACAGTTTCTTGATGCCTTTTACACGCGGTTTGATAATGCCGCTTCTTGCCGGTCTGGATTCGGTTGTCATTCTTTTCTCCTCAGTAAGCTGGATGTAGGATACCCACCCCAGGTGAACATCCGTTGAAGAGAATGTAAAGTTTTTGTGAAGAAATGAACAGTGTGTGTGGCGCAATGACATCCCCTGCCTGCCCTCGCTTTTTTAGGCGGAGATTGTGGCCATGTAGCTTGTATTATTGCAGGCCATTTCCCCGTAAACTTTTACTTTATCGGTCTTTTTCCCGTTCATTGCCTCCCTGGTTTATCCGGACGCTATTCTCCCTCTACGGAATTCTCAACACAACAAACTCCCCCACCTCTTCCGCCGGAAATCCTCCAAGCCCCTCCGGCAGCGGGATGCTCTTGTCCCACAGGATGCCGTCGATTCCACCCGCCTCCACTTCCCCCGCCTGCACATCTTCGCTCAAAAAGATCACTTGCCGTTTCCCGATGGGTTGGCACAGTTGCCCCACCAGTCCGGTATATTGGGTATAGTCGCTGTCCCCGTGTGGGCCGATGCCGACGGTTTTTCCTTCTGACAGGAGCTCTTCCACAGCTGTCCCGTTCATCTCCGGGAACAGGTAGCTTGTCGGCCATCGCCACGTCTCGGATCGGAAGAAAGCCAGCGGGGAACCGCCCATCGACCCCGGTGTGGCCAGGGCAATTGCGATCTGCTTCGTGCTGTGCTAAGGCGCAATTGCGAAAAGGATCCAAAATCCTTCCCTTACGCGCTTCATCCTTTCAACAGCGGTCTCAGCTTCTCCGCCCAGGCGCTGATCGCCTTCCAGTCGCGGTGATCGCCTTCCTTCCACACGCCGAACAGCACACTGATGCGGAACTGGAACCGGGCGGATGCCGATGGGATTCTCTTGATCTCCAATCCTCCGGCGAACAATCCTTCGCTCACCGGGCGCACCAGCGAGCGCACCGGGTCCAGCCACGCCGCGATCTGGCTGCGGTATTTTTCCCCGCTGCCCATCGCCAGGGTCATGCACACCATGAAGGCGGCAAATGGCTTGCTGCGCAACTCCGCCTGGTGCTCGCGCACGAACTGCACGGCTTCGGGCAGCCACTGCCGGTCCTGGATGGCGCTGCCCGCCACGACCGCCCGGTAACCGGACAGGTCTTTCACTTCCTTCATCGGCAGCACATCCACCAGGGTGCCGTCTTCTCGCAGGCTCTTGCCGATCGCTTCGGCCACACCCACTGTCCAGCCGGTCCGGCTGGCATACGTTACCAGGATCTTGTTTATCATTGTTTTCCTCTATGAATGGATTTTGTATCTACTCACACTGGCTGATTTTTATGATCTGTCATTGCGGGAGCGCATCATGCGATGAAGTAATCTCAAAAGTGATCATACTCTTGGAATAGAGCATTGCTTCGCTAAAAAACAGCTGGCAGCGTAACCAGCAGAGGTATGTTCTTATGCTGTAGCTGCTTCTGAGTCAGGGTATTCCCTGCCGTAATGCGACGTCAGGGCAGTTTCCTCGCGTACACCTGGCGGTGGAACAGCCACGCCGCCGCCCCGCAAAATACCAGCAGGATCCAGTTGGGGAAGATCAGGAACTGCCCGATCAGGATGATCGCAAAAGCCACATAGATGGGATTGCGGCTGATGGCGAAAGCGCCGCTCGTCACCAGGCGGTCTGGCTTGTCGACATCGATCCCAATGCCGAAAGCTTCGCCCGAAGGAGACCAGGCTCCACAGCAGCAGCCCCAGCCCTGCCAGGCAAAAGGCCGCACCCGCCCACGCGACGGCCTCTGAGCGGAAAAATACCTGCCTGCTCACGCTGGGCAGGTCGAACGTATTGGCAAAGACCAGGTAAAAATAGAACAGCGCAAAGGGTGGCAGCAGGAAATCGGTCTTATCCAGTTTCCCGAATTGAAGCGCCGCCACCCCTCTTTTTTTCAACATCGCCACCCGCATCATCACCATTCCGAGCATCAGGACGATGGTGAGTGCCGCGAAATATTTCTGCATAATTTCTCCGCAGGCGCAAGTATACCCTACGCCTTCCACAGGGTGTTTGCATAGTCTCACCTATTAGTCTTAAGTCATTGCGAAACGACGTTCCGACAAAAGGGAGACTGGTTGATCCGCACTCGCGGTGTGGGCAGGTGAGCAATCTCCTCGCCACATTGGATTTATGTCATTGCGAGGAGCGTTCTTTGCGACAAAGCAATCTCAGATTGCATCGAAAAAACCCATTGCCATGCACCTCGGACAAATTTTACAGACGATGCGTTCTGCTCCTTGACAAACCAGAACAAATATTCTATAATCCCTTTGAGCCCGGGAAGGTTACATATCTTCCCGTTTTGCTTTAGTACCTTTGCTACCCATGCCCTCCTTCTCCCCTCTCGCCTCTCTCCTCCGCCTCACCCTACATCGCGATTCCGTCGTTTGGGCTTCTGCCTGCGGCATCGCTCTCCGCACGAATGAACTCTCTTACTCTCCGCTCTCTTTCCACCTCCCATTCGTTCCAGTCGTTCCTCAATTATGGATTGCAAAAATAACCCTTATTGCCTTTCCACAACATTTCCCTTCCTCATGGACTCCCCTTTGCTCTCCGCTCACTATTTTCTGTTCTATGCTGATTTGTTTTATTTGTTCCTCTTTTATGAGTCACACACAGTTCTCCTCCGCCTATCCTCCCATTCGTTCCCCCTCGATATCGCGCAGCATCCCCGAAGTGAAGCGGAGGGGACTGAGGAACGAATACTAACCTGCTCACCTGGTTACCTGATCACCTTATTACCCAAATCCCTAATTACCCAATTACCTTCTCCCTCTGCAGTAAAATATCCCCAAATCATCCTCTTCCCCCCGGAGGCCCCCATGCCCGAACCCACCCCTTCTCCCGATCAGAACGGCGCCGAATCCCACACCTTCAAGGCCGAGACCCGCCAACTGCTCAACATCCTCGTCCACTCCCTGTACAAGGAACGCGAGGTCTTCCTGCGCGAGCTGCTCTCCAACGCTTCCGACGCCCTCCACCGCATCCGCTTCGAAATGCTCACCGACCGCCAGGTCCTCGATCCCGAGGTCGACCTTTCCATCCACCTCACCATCGACAAGGACGCCCGCCTGCTCACCATCCAGGATACCGGCATCGGCATGACCCGCGACGAGATCATCGAGAACCTCGGCACCATCGCCCAATCCGGGGCGCGCCGCTTCATCGAAGCCTCCCAGGACAGGAAGGAGGATCTCATCAACGTCATCGGTCAGTTCGGCGTCGGCTTCTACTCCGTTTTCATGGTCGCCGAATGGGTGCGCGTCACCTCCCGCTCCTACCGCCCGCGTGCCCACGCCGTCAGTTGGTACGCCACCGGCGAGGAGAATTTCGAGGTCAGCCCCGCCGAAATGGCCGTCCGCGGCACCAAGGTCGAGATCAAGCTCAAGGAGGATGCCGCCGAGTTTGCCGATGAATACCGCCTCAGGAACATCATCCACAGGCATTCCGATTACATCGGCTTTCCCATCTTCGTCGGCGAGGCCAAGGAACCCATCAATAAGCAAACCTCTCTCTGGCGCACACCCAAAAAGGACGTCACCGCCGACCAGTACAAGGATTTTTACCGCCAGCTCACCCTCGACATCGACGAGCCCCTGCTCCATATCCATGTTCTCACCGATGTCCCCGTCCAGCTCTATGCCCTGCTCTACATCTCCCGCAAGGCCGAGCGCGGCATGTTCTCCCTGCGCCGCGACGATGGTCTCAAGCTCTACTCCCGCAACATCCTCATCGACGAGTACAACAAGGACCTCCTCCCCGAGTACCTGCGCTTCGTCCAGGGCGTGGTCGACTCCGAGGACCTGCCCCTCAACGTCTCCCGCGAGACGGTCCAGGCCACCGGGCTGATGGCCAGGCTCAAGAAGGTGCTCACCAACCAGGTCCTCAAGGACCTGGAGACCCTTGCCGCGAAGGAGCCCGAAAAATACCAGGACTTTTGGCAGGAATTTGGCGCCTATCTCAAGCAGGGCGTCGCCATGGAACTGGCCGATGGCGAGAAGCTTCATCCCCTCCTGCGCTTCAAGACCAACCTGCACCCCGATAGTTGGTCCTCCCTCGAAGACTACGCCTCCCGCATGCAGCCCGACCAAAAGGTCATCTACTACCTCGTCGGCGACGATCCCCGCTCCATCCAGCGCAGCCCCCACCTGGATGTATTTCCAGGCCCAGGGCTTCGAGGTGCTGCTGCTCACCGAGCCGATGGATTCGTTCATGCTCATGGGACTGCGCAAGTACAAGGACTTTGAGCTCAAGAATGTTGCCCAGGCTGACCTCCCCCAAAAGACCACGGACGCCTCCCAGGCGGAGCAGATTCCCGCCGACGATTTCAAGATCCTGGTCGAGCGCTTCAAGCTGGTGCTGGGTGACCGCCTCACCGACGTGCGTGCCAGCGACCGCCTCCTACACTCCGTCGCCCGCCTGGTCGATCCGGACGGCTCGCCCGATCCCGAGTTGCAGCGCGTCTACAAGTACCTCGGCAAGGAGGTCGAGCTCCCCCGCAAGATCCTCGAGCTGAACCCCTCCCACAATATCCTCCGCAACCTGTTGAAGCTCGACCCCGCTTCCGAATTGCAGACACTGGTCATTGAGCAGATCTACGACAGCGCCCTGCTCGTCGACGGCTTGCACCCCGACCCCTCCGGCATGGCGCCGCGCATCCAGCAGATCATCGAAGCCGCCCTCGCCCATGCCTCCCCGGATTCCTCCCATGAACCGTCTCCATAACGCTGTAGGGGCTGTAGGGGCGAGTTATAACTCGCCCCCGATGATCTCGCCCCCGCGGTTTACCTCGGAACAAAACATATGTCCATCAATCACCCGCCATCGCCCCTCTCAAAACAAAACGCGTCCCTCACGGACGCGTTCGTGCTCGATTGTCTTTCCGATTTGTTTTTTCTCCGCCCCGTCCTGTGCCTACGCCGGGATGCCAACGCTCAATGCTTGTTCGCTCTCCCACAGTCCGTGGATGTTGCACAGCGCCAGGGCATGGAAGACGCCCGGCTTGCTCACCTTGAGCGTCACGACCAGGTGCGGCTGGGTGTACACCGGTCCCTGGTTTGGCCCCGCCACAGCCTCGCCGTGCCCCGTGAAAGCGAAGTGCCCCACCTGGTGCGGGAATTTCTCGCCCTCGGGATGGAAATACAGGTCGATCCAGTCGATATGGTGCTCGGTGGTGTTCGGATGCGGAATTTCCTTGCCAATGCTGACCGTGACCTGGAAAGCTTCTCCGGCAGTCACCTTCCCCGGAACCTCGATCACCGGCATGTGTTTTTCTTTCTTCCAATCGTCTTTTTGGATGAACATGGCTTCTATTCTCCTTTCCTGGGTCTCATTATAGCCAGTTTCTCCCTTCCGAAAAGAGGGAACGGTGTCAGGCGGAATGATGATGTTTGTCTATTCCCGCTCATCGGATTTAGGCTAAAATCAACCCTCTATTATTCGATCCTTATTCCTGAAAGGGATTTCATGCCCGAAGTATCTGCTCTCCCAGGCAAACCCCAGGCCGTATCGCCTGCTCCTGTCAAAAAAGGCCCCCGCGGCGAGGTCTTTATCTACGCAAAGTGGTGTAAAGGCTGCCGCATCTGCGTGGAGTTCTGCCCGCCCAAGGTCCTCGCCATGGACCCCACTGAGGAGTACCCCCGCGTGGTCGCGCCGGAAAAATGTACCGCCTGCCATTTTTGTGACACCCATTGCCCCGACCTGGCGATCGTGGTCCGGAAACTGGAATAGGAGGCGCAGATGGCTGTCAAATTGATGCAAGGCAACGAGGCCATTGCGCTGGGGGCCATTGCTGCGGGTTGCCGCTTCTATGCCGGTTACCCCATCACCCCCTCCACCGAGGTGGCCGAGGTGCTCTCCCGTGAACTGCCCAGGGTGGGCGGCAAGTTCATCCAGATGGAAGACGAGATCGCCAGCATGGCCGCCATCATCGGCGGCACGCGTCGGCGGGCTCAAGTCCATGACCGCCACCAGCGGTCCCGGTTTTTCGCTGATGCAGGAGAACATCGGCTACGCCGCCATGACCGAGATCCCCTGCGTGGTCGTGGACGTGCAGCGCCTCGGGCCCTCCACCGGGCAGCCCACTGCCGCCTCCCAGGGCGACATGATGCAGGCCCGCTGGGGTACGCATGGCGACCACCCGATCATTGCCCTCGCCCCGATCTCGGTCCGCCAGTCCTTCGACCTGACCGTCAAGGCCTTCGATTTCTCCGAGCGCTTCCGCACCCCGGTCCTGCTGATGACCGACGAGATCATCGGTCACATGCGCGAGCCGGTGGAGCTGCCCGATTTCAAGACCATCCAGGTTTTCGAACACCAGGTGACCGAGTTCCCCGAAACCTACAAGGCCTTTCGCAAAACGCCCGACGGCATCCCCCCCCTGGTGCCGTTCGGCAAAGGCTACCGCTACCATATCACCGGCTTGTTCCATGACGAATTGGGTTTCCCCACCCAGCGGCTGGATGAGATCGATCCCTGGCTGGAGCGCGTCAATACCAAGCTGGACAAACACATCGACGAGATCACCCTCTATGACCAGGATGATCAGCCGGGTGCCCGGGTTGGTTTGCTCTCCTACGGCTGTTCGGCGCGCACCGCCCGGCATGCCCTGAAGGTGGCGCGTGCCCGCGGCATGAAAGTGGATATGCTCACCCTGTTCACCATCTGGCCCTTCCCTGAAAAGCAGGTGGAGGCATTCGGCGACCGCCTGGATAAGGTCATCGTCCCCGAAATGAACCTGGGTCAACTGGCCTACGAAGTCGAGCGCATCGTCGGGCGCAAGAAGGTCAAGCGCGTCGTGCGCGCCAACGGCGAAATGGTCACTCCCCAGATGGTCCTGGACGCGATGGAGGCATAGCCATGGATGAACATATCCTCAAAGCCCACACCCTGGAAGAGAACGAGGCCCTGATTCCGCAGGCCAACTGGTTCGAACGCAGCGAAACCCTCCAAAAACTGCGCAAGAACAAGAAATTCCCCACCATCTGGTGTTCCGGCTGCGGCATCGGCGTGGTCATGGGCGCCCTCATCCGCGCCATCGACCACCTGGGTCTGAAAAATGACGATGTGGCCCTGGTCGCCGGCATCGGCTGCACCGCCCGCATGCCCGTTTATTTGGATTTCAACACCCTGCACACCACCCATGGCCGCGCCCTGGCGTTTGCCACCGGGCTCAAGATCGCCCGCCCGGACCTGAAGGTGATCGCCATCATGGGCGATGGAGATGCCCTGGCAATCGGTGGCAACCATTTCATTCATGCCGCCCGCCGCAACCTGGGCATCACCGCCCTGGTGGTCAACAATGCCATTTACGGCATGACCGGCGGGCAGTACAGCCCCACCACGCCGCTCGGCGGCAAGGCGACCACTGCCCCCTATGGCAATATCGAGCCGCCCTTCCCGGTCTGCGAGCTCGCCATCGCCGCCGGTGCCACCTATGTCGCCCGCTCGACCGTTTACCACGCCCTCGAGCTGGACAAATTCCTCGCCGATGCCATCTCCAAGGACGGCTTCAGCGTGGTCGAGGCGGTCTCCTATTGCCACACCACCTATGGGCGCCTCAACAAGCTTGGCACGGCAGCCGATATGATGCGCAGCTTGAAGGACAACACCATCTCCAGGACGGCCTTCGACGCCCTTCCGCCGAGGAAAAAGCCTCCAACGGCAAGATCATCCGCGGCAAATTCGTGGATATCCAGCGCCCCCAATATACCCACGCCTATGACAACCTCATCACCAGTGTGCAGGGAGGTGAAAAATGACCAGCCCGATGTCAGATCGCACCGAGGTACGCCTGGCAGGCGAGGGAGGGCAGGGCATGATCCTTGCCGGGATCATCCTGGCCGAAGCCGCCGCGATCTACGCTGGCAAGAACGCCGTCCAGACGCAGAGCTACGGTCCCGAAGCCCGCGGCGGGGCGAGCAAATCCGAGGTGGTCATCTCCTCCGGCGAGATCGACCACCCCGAGGTCATCGAAGCGGATGTCTTCATCGCCCTCAGCAACGAGGCCTACCGCAAGTTCTCCGCCAACGTCAAACCTGGTGGGCTGCTGATCGTGGATGCCGACAAGGTCGAAGCCCCGGACGAAAAGGCGATCAAGATCCCCGTCACCCGCCTGGCCTTTGAGACCACCGGTCGCCAGATCACCGCCAACACGGTGGCGCTGGGCGTGCTCGTCGGCCTCACCGGCGTGGTCTCGAAGGAGGCCATCGAGCAGGCGATCACCGCCCGTGCCCCGCGCGGCACCGAAGAGATGAACCAGCGGGCGCTGCAGGCCGGCTTCGACGCTGCCGCGAAGGTCAAATAACCGTGAACCCCCCCTCATTCAAGGCTCCCTGTCTGCAAAGAACCAGGGAGCTTTTCACAAGAAACTGCTTGCTTTTTTGTTGTCAGTATCATACAATGAATCTACTGAATTTCTTTCCCCTCAAAAACACACGCATGGGAGGTTTCTGAACAAAACCCAACTTCAAAGGCAACCTGGCTGGATTGTCGTTTTCTGGAATTCATCACAATTCATAAGGAGGATGTCATGAAAAGCACTTTATTCAAGTTTTTTTCTGTATTCGCTGTCCTGGCGCTGATGTTGGGCGCATTGCCGGTGCAGATGGCCCAGGCTGTTTCACCCGATATTGTCATCAGCCAGGTATATGGGGGCGGGGGAAATTAGTGGGGCGACATATAGCAATGATTTTGTCGAGTTGTTCAATCGCGGTACAATACCACAGTTTCATTGACTGGCTTATCAGTGCAATATGCGAGTGCAACAGGAACTGGATAATTTTGGTGCTAATCCGGCTTGATTACTCCATTCTCAGGAACTCTGCAAGCAGGTCAATACTATCTTGTGCAAGAAGTCTGCAGGAACTAATGGCGTCGCATCCTGCCAACCCCAGATACAACTGGACACAGTCAAGCATGAGTGGCAACAGGAGGTAAGGTTGCCCTTGTCAATTCAACCACTGGACTTGCCTGCAATGGTGGATCAACCCCGTGCGATGCCGCACAATTGGCATTAATTAAAGACTTGGTAGGTTGGGATGGCGCAAACTTTTCTGAAACTGCACCTGCACCTGCTACAACCAACCCCACAGCCGTCTTGCGCAAAGCCAATGGTTGCACGGAGACGGATAACAAAGTGCTCGACTTTGCAGCAGGGGCCCCCAATCCGCGCAATACTGCACCGCCTCTGGATGCTGCTCGCTGCTGATCGCCCCGAAGTTCAGCACATTTCCGGCGGATGGTGCTACAGACTTCCCGGTTGACACCAATGTCACCGTGACATTTACCGAACCGGTCAATGTCACCAGCGTCATGGTACACCTTGATTTGCTCCACGAGTGGAACTGTAACAACCGCGTTCAGCGGTGGCCCAACCACGTTCACCCTTGACCCGGGCATGATCTCTTACGGATGGTGAAACTTGTACTTTCACCGTCCTGCCTGACAGGTCAGCGACCAGGATACCAACGATCCGCCTGACAATATGGTCGAGAACTTCGTAGTTGGCTTCACCACGTACGATATATGTGCTCTGCCTTTACACCCAATCCAGCTATCCAGGGTAGCGGACCGACTGTTGCCATAACCGGCACTTGTCACCACCCAAGGCGTGGTTGTTGGCGAATGAAGGCGCTTCTCCCGCTCTGCGCGGCTTCTACATTCAGGATCCTGAGTGGCGACGATAACCCGGCAACTTCGGACGGCATATTCGTGTTCAAGGGAACAATGCAATACTGTAAACCTTGGCGATATTGTTCGCGTCAGAGGAAAGGCTGGTGAAAATCAGGGCCAAACCCAGATAGCGTCGTGAATCGATTGTCAATTGCGGCACGGGTACCGTCGATCCGACGGATGTAACATTGCCGTTTGCCTCCTCCGATATCCGCGAACAATACGAAGGCATGCTTGTGCGCTTCCCGCAGACATGTATGTAACCGAGCACTACCTTCTCGGTCGCTTTGGTGAGGTGTTGCTCTCCTCCGGTGGGCGCCTGAAACAGCCTACCAACGTGGTGCTCCCCGGTGCGCCTGCCCTTGCTCTCCAGGCTCAGAACGATCTTAACCAGATCATTGTGGACGATGCCTCCCAGAATCAGAATCCCGATCCAATCATGTTTGCCCGCGGTGGATCTGCCACTGTCTGCAGTAATACCCTACGTGGCGGAGACACGGCAACAGGTATTGTCGGTGTCATGACCTACACTTGGGCGGGGAACGCGGCTAGTGGAAATGCCTACCGCGTCCGCCCGATCAATGCGTTGGGATGGATATATTAATTTTGTTGAAGCCAATCCACGCCCGACATCCGCTCCCGATGTGGGTGGCACGATTAAAGTCGTTGGCATGAACATGCTCAACTTCTTCAACACCTTTGCCATCGGAATGTACCACTCCGGTGTTCCCCGGTGGCATGGATACAGATTGTCGTGGTGCCACATCCCAGCTCGAGTTCGACCGCCAGTGGCCCAAGACCGTTGCCGCCATCCTCGCCATGAATGCGGATGTGATCAGTTTCAACGAGATCGAAAACGACGGCTACGGCCCTGACAGTTCGATAGCTTTCCTGGTCGATAAACTCAATGAAGCCACTGCACCTGGCACCTATGCCTTTATAGATGCCGACGCCGCTACCGGGCAGCCAAACGTTCTTGGTATCGACGCCATCCGCGTCGGCATGATCTACAAGCCTGCTCAAGTCACTCCAATTGGGCAAACCGCTGTACTTAACACGGTTGCATTCGTCAATGGTGGTGATACTGCCCCGCGCAACCGGCCATCCCTGTTGCAGGCATTCCAAGACAATGCCACCGGTGGGCGTTTTATTGTGAACATCAACCATCTCAAGAGTAAAGGCTCGGCTTGTGACGCTGCCGACGCTCTCGATGGGCAGGGCAATTGCAACCAGGTGCGCGTCAACGCCGTGACCGAATTGCTGAATTGGTTCGCCACCAATCCAACAGGAACAGGCGATCCCGATATCCTGATGCTTGGTGATTACAACTCCTATGCCATGGAAGACCCGATTACAGCAATAAAGAATGCCGGTTTCACCAACCTGGTATACGCTTTCCAGGGCGATGATGCTTACTCTTATGTCTTCGACGGTCAATGGGGTTATCTCGACCATGCTCTCGGATCTGCATCCTCGTTTCATGCAGGTTACCGGTGTCGCTGATTACCACATTGATTCTGATGAGCCTTCCGTGCTCGACTACAACACCGACTTCAAGAGCGCCGGCCAGTTGGTCAGTTTGTATGCCCCCGACCAATTCCGCATTTCCGACCACGACCCGGTGGTGGTCGGGCTGGACCTGGTCAACTACCCGCCTGAGCTGGGCGACATCACCGTTTCATCTGACCTCGTGGCTGTTGGTACAACTGTAAACGCCAGTGTCCCCTTCACCGATCCGGATAAACTCGATACGCATACAGCCACCTGGGATTGGGGCGATGGCAATACATCGGCTGGCACCGTCACAGAGGCCAATGGCGCAGGCACGATCGATGGAGACCATAGCTATGCTGCCCCCGGTATTTACACCGTAACTGTCACAGTGAAGGATGCCTATGACAACAGTGATCAGGCTGTCTACGAATACATTGTCGTTTATGACCCGAATGGTGGCTTCGTCACTGGCGCTGGTTGGATCATCTCCCCGGAAGGTGCCTACATTGCTGACCCATCCTTGACCGGCAAGGCTACCTTTGGCTTTGTTTCCAAGTACAAGAAGGGTGCCACCGCACCCGAGGGCAATACTGAATTCCTGTTCCGTGCCGGGGATCTGAGCTTCAAGAGTACCAGCTATGAGTGGCTTGTGGTTGCTGGTTCAAAGGCTCAGTTCAAGGGTGAGGGCACCATCAATGGGGAAGGTTTGTATAAATTCATGCTCATTGCAGAAGATGGCAAGACGGATACCTTCCGCATCAAGATTTGGCTTGAGGATACTGATGTCGAGACCATTGTCTACGATAACGGTTCGCAGCAAGCCCTCGGCGGAGGCAATATCGCCATCCAGAAGTAACCCGTACATGGAACCAAAAGAGCGGAGCCACCAGGCTCCGCTCTTATCGTCTTCTTAGGTATTCTACCCTTCCACTGGGTAAAAACACAGTCCTGCCGTCCCCGGCCCACTGTGGACTGCCAGCGCCGGTGATAGTTCAGCGATGAACGACTCAACCACATCCACTTTCTCTTCCACCATGCTCTTTAGTTTTTCCACTTCCTGCTTTGCCCCCGCATGTACATAGGCGATCTTGACCTTCGCCTTGTCCACCGTCTGCAGCACTTTTTCGGATATCGCCTGGTACGCCCCGTTGCGGCTGCGGGCAATCCCGAGCGGGACGATCACCCCATCGTCCATCCCGATCAGCGGCTTGATGTTCAGCAGCGAACCGACCAGGTTGGTGGCCTTGCCGATGCGTCCGCCCATGTACAGGTATTTTAACGTATCCGCAGTCTGGATCATGTGCGTGACCGGGATCATCCCGCGGACCTTCTCTGCAATCCTATCCAGTCTCGATCCCTTCTCTGCCTCGCGCGCGGCTTCGATCGCCATCCAACCCTGGCAAAGGGACACATTAGAGTATCGATCACATCGATATGAATATCCGGCGCCTTTTCCTGCATCATGGATTGTGCCAACAAGGCAGCCTGGTAGGCACCGCTGCCCTTGGATGTCATGTGGATGCTGATGATCTCGTCATAACCTTCTTCTGCCAGGCCCTGGTAGGCTTCGAAATAATCCCCCGGTCCCGGGCTGGCAGTGGTTGGCAGGGTTCGGGCGGTCATCAACCAGGCCAGGAACTCCTCCCGCTTGACTGTCACCAGGTCGCGCAGCACCTCCTGTCCGCGGTGAATGTAATATGCCACCGTCCGGATGTTCAATTCTGACAACATCTCTTCCGGTATGCTGGCCGTGCTGTCGGTAAGAACAGCAACTTTATTCTCCATCCTGTCCTCCTGGTCAATGCTGCTCTTTTATTGTACTCATTTCCAGGGAAAGTAAGTTAAACATCGATAAGAAGTGCCCATGAGGTCCAGCTGGGCAGAAGATCTTTCCATATTTGAACTTGCCAAGACAAGCAGCATGTTCTTACTCATCGGGGAAGGTTTCGATGGGCACTCTCCTTCACTTTACCAAATCCTGATATTCCGGGTGTTTCTGGATGTAACCCGCAACGTAGGAACAGACAGGAAGAACTGAGAGTGATTGCGACCTGGCATGATCCAGCCCGGCACGCGCCAACAACGAACCGATCCCTTGTCCCCCTAGTGGCTTCGGGAACGTCGGTGTGGGTAAAGATGATCTGTCCACCTTCCAATTGGTATTCAAGAACGGCAAGGTAGCCATCCTTCTCGACCTCAAAACGTCTTGCAAAGGAATTGTGCTTAACAGTCAATTCGGGAAGGTTGCCCATCATCAGTTCCAAATCCTCCGAGATAGGTTTTATTTTAACAGTTTTTGCTATTGACTCCCGCCCTTGTTTTCTTTACAATGCCAGCGTGTATAACGCGTTCCAACGACCTCTCGCACCACTGACCTACTACGGGGGATTCTTTCGGCCAGATCATGATCCGCCTGAGGACTCATGACTGTCTGTGGATCATCACGTCTATTGTGATTAGCTCCCTTTTATTCGTTATATGCAAGGTTATTGGAGAAAAATGACCACATTACCTTTCCCTTCCAAGCGTGCCCCTGTTTTTGCTGATGTTCCAGATGAGAAATGGACCGATTGGCGCTGGCAGCTTTCCCACCGCTTGAATACTGCTGAAGAGATAGAGAAGATTATCAACTTAACCGATTCGGAACGTAAAGCGCTCACCGCGACGAACCTGTTCCGCGTGGATGTTACCCCCTATTTTATTTCATTGATCGATCCCGGCGACCCTGATGATCCCATCCGGAAACAGGTCATCCCTACCGATCGCGAAATGCAGAGCTTCACGGCGATGATGGAAGACTCGCTGGCTGAAGACCGGCACTCACCTGTTCCCGGGCTTGTCCACCGCTACCCGGATCGGGTGTTGATGCTGGTCACCACGCAGTGCGCATCTTATTGTCGTTATTGTACCCGTGCCCGCATTGTTGGCGACCCATCCGCGCAGTTCTCCCGCCAGGAATTCGAGCTGCAGATCGATTACCTTAAGCGAACTCCCCAGGTACGCGACGTGCTTCTTTCGGGCGGCGACCCCCTCGTGCTGGCGCCGAAGATCCTCGAGGAGATCCTCACCCGCTTGCGCGAGATCCCGCATATCGAAATAGTACGCATCGGATCGCGCGTACCCGTCTTCATGCCTATGCGCGTTACCGATGAATTATGCACCATGCTCCAGAAATTCCATCCTCTTTGGTTGAACATCCATGTCAATCACCCCAACGAGATCACGAAAGAACTTGCCGAGGCTGCCGACAAACTGACCCGCGCAGGTATCCCCCTGGGCAACCAATCTGTCCTCCTGGCAGGCGTGAATGACAATGTTCACATCCAGCGCGACCTTGTCCATGACCTTGTGCGTATCCGAGTCCGTCCGTATTATCTCTATCAGTGCGACCTGGTCGAAGGAGCTGGTCACTTCCGTACCCCGGTGGCCAAGGGTATCGAGATCATCGAAGGTCTGCGCGGGCATACGTCCGGTTATGCTGTCCCACACTATATTGTGGATGCACCTGGCGGTGGTGGCAAGATCCCGGTGATGCCGAACTATGTTCTGTCAATGTCTGATCATAAGATCATCCTGCGCAATTTCGAAGGCTACATAACCACTTACGAGGAACCCACCGATTACACTCCTGCCATGGCAGCTAAATACAAAGGGTTGAAACGTCCCGAGCCAGGCCAGGAAGGCCTTACCGCTCTGCTGGACGGAGATAGGATGTTCATCAAGTCGGAGGGTTTTGACGAGATTCACGACCGCCACGGGATCCAGCATCGCCTAAAGGACGAGTCCAAGTGGAAACCGCTCGGGATTGGGCCTGGAGAGGATGGTAAGTGATCCGAGCTCAAGAAGTATAAATTTTTAGGATAATCATTTCAGATCAAGGAGTATTCATGCAATACCGTCGTCTTGGCCGTTCCGGTCTAAAAGTAAGCACGCTTTCCTTTGGTTCCTGGGTCACATTTTCACTCCAGATGGGCGAAGAAATTGCCAGGGAATGCATGGCAGCCGCCTACGATGCAGGTGTAAACTTTTTTGACAATGCCGAAGTATATGCTGGTGGCAAGTCCGAGAGCGTGATGGGCTCAGTACTGAAGAAGATGGGTTGGAGGCGAGGCAGTTATATTGTTTCCACCAAGTTCTTTTGGGGTCTGAACAATGGACCGAACGAGAAGAACACCCTCAACCGCAAATATTTACTGGAAGCTGTGGATGGTTCCCTCAGCCGCCTCCAGCTCGATTACGTAGACCTGGTATTCTGCCACCGCGCCGATCCCGAAACGCCAATAGAAGAAACGGTCTGGGCGATGCACGATATCATCTCGCGCGGCAAAGCCTTGTATTGGGGCACCTCCGAGTGGAGCGCGGCCGAGATCATGGAAGCCTGGCAAATTGCTGACAAGCACCACTTGCACAAGCCGGTTATGGAGCAGCCGCAATACAACATGTTCCATCGTGACCGGGTCGAAAAAGAATATGCCCGCCTTTATCAGGATATTGGGTTGGGCACCACGATCTGGAGTCCGCTCTCCTCTGGCATGTTAACCGGAAAATACGTCAATGGCATTCCTGATGACAGCCGCGGCAGTCTGAAAGGATACGAGTGGCTGAAATCCCGCCTTACTGACCCGGTACAGGTCGAAATGGTCAAGCGCCTGCTGCCAATTGCCGCTGACTTGGATATCACCATGGCCCAGATGGCGCTAGCCTGGTGCATGAAGAATCCAAATGTCACCACGGTCATCACAGGAGCCAGTCGTGTTGACCAGGTGAAAGAAAACATGAAAGCCCTCGACGCTGTGGAGAAATTGACCCCCGAGGTCATGGAGAGGATCGAGAAGGCACTGGGAAACAAGCCAGAAGAAGACGAAGATTAAACAAAATCTCCGGCAATGCACTGCCGGAGATTTTTTCAACTATTTTCTGCTTATGAGACAGGCGGGAGAGGTTCGCTCGGCGGGAATGCTGAACCTTTTGGAGCTTTTTTCTTGCGCAGGGTCAATACGGGGACAAGAACCGCGATTGCAATAAAGAGAATTGCTACGCATAAGAATACATACCCGATCCAGGAAGGGAGTGTTTCAGCGTATGTGCCAAAGAAATCCCCATTCCACGGCATAATATTAGCAGCCGTCACAATTCCTCCAATGCAAAGGCTCAATCCTGGGCAGCCGCACAACAGGATGGCTGCAATCGTGCCTATGATGGCACCAGTTTTCTTCTCTTTCTTTTCCATGGACGATTCTCCTCTCGTTGTGTTTGTCGTTATTCAGTATACAAGTGTTAGGCGTAGAACGCAAGAGTCTGATAGCTATCATGACCTGAGAGATCAAGAACGGAGACCCTGCAATGGATCTCCGTTTTGATCGATCGGTGTGTGGGGGAAAGCTACCTGACACTGTAATTAGAGTTCAGGGGCGCGCCGGCTGATGCGATCCTTTGCCCGTGCAATGAACTCGGCCAGGGGGATGTTATCCTGCCGCGAGCCATCCCGCACCCGCAGGGACACCTGCCCGGCTGCGGCTTCGTTTTCGCCCACCACGAGCATGTAAGGTACTTTCATCAGTTGTGCTGCGCGGATCTTGGCATTCATGCGCTGGGCGCTCAGGTCACTACTGGCGCGGATGCCCTGGTCGCGTAACTGGCGGACGATCCCTTCGGCGTATTCGTTCTGGTTATCCGTGATCGGGATGACACGTGCATGCTCGGGGGAGAGCCAGGCCGGGAAGTTGCCTGCATAATGCTCAAGCAGGAAGCCCACCATGCGTTCGTGCGTGCCAAGCGGTGCGCGATGGATGCACAGTGGCGTTTCTTCAACACCATCCTTGCTCATATACTTCAAGTCGAAACGCCCGGGCTGCCCGAAATCCACCTGGTTTGTGGCAAGCGTAAATTCCTTGCCGATGGCCGACCAGATCTGCACATCGATCTTTGGGCCGTAGAAGGCAGCTTCATTCTCCACTTCTTTGAAGGGCACACCACCGTTGGTCATGGCACGCCTCACCATGTCTTCCGTCTTCAGCCACAAACGCTCGTTGTCAATGTACTTTTTCCCCAGCCCACCCTTGGCGTGGAGGCTGAAGCGCATGATGTATTTTTCGATGGTGAACAATTCAAAATACTTCTTGTAGAGGTCGATCACACCCATGAATTCCTGTTCGAACTGGTCTTCGGTGACATACATGTGCGCATCGTTCATCTGCATCGAGCGCACGCGCATCAAGCCGAACAATTCGCCCGATTTCTCGTAGCGATAGCACGTCCCATACTCTGCCAAACGGATGGGCAGATCGCGGTAAGAGCGAGGCTTGGAGCCAAAGATCTTGTGGTGCATCGGGCAATTCATCGGCTTGACATAGTACTTCGTCCCTTCAAGTTCCATGGGAGGGTACATCGACTCGGCATAATACGGCAGGTGACCAGAGTGCAGGAACAGGTCCTCCTTGGCCAGGTGCGGGGTGCGCACGCGTAAATATCCCGCCTTGTCTTCCATCTCTTTTGCCAAGCGCTCCAGTTCTTCGATGATCACTCCGCCGCGCGGCAGCCAGAGAGGAAGTCCGGGTCCAACCTCGTCATCGTAGATGTAGATCTCCAGGTCCTTGCCCAGTTTGCGATGGTCGCGTGCCTTGGCTTCCTCGAGCATCTTCAGGTGGTTCTTGAGGTCCTCGGGTGTAAGCCAGGCCGTGCCGTAGATCCGCGTCAGCATTTTATTGTGTTCGTCACCGCGCCAGTATGCCCCGGCAATACTCTGCAGCTTGATCGCTGAAGGATTGATCTGCCGCGTGTTCTCCACATGCGGCCCACGGCACAAGTCCGTGAAAGTGTCGGACTGGTACAGGGAGATCTCGGGTTTTTCGTTGAGCGGATTGCCGTATTCATCCAATCCACCTTTTTCCAACCCTTCGATCAGCTCCAGTTTGTAAGGTTGGTCCTTGAAGAAGAGGCGCGCTTCCTCCGCTGAGACAATTTTTTTGACGAAGGAATGACCTCCGGCGATGATCTGGCGCATGCGCTTCTCGATCTTCTCCAGGTCTTCCAGCATGATCGGCTGCGGCAGGTCGAAATCATAATAGAAACCGTTCTCCACCGGGGGTCCAATGGTGTATTTTGTCTCTGGATAGAATTCAAGGACTGCCTGTGCCATGACATGCGCGGCTGAGTGACGGATGCGGTATAGTTTTGATTCTTCATAACGTTCTTCGGGTTGATTTGACATTTTATCTCCTTGCAATGGTGGGTCAGTTTCGCCGCGTTCTGGGATGGCGATCCCGGAGTGCGGCTACTGGCCTCCGGGTCGCCGCGAAGTGGTGGTTTTGGTCATAGGTACCTCCTTAAATAAATACTCTCGCCCGAATTCGGGGCGAGAGCGCTTGCGCGGTCACGCGGTTCCACCCGATTTGCCATGAGCAAGAAGATGAAATTCTCAACTGGCCCATAGGCATCTCTTGGGGCTGATAACGAGGCCAATCGTTCCCCTTACTTGCTGCCACTCGGCTGCTTTCAGGTTCATGCTCGCGGGCGGTTTTCAGCGGGGCTTTCCGGAGAAGGCTCTCAATCATCGACCTTCTCTCCCTGTCGGCTGCGCACCGTCTACTTGTCCCGGTCAACGCGTTACTTAATGGTGGGCGGAATAGGGCTCGAACCTACGACCTCTGCTATGTCAAAGCAGTGCTCTAACCAACTGAGCTACCCGCCCAAACAGGCGCATATTATAACGAGGGTATCTGAAAAAGGCAAGCAGTAATAAAAAAAATAGCTCCCCGTCAGGGGAGCCATTACCAAGAAAATTTTCACACCTTCTTCAGTACTGGCAAGCCATTGACTGTCTCGATCACTTTGTAACCCTTGGGAACTGCGTCCAGGACACCTGCTTTCTTCTCCTTTGCAAAATAGAAAAGCGTTCGGCTCTTACCGCTCTTTGTTGGCGTCGTCTTTGAATGCAGGAAATACATAACACCTTTTTTGTTGGTAAAACTGAATGCCATTTGAGCCTCCTTTGGGCTGAAACTCTTGCGCCTCCAACTGGGCACAAGAGGGAATAAATTCATTATACAGCATAATGAGGACAATTCATCTCCATTTATTGGTGAGCGATAAACGCAATTGCATCCCCAGGAATGTTGACACTTTCTTTCTTTGGGGTATAATTTCGCCCGCTATGGCCGACTAGCTCAATCGGTAGAGCAGCTGAACTCTTAATCAGTTGGTTCGGGATTCGAGTTCCCGGTCGGTCACCAGATGCCCTCGCTGTTTTGTGAGGGCTTTTTTATTCGGTCTTCGTGCCCAAGGGGGTATGCAAGTTCCCGGTCGGTCACAGAAGCTCTCGCTGTTTATTAGAGGGCTTTTATGTTCGGCCTTCGTACCCAAAAGGGTATGCAAGTCCCGGTCGGTCACAGAAGCCCTCGCTGTTTAGTGAGGGCTTTATTGTTCGGTCTTCGTGCCCAAGGGGGTATGCAAGTTCCCGGTCGGTCACAGAAGCCCTCGCTGTTTAGTGAGGGCTTTTTTGTTCGGTCTTCGTACCCAAAAGGGTATGCAAGTTCCCGGTCGGTCACAGAAGCCCTCGCTGTTCAGTGAGGGCTTTTTTGTTCAGTCTTCGCACCCGAGGAGTATACAAGTTCCGGGTCGGTCACAGAAGCCCTCTCTGTTTTGTGAGGGCTTTTTTGCTCGGTCCTTGTACCCAAAAGGGTATGCAAGTTCCCGGTCGGTCACAGAAGCCCTCTCTGTTTTGTGAGGGCTTTTTTGTTCAGTCTTCGTACCCAAGGGGGTATGACAAGCTCCCGGTCGGTCACCATCAAATCTTGAGCCTACACTCCGTAGGCTCTTATTTTCCGGGTTTGGGGATATGTGGACCGGTCATTAATCTTGTCGTGTGCAATTCAGGCGTAATTCTTTACAGTTTTTTCCTTTCCAGGGCGTGGTTTATTATGGGTAATTTTAAGTTCATCTAGCAAAGCGGATCATCGATCGTCTTTTTGCTGGTCAGGCTGGTTCAGGTTCCTATCCTCCAACCATTGAAGCATGGCCTGAACACTGCCTGTGGCCATGGCAATGCTGGTATCCGCCGCGCCATAATAAAGATGGAGAGTATCACCGTCGGGCCCAGGGTATAACCGCACGGAAAGACAACTTTGTCCACATCCCCATGCTGCTCGTAGGGTTCTTCAGGAGCCAAACACCCACTCGTCGCCGCGTTTCAAACAACACTCCGGGTTCATTCAAATCAAATAGAGCAAGGCCCAATCTGTAAATCACACCGGACGCGTTCTGCTTTACGCCATGATAGATCATCAGCCAGCCTTCTGGAGTTTCGATCGGCGGAGGAGAAAGACCGATCTTGTTCGCATCCCACCAACCGCCGAGGCGCGCTTCCAGGATTTTTTTATGTCCACCCCAGTTCCGCAGGTCTGAAGAGTAGGAGATCCACATATGTGCGCTTGAGCGCAGCGACCGGGCGATGGATCAAAGCCCAACGACCATCGATCCTGTGCGGCAGGAGCGCCGCATCTTTATCTTCCGGCTGCATGATCACGCCATAGCGTTCGAAGGAGTGGAAATCTTTTGTGAGCGCCAGAGCCACACCCGGGCCTCCGCTGGCGTAGGCGGTATAAACGATGGCATATTGACCCAATTCAGGAACATAGGTAATGCGCGGATCTTCTATGCCCCACAATTCATCCGGATAGTGTTCCGGATCAGCCATAAAAGTAGGCTTGGAGTCGATCTGCCAGTTGTCGATGCCATTCGCGGAGCGCGCCGCGCATAAATGGGAATGACCGCTGCCGATCCTCCACACGGCATAACAGCAAAGTGGTGCCGTCAGCGAGCAGGGTCGCGCCGGGGTTGAATACGCTATTGACTTGATACGGCCAGTTTGCGGCTGTCAGGATCGGGTTGAGTTTGTGGCGTTGAAAGAGATCCGAGGTGATGATTGTTCATTGTGAGTATGCTCATTGGGTTGATCAATATTTTCCGCTAAGTCTTAATTCCAAAAGTGACTGGAGAAAGGCAAGGGTGGACTCTGCGCCTTGATTCTCGTTCGGCCGGTCAGAATGCAGACCATCGCGGCAGCCGCCTGTCGTTGGGTCGTAGACCGGGAGGTGCAGGTCGTTGCGTCCGAGAAACCACTCAAAGGCGCGGCGGGCTTCCTTGTGCCAGCTTTTTTCTCCGGTGATCCGGTGGGCTTCCAGGCAGGCAGAGACCATCGCCTGCGCCTCCACCGGCTGTTGATCGAAGCGGGCGCGTTCGCCGCCCTGTTGATAAAAGCCATTGGAGCCGATGGGGACAAAATGCTTTCCTTCCGTATCCGCAGCGCTGCAAGTCTGGCCAGCCAGCCGAGAGACTCCAGACCCACCTCGGTCATTGCAGGATTGGGCATGGACTGCGCCGCACAACAGCATGGCATGTGACAGTGCCGCGTTGCAATAGGTCAGCTTGTCTTCGAACCAGTTCCATCCATCCGCGCGGTTGTCTTTGATAAAGCGCCAGCAACCGGCCCGCCAATTCCTCCTGCACCTGGCTGGCGCGCCGGTCACCGGCAAAACGCTGCAAATACTCGTGGATGCCAATCAGTGCAAATGCCCAGGCACGCGGACTGGTCGTTTCGAGGATCGCGAGCAGGGACTGTTGGAATACCCGGCCGGCCATATTGTGAAGGGTGGGCGTGTTCGAACGGCCCAGGACCGTGCCCAGCGCCCACAAGGCACGCCCATGACTGTCATCCGAGCCGCTCTCTTCGAGCCAGTTGCGCTGGTAATCCATAAAGTTACGAAAGCGTCTGGTTTCTGGATTGAAGGCATACCAGGTGAACGCGAGATAACGGGTTGCCAGGTCAGTCGGCTTCTGTGTTGCCCAATTCTTCGAGGAGCGCACTGACCATCAAGGCGCGGGCATTATCGTCCGTCGTGTACCCTTCATGATAGTTGGGTATCGTGAAAATGGCATGTTGCAGGATGCCGGTCTCATCCGTCAGATGATGCAGGTGATCCAGTTTGAGCGGGGGCAATTCCCCGGCGCGTTTATCCAGCGGTTTGACCGCGAACTCAGCCTGCGCAAAATGACGGCGTTCGGCACGGGCGCGTTCAAAAGTCTGCATGTAACGGCGGGCAACCTGCGGCCAGATCATATCCCGCCCGAACAGATAGGCGCGCTTGCGCATGGCATGCCGTTTCGACTCATTGCCCAGCAGATCGATCACCTGGTCGGCCAGCGCCTGCGGGTCACTGAAAGGCACCAACGCCCCGCGTTCATCGGCCAGCATTTCCTCTGCATACCAGTAGGGCGTGGAGATGACTGCCTTGCCAGCTCCCAGCGTATAGGCCAGCGTGCCGGAGGTGATCTGCGCCGCGTCGAGATAGGGCGTGATATAGATATCCGCGGCGCTGATGAATTGGACAAGTTCCTCCAGGCTGACAAAGCGGTTATAGAAGATCACATTTGCTTCCACGCCCTTTTCATGAGCCAGCCATTGCAGGGACAGCCGATACGTTTCCCCTTCGTTCTGTATGACATGGGGATGGGTTGCGCCGACAACGATATACACCACGTTTGGATATTTTTCCAAAATGGCGGGCAGAGCTGCGATGACATTCTCAATGCCTTTGTTTGCCGAGAGCAGGCCAAAACTCAGCAGAACGCTTTTGCCCTCCACCCCAAACAGATCCTTGTGAAAGCTCGGGTCCACAAATGGCACATCGGGAATGCCGTGCGGGATCAGGTCGATCTTTTCGGCAGGGACATGATAAATACTTTGCAGAAATTCCGCGCCGCGTTCGCTCATGACCACCACACGGTCCGACAGGGAAACGATCTCCTCGAGCACCCGGCGCTGGTCGGGATTGGGATCGCTGCAGGATCGTATGCAACGTTGTGACGACAGGCATGCGCAATTCGCGCAGGAGTGTCGAGGATATAACTGCCCGCCCGCCCTCCGAAGATGCCGTATTCATGCTGCAAAGACACCATGTCCACGTTGTTGATATTCAGGAAATCCGCGGCGCGGCGATAGGATTCAATATCCTTCTCGGTCAGTTCGAAGCGCACACGCGCCGGGTATTCGTAGCCTGCTTCGGTATCATTGACCGGCAGCGCAATGCAGGCAGTGCCTTTGTATTCATCGGCAATGGCCTCGCAAAGATCGGTGGTAAACGTGGCGATGCCGCACTGACGCGGCAGGTAATTCCCGATAAAGGCAATGCGCTTAATGATCGAATCGTTAAGGTGATTCATAACTTTACTCCCTTCAAAACGTCCCTTTTCCTTGGAAATACTGTGCCAACCAACAAGTAGTGGCAGTCGCCAGAATATCTTCTCTGTCATTCCTGGAATGATCAGGATAATTTGCATTTCCCCGCTAGATGACCACATCATTTTTGAAATGCCTGGATTAGTGTAACACAATTAACTGACAATACTACCGCCTAATGGGGAATTACCGTGGAGAAGAGGAAAGTATTGGGGTATTGGGCTGGTTTCACCCCATCCACCCCCCCCATTGCTTCTGCGCTGCCATGCTAATTCCCAAAAACCCAAAATTTGGAGGATAAAACCAGATGGTGTATGAAAATAACAAGAGGATTAATATTGTATTTATCAATGTATAATTAATTGGGTATAAAAGAATTCGATGAAACCGGAGTTTGGTACAATCTGGATACCGAGAAGGAAAACATGATGATAGAGAAACCAAAAACACAACAGGAAGACCAGGAACAGGAACGGAAGCAACGCCAACAGGACCGACGACAACTTGAGCAGGAACAAGCGGTGGATCAAAAACTGCAACAAGAGCAGCGTCAGCAATTGGAGCAACAGCAGGAGATCGACCGAAAAAAACGCCAACAGGAGCAACAACAATTGGAGCAGCAATTGGAAAAGGACCGAAAACAACGGCAAAAAGAGCAGTAAGACTGGAGGAATTGATGAATTCTATGTAGGGATAATGGAAGTGGAGATTGTGCTTGCCACGATTGAATATTCTTTTCGCTTAAATACTCAATAACTCTGGAAATGATTGGCAATAATGGCTTGGTTTGAAGGCTTTGCTATTATTCAAAGCGGATAAGTTGATGACTAAAACTGTAATTTCGGATGTCGAACAACTCTATCAGGATATCTTTGAAACCATCACTGACGGGGTGCTAATCATCGACCTGGAGACTGGCGGCGTGATGGCTGCCAATCCTGCGGCATGTGCACTGCATGGTTACAGCCCTGAAGAATTCCTCGGGCTGCACCCGTCGGCATTCATCCACCCCGCCAGCCAACGATTATTCGGTAATTACCTCCGGGCAATTCGAGCCAGCCTCACGTTCGAAACAAGCGTGCTTCATGTGGGTCGGGATGGCATCCCGTTCCACGCCGAATGGCGTGGGACGGGATTTGTCTATCGGGACCGGCAGTGCATGTTGGGTGTGATCCGGAATGCCAGCCGGCGGATCCAGGCGGACCAACGTCTCAAGCAGCGGATCGAAGCCCGCAGGCGCGAGCAGATCACGTTGTTGGAGATCTCGCATTCCCTGGCCTCCACGCTGGAACTCCAACCCGATATGATCCTGGAGCAATTACGAGGATCATTAAATACACCCATGCCGGGCTTTTTGGGCTGGCTGATTCGACCCTGACTGTCCTGGCTGTGAAGGGATCGCAAAAGCTGGAATATGCAGCGCCTTTCCAAATTCACCTGAAGGGTCCGGAGACGCTGGCAGCCTTGTTCAATGGGCACCAACCGATTCGCATCGCTGACCTAAGCAGCACTGACCCGGATGCGGTGTTTCTCCGTTCCCTCCTGAAAGGGGATGCTGCCGTTCTTTTGGAAGGAGTGCGGGCGTGGATGTGGGTACCCCTGGCCGTCAAAGGCCGAATCGTTGGCGGGCTGGGCATCGCGCACGTCAGGCGGAATTACTTCACTGCCCACCATGCCGCCCTGGCTCTCTCGATGGCCGACCAGGTGGCAATCACCAAGGTCAATGCCGAGTTGTATGAAAATGCCCGGGCTCTTGCGGCGCTGCAGGAACGCCAGCGTCTAGCCCAGAACCTGCACGATGCCGTCAATCAATCCCTCTTCTCCGCCGGCTTGATCGCCGAAGTCCTGCCGCGCTTGTGGGACCGGGATCAGGGTGAGGCGCGGAAGTCGCTGGAGGATCTGCGCCGTTTGACACGCGCCGCGCAGGCGGAAATGCGCGCACTACTGGCTGAACTGCGTCCATCCGCAATAACCGATACAAACCTTGGCGACCTGTTGCACCTGTTGGGAAATGCACTCTCCGGTCGGATCAACATCCCTGTTGCAATTACAGCGGAGAAGGAAGTCATCCTCCCTGCTGAAGTACAAGTGGCATTCTACCGCGTCTGCCAAGAAGCATTGAATAACGTCGCCAAGCATGCCAAAGCCAGCCGGGTTGATATGGATCTGAAGCACGAGGAAGCTACCATTGTATTGCGCATACGCGATAATGGTCGAGGATTTGACTCTTCACAGACATTTTCCGGTCACTATGGCATGAGCATGATGCCAGAACGCGCCGAAGCCGTGGGGGCAACCTTATCTGTGACAAGCCAGCCTGGTCATGGCACTGAACTTATCATGCGCTGGACGAAGGATCCACAAAAGGAGACCGCATGACAATCCTTCCTTCCCAACCCATACGCGTCATGATCGTTGACGACCATACCATGGTGCGCCGCGGCCTGGCAACCTTCTTGATGGTTTTTGATGACCTGCAACTGGCAGGCGAAGCCGAAAGTGGCGAAGCTGCCATTCAACTGTGTGCCGAGGTCCATCCGGATGTGGTGCTGATGGATATGGTCATGCCCGGCATGGATGGAACGACTGCGACACGCGCCATCCGCCAGCAATATCCAAACGTGCAGGTGCTTGTACTTACAAGTTTCATAGACCGTGAATTGATCAAGAACGCGCTGGGTGCCGGAGCGATTGGCTACCTGCTTAAAGATGCCTCTGCGGACGAGCTTGCCCGGGCTATCCGCGCCGCGCATGCCGGTCGTGCTACCCTCTCTCCAGAAGCTGCCCAGGTGCTGGTGCATGCCGCCTCGCAACCCCCGCCGCCCGGCTTTGACCTGACCGAACGGGAACGTGAAGTTCTGACCCTGATGATCGAGGGGTTGAATAATACACAGATCGCCGGAAGGCTGACCGTCAGCCCATCCACGATCAAATCCCATGTCAGCAACATCCTGTCAAAGTTGGGTGTCTCCAGCCGCACCGAGGCTGTCACCCTGGCATTGCGTAACCATCTAGCCATTTGAACAGAGCTCCCCCAAGTGGCGGAGGAATATACTCCCCTGCTGGGTGGATTTGTCCGCTGGGTATTTGTTGTAGCATGGAGTGATCGCCCAGCCATATCTGGGCGGTGGATCATAGGAATTGTAGGATAATGAACGATAAGTCGCACAATATACCGCCCATTTTGGTCCAAAAGGCAATCGCAATGCGGGAGATATCCAGAACCAGATCAGATAAGCCTTCGGTATCGAACACGAACTCAGAGCAAAGACTGATGCAGCTATCTCCCTCGCCCGTTAGTACGGAAGGATGCGTTTATCAGTGTGAAATCAGGCAGAAAATCACCCAAGGCTCTACGAGGAAGAGTGTCAGCAGGAAAGCAAGAGATGTGACGAAGGGAACCTACTGGGCTGGGAAAATGAAGGCGGGTCAAGCAGTGAACAGAATGGTTTACCAGTAGATGTGTCCCCCAATCTCCAAATACCTGTAACTGAATCGAATATGGAGGCTCCCGCCAGGGTTGAACGCGACTCGCTGGGCGATGTTCATGTCCCGGCAAATGCATTGTATGGCGCACAGACCCAGCGGGCAATCGAGAATTTCCCCGTGATCAGGATTAAAGCCTCGCCAGGCTTTTATCTGGTCAATGGGTGTGATCAAAAGAGCCGCAGCTGAAGTCAACCGGGACCTGGGTCTGCTAGATCCAGAACGAGCGAACGCCATCATGCAGGCTGCGCAGGAAGTGATCGATGGGAAGTGGAACGAGCAATTTGTCGTGGACCCGTTCCAGGCAGGCGCGGGAACCAGTCATCACATGAATGTCAACGAAGTGATCGCCAACCGCGCCACGCAGCTTTTGGGTGGAGAACTGGGGGAGTACCGGGTCCATCCCAACGACCATGTCAATATGGCCCAATCCACCAACGATGCCATCCCAACCGCCATCCGGTTGGGGTGTTTATGGCGCTTGGACGAGTTACTCACCACGCTGAAAGACCTCGTCGGACGCGTTGAATAACAAAGCCCGCGAATTCGACGATATTGTTAAATCGGGGCGCACTCATTTGCAGGATGCTGTCCCGGTACGCTTGGGACAGGAATTCGGTGCGTATGCCAGGGCAGTGGAGCGGGACGCAGAGCGGATCCGGGATGCTGCCGAGGGATTGAAACGTCTTGGGATTGGCGGAACGGCAGTTGGGTCCGGGCTGAACGCACACCCTGACTATCATCGCCGGATGGTCAAAAAGCTCTCCGAATTAACCGGTCTTCAATTGAGCGAATCAGACAATCTGTTCGAATCAATGCAATCGATGGCCGATGCGGCCGCTTTTTCAGCCTCGCTGCGGACTTTGGCCTTGACCCTCATCCGCATTGCCAACGATTTTCGCTTGCTGGCTTCGGGACCTGCAACCGGGCTGGATGAGATCCGCCTGCCAGCAGTCCAACCTGGCTCGAGCATCATGCCGGGCAAGGTCAATCCGGTCATGGCTGAGATGCTGAATATGGCCATGTTTCAGCTCATCGGCTGTGATACAACCATAGCAATGGCAGCCCAGGCCGGGCAACTCGAATTGAATGTGATGATGCCGGTCATTGCCTACAACCTTTTCGAGATGATGCAGATCGCCATCGGCTCGGTAAGGCTTTTCACTGAACGGGCAGTACACGGCCTCACTGCAAACCGTGTAAAGGCGGAAGGCTGGCTGGCGCAGAATCCGATCGTGGTGACCGCGCTGAATCCGTTGATCGGTTACAGCCAGGGCGCTCAACTTGTCAAAGAGGCTGAAGCCCGCCACCTGACGATACACGATATTGCAGTGGAAAAGGCAAAAGCCGGCGCGCTTAAGCATGTTGATGGCGATCTCCTGGTAACTGTCGAAGAAATCGAAGCTGCATTGAGCGCTCTGCGAAAATTGTCGTAACCCGCCTGATTTTTTGGAAAGGGTACAAGCTACCTATTACCCCTTGCGGCAAAGTACTCAGTAGAACCTCCCCCAAGTGGCGGAGGCGAACACTCCCCGGCAGATGGATGCGGCCGGGGAGCAATTGTTGTAACATGATTGGAAGCCCCCGGTCTTATCCGGTCAGCGGATCGATCGTGGAACAAGGAGAGAATAATCATGGCAAACAAGGCAGTAAAGGCGAACGAGACGAAAACGAAACGAGTATCCAAGGGGATGCGTAAGCACGTGCGCCGCCTCAAACAGGAAGCGCGCAAGACAGCCGCCACTCCCCTGGCCTGATCGAATGGATATTCCTTGAACAATTAGAAAACCATTCCCCAAGGAGAACACAATGGGACATAAAGGTGTCAGCAAACGTAAAAAGCCACAAATAAAACTGAAATCGCTTGCCACCGCCAACCGCGGCGCTGGTGCAATCTCAGGATTAGCCCAGTCTGAGAGCCCGAAAGGGCAGGTGCCGGCGAAGACCGGGACAGTGCCAGCCGCTACCGGCAGGGTAAGCCCTACCTCCGGTTCGAAGAAAAAGCACAAGACGCGCTGATCCGCACCTCCCCCAAGTGGGGGATACAAATACTCCCCGGCTGATGGATGTGACCGGGGAGTGTTTGTTGTACGATGATTACATGACCCGTGCATATATCGCCGATGCCAGGCTTGAAGAGCGCTCCGCCCTTCGTCTGCTGCTTCTTGATCTGAAGATGGAAGTGGTAGGCGAAGCGGCCGATTGGTACACCACGTTAGCTCAGGCACCAATCAGCCGGGTGGACATGTTGTTGGTGGATTGGGATTTACTCCCCAGTGCGCCGACTGAGGCTCTGGAAGAACTCCGCAAGGCCTGCCCGGCTGCGCTGGTCATCGTCCTTATCAGCCACCTGGACGCCCGTCAGCAAGCTGCACTCTCCGCCGGCGCGGATGCGTTCATCAGCAAAAGCGAGATGCCCGATCGTGTGGTCGAACACTTGCGAACCCTCGCCGCGAGAGTTCCGATTAATTGATGCCACCTGGCTGATACAAAGGACTTGAAAAACCGGCGCAATAAGCTGTCCTGAGCGCCGGCATAAACTGGGACAGCTCTTCTCGATGATCCAAGGAGGATCACAATGAACAATGATATTTTTGAAGGCAAGTGGAAACAAATCAAAGGCGAGGCCAAGGCGTGGTGGGGCAAACTCACCGACGACGACCTGGAGCGGGCTGCTGGCAAGTTTGATGTCCTCGCCGGCTTGCTTCAGGAAAAGTATGGCTACACCCGTGAGCATGCCGCTGATGAAATTGATAAGCGCGTGACGGAGTTTGAGGCCAACCTGAAAACAAAAATCAGTTAATTGCTCCTGCGTTGCCCCATAACCCGAGCTTCTCCTTTAAAGTGGCAAGGGGCCACAAAAAAACTCACAGTATTCTGTGCAACTCAAATTAACACTATGGAGAAAAAATGAACATTATCATTTACCTGGTTGTTGCTGCAGTAATCGGCTGGGTGGCGAGTGAAATCATGCAGGACCGCGCAAGCCTGCTGATCAACATCATCGTGGCCATCGTAGGCGCATTCCTGGCTGGCTGGTTCCTTACCCCCTTGTTCCATATCGGGACGATCAACGATGCGATCAATATTCCGACCATGCTGGTAACCCTGCTGGGTGCCATCATCGTGATCGCGATCGTCCACCTGCTCCGCCGCAGGGTGTAATCCAATCCGTTTTCCTCGCGGATACGGTTTGCATGATTAAGGGTGCTGGGAAGTACCCTACCATCCAATGAGATAAGTAATTTCAGCTTTCAGTCAAGATCATAAAAATATATAGGAGATCAAAATGTCACCAAACACAGTATCGGAAGTTCAGACAACACAAAAAGAACCAGAACAGGAACGACGCATTTTTACCTTCAAGGCCACCCAGTTGGTCTGGCTGGTCTTGGGAGTCCTCGAAGGCTTTCTGGCATTGCGCTTCGTATTGAAGCTGATCGCAGCCAACCCGGACAACCCGTTTGCCGCTTTTATTTATAATGCCACCAGCATTTTCCTGGCGCCCTTTGCCGGGTTGACGGCGACACCGTCTGCAGCTGGCATGGTGTTGGAACTCTCAACCATGATCGCCATGGTGGTGTATGGCTTGGTCGGATGGGCTCTTGAAAGATTGATCTGGGTGATCTTCTATCGCCCGCATGGATCCGTCACGCAAACAACGACCACCGATAAGCATACTGACGGATAATCGGAAAAAGTATGGATATATCATCTGATCAATCTATATCAGAAGCAAGCCGGCCAGGTCTCTTTGCTGCTGTGATGCAAAGAGTAAAGCGCATTACCAAATGGTTGCGCCACCTGGTCGTGCTCACAGATGAAGAACGAATAAGTGCCGGCATCTATCATGGCGGTGAGGGGCGCCACTGATGGACTACCAAAATAAATGGTAATCAAGGAGTTTTGTAAATGGAAAACGAAATCGTAGAGCACGGAAATAGCCCAAAAAATGCAAAGAATGTGTTTATGGGTCTGCTGTTCGGTGGGCTGGTTGGTGCGGTAGCAACACTTCTGTTTGCGCCGCAATCAGGGAAGCGGACACGCTCCGATATTCAACAGAAAAGTATCCAGCTGCGTGATCAAACAACCCTTCATTTAGAAAAAGCGGTTGCCCAGATCCGCTCCGGAACTGCCCGGATCACAGCTGAAGTGCGGGAGAAAGCCGGCGACCTTAAGCAAATTGGTCAAGATAAACTCATTGAAGGGTTGGACCGTATGTCCGCAGCTCTTGACCCCGCAAAAAAGCCAGGCGAAGTTGTGCCTGAGATCGATTGAGCTCCACATTTTTTTTGCTGGTGATATAGGTCATAGGCTCCAAGACCCGTATTCATATAAGACAGAAAGGAGAACCCGTCATAAAATCCAATAAACGTGTTGAACTGCTTTCCTTGAGCATTGTGCTCATCCTGACCGGACTGGTCGCATCACTCAACTTCGGCTTTTCAGGTCTGTCTGTGATCATGGCGATCTTCGCCATGGCGGTTACCGGCATCCTTTTCCTGCCGGATCGCCAAGTTCTCAACAGCTGCCTGGGTCTTGAAACCAGGTGGCATCCAACCAATCGTTCAAAAGGAGAAATCTCATGTGGACTGTCATAATAATCCTGTTGATCCTGTGGCTGCTTGGCTTTTTCGGACGGAATATCAGCCCCAACTTCCCGAAAGTTGGAAATTGGGTTCATATCCTGATCGTCATTGCGGTGATACTCATCGTCTTGAAACTCCTCGGGATCGTATCATTCTAACCACTGGATCAGGAAGCCCGGTTTGAAGCCTCGTCCGTGGACGAGTAATACATATCTTTTGAGGTCAAACCTGATTCCTGTTGCCGGGAACCAATAGCCATCTGCTACCCGGTCCTCGGGCTGGGTAGCAGGTGACCTGGTACAAAGACCCTGCCAGGCTTGAGCCTAATCTCCAACATAACTTGAAGAATTGCATATTTGAAAGGAAAAAATAAAATGAAACTCACTCCTCCGAAGCAAATTACGTGGTGGATCGCTCTCATCCTCGGCATACTGGGGCTGCTTGGTTTCTTAGGGGTAATCGCTGGCCTTTCCGCTTACGCGTTCTGGCTGGCCACAGCCGGGCTTGCATTATTGTTGGTAGCAACCCTCGTAAAGAATCTCTAACTGTTCGGGTGTATGGAGACCATGGGTGGGGAATCGGTTTGATCCACCCAGGGGATCCTTAACCCCCAATATTATTCCCCTTGGGAAAGATTTTATTAACCCTAACAATTATCCATGGGGAAAACTCACGCTTTTTCAGCTGCTGAAGCAGGAATTGCGCTGATTGGCCTGGACCACTGCTCCTGGCTCGAAATCCATTTTCCTGTTCCTGCATCTTGCCATACGATGGGCGGAAGTGACCAATTTGAGTCATTTCCACCCATTGTTTAACCCTATCACCCGATCGGTGCAGGTCTGACCCCGACATCTTCCGGGAGCACGAGAGCCTATAAATGGCAGGGCTGCGACGAGGAACAGGCACATCCCCCAAGTGGGGGAGGCAAACACTCCCCGGCTGATGGATGTAACAAGGTAGTGAATACTCTACAATATAAAGGCAAGGAAAAGGAGAACTTATGCCAAAAAAAACATCTGCAAGTAAAGCCGGGAAAGCCTCGCACTCAAATAGGAATAGCTCTGGGAATTGGGGCGGAGACAAAGGGTCCTCAGGTAAAGAAGGTGGTTCCTGGGCAGGAACTGGCCTGACCGGTGGCAGCAAAACAAAAGGTGCTTGCTTACCCAAGGCGTTGGTACTGCTCCTGCCATTCATAGCAGGCATCTCATTCATCCTAATCAAGTTGTAAACACACTAAAAGATCTTAACTAGAAAAAGGAGTCATACCATGTCAGTTGCAAAAGTCACCGAGATCATCGCCTCTTCCCCAAAAAGTTTTGATGACGCGATCCTTGTTGGAGTCGCCCGCGCACACAAAACACTTACCAACCTTAAAGTCTGCCTGGGTCGAGAGCCAGCAAATTATGCTGACTGATGAAGGACAGATCCGGGAATACCGCGTCCAATTGAAGATCACTTTCATCCTCGAAGACTGAGCGGAAGAATAACAGCCAGATCATCATGTCCTGGTCAATTTTGCGAGCATCTCTTCATGTGAGGTGGATGTTATGAACTTGACAGTCTCTTTGCCATTTTCAATCCGGTTATCCACCTTTATTCTTGCTGAATATTAATCAAGGAGAAGAATATGATTAACTTCATTGTTTGGATCATTGCAGGGGCTTTGGTTGGTTGGGTGGCCAGCATTATCATGCGAACGAATAGACGGCAGGGCTTGTTCGCGGATATTTTTGTGGGTATCGTCGGTGCTTTTGTAGGGGGCCTCATCCTAAGCCCGCTTCTCAATGTCAGCACAATCAACCAGAGCAACTTCAGCCTCCCTGCCCTTTTGGTATCGCTGGGAGGTGCCGTCATCCTGTTGTTGATCTTCAAGTTACTGCGCAAAGTCGCCTGGGTACTGGTGATCCTTCTCGTCATATTGATCGTTTACACGTATTACAGCTGCTGGTCATTGGG
The DNA here is from genome assembly GCA_963793795.1 of uncultured Chloroflexia bacterium. Taxonomy (GTDB): domain Bacteria; phylum Chloroflexota; class Anaerolineae; order Anaerolineales; family Villigracilaceae; genus UBA877. Next base: position 514,980 of record CAWCBN010000002.1, read on the forward strand.
ATCCATTTCTACGTTTTGCACTGCTGTCAAAGCACTGCCATTCCCGTAAAAAAGCAGGCAGCGTAGTCTTTCTTTCATCTACTTACTTCTCCTATTCATAAGTCCACAGGCAAACATTCCCTGCCAATGGAATTGGACAAGGAATGTTTGCCTAAAGAATAAAATAATGAAAGGATGATGATTATCAATGAAAAAGGAATCCAAAACCCACAAGGAAAATAGGGGTGCACACTCCTCTGAGCAAAATCGTGATCAAAAGCCAGGCCGAGGACTGGGTTCAGAGAACAACAATAGTGACCGAAAAAATAACCAAGGTATCGGTATGGGTGGAGGCAGCCAGGCAAAGGATGAGCAATGGATGTCTGAGGGCAATAAGAACGAAGAGCGATGGATGCCTGAAGTCAGTAATTCAAAAGAAGAACAATGGTTGCCTAATGTCGGTGACTTAAAGGAAGGGCAATGGATGCCCGATGCCAATAACTCAAAGGAAGGACCATTTAATCCCGATGTCACTAATGCAAAGACCGGGTGCTTGCCAAAATTAGCCAGCGGGTGCTTATCGAGATCGCTTATGCTGCTCCTCCCGATCATCGCTATTGGTACTTTCCTGTTTCTGGTGTCATAGAAAAATCCGCTCTGTGTTGTAAACACAACAAAGTGATAATTGGCTACACATCATGGAACTGGTGGGTAAACCAAACCACCAACGACAAACATGTCACCAAGTGCAAAGTGTTGATTTCATTCCAAAAGAGGATAGCTAAATGAATAAATGCAATGATGTTATGACAAAAGATCCAATTTGCTGCCTGGCAGGCGACCTTGTCGTAAGAGCAGCAAAACTGATGAAGGACGAGAACATTGGTTCGGTCCCCGTGGTTGAAACCGCGCAGACTCAAAGGTTGATCGGCATAGTCACTGATCGTGATCTGGCATTAAAAGTCGTGGCTGAGGGGCGCGATGCCAAATTCACGAAAGTGGAAGCGGTGATGACCCAAAATCTGGTGACCTGCAGCCCTGACGATGACCTGCAGAAAGCAATGGACGCAATGTCCGTAAATCAATTGCGCCGCATTCCCATTGTGGACAAGGACGGCAGGATCCTGGGAATTATCTCCCAAGCGGATGTGGCGACACGAGTCAACCAGCCTGAAAAAACTGCTGAAATGGTAAAAGAAATTTCCCAATCCAACGCGAAGTAAGCCTGGCTTCAACGGGCAATATTAATAAATGTTCAACTGGACTCTCCACCAGAGATTATCGCGGATCTGACAGACTTCTTCACGATCACCTGAAGATGTATACACCTGATCCTAGAAGGAAGATGGCGGCTGGTTGGTAATTGAAGGAGAACCAAAAGTTAAATAATAAATTTCTACGGATAACATCGTTTTGCTGAATGCCGGAAGGATTATTGGTATGGATCTTCCTGAAGTATCGAAGTGCCCTTTTAAAGAAGATGGAACACGGCAGTAAAGTATGGCAGGGTTTTCCGGAGGTTCAATGCGCGAAAATATCAACAAGGTTGAGATGCATGGTTGCATCGTATGTGCCAGGATTTTCAACATTGTTGCCAGGTATACCCCGGATGAAAGATTTATAGACTGCAGCGTTACCAGCCCGGGCGGTCACCGCGTCCTGGATGACCAAAAACCCCTGGTTGCCTGCAATACCCATACTCCTGGGGAAATTGAGGCCGCGTATATAAGATGGCAATCCAGGCAGGATAACGAATTGGATGATCGGCCGGAAGAATAATGTGATGGTACCTTATGGATTTTAAGGATTATTACAAAACACTCGGTGTGACACCGGATGCCGACGAGAAAACGATCAGGCAGGCCTTCCGCGAACTGGCGCGCAAGGTTCACCCGGATGTGAACCCGGGTAATAAAGAAGCAGAAGAGAAATTCAAGGGAATCAATGAGGCTCACCAGGTATTATCGGACGCAGAACAGCGCAAGAAATACGATGAACTGCGAGCCCAATACCTGCAGTGGCAACAGCAAGGTGGTCGCCAGCAGGATTTCGATTGGCAAAATTGGTCGGCACAGCCCAACCAGGGTGTGCATGTCCAATACGCCAATGCAGAAGACCTGGAAGATCTCTTTGGTGGTGAGACCCCCTTTTCAGACTTTTTTAACACGATCTTTGGCCAGCAAGTCGGGCAAGGTCGGGGTAGTGTTCGAGCTTCTCCGCCCAGCAAACGTCGCGGACGGAATGTTGAATACGAGATCGATCTCACCATTGAAGAGGCTTTTCATGGCGCAGAGCGCATTTTGGAAATGGACGGACGCCGTATCCAGGCCAATATTCCTCCAGGCGTGCGTAGTGGGACGCGGGTTCGCCTGGCTGGCCAGGGAGAACCTGGACGGAACGGTGGCGTGAACGGGGATCTGTATTTGATCACCCGAATACAACCAAGCAGCACCTTTGAGCGCGAGGGCAATGATCTGTATATCGAAGTGCAGGTCGATTTTTTTACAGCGATTGCCGGGGGTGAGATCCGCATCGAAGCCCTGGAGCGGCCAATGATGCTGACAATTCCGCCCCGCACCAACGCCAACCGGAGTTTCCGCTTGCGCGGCAAAGGTATGCCCCACCTGGGAGATCCCAGTAAACGCGGTGACTTGTTTGTTCGTGTCAGGCTTGTGCTGCCCGACTCGCTGACCGACCAGGAGGTAGACAGCATCCGTGCCTTGGCCACAACCCGCAAAAAACAGGCTTAATCTTGCCTAGCCGATCAGGTCAATAAATATATGACACAGGAAAATTCAAGCAGATTGCTTTTTTGGTATGACCAGGATGAAGGCTATGAGTTACGCTGTCAGCGCCGCCTGCTGAACGACCTGGGAGTTGATGAGGTCGCTGCCGAGACGATCTTGCGCCTGCGCAGCCAGGTGATTGAATTACAAGCTCAAGTTCGCCGTCTGGAAGCCAACCTGTCTGCCCAGGATGCCAGCCAACAAATGCGCCTTGCGCCTTACCGGGAGGTCCATTATGAGGCCACCTGGATTGAGCTGGAATCACAGAAGTAGGCAAACCATGTCATCTCTACCGTCTTTGCAAACCAATAACTGGACATTCCGGAGGGTTGTGTGGTCGACTCTCCTCCTGATCCTTGTCGCCCTCGGTTTCTGGCTTATATACCGATTCTACCAAGCCATATTCATCTTGTTCATTGCCATCGTTATGGGTACCGTGATCAGGCCAGTCGTTAGCTGGTTGGAGCGGCGGGGCCTTTCCTCAACCGCGGGGATCATTATTGTGTTCCTCTTGGGGCTTACTCTTCTTATTGGCTTCGTGCTATTGTTGTTCCCGCTCATTATCGAGCAAGGGACAACGATAGTTGCCGCAGTTCCAGTCTATTACCAAAACCTGCGCGAGTGGATGGTCAATTCTCCCAATCCATTGCTTATTCGTTTCAGTGAGTTCCTCCCGGGGACGCTCACAAGCCTGGAACCGTTACAACAAACAGGACAGCAGACGCTTGAATCTGCACAACAGGCGTGGGGATATGTGCTTACCACGGCGAAAGCCATCTTTATCACCATTGTTATTCTGCTATTAACCTTCTACTGGACCCTTGATGGACCGCGAGCTATTCATTCATTACTGCAGCTGATACCAAAGGACCAGCGCGAAAGCATAGGCGAACTTATCTCTGCCATGGAATCCAAGGTCGGTTATTTTCTTGCCGGACAAGGTGTTCTCTGCCTGGTCATCGGCATCCTGGCACTGGTTGCATATCTGCTCATTGGATTGCCCAATGCCCTCGTGCTGGCACTCTTAGCCGGCATGATGGAAGCCGTACCGATGGTTGGACCGCTGCTTGGCGCAATTCCCGCGGCGGTGGTTGCCCTGTCCATTGCACCTTCCAAGTTGATCTGGGTGATCGTAGCCACTGTGGTAATCCAAATGTTGGAAAACAATTTACTGGTCCCCCGCGTCATGCGCAAGGCAGTGGGGGTCAATCCCTTCGTCTCTCTTCTTTCGATTTTTGCCTTCAGCTCCTTCTTTGGTATTGCCGGTGCGCTCATGGCAATTCCCATGGCAGCCATAATTCAACTCTTGCTCGATCGCTTCGTCTTTCATCCTGCCGCCCAGGAACCGGAAGCCTCTGCTGGGCGTGATCTTGCCAGCCGGCTGCGCTATGAAGCCCAAGATCTGGCCCAGGATCTGCGCAAGCAGGCGCGGTTAACGAAATGGGGAACAGTTCGGAGGGTCAAGCAGATCGACAAGGTGATGGATGAGATCGAGACCATAACCACTGACCTGGATGCGTTACTGGCACAAGTCAATACTCCAGGTGAACCATGACAAAGCAAATCATCCGATTTGGAGCAGCGATCATGACTACCTTGCTGGCAGTGGTGGTCCTGTGGCAGTTCCGAATTGTCGTAGTTTACTTGTTGATCTCGCTTGCTTTTGCTGCAGCTTTGCGCCTGTTGGTTAACCGTCTGGTCGGGCGAGGTCTCCTGGCACGTATTGCTTGGATCTTGCTTTACCTGATGATGCTGGGCGGTCTAGGTTTCTTACTCTTTATGGCGGTTAAAACCGCGGTAAATGAGGTCCAACAATTGGCACATGCTGTCTCGGAGCAGGATGCGTGGATATTACCTGCATGGTTGGAAGGTAGTTCATTCCAAGAAACATTAGTTGCACGGCTGCCAATTCCGAGCAAGCTCTTTGAAGCAGTTACCGGCGACCAAGGGCAGCTCATTTTCCCGGCCTTGCTCGGCTTCACTCAGGAAATTGGCAGCGTCGTGACCGGGGTTCTCGTCATTCTGTTCTTATGCATCTATTGGACCATCAATCAAATCCATTTTGAACGACTCTGGCTCTCCCTGCTCCCCTCCAGCCAGCGTAAACAGGCACGCGGTATATGGCGGGTGGTTGAGCCTGACATTGGCGCATACATCCGCGGGCAGTTGATTCTAAGCCTTCTGTCCGGGCTGGTTTTTGGCCTGGGTTTTTGGCTGATCGGATCCCCATATCCAGCGCTCTTGGCGTTAATTAGCGCACTGGCAAGCCTGGTTCCTGTGGTTGGGCCAGTCTTGGTGATCGTCCCTGTGCTCTTGGTGGGGCTGTTGACCAGCGTTCAGGTTGGCCTGTTCACTGCCCTTTTTGCACTAATCATACTGGTTGCCCTTAGAATATGGGTCAAGCCGCGGTTATTCAACCGCAGGTGGAACAATCCGATTCTGACAGTCGTCTTGCTCGTTGCTCTGGCAGACGCCTTTGGCCTTATCGGCCTCATCCTGGCCCCCCCCTTATCTGTTGTATGCCAGATCTTGTGGAGCCGTTTGGTCAGCCACCGTGCTGCATTGGGGGCTGCAGCCCAGGTTTCGGACCTCAAGGAACGGCAAGCACGTATATGGGACACCATAAAGGCAATGGCAGAACCGCCTCCACCCCTGGTTAGCAGCAGCATGGAGCGCCTTGCCAGCTTGATTGAAAAAGCTGAACCTATCCTGCAAGTAACCCTGCCAGTTGTACCTTACAGTCCATTCCACCCGGTCCTGCCTGCCACAGCTGAAGGTGAGCCACCTGGTTCCATACATCCCGAAGGAACAAAGGATGAGCAACTTAAGGATAGCTAGTGCAATTGCACAGCTTCGGGAAAAGGGAATCCGCAGTGCACACATGCTGGATAAGTGGATGCATGGATGGTTGGGGATATTGGCGGGTGCAGCCCGAGAAGCGATAAAGCCCAAATCAGCGGTCACTGCTGCAGCCATAGCCTATTTTGCCATTTTCTCCCTCTTTCCAATCATTCTCTTGAGCATTTCCATTGGCAGCTTCACACTTGGGCCGAAGATGGACCAACAACTCATAATGTTAAAGTTAGAATTCATTGCACCTGCGCTGAGTCAATTGTTTAGCCAAAATATCGACGAAATCCTCCTTGCACGTGGACCAGTTACCATGGTTGCTATTCTTGGTCTGATCTGGTCTGCATCCACGATCTTTTTCATACTATCCCAAACCCTTAATGAAATATGGAGCAGTAAAAGAAATAGGCCTGTTTGGAAACGGCGCGGCCTGGCAATAGTGTTGATCCTGGTCTTTGTTGGTCCGGCTCTCATTCTGGCTTCGTTTGCCAGCAGCATGCTTGCCGACCTCCGCACGTGGTTGCCATCTCAAATTATTTCGATCGGGGGCACCGCCAGTGTTGTTATGTCCATCGTGCTCGATATATCCTTGTTCATGGTGCTCTACATTATGCTTCCGCGAGGATCTTCCACCTGGCGCGAGATCTTACCCGGCGCGATTGGAGCCGGCCTGCTCTGGGAGCTTGCCAAGAAATTCTTTTTGGTCTTTGTTTCATCATATATCACCATGTCGAACCTGGTTTATGGGTCAGTGGCAGCCATTATCGCTTTCCTGACTTGGGCTTACCTAAGTGGCATCATCTTCCTTTTTGGCGCTAACCTGAGCGTCTCTTATTACCGCCTCAAACAACAACCACCGGCAGGCCAAATCCATCTGGAAAATTCTTCGCCATGAAAATTACCCCTTTCTCAAAGGCATCCTATGAATGCAAGTGATCAAAACCACCGTGCCATTTTACAGAGAATTGCCCACAGGGCAATGCTCGAGCGAGGCTTGCTCCCTGATTTTTCCAGCGACGCACTCGCCGAACTGGGCCAGCTTCAGCCTCCTGCGCCGATCGATGGCGATGCAATTCGCGACATGCGGGACCTTCTCTGGACTTCCATTGACAACGACGATTCGCGCGACCTGGACCAGCTTACAGTTGCTCAAGCTCTTCCTGCCGGCAGGGTGAAAATCCTGGTTGCCATCGCAGATGTGGACTCTGCCATTAAAAAAGGAACCGCAATTGACCAACACGCCAGCCACAACACCACCTCGGTTTATACAGCTGCCGAGATATTTCCGATGCTGCCAGAAAAGGTGTCCACCGACATTACTTCATTGAATTTCAGCGAGGATCGCCTTTCCATCGTTGTTGAAATGGTGGTCGGCGCTGATGGGTCCCCTCAGGAATCGAACATTTACAAAGCCTGGGTGCGTAATCATGCGAAGCTGGCGTATAACAGTGTGGCCGCATGGCTGGAAAAGAATGGTGACATTCCTGAAGCGCTTGCTGCCGTGCAGGGTCTGGCTGAGAATCTACAATTGCAGGACCAGGCAGCTCAAAGCATGAAAAATTTACGGCATCTCCACGGGGCGCTCAGCCTGGAAACCATTGAAGCCAAACCTGTATTCGACGGCGATCAAATCCGCCTCCTCGAAATAGAGCAGAAGAATCGCGCCAAGGAGATCATAGAAGATTTCATGATCGCGGCCAATGGGGTGACGGCACGGTATCTCTCGGCTAGTGGATTTCCCTCGATCCGTCGCGTGGTCCGCACACCCAAAAGATGGGAACGGATTGTCGAAATTGCGACGGAACACCAATATAAACTCCCTGCTGCCCCAAATTCCAAAGCACTTGAAGAGTTTCTAGTCCAGGAAAAAGCTGCCGATCCCTTGCGCTACCCTGATCTTTCCCTGGCAGTGATCAAACTCCTGGGTAACGGAGAATATATTGCCGAACTCCCTGAAGGAAATGCTTCGGGCCACTTTGGGCTGGCTGTCAAAGACTATGCTCACTCTACTGCTCCAAATCGCCGCTTCCCCGACCTGATGACGCAACGCTTGTTGAAAGCAGTCCTGGACGGGAAACCTGTCCCCTACAACACAGATGAATTGGATGTTCTGGCGGCGCATTGCACCGCGGCAGAAGATGCAGCCAATAAAGTAGAACGCCAGGTGGAGAAGTCGGCGGCTGCGCTGTTGCTTGAATCAAGGATCGGAGAGAAATTTGATGCGATAGTCACGGGTGCTTCCGAGAAGGGAACTTGGGTACGGCTGTTGACCATCCCGATTGAAGGTAAGCTCGTCCAAGGGTTTGAGGGCCTGGACGTTGGTCACCGGCTGCGTGTGCAGTTGATCAATACCGACGTCGAACGTGGATTTATCGATTTTAAGAAAGTCAGTGCATCCAAGCCCTGAAACGCTAGCCCACGAAACAGGATTTTTTGCAGCGAAGTTTTAAGAGAAGTAACTCACGTGCCATATCTAGTTGAAAAAGGAGACTGACATGAACATCCTAAACACAAGCAATTCCTCGACTGGACCGAGCAGCATCGCCCCACGTCCTACCCCCTCTTCCGTTTGCCGAGAATGCATTCGAACCGGTCATTACAGCCAAAACGATGAGCTTTCACTACGGGAAACACCACAAAGGCTATGTAGACAACCTGAACAAGTTGATTGCAGGGACAGAATATGCCAGCCTTTCATTGGAGAAGATCATAACCAGTACCGTAGGGCAGCCGGAAAAAGTTGCCATCTTCAATAACGCTGCACAAAACTGGAACCACACGTTCTACTGGAAAAGCCTGACCCCCAAGGGAGGCGGCGAACCACCTGTGGCACTTAAGCAGAGAATCGAGGCATCTTTCGGCAGCCTCGAGGCCTGCAAGAAGGAGCTCGCCGGCACAGCTGTATCACAGTTCGGGAGCGGCTGGGCTTGGCTTGTCCTCGAAGGCGATAAGCTCAAGGTGGTGAAGACCTCCAATGCCGATGTTCCTATGACAATGGGCTTTACGCCACTGCTTACCATTGACGTGTGGGAGCATGCTTACTACCTGGATTATCAGAATCGACGTGTTGACTATGTAAATGCTGTGCTCGAAAAGCTGATCAACTGGGAATTTGCTTTACAGAACCTTAAGTGATGGTAATCCCCTTGGGACAGCAGATTTCGTTGCTAAACAGGGAACTGTTCGCAAAGCAGAAAGGAGAAATCACATGGAAAAGCAAGTGGGTCTATGGATCGATCATCGCAAGGCTGTGATTGTGATTATTTCAGAGGCAGGGGAAGAGATCAAGGAAATAATCTCAAACATGGAGAAACATGTACGTTTTACGGGTGGAAAAGCGACGTCCGAAATAGGCACAACCGAGGACATGCGGGACCGGCAATTTGGGAACCACCTCAACAGCTATTATGATAAAGTCGTCGCTGTGATTCGGGATGCAGACTCCATCCTCATTTTTGGTCCCGGCGAGGCTAAAGGGGAGTTAAGAAAGCTCCTCGAGCACGAAGGAGTCAAAAGTAGCATCCTCGCAGTTGAAACCATGGACAAGATGACCGATCGCCAGATCTCAGCGAAAGTTCGCGAGCACTTTCAGACCTAAAGGATATTAGGGAACTTGATTTACCAATTAAGAATTTCTCAACCATGCAAAATTGAAAGAAGGAAAAATTATGTTACCCATTGGTGATGATAATACCTCTCGTAGAACATTCCCAATCGTCACGTATGCCTTAATCGCCCTGAATGTGCTCTTTTTCATTGTTGAGCTGATGAGTGGTGACGCGTTTATTATAAGTTGGGCTTTCGTGCCCAGCCGCTTCCTGGCAAATCCCTTCAGTGATTTTCTGACGCTCTTCAGTTCCATGTTCATGCACGCCGGATGGCTTCACCTGGGAAGCAACATGCTTTACTTGTGGATCTTCGGCGACAACGTGGAAGACCGTTTCGGTCATATCAAGTTCCTAATCTTCTATCTGCTCTGTGGGCTTGTGGCAACTTTTTCCCAGCTGGCTTTTAGCATGGGATCAAACCTGCCGAATTTGGGAGCTTCGGGAGCAATTGCAGGGGTACTCGGTGCATATATTTTATTGTTCCCAAAAGGAAGAGTCAGCGTATTGCAGGGCCAGGCAGTGATCCAGGTACCCGCCTTGATTGTCATTGGTCTATGGATTGTTCTTCAGCTGTTTAGTGGCATCGCTTCCATTAGCAGTTCAGTAAACACTGGTGGAGTGGCATATTTGGCGCATATTGGTGGATTTGTTGCCGGGTTGGTGCTGACCTTTTTATTTAGAGGAAATTCGACGCGCCGATTGACAGGTTAAATCGCTTCAACACATCATTTGGACAAACCACCTTATTTGTCCGGTCAAAGTGTCTATACTGTTGTCAAATTGGACGATAGCCGCAATTAAAGCAACTCATTCGATGGTACCTAGATACAAACAATAAAGACCATCCAAGAGAAATCAGATTTATCCATCAAGCTGTTTTCCCAACAAGTTACCGGCAAAACAGCCTAAAGCCCTCGGTGTTTGACGAGGGCTTTTTTTGTTCGGTCTTCGTACCCAGGGGAGTATAAAGAAAATCCCCTCTAATTTTTTCAGGAGGGGATTCCTATCATGATTAAGTCACTTGTCGTCAGATACACTTCATTTCACCGTGTACGCGAGCCTAGTCCATTCTCTTGATGATCTCGTCTCCAAACTCAGAGCACTTGACTTCCGTTGCCCCATCCATTAACCTGGCAAAGTCATAAGTCACGATCTTCGAGCCGATGGCACCTTCCAGGCCCTTGACAATCAAGTCGGCAGCCTCGGTCCAGCCCATATAGCGGAACATCATTTCGCCAGAAAGGACAACCGAACCCGGGTTGACCTTGTCCAGGTCGGCATATTTTGGTGCGGTCCCGTGAGTGGCTTCAAAGATAGCATGTCCGGTGATGTAATTAATGTTAGCCCCTGGGGCAATTCCGATTCCGCCCACCATGGCTGCAATCTCATCGGAGATGTAGTCACCATTCAGGTTCATGGTGGCGATGACTTCAAAATCAAGGGGGTTGTTGATCACAGAACGGATGGCAATTTCGGCCAGCATGTCTTTGACCAGCAGTTTGCTTTTCCATTGGCCTTTTCCGTGGGTGTCTTGAAGGTCAAGGGCATCCTGTACTTCCTGTAAAACAGTCTTCCGCTGTTCCGACGCCATCATGTCAAAACCAAAGTAAATCAATCGGGCGATTTCTTCCACAGACAAGCCGGGATGTACCTCCTGGAATTCCAGAATCTCTATTTCTCGTTCTGTGACGATCTGGTCTCGGAATTCGCGTTTTGCAAGAGCATAACCCCATTCCATGAAGGCGCCTTCGGTGTGTACCATCACATCGCCCTTGTGAACCAAGGTTACACTTTTGCGCTTGTTGTCAAAAGTCCACCGAATTGCTGCTCGAACCAGCCGTTCTGTGCCTTCCAATGAGACAGGTTGCATGCTGATCCCAGATGTATTGGGGAAACGCATTTTGTTATATTGTTCATGGAAATCTCCCTTGAGCATTTCCATGAACTTCTTATGGGCCTCTGTTCCATACTGGAATTCGATCCCGGTATAGATATCTTCGCTGTTCTCCCGAAAAATGACCACATCTACTTCTTCTGGTCGTTTCATCGGGGAAGGGGTGCCTTTATAATAACGCACCGGGCGCATGCAAACATACAGGTCCAGCAACTGGCGTAGAGCCACATTCAGAGATCGTATTCCACCGCCAATCGGGGTGGTGAGGGGGCCTTTGATGCCAACCAGGAATTCCTTGAAAGCCCCGATTGTTTCTTCGGGCAACCAGGTTTCAAATAATTTGAACGATTTTTCCCCCGCATAGACCTCCATCCAGTGAATCTTGCGGGTACCGTTGTAAGCCTTCTCGACCGCTGCGTCAAAAATTCTCGCAGAAGCCCGCCAGATATCCCGACCTGTCCCATCCCCTTCCACGAAAGGGATGATGGGATTATCGGGTACCTGTAATTTTCCGTCCTTTATTATGATCTTTGATCCCTTGGCTGGAACCGTAACATTTTTGTATACCATTCATGCTCCTGTAAAATATTTTTCGAAATATAACAGATCGATTGCGAGAGACAAATTATTCAGGTCCGGCCATCGCCTCAAATCCTTGTCCGATTTCTATTGCTGTTGCCAATAAAGTTGGACCAATTTCATACATCCTGGCCCTTGTCAGCCGGTATGCAGGGCCGGCAACCGTGATGGCAGCAATGGGGAGCCCAGTAGAACCCAGGATGGGGGCAGCCACTGCATTTATACCGTCTTCATACTCCTGCTCAGCAATTGCAAAACCCTGTTCGCGGAATGGTGACAGAGTCTTCAAATAAACCTCTTGAGATTGGATCGTTTTAGGCGTAAAAGGTTGCATTCCCCGCTCGAGAATGGTCTTTACCGATTGCTCAGGAAGGTAAGCAAGCATGGCTTTTCCTGCGGCCGTAGCAAACGCGGGGAGATGTTGACCTGTGTATGCTGCGAGTTTCACCCTTCGTGGACTCTCGACTACATCCAGAAAGACAACATCAGCCTCATCCAGAATGGAAAGGGTGATAGTTTCCAGGTGCTGGTCACAAAGATGCCTGAGATAAGGGCTTGCGTATTTGCGCAGATCGTTTTGTTCCAGCGTAAGATAAGCCATCTGAAGCATTCGGATTCCCAATTGATAAAGACCCATAGAGGAATCCCGTTGTACAAAACGCCTTTTTTCCAGTGTTCCTAATAATCGATGGACAGTGCTTTTATTCATTCCCACCTGTTCGGCAATTTGTGTCATGGAAAGACGGGGTGTTTGCCGGGTGAAGCACAGAAGAATATCCAAAGCACGATCAACGGCTCGAATAGGTTCGCTCAAAGTAAATCCTTCTTTTTTGTAGGCAATTTTACCAGCGAAAACCAAACCAGGCTTGTCTGATTTGAGATTCTGTTTTCGAAACAAGAATTCACTTCATTTAAAACCTTGGAAATCCAACTAGCGTCGAAAGCAACCCGTTGTTCGCCCTCAACTTTTGGATAACTTTTGGCTGCCTTGACGGGAGTTTTATTCCTTTCCAAACCAGATTTTTGCCCCCAAGTGAAGGGCTGTCCTCTATGCGTGCACACCACCGCACTACGGCCCCAGCAGTGGAAAGGGTTGTCTTGACTAGGGCTCAACCCGGTCATGAAGCAAAGCGCCCCCTGCCCGGACGATACACGCTCAGGTTACGCCGGCCTGCATTGGCCTTCCAATTTGGCTACATGGAATGGCGGTTTCGTGGGATCAAGAGCCGTGAACCAGGCATTTCTGCATTCACCAGGATAAAATGGATAATCGCTGTGGAAAGTCGCCTCGTGACTGCTTGGCTGAAAATTGGTGCGATTGCTGTTATATCCTACAGATTGGGGATGCGAAAAGTGATTTTCTTTCTTGAGTTGGGAAGGGATTAACGAGCATGGAATTGAATATCGGGAGAAATATCGTGAAATAATTGACAAGCAAGGCAATTTATGTAATACTATCTCTGTCTTGCCAGATAAAACCCTATTTTGTCTGATAAGACAGCTTTTTATACTATATAGTAATGCAATAAGGAGGCAGGATGTCCGAAACATTCACTTTAGCTGAAGCAACCATGAAGGCCATCCAAGACCGGCGCAGTATCCGGGAATTTACACCCGAACCGGTCTCAGACCAGGAGCTGGATATGATCCTGGAAGCCGCGCGTCTGGCTCCATCTGGCGAGAATGCCCAACCGTGGCGTTTTATCATTGTGAAAAACGAAGCTTTACGAAACAAAATGGGAGCAATCGCGGGTGGAGGAAGCGGAAGGCGCTTCACTGCCGAGTTCGTCACCAAGAAGATGCAGGAACGGTTCGCGAACTTGCAGGATGAAACCAAGAAAAAGGCTGCCTTTGAAAAGTTAACCTCCGGGCAGGTGTCAGCTTTCATGGCTGAAGCACCTGTCAATATTGTTGTCTGTGGGAAAAAGGATGTTTGGGATATGCCCTACGATACCTCGGCTGCCATTGAGAACATCCTGCTCATGGTCACCGGGCTTGGATTGGGTGCTTGCTGGGTCATTGCCCCCTGTATCGACATCCGCGATGAAGAACGCATGAAGGCGCTGTTGGAGATCCCGGAAGGGTATAAAGCGGTCAGCGTGATCTCTGTCGGTCACCAGACGCGCGTTCATCGCCCTCGCCCACGATTACCGATCAATGAAATTGTCTATAATGAAAAATGGGGAGAACCCTACTACAAGGAGCAGGCATGAACGATAAACTCATTCCCCTGGATTATGTTAACAGCCTCATGTTCGAGCTGGAGAAAGCATTCTGGGACGAACGCGGCAAAGGTGCACGCTTCCGGATGACGACGGTCGGGAGGGAATATTTCAAGGCCAAGTGCCTGCCATTGATCCAGTCATCTGAAATTGATCATATTCTTGAGGTTATCAAAGGCGTTCTCACCAGTGAAGGGATTGTTGGACAGGTCACCTATGACCGTGATGATCGCATGCTTCGTGTCAGTATAAAAGGTTGCGTGCATCGACAAGTGGAAGATAGAATGACATCGTATGGAATTGAACCATTTACATGCATGCCGGCAAACCTGATTGTTCTTGCGATCGAAGAGAAATTAGACCGCCCGGTCGAACTGGCCGAGATCAAGCTGGAAGAAGGGGCTTGTCAACTTCTCCTGGTACTGTTTGACCAAAGACCTTCTCTAAATTAGGAGACAACCATGAGCAAGGTGTCGACATTGACAGAAGCGGTTGCCTCGGTTCCCGGTGGAGCGCATATTGCCCTGTCTGGTTTTGCCACTGCCCGATGCTCCATGGCATTTGCACACGAGATCATCCGGCAAGGAATCAGGCGGTTGACCGTTTCCCAATGTGTAGCGGGGATCGATACCGATATCCTGGTTGGCGCGGGTGCCGTGGAGCGGGTCATAAACGGGGGCGGCTCGCGTGGGCGTTCCGGACAGCATCAAAGCCTTTGCCGTGCCATCGAGCAAGGTACTCTGACCACAGAGGAATATAGCAGTCTCTCGATGACCTTTCGCTACCTGGCGGGGTCACTTGGCTTGCCATTCATCCCCATCCGTTCGTTAAATGGCTCGGATATCCTCAAGAATTTACAAGCGATTGATCCACCTGTAGTGAGCCAGATCGCCGATCCTTTTTCAGGCGAGGAATGGTTATTATTAAAACCGCTTCTGCCTGATGTGTCCGTGATTCAAGCTCAAGTGGCAGATGAAGATGGGAATGCATGGATCTTGGGTCCAAGATGGGACAATGAGGAGCAGGCGAAGGCCAGCCAGAGGGTGATTGTCATTACCGAACAGTTGGTGTCAGGCGAGACCATTCGGCGCAACCCTGAGCGAACAGTGATCCCAGGCTTCAAGGTATCCCATGTTGTTCATCTTCCATTCTCAGCCCATCCCTCCTCTGTGTACCAGGTATATGATTTTGATCGGGGGCATATCAAAGAATATGGCGAAGCATCCCGCTCCCCGGAGGGCTTCAAAGCATATCTTGAACGATATGTATTGGGCGTCAAGGATCATTGGGAATACCTTGAAAAAATCGGCGGAATGAAACACCTCAGCAGCTTGATGGCTGATCCAGTCTTGGGATATTGATGCATGGAGATCTATCATGACTGCAGATACTGATTACACATCTTTCGAGATGATGGCGGTTGCCGGGGCGCGCGAGTTGAAGAACGGCGAAATAGTTGGGGTGGGTTTAGGGTTGCCGGTCGTTTCGTCCTTTCTTGCGAAGCGTACGCATGCTCCTGATCTCACCATTCTGCTCGAATTGGGAGTTGTCAACCCTGAGCCGCTGGAAGTAGGCGTGGACGGCCTCTCGGATCCTCGTATCTGGTATCGCGCTACAGTCCACACCAGTTTTGCCGACATGTTGGGATCCGTGCTTCATAAAGGCCTGGTGGATGTCGGATTCCTGGGTGGCCTGGAGGTGGATATGTATGGGAACCTGAACACCACCCTCCTCGGCGATCCCAAAGGCAAGTTCCGCCGCTTCACCGGAAGCGGAGGCGGAAATGATATTGCCTCCTGCGCCAAGCGAACCATCATCACCATCAGACATGAACCTCGCAAGTTAAGCCAGGCCGTTTCATTTATGACGAGTCCCGGATATCTGGGCGGAGGTGATGAACGTGCCCGCCTCGGCTTGCGTGGCGGTCCTGCGAAAGTTATCACGGATATGGCAGTCCTTGATTTTGATCCTGAAAGTAAATGCATGCGCCTTGAATCGATCCACCCAAATACCTCTCTGGATGCGGTGATTGCGAATATGGGATTCAAGCCAGTCATCCCTGCAAATCTGCCCGTCACTGAACCGCCCACTGCCGAACAGCTTCGTTTGATCCGGGAAGAAATTGATCCTCAGAAAGCCTATGCCGGTGGCTAATTCGTTCCTTTTTTATCCGTATCTTTTTTATACGTAATAAACTGGAGAGTACCTATGCCTTACGTAGTGAATGAAAATTGTATCTTGTGCGGTGCCTGTGTGGCTGGGTGTGAGTTCAACGCGATCACGGAAGGGGACACACAGTCCCTTATTGATGTGACAATTTGCATAGAATGCGGTACTTGCAAGATCAACTGTCCCTCCGATGCGATTGATTACATAGAAGAAGCTGATATGGCTGTTCAGCCGATATCCAAGGAAAAGGATGCTTGAAAAGGATATAATCAGTCGTTGGCTTATTCAAAAAAACGGTAAATGCCTGCGTAATAAAGAAACAGGTACAGCCTTAAACCCGGAACAAGGCTCGAGAGTGAGAGAGCAATAACTATGAAAGATCCCAACGGGTACAATGTACGCGCTGTTGAGCGCGCATTGCAGATCCTTGAATGTTTCGATGACGAGAATCCTGAAAGGGGTGTTTCAGAGATTGCCCAAGTAGTTGGTTTGCATAAGGCGACCACCCACCGCATCATCACCACCCTGTTAAACTTTGGATACATGGAGCGCGCCCCTGACGGACAGAAATACCGGTTGGGGATTCGCTTGACGGAACTGGGGTTAAAAGTGGTCAGGCAGATGGATCTGCGGCGCGAAGCCGAGCCGTACATGAGGCAATTTGTTACTGAATGGGACGAGACCTGCGACCTCAGTATTTTTGACCGCGGGGAGGTTTTTTACATTGAAGTTTTACGCGGTAGCCGTGCACTGACAATCGCTGCAGCCATCGGTCAACGTCTACCGGCGTATTGCACGGCAAGTGGAAAATTATTCCTGGCCTACCTGTCACCCGCCGCGCTCGAGAGTATTCTTGGTCAGAAGATGACTGCTTTTACGGAAAATACGATCACCTCTCCCGATGCAATCCGCAAGCAATTGGGAACCACTCGCCAGGTGGGTTATGCCATTGATGATGAAGAGTTGGAAGTGGGGATATATGCCATCTCTGCGCCGATATTCAATCGGCAAGGAAATGTGATCGCTGCAGTAGGTTCACCCAGCCCGGTGAGTCGGATGACACCAGAACGAACGCAGGGACTCACTACGGCGATAAAGCAAGCTGCCCAGGCGATCTCCCACAGGATGGGCTGGCAAGGCTAATTCCGGCGGAGAAATCTGAAAAAAGTGATGACATACCAGGTATTGTCATCACTTTTTATATTTACGGGGGAACTAACCAGGAAACCCTAAAAAACCAGCTTTCCGTCAGTGATACCCAGGTCTTGTTGAAGGGTACTCAATGCTTTCTGCACGCCGGGAGTGATCTCCACTCCCTCGGACATCACCTTCGCCGAATTGATGTACTCTTTTTCACCGGCGGTATAGATGCGCGCCTGCTCGGTTCCTGTGCGTGAGGCGCGTAGTTCACGCATGATATTGCCTGTGATGCGCTTAAATTCATCCAACGGGATGAAATGTTCCACATCAAAGGCAAGGAAGAAATGACCGATGCGCAAGAACTGTGTATTGCCATCATGGTCAATATCGTGAAGCATGGACAGATAGGCACCATTTTGGAAAGCGGCAGAGAAGATCTCCACCATGGTCGCCAGACCATAACCTTTGTGCCCGCCCATCAATTCATTGATGCCACCAACAGGAAGTAAGGCGACATTGCCTTTGTTCATCTCCGCGATCATCGTACTGCTCTCTGTGACCGAGACGCCTTCCTTGTTGACAACCCATCCCTGGGGAATGGGTTTGCCCGCCCGCGCGGCTATCTCGATCTTGCCACGCGGAACAACGGAAGTGGCCGCATCAAACATATACGGAAAGGCCTCGTCAGTGGGGGCAGCCACTGCAATTGGGTTGGTTCCCAGCATCGGTTCGGTACCATGGGTGGGCGCCGTGGATGGGTGAGCATTGGTTACGCTCAATCCCACCAATCCTTCCTTCACGGCCATTAAAGGATAATACCCCGCCACACCATAATGGCTGGAATTACGCACTGCAACAGCGCCCAGGCCATACTGTCGTGCTTTTTCGATGGCAATTTTCATGGCATGATATCCCACTACCATGCCCATCCCGTTGCCGCCATCCACAACCGCAGTGGTCGGGCCATCCTTAACGATCGACCAGTTGGTGACCGGCAATTGCAGCCCGGCTTTCATGCGTTCATGATACATTTTAAGATGTGCCACCCCATGGGAACGAACTCCCCATAAATCGGAGGTGATGAGCACATCTGCAACAATCCTGGCGTCTTCCGCAGGCACGCCCATCCTGAGCAGGGCAGCAATCATGAAGTCCACCAGTTCTTTGACAGGAACGAATAGACTTTGTTGTGACATAATAGCCTCCAAGGATAATTTCACTCCGGGAACATTTTCCCGGGATTAAGAATGTTCAACGGGTCAAGTGCTTGCTTAATGTGACGTTGAACGTCAATGGAAACAGCTCCAAGGGCACGTTCCAGGTATGGTCGCTTCAACAAACCGACGCCGTGCTCCCCGGATAGGGTGCCTCCAAATTCAAGTGCAACCTCGAATTCTTCTTCAACCATTTGCTCGACTTTTAATCCGATGATCTTCCAGGCGTTTATCGAAAAGTATGTTCGGATGTAGATTCCCATCCCCGGCATGACCGAAGATGGCAATAGGCAATCCATATTTGGCACTGATCTGGCGAAGGCGTTGTACCACTTCGGGGATAGCGCTGCGAGGCACGGTAATATCCTCGCCTAATTTGTTGGGGGCCTGGCGGGCAAGCGCAGGGGAGATCGAGCGGCGCGCTTTCCAGAGATTGTTCCGCTCAGACTTATTATTTGCCTTCTTTACAGCACGTGCACCATTCTCCTGGCAAATGCGGGCAGCAACCTCAATCTCGCGCCTGACGCCTTGGTCGTCCGCGCCATCTGTCTCTATGATCAATGAGGCTTCCAAATCTGTTTGCAGGCCGAGGTGCAGAGCCTCTTCAATGCAGACAATGGCAGTTCTGTCCATCAGCTCAAGCGAGGCGGGAACAATCCCTGCTTGCAGGATTGCATTAACCGTTCTGGAGGCATTTTCAAGGGATGTGAATTCGGCAAGCGCAGTTTGGGCGTAACGAGGCTTGGCAACCAGGCGCAGGAGTACCTCGGTAATGATCCCGAGAGTACCCTCCGAACCAGTGAACAGAGCATTCAGATCGTAACCGGTGACATCTTTGATGGTCTTTTGGCCGGTCTTCAGGATGCGCCCATCCGCCAGAACTACGGTCAGACCCAGCACGTAATCACCGGTCACACCATACTTCAGGCAGCGCGGGCCACCCGCATTGCAAGCTGCGTTTCCACCTATCGTCGAATGCTTAATGCTTGAAGGATCAGGGGGGTAAAACAAGCCCAGTTCTTCCACTGCGTTCTGCAGGTCTGCAGTGATGACACCCGCCTCAGCCCGCACCGTCGAGTTCTCAATATCGATTTCCAGGATGTGATTCATACGTGTCAGGCAGAGAATGATTTCGCCATTCGCTAATGGGACAGATCCCGCTGCCAGCCCTGACCCCATGCCTCGGGGTACGATTGGTGTTCGCGTCTCGGCAGCAATCTTTACCACATGGCTTACCTGCTCGGTCGTTACCGGAAGCACCACAACATCCGGTTGACCTTCAAGAAAAGTACCATCGTATCCGTAAACAGCAAGGTCTTCCGGTGTTGACAGAACGTTCGCCTTGCCCAATATTTTACTGAGAGCAACCGTTATTCGTTTATCCATTTTTAGCCTCGTAGGCTTCGTCTAAAAGGGTCACAGGGTGAACAACCCTCACATTGAGCTTGCCGCGTTGCATGGCTGTATTCAATTGCATCTGGCAGCCGGGACAGCCTGAAGCGACCACATGTGCGTTGGTGCTGGCAATATTATTAAGCTTCCGCTGCATCACATGGATGGATGTTTCGTAATGAGTGATGAGCTGGCTGCCTGCTGAACCACAACACCAATCTGCCTCCGGTAATTCGACAAAGTCCAGCCCGTCAATGAGTTTTAACAGTTCTCGCGGTTGTTGCCATACTTTTTGACCTCGCCTCAGGTGACAGGGATCGTGGTATGTGACGCGCGCGTTCAGATGTCCTTTTGGCTTTTCAAGGGGGATTTCCGCCAGGAACTCGCTCACATCCCGGACCTGTGCACTGAATCCCGCAGCACGTTCAGCCCACTCTGGATCATCTTTAAGCAGTTCGCCATAATCCTTGAGCGTGGATCCGCACGTGGCACAGTCTGTAATGATTGTGGTCACACAGGCTTTTTCAAAGATTTGAATGTTATGTTTTGCCTGTTTTCTTACCAGGTCAATTCGGCCGTAACCACGAGCTGGCATTCCACAACATTCCACTTGCCTGGGCGTCACCACTGTACAACCGTTGCGGGCAAGCACCCGCACTGTTGCAGCGCTTTGGTCTGCAAAAAGCAGGCTTTGCGCGCAGCCAAGGAAAAAGCCGAGGCGATATTTTTCCGACCCTCGAGGCGGGGTGATCTCTGGCAGAACATGGCGCAGCGGGCGTTGCGGCATGCGCGGCAGCATGGCCTCCATATCGCGCACCTGCGCTGGTAATAGGCGCATCAGTCCTAATGCATAAAACAATCGCCGCAGGCCAGAACGGTCGTAGATGTGTAACGGGAAGAAAGCTTTTTCCGTCCGCGTGGGATGGGATAGCAGATTCCCGAACAATGTCTGTTTCCAGCCAACAGGATGTATCTCTTCCTGAATGTTACGCATGGCGAAGGCCAACTCTGCTGGTTTGATCCCCACCGGGCAAAGATCATTGCATGCCATGCAGCCAAAGCAACTGTACATCTGCTCAACCAGATTGTGGCTGAGTGTAAGGTCCCCTTCCAGGCTTTTGCGCGCCAGCGCCACACGTCCGCGCGGCGACGCCGTTTCTGTCAGGTATTCACGATAGGTCGGGCAAACCGAAAGGCACAGCCCACAACGGATACAGTTCAGGAATTCATTTTCAGCAGGTTTGTTCAAAGAGTCTACAATGTTCATCGTTCCCCTGCTTTACCAGGAAGATGCATCCATCACGGCTTTTATAACGCCGTCCTCATGGCGTTCATAGAGCGTGAAAATCTTGGCAGCTTCGAGGATGGGTGACCGGTGTGTCACAAGTGTTTCCAGGGTCACCCGATGTTCGAGGAAGAGGTCGCGTGAAAGCGGCAGATATTCGCTCCATTCCGGTGTAACCACAGCCATAAGATGTATGTTCTTGCGGAAGAAGGTTTCGTATTCAATGGCATACACCGCTTGGTCTGGTACGCCAAAAGCGAGCACAGTTCCTTGTTTACGCACCAGCTCAAGGCAATCATTAAGCGTTTCCATCTGGTGTCCTACAGCTTCGACGCAAATATCCGGCGGCTCCCAATCACTTATCCCATTGCGAAGAGCATGTACAACTTCAATGCTTCTCTGTTGAAAGGTCCTGGTTGCTCCCATGCTCCCGGCGATATGGCAACGGTATGCCAAAGGGTCAACTCCCAAAACGGATGCCGCCTTGCGTTGGCGTAGCATCCAGCAGAAGAGAATTCCGATTGAACCCAGCCCAATCACCGCCACTGACTTCCCCTCCAGGTTCCCCAACCGATCAATTGCGTTGATTACCGTTGCGAGGGGTTGAATCAGGCAACTTGCCCCTCTGTCACCCAGGTCATCGGGAATTATCACAGCCTTGTCAGCCCGCCCCGCGTAAAATTCTGCCAGACCTTGGTCACCGTCCGGGATTGCCACCACCCGGTCGCCTTGGTGAAATTGGTTTGAAGTGCTTTGAATCACTCGGCCAACACATTCGTGAATTGGCCCCCCAATGGGTAGTGGATAGGATCTGAACCGCTTATTACCCGTAAAAAACGGGATATCACTGCCGCACAACGATACCCACTCGGGCTGTACCAGGATACGCTTTTCTTGACCGGTGTCCAATTCCGGTACCGGCGTTTGGACGAGTTGGAAGATACGTGGCTGGATAACTTGTAAAGCTTTCATGTACTTCGTCATGCTTACCCTTCCGTTACCACTGGCAAGGTCAATAGGGAGTGTGGCACCACCAGCACCTTGCAGGCCTGGCCCAGATCTTGCGTGGCCAGCGATAGTGCTTCATCCATGGTTGCAGCTGGAATCATTTTGCAATCCGTCACCAGATCGGGGCATTCACTACCTACGATGATCACCTTGTTCTTTTCCAACACTTTCGCCAGCACAAAAGCACGTTGCTGTCCGGGCGGGTAACCATATCGGCGGGCGTCATCCAGGATGGATTGAATGCTGGGAGAATCACGCATGGCAGCCAGGAAACGCTGCTCTCCCACGCCAGTACCTGCCCCCTCTTCGCAGCGCGCCGGGATGATGAAGTATCCGCCTGGTCGAACGACTGGTATTGGCGCAAAAAAAAGGTACGAAGGTGCCCGGCTCGCCTGGTATAAATTGCTGTCCTTTGGGAAGCCGACCCCTCCGATAGCAATATCGTATTGGCAGCAGATGGGAACCTCGTAAACACTACGGGCAAAGTGCACCAACTCCTGGAAGGCCATCTCCGGATTGCCAGCACCAACCTTCAGAATCCGTTTATCCTCGTCCAAGACGACATTCAGGATGAAACGCAGCTTGGCGCGCCTTGCAGCTTCGGTGATCGCTTCATGGAAGGGATTACCCTCAATGCGACCCAGCCGTGTGCCAGGGTGGTCTACGAATGCTGGACCGTGTGTGTGGGCGATTAGCTCTTCTCCGGCTGCACCTATCGCCACAGTCTTTCTTCCCCCTGAATATCCGGCATACTGGTGCGGTTCAACAATGCCTGTTGCCAGGAGTAAGTCCGCCTCGACCACTGCCCTATGGAGAATGACAGGGACTCCTCCTGGAGTGAGCCCCAGATCTACCAGCGCAGCGGAGTTCTGTGGTTCGCTATCGATGACCCGGTAGCGCGCCACGACTTTTTCGCCCAGCTTGGAGAGTTTTTCATCGCCAGTTGAGGCTCGGTGCATGCCAATCCCGCATAATAGGGTGATGTCACCATCCTTCACGCCTGCCTTTTCCACCTCTTCAAGGAGTGCCGGAACCAGCAGGTGATCCGGGCTGGACCGGGTGATGTCTGTGAACACAATGCAGACCTTATCACCTGCCTTGGCTAATGCCGGAAGTTCAGGGGAGCCAGCTGGGTGGGCAAGAGCTTCCCTGATTGCCTTGTGTGCATCTGTCACCGGTGCCACGGCACGCGATAGGACATGGTCTACGCGCACATTTGAAGGAATGTCGAATTCGAGAGAGGTTGTACTATATGGGATACGGACTGTAGTTGCCATGGTTGCTATTATCCCACGAGTATAGCTTTCCAGTTTTGATTAATAGTTCCACCAGACGAAACCCAGTTTGGCCTACTAGAATAGCATTTATCTTCTTGCCGGTCAAGTATCATATATCACATGAAATTTGTTGCGAAAATGTGACAAATCAGCGGGTTCCATAGGGCGGAAACATTTGACACCAGGCGCAACATTTGCTATACTATTAATGAAACTCCGTCTCACCCTATGAAACAATCCTTCTTGCTTGCCATTAGGAGACTGGGCGATGTCTGAATCTGTACGTTCAGTAGATAGGGCCCTTGATATTCTCTCGTGTTTTACACAGGAGAAGCTTGTGCTTTCACTAACTGAGATTTCGCAAGAAGTGGGAATCTCGAAAAGTACCGTACACAGGCTCTTGGCAACCCTCGAGAACAGACGTTTCTTGAGTAGAGACAATTTCACGGGGAAATACCACCTGGGATTACGATTTCTTGAAATGGCGTCCCAGGCATTTGAAGATGTCGATCAACAATGGGCACTGCCTTATCTGGAACATCTCGCCAAAGAGTCTGGGGAGACGGTTGACCTGGCTCTCCTGGATGGAGATCATGTCATCTATTTACAGGTCATTGAGAGCAACAAGCGGGTCAAGATCGCGGCCTCCAAGGGCCAACGCTTGCCTGCCTATTGCACGGCAACCGGGAAAGCTTTCCTGGCATATCTCCCTGAAGAACAAGTGAACCGGATCCTGGCTTCAGGATTTACGAAGTATACAGATAAGACCCATATTTCTCTGAAAACCCTGAAACCCGACCTTGACGCAACCAGGCAGCGCGGGTTTTCAATTTCGCGACAGGAATACGAAAAAGAGATTAATGCTGTTGCCGTCCCGATTTTAGCGCCTGGTGGTTTTCCTGTTGCAGCGATAGCCATTGTGGGCCCTTCCTACCGGCTTCCAGAGGAGCGCATGCTGGAACTGGGGCGCGCAATTCAAGCTGAAATTGAGATCATCACTCGCGAGGTGGGTCTCTCAACCCTTTCGGTGCTGATACCTCACGGTGAATCCCGATAATAAAATTACAGAGGTGAAATAGTGAAAAATCTACCGTTTGTCAAAGCTGCAGATGTAGAAGGAGAATTTCGCACTCCACCGCGTGTTTCAAAGCTCCTGTTAGCTCCGAAATTTGGCGGGGTAAAAAATGTTTCGATGGGCATGAATATCACCGAGGTCGGCAGCATGATCCCTGATCATGTTCACGATGAATCAGAGGAAGTCTTATTTCTCATCAGCGGGCATGCCAAAATCGTCATTGATGGAGAAGGAGAGTGGGAGATTGGACCTGAAACAGCCTTCTATTCACCATTGGGAAAGAAGCATCGCGTGGAAAACATTGGTGATGAACCTCTCAGGATTGTCTGGGTCTATTGTCCACCCCTTCCCTCACATAAAGCCTAAAGAATTTATTATAAAAGGAGAAAAAAATGTTTGAAGCAACTCGTGAGTATCTGAAGAAAATCGGAATGCCGCAAGGCGATGCATTTGATATGCCCAGCTCCATGCAGCGCTTCCCGGATGGCGGAGCCTTCCGCATTGAAAATCCGACCGTGAACACTGCGGAAACAGCAGAAGCCTTGTTGAGAACGGCAACCAAAAACGGCATTGTCATCAACCGCATAACCGAGACCTACGGCATGTTCCGGCATACGGCTGCCGAGATCAAGGAATATTGCCGCGTCTGCCACGAATACGGCACCGAGCTGTTGATGTCGACCGGTCCGCGGGCCACATACGATACAGGCGCCACGGTTCTTTCAGCGCAGGGTGCCCGAATCGGTTACCGCCTGCGCGGCATGGAACAGGTGCTGCGCGGAGTTGAGGATATCAAGCGTGGCTACGACCTGGGCGTGCGCGGTTTCCTGATTTACGATGAAGGCATGTTGTGGCTGGTCGGACAGATGCGCCGGGACGGGGCGCTTCCGAAGGAGATCATTTTCAAAACCTCCGCTCACCTCGGACAGTGCAACCCGTGCTCCTTCAAACTGCTTGAGAGCTTGGGCGCCGACAGCATCAACCCGGTGCGCGACCTGCAGATCCCGATGATCGCTGCCCTGCGCCAGGCGGTCAAGACGCCACTGGATATTCATACGGATAATCCACCTGGTTCCGGTGGCTTCATCCGTGTCTACGAGGCGCCAGAGATCGTCCGTGTCGCTGCACCGTTGCATTGCAAGACCGGCAACTCGGTGATCTCCTCTCACGGAGAAATGACTTCCGCTGCAGACGGTGTTAAGATGGCCGACCAGGCTACCATCGTGGTTGAGATGATCAATAAGTATTACCCCGAGCTGAAACAATCCCCAAAGGGTGCAAGCGATCTGCGTATTCCTGCTATTTAGTATTCTTATCTCGTGACGAACGAGTTGAGGAAGGATTAGCCAATGAGTAAATGGGAGCTCCCCCAAAGTGGTCACATGGATCGCCCCACAGGCGTTTATTTGCAGACCATGAATATGACCGAGATCAACGCCAGGCTGAAGACGAATGACCTGATCATCATCCCCGTTGGTAGCACGGAATGCCACGGCGCTGCCCAACCTCTTGGCGAGGATACCTTCCTGGTTACCCGTATGGCAGAGCAAGTGGCGCTTAAAACGGGGTGTACCGTTGCAGAACCCGTGTGGTATGGCTCCCATCCGTACAACCATCTGGGAATGCCCGGTACTGTGGTTGTGCCGGAAGATATTTTCCTTGGCCAGTTGAGAGCGATCATTGCTGGATTGTGGAACATGGGCTTTCGCAAGCAGATCTTTCTGAACGGTCACGGACAGGAAGAGGTCATACCCCTGGCATTACACCAGTGGGCCAAGAAATACCAGGTGCCGTCCATCCTGATCTCGCTGCACTGGCCGACCGTAATTCATGAACACCTCAAGGACAAAGCCCATGGCGGTCCGTTTGAGACGCCTTTCCAACACGCTTGTGAGGTGGAAGCTTCCTACTCTCTGGCCTTGTTCCCGGAATTCATGCACATGGAATTAGCCGTGGATACCAAGCCAGAAGGATTCCTGCCACCCGGTTATGTGGACAAGGGTGGCGAGGTCTATCACGCCCCCATCAAGGGGCATGAGCATGTCGGGCTTGGAGGAACGGAAGTGCAGGTTTACCCGGAAGGCGTCATCGGTCGGCCAACACTGGCAGATCCCGAAAAAGCCAAGCCAGGCTTGGATGCGCTGCTGGATTTCATGGTCAAGTTGATTGGAGATATTCTAGGGCGATTCCCGGCCGGTCAATTACCGCCTACCGAGAAGGTAACCCAGCGAGATCCTGAAGAAGTCGAGAAACTATTAAAGGGTCCCTTGAATGGCGGAAAGCACATCTATACCGTCGCCTATCCTCCCTAAAGGGATACTTCTCTTCGCCCCAGGCACTCCAGCACCGGAGTGCCTGGGGTACTTTTTGGAATTTGGTTTTTGCAATCGTTACTTGATAGTTCGAGGAAAAAGATCATGAGATTACTCCGTGTGGATATGAACCAGCTAAGTACGAGATGGGAACCAACTCCGGATGTATACGAGCGGTTAGGCGGAAGAGCCCTGATCGCGAAAATCCTCCTGGAGGAAGTTCCACCGGCATGCGACGCGCTCGGTTCACATAATAAACTGATTTTTGCCCCCGGCTTACTGGGCGGGGTCAATGTCACCACGTGTGGACGTTTATCAGTGGGAGGCAAAAGCCCGTTAACGAGAGGCGCCAAGGAAGCGAATGCCGGTGGTACTGCCGGGGACGCCCTTGGAAAATTGGACATTAAGGCAATTGTCATTGAAGGGCAAGCCTCAAAGGGTGAATGGTGGGTTTTACACATCAAGGGTGATGATGCCCAATTGGTGCCGGCTGGGGATGGTTGCGGGCTGGGGACCTATGCCACATCAGATCTCCTGCAGAAAATATATGGCGTTGACAGCACGGTAATTTCCATCGGCCAGGCTGGTGAGCTGCTCATGACTGGTGCGGGAATCTGTGTAACCGGTGAAGGTGGACAGCGGAGCAATTATGCCGCCCGGGGTGGGTTGGGAGCCGTGATGGGCAGCAAGGGCCTGAAGGCCGTGGTGATCGATCGACTGGTTGGGAAACAGGCAGCCATGGCAAATCCAGAGCTCTTGCGCTCTGCTGCACGTAATTTTGCCCAAAAATTGATTAACGATCCCAAGCTGGGCAAGAACGGCACCCAGCACCTTTACGGAACTGCTTCCATCGTTGCAGCCGTAAACGAGATGGGTTCTTTGCCAACCAGGAATTTCCGGGAAGGAAATTTCGAGGGTGCCGAAACATTGCGGGGCGAGTATCTACGCGAAGTAACCCTGGCGCGCGGCGGTGAGGTGGGCACCCGCTGCATGCCTGGCTGTGTAATCGCCTGCCGCAATGTGTACGTGGACGAGTCGAAAAACCAATTGTAGGTACGCTTCAATATGAAACCATTGCCCTGCTGGGCTCAAACCTTGGGTTGGGTCGCTTGGATGATGTCGCCCGCCTCAACCGCATGTGCAACGATTTTGGTCTCGATACCATCGAAACCGGAGCCGCACTGGGGGTGGCGATCGAAGCCGGCCTGGCAAAGTTTGGTGATTATGAATTCGATCCATTCATTACTCGCGCAAGTGGGTGAAGGAACTGTTCTTGGTCGCCTGATCGGTAGTGGTGCAGTCACCACCGGGCGTGTGCTGGGGATTCGCAGGGTTCCGGCTGCCGTTGGGCAGGGAATGCCTGGCTATGATCCTCGAAGCTTGAAGGGAAATGGAGTGACATACGCCACCTCTCCCCAGGGGGCAGACCATACTGCCGGGAATGCATTTGGCGCTCGAAAGGAAGTCAATCCCTTGGGAGTCCAGGGGCAAAAAGAGCTCTCCCTGAAATTGCAGATCATCGCTGCCATGCTGGACAGCACTGGCTTATGTTTGTTTGCCCGTCCGCCCATCATTGCTGATCCGCAGCTCATGGTGGATATGGTCAATGGTCGCTTCGGATGGGGATGGACTGTGGATGACTATAACAAATTCAACCGGGATGTATTGCGCACCGAACTTGAGTTCAACCGTCGTGCAGGTCTCACTTCGACCGATTACCGCATCCCTGAATTCATGAAAGAAGAACCACTTCCCCCGCATAATGCAGTCTTCGATGTTCCCGATTCGGACCTGGATACCGTCTTTGAAAAACTTATAGGTGAACCTTGCAAATAAAAGTTGAGCTTTTTGGACAATTATTGCCTCAAATGCCACGGCGCCAAGTGATTGATTGTAAGCCAGACGCAAAGGTTTTGGATATTGCCCACGAGCTCAAGATCGTGCCTGATGAGATAGGTTTGATCACAATCAATGGAGTCCAGAGCGAATTTGAGGATGGTTTACTTGAAGATTGTCGCCTGTGTTTCTTTCCTTATGTGTCTGGTGGATGAGTGCTGCAGCAAAGTTTATATAAACTAATTCAGATTGGCAAGCGTGTTGAATTCAAGGAGAAGTATGCGCTTACTAACTGTTGAATGCTTGTGCAAGTCTTTTGGGGGTTTAAGAGCGATCAATAATGTCGATTTTTATGTCGATGAGGGGGAAATAGTTGGCATTATTGGTCCAAATGGTTCAGGGAAAACCACCACCCTTAAACCTCATAACTGGTTTCCTAAAGCCGAATTCCGGGAAGATTACTTTTCAAGATAATGATATTACCGGTCTTCCTCGCTACCAGGTCAACCAGAAAGGAATTGCCAGGACCTTCCAGCTTTGCAAGCCTTTCCTGGATTTTACCGCGTTGCAAAATGTTCATGGTGGGGAGAATGTATGGCAGGAACCCGAGCCGCAGCATGAAAGTTGCCAGGGATGAATCAGGCCAGATTCTCGAGATGGTTGGGTTACTGGGCAAGGCGGAAACCCTGGTCAAGGACCTTACCGTCATGCAACGCAAGAGACTGGAGTTGGCCCGTGCCCTGGCTACCCGCCCCTCCTTGCTCCTTTTGGACGAACTGATGGCGGGCTTGAACCTTACCGAAGCAGATGAAGCCTGTGCCCTCATCACCAAGATAAGGGATTCTGGGATGACCATCATTATCGTGGAGCACATTGTTAAGGCAGTAACATGCATTTCAGACCGTATCCTCGTTTTGAACATGGGCGAGAAGATCGCAGAAGGTCTTCCACAAGAGATCGTGCACAATCCTAAAGTTATCGAAGTCTATCTAGGAAAACCCCATGCTTAATATAGAGAATGTCGATGTCTTTTATAAAGAACTCCAGGCGCTCTGGAACATTTCCATGGTCGTTAATGATGGCGAAATGGTTGCGCTGGTTGGACCCAATGGCGCTGGCAAGACGACCATCCTCAGGATGATGAGCGGATTGCTGAGACCGGCAGCAGGACACATCCACTTCGATGGTGGAGATATCACCAGGGAACCGCCGCACAAGATCGTGGAACTGGGACTTTCACAAGTTCCCGAGACAGGAAAGATCTTCACCGGGATGAGCGTCCTTGAGAACCTTGAACTTGGTGCATTTGTTGCCAAGGCGAGGAAAGAGAAGGAACAATCCTTGAAATGGGTTTACGAGATCTTTCCTCGCCTCGAAGAGCGAAGAGCCCAACAAGCCGGGACATTGAGCGGCGGTGAACGACAGATGCTTGCCATAGGCAGGGCCCTTATGGCGAAGCCGAAACTCCTCATGCTGGACGAACCATCCTTTGGTCTTGCACCCATCCTGGTCCAGAATATGTTCGAGATGATTGCAAAGATCAACGAACAAGGGGTGACGATCCTCCTGGTGGAACAGAATGTCCAGATTGCCCTGGAACTTGCCCATAGGGCTTACCTTCTCGAGAATGGGCGGATCATAAGTGAAGGACATGGCAAGGATCTCTTGTCCTTTGAGTCAGTGCGCAGCTCCTATCTGGGTTGATCAGGGAAAGTGAGGTCTGGATGCTTCAAGGTCTTGGACAGAACCTGGTTTTTGGGATAATGGTGGGTGCGTTATACGGGTTGGTTGCATTGGGTCTCTCTCTGATATTTGGAGTTACCAAGTTCCTTAATGTTGCCCATGGCGAACTGATGATGTTCGGTGGTTATGCAACCTTCTGGGCTTTTTCCTTCCTTGGTTTGGATCCCTTCCTTTCCATCCCAATTGCAATTGTGTTTCTCCTCTTGATCGGCGGCATTCTTTATTTATTGGTCTTTTCGCGGACGGCGAAGTTGCCCGAAGAGTCGAAGATCAAGAATACCCTTCTGGTTGCTTTTGGGTTGTCTGTCATCTTGCAGAACCTGGCACTGCGATTTTGGACAGCAGATGAACGCGGCGTCACAACAGATTACGCGAGCGTGGTTTTCACGATTTTTGGTGTGCGCTTCCCGCTCGTTAGAATTGCCAGCCTTGTGGTTGCGGTTGTTTTTCTGATTGCCCTCCAAATATTCTTAAAGAAAACCTATACCGGAAAAGCAATACGCGCCACGGTGCAAAATTGGGAAGCGGCCTCATTGATGGGGATTGATGTTCATAAGGTGTATTTATTATCGTTTGCCCTGGGAGCAGCCCTGGCTGGAGTTGCCGGCACATTGATTACTGTGAATTATTCCATCCAGCCTGCCATGGGGTTGGGATGGACGATGAAAGCGTTGATCGTCATGGTGCTTGGTGGGCTTGGAAATATTCCCGGGACTTTTCTCGGAGGGCTCATCCTGGGAGTGACTGAATCAGCCACATCCTTCTTCATCAGCAGTAATTATAGGGAAGTGGCAGGCCTGGTCCTATTTATCCTTGTTTTGATCTTCAGGCCTCAAGGGCTTTTGGGGACAAAGGAGAACTAGGTCATGAAAAAGAAGAATGTAATAACCATTGTTCTCCTGGCCATCGGAATTCTCGGTCTTGTCATACTCCCCATGGTTGTCAAGAAAGACAGCACCATCAACGTGGTTATCTTGATCCTCCTTTATATGACATTGGCATCGAGTTGGAATATCCTGGGTGGATATACCGGGCAAACAAATCTTGGTCACGCGGCTTTCTTTGGAATAGGTTCATTGGCCGCCCGCCTCCTTTGGATCAACGGCGTACCATTTATTTTCAGTTTTCTGGCGGGGGGAGCAGTGGCTGTCCTGCTGGCGCTGATCATTGGTATCCCCGCATTCAAACTCAAAGGGGTTTATTTTGCCATCGGCACATTGGCGTTGGCACAGATATTCAATGTACTGTTGCGAATAATCTCCCGGAGATGTCTTATAACCCTTCGCTGGCCGATTACCAGCTTGCCCCGCGCTATTATCTCTTCTTGGGATTGGCTATTGTGACGATTGCCACAGCGTATCTCCTGGTGAACTCCAAGAGGGGCTTGGGGATGATGGCTGTTCGTGAAGGCGAGGAGGCTGCTGAATCCCTGGGGATCAGTGCTTTGAAGCATAAATTGATTGCCCTCACAATCAGCGCTTTTTTTGCCGGCCTTGCAGGGGCTGCATTCGCTTACTACCATGTAAGTTATTACCTGAATATGCCTTTCGGTCCTGAATGGACCTTTGACTCGATGATGATGGCTTACATTGGCGGTACTGGCACGATCATCGGTCCCATCATCGGGTCAGTGTTCTTTGTCGGTATCAAACAGCTCCTCGTTTGGAATGTTGGAGAATATCACCTGATCATCTTTGGCGTGTTGTTCATTCTTATCGTCTTATTCCTCCCTGGCGGTCTGGTTGAGGTCTGGCAAAAGACGAAGCATCTTCTCACTCGCCAGTCAATGCCGCGAAAATCTTCTCATCCATCCAAGTCATGAGTTAGAAATTGGTCCTGGCCAATGAAAGGAGATGTTCTATTGACATGATGATATTAAGGACGCACTCCCACTGATTGTCTTCAGATAAAACAATATATACAAAGGAGAAGGAAGGATGAAAGCTAGATTAACTATACTTACAGCAGTACTATTGATCAGCATTATGCTAGCCAGTTGTGCCCCTGAACCAACCCCGGTTCCCACACCTGAGCCCACTCAACCGCCAGAGCCTCAGGCGACGGAAGAGGTAACATATCCTGCTGCACCGGAGTTCATCGAAATTGGCGCATCAATTCCACTGACGGGGAAATTTGGTTCTCTCGGCAGCCAGGTAAAGGTTGGTTATGACTATGCCATCGCCGATATCAATGCAGCCGGGGGTGTGTTCGTTGCAGAATACAACACCAAGGTGCCTTTGCGACTTACAGCTTACGACGATGAATCAGATCCGACCAAGGCTGTAAGCAACCTCGAAAACGTATTTTCTGAGCAGAATGTGGTCGCTTACCTGGGCGGTGCAGCCAGCGGTATGCATGCTGCCACAACGGCGATTGCTGAGAAGAACAAGGTGCCTTACCTGGGTGTCTCCTTCGCATGGTGGAACATCCACCAGCGCGGCTACAAGTACCTGTTCTCGCCATTCCCAAAATCGCCTGACCAGGCACGCGATGTTTTCTTCGCCCTTAACGAGATGATCCCTGCTGACCAGAAAGCCACCAAGATTGCCATTTTCCAGGAAAAAACAGACTGGGGCAATGAACTGGGCGGTCTTTTCAATGCAGGCGCGAAACCCGCTGGTTTCGAAGTCGTTTATTATGAGATTATGCCCCGGGCACAACCGATTTCTCGACCTTGATCCTGGATGCCCAGACAGCCGGGGCGGAGATCCTCCTTGGCATGCCCAGCACGCCCGATGGAATCGCGATCGTCAAGCAGATGGCTGAACTTGGCTGGAAACCCAAGTTCGTCATGCTGGTCCGAGCGCCCGATGCAGCCACCTGGGGCGAAACCACCGCGGCGGCTGGGGATTATGTCACCATGTTCGCTGGCTGGCATTACGGAGAGAATTTCCCGGGTGTAGCTGAGCTCAATGCCAAGCACCAGGCTGAATTCGGCCGACCGTCTGATATTCTTGTTGGACCGGCGTACGCCTGTGTCCAGATCCTTGCGGATGCGATCGAGAGGGCAGGAACCCTGGATCGCGACGCAATTCGAGATGCCATTGCTGATACCGACATGATGACCGTCATCGGTAACGTTTCGTTCAATGCGGATGGTACCGGAAACGTTTTAAACCCATTGGTACAGTGGCAGAATGGTCAAATGCAGTTGGTCTGGCCGCTCGATCAGAAGACTGCTGATTTGGTTTACCCCATCCCGTAATCAGGTGTACTAAGGGACCTGGGATTCTCAATCAATATGCATGTGGCGATGGATCTTCATCGCCACATGCTCTAATTCATTTCCTGTGATAAGAAAAGCACCCCAGTGTTTGATTTCTCAACAGGAGGTGCTTTTCAATCTTATCTGGTAAGGTGGGTGATTCTATTTTACGACGTTTGTTTTCCAACGGCTTGTCTAATATAGTCCATGAATATCCCAGCAGCTTTGGGAAGCTCCCTGTTTCTCATATGCACAAGAACCATGTTGCATTCGATGACTTCATCCAGAGGAATGGCAAGAATATCCGGTTGACGGTGGTATTGGTAGCTCATTACCGGCATCAGGGCAAGGCCAATGTTCGTTGCCACCAGGCCTAACACACTCGCTTTGCGATGACTCGAATAGAAAATCATCGGTTCAAAACCTGCTTTACCGCATTCATCAATGATCAATTTGTGTAAATCTGTCACCTTGTCGAACAAAATGAAATTTTCGTTGGTTAACTCTTTGATCGAGATGGATGAACGATTGGCGTGCCGGTTCTTTTTGGAAACCACCACCAGCAGTTTGTCCTTGCAAATTTCCAGGCTCTCAAATTGGTCGTGGTCTATATAATTATGACGCGTAAAAGCCAGATCAAAGCGGCGTTCTTCCAGGGCTGGCAGGATGTTCAGTCCGTCGATCTCCTCCAGACTGAATTGGATGTGTGGATACTTGTCCCTGAATTGGGCAACAATGGTTGCGATTCCATACTGAGGCAGGACCGGAATTGCAGCAACTGAAAAGGAATCCGCTGCGGATTTGTATCCGTCCAGCTCGATCAACATGGCTTTATAGTCGGCATTGAGCCCACGCGCATGTCTTAGGAAGGCTTCTCCTGCTTCTGTCAAGGATACTTTGCGTTTACTTCGATCAAAAAGGGAAGCTGCCAACTCTTTTTCAAGCGAAATAAGCATTTTTGAAAGCGAGGATTGGGAAATATAGTGCTCATCGGCGGCTGCCGAAAAACTACCTGTGTCTACAATGGAAAGGAAATATTGGATCTGGCGAATTTCCATAGATAAAATCATTATACCATTCCATTTCTGAATAGGTTGTATCATAGAATGAATTGATGTTTCACCATATGAAATGCTATGATGTTATTGTAGGTGAAGATAAATGGTTATTGTAGATGACGCATTGATCCCTGTTCCGCCTGCGGATGTTTCGCAAATTTCTCGCAAATGGTTGGATCTGCCATATGCTGATCTTTCGCCCGCTCAAATGCTGGATATTTATTTGCCGGATCAAGGGGAAGGACCCTATCCGGTAATTTTATATATCCACGGGGGAGCCTTTGCCCTTGGGGATAAACGTAATATTGAGGTCTGAACCTTACTTGAAGGGCCTGGCACGCGGCTATGCTTTGGTCAGTGTGAATTACCGTATGAGCGGCGAGGCGATCTTCCCGGCGGGTTTGCAGGATATCAAAGCCGCCATCCGTTGGTTGCGGGCGAACAGTTCGCAATATCAACTTGACGCAAATCGGATTGCAGCCTGGGGCAGTTCGTCCGGTGGAAATTATGCAGCGATGATATGTTTGACGGCCAATGTGACCGAATTCGATGATCTTGGTCTTGGCAACCCGGAACACCCGTGTAATGTTCAAGCAGCGGTGGATTGGTTTGGACCGACAGATTTTCTGATAATGGATGAACAACTTGAGGAGAACGGATATCGGTCCCTCAGATCATGGTGAAGCCGATTTGCCCGAATCCCGGTATTTGGGTGCAAAGCTTGCCGATGTACCGCTAAAAGTTGAAATTGCAAATCCCATGACTTATGTTCACAAACAGATGCCACCTCTATTAATTCAGCATGGACGCCTGGACACGGTGGTACCGGTACAACAATCCGAAATCTTCGCGGAAAAATTGGAAAAATTTGTCAGCCAGGACCGCTTCGAATTTGATATTCTGGAAGGGGCAGGTCACAGCGACCCCCTGTTCATAACCGAGGAGAATATGGAGCGTGTATTTTCCTTCCTGGATAGTCACCTGGAATGACCATTTTTCTGCATTCCTGTTTCTCTCTCCGCCCGCTAATGCCAAAGAAGCTGCCAAATATTACTTCCGATTTTGTAGGAGGTCGCCTATAAGCCAAACCGGTTACATGAAAATCTAGTAAGTGCTGATTTCAAAAAATATAATATAAGGAGAAGAAAATGAGTAGGAAACTGTACATCCTTTTGGCGATCCTCGTGATTACCGCCACCACCCTGTCGGCTTGCGGTCCCAAGGCAACAGAGGTACCAACTGCAGTCGTAACCGAAGAAGCCCCAGCTGAGGACACCATTGTGTCTATGGTGCCCGCAAAACCCGGATCGCCTTTTGATATTAACGGCAAAAAAGTCTGCTATATCATCCCGTCCCTGGCTAACCCATTCCTGAACGGTGTGGCCACTTCCGTCACCGAACAATTCAATGCTGATGGCGTGGAAGTTTCAGTCTATGGCGCTGACGAAGGCGGTTTAAATCAACAATTCGATCAGATTGAGAATTGTGTTTCAATGAAAGTTGATTTTATGTATGTTATGGCAGCCGGAGAGATCGATCAATTGGTTCCCGCAATTGAAGAAGCCAAAGCCGCTGGAATCCTTGTGATGGGTGTTCCGCCCGCCAAACTGGCACCCTTTGATTCCATCATGCACACCAGCCAATACGAAGATGGTCAAAAAGTTGCCAAGATGGCTTGTGATTTCATTGATGCCGTCTACCCGGATGCGGCGGATAATAGTGTTGAGACTGTTATCGTTGGTGGTGCAAGTTCCAATGTCGGAATGTTCGAGCGCCACAGAGGTTATCTCACAATCACCGACATCTGCCCCAAGGTGAAGCTTGTTCAAGACATGGATATTTCTGGTGATAGTATTCCTGCCGGTCAGGCTGCTGCTGAGAATGCCTTAACTGGTCATCCGGATGTGAAGGTGTTTATTGCCCAATCCACTGCCCATGCTCAAGGTGTTGCCAATGCCATCAAAGCGCTGCCGAATGTCGACCTGACAAAATATGGCGTATTTGCGGGCGATATGGATCCTTCCATGATCCCAACCGTCACCAGTTGCGCGGATCCCTATAAGGGTTTTGTCGCCATTGGCGGAACTTCTCTTGATGTAGCCACTTACGAACAGATCAAGAAAATGTTACAGGGTGTTGAACATCCAAACATCATCAATGATGTTTTGGAACCGATTACCTGCGATTTCAGTACACTAAAATAGAATTAAGTGGCTTTTGCTGATGCATTTAATGAAGGGGGGGTCTTCCCCCCTTTCATTAGGAAATCAGAGGTGAAAAAGGAATGGATGGCAAGGTAGTTTTATCCCTTGAAAATATCACCAAGAAATACCCGGGTGTACTTGCTCTTAATAAGGTATCAATGGATTTTTTTGAAGGTGAAGTTCATGCCTTACTGGGGGAGAATGGTGCCGGCAAATCGACACTGATCAAAGCGGTAGCCGGGGCCATCGAGATAGATTCAGGAAAAATAAAAATTAACGGACAGGAATATCATAAGATCACTCCTTCCCTTTCCAGGAGCCTTGGTATTGAAGTCATTTATCAAGAGTTTAATCTAGTTCCCGCGTTATCATGTGCAGAAAACATATACTTGTGCGAAAGAAACGAAAAATCAATACTATTTAATGCCAAAGATATTGAGAAGAAAGCAGCCAAAGTCTTGGATCAATTTGAGGTCAAAATTGACCCTCGAAGCATGGTGCAAGATTTGTCGATTGCTGATCAACAGATCGTTGAAATCGCCAAAGCAGTATCAAAAAACGTGAAAATATTGATCATGGACGAGCCTTCTGCACCTTTAAGCGTTTCGGAAGTCGGAATGATGTTCAAGATCATCAACCAGTTGAAAAAGAACGGTGTGACCGTCATTTATATTTCTCATCGTTTGGAAGAGGTTTTCCGAATTTCTGATCGTGTAAGCGTGATGCGCGATGGATGCTATGTGACGACAAAAATTACGAAAGAGACAAACCGGCAGGAACTGATCAACCTGATGGTTGGACGGGAATTAAAGGAAAGTTATCCTCCACGAAAAAATCCACCTGGCGAAATTGCATTAGAAGTAAAAAATCTCACTGGCAACGGCGATCGAAATATCTCCTTTTCAGTGCGGAAAGGTGAAATATTGGGAATTTCTGGATTGGTAGGCGCCGGTCGAACAGAATTGGCTCAACTTCTCTTCGGTGCCGCAAAAGTAGTGGAAGGCGAGATCTTGATCAACGGGAATCCTGTAAAGATCAAGTCCCCTTCCGATGCCCTTAAGCATAGAATCGGTTTGTTAACCGAGGATCGAAAGGGACAAGGTCTGTTCCTTGAAATGGCTGTAAAGTGGAATATTGTTTTTCCGATAATTAAGAAAATTTCAAAATATGGTGTTGTGAACCCCAAAAAAGAAGATGAAATCGCCAGTATTTATAAAGAACGGATCAATATCAAGACTCCCAGCTTATCACAGCAAGTGATCAATTTGAGTGGTGGCAACCAGCAAAAAGTTGTCCTGGCAAAATCGCTGGCGGCAGAGTCGGACATCCTCATTTTTGACGAGCCTACCAGGGGTATTGACGTTGGTGCCAAACAGGAAATTTATCATCTGATGACCGAACTGGCTGATAACGGGATCGCGATCTTGATGATTTCATCTGATATGGAAGAGCTATTAGGAATGTCAGATCGGATTATTGTTTTATGCGAAGGCGAATTGGCTGGAGAAGTCCAAAAAGACCAATTCAATCAGAATTATATTCTCGACCTCGCATCGGGCCCCCATTAACTTTTTGAGGAACAAGTAATGAGCAATCAATCAGAGTTTTTCAAGAACTTTGGCATTCGATTAGGAACGATCCTAAAGAAGAATGTGCCTTTCCTGATCTTGGTCTTTTTGCTGATCGTATTCTCGTTTATCGCACCAAACTTCATGACATTTGGAAATCTAAGAACCTTGATCCGCCAGATATCCTTTTCTGGAATTAGCGCCGTTGGACTTATGTTTGTGATGATAAGTGGCGGCATTGATCTCTCCATTGGTTCCCAGGTCGTGTTTTCCAATGTCTTTTTAGCAATCATGATGGCCGATTGGAAGTTACAACCTGCTTTGGCAATCCCCATAATTCTGATCGTGGGGACAAGTTTGGGTGCAATCAATGGTTTACTCTCGATCTCACTTAAAATCCATCCACTCATAATCACCCTGGGCACTTCCGCAATATTTAAAGGCTTTGGATTTATCATCAATCATTCCAGGAATATAATGGGGTTCCCTGATTCCTTCCGCTGGTTTGGTCAGGGTTATGTTTGGGGAATCCCCGTGCCCGTCATCGTTATGATTATTGTGGCGTTGATCGGGTCTTTCATCTTGACCAAAACCTACTTTGGACGACAGATATTTGCATTGGGTGGAAACGAAGAAGCAGCCCGTCTTGCAGGTGTGCGGATTAATGGATTGAAAGTAATCCTGTTTATGATATGCGGTTTTATCTCATCGATCACCACCGTATTACTTCTGTCAAGAGTTTTTGCTGGCCAGACAGTTACAGGACAGGGGCTCGAATTCGATTGCCTTACAGCTGCATTGCTGGGGGGAGTCAGCTTCAAGGGTGGAGAAGGCAACGTATTTGGGTTGATTACCGGCATCCTCATTATTGGTGTGTTGAACAATGCCATGCAATTGGCCAGTTTTCCTGATTTTTCCCAGACTGTTGTTAAAGGCGCGGTTCTATTAATTGCAGTAGCCTTTGATGTCTACCAGAAAAGCCGCAAAGCCAAAGAAACCATCGCAAAAGTCGCAGCTTAGAATATGAGGATCGGGACCGAATAACAACACAAGGAATACGATGAGGCTGTCCGTTAAGGCAGCCTTTTCTTCTCACTGTTGCAATTAAATAAATCCCCTAATCCGGCAGGATGGATAAGTACTGTGCTCACGGAACATCATTTAACGAATTAACAAAACTTTCCAAGGGAAGGCACGCGAATTTGCTACGAACCGGGCAACAGCTCCCAAAAGTGAGTGAGGTGCAGATAATGGATCAAGTTATCGAAAAATTTCGAACGTACACCCCTGACGGGCCTCCACCCATGGATACCCGTCATATCAAGCGCAAATGGTTGAACCGCCCATACGCCACCCAATCTCCCACACAGAAATTGGACATTTACCTTCCCGAGGACGGGGATGGGCCTTTTCCGGTGATTGTATCCATCCACGGCGGGGCATGGTTGATGGGAGATAAGGGAGATCTGCAGAACCTGGCAACGATGGAAGGGTTGAAACGCGGCTATGCTGTGGTGTGCATTAATTATCGCTTGAGTGGTGAGGCACGCTTCCCCAGCCAGATCTATGATTGTAAAGCGGCCATCCGCTACCTTCGGGCGAATGCAGATGCCTACTTCTTGGACCAGGATCGGTTTGCCGCCTGGGGATCTTCTGCTGGTGCACACCTGGCAGCATTATTGGGTACTACTCCCAGGGTGAGGAGACTCGAGGATTTTTCAATGGGGAATCCTCAAGTCTCCAGCAAGGTGCAGGCAGTTGTCTCGTGGTTCGGGCCAATTGAAAACTTCCTCAAAATGGACGAAGAGTTGATCCATAGCGGTTCTGGTTTGCCAGATCACTCAACACCGGATTCGCCCGAATCTAAATTACTGGGTGCAGAAATAACCTCTATTCCAGAAAAAGTGAAGTTTGCCAGCCCAATGACTTATCTCCGCCCCTATCACCCTCCTTTCCTCATCCAACATGGTCATATGGATCCAATTGTTCCTGTGGAGCAATCAATTCGTTTTGCCGAAAAGTATGCGCAGATCGCGGGACCTGGAAAGGTCACTCTTGAGATTCTTCAAGGTGCCGGTCATGCAGACCCACTCTTTGATACTTCAGAAAACGTAAACCGGGTTCTGGATTTTCTGGATGCAAACATGAAGGTATAAAGGCTGATTAGTGAACAACTTTTTCACGACCAAGCAAATAGGAGAAAGAATCTGGTCCATCGATGGACCTGCCAATGACCTGATGTATTTGGTGGTTGGCAGCCAGAGGGCGATGTTGGTGGATACCGGGATGGGTATTGGAGACCTTGCTGGCGTGGTTAAAGGTCTCACATCTTTACCCATCATGGTGGTGAATACGCACGGTCACCCCGATCATGCGGGCGGCAACTCCAACTTCGATGAGGTATGGCTCCCTGAAAAAGATGAACCCATTAGAACACTCATGTGTTCGGATGATTATCGGATCGGCGATCTAAAAGCGGCCCTTGGTGAAAATGATCATCGATTTACAGGTCTCTCTGCAGAGTTGATAAGCTCGCAACCGATTAAGGTCCACCATATCCAACCCGGGGAATTAATTGAGCTGGGAGATCGTCAATTCGAAATTATTGAAATCCCGGGACATACGCCCGGTTCGATATGCCTGCTTAATGCACGAGAGAAATTGTTGTTCTCGGGGGATTCCATTGTCGCCACACCGGTCTGGTTGTATTTGTCGCATTCCATGCCCCTGAAAACATATTACGAGGCTTTAACACAGCTTGAGGCAAAAAGCGATTTGTTCGATATCATTTTCCCCGGCCATCAGCCCACCCCTTTGTTCCGGCAGCACCTTTCAGACCTGGTCACTTGTGCTGAGGAAATTTTATCCCAGCCTGGCATCGGGGAATTGACGAAAACATTCGCCGGTGAAGGTCTATCCTGGGTGCATGGGACGGGCCACATCATTTACAACCCCGATAATGTTGTGTAGTACCATCCATTGTTGATGGTCAGGCATCCCGGGTAGATCAGATGGGTGCAATTTGGACAGGATCAGGCTGATAGGGCAGGCAGGTCCTTTACCGGCAATCCGAATCTGATTCAATCGGACCATCCTGGGGGATCGAGAAGGCAGGATGTCCGCCCTGTGCTCATCCTGGAACACCCGTGTGGGGATTTAATAGTCTCAATGGTTGCCTGCATTTGCATTTTTTGTACCCCCTCATAATGAAATTGCTAGGTAGCATGACCTGGCTGAAACAGGCATTTTTTCGATAAAGCCAGTAGAATTACCCCAATGTTCGTCCACCTCACCACGCACTCTGCTTATTCCTTGCAAGAAGGGCTCCCCACGCCGACAGAACTTGCCCAGGCTGCGGCGGCGGATGGGATGACAGCCCTTGGCCTGACCGACCATCACCTGCTCTCAGGTGCGGTTGAGTTTTTTGTTGCTTGCAAGGACGCCGGGGTCCAGCCGGTCCTGGGATTGGAGATCGACGTGGAGACCGGCCCCCTGGCGCTATTTGCGATGAATTTGGATGGTTGGTCCAACCTCTGCCGCTTGAGCAGCACTTTGTTATTGCGCGAACATCCCGAAGAACCTTGCTCCCAGGATCAACTGGCTGCCTTTTCGGGGAATCTCATCGCTCTCTGCAGCGGAAATGAGAAGGACACCCACGGACAACTTGGGCGATTGAAGGATATTTTCTCGAAACGTCTTTATCTCTCAATCAATGATTCCTCCCATGCGCTGCAAGTCTCATTTCTGGCTCGTCGCCTCGGTTTGCCCACTGTTGCAACGCACCCCATCTATTACATTGCTTCCGAACATTCCACTCTCCAGCGGACCCTGGCCTCCATTCGGGTGAATCGGGCATTGGACAAGCTTCCCTCGGATGCCGCCGCACCCGATAATTCATACTTTATTGCCTCCAAGGAGATGGAAACCCAATTCGAGCATTTCCCCACCGCGTTGTCCAACACGCAAGAGATCGCTGAACGGTGCAAGTTTGATCTCCCCCTTGGAGTAGCCCACATGCCCATAGTGCCGCTCCCTCCAGGGCTGAGTGCGGGGGAACACTTGCGCTGTAAAGCCGAGGAGGGTGCGCGGCGGTTGTATGGTGGCATCGATTCCAGGGTTCGCGAACGCCTGGACCATGAACTTGAGGTCATCGCCCGGATGGGCTATGAACCGATCTTTCTGATCGTGGAAGAAATTCTCGAATTTGCCCGCCAAACGGGTGTACCATTTTCGTCGCGTGGATCAGCTGCCTCGTCGCTCGTGGCCCATTGCATAGGCATCACCAGTCCAGATCCATTACGGTTGAATTTATTCTTCGAACGTTTTCTGAATCCGGCACGCGCCACTCCCCCGGATATTGATACTGACTTGTGCTCGCGGCGCAGGGATGCGGTCATCCAGCATGTGTTCGACGTGTATGGCGCTGAACGGGTGGCAATGGTTGGGACGGTGAACCGTTACCGTCCGCGTTCTGCGCTGGCAGATGTCGCCAAGGCTTATGGCGTGCCCCCGGCCCGTGTGAGGGAAATGGCGGACCAGCTTCCCCACGCATTTTGGACACGTACTGCGGATGGTGAAGAGGGTGCTGAACCTCTCTCACCCTTTGCAGCTCTGCGTAGCGCCTATCCAGCACCCAACTTCCAACAATTATTTACGGATACGGAAGCGTTGCTCAAGCTCCCCCGCCACCTTTCCGTTCATCCAGGCGGCGTGGTCGTCGCGCCCGGTCCGCTCACCGACCTGGCACCTGTGATGCGCTCCGGCAGCAAAGGGATCACCATCACCCAGTTTGACCTGGAGTC
Source organism: uncultured Chloroflexia bacterium (assembly GCA_963793795.1). Taxonomy (GTDB): domain Bacteria; phylum Chloroflexota; class Anaerolineae; order Anaerolineales; family Villigracilaceae; genus UBA877. The sequence continues at coordinate 558,186 of CAWCBN010000002.1, forward strand.
TGTTGAAGCGCTGGGACTGGTGAAGATCGATCTTCTTGGCATTCGCGGCCTGACCGTGCTGGGGGATGTGGCTGAGTTCATCCATGAAAGCCGACCTGGACAATACGCGAACCTGCTGGCGGTGCTCGAATCCACTCCAACTTCCGATCCGCAGACGGCGGACCGGGTTGAGAGTGGCGGAACAATTGGCTGCTTCCAGATCGAAAGCCCAGGGATGCGTGCCACCCTGCGAGAGATCCATGCCCGCAGCGAGGACGATATCATGGCTGCCCTGGCGCTTTACCGCCCCGGCCCCCTCTCAGGCGGGCTTAAGGATGCCTTTGTGCGCCGTTTCAAGGGCCAGGAACCTATTCAGCATCTGCACCCTGCACTGGCGCCTCTCCTCGAAGAGACTTTCGGGGTGATCCTTTACCAGGAACAGGTATTGCGCATCGCCCATGAATTGGCTGGATTCAGCCTGGCCGAAGCGGACCTGTTGCGCCGGGCTATGAGCCACTTCGATCCCGGGAAACGCATGCAGGAGCTGCGTCGCAAATTCATTACCGAAGCACAATCCCGGAATGGTATCCCCCCCGATACGGGGGAACGGGTGTGGGAGATGATGGCAGCCTTTGCCGGATATGGATTTCCAAAGGCGCATGCTGCCTCCTATGCCAGGGTGGGCTGGCGATCCGCCTGGTGCAAGACTCACTTCCCGGGAGAATTCATGGCTGCTGTGCTCGCCAATTGGGGTGGATATTACAGCCAGAGGGTCTACTTGAGCGAAGCCCGCCGCCTGGGGTTGGACATCCGTCCTCCTCACGTGAGCTATTCAGGCAGGAATTTCACTTATGCCTCGGGACCCTTGGGTGCTAAAGCGCTCTTCATGGGTTTGGACCAGGTGCGCGATCTGACACGGCGCACCATTGAACGCATTATTCGTTTCCGCCCGTTCAAATCGTTGGATGATTTCATGACCCGGGTTGACCCACGCCTCCAGGAAGCTGACAACCTGGTTCGTGTTGGAGCCCTGGAAGGATTTGGCACCATCCCTTCGCTATTGTCGCACATGGAGATTGGTAAATGGCAAGCCGGTCAACCGAGTTTATTCGATTTTCAAGAAGCTGGACGGGAAATTAAACCTGAGGATTGGGCTGTGGAGAAGAAAGTGGCTGCGCAACAAGAGTTGCTTGGCACCAGCCTGGAAGCCCATCCTCTCGAGCTTGTCGCCGGGAAGATCCGTCTTGCCGGGGCTATTTCCACCATCGAGGCAGCCGGGCGGGTGGGTCAGCGTGTCACCGTGGCTGGAATACGCCAGAGCGGGCATCGCAGCCGGACCACAAAGGGTGAAACAATGATGTTCATGACCCTGGAAGATCTTTCCGGAATGTTGGACGTGGTGCTTTTCCCGGATGTCTACCGCCAGGCGCGGGATGTTATCCTTTCATCCGGACCTGTGTTGCTAACCGGCATTGTGGAAATGGATGCTTCGCGTACGGAACCGCTATTACGCGTGGAAAGAGCGATAAGGATTCGGTAGACCAATGAAAAGAGGCTTGAATTGTTTGATTTCGATGTTCTCATGATCGGCAATTTCGCCAAGGATAAACTGATCGTCGATGGTGTGGAAGAGATTGCTTCCGGAGGCGGTGTCTACTATGGAAGCGTGGTCGTAAAAAGACTTGGACGAAAAGTCGCAGTTGTCACGCGCCTGCATCCTGATGATTTCCACCGGCTGGATGAGCTGCGTACAGAAGGAATAACCATTTTTGCACGGGAAGCTGCGGGCACCTCCGGGATTGCCAACTATTACAAGTCTGCAGATATGGAACGCCGCATTTGCAAGCTGATTGGCTTTGGAGGCAGATACAATCTTTCGGATATCCCTAATCTCAAGTCGCGGCTGATCTATCTCTCGCCACTGTTTGCCGGCGAAGTGGATCTCCCTTTACTCCAAGCCCTGGCCTCCCGAGCTCCGGTCGCCTTGGATATCCAGGGCTTCATTCGTGTCCCGGTGGAAGATGACCTGGAATTCCGCCCCTGGGAAGAGATGGAAGTTGGTTTACGCTCGGTCACTTATCTAAAGGTTGACCTGGCAGAGGCCGAACAACTGACCGGAATGAAAGATCTTCAGACGGCATGTAAAATGCTTAATGCGATGGGCCCGCAAGAGATTATTCTGACGCAATCCAGTGGCGTGACGGTCTTTGCCGGCGGAAAATTTCATCAAGCCCCTTTCACGCCTCGGTCGCTTGCCGGTCGTACCGGAAGAGGCGATACCTGTTTTTCCACCTACCTTGCCAAACGCCTTACCGAAAGCCCCGAAACAGCCTGCCGTTGGGCAGGGGTTATCACGACGTTAAAGCAGGAAAATCCCGGCCCCTGGAAAGGGACCTCCGAAGAGGTGGAACTTCTCCTCGGGAAATATAATTCCTGATCGTTTATTGGATCACTCATTGGGTTCCTTGAGTTTGGTCACCTGGTAAACGACCATAATGGTCCCGGAAATGGCCAGAACCCAGCCGACCACGCCGATGATGCTGCGCGGGATATTAAGTTCAACCAAATGGATGGGAAGGATGCCCAACCAGGTGAGCAGCAGGATGCCTCCGAGAAAACAATCCAGTAGACCGGAGAACAGGAAAACAATCGTGCGGGTGCGGGTTTTATTCATTTTTTGGTATCTTGAGGCGGAATTTTTGGGATCCACCTGGGCACAGACTTGCAATAATCAGCATAGGAAGAACCGAATGCTTTGCGCAGGTGAGGTTCTTCATTGGAGCGGATGAACAGCGTAAAACCGATGAACAGAAAGAACCAATAGACGACCTGTGCCAGGGTGCCAAACCAGATGATATTGCCAACCTGGATGAGCAGCGCGCCTACATACATTGGATTACGAACGTAGCGGTACAACCCGGTGATCACCAACACCTTGGGAGGGTCGATGGGAACTGGGGTACCTTTTCCTTTGCGTACGAAGTCCACCGCGCACCAGATGAGCACGGCTGCACCAGCCAGCCAGAAGGGGATGGCGATCCAATTCCAGCATCCGGCCTGGAGGGCGAAGCCTGGGATCCTGGGGATGATAAAAACAGGAACGATCCCCAGCAGGAAGCCGGGGACAAGGAGCACAAAGAAGGCTGTTTTCAGTGCAGTCATACACTCCTCCTCAATTTGGGAACCACTCGGGCACAGACTTGCAGTATTCCTGAGGGTAACGCCGAATTTCCTGCGCGGGTGTGGTTCTTCATAATGTAAATAATTGATGTCAGAATCCAGAACCTGAAACAACCCTCATCGAAGTCGGGGATGTATCCGTGGAATCGGGCGGGCGGTCACTTAAAAACCCAACTCCTTTATTATCTGCGCTTCGTCTTTCTTCCCTCCCGCGCCGAGCAGCTCCTGCCAAAAAGCATCATCATAACGCCTGGACTTCACCGGGATGGGCATGGGAACCCCCCAGCCGAGAAGCAGCACTTCTTCCCTGGGCTGCAGGCGTGCCAGCATGCCGCGCAGCGACTCGCGCCCCGCCAGGCCCGAGAGCACGGCATGGATGTCATCCTCGTCTCCCAGCCAGCCGGAGATGCGCGTCCCCAACTGGGACATCACCTCGTCGTGGATCTGGGATGGGCGTTGGTCGATGATCAGCAGGGTGACATAATATTTGCGCATCTCGCGGGCGATGGTGGCGAAGGTCGTCTGACCGGCCATCTCGCGGTTGAGTAGCTTGTGCGCCTCCTCGACAACGATCACCAGTTGCCGGGGTTCCTCCTTGCCTGTGGAACGGAAGGCATTGGTCTTGTTTTCCCAGACATGTTTGATCTTGCGCGTCAGCAAGTTCGAAACCAGCAGGTAGTCGAGGTCGGTCTCGTATGCCTGTCCAAAGGACAGGATCACGTGTTTCCCGTCTTCCAGGGTCCTGACAATCTCGGCAACCGAGTCAGCCGCTGTTTTCTCGACGATATAACCCTTGTCAAACAGGCGACGCAATTTGTCATGCAACGCCTCGGCAGCCATGACGTTAACACCCGCCTCGTCGGCCCAGGCAGCCACACTGTCCGGATGCGGTACCTTCTTTGCTTTGCCGCTTTTTTCGTCTTCCACTTCCACTTCGTCGCGGTTCATTGATTTGAACCGCCGGAACCAATCCTTCCCGAAGGAGCGTGTATAAGGCATGCAGTGTGGTTGGGGTGGTCTCCTTGAGATTCAACTCGCGGGTCAGGAGCTCGATATCCGCGGGAATGATTTCCCCCATGGCTATTTCCAGGTTGAAATCCGGGGGCGTATTGCGAATAGTCGTCCCTGCTCCCAGCCCTACCACGCGAACACGGGCGCGGAACTTGGTCTTCAGCCCGGTAACGCGCTTACCCGAGTCTGAAGCAGTATCGTCGTATCCATACTCGTTATGCATGTCCAAAACGAATACTGAAGCAGTTTGCTGGTGCATCAAGCCTGCCAGCACGATGCGGGTCAGGAAGGATTTACCGGTTCCAGTGGCTCCGAAGACACCTGCCGAGCGTTGGACGAACCTGTCCAGGTCGATGCAGACTGGATGCCCCTGCTCGCGGGTACTTCCGATGATGAAATTCTTACCCTCTAGTGGGGCGCCAAAGACTTCAGCAATATCTCCTGCAGACGCCATGCAGACGGGGGCATGGTGCGGAGGCACCGTTTTTACCGGGCGCAGGCGTGTCGATTCTTCTTTGTGTTCCTCCACCCAGGCCTGGTATTCGGCTGTACCTGGTTCCGGGCCACGCTCGAGCATCAGCGCGGGCAGGATCTCGAGGTTGGTATAAAGCGTTTGACCATGCAGGGCTCGTGCCAGGGGATGTGGAAGGCGGGTCTCGGTCTGTTCGTCGGCAAAGCGCGGGTCGGTGGAACCGAGCTGCAAGTCGGTGACCAGGCCATAGAATTGCCAGTCTCCGCTGGGAATGACGACGAAAGCGCCTTCCTGCACATCCTGTGCGGGCACGGTCAGCCGGGCGCGAAACGACTCCTTCAGCCCACCACCGACAATGTAGCCAATTGGGTTTTGGTTATCCATTTTTCTCTCCTAAAATCAATCCGCCAGCAATAATGCTTTGCGGATATCTTCGCCGATCATCTTCCGTCCGTCCGAGATAACGGATAAATCCGCAAGAAAGGCCTATTAATAACTAAACTATTCATCAGCCAACCTGGTATTTGCTCAAGTCCAGAACCAATTCAATCTCGTCACCGTAGTGATCGCCGGTGGGAAAGAAGCCCAGTTTGCGGTAAAAACTCTCGGGACTGCCTTCGCCTTGACCGCAGCTGGTGTAAAGCAAAGGGATGCCCATTGCTTTGAGGTGCTGGATCAGCCTGTCAATCGCTTTTTTCCCATATCCTTTGCCCTGGTATGGACCGGCAACCATGAAGTGCCACAGGAATACGCCCGGACAATCAATTCCGTCTTCATAATCTGAACCGGTGTGGGTCATGATGAAACCAATGGGAATATCGTCTGCATAAATGGCGCGCATCCAGGCATTTTCAGAAAAATGTGCTTCGGCAATGCAGTGTACATTGTCTGCCACCATGTGGCGCTGAGCCGGAGAGAGCGTGTCGCTCAATTTGCATATCTGGTTAAGGGTGGCGGCAGTGATGCGCATGAAGTGAATATCTGGAGGTCGATTTTCTGATGTCATGGTTCATTCTCCAGTGGAGATGCGTTGATTGGCAAGGTCCACATAGCTTGATTCGATCTCGTAGCCGATATAAAAACGATTACTTTTCCTTGCTGCAATCGCCGTTTGCCCGCTGCCCATGAAAGGATCCAGCACGATTTCGTTCTCGAATGTATAAAGCTGGATCAGGCGCCGCGGCAGCTCAACAGGGAAGGGGGCAGGGTGACCGACCTTGCGCGCCGGTTCTGCGGAAAAGGTCCACACGGACTTGTTATATTCCAGGAATTCATCCCTTGTGATGGTGCTTGGGCGTTTCTCCGGGTTGTGGCGTTTGAAGGTCTCTTTGCAAAAGACAAGGATATATTCATGGACATCCCGCAGGGTTGGGTTACTCGGCGATTTCCAACTGCCCCAGGCGGTGGAAGGGCTGGCGGTGGCGGCCTTGTTCCATATGATCTCGCCGCGCATCAGAAAACCGAGGCGAGTGACCTGCTCTGCGATATGCACATGCAGCGGGATATATGGTTTCCGCCCCAGATTGGCGATATTAATGCACATCCTGCCACCGGGGACCAGGACGCGCTGGGTTTCTTTCCATACACGCTCCATGAAAGAAAGGTATTCTTCCAGCGAAAGATCCTTGTCGTACTCCTTGCCCACGTTGTAGGGCGGCGAGGTGACCATGAGATGTACCGAACAATCGGGTAGTTCGTCCATCTTCTCGGCAGAGTGGCAATAGATTTGATCAAGCATCGCTTCCGGGATTTGATTTTCCATGTAGGGCACATCCTTCCCGCGTAGCTGGTCAGCATACATCTTGCCAGCGTAGAACACCGAGGAATCGTGCCCGACCCGGCCTGTTGTGCCAAAGGAGGATGTCTTGGTGTTTTTTCTTTTCGTCATAATGCAGGTGTCCCGTACTATTAATGTATTGCTAATCCATGACCTCACCCAGCGCACCCAGCACCGCCATCAGTGTCGGGTAATCATCGCGCAGCAGGGCGATCAACTCCTGGACGGCTGCCTCAACCCACTTATTGTTTTTTGTCCTCTGCTTTACATCCAGGATATGGGCAGCCAGTACCTCGCCGGTAGGGATGTTCTCATCCCGCAGGATGTGGCGGAAATAACCAAACCGCCCTGCACCAGTGAATTTCTCCAACTCGCCATCCGAAGCCAGGAATAGCGCGTCAAGGCTCAGGGGCGGTCGGGGAGGCAGCAGGTGGAAGATGACCCCAGCCTGTTCGTACCCGACAGCCAATACAGACATCTCCACGGGCACAATTCGGCGCTCGCGGTTGTCTTGCATCACCTCCGGACTGATATCACCGGCCGTGACCAGTTGCCGCACCAATCCGTCATCCTCGATGTGGATATCGGTGATAAGTCCGTACACCTGGTAGCCGTCCCCCAGAGGAGCGCGCACCAGCATACCCAATGCGGGCACTTCCAGTTGGGCGACGGAGCACCCCGCTACAAATCCTGTATTACTGGCCCGCAGGAGATGACCGATTTGAATGGATGCCATAATTCCTCCACCTCAGGCAGGGTGACCAGCCAGCCTGGGCCTCAATAGTTCCAACAATTTTTCGGTTCCCGTTGGATGATACGCAAGCAGCTCTCCGATTGAAGAAATACCCCAATGTGCCATAGAAACCAGGAGCTGCCTGTGCAGACCTGGCATCGTCAATATGAATGATATTCACCGGTACCTTGGTCATCTCCCCGACACGAATTACGATATCGGCCACATTTTGATAATAGGGACATTGGTCGCTGTGATACAGGGTCAAGCCTGGCGGGATCATGGATGCAGGCCGCTTGAAGCGCGGCAGGGGCGCCTGCGGGTTGAGTTGCTTGACCAGCAAATCGAAAGACGGGGCAGGCGTGGTCTGCCAGTGTAAATCCGTTCTTCAGGAAAATCTTTGGTGTTGGCAGCCAGTGGGCCTTGCTGACCATCACTGCCACTCCGTTCGTTCCCCTGGCGTCCTCGAGGCACGCAGATAATAATTTTTTCCCGTAGCCATGACCGCGATTCTGACCGATCACCCAGAAGCAATGGATGAAAAGATAGCCTTGTGCCTCGACCCCGCGCCAGGCATACTCGCCAGGAATGGTCTCCATCATCCCGGCAGTGTGACCGTTCACCTGCATTACCGTGTAACGCAATCCTTCACGAATGCGGGCGCGTGTCCATTCAATCTTGGCGTCATACCCCCGGCGATAGGTGGGCGAATGCCCGCATTGCATCTGCACCTTGCCCAATGTTGATTCGGTCAGTGTCACAAGCTTTTCAGCGCTCATTTCTTTCGCCTCCCCGGCAGATCCTTGGCAGACTGCTTGTTTGACCCACCTTCCACCTCGCCACCGGTCCTGCGCAGTTCAATTTCCAGCATCTGCTCCACCTGGCGCTTCTCCTCGAACTTGACCACGGCAATTTCGTGGGCACGGTGCAGGATGTACGGGTAGGGCTTTGCACCCATCACCAGGCACTGCTCGACCAGGGTGGCATGCAGCAGGTTCAGTTTACCATCATCCTCGGCAACCCATTTGGGGATCTCCACCCGGACCAAATAGGGGTGTTTATCCATCCCCACGTTCAAATAGAAGAAATGGATCGCAAGACTCCCTGAATAATGGGCGCGAGAAGCGGATTGCATTCCAAAAACGGCGGATCGCTGCCCACTTCCCAGGATCCTCCCAAAGAGCCAGCGATCGGTAACGCCGCGCAAAGGGTGCTGCCTGCGAATCTCCTTGAACTGCTCCTCGGAGGAAAACCGGGCAATCTCCAGCAGGCGGACGACAAGATCAGCCCCGGGTTTGTCCACGTACCCTGCCACAGTGACTCCAAGAGCCTCCATCTGCGACAGGATTGATTTATGGATTTCAAGATTCTTGCGGTACTCATCCTCTCCACTGCCGTTCTTGGCCCCCCACAATTCCACCGGTCCATCGGTCATCGCTACAACCGGTGCAGGGGACAGCCTGGATAACTCGAGCAGCTTCTTCCTTTCGGCGATATCGCGTTGCAATTCGATCGCCTCGTTGGTCAAAATGCCGGAATCGGTGTAAATCTCGTCGTCGTAGAGCAACCGGCTGTCGGTGGAAACTTCCGGGGCTTTCCCAGAACCCGTGCGCATCACGATTGCCCCCACATTGACCAGGCTGTACAGGATGGATGCATGCCGGTCAGGTTCAATCTGCGATCCGTCTGCAGCGATGAGAGTCATAATGGCGGTTGCTGGCTGCGGGTCCTGCGCGGTGTTCAGCGGCTCATGGAGCGGAATGGCGCAACGCAGCGCGGGGTCAAACTGGCGAGCGTGTTCCAGCTTGTCCTTTAATTCGGACACTTGATCCATCCAGGCACACATAGTGTCCCATGTTTCCTGGCGCAGGTGTTCCAATGCCTCGTGGCGCGACCGGGCGCCCAGGCCAATCTCGCGTATCTTTTCGAACACCTGCTGTATATTGAGTGCCATTCTTCTCCGTTACAAAATCCAGTGGTTAGTCACAAGCCGCGATCTTCGTTCTTCATTACCCGGGAAATTTTCTTTTTATTTTAGCGGATAAATTAATAATTATTAATCATTAACAGGGGTCACGGGAGGAACGAATGCCCTGGGGGAAACAGGTGATGTTTCCTATGGTTGTTCTACATAATATTATGGTCATGTGGTTGGCGACAGCGGGCAAAGAAAGCCTTTTCATTCGATTTGGAGGGGTGTGTTTATTTAATCCAATACCGCAACCGAGTAGCGAGAGAATGCACCTACTCACAGGCAAAGTTATAATAAAGATGAGGAAAAAGAATTATTCGTTGCTCTTCTGACAGGCAATGGTTTCATAGCGACATCGGCGGAGGTGCGAATTGGATGATCCATTCTTGTTTTTCAAAAACAACGTCCCGAAGGGTTGATCCTAGGACAAGGGAGTCTTGGAGCACATCCTTCGGGATCCTCGGATATGTGCATAAAGAGGGTGCGCAGGCCCACCAAGACGTATCTACTCACTGGTGTCATTGCGAGCGCCGTGTCCCCGAAGGGGGAAGCGACGCAATCCCAAGTTCGTAGAGTAAAGCTGACTATTTTTGGATTGCTTCAGTCGCTACACTCCTTCGCAATGACATATCCAACGAAATTCTTATGGGTGTGAGTAGATACACCAAGATAATAGAACATTTGTCTTATTTTACAAGATAATAGCATAAAATACAAGGAACTTTTCCAAGTGCTCAGCGTCATGAATAATGTTATATCACCAACCTGTGGAGGTACCATGAAAACAAAACATTTCCTTTCCGTTTCCCTACTGGTCCTGGCGGTGCTCCTGAGTGCCTGCGGACCTGCTGTTGCCCCGGCAACAGTCGATTCAAATTCGTTAAATGTGAGCGGCAGTGGCACAGTATATCTTGCCCCCAATATCGCCCGCATTTACGTTGGTGTCCATACCGAAGATGCGGACATAGCCAAGGCGTTGGAGAAGAATAATGCCCAAGCCCAAACAGTCGTAAATGCTCTTACGGCCATGGGTGTGGCTTTGGAAGACATTCAAACCAGCAACTTCAATATCTGGAGCATGGAAGATTATGACGATGTAGGCCAGTCATACACCAATTACACCGTGGATAATACCGTCTATGTCACGGTGCGTGATCTGAGCAAGTTGGGTGAGTTGCTCAGCACCGTGGTCAGTTCCGGCGCCAACAACATCAACAGCATCAACTTTGATGTAGCCGATAAGACGGCTGCCATGGCACAAGCACGCCAACTGGCGATGGCGAATGCCAACACTTTGGCCGCAGAGCTGGCCCAAACCGCCGGATTAAGCCTGGACGGGATCAAGAATATCACTTATTCCGACTATTCCCCTTCTCCTTATTATGGCATGGGCGGAGGTAGTGCGGCTGAAGCGAGTGCCTCAGTTCCGATCCAACCCGGACAATTGGAGATCAGCGTCACCGTTAATGTGACCTATGGAATCAAGTAATCCAGTCACAAGATAATTCAACTCATTATTCCAGTGTAGATATGGGAGATTGGTGTTCACCATCTCCCATATCTTGATTAATAAATCCTCACGAACAAAGAATTCTCTTTTCTTCTTCAATTCAATCCCAGCCCGGGAAATGGATATCCAAACGGCAGACCGCGATGGTTCGATCCAATTTTTGGACATGAGCAGAGTTTTCTGGAAAAGGAACATCTCTTCGGTTCCAGCGTCTTAGGGGTGTAAAATAAAAGGTACGGAGGATCTCATGAAAATAAAACATATTTTGGTTGTTGCCATATTGGCAACCAGTATTCTGCTGGCTGCTTGCGGACCGGCCACCACCGTTTATACCCAGCCCGATACTCAATTGCGCACGATCACCGTGACCGGCACCGGCATGATCACCTTGACCCCGGATATCGCCTATGTCTACATCGGTGTGCGCACACAGGATGCCAGCGCTGCGGCAGCCATGACAAAGAACAACACCCTGGCGCAAGCGGTGATCGAAGCAATCAAGGACTTCGGCGTGGCAGATAAGGATATTCAGACCACAAATTTCAGCATTTACCCGCAACCGATCTATGATGATAACTATAACCAGATCGGCGTGACCTACCTGGTTGACAATACCGTCTATGTTACCGTGCGCGACCTGGAAAAACTGGGCGAACTGCTGGACGCTTCCTTGCAAGCCGGCGCCAACACGATCAACAGCATCTCTTTCGATGTAGCGGATAAGACGAAAGTACTCTCCCAGGCGCGCCTGGAAGCGGTCAATAATGCCCGGGCGCAGGCTGACGAGCTGGCAACCGCCAGCGGCGTACATGTCGGCGATGTGCAGACCATTTCCTATTATGACAGCACTCCCACGCCCAAGTACTATGAAGTTCGTTCGGCTGACATGGCTAATGCAGCTCCTTCTGTCCCGATCGAAGCCGGTTCCATGCAAGTCACCACAATCGTCACCATCGTATACACGATCAAATAGAGTTGGGAAAAAAGAGCCCCCGATGTGCGTTGTGCACATCGGGGGCTCTTCCATTTGGGACAAGTGATTTACTTGCTGAGGAGTTCCGAAAGTACTTTGCCTGATTCTCGTTCCACTACTTCATGCAGGCTCTGCCCGTGGGCATCCATGGTCACGACCACCGGGAAATCCTTGACCTCGATAACCCAGATGGCTTCCGGTACGCCAAATTCCATTTTATAAACACCCAAAACCCTGGTGACGGTTTGAGCGATCAGGGTGGCTGCCCCGCCAATGGCGTGGAAGTAGACGCCGGGCGCTTCCTGGCAGCCTTTGAGCGTCTTGGCGCCCATGCCGCCCTTGCCGATCACGCCTTTAAGGTTGAAGTGCTTCATCACATCTGCCTGGTAGGGCTCTTCCCGGATGGAGGTCGTCGGACCAGCGGCAACGAACTTATATTGTTTGCTGTCCAGGCCTGAAACGACCGGTCCGCAATGGTAAATGATCCCACCGTTCAGGATCGGCTTAAGGGCTGCGTAGACTTCCAAATCGTCGCCTTGTGCAGGGCGTGTTTTCTTGATGAAGGTCTCTATCATCCACTTGTGGACTGTGTCGCGGCCGGTGATCATCACACCGCTCAAATTCACCGGGTCTCCGACCTTGAGTTCACGAATGTCATTATCGTTGATGGGAATGGTGATATTGCGCATGCACTCCTCCTAGTCGTAAACCACTTCGCCGTCTGCTTTCACGGTTAGCTTGCGCCGGCGGTAAGCCCAACACATATAAGAAACTGTGACAAAATACGAGGCAGGTAGACGGGAGAGACCGGTGATCTTGGTGTCAATGACGGTAGTTTGACCGCCAAAACCCATGGGCCCGATGCCGAGTTCATTGGCTTCCCGGGTCAATTGCACTTCCAGGCTGGCCAGTTTCTGGTCTGCGTTGCGTTCGCCGATCTTGTCATACAGTACTTCCTTCGATTTGACATAACCGGAGCCGCGGTCACCGCCAATGGCCACACCCAGGATGCCCGGCGCACAGCCCTGTCCCTGCGCCTTGTGGACGGCATCCAGAACGACCTTGCGCACCCCGGCAAGGTCGCGGCCTGCACCGATGCGGTTATCCGGCAGCGAGTACTGCGCACCAACATTCTCGCAACCACCACCCTTGAGCATCAGCTCAATTGTCAATTCATCACCTTCAACTTCATCGAAATGGATGGAGGGGAAGTCATCGCCGCCCAGGTTATTGCCGCTGTTCTTTTCATACACCGCGTCGACTGCATTTGGGCGCATGTACGATCTTTTCGTGGCCTCTGCAAGGGAGCTGCGGATCTGCTTCTTGAGCTGGAGCGTGCTCCAACCAGCCGGATATTTTACATAAAAGATGGGCGTGCCTGTATCCTGGCAGATGGGCGACGAATTCTTGCGGGAGAGTTCCACGTTCTTGATCACTGCTTCCATTGCACCGTGGGCTGCGGAGCCAGGGGCTTCCTTTTCCAACGCAGCGCGTAACCGTTCTTCCACATCCTGAGGCAGGTCCGACGATGTACGCCGGATCAATTCAAGGATTTCATTGCTCAAGTCTTGCATAGGGCCTCCTTACTATCTCGAAGATTTTCATATCATACTCCTGAATAATTAATATTTTCCTAAAACATTCTGAGAAGAAATGTTTAGTTTAACCTGGCTTAACCGGAACAGAATCACAAACCATGTGTTTTTTGGTTTGGGGATTCGTTTTCTAATGTACCTATGGCTTGGATACCACAAGATTATCAAACAGAATATCCACGCCACCTTCGCTGAATGATTTGGCAAACAGACCCACATCCCCACCGCTGAAAGAGACGTCAGACGCGGTTGCGATCTGCGTCCCGTTGACCAGCAAGGTCAGGTCGTCGCCAATGCAGCCGGCTTCCACGTGGTTGGTCATCGCGCCCTGGTTGATGGCATCAGACTGTTCCATTGACTCGCCAGAAAGCATGGTAAAGGTGTTGTTCATATACCTGGCAATACCGGCAAAGCCATCGCTGCTGATCATGAACAAATAAAAATTGTCAACATCCTGGTAACGGCAGATAATTCCCATGGCGTTGTCATCCGGTCCATCACTCTGGGTGACGTCCACCGCGATGCGCACATCATTCTGGAAGTCCTGGGCTGGGTTGCCCCACAGCATCATTTCGGTGCTGGCGACCTGGATGCGATAGCCACCCCCGGCGTACGCCACGCTACCGTCCGAGTCGCTGTACTCGTCCCAGCCGGAACTTGCCGCAGAGAAATCATCCGAGAATAAGACATTCGTCTCAGCCCCATTGCTTTGCCCGGGAAGGCTAGGGAGTGTGCAGGCCTGGTTGATCAGAAGCAGGATTCCAGCGGGGATCAAAAACAACTTATTCATGGCTTCTTTCCTTTCCTATTATTTCCATGGAGTATACGGGTTTTCACTCAATTTGCAAGCCATTCCATTGACGGTTCTTCTTCCTGGGCATACAATACGGGGACAACTAAATATGGTCAGGGTGCCTTTGCCCCCGGATGGGGAGGCCCAATGGCGAAGCCGGTGCAAGTCCGGCGCTGTCCCGCAACTGTGAGTTAGCCTCAGCACATTTATTGGCTGGGAACTAACAAGTCAGGCCGCCCGCCCTGGCCATTTCTACCACACTCTCGCGGAAAGGAGGTGGGGAACGGCCCGTTGGAATGCCAATCCTCCCTCCCCTGTATTGTACAGGGGTTTTTATTTGATACTTCTTCAGGAGATTCTGGGATGCTTCGCAAATTGGTTATTGCTTTCTTGTTCGTACTGGTATTGAATGCCTGCACTGCAGAGGCAATTCAGACCCCGCTTCCGGACCCGACGTTGACTCCACAACCAAGTCCGACACAAAGAACTTTTCAGGATGGCCTGGGTCGCATGGTGATCCTGCCCAGTCCAGCCCAGCGCATCGTCTCGTTGACGCCTTCCGGGACCGAGATCCTGTTCGCCGTTGGTGCCGGTGCGCAAGTGGTGGGCCGCGATGCTTTCTCGGATTATCCCGCCGAGGCTGCCAACGTGCAGGATATTGGCGGTTCGTGGGGGGAGTATAACCTGGAGGCCATCGTTGCACTCACTCCCGATATCGTGCTAGCGGGTGAAATCAACACGCCCGAGTTGGTGGCTGCGCTCGAAGACCTGGGCTTGACGGTTTACTTCATGGCCAATCCCCTTACACTGGAGGATATGTATGCCTCCCTGGAATTCATTGGGGCTCTCACCGGTCATGAGGCTGAATCTGCGGAATTGGTCCAGTCACTTGCCAGCGCGGGTCGCCGCGGTGGATGCTGCCATCACGCCGATCAACGATCGACCAACGGTCTTTTACGAGCTGGATGCCAGCAATCCCACTGCTCCCTTTACTGCCGGGCTGGGCACGTTCATTGACTTGTTGATCGTACGCGCCGGGGGGCAGAACATTGGTGCAAGCCTGCAAGGCCAATGGGCTGCCATCAGCGTCGAGCAGCTCCTCGTCGCTGACCCGGCTTTCATCTTGCTGGGCGATGCCGCCTGGGGTGAAACCCCAGAAAAAGTCAGCTCGCGTCCCGGGTGGGAAGTGCTGTCCGCGGTCAAGAATGGACAGGTGTTCGCTTTTGATGACAACCTTGCCAGCCGCCCCGGCCCCCGCCTGGTGGATGGGCTCGAAGCCCTGGTCCAGATCCTCCATCCGGGCGTTTTGAAATAAGCGCGGAATGAGTGTATGAAGATTAAGCACGGTGCTTATTGTCTTTGCCTTCAAAAACAATTTCCCTGGTGTGGTGATTTTCTGATTGCCCGCCCCCATGTAACTATCCATTCGCTCTGCGTTCTTTGATATGAAACGCCTGTCCCCTTTCGCCCTGACCTTCGGCTTGTTGCTCCTGGCAATTGGCTTATCCGTCGTTGTCGGCGCGGTGTTTATCCCTCCGGCTGACCTGTGGCGCGTCCTGACCGGTCAGCCTCCGCAAACCGTGGTCCAGGCGACTACCATCGTCTTGACATTGAGACTGCCGCGTACGATCCTGATCATGATGACGGGTGCTGCGCTGGGAACCAGCGGTGCTGCCTACCAGGGCCTTTTTCGTAACCCGCTGGCCGATCCTTACCTGATCGGCGTGGCTTCCGGTGCCGGGTTGGGAGCCGTGCTGGCAATGAGCATCCAGTGGCCTTACACTCCTGTCGGATTGTTGGCGGTTCCTGCAGCGGCATTTGCTGGCGCCCTGGGTGCTGTATTTCTCGTCTATTCCCTGGCGCGGCTGGGTAAAACCCTGCCAACCACAAATTTGATCCTGGCAGGGGTGGCATTCTCGTCCTTCGCCTCTGCGGTCACCTCCTACCTGATGTTTCGTTCCACCGGCGAAATGCGCAGGGCTCTAGCCTGGCTGCTGGGTGGAACAACGATCAGCGGTTGGGGACCAGTGTTGGGCGTTCTGCCTTTCCTCATCGTTGGACTGGGCGTATTGCTGCTCGCCGGTCATGCGCTTAATGTGCTTCAGTTTGGGGATGACCAGGCCCGGCAGATGGGACTCCCGGTCACCCGGGCGCGCACCCTGATCCTGCTGGTAGCTTCCCTGGCGACTGCCGCTGCAGTTGCTTATTCCGGCATCATTGGTTTCATCGGTCTCATCATCCCGCACCTGGTGCGAATGAGGTTCGGTGGAGATTATCGCCGCCTGCTGCCACTCTCGTTGCTGGGTGGAGCGGCGGGGCTCCTGCTGGCGGATGTGCTGGCGCGCGTGCTGCTGCCATCCCAGGAGCTACCAGTGGGTATCGTTACTGCCCTGGTCGGTGCGCCTTTCTTCTTGTGGGTGCTTCGTCGCTCCAAGAACCAGGGATATTGGTGAAGTTGTGATCGCCAGCAATGTACGTCAAGAAAGGCATTCTTTTCCAATGAAGAATTGGCTGGCTGAAGAGCCTTTGTCCTCCGTCGATTGGATGCATCCTCTGTGCCCACTCAATATCGTATTTAGGATCTTATTCACTTCAATAAGCTGGCAGCCATGTTAACGATTGATTCTCTCCATGTTTCGTACGGGCAGCGCCGCGTGCTTCATGGCATATCCCTGGAAGTCCATTCTGGTGAAGTCCTGGCCCTCATCGGACCCAACGGCGCCGGTAAATCCACCCTCGTGCGGGCTGCCAGCGGCGTTATTCCGGTCGAACGGGGGACAGTTAAGGCGAATGGGGTGGACCTGCTTAAGCTGCCGCCGGTGCAGCGCGCCCGTTGCCTGGCAGTGGTACCCCAGGCGGTCTCCCTTCCGCCTGCATTCACCACCTGGGAGACAGTTCTCCTCGGGCGTACCCCTTATCTAAATTTCCTCGGACAGGTCTCTTCGAGGACGAAGAGATCGCCCGGACTGCCCTTGCCAGGGTGGACGCGCTCGACCTGGCTGAACGCCGCGTAGGCGAACTCTCGGGCGGAGAGCAGCAGCGAGTTCCTGCTCTCGCGGGCATTGGCCCAGTCCACACCGATCCTGTTGCTCGATGAACCGACATCCAACCTTGACCTGCATTACCAGGTCAGTTTCATGGCGATGGTCCGCTCACTGGCGAAACAGGACAACCTGGCCGTGATGATTGCCATCCACGACCTCAACCTTGCCGCCCTGTATTCCGACCGCATCGCATTGCTGGTCGCAGGCAGGATCCAGGCTGTGGGCAAACCGTCGGAAGTGTTGACCCCTGAAAACATCTCTGCAGCCTATCACCTGCCCGTTCAAGTCATCACCCACCCCTTGAACGAAGAGATTCCGTTCGTTCTCCCCTCCTGATCCTCTGTTTGGCGCAGAGGAAACCGCTTTCAATTATATTGATACTATTAATTCCCTGGCGCCATCATTCCCTTCAGGTTTCCATTTTTCCAAATCCCGGTTCTTTCGTTATAATCAAGATATCTATCAGGAGGCAGCAATGACTGAACAAAAACCACTCCATTGGACTCCAACTCCCGGGATCGGCTATTCTGTTGTCCGCCGTCCGGATGGCGGTATGGGGATCACTTTTACAGATCTTTCGGATGCCACAATCCAGCATTGGCTAAATTTTGCAATGGAACACCTGATGGGTGCCGAGCACCTGACACGCAACTTGTATGACCTTCGCCAGGTGAAGGAAATCCCTGAGAAAGCTGTCCGCATTGCGATCGAAGCCAACAGCGACCCGGCGGCGCGTTTCATCCGGCTGGCCGTGGTAGTCACCAATGCCGAAACGGCAGATGCCATCCGCAAGATCTACTACTCCGTCTCTCCAGAGACATCTGCAGCAATCAAGATTTTCAGTGACATCAATGAAGCCGAGGCCTGGCTCTCGCGGCCACTTGACCAGTTGGTATGAGATGAAAGGAAGGGGCGGCTAAAAGGTCGCCCCGTATGTTCATGATCTCCGCTTTGAACATTGGCTCGCAAACCCTGGTCTGGGGCAAACGCACCTATGTCATGGGCATCTTGAACATCACCCCGGACAGCTTTTCCGGTGACGGTTTGCTGCCCCCATCTTCCTCTGCCTCTTCCCCCTCGGGATCGCCAAGCATATTCAACCGGGAAGAAGGGAGAGGGAAAATCGAACCCCTCGACCTTGCTCGTGCCTTCCTGTCCAAAGGAGCTGACATTCTCGATATAGGTGGGGAATCCTCCCGCCCTGGTGCCCAGGCAGTGACAGCCGCCGAGGAGATGGCACGCGTCCTGCCGGTCATCCGCGCCATCATCGCCGACTTTCCGGATGCTCTCATATCAATCGACACATATAAAGCCTGTGTAGCAGAGGCCGCCCTCCAGGCAGGGGCGCGAATCATCAACGATATCTGGGGATTGCGAGCAGACCCGGATCTGGCCCCATTGGCAGCGCGCTGCAATACACCAGTCATCTTGATGCACAACCGTTCCAATCCTGCCAGCGTGGAAATGCGCGAAAAGTTGGGGAATGCCTATGCTGAGGCGAAATACCAGGATCTGCTCGAAGATGTCAAGCGCGAGCTAATGGAGTCGGTTGCCATTGCCCGCCGCGCCGGCATTCCCGGCGAACATATCATCCTGGATCCTGGCATTGGTTTTGGCAAGAGTGTTGAACAAAACCTGGAACTCATTCGCCGTTTGGACGAGATTCGCCTGCTGGGATACCCGGTGCTACTGGGGCCGTCGCGCAAGTCTTTCATAGGCTATACACTCAACCTGCCTCCCGACCAGCGCCTGGAAGGAACCGCCGCTGCAGTCGCCGTCGGTATCACCCGCGGCGCAGACATCATCCGCGTACATGATGTGGAAGCCATGGCGCGAGTGGCGAGGATGACCGACGCGCTTGTGCGTCCAGTGCAGAGAAGGATGTGAAAAATGCCTAGCGATTATGATGACGAACTGCTGAGAGAAGCGATTCTTCATTTCAAGGCTGCAGAATTTCAATTAGCCCAGCGATATTTTGAACGTGCCCTGGATGTTTCTGATGATTACAGTACACACGCGAGTGCAAACTACTACCTTAGCCTGTTGACAGAAGACCCCGTCAAGAAGCGTGAGTACCTGGAAGAGACCCTGGTAATTGATCCAATCCATCCTGAAGCACGCAGGGAATTGGCGATTTTGGATGGACGGCTCGAGCGCGAAAATATCATCAACCCGGATGAAGTCCCGGCTCCAGCTGCCGAGAAAGTGGAACCTCGCATAGAGCGATTCAATTGTCCCAAATGTGGAGGCAGGATGGTTTATGCCCCGGACGGGAAATCGCTGGTGTGTGAATTCTGCTCACGCTCTCAAGCCTTGGGCGGTCAGCGAACTCCCGAACAGGATTTCTTTACCGCCATGGCAACCAGCAAAGGTCATAACAAGCCCACTTCCATGCAAGTCTTTCATTGTGAGGGGTGCGGCGCGGAATTTATCCTCGCACCGGAGGAACTCAGTGTGATCTGCTCATACTGTGGTTCAATCCATGTTATTTCTCAGAGCCGGGACCTGGCTGCCCCGGATGCCATCCTCCCTGTCAGTATAGACCAGCAGGAAGCCGGCAGCAAACTGAACTACCTGGATGACAGAGAATAAAGTCAAATTGGCTCGCCAGGGCGACCTTCCGCGCTCCCTCTTCCTGCCCGTGTGGGCATTCGATATTGTTGGCAATGTGCCCTGGAGTGGTTTGGTCCTAAAGGATAAACAAAAAGTACCTGTCTCAGGAGAAAAGTCGATCCTTTACCACGATATTGTTGTTCCCGCCACGAAAAAACTGTCATCCCTCCTGCCAACGGTTCTGCAAGGGTTCACCATTTCCAGCTGTATCCCTTATGAACCGGGATATTTGGCAGGATGGCCAGCCGAAGTCCACTCGATCGCTCTTTCGGAAGCAGCCCTCGAGGCGCGGCGGGTTGCCGTCGTGAGGTTGCGTGCAGAAATCATATCGGACTTGCCTCACGTAATGGATTTACGCTACCCTACCTCTGCCATCTCTGCGGACAGGTTCAAACTTGTCCTGGTGCCGGTTTGGTTGTCGGTGGTATCACAAGAAGGCAAGTTGACCCCTGCGGTGATCAATGGTGTTACTGGTGCGGTGACCACTGAGATACGCTCGCGAGGAATTCTCGACAAGTTGCTTGGGAGTCGTTGATTGATCACCACCAATTTCATCCAATTGGGCCTGGGTGGCGCATACCCACGGACATGCTGATCCCTACTGATCTCATATCCCTTCCGTTTACATCCGATCTGACCATTGGTGGAATTGCTCTTGCCTGTCGCGCGCTCTCCAAGGCGTATGAGTCTAAGACTGGCTCACAACTCGACCAAGTTCGTAACATCATCTCGAGCGTTGCAGCAGAACTTGCTTTTCGGCGGCTTCTGGGGGAGCAATCCGTCCCATATCGCGTGGTCAACCCACCCCCTTTCATCGATCTGCACCATTATGATATTAACCTTGCTGGACATCGCTGCACACTGGTGAGCACGCTGCTCACCAGCCGCCAGCACATCGCCCGAATCCGTCGAGATCCCGGCCTCCTGTTACAGGAACCCGCTTTCATTCCACCGGACAACTACAATCCAGAAGGAAAGAAATACGAAGACATCTACCTCTTTGCTTATGTACTTGGCTTGGCGGCTGCCTCGCATGCAGAAGAAGCCAGGGCACAGGAGGCTGGTCAACCGGTATATCTACTTCACGCCATGCCAGATAAATGGGCGCATCCCGACGGCTGGGTTGCCCTGAAGCAGCTCTCCCTGAAGAGTGATTGCGACCAGGCGATAACCATTGAAATCGGCGGGAAGGACCACGAGCATAACTTCATCTCACGGACCATCGAACTTCCTTCCCGTCGGCGTGTTCTAGTGCCGGAGGAGTGGTTCAGTATTGCCTATATCCATGCCACCACGCGCCCTGAAGCACGGATCGGGCTGCACAGCCCGGTTCGCGGCGCCCCACACATCATCCGGTCCTATGACTGGGTCAACATCTGGCTGTATGGGATGACTATCTATTTGGCTGGGTGGATCACCCATGACGATTTTCGGCGCAAATCCCAAATTCTCCATCCCGTGAGTGCCAGCTCCTCCTTGGTACACCCACCAGCGAAGAGCTTGGGCGTTAGCACCTCAGACCTGGAGCCACTTGCCCCGTTGTTGACAAGTGTCCAGACATGGGAGGCAGCAAAACTGGTTTGACGCATCCACCCGGGTGTGGTATATTCTCGGTCACAATTCAATAGCCCCCAGCGGCACTCTTATCCAGAGAGGTGGAGGGACCGGCCCGACGAAGCCTCAGCAACCCCCGGAAGGGCGACCCAAGTGGTCACCCGGAACGGAAGGTGCTAAATCCGGCAGTTGGGGTAACAAATATTGTTACCCGAATTCTGGAAGATGAGAGGGCAGCCGTGCTTCATGCGCAATTGCCCTTTCGTGTCGAGGGCAATTTTATTATTAAAAGGAATACGATGACCACGACTTTCATGTCTTCACCCAAATTGATGTTCACCTCTGAGTCTGTTACCGAAGGTCACCCGGATAAAGTATGCGACCAGGTTGCTGACTCGGTACTGGATGCCTGTTTCGAGCAGGACCCGATGAGCCGCGTGGCTTGCGAAGTAGCCACCAAAACCGGTTTTGTGATGCTGTTGGGAGAGATCACGACCCATGCTTTCGTTAATTTTGATGACCTGGTCAGAAAGGTCATCAAGGAGATTGGTTACGACAGCAGCGAGAAAGGTTTCGATGGAAATACCTGCGGGGTGCTTTCCGCCATTGCCAGCCAGAGCCCGGACATAGATATGGGCGTGAGTAAATCCCTGGAAGCCAAAGATGGCGACAAAGACGAGATCGACCTGATCGGCGCAGGCGATCAGGGCATGATGTTCGGTTATGCGTGCAACGAGACCCAGCAACTGATGCCGATGCCCATCTACCTGGCGCACAAACTAACCCGTCAACTGGCTGAAGTGCGTAAATCAGGTAAATTGCCCTGGCTGCGCCCGGATGGTAAGGCACAGGTAACCGTGGAATATCACCTTGGCAAGCCAAGGCGGGTGGAAACAGTGCTGGTTAGCACGCAGCATTCGCCGGATATCTCGCACTCCGACATCCGCGAGGGTGTAATTGAAGAGGTGATCCACCAGGTGATCCCTCCTGATATGTGGGATGATGGCACAAAAGTGTTTGTCAACCCCACAGGGCGTTTCGTCATCGGCGGACCCATGGGTGATGCCGGTGTCACCGGTCGCAAGATAATTGTAGATACCTATGGCGGTATGGGGCGCCATGGAGGCGGTGCTTTCTCTGGCAAGGATCCTACAAAAGTGGACCGCTCAGCCGCCTATGCCGCCCGCTGGGCAGCCAAGAACATCGTCGCTGCGGAACTGGCTGACCGGGTGGAGATCCAGGTTGCCTATGCCATCGGCGTGGCCCACCCGCTCTCCGTGAACGTGGAAACCTTTGGGACTGGGAAGATCGCTGATGAGAAGATCGGCCAACTGATTCTCGAGCATTTTGACCTGCGACCCGGTGCGATCATCCGCGACCTGGACTTGCGCCGCCCTATCTATCGCAAGACGGCCTCCTATGGTCATTTCGGGCGGGATGATGTGAGTTTCCCCTGGGAGGATACGAGCAAGGCTGACGCGATCAGGCGGGCAGCGGGATTGTAAATACCACGGGCGGCAGGTTTCCTGCCGCCCGAATTATTTATGGTTGGCGTTTTGATGTGACATTCACCAAATAATGAATGGATTGCTGGCAGGTGTCACGAAGATGTTTCCCAATTTAACCGCACCTGTTTTTTCTGACAATTCTATTTTCTTGCTCAAAAGAAATTTATATCAAAACCGATATCCGAAGCCAATACACCCCCTGTTGAGAAATGTCTGCACAGGGGGCGGTTTTGTTCTGATAAAACATCCCTGTTGCCGAAATCGGATATAATTAGGGTGAAAATAGCCGCGTCTCCTGGACCCATCGATTATGGACAACTCCTGGGTATCGTAGGTGGAAGATGCATCTTTATGAATGGAAAATCGCCTGGTCAAGGAGGCGTGGTTGACATCAGGAACAGGTCTCTCGAAGTTGATCGAGACGGCAGGATTGGGGAAAGTATACCTGCGCGGCAATGAAGAAGTCATTGCCTTACGCAATGCGGATCTATCGGTAAGCCAAGGAGAGTTCATCGTCATTGTCGGCCCGAGTGGTGGCGGCAAGTCCACCCTGCTGCACCTGTTGGGTGGGATAGACAGACCCACCCATGGCAAGTTGAACGTCAACGGCATTGACCTGGTCGCAGCAAGCGATGCGGCGTTGACCCGTTTCAGGCGGGACAACATCGGGTTTGTCTTCCAGTTCTATAACCTCCTTCCTTCCCTGAATGCCCTGGATAATGTCATCCTGCCCTTGCTGGCCAGAGGGCAGGACTGGAAGGCTTCCAGGCAACTTGGGGCAGCCATGCTTGAGCAGG
This sequence comes from uncultured Chloroflexia bacterium, assembly GCA_963793795.1. Taxonomy (GTDB): domain Bacteria; phylum Chloroflexota; class Anaerolineae; order Anaerolineales; family Villigracilaceae; genus UBA877. The sequence goes on from CAWCBN010000002.1 coordinate 581,697, forward strand.
TTGGCCTGGCTCATCGCCAGAAGCATACCCCCGCCCAGCTCTCCGGGGGGGAACAACAGCGTGTCGCCATTGCACGGGCCATGGTGCACGAGCCGTGCATGATCCTGGCTGACGAACCGACCGGTGACTTGGACAGCGCTACAGCCCAGAGTATTATTTCCCTGATGCTCGATCTGAATCAACGCCTTGGGGTGACTTTCATTGTCGCCACCCACAATATGGATCTGCTCAAGTTGGCCGGGCGCGCTTACCAATTGGTGGATGGGTGTATTGAATATGCTGCCCTCAGGATAAACCATGCTGGCTTTGGGTTATTTCACTTTCAGGGATCTGTTGCACGACCGCTGGCGCAGCCTGTTGACCATCGGCTGCCTGGCGGTCGTTGTGGTAGGTTATCTATTGCTAACCTCGCTTGCCCAAGCTTTGGTGATCCTATCCAAGCAGGCGCAAGTTACAAATAATCTGCTACTGCTCAGCGCGGATACGATCGATCCCCAGGACAGCGCCATCAATGAGGACGTATTGCAGACCGCCATGGAGATCGCGCCCAATGAGATCCAACTTGCCTTCCCCATCCTTTTTCGCCATTTGACAATTGATGGCTACATCATGCAGGTCCGTGCAGCCGCACTGGAAGAAATGTCCACTTCCCTGGCAATTTCCCTGGTCCAGGGTGAATGGCCGAACGGTTCCGGTCAGATTGTCGTCAGCGAAGGCGCTGCAGAATTGGCCTCCTGGAAGATTGGTTCCACTGTGAATATCTACGGCACGGATTTTCAGGTTGCCGGCCTGGTCCGCTTCGAGGAAAACGCATTCGGTTCGGTGTGGATGACCTATAGCGAAGGTCAGCGCCTTTTTGGAGCCTCGCGCGGCTTCCAAGTTGGCTACCTCTCCCTTGTCCCCTCGGCGGACCCTGAGAGCGTGCGTTTCAAGCTGTTGGCTGACCCACGCATCTCTCCTGCCTACTCTGTCTATCTCGAGCACGCATACACCAACAGCTATAACCAGTCCAATTCCAACCTGCTGATTTTGAGCAGCCTGATGGTTCTGGTTTCCCTCCTGGTTGTTTCCTTTGGAATCTACAATGCCACCAACTTGAGCCTGACAGAGCGCAGTCTCGAAATGGGACTGCTCCAGGTGATCGGATTCTCTTTACAAAAACTGCGCTATTTACTGATGGCTCGCGCCCTGGTGCTCACCTTTCTGGCTTACACCCTTGGATGGTTGGTCTCGCTGATCTTTATCAATCAACAAAGACTCAATGCCTCAATCGACCTCATTTTCCGGGCCATTCGGTTGACTCCATCATCCAGCCTCCTAGGCCTGGTTCTGGCTGTCCTCTTTGCCCTACTTGGCGTTTGGTTTGCATCCAGGCGTCTCACTGCAGTGGATTTGTTGATCAGGAGCGATTGAGAATGTCCAGTTTCCTGGTCGTCCTCCGGCTTGGACTCGTCGACTTGTTCACTCATCGCCGCCTGGCGTTGATCATGTCGATATCGATCGCCATAGCGACCGCCATGTATACATTCCTGGTAACTTATCGTTCAGGTTTGGCGACAGAGTTCAATGAACAAACATCCAACCTGCTCGTGGTGCATGAGATCCAGAATGTCGGCGATATCAGCGGTAGCCGCATCTCAAGCCAGGTTGCAGAATTGCTCTCAGGGATGGAGATCAGCATGATCATCCCCGAGATCCGTGCCGTGACTGGTACTTCCATCCAGAGTGCCACTCTTCTGCGCGGCATCGACCTGGAGCAGTATACCCGCCTGGAAAGCTTCACCATTCTTTCCGGACGCAGGCTGGAACCTGGCGACCCGCCACGCCTGGCCATGGTCGGTGCTCTTTTGGCGGATAGGCAGGATCTCAAGTCAGGGGGCAGGATCTCCTTGCGAGGCCGGGAATTTACCATTGTGGGGATCTTCCAAAATGGAACCTATATGGACAACCAGGCCTGGATATCCCTGAGCGACGCCCAAGTCCTGCTCAACTGGGGACAGGATGTTTCCTTTTATGTCATCCCGGATGAAGGCATCCTGCACGAAGGCGATTTCCTCGCCGCTGGTCTCTCTGTGACACGCAAAGGCGAGAACCTGCGCCAAATCGCCGCTCAATATCAACCCATGCTGAACATGTGGCGGATTGTATCCGTGGCGCTGGGGGTGGGCGTATCCCTGACCCTTGCCAACGTCCTCTGGCGTCTTGCGTGGATGCGCAGGCATGAGATGGCAATCCTGCGCACGATAGGTTTTCGGGCCACTGCACTCGTTGGTTACTTGTTTGTGCAGGCAGGAGGGATCACTTTACTTGGCATCCTGCTGGGTGGATTGATCACGGTCGTTTTTATCACCAGCATCCGTTTGACCGTTTCAAGCTTCACAATCGTCCCCCGGGTGGATACAGGTACCCTGCTTCCAGGCCTCGGATGGGTCGGCCTGATCATGTTGGCTGGCAGCCTTTTGCCGGCTTGGTGGCTGAGCCGTCTGAACCTGGCTCATCTCTTACATTCAAAATAGGATGAATAACATGAAAACTAAACAAATGTTTGGAATTTCACTTCTGGTTTTGCTGATGATGGCATGCAATCTGACAGCAAACACTGGCGACAATCCGACCAATCAGGGGCCTATAGTTGGTCAAAACACGGCCCACGATCCAGTTCCGGTCAGCATCAATGATGGCCTGTTGAGTCTGAACAGCTACGAGATGACGGTCATATTTAATTCTTCTGGACCGGATCCCATGCAGTCCAGCACGACCAGCATTCAAAGGCGACGCTCAAACGAATCAAATGCCTCTTACACTTCCATCAATATTTTCGTTGTCAGTGCCGGCGGAGAGGATTCGGAAACCACAGCAACCACCATATACCAGATCGGTAACGATCAATGCTCCGGCAATGATACGGATGGCTGGTCATGGTCCAGCAGCACACCTGCCGAGGCCGAGATGCAGGGACTGATCACCGGCATGATCGGGTTGACTCCGCTTATCGATAACCCTGTCTTTGTGGGCTCAGAGACACTCATAGGCATTCCCACCAATCACTTTTCATTCAAGGTATCCGGGTTGGGCGTCAGTTCAGGATCCGTGGTGAACATCAACCAGGGTGATTACTGGCTGGCAATCGACGGTCAGTACATCGTCAAGTACACATTGATCGCAGAAACAAGCATGGCCGCGGATAGCGAAGTACTTCATGAGGAAATTACCATCGAGATGAACCAGGTCAACCAGCCTGTCAGCATTGCCTTCCCCCAGGCCTGCCTGGACGCCTCCCTGGTCACACCAGAACCATAAATATGCAGAGATGGGCGGGCTGGACATAGCGGAGTGGTAAAGGCAGCCCATTCCATGTGCCTGGCATAGTTACAAGACATATTTACCTGCAGCCAGCCCCTCCCGCAGGATGGGAGGGACTGGCTGCGATTTCTCACCAGTGATTAATCGCCCATCCTTGAGTCGAATCCTTTTGGCGTACGTTTAAAGGAAAGGGACTGTCCGAGCAACATCTGCGTCTGGGACAGCAAGCCCGGCAGGTTCATCAGCAGGAAAAACAGTACTGGAAAGACCGCCCAGGAGGCAATCTCAGCCAGCAGGCTTTTCAGGTTCCAATCCTTCCAGCCCCGCGCCAGGCGTCCTCGTTCAGTAAACCAGATCACCACCAAGGCAGAACCGCCAAAAAGGTTGAGGATGATGAAGAATCCCGGGGCGAAAGATGCCGGAGGAAAGGTGATGACGGCAGTATGATCGATCACGATCGAAAGCACTGTACCCAGGGTGACAATAAAGCCTGCGGTGGAGAAGAAAAGATGGTCATGGATCAGCTTTAAGAAACGCCAAAGTTTATGGAGGAACGGCGCCCTGGGGGGATGATTCCACATTTGGACCAGGTAACCAATCTCTGAACCGCCCCAACCCTGGCGGACCTTTTGAGTAAAAAAGATGCCGATGGCATGCCACAGATTTACCCCATAGACAGGATTCTCGTGGACGGGTAGGTGGATAGGCTGGACGAAAGCCTTGCCGCCTTTCGAAAAAAAAGCCCGCATGAAGATATTCACATCCTCAGCCATGACGGTGGGATCCCAGAAATTCACTTCATCCAACAGCTTCAAGCTGAGCGAATAGGCGCTGTAAGGGAACTTTGCTTCCCAGGGATTGAAGTAGTCACCGATGGAGATTGCATTTGAGAAAAAGGTAATCAGACGGATGACGGCATTGGTTTTCCAGATATCATTATCCAGGAGAATCGGAGGTTGCCAGACCAGGGAGTGGCGGCGGGGATCGGTCACAAACTGGCGGGTGAGCTCGGCAAAATAGCGACGGTGAACGATCGAATCTGAGTCGATCACTGTCACCACGATCTGGCTCAACGGGATACCCAAGCCTGAAACCAGTTCCTGGCGGGCACAGCGGACTGCCCAGGTCTCATTCGTGGCTTTGCCAGGCAGCCTCTCCAGGCAGGTCGGCAGGGTGGAATGTCGCCAGGATGGAAAAAAAGCTGCCTTTGTGCATCGCCAGCAGAGTTGTGGCCTTTGCCCCTGCGTTTGGTTCCCGCTCTTCCATGCCTAAAACTACCGTGATGTTGTGGCGCGCTCCCTCTTGTGCGGCCAATGACTGCAGGGTCCGGCTTAGTACATCCTGAGGCTCATCGAAATTTGGGATTACCACAAGGTGATGGACTTTGTTAAAGGTGGCAATCTCCTGCTTGGATAGATCCCGAAAAGGGCTCGTGCTGGCACTCTTTTCCGCCCTGCGGATCTTTACCAGTCCCGCAAGGTAAAAAACCGTGAAAATAACCAGGCGGACCATCATGTAAATAGCCACCACGCGCGCCACTTCCAGCAAGAACCGCGGTGCCACCCCAAGGAATATGAAACAAAATACAAGCACTCCCCAGGAGAGCAACCCTAAAATCTTATAACTATAATGCCTGGGATCGGGGTTGGCATTCAAACGGCTGGTTTCACCGTGGTTGGAAATGGTCGACTTATACTCCTGTTCTGATTCCATTTGTGTTTTCTCGACGATATTTGCATTTTCCATAAAGAATGGGCACATTATAGTTTGTTCATCTCTCATCGTAAAAGGGATGCCAGGGAGATTTTCAATTTGGACTCTTCAAGGCTTACCTTTCCAGAAATTTGAATTTCGTCCTTTTTTCCTTTCCTGTTGATCAATTCAAGTGGAGACTGGAAGGCTCAATGCGGAGGAAAGTTGACTTAATAGTGGCTCGGGATTATTCGTACAGTTTTCACCTCTGCCTTAAAAGCAAACCAGCCGGAAGATTCCCAGCTGGTCTTGTGGTTTTTGTGCCCCGGGCGGGAATTGAACCCACATCAGAGCCTTAGGAGTGCTCTGTTCTATCCGTTGAACTACCGGAGCAGCAGCGGGATTATACCAAGATTCTTGCCTTCCACTTCGTGAAGGGCTACAATAGAGACCATGAATCCAGAAAAAATCGGACGCTACGAGATCAAATGTGAACTTGGCCGGGGTGGGATGGCCACTGTCTACGAAGCCTATGACCCACGCTTCGAGCGTGAGGTGGCTGTCAAGGTCCTGCCGCGTGAAATGCTCCACGATCCGCAATTTCGGACCCGCTTCGAGCGCGAAGCAAAAACCATTGCCATGCTCGAACATCCCGCCATCGTTCCGGTCTACGATTTCGGAGAGGAGTCCGGACAGCCCTATTTCGTGATGCGTTACATGATGGGAGGTTCTCTTTCCGATCGGCTTCGAAATGGCCCCCTTTCCATTCAAGAAGCCGCGCGCATCTTGTCACGGCTGGCTCCAGCGCTGGATTCCGCCCACTCCAAGGGCATTATTCATCGAGACTTGAAGCCCGGGAACATCCTGTTTGACAAGGATGGTGAACCGTACATCTCGGACTTTGGTATTGCCAAGTTGACCGAGACGCAAGGCAGCCTGAGCATGACAGGATCAGGGATCGTAGGGACCCCGGCGTACATGTCCCCGGAACAAGGCCAGGGTGAGAAGATCGATGGGCGTTCCGATATCTATGGCCTGGGTGTCATCCTGTTCGAAATGCTTACTGGCAGGCAGCCTTTCCAGGGCGATACCCCGATGAGCGTGGTTATCAAGCACATCACCGACCCGGTCCCGCATATCCTGGATGTCAAACCGGACCTGCCAGATGGGGTCGAAAAGATCGTGGCGAAGGTCCTGGCAAAGGACCGCAATGAACGCTTCTCCACTTCGCAGCAGTTGGCGGATGCCCTGAACTCGATTTCCCGTGGTGAGACGCCCGAAATCGGCCAGGCCCCCACGGCATCGCAGATGGAGCTTCCCAAAACCATCCTTGCTCCAAAACCGGTTGCCAAAACAAAGATCCAGACTAAAAAACCGGTTGTGGAAGTAACCAGAGTTTCGAGATCCGATGAACTGGCAACTCCCCCACCGCCCCGCAAACGCATTGGTTTGTGGCTGGGTTTGGGTGTGGGTGTTCCAGTTCTTTTAGTTTTTCTTGTAGGGGGTTTTTTCCTGCTGCGCAACCTGATTCCCTTTGGAAATACTCCCAAACCCACCGCCACGCAGGAGGTTATGGTCAAACCTCCTGACCCGACCAAAACCGTCACCCAGACCAGAACAACTGAACCTCCGACTCCCACACCTACTTCTACGGATACAGTTGTCCCCACTCCACAGCTGGTCACGGTGGGTGGTACGGATATGATCGCCATGATCAATGCCAACAATGTCTGGATCCTCAGGCCAGACGGTTCGGACCTGGTTCAGTTGACCACCGATGGAGCGGACAAGTTCAGCCTGCAATGGGCGCCGGACGGGCAATCCATTTTCTATATCAGTGGAAAGTGTATCGGTGAGGTCAGTATCGCCGGGGAGACAAGGAACCTGGCATGCTTTAACTATTCCGAATACCTTGAAGATTTCAGTATCTCACCGGATGGTGCCCAGATGGCAATCGCCCTGGACCGGGTATTATATGTCGTGCCATTTGATTTGGTGAAATTGGAAGGGTCGAAAAACCATAACGATGTGATCAATATGAATGGCTGCCTGACGTATGACAACCTGGCTGCCAGGGGAGCGCGCTGGTCGGCTGACAGCAAGAAAATTGCGATCAAGGTCATTATTCCAGAGGATAACCGCAGGGTGGATGCCGTGCGCATCGTGGATATTAGCAATTGCGCCAGCATTCAACTTTATGGACTGGATACGTTCCCCGCTGTCCGTTTTACGATGAGTGGGTACAAGGACGTGCCGCTCATCCCATCCTATGATTGGGATGGAGAAAGGTTGTTCCTGCTCAACAGCCAGGTGCGGAACGAAGTATATGGTTACTTGTACGCCTATAATACGGAAACATATACTGCAGACCTCCTGGATCCCCTGAAAACAGGCTGCTGTTACACGGGAGCGCTCTGGAGCGAAGATGGCTCCCATGTTTTCTTCAGTTACCAGAATATGACCCTGGGTGCAAATTCAAAAAATCTGCTCTATTTTGTGCCCTACGGGATGATGAATACAGGCGCCGCTTTCACACCGATTCCCCTGCCGGATGGTTTCCTTGCCAAAGCAGGTGACCACCCCGAAGCGGCATTACGCCCGGTGAAATGACTTCTTGATCGGAACCTGTCCAACTTTGACGGATTAAATTGCCCGGATAATCTTCTGTACCAGCCCGGGTCCGGCATATACCAGCCCGGTATAGACCTGAACCAGCGCCGCCCCCAACTCCAGGCGGCGTTTGGCGTCTTCGGGAGACATGATCCCGCCCACGCTGACCACCGGGAGACGCCCGCCTAGGCTGTTGACAACTCTTTCCAACACGGCTTCACTACGGGCTTTGAGCGGGAACCCGCTCAGCCCGCCGGTTTCTGCTTGATGCTTCGATCGCAGGCCGTCACGCCGAAGGGTTGTGTTGGTCGCAATCACGCCGTCCATGCCTGTATCCACGATCACACTCAATGCATCATCGAGTTCTTCGTTGCTCAGGTCGGGTGCAAGTTTCACCAGGATCGGCGCCCGCACTTGGCACGCTGCCCGCTCTCGGGCGACTGCCTCGAGCAGCTTTTCCAGCATCTCGCGTCCCTGCAGCCGGCGCAGTCCCACTGTATTAGGGGAGGAGATGTTAATCGCCAGGTAGTCAGCCAATCCCATGAAGCGCCGCACGAGGGGAACATAATCATCTTGGGCATTTTCCAGGGCGGTATCCTTGTTCTTGCCAAGGTTGACCCCGATGATCACGGAGGATGGACGGCGAGCCGCGGTGGCTACTTGTCTTTCCACAAACGCCATTCCTCTTCCGGGGAACCCCATCCGGTTGATGACGGCTTCGTCCTCCACCAGGCGGAACACGCGTGGTTTTGGATTCCCAGTCTGCGGCCGCGGCGTGACAGTCCCAACCTCCAGGTGACTGAAACCCAATGTGGATAAGCCCCTGATGGCGATGGCATCCTTGTCATAACCGGCCGCCAACCCCACTGGATTTTTAAATTGCAGCCCAAAAACCTTCACCGGCTTGTCCGGAGCTGTGTAGAGTGACTGTAACAACCAACGCGTGGGAGGCAGGATCCCTGCCAGGCACACCAGGTTCAGCGTCAGGCTGTGGGCAACTTCCGGATCCAGCTTGAAAAGGATGGGTCGAAAAAAAGAGTACATCTTCTATTTCTTTTCCTTCAATTCTTGCACTGACCTGGCTATCCTGGAAATCCGGGTTTCAACGCGCTTTGACTCGAGGATGGCATTCACGTATTCTTTTTGATGGGTGTAGGATAATTTTTCAAAGGCCATTTTGGCCTGTGGGTCCTCTTCCAGGGCTTTCTGGAAGTCTTCCGGGATCTTAACCCGGCGCGGTTGTGTGTCTTGCTCCAGGATCACTTCCACCTCATCGCCGAAGTCCTTGCCAATCTTCTTACGGATCTCTTTTAGCACGATCAAGATGTGACAGGGTTCTCCCATGCGAACAAGGGTGCCGCGGTAAGGTTCACCGTCGATGGTGGTGATCACCGGGACACGCTTCCTGCCAAAAGCTTGTTCGACATCAAATGGGATGCGTACGAAGGCGCCACCACCACCTGGGTTTTCGATCTTTGCCCGAAAAGAATATTCTTTTTCCATGGTCTCCTAATCGAAAGATGCTGGACGGGTGGGATTTGAAAGATGGGCGAGAACTTCCGCGATCATCGGCTTGCTGGTCCGATAATTGGAGAGTTGGGGGAGATGCCCAGGATCCATGAAATCAACAGCAATTGTTTCATTGCTGGGGCAGGCACTGCCACCGGTGATTGTGCACAGGAAAAGGAGTTTGTAGGCGTGATAGAACTCCAGGCTTGCGCCGGGAAAGCGGTTTGCGTCGTAGACCGCAATCAATTTCTCCACTTGCACCTCAAAACCGCTCTCCTCGCGTACTTCGCGAATTACCACGGCAGACGGTGTCTCGCCGATATCAGCCCAACCGCCTGGCAAGGTCCAGCCACCATCCGCGCGTTCTTGTACCAACAGGATCTTGCCATCACGGATGGCTGCCCCGCGCACGTCAATTTTAGGCGTGGCGTAGCCCGCTTGCATGGAGAAACTTTTAATGATTGGCTCAAGCTCCAGGTTTGATCGGCTGGCGATGATCTCTGCACTCATTTCCTGTAAGCGTTTATAGCGCTCAAGATCGAACTCGTTCTTGCTGTACGTCAGGCCAGCTTGGGCAAGCGAAAAGAGTTCGCGCGCCCACCCAAGCCATTTCAGATCCTTGTCGTTCATTCTCGTTCTCCTGCTTTTGAGAAAACCAGGCAGTAGCTGTGATCGTAACCATAACCATAATGATCCCAACTCACCACGATTTCCCCGTCGAAGTGCAGGATCTTCGATACTTTGGATGCCACATCCCAGGCGAGAGTTGTTACACCCAATTCGTTCTTTATATTCGCAATCTCGATCACAGCATGGGCGGAAGGTCGCAATTGACGGCTTACCTGGAGAAAAACATTGCTTATCTCCTGCAGATAGGCGGCGTACCCTTTGCCTTTTTCCCGGTAACCAGTGAATGGGTCGTCTATGTCTGTACGGGTGGTATAGGGCGGAGATGTCATGCACAGGTCGATCAAGGGGAAATCATACTCTGCCAGGCAGCGGGCATCGCCGCGGATCAAGCGTTCGGGATGTTGGAGCAGCCCTTTCACATAGCTTGCCTTACTCGCATTGATCTCGATCCCATACCCTACCCGGCCCAGATCCTCGGCGACGAGCAAGGTGGTACCATACCCGGCAAAGGGATCCAGGACGATATCCCCCGCCTGTGTGAATTCGTTCAGAAAATGTTCCACCAGGATTTCGGGAAACCGAACATCGTCCTCTTGAAATTCGGGAGGCAGGACGCGACGGCAAACGTTGGTCAGGTGGAGGCAGGTGGGCATGTATTACTTGTTATCCTGGAGAAACGCCCGGGTCTCTTCAATCTTGCCTTGTTCCACCTTCCCGGTTTTCTCCCAGTGATCGAGCATCTGCGTGATGGTCAACACAGCGTGCAGGCGAAACCCTGCCTGCTCGAGCGCTTCTTTCGCCCCGGATTGGCGGTCGATCAGCACGACCACGTCCCTGACTCTCAACCCGGCAGCAGTCAGTTTTTCTATGGCTTCGAACTTTGATCCGCCGGTGGTGGCAAGGTCGTCGAGAACGATTGCCGTTTCGCCGGGATGAAATTCTCCCTCGATTACGGCCTTCGTTCCATATTCCTTCACTTCCTTGCGCGGGTAGATCATTGGGTATCCACCCCGCAATGAAACTGAAGTGGCGATCGGGAGGGCGGCGTACGGAAGGCCAGCGATCCGATCGAATGTTAAACCTTTGAGTAAGGACAGGTATGCCACGCCAATTTGCTCAAGAAGTTGGGGATGTGAAATGATCTGGCGCAGATCGATGTAGATGGGAGATATCATCCCGGATTTGAGGGTAAACTCCCCGAACTTGACACAACCGGTCGATAAGAGGTTGTCGGCAAGAGAGGCGAATACTGCAGGAGGGGCAGCGATTTTTCTGCCAGCAGTTCTCTTTTCGTTGGTCAACAGGTATTGGATGTTCACAATTTCATCCCGCAGTTGTGCCGCGGCTGTGGCAGGGTTGTCGGCCCGCGAAATGCCGCGCGAAATGTTAACGAGCAATCCCTTGCCATCTTCGCGCAATCCAGCACGGAGAGCAATTTCCAGGTCCCCACCCTGCGTGCCGATGCCCGGGACCAGGTACCACATGTCCGGAGTCACCTGCCTGACGCGGGCCAAGTGCTTCGGGTTGCGTCGCGCCGACGACGAGACCGATGTTATCGCCGCTATTCCAGGTTTGCGCCAGGAGAGCAATATGCTCGAATAAGGGAACAAAAGACCGACCGGGGGCGGTGGAGGGTATTTCAGGGATCGTCGGTTCTCGGGCAACGATCATTTCCTGGAGATCCCCGGCTCCCGGATTGCTCGTTTTACATAACAGGAAAACACCCTTTTCCTTGTACGACAGGAATGGATCGACAGAGTCTTTGCCAAGGTAAGGATTGAGCGTAATGGCATGGGCACCAAGATGTTCGAAGGCAGAGCGGGCATAGGCTTCGGCTGTTGAGGCGATATCGCCGCGTTTGGCGTCCAGGATGACTGGTATCAACGAACCCAGACGGTTGGACTCATCCTGCACGGCAGAGATGATATCCTTCAGGGCAACCCAACCTTCGGGACCATAGAGTTCGAAGAAGGCAGCATTGGGTTTGAATGCGGCGGCAAAGGGAGCTGTCGCCTTGATGATGCGAAGGCAAAACTCACGCGCCGCCTCCCCTGTTGGAGCGGGAAGGTCGGATGGATGAGGATCGAGCCCCACGCATAGCAGCGAAGAGCAGTCGTCAACTCGTTTGGAAAGAAAAGAGAAAAAAGTTTCCATCAGTTTTATCCAACTTTGGGATGTGGACTAACGTTTATGCTTTCCCAAGCACCATTGCCAGCAAGGCCATTCTCACATACAAGCCATACTCCATCTGGCGGAAGTAGGCTGCACGTGGGTCTTCATCGAATTCAGGGCTGATTTCACCTACGCGCGGCAGCGGGTGCATGACGATCATGCGCTCCTTGGCAACCTTCATCACCTTTGTGTCGATTACGTAGGAGCTTTTAACCAATTCGTAGGTGGCTTCGTCAGCAAAGCGCTCCTTTTGAACGCGGGTAACGTAGAGCACGTCAGTTTGAGGGAGGCAGGTGTCGAGTGTGGAGAACTCGGACTGTTCGACTCCCTTGGCATTCAGCTCATCGATTAATTCAGCAGGCATGCGCAGGATATCTGGCGCCACATAGTTCAGTTTGACTTTATACAGCGAGAGCAGGCGCGCCAGGGAGTGGACTGTGCGACCGTGCTTCAGGTCACCGAGCAGGGTGACGGTCAGACCATCGAGGTGGCCGATCTCTTCGCGGATGGTGAATGCGTCCAATAGAGCCTGGGTGGGGTGCTCGCCAATCCCATCACCTGCATTGATCACCGGCTTATGGGCAGCTTTTGCTGCAATGGCAGCCGACCCCACCTCGGGATGGCGCAGGACGATTACATCGGCATAGCATTCCAGGGTGCGCACGGTGTCGGCAAGGCTTTCGCCTTTTGAGACCGAAGAATACTTCACTTCGTTGATCGGGATGACCGAACCGCCCAGGCGCTCCATGGCTGCAGTGAATGACGATGATGTGCGGGTGGAAGGTTCATAAAACAGGTTGGCCAGGATCTTGCCCTTGAGCAGGTCAAAGGTGCCAATGTGATCCACCATGTCGTGCATCTCATGGGATACGGCGAAGATGTATTCCAGGTCTTCCCGGCTGAATTGCCTGACCGAGATGATATCCTTGCCATACCAGGGTGCGTTCTTATGGTCGCCCAGGGGCAGGTGGGACATGTTGTGTTTATTGATGGTCATTTTTCTCCTTGTTAGTATATTCCGAATTATGAGTATCACGCACGGATATTTTTCCCGTATCCCGGCTCGACGAGGATGCTTCCATCTTTGAATGCCTCGCGGCCGCGCAGGACGACGCGGGTCACGCGTCCCTTGACCTGCCAGCCCTCAAAAGGCGTCCATCTGCAGCGTGAATGCAGGGTCTCAGGGCGCAGCTCGTATCGAGCATCTTCGTCCACCTCGATCCAGGTTTCGGGTTGCTTCGGTAACGAAAAAATTTTTGTGGGATTGAGGACACACTTCTCGATGATATCGTCCATTTTCAACCGACCGTCGTCCACGGCGGTCAGCAGCAACGGCAGGAGCGTTTCCAACCCCGGAAATCCTGGCGGGGGATTTGCGCCGTCCTTCTCGACCAGGGTGTGGGGAGCGTGGTCAGTGGCAAAACAATCAATGACATCCAGGTTCGCCCACAAGGCCTCGACATCCTCCCGGCTTGCAAGCCTAGGTCGAACCTCGCCGCGGCCGGGATGTCCGTGGGAAATTGCAGGGATATCCTCTTTGGTCAGGAATAGGTGGTGCGGACATACTTCGCATGTGACCTTGATACCGCGCTCCCGGGCAGCCTTGATGAGCAGGATTTCTTCCTTTAGGGAGACATGCGCAATATGCACATGCCGGTTGTAAATGGCGGCCATCAGGATAACCGCCGCCATGCTGCGGCTCTCAGAGTGGGCTACGATAGGCAGGTGTGTGGGCCATTTTTCGAAATGAGATTGCCAGAGGGACATGTCGTCCAGGCGCAATTCGCCGAAAGTACTATCGAGATACATTTTCAACCCTGCGGCGCGTTGGGGAAGTCCCTCATGCCTGTCCCAATCGATGTTCTCCGCCCCCGCGCCAAGGAATTGGGCGTAATCGCAGCGCGCTTTTGCTCCAGCCGCGGCAAGTGCCTGGTCCAGTGTGGACGAGTCAAAGATTGGCGGCTTGGTATTGGGCATGGCCAGTACCATTGTTATTCCCCCAGCCAATGCAGCGGATGTACCACTATCCCAGTCTTCTTTATGGGTTTGGCCGGGTTCACGCAGGTGGACGTGCGGGTCAATTAATCCGGGGAGTTTTATCATTCACGCTCCAGCCAATGCAAGTCAATCCTACAGGTAAAAAAAGAGAGCCGTTCCCGGCTCTCTACTGGAAAATAAAAACAGGCAAATTGTTGGGTCTGAGAAAGAAATCATCCAAGCAAATGACCATGACCATATCGGGCGGAATTATAGGCCGGGCGGGATTTTTGTCAAGGGTTGGAGAGCGAATGTAAACCATTCCCTGAAATAATTTACTTAATTGGGGTGGCACAACTACACAGGGCTGGTACTCCCATATTCCCCCGAGCGCATGATCACCCTCGCAAGAGTCCGGGACAACCAGGAGACCGGGCAACACATGAAGCAAGGCATGAAACGTTTGTTTTTCAAAGTGCGATGAAGAGGTGCAATGGATGGCATGATTTGTTATAATCAGGCACAATTTAAACCAAAGGAGAGCAAGTTATGGTTTTCAAGCAGGTCAAGGTTCCAGAAAAAGGCCAAAAGATCACCATTCGCAATGGGAACTTGCAGGTTCCCAATGAACCGATCATCCCCTTTATCGAAGGCGATGGAATTGGGCGGGATATCTGGCGTGCGGCTGAGCGCGTATTTGATGCGGCAGTTAATCAGGCGTATGGAGGCACGCGCAAGGTGCACTGGATGGAAGTTTTTGCAGGTGAGAAATCTTTCAAGAAATTTCAGACCTGGCTGCCGGATGAGACCATCAGGGCGTTCCAGGAATTCATGGTGGGTATCAAGGGCCCGCTGACTGCACCCATCAATAATGACACCCGTTCCTTGAGCATGGCCCTGGTCAAGCTACTCGATCTCTATGTCTGCCAGCGACCCGTACGTTATTTTAATGGTATGCCATCGCCGGTAAAGCACCCAGAATATGTGAACATGGTGGTCTTCCGCGAGAATACTGAGGATATATTTACAGGCATTGAATTCATTTATGGTACAGAGGAAAATGCAAAGTTCAAGAAGCTATTTGAGGCAGCCTTCCCCAAGGAATATACGAAGATCCGCTTCCCAGATACTGCCGGGATTGGAATCAAGCCTGTTTCAGTGGAAGGAACTGAGCGGCTTATCCGGGCGGCACTCCAATGGGCGCTGGCGAACAAGCGCAGGAATGTGAACCTGGTTCACAAGGGGAATATCATGAAGTATTCCGAAGGCGCTTTCAAGGACTGGGCCTACGCCCTGGCGAAGCGCGAGTTCCG
This sequence comes from uncultured Chloroflexia bacterium, assembly GCA_963793795.1. GTDB lineage: Bacteria > Chloroflexota > Anaerolineae > Anaerolineales > Villigracilaceae > UBA877. The sequence continues at coordinate 596,903 of CAWCBN010000002.1, forward strand.
CGACCAGATTGTCACCGAGCGCGAGACCTGGGTCCTGGGCAACCGGGAAGCCAATCCCAACCTGTCGGTCGAAACCAATGCCAAAATGGTCGATCCCGGCTTTGACATGATGTCGCCCAACCAGCAGAATGATATCAAACGGGAGGTCGAGGAAGCTTTGAAACTTTGGCCAACTCACGGCGACGGCAAGTGGAAGAAGATGCTCCTGATCAAGGATTCCATCGCCGATGTGAGCCTGCAATTTACTCTCATCCGTCCCCGCGACTACGACGTGATCGCCACCCTGAACCTGAATGGCAACTACCTCTCCAATGCATTGGCGGCGCAGGTGGGCGGCATCGGCATTGCCCCGGGAGCGAATATTAATTTTGAGACGGGTCACGCCATTTTCGAAGCCACACACGACACTGCGCCCAAGTATGAAGACCTTGACCAGGCCAATCCGGGATCGCTCATCCTCTCCGGCGAGATGATGTTCCGCTATCTGGGCTGGACTGAGGCAGCTGACCTGATCATCAAGGGTTTCGAAGGCGCCTTGGGAGCCAGGACCGTCACCTACGACATCGCCAGCCTTATCGAAGGGGCAACGGAAGTGAAGTGCTCAGAGTTTGGAAATGCGATCATCCAGCACATGGCATGAGCACGCAACGAAGGATGAAAAATATTGTTCGGGACAGCCTAGGCTGTCCCGAATTTCATTCCAAAAGGTCACCAAATCAGACGACAGGAGCGTTATTTTCCTTTGTCATATTCGGCTTTCTTGCGGGCATGCAGCGCCAATACTTCTTGTTGGATCTTCACCAGCCTTGAGCCACGTAATGGAAACAAGAACAGGATCAGCGCGCCGAGGAACATGGCAATCCCCGGGATGAGGCCAATGAAGACCTTGATGCCAAAGAGCGCGCCGGCGGGTTGGTCGAGAAAGATGACATTGTTATTCGCCTGGCGGGTGACAAAGTGGGTTGCTTCCAGGATGATGGGCGGGAGAGCCAGCGCCAGTGACTGGGCCGGCTTGGTGATCAATGCATTGACCCCGAAGAAGGCCCCCTCGCGGCGGACGCCACTGCGCAATTCATCCTCGTCAGCCACCTCTGCAAACAGGACATTCGTCAGCGTCTGCGGCCCGGAGAGACCAAAACCAGCCAGGGCAAGGCATACCGGGATGAGAACGTCAGGCACGAAGGTCAGTGAGACCAACCCGACCCCGGCGATGACAAGCAAGAGCTGCTGGGCTTGCACCACCCCCATGCGGCTGCGGATAAGATTGGTGATTGGAACCCCGCCGATCAAAGGGACGAAGATGAATGCCAACAGGACGATCGTGTTCATCTGGAGCACATAATCAGCCAAATAGAACAACGAACCGGTTACCAGCGATGAAACCAGGATGGACATGAAGTTCTGGGAGACCAGGACAAGGAAAGATTTGCTGGTGAAGGTGAACCTGATCTGATCCTTGAGCTTGAGCGGCTTATCCACTTGAGAGAACTCAAGGCGCTCCTTGACCTTGAATGTTGTGGCAATGATCAGCAACATCCCCGTAACGCCGACAACAATCATGGCGATCTGGAGTGGGAAGAAGGATAATGCTTCTCCGGCTTTTGGGCGAAAGAAATCCGGGATAAGGAATCCCAGCAGGGTACCGAGCAGGCCAAAAAGCGAGGAAGAGATCTGCAAGTGGTTGCGCTGGGTATCCGACTCGGAAACTTCAGGCAGGAGCGAGGAATAGACCAGCCCGATCATGGTGTAACACCCATCGTACAACACCATGCTGACCAGCATCCACAGGAACAGGCTGAAATCTCCGGCATGTTGCGGGGCGAACCACACCAGTGCGAATGTTGCCGCCAGGAACGGGGCAGTGTAGCGCATGTAGGGGATGCGCCTGCCGTGCTTGGAACGGGTGCTGTCCGAGAGATAGCCAAACAGCGGGTCATTCAATGCATTCCAGATGGCGTAGATCAGCGAGGCGATGCTGATCCACCTGGCGCTGAGACCGAGATAATCCTGGTAAAAGATGGGCAATAAAGCGCCGAACACTCCAGAGATCAGGCTGGTACCCAGCGCGGCGATTCCCCAGGTTACCTTGTAACCAAATGTAAGCTTGACGGGTTGGGGTGCGGATATTGTCATGGGATTCTCCTGTGTGCCTACACAATAATCATCGGCAAGGTAAGCAAGATTCAATCCTCGATGCTATTTGCCTTTTCTTTGACCCGTGGACGATCTTCCTGCTTTCCTTGTTCGCCTGTAAGGGGGCATATCGATCACGTTGATGTGCACCTTTTCTTCATCAAGGAGCCGGTTCCACAAACTGGGGTAATTGATGGCGAAATCATCAGGTGTGAGGGTGGAGGTGATCACGGTCGTCAAATGGGCATCGTAACGGTGGTCGAGGATCTGGGATATTTTATCTTCAAACCAGGCTGTATAGACGGCCCTTTCTTTCAAGTCATCGAAGATCAGCATGGGGGTTGTCTTGATCTCAAAAAGGCGGCGGTCAAAGGGTACTTCGGAGGAGGATTGGAAAGATTTACGCAGGTATTCCGGCAACTCAGCGACTTTGACCATGATGACCGGCCCTCCCATGGCGATGCGGTAATTGGCGATGGCTGCAGCAAGATGGGTCTTCCCGCAATAGGATTCACCCAGAAAAACCAACCAACCCTCTGGTTCCTCGGCGAAGGCTGCAGCTGCATGGAATGCCTTGCTCAGGTTTTTTACATCCTCCTGGGTCACCTTGACCCGGGTGATCTCCCGGGACTTGACCTTATTCCCGAAACGATCCTGCTTTTCAATGGCGGTGGTCGTGACGATCTCCTTGCCTATCTCATCCTCGCGGGTCTCGAATGATTTTAAGGTCATCGACATGATATCGTGCCTGGAAAGCATTGAAAGACCCGGGTTGCTGGTCTCTGTCGGGCGGCGGAAATCAGGTGCGGTAATCAGCACATGGTTGACGAATTCCTCGTCCTGCAAGCGCGAGCGGATGCGGCTTTCGATCTCGTCCAGCTTCAGGTTGGTGGTGATGACCGTCGGCAACTTATTGATGTACCGAAAATTCATGATCTGGAACAATTTTTCCTGCGCCCAGTTCGTGGCATTCTGGGTGCCAAAATCGTCCAGCACCAGGAAGGCAGCCGTGCGGATTTCCTCAAAGTGCGCCTCGAAGGTGGTATCGGGATCACTATAAGCAAAGCGCAGCGAGTCCAGCAGGTCGGGGACAGTAATGAACAGGGTGGGTGTGCCCATGTTGACGACAAAATTGGCGATCGCCGCGGCGAGATGCGTCTTGCCGCTGCCATAGCCGCCCTCGAGCAACAACCAGCCCTGGGGTGAGTGAGCGTAACTCTCGGCAATCTCTTTCGCGGCTGCCAGGCTTTTTAAGTCCACCGGGGTCATGAATTTGGCATTCTTGTTCCCCCGCGGGGCGAAATTCTCGAAGCTCAAATGGCTCAAACTGTCGAGGCGGCTCATCTCGAACAGGCGGGCGCGGGCAGCCCCGGCTATTTTCGCGCTGCGGCAGACGCATGCCTCCAGGCGCCCAAAGTTCGGGTCACCCAGGGGAACCTCATGGCGGACGTACCCTGCTCCGTGGCAATGCGGGCAATCCGGATCTCCCAGCATTGGATTAGTTGCGCTTGAGGTATTCGGAGAACTCGCCTTCCGAGTACCGGCGGCGATCTTCTTGAGAGTTTGGTCTAGCTTGCTTTTCGGCATGACCTTCTTCCTTCCAGCGGCGCAAGATCGCTTCCACGTACTTCCAATTGCGCTTGTTGTTCTTGACGGCAATACCCATTGCGTCAACGATCCATTCCTCGGGATAATCCTTTTCTGAATCACGCAGCATGTCGGCGATCATGGGCGTCAGCGGACCGATGTTCTCTTCGTAGATCTTGAAGATGTTCGGGCGTTCGAGAGGCGGCATGGAGGGGGTGCCGGAAATCTGCCTCACACCCTGGGATAATGCCTCAGCCGCAGCGCGCCCGCGCGGGGAGTTGAGAAAATAGACCACCTGGGCATCATTCTGAACGCGGATCAGGGTGCGGCGCAAGACGGCTTTTTCCAGCGCCGATTCAGGATCCGGGAGCAGGTCGGCGAAGTCCCCGGCGTGCAGGGCATGAACGCTGTTCTCCATGTTCCCGACCCGCCAAAGGGCATACAGCGTGACCTTCAGTTCGTCCGCCTCGGTGATCTCGTTCAATAATTCCCGGAAGAACGAGCCAGGTATGGGGGTGAAATCTTCCTTATCAGTAAAACCGGTAAACATAGGCTTCATTCTTTACAAAATGGAACCACCTGGATCAGTCGTCGCGCAGATCGATGTGCTTGGTGGTCGCATCGACAAACTTGGCCAATTGGCTCATGAAGATCAATTCAAACGAGCCGGTGGGCCCATTGCGGTGCTTGGAGACGATGATCTCGGCGACGTTCTGCTTGGCGGTGTCTTTTTCGTACTGGTCCGGGCGGTAGATGAACATGACCACATCCGCATCCTGCTCCAGGGAGCCAGACTCACGCAGGTCGGAGAGCACAGGCTTTTTATCAGAACGCTGTTCCACGGCGCGGCTGAGTTGAGCGGCGGCCAGCACCGGCACCTTGAGTTCGCGCGCCAACACCTTCAGGTTGCGGGAGATGTATGAAACCTCCTGGACGCGATTCTCGGTGCGGGTGTCGCCTCCCATCAACTGGATGTAGTCAAGGATGACCAAATCGAGGCCAAACTCCATGTGCAGGCGGCGGCACTTGGTGCGGAGTGCCAATGGGGTGAGGGCAGGCGTGTCGTCGAGGAAAATGTGGGTATCGCCGAGTACTTCAATGGATTGATTAAACAAATCAAAATCATCACTTTCGAGCTTCCCCCTGACCAGGCGATGCGAGTCGATGCCGGTCTGCTGGGCGATCAACCGTTGTGCCACCTGTTCGTTGGACATCTCCAGGGAAAAGATGGCTACATTCTTCTTGTGTACCAACCCGGCATGCAGGGCTGACGAGAGGAGAAAAGCGGACTTGCCCTGACCCGGGCGACCGGCAATGATGACCAGATCGGAGGGCTGGTATCCACCCAAAATCTTGTTCAAATCGATAAAGCCGGTCGGGACGCCGAAAAAGGCATCATCGCGGCTGGAGCGTTCGGAAACGATATCATACACATCTCGAAGAACATCTTTGATGGGTTTGACATCCTGGCGAAGTCGTCTTTCACTGACATTGAAAATGGACTTCTCCGCTTCCTGCATCACATTCTCGATCACCTCGCCCTCGTCGTACGCCAGGGCTGCCACCTGGTTGGCGGCAGTCAGCATGCGGCGACGGATGGAGGCGGATTCCACCATGTGCCCGTAGGCTTCGGCATGCATGGAGGTCGGCACCTGGTTGATCAGGGTGGTGATATATGCCGGTCCGCCGATCTCCCCCAACTGGGCGACGTTTTCAAGCTCCTGGGTTACCGTCAGGAAATCGAGAGGGATGCGGCGATCGTGCAGGCGTTTGAAGGCTTCCCAGATCCAGCGGTGGCGGACGATGTAGAAGTCCTCCGGCTGGAGGAATTGCGCCAGGTCGTAATAAACTTCCGGGTTAATGAGCACCGCCCCCACAACGGCTTCTTCGGCTTCGCGATTGTGGGGGATGACGGGTGCGGAGGGGAGGGAGGTTTCTTCAGGATTATTTTCGGCCATTTTATTCGGTAGGCAGACGGATTATTTCGGCTTGTCCTCAGCGGATTTGCCGCCAAGTTTCTTTAGAAAATCTTCGAATACATCCAGGCGTTTTTCATCGCTGGCTTCCAGGTCCGAAGGCGTTTCGTCCTTGACGATCGTGGGCAGCTCATCCGTGTCGGAAGGCTCCTCCTGGATGTCCACCTCCGGGACGATACCCGCCTCATCCATCACGTCCTGATTGACGAGGATGGGGGAATGGACGCGCACTGCCAGGGCGATGGCATCCGAAGGACGCGAGTCGATGTCGAAAATCTTGCCGTCGCGTTCCACCACGATGTTGCCATAAAAAATATCTTCCTTCAAGGCCACGACTTCCACACGCAGAACACTGCCGCCAAAAGAGGTGATGACATTCCTGAGCAGGTCCTGGGTGAGGGGGCGGACGGTTTCCACTTCCTGCAAGGCGACGGTGATCGCTTCCGCTTCGTATGGTCCAACCCATACCGGCAGGTAGCGTTCCACATCCTTCTGGCGCAATACCACCACCCTTTGCGGCGACATCAGGCTGACCCGAATGCTGTCAATAAACACTTCAACCATCTCTGCCATTGGGAACTCCGCCAACGTAAAAAGTAAAGTGATTCTAGCACAGGCGGGAAGAAAAATGAAATGATTTCACGACCCGCCAGGTTATTTGCGGTTGAAATCGGCCGGAATTTCTCCCCAGGCCGCGGTATCCCACTTGATGACCGGGTTCCTGAGCGGATGCTCCGCCAGCCAGGATTCGGCCTGGGCGAGCAAGTCGAACAAGGGGGCACTCTCCCTGTCCCGGCGGAGAGTTGTCTTGCACAAGCCGGTCCTGACCCAGGCAATGGCTGTCGTCGAATCGGAATAGACAGGAAGCAGGAGTTTTTCTTTTTAAGTAGAACCAGCGCATGGACAATTGCCAGGAACTCGCCAACGTTGTTGGTGCCCCTCCTGAACGGACCTTCCCGGAAAAGCTCTTTTCCGCTGGCAAGGTGGACGCCGCGCCACTCCAGCCGCCCCGGGCTGCCCGAACAGGCTGCATCGACCACGTAGCTCTCGGCAACAGGCGGGCGGGGGGCAAAAAGCCATTTCTGGCTGGAAGCGGGTCTCCCGGCATAGGCTTCATAATCCCGGGCAAAGGCGCGTTCGGCCTCGCTGCGGGTGGCAAAGGCTTTATAGCGGGCATCCGGAAAGGCGTTCACCTGGGCGGCGCAGGACTCCCAGCTGGTGAAGATGCCTGCCCGGCGCCCCTTCCAAACGACGTAGAATTTTCCCTTGGGGGTCATGCTGGCGCACCTCGGCGTTACGGCGAAAATTCTTCAGCCATGGACTGGATCTGCTCCAGCACGACAGGGATCTGCTCCTCGGGCAGGTTGGACTGGAAGATGAGGTCGAGGCCGTCGGCGAGCATGTAGCGAACCTTGCCCCAGGAAGCCCTGGCGGGGGTACCCAGCGAGGTCATGGATAGCGCCTGGGCTGCAGACCACTGCGGCGAGGCTGCCCGGTAGGGGCCGACCAGCTCCAGCACCGAGCTGCGCAGGGGGAGCAAGCCGGTGGATTCCACCCAGGTTGCCTGGCTCTCGGGGGAGAGAATCCAACGGAAGAACAGCCAGGCAGCCAGTTGCTGCTCGGGAGTGGAGGTCAGGAGGCTGTAGGAGGGTCCATAGGTGACGGTAACCGGCGCATCCGTGCCCGGGAAGGGGATCACGGTCCAGTCGTCGGTGCTGCCGGCGTTCGCCAATGCCAGGGCTACGGCGGGGACTTCACCCAGGTCAGCGGTGATAAAGAGCGCCCGCCGCCCGGCGAATGCCTCGTAGGGGGCGTCCTCGGTGGAGAGCCAGGCACAGTTGGCGTCGTACAGCCCCTTCAGGAATTCCACGGCAGCCTGGTTGGCTGCGGAGGGGAATTGGTAAGCATCGCCTTCCGTCACGCCGCCGCCGAAGGCAAGCAGCCAGGAATAGACGGTTTGCCAGTGCGTATCCACCACCCAGCCACCATAGCCATCATTCGAGAGGTCGGCATCGGCTTTGAAGGAGGCGTTGGCGGCACAGGCCTGCTGGCGGAATTCGTCCGAAGTTTCGGGTGGAGAGGTGAGTCCCAGTTCGCGCGCCCATGCCTGGTTGTAGAAGATCAAGCGCGTCGAGCGCTGCGCCGGGAGACCCAGGTGGGTCCCATCCCCATCATCCGTCCAGAATACCGGGGGGATGTCAGCCACGGCGCCGGGATCCAGGCCGTATTGGGAGTCGCTGACGTAGGGAGAAAGTTCCACCAGCAGGCTTGAATTGTTCCAGGACAGCACCTGCTCGGGCAGCGCGGCAACCGCCTGGGGAAGTCCCCCGGCGTCCTGTGCTGCCTGGATCGCCTCGGACAGGGCGAGGTAATCCCCAAACCCCTGCGCCTCCACGCTGATGCCCCATTCGTTGACCGAGTTGAACAGGGCGACCTGGTTATTGAAGGTCGTCGGCCGCCCCACCGGCAAAGGCATGCCAGACCTGCAGGCGGATGCCGTTCAACAAAGCTGCGTCGATGCCGAGGGAGGGTTGGGGCGAGGCTGTGGGTGTTGGGGAGGGCGTGCGGGTTGGGGTGGAAGCGCCGGGAGTTTGACCGGGCGGCGTGGCAGGCGGAACGCAGGCGGAGAGCAGCAGCACGGCGAGCAGGATGGGGGCGAGGAGGCGGTGGTGAGATCTCATCACAGCAGGATCATAGGCACGGGAGCGATGGTCAGCAGGAAAACAACGACAGCCAGCCAGGCGAGCTTTTTTCGACGGGGGTCGAGTTCGGTGATCTGGTCGAGCGGTTCGACGTGCTGGCGACCGAAGACAAACAAGATGCCGGCCCACAGCCACCAACCGGACCAGAAGAATCCCAGCAGGACAAGGGCGCCGATGATGAACGGCAGGGTCTTGCGCAGGCGGTTGCCGAAGAGGGTGTAGAGGATATGCCCACCGTCGAGCTGCCCGGCAGGGATGAGGTTGAGCGAGGTGACCAGCAAGCCGGCCCAACCGGCCAGGGCAACGGGATGGATGAACACGTCCATTCCACCGTAAGGGACAGGGGAGCCGGTGAAGAAGTAGACCAGCCAATAAAGGAGCGGGGAAAGCCCGGTAAAGGTCCTCGGGCTGGGCAGCCATTGCCCGAAGACAGCAAATTTCGAGAGCAGGTATAACAGGGAATTTCCCTCAATGTAACTACCGGGTGAAGGCATGACCGTGCCAATCGTCGAGAGCTTCAACCCGATCAACAGGACCGGGATGGCGACGATCAACCCGGCGAACGGACCGGCGATGCCGATGTCGAGCAGGTGGCGCTTGTTGCGGGGAATCTCGCGCATGTTGATAAAGGCGCCCCCGGTGCCGAGGATGGTGAAGGGCAGGGGAATGAAGAAGGGCAGGCTGACATCCACCTTGTGGAAGCGCCCGGCAAAAAAGTGGCCCAACTCGTGGGCGAGGAGGATGGAAAGCAATGCCACGGCGAACGGCCAGCCGGTGAGGATGTTGGCAGCCAGGAATTTGAATTGACCGAGGAAATCCTGCGGGATGACGGTGCCAGGAGGCGCTTGAACCCCGGAGAGCATGACGCTGATGATGGTCAAGAGGAACATGGCGAGGTTGAGCGAGATGCCGGCGGCTTTCCTGCGCTTTGGCAATGGGGGCACGAGCAGGACGACCTGGTTCCCGTCCCGATCTTTGCGGAAGAGAGGCATGAGCGTGTAGGGGCGCAAGGCTTCGGCCAACTGGTCGTAGGCAGCGACGGAGTCGATCAACAACTGGCCGCGGTAACGGTAAAAAAAGCCCTGCTTCATATCGCCGGTGGTCACGTCGGTATAGCGGAAGACGCGCCCAACGATGGAGTTAAGAATCTCGTTCTCGGGAAAAGCCATTTGATCACCTATAAAATTTTGACTGATGAAATGCAAGGCGGGAGTGGATGGGGGTCGAACCCACCGCGGCCCGCAACGCGACCCGCCACCGGTTTTGAAGACCGGGAAGCCCTCCGGGACCTAACCACTCCCGGAGCAAGGATACCCGAACGGAGGGGGTTTGGCAAGGTTGGAGGAGAGCGGAGAACAGTCCCTTCCGCTTCGTTCTGCTGCTGCGCAGCACAGGCAGGGATGCAGAGCAGAGAGTGGAGAGCAGGTGAGCAGGTAAACAGGGGGACAGTAAATTGTTAATGAGATGGTGGAAAGCGGATGTGGTGAAAAATGCAATCCATTTTTGAGGAACGAATGGAACGAATGGGAGGGGAGCAGGGCGGTGTGTGTGATTTATTCTTCGACGACCAAGGTCGCCTCTGCTTCGCTGTGCGGTACGACAGTGCAGCACAGGCGGGGGTGCTACGCGATCCCTTAGGGATGCTGCGCGATCGTCTACCAGCCGATGGTCAGAGTACTGACCACTTTGGCGACTTGCCTGCACTTGTGGCGCAGGCACAGGTGAGGTCGCCTCGGCTAGAGAGGAACAAATAAAACAAATCGGGAAGGGCAGAGAATGGAGAGGGGAGAATGTTGGGGAGGGGTGGAGGCGTGCAGGGTTGTTGATTATTAATAAATAAATCCTCAGGAACGAAGGAGGAACGAATGGGTCCAGGAGAGAATGCGGCTTCGGTGAGAACATATAATGTAGGAAACTGGCTGGGTTCACGGGAGGCGAGCAGTGAGGGGTGAGCGCGGGGAAAACGAATGGGGAATGTTTATTTAACCCCGGTTGTACGGGATCAATGAAGGGGGGACGGAGGTTGGCAGGGAGGTTGAACATGGCGGCATAAACAAAATGGGAAGATGTGTCGAAGCGACCCCAAGGGATCGCTTCGACAGGATCGAGGTTGGCATGATGCCAACTCGATCAGCGCCTTCCCGTGCGTAGGCGGATTATAGAACAGAAGTTCTAGATAGTCAAGGAATTTCCTCACACTCGCAGGTGTCTCAATGAACCTGTCATTATGAAGGATGTCTTTTTCGGCGAAGTAATCTCACAATAGGCAGATTTGCTCATCCAACAGGGATTGCTCACCTGCCCACACCGCAGGTGCGGGTCGCCGAAAAACGGCTCGCAATGACAACAGAGAGTAGATACGCGTCAAGGAGCAGGGAGAAGCGCGGATGGAGGAAGGCAAACGGCGGATTGTAGTAAACTTGTTTGTAACGAAAAGACCCCCAAGCAGTAAAACTTCTCGAGCGGAGTGGTTGAACCATGATCCTGTGTCCCTGGTGCGGTACAAACTTCACAACTTACCAAACTCCGTGCACGCGCTGCGGCGGACCGATCCCGGCACCACTGAGCCCAGAGACGGCGGCCGCGGTGCCGGAAGAGGGAATCAGCCTGCCGCCCAAGCCGCCGCGCGAGATCGCCGACAGTTACCGGTGGAAGGTGATGCGGGCGGATGCCTGGAGCCAGGGTGCCTTCATCTTCGCCCTGCTCGGCGCGTTCTTTGCGTTCCTGGGGCTGGCATTGACCATTGCCATCGTGACCGCCTTTGTAGGAATCCCTTTCCTGGGGCTGGGATTGTTGTTCCTGGTGGGCGGCGGGTACGTGCTGTACTGGCGATACCAGGAGGCGATGAAGGCGGTCAATATCCTGCGGCACGGCGAGGCGGTCATCGGGCAGATCACCGAGGCACAAACGAATACCAGCGTGGCGGTCAACGGGCGCAACCCGGTGACGATCTCCTACAAGTTCCAGGCGGGGGGCAAAGAGCACCAGGGAAAGGTGACGACGCTGAATTCCCACGAATTCCAGTTCCCGGCGGGGAAACCGGCGTGCATTCTTTACCTGCCCGAGGCGCCGGAGTACAGTTCGATGTACCCGCACCCGTGAGGGAGGAGTAATTCCTTGGGACGCGGATCACCCTGACGGGTGCAGGATACGCGGAGGACGCGGAGTAAAACCAATCAGTAAATGGACCTGCCTAATGAGCAGACGGAAAGGATCATCCCTGGAGGGAGAATGAGCTTCACACGCGGAGGACCGAATAAACGAAGGCAATTCGATTGGCATTATGATCCCGACAGCGGCGAGCTGCTGATCATCAACCAGAACGGGCGGGAGATTATGTATTCCGTGGGGGAGATCCAGGAGATCTTAAAGAGCCTGCATGCCAGGTTTGGGAAAGAATATTTCCGCCTTTCGAATAATGTTGCCTTCCTGGGCGATAAAACGGAACTGGAGGGATTGGGGATGACGATCCTGGGCGTGCTGCCGGGGGATATCACGCGCAGCCAGGGTGCCAGTTACCTGGGCGTGGTGCTGGAGGAATGCGGGTACCTGGAGTGGAATGGGGAGAGCAGTGGAATTGCGTGGAGGGTGGTGAGGGAGGATTTTGGGATGGAGGAGTTGAAGAAGAGGTGGGGGGTTGAGAAGGAGGGAGATGGAGTGCTGCGTGACTCCTGCTTGGGATTGGGCGGGTCATAGACCCGCCCCTACGGTGTTCGCGACTCCCTAGCCGGGGGAGAGGGGAAGAAAAAAGAAACCGAAGTCTCAAAGAATTCGGTTTTTCGCTATACACATGCTCATTGGGGCCCAGTGCGTGACGTCACCTTTGACACCTGTGGAAATGCTCTCCACCGCCTCCATCGAATCCCTCGATCTGTGGCGAGAGTACTTCCTGACTTGATCCCCGATGCTACTGAAATCGTAGACCTAATCATCGGCAAAGTTTCCGAGGTGTACCCTGGCTTTCACGATAAGTTGGCGATGACTTCATAGAAAACAGAAAGTAGTTTTATCGCATCCACTACTCCATACTATTCTTAGGAGAGATCATTGAAAAAAATATTACGCCACCCACTCCATGTGGCAGTTGCTAACGTGCTTCAGCAACGACTTTCTGGTCGCGGTGACCTTCTCAAAAATTTAGCATGCGGTGGTAAACAACATCTCCCATTATTTATTGGAACCACTAAGAACCGAATTGCACGAATGTGCGAAGTCGATCTACTCATAGTTTCAGAGAACCAAGTCAGGGTCATCATCGAAATCGAGGAATCTGGATTTCTTCCAACGAAGATCTGTGGGAAGTTCCTTCAATCAGCGATCGCGACCCACTACATCCACAATTCTCTGGAGGAGCCCGTGATTTCTTATAGCAATCATGTATTATTTATCCAAGTTCTCGATGGATCAAGCATCCTCAAGGACGGTGCCCGTAAAGACAAACAGGTCGAACTGATTGAACATAAGATCCGCGGTATGCTTCCACTAAAGGAGAGCAGTATCATCGATTACCGGGTGTTCTTTATAATGGGTGATAACGATAGCACCGGTCTTGAGTTCGGTAAGTGCAGCGATGGTAGATGCTCTCACCTAACAAGCGATACCACCCAGCACATATCCAGATGTCTTACCTTGTTTGGTACAGGAAGACCCATCTCAACAATATCGCGAACGCCGACATAGCAACGGAACCCAGGCCTATTAAACGAAAAGACCCCTGGGTAGGATCTATCAGTCTGCGCACCGCATTGGGCACTCGCGTATCTAGTACGACCGATAGAGAAAGAGAAGGTTTCGAATGCAAGGGCACATAGCCAGCCCTACCCTGCCCTCCCCATTTTCAAGACAAAAATGGGGAGGTGTTTTTTGTCATTAAAGTCTCTGGGCGGGTCATACCCTGCCGGGTACAGGCGACCCCTCCGCTTCGCAATGCTGCTCTGTCGGGCAGCCCAGGCGGGGTGCTTCGCGACACGCACCTACGGTGCTGCGGGATCCCTTGGACTGGGCGGGTCATACCCTGCCGGGTACCGGCAGACCCACCCCTACGGGAATGCCAGCCTTTATTTCTCTTCGGCAGCCTTGATCAGATCTGAAATAATGATTTTCTTCATCTGGAGCATCACGGGCGTGGTTTTTTCCGGATTCTAAATCCATGATTTCTTCCATATTTGCCGGAACGATCTGCCAGGATACCCCAAACTTGTCCTTGATCCAACCGCATTGTTCCGCTTCTGGTACTGCGGAAAGTTTCTCCCAGTAATAATCGATTTCCGCCTGATCTTTGCAGTTGACGATCAATGAGATGGCCTCATTGAAACCGAAATCATGCATCCGTGCCGAATCCATGGCGCCAAATTCCTGCCCGCCAAGGCTGAACCCGGCGTATTTGACTGTGCCTTCCTTGTCCGGCTGCTCCCCTTTGGCATACCGTGCCTGGACCTGCGAATTTCCTCCCGGGAATACGGAGGCGTAGAAATTGACCGCTTCTTCGGCTCGACCGCAAACCTCGCCGACAAACATCAGCACCGGCGTGATCCGGTGTATGAACTCTCCTTCGGTGTGGATCACCTGCCAGGACACGCCGTATTTATCCTGGATCCAGCCATATCTCTTGCTGAAAGGATATTCCCCGAGATCCATTAGGGCGGTTCCATCCACAGAGAGTTTCTTCCAGATTTCATCCACCTCTCCAACTGTTCTGCACTTGACGTGGAATGAGATGGAGGGATTGATCTTGAACAACGGACCGGCGCTGATCGCCATGAACTCATAGCCCATGATCTGGAAGGTAACGAGGTCACAGTCGCCGGATGGGGTATCCCGTATTACTTTGACGGAGGTGATTTCTGAGTTTTCAAATACGGATGTGTAAAACTCCGCTGCCTGCCTGGCTTCCTTATCAAACCAGAAGTGCGGGGTGATCCATTGGGCGGTCATGGCTTACTTCTCCTCGTGATAATTGATCATCCAACGCACCCCGAATTTATCCGCGAAACTGCCATAATAGTCACCCCAGGGCTGGTCCGCCATCGCCATTTCCACCTCTCCGCCTGCCGAGAGAGCGGAGAAGAGCCGGTCTGCTTCTTTCTTGTTGTCGGGGTTAATGAAAATATAGACATTATTCCCCTGGATCAGTTGGGTTCCCGAGCGACTCGGGCACATCACTGCCCATCAAGGTTTGCTGGTTTGCCAGAGGCAACCCGATGTGCATGATCTTATTCTCGTCCTGCTTGGATAGGGTCACACCTTCCATCGGCAAATCCTTGAATCTGAACACCGAGCTAAACTCGCCTCCGAAAACGGATTTATAGAAGTTGAAGGCTGCCTCGGTGTTGCCGGCAAAATTGAGGTATGAATTGAATATAGTCATTGGATTTATTCTCCATGTATTCCAAAAATTTTTTTACTGCTGAGGCGCCCGGGTGGTGTGGTAAGTATCCATCCATATCCACCGGGGCGTTGGTGAACGGTGATTGGTTTTTATCCAGATATATCAAGAGCGATTATTTCCGCAGTATATTTCTCCTACAAACACGACCAATTATATCCTAATTACGAAGGCTATTTATTTAATCTTGAGTAAGTGAGTGCTTTAATGGATGGTACAACAGCCGCGTTCCCCAACCTGTGGCGGGCGATCTCTGGGCGGTTCATACGGACGCGACCCCCTACGGTGCTGCGCGGACGCTCAGCCGGGAAAATGAAAAAGATCCACAAGAAATCGGAGTTTTCTAGTCGGGGCGCCGGGAATTGAACCCGGGACCTCTTGCACCCCATGCAAGCGCGCTAGCCGGACTGCGCCACGCCCCGTCGAGCAAGGCGGTATTATAGTCGCGATTGGGTTTTCTGGCAATCAATAGACCTGATCCCCTTGCCAAGGGCGAACATGGTCAACAGGTAGCCTTCCAAATAAAAAACCGCCGAAACGGCGGAGTGGGTGAGTTAAGCACGAACGGCTGGGTGAGGGGGGCACCCAACCGTTCGTGCATATATGATACAGGATTCGTAATACTTTTGCAAGTACTTTTCGTTAGAGGACTATTAGAGTTTGAGGGCAGGGATCACGGCTCCCACTGGAAATGGATCAGGGCGAAGACCAGCGGCTGTCCCTGGACGTATTCCACACCGACCAGCCAGTAGCGCCAGTCGAGGTCCACGCCGGGGGTGCCGGGTTTGAACACGGTGTAGTAGTTGATATTGGTGTATGTTTCAGGCCAGGGGAAGTAACCGTACTGCGCCGCGCTGCCAAGCGAGTCACAAGTCAGCGAATAATTGGCATTGAACACATCCTGCAACTTGGGCAGGACCACATCGTGAAAGGCGCCGTCCGTCGGCAGCCCGGAGCCGGGAGCATCACCCCAGTGGTGGACGTAGGTGCTGTCGAACACCCAGCGGGCAGCGGTCTTGTCGAAGGTGACGGAATTCCCGTAACGCCAGAGATAGACGGTCATGCCGTGGGCAGGACTGACCAGCCCGGATAGCTGTTCACCGTTATTGGTGGTGAAGGCGGTGTCCAGGTTGGCGATGAGGGTGCTCACACGCCCATCACTGCAGAAGGTGGCGGAGGGGACAAATTCGGTCAAATAATGGGCATTGACCCAGCCGTTGCCACCGCCCGGTTTCTGGACCTCGACCCAGGTGGAATCGCCCACCTTGGATGAAGGCCCGGTGCGCATGATAGTGTTCGCCGTGGCGGAGAACGAGCCTACGACCGCGTAGCCGGCGCCTGCCGCAGAGTGGATGTTTAACACGTCTGCCGGATCGACAAGAATGACGGCATACGGTCCGGACGGCGATCCGGGGATGGTATTACCCGCGGAGGTGGGTGTGGGGACGAGAGGGGCAGGCAATGTGGCAGTGGGTTCTGCGCCCGGGGTGGGGGAAGGCAGCTCCAGGGGCGGGGTGTTTGTTGGGAGCCCTGCCGTGGGTGTGAGAACGATGGGCGTGGGCGAAGGGATGGTGGGAACCGGGGTCGCTGCCGGGGTTGGCGAGCGGAGCAGGCTAAGCGTGCAGGCGCTCAGGGATAGGATCGAGAGCATGACCAGCAGGACTGACAGCACCTTTTTCATGGGAAACCTTTCTATTGAGCAAATTCTATCACCAGCGCGGGCGTTGAAGAAGAGTGCACCACCGGGTTGTGGGATGATATCCGAAGGGAAGAAATCCCATGGAGCCGGGACAGGCGACCCCCACGGGACCAGGTTAAAACAAGCGCGGCTGGGACTGGGGCAGGCGGATGTGCGGGCGGGGGGTAAAGACAGGCATGCGGCTGGGTATCTTGTGCCGGTCGCACAGTTCTGCGAAGAGGTCAGCCAAGCGCCGGGCGTTCTGCGCGGCGGCGGAATAGCGCTCGCCGAAGGCTTGTTGATATTTTTCGCGCAAGCCCGGAAAAAGCCGATCGAGCCTGGCGTAATAATGGTCGCGCTGGCGGTCGCGCAGGGTCATGCCGAAGGCGGGCAGGATGTATTTCGCCCCGTTTTCGACCGCCAGGGTCACGATCCGCCGGATATTGTCTTCGTTGTCTTCGATAAAGGGGAGCACCGGCATCAAGGTGACGCCGGCCAGGATGCCACGCTGGGCCAGGCTGCGCAGGGCAGCCAGCCGCCGGGAAGAGACCGGCGCGCCGGGTTCGAGCTTGCGGCTCAGGTCATCGTCGGCGGTGGTGACGGTGAATGAGGCCGCGGCATACGATCTTTCCTGGATGGCGGTAAACAGGTCGACGTCGCGCAGGACAAGATCGGACTTGGTGATGGTATGCACCGGGAAGCCGGCCTCGCAGATGACCTCCAGGGCGCGACGGGTGAGGCCGACCTGCGCCTCCAGGGGCATATAGGGGTCGTTCATCGACCCGGTGCCGATGGTGCCGACCACGCGTTTTCCTGCCAGCTCGCGGCGCAGGAGATCCACCGCATTGACCTTGACCAGCACCTCGGTGTTGAAGTTCTCGATCTGGTAGCACTCGGAGCGCGAGTCGCAATAGATGCACTGGTGCTGGCAGCCGCGGTAGAGATTCATGTTGTAATACAGGCCAAACCAATCGTCGTGACCCCTGACACGGGAGAGCATGGTTTTTGCCTGGATGTCTTTGATCATGGGAATCTAGGCGCCCAACCAGGGGCTATGCCTGGGAGGCCAACTCGCGGTACAGGAACCAGTGACCGAGACGGTCATCCACGTTCTTGATGGCGCGGTCGTAGTACAGGTCAAAAACCTGTTGCGTGTCCACCCTGACCCGGAAATAGAAACGCCCCACCCCGAGCGAGCCACGTGTGGCGGCACTTTCTGCGTGGGCGGGACGCATGTTGCGCGCCATGCGCCCGCGACGGGAGAAATCCTTCCACTCGGAGAGCATGGCGACGACCTGGTACACCCGTCCCTCCCATTCAAAACCGTCCGGGCAATGCGGGGTCTTCTGGCGGACAGGTTCGGCGGCAAAGCGCACCTGGATGGGGATGTCGAGGAAACGGATGGGGGTGAAATCCATGGCAGCACTGAATGACAGGCAGCGCAGCTGGGTTACTCGTTCTGCCCGCGGCGGACGATGCCCTGCTGCCAGGCATAAACCGCCACCTGGGTGCGGTCGGCAAGGTGCAACTTGCTGAGGATGTTGCTCACATGCCCTTTGACCGTATTCTCGCTGATGACCAGTTCTTTCGGCGATCTGGCTGTTGGTCAAGCCGTTGGCGATCAGATTCAGTACGTCCAGTTCACGCTCGGTCAGCTCGGTGAACAGCGGCTGTTCGTCGCCGCTACTCGCCGCGGATGTTCTGCAGGACACGCGCCGCCACCAGCGGATGCAGGGTCACTTCGTTCTGCACGGCGCGGTAAAGGACATCCACCAGCTTCTCCATTTTCATGTCTTTCAGGATGTACGAGATGGCACCGGCTTTCAGGGCAGGGAAGATGTGCACATCTTCATGGTAGGAGGTCAGTACCACCACCTGGGTGCGCGGGCTGATCTTGCTTGATGCGGCGGGTGGTCTCCACGCCGTCCATGCCCGGGCATGATCAGGTCCATCAGCACAATATCCGGGATGAGCTCGGTGACCAGGGCGATCGCTTCCTCGCCGGAGGCGGCTTCGCCGACCACCTGGAATTCCGGCACGGTTTCGAGATAGGAACGGATACCGTTGCGAACGACCTCGTGATCATCCACGATAATAATGGTGATTGGATTGGGCATGGATGTCTCCTATTCTTCGTTTTCCGGGCTTTCTATCGGTGCACGGACCTGGAGCCTGGTACCCTTTTGGGGTGCGCTTTCGATCTGGCAGGTTCCGTGGATGCTCTCGATGCGCTCGCGGATGGAACGCAATCCCAGTCCGGAGGATTTCATACTGACATCGAACCCGCAGCCGTTGTCGTTAATGCTGGCGTGGATCTCGTTGTTCTGGTAGACCAGGCTGATATCCACGTGGGTGGCGCAACTATGGCGGGTGATGTTGGCCAATGCTTCCTGGATGATGCGGTAAAAAGCCTGCTCGATCTCCAGCGGCAAGCGGCGCTCGTTCTCGATCTTCAGGGTGATCTCGGCGTCATTGCGGCTTTCCCACTGGAAGATATACTCGCGCAGCATGGAAGCCAGGCCTTTTTCCTTCAACGCCGATGGATGGATCTCCTGGATCAAGAAGGTCAACTCCTGGATGACCTCGTAAACCAGGTTTTCAGCTTCTGCAAGGTGTGCCCCGGCATTATGCCCTTCGTTCTTGACGATGCCGCTGGCTGTTCCCAGTTGCGCCAGGGCGGCGAACGCTTTCTGCTTGGCGCTATCGTGCAGGTCACGCGCCAGGCGGTTGCGCTCCTCCATGACCGCAAGTACCTTGGTCTGCTCGAAGAGCATGGCATTTTCCACCGAAAGAGCTGCCCTTTGTACCAGCGCCGAGAACAAGCGAACAGTATCTTCGTTGAAAGCAGAGGGGTGGGAGAAGGCAACGGTGTAGATACCGATGACGCTGTTGTCTATTGTAATAGGCAAATGCAGGAACGAGGAGATGCCTTCGGCCTGGATGGCGGCACGGACCTCGGTTTTCATCTCGGACTGGCGGAGTCGGAGGCCAGGTCCGTGACGATGACCGGCTCGCCGGTGATGGCAGCCCTGCCGATCATCCCTTCCCCCCTGGCAAAGCGCATCGCCTGGACGGTGGCGGGTGAAAAACCGCGGCTGACGCGCACGGTGAGACTGGTACGCTTCTCATTCCAGGTCAGGACCGCGCTTTTATCCGCCTGGAGCATCTCCTCGGCGACATTGACCAGGGTCTGGTAGACCTGGTCAAGGGTCTGGGTGCGCAGCATCTTGCCGTCCGCAGAGTACAGGGCTTCCATTTCCTGGCTGCGCTTTTCCAGGGCTGCCGTGCGCTCGCGAACCAGCCGCTCCAGTTCATGGCTGCGTTTCTGAACATTGATCACCCGGGCTCGATACGCAGAGATGGCGATGGCCAAAAAGGAGATCACCACCAGTCCCTGGAACCACAAGGTCTGCCAAAAAGCAGGAATTACGGTCACATCCAGCGAGATGCCGGTATCATTCCAGATGCCGCCACTGCTGGAGGCTTTCATTTTGAGGGTGTAAGAGCCTCCGGGGAGATTGGTGTAGCGTCCATTGCGCTCCGTCCCTGCAAAGAACCAATCCGGGTCGTAGTTTTCCAGCATGTAGGCATACTGGTTCTTCTGCGGCTGGGCATAACTCAGGGAGGAAAATTCAAACTCGAAGCCATTGTTCGGCCAGCGGAGGGTGATCCCAGGGGCTTTTTCAACCGGCAGATCGGGCAGGAGTGGTTCGCCATTAAAGGTAAGGGAACTCAGCACAACAGGAGGAACATAGTCGCTGTTCTTGATCTCTGAAGGTGAAAAGACAGTCAACCCTTGAATGCCTCCGAAGTACATTTCACCGGAGAGTCCCTTGGCCGCGGCTTTCATGTTGAATTCGTTCCCCTGCAGGCCATCACTCGCTGTGAAATTCATGAAGGTGTTGGTTTCCGGGTCGAAACGGGAAAGGCCGAAGTTCGTGCTAAGCCAGAGGTAGCCGAGGTCATCTTCCAGGATGGCATAGACGACATTGTTGGGCAGGCCATCCTTGGTGGTGAAGTTGTCGAAGGTATCCGTTGCGGTATCGTAGCGGCTCAACCCACCGCCAGCCGTCCCGATCCAGAGCACGCCCCTGGAATCCTGGAAAATATCCATGATCGAATTATTGCCCAAAGAGATGGAGTCATTGGAATCATGTTGATAAGTAGTGAATTGTCCTGTTGAGGAAACAAGGCGGTTCAACCCGCCGCCCAGTGTTCCAATCCAGAGCTGACCTGAGGCATCCTCGAGGATACAGGTGATATTGTTCCCGGAAATCGTGGATGAGTCACTGGGCACATGCAAGTAGCGGGCGAATGAACCCGTTTCGGGCTCGTAACGGTTCAAGCCTTGTTGGGTACCCATCCAAAGGGTTCCCTGGCGATCCTCGTAGATGACGCTCACATTTCCACAGAGTCAGGCTGGCAGGATCACCTGGAATGTTCGCATAGTGGTGGAAGATGCCTGTTTCCAGGTCAAGCCAGTCCACGCCAGTGGTTGTGCCCACCCACAACCGGCTAGAGCTGTCCATTAATAATGACCAGACCCCATTGCTTTGCAGGGAATCAGGGTTTTCGGGATCATTCTGATAGGTGGAGAAATTCCCCTGTTGGGGGTCGAAGCAATTCAAGCCACTGTTGTACGTGCCGATCCAAACAATACCGCTGGGGTCCACATGAATCGGAAAGATGATATTTCCGCTGAGGCTCTTGATCTCATTTTGACGGTGATAATAATACTGGAATACATCCTGGGCATGGTCGTAAAGATTGAGGCTGCCGCCGTAAGTTCCAATCCAGAGAACCCCTCCCCGGTCCTCGTAAATGGAGAGGATCGTATCGTTGCTCAGGCTGGTGCGTGCGCCGGGATCATGACGATAATGGGTGAAGGAGCGATCTGAGCGTTCAAACAGGTCCAGCCCATCCTCCGTACCGACCCACAAGGAGCCGGCGTGATCGATGAAGATGGAATAGACCTGGTTGTTTGCCAGGCTGTTCTTGTCCGCTCCATTCACATAACGGAAAAATATCTCGGCCTGGCGATCGAAAAGGTTCAGCCCTCTTTCCGTACCTATCCACAGGCTGCCATTGCGATCTTCCTGGATGGCATTGATGTGATTATTGCTTATCGTGGTGCTCAGCAGGGGGTCGTAGTTGTAACTCTTATATGATCCGGTCGTGGGATAAAAACGCTTCAGCCCATTGTCCACCGTGCCGATCCACAGGCTGCCGTCACTGGCTCTCAGGATGGTGGTGATGTTGTCGATCAGGGGGGCATCAATTTCCGGGGGACTGATGTAGTAGTGTTTGAAACCAGCGGTGGCTGGGTCGAAGCGGTCCAGTCCTTGGGACGTTCCTATCCACAGGTAGCCGCGGTCATCGACCTCGATGTCATTGACGGTATCACTGCTCAGGCTGTTTTGCACCAGGGGATCATTCATGAAATGGGTGAAGTGCCCGGTGAGAGGGTCATAGCGATTCAAGCCGCCCTGGCGTGTGCCTATCCAGATGGTACCCTGCGAATCTTCGAAAAGGGTGTTGATCCAGATGTCGTTGATACTGGTGGTATCCACCGGATCAGGGCGGTAAGTGATGAACGAGTATCCATCATAGCGGTTCAGGCCGTCTTCCGTGCCGAACCACATGAAATCCCTGGCTGTCCTGCAAAATGCAGCGCACCACGCTCTGCGAGAGCCCGTTCTCGATGCCAAGCTGGCTGAAGCGGATGTTTTCAGGCGGCGCGGAATACTCGATCACGCTGTTCGCCGGGGTGACCGCTGGGCTGACGACCGCAGTTGGCGTGGGCGACGCAAGAGTCGCTGGCTGGAGACGCGCACGCAGCCAGGAAGATCAACCCCAACAGTAGGGGAAGGGTCTTTCCGGGAACAAGCGTGTGTCGGGATATTTTCTTGGGCAAAAGCGTATCCTTCGCGGAGAGTAGCTGCATCCAAAGAAATTATACTGCTTCCTCTGCCATAACCGTGGTTGCCGGAGCAGTGATTGGCGTGTTGTGAACCAAGTATAGCCCATGGTCAGTCCGGGCCATGCAGACTAAAGGACGAACTTACCCCATCCCCCGGAAGGGTTTCTACCCGAATAGCATCCCTCCGCAGGGTGGGGTTTCCAGATATCCATACCAGCCTTAAGAGGGAATAACAGCCCATCAGGGAGAAGGGGGCACTCATCCACAAGAGGGGTAAAGAAACCCGCATGGAGGCTCGTGCATTTGAAGCAGGCTGCCTGTATATTCTAAGTAGAAAAGCATCATTCACCAGACAAGAATTCCAGATGGGCGTCCCGGATCAGCAATTCAAAAAAGATTTTCTCCTCCAGGGAAATTCACCGGGTGCAGAAGCCAGGGTTGGGCCGTGGGTGACGGTCACACCCTGGCACTCGAACGGGCTCTGCCGGCGAGAGTTGGATCAATCCTCACCGGCAGGAGTCCCAAGTCGGCCCCAAGTTCTGCACAGATTCGAGACACCGATTTGGAATTCTTGTTTTTCAAAAAGGTCACATGATCGATAAAGGAGGTGGTCACCTTAATATTTGGTAATCCCTGCGTGTGCTTGCCAGCTTATCTTCACATTTCAAAATTGTTTTGAGAGGAGAAAAGATATGAATCGCAAGATGTTTGCAGCCGTTCTCAGCTTGCTGGTGATTGCCAGTATGTTGCTTACGGCTTGCGGTCCGCAATCCACTGAACCGGCCACCACCGTGGAACCAACCGAAGTGGCTCCGACCGAGGTTGTTCCAGTAACAACCCGCCGCGGAGGCTGGGCAGATGAGATTATTTTCACCGGAATACCCCGAGCAACCCAACGGCATTGCCCAACTTCAGGCAGATGCCGTTGATGTTTATGCTGTCACGGTGGATGATGCCACCTTGTTTGAGAATGTGGCCTCAGATCCCAACCTGGCATATTCCAATTCCTACGGCTCTTTCGACGCCTTCATGTTCAATCCTGCCGGGCCAGAATTTAGCGATGGCCGCTTGAACCCGTTTTCGAATCCGAAAATCCGCGAGGCGATGAACTGGCTGTTGGACCGCAAGTATGTTGCCGAGGAAGTGGTCGGCAACGGCGCCAAGCCCAAGACAGTGGTATTGATCAGCGCCTTCCCGGATTATGCCTTGTATGCCGATGTCATCCGCCCGCTCGAGAATAAATATGCCTACAACCTGGAACAGGCAAACACTGTGGTCGCGGCCGAAATGGAAGCCATGGGCGCGGTCATGGGTGAGGACGGCAAATGGCAGTACAACGGCGCGCCGGTGGTCATCCTTGGCTTGATCCGCTCCGAGGACGAGCGCGAGGATATTGGAAACTATTTCTCTGACCAACTGGAAGAGCTAGGCTTCACTGTCGACCGCATGCTGCGGACCCGTTCCGAAGCCGCCCCGCTTTGGCAATCCAGCCCGCCCCCTGATGGCGCGTGGAGCTTCTATACTGCAGGTTGGGGATATGGTGCCATCGTTCGCGATATGGGTATCTTCTTCGATTCGTACTACAACCCGCGCGGCGACACCACTACCACCCAGCAGGCTTACGTGGTTGGTCCGGAATTCGATGCGGCTTCACTGCGCCTGTCGACCAATGATTTCGCCACGATGGATGAACGGCGCCAGCTGTTCGAGGTCGCCCTGACCAAGTCGCTGGAGGAATCGCAGGTCGTCTTCGCAGTTGACCTGTCCAGCTTCACTGCCCGGGATGCCAACATCGTCACGGCTTACGACCTGGCGGGAGGCATAAACTTCTCCCAGATCTGGCCCTTCACCATGCGCTGGAACGAACAAGAAGGCGGAACGATCCGCATTGCCCAGTCTGCTGCCATGGTCAGCCCGTGGAACTCGATCGCAGGCTCCAACTGGGTGGATGACCAGATGGTCATCCGCGCCACCCAGGATGATGCCACCATAGCAGACCCCTATACGGGCCTGGTCTGGCCGCAGCGCATGGAACGCGCTGAAGTGGTTGTCCAGGAAGGTCTTCCTGTTGTTAAGACCCTCGACTGGATCTCCCTTGAATTTGCCGACCAGATCACGGTTCCTGAAGATGCCTGGATCGATTGGGATGCAGCCAATCAGCGCTTCATCACTGTTGGAGAGAAGAATCCCGAAGGTCTGACCGCCCTGGCCAAGACCACGGTCTACTATCCCGAGGATATGTGGACAACGGTCAAGTGGCACGACGGCAGCCCGATTTCACTGGGTGACTTCATTCTCTTCATGATCCAAATCTTTGACACGTCCAAGCCCGAGAGCGCCATCTACGACCAGGCACAGGTTCCCGCCTTCGAAGCGCTGGCCTCCTACTTCAAGGGCGTGCGCATCATCTCGACGAATCCACTGGTCATTGAAACCTACGACGACCTGTACACCACGGATGCCGAGTTGATGGTTACCTATTATGCCATCCGCTGGTTCCCGACCACGGCATTCGGACCGATCTCCTGGCACGCTTTCGCGCTGGGTTACCTGGGCGAAGCCAACGGTGAGCTGGCCTTCTCGACGGATAAAGCCACAGCCAACAATGTTCCCTGGACCGGTTACCTGACCGGACCCAGCATCGATATCTTGAAGAAATACCTGGACCAGGCCCAGGCGGAGAACTACATCCCATACGCGCCCACCCTGGGTCAGTATGTGAAGGCTGATGAAGTGGCTGCCCGCTATGCCAACATGCAAGCCTGGTACGAGGCCCGCCATCATTTCTGGATCGGCACCGGCCCCTACTATGTCGACTCGGCTTTCCCCGTGGAAGGGACCCTTGTCCTGAAGCAGTTTGCGGATTATCCCGACCCGGCCGATAAATGGAACCGCTTTAGCGCTCCAAAGATCGCAGTCGCGGATGTCTCCGGACCTGCCCAGGTGACCGTCGGTGATGAAGCCGTCTTCGATGTGTATATCAGCTTCCAGGATGCACCTTACCCTCAGAACGAACTGAGCTCTGTTGCATTCATGGTCTATGATTCGGCCGGCAAGCTGATCGAAAGTGCGCTAGCTGAATATGTTGAGGATGGCCATTATCAAGCCGTACTCTCCTCTGCGGTGACCGACAAGCTTATTGCTGGTGCAAGCAAGATCGAGTTTGTTGTTTCGCCTTCAGTGGTCAGCATCCCAACATTCTCTGTAAGGGAGTTCCTGGTCGTCGCTCCGTAACCTGCAGATCTTGAGTAAGGATTGGATAGGGGCAGAAACGCCTCTATCCAATCCTTTTATCTACACATTGAGGCTGGAAGGAAAAAGGCAATGGAAGAAGCCCAGATAGCGCAAATTACTCCAATTGCTCGAGAAAAGAAGGGGAGTGGTACCCTCTCGAGAATTATCAAGTACATGGGGGTCCGTTTGGTCACCCTGTTCCTGACCGTCGTGGTCGGGATATTCCTGACGGTCATGATCGCCAACATGGGTGGGTACGTGGATGATATCCTGCGCGGCGAGATCAGGGAGAACGTATCGCAAATGGCAAATACCAACCCCGCGCTACGCACCCTGCCATCGGAGGAAAAACTGCGCTGGATGGAGGAGCAAATCCGCCTGCAGGAAATTACCGCAGGCCTGGATCGGCCCTTCATTGTCCGCGCCTTCACCTTCATGAAGAATGCTCTCACGCTGGACCTCGGACGTGCGCTGAAGATGAGCAGCGACAGCGGTTCTCAGCAGGTACGGGATATCATCCTGGAACGGTTACCTTCCACCCTGGTGTTGTTCGGGTCTTCACAGTTTATCCTTTTCTTTGTGCAGATTGGGATTGCGGTGTCCATTGCCAGGAAGTACGGCAGCTTCTGGGACAAGGTATTCATCACACTGGCACCTTCCTCCACTGCACCAGCCTGGTTCTACGGGATTTTTCTTATTCTTTTATTCGCCTCCGCGCTTAAGTTATTACCTTTCGGCGGTATGGTGGCGGCTCCGCCTCCGGAAACGCCGTTTGCTTATTTCCTGAGCTTGCTTGAGCACATGATCTTACCGTTGCTGGCGCTGACCCTCAACTCGATCTTCCTGGCTGTGTACACCTGGCGAACTTTTTTCCTGATCTATGCCACCGAGGATTATGTCGAAATGGCCAAGGCTAAAGGTTTAACCTCACGTGCCATCGAACGGCGTTACGTGCTGCGACCCACCCTGCCGACCATCATCACCAATTTTGCACTTGGTTTGTTGTATGTCATTTCTGGGGCTCCCATCATGGAAACCATTTTCCTGTGGCCCGGGCTGGGCCAGACCACCGTGCGGGCAATTGGTCAGTATGATTCCCCGGTCATCATCGGTTCCACAATCATCTTTGCCTACATGTTGGCAATTACTGTCTTCCTGTTGAACCTGATCTATGCTCTCGTCGATCCACGCGTCAAAATCGGCGGACGGGGAGGAAACTGATCATGAAAGCGTTGCGTAAATCCTTTCGTGAAATGCTGCGTTATCCCTCCGCGATCGCGGGGATCGTGCTGATCGCGCTACTGATCACGCTTTCTGTTTACACCTTATTCAAAATTCCATATCCCGAGGCAGTCAGGCTCTGGCGCGGCGGAGAGGATGTCTGGTACCAGAATCCCAAGATGGTGCCGCCTGCCTGGTTGAACCATTTCAGGAAGACCAAACTACCGATCTCGTTCCGCATGGACAGTGCCGCCGGTGAAGCGGAAAAAACAGTCGAAACAACCCGATCGGGGTCCACGATCATCTGTACATATTCATTCGATTACCAGTACGATGCCTTCCCGCAAGATTTGATCCTGTACTTCAATAGTGAGTATGAAAACAGCAAACCTTTCGCCGAAATATTGTGGAACACACCGGATGGCCGGGAGTTCCGCATCAACGAGATCGGCCTGGGGATTGCGGAGACATACCGCTTCTCCCAGGACAGCCGATTAAAACGGATGCTTGGCGGAAATCCACCCGAGGAAAAGCTCTTTTCTGACCCAATGCTGGAGACACCTACACCCCTTAAAGGGATTTATAAACTGGTCGTGAAGATATATACCTCTGAGCCGGGTTCAACTGTAGATGCCGAGTTCGTATTACACGGTCAACTCCATGGTCTTGCCGGAACGGACCACCTGCGCCGGGACCTGATGGTGGCACTGCTCTGGGGAACCCCGATCGCCCTGGCTTTCGGCCTGCTGGCCGCACTGGGGACGACTTTCACCACCATGTTCATTGCTGCTGTGGGTGTCTGGTTCGGCGGCTGGGTGGACGAGTTGATCCAGCGCGTCACCGAGGTGAACATGGTGCTGCCTTTCCTGCCGATCCTGCTCATGATCGGTACCTTCTTCTCCCGCAGCATCTGGCTGATCCTGGGGGCGGTGATTGCCTTGAGCATCTTTGGCGGGGGAATCATGACCTACAGGGCAATGTTCCTGCAATTCAGGGACTTGCCATACATTGAGGCTGCCCAGGCATATGGAGCGAAGAATTTTCGCATCATTGTTAATTACATGACCCCCCGTTTGATCCCAACCCTCATTCCAACCCTGGTTACACTCATCCCGACCTATGTCTTCCTGGAAGCCTCGCTTGCGGTGCTGGGTCTTGGCGACCCGATCCTGCCCACCTGGGGCAAGATCATCAACGATGCCTATGCCAACGGAGCTCCATACCAGGGCCTTTATTACTGGGTGCTGGAACCTGCCGCCCTGCTGATGGTGGCGGGCCTGGCATTTGCGATGCTCGGATTCTCAATGGACCGCATCTTCAACCCGAGACTGCGAGGTCAATGATGGCTTACTCAAATGGCAAGCTCCTGAAGGTAGAGAACCTGGTCCTGCATTTTCGCACGACACAGGGTGCGGTGCAGGCGGTGGACGGGCTGGATATCACGCTGGACAGCAACCGTGCGGTGGTGATCCTTGGGGAGAGCGGTTGCGGGAAGACATCTTTGGCGAAGGCGATCCTGCGGCTGCTGCCGAGGAACGTGGGGGAGTACAGCGGCAAGGTGTATTTGAATGGGACGGACGTGATGGCGTTTGGCGAGGAGGAATTTCGTCAGAACGTGCGCTGGGTGGGGATGTCACTGGTGCCGCAGGCGGCGATGAACTCGCTGAACCCGGTGATCCGGGTGGGGGACCAGGTGGCGGAACCGGCGATGATCCATTTAGGGGTGAAGAAGGAAGAGGCCTTCAACCTGGCGAAGCAGATGTTTGCGCACGTGGGTGTGCCGGTGGACTTTCTGGTGCGCTACCCGTTTGAGTTGTCGGGTGGGATGCGGCAGAGGGTGGCGATCGCCATGGCGTTGGTGACCTCGCCGAGCCTGATCGTGCTGGACGAGCCGACGAGTGCTTTGGACCTGTTGACGCAGGCGAACATATTCAATGTACTGAAGCGGATCAAGAAGGAATTGGGGACGAGCTTTATCTTGATCACGCATGACATCGCGACGTCGAGCGAGCTGGCGGACGAGGTGGCGATCATGTATGCGGGGCAGATCGTGGAGACAGGGAATGCGAAGGAATTCTTTCCTGCGCCATTGCACCCGTATGCGCACATGCTGATGGCGAGCGTGCCTCGTTTGCGAGCGGACCAGGACCCGGAGTTTATCACCGGGCAGCCGCCGTCGTTGATCAACCTGCCGACGAACTGCCGGTTTGCGCCGCGGTGTCCGAAGCGGTTTGGGATGTGTGACCAGGATCCGCCTATGGTGGAGAAGAACGGGCGTAAAGTGAAATGCTGGTTGTATGCGTAGGAGTGAGGCATGGCAGAGACAATGGTAGCGACGAATGCGGAACGGCTGGTGGATGAGCGCAAGGTGCTGTTGGGGATCGAGCACCTGAAGGTGTGGTTCGAGTTACGGCGCTTTGGGTTTGGAGTAGCCGGGTACGTGCGTGCGGTGGACGATGTGAGCTTTGACCTGCATGCTGGGGAGGCGATCGCGGTGGTGGGGGAGAGCGGGTGCGGGAAATCGAGCTTGATGAAGACGATATTGGGGTTGTACCGGCCGCGCGAGGGGACGGTGAAGTTTGATGACCAGGTGATCAGCGAGATGGGGCGGAAGGGGTTGAACTGGTACCGAGCGCAGGTGGGGTATATCCAGCAGGATCCGTATGGAGCGCTGCCGCCGTTCATGAGCCTGCAGCGGATATTGGATGAGCCATTGGTGATTGGAGGGGTGCGCAACAAGGAGGAGCGGATCGCCCGGATTCACAAGGTGTTGGGGGAGGTGAAGATGCACCCGGTGGAGGATTTCCTGGCGAAGTTTCCGCACATGTTGAGTGGTGGGCAGCAGCAGCGGGCGGTGATCGCGCGGGCGATGATCCGGGAGCCGAAGTTGATCGTGGCGGACGAGCCGGTGTCGATGCTGGATGCGAGTGTGCGGGTGGAGATCCTGAAGTTGCTGCGCGGGCTGCAGGAGACGCACAACCTGTCGTTTATTTACATTACGCATGACCTGTCTACGGTGAAGTACTTCTCGGAGCGGATCATGGTGATGTATGCTGGGAAGCTGGTGGAGAAGGGGCCGATCGGGAAGATACTGAAGAACCCGATGCACCCGTACACGTTTGCGTTGATGGCAGCGACGTCGGACCCGGATGCGAAGAATGCGGACAGTTACAAGGAAGTGCCGCCTGGGGAACCGCCGAGCCTGGTGAAGCCGCCGGCGGGGTGTCGGTTCCATCCGCGCTGTGCGCGTGCTATTCAGGGGTTGTGCGAGGTGGAGGAGCCGCCGGAGTATGAGCCGGAGGCGAAGCACCAGGTGCAGTGCTGGTTGTACCGATGAAGCTGGAGGACGAGAAGCAGCCGCTGCGGCTGATCTTGATCGGGTTTGTGCTGGTGACGCTGGGGATGGTGCTGCCGTTCCTGATGGTGATGCAGGTGGTGAAGTCGACGTTCTTCCTGAACTTCTTCTCCTTTGGGGCATCGGTGTCGGGGATATTCCTGGGCATCATCGGGGGCGCCATGTACGTGCGCCAGAGCCAGAAAAAGAAGAAATAGAGTTTCGAAGCGAAGTAACTTCCAATCTTAATCAAATAAAACCTCGCCCCATCGTCATTCCGCAACGGGGCGAGGTGATTAATTTCCTGGTATGGATACTTTTGGGCAATTCTTGTGAGCGGATCGGACCAAATTCCCAAGCCTACAACAACCTGTCGCCCCCATCCACTGAATCAGAGCGGAAATGGCAACCCCGGCTCTGGCGGTTGTGGCGAGCCGCCTGGGCTACCGTAAGTGACACTTCCACGGCGTTGCGCAAGCCGATCAGGCCGTCGCTCAACTTGGTCTTGCGATAGAAGGTTTCGGTCTCGTTTTGCATGTGGCGCAGCTCGCGGATGGCGCGCGACAGGCGATCCCCGGAGCGGATGAGACCTACATAGTGCCACATGATGTTCTGGATGGTCTGCATGTCGCCCTGGATGAGTGCCGGGTCGGAGTCCTGGGTCAGGTTGGATTCGTCCCAGGCGGGTATCTCCTCGCGGGTGGGAATGACCGGCTGTGGGTTGTCCACAAACCGGGATTCGATATTGCGCGCCGCACGTGTGCCCCACACCAGCCCTTCGAGCAGGGAGGTGGAGGCAAGGCGGTTGGCGCCGTGCAGCCCCGTGCAGGAGACCTCCCCCACGGCATATAGATTCTGGATGCTGCTGCGCCCCCATTCGTCCACTGCCACACCCCCGCAGAAATAATGTGCCGCCGGGACGACAGGGATGGCTTCGCGGGTGATGTCGATGCCCACACGCTTGCACTCGGCATAGATATTGGGGAAGCGACCCCTGATCTTCGCAGCAGGCATGTGCGAGGCGATATCGAGCATCACGTGGGAGTAACCATGTTCTTCCATCTCGGTATGAATGGCACGCGCGACCACGTCGCGCGGCGCCAGGTCTTTCCACTCGGGGGAATACTTCTCCATGAACGGCTGACCATCCGGGGTGAGCAGGATCGCGCCTTCGCCGCGCACCGCTTCGCTGATCAGGAAGCCCTCTGCTCCCGGCACCGAAAGGCATGTGGGGTGAAATTGAATATATTCAGCATTCACTATGCGCGCCCCGGCACGTGATGCCATGGCAAGCCCATCGCCGCGTGCGCCCGGAGGATTGGTGGTGTTGCGGTAGATGCGCCCCAGGCCGCCCGTGGCCAGGATGGTGGCCGAGGCCAGGGTGCGGTGAACGGCCTTGCCCTTGTGGTCAAAGACGTAGGCGCCATGACATGTAACAGGTTGGTAGGCAGCCAACGGGTCGCGTGAATGATGGGGATAGGTGATCAGGTCCACGGCGGTGGCGCCGGTCAGCAGTTCCACGTTGGGGCATTGATGCAGGGAAGCGATCAGCGCCTGCATGATGGCATGCCCGGTTCCATCGCCGACATGCAGGATGCGCCGCCGGGAATGGGCGCCTTCCTGGCCATATTCCGGGTCGCCACCCGACTTGTGGTCGAAGTGGATGCCCGCGGTATTGACCAGCACATCCTCGAGCAACATTGGGCCTTCCTCGGCCAGGATGCGCGCCGCACTGGGCAGGGATGCACCCGCACCGGCCGCCAGGATATCCTCCACCAGCAGGTCAACGGTGTCGTCCTTCCCCCGCCCAACGATCCCTCCCTGGGCATAACGCGAGTTGGACTCGAGCGGGTCGGGTTCGCGGGTGATGAGGATGATTCGGCGCTGAGGATTCTGCGCCAGTCGCAGGGCTGCGGATGCACCAGCGATTCCGGATCCGATGATGAGCACGTCAGTTGTTTTCATAGGCTGTCACTTAAGCGAGCGGAATTGTAAACCTTCCGCCGGACTGTACTCCTTATCCAATCTGGATCATGCGTTCCACGGCTCGATATGCCTTCAGGCGGATCTCTTCGGGCACATCGATGATATAGCGGTTGAACTTGAGGGCATCCCGGGTATCTTCCATCGTGATCGTGTTCATGTGCGGACAGCGTACCATGCACAGGCGCAGCATATCCTTATCCGGGTTGGCGGCGGCGATATTGTCGCCCATGGCACACTCGGTCAGCACCAGGTAATGAGGGGCCTTTGACTCCTGCACGAAGCGGATCATGGCATTGGTCGAACCGGAGAAATCTGCCGCTGCGGTGACCTCGGGGCTGCATTCCGGGTGAGCCAGGATGAGCACATCCGGGAACTGGGCGCGCACGGTCTCGATATCCTTGAGGGTGAATTTCTCGTGGACTTCGCACCTGCCGGGCCAGCCGATGAGTTGATAATCCAGTTCCGGGGCATCAGCCTTCTGTGACTCACCCACAAGGGCAGGGGACATGGTGGGGAAGATGATGTGTTTCCCTGTCTCGCGCGCCACGTTCTTCGCCAGGTATTCATCCGGCAGGAAGATGACCGTGTCAGCATGGAGCGAATCGACAACCGCAATGGCATTGCTGGAAGTGCAGCAGATATCCGACTCTGCTTTCACATCGGCATAGGTGTTGACATAGGTGACCACCGGCACACCGGGGAATTTTGCCTTGAGAGCGCGCACATCTGCCGCCGTGATCGACTCGGCCAGTGAACAACCTGCTTTGGCAGACGGCAGGAGAACGGTCTTGGATGGATTTCAGGATCTTGGCTGTCTCAGCCATGAACCTGACGCCGCAAAAGACGATCACATCCTTGTCCGTCTGGGCAGCTTTGCGGGAAAGATCAAGCGAATCACCGGTAAAGTCTGGGATGGAATGGAACAACGCCGGTTCCATGTAATTGTGACCCAGGATGACCGCGTTGCGCTGTTTTTTAAGTTCATTGATCTCGACGGCAATCTCGGCCTTATAGCGCAGTTCCACGTCGGGCACAATGCGGCTCAGTTTGGCTTTCATTGATTCATACATTTCATTTATTTTAATTTCATTTGCGTTCATTTTGCTCCTATGGGATCGTCAGCCTGCTGTCAGAGTATATCAATCTATTCCAGTAAGGCTGGCGATTCCCGATCAATCCAAATAATCGAAACTTACGTCGAAGACCTTCACCGAGTGGGTCAAAGCTCCGGAGGAGATGAAGTCCACACCTGTCTCAGCGATACTGCGCACGGTCTCCAGGGTGACATTGCCGCTGGCTTCCAACTTTGCCCGTCCGGCCGTAATCAGGACGGCTTCCGTCATCATCTGCAGGGACATATTATCGAGCAGGATACGTTCCACACCCAGGGAGAGTGCCTCCTGCAGGTGGTCCAGGGTGCGCGCCTCCACCTCGATCTCCAGCCCGTTGTGAGTGGCCCGGGCGCGATTTACTGCGGCAGTGATGGACCCGGCATAATCGATGTGGTTATCCTTGATGAGGATCATGTCGTACAGACCAATTCGGTGGTTCTGCCCGCCTCCGCGCTTGACGGCAAGTTTGTCGACCATGCGCAGGCCGGGGGCGGTCTTGCGCGTGTCCAGGATGACGGCTTTTGTCCCGGCAACCGCATCCACAAAGGAGCGCGTCAGGGTGGCGATGCCGGACATCCGCCCAAGGAAGTTGAGCGCAGTCCGTTCGGCGGTCAGCAGGCTGCGGGTACTACCGGAAAGAAGCGCCAGCACCTGGCGGTCGGTCACCCGGTCGCCCTCATCCACCTGCGGCTGGAAATCCACCTGCGCATCGAGCTCCAGGTAAACGGCGCGGGCAACGTCCAGCCCGGCAACGACGCCATCCTGCTTGGCGATGATCTGCCCGCGCATGTCTGCCTGGGCGGGGATGATCGTGTTGGTGGTAACGTCGCCGGTTCCGATATCTTCGCGCAGGGCACGCAGGATCGCTTCGAGAATATCAGGGTGTAAAAAATGGTTTAGTGTCATTTGTACACTTATTGGTATAAAATAAAAATAGGCTTGCGCCATGAATATTCTACCCTCCCCGGTGCGCTTGTCAAGGCTTGAAACCAGGGGCAATCTGCCTGGAGGAGTGGAAGGTAGCAGTATAATAGCTAGAAAAATGGAGGCTCCAATGACAGAATTCCCCGAAATCCCCGCCCCACCCCCACCGCGCAAGCGCTCTGCGTGGAAGATCATCATCCCCATCGTCGTCATCGTTCTTTTGTGCTGTTTGTGCTTGGTTGTCGCTGGTGTACTTGTCTACCTTGGCACCCAGGGCAGCGGACCTTTTGCCTCGCTCCAGAGCAATAATCCGCTGCAAATATTATCTGGTTCGATCACTGGTGACTGGGACCTTTATTACAATTGGGACTGCGGCCCTAATTTCAGCGGACCCGCCACCCTCACTTTAAGTACAGATGGAACATTTACTGCCGTGGAAGGAACAGGCGGTGGATCCGGCACGTATACACTCATTGGGGATAACCTGGACTACATTTACAACGGTGAGCCTTATGCTCATTATATCGGGACAGTCAACAGCAGCCGGGACTATATCGACGGCACCATGACCACAGCGGACGGCGGAGTGGGCTGTTTTTATGCCGAAAAGAAGTAATCCGGAGATTACCAGATAGTAGATCTCCACAGGCAATAACCCAGGCGGCGCAGCTTCCAAACCGAGGCTTGCGCCGCTTTTCGATTTAACTAACGCACCGTTCCGGGTGATTATCTGTCATCCGGCGGATTGATCGAGACAGGATCGTCAACTCCAGCATTACCGGACTTGGATGATCTCCTGTTGCGGAAGGGGTGAATTATTCTGAAATGCGCACCGGAAAAGGTACAAAGGGTTTAATACACATGTAATTTCCGCGCGCTGAAAAAACCAGGTTGCCACCGCGACCCATCCTGAGGAGATTCCGTGACAGAAAAATCCTTTCGTGTTTACGCCTACCGCTGGGTGGTATTAGCGGTCTTTATGTTCATCAACCTGACCATCCAGGTGTTATGGATCGCCTATGCGCCCATCACCGGGCCCGCGGCTGCCTACTACGGGGTGACCGATCTGCAGATCGGCTTCCTGTCGATGGCCTTCATGATCACCTTTATCCCGCTATCCATCCCGGTTTCGTGGGCGATCGACACATATGGTTTCCGCCTGACGGTGGGAATTGGGGCGGTAGTGATGGGCATCTTCGGCGTCCTGCGCGGCCTGGTCGGGGCGGACTACACCCTGGTGCTGGTCTGCACCATCGGCGTGGCAATTGCCCAGCCTTTCCTGCTCAATGCCTGGACAAAGGTGCCGGCGCAGTGGTTCAGCACCGAGGAACGCGCCACCGCGGTTGGATTGGTGACCCTGTCCAGCCTGGTCGGAACGGCTCTTGGCATGGTGTTGACCCCCATCCTGATCGAGAGTATGCCCATCCCGACCGTGCAACTCCTCTACGGGATTGCGGCCGGGATATCGGCAGTGGTATTCCTGGTCTTCGCACGCGAGAAGCCTGCCTCTCCACCCTGCCCACCCGGCGGCGAGGTTCGCGCCCTGATGCTGGATGGGCTAAAACACGCCCTGAAGGTCAAGGAATTTTGGCTCTACCTGGTGATCTCCTTCATAGGCATGGGCATCTTTAATGGTCTGACCACCTGGGTGGAAGCCATCATCCGTCCACGCGGTTTCACTCCCACGGATGCCGGTACCCTGGGAGCGTTGATGCTTGTCGGGGGTGTGTTGGGGGCGGTTGTCATCCCGCCATTTTCTGACCGGCAGCATAAACGGCAGCGCTACCTGATGCTCGGATTTGCTCTTGCCATCCCCGGGCTGGTCGGGCTGACCTTTGGCATGTCCTTGTGGGTCTTGTTCATCTCTGCATTTGCAATGGGGTTCTTCCTGGTGAGCGCCAACCCGGTGGGCATGCAATATGCCGCCGAGATCACCCATCCCACCCCGGAGGGAACCTCGAACGGTCTCATCCAGTTGTTTGGCCAGGCGTCTGTTGTGTTTGTTTATATTATGGAAGCGCTCAAGACCAGGGACGGCGAATTCACGCCGGCTTTGCTGTTGGCGATCGGGCTGGTCGTCCTCAGCGTGGGATTGATCACCCAGATGAAAGATCCGCAGAGCCAGGTGTAAATATCAAGACAATTCCTAAGTAAAAATCCGCCCGCAGGCGGATTTTTATTCCTTCGAGAATAAAGGATTGACAGGCATTGCGAGGGAAGCTAGAATGGTTTCGTTGGTTAACTATTAATCGATCTTAAGTATTAAGCGATAGAGGATCGATGGCAGAACATTCAGACGAAATGCTCCAACAGGTGGTCGACCTGTTCTGGGAGACGATCCCGCCAGCCTGGAATTCCGTCCGGTCGCAGGTGCGTTCGATAGCAACGGAAAAATTCGATATCTCCGTGGAACAATTCCACATCCTGCGTCATATCCGCAGGGGGGCATGCTCAGTCAGCGAGTTGGCAGATGTGGGCCATATCAGCCGCCCTGCCATCAGCCAGGCAATTGAGCTGCTGGTAAACAAGGGCTTGGTCAGCCGCCAGACGAGTGTAAAGGACCGTCGTTTTGGTGTGCTGGGCTTGACACCGCAGGGTGCAGCCTTGCTTGAGAAAATTTTCGGACAAGCCAGTCATTGGATGAAAACAAGGCTTGCCCGGCTTGAAAAAGCGGATCTGCAAATGATAAGGGCGGGATTGACACACTTGCAAGAAGCACTCTGTGAAGCATGAAAACGGAGCATTCTTCAGACCTGGGATCGGAACTCCTTTATGAAACACATGCGTAAACTTCTCCGTTTTGTCAGACCCTACTGGAAACGTTCGGTAGTCTCATTGATCCTGTTGACCTCACTTGTCTTCCTGGACCTTTCCATCCCGCGCTTGATCCAACGGATCATAGATAAAGGAATTAATGCCGGGAACATGACCGTTGTCCTGCAGACTTCGCTTATCATGCTGGGGATTTCGCTGTTGAGTGCGCTCATCGCCGTTGGGAATAACATCTTCTCCGTTCAAGTGGGTGAAAGCGTGGCACGCGACCTGCGCGAGGCGCTATTCCTCAAGATCCAGAAATTTTCTTACGGCAACTACGACAGTTTTTCCACCGGTAAGCTGATGGTACGTCTTTCCAGTGACACAACCGCCGTGCAACGCCTGGTGCAGGTCTCCTTGCGGATCGGCACACGTGCGCCCTTGTTGATGATCGGGAGCATCGTCATGATGGTCGCCACCGACAGCCGCCTGGCGCTGATCCTCTCGCCTCTCATCATCGTCACCTCGATCATAATCGTTGTCTTCATCCTGCGCATGGAACCGCTCTTCCGTTCTGTTCAGCAGCGCCTCGACCGCCTGAACACAGTTCTGCAAGAGAACATTTCCGGGGCACGCGTGGTAAAGGCATTTGTGCGTGCCGATTTCGAAAACGAGAGATTTGAAGCTGCCAACGAGGGTTTCACCGGGCACACCATCCGGGTGATGCAGTTCATGTCGACCATGTCGCCGGTGCTGACCATCTTCGTCAACCTTGGCATGGTGATTGTCATCTGGTCGGGAGGGCTGCAATCCATCCAGGGGGACCTTTCCGTGGGCCAGATCGTGGCCTTCACCAACTACCTGCTGACCACCATGGGACCATTGACCATGATGACCATGCTGTCCAATACCTGGGCAAGTGGATTCGCTTCGGCACAGCGCGTAAACGAAGTTCTGGACACCGTTTCCGAAGTCCAGGATTCCCCGGATGCCATCCCCCTTCCCGAGCAGGTGCCGGCCCGGCTTGTATTTGAGAATGTTTCTTTCCATTACAATGGCGATGCGGATACTGCGGTATTGAACGGGGTGAACCTGACCACCGAGCCCGGGCAGACGGTTGCCATCCTGGGAACGACAGGCGCAGGAAAGACCAGCCTGGTCAACTTGATCCCGCGCTTCTACGATACATCCTCCGGCAGGATACTCCTCGATGACATGGATCTGCGGGAGGTCCGCCAGGAACTCTCTCCGTGCCCATATCGGCCTTGTGCCGCAGGAGACGGTACTATTTTCCGGTAACGTAAGAGACAACATCCGTTACGGACAGCCGGATGCCAGCGAGGAAGAAGTGGTTGCCGCGGCGAAAGCTGCCCAGGCGCACGACTTCATCGTTAACCTGGAACACGGCTATGATACGCATATCGAGGAGCGCGGAGTCAACCTCTCCGGTGGGCAAAAGCAGCGAATTGCCATCGCGCGTGCCCTGTTGATGCAGCCAGAGATCCTGATCCTGGACGACTCGACCAGTTCGGTGGATGTGGAAACGGAAGCTAAGATCCAATCTGCCCTGAAAGGGGCACCAACCCAAGATCACCACGTTCGTAGTTGCGCAACGCATCAGCACCGTGTTGAATGCCGACAAGATCGTGATCATCGATCATGGCAAGATCGCTGCCGAGGGCACCCATGCCGTGTTGCTAAAGAGCAGCAAGATCTACCAGGAGATCTATGACTCCCAGTTGGGAGATGGCTTCCATGAGGATTAGCAAATTGGTTTTACTCCGCAGAATGCCGCTGTCAGAGACGCATGTATTTTGCAATTCAGTAACTGACACAGGCAACAGGAAATCTCATGTCTCTTCAAGAACGTTCCCGCGCTGAAACCCGTTCCAGTCTCATGCCACGGCGTCCCGTCCAGATGGGCAGGATCGAAAAAGCCCGCCAGCCACGGAAGGCACTGATCCGCCTGCTGCCATACCTAAAACCCTTCAAATGGGCACTGGTCATGATGATGGTGCTGGTGCTTTTCTACACCCTGCTCAGCTTGGGCGGACCCTACCTGATGGGGCGTGCCATTGATAAATTCATCGGCGGCAAGGATCCTGCCGGGCTGATGCGTATTGCAGTGTTGATGTTGGTTGTGTACGTGTTTACCAACGGTTTCACTGCCCTGTCGAACTGGGGGATGGCGCGCGTCTCTCAGCGGGCATTAAAACAATTACGTCGTGACCTGTTCGAGCATTTGCAGACCCTCTCACTAGGTTTCTTCGATCGCAATCCTCCCGGTGAATTGATGAGCCGCCTGACCAACGACATCGACGCGATCAACCAGGCTGTTTCGCAAAATGTGACCGCGCTGATCGCCAGCATCCTTTCCATGGTCGGCATACTGGTGACCATGTTCGTGTTGAATGCCTGGCTGGCACTTGCTGCCCTGGTCGTCGTCCCGATCATGTTCTGGTTCACCGAATTTGT
This sequence comes from uncultured Chloroflexia bacterium, assembly GCA_963793795.1. GTDB lineage: Bacteria > Chloroflexota > Anaerolineae > Anaerolineales > Villigracilaceae > UBA877. Next base: position 636,324 of record CAWCBN010000002.1, read on the forward strand.
CGCCAGGTACACCCGGCGGGGCTTCCGCGAATTACAGAAGCAGCTTGGTTTATTGAATGGGGCGATGGAGGAGAGCCTCAGCGGGGGGAAAGTGGTAATGGCCTTTCGGCGCAACGAATCGGCGGTGGAAACCTTCCGCAAGCACAACCAGGCAGTCTACAAAGCGGGTATCTATGCAAACTCCTATGCCATGTTGCTGATGCCGTTGACCAACGTGCTGGGGAATTTCTTTGTCATCGTCCTGGCGGGATTGGGAGGTTACCTGGCTCTGCATGGGCTGGTCAGCGTGGGCACCATCGCCACGTTCATCAATTACGGTCAGAACTTCATCAACCCACTGCGCCAGATCGCAAATATATTTAACTCCATCCAGGCGGCGCTGGCCGGGGCAGAACGCGTCTTCGAGGTCATCGATACTGCACCAGAAGTTCTTGATGCCCCGGATGCGCTCAGCTTCGAGGCTGTTGAAGGACACGTGTGTTTCGAGAATGTGGATTTTGCTTACCTGCCGAACATACCGGTGATCAAGCACATGACCCTCGAAGCGAAAGCAGGACAGACGATTGCCCTGGTCGGTCCCACCGGGGCGGGGAAGACAACCATGGTGAACCTCTTGGGGCATTTCTACGAGATCCAGGGAGGCCGCATCACCATCGATGGGATCGACATCCGCCAGGTGTCCAAGGCGGACTTGCGCCGCAAGCTGGGCGTGGTTCTGCAGGATACCTTCCTCTTCGCAGATACCGTCATGGAGAATATCCGCTATGGACGGCTGGAGGCCAATGACCAGGAGGTCATCCGCGCGGCCGGGTTGGCGGATGCAGACCACTTCATCCGCCAACTGCCACATGGTTACCAGACTGTGCTCACAGAACGCGCCAGTAACCTGAGCCAGGGACAGCGCCAAATGCTGGCGATTGCCCGGGCGGTCCTCGCCGACCCGGCAATTCTCATTCTCGATGAGGCCACTTCCAGCGTGGACACGCGCACGGAAGCGCGCATCCAAAAAGCGCTCCTGCGGCTAATGGAAGGACGGACTTCCTTTGTCATCGCTCACCGCTTGAGCACGATACGCGATGCCGACAACGTCGTGGTCATCGACAATGGGGAGATCGTCGAGCAGGGTACGCACCAACAATTGCTCGACAGGCACGGTTTCTACCACCGCCTGTATTTGAGCCAGTTCAAAGGACAGGCGATCTAGGAAAAGACAAACCGGGCCATTCCAATGGATGCCCCGGTTTTTTATTCTCCTGGATCCCGACTATCCCGTTTTCTTCAAGAGGATGATGCGATACATTCCGCGCATGAGGCTTGGCTCGTTGCGGGTGACCTGGCAGGGGAGACCGGATACCAGGTCGCCGAAACGCCGCGTGATGTCTGTGCCAAGCAGGGTGCTGAAGAAGTTCATTACGCGGCGTCCCAGGGAAACCTGAGCGCCATCGGGAAGAAATTTATCAAAAATAACTGCCCGACCCCCCGGTTTCAAGGCACGCAGGTTCTCCTGCAGGCATTGACGCCCGTCCGGGATGACCGACAGGATCAGGTTGAAAACGACGGCATCGTAACCTGCTTCCTGCACAAGCAAGTGCTGGGCATCTCCCTGGAGCAAATTCACCGAGCGACCGTGGAGAGGCAGGCAAGCCTGGGCGCGGTTGAGCATTTCCCGGCTGAGATCAATGCCAGTGACCTCCACACCCCATGGTATGAATGGCAAGTCTGCACCGGTACCACATCCCACCAGGAGCAGGCGCTCACCCGGCTGCAGGGCCAAGGCTGCCATTGCCCGTTTCCGCCCGGGAAGGAAGAAGCGACCGACAGTCGCGTCATAGATGGGAGCCCATAAATAATAGATGATGCGATTCCATCGATTGGTCATTTTCATGAGGCTAATTCCCGAGGCGATAATGCAGAATGTACGTGGCATTCGCTAGCGCTGGGATATGGCGGACCAGTGAAGCGACTCCCAGGCGAGGTTCAGGCCTGTCAAAATAACCCCAGCGTTCCAGAAGTGTAAGTCCCCAAGATTTGAGTTCTTCCGGTCGGCGGATATCCCATTTTATGGCTGTACCTGATCGCTTGAGCACCGAATTGCTGTGATTGTGAATCCATGTCATCAGCGGGGACAGAGCATCAAATACCAACTCGCTGCCGGAGAAACTCCGCCTGAGTTCGACAAGCAGTGGCTTTACCTCGGAAGCGCTGAAATAAGGGAAAACGCCCTCTGCGAGAAAAATGACCGGCTTTTCATAACCGGACAGCTCTTCAATCCAGGAAAGATCCAACATGGAGCGGGCGATGGTCCTGCTGCGGGGTGTATCTGGCAACAATCCATGGCGTAAATGGATCACCTCGGGGAGATCCACGCCAATCCATTGCAGGCACCCATCATCGAGGCGCTCGAAGCGTGTGTCCAACCCGCAGCCGATGTCCACCACCATTCCACCCGGGTTACGAGCCAGGAAATCACGCGCGTAGGTGTCGAATTGTCGAACGCGCATCACGGTGGCGAACAGGTCGTGCCCGCTCATCCCCATCAAGAAATCCTTGTTTCCCCCCAGGGCGTTGAATACCTCCACTGCGCGCGGGTCGCGGAGGATCGCATCCGCCCGGGGTGATTCCATTGCGCGGCACGCAAGCGGTACCAACAACGTGCGGGCAATCCCCTGGAGGTCGATTCGTGTCATTTATGCCTGCCTTTCAGGCGCGGGAAAAAAGCCGGGACGCGGCGGCAGTATTCCTGCCACTCCTCCCCGAACTCACCAGCCAGGGCCAGTTCCTCGTGCCGGGCGCGGCGCAGGACGAACGGGGCAAAGAGAACAAAGGCAAGCGTTGTCCATGTCTGGTAGAGCAGCAGGCTTCCCAGGGCAGCAACGACCAGGCCAAGATACATGGGATGGCGGACAATGGAAAACGGGCCGTGTGTAACCAGCCGGTGGTTGGCATACAACTGGGCGCCGAAGCTGGTCGAGACGAAGTACATCTTGCCCAGTGCCAGCCGCGCCCAGAGCAGGAAGGCGATCCCCGGGAAGTAAACCAGGCTGCCCGCAACCAGCAGGCAAAGACGAACTCCCGGTGCCAGCTCCAAGGGGAGGGGCTTCCAGAAATATATCGAAAAGCCCATAAAGCCGGCGGTTGCCAAAAAATAAAACAGGAACGATCGCAACCAGCCGGCTGCCTTCCCGCTGGTGCGACCAGCCGGGCGAAGCGTGCCGCGCCAGATGCCAAGGATGATCACCCCCAGGGTGATGAAAGCCAGTATCCCGCCAGCCTTGCGCAGGATGGTCTCAACCAGTTCCAGGTTCATCGGTCGCCTTCCTGCCACCCTGAGCCCTTTTGGCTGCCGCCTTGAGGACAATATTGACCGAGATCCAGTCCAATAGCCCGGGAGCAAGCAACTTGAGCATGGCAGTCATTGCGCCGGGGCCGAACAAGACCTCCCGGCGGCGGTTCTGTGCGGCGCGCAGTGCGATCCGGGCGCATTGATCAGCCGTCATCATCTTCCTGGTGTAGACTGCCCGCCCGTGTGCCCCTGCCGGTACTCCATTCTTATCCAACACGGCTTCGTGGAACTCGGTGACCACCCAAAAGGGACAAACGAGAGTGACACTGACGCCGTGGTGGGTGACTTCCATGCGCAGTGCATCAAAAAAGCTATTCAGTGCGGATTTGCTGGCACAATAAGGCGAGTTGTAGGGAAGCGCAGCTTTACCCCCGAGGCTGGAGATTGCCAGGATGCGCCCCTGGCTTTGTTTGAGATACGGCAGGCTGTAATAACTGCAGTGAACAGCGCCGTAGAAGTTCACATTCATCACATGCCGAAAGAGATCGAGGGTGGTGTAGTCCTCCAGGCGTGAGAGCACAGCCAGCCCGGCATTGCTGACCAGCATATCCAGGCGTCCAAATGCTGCCATTGTTTCTTCCACCAGTTTTTGGCATTGTTCTTCCCTGGATACATCCGTGGGGACGACAAGCGCTGCTCCTCCCAGTGCGCGGCACTCTGCTGCCACTTCTTCCAGGCGTTCCTTCCGCCTTGCCGCGAGCACCAGCTTTGCCCCCTGACCTGCCAGTTGGATTGCAATTGCCCTCCCGATCCCTGCCGATGCCCCTGTGACAATGACCACCTGGTCACGATAAGCACCTGTTTTCATTTCATCACTCCCTACTCATGGCTTCCTGAACTCCAGGCAGTAAAGCCAACCTTTCCACACATCGAACAAGCGGAGCTCCTTCATCTCATTCGGCACGAAGTTGATCGGCGCCGTGATCGTCTGGCGCTTGCCGCCAAATGAACCCTTGAACCCCGGAATGAACCGCTCATAACCGAGCGCCCCTTTCTCGGTCTCGTCTGCGACCAGGATGCGTGCGCCCGGCTGGGCGACCCGGATCATCTCGTCGATGGCGGATTTTTTATCATTGAAGAAATTGATCCCGCCCACATGGAATACGCCCCCGAACGAATTGTCTTGAAAGGGCAGCCTTTCACCGTTCCCGAGGAAGAGATCCACATCCCAACTTTTTTGTGGACATAGGACTTGCAGCGGAGCAACTGTCCGAGCGAGATATCCAGTCCGAACACCTCGCCCACATCCGGTCGATCGATGATGTAGGGCAGGTTGACTCCCGGGCCGATCGAAACTTCGAGTACATCCCCGCCGCGCGGCTCGAGCCGGTCGGTGATCTCGCGGCGTCCTGTTTCCTCTTTCATGCCGATAAAGCCAAACGCAAGTTTGGAAAAAGCGCGGTAACCCCATGAAAACCAGTCGTACATGTGCGAAAAACGTCGGTTGGATCCGGAGAGCATCTCGGGCTGGATGAATTGTGGAATGCCCCGCTCGACCGGATAATCCTGCCGGCAGGCAGTACATTTCAGGCTGCCATGATCAATGGAACCGTTGGATTCTGATTCTAAATCCAGGCGACCGTGGCAGTCAGGGCAGACCAACAACTCCAATGAGCTGTACTTCATGGCAAGCTCTTCTCACCAGATTCCCGGAATCAATTTCTTTGTCCTCGCCTTATAGTCTCGAAATTCTTCACCGAACTGCTCCTGCAGCAACCTTTCCTCCACGTTTATTCGATAAGCCAAACCTGGCAGGAGCAGAAGGGGGATGGAAATCAATCCGATCAGGCTCGAATAACCCAAAACAACACCCAGGGTCAGCAGCAGAAAACCAACATATCCGGGATGACGGACCAAGCGGTAAGGACCGCTCTGCACAAGTTGATGATCAGCCTGGACTTCAACATGTCCAGAATACAAGCCGCGAATATGGGCTCGGGACCAGATGCGGATTGCCAGAGCTGCCAGTATCAAGATCAACCCTGTAACCTGCATCCAGACGTTGCGGGGTAGAAATGTAGCCAGGTAGATCCACTCCAGTGGGGGGGCAAAGAATGCTGCCAGGAACCCGGGCAAAATGAGCCAAAAGGAGAGGTCACCCTTTTCTTCCCTGGCGGTTTCACCACTTCGAGCTGAGCGCCAGAAAGGTTCGCGGCGGATGAAGTAATAGATCACACTTCCAGCTGGATAGGCAATGCCGAACACCAGCAGGAACCAGCCCAGAATATTCTTATCCAATGTTTCCAATCCCAGCAGCGCCAAACAGATCGCCAGGGCGGGCGCGGCGATCATCAGGAAGAATATGGCTATTCGGCTCATGCTTGCCTCCTTTTTCGATCAGGGAGTTGGTGGAATTTTAAACAGCGCCCCCACCGCGTACCCGACAAGTGCGCTTAAAGTACCGATTACCGCCATCTCCAATCCGCTCTTGCCAGGGTGCCCAACTGTGGTACGCGCCTTGTATGCACCAACGCCAAAAAGCACCAATGCAGTTATGCCAACAGCAACCCACATGCTGTAATCCACCGGTAGCAAGGCGAACGGCGCAAGTGGAATTAACGATCCGACAATGGCTGAGAATCCAACCAACAAGGCTGATTTAAATGCCTGGCGGCGGTCGGTAGGGCCGATCTGGTGTTCCTCGCTCATCATTACTGCCACCCAGACATCTTCATTGGCAGTAATTGTCTCGACGATATGATCCAACAGCTCGCCTTCAAATCCTTTCTTTGCATAGATCTCATGGATCTCTTTTTTCTCCAAGTGGGGAACTTGGGAAATATGGCGAAATTCGCGCGCACGCTCAGCCTCGTAGAAATCAGCGTCGGCAAGGGTGGATGTGTACGCCACGGCACCCATCGAGACGGACTCGGCGAAAGTGGCTGCAAGCCCGGCCACCAGGACGATGCGCGGATCGTGAGTAGCAGCTGCTACACCTAAAATTACTCCCAGGACATTTACCAATCCATCCTGCCCTCCCAGGATGATATCCGATAAGCTGGAGGCTTGTCGGTGGGGATCTTTTAATAGATGGTATTTATCATCCTCGCTGTGATGTTTTTCCAACGAACTTTTGAAAAGTTCTTGCTGCATAATATCCTTTGGTTCCAAATGAATTCGAATCAGTTTTTACCGTTATTGTGTACTTTGTTGCTGATCCATTTCCCATCTCGACCATCGCCAATAAGCCAAGCGCAATTCCAGCGACAGCATCCATTCGCCAAAAGTCAGCGGGACGAGACCAAGCAGATCGCGCAAGCCGGGAACAAGGAAGGGAAGTACAGCCATGAGCAGTCCAGCCAGTACCGCCCAGACCAGGGGCATGTTGGCGCTGAGCTTGTTCATGCGGAAGAGCGGTTGGCGCAGACTGCGGTAAGCGAAGATATAGACCATCGAGTTGACTGCAAAGGAGGCAAAAACAATGCTGCGCCCTTCGACAGGATTACCATGTGCCGAGTACATGTGGTGAAAGAGGAACAGGACAGCTATAGCGCTCGAGATGCTGATGACGCCGATCAACGAGAGTCCGAGGCGATTCAGGATGGGCTCCTTGAGCGATTTGGGCGGCTCGTCCATGATGCCGTATTCCTTCGGCTCAAAACCAAGCACAATATCCGACGGACCATCGCAGATCAGGTGGATCCATAATATCTGGGCTACGATTAGCGGGGCTGGCCAGCCCAGGATCATCGCCACAAAAATCGTCAGCACCTCGGCAAATGAGTTGGATAATGTATAGGCAACCACCTTGCGGATGTTCTGGAAAATGATCCGCCCTTCTTCAATGGCGGACACGATGGTGCGGAAGTTGTTGTCCAGCAGGATCAGGTCAGCGGTTTCCTTGGCGACATCCGTGGCAGAGCCAACCACCACGCCAATGTTGGAGCGCTGCAGGGCGGGCGCATCATTGACACCATCACCGATCATGGAGGTGATCTCTCCATTAGCCTGCAACGCCTTAATAATGCGGAACTTGTCCTGCGGGCGGATGCGGGCAAAGACAGATGTGTGTTTTACTCTTTCTTGCAATTCCTTGTCATTGAGCGAAGCTACCTCCGGACCTTCCATGCTCAGGTCGTCTTCTTTCATAATGCCTATCGTTTGGGCAATATTTTCGGCTGTTTTCCGATAGTCTCCGGTAATCATCTTCACCTGGATGCCAGCCTTTTGAGCCACACGAACGGCCTCAACCACGCCTTCACGGACCGGATCTTCCATCCCGACCAGGCCCACCCAAGTGTAACCGCTGTAATCGTCCAATCTCCCAAGTTGACGGTATGCCAGGCCGATCATGCGCAGGCCTTCCCCCGCCCACTGATCGACAATCCCCAGGAAACGAGCCTTCTCCTGTGGTGTGATCTTGCACATGCCCAGCACTATTTCGGGGGCGCCTTTTAGGAAATTGTATCCCTGCTCCTGGAAAATATTCCCCGTGATAGCGGTGATCATGTACTTGGTCTCACTGGTGAACAATTCCACCTCGAGGCGTTTCGATTGGTCAACCATCTGCTGCGGATCCCCATCCAATTGCTGCCGGGCATGCTCCCACATGGCGATATCCACAGGACCTTCGAGATCGTTGCACAGCACCATCGTCTGCAGGGCGCGCTCGGGATCAATAATCTCAGATTTTGAGACGCGCATCCGTCCTTCGGTCAGGGTGCCGGTTTTGTCGGTGCAGATGACCGTCACCGAGCCGAGCGTTTCAACTGCCAGCAGGCGCTTGACCAGGCCATTGCGCTTTAAAATCTTGCGCATGCCCAGCACCAGGATAACAGTGACTGCGATCAGTAACCCTTCAGGAACTGCGGCAATGGCGAGGATGATCGAAGTTCGCAGCATTTCCAGGAAGCTACCGCCCATGATCATTCCGGTGGTCAGGATGGCCAGGGTGAAGCCAAGAACGATCCATGTCAGGGACTTGCTGAAAGACTTCAACCGTTTTTGCAAGGGGGTGTCCTCTTCAATATGCTCCTGCAGGCTGGTGGCAATCTTGCCCAGCTCGGTGGCCGACCCGGTCGACTGGACCTGCATCAGGCCGCGCCCGGCCAGGACGGTGGTGCCCATGAAAGTATTCTCATTGATCGCTTTATTGACTGGTTCACTTTCTCCGGTCAGGATGGCCTCATCCAGGACTAGCTTGATGTTTTCCAGTACCAACCCGTCGCCAGGAACTTTTTCTCCGGCATTGAGGATGACAAGGTCACCGGGTACCAATTCCCAGACTTCCACCTCGCGACGTTCCCCCTCGCGCAGCACAGTCGTGGTCGGCTTGAGCAATCCTTTCAACGCTGTGTACGTTTTCTGTGCCTGGTATTCCTGAATGAAACCCAAAATAACATCAATGACCACCACGGCCATGATGATGGCGAAATCTCCCAATTCCTTGGCGATCAAGGAAACCAATGCAGCCACCAGGATGATGTAAACCAACGGGCTTTTTACCTGGTTCAGAAGGATGATCCAGGGAGAGGTCGTCTTTTCCGCTGGCAAACGATTTTCTCCGAATTGCCTGCGCCTGGTGGCGACCTCAACATCCGTTAATCCGTCTGCGTCTGTGCGCACGATTTCATTGACTTCAGTACTGAGTTGCATTTTTTATCTCCAAGTGACGAAATAGTATCCGCGCAAAAGTGGTTTTAAGAGAGGTTGGTTATCGGCTGATGACTCCCGCGGATAGCGGGGAACAGCCGGGATGGGTTAGTGGAACTATGGAAGGAGAAAAGTAACGACCCGGGAAGAAAGAGAGTGTTTTGGATCCCAAAAAGAATATCGGGAAGCAGCTCCCCAGGGGAGAGAGTCAGCCTTGCTGCACATGTTTCACCCCTTGACCGAACAGCGAAATGATATGCTCGTCATCGATACGGTAGAAGACCTCTTTCCCATCCCGCCTTGCGACGACGATCTTCATCTGCCTCAGGCCGCGCAGGTGATGGGAAACAGCCGAACTCGCTGACTCCCACCAGGGCTGCCAGGGCGTTGACATTCAATTCCTGGGTGGTCAGCACCGACAGGATGCGCACGCGGCTGGTGTCGCTGAAGGCTCGGAAGAGTTCTGCAACATGCGCGGCGGTATGCTCATCGATAATTGAGGAAGTTTTTGGATTATTCATAATACAACACCTGAGTATATGCTCAAGTGTTGTAATATAAACGAATTCTTGGGAAGTGTCAATATTTTTTATGGGGTCAGCTTGCATACCCCGTTGTTGTACTTGGAAGTGGGACTAGTGCTCGTGCTCGGCAGGTTTCCCGGCATGCATCCCGGGAAGTTTATCGGTCAACTTCTCCGCCTTGTGGATGAGCACAGGCAGGCACTGTGGGCAGATATATTCCTCCTTGCCCTGGAATTGCATCTTCAGCAGCGGTACCTGCTCTTCGGATTTTTCACAGTTCAGGCAATGTTTCATAATTCCTCTCAGAGTGTGCCTTTGTACATGCCACCATCCACGGTGAGCATCACGCCGGTGATGTAGCTTGCCGCAGGGGAGACCAGGAATACCGCCGCGTTGGCAAATTCCTCCGGGGTGCCCATGCGACCCAGGGAACTGTCCTTCGACTGCCTGGCGATCTCTTCCTCGACAGTTGTCCCGTTCTGCCTGGCCCTGAAGGTCATCAATTCGGTAACGCGTTCGGTCTCCGTCCACGCTGGCAGGATGGAGTTGAAGCGGATCCCGCTCGAGCCGAGTTCCAATGCCAGCGACTTGGTAAGCCCAACGGTGGCTGCACGGATGGAATTGGATAATACCAGGTTGGGGATCGGTTGTTTGACGGAGTAGGATGTCACGGTCAGCACGCTGGCACTTTTCGAGCGCTCGAGATGGGGCAGGGCAGCCTTGATCAGGCGTACATGGCTCATCAGCGAGAGATCGATCGCCTTTTGCCATGCCGCGTCGTCAAACGACTCAAATGCCCCGGCAGGCGGACCACCGGCATTGCAGACCAGGATGTCCAGGCCTCCCAGGACCTGAACGGCCTCTTCCACCAGTTGCGCAGGAAATCCTGGATTGCCAATATCCCCGCTAACACCGGTCACCTGTGCCTTGGTCTCCACGCGAGATCGCCTCAGCCGCGCTGGAGAGCTTTGCCTGGTCGCGGCTATTGATGACGACACGGCAACCCTCACGGGCCAGGCCAAGGGCAACAGCATATCCCAAGCCACGCGAGGCGCCCGTGACCAGGGCGCACTTGTCCTTAAGGTGTAAGTCCATGAATCTCCTTCGCCGTGAAGGAATGGGATTGTCTCTCTCCCGTTCCTTCCGGTCAAATGATCTCCAATCTTCGAATCCAGTACATCCCCATCCGACCAATGGGATTCGACCCACTTGCGCACCGTCTCCAGCGCGGATTGAAGATGTGCAGAATCATTTCCCAGCATGGCACAGGCGACAATCGTTTCTGTCCATGCGTCCTGCAGGCCCATCTCTGCCGTGGAGAGGTTGAATTCACGGTGCAAGCGGGCGAGCAAGGGTTTCAGCCGCCCGCGCTTTTCTTTCAGCGAGGTACAAGCGGGGAGGCGCAGGTGAAGGGATAAAAGTCCAACCATTGCAAAGATCGCAATTTACGAATCATGATTAACGATTTACAATGCTTCCACGAATGGACACCGAACTTGCTTACAACCAGGCACTGGATTACCTCTATTCTTTCGTCGATTATAGCCTGAAAAAATCTTCAGAACTCGCTAAGGCCGATTTCAACCTCGACCGGATGCGGGAACTGATGGCTTGCCTGGGCAATCCCGAACGGAAGTACCCCATTTTCCATGTCGCCGGGACCAAGGGGAAAGGTTCCACCTCGGCGCTGATCGCCTCGGCGTTGAGCGCAGCCGGGTATAAAACCGGTCTGTACACCTCGCCCCATTTGCAGGATTATGTCGAACGGATCCAGGTCGATGGACAGGCGGTCACCCATGCTCAACTGGTGGAACTGGTACAGGTGGTCAAGCCATTTGTCACCCGCATTCCCAAGCTGACGACCTTCGAGATCACCACTGCCATGGCGCTCTTATACTTTGCCAATCAAAAAGCGGCGGCCGCAGTGATCGAGGTGGGACTAGGCGGACGGCTGGACGCGACCAACATTGTCACCCCGCTGGTTTCGGTCATCACTTCACTCTCTTACGATCACATGGCTGTGCTCGGCAATACCCTGACGCTGATCGCCGGGGAGAAAGCGGGGATCATCAAACCGGGGATCCCGGTGGTGTCGGCACCGCAAGTGGATGAGGCGCGAATCGTACTGGAGCAGGTGGCAGCGCAGCGCAACGCTCCGCTTACCCTGTTGGGCCGCGACCTGACCTTTGTGGCTGGTGAACACTCCCTGGAGGGTCAATCCTTCACTGTCACAACACCGGGAACATCTTCCCGCGATCAAAAATCGGTTATACTCCGCATCCCCCTGCTGGGAGACCACCAGGTGACCAATGCCGCTACAGCTTATGCCGGATTGAAGATCAGCGGATTGGATATTCGCGATGAGGCCATCCAGGCTGGGTTTGAAAAGGTGAGCTGGCCGTGCCGCTTTGAAATCGTGCGCCGCGAACCTCCCGTGGTATTGGACTCGGCTCACAACCAGGACTCGTTTGAAAAACTGGCTAAAACTCTGGATAAATACTTCCCAGGCAGGGCGGTATTGCTGATCTTTGGCTCATCGGAAGACAAGGATATGGCCGGGATGCTCGAGGCACTCAAGGGGCGGGTGCGGCTCATCCTTGCCACCCGGGCTGACCACCCACGGGCGACCGCGCCGGAGAAGATCGCCGAGACAGCGGCAGGCCTCGGGATACCCTGCGAGGTAAAGGCACCCGTGGAGGCTGCCCTTGCCCGGGCGCTGGATTTGGCTGATCAGGGGGATGAGATCGTCCTGTCTGCAGGCAGCATGTTCGTCACTGCGGAAGTGAAGACAGCCTGGGAAAAGTTCATTGCCAACCAGCAGGGTGTATCGTCATAGGAAGATAAATCTGACCCGCTGAACTTCAGCTTGGAAATATTATTTGAGGTGCCATGCCACAACACGACTGGTCTTTTGATAACGAAGAGAATTTCAACGCCTCTTATTCACAACGCACGGATGAGCTTTACCGCGTTCCCAATGCCACACCTGACGATGAAGGTTGTATCGAGGCGCTGGTCCTGCCGCTGCGGGATATCGTCATTTTCCCGCATATGGTCACACCGGTTTTCCTGGGACGCGAGGCCTCCTTGCTTGCCATCCAGGAGTCCCACGAACGCAACCAAACAGTCATCGGTTTAACCCAGCGCGATCCTGAAATGGATGACCCCGGGGCGGACGATTTCCTGCCCATCGGGGTGGAGCTGGCTGTTGGTCGACTGCTCTCGATGCCGGACAGTTCCTCCTCGGCGCTGGTGCAGGGACGCCGCCGCGTGGAAGTGGTGGAATTCACCCGCCTGACTCCGGTGCTGAAAGTGCGTGTACGGGTGATATTTGAGTCCACCGCAACCGACAAGAATATACAGGCATTGATGCGCAATGCCCTGGACCTGTTTGAACGCTGTGTACAATTGGACCGCACCATCCCCGATGAAGCCCATCTCTTTGCCATGAACATTTCCGATCCGGGCTGGCTGGCCGACATGATCGCAACCGCCGTCTCGATCAACCTGACCGAGCGCCAGCAGTTGCTTTTAATGAAGGATCCACGCCAGCGCCTCACGCGGATCAATAAACTCCTTGCCCAGGAACTGGATGTGCTCGAACTTGAAGACGAGATCCACAGCCGCGTGCAAAGCGAAGTGGATAAGAGCCAGCGCGAATTCTATTTGCGCGAGCAGATGAAACAGATCCAGAACGAGCTTGGAGAGGGTGATATTTTTTCGCGTGACATAATCGACCTGAAAGGAAAGATCGAAAAAGCAAAGCTGCCGGAACATGTCCGTGCAGTTGCCATGAAGGAACTCGAACGCTTGACCCAGATGCCGCTGATGGCTCCCGAGGTGGGCATCATCCGCACCTACCTGGACTGGATCCTCGATCTGCCCTGGGTGGAATCCACCGAGGACAACCTGGACGTGAAACACGCAGCCCGGGTGCTCGAGCGCGACCATTACGGCCTGAAGAAGGCCAAGGACCGGATCCTGGAATACATTGCTGTCCGTTCCTTGAAACCCAAGAAGGAACGCCAGCCCATCCTGTGCTTCGTCGGTCCACCCGGAACAGGCAAGACATCCCTGGGCAAGTCGATTGCCGAAGCGCTGGGGCGCAAGTTCGTGCGCGTCTCGCTGGGCGGCGTGCGCGACGAAGCGGAGATTCGCGGCCACCGGCGCACCTACATCGGTGCCATGCCCGGGCGCATCCTCCAGACCATGAAACGCGCCGGGACTGCCAATCCGCTCTTCATGCTGGACGAGATCGACAAGCTCGGCCAGGATTTCCGTGGCGACCCGTCATCCGCGCTGCTTGAAGTTCTCGATCCAGAGCAGAACCATGCCTTCAGCGACCATTACCTTGAACTGGACTTTGACCTCTCGAAGGTCATGTTCATCACCACCGCCAATACCCTGATGAGCATCCCGCCTGCCCTCCTGGATCGCCTGGAAGTCATTGAGTTTCCCGGTTATATCGAAGAAGAGAAATTGACCATCGCCGAGCGCTTTTTGATCCCGCGACAGATCGAGGAAACCGGCATTGACTCCCTGGGCTTGCAATTTACCGCGGATGCGCTGAGGCAAATCATCCGGGAATATACTTATGAAGCCGGCGTGCGCAACCTGGAACGGGAGATCGGGCGCGTGTGCCGCAAGGTGGCACGCTGGAAGGCGGAGGATAAACGCTATCCCACCACCATCAGTCCTGACCTGATGGAGAAATTCCTTGGACCCCAACAGTTCTTCCAGACCGAGGCCGAGCGCCAGGATGAAGTGGGCGTGGTCACCAGCCTGGCCTGGACCGAGAACGGCGGCGAAATCATGCCGGTGGAGGTGGCTGTCCTGGATGGCAAGGGCAATCTCCAAATGACCGGACAGATCGGGGATATCATGCAAGAGTCCGGCCAGGCTGCGCTGACGTATATAAAATCGCGGGCAGCGCGTTTTGGCATCGACCCGGAGGTCTTCGAACGCATGGATATCCATGTCCATTTGCCCGAGGGTGCCATCCCCAAGGACGGTCCGTCAGCCGGCATCACCCTTGCCACTGCCATCATCTCGGCCCTCACCGGACATCCAGTTTATAAAGAAGTGGGTATGACAGGCGAGATCACCCTGCGCGGGCGTGTACTACCGATCGGCGGGGTGCGCGAGAAAGTACTCGCCGCTCACCGAGCCGGATTGAAGGTGGTGCTCCTGCCGGCAAAGAACATGAAGGACCTGGTGGATGTACCCAAGAAAGTGCGTGAAGATCTCAAGATCCTGCCCATCACACACATGGACGAAGTCGTTCAGATCGCCATCGCTCCCGATCCGATCATCGAACCGCCACGCCCGCGCCGCCGGCAGGAAGAAACAGGGGAGCAGGAAGAGTAGAGTTTCTTCCTGGGGTTGTGGACAATAAATCCGAAAGGGTTGATTTTCGCCAGGATTGGTTTCTCGCCGAAACATGTCCATCTTGGAATGATTGCCCACTCAGTATAAACCAGCGGATAAATCCATTTTCGTGCGATTGAACTGGCTGATCTCTCAAGGATGTCTGAATCCCTTAAAGGTAAAGTTGTTCTGATCACCGGCGCCTCATCCGGGTTTGGCGCCGATACTGCCCGCTTGTTTGCCAGGCAGGGTTGCGTTGTTGCCCTGGCTGCCCGGCGCGTGGATCGTTTGCGGGAACTGGTGGAGGAGATCAGGCACGCGGGCGGCGAAGCAATGGCTATCCCGATGAATATCACCCAGCGTGTCGAGATCGAGAAGACTGTCAGAACAGTCCTGGATGCATATGGGCGGATCGATATCCTGTTCAACAATGCCGGCTTCGGCCGGCTGCAATGGCTGGAGGAACTCGATCCCGAGCTGGATATCGAGGCGATGCTGAATGTCAATCTCACCGGCCTGATCCTGGTGACGCGGGCGGTTCTACCGCATATGTACCGGCAGCGCGCCGGTCACGTGATCAACATGTCTTCGATCGCCGGTTGGGTTGCAGCGCCTCTCTATACGATCTACTCGGCCAGCAAGTACGGGGTGCGCGGCTTCACGGATGCACTGAGGAGAGAGACAGCCCCATTCGGGGTGAAGGTCTCGGGCATATACCCAGGTCCGGCAGTCACCGAGTTCAGCCAACACTCGGGCAGCAACGTGATTAAAAAGAAGTTGAAGCTGCCGGGTTTCCTTTACCTATCTTCCGAAGCGGTGGCACGCCGCATCGTGCGCCTGGCCAGCCATCCCAGGAGAAATGCCATCCTCCCGTGGTATTATCACATCGTAATCGCCCTCACCAGGCTTTTCCCTGGCCTGGTCGACTTGATCCTGGATGTGGGTTTTGTGCGCCGTTTCCATCTCCCTGAGGGCGATCCTGATCCACCGGATAATCATTCACACCCCTAGCCTTGAATTGCCTGTCCCGAGGTGCCCATGACAACTCCCCGTCTCTCTGCATTAAGCACATCCCTGCGTGAATCAAAATTGGATGCCCTGGCATTGAATCCCAGTCCCTCCCTTGTCTACCTGACCGGGCTGCACTTCCACTTGATGGAGCGACCGGTCGTCGTCCTCTTCACTGCCGGTCAACCGCCGGTGATCATATTGCCGGAGTTGGAAATGCTTAAAGTGAATGACCTGCCGTATGAGGTGCGGGCATTCTCCTATGGGGAGAATCCATCCCAGTGGGGAGGGGTTTTTCGCAGCGCAATCCAGTCCCTGGGGTTGGAAGGGAAACGCATCGGCATGGAACCTCGCGCCATGCGCCTGCTTGAATTTCAATTTATCAACGAGGGTGTCACTGCTGCGGATTTCCCGGACGCGACGGAGGTGGTTAGCAGGCTGCGTGTGCGCAAGGATGCGGATGAGGTGGCGTCGATGCGCAAGGCAGTGCAGGTGGCCCAATCTGCGCTGGAGGCGACCCTGCCGCTGGTCAAGATTGGGATGACCGAGAAGGAACTGGCTGCCGAACTGGTGGTGCAGCTTCTGCGCCACGGCTCTCAATCCGACCTGGTCTTTTCGCCGATCGTCTCTACGGGCCCGAACAGCGCCAACCCGCATGCCTCCCCCTCGGAGCGCACACTCCAACCGGGTGACCTGCTGGTGGTGGATTGGGGGGCGGTGGTGGGCGGCTACGTTTCGGACCTCACCCGCACCTTTGCTGTCGGCGAAGTGGACGCCGAGTACCACAAGATCCACCGCATCGTGCAGGAAGCCAATGCAGCCGGGCGCGCCGCGGGCAGACCCGGTGTGCCGTGTGCAAATGTGGATAGTCGCTGCCCGCACAGTGATCGAGAAGGCCGGTTATGGTCCATACTTCACCCACCGTACCGGCCATGGGATCGGCATGGAAGGGCATGAAGATCCGTACATGCGCGGCGACAACCTGCAGATCCTGGAAGCGGGTATGGCTTACACCGTTGAGCCGGGCATCTATCTCCCGGGTCGAAATGGTGTGCGCATCGAAGATAATGTGGTGATCACAGAGACGGGCATGGAATGCCTGAGCGATATGCCCCGCGAAATCCGCGTGGTGGGATAATGCAGGCAAAGGAATTGGAGAGCGCATGAAACTGGCTGAGGTCGCCTATTTCACAGAGAATTTGCAAGGGATGATCGATTTTTACCGGAAGTTGCTGTCCACCGAGCCGGTTGCCCAATCCGAAGGCATGGCGATCTTCCTGGTCGAAGGAACGAAAATCTTTATCCATAAGACTTATGAGATGGAACCCGGCTTATTACCGCCGGAGAACCATAAAGCCTTCCAGGTGGAAGACATTGACCGGGCTTGTGCAATCCTGGCAAGTCAAGGAGTGATCGTTGAGGTCGAACCGAAGGATTATTACTGGGGCAGGTCGGCTTACCTGCGCGACCCGGATGGGCACCTGATAGAACTGGCACAGGCGGGTAACACATGACTTCGATCGTAACAACATACCTGGACCTGCTCGACTTGCAGCGCGAAGCTGCATTTACTTCGCTCGAGGGCATCATCAGAAACCCAACTCTGGCAGCCTCCAGCGCCCAGGGAATGGTCAATTGGGGAGGTGCTGGACCACAACTTTCTTCTGATCGCCACAACCCTTCCTTATGTCAAGTTCGCCTGGAATAGCCAGCAGCGCCGGGCGGCGAAACGCCGTGAGCATCCTTATGCCATCGAGATTGCTGACCCGTATCGAAAATCCAAATTCCCAATGTGGGTTGGCTTCCTATGGAAGCCGCGTTATTCCCAAAAACACCCCATCACGTTCGAGAGCCTCAAAGCCGAAAACCGGAACTTGCACGCCGCGGTGCGCGCATTTTATGCCGATAAAGACCCGGCGCTTGCTTGGCAATACTTTTATTTATGATCCGTTGTTCGGATCCGTCAACCTGATCGTCACTTTACGGATTGGGATCTATCACGATCAGCTTCATTTTGATGATGTTATTAAAATGACGTCTGCCCTGCAAGGATAGATAGGATGTCCTTTCCTGCCTGACCACGGGTGATATTCTTGGAGAAAAGTATGAATAATACAATCGAACTCGGTGCCATAGCCATCCTTGTCGGCGTTACGATCTGGGTTTTCATGCGCATGACCCGCAGCTCCAAGAAAAAACCCAAGGATACCATCGCCACCCGCCAGGATCGTGCAGTGTGGGCCTGGGCGCGGGTCATCAATACCAGCCAGGGCACGCCTGGGCTGGGAGGCATGGTGCGCGTGACGATGGACCTGGAAGTGCACCTGCCCGGCACACCCCCTTACCCTGTCAGCACCACCTGGCTGGTGGAACAGGATGCACTGGGATACGTGGAGACCGGCAAGGAAGTCCCGTTAAAAGTTGATCCGCAAGCGCCAGAGTTTATTTTCCCCAACGGTTCCTGGGCGCACCTCGCGGGTCAAAAATGACAACCTACTGCGGTTACATTCGTGAACATCCCGAAGACACCCTGAACAAGGAGTACCACGATTCCCAATACGGCTTTCCATTGGACGAAGATGCAGCTTTGTTCGAACGCCTGGTGCTGGAGATCAACCAGGCAGGGTTATCCTGGAACTTGATCCTAAAGCGCGCCCCGGAATTCCGGCGGGCGTATGACCACTTCGATGTCGACAGGGTGGCTGCTTACGCCGATGCAGAGCGTGCCCGCTTGCTATCCGACGCCGGGATCATCCGCAACCGGCTGAAGATCAACGCGGCGATCGAGAACGCCGGCCGTATCCTTGGCTTGCGCAGCGAGTACGGCTCGTTCAAAGGCTGGCTGGATGCGCATCACCCCCTCGGCCTGGAAGAATGGACGAAATTATTCAAGAAGACGTTCGTTTTTACCGGCGGTGAGATCGTCAAGGAATTCCTCCTGTCCACCGGTTACCTGCCGGGGGCACACGACGCAGATTGCCCGGTGTTCGAAATAATTGCCAAAATTCCACCGCCCTGGATGCAGTAAGCCTGGATTAACCTTCTCTGCTGGATTTATAATTCCCTTGTTATGGAACTCATCCAACCCTACACACCACTCTTCGTTCTCTCGACGCGGACCCATGACTCAAACCATTCCCACTGCTGAACCATTCTTTTTCCCTGGCTCCGGGCAGAACGCCAGGACAGGCTGCCTCGTCCAACATGGCTTCACCGGCACACCAAAGGAAGTTCGCTGGCTTGGCGAATATTTGAATTGATCAGGCTATACCGTCTGCGGAATGCGCCTGGCGGGTCACGCCACCCAGCCAGACGACATGATCCGCTCGCTATCCCGACTGGTTGGCTTCTGTTGAAGATGGCTACAACCTGCTGCGCTCTTCCTGTGACCAGGTCGTTTACTGGGCCTCTCAATGGGTGGCATCCTGTCGCTGATCTCCGCAACCAGGTTGAAATCCGCGGCGTGGTAGCTATGTCCACCCCCTACAAGTTGCCCGACGATCCGCGTCTCAAGTATCTAAAAGTTCTGAGCAAGATCATGCCTTACATGGAGAAAAACAAGGATGGCCCTGGTGCAGGCTGGTTTGGGGAGGACTGGAAGCAACATGTTGCCTATCCCCAGAATCCACTACGCAGCATCGCCGATTAAACGAATTACTCGCCGTCATGCGCAACTCCCTCCCCAAGATCAATGTGCCCGTGCTGCTTATCTCCTCCAAAGATGACCACTACATCTACGATGGCAGCATGGATGCCATCTACGCTGCCCTGGGCACCAGGGACAAGCAGAAGATGTGGGTGGAAGGCAGCGGTCACGTCATCACCTAGGAGCCAAAGCGCAGGTATTCCAGGCTGCAGCCGATTTCATCGCCCGAGTGTCGCGCATGAGCGTCAGCTTCATCTTTCTTTGCATTTCCCTTTACCTGGGGGGTGGGAGAGGGATTGTTCTTTGTCTTCCAGCCCATCTACCTGGCTCAACTTGGCGCGAACACCATGACCATCGCCACGGTCTATTCAGCGTTTGGTGCAGCGATGATGGCAGCCCACATCCCGGCAGGTTACCTGGCCGATCGATTGGGGCGTAAACCTCTTCTCCTGGCTGCCTGGACTTCAGGTTTGATCGCCACGTGGGTGATGGCCCTGGCCCGGACACTCCCGGTCTTCATCGTTGGGATGCTACTTTATGGGCTGACTGCGTTTGTATCCTCCCCGCTGAACTCTTATGTAACCGTCGAACGCGGCAAGCTATCTCCAGCGCGCGCCATGACCCTGGCATCGGCCGCATTCAACCTGGGGACGGTCATCGGTCCGCTGACCGGCGGCTGGATCGGTGATCGCATCGGCTTGCGGACGGTTTACTTTATTGCCGCCGGGCTTTTCATCGTTTCGATTTGTTTCCTGTTCTTCATCAAATCTCAATCACGCGACCATCACGATCCGGATGCGCCCACCCCCAGCCTGTTGAAGAACCACGATTTGTTGGCTTGCTTGGGCTGATCTTCGTAGTCATGTTCACGACCTTCCTGCCCCAACCGCTGACCGCCCGTTTCCTGGAGAACGAGCGCCATCTTATCCCTACAATCCATAGGTTTGCTTGGCTCGATCAACGGGTTGGGGAATGCCACCTTTAACCTTTTCTTCGGTCAATTTTCGTCCCTTTTGGGCCTGGTGTTGGTGCAATTTTGCGTTATGGCGTTCTCCCTGCTCATCTGGCGTGGAACCAACCTGGGTTGGTACGCGGTTGGCTATTTCGTCCTGGGCGGTTATCGCACGGCACGTGCATTTGTCTTTTCCACGGTGCGCAGCCTGATCCATCCGGCACAGATGGGACTTGCTTACGGTGTGGCAGAGACTTTCAATTCCCTGGCCGTGGTTCTGGCACCACTCCTGGCAGGCGTTCTTTACACGTCCAAACCTGAACTGGTCTACAGCACAAGCCTGGTGCTCATCGGATTGGCCATCCTGCTCACCATTGTTTTCATGCCGCGCCAGGCTGCAGATCCAGCGACCACGGTCAAACCCTCCACGGAGCTTTAGTCATGCTGGATATCATTCGCCTTGTCCTGGGGCCCGTTTCTACGAATTGCTACCTGGTCGGAGACACTGCCACCCTGGAGGCAGCCGTCGTGGATCCCGCCTGGGATGGCAAAGTGATCCTCGAGGAGGCGGCGAAGCGTGGCTGGAGTATTGGACAACTCTGGTACACACACGCCCATTTCGATCACTTTGCCGGGGCGGCTGACCTGGCGCGTGCTCTTAAAATTCCCCCGGCGGTGGCCCTGCATTCAGCGGACCGCCCGTTATGGGAGGCGGGCGGGCTGGGCGACACTTTCGGCTACACCAGCTCCCTTTTCCCGGAACCGACCATCGACCTGGCGATCACACGCAGCCTTGCGGTGGGAGCAACCCAATTCCAGGTACGCCATGCACCCGGGCATACACCGGGTTCATGCATTTTCTTCTGCGCCGTGGAGAAGGTCCTCTTCAGCGGTGACCTGATCTTTGCTGAAGGCGTAGGTCGCACCGATCTGCCGGGCGGGGATTGGGATGTGCTCCTGACCAGCATTCGCGACCAGGTATACACATTGCCCAATGAAACGCGTATCCTGCCCGGGCATGGCGATGAGACCCTGGTGGGAGAAGAAAAGTGTTCCAATCCATTCATCCGCGCTTGAGGGTGATGAGTAGATAGCGTGTCTATCTGTGTTAGGCTCCCCACTAAAACCTGGACGATCACTCGTAAAAGCAACCCCTTCCCTAAAGCTGCGCAAAGGGGTTGCTGATCAAATACCCAATAACCACTGAACAATCAACAACGTGGCCATCCCGGCCAGGATGGTAAGAAAAATATTCCTGGTACGCCATGCCACCAATACCGCCAAAGCCCCTGCATATAGCTGAGGATTACGCAGCGAGAGATCCAGGCTGGAACTGCGGGTGGCGAGTCCGGGTAATATGAGGGCGGAAAGCACTGCGACCGGGACAAAACGCAGACCGCGCCGGAACCAGCCGGGCATCTTTATCCGCTCAAGCAAAAGAATGAACGAAAGCCGGGTTCCAAAAGTCAGCAATCCAGCGAGCAGGATTGTCAGCCAGAGACTCATTTCGGCTTGCCTTCCACCAGCATGCCGGTCAGGATGCCGACAAAGGCAGCCACCAGCAACCCAGTTCTTAGCGGAAAATCGAAAGTGAGCAGACCCACCAGGGCGGCGGTGACAGATGCGGCGATGCTGGCTCGATCCTTCATCACCGGAACGATCAGGGCAATGAAAGTAAGTGGAAGGACAAAACCCAGCGGCCAATCCTGGAGCAGGCTTGCGCCCGACGAAGATGCCGATCGCCGTGCTTATCTGCCAGGCGGACCACAGGGTCAGGCCGGCGCCCAGGAAGTACCAGTGCTTGTTGGGTGGGATCCCCTTCCTGGTTGTAATGGGTAATGGTTACGGCATAGGCCTCGTCAGTGAGCAGGTAGGAAAGCAGGAATTTCCAACCCAGGTTGAGATGGCGAACATGCGGCGCAACCGAGGCGCTGTACAAGGCATGGCGCAGGTTGACGACAAAGACGACCAGCAGGATCATCAGCCCAGACGTTCCCGCACCGATCATCTGGGTGGCGATGAACTGCGAGGAACCGGCAAATATTATCGAAGACATGGCTTGGGCAGCAGGGGCGGCAATATGTGCATCATGCAGCCAGCGCACCGAAGATCAGACCAAATGGAGCCACACCCAGCAGGATGGGAGCCTCGTCCCGGACGCCGTTCCAGAATTCCCATGAGCGGGTTCGTGTGTTCAAGTCAGAATTCATGATTTTAAGCCAGGAGCGAGCCTGTTCGCTCGCTCCTGTTGGGGGTTTATTTTGCCATCTCTACGGCGCGAGTCTCCCGGATGACAGTCACCCGGATCTGGCCGGGGTACTGCATGGTCTCCTCGATCTGCTTGGCGATGTCACGCGCCAGGCGGGCAGCGGCCAGGTCGTCGAGCTCTTCAGGGCGGACGATGATACGTACTTCACGCCCGGCCTGGATGGCGTAGGCTTGGGATACTCCCTTGAAGGAGGTGGCCATGTCTTCCAGGGTGCGGATGCGCTTGATGTAGGCTTCCAGGTCTTCGCGCCGTGCACCAGGCCGTGACCCGGAGATGGCGTCCGCTGATTCAGCAATGATCGCTTCGATGCTCTCCTGTTCCATCTCGTGATGGTGTGAGCCGATGGCATTGACCACAACAGGGTTTACGCCGTAGCGCTTGCAGAACTCGGCTCCCAGCATGGCGTGCGTGCCTTCCTGGGTATGGTCCATGGCCTTGCCGATATCGTGGAGGAAGCCTCCCTGGCGGGAGAGTTCCACATTGGCCCCCAGTTCAGCGGCAAGGATGCCTGCCAGCTTGGCCACTTCAACTGCGTGGGCGAGTTGATTTTGCCCGTAGGAAGTGCGGTATTTCAACCGTCCCATCATGCGGATCACCTCTGGGTGCAGGCCGGAAATGCCAGCGTCGAAGGTGGCTTGTTCGCCAGCCTCGACAATGACCTTGTCCACGGCTTTTTGCTCATCATCCAGGACTTTCTCGATATGTGCGGGATGGATGCGACCATCCAGGATCAGGCGGGCGAGGGCGCGGCGGGCCACTTCACGGCGCACCGGTTCGAAGCAGGAAATGGTGACAGCCTCGGGCGTGTCATCCACGATGACATCCACACCGGCAGCCTGCTCGAAGGCGCGGATATTGCGCCCGTTGCGACCAACGATGCGGCCTTTCATTTCTTCATTCGGCAGTGGAACGAGCGAGGTGGTATATTCAGCCACCTGGTCCGTGGCAACGCGCTGGATGGAGTCGGCGATCAATTTTCGGGCGCGCTTTTCGCCCTCTTCATGGGCTTCGGTCTCGATCTGGCGGATGATACGCGCCATGTCATTTCGAGCCTCTTTTTCCACCTCGGAGAGCAGCAAGACACGGGCTTCGTCAACGTTCATTTGGGCGACTTTTTGAAGTTCTTCCATCTGCGTTTCATAAAGCTTATCGATCTCGTTGGAGCGCTTGTCGACCGCACTTTGACGCTTGTTGACTGCTTGTTCACGCTGTTCAAGCCGTTCCACGCGGCTATCGAGCTCGGCACGGCGCTTCTGCAGGCGTTCATCCTCACGGTTCACTTCCGAGCGCAGGCGATTGATCTCCGCCTCTGCCGACTGGGTTGTCCTGAGCGCAGTGTCACGCGCCTGGAGTTCGACAGTTTTTGCTTGCTCACGCGCTTCCTGGATGATGCTGTCTGCTTTTTCGTGCTGAAGGCGACGGGCTTTTTCGGCCTGGGACCGGCTGTAGAAATAGCCTACGATGGCACCCAGGATCAGGGTCAACAGGGCGACGATATAAGGCAATGCTTTTACCATGGTTGTTCCTCATTTTCAGATGTACTCCCGCTGTCCGCCGTCTGGAATTCCTTCCAGACTTCAGAGACGACCGGGGCAAGGGTGGTGTACGAGAAGCCGCGGCGGGCGAGGAATCCGCCCAGTTTTTGACGAAACTCAGCCCACTCCAGGCTTGCATATCGGCGAGCCTGCTTCCGGGCGGCCTCGAAGGCCAGGGCTTGCTCGTCCACCTGTTCATCCAACACAGATTGGACGATTTCTTCAGTGAGACCTTTTCTGCGCAATTCCATCCGCAAGGCGGACTTGCTGCGCGGGTGAAAGGTGTTGCGATTCTCCACCCAGGCGCGGGCGAAGTCTTTATCATTGACCAGCCCGGCATCCTGGAGACGGCTGATGGTCTCCTTGACGAGTGTCTCTTCACAGCCGCGTTTGATCAGGTTTTGGCGCACTTCCTGGCTCGATCGGGGCCGATAACTCAAGAAGTGCAACGCTTTCTGGTAGGTAGCCTCACTGGCGTCATTATTCCGCAAGGCAGTGATCTTTTCGTCATCCAGCTCCTGGCCGACCTTCAGCCAGGCAGCCAGGATGCCTGCCAGCCCAAAGGCGAACTCCCCATCCAGGTAGACATTCACACGTTGGGGATTCTTCTGCTGGGCTTCAATAGCCGTGATGGTTCTCATCATTGCTTCCGCATCCAAAGAGGAGAGGCGATTAAATAAACACAGCCGTAAGGCGCCTTTAAAGTGCCACGGCTGTGGAACGATGCTCCTGGATGGATTTGTGCCTGCATCCCGCCCCGGGCAAGGACACAACAATACTTGATGAGAGCCGGGTTATTCTTCACCGGCAGCGGGAAAATATTCCGAAGTCGTCAGGTCGTCAGTTCTCTTTTCCTGATCTCTTATTCTGTACAGTTCTTATTTCGACAATCAGACTTCTAAAATCGCCCGGTTGGGGGGCGGGCGTACCCCAGGATATTCCAAGAGTTCCGTTTTCAAGCCATGACCGCTGTCTGTGATGCCTTCTTGAACAGCGACGTGTCCATCTCTGGACGATCGTGCCAATTATACATGAAAAGAAAGATTTCAACGAATCCGGGCAGACAAAAAGAGGCTCCCCCACATTTCAGATGGTTATGGGTTCAAGTTTTGCGGGTTGAAGCAGGGTTGATAATCGGCGCCCAGGACAAGCACGTACGAAATGTCATTCTCCATCGGCGCGCTGACGAATGCGGAAGGATCCAAGCCGAGCAGCGACAAAAGGAGACCGACCTGTTTCAGGTCAGGGGAGGCTGCCAGGTCGTAAAACAATGTCTGGGAATAATCCTGCCGGTCGGATGGCGCCAGGCGGGTGTTATACCCGGCATAATTCAACCGTTCGGAGGCCAAGTAATCCCATCCCGGGTTGGTCGTCCCGTTGCGCACCTCGATGGTCGGGGCATTCTCCTCGGGCACTTGTTCGGATGCAGAAAGCGCCAGCTGGAGCATTGCCTGGATGGCGGGTCCGTTGGGGAGTTGGACAGATGCCCCCCCTGGAGTCATCCAGGCAGTTACATAACCGCGCCCGATATAATAACCACGGATATCCGCATTATTCATCTTCAGGGCTAGTGGGGCGAGAGATAAGATGTCTGCCAGGTTCATGTCTGTGATGACAGAGCTGCTCAGATCCTGGTAGAGTTCGGGGATCTTGCCAATGGCATTCGTGGAGATGCCGCGTTGAAAAAGGGCACGCAAGACCTCCTGTGAACGGCGGCCACGGTCAAAATCCGATGACTTTGAGCGTGAACGGGCATACCAGAGCGCCAGGTCGCCATCCATGTGAACAAGCCCGGGACCGGTCGTGTAGATCTCCCAGTTGTCCTCGTTTTCCGGATCAAGGTCGGGGGAGATCAGGTGCCAGTCTGTATAGGCGCAGTAGACAGGCACATCCACACCTTCGAGCGTATCGACGATTTTCCTGAAGCCATCGAAATCCACGATGGCAAGATGATCTATGCGAACGCCCAGGTTGTACAGGATCGTGTCCTTGATCAGGGCGTCGCCTCCCCCAGGGTAGTCATGCATGATGCCGTACTCATAGGCGGTGTTGATGCGATCCATGCCGATGGTTGGGATGTACACGTACAGGTCACGCGGCAGGGAGATGAGGGAAACCTGCATTGTGGCAGGACGCAGGATGGCAATGATAATGGTGTCAGTACGGAAATAGACCTGATCGCTGCCGCGCCGGTCGGAACCGAGCAGCAGGAAGGTGACAACCTGGTTATCGGTGAGCTCAACTGCTGGCTCCGGCGCGTAAGGAGGGGCATAAAAGGATGCCGGTGTGCCTCCTGGCGTAGGCAGGATGGTATTGGGATCGAACGGTACCGTGGAGAAGGGTGTGGGTGTGGTGATCAGCCAGGATGATGAAGTGGATAAAGGAAGAGGGGTATTCGTCTCCCCAGTCATGGGGATTAGCGGTTGGAAGGGAGTGGAGGTGGGAGTGGCGTCTGCTCCCACGGTGACGAGGAAAAGTTGGGTGGGGGTCGGTTGTGCAATGGTAACGGCAGCCGGATCCAGCAGAGCGCTGCAGGCAGTGAGAAGCAGCAACAAGACAAGAGAAAGCTTCTTCATTCTTTGATCCCCAGGACCTGCTTCAGGAGGCGGCGGATTCCTGGTTTATCAGGGAGCAGCAAATAAGCTCCGCTGACAGGATCGGTCCACGACGACACCAGGGGTGGACTAAGGCTGTACCGTTCGATCTTGTTTTGGTCCACAGCTTGCAGAAGGGGAATAAATCCCAGCAAGTCTTCGGCGGTGAGATCAGTAACGACGCTTGACTGGTAAACCTGGTAAAGTTCCGGAATGTGCGCCAGGCCTTGCAGGGTGAAAAACTTCTGCCCGATCGCCATTAGCACTTCCTGGGCACGGCGCAGGCGGTCGAAGTCGGAGGTTGATTTACGGGAACGCACATACCATAAGGCTGTCTCTCCACTCATGTGCACAATTCCCGGATAAACAGTGAAGCCATTGGAATACCCTTGGCGGGTATCGGAAAAAGTCAGGGCAACATTAACATCCACGCCCCCAAGGCTGTCGATAATGAACATGAATCCGTTGAAATTGGTCAGCACGAAATGGTCAGGCCGGAAGCCGAAATTATATTCGAGTGTCTCTGAGACAAGCGAAAAACCACCAAATTCGTACGCCGTGTTGATGCGATCCTTGCGAACGCCGGGAATGGTTACGTACAGGTCACGCGGGAACGAGATGAGACTGACCGATCCGTCTCCCTTAATTGTCAACAACACAAAAACATCGGTGCGGAAATCTGCATGTCCCGGTCGCTGGTCTGAACCCAGCAGGAGGATTCTCACCTGTCCATGTATTGCAGGGAAGGGATCAACGGGGGATGGATCCTCATCGCTCAATACGTCAGCAGTCGGGGAGGGGGACACTGCTTGTTCACCCGGCAGGAAAGGTGTCATGGTCATGGTTGGATCAGCCGGAGAAGTGACTGTGGCAAGAGGAGGCGTGATTTGATCCGCCAAAGGTGATCCGCAGGCGGACAAGAAAAAAACCAGGAGACACGTTAAAAATCGACGGGATTGCATGGCAGGGTGGCTGGATTGAACTACGCTCAAGGTCCAACCGTTGGGATTTCGGTATCGGTGGGGGTGAGCGTGGGAGTATCTTCCGGTGTTGGAGTTGGCTCAGTCCACGTGTCTGTTGGCCAGGGAATTTCGGTGTCGGTCGGCCACACGAAAAACGTTGGGGTTGGGGTAAAAGGAGCCCATGGGGGCACGTAGAGGATCTGCCCAACACGGATGAGCGTTTTGGAGCCCATGCAGTTTGCTTGCTGAAGCTGGTGGACCGTGATTCTCGTACGATCGGCTCAAGCGATAGAGGGTATCCCCCGGCATGACCGTGTATGCCACCCAATAGCGCGGTCGCCCACAGGGGATCGATGTTTTCAGGAGAGTCGGGGTGGGTGTGGGAAGTGTAGGAACATAAAGAATTTGGCCGGGTTGCAATACTGCGCTAACCAAACAGTTGGATTGAATAAGTGCTTCTGGGCTGACCTTGTAATGTTTTGCGAGCCCATCCAACGTGTCATTTCCCTGGACAATGTAACTTGACCAGCCGCCTGGCGGAATACAGGGGGTTGCAGATGGGGGAAAGACAAGACTGGTGGTCGCCAGCAATACTGTTGGTGTGGCTGTTGCAGCAGGCAGGGGAGTGTTGGTAACGAGGATTATCACGGGAGTATTTGTCGGCGAGGGCGCCTGGGTGGGTGCCTGGGTGGGCGCGGTCATGTTTCCCTCTGCCATGGTGATAGCCAAACCACCCAGGGTGATGATTATCGAAACCAGGGCAATTCCAAGCCCCATGACAACCTGCCGCACGCTGCGCATTATGGTTGGTCCTCGAGATCGATCGGCAGAAGAACACTGATCGTGGATCCCACGTTGGCCTGTGTCTCGACCCAGATGCGTCCTTTTTGGGCTTCGACCACTGCCTTGGCAATGGACAAGCCCACCCCGGTGTCACCGACTCCCTGGATCAGGGAATGTTCAGCACGGTACCGGCGCATAAATACGCGCGAGATATCCTCCGGCGGGATCCCACCACCACTGTCGGTCACTTGCAGGTAAAGATAGTCCTTATTTTCTTCCCGTCTTGCCTGGACACGCAGCGTGATGGTGCCTTCAACCTTGCTGGCAACAGCCGCGTTCTGCAAGAGATGGATGAGAACCTGCTGCAGGGCATCCCGATCGGTCTGTACTTGCGGCAATGACGCGGGCACATCCAGGCGCAGGGTGATGTTCTTTTCGCGGATCTGGGTTCCTGTGTAGGTCATGGCGTTATCAATGATGAGATTGACATCCACCGCTTCAGGTTTGAATTCCATGTTCCCCGTATCCAGGTTCGTGATCTGGATCAGGTCATCGATCAAGCCGCCGATCCGTTCGATGGAGACCTTGATGCGTTCGAGGAATTTGCGTTGCAGGGTACCCAGTATTCCAACCGATTCTCCCAACAGCAGGTCGGTGTACCCAACGATGGACGACATCGGTTGGCGCAGTTCTTGAGAGATGGAGGCAAGCACATCCACCTGTTCGTTACTGATTTGCGCATCCGGGCGTTCTTCCAAAGCCATGATCCTGGCATTCGCTCCCGCCAGGGTGTTTTGCATGTGCGCCATTTCTTCGAGCGCCTTGCGCAATTCGTTTTCCAATTCCTCTGACGATTTTGGGCTGGCGACCCCTGAGTTTCGCAGTTTCTCATTCTCTGCCTGTAATTGCTTGACCAGCTCTTGTGACTCGTCCAGCTCGATCAGTTGGGAATTAATAATCTCAGCCTGGGTGTTGGAAACGGCCAATCCCTCGGGTTGGGTCTCAACTGCCATGAGTGCTTCCATGGATCCCTGTTCCACAACAGGAATTACATCTTGTTCGATCTGTAACTCCTGGCGGGAAAGGTCGCTCCTGGTTTTCAGGGCATTCATTTGTTCGGCGCGTTCCAAAACGGAGGCGAACATGGGGGAAGCATTGGTAAGATAGTGTTGATCATCCGTGTTCCACAGGCGGTTCGAGTACGGCGAGAGGATCAAAATGCTGCCTATGGGCCCACGGTCACGAGAAATGATCGGCACGCTCAGGAGGTGGCCGGCATTGTCAAGGCCGAGCACCTTTGCCAATGCTTTCAGGTCATAGGAAGTGCTGCTTGCCGGCAGGCGCAAAGGACGACCGCGGAGGATGGCACTGGCGAGCATGGGGAAATTCGCCTTATCCACGGGGGCGCCATCCAGGTTCTCTTCACGGATCAGGTCATAACCGCTGGTGATCGATAATGCCTTGTTGCTGTCAAGCAAAAAGAGAAAACACAGGTCAGCCAGCATGGCTTGGGAAACGCTGCGGGTCAGATCCTGGTAGATCTTAACGGGAGAGGTTTCGGCAGCCAGGCTGATCAAGGAAAGGAATGTTTTGGGTTCAACGCTGTATCGGCGCCTTTCCTGGCGTATGGGTGATTTTCCTTTTGGATCCGTGCGCGAAAACTTGTGCGCTTGTTGATCGCCAGGCAGTATAAAGCGCTGTGGCAATGTCAGCAGGATGGGAAACATTGCCAGTTGGGTCAAGCGCAGGAAGCCCTGGAAATCCCCCGCCTGGGGCCAGATGAGAGCGGAAAGATGCCCCAGGAAGGCGAGAATCATCATTGCCAGGCCATTCCCCCAGCCGTTTGGTCGCCGCAGGAAGAGAACCAGTAGTCCAAGAACGACCATTGCGAGGCATAGTCCTTGCCAGACGATCTCAAAAACGGAGAGGTTGAAATCTGTCCGCGCACCTTGTGAGTAGAATAGAATGGTCAGGCCGAAAAGAGGCAGTACAAAAAAACTGAGCAGTATAGTGGCAGCATCCGCCAGTTTCAATGGTTCTGGAAAAACCCACAACCAGGTGATCCAGACCAGTGACAGTAAGGTGATCGCCCTGTCGAGTGGAGGCAGTACCAATTGCGGATCGAATAAGCCCAGTTCAGCCATTCCGGCAAAAACGAAAAGCGTAAATTGCATTGCAAGCAGGATGGATAATCCAGCAACTGCCCGGCGGGACTGCGGGAAACCGCTGGTCCTCCAGTGGTGTATCGCCCCTTGCAAAGCCCCGGCGATCGAAAATGCCAGGATCAAATGATAGATCAGGTTCCCTGCGGGTGTTGTCAGTAGGTACGATATCTTGCCCAGGAACAGACTCATAAGATCCGCCTATCGAGAGGTGTCATTCGCTTAAGTGTATACCATTTTTTACGCAGCGACCATATCATTTCCTGTGCAAAGGTCATCCATATTTTGAGCATGGGTGCTAAAGCAGTCCCAATGTTTGAGCGATGTTGCTTCTCTGACCTGCTTGGGTATGATCGCAGGTTTCCTCATGAAACTTGTATGGAAAAATTAACCTGGAAAGGCTGCCAGGTTATTGGTTTCTCTGTTCCTTTATGCTGGTTGCTGCGATCCCACTTGCTCCCCTGGTGTGCAAATCTCCGCCGGGACGTAATGCTTCCCTGCTTGATTTATAATATCGAACATGAGACAGGGTTTTGGTTTGCGGCAGGTGTCCATCCTTCTTTTCCTGCTGCTTCTTGCAGGTGTTCCGCGACCCCTGGCAGGCTGGATCGAGCTTCAGCGCGCCTCTAACTACCTCGAGGGCGGGAATTCCTCGCGTGGCGGAGCAGCACTTGCCCTGGCAGCCGCGCGCATCCCCGGAAGGAATGACTTGTGGGGGAGGGCTGGGCAGGCTGCCTTGCAGGCCGGGGAACTGGAACAGGCCCTGGCCAGGTTTGGCGAAGGAGAAAAGCATGCCGCGCTCTCGGCCACCGACTGGCTGGCCTATGGGGACACTTACCTGGCAGTTGGAGACACGGACTCAGCCGTAAGTGCCTGGGAGACGAGTATCCAAAGCGAGCCTTCCGCGGCAGCTTATTTGCGCCTGGCCAAGGTTCGCCGCGATCAGGGAGAATTTTCCGGGGCGATCGAATTCCTGCAAGAAGCTGCTGCCATTTCCCCGGATGACGCGGATGCCCATTACCAACTTGGCCTGCTCCTGCTTGCCACTGATCCTGCGAAATCCCTGCCAGAGTTACTGAAAGCTGCAAGTCTCGACCCAACCCACGATGAGACCATCCAATCCATTCGTATCCAACTTAACCTGGCGTTCCTGGTGGATGACCCTGCCTACCAGTTCACCGTGGCAGGCAGGGCACTCGCCTCCATCGGAGAATGGGACCTGGCAACTGAATCCTTCCGCCGGGCAGTTGAATTGAACCTTGAATATGGCGATGCCTGGGCATGGCTGGGGGAAGCGTTCCAGCAAACCGGTCGGGATGGTCGCCCCTACCTGGATATGGCGCTCGCCCTTGCTCCCCGGTCAGCTAGCGTACAAGCATTGGACGGGTTATACTGGCTGCGGAATGGCCAGGCGGAGAAGGCGCTTGCCGCCTATCAGAAGGCAGCCGACCTCGAACCGGATAATGCCAACTGGCAGATCGCCCTTGGAGATGCCGCTGCAGCCGCCAACCAATTGGTTGATGCAACCTCATATTACCACCGCGCGGTTGAGCTCGCTCCTAAGGATCCTGCTGCCTGGCGCGCGCTGGCGCTTTTCAGCTTGCACTATGACACGGATATTCAGAATACCGGCTTGTTTGCGGCGCGCCAATTGCTGAAGTTAGCTCCCAACGACTGGTTAACCTTTGATATTGCCGGGCAGGTGGCTACCCTCCTGCTGGCGCAAGGCGAGGCCGCAGGCGCATTTACTGAGAGCAATCGAACTCGCTCCACAGCAACCGGCTCCGCACTTCCACCTTGCCCTGGCTTACCTTGAATTTGGACAGAATGCCCTGGCTTACGATAAACTGGTGGATACGATCAGCCTCGACCTCAATGGATCCTATCGTTGGCAGGCCGAACGCCTATTGGAGAAATTATTTTCCATGAAAACCCTCTTTAACCTCCTCTTCGTTTTCTTCCTTCTACCCATAAGCGCTTGCCAAACCTCCTGGTTCACTGAACTGGCAACTGCGCAGGGTGAACGCCTGTTCTGGGATGATTTCTCGGGTACAAGCGGCAACTGGCCGGAAAATTCCCAGGATGATGGTTCAATGGGATACTGTGGATGGAGCCTATCGAATTCTCGTGACCAATACGAGGTACCAGTTGTGGGCAGTCTCTGGACAGGCATTTGGAGACGTACAGGTCGAGGTGGACATTTTCCGACTGGCGGGTCCTCAAGAGAACTTTTCGGGATTGATCTGCCGGTATCAAGACGAGAACAATTTTTATTTCTTCATAATCTCCAGCGATGGGTATTACACCCTGGGAAAAGTCCAGGACGGTCAGTTTTCCTTGATCGGGCAGGAGATGATGGCTTTCACATCATTTATCCAGCAGGGGGAGGTGATCAACCATTTGCGCTTCGACTGCATCGGTTCCACCCTGACCGGCTTTATTAACGATCAAATGGTTGCCATCACTGAAGATGCTAATTTTCAAGAGGGTGATACAGGCTTGACCGCTGGCTCGTTCGACCAGGGTGGCGTGGAGATCCGTTTCGATGATTTTGTCGTCATTAAACCCTGACCGCAGTCGCAATGGTGGTAATCCGAATAACAATCGATACACCACCTCTGGAAAAGGCAGACGCGTTTGAAGATCTTTCTTGACACCATCGGCTGCCGCTTGAACCAGGCGGAAATCGAAACACTGGCGCGCCAGTTCAGGGTTGCAGGGCACGAGATTGTTGCCGGAGCTGGCGAAGCGGACCTGGCGGTGGTCAATACCTGCACGGTCACTTCGGAGGCAGCCTCGGATTCGCGCGCCCGCATCCGCCAGGCAGCGCGCCTGGGCGTGAATAAGATTGTGGCTACCGGTTGCTGGGCCACCCTGGAACCTGGCAGGGCAGCCGAAATTCCCGGCGTCATGCGCATCGTTCCCAACCCGGAAAAAGACACCCTGGCTTCCGATTTGCTGAATATGCCGTGCGAATTCTTCGACCTGGAACCGCTTGCGCGGCAACCTTTGCCCGGACTGCATGCCCGGACACGGGCATTTGTGAAGGTCCAGGACGGCTGTGACAATGCCTGCAGCTTTTGCATCACCACCATTGCCCGCGGTGCCTCACGCTCCCTCCCGGTGGAAGGAATTTTGGCTGATGTCGGGTCTGCAGTCAATGGGGGGGCGAAGGAAGTCGTCCTGACCGGCGTACACCTCGGTGGGTGGGGATTGGATCTTGCCGCGCCCAAGCGCCTCGCGGACCTTGTGACCGCCCTGCTCTCCCACTCCAGGGTGGCCCGGTTGCGGCTTTCCTCACTGGAGCCGTGGGACCTGGACTCGGATTTCTTCCAGCTTTGGCAGGATGAAAGGCTTTGCCGGCACCTCCACCTTCCCCTGCAATCTGGCAGTGCTGCAGTTCTACGCAGGATGAGACGCAAGACCACGCCCGGTTCGTTTGCTGACCTGGTGGAGTCGGCCCGGCGGTTGATCCCGGATGTTGCCCTCA
Source organism: uncultured Chloroflexia bacterium (assembly GCA_963793795.1). Taxonomy (GTDB): domain Bacteria; phylum Chloroflexota; class Anaerolineae; order Anaerolineales; family Villigracilaceae; genus UBA877. Next base: position 670,551 of record CAWCBN010000002.1, read on the forward strand.
CCACGGATGTGATCGTTGGCTTCCCGGGCGAGACGGATGAAGAGTTTGCTGAAACCGTGGCATTCGTCAAGTCAATGAATTTTGCCGGCGGGCATGTTTTTACATACTCAGCACGCCCCGGCACTCCCGCGGCGCGCATGAAGGGGCAGGTGCACGGTTCCGTTGCCAAAGCCCGCAGCTTGCTGATCCGTGATACGCTGGCGGAATCGGCGCAGGAATATCGCCGGCGCTTCCTGGGCCGTACGCTGCGCGTACTGTGGGAAGCAACCAGCAAGCTGAGCGACACGGGATGGCAGTTGGAGGGCTTGACGGATACATATCTCCGGGTGTCGACGACATCCCCCGAGCCGCGCTGGAATGATCTTGACCAGGTGCTCATTACAGGGATTACCGCCGATGGCCTGACCGGGAGCATTATTCCTGGATGAACCTGCCGCCTGAATTCGTCCAGCGAATCCAGGTCACCTTTCCTGAGGGGAGGGACTGGTTGGAACGCCTGCCAGGCCTGGTCGACGAAGCGGCCGCGCGCTGGGAATTGGAACCTGGTGAAGCAGTGCCAGGTCTTTCATACAATTATGTCGCCCCTGCCCGGCGCAGGGACGGGACGGAGTGCATCCTGAAGATCGGGGTGCCAAACACTGAACTGACCAGCGAGATCAACACCCTGCAATTGTATAATGGCGATGGCGCCTGCCATTTATATGAAGCGGATGCCGAGGCCGGGATGTTGCTACTCGAACGCCTGTACCCCGGGCAAATGTTATTGGAAGTAGGAAGCGACGAAGAGCAAACCGCCATTGCAGCCGAGGTGATGAAAAAGTTATGGAAGCCGTATCCCGGCGGGCAGCCATTGATCACGCTGCGCGGCTGGTTCGACGAATTGCAGCAACTGCGGCCGCGTTTCCAGGGCGGAACCGGTCCGTTTCCCAGGCAACTGGTTGAAACTGTCGAAGGTTTGCTTCCTGACCTGTTCCAGGACGGGGCAGATCCGGTCGTTCTGCATGCCGACTGCCACCATTTCAACATCCTCAGCTCGGACCGCGGCTGGCTGGCGATCGACCCGAAGGGTGTGGTGGGCCCGACGGGGTATGAACCCGCTCCGCTGCTGCTCAACCCGTGGGATGACTTCCTGACCTTTCCACAATGCCCTTGAGATCACCCGGCGGCGCATCCAAATCCTGGCGGATGTGCTCGGGATGGATCAGAAACGGATCCATGCCTGGGCGGTTTGCCACAGCCTGCTCTCGGCTTGGTGGGACCTGACAGATGCGGGGACGGGTGGTGAATACTCGGCTGCTTGCGGGGAATTGTTCCTGCGCTTGAAAGTATAGTATTGGTTCACTGAAAGGATGAATGAGGCTCGGATATCGATAATAGTTGCCCGCACAACGGCAATGGGTCTTATAATATTGCGATTCCCACGAAGGAAAGGATGCATCCTTACATGACCAGCATTGTATATTTTGGCAGCGCAAGGCAGGCGCGGCTGGAGGCGAAAGAAACCTTACCGGCTAAACTTGACCTGATCCTCGAAAAACTGAAACTCCGCGAGCGGGTGAAAGAGGAAGCGGTGGTCATCAAGGTGCACACCGGTAACAACATCGGCTATTCCACCATCCACCCGGTCTTTTTGCGCAGGGTGGTCCAGGCCGTCAAGGACGGCGGCGGGAAACCTTTCATTGCGGATGTGAACTGGGATGTGGCCGGAGCGGAGACACGCGGCTATACCCAGGAAACACTCGGCTGCCCGATCTACCCGGCTGCGGGTCCGGACGAGAAGTACTTCTACGAGATCCAAAAACCCTACAAGAGCATCAAGAGCTGGAAGCTGGCTGGGTTGATCCACGATGCTACATTTCTCATCAATTTCTCTCATGTGAAAGGTCATCCTTCCTGTGGGTTCGGCGCGGCATTCAAGAACCTGGCGCTGGGTTGCATGGCCGGGGACACGCGCGGCAACATGCATCGCGCCATGCACTTTGACCAGTACTGGTTCCCGGAGAAATGCGCTGATCCAGAAAAAATGAAGGCGATTGCTGCATCCTGCCCGTTCGAAGCGATCGTTGTCGATAAGAAACACCCCGAACAGATGCACCTGCACATGGAACAATGCAACCAGTGCGGGCGGTGCCTCAAGGTGGCACCCGATGGCAGCCTGAGGATCGACGCGGCGAACTTCCATACCTTTCAGGAAGCGTGTGCCATCTCGACTAGTATTACCCTGTCGACCTTCGATCCAAAAAAGGTTACGCACTTATCGCTGGCTACCCACATGACCCCGGTCTGCGATTGTTTTGGATTCACCTCCATGCCCATCCTGCCGGATGCCGGCATTTTCGGTTCGGACGATATCGTGGCAATCGAAAGAGCAGTCCTGGACGCAACCGCCGGGATGACACTGATCGAGGAGAACCTGCCCTTGTCGATGGAGGTACATACCCGCGCCGGGCACCCCTTCAGGCAATTGCACGGCCCGCTCAAGGATCCTTACCTGGTTACCGAGTTTGGGGAAAAACTTGGACTTGGCAGCCGCGAGTATGAACTGGTGGATGTCTTCCCGCTGGAGAAGGTGGAACGCTCCGCACTGCCGTACATTCCCTCAAAGTGATGCCAAGACCAGGACATGGATCCTGCCACATCGAAGTTGGGTATTCTCCCTCCCCAGCCTCAGTCCATCACCCATGCTGAGTTCGAACGGGAATAGTCGGGAGCAGCAACTGCCTGCGTTGCCGTTGTTTCAGAATGGACTGGATCGAGGCTACAAACGCCCGGGTTCCCCGGGGCTTTGTGGGTAAAATCAAGTATACTTTCCCCGCCTGAGCACATTCCGCCGGTTTGGTCATCCAATCCGGGTATTTTTCCAATCAGGAATAATTCGCGACCACCTGGGATTTAAAGATAGCAGTATGAGTGACAATATCCGAAATTTTTGTATCATTGCCCATATAGATCACGGCAAGTCCACCCTGGCAGACCGGTTGCTTCACCTTACCGGCACAGTTTCTGACCGTGACACTACCGAGCAGATCCTCGACTCGATGGACCTGGAGCGCGAGAAGGGGGTCACCATCAAGGCGTCTGCGGTGCGAATGAGCTATACCGCCCAGGACGGGCAGACCTATGAGCTAAACCTGATCGATACACCGGGTCACGTTGACTTTGGCTACGAAGTTTCGCGCGCCCTGAACGCCTGTGAAGGTGCCATCCTGGTGGTGGATGCCAGCCAGGGCATCGAAGCCCAAACCCTGGCCAACCTGTACCAGGCGATCGAAGCCGACCTTGAGATCATCCCGGTCATCAATAAGATCGACCTGGTTTCTGCCCAGCCGGACGAGGTGGCCGAGGATGTCGGCATCCTGCTCGGGAGTACCGGCAGCGAGCGTGATCCGCGTCTCGGCAAAAGACGGCAAGAACGTCGAAACGGTGCTCGAGGCGATCGTACAGAAGGTTCCACCCCCCAAGGGCGACCCCGAGGCTCCCTTGCGCGCGCTCATCTTCGACTCGCATTATGATTCTTACAAGGGTGTGATCACCTATATCCGTGTCGTGGCGGGGAAACTGACCGCAAACGATAACATCCACCTGATGTCCACCGGGGTGAATGTCAAGCCGATCGAAGTCGGCATCTTCGCCCCGATGATGAAGCCCGTCGCCGGCCTCGCCGCAGGTGAGGTCGGGTATATCGCCACCGGGTTGAAGTCTGTCCACGATGCCCGCGTGGGAGATACCATCACCTCCAGCATAAATCCATCGACCGAGCCGCTGCCGGGTTACCGCCACCCCAAGCCGATGGTTTTTGCCGGGGTGTATCCCTCCGAAGCGGATGATTACCAGGACCTGCGCGACGGCCTCGATAAGCTCCAGTTGAACGATGCCTCGCTGGTCTTTGAACCGGAGACATCCCAGGCGCTCGGTTACGGTTTTCGCGCCGGTTTCCTGGGGCTGTTCCACATGGAGATCATCCAGGAACGCATCGAGCGTGAATACGACCTGGACGTGGTCTTCACCGCCCCGACAGTTGCCTATGAGGTGCTGCTGCGCGACGAGACGACGAAGATCGTTGACACCCCCGCCGACCTGCCCGAAGAAGGCGATATCGTCGAGATCCGTGAACCCTGGATGACCATCGAGATCATCACCCCCACCGATTTTTATGGTCCGATCATGGAATTGGTCACCAAGCGCCGGGGTATTTTTAAAGGCCCGGAATACCCGGCCCCGCACCGCGTCCAGTTGAATTACGAGATCCCGCTGTCCGAGATCATCGTCGACTTCTTTGATGAATTGAAATCGCGCACGCGTGGTTATGCATCCCTGGACTACCAGTTCCTCGAGTATCGCGCCGATAAACTCCAAAAACTGGAGATCCTGGTCAACGGTGAGCCGGTGGATGCCCTGGCAACCATCGTCCACGAGAAGGATGCATACCACAAGGGTCAACGCTTTATCACCCGGCTCAAGGAACTCATCCCGCGCCAGATGTTCGATGTAGCCATCCAGGCTGCCTCGGGTGGACGCATCATCAGCCGCGCCAACGTCAAAGCCTTGCGCAAGGATGTCCTGGCGAAGTGTTACGGCGGTGATATCAGCCGCAAGAAGAAACTGCTCGAGAAACAGAAGAAGGGCAAGAAACGCCTGAAGATGATCGGCAACGTGGAGATCCCGCAAGATGCCTTCATGGCGGTACTGAGGCTGGAAGATGAATAGGTTTCTACATAAAGACTAAGAATCAAGCTGAGAATTCTTCCAAAGGGCTCCTGAGTGACTCTAGGTGACCCTTGCAGTGAGAGCTTTCATGTCGAATTCCTGGAAATCGGTCCGGCGCTGGCTGCCTGGGGGCTTGATCAGCCTGGCTGCCGTCATTGTCATCGTTTCTTTCGTCGACCTGCATAAATTCATTGATGCCGTCAAGGAAGCCAATTACTGGTTCCTGGCGAGCGCATTTGCTGCCTCTTTCGGCTGGCTGGCCTTACGCGGCATTGTCTGGCGAACCATCCTGCGCGGGCGGGCTTCGTACCGGGATGTATTCCTGACCCTGTGCGAGGGCTACCTGTTGAACAACTTCCTGCCCTTTCGCCTGGGCGAGATCGGGCGCGCCTTCCTGCTTGGACGGAAATCCCGCCTTGGGTTCATGGAAATCCTGCCAACGGTCATTATCGAGCGCGTGCTGGACCTGGCGTTCGCCGCGACCATCCTGTTGAGTGCTGTACCGTTCGTGGTTGGCGCGCAGGGGGCCGGGAGGATCGCACTGATCATCGGTGCGGTGGTCATGGTTGGGATGGTCGGCTTATACCTGTTCGGGCGCGCCCACGACCGGGTGCTGGCGCTTTTTGATCGCCTCACTACCCGCAAGCCGAAACTGCACCAAGCCGGGGCAAGCTTCCTGGGCTCATTGTTCAATGGGCTTGCCATCCTGAACGACGGCTGGCTGTTTATCCGCGTCCTGGTCTGGATGGCGATCAACTGGGGATTTGCGATCTTCCAGTTCTATCTTCTCATCCTGGCCTTCTTCCCCCAGGCAAGGTTGACCTGGTCCCTGTTCGGCCTGGGTGCGGTGGCATTTGGAAATGCCATTCCATCACTCCCGGGCGCGGTCGGCACATTTGAAGGCGCCTTGGGCGGCGCACTTACCATCCTGAGCGGTGATCAATCCAGCTCCCTGGCGGCTGCTGTGACAATGCACCTGATCAATTATATTTCCACCGGCATCATTGGATTATTTGCCCTCTCGAACGAAGGTGAAACGCTGCTGGGTGTATACAGGCAGCTGCGCAAGCGGCAGGTTGAATAAAATAGTTCCCTCTTGGATAAGGAGTGATCATGGGATTGAATTATTTCATCACCGGCGGAGCCGGTTTCATTGGCTCGAATTATGTCCATCGCCTGCTTCAGCGCGGAGAAAAGGTCAGCGTATATGACAACCTTTCGCGATCCGGCGCACAGCGCAACCTGGGCTGGCTGAGGGAGATTTATGGGGAAAAAGCCTTCCGGTTCATCCACGGTGATATTCGCGATGCTGCCCTGCTCAACCAGGCGAGCCGCGATGCTGATGTGATCCTTCACCTGGCGGCGCAGGTGGCGGTGACCACCTCGGTCACCCAGCCGCGTGACGATTTCGAGGTCAACGCCCTGGGCACATTTAATGTGCTCGAAGCGGCGCGGGCAAGTGAACGAAAACCGGTCGTCATCTATGCTTCCACAAACAAGGTCTACGGCGGCATGGAAGATGTCCGCGTGGTGGAACGCAGCACACGCTGGGAATATGAGTCGCTGCTGGAGGGATGCAGCGAGTCTCAACCGCTGGATTTTCACAGCCCTTACGGTTGCTCGAAAGGGGCGGGCGACCAGTACGTCCGCGATTATGCCCGCATCTACGACTTGCGCACGGTGGTGCTCAGGCAGAGCTGCATCTACGGGCTGCGCCAGTTCGGCGTGGAAGACCAGGGTTGGGTGGCATGGATGATCATTGCTGCGGTAACCGGCAGGCCGATCACCATCTACGGCGACGGCAAGCAGATCCGCGACATTCTCTTCGTTGACGACCTGCTCGACGTGTACGATGCCGCCCTCGAGCAAATCGATATTTCAAGCGGGCAGGTCTACAATATCGGCGGGGGTCCCGGGAACACCATGTCGATCTGGACGGAATTTGGTCCCTTGCTGGAGAAGCTGCTTGGCAAGCCCATCCCGGTGGCGCGTGGCAACTGGCGCCCTGGCGACCAGAAGGTCTTCGTGGCGAACATCAGCAAGGCGGAGAGAGAGTTGGGTTGGAAGCCGAAGGTGGGGGTGGAGGAAGGTGTTGGCAGGTTGTTCGAGTGGGTGAAGAAGAACAGGAATTTATTCTGATCATTCCTGGAGCGGTCCTAAGCGGCCGGCCGGATTACTCGTTAACTTTCATGTGTAGACTGGGAAGTTGAGCGCCAAGGAAAGGAAGCCCCATGCAATACGGTTATTTCGATGACAAGGCGAAAGAATATGTGATCACCCGCCCGGACACGCCTCAATCGTGGAGCAATTACCTGGGTTCCACCGAGTATGGTGCCATCATTACCAATAATGCGGGTGGATACGGGTTCTACCAATCCGGGGCACGTGGTCGTTTCCTGCGCCTGCGTTTCAACAGCGTACCGCTGGACCAACCCGGGCGCTACTTCTACCTGCGCGACCGGGATAACGGTGATTCCTGGTCCGCCTCCTGGCAGCCGGTGGGCAAGCCTCTTGATGAGTACCAGTCCACCTGCCGTCATGGGACGGCGTATACCACCATTGAGTCGCGTTATGCCGGGATTGCCACTGAGAGCACTTACTTTGTCCCCTTGGGCCAGGTGTTCGAGTATTGGCGATTAAAGGTGACCAACGCGAGCGATCACCCGCGCCAGCTCTCGATCTTCACTTTTTGTGAATTCACCAACCAGTGGAATACCTTTCAAGACAGCGTCAATCTGCAGTATTCCCTGTTCATTATCCGCGGGGAGCTGACCGGGGATCAGCTCTTGCGCATTGCCATTCAGGATAATCTCACCCCCGACACGCAAGGCTTTTTCATGCACGATATCGCCAGGCACTGTTGGATGGGGTTGGTCGGGGCTCCGCTGGCGGGATTCGATACCAGCCGCGAAGCCTTCCTTGGCCCATACCGGGGCTACCACAATCCCCTGGCTGTGGAACGCGGCGAGTGCTCCGCAAGCTGCGTCTACGGGGACAACGCCTGTGGAAGCCTGCAGGCAAACCTGGAGCTCGAACCGGGCGAAAGCCGCGAGATCCTGGTGCTGCTGGGGATTGGAGATGCCCGATCGTATGGCAGGCAGGTCATGGCAGAATTCGGCTCGCTGGAGCGGGCCGAAGCGGAATTGCACAAGCTGAAGGCACACTGGCATGAAAGACTCGGCAGCCTGATCGTCGAAACGCCGGATGAGGAGTTCAACCATTCCGTCAATGTGTGGGGACTGTACAACAGCCTGGTCACCTTCGCCTGGTCACGCTCTGCCAGCCTGGTCTACAACGGCGAGCGCGACGGCCTGGGATTCCGCGACTCGGTGCAGGATATCCTTGGAGTTGTTGCAGCCATCCCGGACGAGTCACGCCAGAGGCTTGAACTGATGCTCACGGGGCAGGTTTCCAACGGCGGTGCCATGCCGGTCATCAAGCCCTTCGAACACAAGCCCGGGCAGGAAACGGCACCCGCGCAGGCTGACTATCGCTCGGACGACTGCCTGTGGTTCTTCAATGCCGTGCCGGCGTACGTCAACGAGACCGGCGACCTGGATTTCTATAAAAAGGTCCTTCCTTATGCCGACAAGGGCGAAGCGACTGTCCTGGGACACCTCCGGCGGGCATTGGAATTCAACCTTGAACGAACCGGCAAACACGGCTTGCCATGCGGCTTGTCTGCGGATTGGAATGATTGCCTGAGGCTCGGTTACAACGGTGAGAGCCTTTTCGTGGCTTTCCAGGTGCGCATGGGATTGACCGTGTATGCCGGGATCGCTGAACGGCTGAAAGTGCCCGGGGAAGCTGCCTGGGCACTGCGAGAGCGCGAGAAGATGGATGCCAGCATCCAGGCTTGGGCCTGGGATGGAAACTGGTTCATCTGGGCCATCGGCGAAGATGGCACCGTGTACGGCACGCAGAAATTCACCGAAGGGCAGGTGTATCTTAATACGCAGTTATGGGCGGTGCTCAGCGGAGCCGCCGGGAGAGAACAGGCTGACCTCTGCATGGAAACGGTCCATGAGCGCCTGGCGACTCCTTACGGCTTGATGTTATGTGCGCCGCCCTTCGTGAAGAGCCCCATCGATGTGATGCGGGCGGTGGTGTTCAATCCCGGGATCAAGGAGAACGCCGGGATTTTCAACCACACCCAGGGCTGGGGGGTGATGGCTGAGTGCCTGTTGGGCCATGGAGACCGGGCATACGAGTATTACTGTGCATCCATGCCTGCAGCCTATAATGCCCGCGCAGAGATTCGCCAGAGCGAACCTTACGTCCAGGGTCAGACCACCTATTCGACATTTTCGCCGCGCGCCGGCAACACGCGCACATCCTGGTTGACCGGCGCAGCAGCATGGAGTTACTTCAGTGCCACGCAGTCCATCCTGGGCATCCGCCCCGAACTGGACGGCCTGCGCATCGACCCATGCATTCCGTCTGCATGGGAAGGTTTCTCCGTGCAGCGCAGGTTTCGCTCCCGGCTGTACCGGATCAGTGTGCACAACCCTCAGCATGTCTGCCGCGGCGTAGTTCGCATGCTGGTCAATGGGAGCGAAGTAACCGGGAACTTGGTGCCACTTTCGGATGGGGCGGAACAGGTTGTTGAGATCTGGCTGGGCGAGTAGTAAACGGGAAGATTGCACGCTGGGAAAAGTGTCCTTTCACCCGGGAGTAAAAGCTGACTTCCTGTCCCAGTAGCAAGGGTTGATTGCCTTATAATTGTCATTGCATCCAGGAGTGTGTACATGCCAAAGTACAGGCAGGGCGGCAAGAAACGCCCGATCGCTGCGACCATCATTGTCCTGCTGCTGGTGGGGGAGATCCTGTTGCGCGTGTACTGGGTGGGACACTATTTGAACGAAAACAGGATCTGGGTCAGCGGCATTCCCTGGCCGTTGTGGGGCACAAGCTGGTTGACGGTGGAGGGTTCAGAATTTGCCACGGCTGCCTTTCGCCTGCTCTGGTTGTTGGTGGGCATTGCCGTGGTCGTCGGCCTGCTGCGCGTGAGGCGCTGGAGCTGGATCATCCTGGTGGTTTGGACCGGGATCTCACTGTGTGTCGGCATCCTGCATTATCTCTACCGTGCCGATTATCCCTTCAATCCTTCGGATTACGCCGTCATGGCTGCCGATATGGTGCTTGTCTTTGCGCTCAACCAGGCGGATGTGCAGCGCATCTTCCGCATCAGGAGTGATGATGTCAACAGCCCCGGATGAACGCCGTATCAGCCTGCCTGTCTCAGCCAGCGATGAAGAGCTCCTGCGCCGCTTCGAACCGGTGCTGTACTTTACCAAGGGGGAGCAGTTCTTCCCATTCGACGTGGAGTCCTACGTACGTGAATGCAGCTTGTGGACGCATGCCCCGGACGGCAGTGAACAGGTGCTTGTTCCCCAGGGGGAGTTGGATCTTGAGCAACTGGTCGTACCGCGCCCGGCTCCTTTTCGTACGCTGAATTTTTTACGCTTCATTGAAACCTTGAGCCTGACCGAGGCTGCCCAGGCGCTGGCTGCGCAGGTCCTCCTGCACCGCAAGCTGGGCAATCAATTCCATGCGGGATTGGGGCGACTGGCACGCGGCGGTTTCATGCCGCGCTTGGCGGATGCCCTGTTTTCACTTTCCTTCTTCTTGCGTGGTGAAGTATCTGCTGCAACCGCAGCTGCCGCAGAGTTGGCCTATGACGAGTTGACCAGCAAGGGCAAACGGCACACTTATTACGGGCGGGTGATCCGGCAGGGCGGTTGGGTTGTGCTGCAGTATTGGTATTTTTATTGCTACAATTCCTGGCGCTCCGGTTTCCACGGCGTCAACGACCATGAATCTGACTGGGAGACCGCCCTGGTTTACCTCTACGAAGAAAACGATCAACTCCACCCGGAGTGGACCGCTTATGCCTCGCATGATTTCAGGGGCAATGACCTGCGGCGGCGCTGGGATGACACGGACGAACTTGGCGTGGAGGATGGACATCCGCTGATCTATGTGGGGGCAGGCTCGCATGCCTCCTATTTCCGTCCCGGGGAATACCAGGCCAGGGTCAATATCCCCCTGCCGGGATGGATGGCTTTCCTGGTGCGAGCATGGAACCGCTTCTGGACAGAGATCTTGAATCAAGCGCCGGCCAACCCATTCCGCATTCCATTTGTAGATTACGCTCGCGGAGATGGGCTGCGCATTGGACCTGGGGATTGGTCGCTGCAAGTCGTTGACGAGTCCACCCCCTGGATCAGCCAGTATCGCGGCCTGTGGGGGCTCTACGCCCGCGACCCCATCTCTGGCGAGAATGCCCCTGCGGGACCCATGTACAACCGGGATGGTTCGCCGCGCGAGGCCTGGTACGATCCACTCAGTTTTGCCGGCCTGGACAAGGTTCCACCCCCGCCGCGTGCCCTTGCATTGCTCGAAGAGAACTGCAACCGCATCCGGGCACGCCAGGCAGAACTTGAGGCGGCCATACCCCAAAAAGCGGACGAGGTGCAGACACAGGGGATCAAGTTGCGCGGCATGGAAAACACTCCCCACCTGTCCAGGCAATACCAGGACCTGGAAAAAAAGACCGATGAACTTGCCGCCGGGCTTAAGGGGCTGCGCCGTGAATATGCAGAGAATGCTGTTCTCCTGCAAGGGTTGACCCGTAACCTGGACCAATTACGTCACGGCAACTACGGCGATCCGCATAGCCACATCCGGCATCTGGCCACGCCAACCGTGGTCTCAGCCCGCTTTGGCCGGGCTGCTGACCAATGGGCGGCCATCAGCCTGAGCCTGGTGTTTTTCAGCGTCGCCGCCCTGGTTTTCTTTGCTCCGAACTATTTTCTTGCCGGGTTGGGGGTGATCCTGCTCATTTTCCTGCTGCTTAAGTCGATCCTGCGCGGCGCCTTCGTCCAAACGGTGGCGCGCACATCCGTTTTGCTGGGGCTGGCCGCGGCTGCCATCCTGCTCTTCCATTTCTGGAAATATGTGATCGTCGGTGTGTTCCTGGCGCTGGGTGTATACCTGTTGTACGAGCGGTTGCGCGAATTGACCAGTTAGCCCCGGGGGATCAAATGAAAACCGCCAGAAAGTTCTGGCGGTCGGTTTTTTCAACAGCCCGTTTCTGAAAATTCAGGCACATATTTAACCACCCCACTGGCTCCGCGCAGCACACCTGGGTTGATTTCGCGCGCCTGGAACTCGTCGCCATCGCCATATTCGCTGGAAAGCCCGAACTCGCGACCGGGGATGAAACCGAAGCGGGTATAGTAGCGCGGGTCGCCAAGCAGGACAACGTAATCGTACCCCTGGGCACGGCACAGTTCCAATCCCATCAAGATCAACCGGGAACCGATGCCCTTGCCCTGGTATTCCGGGAGGATTGCCACCGGCCCCAGGCCAAGCCCGCGCCATCCCGGGCGGGGTGGGTCAAGCGTGACCGGGGTGAACAGGATATGCCCGACGACCTGCTTGTCTTCCAGGGCAGCCAGGGAAAGGACGTGTTTCCCATGTGCGCGGCAGAGATCGACCAGGTTCGCTTCAGCGGCTGTCGGAAAGGCACTTTCGTTCACCCGGTGGATGCCGGGTACATCTTCCGGGGTTTCGGGTCGGATATTAATGGTCAATTCTTTCAAGTATTTTCTCCAGGGGAATCTCATCCAATGAAGAAAGGACGAGGTCGGCTGGCAGCCTCCCTGCCTGGGAAGTGATCGCATTGGGAACTCCAACCACGCGTAACCCTGCGCGCTGTGCTGCCAGGACGCCATTGGGTGAATCCTCGAACGCCAGGCATTCTTCGGCTGGGAATTGCACGCTTTCGATCGCCTTCAGGTACAGGTCCGGGGCAGGTTTGACGTGCGCCACGTCCTCGCGGCAGACGACGAATTCAAAGAAACCGGCAATCTTCAACTGGCGCAGGTAACCATCCACCCACCAGTGCGGGGAACTCGAGGCGATCGCCAGCCGCAGGTTGAGCGAGCGGGCAGCGGCGAGAATGGCATCTGCACCAGGCAATGCCGGAAGCCGCGATTGGATTTCCAACCGCGTGGTGCGCGCATGTTGGCGAAGGGCAGGCAGGTCAAGGTTCTGACCGCTGACCGAGGCGAGGTGGGCAGCCGCGTCAAAGTTGGCATCCGACGAGCCGACAACGCTGCGGATCCACAGGTCCAGCGGGAAGTCCACTGCATGCCTGGCGTAAATCTCCTGCCAGATGTGCACCTCCGGGGTTTCCGTATCCATCAATAAACCATCGAAGTCGAAAAGTAAGGCTTTGATCATAGGCAAGTCGCCCCATTATACCTGAGGTCAATCCTGAAGCGGCGTAACGGCGTGGCTTTTGATTACTTTTATCGCTTTGCATCCCGGCTGGCTTCCCTTACAATCAACCCCATGAGTAAAACTTCCACCCATCTCTCGCGTGGATATGCCATTGCCCTTGCCAGCGCGGTGATTCTTTCCACCACTGGAGTACTTATCCGCTACCTGACCCAGACCTACCAGTTGCCGGCGCTTGTCCTGGCATTCTGGCGCGATCTGTTCGTGTTTTCCGGTCTCCTGCTCCTGCTCGTCCTGTTCCGGCGCAGATTGCTTTACCCGGGAGGCCAGTTGGGCTATTTGCTTGCCTATGGATTGGTACTCTCGATCTTTAACTCGTTGTGGACCCTATCGGTGACGTATAACGGCGCCGCCGTGGCGACGGTGCTGGCTTACTGCTCGGCGGCATTTACCGCCCTGCTGGCTCGCTGGATTCTGAAGGAAAACCTCCACTGGGCCAAGGTCGTTGCAGTGGTCGTCAGCCTGTCCGGATGCGTGTTGGTGGCCGATGCGCTGAATCCGGGAGCCTGGCAGGTAAACACGCTGGGGATCCTCACCGGGATCATCTCCGGCCTGTTGTGGGCGTTCTACAGCTTGATGGGGCGCTCGGCTTCGCAGCGTGGTTTGAATCCCTGGACGACCCTGCTGTATACCTTCGGCTTCGCGGCAATCTTCCTGCTCTGTTTCAATCTCTTTTTTGGTGGATTTCTCCCCAGCGCAGCAACCCGACCGGTTGAACTCTTATGGCTTGGGAATGCCTGGGAGGGTTGGGGGATACTGTTCCTGCTCAGCGTGGGTCCCACCCTGGCTGGGTTCGGATTATATAATGTGGCCCTCACACACCTGCCTTCCAGTGTGGTGAATCTCATTGCCACGTCCGAGCCGGTCTTCACGGCGATCATCGCCTTTTTCTTCCTGAGTGAACAACTGACCTGGCTGCAGGGACTGGGCAGCTTGATGGTTTTGGGCGGAGTGGTTCTGTTAAGGGTGTATGAAGGCTGGATGGAACGAAAAGGAAGATCTGAAAGCAGCGCCGAAGAAGTACGCACCTAAATGATCAATGTAAAGTTCTGTATCCGGGGAATATTAAAGATAATCAGTAAGTGAGTCCCAGTTGAACTCGATGAATGGCACGTCGTTTTCGATCCTGGTGCGGCGTCCCAGCATGTAGCGCGCACACCAATCATCATCAGGGGTTTCTCCCATGGCATAGAGGATGGTGGCGAAGAGGTCGATCTCGCGCAACTTCAGGAAGAGGGGAATTTCCTTCAGCCAGTGTGGATCCAGGTGGTTATGTTCATGGTAGCCTTGCAGAAAAGAGGTCATGAACTGCCTGGTAAAACCGGGAATATCTTGCTTGCCCCACCCGGCGATATAGAACAGCACCATCGCAATATCGTAAATAAAATGCCCATAAACGCAGTCGTCAAAATCGAAGAGTGTCAGGTTATATTCATCGTCAACGAATAGGTTTCCGGTGTGCGCATCCTGGTGGATCATCCCGTAGCCATCCCTGTCACGTGGCAGGCTGCGCAGGTGGTCGAAGACAAGCTGATACTTTCTCCTTATGGAGCTTTCAGTTGCCGGAAGTTGGCGGTCGGGGGTATTATTTTCAGGGTCATCCCATGCATAGCGTTGCATGGCCGGGTTGGTGGGGGTGTAAACCTTTGCCAGGGCATGCATGCGCCCCAGTAGACGGCCATAATTGACGAAAAGTCTTTCGTTAATTTGCTCTTTGCCGGCGATTTTACCGTGCGCTTTCACAAAGGCAGTACACAGGAACGCATCCCCAAATCCGTCTTTGATGGGCTCGACAAGTTTTCCATCCATCGAGAGAATTGCCCGGGCTACGGTCGTCCCACCAGCATACAGGTAGTTGATCCAATCCACCTCTCCTTGAATTTGGTCGGAATTTCGCCGCAGGCTGTGGCCGACGCGCAGAATGAAATCGCCATCGGAGCGGTTGAACTCGTAAATAAAACTCTCAAAACCATCCAGCAATCGAATCCTGCCTGGAGCGATCGCATAACGCTGCATGGCTGCCTGTAGAATGGAATCGTTGTAACGGGCGGAAATTTTGGGATCCATGTGTCATCCTTTGACAAAATTATATCCAATGCATGCCTTATGGGGAGATACTGGTGTATGGGTTAATGTTATACTTTTATACTGCTTTCCATCACGGGCAGCATGCCCTCCACAGGGAGGTCAAATAATTCACGCAGGTTTAATGTAAAGTTCTGCAGCAGTGCTTGGAGGTGGTAGGGCAAGCACACGCTTGGTGATGGATTGATCTTTGACCATGGTCTGCTCCTCCTGCCCTTCCCAAAGTGAATAGGACTGGTGGATGTCGTAAAGAGCAGAAAGGTGACGATGTGGTGATGGAATTGACCAAGAAATACTTTGCTCCTGACCGAGCCACCTGGCGCCTCTGGCTGGAACAGCACCACGCCAGCGAGAGTGAAGTCTGGTTGATTTACACCAAAGCCCAGAGTCAACTACCCTCCATAGGATATGAAGAGTCGGTGGAGGAAGCGTTGTGTTTTGGCTGGGTGGACAGCCTGATCAAAAAGATCGACGAGCAACGCTACGCCCGCAAGTTCACTCCACGACGGATGGACTCTGCCTGGTCCTTGACCAACAAGCGCCGTATGGCCAAGGTTATTGAGCAGGGAAGGATGACCCCTGCCGGCCTGGCGAAGATCACCTATCCTCTCGATGAGGCCGCTGGACCCACCAGGCATCCGGCAGGACTTCCTATCCGCCTGAATGGCTGCTGCTGGCATTAGAGACAAGCCCACTGGCCTGGAAGAACTTCTCGGAATTACCGCAGTCTTACCAAAAACGATACGTGGGCTGGATCTCCAGCGCAAAAAAGGAAGAGACCCGCCAAAAGCGCATCCGGGAAGCGGTTGAACTCCTGGAGCAGAACAAGCGCATTGGTATCGGGCCCGGCGAAGTGAGAAAGTAACTAAAAAAACAGGATGGCGCACGCCATCCTGTTTGATTCAAAACGAGGGGTTTCTAGAACAACTTCAGCAATGCTTCGCTTGCCCAACCGAACAATGCCATTGGGATGATCGACAGCACAACTGTGCCAACCGCAGTCAGGACGGTCGTGAAGTCCAGCCAGGGTTCACTCTCAGTCGGCTGTTCGCCCTCGCGCATGTACATGACGACAACCACGCGCAAGTAGTAGTATGCCGAGATCAGCGAGGTCAGCACTCCGATCACCGCCAACCAGATGAAGCCGCCTTCGATGACCGTGCGGAACAGGAAGAATTTACCAACCAATCCCAGCGTGGGGGGCATGCCGGTGAAGGAGAGCATGAAGATGGTCATCGCCGCAGCCAGGAGCGGCTTGCGCTTGCCCAGCCCGGCAAAATCGTTGATCTCCAATCCCTTGCCGTCGGGTTTCTCCAGTGAGATCACCACCGACCAGGCACCGAAGGAGGTGATCGCATAGGTGACCAGGTAAAACAGCGCCGAAGCGACCGAGTCGCCTGCCACGTCCGCGTTCCCGTAGGCGACCAGTGCCATCAGGATGTAACCGGCATGGGCGATGCTGGAGTAAGCCAGCATGCGCTTGATGTTGGTCTGCGAGATGGCGACGACATTCCCGGTGATCATGGTCAGCGCAGCCAGCACCCACAGCACGGGTGTCAGGTCAGCGCTGAGCGAGGGAAAGGCCAGGACGAAGATGCGCAGCAGGGCGGCGAACCCCGCAGCCTTGGCGCCCACCGACATGAAGGCGGTAACGGGTGTGGGCGCGCCCTGGTAGACATCCGGCGTCCACATGTGGAACGGGACGGCGGCAACCTTGAAACCAAAGCCGACCAGGATGAGCCCCGCACCGATGGTCAGGAGTAAACCGGGGGTTCCGGAAGAAGCCGAGGCTACGATTGCGGATAGCGAAGTGGTACCTGTGGCACCATAAACCATGGTGATCCCATAGACTACGAAACCTGTGGCGAAAGAGCCGAGCAGGAAATATTTCAGACCAGATTCTTCCGAGTCTGCCCGCGGGCGGGCAAATGCAGCCAGCACATAAAGCGGGATGGAGAGTAATTCCAGCGCCAGGAAGAGCACGATCAGGTCAGCCGCTTGGGACATGAGCATCATTCCGGAGATGCTGAACAGCAGCAGGGTGTAGAACTCGCCGCGCTCGAGGCCCATGCGCTTGAGATAGCCATAGGACAGGGCGATGCCAAGCAGGCCTGAACCGAGGAAGAGCACGGTGAGGAAGGTCGAGAAACCGTCCAGGGTCACCATACCCCCAAACGCGGAGGCTTCCTGCCCGCCCTGGGCAATGGCGATGCCCATCGACAGGGCAAGCCCGGCAGCAGCCAACAGCGCCGTCCAGCCCTTGCGCCCCTTGGGGATGAACAGGTCCACCAATAGGAGTACACAAGCCCAGCCCACCAGGACGATCAGCGGTAGGATTGTTATGAGGTTTTCAGGATCGAATTGGATCATAATTTCTTCCTTGTATCATTACGAGCGGTTTTTTGGAGCAGTCCTGCCAGCTCAGGAAATGGGCAACCACGCTCGTAAGGACACGCCTAGTGCAAAGCAGCCAACAGTTTCTCGACTGCCGGGGCCATCAGCTCGAAGAACGGCTTGGGATACAGCCCGATCCAGAAAATGAAGACCAGGATGGGGGCGATGGTGACAATCTCGCGCCAGTTCAAATCACGCAGGGCGTGCCCGTGTTTCTTGACCTCTTCGACGATCTCTCCAGCGGGGCCAAGGAACATCTTCTGGAACATATACAGGATGTAGATGGCTGCCATGATCACGCCTGCCGCAGCGATCCCGGCGAACCAGGGTGAACCGATGGCCGTCGATCCGAACGCTCCGAGCAGGATGGTGAACTCGCCGATGAAGCCATTCAAACCCGGCAGGCCCATCGAGGAGAGTGAGACGATGAGCATGATCGTGCCGAAGACGGGAGTGATCTTCCACAAGCCGCCGTACACGGCGATTTCGCGCGTGTGGGTCTGCTCGTAGATCATGCCCACCAGGAGGAACAAGGCACCCGTGCTCAGCCCGTGGTTGATCATTTGCAGGATGCCGCCCTGGACACCCTGGGAATTCAGGGCGAAGAGGCCCAGCATGACAAATCCGAGGTGACTTACCGAGGAGTAGGCAACCAGTTTCTTGACGTCTTTCTGGGCAAAGGAAACCCAGGCGCCGTAGATGATGCCGATCACTGCAAGCAGGGCGATCCACGGGGCAGCCTGTCTTGCGGCTTCGGGGAAGAGCGGGATGTTGAAGCGGATGAAGCCGTAGGTACCCATTTTTAGCAGCACACCCGCCAGGATGACCGAACCAGCCGTCGGTGCTTCAACGTGCGCGTCCGGCAGCCAGGAGTGCAGCGGCCACATGGGCACCTTGATGGCAAACGCCGCAGCGAAAGCCAGGAACAGCCAGAGCTGGATGTTCCCCGGGATGCCGCCCTTGGCCATTAATTCCGGGACGGAGAAGGTGCCCTGGTTGATCCCCAGCCACAGGATGGCGAGCAGCATCAGGATGGAACCCGCCATGGTGTACAGGAAGAACTTGATCGCCGCGTAAATTCGCCGTGGGCCACCCCAGATGCCGATGAGGAAGTACATCGGGACCAGGGTGAATTCCCAGAAAATGTAGAACAGGAACAGGTCCTGGGCAAAGAACACGCCAAGCATGCCCACTTCCAGCAGGAGGAAGAACAGCATGAAATCCTTGACACGCTCCTCGACCGCCTTCCACGTGGAAAGAATGGAAATGGGGGTCAGGAAGGTCGTCAGCAGGACCAGCAGGATGCTCAAGCCGTCCACTCCCATGGAGTAGGTGATGTTCCAGCCGGCGACCTGGATCCAGGGCAGCGCGATGGTCAGGTGAAGGTCACCCGGCGCGACTGCTTCGGCGCCGCGGAATTGCGCCAGCATCCACAAGGAAAGGCCGAAGGTTACCAGCGAAGCGACCAATGCGGTCCAGCGCAGGAGGTTTTCTTCCCGGAAGGGAGGAAGAGCAGTACCAGGACACCCACTAACGGGAAGAAGGTTACCAGATTGAGGGGGTTGGTTAGGAATTCCATAATCCGTCCTCTATTTCAGAATCAAATATCCAAGAATTGCGACAACACCGAGCAGCACCGCCAGGGCGTACGAACGCACGAAGCCATTTTGCAGGCGGCGCAGACCCGAAGAAGCACGTTTGGTCAGTTCGCCCAAGCCGTTGAAGAAGGCGTCAATGCCCTGGCGGTCGACGCGCAGGTCAAGCACGGTGCGCGACATCCACTGGTACGTGCCCGCAAGCACCTTGTCATGGAACCAGTCATGCCAGAAACGCCAGTCGATCACATCTGCCAGGAAGTAGCCGATGTCCACGTAGCGGTTGACGAATACAGCCCAGTAGCCCTCATCTACAAACCACTTGTTTTCCATGCCTTTGAAGATGAAGCCGAGTGGTTTCTTTAGCGGGTCTTTCTGACCCATCTCGAGCGGTTTGCGCCCATAGAGCAGCCACGATATATAGATCGCCAGCAGCGCCAGGGTAGTCGACAGCAGCGCCACGAACGGGTTGAACCCGCCCCAGGAGACTTCCAGCCAGGCAGGAACATGAATTTCATGTTCGACCAGCTCGATCGTATGCTCCAGCCAGGTGCCGAAGGTGTGCACATAGGGCAGGTTCAGCGCACCCCCCAGGATCGAAAGACCGGCCAGGACCATGAGCGGTACGGTCATCACCTTGGGGCTTTCTATGGCATGTTCGGCAGCTGCGTGGCGTGGTTTGCCGAACCACACCATCCAGATCTGGCGCCCCATGTAGAAGGCGGTGAAGAAGGCTGCAATCGCCAGCAGGATGTACACTTCGGGGTGGAGCCTGGCGGCATCCAGCAGGATCTCGTCCTTCGACCAGAACCCTGCAAAGGGGAAGATGCCTGCCAGTGCCAGCGTGCCGATGATGTAGAGCCAGAACGTGACCGGCATGCGCTTGCGCAAGCCGCCCATGTTGCGCATGTCCCCCGGATCGAAGACTTCTTCGTGATGCCCGCCGTGCCCGGCATTACCTGCCCCAAGTGCAGGCGAGGGGCTTGCTCCGAGCGCAGCTGAGGAGCCTGCTCCGTGCGCAGCTGAGGAGCCTGCTCCGTGCGCAGCTGAGGAGCCTGCTCCGTGCGCAACTGAGGAGTGATGGGCGAGGTGGTGGTGCCCGCGTTCCAACCCGAGGATGACCGAACCGGCAGAGAGGAAGAGCAGTGCCTTGAAGAAGGCATGCGTGACCAGGTGGAACATGCCCGCAACGAAGGCGCCCATGCCAACCGCGGCGACCATGAAACCCAACTGCGAGATGGTGGAGTAGGCCAGCACCTTCTTGATGTCATATTGCCCGACGGCGATCGTCGCAGCAAAGAGAGCCGTCACCGCGCCGACCATGGCGACGATGTACTGTGCATTTGGCACCAGCGAGTAAAGCGGCCAGGAGCGCGCCACCAGGTACACACCCGCAGTGACCATCGTGGCGGCATGGATGAGCGCCGAAACCGGGGTCGGGCCAGCCATGGCATCCGGGAGCCACACGTAGAGCGGGATCTGCGCCGACTTGCCTGCCACGCCGATGAGCATGAACAGCGTGATGGTGAGGATCACTCCCGGTTGTGAAGCGGCGATCTGCTCAGCGATCCCAAAGACCTGGCCAAACTGGAGGCTGCCAAAATACCAGAACATGGTCAGCCCGGCCAGCAGGAAACCGAAGTCGCCGATGCGATTGGTGATGAAAGCCTTTTTTGCAGCGTTCGAGTTGGCCCAGGAGGGACGCCCCAGGGTGTCCATCTCGTACCAGAATCCGATCAGCAGGAAGGAGCACAGACCGACACCTTCCCAGCCGACAAAGAGCATCAGGTACGAGTCGCCGCCGACCAGGATCATCATCATGGCGATGAACAGGTTCAGGAAGACAAAAAAGCGGCGATACCGTTTCTCATCATGCTTGAAGCGAACATCCTCGTGCATATAGCCGATGGCATAGATGTGGATGAGGGTGCCCACACCCGAGACGACCAGCATCATCGTTACCGAGAGCGTGTCAACCCGGAAATTCCAGGGGATATCCAGTGTGCCTATCTTGATCCATTCAGCGAATGGGACGACATGCGCTTCGCCGTTCCCCGCCCACAGGGCAATCCCCAACAGGACCGAAACGACGAATGCCAGGCCGGAAGCAGCGCTTGCCAGCGTACCGATGGCTTTTTCGCCCATCCTTCCGCCGAAGATCATATTGATCAACAGGCCGATGACGGGCAGGAAGACGATCAGGGGGACCAGGTTGAACAGTATCTCCATACTTTATCCTTTCAGACTGCTCATCTGGTCCACGTCGATGCTGTGCTTGGTGCGGAAAATTGCCACGATCAGCGCCAGCCCCACCGCCACTTCCGCCGCAGCCACCGTCATCACGAAGAAGACGAACAGCTGCCCGCTGAAGACATTGTATTGCCGGGCAAAGGCCACAAATGCCAGGTTGGAGGCGTTGAGCATCAACTCGACCGACATGAAAATGATCAGGGCGTTACGCCGGATAAGCACTCCCAGCGCGCCCATGATGAATAAGATCGCCGAAAGGACGAGGTAATAGGTGAGCGGGATCATGCCGGCTCTCCTTTCTCGCCTTTGGTCAGCACGATTGCGCCGACCATGGCGACCAGCAGCAGGATGGAGGTCACTTCGAAGGGCAGCAGATACTGGTCGAAGAGCATCTTTGCCATTTCGCGCAGCGAGTCCATCGTATTGGCTTCCGCGCCGGGCAGGGCAAGCAGGTTCGCACTGCGGGCACGCACGATGAGCAGGTATACCGCCTCGGCTAGCAGGATGGCAGAAGCACCGATCGCTACAGGGCGCTGCCAGCGCAGGACGGCACCCTTGGGAAGTTTTTCTGCGCCCAGCAGCATGATCACGAACAGAAACAGCACCATGATCGCACCGGCATAGACGGTCACCTGTGCCATGGCAACAAACGGAGCTCCCAGGCTCAGGTAGAAGACAGCCACCGTGGCAAAGTTCAGCACCAGGAACAGGGCTGCATACACGGCACTGCGGCTGAGCAGCAACCCGACGGCGGTGGCGACGGCTGTAGCAGCCAGGATGAAGAAGAGGATGAGGGTAAAGTTCATGATCTCAGTCCTGTGGATCTTTCATTTCCGGTACCGAGCGGGTAAATCGGCCCGGTTCCGTTTTTTGCGGTGTAGGTGAGACGCCCGCTGCAACCGGCTCGATCAGCATCTCCTTGGGGTAGATGGCCTGGCGGCGGTCGGTGAAGGATAATTCGTAGATGTCACCCAGGACGATCGCCTCGGTCGGGCATGCATCCTCACAAAAACCACAGTAGATGCAGCGCAGCATGTTGATCTCGTATGTGCTGGCGTAACGGTCGCCGGGGGAGAAGCGCTGCTCATCGCTGTTCTCGGAGGACTCGACAAAGATGGCATCCGCCGGGCAGGCCGCGGCACACAGGGCGCAGCCAATGCACTTCTCCAGGCCGTTCTCGTAGCGCTTGAGCACATGCCGGCCGCGAAAGCGCGGCTTGACCGGCTTCTTCTGCTCAGGGTACTGGATGGTGACAGGTTTCTCGAACATCGAGCGCAGGGTCGTCCAGAGACCCTTCACCAGCCCGATGAGAGGTTCAAGCACGCGCATGTTCTTTCCTCCTCAACGTCTGGTACATGCCCAGGATGGCAAGGAAGCCTGCCACCAGGGAAACCAGGGGAATGCCCCAGCGGAACCATGGATTGATCTCCTGCGCCAGCAGGATGCCGCTGGCGGTCAGGAAGACGAGCGCCAGCGAAAGCGGCAGCAGGATCTTCCAGCCAAAAGCCATCAGCCGGTCGTAACGGATGCGCGGCAGGGTGGCGCGCACCCAGATCATGCCGAAGAGCAGGATGAAGACTTTCAAGAACATGTAGATCGGGCCCTGGACATATTTCAGGAACCCACCCACCACCGGCAAGCCGCTCAGGTCGGGACCAAGATAACCACCGAAGAACAATGCCGCGGCGATGGTGCAGATGGCGATCATCTTGTCGTACTCGGCCATGAACAGCAGGGCAAACTTCATCCCGCCGTATTCACTGTGGTAACCGGCAGCCAGTTCCTGCTCGGCTTCGGGCATGTCGAAGGGGGCGCGGTTGACCTCGGCCAGGGTGGCGATCAGGAAGATGACCATTCCCACCGGCTGCAGAACCGCAAACCACATATTCCTTTGCGCTTCGACAATGTCGATCATGCGGGTGGAGTTGGCCAAAAGGATGACGCTGATGAACGACAGCCCGAGCGCCAGTTCGTAGGAGATCATCTGGGCGGTGGAACGCAGCCCACCCAGCATGGCGTATTTATTGTTGGACGACCAGCCTGCCAGGACGATCCCGTAAACGGCGATGGAAGCAATCGACATGATGTAGAGCACGCCCACGTTGATGTCGGCGATCTGCCAGGTGATCGTGCGCCCGAACAACTGGAAGGGTTCGTTGCCAAAAGGCACCACGGCGGTGATGACCAGCGCCGGGGTGAGGGTGACGATGGGTGCCAGGACGAAAAGCAGCTTGTCGGCCCGCGCCGGGATGAACTCTTCCTTGAAGATCAACTTGATCGCGTCAGCAATGGGCTGGAGCAATCCGAAGGGTCCGGCGCGGTTCGGGCCGATGCGCACCTGGATGCGGGCCAGCGCCCGGCGTTCGTAATACGTCAGGTAGGCAAAACCGCCCAGCAGGATCAGCACCCAGACGAAGCCTTTGATCAACCACTCAAGAATGTTTCCTAAAGTCATAGAGGACCTTCCTCATGCCTTTTTGTTTACGCGACCGAGGGGAACACCCAATCCCTGCGAGTTCTGGTACGACGTGCCACCGTAGTACAGGTCGCTGCGACCGATGATCGGCCATTGTTCGCTCACTTCAGCCAGTTTGGGGTAGGAGATCCCTTGAAAGGCTGGGACCGCCGCGGCAAGCGCATCCATCACCCCTAGCGCGGAGCGTCCCTCGATTTGCAAGCCCAGTTCGGCCGCGATCAGGGCAGTGATGGCATAGTCGGCCTTGGCGTCTGCCAAGTGCCGGGGTGGCAGGGTAGAAACGCTGCACGCGGCGTTCTCCCGAGGTGTAGGAACCGTCCCGCTCGGTGAACGCCTGTGCCGGGAGCACCACGTCAGCCAGCCCGGTCGTCTCTGTCGGGAAGATGGTCTGAACGATTACGAATCGAGCAGCTTTCAGCGCCTCGGCGAGCATGGGATCATCGCCTGCCGGATCAGCCGCCACAACATAGACCGTCCGATCCTTGAGCATCTTCGCCAGGTCGTCAGCGGCTTGGTAGCCAAGTTCCCAGGCACCCTGGTCATTGGCACGCGGCCAGACACCGACCAGCCCGTTGTTCGGCTTGCCTGCCCGATCCTTGACCAATTCGGCGCATGCTTCAGCGAGGGCAGGGCTGCCATCGTCACCGAAGAAAACAAGCAGGTTCTCGGCATCCGTGATGACTCCGCCCAGTTCCTTGACCAGCCCGCCTACCTTGCCGGCTGCCTGCCCTTTCGTGCAGCGGCAGCAGGTGCCGGGCATATTTATCCAGCCGGGTGGCGTCGGAGTTGACCAGCACCAGCGTTGCGCCGCGCTCGGTGGCCTGCTTGATGCGCAGGTGCCAGATGGGGGCGGCGTGGTACAGGTCTGCAGCCGCGACCACGATGGTCGTACCGCTGCCCAGGTCACCCAGGTTGGTGCCAGGCGGGACGCCGTAGCGGGTGGTCAGTTCTCCACCGGGCAGGCAGTCGTAGAGCAACGCTTTTCCGCCCAGCGCGTCCGCCAATTGTTTGAGGTTGAACAAGTCTTCGTTGGAAAGCCGTCCGGAGGCAAGGATGACGGTATCGTTCCTGGCTGACCGCAAGGGCTTCCCCGGCGGCGCGCAGGCTCTCAGGCCAGGAAGCTTCGACAAGCTCGCCGTCCTTCCTGAGCATCGGCTGCTGCCAGCCGGTCGCTGCGCTCCACGAAGTGCCAGTCGAAACGGCCGTGGTCGCACATCCAGATCTCGTTGACCTGCTTCGTTCTGGCGCGGCATGACGCGCTTGATCGACCACCTTGCCGTCTGCCTTGGCTTCACGGCGGGTGTTGAAGGTGATATTGCAGCCCACCGGGCAGAGCGGGCAGATGGATGCCGCCGCCTTCATCTCCCAGGGGCGGGCGCCAAAGCGGAAGTCCGCCGTGGTCAGCGCGCCGACCGGGCAGATGTCGGTGGTGTTGCCGGAGAAGATCGAGTCGAAAGGCGGCTCGGAATTGGTGATGATATCGGTATCGCGGCCGCGCTGGTAGAAAGCCAGCACAGGCTCGCCGGCAACCTTGTCCTGGAAGCGGATGCAGCGGGCGCACTGGATGCAGCGCTCGCGGTCCAGGAAGATCTTGTCGCCCAGGGGGACGTGTTTCTCGGCGTGATGTTTCTCGTCTAAAGATGAAACGGCTCTCGGATGGGCCGTATGCCAGGGTCAGGTTCTGCAGCGGGCACTCGCCGCCCTTGTCGCACACCGGGCAATCCAGCGGATGGGAGGTGAGCAGGAACTCCAGGATCTCTTTCTGCGCAGTCCGCGCCTTTTCGGACTGGCTCAGCACCAGCATGCCTTCAGAAACCGGGGTGGTGCAGGCAGTTTCGAGCTTGGGTCCAAAGGCGATCTTCGGCATGCCGTTCTCGAGCACAGGCTGACCGGTGGCGCGGTCGATCACCGGGCGACCAACTTCCACCAGGCACTGGCGGCACATGCCGACCGGTTCCATCTTGGGGTGGTAGCAGAAGACCGGGATGTCGATGCCGATCGTTTTTGCAGCGTTGACGATCAGGGTTCCCTCGGGAACCGAGACCGCATGCCCGTCGATCGTCAGGGTGACCATTTTAGCCATGCTTGCCTCCCGAAGTGGAAGGAGTGAAGTCGGCTGGGAAGCGCTCGATGGCGGTGGTGACCGCCATGGTGGAGAACTCGCCCAGCGGGCAGAGGCATTTGTTCTGCATTTGCTTGGCAACGGAGTGCAGCAGCTCGGTGTTGGCCTTTACGTCCTCTCCTCGCTCGATGCGTTCGATCAGGTGCAGCATCCAGTAGGTGCCTTCACGGCAGGGGGTGCACTTGCCGCAGGATTCGTGTTTGAAGAAATGGATGGTCTTGTTGATCACCCAGTCCATGTCCACGCTGTCGTTGATGACGATCACCGATGCAGAACCGAGGTCTGCGCCGAGTGTGCGCACGGAAGCATAATCCATCGGCGTATCCAGCGCCTTGTCATCGGCCACGATCACTGCCGAGGAGGCTCCCGCAGACATGATCGCTTTCACCGGGCGCCCGTCGGTGACACCACCGCCGTGGGTATAGATCAGCTCGCGGTAGGTGGTGCCGAAGGGCAGTTCATAGTTGCCGGGCTTGTTGACATGACCGGAGAGCGAGAAGATCTTCACCCCGGCGCTGTCAGCCGTGCCCAGCGATTTGTACCATTCTGCGCCTTTCTCGACGATCAGCGGGACGTTGGCAAGCGTTTCCACATTATTGACCACGGTCGGCTTGCCGTACAAGCCGTACACAGCCGGGAAGGGCGGGCGGATGCGCGGCTGGCCGCGTTTGCCTTCGATCGATTCGAGCAGGGCGGTCTCTTCGCCGCAGATGTAAGCTCCCGCACCCAGGTGGGTGTGGATGTGCAGCGAGAAATCGGTGCCAAAGAGCTTGTCGCCCAGCAAGCCGGCCTTCTCCATCTCGGCGATCTTCTCGTCGAGGCTGGCTGCCACCTGCCAAAACTCCCCCGCAGGTAGACATATGCCGCATTGGCTCCCACGGCATAGGCGGCGATGGCGACGCCTTCCAGGAACTGGAAGGGGTTGCTCTCCATGATCTCGCGATCCTTGAAGGTGCCCGGTTCGGACTCGTCGGCGTTGGCAACCACGTAATGCGGCCAGATGTTCCCGGGGATGAAGCTCCATTTGATGCCGGTGGGGAAGCCCGCACCGCCGCGGCCGCGCAAGCCCGAAGCCTTGACCATGTCGGTCACTTCCTGGGGTTTCATCGCGGTGACGGCTTTCTTGAAGGCCTCGAACCCGCCATTCTTCTTGTAGACATCCAGATTATCGATATCGGGAATATCCCGGTGACGCAGCAGGAGATGAGCCATTACTTCACCTCCTTGCGGGCTGTCTCGATGAATTCCATGGTCTTGTCCACGGTCATATTCTCGTGGTAGCTGATCCCCTCCGGTCCCTGCACCTGGAACATGGGCGCCTTGTCGCAGGCTGCCAGGCACATGACCGCCTCGACCGTGATCAGGCCGTCCGGGCGTTGTCCCGCCGGGTTGATTCCCAGCCGGGTGCACAACTGCTCCAGGAACTCATCTGCGCCGCGCAGGGCGCAGGAGATGTCGTTGCAGACCTGGAGGCGAAGTTTTCCCGCCGGGGCATCGTGGTAGAGGGTGTAGAAGCCGACGATCTCGGCGACATCCGTCTCGGTGATGCCGGTCAGGTCTCGGCGATCTCGCGCATCGCATGGCGGTCCACGAAGCCCTTTTCCAGCTGGGCCAGGTGGAGCAGCGGCATGACCGCCGATTGCCTGCGTTCCGGCGGGTATTTTGCCAGAATCCTGTTCACTTCCTGGGGATACTTGTTCAAGTAAGGTCATCTATCCACATCTCCCAGAACGATATCGATCGAGCCGATGATGGCTACCAGGTCGGCAACGAACACGCCCTTGGTCATCAACGGCATCGCCTGTAAATTGTCAAAAGAGGGGGTGCGCCAGTGGACACGGTATGGCTTGGGTCCGCCGTCGCTTTCCAGGTAGACACCCAGTTCGCCGCGCGGTGATTCCACCGCGCTGTAGATCGAACCTTGCGGAGCATTGAAACCCTCAGTCCACAGTTTGAAGTGGTGGATGAGCGCTTCCATGCTCACGCCGATCTCTGAGCGCGGCGGCGGGACGAATTTGTGGTTGTTCGAGCGCACGGGACCCAGCGGCATCTTGTTCAGCGCCTGCTCGACGATCTTCAGCGATTCGCGCATCTCCTGCACGCGCACCAGGTAGCGGGCGTACACATCGCCTTCCGTGCGGGTGGGAACTTCGAAATCGTATTGCTCATATCCGCAATAGGGCTGGGTCTTGCGCAGGTCCCAGGCTGCGTCCGCAGGCGCGCAGCCCGGGACCGGTCATGCCGATGTTAAGGGCGTCCTCGGCCGCTGATCTTGCCGATCGCCAGCGTGCGGTCGAGGAACAGCGGGTTGCGGGTCAGCAGGGCTTCGTACTGGTCGATGCGCTTGGGCATCATCTTCAGAAAGTCGCGCACTGCCTTTTCGAATTCCACCGGCACATCCCGCCAAACACCGCCGGGGCGAATGTAGGTGGTCATCATGCGCTGCCCCGAGACCAGTTCCAGGATGTCGAGGATGTCCTCGCGCTCGCGGAAGCAGTACAGGAAGGTGGACATGGCAGCCACGTCGAGGGCGGCTGTCCCCAGCCAGATCAGGTGCGAGGCGATACGCTGCAATTCGGCCAGGATGACGCGCAGGGATTGGGCACGCAGCGGCACATCCAGGTCCACCAGTTTCTCGACCGCCATCGAATAGGCCAGGTTGTTGCCCACCGTGTTCAGGTAGTCCAGCCGGTCGGTCATCACCTCGGCTTTCTGGTAGGTCTTGGCTTCCATGTTCTTTTCGATGCCGGTGTGCAGGAAACCGATGTCGGGAATGCAGTTGACCACTATTTCGCCGTCCAGCTCGAGCAGCAGGCGCAGAACCCCGTGCGTGCTGGGATGCTGCGGTCCCATGTTCAGCAGCATCGTCTCGCCCTTGACGGCGCGTTCGGAGACCAGGTGTTTCAGATCATCAATGGTTACTTCGAAAATATCGGGCATAAGATCCTCGTAGGGGCGGACATCCCTGTCCACCCGGGCAGACCCATCAGGTCTGCCCCTGCGTTATTCTTTCGCGTACGGCTTGCGCAGGTCGATCTCTTCGAAATTGAAGGTGAACTGCGGTTCTTCGTAGCCCAGGGGGTAATCCTTGCGCAGGGGATGGCCCTCCCAGTCTGCCGGCATCAGGATGCGGCGCAGGTCAGGGTGGCCCTCGGCGCGGATGCCGAACATGTCCCACAATTCGCGCTCGCGCCAGTTGGCGTTGCGGTAGATGTGCGTGACGGTCGGGATGGTCGGGTGGACCCCCGGCACCGGGACGCGCAGGCCGAGGCGCAGGTTGCGCGATGTGGAGGTGAATTGGTAGAGGACGTGGAAGCGGGGAGTCTCTTGCGGCCAGTAATCCACTGCCGTTAGCGTGGAGAGCAATTCAAAGCCCAGTTCTTTGAGCTTTTCGCAGGCAGCCGGCGATCTTCTCGCGCGGGATGAGCAGGCTTACATCACCGCGGTATTCGCTGGCTTGCGCCTCACAGGTTTTTTCCAGTGCCTCGACGATCGGTTGCAGATTCTTATCCATGTGGAACCTCGGTCATTTCTTCGGCTCTGCAAACTTGATGCCCTTGACCTTTTCCTGCAAGGTCAGGATGCCGTGGATCAATGCCTCGGGGCGCGGCGGGCAGCCGGCCACATAAACATCCACCGGCACGATCTCGTCCACTCCCTGGACAACGGCATAGTTGTTGAAGACGCCGCCGCAGGAGGCGCAATCGCCCATCGAGAGCACCCATTTCGGCTCGGGCATCTGGTCGTACAGGCGGCGCAGCACGGTGGACATCTTGCGCGAAACGCGCCCGGCCACGATCATCAGGTCCGATTGGCGGGGCGAAGGGCGCATCAATTCCATGCCGAAGCGGCTCATGTCGTAATCCGATGCTTCGGCAGCCATCATTTCAATGGCGCAACAGGCCAGGCCGAAGAGCATCGGCCACATGGCATAGTTGCGGCTCCAGGCAACGGCTTGTTCGAGCGTGGTGGTGACCGCGCCCATGTTGCCGAGTTTTTTCTCTAGTCCCATTCCAGGGCTCCTTTCTTCCAGGCGTAAAAGTAACCCACCAGCAGGATGGCGATAAAGATCGTCATCTCTGCCAAACCGAAAAGACCCAGTTGGCGGAATACGATCGCCCAGGGCAGGAAGAAAACGGTTTCAATGTCGAACAGGATGAACAGGACAGCGATCAGGTAGAACCGTACCGGCAATCGGCGTGTGCCGGGGCCGATGGGATTCATGCCCGATTCATAGGGCATCGCCTTGGCGTCGGTCTTCTTCTTGGGACCGAACAACATTCCCAGGATGATGGCGATGGCTCCGACGAGAACGGTCACCAGGATGAAAACAGCGATTGCAACGTATTCGAGAAGCATGTTCACTCCTCAAGAGATGGTCTTGCCGTACTTATCGGCGGGAAAGTATAACATAAGTAGCCCGGAACCCGGATGAGATGTATCTATTTTCAAAAGGATATATGTCACCATTATAAAACCCGAATTTTAAAAATAGGGTACGAACGGGTGTCAGCTTGCGTGGATTTCTCCATATACCGGCTACGGTGCCACCGCAGCGCGGGCATTTTCCCTGGGCGCTGAGGTGCACGGCGTGGATGGAATAACCCGTGCGTTCCACCAATGGGGCGGCGCACTTCGGGCAGAACGTGGTCTCGTACTCGTCGACACGCCCGGGCAGGTTGCCGGCATAGACGTAGCGCAGCCCGGCTTCGCGCCCGATCTCGGCGGCGCGCAGCAGCGTCTTTGCCGGGGTGTTGGGGTTGTCCTGCATGTGATAGTCGGAGTGAAAGGCGGTCACGTGCCAGGGGATGTCCGGGGAGACCGAGAGCAGGAAGCGGGCCATCTCCCACAGCTCCTCGTTGCTGTCGTTGAAGCCGGGGACGACCAGCGTGACCACTTCCAGCCACAGTCCCATCGCCTGGACGCGCTTGATCGTGTCCACAACGTTCTTCAAAACGCCTCCCAGCTGGCGGTAATTCTTCTCCTGCATCGATTTCAGGTCGATCTTCATCCCGGCGAGATACGGGCGCAGGTACTCCAGCACTTCGGGTGTGGCGTTGCCGTTCGAGACATACACGCAGCGAATTCCCGCCTGGACTGCCAGCCTGAAAATGGAAACAGCCCATTCGCTGGTGATGAGCGGCTCATTGTAG
Organism: uncultured Chloroflexia bacterium; assembly: GCA_963793795.1. Lineage (GTDB taxonomy): Bacteria > Chloroflexota > Anaerolineae > Anaerolineales > Villigracilaceae > UBA877. Next base: position 701,640 of record CAWCBN010000002.1, read on the forward strand.
GACGAAGCGATCACTTCCGCTCCGGCGCGTTTCGCCACCGCCACGACCTGTTCGGGGGAGATACGCCGCACGAAGGCAGCCGCCTCGTCGCTGGCCGGGTCGCGCAGTGCCTGCGAGGTCAGCCAGTTCTGGCAATACGTGCAGTGAAAGTCGCAGCCCAGCATGCCGAAGGTGAGCGCGGTGGCACCGGGCAGGAAATGGTAGAAGGGTTTTTTCTCGACCGGGTCGGCATTCAGCCCCGAAACATACCCCCAGGGAGCGCGCAAGCCCTTCCCGTCGTGGTAGCGCACCTGGCAGATGCCGCGCCGCCCCGGTCTGACCAGGCAGCGGTGGGCGCAGGCTGTGCAGCGCACGGCCCCCTCCGCCTCAGCCACGACTAACTCGGCGGGGGTGGTCATCTGGTCGAGCAGGGCTGAAAGCGAGGTCATGTGCGTATCATACTCCAAAAAAGACAGGCGGCGGAGAATTCTCCGCCGCCTGGTAAATCTGATATGGGGTTGTCCGTAATTTATTGTTCGCTACGGTGTGGTTTATCTGGGCAACTCCCTGATTGGATGCTCAACACCTTTTACGGGGCGAAGATCCACTGGTTGTTGATTGCATCAAAGGCATTCTTGGCCAGCTCCTGCATGGATTTGACATTGCCGTACCACATGCTGCCGCCGGCATTCGACTGGCTGGCTGCGTAAGCGAGCATCTGGGAAATGGTCAGGCTGGTCGCGCCGCCGAAGGCTGCGCTCACGTCCTGGTAACCGCCGCCTGCCTTGATGTAGGTCAGGTCAACCAGGACACCACCGATGCCCTTGAAGTACACGTCCAGGCTGGTAGCCAGCATCTGCGCCTTGAGCATGGCGTTCATCGAAGAACCGGAAGCATTGGCAGCCTTGATGACGTTGGTCACGTAGGTGGCCACGGCGGTGCAATTAGCGCTTGCGGAAAGGTCCTGGAAGGGGGCATACTGGCGCAGGAAGGGGGTCAACTTGCAGATCGTGGTGCCTTCGACAACTCCGGCATTCTTGATCAGCGCCTGGCCGTTCTTGTTTTGCCAGAAACCCATCGTCAGCGCACCGGTTTGTAAAGGACCGCAAACCCTGACCAGCCGGCTGGCGGACAGCCCGATCTCAACGATGGTGGCAGTGTTGGGATATTCAACGCAATTCGTGCTCGGAACGGAAACCGTGCGGGAATAGTTGAATTCCTCGAGAGCCCACGGTTCGGCGTCCGTGCCGGTGACGGTGCCCAGCGTGCCGGCATAAGAGTCAGTGACCGTCACGATCTTGTTGATCACCACTTCAGGAAGGGTGAATTGGAAGGTAGCCTCACCAGAAGCGGAGCCATTCGGGGTGTGATAGGATGCCGCATCCCACGTGGCCGTGGCGACATTGACCAGGTCAGAATAATACGCTGGCTGAGCTGCAAAGGAGCAGGAATACTCGACATCAACTGAGCTGGATTTGGCCACAAGAACACCGAGGCCACCATCAACGACGCAAACTGCACCGGGAAGTACGTCGGATCAGATCGAAGACGATATCCTGCCAGTCGTTCGGGTTGCTGACGGTGATCAATCCTGAAACCATCCAATCCTTGTCGGCGACGCCGGTCTGGAAGACGGTCACGGTGTAGTTGAAGGTTGCTGATCCGCCAACCTGCTTGACATACGTCTTGTCAACTTCCTTGGTGATCCCCCAATAGTATTCCCGGGTGAACGAAGGAACAGCCGTCTTTTCCACGAGGAGGTCGGCGCCCTGGCAGTCGGTAACGGTTGCAGAGGCTGACTTGCCAAGCTGTGTGATCGTGGCAGTGTTCACGTGCTGGGTGCAGACGCCGGCGGGATCGGTATAGGTCATCGGGTAGGATACCGAGCCGGAGTCGCTGAATTGCCAGGAACCGCCGTTGCTGTCCACGACATCAATTACATCATTGACCACGCTGGTCGGACTGCCGAATACATAACCTGCAGTTCCGCTTCCGCTGGTGTTGGGCGAGCCGATGTCAGGCCAGGTCGCTGTGGCAGTGTTGGTGCCGCTGCCTGGATTGGCAACGAATGAGCATGTATAGCTGGCGAATGCATCACCCAGGGCAGGCACATCGACCACGGCAGGATTAACAACACAGATTCCGCCGGGTGTTGAATCCACCAGGCTGACTCCGTTGACGGCGAACTCATTGGGGTTGTGCACGCTGATCGTGCCCGAGACTTCCCAGTTGCTGTCGGTGCCGGCGTCCTTGGTAACTGCTATGGTGAAATAGGGCGGAGCCACTCTCGCCGCCACCGGCTGAATAGACCAGCGGAGGTTCGACGAGCTTGCTGATGTCCCAATCGAAGGTGCGCGTGTAGGAGGGGGAGGCCGTCTTGCTGACGGTCAGGTCTGCGGCTGATGCTGAGCACAAGTGGCTGAGCTGGAATTTCGCCGGCTCCAGGCCTTCTCCACTCCAGAAGATATCCGCGCTGCTGCCAGTCTTGATCAGCGATGTGAGCGTCTTTCCACTCGGGACCGCGACAAACACGTTGTCCAGCTGGCTTCCGTTGGCGACGAAGATCGAAGTATCATAGGTGGCCGCGTCGCCCAGGTTGAGGTGGAAAGTGATGAAGTACAATTCGCCGTTGTTCGGGCTGATCACGAAGTGCCAGTAAGGACCGCCGACGACTGGACAATCGAGCCCTTCTTCGGCTGTGTCGTTATTGAGTGGGACGTTGAGATAGGAACCAGCCATTGCTGTCCCGAACATCGACAGGGTCAGCAACAATATGGCAGCTGTGAAGATGGAGATTTTTGTTCGGGTTTTCATCTATTTTTCCTTTGTATATCGGTAAATCAAAAACGAAGATGGCACAAAGTACATGCCTGGTCCAGGATAAAGAAGAATTCGAAATAAACTCTTGGGTGTCACCTCCTGTGGATATTAAAAAAATCGTCCACCTTACAAAATTGTAATTTGGACTAATTTTACCCAAATTGGGTCACAAACGGGTCACAATGTCGTTAGAAATTTATTAAAGAGGTTTTTTCCACCCAATTGTCACAGAATATTCACAATATTTGTACGTGTTAATTATGAACTAAGATCAAAACGATAACCCGAACCGGGAATGGTATGAATGCAATTAATGTTGACAGGTTCACTCTCGAACTTCTGGCGCAGACGGTAGATCATGTTCTTCAAGACAGCGTGACTCACATCCTTGTTGGCTCCCCAGGCCAGTTGGATGAGTTCGTCAGCCGGGACGGTGCGCCTTGCACGGCTCATCAGGATGTACAGCAGCCGCATTTCCATATTCGTCAGGTGGATGGAGTGTTGATCGTCCACGGTCACCAGCCTGTCCAGCGGGTAAATGTGGAGACGTCCAATTTGGAGTGGATCGAGCATGCTGACCGGGATGACCATCCAGCGTCGTAGCCAGGCATGAATCTTGGCCTGCAGGACAGACGACTCGAAGGGCTTGACCACGCAATCATCGGCGCCGGAATGGTAGGCCTCGACGAGCGCGGCAGGATCCTGCGTGGAGGTCAGTACCAACACGGGAATCACAACTTCCTTGCGCAATTCCCGGACCAGGGTGTAGGCGCGTTCATCCAACTGGGCCAGGTCGAGCACAACCAGGTTGGGATTTTCCGTCAGGCAGCGTTGAGGTACATGGTCCAGGTTCGTTTCGACGACCAGGACAAAATTCTTGTCCTGCCGGCGGAATTCCCACAACGCACCGCTGGTTGAATTATCGCTTCCCAGGAGAACTCTTGTCACATGCGGCATGCTACTTCTATTCTTTGGTGCTGGGATCTATCATGGGGTGACATCTATGGATTGCGTAATGTAAAGCGTGCCGGCAACGAAAGAACCGTCCAGTTCCATCCCAAGCCAGATCGTATATTCGCCAGATCCAGCGAATCCCAGGTCTATGACCGGGTTCAACGTGTTCCCATAGGCGGAGTCGTCCACGCAGAACCATTCCTGGTTGGGAGTCAGCAGCACCATGGCAGTATCCAATTCGTCGTCTGCAACGAAAAAGATACGCAGGAAGGTATCCGCATCCCCGGCGTCATAGGTAAATGTAAAGGTGGGTTCAGAGGTTGTGAAATAACAATCCAGTCCAACAACAGCAGTGTCAACCATGCCTCCTGCCTGTGCATACGTGGCGAAGGGATCGGGTGTGAAGCCGTGCTGCAGGGGCACGGATCCGAAAAGCGGGTCCAGGGTGGCGTCCAGGGAAAGGATGCTGGTACTTGTGGCTTGCGGGCTCGGAGAGACTGTCCCCTCCACGGTGGGCGACGGGGTCAACTCACCCGGCACGTTGGTGAGATCGACAGTCGCCGTCGCTTCGCCCGGGTAAGGGGTGGATGTGCTGGTGACTTCCTGGGTAAGATTTGCTTGTGGTTCCGGGGTTGCGCCCGGGTTCGGTGAGATCGAGCGCAGGTAATAAAATCCCAATGTCCCCAGGAAGCAGGATGCCACCACTAAAATGGTAATGGCGATGGCCAATAAAAACCACATCCAGGGGCTGGACTTGATCGGTGCGGGAAGGTGGGATTCTGCTTTCATCTTTTATTTAAGAGTCTGGAGGGCAATATCTGCCCCTAGGGAGTGGTTTCCATGGATTGGGTGATGAAAATTGTGCCGGGTGCGAAAACATTCTCCGACCACGTCCCGGCCCACAGGAGATAGTCCCCCGAAGGACCAAATTCCAGGTCGACCACCGGGTCCCGCCCGTTGCCGAAGGGCGAATCATCTCCGCACAACCATTCATGGTCAGGGGTATAGACAGCCAGTGTCGTATCTGTTCCGTCATCCGGGACGAAGAAGATGCGCAGGAATGTATCCGAGGCGCCTCCCCCCAGCTTGAAGGAGAAGGTGGGAGCCGAGGTCGAGAAGCCGCAATCGAAACCCAGGTAGGCAGTGTTTACTTCCCCTCCCGCCACGGCGGGCGCCATGTAGGGGTCCGGGGAAAAACCACGCTGCAGGCTGGCATACCCATAGAAGGCCTCCCCGTATAAGTCCAGCATCCAGGGAGCGAGTTCGGTCGGAAATGCGGAGATTTCGGTTGGCACGCGGTCCCCTGGGAGGGTGGCTGCCAGGGTGGACGTGGGTGGCTGTGTGGAGGCGGCTGGCAAATCCGGCGCGGTCCCGCTGACCTTCCGGTCGATCCGGAAATAAGCTACACCGGCGATCACCAGCAGGCAACACGCCAACGCGATGCACGCCCCGACCGCGATCAGCACCCATAACCATGGGCTTGTCTTTTTGGGAGAACGCGTTTCTTTTTCCATGGAAGATCCTTGAAGTGACAAATAACGTACAGCCGTTGACCGTATTATATGCTGAAAATGACCATTTCGAAATCCACAGCCTCCCGCCTCCCTCCCCTTGTTAATACTAGAACATTTGTTTTATAATATCATCGTATCTACTCACACCCATAAGAATTTCGTTGGATATGTCATTGCGAAGGAGTGTAGCGACTGAAGCAATCCAAAAATAGTCAGCTTTACCCTACGAACTGGGGATTGCGTCGCTTCCCCCTTCGGGGACACGGCGCTCGCAATGACACCAGTGAGTAGATACATATCATCCATCGGCACGGGAAGGCTGTTCTTTCCGGCCGTTTATTATTCCAGCAACCATGCCTCGATGATCCATGCCGCCACCTCTTCCTCCCCTCCTCTCCTTCCTTGCGCAGCACATCGCGAAGCACCCTCGCCTTTGCTGCACGACAGTGCAGCAAAGCGAAGCGGAGAGGGTCGTACCCGCCAGTACCCGCAAGGGTGCAGGGTATCCTCCTTCTCTGCAACATTCGCATTCCACCTGTACCATCCGTTCATTTGATTTATTTGTTCCTCTTTTACGAGTTACACACACCGCCCTCTCCACGACTTCAGTACTGTTCTCTACTCTCCCATCGCTATCCTCAGCCCCTTCCATCATCTGAACTCTCCCATTCGTTCCCTTCGTTCCTCTTTTATGAATTACACACACCGCCCTGTTCCACAACTTACATCCTGTTCTCTCCTCTCTTCCTCTCTCTCTTTCCTGTCCCTCCGCCCTCTGCACTTCCCCACTCGTTCCCCTCGTCGCAGCATCCCGAGCGAAGCGGAGTGGGACTGAGGAACGATGATTTCATCCTTTCACCTGATCACCTGTATTACCTGATTACCCAATTACCTTATCACCTAATTACCTAGTTACCTTATTACCATATGTCCACAACTTACCTCCCGCGCTATTGCGCCAACGCTCAACAGGGGAGAGGATATAATCGGTGCCAGGAGCCACTATGACCCTCGACCTGAAACTCATCCGTGAACAATTCCCCTCCCTCGACCGTCCGGCGATCTTCTTCGACAATCCCGGTGGAACCCAGATCGCCCGGCATTCCGCCGAGCGCATCCAGCGTTACCTGCTGGAATGCAACGCCAACCATGAAGGCGCCTTTGCCACCAGCAGGCAGTCCGATGCCATATTGAATGAAGCCCATGCGGCGATGGCGGACTTCCTGAACGCCGCGCGCCCGGAGGAGATCGTCTTCGGCAACAACATGACCACCTTGACGCTGCACATCAGCCGTTCGCTGGCGCGCCTGCTTGGCCCCGGTGATGAGATCGTCGTCACGCGCCTGGATCACGATGCCAACATCTCGCCCTGGTTGCTTGTGGCCGAGGATCGCGGCTGCAAGGTGACCTGGATCGACTTTGACGTCGAAGATTGCACCCTGAAACTGGATGAATTTGAGCGTGCCTTTGCCCGCAAACCCAAGTTGGTTGCTTTTGGGTATGCTTCCAACTCGGTTGGCACGATCAACCCGGTGCGCAAGATCACCGAGATGGCACATGCCGCCGGTGCGCTGGTGTACGTGGATGCGGTGCAGTTTGCCCCGCACGGGCCGATCGATGTCCAGGCCCTGGGGGTGGACTTCCTGGTGTGCTCCTCCTATAAATTCTTTGGTCCGCATGCCGGGGCGCTGTATGGGCGCTACGACCTGCTGGAAGAATTGAAGGCTTACAAGGTCCGCCCGGCGACGAACTCACTGCCCGGCAAGTGGGAGACCGGCACCCAGAACCATGAGGGCATCGCCGGGGTGCTGGGGGCGCTGGAATATTTCGAATGGCTGGGGAAGACCTTCGGCGCAGAACAGGAACAGGGCTTGCGCGAGCGCGGCTACACCGGTCGCAGGCTGGAGCTTAAGAAGGCAATGACTGCCTTGCGCGCCTACGAATTCGAGCTAAGCCGGGGTTTGCTCACCGCCCTGGAAGGTGTGCCCGGTCTGCGCCTGTTCGGGCTGGCAGATCCCCGCCGCCTGGATGAACGCGTGGCAACTTTCTCGTTCCGCCTGGGAGACCAGCACCCGCGCCGCGTAGCCGAAGCCCTGGCGAATAAGGGGATCTATGTCTGGGACGGCAACTATTACGCCCTGGCAGTGACCGAACGATTGGGGCTGGAAGGCAGTGGTGGGATGGTGCGCGTCGGGGCCGCCCACTACAATACGCTGGACGAGGTATCGCGTCTGGGCGAGGCTTTGAAGCAGATTGCCGCTTGATTGTCAGGACTGTTTCTGCACTTGCATGGGAAGGGTAAAACATAAAAATTGGATCGGCGAAAGCCGATCCAGTGGATTACCCGGGAAATCCCGGCAAGCTATTTTTCCTTTTGCTTGGTCCCAGAGACCTGCGTTCAGGTGTGTATCAATGGAGATTGGGTTCACAAGATATTCGTGAAAACGGTTAACCAAATCTCCCTCGACATAGTCCTCCGTGCGTTTATTCTTGGGCTTGGTAAAGATTTCCTTCCCAATGCCATACTCCACCAGTTCCCCCTGCAGGAAGAACGCGGCATAATCCGCTGTGCGGGCGGCTTGCTGAACCGAATGCGGGACAAGAACGATGGTGTAGCTCTTCTTCAGTTCCTTCAGCGCCGCTTCCACCTTGCCGGTCGAGATGGGATCGAGGCCCGAGGTGGGTTCATCGAGCAGGATGACCTCCGGTTGGTTGGCAAGCACGCGTGCCAGGCACAGGCGCTGCTGCTGCCCACCGGAGAGGGCGATGCCGGGCTCGTCAAGGCGGTCTTTGACCTCATCCCAGAGAGCAGCCATTTTCAGGCCGTGTTCCATCGCCTCGTCCAGGCGTGACCTGCGCTTTTCGCCAGCGAGTTCCAATCCATAAACAAGGTTCTGGCGGATGGACATGGGCAGAACCACCGGGCGGGCAAAGACCATGCCCACCTTGCGGCGCAGGGCGATGACATCGATTTTTGGATCGAGGATATTCTCCCCGTCCAGCAGGATCCTGCCCGAGACAGTTTTCACATCCGCCAGGTCATTGAGCCGGTTCAGGCAGCGCAGCAGGGAGGATTTGCCTCCTCCTGCCGGACCGAAAAGCACCGTGATGGTGTTGGCCAGGATGTTCAGGTTGATCTCCCGCAGAGATTCCTTGCCATCCGAATATTGCAGGTTGAGGTTTTCGATGACGATCTTATTCATTACCACTGTCTCTTGGCTCTTGCCCTGGATCGGATGATCGTGGCAGACACATTCATCAGCAGCACGAATGCCATCAGGACCAGCGCCGTCCCGTACTGGATTTGGATCGGCATTTCGGGCACCTGTGTTGAAATGACGAAGAGATGGTAAGGCAGGGCCATGGTGGCGTCCAGCGGAGAATTCGGAAGTTGCGGCAGGAAGAAAGCTGCGCCGGTGAACAGGATGGGTGCTGTTTCTCCGGCGGCGCGTTCGAGGCCAAGGATTACCCCGGTGAGAATGCCGGGCAGCGCCTGCGGCAGGACGACGCGTTTGATGGTCTGCCAGCGTGTCCCACCCAGGGAAATGCTGACGGTGCGGAAGGCTTGAGGTACCGCCCGCAAGGCTTCCTCGGAGGCGCTGATGATGACAGGAAGGGTCATGATGGAGAGTGTCAGCGAGGCTGCCAGGATACTTGTGCCGAATTTGAGAAACAGCACGAACAGTCCCAGCCCGAATAGTCCGTAGACCACCGAGGGAATGCCGGCCAGGTTGATGATGGCAATACGGATCAGGCGCGTCAGCCAGTTCTCACTGGCATACTCAGAAAGGTAGATTGCTGCGGCAATGCCAAGCGGCACAGAGAAGACGGCCGTACCCAAGGTGAGATAGAAGGTCCCGACAATGGCGGGCAGGATACCGCCGGCGCGCATCCCGTCATGTGGAAACCCGGAGAGGAACTCCCACGAGATTGCCGGAGCACCCTTGTAAATGATGTAGACGAAAACGACAATGATGGGGACGATGGTCAGGATGGTGACCAGTGATACCAGCGAAAAGCCCAGGCGCTGGATGAACATACGGTCAGGCACAATCCGGCGGTTGTTCATGACAGCACCCTTTCAGCCCGTTTCTTGGATTTGAAAACAACCGATCGAAGCAGTTATGTTTACTATGAGCGAGATCATGAATAGAACCATGCCGATGAAGAAAAGCACATGATAATGAGGACTGCCGGTTGCCACCTCTCCCATTTCGGCAGCGATGGTGGCGGTCATGGTTCGCACAGGGTGAAAAATGCTCGTAAGTGCGGTTGCCAGACCGGTGCATTGCCGGTGACCATCATCACAGTCATCGTTTCGCCGATCGTGCGCCCAATGCCGAGCATGAGAGCAGTCAGCACGCCGGATCTGGCTGCCGGTAGCGTGACCCGCCAGATGGTCTGCCAGCGGGTGGCACCCAGTGCCCAGGCGCCCTCCCGGTAAGATGCGGGCACCGCGTCCAGGGCATCTTCGGCGATCGAGACCACCGTGGGCACGGCAATGCCACCCAGGAGCAGCGAACCCGCCAGGGCGGTCAGACCGGTGGGCAGGTTCAGGAAGACTCGCAGGGAGGGTGCCAGCAGCAGGATGCCCAGGAAACCCAGGACCACCGAGGGCAGTCCACCCAGCAGCTCCACCAGCGGCTTGAGGATCTCGCGCAGCCAGCGCGGGGAAATTTCAGACAGGAAGACTGCAGTCCCGATCCCGAAGGGGACCGCCACCAGCATGGCGCCGATGGTCACGATGATCGAGCCGGTGATCAGGGGCAGGATCCCGAAATGGTTCTCAATGGGATACCAGCGGGTGGTGAAAAGGTCACCGAGTTTTACATCCACCAGCGCCGGGACACCTTCGCGCAGGAGAAACAGGAAGATGAGGGCTACGAAGAGGATGGCCGAATAGCCGGATGCCTTGATAACCCAGGGGAGCACATATTCCTGCCAGTTGAGTTTTTTTCATGGGGTGTTGGAAAGGATGGGCACAAAACCCAGCTCGGAGACGATCTGCTGGGCTTCGTCAGAGAGGATCCAGTCCAGGTAGTCTTTCACTGCACCGGTTGGTTCACCGCGGTATATATATACAAGTCGCGGGCAACGGGATAGCTCATGTCGTTCACGGTGTCAACACCCGGAAGCACATAAGGATCGCCATCCGCCTTTGCCACTGCAATGACTTTCAGATCATCGGGCACATACCCCAAGCCATCATAACCGATGGCATTGGGATTCAAGCGCACTTCGTTGATGATGCCTTCCGAGGAAGGTAGAAGCAGGGTGTTGGTTGAAAAAAGAGTCGGGTTGTTTTTATCGCCCAGTCTCAGGACTGTTTCCAAAAAATAGACATGCGTACCCGAGTTGGTTTCGCGCGACAGGCGCACAATGGGCCGGTCTTCGCCACCCACCTGTGACCAATTGTCGATCTTTCCGCTGTAGATATCAGAAATTTGCTGCAGGGTCAATTGGTTGACCGGATTCTCGGGATTGACGATCACGGCAATGGCATCCCGGGAAACAATGAATTCCACCGGTTGGATGTCATTGGCTTCGGCCTGCTGTTTTTCCTCGCTCTTTCATGGCACGCGAGGCGTTGGCGAGATCCACCGTCCCGTTGATAAGTGCTGCGATCCCGGTGCCGGATCCACCGCCGGTCACCGAAATGCTGACGCCAGGATTCTCGCCTTGGTACGTTTCCGCCCAGGCGAGGGCCAGGTTGACCATCGTATCAGAACCTTTATTCTCAATATAAGCAGTGCTTTGGGGTTGCGGGATCTGGCTGGTTGGAATCCCCTCCGCAGGCCGCCAGGATCACCAGGATCCAAAAAACTGAATAATCGCGAGAATTTCATCGCCCAGATTATAAGTCATTTATTTGGGATGTGCATAAAAATGTGCATAAATCCAGGGGCATGCAAGGTTCTGGTGTAAAATTGTCTTGTGAACCAAGCACCGATTTTCACCATTGAAGAACTGAAATTTTATTATGGACCCAAGCTTGCGTTGTCCCGGATCAACATGGACATCCTTGCGCACAAGATTACCGCTTTGATCGGTCCTTCGGGGTGCGGCAAGTCCACGTTCCTGCGCTGCCTGAATCGGATGAACGATCCGATTCCCGGTGCGCGCGTGGAAGGGAAGGTTCTGCTCAAGGGACGAAATATTTATGACCCGGAATACAATGTGACCGAACTCCGCCAAAAGGTCGGCATGGTGTTCCAAAAACCCAACCCCTTCCCCCAGCCGGTCTACGATAACGTAGCATTTGGTCCGCGCACCCTGGGACTGGTGCGCAGGAGATCCGATCTGGATGCCATTGTGGAGGAGAGCCTGCGCGATGCCGCGGTCTGGGAGGATGTCAAAGACCATTTGAAGGAAAATGCCCTGGGTTTCTCGCTGGGACAGCAGCAACGCATCTGTATTGCCCGTGCCATTGCCATCAAGCCGGAGGTGATCCTGTTTGACGAGTCCACCTCGGCTCTTGACCCCATCGCAACTGGTCAAATCGAAGACCTGATCGCAGAGCTCAAACAGAACTATACGATTGTCATCGTCACCCACAACATGCAACAGGCGGGCCGGGTATCCGACTTCACCGGTCTCTTCTGGCTGGGTGAATTGGTCGAATTTGGTCCCACGGATAAGTTGTTTACGCGGCCGGAAAAGGAACTGACCGACGCTTACCTAACCGGAAAAATGGGGTAATAGGAGAGCCCATGCAGTTCTATATGGAAGACCTGTTGAAGATCGGGCTTGCCCTGCTCGCCGGGGGAGTGATCGGGTTGGAGCGCGAATTCCGGGATAAAGCCGCCGGCTTCAGGACATTGATCTTCATAGCCGTGGGTTCTGCCCTGTTCACTATCCTCTCCAGTCGGCTGGCCTTGGGAAACGATCCAACCCGCATAGCTGCCAATATCGTCACTGGCATAGGTTTTCTTGGGGCAGGAGCCATCCTTCGCGAGGGCCTGCGCATCACCGGTCTGACCACGGCTGCCACCATCTGGTTGACGGCAGCCATAGGCATGTCCGTTGGAGGGGGGCAATATCTCCTGGCTGGCATCGTCCTGCTGGTATCGATCGTAGTATTATGGATCTTCCCGTTTATCGAAATCAGCATCGATCGGATCCGCGAAGAACATACCTACGAGGTATTATGCCCGGTCGATCTCGAAAAGATAACCTTGATTGAAACCCGGATGCGCAGCAGCGGTCTGCGGGTTCGCTCTGATCATCACCTGAAGGAAGGGGATCATATGCGCTGTTCCTGGATAGCCATTGGTGCGCCCGAAAAACACGCCGAGTTCTTAGAGTTCCTCTTCTCTGACAAGGATGTGATCGATTTTCGTTATTGATACTTGTTGCTAACAATCAAAAAGCCCACGCCTATCTAGCCAAGGCGTGGGCTTTTGCTTGTCTATGGGGGGAGGTCACGACCCTGACATGAGTTTTGCCAGCAGGGTAGTGTAATCGGCTACATTTCGCGGATTCATGGCGATGATCGCCTCAACGGTATGAATGGCTCCGTCACGGTCGCCTGCGTCACGCAGGAACTCTCCGGCAATATCGAGTTGGGTGATTGCATCCGGGATCCGTCCGGCCAGGCGGTATTCTTCCGCCAGTGCACGGCGCAGGAGGGGTTGCTTGGGCTCTTCGTTGACCAGGTCTTCCAGGTACGGGATCGCTTCGGGGCGACGACCGGTGTTCTGTAGGTGGGTCAGATAATTGGCTAACTCAGTGATTACCTGTGGGATTTCTCCCAGGCGCAGGTTAAGGATGACCAGGCTTTTACGCAGCTGGATGTCATCCGGTTGAAGGGTGCGAATCTGTTCATAGATTCGCAAGGCTTGCCGCCAATCCAAGCGTTGCATGTCAATATCTGCCATGTGTTGCAGCAGTTTGACGCTCCAAGAATGACTGTCTGGACCTTTTTGTGCAAGGTGCAATGCACTCGTGTATGTCTTGCGTGCCATGTCAAGATCAGCCAGGCGGTAGTAGATTTCAGCCAGGTTTACGTACTCGGCAACCGCCTCACTAATTGATCCCCGGGAGGCAAGCTGTTCGATGAGATTGTTACGAGCTATCAGGTCCATCGGCGCGGCCCGGACGATGCGCTGCAGGAGGTCGACCGCCTGGGAAATCTCGCCGCGCGCGCTGTATGCACGCGCAACCACGCTGAACTTGTTGATTGCGTCTTGCGTGCGTCCCTCACGGGCGAGTAGATCGCCGATCAAGGTGTGCAACGGCAGGTAGGAAGGTGCAAGTTTCAACGCCTCAAACGCCTCATCCATGGCAGTGCGCAGGAGGCCGGCTTTTGCCAGTGAGTGAACCTTGCCAATCGAGTTCAATCACCTCACTGCTGCGGGTCTGTGCAATCATCTCGGCCAGCGGGACGGGTGGCATCCCCTCTTCGGATTTCGGTAATTGTGTGCGTGCCTGGGTCAATTGGGCGCGCCAATTCGGCTGCATAAGCAACTTGTGGATGTTATTGTATAGCTGTTCCTGCTCGGATGGATCACTCACCTGTTTTTGAGTTTCGATGATTGGTTCGTACAAACTACGCAATTCGGCTGCCTGTTCAGGAGGAACAATGCTGACATCGGCTGCCTTCAATGCTTCCAGGTATTCCATGAGTGCTTCCGGTAACTTATCCAACTGGCGCAGGGTTTGCCCGGTCAGCAAGTGTGAGCCCAGGGTATAGGCTTCGTGTTTAACCGTGTTCTGTAAATTCCCCAGGCCGGTTTCGAGGCTCCCAGCCTTGAGATGCAGATAGCCGAGGATGAAATATGCTGCCGAACTTTTTAAACCAGACTGGACAGCTTTTTCCAGTTCTTCTGCTGCTTTGGAGTCGTGTTCCCTTGTCAGCATGTCGATCGCCTGGCTGATGTGCAGCATGACCTGGGTGCGCTCTGCCCGCTTGGTATCCAACGCGCCTGTCCCGCGCACGATGGTCTGCATGCTGCTACGCCGTGCCACTGGTATCTCCCCGCCCTCCTCGGAGAGCTCGAACAGGATCTCAGCCAAGCGCGTGAGCGCTTTCTGCAAGGTCTCTGCGATCGGGTCCAGGCCATTGTCTGCTGATTTGGGGTTTTCCAGCTGTTTCACCTGCGCCATGGCCAATGGGGCGGTTCCACCCTGGGGGCGCAGGGGCTTGGGGAGCGGTTGCCCATTCTTTAACATGGATTGCGCCTGCCGGGCATCCAGGTTCTCGGGGTCGAGATGCAAGGCGCGCCCAATCATTTCGGCTGCCTTGCCGGCATTACCGAGCGCGCTGGTACAGGCTGGCTGTGGCAAGGAATTCGCTGATCGCCTGCTGAACGTGTCCAAGACGCTCATGGACCATCGCCAGGTATGTGTGGGCGGGAATAAACTCGGCATCCAGCTGGATCACATTAGCCCAGCTCAGGATGGCTTTTTGTGCATCCTGGGCTTTGATATTCAGTTCGGCAGCCTTCATATAAAACCGGATGGCTTCTTGAATCTGGCCCAATCTCCCGGATATGGTGGCTACTTTTTCGAACGGCACAGGGTCGGTCGGGGAAACCTGGGCGGCCTTCTTGTAGACTTGAACGGCCTCTTCGTATTGATGCAATTCAAAAAGGGCCAACCCCAGGTTCGCCAACGCCTGGGGATGCTGAGGAAACTCATCCAGTGCTGCCTGGTAGGCTGAAGCAGCCTTGTTCCACTGTTGATCCCAGGCAGCCGAATGACCGGTATTCATCATTTTCTTGAAGAGATCTTCGTTTCCAGCCATGTTCTTCTCTCGCTCGATTATTCAACCACCGTCATTTCATCCCAATTCCTGCCTTGGCGGGCCTCGGTGGAGAGAGGAATGGATAAAGGATAGGCATTTTCCATTACAGCACGGACCACATGTACTGTATTTTTCATCTCGTCTTGAGGGCATTCCAGTACAAGTTCGTCATGAACCTGCAAGAGCATCCTGCCTTGCAGGCCTGCTTTGGCCAGCGCAGGGGGAATCTGGATCATGGCAATTTTCATTATATCAGCAGCAGTACCCTGGATGGGGGCGTTGATCGCCTCGCGCTCCTCCCGGTTCTTGATCGTCTGGTTGAGCGTCGATTGCAGCACAGGAAAATAACGCCGGCGACCCAGCAGGGTTTCCACGAATCCCTTTTCCTTGGCCTCACGGCGTATGCCATCCAGATATTTCTTAACTCCGGGGAATTGGCGGAAGTAGGCTTTGACAAATTCCTCTGATTCTGCCAGGGTAAGGTCGGTGGTGCGGGTCAATCCAAAGGCAGACATACCGTAAATGAGGCCAAAATTGATCGCCTTGGCATGCCGGCGCATTTCCTTAGTCACCTTATCCAGCGGAACCGCGTAAATGGCAGCCGCGGTCGTGGCGTGGATGTCCTGCCCGGCGCGGAAGGCGTTGAGCATGGCTTCGTCACCGGCCATATGGGCTACAATGCGCAGTTCGATCTGGGAGTAATCCACCGAGAGCAGAAGGTTCCCGGGCTTGGCGACAAAACCGCGCCGCACGCGACGTCCCAGGTCGGTACGGGTGGGAATGTTCTGCAAATTTGGGTCCGAGGACGAGAGCCTCCCTGTCACCGCCCCGGTTTGACTGAACGAGGTATGTACACGGCTGGTCTCGGGGTGAACCTGGAGTGGCAGTGAATCCACATAGGTGGACTTGAGCTTGGCCAGCTCGCGATATTCCAGGATCATTCCCACCACCGGGTGAGCGTTTTGAAGAGCTTCCAACACATCGGCAGCAGTGGAATAGTGACCGGAGGCGGTTTTCTTGGCTTCTCCGGGCGGCGTCAGGCGCAGGGTTCCAAAGAGCACATCCGAGAGCTGCTGGGTCGAGTTGAGGTTGAATTTCCTGTCAACCGCCGTGTACACGTCTTGTTCAATCGTTTTTAGCCGCTCATCGAGTTGTATGGCAAAGGCGGCAAAGAAATCCTTGTCCAGGGCGATCCCGGCCATTTCCATGTCGGCAAGCACCGGGATGAGAGGAATTTCGATGCGCGTGTACAACCCAGGTAGCTTGGGAACCTGCTGCAGTTCCTTTTCCAGGATCGGCTGCAGATGCAACACGGTCTCGGCATCCGCGGCAGCATAGGGTGCTGCATCAGCGATGGCGACCTCTGCCATCGAGATCTGTTTCTTGCCGGATCCGATCAGGTCTTCGATATGGGTCATTTCCCTGCCCAAGCGCCTGGATGCCATGGCCTTAAGGCCCAGGAGACGCGAGTTTGGATCGAGCACCCATTCTGCCAGCATGGTATCGAAGCTGAGCGGAGATACCCGGATGCCGTAACGCGCCAGCATGATGAAATCGTATTTGAGATGATGCCCAACCTTGGGAATCCGGGAATCTGTCAACGGGGTACGCAGGGCGGAAAGCACCTGCTCAAGGGGAAGTTGTTTACCCGCCCGGTGACCGACAGGGATGTACCAGCCTTCACCGATCGTGACAGCCAGCGAGATACCTACCAACTGGGCTGTCATTTCATCAGTGGAAGTGGTTTCGGTGTCAAATGCGATCACAGAGGCAGAATTTAATGCTTCAACCAACGCAGCCAGGGTGACAGGGGTATCAACGATGATTGTCTTTAATTCCGAGTCGTGGCTGGATCTAGCCTGAGGCTCCTGGGTAGACTGCTGCTCTTTCTCAGGTGGAGTGCTTGGGCGAGTTTCCCGAACCTGGACAGGGGATTCTCCGAAGAGACTCATCTGTTGTGTCGCCGCGGACGTGGGTGAGGAGGAACCGGTCAACTTGTGGAGTTTGTCCACCAGCGAGCGAAACTCAAGTTCCAGGAAGAATGCCTCCACCTTGGCGGGGTCAAAAGTATCCGGCCTGGCCTGATCCAAGTCAAGCACCACGGGGAGGTCTGTCCTGATCCTGGCCAAGTCCTGGCTCATATACGCTGAATTCTTGCCGGCTTCGAGCTTTAAACGCCAGCGCGGTTCCACTTCGTCCAAGTGGGCATAGATGGCATCCAGCGTGATGAACTTGGCTAGCAGGTTTTCGGCAGTCTTTTCCCCCACCCCGGGCACACCGGGAATGTTATCCGACTTGTCGCCAACGATGGCTTTGTAGTCCACCACTTGCTCCGGGCGGACGTGCAGCTTGGCAAACACATCCTCCGATGTGATGTAATTCTGGTCATCACCCGCCAGGTAGACGATGGTGCGGGCATTGACCAATTGCAGCAGGTCGCGGTCGCCGGTGATGATCTTGACGCCTAATCCTTGCGTGGTGGCCCATTGCGCGGCGGAACCGAGCACATCGTCAGCCTCAAAGCCTTCCATTTCAAGGCGCGGGATATTAAAGGCATCCACCATCTGGCGGATGCGTTCGATCTGTTGGCGCAGGTCATCGGGCATCTTGGCCCGCGTAGCCTTGTAGTCGGGGTAAATATCATCGCGGAAGGTTTTCCCCGTGTCAAATGCCACGGCCAGGTAGTCGGGTTTTTCCTGTTCGTATATGCGCATCAACTCGCGGGCAAAACCATAGATCCCGGCGGTAGGCTCCCCGGTGGAGGTCTGCCAGCGTGAAGTAGTGCCCGAATATCCGGTGAGGGCAAAGTACATGCGGTAGGCCAGGGCATGGCCGTCGATAAGGGTCAGGTATGGTGGCATAGTTAAAGTTTACCGCGGAGCAGGCAAGTTCGCAGAGATTGGGGGAAATTCTCGGCGGTCTTTGCGCTCTCCGCGGCTGGAAATGAGACATCCAGGGCAGCTAGTTATCGATCGATGGAGGAATTCCCTGCCGCAGACGGGTTGAGATAATAAAATCTTTGATCAACTGGGCTGGCGGTGGTTGAGAACCACTCAGGACGAGGTATCCGGGTGCCCAGAAATCACCGGAAGGATTCTCTCTTCCAAAACGCGGGAAATCTGCAAAGATCTGTTCGGAAGTGTAGCGTCGCAAGGTATCCATCAGGTTTGCCGGTGAGGTCGAAGGTGGAACATTGACGATCCACTGCAAATAACCCGGACGTATCGAGATATGTTCCAACCGCCAGGCAAAAGCCACGCACAAATCCTGCACCCAAATCCCTATCTGAGAAGAAAGATCACCTGTCAGATAGTGGTGAGGGAAGCGCGGCAGTAAAAGGCAGGCATAATCGATATCGTAAACCGACGGTGATACAGGTTCAAGGATGATCTGGCGTCCGCCAAAAGGACGTAGTCGACTTTCTTCGGATTCCTGCAAGCCCGGGTCGGTTTCCCTTTGGATACTCCTGGATCTTACCGTGACAGCCTGTTCCTCCATTGCCTGGAAGGGGAGGTTTTGCCTTGTTTCCAGGAGTTCCTGGCTTGAGGAGGAAGCTGCCTGGTCTAGTTGGGCAGAAAGCGAGGACTCCCGGTTGAACAATGACGGCACCCGATCCCGGATGAAATTCCATCGCTTGGCGGGCGGCTCCTGATTTGTTACCGATCCTGCCTGGTTTACCGATATCCGGTTCAAACTGGAAGATCGAGTCACCCGGGTCACATCGGGATCCTGTTTTTCGCCAACGGGTGAGTTGGCATCGCTGAGCGTAGGATCAGTTGGCGGAACATCGGATAGGAGGCTTGAAAGGGATGTTAACGGGGTGTCGTCACCTGGCGTGTCTTCACCTTCTTTCGGGAAGGTGGATAAGGAGCGGACGAGTTGGCTGGCTTGAGAGCGTATCTTGTAGAAGGGTGTCTCTGCGTCGAAAACCAACGCCAATACCATTCCCGGGGCAAGGTGGGTGGCATAGAGCATGTGTTCAGCCCGGGTGGAGGCGAGTTTGACGAAGCGAACCAGGTCGCTTTCGTCCCGGTCCCAATAACGGGTGACGGCGTTGGTCAATTCGAGGGCCGCCGCTTGGGGTAATTGCCCGGCGTAAGCCCACAACTGGTCGCCTTGGGTGATCATGGCTGCCTGGGCGGATGATTCCAGTGTCAGCCTGGTCAAGTGCTGGGCTGCCCGGTTCTTGTCTGACAGCCAGGATGGGGCATCGTGTAGAGCGTTTTTACCTTTCTGGCTCTTATCCGGATAGGGATTCATGTCCGGGAAAAGTTTATAGACCGTTTCAATCAGGTCAGGGAGATAGAACGGCTTGGAAAGGTAAGCCTGTGGTTTAAAAATATCCAAGGCAACCCTCTGGCCTGGATCGGCAACCAGGACAAAGCGCAGGTCGGGTTGAATCTCCAGGAGTTGAAAGCCAATGGTCAGGGTTTCATCGGCATCCATACCGGGATCCAGAAAAACCACCGAACAATCGGTTTCTCTGAGGAATGTTTCTGCTTCGGATAGATTTCGGGTGACAAGAACGGAAAACTGACCGGTCTCCTCCAGACTTTCGCGAATGAGTTCACCGAAGGACGAGTCAATCGTAACCACTAATACCGGGATCAGCATTTCGTATAGTGTATCACGTGGCTGTCGGGCAGGCAAGTTGCATAAATGAGGCAATTTTCAGTTCTTTCAGTCAAGGAAGTGGCATTTCCTGCCAAAGCGTAAAAATCCAGCCCATAAGTTAAGCGGTAAAATCGGTATTGAGGTTCCCATGCATATCCTTGTGACTAACGATGACGGCGTTCAGGCTCCCGGGCTGCTTGCCCTTGCGCAGGCAATGCGACAATTGGGGCAGGTAACAGTATTTGCGCCGGATCGCAACTGGAGCGCATCCGGGCATGTCAAGACGATGGATCGTCCGCTGCGCGCCCGCGAGGTCTTCATGTCAGATGGTTCTCCTGCGCTGGCTACCGACGGGGCGCCTTCGGATAGTGTTGCTCTTGCCCTTTTGGGGGTGGTGAAGGAGAAGATCGACCTGGTCGTATCAGGGATCAACCCGCACGAGAATATAGGGCATGATGTGACCTATTCCGGCACGGTGACTGCAGCAATGGAAGCGGTCATCGGCGGTGTACCCGGGATCGCCTTTTCCCTGCATTCCCCCGAGGATTTCCACGGGGTGCTGGATTACACCGTTGCGTCCCGCGTGGCACAGCGGGTGGTCGAAATGGTAATGAAGGAAAGGTTACCCGTAGGCGTGTTGCTGAATGTCAATGTGCCCTACCTGAAAGAAGACGATATCAAAGGTTTCATGATCACCCGCCAGGGACTGCGCCTTTACCGGGATGCCCTGGATGCCCGCAAGGACCCGCGTGGAAAACCGTATTACTGGATCGGGGGCGAGTTCCCGCTTGCGGTGGATGAAAAGGGCACTGATTATGGCGCGCTGAAAGCGGGGTATGTGTCCATCACACCATTGCAGCTGGACCTGACCGCTCGGGAGGCAATGGATGAATTGAAGGGGTGGGATTGGAAAAATTAATGAGGAAAGAGGGATGTGAATACCCAGTTCCTGGTAATTTTCCAAATCTCAAAACCCTTTCTAGGAATGAAGAGTGAAATGGGTATCCAATAAGTTGGAATGAATTACTATTCCGTGCGGAGTGAAAATTGGAAACCATGTGCCAGATTCTGACCAATCAATTCATTCGTTATCCGGCTATGCAAGTGCAGGACCTCTACAAGTTGTTGCACCAGGCTACACTGGGCAGCGAACATGCAATTGGAGACCCGGACTCTGCGCGAGAATGGCTGGAACGTGAGCTGGTGGAAATGGGCGCAGGTCCGGAGGAACCCATCTTCGATCCCATCTCGCCCGGTGGCGAGATCCTCCGTGTCCATCTCAGGCCCTATATCCAGGCAGGCAGGGATCCGCTGGACCTGCTGGCAGCCTTCTTGCGTACAGCGAATGAGTGGAAAGGTTCGAAAGCAACCCTGCGAGAAAATGGTCAACTCGCAGCCCACCAGGCAGAAATGGAAGATTGGCCTCTCCAGAGGGTGGAAATTGAGGCGTTTTTTGCTAAAATGGAAGCGTTGGATTTCCCTGCCGCGCATCACTCCGCCATCTTTGCAGGCCTTTATCGCCCGGCTTACCGGGTGATTGCCAGAGAATTCCTGGAGGCAGTATGAGCCCATTTTCCTCACCTCCCGATCCGAACCTCTTTAATCACCAGGTCTGGGATCTTGTCCGCCAGATCCCACCGGGGAAAGTAGCCACCTATGGACAGATCGCCCGGCTCATGCCATTCCCGGAGGGAGTGGAGGAGAGAAGTTACCTCACACTCGGTCCGCGTTGGGTGGGTGGGGCAATGGCCAAGTGCCCGGAGGATGTACCCTGGCAGCGGGTGATCAACTCAAAGGGCGAGATCAGCTCGCGCCCTGGGGCGGAAGAACAGCGCCGGCTGCTGGAGGATGAGGGCGTCGAGTTCGACGGGCGCGGCCGCATAGACCTGGACCGATTTGGCTGGCAAGCGCAGGATCCTGCCCCTGTACAGCCGCGATTATTGTAGATAAGGAGTTCGCATGAGTCTCTTGAGTAAACTGGGCAAGCTTTTCTTTCCGCCGCGCCCTGCCAGCCGCTACTATGAGTTCCAGGTGAAATGCAAACGCTGTGGGGAAGAGTTGGGCGGCCGCGTGGATATGTATAACGATCCAAGCCTGGATTACGAGGGCGAAAAAACCATCTATCTCTGCCGCAAGGTGGTGATGGGCAGCGGGCATTGTTATCAGCAGGTGGAAGTGACATTCAAGTTCGACGAGAACCGCAGACTGCTCGAACGGCAGGCTGTGGGTGGCGATTTCGTGGAAGGATAAGACCTCATGTACACTGCAGATGACACCCGTTACGACAGCATGCCTTTTCAGCGCGTGGGGCGCAGCGGACTAAAACTCCCACGCATTTCGCTTGGCTGGTGGTACAACTTTGGAGGCCTGGACGTTGTTGAGAACAGCCGGGCGATTGCCCGGTTTGCGTTCGACCACGGCATTACCCATTTTGACCTGGCGAATAATTACGGTCCTCCTCCCGGCTCTGCGGAGGTAACCTTTGGGCGCTTGCTGCGTGAGGACTTTGCCCCCTACCGCGACGAGCTGGTGATCTCCACCAAGGCAGGGTACGACATGGGGCCCGGTCCTTATGGAGAGTGGGGCTCGCGTAAGTACATGCTCGCCAGCCTTAACCAATCGTTGAAGCGCATGGGCCTGGAATATGTGGACATTTTTTACAGCCACCGTTTCGATCCCGAGACACCGCTCGAAGAAACCATGGGGGCATTGGATACTGCCGTTCGGCAGGGTAAGGCCCTGTATGCAGGGATATCGAGCTACTCCCCGGAGCAAACTCGCCGGGCAGCCCAGATCCTGCACGACCTGGGGACGCCTTGCCTGATCCACCAGCCCTCCTACAACATGTTTGACCGCTGGGTGGAAAATGGCCTCCTGGATGTGCTCGAACAGGAAGGCATCGGCTGCATCGTCTTCTCGCCCCTGGCGCAGGGACAATTGACCGACCGTTACCTGGCAGGCATCCCCAGCGGAGCCCGCGCCACCAGGACCGAACGTGTCTGGCTCACCCCGGAGGATGTCAAAGAAAACTTACCCAAGGTGCTCAGGCTGAACGAGATTGCCAGCCGGCGCGGGCAGAAACTTTCCCAGATGGCACTCGCCTGGGTGTTGCGCAAACCGCAGATCACCTCGGCTTTGATCGGCGCGAGCAGCGTGGAACAATTGCAGACCAACCTCAAGGCACTTGAGAACCTGCAATTCACACCGGAGGAGCTGCAGGAAATCGAGACTATATTGAAATAAGCACATTCTCCCGGAGAGGGTAACATCCGGGAGAATTATTTTCCCGTCAGATCCACGATCAGCATATCCAGGGCCAGGTCCAGTGTGACCTGGCTCGTTTTTGCGGCAGCGTCCATTTCCAACAAGCGGTGGTAAATCGCCTCCAGCGAGGGCAAAGTAAAGCGGCGGGCTTGCTCGGTCATCTTCCCAGCAACGTACTCGTGCAGTCCGAGCATCTGCTGAACCTGGTTGTTGCCACCGCCGCCATCGAGGATCTCGCGCGCCTGGAGCAGCAAGCGGAATTGGCGGATGACCATGCCCCACAACGCCATGGCATCTTCATCCTCCAGCAGTTGATGCAAGACCTTCTGGGCCTTCCTGCCGTTTCCCGAGCCGAGGGCATCCACCAGGGCGAAGACATCCCCCCCGGTGCTGACTATGCTGACCGCCTCCACGTCCGCCAGCGTGACAGGGCGGGAGTAGCTGGCATAGGTGAGCAGCTTGGTGATCTCCTGGGCGGCGAGGCGCGTATCTTCCCCAACCATCTCTGCCAGGCGGGCTGCTGCATTGCCCTCCATTTGCCCTTTCTGGCGCCTGGCCTCGTTGATGATCCAAGCAGTCATTTCCTTTGACCGGGGTTGCAAGAAGGGCTCAGCCTGGATGTCGCCTTTCTCGGCGCGCCTCGCCAACCAATGTATTTTGATGTCCCGGGGCTCGACCAGTTCGTGAAGCACCACCATGGTGGACGGGGGAGCGGCGAGCAGGAAGTCGATGAACTTCTTGCGCAGGGCTGGATCAGACGTCCGCGCTGAAGGGTTGGCGATGAAAACCAGCCGCTGCGCGCCAAGGAAGG
Source organism: uncultured Chloroflexia bacterium (assembly GCA_963793795.1). Taxonomy (GTDB): domain Bacteria; phylum Chloroflexota; class Anaerolineae; order Anaerolineales; family Villigracilaceae; genus UBA877. The sequence goes on from CAWCBN010000002.1 coordinate 725,341, forward strand.
GCATGGCATTAACAGCGTTGTTCAGTTCCTCGTCGCTGGCCAGGCGTGCCTCGAGCCGCGCTGTGTTCATTCCGCCCGCATCGTGGCGCGACTGGATGTCGTCCAGCCGTCGGGCGATGGCAAATTCATCATTTCCGTAGAGGAAGAGCAGTTTTTCAGCCGGCATGTCGAAAAGATTATACCCGTTTATAAAAACCTCTCCCAGAAGAGGAGAGGTGGAGGGTGGCTAACCTACCGCCGCGGGTGCCGTCACGCGCCGCGGCTCGGCGGTTGCCTGAAGAAAGCCGATATACATGATCACTACTCCGATGAGTTCCGAAAGGTAGAGCAGGTCGGGCAAGCCCATCTTGACGAATGAACCCGCCATGGCCGGAGCCATCGCGCCAACGGCGATGAGGATATTGCCGATCATGCGGTTGACCAAGATGCGTTTGCGCCAAAAGAGAACCGCCGAGTAGACCGCGCCACCGACCAGTGTCAGGGTACCGTAGATATTGAGCAGGATGGTGAGGGCGATGGTCAGGCCGCTGCGTGCCAGGAACCCTTTATACTGGGATGAAATTGGATCGCTCAACTGGTAGGTTGCTGCGGGCGAGGAAATCGGGGCAACCAGGACGAGGGCTGCGGCCAGCAGGGAAAGCGCGAGCAGGATGCCAGTCATGACTGGGGCGACGCCACGCTTGCGAACCAGCAAATGGACCGTTCCCTGTCCAAGCCAGGCGGCGGTGAGCATCGCGCCTGACAAGTACCAGAGCTTGAGCACCAAGCCGTTGAAGGTGAAGCCGAGAATCACCTCTGCAAGGGTGCCTATGCCGTAAAACGCCAGGCCGATGGTCCAGAGCAGCAGATGCTTGCCGCGGCGCTTGAGGTAACGGGTAAAAACAGCAGCGGCAAAGGCGAAGGTCACAAGGGTGGAAAGAAAAGGCAGGTAGTGCATGCGAACTCCAGGAGCAAATAGTTGTTTCCATGGTACCTGATCAAGCTAAATGGATGATGAAATGAGGTTAACTTGAGTTAAGAGAAACCACTTCGAGCCTGAATTTCCATACTGGCAATCCAAGGCTCAATCCACTCCGGCTACCTTGCGACCCTTCGGCAGTTCACGCTGGATATCGAAGGCAAGCTCCAGCGCCTGCAGAAGCGAGCGCGCCTCGACCACCTCGATCTCCTTCGGCCAGGGCTCACCCCTGCGCAGCCGCTTGGGGACAATGGCGGTCTTGAAGCCCAGCTTGGCAGCCTCGCGCAGGCGGATGGGCATCTGCCCCGGCATGCGCAGCTCGCCTGCCAGGCCGATCTCGCCGATCAGCACCGTGTCGGCGCGGACGGGCAGGTCGCGCATCGAGGAGGCGATGGATGTGGCGATGGCCAGGTCGGCGGCGGGTTCGTCGATCTTCAGCCCACCGACCACATTGACGAAGATATCCACCTCGGCCAGGTTGATGCGCACGCGGCGGGTGAGAACGGCGGCGATCATCTGCAGGCGGTTGAAATCCACGCCGTTGGGATTGCGCCGGGCGTTGCCGAACTGCGCGGCGCTGGTCAGCCCCTGCACTTCAACCAGCAGGGGGCGGGTACCTTCCATCGTCACGGCGATCGCCGAGCCGGGAGCGTTGACCATGCGTTCGGCCAGGAAGGCCTCGGAGGGATTGGTCACCTCGACCAAGCCTTGCTCGACCATCTCGAACACGCCCACCTCGGCGGTGGCGCCGAAGCGGTTCTTCACCGAGCGCAGCAACCGATATGCCTGGAAGCGGTCACCCTCGAGATACAACACCGTGTCCACGATGTGCTCCAGCACGCGCGGCCCAGCGATGGTGCCTTCCTTGGTGACATGACCGATGACGAACACCGCCGGCCCGGAAGATTTGGCAAGCTCGCGCAAGCGATTGGCGGACTCGCGCACCTGGGAGACCGACCCGGCGGCCGAGTCCATCTCGGGGATGTAAACGGTCTGGATCGAGTCGATGATGAGCAGGTCAGGCTTGAGGGCGGCGACATGCTCGAAGATGGTGTCGAGGTCGGTCTCGGTGACCAGGTAGAGTTGCTCCAGAGCGGCGTGCTTCGGGTCGAGGCGTGCGGCGCGCATCTTGACCTGCTGCTCGGATTCTTCGCCCGAGACATAGAGCACCTTCAGCCTGCCCGCCATGGCCATGGCCAATTGCAGCGTGAGGGTGGATTTGCCAATGCCGGGGTCGCCACCGACGAGAACGATCGAGCCGGGGACAATACCCCCTCCCAGCACACGGGCGAACTCGCCGATCGGGACGGGAATGCGCTCCTCAGCCTGGCTGCTTACCTCGCCGATGGGTCGAGGTGCAGACCTGCCTCCCAGCCCGCGGCCGGAGCCCTTGGTGTTGAAGGGTGCGTCAGACACCACTTCCTCGATCATGGAGTTGAAGGAACCGCACTGCGGGCACTTGCCCATGAAACCGGCGGACACGCGCCCGCACTGCTGGCAAACATAACGGGAATGTGACTTGGACATGGGTGTATTATACCTTTGGGGTGGGCGGAGGATTACATGATAGGGAGCAGAGAGTAGAGAGTGGTGAGTAGGCAATTGGGTAATGAGGTGATCAGGTAATTGGGTAAATAGGTAATTAGGCAATTAGGTAATCAGGTGAAAATAACAGGTAATTGGTGAATGGTTAAGGGTATTCGTTCCTCAGTATCGAGGGGGAACGAATAGGGTGTGCGGCGAACGGAGATTGGTGTACAGTGAATGGAGAATTGGGAGAAGAGCAGAGAGGCGAAATCCATCGGAAACCATGGTCTTATGTTCTACTCACTGGTGTCATTGAGAGCGCCGTGTCCCCGAAGGGGGAAGCGACGAAATCCCCAGTTCGAAGGGAAAGCTGACTATTTTGGATGCTTCCCTGGCCTGACTGGCCACCGTTAGTGCCGCGAAAACGGCGACACGCCGGTGCGAGACGGCAGGGCAGGCAGTCGCTACACTCCTTCGCAATGACAACTCCAACGAAATTCTTATGGGTGCGAGTAGACACGGTCATATTATAGAACAAACATTCTATTTAAGCAAGGAGAATAGGGTAGTAGCAATTGCTGAAATAAACAGCCTATACGTCCATATACGAATTTATGGGCGGCATGCATGGAAAACTCAACCACCCAGTCCTATGCGCATGCCTGCAGAACGGGCATGGATATCGGCATGTTATAATTTAACGGCCCTTAATCGAACAAATGGATCTACCATTTAGCTCTTAATCAATCCGCTTGGAGATGCTTAATGCCGACAATACTGATCGGTGGTTATTATGGTGCCGGAAATGTTGGTGATGAGGCCATCCTGGCTGCCATGCTCGCCGAACTGCGTGCCCGCTACCAGAATCGTGGCCCTCTCTCCTTCATTATTCTTTCCTGGAATCCCGAGAAGACAAGCCGCGAGCTGGATGTTGAAGCCACCCATTGGAAGGATATCAACGGGATGGTTGAGGCTGCGCGGCGTTCCGACCTGATCATCGTTGGCGGCGGAGGCATCTTCCATGATTATTGGGGGATAGACCCGGAAACCTACCTGCGAAAAAGCTCGTGGGATATCACCGCCTTTGGCAGCCTGACCCTGCTTGCCAAGCTCCTGGATATTCCCTGCATGATCTATGGTGTCGGAGTCGGTCCATTCAAGAGCGATGTCGCCCGCGAACATACCCGCCTGGCATTCGAACGCTGCCAGGTTGCCACCCTGAGGGATGAGGAATCCCTGGAATTCCTGCAAGGAACCGGTTTTGACACCCACAACGCCTCCGGACCGCTGGTTAAAATCCTGCCTGATCCTGTTTATGCCCTGACCACCTCGTCCGAGGACGAGAGGCATGTGACCGAATTCCTCCAAAACCGGGGCATCCCTGCAGAAATTCCCCTGCTGGGCATATCACTGCATTACTGGGATCGCAGTGGACCGCCAGAGAAATGGCTTCCCACGGTTGCGGCGGGGGTGAGGCAGTTCCTCGAGCAGAACAAGCAGGCCCAGGTCATCGGCATCCCTTTCCATGTCCTCGAGGCAACGCCATACACCAATGATGCCATCGTCCACAAGCAATTGGCGGATTTCATTGATCTTCCCGGCCGGGTGCACCTGATCGATGAATCGATCAATTATCTCTTTGTGCAGGCACTCATCCAGCGCTGTACGGTCCTGCTCACCATGCGGCTGCATGAAATCATCATGGGTACCAATGTAGGCACCCCGTGCGTGGCGTTAGCCAGCCGGCCTAAAATTCGGGCGGCGATGAAAATTGCCAGATTGGAAAAGTTCTGCAATGCCACCCTGACTCCCCGGACTACCGTCTTGAAAGCACAGCTACAGGAATCCTGGGACCAACGACCAGAACTCTCCCGGCAAATGCTGGCCCTTTCCAGCGACCTCAGGCGGAAGACCGCCGAACATGCCCGCCTTGCCCTGGACCTGATTTCACGTTCCCATCACCCGGTTGTAGGATTCGCGCAGGAGTTTGCCCTCGAACAGGTCCGCCTTCTGCAAAAAGCAGATGAAGCCCACGAGGTGCTTGAAAAGGAAAGGTTCGACCTCCAGACCAGTGTTTGGGACCTGGCTGCACAGATACAAAACAAAGATGTTGAGTTGCTTCAACTGAGAAATCGCATCCAGGACCTGGATACCCAGGTGCAGACCCAAGAGAGCGAGTTGCAGAAACAGAAACCGCATAGCCTGGAATTGGAGCTGCGGGTGCAAACCCAAGCGAAAGAGTTGCGCCAGCAGAAAATACGCTTCCTGAGACAGGAGGCGAAGAGCCAGACCCAGAAAAGCGAGCTGCATGAACAAAAAGCCCAGCTTCTGGAGATGGAAGCTCAAGCCCAGATCCAGGAGAGCAGCTTGCAGCAGCAGAAGGAGCAGCTCCAGGAATTGCGTGCCCAGGTCGAGAAAAAGGATGGTGAGTTAAACCAGCAACACAACCGCATCCTTGAGATGGAGACCCTTATCTATAATCCAGAGGGTGAGTTGCAACGCCTGCGAGCCAAACTGGCGGAGATCGAAATCCAGCCGCATCTGGAAAATGGCTCTCAAGTATTATCACCTGATGGGCAGGACACCACTCCATCAACTTTATACCTTTGGAAGCAAGATCAAACATGAGGGGATCCGCGCGGCGATGCGCAGCACTTTCAAGCCCCAACCCCGCCGCCAAGCAGTTGAAAAAAAGGCCATCCAGGCAGACGAGGCCATGAAGGCGATCCTCAAAGAACTGAACGCAAGGACGTTGAAGGGGGCGTTCATCATCACCAGCGCGTTCGTGTTCGATGAGTTCTACAATCAACGGGTGACAGCCCTGGCCAAATACCTGGCAAAGGAGGGGTGGGGGGTGATATACGTCGCCTGGCGCTGGTCGAGGGAGGATGCCATGGCAGGCATTGGGGAGGAAGTGTACCCGAACATCTTCCAGATCCCGGTGGACATGTTCCTGGAGAGCCTGGCGGAGCTGGAAGGGCTGACGCAGGCGCGTAAATACTTTGCGGTGGAGTTTCCGCATCCGGAGTTCTTTGTGGCGGCGATCAAGCTGAGGCGCTACGGCTTCCCGATTATCTACGAGATCCTGGATGACTGGGAGGAGTTCCACACCGTTGGCCAATCGCCCTGGTATATAAAATCCTTTGAGGAAGCACTGGTGCTTAACGCCAACCTTATTTCGGCGGTATCGCAACCGCTGGTGGACAAGTTTGCGGGGATTCGCAGGGATATCCATTTGAGTCCCAACGGCTTCAACCCTGCCTTGCTGGGTAAAGGAAGCCAGGACATTGCCCGATACAAGTTTCAACGCCCTGAGATCCACGTGGGTTATTTTGGGCACCTGACCGATGCGTGGTTCGACTGGGACCTGGTCCTGCGGGTGGTGGACCTGGCGAGGGAACGTGGAGTGGATGTACACTTCGAGCTGATCGGCTACGGCAACCCGGACCTGGAAGTGAGGTTGGAGAAGTACCGGGACAACGTGAGGCTGCATGGGAAAGTGCAGCCTGGGGAGCTGCACAAGTATGCGTGCGAGTGGGATGTGGCGATGATCCCCTTCAAGAAGGGGAAACTGAGCCAGGCGGTGGATCCGCTGAAGATCTATGAATACCTGTACTTTGGGTTGGGGGTGATCGTGAGCGGGATCGAGCATTTGAAGGCTTTGCCGCGGGTGGAGGTGGTGGGGGATGCGGAGGAGTTCCTGGGAGCATTGGTGAGGATGAGGGAGGCTGCGCTGGGGGGGAGTGAGGACAAGGAGGAAGAGAGGGTGGCGGAGGTGCTGGCGCAGGCGACGTGGGAGCGGCGGTTCTCGAGGCTGGTGGGGAACTTGGAGGCAGGAAAATGGATGTCCTTGTAATCTACCAGTTCTGCACATTTGGAGGGGTGGAACGCGCCATCCTGAACCGGGTGCAAGCCTTCCGGCGCCACGGCATGGATATCAAGGTTTCAGTCGGTTACCTATACAAGGATGAAGCCCTTGGGTCGTTCCAGGGTTATATCCGGGCAAATAGACTGGAAGACTACCTGGAGGCATTCATCCTGCCGCAAGGCGGGAATTTTGATTGGAGCCAGTACGACCTGGTCTCCATCATCGATACGCCACAAGTCCTTGAGCGGATCCGAACCGCCAATAACGTTTTCATAGAATGCCATACGGGTTATGTGGAGAACCGGCAATATCTGAAGAACATCCCTGACAATATTCGCGGAGTGTTGGTGCCTTCCCGATCGTTCAAGGAGCAAATTCAAAATGAATTCCCGGGACTGCCACCCGTGTACGTGATCCCCAACCTGGTCTCCGAAGAATTCTATGCAGAAACACCCGCCAACAGCGCGAGGGTATTTCCCAAGCGACCATTAACCTACTTTGCACGCCGTGACGAATTGAAGAACTTTACAGAGGCTGTGACCATTTTTGAATCCCTGATGAACGAAGACGAGGTGATCTTCTTTGTCATTGGGTATGGAGCGGACGACAAAACCCTGGTCGAACTCCTGGAGAAGAAGAACCTGATCGAGCGGTCCTTCCTGCGGGGCAGGATCGGCTTCAGTGAGGCGCCCTATTTAACCAGCCTGGTGAAGAGCCAGGGAGGGATCTTCATTTCCCCTTCCAAGGCTGAATCCTTTGGCTTGAGCGCGGCTGAGTTTATGAGCGCAGGGGTACCGGTATTGCTTTCGGACATCCCGGCACACCGGGAACTGGTCCAGGGAGACAAGCGCTTCCTGTATAAACTGGGCGATATCGCCTCGGCAAAGAAAAAACTGTCGGCAATTTGGAAAGATTGGGATGGCATGGGAAAGATCGTTGCCGCATACGCAGAGAGGTTCAGAGGGGATGCATTTGCTGAAGCCTGGATGCAGTTCATGGAAGACCAGAAACTGGATGCAAAATCCGCTGCGTAATGCCAATGAAGCAGACCCGCCTGTATCATTTTCTGACGCACACCTGGCCCATCCGACCGCTCTATCATTTCCTGAGCCGCTGGAAACATGAAGGGTTCAAGGAAGCGGTCAAGAACGTCCTCCACCAGGCCAAGGAAAAAAAGAGGGCTGCCGTCATTCAGGCGATCCTCCCGGCTTTGAACGGAAGGACATTGAAGGGGGTGTTCATCATCACCAGCGCGTTCGTGTTCGATGAGTTCTACAATCAACGGGTGACAGCCCTGGCCAAGTACCTGGCAAAAGAAGGCTGGGGGGTGATATACGTCGCCTGGCGCTGGTCGAGGGAGGATGCCATGGCGGGCATCGGGGAGGAAGTGTACCCGAACATCTTCCAGATCCCGGTGGACATGTTCCTGGAGAGCCTGGCGGAGTTGGAAGGGCTGACGCAGGCGCGTAAATACTTTGCGGTGGAGTTTCCATATCCGGAGTTCTTTGTGGCGGCGATCAAGCTGAGGCGCTACGGTTTCCCGATCATCTACGAGATCCTGGATGACTGGGAGGAGTTCCACAAGGTAGGCCAGGCGACATGGTACCAACGCGGGGTTGAGGAAGCCTTTGTTGTGAATGCCAACATTCTCACGGCGGTATCGCAACCGCTGGTGGACAAGTTTGCGGGGATTCGCAGGGATATCCATCTGAGTCCCAACGGCTTCAACCCTGCCTTGCTGGGTAAAGGAAGCCAGGACATTGCCCGATACAAGTTTCAACGCCCTGAGATCCATGTGGGTTATTTTGGGCACCTGACCGATGCGTGGTTCGACTGGGACCTGGTCTTGCGGGTGGTGGACCTGGCGAGGGAACGTGGAGTGAATGTACACTTCGAGCTGATCGGCTACGGCAACCCGGACCTGGAAGTGAGGTTGGAGAAATACCGGGACAACGTGAGGCTGCATGGGAAAGTGCAGCCTGGGGAGCTGCACAAGTATGCGTGCGAGTGGGATGTGGCGATGATCCCCTTCAAGAAGGGGAAACTGAGCCAGGCGGTGGATCCGCTGAAGATCTATGAATACCTGTACTTTGGGTTGGGGGTGATCGTGAGCGGGATCGAGCATTTGAAGGCTTTGCCGCGGGTGGAGGTGGTGGGGGATGCGGAGGAGTTCCTGGGAGCATTGGTGAGGATGAGGGAGGCTGCGCTGGGGGGGAGTGAGGACAAGGAGGAAGAGAGGGTGGCGGAGGTGCTGGCGCAGGCGACGTGGGAGCGGCGGTTCTCGAGGCTGGTGGGGAACTTGGAGGCAGGAAAATGGATGTCCTTGTAATCTACCAGTTCTGCACATTTGGAGGGGTGGAACGCGCCATCCTGAACCGGGCGAAAGCCTTCCGGCGCCACGGCATGGATGTTCACATCCATATTGGATATTTAAAAGACCTTGGCGCCCTGCAATCTTTTCAAGACAATATCCGCATCAATGGACTGGAAGATGCGATCACTGCCTTTGTGCTACCTACCAAAAAGAACATCGATTGGGGAAGCTACGACCTCGTTTCGATCATTGACACCCCCCAAATATTCGACCAGGTCATGAATTTAGACAATGTCTTCGTTGAATGCCATACTCATTATCGAGAGAACAGGCAATATCTACGCAAAATCCCCGACAACATCCGGGGAATATTGGTCCCATCGGCAACCTTTAAGAGCCAACTCCGGGCGGAGTTCCCGGGATTACCTGCCATCCATGTGATCCCCAACCTTGTCTCGGATGAGTTCTTTCAAGCGGAAGAGAATCCCGCGGCTGCCGTATTCTCGAGGAGGCCAATCACCTTTTTCGCCCGATTGGATCCTTTGAAGAATTTTTCTGAGGCCGTGGAGATATTTGAGTCATTGTTGGATGAAGATAATGTAATGTTCTTCGTCATTGGTCACGGCGCAGAAGAAAAAGCCAGGATCCAAACATTGCTAAGAAAAAGTGTGCTGGACAGGATGCTGCTCAGGGAACGGATCAGCTTCAGCGAGGTACCCTATTTCACCCGCCTGGTTAAGAGTCACAAAGGGATTTTCCTATCCCCCTCCAAGGGAGAATCCTTTGGCTTGAGCGCAGCAGAATTCCTGTGTTCCGGGGTTCCAGTGGTGCTCTCCAGGATCCCGGCGCACAGCGATCTCGTCAGCGGCGACGAACGCTTCCTGTACGAATTAGGAAATACGGGCATGGCAAGAGAAAAAATCCTGGCAATATGGAAGGATTGGGAAGCCATGGGAAAAAGGGCTGCCTCCTACGGCGAGAAATTCCGCGGAGGAGCCTTTACCTCTGCCTGGATGCAGTTCATGGAAGACCAGAAGCTGGTTGGAAGAACCATTGCTCCTGCGTGAGGCCACTTAATCAAAGAGTAGTCTTCCATCACCCCGAACGGCATGGAGGCAGGCTCGTTGACACGCTAGAATCCGGGCATTACAATAGATAACTCATGTCAAAGAACATCTCGAATTACGTATATGATTCTTCAGCCCATCGTTGGACGGCGCTGTATGAATTTACTCAGGCATGGAAATACCGCGACCTGATCCTGCATCTTATCCGGCGCGATGTAACCGCCCGCTATAAACGCTCCGTGCTGGGGATTGCCTGGACGATGCTCAACCCATTGTTCATGATGATCGTCCTGACCATCGTCTTCTCGCAGGTATGGCGCATCGATATCCCCGGATACTCGGCATACGTATTGTCCGGGCTGATCGCCTGGCAATTTTTCTCCATGGCAAGCTCTTCGGCAATCTACACCCTGGTGTGGGGGGGCGAGCTCTTTCAGCGCATCTACATACCACGGGGCGCTTTTGCCATTTCTGCGGTGGGCACCGGGCTGGTGAACCTGACCTTATCCCTGGTACCCTTAGTGGGGGTGATGTTGATCGTTGGCGTTCCCATCCACCCAACGGCATTCCTGCTCTTACCGGCCATGTTCCTGCTGGCTTGCTTTACGCTCGGGGTTGGATTGTTCATATCCACCCTGGGAATGTACTTCCCGGACGTGGTTGAAATGTACGGAGTCATCCTGATGGCCTGGATGTACCTGACGCCCATCCTTTATCCGTTGAAAATACTCCCCGAACGAGTACAATTTTTTCTAAAGTTTAACCCGCTGGTATACCTGGTGGAACTATTCCGCATGCCCATTTACGACGGGCTGATCCCGCCTCTCTCCATGTGGTTGATCGGCATGGCGGTGGCATTCACCACATTGCTGCTGGGATGGATCGCTTTTGCCTGGAAATCCGATGAGTTTGCCTACCGTGTCTAACCTATCCAATCCCCCCCACCATGAGGTTGATGATCCGGTCGTCCTGTTCGAGGACGTATCCGTCGAATATCGCGTTCCCCATGAGCGCGTCCGAACGCTGAAGGAATATGCCATCCGCCGTTTGAAAGGACGCATCCAATACCAGAAATTCCTGGCATTGAAGGAGGCCAGTTTTCGGGTTCAACAGGGGGAGATATTCGGGCTGATCGGCTCCAACGGCGCGGGGAAGAGCACCGCCCTGAAGTTGGTGGCGCGTGTCCTGCGCCCCAGCCATGGAAGGGTACGGGTGCGCGGCCGGGTGGCACCATTGCTGGCCATGGGCGCAGGTTTCCACCCGGAGTTGACCGGCAGGGAAAACGTATTCCTGAACGCGACGCTGCTTGGTTTCACCCGGCGGGAGATCGAAAAGCGGTTCAACGCGATCGTGGATTTTGCCGAACTGTGGGATTTTATCGATGCGCCCCTGCGCACTTATTCTTCCGGGATGATCACCCGGTTGGGGTTTGCTGTCGCCTCCGACCAAATGCCCGACCTGCTGATCATCGATGAAGTCCTGGCGGTGGGCGATGCTTCATTCCAGGAAAAAAGCCTGAACCGCATCCTCTCGTTCCAGGAGAAAGGTGCAACCACATTATTTGTCTCACATTCGATGGCCCAGGTGCGAAGCATGTGCCACCGTGTGCTGTGGCTCGACCACGGGGTGGTGCGTTTCATCGGGAACACGAAAGAGGGCGTTGATATGTACCTGGAGCATGTCAAATAGAAGGAATATTTCAATCGGGGAGAATAACATTTGACAGGCAAGCACGCAGGGAAAAATTCTTATCACGAAAACCAGGATGACCTGGCAGAAAATCCCCCCCGGGGGGCAAGCCCGGCGGATCCATTAAGGAAAAATTCCGGTTCTATCAAGAGTCGAACGAGGTTACTTTGACCATGAGAGAAATTGAAGGCTTGAATGTAGACCACGAATTGCACGCAGCCGGATCAGATATCCTGTGCATTTTCCTGCCGTCCGGCAGGGCGCCGAATGCCATTTCGACCTATCCCCGGCTCGGGTGGAAGAAGAAGCTGTCGGGCCTTGATATCCTTTATCTCGCAGATCCATACCAAAACGTGGAAGAATTCAAAGCCATCGGAGGTTCGTGGTTCATCAGCCGGGAAGGCAACTCGATATTACCTGTTTTTGCCGAAGCGCTCAACAAGTTCATTGCGAAATCCGGCTACCGGAGAACCATCCTGTATGGTTCATCGATGGGCGGATATGCAGCCATCATTCTTGGGTGTTGGATCGACAACAGCCACACGATCGCAGAATGTCCGCAATTGTTCCTGGATCAATACCCGGTCAGCAACGGTGTGATCACGAAATTCTGCACTCCTGAACAAAGGGAAAAACTGCCCAACGCGGTTTCGATCCTGCTGGAAAACGCAGAATTCTTCCCGCTTCACCATTGCGGTCAATGCCTTCGACCAGCACCACGTTAATGAACACGTTCTCCCCTTAATGAATTTACTCACCGCGCGGGAAACGCCGGTCAAGAGCAGGATCAATTTCCTGTTCTACATCAATGAAGTCTATCCCAGGGGGCACACTGCGCTCATGATCGAGGACGCCATCCACCTGATCAGGCAGGCACAGGACCTGGAGGACATCTCCGAAGCGGTCCAGTTGCGATCGCAATTAGCCAATGTGACCTCGCGGCTCAACGAGATCGAGTCGAGCAGGCTGATGAAATTCAGGCACCAGATCTACCGCTTGACACAGACGCGGCCGATCCAAGCGGCTTATCGCCTTTTCCTGAAGCGCAAGAAACGAGCATAAAGCGGTGCCTTGCTGGGAGGTGAGATCCAAGCCCGGTTGCCCACCGTTCCCGAGAACCTGGATGGGAGATCCAGCGGTAAAGCCAGAAATGTCCCATCGACCCGTGTAGTATAATCCCCTCGCCATGCCCATTCTCGATGAGCATACATTCGAAGTATTCAGCCGATCCCCCGAACAGACACGCCGGCTGGGAATGCGGCTCGGCGCCCTGATCCGACCCGGCGACCTGGTCTGCCTGGAAGGTGACCTTGGCGCGGGTAAGACCACTTTCGTGCAGGGCGTGGCGAGCGGCTGGGGCGCCCTGGATGAAGTCTCGAGCCCGACCTTTGTGCTGGTGAACACCTACCGGCGTGCCGATGGCGGGCTCCTTTCCCATTTTGATGCTTACCGAATCGAAAGCACCTCCGAAGCCGAAGAACTGGACCTGGATGCACTGCTGGTCCGCGGGGCGCTTTTCATAGAATGGCCTGAACGGGTCGAACCCATTCTGCCAATCGAGCGATTGTGGGTGTTCCTTGAATACGAGTCCGAGGAGCATCGATCCCTGCGCTTCAAGCCAAATGGCACACGTTATAAAACCCTGCTGGCTCACCTGCGGCAGAATGTCTATGGAGGTGGTTGATGCTCCTGGCGGTTGACACCTCCACTGCACGTTTGGGACTGGCACTCTACGACGGCGCCCAGGTCAACGGTGAATTGACCTGGACAAGCAGCGCACGCCACACCCAGGAACTTGCCCCGGCAGTTTCCGGGCTGCTGGAGCGCGTCGGCGTGCCAATCAGTGCGATCCAATGCCTGGGCGTGGCGATCGGCCCGGGTTCCTTCACCAGCCTGAGGGTGGGGCTGGCATTCGTGAAGGGAATGGCACTGGCGAGGCGCATCCCCATCGTAGGCATACCCACCCTGGATGTCACGGCAGCCTCGGTTCCCGTTGGAGAGCGGAGACTGGCTGCCGTACTGCAAGCCGGGCGTGGGAAGCTTGCCCTGGTGTGGTATCGCCCCGGCGAGACTGGATGGATTGCCGAAGGGGCGGCCGTAGTGGCAACTGCCGATGAGATCGAACAGATGATCCACAAGCCCACGATCGTGTGCGGCGAGATGACTGCAGAAGAACGACAACACCTGGCGCGGCGATACAAGAATGTCGTCCTGGCCTCCCCGGCGCAATGCGTACGCAGGCCGGGATTGTTGGCCGAGATGGCATGGAATCGCTGGCAGGCCGGGCAGGTGGACACACCGGCATCCCTTGCGCCCATCTACCTGCACACGGTGGGAGGGCCTCCTGCATGAGCGTGATTTACCGCCGGATGAAACTGGAGGATGTGCCGTTCGTCCATGAAATCGACGTGTTATCGTTCAGCCTGCCATGGCCGGAGCGTTCGTTCCGATATGAAGTGAATGAGAATCCAGGCGCGCGCGGCTGGGTGGCAGAGGTGGACGGGCGAATCGCGGCCATGCTCGTGTTATGGATCATCCTGGATGAAGCCCACATAGCCACGATCGCCACTCACCCGGACTTCCGCCGCCGGGGGATCGGTGAACGCCTGATGGTGACGGCCCTGCTTTCGGCAAGTAAAGAAGGCTCAAGGCGTGCTTTCCTGGAAGTGCGCGCCGGGAATCTCGAGGCGCAGGCACTGTACCGGAAATATGGATTTGTGGTGGATGGCGTCCGGCTGCGGTATTACAAAGATAACAACGAGGACGCGATCCTGATGTCCCTGGATGGCCTGCAAGACCTGGTAATGGATGAAAGCCTGTCACTTGACAGGGAATAGAAAGCAACCTGAACCTGGAGTGATGATGACCTCAGAAGCAACCCTTGCCCAGATTTCAAAGGAAGTATCCTCCTGCCAGAAATGCGTACTGCATCACTCCCGAAAACTGTCCGTGCCTGGCGAGGGACCGGCGACTTCCGAGGTCATGTTCATCGGAGAAGGTCCTGGTTTTCATGAGAACGAGCAGGGGCGTCCCTTTGTCGGTGCAGCCGGGCAATTCCTGAATGAACTGCTGGCACAGGCGGGGATGAAACGCACAGAGGTTTGGATCGGCAACGTGGTGAAATGCCGACCGCCAGGCAATCGCGATCCGCTGCCTGAGGAGCTCGCCGCCTGCGACGTGTACCTGGAACGGCAAATCGCGGCGATCGATCCCAAGATCATCATCACGCTGGGGCGTTTCTCAATGGGCAAATTCATGCCGGGGGCGAAGATCAGCGCCGTCCACGGGCAAATGCGGCGGGTTGGAAATCGCTACGTGATCGCCATGTTCCACCCTGCGGCAGCCCTGCACCAGGCAGCGCTCAAGCCGGCGATTTTAAAGGATTTTGCCCAATTGCCTCAACTTCTCGACCAAGCCCGCGCCGGGCTCAGGCGGGCTGCACCCGCCCCGGTGGAAGAAGCGAAGGAAGACCCGAAGCAGTTGAACCTGTTCTAGGACATCGAAAGATGGGATGAAAAGGCAAGGATCGTTAACATGACAATGGCTGCGACAGGAAAGTGGAGATAAGGAATGGCTGCTTACCTGGTGACTGGGGCGGCAGGCTTCATCGGGGCCAGGGTTGCGGAATTGCTCCTCGAACAAGGGCATTCCGTTACCGGCGTGGATAACCTGAATGATGCCTACGACATACGAATGAAGGAGCACCGCCTGAGCAAGCTGCAGGCAATGCGGGGATTCGAATTCGCACGCGCAGATATCTCCGACCGGGAGGGATTCAGCCGCCACCCTGCTCTGAGCGGGCAGGCATTCGAGGCCGTCTTCAACCTGGCGGCGCGTGCCGGTGTACGCGCCAGCCTGAAAGATCCGTGGATCTTTTACGAGACCAATGTCATCGGAACGCTCAACTTGTTGGAAGCCTGCCGGGAGCGCGGCATACGCAAGTTCATCCAGGCATCCACGTCGACTGTCTATGGAATGAATGCCCCCGTCCCCACCCCCGAGTCGGCTGATACCGACCACCCTTCGCAGCCCTATGCCGCCAGCAAGAAAGCAGCCGAAACACTGTGCCATAGTTATCACAGCCTGTACGGGATGGACGTTAGCGTTGTGCGCTACTTCACCGTTTATGGTCCGGCAGGACGCCCGGATATGAGCATGTTCCGCTTTGTCAAATGGATCACGGAAGGGGAGACGATCCAATTATTTGGCAGCGGCGATCAATCGCGCGGATTCACCTACATCGACGATATTGTCGCGCGGCACCATTGCAGCGTTGAAACAGCCGGGTTATGAAATTTTCAACCTCGGCGGGCACGAAGTGATCTCGATGATGGAGTTGATCTCCATGATGGAAGAGATCATCGGCAGGAAAGCGAACCTCCTTCGCCAACCATCCGCTCCCGGTGAATTGCAGACCAACCAGGCGGATATAAGCAAGGCGCGCAAGATGCTGGGCTGGGAGCCGCAGGTCAGTCTCGTGGAAGGGGTGAAGCGCGTGGTTGACTGGTACAACGCTGAACGCAGCTGGGTCAAAGAGGTTTCCACCCTGTGAACTGGTTAAAAAACGAGTTCTCGGAGTGGAGACAGGACAACCTGCTTCGCAAAGTGGTGCGCAACAGCGGGTATTTGATCGCCGGGAATGCGCTGAGCACCATCGTGCAGAGCATCCTCTCGGGAAGGCTGCTGGGCATCCTGGGGTTCGGCATCCTGGGGACGGGCATCGAATTCGCCACCAACGTCAACCGGCTGCTGTCCTTCCGGATGGGGGAGATGGTGGTCAAGTATATGGGACAGTACCAGGCTGAAAAACGACCGGATCGCGCCGCGGCGGTTTACAAGGCCGCGGTCCTGCTGGAAACGACATCCTCGGTGCTTGCCTATCTCCTCCTGGTGCTGCTGGCCCCAATTGCAGCGGGAACCATTCTCAAGGACGCCAGTAAAGCGTCACTGATCTCATTTTATGCCGTTGCATTGCTGGCAAATTTTGCCACCGAGTCGTCCACGGGTTTCCTGCAGGCGACCGACCGCTTTCGCATGCAGGCGCTGATCGGTTTCTTCCAGTCCTTGCTCACAGCCGGAATCATTGTCTATGCCTACGTGGTCCATGGGGATATCTGGATGGTCATGGGCGCTTACCTGGCAGGTAAGGTATTCAATGGACTGGCATTGGCGGGGTATTCCTTCTACCGGGCGGGGCAAGTCTTTGGGAGAGGTTGGTGGCGGACATCGCTACAACTCCTCCCGCCGCGCGGCGAGTTCTGGCGCTTTGCCTGGAGCACCAATTTCAGTGCCACGCTGACGATGGTCACCCGCGACAACGAGTCGGTGTGGATCTCGGCATTGCTTGGGCCTGCAGCGGCGGGGTATTACAAGACTGCCAAGGCGGTGATCAACCTGCTCACCCTGCCGATCACCCCGTTCATCACTGCAGCCTACCCGGCGATCAACCGTGCGGTTGCCGAGAGAACATGGGGACGGGTGCGCGACCTGCTGAAGAAATTGACCATCATCTCAACTGCATGGACCTCCGTGGTGGCAATAGGACTTCTCGTTCTAGGCCGCTGGTTGATCGTTACATTTTACGGGACGGAGTTCGCGCCGGCATTTCCGGTGCTGCTGATCCTGCTGATCGGGTTCGGTTTCGCCAACATCTTCTTCTGGAACCGCAACCTGCTGCTTTCGCAGGGTCTCCCCGACTATCCTCTGAAGGCGGTTGCCTTCACCGGGGTGATCAAGCTGCTCCTGACCTTCCTGCTCGTGCCGCGCTTGGGCATCCTGGTGGAATCGGCCCTCTTCTCGGCATTTTTCGTGATCTCCATCGGTTTAATGGTGTGGCGCGGCCTGGGAGAGATCAAGCGACAATCCGCCCTCGCCGACACAGGAGCATAAATGCGCATCGTCTGCATTGCCTCCTCCCGAGTGCCGTCCGAAACGGCCAACAGCATCCAGGTGATGAAAGTCTGCCAGGCTTTCAAGCAACTGGGTCATGACATCACCTTGCTGGTCCCCGGCCATCCGCCGGCGGCACTTAACCTGCAAGAGCACTACGGTTTAACGACAGTGTTCCCGGTTGAATGGTTGCCGGTAAGAAATCGACGCTGGTTTCCGTGGAAAGCCATCCGACGGGCACGGGCGCTCAATGCGGACCTGGTCTATGCCTGGCCGCTGCAGTCGGCAGTGCTGGGCTTGTTGATCGGGATCCCCGCGATGGTCGAGCTGCACGACTTCCCCAGCGGTCACTTTGGCCCGCTGTGGCTCAAGTTATTCCGCATCCTCCCGGGACGCAAACGGCTGCTGCCGATCACGGATGCCCTGCGGCGTGCCTTGCGCTTGCCGGGAGAATTCACCGTCATTGCCCCGGACGGGGTGGACTATGAGCGATATGCCAACCTTCCCGATGCCATTTCGGCAAGGAAGATCCTTGGCCTGCCGGAAGCGCCAACCGTCCTGTGCACCGGGCACTTGTATGAGGGCCGCGGTGCGGACTTGTTCCTGAGGTTGGCGGGGAAATTCCCGGAAGCGAGTTTTGTCTGGGTGGGGGGGCGTCCGGCGGATGTGGAAACCTGGAAAGGGCGGGCAGGTACCTTGGAGAATGTCACATTTACCGGCTTTCGTGCCGAACGAGCGCATCCCGCTGTACCAGGCGGCGGGAGACGTTCTGCTGATGCCGTACGGGCGCAGCGTTGCCACGTCAAGCGGGGGGAACACCGCTGCAGTGTGCCAGCCCGATGAAAATGTTCGAATACATGGCAGCCGGGACGTGCCATCCTGACCAGCGACCTGCCGGTGTTGCGCGAAGTGCTGGACGACAGCATGGCTGTCTTCTGCCCGCCGGAGGATGAAGAAGCCTGGGCATCTGCGCTGGGTGACTTGCTGGCAGATGAAGGACGCCGGCAGGTTCTTGGGCAAAATGCCTTTCAGGCCGTGCAGGCATATTCCTGGACCGAACGCGCCAAGCGTGTACTGCAAGGATTTGAACCATGAAAACAATCCGCGACCTCGCCTGGATCCTTCCAACCAGTCTTGTGATGGGGCTGGTTCTCAGCCTACTCGATGGAGGCACCTGGTGGATCGGGCTGCTTTCTTATTCCTTATTACTGCTCCTCGGTCTCTGGGCGGTGTGCATTCTTTGGCGAAAGAGCGGGGCGGGTAAAGTACTGCTCATTGTGATCCTGCTGAGCATATTCCTGCGCCTGGGATTGGGGATCGGTTTTTCATTCGCCCTGCCTGCGTATGGCTACGACAACGGGATCCAGGATGCCGGCTACATCTTCCGCGATGCGCTGAATCGCGACACCCAGGCCTGGGACATGGCCTTATCGGGTGATCCCCTGTGGAAAGCCTTCGACAAGTCTTACGCCACGGACCAGTACGGCGGGATGTTGTTCCTTAACGCAGCGCTTTATCGCCTGCTCAGCCCGGACATCCAGCGCCCATGGTTGGTGATCCTGCTAGGTGCGCTCGTCGCCGGGATCGGCGTGACACTGGCATATAAAGCGGTTGATGCCGCCTGGGGGCAGAAGATGGCATGGATCAGCGCGGGACTGGTGGCCTTTTACCCTGAGGCGATCCTGCAGGGCAGCCAGCAGATGCGCGAGCCGTTCCTGATCACTTTTGTTGTCATGCTCTTCCTGGGTTTCGTTACCTGGAAGGAAAATCGCGGCGCTGCCAGTGGATGGATGGTGGGGGGAGTGCTGGGGATGCTGCTGTTCAACCCAAGCGTGGCGATCTTCGTCCTGGCGATCGCGGTCGTCTGGTTCTGGATCTGGCGCGGAGGAAGGATCTCCTGGCGCGCATGGCTGGCAGTTGCCGGGGTGCTGGTGGGTGGGGCGCTCCTGCTGTGGCTTGGACTGGCACGCGGTGATCTCGCAGGGGCGACGTTGTTCGATACCCTGACCCGCTGGCTGGGGTATTCTTCCTCGTGGGATCTCTACCTGACCCAGCACGCTTCAGATGGCCTGCAACCGCTCTTCGATGCCCTGCCAAAGTTCCTGCACCTGCCGTTGGTGACCGTTTACGGCCTATTCCAGCCGATGCTGCCGGCTGCCATATTCGACGTTGCTCCCTGGCCGGTACAGTCGCTGGGCATCTTGCGGGGATTGGGCTGGTTTGCCCTGCTGCCGTTCCTGTTCTTTGCAGTTTTCACCTTCAATGGTCTACCCAAGCAGGAAAAACGAGCCTGGCTGTGGCTGTGGATTGCTACTTGGGCCTGGATCGTGCTGGCTTCGTTGCGCGCCGGCGGTGACCAGTGGGACAACCCGCGTTACCGCGTCATCCTGGTGCTATTCCAGGCGATCCTGGCCGGATGGGCGTGGCTGAACTGGCGTTCCAGTCACAATCCGTGGATGGGGCGGTTCCTGATCGTGGAAGGCATCTTCCTGGCAGCCTTCTGTTATTGGTATGCCGGGCGGTATACGGATTGGCCGATCCTGCGTGTTTCCTTCCCGGTGATCGTGTTGGTGATCCTTATTCTTGCCGTTGTGGTTCTCGTGTGGGGGTGGTTCAGGGACAGGAAGCTAAAACGCCGCGCTTGACGTTTCCATAATTGCGTTTATAATTCAACAACTGAATTTTGGACAAGGAGTCCATATGCCTACCGCGCTCATTACCGGCATTACCGGCCAGGCTGGATCCTACCTGGCAGAATTTTTGCTCAAAAAAGGTTACCGGGTTGTTGGCATGGTGCGGCGTTCCAGCACGGTTACCCAGGAACGCATCGAGCACATCCAGGATGACCTGGTACTGGTGCAGGGTGACCTGCACGACCAGAGTTCACTCGTTTCCCTGCTGATCGATTATGAGCCGGATGAGGTCTACAATCTTGCGGCGCAATCCTTCGTGGCCACTTCGTGGAGCCAGGCAGTCCTCACCGGTGAAGTGACCGGGCTGGGTGTCACCCGACTGCTGGAAGCGATCCGCCTGGTAAACCCCCGGACCAAGTTCTACCAGGCTTCTTCAAGCGAGATGTTCGGCAAGGCGGTGGAAACCCCGCAACGGGAAACCACGCCTTTTTACCCGCGCAGCCCGTATGGGGTTGCAAAGGTCTATGGACACTGGATCACGGTGAATTACCGCGAATCCTACAACATGTTTGCCGTTTCAGGCATCCTGTTCAACCATGAAAGCCCACGCCGCGGCCTGGAATTCGTCACCCGCAAGATCAGCGATGGCGTGGCGCGGATCAAGCTGGGACATGTCCGATAAGCTGCTGCTGGGCAACCTGGAAGCCTGCCGGGATTGGGGTTTTGCCGGGGAGTACGTGGAGGCCATGTGGCAGATGCTGCAGCGGGACCAGGCCGAAGATTTCGTTGTCGGGACGGGAGTGTCCCACTCGGTGCGCGAATTTTGTGACACTGCTTTCCAGACGGTTGGCTTGAATTATGAAGATTACGTGCAACAGGACCCTGCCTTCCTGCGACCGTCAGAGGTGGATAAGCTGGTCTCGGATCCGTCGAAGGCGCGCCAGGAATTAGGCTGGCAATCCAAGGTCAGCTTCCAGGAACTGGTCGAGATGATGGTGGAAGCAGACCTGCAGCGACTGAAACATACCAGGTGAACTTTTATGACTAGAATCAACCCGCGAACTAGCACTACTCGAAACCATAGAGAAAGACCCAGACGTGACCCAGGCTTCCATTGCCACCCAATTGGACGTGGCGGTGGGAACGGTCAACTGGCACCTCAAGCGCCTGATCGAAAAGGGATATGTCAAGATCAAGCGCGCCGAACGGAAGAAATTACGCTACATCATCACCCCGGAAGGGATCTCACTGCGCGCCCGGCTGACGGTCGACTATATCGAACAGCAGTTCCTGCTTTACCGCAAGACACGCGACAAAGTGAAAGAATTTACCCAGCGAGCGCGGGCTGCCGGTTATGACAAGATCTCCCTGCATGGCGAGGGCGACGTTGCCGATATCTGCCGTCTCACATGCCTGGAACAGGGGATGGAGATCTCCCAACAGGCGGACCTCCCGGTCATCACGGTGACGGGATTAACTGTGCGGCTGGACGGGATAAAAGAAGAGGAATAAACATGGCAAGGACCGCACTCGCCAAGCCGGAAACGAATACGGTGGTCATCCGCCCCTCCAAGAGCTGGACGGCTTTAAATCTAAACGACCTATGGCGCTACCGGGAATTGATCTATTTCATGACCTGGCGCGACCTGAAGGTGCGCTACAAGCAGACCGTATTGGGTGTTTCCTGGGCAGTGCTGGAACCATTCCTGACCATGGTTGTCTTCACCATCTTCTTTGGGGAGCTGGCAAAGGTGCCAACAGACAACATCCCTGCGCCGGTGTTCTATTTTGTCGGCCTGCTGCCGTGGGGTTTATTCGCCAAGGCGCTTAATACTGCCAGCCGCTCACTGGTCAGCCACCAGAACATGGTGACCAAGATCTATTTCCCGCGCCTGATCCTGCCGCTTTCTTCCGTCCTGGCAGGGGTGGTGGATTTCCTGATCGGCATCCTTGTGCTGGTTGGGATCATGGCATTCTATGGTCTGACCGGCAGGATGCAGATCAGCTTCACTCCTGCTCTCCTGACCCTGCCGCTTTTCCTGCTGCTGACACTCATCACCGCCCTGGGTGTGTCCCTTTGGCTCTCGGCGCTGTACGTGCAATACCGGGATGTTGGATACGTGATCCCGTTCCTGTCTGAATTCTTGCGCATCCTTTCCCCGGTGGTCTACTCCACGACTCTCATTCCAGAGCAATGGCGGATCCTCTATGCCATCAACCCGATGGCTGGCGTGTTGAACGGTTTCCGCTGGGCCATATTGGGCACCCCGACAGGCCCCAACACCGGCATGCTGATCTCCATTGGTGTGGCGATCGCCCTATTGGTGAGCGGAGCGTTCTATTTCCGCCGCATGGAAAAAACCTTCGCGGATACGATCTAACCATGACAACTGTAATTCGTGTTGAGAACCTCGGCAAACGTTACCGGATCGGGTTGGTGGCGCAAAAATACCAAACCCTGAGCGAGAAAGTCACCACTGCACTGGGTGCGCCGCTGCGGGCCATTCGCCGTGT
The DNA here is from genome assembly GCA_963793795.1 of uncultured Chloroflexia bacterium. Lineage (GTDB taxonomy): Bacteria > Chloroflexota > Anaerolineae > Anaerolineales > Villigracilaceae > UBA877. Next base: position 747,800 of record CAWCBN010000002.1, read on the forward strand.
CCAGGCACCAAGCAGGACCGAGGATACCATCTGGGCGCTGCAGGGATATCAATTTCGAGGTCGAGCAGGGGCAGGTGTTGGGCAGTCATCGGGCGCAATGGAGCCGGCAAAAGCACGCTGCTAAAGATCCTCTCGCGCATCACCGAACCAACCACGGGATCCGTGACCATCCGGGGCGGGTTGGTTCGCTGCTGGAGGTGGGGACAGGCTTCCACCCCGAGCTGACCGGGCGCGAGAATATTTTCCTCAACGGCGCCATCCTGGGCATGAAACGAACCGAGATCGAGCGCAAGTTCGATGAGATCGTGGCCTTCTCGGAGGTGGAGAAATTCATCGATACGCCGGTCAAGCGCTATTCGTCCGGGATGTACCTGCGGCTGGCTTTTGCCGTGGCCGCGCACCTGGAACCCGAGATCCTGGTGGTGGATGAGGTCTGGCGGTGGGGGATGCAGAGTTCCAGAAGAAAGTGCCTGGGCAAGATGGGCGACGTTGCCCAGCAGGGGCGCACGGTGCTGTTCGTCAGCCACAACATGTCCGCCATACTGCGATTGACACAAGAATCGATCGTGCTGGAGAAAGGCCGCCTTGCCCTGCGGGCGCCGTCCTCCGAGGCGGTGGACTATTACCTCTCTGCAGGGAATGCCAAGGCTGGTGAGCGCATCTGGGAGGACGACGAGATCCCGGCAGAGGCGGCCCCCTTCCGACCCGTGGCTCTGCGCCTGCGGGACAAGACCGGCAAGGTGGTGGATACCGTCCGCTCGGTGGAGCCAATTACGATCGAGATGGAATACGAACTGACCACCGCGCTAACCGGGTTGCGTATCGGCATATACCTGAACACCACGCGCGGCGACCAGGTTTTCACATCTTTCGATACCGATGACCAGAAGCACTTCGAGAAGCATGAAATGCGCCCGGCAGGGCGTTATGTCAGCCGCTGCATCATCCCGCCCGATTTCCTGAACGGCGGGCGGTACTCGCTGGGTGTCAATGCCAGCTCCTACCGAGTGCGGCGCTATTTCATGGATGAACAAGCGCTGAATTTCAACGTGGACACCTCCGGTGCACCGGGAATGCAGTGGGCTGAGCCACGCCCGGGTGTGCTGCGGCCGCGCTTCGAATGGAAGATCGAGACTAAATGAGCGGAAAAGGCATGGTCAAGCAACTGCTGGGCGAATTGCCCTTCACAGCCGAGTTGTACTGGTTGATGCGCAACCGCGGCAAGAAGGCATTCACCCGGTTCAACCTTGACAAGCTCAACACCAAACTGCCCCAGATGCTGGCGGAGGTGGAACCTTACTGCAATTCTGCACCGCCGGGAAAGAAACTCTTCCTATTTGCCTCCTTGCATTTCTGGATCAGCCACATGGTTGTCACCGGGTTGGCATTACGCGGGTTGGGGTACCAGGTCACCCTCGGTTACCTGCCCTATGGTGATTATGCCAAACCGATCAACCGTTTTGACCTGCGCCGTAATTCACTGTACGCCCGGGATATTTTGCGCCAGGTGGACCCGGTTCTTAAAGTCGTCCCAATCCTTGACCAGGAACCGGCCAGGGAATTGCCTGATGCACTGGCCCGGGCAGTGGAACAAATCACCGTGTTCGACACGCGTATACCCTGCAGCGCGAAGATGTGACCGGAAGCGAATCCATATCCCTGCTGAGGCAAGAGCGCAATGTCGATGCCGCCCGCCGGGTCTTGAACTATTTCCAGTCCAACCGTCCGGACGTGGTGATCGTGCCCAACGGCATGATCCAGGAATTTGGCGCTGTGTACGAAACTGCGCGCCACCTGGGAATTCCCACGGTCACTTACGAATTTGGGGAACAGGATAAACGTATTTGGATCGGCAAGGATCGCTGGGTGATCCATCACATTACCAGCGAGTTATGGGAGCAGCGCAAGGACCGCGTGCTTACCGAAGGCGAAAAAGCCTGGCTGCAAGCATTCCTGGCCGGCAGGCAGAAATCGAGCGCGGGCAGGCAATTCGCACACCTTTGGCAAAAAGCCGATCGCTCTGGCGGTCAAAGCATACGTGCCAGCCTTGGCCTGGACGATCGCCCGGTGGTCCTGCTGCCTACCAATGTGTTGGGAGATTCGGCCACCCTGGGGTTGACCGTGTTCAGTAATTCCATGACGGAATGGTTGGAAAGGGTTCTGCAGTTCCTGGCTGCCAGGCCCGAGGTCCAGGTGGTGATCCGCATCCACCCCGGAGAAACCCTGACAGTCGGCCCATCCGTGGTGGAAATCGTCGATAAAGTATTGCCGGAAATCCCGTCGCACATCCACCTGGTCGGTCCGACGGAAAAAGTGAACACGTACGATCTTATGGACATCACTGATCTTGCCCTGGTATACACGACCACCGCCGGGTTGGAAATGGCCCTGCTCGGCATCCCCGTCCTGTTGAGTGGGCGGGCGCATTACCGGGGCAAGGGATTTACACTGGAGGCGGATACCTGGGAGGAATACCTGGCGATCCTGGAGGCACTCCATAAAGACCGCGCCAAAGCGCTTGACGGACGAACAAATCACGGCGGCCTCGAATTATGCGTACCTATTCTTTGCGGAATACCCACGCCCATTCCCGTGGCACCTGGAGAAACTCTGGCCCAGCCTGGAGAAGCGACCGCTGGCGTACGTATTGAGCCACGAAGGGCAAGCCGAGTACAGCGCCACATTCCAATCCCTGGCTGGCGAACCTTTCGTTCCATAAATCCAAAGTAACGACCAAGCTCGTTCATACACTTACAAGGAGAAAAAATCATGTCTCAAACTCGTGTTCTGGTTACCGGTGCTGGTGGCTTCATTGGCCATCACCTTGTCACTTTCCTGCGCTCGAAAGGTTACTGGGTGCGCGGGGCAGACCTCAAATACCCTGAGTTCAGCGAGGTGGATGCGGATGAGTTCGAGATCCTGGATCTGCGCCGCTGGGACAACTGCCTGCAGGCAACGCGTGGGATAGACGAAGTCTACGGCCTTGCCGCGGACATGGGTGGGATGGGTTTCATCTCGGCGCATCACTCGGAGATCCTGCACAACAACTCGCTGATCAACACCCACACCCTGGAAGCGGCGCGTGTCAACGGGGTGAAACGCTATTTCTACACCTCCTCGGCGTGCGTGTATCCTGAATTTAAACAGACTGAAACCAATGTGGTCCCGCTTAAGGAAGAGGATGCCTACCCGGCCATGCCGCAGGATGCCTATGGCTGGGAGAAGTTGGTCATGGAACGCTTGTGCACGCATTACCGCGAGGATTATGGGTTGGAGACGCGCATTGTCCGCTTCCACAACATTTTCGGCGAGCAAGGCACCTGGGAAGGTGGTCGCGAGAAGGCACCTGCGGCATTGTCGCGCAAGATCGCGGTTGCCAAGCTGACCGGCAACCACGAGATCGAAATGTGGGGCGACGGCGAACAGACGCGTTCCTTCTGCCATATCCAGGACTGCCTGGAGGGGATTTACCGCCTGATGCGCTCCGATCACCGCTTCCCGCTCAACCTGGGTTCTGACGAGATGGTATCGATCAATGAACTGGCTGCCATGATCGCCAAGATTGCCGGGATCGAGATCACCATCAAGCATATCCCCGGACCGATGGGCGTGCGAGGACGCAATTCGGACAATACCCGGCTGCGCGAAACGCTCAAGTGGGAACCAAAGTTGACCCTGGAGCAAGGATTGGCAAAAACCTACCCGTGGATCGAGAAGCAGGTCGCGGCGAAATTGGGAAGATAACGTCAATACCATGGCTTTCCTGACCATCTTCACGGCTCCCAAGCCGTTCACCAACCCCCACATCAACATCATCCAGCGCAATGCACTGGCGGCCTGGACGCGCCTGCCTGATGTGGAAGTGCTGCTCATCGGTGATGAGCCGGGCATCCCCGAGGCGGCAAAGGAATTTGGTGTGAAGCATGCGCCCAGGGTGGAGCGCGACGAGAAAGGCATCCCCATGGTGAATGCCGTCATGGAGATCGGGCATGCCTTCTCGGATACTCCCGTGCTGTGTTATGCCAACGCGGACATGATCCTGATGTCGGACGCCGTCGATGCGGCGCGACAGGTGGCGGGGCAGGTGAAGGATTTCCTGCTGGTCGGGCAACGCTGGAACCTGGACCTGACCGAGCCATTCGATTTCAACGGCGACTGGGAAGCTCGATTGCGCCTCGAAGTGGCGAAGCGAGGCCAGTTCTATTCGCCGTGGGGTATAGACTATTTCATATTTCCTCGTAATCTTTACATTGAAGTGCCGAGTTTTACCATCGGGCGACCGGCATGGGATAACTGGATGGTCTATCATGCACGCACGAAGATCGGCATGGCGATCGACGCCTCACGCCAGGTGGTGGCTGTCCACCAGAACCACGATTACAGCCACCTGCCCGGCAACAAGCCTCCCTACGGCTCTGAGGTGGCAAAATCCAACCTGGCCAAGGCCGGCGGAAGGCGCTGCGTTTATAACATCCTGGACACCAATCGGGAACTTGTCCAGGGAAAGATACGCAAGCCCGAGGTGCGCATCGTGCGCTGGCTGAGAAGGCTTGAACGGATGCTGATCAATGACGAAGGCAAAGGCTGGGGTTGGGAACTTTCCATCCGGCTCCAGCAGATGCAACGCCCGCTTGCGGTCAGGCCGAGGAGATAGGCATATGCGTGTCGGTCATAATCCAGCCCGATTTGTGGAGAAAATTGCCCAACCTGCGAAGATCACCGTCGCGGTGGTCAATTGCATCCCCTTCCTAAGCGGGTATTACGAACAGAGCCTGGCAGTGCTCAGGATGGTGGTGGAAAGCCTGCATGCCACGCGTGAAGCGGAGCATCCTTATGATGTGCTGCTTTTCGATAACCACTCCTGCATGGAGGTGCGGGATTATTTGAAAGAGGCGCGGGATCAAGGCAAGATCCAGTATCTGGTACTTTCGGACACCAATATTGGCAAGATCGGGGCATGGAATTTCATGTTCGGGGCTGCACGTGGAGAGTATGTTGTCTTCTCCGATGGTGACGTAGCCTTCCGTCCGGGTTGGCTGTCTGCTTCGTTGCGCCTTTTCGAAACCTTCCCGAATGTTGGCATGGTGACCGGTCGTCCCTTGCGCACGCCGATGGAATTTTCATCCGCCACGCTTGATTGGGCCAGGCAAGCCGGGGTGGTTGAAGAGGGGCGCTTCCTGGATTGGGAGACTTTTTGGGAGCATGTCGAAAGCCTGGGACGAGAGGAAGACCAGGCGCGCAAAGAGTACGAGTTTGGCAGTGAGTACCGCCTGACGTACGGCGGACAAACGGCGTTCATCGGGGCGGCCCATTTCCAGTTCATGGCGCGCGGAGAAGTACTAAAAAAGATCATTCCGCTGCCCTCCGAACAGCCCATGCGCGGGGAACGCGCCCTCGATATTGCCATCAACGAGATGGGGCTCCTGCGCCTGACAACCGACCGGGCTTACGTCCGGCACCTGGGCAACATTCCACCTGTCTCAGAATTGCGACCAGCTCCCCAACCGGTGCGCAGAACCCTGCTAAAACGCATCCTTTACCTGCCGGGCATCCGCCACTTCCTGCTCTGGATCAACAACCAGATCTTCCGCCTGTATTTTTTTAACGTGGATTGAACCATGCCTGAAGATGTACGAACCTGTAACCTGTGCGGCAACGAGCGCAGCGCGCCGTTTGATCAACGCTCCTACCGAGGACATCGATTGACCTATCGAATTTGCCGGCATTGCGGACTGGTTTTCCAGTCCCCGCGCATGACGGAATCCGAGTCTGCGGCATTTTATGCCGAGGAATACCGACTGCTACAGGAAGGCAGCCGCGATCCCACTTCCCGAAACAGGAGGGCACAAACGGGGCGGGCGGCCTCGCTACTGGGGTTTGCACAAGGGGAAATACCTTCTGTCACGCGTCACCTGGATATCGGTTGTTCATTGGGCGTCCTATTGCAGCATTTTCAAGGTGTTTTTCATAACCAGGCTGTGGGGGTGGAACCGGGCGAAGCCCACCGTAAGCATGCCCGCGAACAAGGGCTGACAGTCTACACGACGCTGGATGAACTCGAGGAAGCCGGCGAGGAGCGCTTCGACCTGGTGTCGATGGCGCATGTCCTCGAGCATCTCATTGACCCGATCGTCTATTTAAACACCTGCGCGAGTTTCTCCTTGCTGGAGATGGAAAGCTTATCCTCGAGGTTCCGAACCTGTACGCCCATGATTCGTTCGAAGTGGCGCATCTGTACGCGTTCAGCGCGCATACCCTGGACGAGGTACTGCGGCAGAGCGGTTTTGAGATGCTCAAGTTCGAGAAGCATGGACGCCCCAACTCGGCGCTGTTCCCCCTCTTCCTGACCGCCTTGTGTGCACCCGCAAGACAACCAGACCCAACCCCTGTACGTCCGGAACGCTTGGTAGCACTCAAACGACGCACCGGAATGTTGCAGCGGCGCATCCTTGGCAGGCTATTCCCCGGACGCGCCTGGCTGGGGGGAGGATAGCCATGCCCAAGCGCATCTTTATCATCGCCGACCACGGCCTGGCATTGATCTATTTTCTGCAATCGGATGTCATCGCCACTTTGCTTGCCGCAGGGGTGGAAGTTGTTTTCTTCACGGATGACGAGTCATTGCCTATGATCGAAAACCGCTTCAGCCAGCCGGGGCTGGTCTTCGAAGGTATCCGGGCAAATGAATGTGAGCGGTATGCCAAGACAGTCGATCCATTCATCCAGCGTTGCCTGGCAATGTTGCGCTGGATCGGGGGCTCAAAACGCATCAACATCACTGCCCTGGATGGAAATTACCAACTCCTGGAGAAGGGATTCTCCGGGCGGGGACGGTATGCCCTGCCGTTCCTGCGCCTGCTGATCTGGATGATGAGGCGCTCGAGAGCGTTGCGGCGGTTTATCGTTCATCTTCAAAATCGCTATACTGCGCACATTTATGCTGACCTGTTCGAAAAATACCAACCCCAACTGGTCCTGGCGCGCACCCCGGGATGGCGCAATGATCGTTACATCCTGAGGGAAGCTGCCCGAGCGCGGCATTCGCACAGCGGCAGTGACTGTTGGATGGGACAATCCGTCTTCTTATGCCATGAACGGCGCGCCGGTGGACGATATCATCTGCTGGTCGGAGATCCAGAAGGAAGAGTATGTGCTGGGGTCGGATTGGGATCCGCAACGAGTCCATATCTGCGGGATCCCTGCTTATGACGGTTATTTCCGCAAGGAATGGCTGATCCCTCGGGAGGAATATTTCCGCCTGCATGGTTTGGATCCGGAGCGCAAGCTGCTGTCCTATGCATGCAGTTTCGAGACTCTGCATCCCAACTTCCCAAACATGAAAGCCATTGCCGACCTGGTCAACCAGGACCGGCTGATCGAACCCTGCCAGTTGCTGATCCGTTTTCACCCGAACCATTTCCTGGCTGGTTCCCGCTTTGAAGAGGAACGCAAGAGAACCATCGAGTACGTAAAGGATATGCCCCACGTCCATGTTGTGGACCCGGTGTCGCTGGGTGCCGGATTGGCGCATTATTCCGGGGAGGATATGCCCGAAAAAGCCTCCATGATGGCATGGTCGGATGTGTTCCTGACCGTTTATTCGACGATGGTGGTGGAGACTGCGATCCATGATCGTCCCATTGTCAGTGTGACCATCGACACTCCCGGTGGATGGAATATGAAAGATGTTTACTCGATTCCCCTGACTTCCATCGGAGATTGGCCCACCCACCAGCGTTTTCGCCTTGCGGAGGCGGGGCGCGTGGCTGATAACCCGGAAAAAGTCATGGAATATGTGAATTTTTATCTTGCCAATCCCCTCGCCGATAGTGAAAAACGCAAGAAATTCATTCTCGAAGAATGCACTTTCACAGACGGCAGCGCTGGCAGGCGAGCGGGAGAGGTCATCCTGTCGTTCATCAAGGAGGCGGCATGAAAATCATGATCGCCGGATTGGGGTCGATCGGGCGCCGCCACCTGCGCAACCTGCAGGAACTCGGTGAACGGGATATTCTTTTATACCGGACGAAGCAGGCCACTTTACCCGATGATGACCTGGTCGGCCTGCCGACAGAGACAGACTTGCGCCGCGCCCTGGACCAGAAACCTGCCGCGGTGATCATTGCCAATCCCACCGCCAAACACCTTGAGGTGGCGATCCCCGCGGCAGAGGCGGGTTGCCACATATTATTGGAAAAACCGATCTCCGGGTCGCTGGATGGTGTCAGTGAACTGGCATCCACGGCGCGAAAGTCTGGAAGCCGCATCCTGGTGGGTTTCCAATTTCGCTTTCATCCCACGTTGCGAAAAGCGGCAGTCCTCCTTGGCGAAGAGGCCATCGGGAAGATCATCTCCGTACGGTCCCATTGGGGCGAGTACCTGCCCGGCTGGCATCCCTGGGAGGACCACAAGCAGGGATACGCCGCCCGCCCCGACCTGGGTGGCGGGGTTGCGCTGACACTGTCTCATCCGTTGGATTACCTGCATTGGCTGGTCGGCAAGGTGGAGGCGTTGTGGTCATTTTCCAGCGACAAGGGCCTGGGCTTGCCTGTGGAGGACAATGTCGAAATTGGGCTCAAGTTCAGCGGCGGGGCGATGGGTACTGTCCATTTGGATTACAATCAACGCCCATCCGCCCATACCCTGGAAATAATCGGAACACAGGGCACCCTAAGTTGGAACAATACTGACGGCATCCTGAACTTATACAAGGTTGCAGAGAAACAATGGCAACGGTTTCCTCCTCCGGAAGGCTTCGAACGTAATTGGCTGTTCCTCGATGAAATGAAGCACTTCCTGAAGCTCGTTCGCGGTGAGGCAGAGGCGATCTGCAGCCTCGAGGACGGCAGGGTGGCGCTGGAGCTTTCACTATCCGCTTTACGGTCGGCACAAAATGCCGAATTGATCAAGTTCCCGAAAGGATAAGCTGTGAATATCTACTCCAAATTTGATCTCACCGGCCGCGTGGCGGTCGTTACCGGCGGACCGGGCTTGCTCGGTGCCGGGTTTTGCCAGTCACTGGCTGAGGCGGGAGCTACGGTGGTTGTGGCAGATGTAAATGAGAAGGGGTGTGAGAGACTTGCCAAGAGACTCAACGCGGACGGGCTGAAAGCGGCAGGGATGGGCCTGGACATCACCTCCAAGGCCTCCACGCATGAGCTGGTCAAACATGTGGTGAAGACACTGGGTCGCCTGGATATCCTGGTAAACAGCGCAGCCCTGGATCCGAAGGTGGATGCCAAGGGAGCCGTGCAGGATAACGGCGCCTTCGAAAGTTTTTCCCTGGATGCCTGGAACCAGGCATTAAATGTCAACCTTACCGGCACTTTTCTGATGACCCAGGCAGCCGTACGCCCGATGCTGACCCAGAAAAGCGGAGTGATCATCAATCTCTGCTCGATCTACGGCATCAGCGCTCCCATCCAGGGCATCTACCAGCGTCCTGAAAAACCCGCCCAATTCAAACCGGTCTACTACACGGTTACGAAGGCAGGCATCCTGGGGTTGACGAAATACCTTGCCTCCTATTATGCCGAAAAAGGCATCCGGGTGAATGCCCTGACACCCGGTGGTGTGTATAACAACCAGGATGACCAGTTCGTCAAAAATTATTCCGCCCATGCGATTTTGGGCCGCATGGCCAACAAGGACGAGATGAACGGCGCACTCCTTTTCCTGGCCTCCGATGCTTCATCTTACATGACGGGATCCAACCTGATCGTTGATGGTGGGTGGACGGCGTGGTGAGAATGAGCGAGGTCCTTGCCATCATTCCCGCACGCGGAGGTTCCAAGGGGATCCCGCGCAAGAACATCCGCTCCTTTGCCGGGTATCCACTCATCGCGTGGAGCATTGCTGCCGGTTTGCAAGCCGGGTCGGTGACGCGCCTGATCGTTTCCACGGACGATGAAGAGATCGCCCAGGTCGCTCGAAGTTGGGGGGGAGAAGTTCCTTTTCTCCGCCCGGCAGAACTTGCCCAGGATGGCACCACGGATCTGCCGGTATTCCAACATGCATTGACCTGGTTGGCGGAGCATGAGAGTTACCATCCCGAGGCGGTCGTCCAATTAAGACCCACCTCACCCATACGCCCGGCATCCTGCGTGGACGATTCCGTCGGTATGTTGTTGTCGCACCCGGAAGCAGACTCGGTCCGCGGGGTTGTCGAGTCAGGACAAAATCCGTACAAAATGTGGCGCATGGATCCCGGGAGTGGTCGCATGATTCCGCTCCTGACAATTCCCGGGCTGGAAGAGGCATACAATTCCCCCCGGCAAATCCTGCCCCCCACTTACTGGCAGACCGGTCATATCGATGTAATTCGTCCGGCAGCCATCATGGCAGGATCGATGTCAGGAAAGGCCATTCTTCCGCTGGTGATCCCCACCGAATACATGATCGACCTGGATACACCGGCAGACTGGGAATACGCTGAATGGTCCACCCTGAAGAAATACCCAACCGGTTCGCCAGAGCGATCAAAAATCGCCTGGCCCCAGGAGCAGACAAGGTATATGCCTGGTGCCGATCCTGGAGAGTTCTTGATCGTTGTATACCCAAGAAACCGGGCTGGAACGAATGGATCCCTAGATGATCCATCAACGAAGTTAATGACCTAGACATCCTGGTTCAGTAGATAGAAAGTCTTGAAAATATGAAACCTGAAATCCTTGCCATCATCCCGGCTCGCGGGGGTTCGAAAGGCATCCCGCGCAAGAATATCCGTTCTTTCGCGGGGTATCCGTTGATCGCTTTCAGCATCGCTGCAGGGTTGCAGGCGAAGTGCGTGACGCGGGTGCTGGTGACCACTGACGATGAGGAGATCGCGGAAATTGCCCGGCAGTGCGGGGCGGAGACTCCTTTCCTGCGCCCTGCTGAACTGGCACAGGACATGGTCCTGGACCTGCCGGTTTTTCAACATGCGCTGGGTTGGCTGGCGGATCATGAAGGATATCATCCCGAGGCAGTCGTTCATCTGCGACCAACCTCCCCCTTGCGCCACCCTGAGCTGGTCGACAAGGCAGTGCAAATCCTGCTTGACCATCCTGAAGCCGATTCGGTCAGGGCAATCACCCAGGCCCACCAAAACCCATTTAAGATGTGGCTTATGGAGGAGGAAGGAAAACCCCTGCGCCCATTGATGGCAGTACCCGGTATTGAGGAACCCTATAACGCACCCCGGCAAACACTGCCTAGCGTATACTTTCACAGCGGATTGATCGATGTCATCCGCCCGCGCACCCTGCTCGAGCTGAATTCCGTTACCGGGAAAACGATTCTGCCGGTCAAGTTCGATCCGGTCTATGACATCGACCTGGACACACCAGAGGATTGGCGCCGGGCGGAAGAACGCGTGCTGAGCGGAGGTCCGGTCATGGTTTGGCCCGGGAGAGCACCCCGGACAATGCCCGGGAGGGTGGAACTGCTCGTCCTTGATTTTGACGGAGTCCTGACGGACAACCGCGTGTGGGTGGACGAAGATGGACGTGAAATGGTGGCAGCCAACCGCAGCGATAGTTACGGGATCAGCATGTTACGCCAGGCGGGCGTGGAGACGATCGTCATATCGAAAGAAACAAACCTTGTCGTAGCTGCGCGTTGCAGGAAGATGAATGTGCCGTTCATCCAGGGAGAGGACGACAAGGCATCTGCACTGAAAAAAGTGCTGGCGGAGAGAAAGATCGAGCCGTCCAATACTGTCTACGTGGGAAATGATGTGAACGACCTGCCTTGCTTCCCCCTGGTTGGCTGGGCAGTGGCTGTGGCTGACGCCTTGCCAGAAGTAAAGCGCCAGGCAGATTACGTCCTGTGCCAGCCTGGAGGCCACGCAGCAGTACGAGAAATTTGCGACCTAATCTTGCACAAGAAAGGTGATTAATCCATGAAACGCGAAATCAGACTTGGAAACCGGCTGGTCGGGGACGGCCATCCCACTTTCATCATTGCCGAGATCGGTATCAACCATAACGGCGACCTGGAGGTCTGCAAACAAATGATCGATGCGGCAGCGCATGCCGGCGTGGATGCGGTCAAATTCCAAAAGCGAACGCCCGAGATCTGCACCCCGCCCGAACAGCAGAAGCAGATGCGCGAGACTCCCTGGGGATATATCACCTACCTGGACTACCGTTACAAGGTTGAGTTTGGGGAAAAGGAATATGGCGAGATCGACCGCCATTGCAAGGAAAAGGGCATCGCCTGGTTCGCCTCGGTCTGGGATGAACAGGCAGTGGATTTCATGGAACAGTTCGATACCCCGGCTTACAAGATCCCATCGGCCTCCATCACCGACCATAACCTGTTACGCTACACGCGCAAGACCGGGCGACCCATGGTGGTCTCCAGCGGTATGTCCACCATGGAACAGATCCGGGCAGCCGTCAAGATTGTCGGAAGCGAGAACCTGGTCATCACCCATTGCACCAGCACCTATCCATGTGAACCCGAGGAACTCAACCTGCGCATGATCCAGACCCTGCGGAACGAGTTCCCCTGCCCGATCGGTTACTCCGGTCACGAGGTCGGGCTGGTTCCGCCTCAGGTGGCGGTGGCACTGGGGGCATGCTTGATCGAACGCCACCTGACCCTCGACAGGGCGATGTGGGGCTCGGACCAGGCTGCGTCCGTGGAACCGAGCGGATTCGAGCGCCTGGTCAAGTACGTTCGCACTGCGGAGGCTTCGCTGGGTGACGGTGTCAAGCGCGTTTACGAAAGCGAACTGCCTTCGCTGAAGAAACTCCGCCGGGTGACCTCGGACGATTAATGCCCCCGCTCGTTAACGCACTCTCCCGCCGTATTCAACGAACCGCCGAACTGGCGCGTCTCGTCCTGATGGCGCGCAGGGTGGCAGGCGCATCCCATGCAGGAAAGGACTGCAGCCCGGTTCTTTTTTTCAACGCGACCACGCGTCTCTCGGGACTCAGCCAGAATGCGGGATTTTCCCTGCTCGCTTCCTGGGTTGTGCGGCTGGCCGGGACACCAGTGGTACATTTCGTGTGCAAGCGGGGAATGAGTCGCTGCGTTCTCGGTACGGACGAGACCAACCCGGAAAAGCCCATGCCTTGCGGGATGTGCATCCGGCAAAGCCGGGTTAACTTCGCAGGCGCTGAAAAACGCTGGTTTGGCATGCATAGGGACCCAGCCCTCGCTGCCGCCCTCCAAGATCTGAGCCTGGCGGAGCTCCTGAAATATAAACAGGAACTCCCTGACACCTGGTCGCAGGGTTCCCTGGTGCCGGTGAACCTGCCCCTGGGAGAGCTTGTGCTCCCTTCGCTGCGCTGGCGTTTGCGCCTCCAGACCCTGCTGGACGACCCGGCCACCCGGTTCCTTTGCCGCGAATTCATGCTCTCAGCCTGGAACATTGCCTGTGAGTTCATTTCCTGCCTGGACGAAACGAAACCTCAGGCGGCTGTCCTTTTCAATGGTACTCACTTTCCTGAAGCCACGGCAGCCTTCTTGTGCCGCCAAAGAGGAATCCGGGTGGTCACCCACGAGTTTGGATTCCAGCCGTTCAGCGGGTACTTCGTCGAGGGACAGGCGACCATGTATCCCATTGTCGTCCCAGGCGTGGAACTGACTCCCGAACAGGATGCCCGCCTGGATCAAGACTTGCAGAGACGCTGGCAAGGCGACTTCAGCATGGCAGGGGTCCGGTTCTGGAGCGAGATCAACAGCCTGCCGGAAGAGTTGACGCAAAAAGCGGCGCATTTCGAGCAAGTGGTCTCGATCTTCACCAATGTCATCTTTGATACCACCCAGATGTATGCCAATGCCATTTTCCGGGATATGTTCGCCTGGTTGGATGAGGTCCTGGAAATCATCCAGAACCATCCGAAAACTCTTTTCATCCTGCGGGCTCACCCGGATGAAGCCCGTCCTGGCAAAGCCAGCCGGGAGAGCGTGGCGATGTGGTTTGAACAGAAGGCTGCCGGTCTTCCCAACGTTGCTTTCATCCCGCCGCGAGAACAGCTCAATTCGTATGACCTGGTGCGTTTCTCGAAGTTCGTGCTGATCTACAACTCCACCATTGGATTGGAGTCAACCTTGCTGGGAGTGCCTGTGCTTGCTGCAGGACAGGCTCCATTTATCCCATTTGATACCGTTTTCTTCGAACGGACTCGGGATGCGTATCTCGATACGTTGAGTGGTTGGGTAAACGGCGACCGGATCAAGGTTCCAACAGACATGCAGCGCAACACCCGGCGCTTTTTATACTACCGCACCTACCGCTATTCCCTTCCCTTCGGCGAGTTCCTGGAAGCAACCCAGCCTACAGGATACGTCGGCTTGAAGAAATTCACCCCCGAGCAATTGGCCCGATCATCCACTTCCCAGACTTTACTTGGTGGGTTGTTCAATGGCAAACGGTTTGAGTTGGATGTATAGCTGTTCGCTAGTTGTGCGTGCTTATAATGAAGAACGGCATATCGCGCGCTTGCTGGAGGGAGTACGAAGCCAGTCAGTGAGCAATGTGGAGATCATCCTGGTCGACTCGGGGTCCACAGACGCGACCACGGCGATTGCGGAGCAACATGGGGCAAAGCTCCTGCACATCGCTCCGGCAGAATTCACCTTTGGGCGTTCCTTGAACATGGGGGTGGCAGCCGCCACCTGTGACCTGGTGGCGATCGCCAGTGCACATGTCTACCCGGTCTATCCCGACTGGCTGGAACGCCTGCTCGAACCGTTTGCAGATCCCTCAACAGGGCTCACCTACGGCAAGCAGCGCGGGGATGAAAACTCCAAATTCTCTGAACAACAGATCTTCAGCCGCTGGTTCCCCGATCAGGCGACCCTGCGACAGGGGCATGCGTTCTGTAATAACGCCAATGCAGCCATCCGGCGCAGTTTGTGGAAATTGAACCCGTATGACGAAACTTTGCCGGGTCTGGAAGACCTGGCCTGGGCCAAGTGGATGCAGGAGCAGGGGTTTGCCATTGCCTATGTGCCGGATGCGGAAGTGATCCATGTTCATCACGAGACTCCGCGAGGGGTGTTTAATCGCTACCGGCGCGAGGGAATGGCTTTCAAACGCATTCATCCGGAAGCGCACTTCAGCCTGTACGATTTTGTGCGCAACTTGTTCTCCAGCATCGGCTTCGACCTGCTGCATGCTGCTGGTGCCGGCAAAATTTTGCCAAGCCTGGGAAGTATTTTCTGGTTCCGTTTCAACCAGTTCAAGGGTACTTACCTGGGATATCGCCAGACTGGCCTGTTGACCCCCGACCTGCGCCAGACATTTTATTACCATGTTGGGTGGGAGAAGAATAAGCCGTCAAAAAGGGACGTGGAACCCATCCGATATAACGACTAAGTGAAAAAATCTGGGCGGATCCGAGAGTAGAAGTCATTAATATTTTGGGGAATCTATAAGGATCGATTATTCCCCTGGTTAGGAAAGCTCAGGGGGTGGGTGTGGAAACCAGGGTTGGAATGATGACCAGGGTGGGAGTCTGGGCGAATGAAACCGAGGCGCATATCGCCAGCCCGTCCTCTGCATTGATGCGCAGGATGGGGTCATCCCCATAAGCATCGATCAATTGGGTCAATACGTCCACCGCATCCACACAATAGGATGGGTAACGAGGGCTGAAAGCTGCCAGGACAGAGCCATAATCCAGGTAGTAAGGAGCCGAACTGGCGTTTAGAGGTAAACCGATCACGGTGGTGCCCGTATCACCGGTAAAGCACCCGCCGCGGGCTTCACAGGATTCGGCAGGCGAGCAGCCGCGCACGGCGCACTTGAGGGCAAAAATGGAAGTTTCAAAGTTGCGGCCGCGCTTGTAGATATTTCCGAGCTGACCGTATAGATCCGGGTTATTCGGCTCAATTTCGACAGCCTTCAGCGCATTGCGAGCAGCGGCAAAGAATTCGCCTTGCTGGGCATAGGTCTTGGCAATTGCAACGTAAGGCAGGGGATCCTGGATTTCCAATTGTTCATTCAAACGCACAGCTTTTTCGAAGCTTGACAGGGCTTGCTCGTAAAGCGTTTTCTGCTGGGCAGGAATGGAGGTGCGGGCAGCCAGGGCGCGGTAATTTTGCCCGATGGAGATATACAGGAATGTCAGGTTGGGATTGATCTCCAATGCAGCCTGGTACTCCAGGATGGCCTGGTTGTAATTCAAGGTGGATTCGAGGAAGTAGGCATAGACGCGGTGCACATCCATTAATTCGGAGCCACGCGTGAGAGCCTGCTGGATATATTGTTCAGCCTGGTTCCATTTTTGCTGGTCGATCAGGATCTCGGCATAGAAAGCCAGTGCCAGGGCGTTGTTGGGATCCAATGAAAGCGCCAACAACGCTTGTTGCTCTGCTCGATTGAGCTGTGCCTGGCCGTCCTCTGCCAGGGGATGGGTTCCGTACCAGTCGAGAACGAAGGCATGGACGGCGATCACTTGGCTGTTTTCAGGGGCAAGGCTTAGTGCCGACGTGGATGAGGCAAGGGCATCCTCAAGACGGATCAAGCGGGCAGAATCCGAGGTAAGCGAGCGCGACGAATAAGCCTGGACGCGGGCCAAATCTGCCCAAAGGAGGGCATTGTTCGGCTCAACCAGAACAGCCTCCTGATAGGCAAGAATGGCAGCATCCAATTTGCCCGCATCGAAGGAGGCGTCTCCCTCCATGACCAGTGAATTTGCCGTACGGGTTGAGGTGGGGGTTGGGGAAAATGGATTGCGGATCCTGCCAGAGTCGAACCCGGTGGCATAATAGACAGCGACAATCAGCAAGGCGACGAGTCCCAGCAGGCGATAGAAATTATTGTAGCGGCGTTTGTTGAAAAGCGCCCGACGGGGTGGAACTTTCATGGGGTGGAGGTGGGCTGTATCGCGGGTGTGTTGGTCGGCGCAACCGGTGTGCCGGCTCCACAGATGCTGAGCGCGTACTCGGAATTATAGATTGCGATTTCGTCCGATGGCAAGGTGGACAGGATGGCCTGGGTGAGGGAAATAACCTCCCCACAACGGTCCAACTCGGCAAGCAGGATGGCGTAGGCGTAGTAATAACGAGCCACCCAAGTATCATCGGTTAACGGCAAGGAGGCGATACCCTGTCCATCCTCCGACTGCCCACCTGCATACATCAGGGAAAATTGGTCTACAGCCGCAGGCCATTCGAAATTCTTGTATAGCATATACCCCCAATTGCCGCGCAGGTAGGGATCGGTGGGATCATCCTGGACGGCAGTCTGGGCATATTGCGCAGCCTGGGCGAACTTGCCCACTACAGCCAGGGAGCGGGAACTATATAAATCGGGCAGGGGATCGGACGGGTTGAGCGTATTGGCAAGGTTGTATTCTTCCAGCGCCTGGTCGGTCAGTTCGAGAGAGCGGTATGCCAGCCCCAGTTCCAAGTGGAGTTGGGAGATGTTGGGATTGATCTCTATGGCCGCAAGATACTGTTGAATGGCAAGCTCTGCATTTCCGGTGATGTAAAGGATGTATCCACGCGCCCAGTGGGCTTCCAATCGATCCGGGGCGAGTGCCACGGCTGTTTTGGATTCATCGATTGCGGGTTGAATCGGATCCACGTACGGTCCAGTATTTTGCTCGAACATGTTTCCCAATAGAAAAGCGTAGTAAGCATGTGCAACGCCGTTGTTGGGATCGAGGCGCAAGGCTTCCTGGATGACGGAATCGGCTTCGTCAAGCGAGCCCTTGCGGGTTAATGCCCAGGCGCGAATGGCATGGGCAGTCGAATTATCCGGATTGAGCAATAGAGCATTGCTGGCATTGACCAATGCCTCGTCATACCGCCCGGCAAAAACAAGGGCGCGGGCAATATCAATGTAAAGGATCGGATTTTGCGGCTCGGAGCGGATGGCCTCGTTATAGATATCAATCGCCTGGATGAATTTGCCATCGGCAACCAGCGCATTGGCGTCGTTGATATAAGATTCGGAACTCCGCGTCGCCGTGGGCGAAGGCAGGAATGGAGATTCAACGGTTGGGATGATAAACCGGTTGAGGTAACTTACCAATAAGATCAGCACAACGAGGATGACGACTAGAAACCAATTCACCCGCCGCCGCTTCTGGCGCATATTCCATTTGGAACCTCTGAGATACATGCAATCATCTTACCATTCTACTCAAACCAACGTCAACCCCTCTTGTCAGACAACCCTGTCGCGGCTAGAATGGGCGCATGGAGTTTGATGTCTTCACGCTCCTGCCGGATGTCTTCCCCCCTACCTTAACAGCAGTATTCTTCAACGCGCCACCCAACGCGGATTGATCAACGTGCGCGTTCACAATATCCGTGATTGGGCTGAAGGCAGGCATCACGTGACGGATGATGTTCCCTACGGCGGAGGGGGTGGCATGGTCATGAAACCAGAGCCGGTTTTTGCAGCCATCGAAGCGGTGCTGGGAACGGAACCTGGCACCTCCTGCCCGGTGATCATGCTCACTCCACAGGGGCGCGTTTTAACCAGACCATCGCCTTTGAACTTTCCCGGCTGCCGCGCCTGGCGTTGCTCTGCGGGCGCTATGAGGGCATAGACGAACGCATCCGGGAACACCTGGTCAGCGATGAGATCTCGATCGGCGACTACGTGTTGACGGGTGGCGAACTCCCGGCTCTTATCCTGATCGATGCTGTTGCCCGTCTTCTGCCCGATGTGCTGGGCGACCCCACCGGTGCTGTGGACGACTCGCATGCTTCCGGCCTGCTTGAGTATCCCCATTACACCCGCCCACCGGAATTCAGGGGTTGGAAAGTCCCCGATATCCTGCTTTCCGGCGATCATGCCAAAATTGACCAATGGAGGCGCGAGCAATCTCTACTCCGAACCTACCTGCATCGACCGGATCTCCTGGAAAGTGCGCCTTTAAGCGATAAGGACAGAAAAATCCTCAATAAGATCACAGATCAAGGAGAAGGCAAATGAGAAATTTCAATTATGGCAAGATCTTCCTACTCGGCTTTGGTTTTTTCGGTGTCAGTGTCATCTGGGGGGTATATAACGCATTTGTCCCCATTTTCCTGGCTCAAAAATTCAGCCTGGAACCTGCTTTCATTGGTTTCTTTATGACCCTGGATAACATAGCTGCCTTGTTCATCCAGCCACCGGTTGGCGCCTGGTCCGACCGGCTGCGCACCCGCTTTGGGCGGCGCATGCCGTTCATCCTGATCGGAGCGCCGATAGGGGCGGCCATATTTGGACTGATCCCGCTGGTAGCCGTTCTCCCAATTTTTGTCGCCTGCACCACAACGCTTATCTTGAGCATGGCTTTCTGGCGTACGCCCGTGGTTGCGCTCATGCCAGACATCACACCCTCTTCCAAACGTTCCCAAGCCAACGGCATCATTAACTTCATGGGCGGGATCGGAGCCATCATCTCATTCCTGGGAGGCAGCGTGTTATACAAAATGAACCCTGCCTTCCCCTTCTGGCTTGGATCGGGACTGGTGATCCTGGCAGCGATCCTTGTGTTTATATTCATAAAAGAGCCCAAGGAATTCGAAAAGCGCCAGGAAGCCGTCACCACCACCTTCTCGGATTTCACCAAGTTCATCAGGGAGCGCCTGGCGTTTTTTGTGCTCAGCCTACTCGCAATTCTTGCGGCGGGATTTGTGCTCACCCTGTTCGTACCGGCAGCGAAGACCTTCGGCTCTGAGATCGGGACACCGGCATACCTGGGTCTTGGTGTAGTCCTGGTGCTGACCTGGTTCATTGGTTTTTATGCCTATTACATGGCACGCGAGCCAATCCAGGATAAAGACAAAAGTGCGTTACGCATACTGCTGGCCATTTTCGCCTGGTTCGTTGGCTACAATGCCATCGAGGCATTCTTTACTTTGTATGCGGTCAATTACTTGGGAATGGAGGCAGCAGATGGTGCACGTTTACTCGGGCATATGTCCCTGTTCTTTGTGCTATTTGCGCTGCTCTCAGGCTTCATCGGGGGCAAATATGGCCGCAGGCGAACGATCATGGTCGGGATTGTGTTGCTGGGTGGCCTGATAGCGGCCATGTTCTTCCTGCCTGCCAGTACTCTTACCATCCAACTCACAAAACTCCCAGTTCTGGGTGCAGTCCCGGTCATCAGCCTGTTCCTGATGGGTGCCGGCATCGCCTGGTCTCTCATCAACATCAACTCCCTGCCGATGGTGGTGGACATGGTCGAAGACGCGCGAATAGGGACCTATACAGGTCTGTATTACCTATTCTCCACCCTGGCGGCAATCGCAGGCCCCAATATTAATGGTTGGATCGTCCAGTTGAGCGGGAATAATTACAACAACATCATGCTGGTGGCCCCCATGTTCATGGTCTGTGCCTTTTTACTGATCATGGGTGTCAAGCGCGGAGAGGCAAAGAAGGTTGGTTGAGTGGTGAACTTGCGCCCAGGAACAACAAAGCCAAATTACAAAGGAACCCTGGTTCAAGCGAACATACCAGGCTGTTGCCATTTTCCTGGCAGGAGTACTTTTCCTGCCAGGTTGCGTGGCAACCCTTCCGGATTGCCTGCAACCCGAGGTATTTTGTGTTGGCTTGGTTACCCAGGTCAGCAGGTTGGAGGAACATTCCTTTAATGATGCTGCGTGGGATGGTCTGGAACAGGCGAAAGATGCCGGCACAGCGAATTGGATTGCATCCATAGAAACGGTGGACCCAAGGGATTACTCGGTCAACATTCGCGTCTTTGTCGAAGCCGGTTATGATGCCGTGGTAACGGTCGGTGATGAGGTGAAGCTGGCCACATACGAGGCGGCAACCAAATACCCGGAGGTTTATTTCATCGGCGTGGATCAGCACCGAACTGAATCCATGGAACCAATTACCAACCTGGCCTGGCTCATCTTCCCGGAAGACGATATCGGCTACCTGGCGGGTGCATTCGCTTCCTTGATGTCGCAAACTGGCAAGATCGGCGCGGTATGCGCGAGCGATGCGTGGACCCCCATCCAGCAATGCTGCGAGGGATTTCGCGCCGGCGCATTGCATTTCAACCCAGAAATGGAGGTCACCGTCATCTACCATAATGAAGTTGACATCGACAGCTCCTTCACAGATCCTGAATGGGGAACGGCCACTGCAGCCGGGATCATAGAGGACGGTGTGGATGTCGTCTTTGGTGTTGGGGGAACAACTGCGGACAACGCAATCACCGCGGCGGCGGTGATGGGGGCGTATGGCATAGGGGCGTATGTCGACCAATACGATTTCCTCCCTGTCGCCTCCTCGCATTTGCTGACCAGTGTTCTCAAGGTGATATCCCCGGCAATCCGTGATCTTCTCCGGGCAGCCAGTGAGGCACAGGCTCAAATTGGTGCTTTTCCTGCGGGGGATTATTATGGAACCATCGGGCTTGCCCCTTATCATGAGCTGGAATTACTCGTCCCGGACCAGGTAAGTCGACGGATAAATGCTCTTCTTCAGGAACTGTCATCCGGTTTGGCGGAAAACGCTGAACCAACACCTACTCTGACACCCTGATATAATTGGCATGCTTTATGCTACTTGCATAATGCCTTCAGACGCTGTATACTAGCGGTAACAGAAACAGTGGTTTATTTTCACTTGAACCAAGGAGGTGCGACATTCTGTAAATTTCTTGCGCTGATATCCGAATTTTTGTTCCCAATCAAGACTAAATTAACATTCTAAGAGGAGAAAGAAAAAATGAAGAAACTCTATCCAGTTTTTGCCATTCTGGTAGTGATCATGCTGTTGAGCGCATGCGCCCCGAAGGCAGTTGATTGCAGCAAAGCGGACGTCTTCTGCGTCGGCGAAGTAACCGACATGGGTGGCGTGGATGACAAGTCCTTTAACGCCAGCGCCTGGCTGGGCACCCAGAACGCTGTTGACGAGAAACTCATTGACAGTGGCAAGTACCTGGAATCAGCCGCCCAGGCAGATTATGCCGGAAATATTCAGCAATTCCTCAGCGAAAATACTGACCTGATCGTCACCGTTGGCTTCCTGCTGGGTGTTGATACCGCCAAGGCGGCAGTAGCTAACCCTGACGTCAATTTCGCCATCGTTGACTATACCTATCCCGACTGCTGGCCGGGTGCGGTTGTTGGTACCGACTGCGGTTCTGACGTGGATCTGCCCAATGTGCGTGGTCTGGCCTTCCAGACTGACCAGGCGGCATTCCTGGCTGGTTACCTTGCAGCCGGCATGACCGAAACTGGCAAGGTTGGCACCTTCGGTGGCATCCCGATCCCGACCGTTACCATCTTCATGAAGGGTTTCGAAGCTGGCGTCAAGCATTACAACGCTCAAAAAGGCACCTCTGTCGAAGTCGTTGGTTGGAATAACGCCACGGGCGAAGGCTTGTTCACCGGTAACTTTGACTCCACTGACGATGGCCGCGCTTTTGCGACCTCCATGATGCAGGAAGGCGTCGACATCATCATGCCGGTCGCTGGCCCTGTAGGCCTGGGCTCGGCAGCAGTCTGCATGGAAACCGGTGGCTGCAAGATCATTGGCGTGGACAACGACTGGTTCGAATCTGCCCCAGAATATAAAACCGTCATCCTCAGCAGTGTTCTGAAGAAGATCGATGCTGCAGTCTATTCAACGGTTCAAGATCTGGTCAATGGCAACTTCACGGGTGGCGCGGTAACCTACACCATCGCCGATGGTGGTGTTGACCTGGCTCCGTATCATGAATTTGACAGCGCAGTCCCGCAAGAACTGAAGGATGAGATTGCCGGCCTGAAGCAGCAACTCATTGATGGTTCATTGTCCGTCGATGGCGTTCTCGGCCAATAACCCAACTTAATATGGTTTGGAAAGGGCCGGCAGCAACATACCGGCCCTTTTTTGCAGTAATATCCTGACAAGAATAAAGGCACGACAGGAGTAGTCTTTATGACACCTGTTTTGGAACTGCGCGATATCTCCAAATCTTTTCCCGGTGTCCTGGCAAATGACCATGTTGACCTGACTTTGGAAAAGGGTGAGATCCTCGCCTTATTGGGCGAGAATGGTGCGGGGAAAACAACGCTGATGAATATCCTCTATGGGCTTTACAAGCCTGACCATGGAGCGATCCTGGTCGATGGGAAGGAAGTTGAGATCCACAACCCCAATGACGCCATCGGCCACCGCATTGGCATGGTGCACCAGCACTTCATGCTTGTCCCGGTTATGACGGTGACAGAGAATATCATGCTGGGTGTTGAAACAACCAAGGCGGGCGTTTTCCTCGACAAGGCAAGCGTTGCTGCACGCATCCGGGACATTTCTTCGCAGTATGGCCTGGATGTGGATCCGGATGCTTATATCAAGGATCTGGCCGTAGGTACCCAACAACGCGTGGAGATCATCAAGGTCCTGTACCGCGAGGCGGATATCCTGATCCTGGATGAACCCACAGCGGTCCTGACCCCCCAGGAAGTTGAGGGATTATTCAAGATCCTGCGTTTGCTGGTTGAAAAAGGGAAGTCGCTGATCTTCATCACCCACAAGCTAAAGGAAGTGATGGCGTTAGCCAACCGGATCACGGTTCTGCGCGGCGGGCGTGTAGTAGGAACCGTAATTCCCAAGGATGCCAGCCTGGAGATACTTGCTTCGATGATGGTCGGTCGCGAGGTCACCCTGGTAGTAAAAAAAGAGCCGCCGAAGCCCGGCGATATCGCCCTGGAAGTGAAGGATCTTTTTGTTAGAGATGAACGTCACAACCTGGCCATCCGCGGTGTCTCTTTCGATGTCAGGATAGGGGAGATCCTGGGAGTTGCCGGTGTCCAGGGGAACGGTCAGACCGAGCTGGTTTATGCTTTGACCGGCATGACACCCATTGAAAGCGGAGAGATCCGCATCACCGGCAAGCACAGTGAGGAAATTGACGCCAAGGAATATCCTGGAACTGGGCGTCGCCCATGTACCTGAAGACCGCCAGAAGCACGGCCTGGTGCTATCATTCCCGATTCATGACAATTTGATGCTTTGCACTTATTACCTGCCCCCATTCGCCAAGGGGATTTCTCTGCAGAGTAAGGCGATCCTCAGCAACGCAGAAGCACTGGTGAAGCAGTTCGACGTGCGTACACCGAATGCCATGGTTGCCGCTTCCACTCTCTCCGGCGGCAACCAGCAGAAGGTTATTGTTGCACGTGAATTTTCACGACCGATCAGCCTGCTGATCGCCTCACAGCCCACGCGTGGCCTGGATGTCGGATCGATCGAATATATCCACGGCCGGATCGTCGAAAAGCGCAGCCAGGGTACCGCCGTTCTCCTGGTTTCATCCGAACTGGACGAGATCATTGCATTGTCCGACCGCATCGCGGTCATGTACAAGGGGCAGATCGTGGCAATCGTTCCTGCGATCAAGGCCAACAAGGAATACCTGGGCCTGCTGATGGCAGGTATTCATCCGGATGAAGCCATAGAAAAAACCATCACCCCGACCGAACAGGTCAGAGCGCGTATTCTAGGAGGGTGTGTCTTGACAGAAAAAGAAGAAACCCCCAAGAAAACCCAGCCTGAGAAGGGGAACAAATCAGGCAAGGAAAAAGCCAAGAAACCATCCAGGATTTGGCAGACCCTGGCCATGCCCGTGCTGGCGGTTTTGACCGGCTTGCTGGTTGGCGCGATCGTAATCGTTGTCAGCGATACCCAGGTGATCGCAGCCTACAAGAATTTCTTCCACGATCCGCTGAATGCCCTTGCGCTGACCTTCCAGGCAGTTGGTACATCTTATGCCGCCTGGTTAAAGGGTTGCTTCGGCAGCCCGGTGGATTTTTTCAGGGGAATCCAGACTTATTTTGACACGGGCAATACCAAGCCCCTGCTGAATGCAATCTGGCCATTTACTGAGAGCCTGACCGCTGCTTCGCCATATATTATTGTCGGCCTGGCAGTGGCTGTCGGATTCAAGTGCGGCTTGTTTAACATCGGTGTGGAGGGGCAATTCCTGATGGGATCCCTTGCCGCGGCATGGGTTGGATACACTTTCAGATTACCCCTGGCGATCCACCTGCCGCTGGCCTTGGTGGGCGGTATCATCGGAGGCGCGATCTGGGCTGCCATTCCAGGTTATTTAAAAGCCGCGACCGGTGCGCATGAAGTTGTCAATACCATCATGATGAATTATATTGCCTTCCGCTTGAGCGACTGGTTGCTGAACGGACCGATGATGGCTACCGGTTACCGGCCAGTCACACCGGTTGTTGAACACACTGCCGCCCTGCCGCGCTTCTTCCCAGAGCCCTTGCGCTTCAATGTGGGCTTCATCCTGGCTTTGCTCATCGCCTTGTTCGTGTATTGGTTACTGTTCAAAACGACTTTAGGCTTCGAGATCCGGGCGGTTGGCACAAACCCGAATGCAGCCAAGTATTCTGGAATGAATGTCACCCGCAATTTCATCCTTACCATGGTGATCAGCGGCGGCCTGGCCGGTTTGGCCGGGGCGGTCCAGGTGCTGGGCACTGACCTTTGGGTCGGGATGGGCTTTTCTGCCGGGTACGGGTTCGACTCGCTCGCCATTGCGCTGCTGGGAAATAGTCACCCATTGGGCGTGGTATTGGCTGCGTTGCTCTTTGGCACGATGCGCAATGGGGCTAGAAACATGCAATCGATGGCTGGCATCCCGATTGATATCGTCTCGATCATTCAAGGTCTCGTGATCATTTTTGTCGCTGCACCTGCCATCATCCGCTGGATCTATCGTATTCGTGCAGTCAAGGCGGGAAGCGAGATCGTCGCAATACGAGGCTGGGGGAAATAACCCTACGGGAGATTCTAACATGACACACATCTATTGAAAAGCAACCCAAGAAAGTCTTCCGCTCCCGCATTCTGCCCGGGATCCTTACATTGGTTTTTGCCACGCTGATCTTCCTGCTGTTTGGGATGGATACGGTTGCCGGTGAGAAGGCGACTTTCGGATTAAATCCGTCCTATGCATCCCAGGCACTAACGATACCTGATCTCGTCCTGCCGGTTCGGGGTAGTATCTATATCCTTATCCTGGCAACTGTTTTCCTGGCTGCCTACCAAATGGCGCGCGGCATCCGTTCGACAGGGTTACTGGTTGGCATTGTCGCTTTCACATTCGTGGGCGCTTTCCTGATCTGGGCAACCCAGGGGAAATCCTTCAGCCTGCTGGGAATGTTGAACAGCTCGCTGGTGCGTGCCACGCCAATCGCACTGGCAGCCTTGTGCGGTGTCATCAGCGAGCGTTGCGCAGTGATCAATATTGGCATCGAAGGAACGCTATTGATCTCCGCGCAAGTCGCGGTAATGACTGCCACCCTCACTCACAACCTCGTCGTTGGGTTGATATTTGCCATCCTCGCCGGAGGTCTTACTGCTGCCGTCCATGCAGTGCTGGCCATCCGCTTCAAGGTAAACCAGATCATCATTGGTACGGCAATCAATATTTTTGCCGTCGGGCTGACCAGCTTCATGTCCTCTCGTTTTCTCGAGAAGAATATTGATCTTCTGAACAATTCCGGGACCTTCAAGATTATCCCCATCCCTTTGCTGTCCAAGATCCCAATCCTTGGGCCAGTATTGTTCGAGAACAACATCATCGTTTATTTGATGATCCTGCTGGTAATCATCATGCAGATTGTACTGTTCTACACGCCATGGGGGCTGCGCACACGTGCAGTGGGAGAGCACCCCAAGGCTGCCGATACCCTGGGTATCAACGTCTTTTTGGTTCGCTATGTGAATGTGATCGTTGGCGGTATGATCGCTGGAGTTGGCGGGGCTTATTTTACAATCGGAGCAGTAGGCCGGTTCGATGAGATGATGACCGCAGGGAAAGGTTTTATCGGCCTTGCGGCGATGATCTTCGGCAAGTACAACCCGGTGGGAGCCTTTTCATCCTCGATCATCTTCGGCTTTGCCGACTCGCTTCAAGTGAAAATGCAGATCCTGCAGGTGCCCATTCCATCCGAGTTCCTGCTCATGGCTCCATACATTGTCACCATGATCGTTCTCGCAGGAGTCGTAGGTCGCACCCTGGTCCCTGCCGCGGACGGCGAAGTTTACGAGAAGAACTAGAGATACTTTCATCCATCTACCTGGGCAGGGACAGTAAGGTTCTGTCCCTGCCTTTTTGATGCAGAAACCACCCATCCTGGTCAACCCTGGTTCCAGTAAACCATACCAGGATCGGGAATCTTATGTTATAAGAACGCCTCCATGAGAACAACATCCCGGCTGATGATCTTCCTGTTTTTGGTTGCCCTGACTGCCTGTTCCACCCGGGCGGATTCAGCTCCCGTGCTGGTGGGAATCCACCCCACAGCGAGCGTCAGTGTCCCGTCCCGCCCTACAGCGAGTGTCACGCCCGAAGTACACTCTACAGCCAACCCAGACTAAGACAGGCACACAGGAACCGGTCTCCACTACAGGTTCGGTCACGCTCATGGCAGTGGGGGATATCATGTTGGGGCGCACGGTGGGGGAGAGGATCATCAACGAAGGTCCCGGGGTGGTCTTCACCGGTGTCCAAACCATTCTCTCCTCGGCTGACCTCCTGGTGGGCAACCTGGAATGCACCATCACCGACCAGGGTCAACCTGGGCCGAAATCTTACACTTTTGCAGCTCCTCCGGTCAGCGCTGAGGCGTTGGGGTTGGCAGGATTTGATCTGATCAACCTGGGGAACAACCACAGCCTCGACTATGGTCTGACAGGGCTGACTCAGACCCAAGAGCTCTTAAATTCAAATGGCATAACCAGCATTGGTATTGGTCTTGGGGAACAAGCCGCAGGCCCAGTGATATTTGAGAAGAATGGCCTGCGTATCGCCTTTCTTTCCTACGTGGATGTACCCGAGGAACTAACAGGATTCAATGCGCGCGACTGGATCGCCTCCGACACTGTTCCGGGGATCGCCTGGGCTACCCTGGAAAATGTTCAAACCGGAGTGGCTGCTGCAAAGCAACAAGCGGATGTTGTGATCGTCTTCATGCATTTTGGATTTGAAGGGAACGAACTGCCGGTACGAGAACAGCGCGAGGATGCAGTTGCCGCCATCGATGCCGGGGCTTCGGCGGTAATCGGCTCTCATCCGCACCTTCTCCAACATGTCGAAGAATATCGAGGCGCACTGATCGCCTACAGTTTGGGGAATTTCGTTTTTGATGATTTCGATATGCCCGAAAATCGTTCCGCCATCCTGCGCTTGAGCTTGAACCAGGAGGGCATGGTCTCCTATGATTGGTTCCCGGTGATCATTGCGAATGGTTTGCCTACCATGGCATCTCCCGAACAAGCCAGCGAAATTTTCCGAATGCTGGCACCATGAACCTGGGACCATTGGGGGAGGCGTAACGCAATTCATGGTTGCTTGTTATTAATTGAGGCGGTGATTGTGGTAAATCGATTCTGTTATAATTAAACACAGGGCGCAAACAGTATCCACTGAGATTTCCTTGCACCTGGTATTGGAGGAGTCAATGTCACGCTTAAGAAAACTTGGTTGGTTTTTGCCAGCCCTGCTAATTTTGTTCCTTTCCGCTTGTGGCGGTCAACCCACCACCAGTCCGGATGCTTTTTACACCCAGGCAGCCGAAACCATGGAGGTTGCCCGGACGCAGACTGCACTGGCAGTCACGAATACGCCAATGGGGGGGTCCACGCCATTCGAACCGCCCACGCTGGAACCCACCAATACTCCGCTCATCACGAGTACTTTCACCCCCGGGGCAGCCACCAACACACCGCTGAAATTAAACACCCCGGTGCCCACTGTGGGCGGAGTGTGCGATAATGCTTCCTTTATCGATGATGTCACCATCCCGGATGGGACTGAAGTGCTGGCTGGGTCCACTTTCGTCAAAACGTGGAGATTTAAAAACCTGGGTCCATGTACCTGGACGACCAGTTATAAGCTGGTCTATAGTTATGTGTCCGATACCGGCAAGAATGGCATTTTCACCCCACCTGGGCCGGTCGCCTTTCCGGAGAATGCTGTTCCGGGCGAGGAGATCGATATATCGGTAACCTTAACCGCACCGACGAAAGCAGATACTTACCAGGTTGTTTTTGTCCTGCAAAATGATAAAGGATATTCAATTCCCATTACGAATACAGGCACTTACGAATTCTACGTTCTCTTTGTGGTTAAATAATTCCTGCCTCCATGCCTCTGACTGAGATTGTAAAGAATGAGGCCCGCCGCCTGGGTTTTGCCCTGGCAGGCGTTACCACACCCGAACCGCCGCCCCACTGGTCAGTTTTTACGAACTGGCTGGCAATGGGGCGGCATGCTTCCATGCACTACCTTACTGATCCTCGCCGGGCTGATCCAACGCTGGTGCTGCCTGAGTGCAAATCCATCCTGGTCCTGGCGATGGCATATCCCAAGCCAAAGGCCGACCTGGGGACAGGATCACCTCCAACCGGGCAGATCGCCTCTTATGCCTGGGGGAGAGATTATCATTTGGTCCTGGGGGAAAAAGTTCGTCAACTGGCTGGATTCATACAGCGGGAGGCAGGAGTTCCCATCCATTACCGTGGTTATACGGATACGGGTCCCCTGCTCGAACGCGACCTGGCTCAACGTGCCGGTTTGGGATGGATCGGCAGGAATACCTGCCTCATTCACCCAAACATTGGCTCCTGTTTCTTCCTGGCGGAGTTATTACTGGATATTGAGCTGGAGCCGGATGAACCATTTACGGCGGATCGCTGTGGAAAATGCCGCCGTTGCGTGGATGCCTGTCCCACCGGCTGTATCCTGCCGGATCGCACCCTGGATGCGGGTAAGTGCATCTCCTACCTGACCATCGAGAACAAGAAAGAAATTCCACCCGAGTTGAGACCCCTGATGGGGAAATGGATCTTCGGTTGCGATATTTGCCAGGCGGTTTGCCCTTGGAATGTGCGAGCCTGCCCGGACCCATTTCTGGAATTTCCTGCCCCGCTGGGAGATCCGGGTCCAAACCTGGTGGCCGAATTGGAAATCACTCCACAAGAATTCAACCGCAAGTTCAAGGAGAGCCCGGTTTTGAGGGCACGCCGGAGCGGTTACCTAAGAAATGTGATCATCGCCCTGGGAAACAGCCAGGATGCGAGCGCCAAACCCGCGTTGGATCGCATTGCCCGGCAAGAGTTACCGATGCTCAGCGAACATGCCAAATGGGCACTGGCGAGGTTGAGCACTCCCGCTATCGCTCCCGTGGACAACCCACAAGAGACTGGTGGATTATGAATCGCTTATTGATCGCAACAAACAACAAGGGCAAGATCATCGAGATCCGCGAGATCCTTTCTGACTTGAATATTCAATTATTAATCCCCTCCGATATTGGGCTGACCCTGGAGGTCCTGGAAGATGGGGCCACTTACGCCGATAATGCAACAAGAAAAGCAATTGCCTTTTCCCGGGAGAGCGGACTAGCCTGCCTGGCGGATGATTCCGGGCTGGAGGTGGACGCACTGCAAGGTAAACCCGGATTGCATTCCAACCGTTTTGGTCCCCAACCTTCCACTGAAGCCAGCCGGCGGAAATACCTATTGGAATGCCTGGGCGACAAGCCCCGTCCATGGACGGCGCGGTTTCGAGCCACGGTGGCAATCTCCATACCGGGGAATGAAATCCTGCTATCTGAAGGAGAATGCGTGGGGGAGATCATCCCGGAGGAACGGGGGTCAGGCGGATTTGGTTATGATCCAATATTCCTCCTACCCGAACTGGGACAGACCATGGCTGAACTGGGAATGGACTTGAAGAATCGATTAAGCCATCGCGCCCGGGCGTTGGTGAAAGCGAAACCCATCCTGGTGAGATTAATGGGAAACAGCAGGTGATCAAGGGCAGGTTTCTACACACCGGGGACATAGGGAATTGAATTCAGAAATACTGACATTAATTTTTGCATTCGGTGGGGCTGTTCGAGCATTACAAGGTGACCAGCTCCATCCACGGTCTGGAGAGCTGCTCCAGGGATGGAGGCTGCAAGGACCGAGGAGTAACGCGGGGGGGTGAGCTTGTCTTCTGTGCCGCAGGTTACCAAGACCGGCACCTTGATGGAATCAAGCCAGTCAGTTGCGTCAAACCTGAGGCAGGCAAGGAGATCGCCATAAAGCAAGGTGGGGCGAAGCGAAAGAAGGCGCTCCAGATTCTCTTCAGCCAGTCTTGAAGGAAAATGGGGACCACACATCAGGGAATGAAGAGATTGAGCCGCAAATGGAAAAGTGGAAGGGTTGGAGACATTCTCAAGAAGAACCCCGGGAACCTGAAGGCGGTGACCGCTGGAAACCAATCCCAGCCCACAGACGCGCTCAGGATGGTTGGCGGCTACGTTGAGAGCAATAGCACCTCCCAAAGAATGACCGATGAGCACCGCCTGCCAGAGCCCGACTTCATCCATGAATTGAGTTATTGCTTGGGCATAATCTTCGACAGACTGGCATCCGGGACCGGTTGATTTGCCATGACCGGGCAAGTCAAGTGCAAAGACACGGAATCCCGGCAAACGACGTATCTCGGCAGGCCACACCAGGTGGTCACCACCCGCCCCATGCAGGAGTACCACAGGTGGTTTATCTGCCCGGCCTCCTTCGTGATGAAAGTAATAGAAACCGGCTGATTGCGGCATGAAAGATCACTTTTGGTTGGCGCGGTGAAGGCTGTCGGCGGCTTCCTCTGTAAGAGGAATATAGACCTGAACGCAGGTACCTGCGCCGGGGGAAGACTGTACATTCAACACCCCGTTGATGAGTTCCGAGCGCTCCTGCAAGATGACCATCCCCAGGCTGCCTTGACGGGAGTAGGAGCGAGTCACAGCCGCCACATCGAAACCGGACCCATTATCTTGAATTTCTAGCAAGGCAATATCTTTCTCGAGAGGGGACAAACGCACTCGAACAGATGACGCCGTGGCATGTTTGCGCGCATTCGCGATAGCTTCCTCGACGATGTAAAAGATGACACTCTGGTTGCCCAGTTCAATCTTTTGAAGAAGATTCTCATCAACCTGTATGTCAATAGAAAGAGAATAGGCCTCTTTTACTTTTTCAGCCATCGATTTCAGTGCTGCCACGAGGCCCTGGCTTTCCAGGATCAATGGTCGCAGCGTGAAAAGCATATGGCGGATTTCCTTGGTGGTGCGCTGGGCGAGCTCCTCGATATTTTTCAATTCCCCTGCAGCAGCCTGGGGATCCTTATTCAGCAAGTGCTGAGCGAGCCCGAGGCGCATTGCGATCGCTGAAACAGATTGGGTGGGTCCATCATGCAGGTCGCGGGCCAATTTCCTGCGGATTTCCTCCTGGATTTCCACCATTCGATCTCTTTCATCGACCAGGTCCTGGTATAAGCGCGAATTCTGGATCGCGATGACTGCCTGGCGGCCCAGGATGTCCAGCGTTTCACGTTGTTCAAGGGTGAAGTAACCCTGCTGGGGATGCCCAAATAACAGGACACCATAGGCGTTGAAACCGCTGCGCAGGGGGAAACAGTATAATTTCGCGGCAGGAAAGGAACGTGGTGAAACAATTCAATTCAGGGTCGCTCTTGATATTTCTCAGCAGGATGGGTTTATCGCTGTCAATCGCATTGGCAATCGCGCCGCTCCGTCCACGCATGGTGACGCGCTTATCCGCCTGGACCAAGCCGCGGGAAGAAGCAACTTCCAGGATCGAATCCTTGGCAAAGAGCATGACAACGCTGACCAGGCGGTCATCTGCCGAGGTTTCAATGTCCGTGTTGACCGCACTCAGGCTCAGGTCGAGCACAGATTCCAAAACACGCTGGTAGTTCAAGGTGCCTGTCAGCGTGGAGGTTAGTCCGTAGACTGCCCGCATGCGTTCATTCTCAAGCTGTTCTTTTTTCATCAATCTGGTGAGCTCAATTTCGCGGTGGTGGCGGATGATCCTGACAAGACGTGTGCCGAAAAAGCCGAAGAGCAGACCAAAAAGGATGAATAGAACCGTCGAACCCGCGACAAGGAGCAGGCTCGACGGTGTGGGCGAATCAATTGCAATGAAGACTATCTGAGTAAAAATGATGACCGGGACGGTAATTAAAATCCCCCGCCACTCAAAGTATAGTACCGAGGTAAGCACCGGCATCACTCCCAGCCACCAGGCAGGGTGGGCAAATCCATCGGAAAGGATAAAAAAAACCACCGCAACCAGCAGATCCATGCCCAGGTTGACCTGGCGGTGATACTTGATGCGCAAGTCCAGGCCTGTCAGCATGGCGACGGCAATGTTCCAGATCAGGATGACCAGGAGGGGGATGTTGTAGATCTCGTAGAGGCTATCCCAGTGGGAGATCGAAAGAACGGCGCCGGTCAATACCAGCCAGCGCAAGGTAACTACAAACCAATCAAGGGTGAAAAGCAGGTCGGAAGTACGCATACACGGTTAAGTGACTTGTCTCATGTAATGGTGCCATTTGGATTATTCATTTATTTTTGCGGTCTGCTACCACTGGAAATTGCGATTCAGATCAACCTGCGCAAGAACAAACGGACACGCAGCGGGAGCCAGGCGTAGGTCAACTTGCGAACTTTCGCGCGCAGCCACAACCAGGAGAGTCCCCTGCCGAGTTCGCGCTCGCGAACCTTGAGCATATCCGGGTAGCAGACATCGTCATCTTTAACCGATTTCCCTGCATCGTGGAGCCGGAATGTGGCCCAGGTGCGGGGAATGTATAACAGTTGTGAAACTTTGGAGATTTTTACCCAGAGATCATAGTCGAAGGCAAAGAAAAGGCTCAGGCTCAATGGGCCAAGCTGCCGGTAAAGATCCGCGCGGAAGAAGGTTGTCGCCTGGGGAATGTGAACCGAACCCCTCAGGAGCTTGCGATAATCGGTCTGCCGGGAGGCAAAACGGCCAATCAGCTTGCCATCGATATCGGTAATGTCTGCGTCGCCGTAAACCATGCCCACCTGGGGATTCGACTGCAGGACGCGCACGGCATCGCTGATCGCCCCGGGATAATAGGTGTCATCCGAGTTCAGCCAGGCGATGATCTCGCCCTTTGCCCGTGAGAATCCCTTGTTCAACGCATCGGCATGTCCTTTATCTTTTTCGGAGACCCACCAGGCAAGGTGGTTGGCGTATTTCTTTATGATGTCAACAGAGCCGTCGGTTGAACCACCATCCACAATAATATATTCAACTTCAGGATAATCCTGCTCAATAACGGAAAGGATGGTGGCTTCGAGGAACTTTGCTTGATTGAAGGATGGCGTAATGATTGAAACTAACATTTGAGGTTTCACTCTCCCGACTGGAATTATATCTGTTAACGTCTCACGGCTGCGGTGGTAAAGGATGCTCAAGATCAAAAATAACATATTCATCGGTCTGGGCATAGACCGGATATTGGCTATACAGGTGGTCCTTGATGATCGGCTGACTATCCAGTTCGCCAAACATGGTGACCACAAAGAACTGCTTTCCGGCAATGTCCTCGGCAAATTTGGCGGCAATGTCGATATCCTGTCCGGCCAGGTAGCGCACATTGATATCCGCGCTCGTGAACCAGGCAGTGGAGTTCTGCCAGCCCCAGTAAGCCAGGCGATACCCATAATCCTGGGTCAGGCCGACCACCCTGGAATTGTGTCCCAGGATGTCGCCGATCTCCTGCCAGAATTCAGGCTCATTGCTATAATCATGCGACCTGACGCGAGCAATCGTGTGCCAGGAATAGACAAATGTCGCGAACAGGATAAACAATGTCAAGACAAGTCGCGGCAGGAGACCAGGATTTTTGTTCGAGAAATGCTCGAAGACAAGTTTGAACAGGGGTGCGATCGACAGTGCAGCGATCGGGATCAGGGGCAAGTGGTAATAATCGTGGGTGATGAAGTGGTATGAGAAGATAAAACCAAAAAGGACATAGCCTGCCCACATGCCCAGCAGGAAAGGACGCTCCCTGCGCGCGTCCGAAAGGAAAATGCCGATAATCCCCCCGAACCAGACAGAAAAACCGGTCACCGTGCTCATCAGGTTTTGCCATGAGAAATAGAAGGATGGATCCAGCCATAAGCGTGGGAAGAAGCGCAGAGCGAATTGCCCTCCCAGCCCGCCGGAGACCATGCCTAAAACGGTATAGATGCCGACCGGCAGGACCATCACCAGTCCCATCACCCATACCTTTGGGTTCAGGAGCACTTTCTTGAAGGAGCGCATCCCAATGACCACACCGATAAAGGCTCCTGCCAGGATAAATAGCGAAAGATTCTTTACGAACAGTGACAAACCAGCAAACACGCCAAAAAGGACAGCCCATTTCCAACTGCCAGTGTTCTGCCAACGAAAAAGAGCCCATAAACTGTAGATGATGAGTGCGGTCATCAATGGATCGGGTTGGAAGGCGCGACTGGCCATCACACCATATGGAACGAAAAGGTAGATCAAAGTGGATGCCAGTGCCGCGCTTGTGGAGGCTGTCAATTCACGCGCCAGCAGGAAGAGTGCCAGCCCGCCAAGGACCCAGAAGAGGGAAGAATAAATGCGGGCAACCCATAGATGTTCCCCGGTCAACCGCCAGGTTTGTGAGACGAGGATTTCCATCAACGGCGGCTCGATATTATCCTGGTTGCCCAGCGCGGCGACATCCTGCTGCCACTGAGGTGCGTCGGGCAAATACTGGTAGTACATGGCGCGCGCCTTGAGCGCTGAAAACAACTGCCTGGTGGTGGCAAAATCCAGGGGAGGGTTGGTCAAGCCATACAAGCGCAGGCCAAAACCTGCCAGCAAGGCAAGGATCAGGACTGCCTGTCCCCACCAGCGCCGTTCATGCAAGGCGACTTTTGTTAAAAGATTATTCATAGTTGAATCTCGCAGCGAGACATTCACAGGGATGAAAATGGGATCGGGCACACGGCTGGTACTCCATACCTTGACCGTGAGCCACTCCTGGGACGTGGTTTACTCTTTGTTTTCGAATTTCAGTCCATGTTTGCGCCGGCGATCATACCAGTCACGCATTTTGGCCAGGCCAAGCAGGGACAGGAAAGCCAGGAGGATGTGTTTCCAATCGCCCAGGGCAGTGGGCGGGTGGAGGCGGAAAGACCTGCAATAGGCGCGCAGGGCTTCGCGCGGCTGGGCGGCATCTGTCAGGTAGAAAGCGTCAAATCGATTTACACCTGCCCAGATGCGCTTCTTATTCGAAGCGATGATCGCGGAAAAATCCAGATCAACTTCCAGGTCTTTAATCAACAATTTTGCTTCGCGCCCATAGGCGGCACCACGGGTGCGGTTCTTGGCCTGGTCGTGGTAGCGGGCGGCTGCCCATGTTTGAGGAACGTAGACCAAGGGAGCGATGCGAGCCATATTCATCCAAAGCAGGTTGTCCATCAGGAGGTGATAGGCAGGATTGAGATACTTTACCTGTTCCACGACCGAGCGGCGCATGAATGCTGCCGGTTGGCAGATTATGTTGAAGGCCATCAGGTCCACCAGTGTGTACTGGCGGGCGCGCATGATGTTGAAAGGTGTGCCATCTGCATCGATGGATAGGGCATTTCCATAGACCACCGCGGCACCAGGATTGGACATGAATGCCGCCACCGCTGCAGAGACGGCTCCAGGCTGGTAAACATCGTCGGAGTTGAGCCAGCCGATAAATTCGCCGCGCGCCCGCTGGAGCCCCTTGTTGATCGCCTCGGATTGACCCGAATCCTTTTCGGACACCCACCATGCCAGCCGGTCTGCATGGCGCCGGATGATCTCCACGCTGTCATCCGTGGACGCTCCATCCACCACGAGGTATTCGATGTTGGGATAATCCTGTTCCAACACCGAGTGCAAGGTGGCCTCCAGGAAGCGCCCCTGGTTATAAGATGGGGTTACGATGCTGACGAGAGGAAGATCGGACATGTCAATCGAACAAGCTGAGATATTCCACTTTGGGAAATACGGTCAATTTACCACCAATGGTTGCGTCCAAGACCAGGCGGTCGTCTTTCTCGTATGCCTGGCGTGCCAGGCGGTAGCCGATCTCGGAAGTCTCAAAATCGGGTAATTGCCAGCGGAATCCTTTCCCAAAATAGGTGGGATTGAAGTGGTTGGGATCATCGCCCTGTGAGACGATCGTGGTATTGGCCTTGCCCGGGACATTCGATGTATGGTCAACTCCGATCAGGATGACCTGGGCGAAGCCCATGTGAAATGCGACCTGGAGGGCAACATAGGTAACGGTGGCGCTCTCCCAGACGCGGTTGCGTACATCGCGCGAAAAGGAAGGATTATCGTACGTGGTGTAGAGAAATGTGGCCGGCGGAGCGCCTGCCGGGAACAACCGGTGTGTGCGCCAGGAAAGGAATTTTGGCATCGGAAGGGAGTCCATATCCTGTTTACATTGCTCGATGACCAGGTCGTTGACGGTTACGAAATAAGTTGTTTGGAAACCCAACTCGGGGAACATCAGGTAGATACGGTTCAAGCCAAAAGTAAATTCATTGCGGAGCTTGCTCAAATCGGTATTTTTCAAGCTGGGGCCGTTGCCGATGATAAAAGCGCGTTGCCCTTTATGGATGTCCTTCAATTCCGACAGTCGTTTCATGCTCTCCCGCCGCCAGGGATGGAGGTAGGCCGAGGGCAGGTCGGGGAGGTGGCTAATGCTGCTGTAAGTCTTGCGCAGCAGGTTCCACGCTGGAGCAGGGATGATTTGTTTTACCGCTTGTTTCATGCTCATCGGGATTCTCGCAGCTTATTCGGTGCTCAACCTTGCGGTAGCCCCTCCGTCAATGATCATGGATTGACCGGTCATAAAAGAGGATTGGGTTTCGTCGGCAAGGAAGTAAATGGCGTGAGCAATTTCTGCCGGTTGACCCACCCTGCCATTGACCGTCTTGCGTGCCAGGTTGTCGAGCCGTGACTGCATGTCGCCGTGACCCACATGACCGCGGCTCAAGCCGGCACGCAACATGGGCGTGTCGACCGCTCCGGGGAGGACGGCATTGACCCGGATATTGTCCGGGGCGAATTCGATCGCCATCGCGCGTGTCAGTGCCAGGAGGCCGCCCTTGCTGGCTGCGTAAGCCGCTATGTTGGCGGAAGTCTGCACTGCGTGGACTGATGAAACATTGACAATAGCCCCACCGCCGGCGGCTTTCATCAGAGGGTGGGATAACTTTACAAAGAGGAATACCGAACGAAGGTTGGATGCCATGACCGCATCCCATTCTTCAACCGTTGTTTCGACAAGCGGTTTTGCCACCTGGATCGCGGCATTGTTGACCAGCGCGTCGAGCGTGGGCGTGAAGCTGCGTGCCTGCTTGAAGATCCCTTCGGCGGCTTCGGGATGGGAGATATCAGCTTGAATGAAGCATCCACTCGCCGGAAAGGTTTCATCGCAAGGCGAACGGTCCACGCCGATGACGCGCCAACCCTTATTGGCGAAGAGATGAACGGTGGCACGACCGATCCCGCCACCCGCGCCGGTGATCAAAACAGTCTTCGTCCCAGAGTTGTCGATAGAGGATGGATTTTTCATTTTTACTCTTTCAATTCACCAACTGGCAGCCCCAGGCCTTCCACCAGGTTCCTGATTGTATTCCAATGGACGCGTTCCCAGGCAGCAGGGCTGGAATTGGCATTATGGGGAGCCAGGAGAACATTATCCATTGTAAGTAATGGGCTGTCCGATGGCGGTGGTTCGACCTCGAACACGTCCAGGGCGGCGCCGGCTATTGTACCAGCCTGGAGTGCTGCCACCAGGGCGGTTTCTTCGACGATCGGACCGCGGGCAGTATTGATCAGGATGGCGTGAGGCTGCATCACCTGCAACGTGTGCGCATTGATGAGATGGTGGCTGGTCGGGTTTAGCGTGCAATTGATTGAAACAAAATCAGAACGGGAGAGCAGGGAGTCGAGAGAGGTCATCTCAATTCCGGTCTCTGCAATAAAGACGTGATCAATATCCACGATATCGTTGCCCAGAATGTTCATCCCAAAGGCGCGTGCCCGGCGGGCGACCACTTTGCCAATGGTACCAACCCCGATGATCCCAAGAGTACACTCGTGAAGTGCCCTGCCGGGAATTTTTTGCCATTTCCCTGATTTCATATCCCGATCCATCCAGGGAAGGCGCCGGGCGAAAGCCAGCATGTACCCGAACACGGAATCGGTGACTGGCAGGGTGAAAGCATTGGGTGTGCGGCAGACCTTTATGCCCAGTTCGGAAGCGGCCTGGCTGTCGATCAAGTCAATGCCAGTGCCCCACTTGGAGATAACCCTGAGCCGCGGCAGGCAGGCTTCCATGACGCGCCGGGTATATTGGTCATCCCCGCAGATGGTGCCGTCGAACTGGCCAGCGTACTTCAGGATGGCATCTTCCTCCAGCCTTTCGTGGACCTGGGGAGTGAGGAGGTCCATTCCGTAGCGGGCGAGAACCGGTTGGAAGCGATCCAGGAATGGGAGCATATAGGGGGCGGAAAATAGAATGGTGGGCACGGTAACCTGTTAAAAGTGAAAGAATATACTTAGCCGGGGAGCCTACCTGCCACCCAGGCATAATGAACTATGGATTGCACTTATTATACGCGACAGGAGAGAAATTATAGATCTCATAGCGGGGCGCAGAATAGCTCTTGTCTTCCAGCAAAGGATACTCCATCCCGAAGTAATTATTCAACAACACCCTGAAACTGTTTACTGGAGAAATGGACGGGTAAAGCGATTCGGTGTGCCCGGGCAGGTAATAAGCATTTAAGATCTGGATGCGTTTTGGATAAGAGAGAGCCCATACCCCGTGATCGCCTTGCAGGATGATTATGGGAGGCACGCTTGACTTCTTGATGATCTCTGGAAGTATATTCTCCAACTGCTTGTTAATGAAGGGGAGTACCTGCAAGTAGCCGCGGCGGTAATCCTTGGCCGAATAGGATCCTGTGGGAGAAAGATATTCCGCAGGATCGATCTTTTCACCGTTCACACCAAAAACGAAAGGCGGGTGTGGCGCAATGATATGGGCAAACACAAATTTGGGTCCCGGAATTTCAGGTACCCGGGAGAGTTCTTCCAGCGCGAAAAGCGTGCGCTCACGAAAGCGCATCCCGGCGATCCCGTCCAGGTTGAGCATACCGCTGTCGGTGAGATGGCGCGCCGGCGTGGTCTGCAGCAGCATGATCTCGAAGGCTGTCAAATCCGAAAAAAGAGGCGGTGGTTCGAGATAAACCTCCGCGTCATCGAGTTGCGACCAGTTAAATCCGGTGGCAAAGGCCACGGTCTTATACCCGGCGTCCTCGAGCAGCTGCCTGACCGCGCTGTGCTGCAATAGTTCCCAGATCGGATGCGGGTCGCGCAGTTCGGGGGTAAAGTCCGGATCCAGGTCGGGAACATAACTCATGTTGAGCGAGGAAGCCAGGGAGAAATCAGTGCGGGCGTAGTTGCTCTGGCTGCAGCTTGCCACATAAAATCCCATCTGTTCCAGGCTGTCGATGAATTCAGTGTTATCGAAATCATAGGCTGATTGCAGTGCATCTGCGCGCCCGTAGGAATCCATGATTATGTAGTAAATGTCCGGGAGCGTTTCGCCTTGGGTGATCTGCAGGGGTTTCGCAGGGGTGAGTTCATTCCCGCCGGTCGGGCGAGGATGGGGCAACGACCACCAGATCACCTGGACGGCTACGAAAAGGGTCAATCCAATCGAGATGATGTTCAGCCCCACGGCGACATTCCTGAAACGAGACCTGGGGATTGCTGCCCCCACGAGGACAAGGATCGCCAGGACTGACCAAATGGATGCCATCCAAAGTGTAAGATGGGGGAAGTTTTCCCATTTCTTCGCAATGAGGCCGTAAATATGACCATAACTGTAAAACAGCAGTGACAGCATGGCAATTGCAAAGGCGGCGCGGTACCAGTCACGATAAATCACCCGGAAAAGCAGGAAGAACAGCAGGGCTGCTAGAATCGCCACGATCAGTGGGCGAATCCCGGCAGTGTAGTGAACCTGCGAAATATTGATTGAAAGCAGGGCCAGTACCGGATAAACGCCAAATAGTACGAAATAGAACGGTCTGGAGAAAAACCGTTTTACTTGTTTTCCGAATAATTTGGAAAATCTAGCCACTTTCCCCCAACCTGTGTTGCATCAGGAAATCGGTGACGGCAAAATCAATCGGTTCGTCAATGTCCCAGGCTTCGTCAGGGTCAATCTCGAAAAGCATCGGGCGCTCCCCCAACCGGTTGCGGCGGCGCACCAGGTTCTCGCGTGTAAAGAGATAAATGCAGGAATTCTCTTCATAAACCGGAGGCAGATCCTGGGTTTGGATCAGGACGTTTGGATCATGATTAAGGGCGCGCCCGTGCTGGTCGTATAGGCGCGTTTGCAGGCGAGTCACCGAGAAGAGCGAGTCATGCGTTGGAAAGTCAGACAGGAAGGTTTGGATGGCACGCCTGACCGTCCCAGAACGCAGTAGCGGGTTGGTGCTGTGGGTCTGGAGGTAGAAATCAGCCTCGATTTTCGATGTGTCGTAGAGCAGGATATCATTCATTGGAACGGTATCTCCGCATAGGTCCGCTGGACGCGGCAGAATGATCACCTGGGGAAAATCCCGGCGCAAGGCTTCCATGACCGGCTCCGAGTCCGTGTCCACCACCACTGATCCGATCTCGGGGACTTCCAGCAGGGTTTCAATGATATGCTGGAAAAGCGGTTTCGAGGCCAAGAGACGGTAATTCTTGCCCGGTATGCGCTGGCTGTGATGGCGCATGGGCACAAGTGCAGCAATTTTCATGTTATTAACCTCCAGGTGGCACACTGTTGCCTGGAACCATCCCCCCTTCGCGGCGTGCCAACATTCCGGCTGCGCTGACAAAGCCCAACATCAGCCAGAGATACGGAAGAGCAAAGGTATCAATACTGAATCCTTCGGCGATGAATGCCACAAGAACAAGTTTCCCGGCCAATCCGAGCATGCCATGGATTTTTTTCTTATTGGCCTCGAGGAAGTTGCTGGTATGCCATAGGACAATATACCAACCCATGAAGGTGGCAAACCCGGCGATCCCTGTTTCCGCC
The DNA here is from genome assembly GCA_963793795.1 of uncultured Chloroflexia bacterium. Classification (GTDB taxonomy): domain Bacteria; phylum Chloroflexota; class Anaerolineae; order Anaerolineales; family Villigracilaceae; genus UBA877. Next base: position 789,706 of record CAWCBN010000002.1, read on the forward strand.
AGGATTCGCACCCAGAAGCTCTTGATGTTCATGTCAGCCGGCAGGCGATAAAAGCTCTCCATGACCTCCGACAAGACCCAGCCAAAAGAAGGCAGTTGTTTCAGGAAATAGAGTCCGGCGTTTCCCAGGCCAACCCCCAACAGGGGGTGATCGCCAAAAATGCGCCAACCGGTCACCCAGTACACATAACGTTCAGCAAAAAGAGCTGGTTGAAAAGATCATAAGGGGAGGTGATATTGAGCCGGAGCGCATTCAGGTCGAAATAGGCGGGCAATCCGCGGATCAAAATTTGCGAGTGCAAAGACCAGGACAAACAAGATAATCAAATAGAGAAAGATCAAACAACAAAGCAGCAGGCTGATGAAAAGCACCCGGATCGCAAAACGTGGGAACGCTCCTTTCACCTTAAGGCGCGGATTGAATGCGGAGTAGATCTTTCCCAATCCCCATATGTGCAGGCGAATACCGAGAAAAACAACCACCAGCAGGATGGCCAGCGTGCCAATGCGGGAGGATAAGAAGATCATGGCGATCCCCCCGGCGAGCAGCAGATCTTCAAATGTTAGTTTCCACAGGCGGAAGCGATGGACACTTACCCTCTTGATGGTGGAAGCCAACCAGAAAGGCAGGAAGAAGAGGTTAATCTGGTGAGCCAACCAGGAAGGTTCAAACGCAAAGCCGGTCACGCGACCACGGAACAAGCCACGTGTGTTGAACAAATGCTGGATCTGGTACATGATCTCGGGATAATCGTTTTGGGAGACATGAGCAAATAATGCCTGGAGACTCGACCAGATCAAAATGACCAGCCCGGTGTAATTGATCAAGCGCAGTGATTTTTCCAGTCTTTCCGGGTGGCTCGACAGCCAGGCAGAGCCAACCAGGTAAAAACCGGCACCAATCCCCAGTGTCAAAAGACTGGAAAACTCTGTGCTCAGCAGGTTATGCGTTTTGAACGTGGGAAAGTTATTCAGGAATGCAACTGCGCTGGAAATCAGCCCCACCGAGATAAAAGCCAAAAAAGGAATGCTTTCGAAAGGCAGCGAACCTTTGCGAAAAATGAACAAGATGAACCACAAGACCAGCCAGACCAGGGGAATGATGGATGCCGGCGCAACAGCAACCCCGCCCAGGAGTTGTGCAAGCACGGGCAGGGTCGTAATCGGCAGGAGCATGATCATCAATGCCCACGCCCAGTAAAATGTGGCATGGAATATCCGCTTCGGGGCGGAAAAACGTTCAGCCACGCCTGCCCTTGCCAAATACCCCAAGATTTGTCAGCCAGATGCCGATCACAAGACCGACCAGCGCACCTGCCAGGACCATCAGGTTGCGATCATAGGCTGTGCGGTAAACCTGTATCCCACCGGTATCCGGAATATCAACCACAAAATAAGGGTTCATCCCCCGGCTGAGGCGATGTTCACCGGCAAACAGGCGGGCGATGGTCACCTGTTCAGCATGGATCTGCTCCAGGGAAGAATAATTGCACACACCTTGATAATCAGGGGGAAGGTTAAGTATGCTTGTGTTTGAAATAAGTGCATAACGGTAACAAGCATTCAGGAAACTCAATTGGCTGTAATAGGATTGCGCCTGGATGGAGTGGTCTCCAAAGCCAGCCAGTTTTTCGTAGGCTTGATCGACCCAGATTTCGACCACCGCCGAGGCCAGGTCGCGATCCGGACTCTGGTAACGGAGAGCCCAGGCAGATTGCTTCCTTTCGACAGATGCCTGGCGAATGAATTCCTCATAGGTGATATCAAAGCCCTGTGATTGGAGAGCCGGGAGGAGGCTGGCAGAAATCGCCAGCGGGGAAATATGCGTTGCGGCAACATTGAAAGCGTAATCTTCCTCAAACTGCGAGTAATATTCATTTGGAGGAAAATTCATACTGGCGATCAGGAGGGATTGGGCCTCGTACAAAGCGGGACGAAAGGAGTGCAGGATCAAACCCAGAATCCCGCCAAGCAGCACACAAAGTACTGCCAACCACCAGCGGCGGAGGGTATTTTGATATGTTTGATAGGGGGAAAATTCCTGCATTGCCGATCAGTTCGCCGGGGAGTCTTTTTTCCGGACAACGCCTTCGAGGAAAATGATGAGTATGGCCCCGATGATCAATATGGAACCAAAAATCAAGTTGGCTGCCAATGGGGGCAAAGACAGGGCAACAAAAGCGATGCAACCCAGGAAGAGTCCGGCCAGGTGCATTAACACCACTGCTTTCCTGGTGTCCAATCCCAGCAATACCAGGCGGTGGTAGGTGTGAGAAAGGTCGGCAAGATGGATCGGTTTGCGCCGCCGCAACCTGGAGAAGAAGACCATCGTAGTGTCGAAAATGGGGACTCCCAGGAGGAGGATGGGGATAAACCAGGAGGAACCCTGTGGATAATTTGGCGGGGAGTAGAGGATGCCAATGCAGGCCATGAAGAAGCCAAGCAGCTGCGCACCAGAATCACCCAGGAAGAGGGAGGCAGGAGCAGCATTGAAAAAATATAATCCCGCACAAATCCCCAGTAACATGGTGCTCAACTTCACCAAAGAGGTTTGTTCTGAATCGAAGGTCGCCAACAGGAAGAAACACAGTGCCACCCCACTCGTGCCGATCACCAGGCCATCCATGCTGTCGATTAGGTTGAAGGCATTGGTAATCCCCACCAACCAAAGAATGGTAATGGTCCAATCGATACTCTTCAGGATCAAGGGATTGATATCCATCGGGGCCAGGCGGGTGATGAAATGAACGGAGGTCCCTGAGGAGATCACGATGGCAGCGGCAATCAATTGTCCGGCAAGTTTGAGCCAGGCAGGTAATATTTTCCAATCATCCCAGGCGCCAAACAACATCACCACCAGGCCAGCCAACAAGATCCCTCGCATGGCAGGTGATTCCCATAATCCCAGGAAGGGTGAAATCGCCAGAAGACTTAAGGCAATAATGATGCCCCCGGCGAGGGGTACTGGGCGGGTGTGCTTCTTGTGGTCTGCCCTGCCAGGGTTGTCGATCAGGGTAAGACGACGGGCAAGCCACAAGCCGGGCAAAGCGAAAAGTAGCGTCACCGCTGCTGCAATACCACCGATCTGGAAGATATAAGGAGCATCAAGGAAGGTCATAGTTAATCCCAAGGTTGCCAGTATTATTATACCCTGCGGCAATCGATGGCTGCGGGATTGTACCTCTTGTTGAACAATCTGACAAATCGCCATTATGTACTAACAGGACCCGGCAGAATTTTCTCCCGGGTTCACTCGGGGAGCTTCACGAGAGTGCGGTAAACCTCCAGAGTTTTTGAAATTGATGGACCTATCAGAGAAGCGCGTTTCGGCCTGTAAGCGTCCTGCTTTGCCCATGCGTATGCGCAGCTCGCGGTCCAGGATCAATCGTTCCAGTGCATCGGCGAGAGAGCAGGCATCACCAGGAGGGACCAGGAAGCCATTGATGCCGTCCTGGACCACGTCACGGCAGCCGGGCACATCGGTAGCCACCAGCGGTCGCCCGCAGGCGGCTGCTTCAAGCAGTGTCGTGGGCAGCCCTTCTCCCTGGCTGGGGAGGGTGACAATATGACTGGCGGCATAAGCGATGCGCATATCCTCCTGCCAACCCCACCATTCGACCACTTTCTCTTCGTTCCAGCCGTGGAGGACTTCCACCGGTATGCTGGCAGGATTGCCCTCATCCGGCGCACCTGCCAGGGCCACCCTTACCTGTGTCCTTTGATGAAGCAGGCGGGCAGCCTCCACCAAGGTGCCCACACCTTTATCCCAGAGCAGGCGCGATGCAAGCAGGACGACAGGCGGACCTTGCGGTTCGGGCAGCGGGTGATAAAAATCGGTATCCACTCCCACCCCTTCGATCAGATGAGCAGTTGTTTCGCCGATAAGCCTGCGCTCCAGGAAGAACTGGCGGTCGGCTTCATTTTCGAAGATGGCGGCTCCATTTTTTCGGGAAAGCAGGCAACGGTAAAGGCTGTTCACCAATGGCCGCAACCTGCGCGCCTGCTGGTCCTGGCTCACGAATACATATCCACGACCAGTGATGGAGCGAACGACCGCATGCACCCCTGCCAGGACAGCCGCCAGCGGATCCATAGAGCACCGGCTTGATGGTATGCAGGTGCACCAAACCGGGATTTTCTTTGCGGAAAATGCGGGCAAGAGCGAATATGGCGTTCAATTCGCCCAGGGGGTTAACGCTCTTCCGCCCCACCTGCCACTCCAACCAGCGAAATCCTTTGGCCACAATGAGGGGAGCGAATTTTCCCGCCGGGCGAAACCAACACCACGTCCAGCCCGCGCGCCCGCAAAAACTGTGCCAGGGAGAGGCGGTATTGGTAGAGGAACCAGTCGGTATTGGCAACCAGGAGTATCTTTATCATGATGCGCATCAAGCTTGCAGACGAGCGTTCACAACCTGCTTATATAGTTGACTGTACTCCCGGGCGATACGCCCAATGGAGTAATGATCGACGATATGTTGGCGTGCCTGGATACCCACTGAGTTGCGGTCGGCAGCGGGTAGTTGCAACCAACTTTGCCAGGCTTGTGCCAGGGCAACGGGATCCCTGGGCGGGACAACCTGGCCATAATTGCTTAATAATGAAGCTGTGTCCCCCACGTCGGTGGCAATGCAAGGTACACCACAAGACATCGCCTCACCCACAACCAAGGGGAAAGCCTCACCGTATGCCGAGGATAAAGAGAACAAATCGAGGCCAGCCATCCACATGGGGACGTCGTCGCGAGGACCAAGCAGGTGACAGACAGGCAACAACTCTGAAAGCCAGCCGGTTAACGTGGCATTTGATGGATCCATTCCCCATCCAATAAAAACAAAATGTACGGAAGGCATGACCTGGTGCAATCGCCTGGCGGCTTCGATAAAATTGCGATGATCCTTCTGAGGATCAAACCGGGCTACGATGCCAATCAGCGCTGTATCCGGATCAATTCCAAGTGCCTGGCGGGCTGTGATCCTTGCTGCCGGGTCGGGCTTGTAGAGATCGGTATCAAAGCCATTGGGAATGACGACGATCTTCTTATCCGGGTAGCCCAAGCGGACATGAAGCTGCCGGGCTGCCTCAGAGCAGGAGATGATTCGCGCGGGGAGCGATCCCGCCAGCACGCGCCAGGATACGCACAACCAACCGGGTTGTCCATTTACTTGTTTTTCGATCCAGGGTGCTGTTGTGCAACCCCCAGACCACCGGTACATCGCCTCCTGCCAGGCGTGCGGCTATTCCGCCGACCAGGTCGGCATGGTACATCCAGGTCTGCACAATGGAAGGGCGCTGCTGCCCTGGCGCAGCCATTTCGCCAGGCGAAAAAGTGAAATCGGACTCGGCCGGGAAGGGTGCATCCCCAGGGCGCGAACTGGTATTCCCAGGGCACGAATTTTCGTCCCGACCGTTCCCACAGAGGTTAGTGAGATCACCTGGGATGTGTAACCGCTGGTGAGCAACTCACCTAGCAGCCGGTAGAGCATCATTTCGGCCCCGCCGGTATCCAGGTCGGTGATGATATGGGTAATATGGATGGGTTGGGAGCACGGCTGTATTCATGCCTCCACCTCCTGGTAGAAGGTGATCAGTCTTTCCCGCATGCGTTCCCAGGAGTAAGTGGTTTCATAAGCCCTGCGCCCATTATTCCCCAGGTGCTGGCGCAACCCCGGGTCTTGTGCCAACCTGGATAGGGCGGACTTCCAGCTCATCACGATCGCCGTAGGACACGACCATGCCGCAGGATTCCTTCTCAACCAGGCGGTCGGCATTGGTATCACGCGCCACGATCACCGGTTTACCCAACATCATCGCCTCGAAGATCTTGTTTGGACTCGAATAACGATGGTTGGGTACTTCCGGGTCGTAAGTGGCAAAAAGGACATCCGCTGCAGCATTAAGTGCAAGAGCCCTGTCATAAGCCACTTCGCCATGCCAGTGTACGTTTGGCATTCGCTTGGCACCATCCAATATGGCACGGGCGTCCCGACCGGTGCCAGCCAGTTCAAGGGTCCATTCAGGACGACTGCGCAGGATGTCCAATACATGCAACAAGCCGCGGCGGATTTCCAGCAAGCCCACATACGATAAATGGAGTTGGCTGTCCGGTAGAACAACAGGTGTTATCCGACCGAGTATATCCTCGGGTGAATTTACCACTATTGCCAGGTGGGATGGATGGGTGCCGGCAATCTGCTCCCGGCGCGCTTCGTCAGCCAGGATCACACCATCCACATGGTTTATAAAGAAAAATTCGCACCTTCTCAAGCAGGATTTCAGCCATTCAGGGGTGCGTTGCAGCAAATCGGCATAGAAGTCGAAGATGTCATAGACGACTTTCTTTTGCCAGAATAATTTGATCAAAAAAGCGGGAAGAATGGTATCGAAATCACAGGCGTGGATGAGATCATATTCCTGCTTGTGGCGGACCAACCAGCGCCACAGCCCCCATTGCCAGCGGATCACTTGAGGCAAATTGCCCAGTCCCTGCCCGAATGGAGCCCGGATGGGTAGACGGATGATCTCCCAAGCCTCCCGGCTCTCCCGGACAGGCAGCGCGGCGCTGCGGTCCCAGCCGAGGGCAATGACGGAATAACCCGCTCCTGACAGGGCACGGGCTTCTTTTTCCACGCGTGGATCGGGGGCGACCGGGTTGGAACGCAGGATGACGACTTTCATACGGGTTACTCGCTGCTAGTTTATCACATGCGTTATGAAGAAAGCGGTGGAAAATTCCCCCCTCCCGTTGTTGTGACTCACTTGGCCTGGTCTTTCCAGTTATCCCCATGGAGGCAAAAATCTTTGCCCATATCGAACGTAATTCCGGTCAGAACCCGCTGGAACGGGAGCTGTTAATCAGGAGGGATGGATTTTTCTGGTCTCGGCAGGATCAATTTGGTGCGCCGGGCCAGTTCACGCCGGGTGAGCATGATGCGATGTCCGCAGATCCTACATTCCAGCCCAATATCCGCGCCGAGGCGCACAACCGTCCATTCGTAGGAGCCACACGGGTGAGGTTTTCGCAGTCGCAGGATGTCGTTGAGCTCTAATTCAGGAAACATGGTTAATGATGATTATAGGGAGTAAGGCTTTGGTACGATAAAAAAATTATACCGTAATCCACCATCCAGGCATGGTCGTGTCGTGATAAACTATTGCAGACCTTGCGAGGAGGTTTTTCATGCCTGACTACGAAACCTATCCAATCGATATTGCAGGGGTTCACCGCGAATTGCGCCTTTTCGAGATCAAGCCTGGATTGAGGATCGCCATCCTCAATATCCTGGGTGATACCAAGCTTGTTCAAGCCTGCGCCAAGGCGCTGGGAAAATTGCTCAAGCCGGTGGAATTCGACGTGCTGATCACCGCTGAAGCCAAGTCCATACCGCTGGCATATGCGTTGTCTGTCGAGACCGGGAAACCTTATATAGTCTTACGCAAAGCATACAAGCCCTACATGGGCGCGGCACTGATCGCAGAAACCCTGTCCATCACCACCGGAGAACCGCAGACCTTGATCCTGGATGAAAAGGACCAGGTACTGCTGAACGGCAAGCGGGTGGTCGTCGTGGACGATGTCATCAGTACCGGGTCCACGCTGCAGGGAATGAAAATGATCATGAACAAAGCCGGCGCGAACGTGGTTGCCGAAGCCGCCATCCTGACCGAGGGCGAGCGTGCCAGGTGGAATCACATAATCGCGCTCGGTCACCTGCCGTTATTCACGGAGTAGGGAAGAAGATCCCCCGTCCCCAGAGTTGATCAATTTTTGTTTCCGGGTACGCGAGAGCGCCTTGATGGCTCTCTCGCGTTTTAATGCCGAACCCTTATCCGGACACTCCTCCATATACACCATGCAAACGGGACGCCGGCTGCGCGTGTAGCGGGCGCCGGCTCCTTTATTATGGGTGTTCAAGCGGAGTTCCGGGTTGATCGTCCAACCCGTGTAATATGTTCCGTCGGAACATTCAAGGATGTAGCAATAATAAGCCATTTGTGCAATCTTTATTCGCTATCGTCGGCTTGCCTGAGAGCTGCAAGCCAGGGATCATCGCCGGCATCGGCTTCCTGGTGACGGCGCACCAAATCCGCGCATACGTGGCGAAGCACCAGCAGCAGCCACCAGGTCCGCGCCCCAGGCAGGGTGATGGACGGCAACAACAAACGGACGGCGCCATCCGGCAGGCATGCCGCTGCTCCACCGATCGATCCGGCGGGGAAATAAACGCTTCCCCAGGACGACCAGGCTGCGATCCCATATCGAGAGGGACGAGTTTACCTTTCCCACGTCATGCAGGAGGGCAGCTGCAAGCAGGTCCCGGTCATGGTGCCCGGCAGCCTGCAAGCGTTGCAATACTGAAAACGAGTGGGCCTGCTCGGAAGGTGTCATTCGCCGGAAGAGGGAGATCAATTGTTGGGAGAGAAAGGGGGAAAGGGACGTATCCGGCACAGGCTGCCACGGTCCAAAAGCAGCCAGGCGAAATTGACGTATCCGGTAGACGAGGCGGGAAAACAAGCTCATAAAAAACCTGGTGGGTCAAGGCTGACCTTCCAGGCCAAGTATAACAGTATGATAAAATCGCGAGAGCCGGGGACGCCGACCCCGGCTCTCTTGAAAGGAGGAGAAGAGAAATCGCCTTATGCGCCTATCTTAACACGATGTTGTTAATGGTGCTTGACGCTTACCCTACGTTTACCCTACGCATGTCTGACAAATCCATTAGGTCTTTTTCCCTTTTTTGGAGTTTTAATGACCATTTTTGCCATCGAAACAGAAGCCCTGGGGCGTATCTATAAGATCCGCGGAAGTAAAAAAGAAAAAAAGATACGCAAAGAGCTCATTGCATTGGATAAAGTGAACCTGCAGGTGGAACGAGGTGAACTCTTTGGCCTGCTGGGCCCGAACGGGGCGGGAAAAACAACCTTAATAAAGGTACTCACCACGCTGCTTGCCCCCACGACGGGGCAGGTGCGCGTGGCCGGTTTTGATGTGGTGAACGAGGCGGTGAAGATCCGCCCACTCATTAACATGGTTTCAGGTGGGGAATCGTCCGGATATGGCTTATTGACGGTGCGTGAAAACCTGTGGATGTTCTCGCAATTTTATGGGGTTCCATCCAAGGTTGCTTATTCCCGCATTGACGAGCTGCTCAAACACGTTGGAATCTTTGACCGCAGGCACACGAAATCTGCGGACCTTTCCACTGGCTTACGCCAGAAGATGAATATCGTCCGCGGATTTATGACCGATCCAGATGTGCTCTTTCTGGACGAACCAACGCTGGGCCTGGACGTGGGCGCCTCGCGAGAAGTGCGCAATTTGATCCGCGAATGGGTGAATGATGCCGATGGTCATGGCGCAAAACGCCGGACACTGCTGCTGACCACCCACTACATGGTCGAGGCAGATGAACTTTGCGATCGAGTGGCGATCATCAACCAGGGGCGTGTCCTGGCTTGTGATACACCTTCGACATTGAAACAGCGGCTTCAAAAAGACGCCATCTTCGAGGTCGAGACCACACCCCTCAATGGTTTGAATGCACAAACCATCGAAGATCTTCCAGAAGTGCGCAAGGCAACGGCTGCTGAATATGACGGCGGGGCTACGCTAAACCTAATATTGGTGGAGGAAGGCGCCTTGGGTGGAGTCATCAATATCCTCAATCAAAAGAATGTGCGCATCCAAAGACTCAGCAAACGCGAGCCTACACTGGAGGATGTATTTGTCGAACTGGTCGGGAAAAGCATGGCAGACGTGGAACAGGGTGGCAAAAATGGATAAGCAAGCCCAATCACAGCTGGATAATGAGGCCGGAATCTCGAGCTCTTCTGAAATTTCCAGGGATTCCCGAAAGAATACTGGCTGGAGGTTGTTCCTGCAAACAGTTCTTGCCCGAGCCTACCCGCGGATCATCGGGCAACAGCGTGAAACCTCCTGGCTATTGTTCGAGATCGTCATGCCGTTGGGGGCGGTCATCGGTTATGTGCTTGTTTACAAGGCTCTAAATGCTCCCCAGGAATATATCGGATTCGTGGTAATGGGCGGGGCAATGATGGCCTTCTGGATGAATGTACTTTGGAGCATGTCGACGCAATTGTACTGGGAGAAGGAGCAGGGAAACCTGGCTCTGTATATCATGGCGCCCAACTCGATGATGGCGATCCTGCTTGGCATGGCTTTGGGAGGCATGATCGCCACCCTGTTGCGCTCAACGGTCATTATCCTGCTTGGCTCCTGGATGTTCGATATTCAATATGTGCTGGTAAATCCTTTGCAACTATTTCGCTGTTTTTGCCCTTTCAATGACCGCCCTGTATGGGATGGGAATGATGTTCGCTTCGGCTTTCCTGCTTTTCGGACGTGAGGCCTGGGCGGTCTCCGACCTTGTTCAGGAACCGGTGAACCTGGTTTCAGGTTTTTATTTTCCGATCAAATCCCTGCCATTCTGGGTTGCGGCAGCAGCCTCTGTGATCCCTCTGACCCTGGGATTGGATGCCATGCGCCAGTTGGTTTTTCCCGCGGGGTTAAAATTGGGCTTCCTCTCCCCGGCTGTAGAAATTGGAATCCTGGCCGGGTTGTGCGTATTCTTCCTGGTAGGCGCAAAACTGCTGCTGGCTCATACCGAAAAACTGGCCATCCGGGAAGGCCGGCTGACCGAAGCGCGCAGGTAGCCAATGAAGAAATCTCCTTTGGCAGACTCCTGGTATAAATCATGGCGTTCCTTCAAGTTCGCTGCCTGGTTGGGCTGGCAAATTACTTCGAACTGGACCGACCCGCTTCTTTTCTTGATCTATTCCATCGTCCGCCCGGTGGCACGCGCGGCGATCCTGGTGATCATGTACGGGGTCATCACAAATGGGAACTTCAAGGACCCACTTTTTTCGTATATTTTCATGGGAAATGCGTTCTATACTTATGTCTTTGCCATCATGAATGGCGTTTCGTGGGCAGTGATCGACGACCGGGAGCATTACCGCACGCTCAAATACATGTACATTGCTCCCATCCGCATCCCAGCCTACCTGCTGGGACGCGGCGTGGCTGGTTTTTTGACAGCCTCCCTTTCAGTGTTCATCACCATCCTGGCTGGAATCTATTCTTAAAGGTGACCTTTGATCCTATGCAGGTTGATTGGCTGCTGTTTGCTTTGACGATGTTGATCGGCGTGATCATGTTGGCGCTCATGGGATTGTTGCTGGGAGCCGTCGCCTTATTGATCGTGCGTCACGCAGGTTTCATTGCCGAGGGGGTGGCAGGAGTGCTGTTCATATTCTCCGGTGCGATCTACCCGTTGGATGTACTACCCAAATGGCTGCAACCCATCGGATTTGCCATGCCCATCACTTACTGGTTGGAATTGGTCCGCCGTTCCTTGATCGGCAATGTGGCACAGGTTTTTCCCACCCTGGCGCCGTTGAGCAACATAGAGTTACTGGGTATCCTGGTCGGGCTGTCCGTTGTTTTTGGCGTGGCATCCATCTTTGCCTTCCGCAGTTGCGACCGCAAGGCGCGCGACCTGGGCCTTATCGACCGGGTGACCAATTATTGACCTTTGTTGTAGACACCTCATTGAAGGAAAGTGTAAGAGGAATACCAGATGTCTCGCATCTGCATCATCCCCAGGCTGAGTGGTACGGGTGGTCCGGTCTCCTTCCAAGGCAAACTGGCAACCGGGTTGGCGCGGCGCGGGGTCGACGTCTGTTACGACCTGGCTGAGCAGCCTTACGATGCAGTGCTGGTCATTGCCGGTACGCGCCACCTTCTGCCCTTGTGGAAGGTGCGGCGCGGAGGTGTGCGAGTTGTCCATCGATTGGATGGCTTGAACTGGCTGCATCGCCGCAGGCGCACTTCACTGCGCCTTTTCCTGCGTTCGGAGATCAACAACCGCATTGTCGCAAGCATCCGGCGTTACCTTGCCGACAGGGTGGTTTACCAGAGCCGGTTCGTCCACGACTGGTGGGAGGGAGCTTATGGGGCGACGCGCATTCCCTGGACGGTAATCCACAACGCGGTGGACCTCTCGGTCTATACTCCCGAAGGACCGCATGACCGACCGGTCGACCGTCACCGGATGATGCTGGTGGAGGGCAGCCTGGCAGGGGGACAGGATGTGGGACTTGCCAATGCGCTGAGACTGGCAGAGGTGTTGCAATTCGAGCATCACTTCCCCATGGAGGTGATGGTCGCCGGAAAACTCACCTCCGCCCAGATGGTTGAGTGGAAAAAACGCTCCCCGTACCATTAACAATGCTGGGGGTGATCCCGCGAGAGCAGATCCCCCAATTGGACCGCTCGGCGCATATTTTCTTTTCAGCCGAGCCCAATCCGCCCTGCCCGAACGCGGTCATCGAAGCCCTGGCATGCGGATTGCCCGTGACGGGATTTGCGACCGGTGCCCTGCCGGAGTTGGTGACCGGCGATGCCGGGCGGTTAACCCCTTATGGCAGCGACCCATGGAAGCTTGGACCGCCAGATGTGCCCACCCTGGCGCAAGCGGTGACAGAGATCCTGCGTGACCAGCCTCGTTTCAGGATGGGAGCCCGCCAGCATGCTGAAAATGCCTTTGGATTGGATAAAATGGTCGACGCATACCTGGAGGCGTTGTTGGGATGAGACCGTTCGCAGCTGAGAAAGGAGATTTCCATGCTCGATAAACGCAACCTTTATACGGGTGAACTCAAGGGAACACCGCTGGGTGACTTTTGGCTGGCAAGTTCAGACCAGGGATTGGCAGCGATCGAGTGGGGGAAAACCTATGCGGAGTTTGAGACCTATTTGGCGAAGCGATTTAAGCAGGCGGTTTTTTACAACCCTGAAAAAGTCGAAGAAGTGGCTGAAGAATTGAAGGAATACCTGGAAGGAAAGCGACACATCTTCACCATCGTGATCGATTGGATGGTCTTGCGTCCCTTCCAGCGCTCTGTCCTGCAGGCCACATCCCAGATTCCCTACGGAGAAACGCGCACATACAAGGAAATATCAGAGCAGATCCACCGGCATCATGCAGCCCGTGCAGTGGGTCGCGCCGAAGCGACCAACCCGATGCCATTGGTCATTCCCTGCCACCGGGTGATTGGATCAGATGGAAAGCTGCATGGTTATGGATTGGGTGAAGGGTTGAAAACCAAGGAATGGCTGCTGAAGCTTGAAGGTGCCCTGATCGCCTGATCAACGGAGAATGGAAGCAGATAAGCTATGACTGAATATCGTTCGGGATACATTGCAATACTTGGTAAACCCAACGTGGGCAAGTCCACGCTGATCAATAAACTTCTCGGGCAGAAAATTGCTGCCGTTTCACCGCGGCCGCAGACCACACGCCACCGCCAGCTTGGCATCCTGACACGGGAGACAGCGCAGTTGATATTCGTGGATACGCCGGGAATCCACACCCCAAAGCACAAATTGGGCCAATTTCTCAACCAGGAGGCGGAAGAAGCGCTGGAAGGCGTGGATATTGCCCTCTTTCTTGTCGATGCCAGCCAGGCGCCCGAGGAAGATGACCGCCGCATTGGAGCATTGCTTTCTTCCTTGCGGCGCAAACCCAGCCTCATGCTGGGCCTCAATAAGACCGACCTTCTTCCAGTTGATGCACTTGAGATGCGCCGGACGGCATACCAGGAGCTTGCCCCGGGTGCCGCAACGGTGAGCTTCTCGGCTGCGACCGGGAAGGGTCTGGACGAATTGCTTGCTGCGCTGGAGGAACGCCTGCCTTTGGGTCCGGCAGAGTTCCCGGAAGACCAGTTGACCGACCTTTACGAACGCGAGATCGCTGCCGACCTGATCCGCGAGGCGGCGTTGATCGCCCTGCGTGACGAGGTGCCGCACGGAGTGAACGTGCGTATTGACGAGTTCAAAGAACGCAGTGATGAGATGGTTTACATCCATGCCACGATCTTCGTGGAACGCGAATCGCAAAAAGGGATCGTGATCGGAGAGGGTGGAAAAATGCTCAAGCGGATCGGTTCAGCGGCGCGGGAGGAGATTGAGGCGATGGGTGGACGCAAGGTTTTCCTGGAACTGCGCGCCAAGGTGGAAAAAGATTGGCGCAACCGCGAGGAAGTCTTGCGCAGGTTCGGATACAACCTGAAGAAAGGTAAGAAATGATCCCCGGATTAATCTTATTCTTTCTTGTTGCCGTCACTGGTTGGGTGGCAGTTGCCCGGAATTGGAAGCGGGTGGAATATTTCACCAAGCCATTGACCATGGTGGTGCTGTTAGGTATGTTGGTTTTTATTGGCGAGCTACGTAACCTGCCGCTGATCTGTTTCACGCTGGGTATCTGCCTTTCCCTGGCAGGTGATATTTTTCTAATGATCAATTCCACTAGTATGTCCAGGCGTTGGTTCACACTGGGATTGGTGGCATTTTTTGCTTGCACATGTTGCTTATATTGTCGGCCTTAATCAACCCCTGCCAGATGTATCCCCTCTATGGAGCCTGAGCCTGGCACTTGTGTTGTCGTTGACCGTGGCGCGCTTTCTACGCCAGGTCATCACCAGTGTCCGCAAAAAAGGGATGCAATGGTTGGTTTTCCCCCTGGCGATCTATACAATTGTCATTACGCTCATGCTGCTTTCAGCCCTGCTGACACTCAGCCGGCCAGACTGGTCTTCATTCGCTGCTGGTATGGTGGGCTTGGGTGCATTGTTGTTTTACATCTCAGATCTAATTTTGGCTTGGGACAGGTTTGTTTCTCCACTCAACAATGGACGAATGGTCAGAAAGATTGCCTATCCCCTCGGCCAGGCCGGGCTGGTGATTGGGATCCTACTGCAGTTTGGCCAGTAGTCATTCAATTAGTCCAGGGAACCCCGATCATTCCTTTCCATAACGGCAAAGGTACATGTAATTAATTCCCCTCGATCACACTTTTTTAAATGGTTGGAATCCTTCTCCCAGCGCTTCGTGGGCCTGACCGATGACCATGAAAGCATCCGGATCTGCTTCGTGTACGATGGTTTTTAATTGCTGGATCTCTGAACGGGTGATGACACAGTAAAGGACCGGGCGCGTATCCAGGGTATATGCCCCAGTGCCGTGCAGAATGGTCACGCCGCGTTCCATGTCGTGCAGGATGCGGTTGTAGATGGCTTCCATGCGCTGCGTGACGATCATCGCCGTGCGTACGGTACCTGTGCCTTCCACCGTTCCATCCACCACCAATCCGCTGACGTACAGGGTAATGAGGGCGTAGAGAGCTTTATCCCAGCCGAAGACAAACCCTGCCGATAGGATGACAACCGCGTCGGTGATCAGGTAGCTCTGGGTCATCGATACGCCCCGCCAGCGGTTAAGGATGCGTGCCAGGATGTCGCTCCCGCCGCTGGTTCCCTGTCCCCGGTAGACCAATCCGTAGCCGACCCCGCAAACTACTGCGCCATAGAGCGAATTGAGCACCAGGTCACTGGTCAGCCCATTCTTTGGGAAGAAGGGCAACCACAGCAGGGCTTCGGTGAGGAAAGAATAGGTCAGCACTGCTACGAGGGTTCGCAGGGCAAACCGATGCCCGCCGAGCATCTTCCAGCCGAGGATGAACAATGGGATGTTCCCAATGAATACCATCAAACCGATGGGCCACGCTGTGTAATGATGGATCAACTGTGAAATTCCGCTGATCCCCCCTGAAGCCAGGTCTGCCGGGACCATGAACAAGCGCAGTCCGATCGCTTGCACCATTGAACCGATCGTGATCAGGACGTAATCGCGTATTGACGGCCAAGTTCGCTTAAGCCTATCCATGGGAAATCACTTTCTATGCAGTATAAAAACATATACTTCCGGGATTGGGAAAAATTCCGTAGTAGTGTCTACGCTTCGCCTGGTCCTGTGGTCTTCAGGTCGATCCCTGCCAGGTCTTCGATGATCCCGATCACCGCCGAATTATCCAGGTCATTCATCCCTTTTTGAAGCATGGCATTGTAAAGCTGCGCATCCACGGCAGCGGACGGAAGCGGAATGCCATATTCACGCGCCGTTTCCAGGATGATATTCAGGTCTTTTGCCTGCATGTACGCCTTGAACCCCGGGGCACGGTTGCCGGCAAATAGCCGCGGCGGTTTTACATCCAATGTCCAGCATTGGGCCGCGCCACCCTTGATGGCTTCCACCACCTTAACCGGGTCCACGCCAGCCTTCTGGGAGAAAATGAGCAGTTCACCCATTGCCACCATTTGCGCTGCGACCATGATCTGGTTGGCGGCTTTGGCCACCTGCCCGGCGCCAGCCTCGCCAACGTGGGTTACCGTCTTCCCCATCGCCTGGAGAACCGGCATTACCTTCTCCAAGGCTTGTGCCGGACCACCCACCATGATGGTCAATGTGGCATTGCGCGCCCCGATATCCCCACCCGAGACCGGCGCATCGAGGCTGAGGACACCTTTCTCCAGCAGGCATTGGCTCAAGAGGCGCGCCGTGGCGGGCTTGATCGTGGAATTATCCACCCAGATGAGACCCTGGTGTGCTGCTGATAGGATCCCATTCTCACCCAGGATCACCTTCTCCACATCAGGAGTATCCGGCAGGTTGGTAAAGACCACATCCACCTGCCGGGCAACGTCAGCTGGTGATGCGGCGGGGATGGCACCTAATGAGATCAATTCGTCCACAGCAGCACGTGAACGATTATGCACAACGAGCGGGTATCCAGATCTCAGAATATTCAGGGCAATGGACTTGCCCATCAAGCCAAGTCCAATATAACCAACAGTGAGCATGTTTGCTCCTTTTACGGGGTGGGTGTCTCCGAAGGCGTGGGGGTTTCCGAGGCACGCTCCGGCGGTGTCTCCGTAGGCAGTCCTGTAGGCGTCGGAGTGGAAGTGGGAGTGGTTGTTGTTGTCGGGGTCGGCGCCATGAGGGTCAGTTGAATAGTCTTTTCGGCGAAACCATCGTTGTCATCACTGGTCATGTGCAATCTCAAGGGTGACAGGCCCTGCAGGGATGTCGACCAGGTCCCAGGAGTAGGACGGTCCATTCATATCTGTGGTGAGTGTGATCCAGCCGAAACCCAGGTCATATTCCAGGCTGGCCGATTCGTAGCCGTTATCTGCCTGGACGACAAAACTGATGACGAATGGTGATTGGGTAATGGTCATGCCTTCGGTCAAGCCGATGAATTCAATATGCGGTCGCGGATCGCCGGCGGTACATTTTCGTTCCGGAACGAAAATGACCGGATCGAAACCCATGTCGCGTGCCCACTGTTGGCCTCTTTCTTCCTGGCGAATCCAGTTGACAGCCCACTCCTCGGTAACATTCAGAACCAGCTTGGTTTCGGTGAAATCTGAGCACTCGGGAGAGGCCTGCAAACTGGTCCAGGTGTCCAGGAGAACCTCTTGCCAGAGATCGTGGTCCGGGGACAGCGCCGGCTGGTTGACAAAGAAATACTCCTCACGGCGTTCCGGGCACCATGGTGAAGGTTGGGTGCCAGAGACTGTGCAGATCGTCTGGTCAATGATGTCGCTTGGACGGATGAAGGCAGTTGGATTTTCATTGGTCAGAAAGGGAACCGCATAGGTCATGAACTCGGCCCAGGCTGGTCCGGCGCCGGTAACACCGGTAGTATTCCCCATTGGGGTGTAATCGGGGTTTCCCACCCATACTCCCACCGCGAGGTCGGGAGTGTAGCCGATGGTCCAATTATCGCGCGCATCGTTGGACGTTCCGGTCTTGACCGCGGCAGTGAAGGGCAGGTTGAGGATGGAGTTATACCCAAAGACCGGTGCGCGGGCGACACGGTCCGAGAGTATGGAGGTGATCAGGAAAGCATGCTGCTGGCTAATGGCCTGTTCGCTCGGCGGCGCTTCATACTCGTAAACCACTTTCCCCTGAAAGTCAACGATCTTGGATATTGCCACAGGAGGAACCTTGAGGCCGCCGTTGGCAATGACAGAAAAAGCGCCTGTCATCTCCAAAAGGCTTACTTCGCCTCCTCCCAGGGTAAGGGAGAGACCGTAATCATTGCGCGTCAAGCTGGTGATCCCCAGGCGCTCTGCCATGCCGACCAGGCCGTCTTTTTGAGGTGTGGCGGGGTCATCGTAAATCCCTGCGAAATAAAGCGTCTTGACTGCCGGGACGTTAAGTGAGTTGGCCAATGCGGTACGAACAGTGACCGGCCCCCAAAAATTGTGACTGTAATTGCTGGGGATGTACGGTGGATTGGGATCGTTTTCCATCCCTGACGGCGGAAATTCAGATGGCACATCCCAGATAAGTGTTGCCGGGGTCCAACCCTTTTCGAAGGCGGCCAGGTAGGTCAACGGTTTGATGGATGACCCTGGCTGCCGGGTGGGGCTGACTGCCATGTTGATCTGGCCTGAATTGGCTTCGTTGTAGAAATCTGGCGAACCAACCATGGCCAGGATCTCACCCGTGGAAGGTTTTATGGCAACGAGTGCACCGCCGGTGACGTGCAGATCGACAAGGGAGGCCACCTGGTCCGTGACGATCTGTTGGGCGCGATCCTGCAGGGTTGGATCGAGGGTGGTATAGACGGTGAATCCTGAACGATAGATCGTCTGGGCTGGGTACATGTCTTCCAGTGCGGTGCGGATAAATTGCACCCAGTGGGGGTAACTCATATCGATCGCAGGAGGGACAAAATTATAATTCTCGATCTCCTGGAGGGCGCTGGCTGCCGCTCCACCGTCCACACAAACCGGAGAGGGGCTGTTGCTGACATAGATACAGCCGCGTTCATCGCTCAAGGCCATCATTGCCAGGAGCACTCCCTGGAATCGAACGAGGGTGGTGTCGCGCAGCGTGTAAATATCATAAACCGAAGGTGCCTGCGGCAATCCGGCCAGGAAGGTTGCCTCGCCAAGGGTCAAATTGCTGGCGCTCTTCCGAAAATAAGCCTGGGAAGCGGCTTCAATGCCATAAGAGAGATTTCCATAATATATTTCATTTATGTATAGCTCAAGGATCTGGTCCTTGGTGTAGCGGCGTTCCACCTCTGCTGCCAGGATTGCCTCGCGAACCTTGCGCATATAGGTCTGGGAAATGCGTTCTTCGGGTGAAAAAAGCAGGGCGCGCGCCAATTGCTGCGTGATGGTGGAGGCTCCTGAAACAGTCTCACCGCTCTGCAGGTTTTGCCAGAAGGCACGCAGGATTGCAAAAGGATCAAAACCCTTGTGGGTGTAGAAGTCTTTATCTTCGATGGCGATGGTGGCTGCCACCAGGTTGGGGGAGATCTCACTTAGTGGTTTGTATGTCCGCCGCCCAGCGCTGGGATCATTGATCTCATACAGAATCCTGCCATTTCGGTCCAGGATGCGGGTTGTCTCGAATTGGGAGGCGCGGTCCCGCAGATCGCCCACGGGCGGGAGTTCACTGGCAATATCATAATATTTATAGATCACACCTGCCAGTAGGATGACGGTCAGACCGACGATCAAGAAAAGACTGATCACAAAACCGCGCAGGAGGCAACCACCCAGTTTCTTGCTCCTGGCAGCGCGATGAGTTCGCATTGAAGGAATATTGCGCTCGATCCCAGTCTTTGGCCTGTGCCGGGTGGAAGGGGAAACGTGGCCAAAGGCAGCCGGAGAAACCCGGGTGCCTTCCCTATCCAATTCTTCCACCCGTTGGGGAAGGGGCATGCCATCCGAGTCAATGGTTGGGGTGCGAATGCCGCGCACAGGCGTCACATCCCCCTCGACGGGTGGAGATGCCTGGGTCTCGGCTTCAGATGATTTTGTCAACCGGCGTAATTTTTCGCCTGGATCTTCAGGAGTGGACATAAATCCTCTTCCATATGAAATAGGACGGAGCTCTCGAACCTGCCTGGGATCGGCGCAGCATTTTCGAGAATCCGTGCCCTGCATGCAAAACAATTCTAGCACAAAACCTTTGACCTCCCGTGAAAACACCCGTATACTCAATCCATGCGTGAATGGAATCTTGGTCCTGAAGATCCTCTCGTCCTCAGCCTGGCGGCCAACTCCCGCCTGTGCACTCTGGATTTAATCAATGATCAGATCTGGGAACTTGAGATTGGTGGAGGCGATCCATCAGCACTTGCCCTGCGAACCACATTTGGATTGCGCGCACGACTGATGCGCATCTTCCCGCGCTTCCACCTGGGGGACCAGGTCCTTTCCGATCCGGGAGCTTTTGCTCTACAGCCCTTCTTGCGCCGATTTGCTCCCAATTTCTTACTGGTAACCTTTGCACCTTTTCCGGGAATCAGCGTTACGGCTGAATACTGGATCGCAGATTCGCACACCGCTGCAGGTCGTTTCACCGTGGAGAATAATCACGCCGAGGACTCCTCCATGCTCCTTGAATTGTGCGGGCAGCTTGTGCCAATGGAAGGACAACCATTGGCTGCCATCGCAATGCAGTCCGCAAATGTACTTGCCGGTCGCAGCATGGATCTCTCGCCTGTCGTCTTCCTTACAGGTGGACCGCTTCCCGGACCCGGACCTTACCCATCCCTGGTCCTTGACCTGCATCTCAGCCCGGGCGAATCACGCACCCTTACCTGGGTACAGGCCTCCCTGGCCACACTTTCAGAATCCTTTGAACATGCTCGACGAACCGCGGCTCGTTCCTGGGATGCCGAACGTGCCCACCTGGAGATGGTTAACTCCGCCCAGGTCGTGGATGTCACCACGGGCGACCCTGACTGGGATGCTGCGTTTGCCTTTAGCCAGAAAGTGGGATTTTCTTTATTGATGGGTTCCAGTACCCAGTTGCCCCACCCGTCATTCGTCCTCTCCCGAGAGCCAGATCAGGGGTATTCGCCGAGTGATGCCGGGAGAGAATATTCCCATTTGTGGATTGACCAACCTGCCCTGGAAACAGGTTATCTTGCCAGCAACCTGCCCGGATCTTCCAAACTCATCCCGGGTCTGCTGCGCAACTTCCTGGCAGCACAGGGCGACACTGGCAGAGTGGATCCTGGGCTGGCTGGTCAGCGTGGAAGCTGGCTTCCAGCCCCTATGTTGGCCAGCATGGCCTGGAAATATGCCTGCTCCAATGACGATAAGGACTTCCTGCTCGAAATATTCCCGAAACTTAAACTTTTCCTGCTCCAGTGGCTCGATCCCGCTCACGACCGGGATGAGGACGGCTTTCCGGAATGGGACCATCCCCTGCAATCCGGCGTGGATGACCACCCGATTTATTCCATATGGCAGGACGGCAGCCAGGGAGGTGATATTACCTGCGCCGAGTCCCCGGCACTGGCAGCCATGCTCCACCATGACTTCCTTGCCCTGGCAAACATCGCCCGCACGATTGACCTTTCGGGAAGTGCAGATGAACTTGAGTTGGTTGCTGCCCACCTGCACAGCCTGGTTGAAGAGTGTTGGAATTCCAATGCAGCCCTTTACCACAGCCGCGATCGCGATTCCCATCACTCCCCGGAGGGAAAACTGCTTGCCAGCCAGAATGGCTCGGGGACTTTCCCGGTGCGCCAGTCGTTCAATCACCCCACCCGTCTGCTTATTGAATACTTATACAATGGAGAAACGATCCGGCGCCCGGTTATTACGGTCCAGGGGCGCTTCTCCAGGGAAGCAAAGACCGAGAGCTTCGAACGCATGGACTTCCAGTGGTATTCCCAGCGTGGGGTAGCCACCAGCCGCAGCCTTTATACCAGCATCACTTCAATCCAGCTTACCGGGTTGGAAAAACGCGATACTATCAATTTACACGTGATGGATTTCAGCAGGGAAGACATCAGCCTGTTCCTACCTTTGTGGGCAGGGATTCCATCAGCAGACCGGGCGCATGCCATGATCAATAATACGATGTTTTCCGCAGATCATTTTGGGAGGCCGTTTGGGATCCTTGCGCTCCGGGCACGGATCAATCCTTCGATGCTGTCCATATACCCTGGAATGCAATGATCGGTGAGGGATTGTTGCGTTATGGTTTTCGCCAGGAAGCAGCCATATTGACGGCGCGTTTGATGTCCGCTGTGATCGGGAATCTTAAGAAACACCATGCATTCTACAGGTCAACTCATGCCAGGACGGGAACAGGCCTTGGAGATCGTAACTCAATCCAGGGGATTGCCCCGTTGGGACTATTCCTCGAAACACTGGGGGTGGAAATAATTTCGCCAAAGAAAGTGAGTTTGTCCGGGAAGAACCCATTTCCATGGCCAGTTACGGTAAAATATAGAGGCCTTACGGTGATCCGCCATCTGGACAAGTCGGTAGTCATCTTCCCCGATGGTCAGGCGGTTACTCTAGACGATCCCACGGAAGCCGAAGTCACCGTAGAATAGGAGATCCATATGGAGCATATTCCCATTCGATTCCTAATGACCGCCATCGTCCAGGAACAGGATGTTGACCTGGCTGAACGCGGCCTGGGTGCGTTGAACTTGCCGATCATTCACCTGTCAAGCACAGGTGGATTCCTGGGGCGACGCAATGCCACCCTGCTCATTGGTATCCCGGAAGGCGGCGAAAAAGATGCGATCGCCGCGTTGCGCAAGTCCTGCCGGCAGCGGGTGGAGTACCTGGCGATCCCGCTGGAAGGTGCACCGCTGCCCTTGCCCACCCCTGTCCCGGTGACGGTTGGCGGGGCAACCGTATTCACCCTGCCGGTGGAACGATTCGAAGAATTCTAGTACCAAATCGGATGCCTGCTGTAGTAGGGAAGGGCAGTGGACATTATAGGAGTAGCAACCATGAAACTGATCATAGCGATCATCCGCGATGTGGATTCTGATCCAGTAACCCAAGCGCTCACAGCCGCCAGTTTCCGCGTGACCCGTACTGCCAGCACGGGCGGCTTGTTGCGGCGCGGCGTGACCACCTTGTTGATCGGTGTGGAGGACGGACAGGTGGAAGCTGCCATAGCGTTAATGAAGAAAGCATGCACCCCGGCTTCAGAAACCGAGAAGCGCGCCACGCTATTCGTTGTTCCAGTGGAGAAGTTCGAACAGATCTAAAGGGATACTCTCTTCTCCGTATCTGCTCCACCCACTTGATAAACCCTAAGGGGCTAATCACGTTTCTCTTCAGGTTTTTTCCCCAAACGCTCATTCCAATATGAAATTATCAATCAGGCGTGTCCTGCCCACATGTACTGCCATTGATAATAAGGATTTTCCTCCTACCAGGTCCAGCTCTTCGAGAGTATCAAAGTCGGCGCAGGAGATATATTGGAGACGCGCCAATGGTTCGGCATTGATCATGGAGCTCACAATTTGCCTCAGGTTCTCTGCGTTACGTTCGCCTCCATCGTAAGCCTGTTTCGCCGCGGTGAGAGCGCGAAACAGAACCGTTGCGGCTTTTCGTTCATCAGGGGCAAGGAAAGTGTTCCGGCTGGACATGGCCAGGCCATCTGCTTCGCGCACCGTGGGGCAGACGATGATCTCGACAGGAAAATCCAGGTCCATTGCCATACGCCGGATAACAGCCGCCTGCTGGGCATCCTTTTGACCAAAATAGGCTTTTTGGGCTTGCACAGCGTTGAACAACTTGGCTACCACTGTCGTCACTCCGCGGAAATGCGCCGGTCGTTGAGCACCCTCCAACGGAACGGTCAATCCTTCGACCGTGACCCAAGTCTGGAAACCGGTGGGATACATGATCTCAGGCGTGGGAGTCCAGACCAGGTCGATGCCTGCGGCTTCAAGCAGCGCCAGGTCACGTGGCAGATCGCGGGGATAGCGGTCAAGGTCTTCCGTTGGACCAAACTGGGTTGGGTTGACGAAGATGGAAGCAATCGCGCTGGCACAATCAGCACTTGCACGCCTGGCAAGGGAGATATGCCCGTCATGCAGGTAACCCATGGTCGGGACAAAACCAACCGGTTCAACCAGCTTTTTTCGGATCTGTCGCAAATCTTGAAGGGAGGTGATGGTTTGCATGGCTGTCCAAACTCCTTCTTGACATTTGTCCAAACATCATTACACTAATGATAACAAATTCTTGTCCCAAGGGAGACCCAATATGCCGACACTTAATCGCGTTCAATTGATCGGTCGTCTAGGTAAAGATCCTGAGAGCCATTTCTCACCGAAAGGAAAGAATGTCACCCATTTCAGCATGGCTGTCAGCCGCCGGTGGAAATCTCCGGACGGCGAAATGAAAGAAAACACCGAATGGGTGAACATTGAGGCTTGGGCGCGGCTTGGCGAGGTATGCCAACAATTCCTTCATAAAGGGAGTCTAATATACCTGGAAGGTCGCCTCAAAACAGACAAGTACGAAGATAATGGCGAAACCAAGTATTTTACCAAGGTTGTTGCCCAGTCAATGCAGATGCTGGATAAAAAAGCCGAGGAAGAAATAGTATCGCCAGTGGAAGAGATCGAAGAATTCGAAAATTAAGTATTATCTTCCATTCATTGAAAAACAGGCGCCATGAGAACTCTCATGGCGCGCATTTTTTGCCTGGTCTTTCCTTTTTACCCCTGATCATCCAGTAGATCATGGCTTTAGTGATCCATTACCATAAGATTAGGCAATATAAATTCACTCCAGGTGAGAGGTTCCAGAAAAACGACGTGTGCGTTTGGACTTTGAAGATGATTTCCAGATGAGGGCAGGCGAAACCGTCGAAAAATACCGGAAAAAAATCAAGGTGATAGAATTTCCGCCTTGATAAATGCTCCAAGAAAATAATGTGGGATTAAATGTTAAAACGGATATGAACAATATCCCCATCCATTACCAGGTACTCTTTGCCTTCCAGCCTTAATTTCCCCTTGGACTTGGCTTCAGCCATTCCACCCAATTCGAGCAGGTCGGCGCATGCCACCACTTCGGCGCGTACGAAGCCCTTCTGCAGGTCGGTGTGGATCTCCCCAGCAGCCTCCAGCGCGGTGGCATTCCGCCTGGTGGTCCAGGCGCGCACCTCGTCCTCGCCAACAGTGAAGAACGATTGCTGATTTAACAAGTCATAAGAAATCTTGATCATCCGGTTAAGTGATAATTCGGTGATGCCGTATTCCTGCATGAAAATGGCGGCATCATCCGGTGGGAGTTGGGCAATTTCCATCTCAAGTTTGCCCTGCAATGCCACTACCGGACACTTGGTAGCGTCCTCGACAGCGGGGATTGCCTGGCCCTCCCCCAGGTTTAACAGGATAAGCAGGGGTTTGCGGGTAAGCAATCCAAATCCTGAGAGGTACTTCTCTTCTTCATGAGAGATTTCCGCCTCGCGCAGCGGAGACTCTGCCGATAGTATCTCTTGCAGACGACCGAAAAAGGTGGTCTGACGTTCGTTAAGCACCTTGTCGGTGCCGCCTTTTTTTCGCTCCTCGGTCAAGCGTTCGAGCTTGCGTTCCACGGCGATCAGGTCATTCAGCAGCAGTTCAGCCTCCATGGAGGCAATATCCCGCGCCGGGTTCACGCTACCGGATGGATGAGGTACGCTGTCGTTGGCAAAACAGCGGACAACATGGAGCAATCCATCCATCTGGGTTAATTGGTTCAGGAGTTG
Source organism: uncultured Chloroflexia bacterium (assembly GCA_963793795.1). Taxonomy (GTDB): domain Bacteria; phylum Chloroflexota; class Anaerolineae; order Anaerolineales; family Villigracilaceae; genus UBA877. The sequence continues at coordinate 815,119 of CAWCBN010000002.1, forward strand.
TCCAGCAAACCCGTTCTTGGCGGCACCACTGTCCAATCCGGCGATATCAGCGTAGGTAACCTTGGCATAGATGGTCTTTTTTGGCTTGAACATGGCGGAAAGCTTGTCCACGCGCGTGTCAGGGACATCCACTACCGCGGTATGAACCTCGTAACGACCGGCTGACGCGGTTGTCGGTGTGTTACCGCGCGTCAACGCATTAAATAAAGTTGTTTTTCCAGATTGCGGGAAGCCAATGATGCCTAGTTTCATGTTATCCTGTGTTGTGGTAAAATTGCGGGCGCTAGCCGGAGTGGCGGAACTGGCAGACGCGCACGACTCAAAATCGTGAGGGCTTACGCCCGTGTGGGTTCGATTCCCACCTTCGGCATTATAATCTAGATATCCCTTTTGTCGGGGAGTAGCGCCCGCTTACGAGCGGGATAGGTCGATCGTCAACACGCGGCAATGCCGCCGGTCACCTGTGCGCTTCATGCGTTCGCGAGACCGCCAGCCTGGTGGTCTTTCTTTTTTGTTGATATGGAGAATGCGATGAAATTCCCCTTCGTCTTCCTACTCCTCGATATCCTGATGTTTGCTGGATATTGTGTAGTTCTTCTACTGAATCTCATCCGCCAGACAATCAGGCGATTTGACAAGAAAAAGTGATCCAGGGAAGTTTTTTATCAGCAGTTGGGATACAATGACCGTGAATAATATTCCATGCTTAGAAAGCCGGAGGGGATTCATATGCCTGCCATGAATGATATCCTCGCCGTTATTCTTGCAGGGGGACGTGGTTCACGGCTTTATCCATTGAATAAGCTCCGCTCGAAGCCAGCCGTTCCGATCGCGGGCAAATATCGCCTGATCGATATCCCCATCAGCAATTGCATAAATTCAGGCATCTACCGGATCGATGTATTGACCCAGTTCAATTCGCATTCACTCCACCGCCACATCAGCCAAACATATAATTTTGACAATTTTCACACGGGTTTTGTGGAGATTTTAGCTGCCGAGCAGACCTTTGAAAACAACGGTTGGTACCAGGGGACAGCCGACGCCATTCGCAAGCAAATCTTCCAGATCCGCTCGGCGCGCGCCAAGTATGTGCTCGTTCTATCCGGAGACCACCTCTATCGCATGGATTTTGCGCCGATGGCTGAATGCCATTGGGAGCGTAACGCTGACATTACTGTTGCAGTCCAGCCGGTTGCCCTACGCGAGGGTCACCGCCTGGGAATCTTGAAACAAGATAAGGATGGTCGCATCAGCAATTTCGTGGAAAAACCCAAAGAGCCTGATGTGTTGGAAAAATTGATCAGCCGTGACGACAAGGAACGACCACTGATCTGTTCCATGGGGATCTATCTATTCAATACGGATGTCTTAATCGACCTCATCCAGAAAAATGCTGGTTTCGATGATTTTGGCGGTGACATCATACCCCATGCAATCAAAGTGTGTTCAGTCTATGGATATGGCTTTGATGGCTACTGGCGTGATATCGGAACGATCCGCTCGTTCTACGAAACCAACCTGGAGCTGACGACAGCCGACCCGCCTTTCGATTTTTACGACAGCAAACACCCCATCTTCACCCACTCCCGATTCCTGCCTGGTTCTATCGTTGAGGATAGCATACTCAAGGATGTGCTTCTGGCTGAAGGCTGCCGAATCCAGCGCTCAGAGATCACCCATGCGGTGGTCGGTGTCAGATCCGTCATTTCCGCAGGAACAGTTATCAAGGATAGTATTTTAATGGGCTCGGATTATTACTCTGATGATCTTCCAGCCGAAGTAGATGGTCCACCAATCGGGATCGGTCAAAATTGTCGAATTGAAGGTGCCATCATCGATAAGAACGCCCGGATTGGCGCAGATGTAACCATCCTGCCTTTCCCGGCGGATACGGATATCAACAACGATTCCTGGAATGTCCAGGATGGGATCGTGGTGATCCCCAAGAATGCTATTATTCCTCCAGGAACAAAAATCAAACCTTCCGTTTGACAGCGTGTCTCCTGGACCAAGCGTCCAGATAATATCAACCCTTAACCATGGAGAATTACCCATTTATGGAAAGCAAAAAGAATAAAACTGAAGCCGCCACCGAGACCGGTCATTGGCACAGCCTGCCCGCTGAGCAGGTGTTGGCGCACCTTAAAGTGCAAGACAATGGCTTGACCAGCGCTGAAGCGACTGAACGCCTGGCTCAATATGGGCCCAACCAGCTGACAGAGAAACCGCGACCCGGTTTCTTCAAAATGCTCTGGGATCAGATCAACTCATTTGTGATCTGGCTCTTAATCGTGGCTGCACTTATCTCGGCAGTCATTGGTTGGACCAATTATGTTAAAACCGGTGAAACTGTTGAATTCATCGAGGCAGGTGCCATCCTGGCCATCGTGGTTCTGAACGCCGCGCTGGGGATCATCCAGGAAAGGCGCGCAGAGGAAGCACTGTCAGCATTGAAAAAGCTGGCGGCTCCTGAAGCGCATGTGTTGCGAGACGGGCACCGTGTCACTATTCCGGCACATGAACTGGTGCCGGGTGACATTGTCTTCCTAGAAGCAGGCAACTTTATTCCTGCGGACATTCGCCTGTTGGAGGCGGTTAACCTGAGGGTTGAAGAGGCTTCATTAACGGGCGAGTCGTTGCCTGTGCAAAAGAACGCTGCCAGTATTATGGAAAAGGATGTTCCCCTTGGTGACCGCAAGAATACAGCCTTCATGGGGACTGTAGTATCTTATGGCCGCGGGCGTGGTGTTGTCACCGGAACTGGGATGCGGACCCAGTTGGGGTTAATTGCTGAAATGCTCCAATCGGTGGAAGAAGAAGAACTCCTCTGCAGCGTCGTCTTGACCAGCTTGGAAAGATCTTGTCCATAGGATCACTTATCCTGGTTGCGATTGTTTTCGTGGTCGCGCTCATGAATTACACCGTCATCGGAGAGCTCTTCTCCAGCCCCATCCAATACTTAAAGACATTTGGAAAAGAGATCACCGAGGTATTCATCATTGCGATCAGCCTGGCAATAGCAGCTGTTCCAGAAGGCCTGCCTGCAGTGGTGACCATCAGCCTGGCGCTTGGGATGAGTGAGATGGTCAAGCGTCATGCACTCATCCGCAAGCTCTCGTCTGTGGAGACTCTCGGTTCGGCAACGACCATTTGCTCCGATAAAACCGGTACCCTGACCCAAAACGAGATGACGGTAACCCAACTCTGGGCTGACGGACATTTTATTGATGTCACCGGGACCGGATATGCGCCGCTTGGGGAATTTCAAGTTGACGGCAAGACCGTCGAGCTGAAGAAATTTCCTGCGATTCTGACCACCCTGTGGGTGGGAGTGTTGAATAACGACTCTCAACTGGAGATCACAGGGGAAAGCGAAGAGGAGAAGACCTACCGCATTGTCGGCGATCCGACCGAAGGAGCTTTGATTGTAGCTGCGGCCAAGGCTGGGGCATGGCACGGCGAGATAAAGGAGGCCTATCCCCGCGAAAGTGAAATTCCTTTTGACTCGGAGCGAAAACGAATGATCACCATCCATAACGTGGAAAATCCGAGTCCCGATGACATATCCCCGTTCTACAATAACCAGTACAAGGGTTGGGACATGATCGCCGTTAAGGGTGCGCCGGATGTTGTATTGGATCTATGCACCCAATATATGGGAATGGATGACCAACCGCGACCGATGGATAAAGCCTCACGTCAGGGCATCCTGGACGCCAATGATGCCATGACTCAGAAAGCCTTGCGCGTGCTTGGAGTGGCTGGTCGCGTTGAACGTGATGTACCTGCAGGAGAGATAAAAATTGAAGATGTGGAGCGGGACCTGATCTTTATTGGATTGATCGGCATGATCGATCCGGCTCGTCCCGAAGTTCGACCGGCACTTGAGAAAGCTGCCAAGGCTGGCATTCGAACCGTGATGATCACCGGGGATTATCCCAACACTGCCAAGGCAATTGCCATGGCTATTGGTTTGCTACGTCCGGAGCATAAAGTCTCCACTGGCGCCGAGGTGGACAGGATGTCCGACGAAGAGCTCCGGCGTGAGATCAAAGTTACCGATGTATTTGCCCGGGTATCCCCGGAACATAAAATGCGCATCGTGGATGCCTTGCAAGCCAATGACGAAGTCGTTGCCATGACCGGTGACGGCGTAAATGACGCCCCGGCGATCAAGCGCTCAGACATCGGAATAGCCATGGGAATCACGGGAACGGATGTTGCTAAAGAAACTGCAGACATGGTATTGACCGATGACAACTATGCCAGCATCGTTTCAGCCGTTGAGCAGGGGCGTATCATTTATTCGAACATCCGCAAGTTCGTCTTCTTCCTGTTATCCAGCAATATTGCCGAAATCATGATCATCTTCCTGGCAACCCTGGCAGGACTACCCGCCCCGTTGACCGCCATCCAACTGCTATGGCTCAACCTCATCACCGATGGCGCCCCGGCTTTAGCCCTGGCAATGGAAAAGGGCGATCCCGACATCATGGACTACGAGCCCTCGAAAGAAGAAGGAACCCATCATCAACCGCAGTATGAGCTTGGGCATGGTCATCCAGACCATTACACAGACTGGCGCAGTCCTGACTGCCTTCGCCCTAGGTTTGCTCTGGCACCTCGAAGCTGGCGCCCAACTGCCACAGGGTAGCAACCCCATTATTTATTTGATCCAGCATGACTGGAGAGGTGTTGACGTTCAGACTGCGGAAACAATGGCCTTTGTAACCCTCTCGCTGTGCGAGTTGTTCCGAGCCTACACTGTTCGTTCGGAAAGAGCATCCATCTTCCGCATCGGTATTTTTTCGAATAAATGGATGCAGTATGCAGTGGGCTTGTCCCTCCTTCTTCTGTTCCTGGTTAGTGCGGTGCCATTCCTGCAGCCGATCTTTAATACCCACTTTCTTGCCGGGCGAGAATGGGCCATTGTCTTTGGGCTGGCAATCATCCCGGCCATTGCAGAAGAGTTCACCAAGTTCTACCTGCGATTTAAAGATAGGCAGAAGGTCAATGTATAGATACATCCAGGGCGGTTCTCAGGCTGCCTTCATTCACCATCCTCACACACAAGAGAGAGATTTTCAACTGCCTTGCTTATAAAGTACCAAATAAGGATAATCAGGGAGCATATTGCAAGCTCAATTCCTCCAATCACTCAGGAAAATCCCCGGCTCATCTCCGGGGATCCTGTTTACCGTATCCTTACACAAACCACCTGTTGAAGGATGCCAGGCAACACCTGCGAGTTGGGAATGGAAGATGTCCTGCCACTTCCCCCAGTGAACAGGCTGCGATTAATTTTCGATGATTTATTTGACCCTGGCGGATGGCTTGGCTCACCAACACAAGAAATAAGCCCAGGTTGCCCACGCGGTTCCTTTTCTTCCCCGGGTGCCAAGCTGTGGGACGCGCCCATCCCGATCACAGAAAAAAGGCTTCAGGGAGTTCCAGGGATCTGTTCCTAGTTTTGGAAAGAAAAGACCGGTAACAACCGGTCTCTATTGACTAAACTGGGGGTAAATTCCTTTTTAGCACCGGGTACATCCCCAGCGCTTTGATCGCGCCAATAACGCAACACGTGGTGGGATTATCCACCACATAGGCAGGGATACCGAGAGCCTTGGTCAAGAGCTTATCCAGGCCGCGAAGCTGAGCGCCTCCACCAGTGAGAGCGACGCCGCGGTCAATGATATCCGAAACCAGTTCAGGCGGGGTTTTCTCAATGACGCGGCGGCAATTCTCGATCACCAACTTGAGCGGCTCCTGGAGCGCTTCAACCACTTCACCGGTCGTCAATGTAACCGGGCGTGGCAGACCGCTAACCTGGTCCTGGCCCTGGACTTCCAGGCTTTCTTCCTTATCCTGAGGAACTGCGGAACCAATGCGGATCTTCAACTGCTCGGCGGTGGCAGGTCCAATGATCACGCCGTATTTTCGGCGTACGTAGTAGGCTATGGCTTCATCCAACTGCAGCCCACCGGCGCGCAGTGTCTCTGCGGATACAATCCCGTACATGGAGATGACAGCAGTCTGGGTTGCACCGCCACCCATGCTGACGACCATGTTCCCGGAAGGCGAACCGACCGGCAAGTCAACACCGATGGCAGAGGCGAGAGGTTGTTGGATCAGATAGGCTTCGCGCGATCCTGCTTGCAACACTGCCTCATGGACAGCACGTGATTCGACGCTGGTCACCCCGTAAGGGACGCTGATCATGACCCGTGGGCGAAAGATGCGCATCGGGCCACTAACCTGCTTGAGAAGATAGGCCAAAAACGCTTCCGTGATCTCATAATCGGCCACCACGCCATTTTGGAGCGGATGGGCAACTTCAATGGTATCTTCCGAGACGCGGCCATGCATTCCCTGGGCTTCCTTTCCCAGGGCGACGATCTTCTGTTCGGCGATCACAATGGCAACAATGGTTGGTTCTTCGACCAACAAGCCGTTGCTGTCAGCGATGCGCGTTTGGGTGGTCCCCAGGTCGATCCCCAATTCCTTGGCGAGGGATGCGAATGGTGGCATGCTATCTCGATTCGTCTGTAAAGCGGGAAGGTTTGCCGGGTCCCTTGCGGAAACGCTTGGCGGCTTCCAAGCGCAGGTTGGAACGGCGCAGCGCTGCTTCCACAGCCAGGTAGGTATCCGTGTCTGCTGGAACGCCCTTTGCCAGGATCTCCTCGGCACGTTTACGGGCTGCTTCTGCACGGGCCTCGTCGATTTCGGCCACATTTTCAGCTGCATCGGCAAGGATGGTGACGATGTCAGGTTGAACTTCTGCGATCCCACCGGCAATGGTGAAGTATTCCTCGATACCCTTGGAACGCACGGTGATCACTCCCAGCTTGAGAGTGGTCAGGATGGGGGCATGATTGGGAAGAATGCCCATCATCCCTTCACTACCAGGAAGCGACACCATGTCAGCCTCGCCCTGGTAGACCATACGATCCTGCGAAACGATCTCACAACGGATTGGCATTTCTATTCCTCAAACAATCACCTGGCGCACGATTAAGTGCCTTTGGCCAGTTTTTCAGCCTTCTCGCGGGCATGCTCGATGGTTCCCACGAGATGGAATGCCTGTTCGGGCAGGTCATCACACTTGCCTTCCAGGATCTCGCGGAAACCGCGAACTGTCTCCTTGATCGGCACATAAGAACCCGGGACGCCGGTAAACTGTTCAGCAACGAACATCGGCTGGGAGAAAAAGCGTTCGATCTTGCGGGCGCGGGCAACCACCAGTTTATCATCCTCACTCAGTTCGTCGATACCCAGGATGGCGATGATATCCTGCAAGTCCTTGTAGCGTTGAAGCACCCGCTGGCATTCACGCGCCGTGGCATAATGGTCGGCGCCAACAATGTTGGGATCGAGGATGCGGCTGGTGGAGGCCAATGGATCCACGGCAGGATAAATGCCTTTTTCAGCAATGGAACGTTCCAGGGCGATGGTTGCATCCAGGTGAGTAAAGGTGGCAACTGGCGCTGGATCTGAATAATCATCTGCTGGAACGTAGACAGCCTGCATTGAAGTGATCGACCCTGTGCGGGTGGATGTGATCCGTTCCTGGAGTTCACCCATCTCGGTAGCCAGCGTGGGTTGGTAACCCACGGCGGAAGGCATGCGCCCCAGCAACGCAGAGACTTCCGAACCGGACATGGTGAAGCGGAAGATATTGTCGATGAACAGGAGGACATCCTTGCCTTCGTCGCGGAAGTATTCAGCCATGGCCAAAGCAGTCAATGCCACACGCAAGCGCACACCGGATGGTTCGTTCATTTGGCCGAAAACCATCACGGTATCCTTCATGACGCCAGATTCGAGCATTTCGCGGTACAACTGTGTCCCTTCGCGGGTGCGCTCACCCACGCCGGCAAACACAGAGTTGCCCTGGTGTACGGTTGCCACGGAACGGATGAGTTCCTGGATGATGATCGTCTTGCCAACACCCGCGCCGCCAAAGATGCCGGTCTTGCCACCCTTGGTGAAGGGGGCGATCAAGTCGATGACCTTAATGCCGGTCTCAAAGATCTCCACCCGGGTGGATTGTTCGGAAAATGGCGGGGCAGGGCGATGGATGGGGTAATACTGGTTGGCGGTTGCAGACCCTTTTTTGTCCACAGGGCGCCCCAGCACATTGAAAATGCGCCCGAGGGTGGAAGGACCTACCGGGACCATGATGGGATTCCCGGTGGCAACTGCCTCCACGCCACGCGGCAAGCCATCGGTCGAATCCATCGAGACACAGCGTACCCAATTATCGCCGAGGTGCTTCTCAACTTCCAAGACAAGGGGCAGTTCGTTCTCACGCTGGATCTCCAGCGCTTCGAAGATTTCCGGGAGTTCGCCTTCGGGGAACTCCACGTCAACCACGCTCCCTTGAATTTGAATGACACGGCCATTAACGTTCGCCATTCGATTCCTCCAATAAATTATCTGTGCGCAACCGCCTGGGCAAGCGCTTCTGCGCCCCCGGCGATATCCAACAGGTCGTTGGTAATTGTCTGCTGGCGGGCCTTGTTATAGATCAATTGCAGGTGATCCACCAGTTCGAGTGCATTATCCGTGGCGTTGCGCATCGCCACCATGCGGGCAGCATACTCGGAAGCCTGCGCTTCCAGGATGGCCTGAAAAACCTGTAATGAGGTAAAACGCGGGATGATGGTATCCAGGATCTCGCGTTCATCCGGTTCATAGATGTAGGCAGCTCCCAGGCGTTGATGTTCATAGGATTTAACCCGGTCCTGGTTGGCGTCGACCTCGAGCGGCAGGAGTTTCTTGACCACAGGTTCCTGCCTGACCATGTTGATGAATTCCGTATACACCAACCAGACCTCGTCCGCCTCGCCTTTCAGGAATTCATCCACGGCAATACGTCCAATTGCTGAGACATCTGCGTAAGTCGGTGCGGCAGGGAGGTTGCTGAACTCAGCCACCACCTGTTTGCGGCGGCGGTAGAGCATGTCACGACCTTTGCGTCCTACCGCGATAAAACCAGTTGGAGAAGTGCTCTTATCGAATTTCTGGGCAACATAGCGAATGACATTCGAATTGTATGCCCCAGCCAATCCCCGGTCACCGCTGATCACCACGACAAGGATCTTGTGGACTTCGCTTCTACGGGTGAGCAGCGGGTGCAAAGTTCCCCGGCCTGGCTGCCCGGCGATGTGGGTCAAAACCTGCCAGGCTTTTGTGGCATAGGCGCGCGTCGCCTGGACAGCCGCCACAGCTTTGCGCACTTTACTTGCCGAAACGGCTTCCATCGCGCGGGTTACTTGGGATATGTTCTTGACACTGCGGATCCGCATCCGCATTTCTCGGGCTGATGCCATAGTTTACTCAGTTAGCAAAATGGTTGTAATCAATCGGTTGCCAGAATATCTCTACTGCCAGCTCACCTGGAATGCACTTAAAGCTTCGCGTAATTTCTTTTCTGTTTCAGGAAGGATCTGATTTTTCTCAGTAATCTCTTTCCCGATCTCCGGGAACGAAGCAGATAGATAGCGGACAAGATCAGACTCCCATTTTTTCATCCGTTCCACCGGAACTGTGTCAGCAAAGCCGTTCGTGCCGGCGTAGAGCACCATCACCTGGTGCTCAAGTGACATGGGTTCGTACTGCGCTTGCTTGAGGATCTCTTGCATGCGCTGGCCGCGGGTCAGTTGCGCCTGGGTGGATTTATCGAGGTCGGATGCCATCAGTGCGAAAGCGGCGAGTTCACGATACGCGGCCATATCCAGGCGAAGTTTACCGGCAACCTGCTTCATGGCTCTTGGTCTGGGCAGCGCCGCCCACACGTGAGACAGAAATGCCGACATCCACTGCCGGTCGAATGCCAGCGTTAAAAAGGTTATTGACAAGGTAGATCTGGCCGTCCGTGATGGAAATTACGTTCGTAGGAATATAGGCCGATACGTCACCTAAAAGGGTCTCAATGATCGGCAGGGCTGTTAATGAGCCACCTGTTCCCTTGACCTTGACTACTTTATATTGATCAGGATGATCAAGAGTTTTGAGAGCTTCATTGGCATCATGAGCGGCGCGTGGTCCACCATAAACCGCAGCGTTGACGGCGTCCTTTTCCTCGGCTTGGGAATTGGCAAATTCGTTCTTGACGATCACATACTTGTTTGCCAGGCGGACAGCGCGTTCGAGCAGGCGTGAATGGAGATAGAAGATGTCTCCCGGGTAGGCTTCACGTCCCGGAGGGCGGCGCAACAGGAGGGAGACCTGGCGATAGGCCCATGCGTGCTTGGAAAGGTCGTCATAGATGACCAGGGCGTCGCGCCCAGATTCCATGAACTCCTCGCCAATGGCACAGCCTGCGTAAGGTGCAATGTATTGCAATGCGGCAGATTCGTCCGCGGCTGCAATTACGAATATGGTGTGTTCCATTGCACCGAAGCGTTCGAGTAATGCCACGGTCCTGGCAATGGCGGCTTTTTTCTGCCCGATGGCAACATAGATACAAATAAGATCTTTGCCTTTTTGGTTGATAATGGTGTCGATGGCGATGGCTGTTTTCCCGGTCTGACGGTCGCCGATGATCAGTTCGCGTTGACCGCGTCCGATGGGGATCATGGCATCGATCGGTTTGATGCCGGTTTGGACGGGGGTGTCAACGTCCTGGCGCTCCACAACACCTGCCGCAATTCTCTCGATGGGACGGAAACCGGTCGAAGCAATGGGACCTTTCCCATCCACCGGTTCGCCCAGTGCATTGACCACGCGACCGATCATGCCATCGCCTACCGGAACAGATGCGATTCGACCTGTGGCGCGAACGGTCATGCCTTCCACGATGCCAGCGTAATCACCCATGATGATCACACCAACAGCCTTTTTCTCAAGGTTAAATGCAATGCCGATGACGCCATTTGCGAACTGGACAAGTTCTTGCGAGCGTACATTCGCCAATCCGGTCACGCGTGCGATCCCATCGCCAGCCTCCAGGACTGTGCCGACATCGCTGAAGCTAAAATCCGGCTGATAACTTTCGATTTGCTTGTGTAGATCACTTGTTATTTGCTTGATGAGGTCTGCCATTTGGCCTCCGCAGGGGAATTCCATCCGTCTCCCGGTCAGGATTCCGCATGCTGTGTGGGTATTTACGCACAAGCGCCCGGATGACTTTCGTACCCGGGCTTGCCGCGGCTTCGTTCAGAGGACTTCCATTCTGGTCGGAAGCAGGGCAAATCATACCTGAAAGTAGGATGATTGTCCAGTCGAGGGTGGATTTCTGAGTAAAAAGCTCACGGCTCGCAACAAACCACAAACAATGCGAAATTGATTACGAAATTGATATGGGACTTAACCCTTGTCATATACGTAGATTGTTATATACTACGCCCGCTAATTATTTCAAAGTGTGAGGAACAAATGACACCTGATATGCAAGGGAAAGAAAACGAAAAACCTCCCAGTTCCCACCCGCGCCCGGCACGTCCCTGGCGGGTGGCTGTGCTCGCGAACATCAAGGAGCACGACAAGCCTCTCCCGCTGGACGTCCCTCCGGATGCCGGCGCGGACTTCGATTATATCGAAACCATTGATCATATTCGGGCCGCTCTTGAGACCGATGGCCATAAAACCATCTTCATCCAGGCAGACGCCAATTTGCCTTATGCTCTCAAAGATGCCAAGCCCGATATTTGTTTTAACATTGCGGAAGGGTTGGGGGGCGATGCACGTGAAGCGCAAGTCCCGGCCCTGCTGGAAATGCTTAGGATCCCCTACACGGGTTCGCGGGTGTTGACCAATGCCATTTCCTTGGACAAGACCCTCACCAAGCGCATCTGGCGTGATCGCCGCTTGCCAGTGGCCCCATTCCAGGAATTCACCTTTGGCGACGAGCCCTTACGTCCTGAGTTGCGCTTCCCCCTTTTTGTCAAACCGGCGCGTGAAGGCACAGGCATGGGCGTGGATGCGCGCGCGATTGTGAAGACTGAAGCCGAACTGCGCGAGCGTGTGGAATATGTCATCCGCATGTACCACCAACCCGCATTGGTGGAGGTTTTCCTGCCAGGCCGCGAATTTACGGTCGGTATCATGGGACGTTACGATACGCTGCTCTACTCCCGTCACCCGGAGTGGTATGAAAAGGATGGTTTCCTGCGCCTGCCGGTCCTTGAGCTGGATAGTTCGCGTTCTGTCACTCCAGGTGTCTACGGCTTGGATGCCAAGGCGCAATCAGTAGGCGCCGATGGCGCACCCGATTACCTCTGCCCAGCCCCCATCGATCAGGAATTAGCCAAGAAACTCCAGCACCTAGCCTACCGGGCTCATGTTTTGCTGGGCGCATTGGATATTTCCCGCTCGGACGTTCGCCTGGACGCCGAAGGCAATCCGCGCCTCATCGAGATCAATACCCTTCCCGGCCTCACTCCCGGTTTTAGCGATCTGTGTATCCAGACGAATGCTCATGGAATTTTATATGAAGACCTCTTGCTTGAGATCCTCTACCTGGGTGCCTCACGCTGGGGGCTCCTCCCGGCGCGTGATATACCCCTGCCATTGCAGAAGAAAAAAACCGGACCTTTGAATCCCAAACCGGGAAATGGGCAACCTCACCCGTAAGAAACATGCGGCGCACTTCAGAAATGCGCCGCAGCCTTTTATCCTGAATTGAATTATGTAATAATCATGTTGAGACGATGGTGTAAGCGACTGATATATGTTTGATCCCATCCTTGTTACCGGTGCGACAGGTTATGTGGGCGGCAGGCTTGTTCTGCGGCTGCTGGATGCCGGCTACCGGGTTCGGGTCCTGGTGAGAAATCCGTCCCAGTTGCAGGGACGTTCCTGGGTGCATAGGGTTGACGTTGTCCATGGGGATGTATTCAACGGAGATTCCCTTGGCACCGCGATGAAAGGGATTGAAGCCGCCTTTTACCTGATCCATAGCATGAGCAACAGTGAAGATTTTCAATCGCGCGACCTGGCGGCGGCTCAATCGTTTGGTCATGCCGGTAAGGCAGCGGGGGTCAAACGGATTATTTACCTGGGAGGACTCAGCAGTTCGGAAGAAAATCTCTCCACGCATTTGCGCTCCCGACATGAAGTTGGAAGAATACTGGCACAATATGACATCCCTGTAATCGAATTTCGTTCTGGCGTGATCGTCGGATCGGGAAGCGCGGCTTTTGAAATGATGCGCTATACGGTCGAGGGAATGCCGATCCTTTTCTGCCCATCCTGGGTGAATACGCATATCCAACCAATCTCGGTGCGGGATGTCCTCGATTACCTGGTTGCCGCGTTAAAAATATCCGCTGACAAGATCGGAAGTCATGGCATTATTGAAATAGGAGGGGCAGATGTCCTGACCTATCAAGACATGATGCGCGGCTATGCCCAGGCACGCGGTTTGCATCGGGTGATGTTAATGGCACCTTTCCTGCCAATGAGTGTTTGGGCCAATTGGTTGCACTGGATGACTCCCATTCCAGCTCCTCTAGCCCAAGCCTTGATCGAAGGGTTGCGCAACGAGGTGATCGTTCAAAGTGACCAAGCCAGGATCCTGTTCCCCGAGATCGAGCCGCACGATTATGCCACCTCGTTGGAACGTGCCTTGATGCGTATTGCCACGGATAATGTGGAGACGACGTGGAGCGACGCCCAGATCTCTGCGACAGGAGATGCCATACCTGTCACTCTTACCACCCGGGAAGGTCTTCTTCTGGAACGCCGTCAAAGAAATACCTCGCTGCCGGCTTCGTTGATCTACCGGGTGTTCACAGGTCTGGGGGGAAACGCGGCTGGTTGTTTGCAAATTGGATCTGGATGGCGCGCGGGATCATTGACCGTTTTCTAGGTGGGGTTGGCTTCAGGCGGGGTCGACGCCATCCCGACGAATTGCGGGTGGGTGACGCACTTGATTTCTGGAGGGTGGAAGCTCTCGAGCCGGACCGCCTGCTGCGCCTGAGAGCCGAGATGAAAGTCCCAGGTCTTGCCTGGTTGCAATTTGAGGCGATTCAGCAGGCAGTTGATAAATGTCTTGTGATCCAAACAGCATTTTTTGAACCGAAAGGGCTGCCCGGGGTGATGTATTGGTATGTTCTCTACCCAATCCATGGTTTCATTTTCAGTGCCTTGATCCGCAAGATCCTGGAACGAGCCCGGAAATTGGCTGGAGAATAGGCAACCCCTCAAGATCTGCATCTCGCCTGGTCAGATCAGGCGGATAGCCCAGGGTTTCATTATTCGTTTTTTACTTTCTTTGGTATAATTCGCCCGCTGGTTTTGGAGAGGTCGCGTAGCTGGCTTAGCGCGCACGCTTGGAAAGCGTGTAACCCTAAAAGGTTCGCGGGTTCGAATCCCGCCCTCTCCGCCTTTGGACACCCCTGCTCTTGGGGTGTTTTTTTTCATAGAATGAATTGGTTTTATGGCATAATAACTGCATGTCCCCCCTGACTCTCAAGCCTGGACGGGAAAGATCGCTTTTACGCCGCCATCCCTGGATCTTCTCTGGCGCGGTGGAGCATGTTGAGGGCAACCCTGCCCCTGGCAGTACAGTGGATCTTCTCTCCCACCAGGGTCAATTTTTGGCGCGCGCGGCTTACTCTCCTTCGTCCCAGATTTGGGCACGGGTATGGACTTTCGACTCTTCTGAACCTGTCGATAAAGGTTTCTTCCAGCAAAGGATCGGGTCAGCCATCTCCTCTCGTGAAAACTGGCAGGTGAACTGGGAAACAAACGCTTTCCGGCTCATTCATGCCGAGTTTGACGGGTTACCCGGTCTGATCGTGGATCGCTATGCCGATGTTCTGGTGGTCCAATATCTCTCAGTCGGGGCAGAATATTGGCGTGAGACGATTGCTGACGTGCTTATCAAAGAGACCGGACTGCAAGTCATCTTCGAACGCTCGGATGCAGACGTGCGCAAGCTGGAAGGTCTCGCTCCGCTTGTGGGCCTCCAGCGTGGAGAGCTGAGTGGGGCGTTGTTATCCATCGTTGAAAATGGACTAAAGTTCAACGTGAATATTGCCACTGGTCACAAGACAGGCTTTTACCTGGACCAGCGCCGGAACCGCCAAAGGGTGTGTGAACTTGCTGCAAACCGTGAAGTGCTGGACTGCTTCTGTTACACCGGTGGATTTTCGGTCAATGCCCTGGCAGGAGAGGCAAGATCTGTTCTTTCGGTGGACGCTTCAGCGGATGCATTGGCTCTTTGCAAAGAGAATATGTTACTCAACGATCTCCCTGCGGAACGGCACACCATTTTAGAAGGGGATGTTTTTGTACTCTTGCGCAAGTTCCGCGATGAAGGTCGCTTTTTTGATATGGTTATACTGGATCCGCCCAAGTTCGCTCCCACTGCCGCCCAGGCAGAAAAGGCAGCCCGCGGTTACAAGGATATCAACCTGCTTGGCTTCAAGCTCTTGCGACCCGGAGGCATCCTGGTCACATTCTCCTGCTCCGGGGGAGTGGATGCTGCCTTGTTCCAGAAGATTGTTGCCTCCGCCGCCTTGGATGCCGGAGTAGAAGCCAAGATCATGGAGTATTTATCCCAGGCACCAGACCACCCGGTGGCACTGCAATTCCCAGAAGGCACTTATCTCAAGGGATTGGTATGCCTTAAATCATGATTAGCCACTTTGCAAGCATAATGCATCCAGCAATCTACTCCACGAAATGATCCCTGGAAGAAGACCCACATGCTTATCCACTCAGCTTCGCAACTCTTGACAATCTCGGGTGGTCCCCAGCGCGGGCACACCCTGGGCGCGCTCAACCTCATCAAGGACGGCGCAGTGCTGATCCAGGATGAGAATATCGTTGCTGTCGGCTCAACCGCGGAACTACGCGCCGCCTTCCCGTTCGAGGCCACTCTCGATGCCACTGATTGCGTAGTCCTGCCTGGACTTGTAGATCCCCACACCCATATCGTCTGGGCTGGCGACCGTGCTGCTGAATTTGAGATGAAAATGGCTGGGGCGAAATACCTCGATATCCTGGCTGCCGGAGGGCGGGATCATTTCCACCGTTCGCAAGACGCGCCTCGCCAGCCTGGAACAACTGCTGGAGGAGACCCGACCGCGGCTTACCCGCATGTTTGCACATGGCACGACCACCGCCGAAGCCAAGAGCGGATATGGGCTTGACACTGCAACCGAACTGAAGCTGTTGCAAACCATCCTGGCATTGGATGGCGAAGGCCCCTTGGAACTGGTCCCCACATTCCTGGGAGCGCATGCCATTGCCCCTGAATACAGCCAGGCAGGCGCGGGCAGGGATGATCCCCAGGGCTACACCGACCTGGTCTGTAATGAGATGCTTCCGGCAGTACGGGATTGGTGGAATGAAAATCACTCCAATTCCACAGTTAACGAATTGCCGTTCACTGATGTTTTTTGCGAAAACAAAGCCTTTGACCAAGCACAGTCCCGGCAGATCTTGAGCAAGGCCAGGGATCTCGGTTTCCCGCTAAGATCCATGCTGACGAGTTCGATAACCTGGGAGGTGCCTCACTGGCTGTGGAACTGGGTGCGGCATCGGCTGATCACCTGGTGAAGACTTCGGAAACTGATATTGGTGCACTGGGAAGATCGGACACTGTTGCAGTATCCCTGCCATGCACGCCTTTTGGATTAGCAGAGAATGAGTACACGCCCGCTCAAAAGATCCTTGCGGCAGGTGGCATTCTCGCCCTGGCAACCGATTGCAATCCGGGAACTGCCTGGTGCGAGTCCATGCAGTTCGTCATTGCCCTGGCTTGCCGCGCTTTGAAAATCACCCCCGCCCAGGCGATCGTTGCAGCCACGATCAATGCAGCACATGCCATTCGCCGTGCTGGTCGCATTGGCTCACTTGAACCGGGTAAACAGGCTGACCTGTTGATCCTTTCCGTACCCGATTACCGCATGTTGGGTTACCGCTTTGGGACAAACCTGGTTCGCCAGGTGATCAAGCGAGGAAAATTTACGAGATGGGATGATATCCCTTTCTACTAAGCAGGGGGATTTGGCTGCCTTTTGTTTGGACAGGATCAAGGCGAACAATAGAACAAATGCAACGAGGGTAATGACCATCAAGATCGGCATGGTGACCCGCGGGCTGATGCGCTCAAAGAGCTGACCGATCAACCAGGGGAAGACCATCCCGGCAATCCCGCTGCCCACCAGGATCCAGCCGGTCAATGAACCGGTCAAGCGCAAGCGTTGCTCGGCGAGGGCTATCCCCGTTGCGAATGCTGAAGCGATCGAAAATCCGATCACGATGGTCCCGGACCAGAGGGCGAAGGATGAAACGGGCCAAAGGATCAGGATAAGTAGTCCAAGCACACAGCCGACCAGGTCGGCAAAGAGAATGGTCTGCGGACGCAGGCGGGAAGAGATGACGATTTCGAGCAGTCGGGCGATCGTGAAGGCGCCCCAGAAAGCCGAGGTCAGATAGGCCGCTGAAGTCTCACTTGCCAGGCCGAGGGCGTGTGGAATACGTATAGATCCAATTCCCGAAGCCGACTTCCAATCCAACGATGCAAACGAAGAAGAATATGATTATCAGGAATATTCCACTGAACGAACTCTTGCCCCCAGGATTGAGACTTTTACTCCGGATTGGTGGGCTGGGAAGGAACCAGAACCAGATCGAAATTGGCAGGGAGATCAAGGCGAAGAACCAGTAAGTCCATTGGATGTCGTCCGTTGCCAGAACCACCCTGGCAAATATCAAGGGTGCCATGAAAGCGCCGACCCCAAAAAAGAAATGCAAGCCGTTCATGAACGGTCCGACCTTGTCACCGTGGATCCAGGTCAGCAAAGTGTTCCCACCTACATCCACAACGGCTTGGAATGCTCCCAGAATGAAGAGAACCACGACCAGGAACCAGAGTGAATGCACAAGTGGGACCACTATGGTAGCCAGGCTGATCAACAGCAGGGACACAGATTGAAGACGGTGGCCGGGAAGAATGTCGTAAGCTCTTCCACCAAGTTGGGAACCAAGCATATATCCCAACGACCCGGCAATGAAAATAATGCTGATCCTGTCGAGAGGGCTGGATGTGTTTTCAGCCAGCCATGGTAAGGCTGGACCGCTGATGGAGGTCGTCATGCCAAGGGCAATGAAGGCGACATAGTAGGCGATCGTTGCGGTCAGCGGTCTGTGTTGGGCACTGGTTGGATTATTCAATGATGAAC
Organism: uncultured Chloroflexia bacterium; assembly: GCA_963793795.1. GTDB lineage: Bacteria > Chloroflexota > Anaerolineae > Anaerolineales > Villigracilaceae > UBA877. Next base: position 833,262 of record CAWCBN010000002.1, read on the forward strand.
TCCGGAGGTCTGTCTGTTTTCAGATAATTGTAGTCCCACAAACGTAAACCAGAATATTTGCCTTCCCTTAATTGCCGTTCGAAACCGTATTTTACCCGATAGCCCATGAACCGGATCACTTGGCTCCTGGGCAAGATAATCTTCCATTCCCAGCGGTGCGAATTACGATACAATACCCCCCTGATCGATCACGGTCCTCCAACAGCTTGTTCCACCACTGTGGCTACATTTAAGAATTCATTGGAACTGGACCTTTCCTTCAGATCATGAATATTTTTTACGACAAACGGAAATGAATATGACACCCAATTTAGCTGAGTTGGAATCCCTGGCACGCCGCGGAGGAGAAATCCTTCGTGCTGGATATGAACGTGAGCACGAGGTAAACACGAAAGTGAGATCGATCTCGTCACCGAAGTTACCACCAATCTGAAGCCTTCCTTATCGGTGAGATCCAACGCCTCCACCCAAAACACCATATCATTTCAGAAGAAATAGGGCTGGTACCCGGCTCAGAGAGCCATCAATGGTACCGGATCTGCTTGACGGAACGGTCAATTTCGCCCATGGCATTCCTTTCTTCTGCGTCTCGATCGCCTATTCCCGGCAGGGGCTCGTTGAGCTGGGAGCCGTTTACGACCCCATGCGGGATGAAATGTTCACCGCAGAAAGAGGGCAAGCTGCATGGTGTAATGGGCGCAGGCTGCAGGTTTCGGAGGTGACAGAAATGCGGCGGAGTTCGCTCGCCACCGGTTTCCCGGTAAACGCACTCCTGGTCGACGCCTGGGGAACAACCTGGAATACTTCGGGCGGTTTGCCCGCATGACCCAGGGGGTGCGCCGCCTTGGTTCCGCAGCCCTTGATCTGTGCTACGTGGCTGCAGGCCGCCTGGAGGGGTACTGGGAACTGTTTATCAGTTCATGGGATGTGGCTGCCGGGGGCTTGATCGCAGAGCAAGCCGGTGCGCGGGTCACCCGCCTTGATGGAGGCCCGGAGCATCTTCAACCTCCCTGTTCAATGATCGCAGCCCCGCCTGCGATCCATGCTCACATGCTGGAAGTATTACATCGAGAATGACCTGGCTCGTGTCCGGGAACAACTAAAACACGCCCACGTTTGGTGAATGATATAATTTTCCAACTCTATCATTATAGGAGACAGCATGCCTGATAACCGAATTGACAGACTAGCAAAAATCCTGGTGGACCATTCCGCCCAGATCGTTCCCGGGAGACCGGGTTGCCATTGAAGCGACAACAGCTGCCGAACCCCGGTGCGGGCTCTTTACTCCCACCATCCTGGAGCGCGGCGGGCAGCCGTACTCGTTCCTCGAACTCACTGACCAGGACGAGATCCTTTTTAACGTTGCCCAGGATGATCAACTGGATATCACCCCGGTGCTGCGCAAGTATGCCTATGACCAGTTCGAGAGCCGGATACGGATCCATTCGGCAACCAACCCGTGTGGGCTTACGTAATGTTAACCCTGCCCGCCAGAAGCGGCGCCAAAAAGCACTGTCTCCCATCCTTGAAGCGCAGATGCGCCGTGGTGCTGACCGGTCGTTCAAATGGGTGACCACTCTTTATC
>CAWCBN010000003.1:0-50423 GCA_963793795.1 uncultured Chloroflexia bacterium
GCACCTCCCGGCGTACGCCTGGCTGAAAGTGGGATGATGCACCCGCGCAAGTCGGTCTCCTTTGTGGTCGGCATCGGTCAGCACATGGAGCAGGTGGATCTCTGCGAGCTGTGCAGCCTGAAGGAGCGCTGTCATTACCGCCATGCATGAGACCTTCCGGGTCAACTTCCAGCCGGTGGGGCGGCGCGGCGAGTTCACCGCGGGCAGTCCCTGCTCGAGGCTGCCCGGGCTGCCGGGGTGGGGCTGGCTTCCGTCTGCGGCGGCGTGGGCACCTGTGAAGAGTGCCGGGTACGGATCGTCACCGGCAAGGTATCCGCCCCGACCCTGGTGGAAGAAAACGCCCTCGGCAAGGCTGCCCTTGCTTCCGGCTGGCGCCTGGCATGCCAGGTGGAAGCGCTGGGTGACGTAAAGCTGCATATTCCTCCCGAGAGCCTGACTGCCGCGCAGCGCCTGCAGACGGAGGGCTTGGAAGTGAGCGTCTCGCCCGACCCGCTCATCCGCACGCCGGGTGCGTACGGACTGGCAGTGGACGTGGGCACCACCAAGCTGGCTGCCTACCTGGTCCGCCTGGAAAGCGGTGCCACTGTTGCCCGGGCTGCGGCGATGAACCCGCAGGTGGCTTACGGCGAAGACGTGGTCAGCCGCATCGCCTATGCCGGTCGCGAATTCGACGGTGCGGCACGCCTGCAATCCATCCTGGTGGAAGCGCTCAACACCCTGCTGGCGGGGATGTGCCGGGAAGCGCACGTGGACCCGGCGCTGGTGCTGGACGCCGTGGTGGTGGGTAACACCGCCATGCATCACCTGTTTGCCGGCCTGCCCGTGGAGCAACTGGGACACGCCCCTTTCGCCCCGGCTACCACCGATCCACTGGAACTCTCTGCTGCCCACCTTGGGCTGGCGCTGGGTCCCGGGGCAGGGATCTACCTGCCGCCGGTCATCGCCGGCTATGTCGGCGCGGACCATCTCGCCATGCTGCTCGCCACCGGGCTGGGCGGAAAGGAAGCTGCCAGCAAGGATCACACCGTCCTTGCCCTGGATATCGGCACCAACACCGAGATTTCCCTGCTCTGCGGGGAAAAGATCACCTGCTGCTCGTGCGCCTCGGGACCCGCCTTCGAAGGTGCCCACATCCGCGAGGGGATGCGCGCCGCGCCCGGGGCCGTGGAACGTGTGCGCTGGAGCGAGGGGAAGTTCCTCTGGCAGTCGATCGACGACCAGCCGCCGGTGGGCATCTGCGGTTCGGGCATCCTGGATGTTGTCGCCGCGCTGCTGGATGCAGGACTGCTCAAGCCCAGCGGTCAATTGCTGCCCGGCAGCGAGATCCCGCTCATCCCCGCTGCGCAGACCGGGCTGGGGCGCGACCTGCTCGTGACCCGTAGGGACGTGCACGAGATCCAGCTGGCCAAGGGAGCCATCCGCGCCGGCACGGAGACGCTGCTCAGGCTTGCCGGGCTGACCGGGGAGGACGTGGACGAGTTCATCGTCGCCGGGGCCTTCGGCACCTACCTGGACCTGCGCTCGGCGGTGCGGGTGGGCATGTTCCCGCCCCTGCCGATGGAAAAATTCCGCCAGGTGGGTAACGCTGCCGGGGTCGGTGCCAGGCAGATGCTCATCTCCGTCCCTCGCCGCCGACAGGCGGAAGCGCTGGCAAAGGAGCTCGGTTACGTGGAGCTGGCCACGGACAAGGGCTTCATGCAAGCCTTCATGAAGAACCTGGGATTTTGACGCCTGGGCACCCATTATGAGAGAGGGGAAAGCAGGGGAGGCGAGGTCGAGAAGGAGAGAAAAATGGACGCGGATACCCACAAAGTGGGTACAGGTTAACGACAGGAATACGCGGAAAAATAAACTGCAAGATTGGGAGGAACCACAATATCCGGGGACAGGGAGGAACGGGTCGTTGACATGGATGGGTTCAAGGCGAAGGTTATCAGAGGGATTTAATCCTGTGGAATATTTATTAATTATTAATTATTAACAGGTGTTCAAAGGAGGAACGAATATCTGGGGGGAACGTAAGTTATTTACTCGGGTTGTTCTACATAATATGTTATAGGTATTGATGGCGATGGCGGGCATACTGGTCCTTTTTCTTCGATTTGGAGGGGTGGGTTTATTTATTCTATTGCCGGGACCCAGGGGAGGAAATGCCTGCTCTTTTGTCGCAGGCTCAAGTGGGGGTGGAAGGGTGAGAGGAAAAGAAATACGGGTAGGCATACTGAAATAGGATCACTCAGCTCAGAACTTTCCCGTGGTCGAAGAGATGTATCTACTTACTGGTGTCATTGCGAGCACCGTGTCCCCGAAGGGGGAAGCGACGCAATACCCAGTTCGTAGGGTAAAGCTGACTATTTTTGGATTGCTTCAGTCGCTACACTCCTTCGCAATGACATATCCCACGAAATTCTTATGGGTGTGAGTAGACACGAAGAGATTATAGAATATTTGTTCTAGTATGTCAAGAAAATTGGGGACGCGGATAAACGCGAACAGGTTCAGGCGGGTACAGGTGAACTGTTTTAAAAAATGTTGCAGCAATTCATGCCCTTGTGAGAACTGGTGGATTGCTATTTAATCGACAGCTGTCATCCATTGACGAATAACCAAATCCAATAGATCATTAACCCCGAGAATCCAAGAATTGACAGAAAGAGGATGCACCATGAGCCTGGAAGCAGAATTTGAAAAAGCCATGTGGGGAACTTATGAAGCAGCACGCAAACGGGGTTATGTAGCCACCTATTTCCTGCAAATGCTCGAAGATCATGGTGGTGTGGAAACGGCAAAAAGGCTCCTGGCAAAGGGCGAACCTCAAACCGGCTTGTTCGAGTTGTGGAAACTGGGTATTTTGCACGAGTCAATTGAAGCTGTTCTGTGTGACAATACGAAATATCACAGCCTTTTCACCACTGAAGAGATCGCGGAAGCCCATCGAAGGCTGGAAGAATTGAACTATTTCAAGTTAGGAGGATTAATATGCCGGTTGAAAATAATACCCCTCTTGAACAACATCTGCGTGCCCTGCCTGCAATGCTCAGCGGCGCAAGTCGACCATGTCCTTTAGAACAGATCTTGAAATCGAATTCAGTCAGATGATAAACTCACTGCCATCTGCATACGAGGAGCCATACCATGCAAACTCCGCCGTGGGGCAATCCAGAATGAAGGGTACGCAGGTGTCGCATGTCGTCCAGGCCCTGGTTGGATGCCGGCTGGCGTCGTGGATACAGTTAATTTTATCGAGCCAGTTCCACTTGGTCACTCTTGAAATGGCAGAATAAAAATAATATCGATGACGGTAAGGGCAGGATGAAAACACTGCCACTACGAATAACTCCAGAGGGACCTGTCTTTAAAGCTTGGTTTTTGCGCATGGCTCACCTGTGAACCTGCCCGAACAGTAGGGACATGATAAATCGTGTCCCTACGACCGACCATTCCCCTACCAGCCCTCTTCCCACTTATTGATCAACGCCCGGACGTTCGCCTCGATCGCCGGCGAATATTGGCGCACATTGTCCACCGGCGACAGGATGAAGCCTCCGCCCGGGGCGAGCTGGCGCATGGCTGCCGCCACTTCAGCCTCCACCTCCCGGGGGGTGCCCCTCTCGACCGTCAGGTGACCGTTGACACCGCCCCACAGGCACAGGCGACCGCGCGCTTTTTCAGCCAGCACCTGCAGGTCGAACTCGCGCGGGTCGACGCCGATGAGCACATCCACGCCCGCCTCGATGATGCCCTCGATCAGCGGCATCGCCTTGGAGGTGACCAGGTAGCCGAACTTGACCCCCGCCTGGTGGGCCAGTTCCACTTCGCGGCGCAGGAGCGGCTGGAGGAAAGTTTTCCAGGTGGCAGGCGTCCAGAAGTCGCAATTCTCGTACCAGGCGCGCTTGATGTACAGGTCGAGCGGAAGGCTGAAGGCGGCTTGCATGCGGCTGATGTTCCACTCGGCGATGCACCCCAGCAGGCTGCGCAGGAAATCCGGTTGACGGTAGGTGAGCAGGATCATGTTCTGCAACCCGCACAGCCAGCCGATCATATCCGCGCCGACGCCCCAGCCGCCAGCCACCAGCAGCCCATTCCGGCGGGCAAACTCCAGGTAAGGGGCGCTTTCTGACCGGTAGAGCTCGATTTCAGCGGCGGTAGGCGGCACCAGCAGGTGGCGCAGTGCTTCGAGGTCGGCCGGGGTTTCCACCAGCCGCCTGGTCGCCCCCGGGATGACATGATCGTCCAGGAAGGGGACATGCTCCCCATAGGGCCATTCCGAGGGTCGCGGCAGCTCGATGCGCAGGATGCCGTCCGGTGTGTGGTATTCCTTGACCAGCAATGTCTCCCCCTGCGTATCCGTTTCAGCCCATTCGCGCACCTCCACCCCCGGGGCAAAGCTCACCGGCAATCCGTGCAGGTTGTAGTAGTCATTGACCACCACGGGCGGGCGCGGCGGCAGTTCGACTACCGTGTCCAGGCCCAGGTCAAGCTGCGCCTGCAGGAAATGGGTGTAGTCGCGGCAGGTGTTCTTGAGCCCCTTGTACATCATGAAAGCACAGGGGGTGTGATCGGGGAGGCGGCATTCCAGGGCAGCCAGCAGCCGCTGGCGCGAGGTCCAGGGGGTGGTCATGGGAGGGGTTTCCAGAAAAAGCCTGCTCCCCATCCAGGACGGGGAGCAGGAACAATATACAGATCAGGATTCTTTTTTCTGTGCGGCAAGCGGTTTTCCCAGGGGATAGGGCTTGAACAGGAAAAATGACAGCACCATGGTCAGGGCAACGACCGGGCCGATGACCACCGGACCGTACTGCCAGGCGAGCAGCAACGCCAGCGCCGAACCGGCGAGCGAGCCGACGAACTGGTTGATCAGGCCCTGCACGGCGAAGAACATCCCCGCCCGGTTCTTGCCGGTCTGGGCGGCTTCGGTGGCCGCGATCTGGGCTGGGAAGGCGTAGGGGATGGTGAAGAAGGCGCCGATGGAGAAACTGCCGATCAGGCTGGCAACGATGCCCACCACCAGGGGCGGAACGGGCAGGTTGAGCTTGTTCCAACCCAGGGGGAAGAGCAGCATGGCAAAGGCGAATACCAGCAGGGCGGCACGGAAGGCAGCCTTGGGCCCCTTCTTGCGCGAGATGATGTTAAAGAGGATCAGCATGACCGGCACGGGCGCGAAGGCTGCGGCATTCATCAACCCGAGCTGGGTGTCGGTGAGACCCATCATGTCCGCTGCCATGAAGGCGATCCCGCCCAGGAAGAACTGCAAGCCGAAGTAGAACATCGCCACCGAGGACATGTAGATCAGGAAGGTCTTGTTGTTCAGGGTCATCTTCAGGCTGTCCCACAGGGAGACCTTCTGTTCGATCTTGCTCGTGGCGCTGTCCACGTTGGTGGGGTTCTCCTTGATGACCAGCAGCGGACCGATGAAGGTCAGGAAGCTGGGCAGGAGCAGCAGCGCCGTGCCGCGCACCCCGAACCTGTCGAAGAGCATCGGGGCGACGACAAAGGTGAGCACGTATCCGCCGGTGTTAAAGAAGGTCTGCCAGCTGGCAACGCGCACGCGCGAGGTCTCGTCGGGGACGATCTCGGATAGGGCAGCCAGGTAGGGGACGATCATGAAGGTGTGGAAGAAGAAATACAGCGAACTGACCACCGCCACATAGACGGCGTTGCCCCAGTGACCATCCGCGCCGAGGCTCTGACCGGTGACCGGCGGGAACCAGAGCAGGGCAAAGCAAATGACCGTGGGGATCATGCCGAGCAGCATCATCGGGCGGCGGCGCCCCCAGCGGCTGCGCAGGTTGTCGGTCCAGGCGGCGATGGGCAGGTCGACCACCCCGTCGAGGATGCGGGCGATGAGCATGCCCAGGGCGTAGGCCCCCGCCGGGGCGAAAATGAGCATGCCGGCCTCCAGGCGCGCCTGCGCCGGGCGGTAGTAGTAGAGCATGTAGGTGAGCACGACCTGGTACAGGAACCCGGGGCCGAACCCGCCGATGGCGTAGAACGGCTCTTGCCATTTCTTGATCGTCTTCATTGCATTCTCCTTTGTAGATGGATTTGGTGAAAAGATTCCTTTATTTCGTGCACCCGGAAGGCCGGGGGAAGGCCGAAAACATCAGCGGGACAACTGACGTGGATTGCGCCGGGAGAGGCGGCATTGGTGATATTCTTTCGTCTCGGGGCAACCCATTCTCCTGTTGGGCACAGGCACGTGCCCCGACTGGTCAGCCCGTGGGCTTGGTCAGCCCGCGGGCTTGTCAGCCCGACGAAATACTCCCTGACCATCTGCGCCACGGAGAGGTCCATGGTCACGCCGGGCTGGGTGGCAGCCATCATCGGGATGACGGCCTCCAGGCGGGCACATTCGGCAGCGATGGCGGCAGGGTTGAGCGGGCGGGGCGTTGTTCCGGTGAGGCGCTCGAAATTGGCGGAGTAGATCTTGCGCAGCACGTCCTCGGGAAGGCTCAGCCCGCGGTAGGGACCGGCAAAGCGCCCAAACAGGAAGCCGTCGCCCACGTCCAGGGTGTACTCGCCGTCGTTCTCCAGCATGGAGCGCACCACGCGGATGCGCAAGCCGCTTTCCCCGGGTTCGATGCCCAGCCCGGGAGTGTTGAGCAACGCCTTGGCGCCGATGTCGGTACCGAAGACGATGCGGTCCTGGTAGCGGATGAAGAAATCGCGCGCCGCCTGCGGGTCGCGGCTGAAGGCGCCGTACATCTCGATGCCCGGGGTCAGGTCGACATGCATGTTGGGGAAGCGCTCGAGCAGCGCTGCCAGGCGGGGGAGCTGGGCGGAGAGGAAGTAGAAGTGGGCGAAGATCACCTTCAGGTTCGGGTGGCTCTCGAGGACGTGGAGCACCTCGGTGTACTGTGATTCGTTGTTGATATAGGTACCGTCGCCGTAGAACCAGCCCTGGGAGCGCGCCCAATCCGGAACCCGCGCGGCGTCCCAGAATTCCTCCGGGTCGTTGACGTGGAAGACCAGCGGCACTGCGCGGCGCTCCATCACTTCCCAGTAGGGCGCGAAGGCGGGGCTGTCGAAGGGTGGAACGGGGAGCATCCTGCGCATGTCGGGCTTGCCCTCGATCATCTTGATCCCGTCGCAGCCCATGTCCAGCAGCCGTTCAACGTAATCGGCGAAGAGGGCACCGCAGGAGCCGGCAGCGATGAAGTAGGTCGCCACGTCCAACCCGCCGAAGACGTAGCAGCGACCTGGGTGGTGGGCTTTAACGAACAACGCGTCCGGCACAAGGCTGAGGCGCGTCTGGGAGGGGGTGCAGACCAGGTTGAATTTGCTCACCTGGTTGTCGTCCAGGATGGAGACGAGGCCGTCCATGTAGCTGGGATGGCCGAAGTGGATGTGGGCGTCGAGGAGAGGGAGGGGGAGGAAGGAGGGGGTCATGGGGAGGGGTGAGGGTGGGGGTGAATGATGATTGGAAAATTTTTGTTGATTGTACCGGTTTATTGGTCCGGCGTTAATGGTTGATGACAAGTCTTCTGCTTAAGTAGCCATTAAGTAGATCATCTTGAGTTTTTTTCATTCAGCAATTCTCTATTTCCATTGCCTTGACATCATAGAACATTTATTCTATAATACCTTTAGATCAAAATGAGCTAACTTGGCGTCTCGGATTTGTTCCCCCTTTGTTCCTCAGGATCAAATCCCCGCCTCCCCATTTTCGCCTTTATCGGTACAATTCAACCAATACCTGCCTATCTCGATCATTCCCGAAGGATCTCCCAAGTATGGACGTCTTGCCTTTCCCTCGACTCTGCCACATGTCGGTGTAGCGGCAGTTCATGAACTGCCGCTACATGGGCTTCACCATATCTAGGCGGAAGAATGGCTGAACTACTGTCAGTTAATGGAAAAGTTAATAGTTCCAAGAAATGAATTCGAGTTTTCCGAAAATGAAACTTGGGCAAAATAGGAGATGAGAACATGGCTGAAATAAAATACGAAATCATCAAGAAGATCGGCGTGCTTTCCAAATCCCCATCCGGCTGGGAGAAGCAGCTCAACCTGGTCAGTTGGAACGACCGCGACCCCAAATACGACATCCGTGAGTGGGCGCCGGATGGCGAGAAAATGGGCAAGGGGGTGACATTGAACAAGGAAGAATTGGTCGCCCTAAAGAAATTATTGGAGCAAATGGATTTGAGAGCTAGACCTGCATCTCCTTATCCACTTCGATCTCCCCCTCTTATCATTCAGATCAAGCGGGAGGCGGTTGAATAATTCAGCCTGAGTCACAGACCCAGGACTCTCCAGGCTGTCTGCCACGCCAGCCAGTAGTGATATTCCGGCCTCCGTATAGTCGGTTCCATCTCGGCGGAGGCCCAGGTACAACATCCCGATATTCCTATTTTCCTTCCCAATGGCGATGGCGAGGGTTTCCCGACCTGCTTCCCAGTCGCCTGTAACCGAGACCACTTGAGGCTGCCCATCCTGCAACAGGGTGATCGCCCCACAGGAGGCTTGCAAGGCGGCGGCGGACTCGTCCAGGAAACGCCGGGCGGCCTTTTCCCCATCGATGACCTCCTCGATCGCCTGGATCTGGCGCTTGAACGTCTTCAGGGCAGCCTGCGGCTCCAGTGGATTTTTAAAGCGCTTGTCCACAAAAGCCTGCAGGGCATTCTTGATCGGTGTGAACGTGGACGCCAGGACCAAAGTTGTCAGGACGATGGCGCCGTCCGACTTGGTGCCGGTAATGGCAATAAAGACACGTTGCAGGAGACTCGTCAAGGCAGCATACACACCGCTCAGGATGCCGGTCAGGGGCACGTACACCAGTGTGCGGTTGATCAGGATGTCGATCTCCCATAACCGATAACGCAGGATTGCCACTCCAATGGCAGCCGGCAGGGCGATCGAAATGGGAACGGTCACAAGGAAGGTGAGTCGATTTTCTGATGAAGAAGGCATAGATCGCCGGTACCGCCTGGAGAAGTTCAACGGACAGGAAGATAGCGGCAGCAAAGACGACCCACTTGATCTGGCGGCGTACGATGAGGTCAGCCTTGCGGTAACGCATGATCAGCGAAACAAGAGATACCAACCCACAGACCAGCAACGAGGGGAAGGATAACATCAAGAGAAAAGAAAGGATGGCGGAGGGTGGTACTACGCTATCCGGGTTGAGCAGGAGTTCCAGAGCCTCGAAAAGGCCAAACCGATATTGCGATCGGAAAGAAGAAAGCAAATGGGATCGCGCACAACCAGGCGAAAATGCGCCAACGCCTGGACGGCAGGGTCCCAGTTGGAAAGAACAGGATTGCGTAGGTCAGCATCAGGCTGAGACCTGGAAACCAGGCTATTTGCCCCACCCATGACATGAACGCACCGGCGGGGATTGAGCCTGGAGAGGTGACCAGGGCATAAGTGGCGTACTGAAGGGCGAAGCTCACCAGTCCCAGGAAGAATGCCACAGCAAAGAAGATCCATCCCAGTGGATTCTTGGGGCGGAGCAATGCGATGAGGATTCCAATGGAGGTCATGGAAAGCGCCATAATCCAGCCACCATCAGAGAGGATAGCCCGCCAATCGTTTCCATTCATGCTGGCGAAAATAACACAGCCGATCCCGATGGAACCATTCACCAGGCTAAAAAAGATAGTCACCCAGAAGATGCAAACTTTTCTTCATAATCCATTAATCCATTCTTCCAAAATGAAACTCATACCAGTCATCAATTTGCATCACCCCCATGTAAGATGCTGTCGCCCAAGACAGAATGATGTCCCGAAAACAGGTTGGACAATTCCGTTGTGTCGGTATTATACAGTAATAATATAAAATATGTCTTAATAGTACCGATTTATTGCAAATGCTAACCTCTTGGACTATCGGTGATAATGCTCGAACATTCAGAGCAGGTTGAAGTCTTGTCGCTGGGTGCATATCCACACTCAGCTTATGCCCTGACACAACCCATCCTGGTGCCCAAAGGTCGCCCAACGCCAAAAATTCTCTCAAACTCATCCATTCAAGAACACAGTGAAGATTTCCGAATGAAAATTCTGAATCCAAAATCCTGATTAACAGGCTACAATCAATCCCAGATCAACATTCCCAAAGGACTTCCCATGTGCGGACGCTTTACTCTTTTCCTCGACCCTGCCGACCTGCAGGATGCCTTCCCCGAGTTCACCTTCCCCCCGCAGGGCACCCGGCGCTACAACATCGCCCCCACCCAACCGGTGCTCGTCCTGCCCAACGACGGCACAGGCCGGGCGGATTTCTTCACCTGGGGTCTGATCCCCTCCTGGGCGAAGGATCCCGCCATCGGCAGCCGCATGATCAATCGCGCGTGGCGAGACCCTCGCCGAGAAGCCCTCCTTCCGCTCCGCCTACCGCTACCGCCGCTGCCTGGTCTTCACGAACGGTTTTTTTGAGTGGCAGAGCACACCCGGGGTCAAGACCAAGGTGCCCCACCTGATCCACCTGCGCTCGGGGGAACCCTTCGCCTTCGCCGGGCTGTGGGAACGCTGGCAGTCGCCCGAGGGCTCCGAGGTGCTCTCGACGACGATCATCACCACCGAGCCAAACGAGCTGATGGCCTCGATCCACAACCGCATGCCGGTCATCCTGCCGCGCGGCAGCCTACGCGCGCTGGCTGGAGACCACCCCAAGATTCCCCGCCGACCTGCAGGACCTGCTCGTCCCCTACCCTGCTGCCGAGATGGAAGCCTATCCCATCTCCACCCTGGTCAACAACCCGGCCTACGACCGTCCCGAGGTGGTGATCAGGGTATAAGTGGACGCAGAAATTTCTACGGTTGAAACGCTTGTCCCTCCAGCCCCACCCGCCTTTGCAGGCACCCTCCCCAAATCCAAAAAAGGATTTGGGGAGGGACGGGGTAGGGCAGTAGTTTCTCCACTTCGGTCAACAACCCGGCCTACGACCGTCCAGATATAGTCATCAAGGTATTATTGGATACAGAAAACGTAAAATATAATCCACTTATACGCGTCGCACAGCGCACATGTCCGCGTCCTACCAATTATTAGCCCATGAAACTCTCCGAACGCTTCCCTGCCCTTGCCTCGCGCGACTTCTTCATCTTCTGGGTCGGCATGTTCATCTCGATGATCGGCACCTGGATGCAGAACACCACCCAGCCCTACCTGGCCTACCGCCTCACCGGCTCGTCGCTCGACCTGGGTATCATCGGCTTCTCCGCCACCCTGCCCACCCTGCTGCTCGCCCTGCCCGGCGGCGTGCTTGTCGAACGCCTCGACAAGCGCAAGACCGTCATTGTCCTGCAGACCATCATGATGCTCCAGGCGCTGCTGCTGGCCATCCTGGCCCTCACCGGTCTCATCCGCATCTGGCACATCGTCGCCCTGTCATTCGTCCTGGGAACGGCCAACGCCATCGAGATCACCGCCCGCCAGTCCATGCTGGTCGAGCTGGTCGGCAAGAAGGCACTGCCCAACGCCATCGCCCTGCAGGCTACCGTGTTCAACCTGGCGCGGGTCATCGGTCCCTCGCTCACCGCCGTGGTGCTGCTGCTGGTCAAGAACCAGGGCGAGGGCTGGGCTTTCCTGATCAACGCCCTTAGCTTCCTCTTCGTCATCCTCAGCCTGTTCTTCGTGCGCACACCGTTCAAGTCGGTCCAACCTGCCAACAACAACGGGCAGAAACGCGCCCTGGGGAGTGAGTTCAGCGAAGGGCTGCGCTACGTGCGTTCCAACAATTTGGTCATGGCTATCCTGCTGCTCGCCGCGTTGATCGGCTTCTTCGGCTTCCCCTTCGGACAGCAGATCCCGGCCATCGCCCGCACCGTCCTTGGCCTGGTTGGCGACACCGAGGCGCTCGTCAAGGCGCGCACCAGCAGCCTCTACCTGGCACAGGGCATTGGTGCGCTGACTGCAGCCTTGATCATCTCCTCCTTCAGCCACATGCGCCGCCAGGGAGTGCTGCTGATGGTGGGTCAATTCGTCTTCGCCATCACCATCTCCGTGCTCTCTTTCGCCCGCAACCTGCCCCTGGCACTGGTCCTGGCGGGTGTGCTCGGCTGGGGCATGGTCTCACAGTTGGCGACCATGAACACCCTCGTTCAGTTGGAAGCCCCTGACCACTTGCGCGGGCGGGTCTTCAGCATCTACCTGTGGGCGTTGCAGGGAGTGGCACCCTTCGGCAGCCTGTTCGTCGGCTGGCTGGCTCAAAGCCAGGGGGTGCCGCGCGCCGCACTGATCTGCGGGGGCTTCTGCCTGCTGGCTGCCGTGGTGATCCATGTCCAATTCCCGGTCGTGCGCCGGAAAATTATCTAATCTACCCTTAATCTACCTGCTTGACGCTCATTTTTGGGCATGTTATGATGTTTTCCATGCATCCAGACCCTCTTGATGAGTTCCCATCCCCCTCCACCCCAGGCGCAGACTGAACCTGTCCCGCAATCTCAACCTGAACCTGCCGGGCAGGAGCAGTCTGAGCCCACCCTGTTCCGCCGCGTTGCCCTCAGTTTGAAGCAGGTGGGGCTGGGTGAGACCGCGCTGCGTATTGGGACGAACATACTCTCGGTCCTCGTCATCCTCGGCGTGGTCACCCTGATGCAATACCTCTACCGCGGCGCAGTCCAGGCGCGAACCTCCGAACTGGCAGCCGCTCCCGCAGGCGAAACCACGCCCCTCGCCTCCGACCTGCTGCCGGAAGCCGTTCCCGTGGTGCTCGAAGGCATCCCGCGCCAGGCCGATCTGCACACCTCCATCCCCAGCCGCCCGCGCGTGGAGGTGGTCAAATACACCGTCCAGGCCGGCGACTCGGTATTTGGCATTGCCGAGAAATTCGGCCTCAAACCCAGCACCATCCTCTTCGGTAATTACGAGACGCTGAAGGACTCACCAGACCTGCTGAAACCCGACCAGGTGTTGAACATCCTGCCCACGGACGGCACCTACTACCAATGGATAGGCGGCGGTGCCGAGTCACTCACCGGCGTGGCGGAGTTCTTCGGTGCCGACGTCGAAGCCATCGTCAACTACCCCGGCAACCACCTCGACCCGGATGCGATCGGCGATCTCACCAGCCCGAACATCACCGCCGGCACCTGGTTGATCATCCCCGGCGGGAAGCGCGAGTTCACCTCGTGGACCGCGCCGATGGTCATCGTCAATTCGCCCACTTCCACCCAGATCTGGGGCCCCGGCGCCTGCGGTATCGATCAACCAGATCCAGGTGGGGTACGGCACTTTCATCTGGCCCGCCCCCAAGCACTGGCTCTCCGGCACGCCCTACCTGCCCGAGATCAAGCACCATGCCATCGACATCGCCGCCCAACTGGGGGATGCCGCCTTCGCCGCCGACGCCGGTACGGCAGTTTACGCCGGCTGGAACACCTGGGGTTACGGCAATATGATCGTGCTCGATCACGGCAACGGCTGGCAGTCGCTTTACGCCCACCTCGACCAGGTCAACGTGAACTGCGGTCAGAGCGTAGGCCAGGGCGAGATCATCGGCCTGCTGGGCTCCACCGGCAACTCCACCGGTCCGCACCTGCACTTCGAGTTGATGCACACGACCTATGGCAAAGTGAACCCACTCAATTTCCTGCCTGCGCCGTAGACCATTGCAAAAGCAGATAACCTCGGCTATAATCCCGTCGCTTCATCCCGGGCGCGTAGCTCAGTCGGTTAGAGCGCATCACTCACATTGATGAGGTCGGGGGTTCGAGCCCCTCCGCGCCCACAAAACAAGACCCATCCAGGTCTTGTCGTGAAGGTCGAGTCTAGCGATCCGCGCCCACAAGCCCTCCGGTTCTTTTATCACATTGAAGTCCCCGAAAGGGGATGTAAGGTCGGGGGTTCGAGTGCACAGTGCGCGACCGCGCCCCAAGGGGTCCGCGCCCTACACATGTCCCCGAAAGGGGATGTGGTCGGGGGTTCGAGTGCACAGTCGCGACCGGCCCAGGATGCAAGACAACCCTTTTTTTTATCACATTGAAGTCCCCGAAAGGGGATGCCAGGTCGGGGGTTCGAGTGCACAGTGCGCGACCGCGCCCCGTCAGGGGATCCGCGCCCGCCAAGGGTTGTCTCAGAGCTGGCAGCCTGGCGATAGGAGCAGGCAGCACCATTGGTGTCCCCCGGGATGATTTTTCCGGTTGTTCAAGGGACAGCGCAGCGGATATCGGGGCATATGAAAGGTAAGTCCCTGGAACAAACCATCTTTCACGGTCCGCAGCGTAATTCTCACACCCGGGCTGTTTACTATCATGAGCATAACCCACCCCAGGAGCAGCCTGTGCCCGGAAAACATGGAATAGCTATCCTGGCACAGACTCCTCGAGCGCATCATCCACTCCCTGCGCTGGACCATACCAAACTGAACTGCCAAAGGTGGTCAGGTAGAGCATGCCGGGATGGTGTGGGTCGGGGATGGGGCGCTGGTTCCATTGGAAGTTGCAGCCCCTGAGGCGTTTCCAGGTTTTACCGCGGTCATCCGAACGGTGGACCCCGGCATGAAAGGTGGACAGATAGAGCGTGTCAGGTTTGCGCGGATCCACGCTGATGGTGTAAACATGCGCCACAGGGTCGAAGATACGGACCCAGCTCCGACCGGCGTCATCGGAAGCATAAGCACCGCCAAAACGGTTTTCCCCGGCTTCCAGGCGCGGCCAGCAAGCAAGATACAGCCGCCCGGAGGGGTCAAAGGTCAGGTCATTGGGGAAGTCCACCCCCTCCGGCAGCGGCACCTCCCGCCAGGTTTCCGCCTTATCCGCAGAGGTGTAAACCGCTCCGCTGAATTCATGTCCTTTCAGCCTGTTCTTGACCACCACAAGATAAAGAGTCCCGTCGGGGAGCAACGCCAGGCGCCAGGCGAAGAGATTACGCGGGTCGAGGCCGTTGTTTTTCAGCTTCCAGGTCGTCCCATCATCGCTGGACTTGTATACACCACCATTGAAGATAGCTGCGTATAACGTGCGCTGCCCGGCTGGGCTGGTATGGTCAAGAACAAGATGGGTGCACAGGGCACGCTCGGGCAGGTCTGCTGCAGAGGGCTGCCAGGTCTGCAGGCCATCTTCTGACTTGCATATGCCACCCTGGTCGCGGAGGAGGAATTCTTCGCGGAACATCTTGATGCGCGGGATGTCATGCATGGCGGACCAGGCTGACCAGGCGCGTCCCTTCACCTGCGGGTCAAAGACCATCCAATAGCAGGTGTTAATCCATGGGCGTGGCACACCGTTCAAGGCATGCTGCCATGTACGACCGCCATTGAGCGAGTGGAAAATCCCGTATCGGTCAAGGAAAGGGCGAGATGTAGCTTATCGAAAGGGTCAAAGTGGACGCCATAAGCGGATAACACGTCAATGCCGCGCGAGGAGACCGAGCCATCCGGGTGCATGACCGTAACCAATTGCTGCCATGTGCCACCCCCGTTCCGGGTGACGAAAATGGTCGAGAAGTCCATGGTATAGCACACACCTGGGGTCAACGGGGCTGGCAACCACATCCCAGGCGAAACGCCCCTTGGGACTGATCTGGTCGTCGCCCTTGAGATCGCCCCAATTGGCACCGTAATCGCGTTCCGCCCAGCCGCCGGATCGGTTGGAAGGATCGTGGTCGTCATCCATCTTGACAGCCCATTCCCAGGTTGTGCCAGAATCAATGGAGCTTAAGATGCCGTGGCGCACAACCCGCTCGCCGCCAGCGTCCAATTCAGGGTATTTCTCCGAAATCAGCCAGACGCGGCGCGCATCGCAGGGGCATGTCGAAACCTGCGAAAAGGCAGGCGGGTCGGATGGATTGCAAGTCTCCGGCCCATGAATACATTGTTGCCACGTGGCACCCAGGTCAACCGACTTCCAGACTGTGCCGGCAGCCTGGTTGTCCGCGGTCATCACAACAGCTGAAACGTAAAAGTGCAACTTCCTGCTTTCGGGATGAATACCGCAACTGGCATGGCGCAGGGCCAGAATCTCTTCGGGTAATGGCTGGCGCACCGGCGTACCGCCTTGGGAGATGCTGATCAATCCTTTTTCCGTGAAGGCAAACAACGTCCGCGCGCGCGTACCGGTGACGCCGGATCGAAGGTCAACAGGTGGATGTCGGCGCCGTCGAATTCGGCTTTCTTCTCCCATGTGCCGCCTCGGTCATAGCTGGAGAAAATGAAAAGGCCCTCTTTCTTCCTCCCATGAAAGTGATCCACGGGCTGCATGGCGCCACCTTTTTTGATGACGATGAACAGGTGTTCCGGCTGGAGCGGATCGACCAGGATGGCATGGATCGTTCCACCAGGCCAGTTGTCGGTTGAGAGAAAACTGTGAACGGCCTCGTCACCCAGGCGCGCCTCGCCGCTGACCGTGGCGGGATTGGGGAACAGCAAGCGCCAGGTGGCACCGTTGTCCACCGAACGAAATAATCCCGAGGTGCCAACATAGATCGTATCCGGGTCGACGGGATCGAAGGCATAGGCATACTGCCGGCTTTTCAAGTTGAACTCACGCCAGGAACTTCCGCCATTATGGGTGATGTACCCGGCAGTCATGTCGCAGGAAACCAGCAGTGTATCGGCTCGGTGCGGGTTGACGGACAGCGAGTGGACACAACCACCACCTCCCGGCCCAAGGATCACCCAGCCGTCTTTGGGATTGGCAGTGTCCAGGTGTGAGAATAAATCAACCATTGAAAACCTCGAATTGTTCTGAAATTCTCAGAGCATCGTCCCTGGTTACAGCAGGAATGTCAAAAACAACATGCGCCTTCACCGGGATCTCCCTCAACCACTCCAGTGGGGCACGCGGAAGCGGCGACTGGTCATAATTCCACTGGGCGACGAAGTCAGCAAAGTAGGGATATACCTCGTGCGAGGCCACGCCCTGGCTGCTGATATTGAGCAGGCGCAAACCGGGGATCTGTTTGAGGTTGTCCCATTGGTGGCGGGCATTGGCACAGCAGTGAACGCCCAGCCCTCCGTAACGTTCGGAAAAATACTTCAGTTGCGGCAGGAAATACTGGAGAAACAGTTTTCCGCTGACCGCACCGATCTCATCCACCGAGAAAGTGACGCCCTGAGGCATGTAGTAATCGGGAAAATGGGCAACGAACTCTCTTCCATATCGGCGGAACCACTCATCAAGAAAATTGGACTGCAAGGTGGTAATTTTTTCGACCAGGTCTGCCACGGCTTGCGGAGAGCGGATCAATGCCGGGTAGAAATTGATCTTGTCCCATATCATGGCAGCTACATCCAGAGGACACTGCAAATCCACCATGCGGAAGAGGGCGTCATGCCCGGCGCGGCGGTATAACTCGTCTGCCATCTCGAAGACGCGTCGCAATGCCGGCGCGTCAAGGGAAGGGATGTGCAGCCCGGCGGCGTCTGAAGCGTCATGCAGCATTGGGAAGGGTGCTGGATTGTTATCTTCCGGGTAGAGGATGCGGCAGCCAAACGCCTCGGCGAAAATCTCAGTGCCGGTCAGCATGTCGAGGCAGGGGAGCGTGTCATCCTCCAGCCATTCCATGCGTTCCAGATGATATTCGTAGTTCTTCCAGATCCACTCGAGGCGTTCCTGCTTGCGCTCCGGTGTTGGTAGTGGACGTGGAGGGAGTTCAGGGGCAAAGCGGATCAGGTAAGCTACACGGCGCGGGCTGGCGAGGTCATAGAATTGCATCCAGCGCTGCTTGCGGGATCCAAGAGTGGAGGCGGTCACGGTCAAACCTTTCTGAGCGAATTGTTCCTGGAATAATCGCCGTAAGTTCGCGCAGTCTCGATAACAGCAAAGATATTCTCCAACGGCGTGTCACGCGGCGTCTGATCACCCGTTGACAAGATGAATCTGCCCCCCGCAGCGGCATCATCGATGCATTTCCTGCTGGCGTGGATCACCTCATCCACCGAGCCGTTCAGCATTACGTCCGTGGTGTGCAGGTTGCCTTTCAAAATGATCTTGTCCCCGTAGAGGCGTTTCAGCTCTGCCAGGTTGCAGTCGCCCATCGGCGGTATCTCGAGCGGGTCGATGACCGTCAGCCGGGTCTCCTCGACAGCCATTTTGACCAGCAACCGTTCCGGACCGCAGGAGTGAATGTGGGTGGGAATGCCCAGGTCATACGCCATTTCGGTGACCTGTTTCAGAACCGGCAATGCCAGCTCGCGGAACATCTTTGGCGATTGCCAAATCAGCGACCCTGACGCGCCACAGAAAAGAAAATCCGGTTTCTCCTCAAGTGCGGCAATCTTTTCCATGCGCTTCAAGGCAAAGGATTGCATCTCCTCACGGCGCCGGGAAAATTTGGCTGGGTTGTCATGGTATTCGTAGATATCGTCCAAGTCTGTCACAATAAGGGTAGACATCCCGGAAGGCATACCCAGCACACCCTGGTCACCGAGTTCTTGCTTGATCAGATTCCAGAGTTCCACTCCCTTCGGCCACTGCTTGATCCCTGAGATCTCTTCCCAGGAGGCAGGTGTGGGCGGCAGACCCACTATCTTTGGTTTTATCATCGTCGCAGGGGGCATGGCTGCGGTGTGAACTTCCACATACTTGCTCCACACACCGGTTTCAGGGAAATATTCCTGTGTGACAAAGCTTCCATCTTTGCGGCGGTCAACGATGAACCGTTTGCGCGGGAGCTCGTCGCCGAAGAGGTCGCCAAAATCATAGAGCTCGAAACCAGCATCAATATCAAAGTATTTGGCGGCATCGATGTATGCTTTCCAAAGAGGCGGGTCCTGGTACACGTAGATTTCCCAGAAAGGCTTCCCGGTCAGGAGCGCCGGGATCATGTTCGAGATATCCGGGCTGGCGGGAACACAGTCAGGGACCTCGCCGTGAAGAACTGCCAGAAGACGTTGACGTGGATTCATCAGGTCATCCCATGGAGGACAGATCATTCATTCGAAAACAATTCCATCGACCTCGCCATCCTGAACAGGCAACGTCTGCGTATCCGGTGCCGGGTCCAGGCCTTGGTCAAATGAGATTTAGAACGCTCAACCTTAATCTTCAGGATGATGCCACCGGAAGAGGAATGACGGTTCGTTTTCCAGGACGACACACTGCAGCAGGATGGAGAGTGATCGCTTGATCGCGACGTGTGAGCTGCAGGTGGTCCAGGAACAACTCCCCGGCAGCCAGCTGGATCTCCAGTCGTTTGGCACGCAGGGTAAAGGTTCCCCACCCTGAGGCTGTCGAGAAGAAACAGGTGAAAGGATCCCTCTCTAGACGCGGGGCGAGGGTCATCGTGCGGGTGGGTGCAGAGTATCTGAAGCCTGAGAGGGCAATGAGCAGGGCATAGCTGGACATGGCGCGGGCATAATAGCTGCCACACTCATATTCGTTCCAGGGATTGCGACTCCGCCCATCGTAACGCGAGCGCGCGGCTTCCACAATCATCAATCCTTCCTCCAGCATGCCTTCGGCAATGAGATGGGATGCCACCTGGTACTCGATCCCGGTCCACACTTCATCCGAGTAGACAAACGGCAACGTGGGTTTGCCCCCGCGCGGCCAGGTGCAAAGCAGCAGGCCGGCCTCATCGCCAAGGGCATAACCGGGACGCTGGGGATTGGCATGCGTGCAAAGGCTGGGCTTGAAGTTGTACCGATAGACTGCCGCAAGATGGCTGCGGATCGACAGGCGATTTTGGGGGGTATCCAACCCGCACAATTGCGTCAGCCAGGCACCGAAAACTCCATCCGAAAGGCAGCCGGAACCAATTTGGTACTTGGGACCTTCAGCCTTGAGCAGGCAGGCTTCTTCACTGTGATCATTGGCAATACCGGCAAGCATCTTTATGAAGCTGTCATCGCGCAGACCTGAACCCATGAGCTCCTGCTGGTAGTATTCACCGTTGAAAAGGCGGGATTCGATGGCCTGCGCACCTTTTTGGGCAAGTTCATCATAAACAATGGCATCTTCAGGATGGCCAGCCTCATCTGCCAGTGCAGACATGGCTGCCAGCGCGCCGAGATAGAAGCTGGAACACAGCCCCTCGGGGCCCCAGAATTCAATGTCGTAGGTATTGTGGTGCGGCTCTTCGACCAGGCCAACATGGCGCGGGTCCCACTGCTCGATGCAGAAGTCCATGCTGCGCCTGGCAAGCGGGTACATCCGCTCAAGCCAGTCGCGATCCCCGCAGATCTGCCACTCGCGGTACAACTTCATGATCCCGCCGAGTTGGCCGTCCGCTGCAGCGTGGAAATCGTGTGCGGTGGGCAATCCTGGTGGGGAGGCGCGGAAGTTGACATGGCCGCGATCGTCCATCGACTCCTCCATCTCGCGCCGGCGGAGGGTTCGTTCGAGAACCGGGAAGAGATGCGGAATGGATTGCGCATAATTCCAAACATGAGTGCAGGACCCCGGGCAGCAACCGCGGTCACAGAAACAACCTTCCCAACCCCACAGATCACCATCTGCATGGCGCAGGATGGTCGGCGATTTCAAGATGGCGAGGTTGGCTGAGACAGCATCGAGGACGGATGCAGGCAGGGTGGAAGAAAACATCGCCTCATGGAAAGCCTGGGTCCGGCTGCGCAAGGAAGCATAGTGGTCCCGGATGTAGAGCAGCACTGCGCGGGCATCTTTCCATTGCGTGGCATAGAAGGGATGCCAGGTTGGGCCTTGATTGTCGAGTTGGACCGGGCTGCTCCCGCTGGCAGAGCTCTCGGTGATGTTTGGGAAGTGCCAGGTGATGATTACCGGATAGGTGATACTTGCCCCCGGGGAAAGTTCCCCGCGGACCAGGAGTGAGCCCCCTTTCCGTGCCGGTTTGGGGTCAACAGGGAGTCCTTCCACGGCTTTGAAGTTCCCGGTGGAGACTTCACGCCACAGTGCAGAGATTGCGTCGAACCAGCCACCCTGCAGCCAGCGGGCTTTAAGTCAGCGGTTCACCGCTCACCTGTGCCTGAGACCCTGTTGCAGGCAGGATACCCAGGGCAGCGCTCCCAAAGGCAGGAGAAACTGTAGGGGCTTCGTTCCAGAAAAAGACACCCAGGCCGGGGATGGATTCACTCCTTGCGCTCGTTTCTGCGCCTTTCTGGGCCAGGTGGGACAGGTGATACGAGAATTCGTATGCCACTGCCTGGTTGGAGGAATTATGCAAGCTGTATTCGAGGATGGCACAAGGGATGCCTGAATTGACATCCTCGAGTGGGATGAAAGGGTTGTACCCGGTGAGGGTCACGTCCAGTGGCAGGTCTGGATCTGAGAGTCGCACCACGCCAAAGGGATATTCACCTTTAAAGGTGCACTCGCGAAAACGCGGCAGTCCCTCGAAACCACCTCCGTTGTACCCCTGTGACTTTAATCCAAGGTTGTAGATCTTCTCGGGCGGGAAGGGTCCTTCGACCAGCCGTGTCACTTTCTGGGCGGGCAGGTGCAGGAGGGCAAACCCGGCATCTTGCGGCTGGTGCCGGTCCGCTTGGGCAGAGGTGACCGGGGCGTGGTGGATGGAGAAATCCTGCAAGCCACCATACCCGTTCAAGCAGATGCATCCCGCGCCGATCCCACCGAGCGGTAGAGCGATCTGGAGCAGGTTTGGTCCATGAAAGATTCGCTGTGAGTTCTTCTTGAAGTATGAACGTTTCATTCTGTTTCCTTTAACGCTGCCGGGCCCCTCCCAACCATCCGCTCGAAGTTGGCAGCATAGATCTTTTCGAGAACACTGCGCGGCAGGCCCAGACCGTGGAGATGCGTGCCATCGGGCAGGGTGAACTCCCCATCCCGTTCAAGGAAGGAGCGAATGAGCAGCGGGATGGAGCGCATGAAATGGAGACCGCCCTCGCCACGGGCAAGGACACGCGTATCCAGGTCGGTGCCGTAAATAATGCGCTCCTGAAAGCGGTTGAAGAAGGTGCGCGCCTCATCAGGGATGAGACTGAAGTCACGGAACATGTCCATGTGCGGCGCAAGATCGAAGCACACTGTAGGGTGCCTCTCGAGGAAACTTGCAGCCCTTTCGAGGTCCCTGGAAAGGAAATAGAAATGGGCGAAGGTGATCTTCAGATTCGGATGCTGGCTTAAGATGTTATCCACCTCGGTGTAGAGATCTTCCTTTGGCGGGAAACTGCCATCCGAGTAATCCCAACCGGACTGCCGCGCCCAATCGGGGCAGTGCTGCGCATCCCAGAATTCATCCGGATCGTTGACATGGAATACGACCGGGAAATGCTCCTCTTCGAGGGTGGTCCACATCCCGGAATACAACGGACCGTCAAGCGGGTGGGGAAGGAGTTTGCGGACCTGCGGCTTGCCCTCGATCAATTTCAAGCCATCAAAGCCGCGCCGCTTAAGTGCGATGATCTGCGCGGCGAGGAGTTCGGGGGCACGACCGGGATCGGCGAGAACCGGAGCATATTCCAGGGCACCGGAAATAAAAGCCCGGTCAGGGTGATGCTGTTTGAAATGGAGCGCAGCCGGGTTGTGGGTGCTTCCATCCGGATTGGGAATACAGACCAGGTTGAAACGATTGCAGGGAACTTCATCCAGCAGGCGCAACAGTTCGTTCATCCGCTCAACATGGACGAAGTGAACATGGGCGTCGATGATGGGGAGGGAAGCCAGGGGGAAGGACATGCTATTTCCTGGCGGCTTTGGCTTTCAACGCCAGCATCTCTTCGGTCGGCGTGACCAACTTACCCGGAATTCTGGTGCGAAGGATCGTTGATCCAGGTTCCATCATTGCTGCGTCGAACAGGAAGCCTTTGCTCCACTGGGGGAATATCCACCGCTTTTGTGGGCTGGTCAGCGTACCAGTAAGCTACGCTGCTCATCTCATTGGCGAGGTGGTTGGCATGACCGTGTTCAATGCTGACCTTGATTTCTTGCTCGAAATGAACCGGGTTCTCGAGATGGAATACATAGCCGGTCTGGTAACCACTGTTCCCGCGCCACAGGTTTATCTCCGGGGTGGGGATGGTGCGACCTTCAAAGATCGAAGACCCATTGCGCAAGGCGGCGTCTTCCTGCATGCCACCGGC
This sequence comes from uncultured Chloroflexia bacterium, assembly GCA_963793795.1. Taxonomy (GTDB): domain Bacteria; phylum Chloroflexota; class Anaerolineae; order Anaerolineales; family Villigracilaceae; genus UBA877. The sequence goes on from CAWCBN010000003.1 coordinate 22,910, forward strand.
GTGACCCAGGTAGTCCTCGCTGCCTGTGCCGTGCAGGTCAGGCGGCCATTTATAACCGTCCACCCAGATCATATCATCCCCCTCACCCCACCAGTCGTTGGAGAAGTTCGTCACCGAGAGGTTACAGCCAATGTAATGACCACGCCCTCTGGTCTCCAGGATGGTGTAGTTGTTCTCCCAAGCCTGAGACCCGCTATTGACGGCATCTGCTGGGGGAGTATTGGGGCGGATCTCTGCCCCCCAGCCACCGAATGGATTGACCCGCCGAAACTCAGCGTGGAAATAACCCGTATGAGCAGGGAAATCTTCTAGTGTTTCGTAGTCCACGTAAAAATACTGGAGTTGCTCACGGTCGCTGTCGTTGACCAGTTCCAGCACGAGGCGTTTGGCGAACGGCATGGAGGCGTAGGAATTGAGCGCACAGGGCTGGTTGAACTGGTAGGGAAAATTCGTGGAGGCACTGAAGAGTGCTGACTGGAACGAGTTGACCATGCCGTGTCCCAGGCAGAAGAAATCGCCTAAAGGAACGAGGATGCTCGGGAAAGGAGCATCGTTATACGTAACCTTGAGCAGGCATTCGCGATAATGATCGTACTGCGTCATCCAGATATGCGTGATCTGCGCTGGACCGCGGATGTCCGCCAGGACGACGCTTGACCTGGGGGGGATCAGCCAGGAATCACGGTTGCGCCCGCTGCCATCCCAGGAGGAAAAGCGGCTGCTCTTGCGTTTATGCAGGGTGGGCAGGTCGGCTAGCATCGTAACCTCAATCCATGATCGCCTGCTCGGCCAGGCTCTTAAAGTCCATCCCGACCATCAAAGGAACGGTGTGGATGTATTGCGCCATCAATAATCCGACCAAATCTTCCTGCGGATCAACGACGAAATTGGTGTGAGCTGCTCCACCCGCCTCGTATGCGCCGATGGAACCAAGCATCTGCGCCTGGGCAGGGTTGGTCATTACCGTGAACCCCAACCCGGAACTGGCACCGTTGATGAAGAATTGGTCCTGGCTCAGGTGAGGGGCGGTCATCAGCTCGATGGTCTTGCGGCTGACGAGCCGAACGCCATCCAATTCCCCCCGGTTGCGCATCAGCATACCGAAACGCAGGTAATCCGCAGTCGTGGAGACCAACCCACCACCGCCGGAAAGAAAGGCCGGTTTGACAGACTTGTCCGTCCATGGACCAAAGGGAAATTGGTTTGGATCACCCGGGAACGCAGCCATGTTCATCAGACCACCTGCAGGATTGGATGTGTACAAGGTTGCCAGCCGGGCAAGTTTTTCCGCCGGGACGTAGAAGTCGGTGTCTGTCATGCCAAGTGGTTCGAAGATGCGTTGCCTGAAGAATTCATCAAGCGCCATCCCGCTGACCACTTCCACAAGCCTGCCGAGTACGTCCATGCCGATGCTGTAGGTGTAGCACTTGCCGGGTTGGTGATGAAGCGGGATCTTGACGATGCGCTCGATCTTGTCCGCCATGCTTTCGTTGGGGTTCAGCAGGTTGGCCTGCTGGTAAAGTGCGTTAACCGGCGTGGAAGCATCCAGCCCATAGCCCAGGCCGGAGGTGTGGGTCAGCAGGTCATGGATGGTGACCGGTCGCTCCAGTGGTGCCAGTTCCATGCCGGTATCTGTCATTTTTACGAAGACCTTCAACTCGTTGAAAGCCGGGAGGAACATCGAGACCGGGTATTGCAGGTGGAATGCACCTTCCTCGTAGAGCATCAGCACAGCCAGGCTGGTGATGGGCTTGGTCATCGAGAAGATGCGGAAGATGGCGTCCTCACGCATGGGCCTGCCCGAAGCCAGGTCCAGCTTGCCATGCATGCCAATGTGCGCCACCTGCCCGCGGCGCATGACCACGCTGATCAGGCCTGCCAGTTGCCCGCGGTCGATGTAGCCTTGCATAGCCCGATCGATGCGCTGCAGGCGGGAGGAAGAAAGTCCAACCGATTCGGGAGCGACAACATTCATGATTTATCCTTTATGGTTTTCAGCCCATTTCGCCTTGACATCTTTCATCTCATCCGTCAACATGGCTGGCTTTCCAGGGCATTCACGTTCGTGGGTCTTGCTGCCACTTCCCGGCGTTGTCCCGCCGAACGGGCAGTCTTTGCATCGACAGCCGGGACGTCCACCACCTGGGTGGGTTTTCGTGCATACCAGTAGGCCACGCTGCTGATCTCGTTGGCCAGGTGGTTGCCGTGGCCGATCTCGATGGTGACCTTGATCTCCTTGGTGAAGCGCACCGGGTTCTCCAGGTGGAAGACGTAGCTGGTCTGGTAGCCGCTGTCGCCGCGGTAGAGTTCGATCTCCGGGGCGGGGATGGTGCCGCCTTCGAAGATGGACGAGCCGTTGCGCAGGAAGGCGTTGGGCTGCATGCCCCAGGCCTGGTTGAGATAGTCTTCGCTGCCGGTGCCGTGCAGGTCCGGCGGCCACTTGTAGCCGTCCACCCAGATCATGTCGTCGCCTTCGCCCCACCAGTTGCCGGTGAAGTTGGTGACTGACAGGTTGCAGCCGATGTAATGCCCGCGGCCCTGTGGTCTCCAGGATGACGTAGTTGTTGTCCCAGGCCGCGCGCTCCTTGTTGAGCGACGTCCGCTTCCGGGGTGTTGACGCGTGATCTCCGGCCCCCAGCCGCCGAAGGGGTTGGTGCGGCGGAACTCGGCATGGAAATAGCCGCGTCTCGGCGGGGAATTCTTCCAGCGTCTCGTAATCCACATAGAAATACTGGCCGTGCGGTTCGTCGCTCTCGTTGACCAGTTCCACCACGGCCCGCTTGGCGAACGGCATGGGCACGTAGCAGTTCAGCGCACAGGGTTTGTTGAACTGGTAGGGGAAAAAGGTCGAGGCCGTGAACAGCGCCGACTGGAACGAGTTGACCATGCCGTGCCCCAGGCAGAAGAAATCGCCCAGCGGCACGAGCACGCTGGGATGGGTTGCATCGTCCCAGGTGATCTTGAGCAGGCACTCGCGGTAATGATTCGAGCTGGGTCATCCAGATGTGCGTGACTGCGCCGGGCCGCGTGATGTCGGCCAGGACAACGCTCGACCGGGCGGGATGATCCAACGGTCAGCGTTGCGCCCGGTGGTGTCCCAGGAGGAGAAACGGCCGGTCTTGCGGTTGCGGATGCGACTCAGGTCCGATAACATTGGTCACTCCTACTTTCTATTGATTTATTCCTGGACGGACTGCAATAACCACTCTGCGCGAGCAGGATTGCCAGGATAACATGGAAACAGGCAGGTGGGAATTATTTCCAATCCTCATCCCTTGACCGAGCCAATTTGATGCCGGTCGTGAAATAGCGCTGCAGGAACGGATAGACGACCAGGATCGGCACCATGGCGATGAAGATCTGGGCGGCCCGGGTGGTGCGGTTGCTGATGATCTTCAGCAGCGCCAGGTCGCGCTCGGTAAGCATCCTGGGGTCCGGGTTGACGACCACCGTCTGCAGGTAGCTCTGCAGCGGATATTTATCCGGCGAATTCATCAGGATCAAGCCCATCGAACCAGGCATTCCAGTGGGCGACCGCCACGAACAGCGTCACGGTCGCCAGGACCGGCAGGGACAGCGGCAGCAGGATCTTGAACAGGATGGTCCAATGCCCGGCGCCGTCCATGGCTGCGGCTTCCTCCAGTTCCTTGGGGATGCTCCTGAACGAGTTGGCCAGCAGGATCACGTTGAACACGGGCAGCGCTCCGGGGATGATCAGCGCCCAGAACTTGTCGATCAAGCCCGGTCTGGCGGATGACCATGTACCAGGGGATCAGGCCGCCGGAGAACAGGACGGTGATCAGGAAGAACCAGGCGAAGAAATCGCGCGCCCGGAACTCCTCGCGCGACCTGTGAGAGCGGGTAAGCAACCAGGATGGTCAGGATCATGTTGACCGGCGTCCCGACCAGCACGCGCAGCAGGGAGATCAGGAAGGATTTGCCGAAAGCGGGGTTTTCCAGCACGAACTGGTAGGACTGGGTGGTGAAATCGACCGGCCAGATGGTCACGCGTCCGCTGGCTGCGGCAGTGGCGGATGAGAACGAAAGTGCCAGGATATGCAGGATCGGGAACAGGCACAGCAGGGCAAGCAGCGCCAAGGACCACCAGGTTGACATGTTCTGGAAAAATGGGAGTCTGAGGATCTTTTGCGTTCATAGCAGCCTTTCCTTCCCCTAGAAGATCCGGTAATCGGCCCATTTGGCCGCCAGCTTGTAAGCGATCCCGATCAGCAACAGGGACACGACCGATTTGAGCAGCCCGACCGCAGTCGCAACGCCGTACTGGTTGTTGAGGATGCCGGTGCGGTAGACCAGCGTATCGATGATATCGCCGGTGCGGTAGACCAGCGGGCTGTACAGGTTGAAGATCTGGTCAAAGCCGGCGTTGAGGATGTTGCCGAGGCTGAGCGTGGAGAGCATGATGATCGTCCCGGAGATCCCCGGCAGCGTGATATACCAGGTTTGCTGCCAGCGGGTGGCGCCATCCACCACCGCGGCTTCATACAGCGTCGGGTCGATATCGGTCAGCGCCGCCAGGTAGACGATGGTGCCGAACCCGAAGGATTTCCAGACATCGGTGACAACCATCGTCCAGGGAAAGATCTTGTCATCGCCCAGGAAGAAGATCGGCTTGATCCCCACCAGCCCCAGCGCCTGGTTGACGATGCCCTCCGATGGCGAGAGGATATCCACCAAGATGCCGGCCATGATGACCCAGGACAGGAAGTGCGGCAGGTAGATGACCGTCTGCACGGTGCGCTTGAACAGCGCGGCTGGTGACATTGTTGAGCATCAGCGCCACTGTCACCGGCACCACCACGCCCGCCACTGGCCTTCAGGCCGGCAATGCGGATCGTGTTCCAGACCACCTGGAGATGGTCGGCATCTCCAACACGAACTTGAAATTGTCCCAACCCCACCCAGGGCGAGCCAAAGATGCCCTTGCCGGGCAGAACGCGCTGGAAGGCCATCACGATCCCAACCATGGGCGCATAGGAATACACCAGCACCAGCACAACGGCCGGGAGCCAGCATCATATAGAGGGGGATTTCATTGGATAGATCTTCTGCGCGACGCATGCCAAGCTCCTGTACTCCGGTTATCTGGACCAGGTGCATCTGTCGGAAATCAGACAACCTGATTCTTGACGGCATGCACCATTTATACGCCCTAACGTTGACCAGCAGTGTTACTGGTTCTTCTCAGCCCAGAGATTGACCTCGTCGACGATCTCCGTCCCACCCAGGTCATACCAATCCTCCACAAACTGATCGAACAGGTCGATCGGATCGCCCATGATGACCTTGGTGATCATCTCGGCTTCCATCGTCTGCAGCGTGGGCAATTTCTGCAGCCATGGTCGGCGTGGGGGTTCCGTAGAACCGGTTCAACATCCCACGATCCTCCAGGATCCGCTCCAGGATGGGACTGGAGCCGTTCGGGCCATTGGTGGCCACCTCCACCCAGGCTTCCTTGATGCCCTGCTCGAAATAGGCCTGGATGATCCGGTAGCGCCACTGCGTATCGAGGTCCAGACCGGAAGGATCATGTTTGGCAAGCGCGTCGCGCAGCTTGCGGCCGCCCTCGATCGTCGCATTGGGTTCCCAGAGGACCACCGGCGTGTATTTGTAGAGCACCACGTCCGGGGTTATCGATATCGCCCAGGAAAATGCGCCGGATGTTGTCATCCTGCGAGCGCACGATGTTGTCCGTCCAGAAATTGACCATGCGGATCAGCGCTTCGGGATGCTCGTACCCGTTCCGGATCACCAGGAAGGACCAGATGGCCGAGCTGTACTGGCTCTTGGCAGGGGTGTCATCCACGGATGGGATTGCGAAGGCCGACCAGTAGGCATCGGGATTGTTCTGCTGGCTCAGGTTCAGGGGATGGTAGGGATTCCACCAGACGCCGAACTCCATGCCGCATTTTCCCTGGGCGATGGTTTCCGTGACCTGGTTGATATCCTTGACCCCGAACTCCGGATCGATCTGCCCGTTCGCATACATTTCCTGCAGGGCAAGCAGGGCGGCGCGCATTTCCGGCTGCACCGAGCCATAGACCAGCTCGCCATCCCGCTCGAACCAGATGCCGGGGTAGGCATGGTAGCCGTTAAAGAAACCCTGCAGACCGGCGATGGCGCCCCAAAGGACCTTTGTCCATGCCAGGCCAATGGTGTCATCCACCCCGTTGCCGTCCGGGTCTTCCTCGGTGAAACGCCGGGAGATCTCCAGCACATCTGCCATGCTGGTTGGCGCAGCGATACCCAGCTTGTCCATCCAGTCCTGGCGGATCCACAGCACCGAGGCGGTGGCGACGGAGGCATCGGTCAGCGGGATACCCCACAGCTTGCCGTCGATGGTGGCGGCCTTGAGGGCGACCGGGTCCTGGCTGAGGATATCGCGTGTGTTCGCGGATGCCTCGGCTTCATAGACGGAGGTCAGGTCGGTGAGCAGGCCCGCTTCCTGGTAAAGCAGCAGTTGGGCCGCGGATGACCCGAAACATATCCGGGATGTCGCCCGAGTTGATCGAAAGGCCCAAGTTTCTGTTCATACATGGAGCCATCCACCACCCACTTGTAGGTGAGATTGATCCCCAGCAGGTCTGCATACGCCCGCGTCCAGACATTGTTGTAGATATCATTCCCTTCCAGGAATTTGACGGTGGCATTGACCGAGTGGTGACGGAGGTCATCTCGATGGGTGGATCATAAGGATTGGGCACAACCAGGTTCAATCCCGCGTAGGGGTCACCGGGGTTGGAACGGTCGGCTTGTGTTGGCGGCAGGTTCTGCCCCTTTTCCACAGGAGACCAGCACGAGCACGGCTGTCATGAGCAGGAAAACAGGTTTGAACGGGTTTGTCCTTGCAGTGGTTTTTTTCATTTTTTTCTCCTCAATATTCCATCCTGGTCCCAATTCAGGCGAGCCTCGTTCCCGGCATCCAATACCGGATGTCTTCCTGGCAAAGCGCATGCTGATCCAGTGCCAGGCACAGGAAGATCAATCCCGGCAGGAGGAAACGCAGCTTGATCACCTGCGAGCTGACCTCCATCATCCTTCCGACTGCTGGATCGCCGGGCTTCAGCAGGAAAGCCAGCACGGTCACATAGATGGGATAAAAAGCGGTGGCAAGCACAATGAATATCGAGACCAGTGACAGCCAACGGCAACCCCTGGGTACACGGCGCCCGCAAGCCAGCAGGATGAACAGGATCGACATGGGCAGGGCGAACAGGAGGGTGGTCACGGCTGCTGCCAGCACACTCCCCACCGACATCGTGGGAAGCCCGATCACCTTGAACAGCAGGTTTTCAGCCCTTCCCGCCAGCATGGGGGCAACGGAAGCCAGCGCGCCGATGGAAAAGGCCAGCCCGAACGATGCCATTGGAATAGACTGCGCACCAGATGAAGAGCACAAAGAACAGGATGCCGGCGATAAGACCGGCTGTCTGATCGAATGCTGTCAGCCGGCTGCGGTAGGCGCCTGCCGTGATCAATCCACGCATAGCCTGGTTGGAAAACCAGCTTCCCACCAGGGCTGTCACCAGCCCGTAAGCGGTCATTACCGCTCCCAGCAGGATCAAGGGCAGGTGGGACTTGCGCATCATCGGTCGTTTACTCTTTTTCTTCATGGTTGCTCCTCATGGATTTGGTTGGGAAAGATATCGGTTTTTTTTCGAAAACACGTTCCTGGATCAAGAATTCACCTGCGGAGTTGCTTTCCGTGAAGGATTCGATGGGGATTTTCCGGCCAATTCTGCCGTTCGGCGCGCCAGTTCGGAAATGTGCAGCTCACCGAATGGTGATACTGCCGTGCGCAGGGTATCGTTGAGCGGGTCGGTCCACTTGCCGGGCAGGGCGTCTGCACCAGTCAGGATCCCCAGCACTGCTCCTGCATTGGCCCCGTTGCAGTCGGTGTCGAAGCCGCACATGACTGCCTTGCAGATCGTTGACTCGAAATCACCATCACCGTAGAGCATGGCCAATACCATCCAGGCTGTATTGTTGATGGCGTGGACGGGGTGATAAGCAGCCATCGTCGGGAGCAGGCGCTGATATGCCACCTCCCAGTCCCCGGTATCCCGGCGCAGATTGAGCACCGCGCGGATGGTCTCTGCCATCCGGCAGTCCGTTGGGATCTCGGATAGTCCCACCCTTACGATCTCTTCGATATCGTCGCTAACAAATGCCCAGGCAATGCATGCCGCCGTGAACATGGCGCTGTAGATCCCGTTCTTGGTGTGCGAGAGCGCCGCATCCCGGTATGCCAGTTCTGCAGCCAGTTCGGGCTTGCCAGGGACGACCATTCCATACGCATCGGCGCGGATGCGCGCCCCGATGTACTCGCGCTCCGGGTTGAGCACGCAGGCGGAAGAAGCTGGAGGTATACCCAGCACCAGGTTCCGGTAGGCAGTTCGCTCAGCAGTCCAGGTCCTAAGATAGGACAGGTGCGACAGCCATTCAGTGGCTACGTCAGAGGTCGAAAAATCCAGCCCATACGTTTCAAGGATATGGAGCGCCAGGATGGTGTAATCGGTGTCGTCGTCTTCGGGAGCGCCATCGATCTCGCCGAGACAGGAGCCCCTGTCAACTGAAAATCGGTATTCTTCCGGTTGCGGATCCAGGCGCGGGAAGTAATTGCTAAGCGGGTAACTCTTCGCCAGTTGCAAATACTCGGAAATCTTGCCCCAATACCCCCATGGTTCGACCGGTTTCCCGAGGACACAACCGGCCACTCGCCCCAACCAACCGCCGTGGATGCGGTCGTATAAGGAGACATACTCCAGGCTCAGTAATGCTACACGCGGGCCATCCGGGCGGGCTTGATGTATTTCAGCCAGGTTTACAGGCTCGGAGTAACAAAACTCCCGGTTACGCGGGGCAACCAGGAGCTCCTTATACAGTCTGATCAACCAACTCTTTGTGCCACCCAGTTCGAACTTCTCCAGGATCGGGGCAGTATCGAATCCTTCTTCGCGCATCTTCCCGGGCCTCTGCCCGGAGGAGGTTCTCGAGTTGATCGCTATTCATTCGTTGCAGGAGTGCTGCCAATACGCCTCGAGCTGGATTCATGAGTTTTTCAAATCCTTGCAGGAAGCCCGAACTACCAGGTGGGTATTGAGCAGGATTGTTTTTTTAGCCAGTTCGGGAGCATGGATCCGTTCAAGCAGCAATGTTGCTGCGATCGAGCCCATTTCATAGGCAGGTTGCGCCACACAGGTCAGGGCAGGACGCAGCGATGATGCCCAGTCCATGTCATCGAAGCCAACCAGGGACACATCTTCCGGGATCTCCAGCCCACTTTCATGGATGGCTTGCAATCCACCCAGGGTCATCAGGTTATTGGCGATCAGGATGGCTGTCGGAGGCCGTGAGAGAGAAAGAAGTTCGCAAACGGCTGAATAGCCTCCATCCTGGCGGTTGTTGCCCAGGCGCAGGTATTCATCTGTTATGGAGATCCTATGCTTACGCAGGGACTCGATATAGCCTCGTTCGCGTTCGCGCATCACGGAAAGATGTTTCAATCCGCCGACGTAGCCAATCCTGGAATGACCCAAGCTGACGAGGTGATCCACGGCTAATTCTGCTCCTGCAGCGCCGTTGACCAGCACCATATCCAGATGTGGAAAGGGGAGTTGGCGGTCGATGACAATGAACGGCGTGCTGGAATTGAGCAACGGGCGGTAGGTCTCCGCATCTGCGTTGGTCGGGACCAGGATGATCCCCGCCACGCCTTCTTCAAGCAGCATGGCGATCAGTTTCTTTTCGCGTTCAGGGTCCTCGTCCGAGTTTCCCAGGATGATGGTGTAGTCATCCTTGATGGTAACTTTTTCAATTCCCCGAACAACACTGCCGAAGAACGGATTTTGGATATCCGAGATGATGACCCCAATTTTGGAAGTCGTGTTCATGCGCAGGTTGCGTGCGTTGCGATTGGGTTGGTAATTGAGCGCCTTCACCGCCGCCATCACCCGCTGGCGTGCATCTTCGCTGACCTCATCAAATCCAGCCAAGACACGCGAAACCGTGGCGGTGGAGACACCTGCAGCTTGTGAAACATCTTTCCCCGTTGTCTTTCTCGGCCCATTGGACTTACGCGTTCGCGAAATCATGCGCTACCACCTGCCTGCCCAAGGCTGAAAATGAGCTGCGCGAACAACTTGTAATCGATTACTGTAATCGATTACAATATAGTACAGAGTCTGCTTGCTGTCAATATCCGTTGGTAAATTGAAGGTCGCGAACGCCCTGCACGCACCAACCAAATCGTTTAACCCCCGTAACCTACCTGGATGGAGGAATTTCTTGCCAGAGAATCGGCGCATGCTATAATTCCGCCACCCAGGAATTATTGAGGCGTCATTAACGCAGTGGAGATTACTGAGGAGGCATGATCATGCTCAAACAATCGCTGAACAGCAAATGGCAATTCCGCCAATCCGGCACAGACGAATGGCTGCCGGCGACCGTCCCGGGAGGTGTGCATACCGACCTGCTTGCAGCCGGGCGCATCCCGGATCCGTTCAAGTCGGATAACGAATTGCGGGTACAGTGGGTGGCGGATGCGGATTGGACATATCGCCGCACCCTCCAGGTCGGAAGTGACATGCTCGATCACGATCGCGTTGAATTGGTGTGCGATGGTCTCGACACGTTGGCTGAGTTGTACCTGAATGGCACCCGCTTGGGATCAACCGAAAATGCCTTTCGCCAATATCGCTGGGAGGTGAAAGCGCTGCTGCACCCTGGTGAAAATGAACTGCTGGTGAATTTCTCCTCCGCCACGCGCTTCTGTGCAGCCCGTCAACAGGAACGACCCCTCACCCATGTCGAAGAAGCCCTGCCTGGGGGTTCCTACCTGCGCAAGGCACCCTGCCAGTTTGGCTGGGATTGGGGTCCCAGGCTGCCGGCGGTGGGCATCTGGCGCGAGGTTCGCCTCGAGGCGGGCAACGTGGCGCGCCTGGAAGATGTTCACATCCGCCAATTGCACCATCAAGGCAGTGTGTCCCTCGAAGTGCGGGTCAAGGCGGATCGCTGGGGAGAGGCACCCCTGGAAACCCGCGTTACCCTGACCAACCCGGATGGCGGAATCTTCTTTGTCCAGGCGCCCTTGGTGGATGGGCTCGGGGAATTAACCATCCCGATCCCGGAGGCACAGCTATGGTGGCCCAACGGCTACGGTCCCCAACCGCTCTACCAGGTGGACGTTGCCCTGCTGACGGCGGATGCTGAATTCGACCGGCAGCATTTCCAGGTCGGGCTTGCGCAGGCTGGAATTGCGCCAGGAGCCGGATGAATGGGGGCGTTCATTTACCTTCGTTGTCAACGGGGTGCCCATCTTTGCCAAAGGCGCCAACTGGATCCCGGCGGACTCCTTCCCCACCCGCCTCACGCCCGCGCACCTGGAACACCTGGTCCGCTCGGCGCGCTGGCCAACCAGAACATGCTGCGCGTGCTGGGGCGGCGGGTATTACGAGGAGCGAAGACTTCTACGACCTGTGCGACCGGTACGGCATCCTGGTCTGGCAGGATTTCATGTTTTCCTGCTCCATTTACCCCTTCGATGACCCGCAGTTCGTCGAAAATGTGCACCAGGAGATTGTCCACAACGTAAACCGCCTGCGCCACCGCGCCTGCCTGGCATTGTGGTGCGGAAACAACGAAATGGAGGTCGGGCTGGACGCATTGGGGCTGGGACACGCGGCGAATGCGATCTTGAAAGAGGCGGATAAGACCTTCTTCTACAAAACCTTGCCGGCATGGGTCAGGGAGCAGGATCCCGACCGCGCCTACTGGCCCAGTTCGCCCTCCTCCGGACTGCCGCATGAGGTCGCGGACAGTCCCGCCACCGGCGACCGTCACCTTTGGGAAGTGTGGCACGCGAACAAGCCCTCCATTTCTACAGGGAACAGTTCCCCCGTTTTGCCAGCGAATTCGGGTTTCAATCCCTGCCGCACATGCAGACGGTGGCTGCTTACGCCGACGCCGGATGAATGGAACATGACCTCGCTACATCATGGAACACCACCAGCGCAACCGGGCCGGCAACAGCAAGATCATTAACTACCTGACCGATCACTTCCAGGTGCCCAAGGATTTCCCCTCCCTGGTGTATGTCACCCAGGTGCTGCAGGCCGAAGCCATGCGCATCGCGGTGGAGCACTGGCGGCGCAACCGGGCGCGCTGCAGCGGGACGCTTTACTGGCAGCTCAACGACTGCTGGCCGGTGGCATCCTGGTCGAGCATCGATTATTACGGGCGCTGGAAAGCCTTGCATTATGCTGCCCGGCGTTTCTACGACCCGATCCTGCTTTCCATACAGGATGAAGGTCGCACATGGGCGTATTCATCACCAATGACCTCGCCGAAGCATGGCAGGGTGATGTGGTGTGGACCCTGGAATCACTCTGGCCGGCGAAGTGCTGGAATCGGGCCGGCAGGCAGTGACCGCCGCGCCGCTGGCGACAACTTCCCTCCTGGACCTGGATTTCTCTGCCCAAGTCGGTGCGCACAACGCCCGTAATGTCGTCTTCGTGGCCGAACTCGTGCAAGCCGGCGAGTGCCTGGCACGCAAGATTGCCCTCTTTGCCCCGAACAAGCACCTTGAATATTCCCCCACCCCTCTGAACGTATCCACCGGGGCTCGATGGCGGCGACCTGGTGATCACCCTGCAGGCAACCAGCCTGGCTCGATTTATCGAGGCGCTGACTGGAAGGCGCGGATGTGCTCTTCAGCGACAATTTCTTTGACCTGCCTGCCGGGCGAACCATGTCCATCACCTGTCCCTTGCCGGAAGGATGGGATCTATTGCGAGCCAGGCAATGTATGACGATCCGCAGCCTGGCATGACCACCGCCATGAAAAAGATAACCACCATTCTCTTCGACCTGGGTTCGACCCTGATTTCCACCCATGCGCCGTGGCAACCGATATACAAGGCTGCCGACCAGGCAATGCTGTCCAGCCTGCGCGAGGCCGGCATCCGCCTGGATAAACAGGATTTATTCATGGAATTTGGAAGCTTCCTGGAGATGTACTACTCTGCGCGGGTCAGCAGCACGATCGAAAGGACCACGTCCGTTGCCTTACGGGAATTCCTGGCCGGTAAAGGCCATGTCAATGTGGACGAGAAGACGATCCGCCTGGCATTGGAGACCTTGTATGCCGTCACGCAGCAGAACTGGCAGCGCGTTGAAGATGCCATCCCGACCCTCGAGCTGCTGGGTCGGAAAGGGTACCGCCTGGGGATGATCTCGAACACCTCGGACGACAGGAATGTTCAACAATTGATCGATCAGCACGGGCTGCGATCTTACTTTGAGATTATTCTCACATCGGCGGGCTGCGGCATCCGCAAGCCGGATGGGCGCATCTTCCAGTTGGCACTGGAGCACTTCAAAATAACCCCGGAGGAGGCAGCCATGGTGGGTGATACCCTGGATGCGGATATCCTGGGTGCCAACCGGATGGGTATCTACAGCATTTGGATCACGCCGCGCGGAGAAGCAGGTGAGGAGGGGGAACTGTCCATCCAACCACAGGCCGTCGTTTCCACGCTGGCGCAGATCCCGGCTTTGCTGGAGGATTTGAATTCTGAAGTCGGCTCCCGCGAACAAGAATAGTAAATGAACAAAAAGGCCGGATGCTCCGGCCTTCTCTTTTCATGCAAGCGCATGCCTTTCCAGGAATCCGTTTTCCACCTTCAAACGGTGGACACGCAGACATATGCCACTCAATCTCCCCGACATCAATCCAAGGATGATGCACATGAAAACATCTGCCGGGATGGGGAGATGCAGCACGTAACTGAAGATCGCTTTGGCGATCACCAACAGCCAGATGAGGATGAAGTAAGTCTTGTCGAATGAGAGGGTGATAAAGCGGGTATCGGAATGGACTTTCATCGGCACCAGCCTGCGCATCCAAAACCCGAGAGGCAGGCAGACTGACAATAACGGCAAGTACGACCAGCCAGGGGATAACTCCCCCGAGCATGTCCCTGAAAAGGGCGATCCCGAATAGGGTTCCAAAAACAGCCAGGAGGACGGTGCGGATCCAGATCTTGGCCTGGCTGCGTTTGATGAATTTGGGTGGTTCATGGCTTTGGATGACGATCATGGGTATGTTCTCCTGGGCGCTGCAAAAGACAGACCGCTTAATATACCCCCAAATCCCCACCTGTCAAGCCTCCTCACATGCACATCAAGCAAGGTGGTGATCGATCGGAACAGCGACTTGCATTCAAAAAGCGGATTATAATGGCGTCCACATTCCTGTTGGCAGATCCTAAATACCATGAATATATTCGGCCTCGGCCCTCTCGAAATCCTGCTGATCCTGGTGGTTGCGTTGATCCTCTTTGGCCCCAAAGACATTCAAAAGGCGGGGAAGACCATCGGGACCATCCTGAACAAGCTCGTACGCTCAGATGGATGGCGGGCAGTCACCCAAACCAGCCGGGAATTGAAGAACCTGCCCAACCGGTTGATGCGGGAATCCGGATTGGATGAGATCCAGGCAAAAACAAGGAAGGGCATGTCTGACGCGGCGAACGGGCTGAATCAAGCCAGGCCCGATGTGGGTTCGATTCAACCGCCGCTGGAGCCAAAATCGGCACAGGAAAATCCACCGCCCGCCACCGCCTCCCGGTCCGATGAACAGGGGAACACGGATGCGTAAATTCCTGCACGGCATAGGACGAGTGGTCAGTTTTCCCTTCCGGGCACTCTGGTGGCTGGTCAGCCTGCCGTTCCGCCCACTTTCCAGGCTGTCGGGTTTCATGAACGAGGAGCCGGAAGAACATCAATTGACGGAAACATTCGCCACAACCGTCCAACAGCCGGCCATTTTGCTCGAACATTTGAATGACATGCGCAAACACTTGTTGCGCATGTTGATCGCCCTCGCCGTCTGCGTGGCGATCATGTTTGCCTATACGCAGGATTTGGTGAAGTACCTCTCCCTGCCCATCGGTGGGCTGGACGCCCTCACCGCGATCGATGTCACCGAGTTGGTCGGTGTATTCATGCGCGTGGCACTTCTCGGCGCGGTGACGGTTGCCTCGCCCTATCTGGCATTCGAACTCTGGTTGTTCGCCGCGCCTGGCTTGCGCCCGCGGGCACGGAAAATGGGCTTGCTGGGCATCCCGCTGGTGGCGGTCTTTTTTGTGGGCGGGATCGCGTTTGCATTTTACCTGCTGCTGCCCACCGCCCTGCCGTTCCTGCTCAACTTCATGGGCATCCAGGCGCTGCCGCGCATTTCATCTTACATCAATTTTGTGACCGGGATCATGTTCTGGATGGGGGTGGCTTTTGAATTTCCCCTGGTGGTTTACATCCTGAGCATGATGGGAATCATCCAACCCAAAGCGCTGGCACGCCAATGGCGGATCGCAGTGGTGGTCATCGCCATTGCAGCAGCGGTCATCACCCCCACCCCGGACCCGATCAACATGTCCATCGTGATGGCTCCGTTGATCGTTCTCTACATGCTCAGTATCGGCTTGAGCTTCCTGGCCACCATCGGCCGCAGGAATGTTGTAAAATAAAGGTACACAAGGAGTAACCATGTTCAAGAGTATCGGTCTACCTGAATTACTGATCGTCCTGGCTGTCCTCATCCTTCTCTTTGGAGTGGGTCGCATCAGCAAGATCTCCAAGGAACTTGGCAGCGGTATCCGCACCTTCAAGGAAGGGCTGCAGGGCGAGGATAAGGACAAGGAAGCATCCAAGGAAGCAGCCATAGAGGCTGGAAAGGTAGAAAACAAGGAAGAGGAAAAGACGGAATAAGCCTGTTCGTCCTCATTCTTTATTACCCCAACCTCCAGCCATGACAGGGAGATTGTGCCCTGGAGCATTGTTAAGCAACCGAATCGAAAAATCGCCTCAACGGCGATTTTTCTTTATTTTAATTGGATTTTACAATCAGGATCAATTATCAAGTGCGCCGGCATTGATCCATTCCATTATGGTCTGAATATTAGCATCAGAAAGCTTGGGGCCGCCTTTTGGCATCAAGCCGGCGGATATCTTCTGGTACAGCTCGCTTTCCTGCGCATCTCCCGGCTGGATCACGAGACCGCCCTCTCCTCCGGCCATCACGTTGGCGTAGGTATTTAGCATAAGGTTAGAAGATTGTCGGGAGGTGCCATGACAGCGGGTGCAATTGGCCTTGAAGGATCGGCAGCACATCCTGGGAAAAACTGACGCTGCCGGTGGCGACTTCGAGTGTTGCGGTTGGGAGTGAAGTTACGCTGGTGGATACGGGGGTTTCAAGTTGACCTGGCGCAGTGGTTTCCTGTACAGGTTGAGAGGTGGCGACTGGACTTGCCGGACTGCATGCAACCACGAGGACGAGTATCACGCCAAGTGCAAGAACAACCAGGCTGGGACGCTTAAGATTAATTGGACGATTTATGGGTTACTCCTTTCAGGTGTCTTAACTATATCGCTTGAAGATTATATTTATATTAGAAATATTATCAAAATAATCATATTATCAACATTAGACAGACAACTCAGTTCCATTGGCAACCGTCACGGCTTCGCGGTACACTTCAAGTATGCCGAAATGTATCCATGCCAAAAAATACCTGGTCATACCGCTCATATTCATTCTGATCTTTACAGGCTGCTCCATGACAAAAACATCTGCTCTCAACCTTGGTGCGGGTTTCCGCTTTTCCACTTATGGACCGCCATCCAATCCCGGACCGGAATACTGGGCTTCGGTTGGCGAGAAAATGGCATCCAAATTTCCGGATGCCAGACCCCAGGCCATCTGGATCGTTGGCAACTTCACCGGCAATGGGACGTTTCTTTCCTTTCCGGCTGAGACTGACGACCCAACTGTCACCCATACCTACGTGGACATGAACCAGGCCGCGCTGGACCTCTTCGACGAACGCGGACGTCCAGGTCTGGCTGCAAGTGGAGCCGGGCAATGCTGACATGCTCGGATTAATCGACCTCGTGCTGGGGCAATACAGTCACCATCCCTGTGTCATTGGTTTTGGTGTGGATGTGGAGTGGTACAAATCGGACGGAGGCCCGGAGGGCACGCCCGTCAGCGATGCCGAAGCCCGCGCCTGGGCAGACGCCGTCCGCAGGCATGATCCGGATTATCTACTCTTCCTAAAGCACTGGGATTACAACTGGCTGCCTCCGACCGAGCGGCAGGGGATCGTCTTCGTGGACGACAGCCAGATCTTCGCGAATTTCGATGAATTGGCTAGCGAGTTTGCCGACTGGGGCAAGCACTTCGCCCCTGCCCCGGTTGCTTTCCAGTACGGGTATCCAGCCGACAAGCCCTGGTGGAGCAAGCTGCCCGACCCGCCTGGCGACATTGGGCGCCGCATCCTGGACCTTGTCCCCAATACCAGCGCGCTTTTCTGGGTGGATTTTACAGTCCTGGAAGTCTTTCCCCCGGATCAATAAGCTGGATTTATTTAGCAGCTGACCTGGAGGTCTTTTCTCCATCACTTACAGCCAGCCTGACCCCATCCAGATATTGGAACTATTTTCGACTGAAGGGAATGGAGAGCAGAGTCAGTTCTTCGTCACCAACTGAAACAGGGCCAACAACACGATGGCACCTAACAATGCCATGATGATTGTCCCATAAACACCGCCCACATTAATGCCAATGTACCTTAACAACCACCCGCCCAGGAAGGAACCGATCACTCCGACGATCATGTTCCCCAGGAATCCCTGCCCCTTGCCCTTGACGATAATGCCCGCCAGCCACCCGGCTACGATCCCGATTGCCAGAAAATAGATCCAACCGTCAATATTCATGAGAGGTTCTCCTTTCCCGGGTACGATCCTTAAATTGACACCGATAAAAGACCAAGAGTATTCCGTGATTCTAAATGATGGGTTTCCATGCCGTCCCACTTGGGACAAAAAAGTATTTCAGGATTTGTAAATGCGGATTCATCCATTGAGAATCCTCTTGGTCGTACATGACTTCATTATCGCACATTTTTACGAAAAAACATGCCACCAAATGTCCTATTCGTGTAATAGGATAATGAAAATCACAACACCTTGCATGTTATGGTTCCGGGATACCCCAGGGAGGAGTTAGCTGCCCAGGCGTGGAACAGGTCCAATGCTATTGGTTGATGAATTTTCCGCGACCCTTAACCAAAGAGGTCTTTCCAGATCACGTCTGCCGCCTGGGCAGCAGTCAGATTGGTGGTGTCCACTTCCCTGCCGATGAAGCCTTGCCGGGCAGCTTCTGCCTGGATGTGTTGAAGCTTTCTGAACCGTTGCAGCTCCCAATCCAGATCGTCGCCCTGCCTGTGGCGGATGCGTCCAGCCTGTTCCGCCTCGCCGCAGGTCAGCCAATAGGTATGAATGGCGCGGTCCAGGGGGCGAAGGAGATCCAGCAGGTCCTGGAGCGATCCTGGCGACTCGAAGACATAATTAATGACAAAGTTGGCATATCCATTTTGCTGATGGAAGCCGATCAGGAGGGCGAGGGTACGGTACAAGTGCTGGATGCGGCTCTCATCGTAGATCTCAAATGGATGAACATCTCCGACTGCATCGCCGTCGAGATGGACCGACTTGTCGAATTTCCAATGTAGCTGCTCTGCCACGCTCGTTTTGCCCACGCCGAGCGAACCATTCACGATGATGATCATTTGGATATTTCCATTCTGCGAAAAATTGACTTGACCTGCTTATGCCTTGAGCAGAGTACGCTGCTCAAGCCTGGCAGTGGGCGAAAACAGGCGGATATTCGCCTCGATATGGTGTAACTGCATCTCGACGAGATCGCTCGAAACGCCAGCAGGGGCATACGCTACATACAACGCATGGGTTGTCGTCGATGTGATCAGGGAACGATTATCCTGCCCGTAGATGATCGAGCAGCAGATCTGTTCCGCATCCCGCATGACCATATCACCCGCATAAATGGATTTTTGGGTGCCATTCATAAGTGTCATGAGGTCGCCTTCCCTGGATACATCCATGCTGACCGGTGGGTACAACTTGTCCGCATCATGCCCGGCAGTGAGGATGAAGGTTTCCACCTCGGCGGCAAAGTTGACATCCACCAGGGGGGATACGGCAGGCAGGTCCCTGCCTTTGAGCACGATCGACTCGACCTGGAGTTGGACATGATATGTTTTGTTGAAACGTTTATAGTAACGGTCGTAGGCAGCCATCACCGGAAGGTCCAGGAAATCCTGCCGGGTGAAGCCGAGGTACTGCTGTCGCAAGCGGTCTACCACTTCCCGCTTGTGTTGTTCCAGCGCGGTTACCGGCAGGGAGTACTCCACGCCTGAGATTTCCAACAGTCCAATGCTTCCCCCAGGATGGGCCTCACGCCATGCGTTGGTTGCTGAGATCGAAAGCATACGCTACTCCCGGGATACAGAATCGGATCGTCGATATTTTGCCGCAGGGTAAGAAACAGGGATCAGGTGCTTACAAGGTCGCCGCGTTGAGGGGTCTAGGGGGTGACGCCCAAATATTCATAGACTGTCCACGTCCCGACATCTTCAGTCGCCTGGTACTGGGATTGGATGGTCGCAAGGTCACGCTCGATCGCCTGGGAATGGATCGGGAAATCAAAGATGGGGGTGTAGGGATTCTTGGTGTCAATAATGTAGCGCGGATGGTTGAGAAGGAGATCCTGCAGGAACTCGTCGATCAATTCTTCACTGGCGTATCCGGAGATATACAGGGGATTTTGGTAGACAAATCGTGTGGGGCTTCGCCTCTGCGTATAATAATTGGAGGTGGCTTCGGCTCCCCAGAACAATACCGTTTCATCCGGCTTGGTGGTCGCGGTTACATACTCGATCACGGTTTCATCGCCAAAATTGTGGAAGAGGCGTACCTGGTCCAGGTAGCTTCCATACGAACTCCACAGGATGACGCCGGCGAGACCCACCAGGAACAAAGTTTTCGCTAAACCAGGAACCGCCCAACCTGCCAACTGGGATCTCAATACCCAAAAGAACATTCCCGCAAACAAAGCCAGGACAGGCAGGATCGTCATATAGTAATGGACATACGATCGCCCGGACGAGCAAAGCAGGATCAACTCCAGGGGAAGATCGATCAATCCGATCAGCAAGATTGGCAGGAATTCCCTGACCGCGCTCCTTTTGAAAAGGACTGCGATGACCGAGAAAACGTAGCCCATCATGGAGAACTGGAAAAATCCACTGGAGGCAAGCGGGGTGATCGCATAAAGGATCGGTCCAATCCTGACCAGGAAATTTTCCACTGCGAAGGCATAAACAAAATTGAAAAGGAACGCCGCGCTCCAGAACTGATCGAATGCCCCTTGTAATCCGAAGAAGAGGACTGTTCCGCCAAGGATCGAACTCCATCCGAGGGCAATCAAGGACAGCTCGCCCAGCCAGCGCTTCACTTGCCGGGATTTGAGCCTTTGGAAGGTTATGTATAGGAGGATGGCGATCCAGATGCCAATGGAGGTCTGCTTGGTGCAAAATGCGAGCCCTCCAAGCACTCCGATCAACAAATATCGCCACCTGGAACGGTCGGGCTTATCAAGATCCCATGCCAGCCACAAGGCGGCAAACTGCAGGGGCAGAATATATTCTTCCGTGAAATTCCCGCCCTCGATCACAAAGGTGAGCGTCAGCAGCCACACCAGCGAACTGAGCATCGCTGGAATGGTTCCTAGAGCTTTCTTCAGCAAATAAAAACCAATGAACGCCGCAACTGCCAGGAAAACTGCTTCGAGTATCCAGACTCCCCAGCGCGAATTCTCGGTGATTGCCAGCCCCAAAGCATTGAGGTAGAAGACAATTGGCGGCTTGTGATCCCAAATATCCCGATAGGGCAGTTCACCATTCAAAATTCGCCAGCCGATATACAGAAAAACCCCTGAATCGCGGGTGGTGATAGCCATGTTTGCGGGGCTTATCGGCAACAAAACGCACAACAAGCCATACAGCAGGGGTGCTTTTTCAAGGATGGGGATCAGTCTTCTTGGAATGAACTTCATCAGGTGATATCCTAAGAACGAAGGGCTTCTAGGTGATGAGGGTGGTCTGCTCGACATTGATCATGCGCGCATACAGGATCTGTTCGTTGATCTCCAGGTTGTTGATCAGGCTCAATGCCCGTACGATACCATTCCCCACCAACTCGCCGTCGACCTCCCCATACTCGACCTCCAGCAGGACATTGTCCGCCCGCTGGTCGTTGGAAACCATTTCGGGATCCTGCCAGGTGCCGAGGGCACTGAGTTCGGTGGTGGCTTTCATGAAATCAAGCGCTTCCACCTTGTCGCGTGGCACGGCAAGGGTGAGCAATTCCCGCTGGGTGCGGTCCAGGTGGGTATTCGTCCCTTCGTCGCCGAAAAGGAAGGCGAACAGGAGATCCTTCGCCAGCATGAGCAGTTCTTCGCCAGTGGAGGTGCGGAACACCGCAGTGATCAACTCTGTTCCCCTGGCAGGAGTGGTGGGCAGCAGGTGGTTGTCGCGAATCAACGCCTCACGATCGGTGGAGGAGTATTCAGCGATGAAGGCTACCAGCCTGCTACGGTCGACCGCCAGCTGCTGCAGGCGCCCGATGCGTGCCTGCCTGCGGGCAGCCTTGGCTTGCTGGAGATGGCGGCGGTCCATCTCGTGCAGGCTGTGGGCATCCAGGGTGAGGCGGACGATCTGTTCGATAAGCCACTCCCGGTCCTGGGTTGCCAGGTGCTCGCGCAACTGTGCTTCGAACTGCGGGACCAGCTCCTTGTTGATCTGACGCACAACCGATTCGATGGTTGACATAGGCGAAGTCTCCTGGAGGTGCCGAAGAGTGCTTTTGGTTGGACGTGATCCGCTGCCGGGTACAAAGGCAGCCTTCCATCCCATTTTATTACCTTTCTACGCCGCGCGGGCACTTTCCCTGGCGATCATTCGACAGGACCTGGTTCCGGTTGACCAGGGAGGTCGAGGTCCGCATGGCAGATTTTTCCCTTACAAAGATGACTCAATAAATCTCCTGGGCATCCTCGGGCAGGGATCTCACGTGTGCAAGGTGCGCGCTCACCCGCTCATCATCGCCGTGGGGATAATCAAAGCCGAAATGCTCCGCCACCTGGAGGGCCAACTTCCTGAACAGGTCTGTCGTGGCATCCAGCGCCTGCCAGGTGTTTTCGTAGCCGGCATCCGAATAGGTCTGCAGGAGCATCTCCCACACTTCCGGTTCCAGGTAGTTTTGAAGGTACTTCCCGTATTTTCCGGGGCTGCAGGAGAACCGGGTTTTGACACCCACGTACCAATCGAGCATCCTGGTGAGCTGGTCACGAACGTAATGGTCGAGGAAGTGCTTGGCGTAGGTGATCTCCTTGCGCCACAACCCCTTGGCGACGTAGGGGCTGACCCACCAGAATTCGTTGCAGCAATCGGAGAAAGCCTTGGCAGTCGGTGGCTGTGGCAGGTAGTCCCGGTCACTCGCCGGGGGTAGCGGTCCAATGCATCCATCCTTGTCCAGGAGCACAATGCTCTGGCTGTCTTTCACATTTTCACCGATGAAGGTGAGCGGATCGATGCCCAGGTCGATGCGGTTGCCGTCCATGAACTGCATCAGGTACCCATAACAGCCATCCAGAGCCGGTGGCGGATCCCGCATTTCTTCCGGCATTTGCAGGATCATCATCTCGCCGAAGCGCTTGATCCATTCCAAATTATGGATGAATGGCTTCACATCCCTGACGAAATAGACGATGTCAAAGTCCTGGAAGCGATCATGCGGCGCATTCGGGTTGGCGCGTGAGCCGTTCATGACCACCGCCCGGATGCGCTCATCGTTCCTGGCAGTCTCAAGGATCAGGTCGAGCATTTCTTGTTCGCTGCGCATTGTAGACTCCCATGAATTAGCTGTTATTCATCCCAATCCAAGTTAGGCAACACCCTCCGGAAAGAAAGGGATTGGTCGGGAGAGCTGGGTCCTGTGAAGGAAAGCCAATCTTCTTCGCAACATGCGGAAGAGCATTAGGTTGACGGCGTTTTTCTTCTCGGCGGTTTCTTCTTGATCAGGATAAGCTGCTCGATATCCAGCACATCCTGCTTACAGGTCACCGGATCGAAGACACGGATGTACATCCAGCAACCATCGTGATACCTGGGCAAATCCGTCAATGCCTGCCGCACGGTCTGACCAAATGTCTCGATCCTCTGCATGGCTTGATCCAGTTCCACCTTCCCCAGGATCACCAGGGCAGTGAACGAGCCTTGTTCAGGGTACATTTCGCACAAGGGTCGCCCGCCAACGCGGTGCTGCAAATTCCAGCCATAACGCTGCCCGCCGGCGTTGAAGACCGGAAGGATGGCATAAGTGTCCACCAGGAATTGACGCAAGGATGTCCATGCCCCGGCGATGGGTTGCCCGATCCAGGCGATCATCTCATTGTCTGAAGGTTGTTTGGTTTTATCCAGCATTCGTTCATGCATGGCATACTCCATAGGTTCGATATGAATGCCTGTCAAATAATACACACAGTACCGCTAACCGATTTACAGAAGACTTACCCTTGTTGATCACTTGTTTTCATAGCATATCCAGAAGGATTTCCACGTACTTGAATGCCGCAGTGAAAAGGCAGCTCTTTTTCTCTCCCAACCTTGTCGCTGATATTTTCAAAATCTGCAAAGATTCGCTTGATGATATCCCCGGGTAGTTGATTTTCATGCAATGCTGTTCTGAATCTCTTTATCGCGGTCATGCCTTCCCTTCTCCAAAAACATGTAATGCCAACCAGTTCAACATGACGCGGCTGCAGATATTTGTTGGCCTTCGTGCTGATCCGTTAATTTTACCCGCTTCTTCACAGGTCATTGACCAGCACGATGCGATAGCGTGCCTTGTTCTCCTTCACTTTCTGGAGCGCTTCATTCACCTGCGACAAGGGCATAGTTTCAACGACCGGTGTGATCGCGTGCTCCTGGGCAAACGCCAACATCCCCCGCATCGTTGCAGCATTACCCAGCAGGGAACCGCTGAATGTCAGCTCGTGCGCCACCAGGTCAGTCGAATTCATCTGGAGATCCGGAAAACCGACCATGACCAGTTTGCCCCTCTTCTTTAGGGTATTGAGCAGGAATTCCAGGCAGGTTCCCTGGCTTGTCGTCGACAGGACAAGGTCGAAGCCGTAATAAACCTTGCGCAGGCTGGGGATATCGTTGATGTCGATGAAATGGTCAGCACCGAATCCGAGGGCTTGTTCCCTCTTGGCAGGGGAGGACGAAATTGCAGTGACCTCGCAGCCAATGGCGTGGGCGAACTGGATGGCGAGGTGACCGAGCCCGCCTACACCGTGAACGGCGACCTTAAGCTGGGGGCTGGTCAGGTGCGCTTGCAGGGCTGCATAAACTGAAAGTCCCGCGCACATTAACACCGCGGCGCACTCGGAGGACATGCTTTCTGGGAGCGGATACACAAACCTGGAATCGGCGCTGACCGATGTCGCGAATCCCCCGTACGGAACCATGACGGTTGTATCACCGATCTCCATGCACAGCTGAGTCTCCCCTTTCAGGCACCACTCGCAATGACCGCAGGAACGTCCCTGCCAGCCGATGCCGACCCGGTCACCCAGTTTCACTTCATTGACCGCCGGACCTGCAGCCGTCACTTGTCCGACGATTTCATGACCCGGCACGAAGGGAAAATGGGTGATCGAATAGTAATCGTCTATGGCGTGGATGTCCGTGTGGCACACACCGCAATGCGTGACTGCAACCCTGACATCATGGTCACCCAGCTTGGGCGGTTCATAGGAGAATGGTTCAAGACTCCCCCCGACAGACCTGGCTACAAAAGCTGAGATGGTTGAAAGAGTCATTTGCTTGCCTACCTTTCGGATTGGTTCCTTTCGCCCGGTTTGGTTGGATACTTAAATTTAAATAAGCCTCATCAGCCTCGGAAAAAATCCTGCTTACCCCATTATTATCGCGCAAATCTTTTATGCTGAACGGCTTAACTGGCGGTTTCAGCTGCAGTTGACACCTTCAGGATGATTGCGTCATCCCATGGACCATGATCGTTCCGACATGGATCTATTCGACTATAGAATGTGCCCGTCGGTCCAAAACAAAATCTTATTATCGGGAGCGCAGCAGTGCCGGGCCGCAAGCACACTGCCTACATGGTTTTTATTTCAGTCGCTCGTTCCCCCGGCTTGCCCTTCCACAAAAGGATCCCCAGCCAGGCAGCCCAAATCACGACCAGTGGTGCGCTGAAAGGTTCGAGATTTGGAAAGAGAAACACGAACAGCGACAGGAACCCGGCAACCAGGGACAGGACACTCAACGGGCGCGGCAGGCTGCGTGTTGTCCAGCCCGCCGAGCCAATCAGCAGCAGCGCCCAGCCCAGGAAGTGCCAGCCGGCGGCGATCATCCCCTGCACGATATTGGGATGCAGCACTTGAAAGTGGCGGCTGGAAGCCCGGACGCAGGAAACCAGGACCATCATCGCCGCGGCAAGGATCGAAGTCACCAGTGCCAAGGACATGCGTCGCGCCGCCCTCCCGCCAAAGCGCTCACGCAGGGCAAGGAGAGACCGTGACCAGGCTGGCTGCACACAGCGGTCCGTACAGGAAATCGGCCAGGGCATAGACAAACGGCCCGCTGGGAGCTTTCAAGTTCCCGGTAAGTAAATATATTGTGCCACAAGATAGGCCACAACCATCAGGATGGAGGCAACTCCACCCCATTTTTGTAACAGCATTGGTGAAATCTTGGCATCACTATTTGTTTGAAGCTTGGAATTACTGTTCTCCGGCATCATTCAGAACCTCATTATTGGAAGACTCTAGAATGGATCAAGCGTCTCAACGGCGGGCGTCCAGTTCATCGCAATAAATATGGAAATCAAACCAAACTCCTCACTGCTTTGAAAAGCCCTATGCTTCCAAGAAGTGCCGCGATCGCGATAAGCGGGATCGCAATATCCGGACGCATGAAGAGCAAGGTGTCCCAGCGCGTGCCGAGCGGTGTGGGGAGGTAAAGGATCGCAGCGCATATCAGCAGGTTGAGAACGATCCCCACCCAGGCCAAGACCTTAATAGACACCCTGGAAGACAGGTAGCGATTTCTCCAACCTTTCAGCCTGGATGCCTGCCATACGATGGCTGTAATGAACAGGATGAAGCGCACATCCAAAATGACCCAGGGCTTATAGAGTGCGGAACTGGACGGAGCCTGATTAGGGAGGTCCAGGATGATATTGCCAATGCCCCGAGCGATATCATAAGAGGATACAGCTGGAGAGCTGATCGAGGCGGGTGTTCAACAAGAGGACCACGCCCAATTCCTGCCCCGGGTAGGTGAGGCAAGTGGTGCTGATGCTGTTGTGCCCACCGGAGAGCCCATAGACCGTATCAGGTGTCGGGGTGCCCTGGATCCAATGCCACATCGGGCCAAACCGACCCCTTCCGCTGGCAGACAGCAGCGATTTGTCCTGATACTGCCCCTCACCCAGGAACAGGCTGAGATAATGAGCCATATCTTCACTGGTGGAAGTCAGGTAGCCGGCGCCAACCATCCCGGGCACAAACTTTTCATCATAGGGAACAGAGAGGCCGTAGGTAATCAGGTTTCCGGTGGCTACATGAGGCACAGTGTGATAATCAGCAAAAGTGGAACTGGTCATTCCCAGTGGCGCGAAGATGTTTTCGTCCACATATTCCGCATAGGGCTGACCGCTGACGCGGGACACCACCTGTGCCAGGAGAACGTAATTCCAGTTGCTATATTCTTCGTGTTCGCCGGGCTGGTAGACGGGAAGATATCCGGCCAGGCGGTCTAGATTTTCAGCGAATGTCGTGTTTGGGGAATTGAGGTATGGGGCTTCGCCTTCCAGTTTGGATATACCACTGGTGTGGTCGAGAAGATCACGGATGGTTATGGCGGAGGCGGCATCTGGATCAGCCAGTTGAAACTCGGGCAGGTAGTCTTGCAAAGGGGCGTCGAGGTTCACTTTCCCAGCGTCGGCCAATTGTCGAATAGCCAGAGCGGTGAACGATTTGGTAACCGAACCCATCGGCCAGGGAGTCTGCGGCGTGGCCGGGTCACCCTGCGCGTTGGCAGTACCATAGCCTTGCATATAGAGGATCTGGTCGCCTTTGACGATTGACAGCGCCAGGCCTTTGATCGGCAGATCGCGCATCGTCTGATTGACATAGGCGTCCACCTCAGAGAAATCAGATGGAGCGGATTGAGCCTGGGCTGGAATCACAATCCCAGGGAAAGATAAGCTCAATACGGCAATCAGGAAGATTGCCAATACTGCCTTTGTAACGGCTTTTAGAAAGATGAACATGACGACCCCCCATTTCATTCTGCAATGTGAATTGTAATTAGCTGGCTAACAGTATGCGTTGCCCGCTCGCCTGAAGGCGAAGAGAGGCATTTATTATCCCGCAATTTATGCCAGACGGAAAGGTTTAGTTTGAATTTGACGGTTTCTTGATCAGCTCGTTGAGCAACAAGTACATCCGATGGAGCCTTATAGCACAGGGATAAACCTT
>CAWCBN010000004.1:0-41791 GCA_963793795.1 uncultured Chloroflexia bacterium
CAAGCTGGCCAAGCGGGTCGTCTTCCACGAGATCACCGAACACGCCATCGGCGAGGCGTTCGCCAACCCGCGCGAGATCAACATGGACCTGGTCAACGCCCAGCAGGCGCGCCGTGTGCTCGACCGCCTGGTCGGCTACAGCATCAGCCCGATCCTGTGGGAGAAGGTGCGCAGCCGCCTTTCAGCGGGACGCGTCCAGTCCGTGGCGCTGCGCATGATCGTGGAGCGCGAGCGCGAGATCGACGCCTTCAACCCGGTGGAATACTGGTCGATCGGCGCCGAGTTCAAGCCCGAGACCGAGAAAAAAGCCACCTTCATCACCAAGCTGGCCAAGGTGGATGACAAGGACCCCGTGCTGGGCAGCGAAGAAGTCGTGCGCCCGCTGCTGGACGACATGGAGCAGGCGCCCTACGCGGTGACCAAGGTCAAGCGCGGCGAGCGCCGCCGCAGACCGTCGGCACCCTTCACCACCTCCACCCTGCAGCAGGAAGCCTCGCGCAAGCTGGGCTTCACCGCCAAGCGCACCATGGGGCTGGCACAGGGATTGTACGAAGGCCAGGACGTGGGCGAGGGCGGCACCACCGGCCTGATCACCTACATGCGCACCGACTCGACCAACATCGCCGAGACGGCGCTGACCGAGGTGCGCGGCTACATCGCCCAGCGCTACGGCGGCGATTTCCTGCCCGAGAAGCCGGTGGAATACAAGACCAAGTCGCAAGGGCGCCCAGGAAGCGCACGAGGCGGTGCGACCCACCTCGAGCCTGCGCGACCCGGAGAAGGTCAAGCCCTTCCTGGAACCGGCGATGTTCAAGCTGTACCAGCTCATCTGGCAGCGCTTCGTCGCCAGCCAGATGGAAGCCGCAGTGTACGACACGCTCTCGGTGGACGTGACAGGCACAGGGTCCGCGGCACGAGTACCTGTTCCGGGCTGCCGGGTCGGCGGTCAAGTTCCCCGGTTTCCTGGTCGTCTATGAAGAAGCCAAGGATGAGGATAAAAAAGGCGAGGAAGAGGACGAGATGAACGTGCGCATCCCGGCGTCGGTGGTCGAAGGGCAGAAACAGGCACTCGTCCACCTGATCCCCGAGCAGCACT
Source organism: uncultured Chloroflexia bacterium (assembly GCA_963793795.1). Classification (GTDB taxonomy): domain Bacteria; phylum Chloroflexota; class Anaerolineae; order Anaerolineales; family Villigracilaceae; genus UBA877. The sequence continues at coordinate 1,097 of CAWCBN010000004.1, forward strand.
TCACCCAGCCCCCGCCGCGCTTCTCGGAAGCCAGCCTGGTGCAGACCCTGGAAGAGTACGGCATCGGCCGCCCGTCCACCTACGCGCCGACCATCTCCACCATCCAGCAGCGCGGCTACGTGGAACGCGTGGACCGGCGTTTATTCCCCACCGAGACCGGCATCCTGGTCAACGACCTGATGGTGCAGTACTTCCCCGAGATCATCGACTACCAGTTCACCGCCCGCATGGAAGAGGACCTGGACAAGGTGGCGGAGGGCAAGGCCAACTGGACGCGGATCATGGGCGCCTTCTACACGCCGTTCGCGGTCACCGTGGCGAAGGCGCAGGCGGAAATGCCGGTGACCAAGACCGCCCCGGAACCGATCGGGCGCGCCTGCCCGGATTGCGGCAAGGACCTGGTGCTGCGCTACGGGCGCTACGGCAAGTTCATCGCCTGTTCGGGCTTCCCGGAATGCCGCCACACCGAGGCGTTCCTGCTGAAGATCGACGTGACCTGCCCGAAGGACGGCGGGGATGTCGTCGAACGCAAGACGCGCAAGGGGCGCCTGTTCTACGGCTGCAACAACTACCCCAACTGCGATTTCACCTCCTGGAAGCGACCCCTGGCGGTGCCGTGCCCGAAATGCGGCGGTTTGCTGGTCATCGCCAACAAGCGCGAGGCGAGCTGCACGGTATGCGAGGAATCCTTCCTGCTGGAGAACGTCATCCCAGAAGCGGTACAGGAGTAAACCATGTTCTTTCTATACCTGGATCCCGGTTCCGGCAGCATCCTGCTGCAACTATTGATCGCCGCAGGGGCGGGAATCGCCCTGTTCGTCGGTTCGCAATGGAAAAAGATCAAGCGCTATTTCAATAGGAACAAGCCTCCTGTTGAAGAGACGCACGAGGAAGACGAGGATGACGAGTAAGGCGCTCGGCGCCCCCTTCCGCGATCCCAGCGGATTCCTGCGCAGGTGCGATCCGCGATGGAGACAAGGTGACCGATAAATCTCTAGCCGCCTCCTTTCGCGACCCCAGCGGATTCCTTTTCAGCCGCGACGGCACGCTGTACCGCCAGGTGAACCAGGCCTACGCCGCGGAGTACGACCTGTTGATGTCTTGCGGGCTGTACAAGCGGCTGACCGAGACGGGGCGGCTGATCCCGCACGAGGAAGTGACGCGTCGAGCCGGCTGCCCCCGCGGCGTACAAGATCCTGCGCCCGGAGCGGGTGAGCTTCATCTCGTACCCCTACGAATGGTCCTTCGGGCAGTTGAAGGACGCCGCCCTGGCGACGCTGTCGATCCAGAAGCGCGCCCTGCAGTACGGCATGTCGCTCAAGGACGCCAGCGCCTACAACATTCAGTTTCAGAATGGAAAGGCGGCGCTGATCGACACGCTGTCCTTCGAGAAGTACCCGGAAGGCGAGCCGTGGGTGGCGTACCGCCAGTTCTGCCAGCATTTCCTGGCACCGCTGGCGCTGATGGCGTGGCGGGATGTGCGCCTGGGCTTGCTGCTGCGCGAGTACATCGACGGCATCCCGCTCGACCTGGCGAGCAAGCTGCTGCCGCGGCGCACGCGGCTGGATCCGGGCTTGCTTGCGCATATCCACCTGCACGCCGGCGCGCAGAAGCGTTACGCGGACTCCGACGTCGCCGAGAGGCGCCACGGACGCACGATGAGCAAGGCGGCGCTGCTGGCGCTGGTCGAGAGCCTGCGCAATACGGTCAAGAAGCTGGAATGGAAGGCTGCCGGCACCGAGTGGGGGGAATACTACGATGCCACCAACTACAGCGAAGCGGCTTTCGAGCACAAGAAGCAACTGGTCAGCGTGTGGGCTGAAAAAGCCTGCCCGCGCCTGGTCTGGGACCTGGGCGCCAACACGGGCGTTTTCTCGCGGCTGTGTTCGTCCACTGACAGCTATGTCGTCGCCTGGGACATCGATCCCGCGGCGGTGGAGCGCAACTGGCGCCAGGTGCGCAAGGAGAAGCAGGCGAGCCTGCTGCCGCTGCTGCTCGACCTGGCGAATCCCAGCCCGGCGATCGGCTGGGACAACGGCGAGAGGGATTCCTTTGCGCAGCGCGGTCCCGCGGATCTAATCCTGGCGCTGGCATTGATCCACCACCTGGCGATCTCCAACAACCTGCCGCTCGGCCGCATCGCCCAAGCCATGGCGGGCTGGGGGGAGTTCCTGATCATCGAGTTCGTGCCGCGCTCCGATTCGCAGGTGCAGAAGCTGCTCAGGAATCGCAAGGATATCTTCGAGGGGTACACACGCGAGAATTTCGAGGCCGAATTCGAGAAGTTCTTCGAGATCCTGGAGTGCCAGCCGCTGAAAGAGTCGGAGAGGTGGATGTACTTGATGAGGAGGAGGAGGGGGAGGCCTAACGAAATTGGTATTCAATTAAGCGAAGATGGGGGATAAATAAGCTTGGATGAAAACTAGATAGAACATATCTCAATCTATGAATTCATAAATAAATTCTTAGCAAAATGGCATCCTCACCAATGAGAAGCTCTGAAGGACTTTGGATAGCTTGCGGGGATAAGGGAAACTGCTGCTCAACGGGTCTTAGTAAAGCAATTAGCACCTTTTGAAACACCAATCCGGAAATGCTACGAATTCGGGGTTCAAGTTACTACTTTGTTAGGAGATCATTCAGGAACTCCAGATAATGGCGTTCGCTGCTGAAAGAAGGCTCTGAACGATCTACGCTCAACTTGGGTGCTTATTCAATTAGGATATACATCACAAGCCGCATCAGTCGCCGCGTCCTTGTTTGAGAGCGCCTGAACTTAGCTTCTGTCCCTCCTGCGGCAACAGCTTGAATGCAATGAAGATTCAGATAAGTAAAAGCGGTAAGTTACCTTGGTCAGCTCAACAACTAGCGAAAATCCTTGCCCAGCAATGGCAAGAAGAAGCCAATGTTTTAGACAGAGAATACAATAACGAAAATTATGAGGTCGCCTGGCGAGAAATTTATTCAGGATATAAGTGGCTTTGCAAGATTAAACACCCCACATTAAAGTAAAAGTTGGCATTACATGATGCATCATCCACATCACTGAAATCGAACGAGTTTGTTGTTATGGCTGCGCCAGATTTGCGTTTGGAAGATCTATCAGTAAAGGCCATCATTCTTGCAATAACCATCATTCGGGTTTATAGCGCTATTCGTAGTTATTCTTTTGCTCTTAGTTGTAATTCAACGACGCTAGAATACAAGCAATTTGTTGTCAGAATGCAAGAAGTTGTAAAAGAAAGTCAAAGAAGCATTCAAAGCATTTTCGCCTCAGCCTCTCCCTTTTGACATCCATTGGAATTTGTTTTTAGCTAAGGATTGGGTGAAGATAAAAACCATTAGAAGATGATGATGCCTAAGAGATATTCCGGGAGTGGTAATATAAACTTTTCAACCAGACTTTGCTCCGTTTGAGCTGGTGATCAAAACCATTTGGCAACTTTACAAAAAGGATTATATAAAATGAATTCAAAGTTTGGAATAGTAAAAATCCATTGACAATCATTGGCATTTTTGCTGGCATAGCTGAAGAAAGCGGCACAGCAATTTTGCCTTTTCTTGTACCAGAAAACCAAACCCTTTACATTTGGTTTCTCATGATTTTTCCATTGGCAATTGTGCTCTTTTTCTTCGCAACCTTAAACTGGAATCACAAAGTCCTTTATGCTCCATCAGATTTTCAAAATGAAGATAATTTTGTCAACTTATTACAAAAAGCAACGACGAGAGAAATATTAGAAAAGCAACATAAGGAGATAAACGATTTGGGAGAAACTAAACAAGAAAACTCTACAGCAGAACAAAGCGCTTTAGCTATTTCGGACCCTAGTTCAGGGGAAGCGCAAAATCAATATGGCGAGAGTAATGTTCTTACAAAAGCTCTTCATACGGATAATGACTTAATTGAACAACTTGCTTTGAACGACGATGAAATTTCCACAAGCGAAATCAGAGCTGCACGAACTCAAATATTGCACAAAATCCAGCGAAAAATTTTCAGAGAAGTGCAGCTTGCTGAAAAATTGGCTATTGAAAAGCTAGCGAGAGAGCTTAACGAGAAATTAAGACTAACGTAAAACTAAATTCTGCAAGGAGCATGTTTGTTTTTGATGGCGTAATTCGACAAAATAATAAACTTACAGTAATCGAAGTTAAAGTATTCACGAGAATCAAATTCAACAAGACTAAACCTATTACGAAATAACGATTTCTTGTTAAGGCTCGAAGATTTATTTGAAACATTATCAGAAAAACAAAAAACAGATTTTTCATTAATTTTTATTTTAGTGACGGATTATGTTGATAATAATGTTATTACAGAACTTCTCGCGGGATGTCTACACTACCATTCCCCGTAGCAGTTAAGTGCTACGAATTAGATAAATTGGTTGAAGAGCAAAAGGAATATGGCGCCTAACATAGAAAGCACTGGAAGCTGGGGATTCTGCCGCATTTTCAAACATTTTTCTGGCTTCGGGCTTTTCTTGCTCCTAACCATAGTCCACGCTCCACCCCCTTGCGGCGAACGCACACCGTTAGGCCTCCATAAAATAAGGAATAGGATTTATGGAAGAACATGATATCCATACCTTTATACAGTCTGCCCAAAGAGAATTGGAAAATGAATACAAGAGAATTCTAAAACGGACATCTGAAGATCCTGGTACAGCAGGCGATCAAGGGGAAGAAAACTGGGCTACCCTATTAAAAAACCGGGCTTCCTTCTTACTTCCACATAGTAACAAAAGGCAGAATTCTGACTGAGTTTGGATATGCTAGCCCTCAAATTGATATTCTCATTCTTCACCCTTCATATCCACGTGTACTTCTAGATAAAAAACTATATTTAGGGGGTGGCGTAGCGGCAGCATTTGAATGCAAAACAACGCTAAATGCTTCTCATGTGAAAGATGCGGTTAAACATCTGCCGAAATAAGAAAAAATCTACCGAAGCAATCAGGTTCGCCGTACAAAGAACTAAATTCATCGATAATCTATGGCTTGCTTGCCCATTCGCATTGCTGGAAGAGTGAAAGTTCAAAACCAATAGACAATATTGAAAAAGCTTTATGGGAAGCTGATAATGAAAATGTTGAACACCCAATACAATGCGTAGACTTTATTACAGTATCTGATCTGGCTTCATGGCAATCACTCAAAACAACATACATAAGCCCAAAATTACCATATTATAAAGGCGAGATTGAGAAAATATTCGGCAGAGATGGTACAGGTACTTCTTCTTACGTTTGTGCTGCTGTTGGTTCAGAAAAACAAAAAGAATATTTTTCACCTATTGGAGTGTTACTAGCTGGGCTATTTTCAAAGCTAGCATGGAATTATAAAGATATGCAAGGTTTAGAATTATATTTTAGAAAAGTAAATTTGATGGGATTTGGTCAAGGAAGAACAAGAACTCTGGCCGATTACAATCTATTCAGAAGAGATTAGGCAGCGAGTATATAATGGCTTATTATCAAACGGTAAGCCATACGACGAATGGAGTGTCGGTTTTAATTAATCGCACTTTGAAGCAAGGGTAGCCCGACACCGCCTGCACCGGACAAGTGGGAGCTTCACCCGCACTCTTGTGGAAGTGGCTCAAAAAAGTGGATTAGGAATTCTAGTGGTTTTGACCGCCAAATCCCGCCCTTGCCTGTAACAGCTGTTGTTGTGCGGCAAAGTGGTAAGGTGTGTTATTTGTTTTGTGTCAGAGCGGAGTAATAAAGAATATGAAAGGCGTTCTTTTTTCCCAACAGGGACTGTTCTATAAATTTCTAGTGATTGAATTTGGTTCTGATAATTCCTTTTATTTTTTACCATGCCAGCATGATGCAGAAGTAGGAAAACGTATAAAGGCCAAAAATTCCGAACATGGAAGTATCCAATTCGATCCGAGCGAAGTTGTTTCCGGTTGTTTCCCCATGCGGAAAATCTCTCGCCATCCTTCAGGTTATTTTCATATAAAAGATGTGGTTGGGCCTGGGGGCAGGCGGGAAATCGATGGCCTTAAAGGTCCTTCATTCGAACAGATCAAGAGTTCTTTTATCTTTCTTGTAGCTTGCCCACAACAAATAAATACTATGATTAAAGTTGATATACCAAGCGAAAACGACTTGGTTATATACCTACCAGATGAAATCGAGCCTTTCACTGTTCAATTCGCTGTTTGGAACAAGAAAGTCCTTCCTCATCAGTTCGCTTCTCCTGATGAGATGCTTGGAGATAATGTGGTTGTAATGATTTCAAAAGAATATTCATATGGCCTTCTTCTTGGTCTAGTTAAAGATCCAAAAAACAAACCCAAATATCGTAATACCTTTCCCGAAGAGGTCATTCTTCATGGTTAGGTAAATGCCCTTAAGAAATACTGTTAACCCAACACCAGCTCCCCCGAAAGCATCCCTGACAAAAAAAATCAGGACAGGCGGGACAGACATCTGACGTTTGCTCCGCTCGCCGGCTAGCCGTGAGCAAATCCGTTGGGCAGCCAATCCAGCATCATCGCGAATGCCACAACAATACCCTGCAATTAAAGGCCATAATAATGGAGAATTCAAAATGAATGATTCCGAGTTTGCTAGTAAGAATAAAAAAATGGTGAGTGAAGAATTTTTTCAAGATTATGAAAGATTTTTTCTGATGGTGAAGAAGAACGATAAGAATAACTATAAGAAAAACGCAGAGGGGCGAATTGACAGTGGAAAATGCGACGGTTGCAAATCCTCTTTATTAAAAGATGAAATCTACTTATTACCAGACGAGAGGCTTCTGTGTGAATCATGTACGAATAAATATTTAGGGATCGATGACGATACACCCTCACCTCCTGCCAATGAATCATCACATAATGACAAAGAGATCATTGATTATGAAAAAGAGATTAATAATTACGACAAACATGTGCGGGAGCTCCGGTTGCCAGTAAAACTTGTACAAATACATTCATCTTTTGCCGTATGTGCTCAGTTCGATTGCACTTCCTGTGGCAGTCGAATCGTCGTTGAGATCAAAGATGTGGGAGGAACATTCACTTGTCGAAAATGTGATAAAAAGGTTACGATGCCAACCGTGAGTTGTTACTATTGGAAGACCTGCAGTGGGGTTTATGAAAAATGTGGTGGGATAATCAGGCATCTCAGTGTGGAAGAACTAAATTTAGCAGAAGAACAAGCTTGGAAGAGAGAAGCTGCATCCAGTGGAGAACCTACAGATGGAAACCAAGATTGGAATAGAGATATAAGAGGGTCAATCAAAACATATGAATGCACTAAATGTAAAAAAGGGTATTCCGCAAGCCAAGGTGTATCAGGCAACTTCGATAAATCGACAAAGTGCGAGGTAGTAACCTGTAATAGGTGTAAGCGAATTCCTGATGTTGACGGATTACCTAATTCAGGATAGGTTAGTTCCTATCGTCATTTCCATGAAGTGCGATCAATTATGGTGAGTACGATACGCTGCAATCGAAACTGCCCAACACCGGCTCTCTAGACAGAACCCCTGACGGAAAACGTCACCTGTACCGGGGTCATGGGCAGGCTGCCTGTCCTGCCGTCTCGCACCGTCGTTCCGCCAGTGTTCGCGGCACGAACGGTGGACGGACACCTGTGCCTGCGCTAGGTGCAGGCAGTCCAGGGGACAGGCGGGGCGGACGCTCCGTGCGCCGCCGCGCCACATATTAGGCAGCCCAAATGTTACAATGACTGGATTGCCAGTTTCGGAAAGGAGCTTGATATGAGCATTCGAATTCATTCTGTTCCTTTGGGTATGGATCATTGCTATGTGATTCAGGACAAAGGCACCATCATGGTCGACGGTGGCTTTCCTGGAACCGAGCGAGCGTTTAGGAAGGCACTAACAAATCTATCGATCAAGCCCACGGAAATCCGGTTGATTATCCTCACCCACGGGCATTTTGATCACGTTGGTTCGGCAAGCTACATAAGAGAGCTTACGGGGGCCAGAGTGGCGATGCATAGGACTGACAAGGAGCAACTTGAGAAGGATTCCATGACATGGCCACCAGGGGTGACGGCGTGGGGTAAGATATCAAGAGGGTTATTTAAACCGGTGTTGTCTCTTTTACGATATGATATGCCGCAGGTTGATTTACTTTTGGGAAACGAGGGGCTTTCATTGGAAGAGTATGGGGTTTCTGGGCGAATAATTCATACACCGGGCCATTCACCAGGATCAGTGAGTGTTCTGCTGGATACGGGGGATGCTTTTGTGGGATGTATGGCGCAAAACAGTCTGCCGTTTTGCCTTAGGCCAAGCCTTCCCATCTATGCACAGGATATCGAGGAAGTGAAAGAGAGCTGGCATGTTCTGATAGCAGAGGGGGCAAGAACAATTTATCCGGCGCATGGCAAACCATTTTCAATCGACAACATTAAAGCGGCCGTGTGAAATAATATTATTCAGTTTGGATAATGGGCTGCCTGACTCCAGCTCCACCGGCAGAGGACCAGAAGCCTTAAAGGATGTGAGCCAAGCCGCCTGCACCCCGCAGGGGTGTGAGCTTTTTCCCACAGTAAAAGACCACTCGTAGACCCATCTGAGGAAGTCATAATGCCAAGCCACCGAATTTTCACAACGAAATTTGCCGGGGTGTATCCGTTGTATGTTCAAAAGGCGGAACGCAAGAACCGCACCAGGGAAGAAGTGGACCAGGTCATCTGCTGGCTGACCGGCTACAGCCAGGCGGGATTAAAGCAGCAGATCGAGCAGGGAAACGATTTCGAAACCTTTTTTGCCCAAGCCCCGGCCATTCATCCTAAGAGCTCGCTGATTACAGGTGTGGTGTGTGGTGTCCGCGTGGAAGAAATTGAAGACCCGTTGATGCAAAAGATCCGCTATTTGGACAAGCTGATCGATGAACTCGAAAAGGAAAAGCGATGGAGAAGATTCTCCGGCAATAGGAAGCCCGCTAAATGAACCTGAACGATCAGGATTCATTTTAGGGCAACTTTTTATCCAAAATCAGCGCGGTTCAAGCACCACAGCTCGAACAGGCTCAAAATATCCAGGAGGTTCATACTTATGCGTCATACCCGCGAAGAAGTGCATCCAGCGCATCATCCAGGAGTTCGAACGCCTGGATCGGCTGGTGTCCAACCTAACCGATGAGGATTGGAATCGATTACTGCCCAGGCCCGAGACCAAGGACCCGTGGACGGTGAAAGATGCGCTGGCGCATATCACCCATTGGAAGGCGGACGCGCTCAGGAAGATCAGGAAAGGACGCATCCCGGTGGAGGAGAAAGGGCTCAACTGGACGGATGGGAACCACCTGATCTACGCGCGCTGGCGCGATCGCTCCGCGCAGGAGGTCCTGGCCTGGCACAGGCAGGTCCAGGAGGATGTACTGGCTGCGCTTCGAGCTGCACCGGAAGCATGGTTCAGTGACCGGGAGCGCCGGCAGGAATGGCCCTTCGATCTCGACGGTCACTCCAGCTACCATCGCGAAAAGGATATCGAAGTCGCATTGAAGAAGGTCAAATAAGGTCAAGGCCGGGAAACATCATCGGGCAGAAGCAAGCCAATACGGCTCTCTTTTGCCAAACCCTGGAAATAGTTCTAAATAACGTTGCGCGACTGGAGGAAATGGCGCGATAATGTGAGCGACCGGCAACCTTGTCCGCCTAACGTCCGATGGCGGCTGGAAGCTGCCTCGGCTGGATGTCCGCACCGCTGCCCTGCAGGGGTGCGCCATTCCGGTGGGTGGCAAAATAACCAATCCAAGCCAAATTGTGAGGTGAAGGTTGAGCATCGAATTTGAAGTATCGGATGTGATCCCAGCGACACAAGATGAAATCTATACAGCCTGGCTTGATTCTGAAGGACATTCCAAAATGACAGGCGCAGCTGCAAAGGTCTCGCCGGACCTGGGTGAACCTTTCGAAGCGTGGGATGGGTACATTCAAGGGAAGAATCTTGAGCTGGAATATCCCCGGCGGATTCTTCAAGCGTGGCGAACAACTGAGTTTGATGCGACCCAGGCAGATTCACGCCTGGAAATCTTATTGGAAGCGGCAAGCGGGGGAACAAGAATTACCATCCGGCACTCCAACCTGCCCGAACATGGAATGCAGTATCGAGCAGGCTGGATCGATGCATATTTCGAACCAATGAAAGCCTATTTTGGAGAAATGGCGCGATAATGCGGGAGCCGTCTCCACAACGAATTGGATCGTTTAGGAGGGAAGCCATGTCCAGCACAGCGATAAAGCACCTGCAACACCTGTCCGTAACCATCGGGCCGCGCGGCGCGACCACCCCGCAGGAGAGACAAGCCGCCGGGTACGCCCGCGGGCAATTCGAGGCCCTCGGTCTGGAAACCCACTGGGAGGAATTCCGTTCCCCGGTCACGGGCTGGCGGCAGTTCGGGGTGGCGGCACTGATCGGTATCCTGTCCCTGGCGCTCTTCTGGTTCGCCGGGCGGGTCGGGGCAGTGGTCAGCGGTGTGCTGATGCTGGGCACAGCCGCCTCGGTCATTCTCGAAACCATTTTCATAGCCAACCCGCTGGACTGGTTCATCCGCAAGGGGACCAGCCAGAACACCTGGGCGCGCATCCCGGCTGTGGGGGAGCCCCGGCGGATCCTGCTGCTGGTCGGGCACATCGACTCCCAGCGCACCCCGTGGTTCTTCACCTCGAAGCAGCGGCTGGCCTTCTTCAGCCTGATGACCACACTGGGGGTGGCGGCCTTCGTCCTTTCGGGGATCATTTTCCTCGTGCTGGCCTGGGTGGATTTCACCCCGCTGCGCTGGCTGACCCTGGTCCTGTTGCCGGTCTTCGTCATCCTGCTGGCTCTCACCTGGCAGCCTGACACCACGCCGCACACGCACGGTGCCAACGACAACGCCAGCGGCGCGGCGATCGTGCTGAGCCTGGCCGGGCAACTGGCTGCCTCCCCGCTGCCGGGGGTGGAGGTGTGGACGCTGTGTTCGGGCTGTGAGGAGGTGGGGTCCGTCGGGGTCAAGGCTTTCGTGCAGCGCCACAAAGCGGACCTGGGCAGGATCACCGCCATCAACTTCGACAACGTCGGCGGCAAGGGGGCCGGGGTGTGCACCATCACGGTCGAGGGACTGGTCGTCCCGGTCAGGCCGTCCGCGGAACTGCTCGCCCTGGCAGACGCGGTGCGGGCGGCGCATCCAGAGTGGAACAGCTACTCGAAGCCCTTCACCACCCTGGGCACCGACGCCACCCTGCTGATGCTGCGCAAGGTCCCGGCGCTCTCGTTCCTCGGCCTGACCCCTGACGGGACGCTGCCCCACTGGCACCAGGTCAGCGACACGTTCGAGAATGTTGACCCGGACGTGGTGGAGCAGGTGGAAGCCTTCGTGATGGAGATGGCAAAGCGGCTGGAGTAGCTGGCTGCAGGATAAAGATATTGAGCGGAACCGCTCAATCCATGGATGCCGCCGACAGGAATGGCACATCGATCTCGACGGTCACTCCGGCTAGCATCGCATGAAGGATATCGAACAGGCACTTCAAAATTTCCCCCCTCGAACCAGTCAAGGAGAAGAATGAATATGGATTTTGACCAGGCTTACACCGACGCAACCGAACCATTCAAAAGCGAAATGAAGCGGTTTCGCCAGACGCATACTCTTAAATCCTTATCTTCAAAAGGCAAGCAATGGAGCTATTTTGCCTGTGGTCAAGGGGAGCAGGTCATGCTCATCCTGCACGGGGGCGGAGGTCCAGCCGAGTCGTTGTTCCGCTATATCACCAGGTTCGAAGAGAGATACCGGGTGATCGCGCCCACAATTCCAGCGACCGTGGATCGCGTTGCAGATGTGATGGATGCCATCATGGAAATTCTCGACAAGGAAAATGTCTCAGAATTTCACATTTTTGGCGTTTCCAACGGCGGCATGATCGGGCAATGCCTGGTGCGAAAATATCCGCACAAGGTATTGTCGCTCACCCTGTTCCATTCCATGCTGCCGAGCAGCGACTATGCCAGGGTGTTCGGCAGACGGGTAAAGGTTTTTTCCATATTGCCGCGCTGGGTGACCATCACTTTGGCGGGAAAATGGGTCACCAAGCAAATCCAATCCGAAGAAGCGAATGCCGAACCCGGTGAGGTGGCATTTTGGAGCGCTTATTTCAAGGAGTTGTACGCATCAGATTTGGTGACAAAAGAATACCTGGTCTCCAGGGCAAGCATATTGACCGATTATTTTGGAAACTATCAATTTACCCCGCAGTGACCTGGTCGATTGGAAAGGACGTGTTTTTATTTTCGAGTCTCAAAATGACCAGGTAGTGAATGAGCTCGAGCGCGAGCGGCTCAAGGATTTCTACAACCAGGCGAAAGTGCATACCTTTGCCGGCAGCGGTCACTTGGGAGGCGGATTGTTCGAAACGGAAGAGACGGTTGCGCTGGTGGACGAATATCTCTCTCATTCCTGAGCCACTCGCTCGAAATGCCGGCTGATTTAACATGCTGCAGGCTGGCGGCCAGCCTCCAGGGATTAACGCTTGTCGAACAGGTATCTTGGGATAATTATGAAAGCAGAACATCAATCCATTATTCGCAAAGCATCTCTCGACGATGCTGAGGCCATTTCAGCATTGACCGATGCTGCTTACTCCAAATATATTCCCCTTATTGGGCGTAAACCACAGCCCATGCTCGCTGATTACTCCAGGATGGCGGTCGAGAATTCAATTTGGCTGCTGCTTGTGGAAGACCAGTTGGTGGGGGTGCTGGTGCTTGTCCATGAACCCGAGAACCTGCTCATCTACAGTGTGGCGATCAACCCTGAATATCAAAAGCAAGGGCTGGGACGCCGCTTGCTGGCGTGGGCTGAACAACAAGCTGTTCAAGATGGATATAGCTCCATCCGTCTGTACACCAATGAGCGTTTTGTAGACAATATCCTTTTGTATAAACATCTTGGATATCATGAGACTAGCAGGGAGCCATACCTCAATTCAATATTGGTGCATATGGCCAAGCAATTATCGTGATGAATGTTGTGCTGTTCAACATTGCGAGCCCCATCACTGCTTCGCAGTGCGGCCTGTCCTGCCGTCTCGCACCGACGTGTCGCCGGTGTTCGCGGCACGAACGGTGGACGGACACCTGTGCCTGTGCAAGGTGCAGGCAGTCCACCTGTGCCTGCGGCAAGGTGCAGGCAGGGGGCAGGCGCCATTCCATCGAGAAGGTTTGGGGGATAAAATAGGTCCTGGCAACGACTAGTTGCTGGGTAGTACTCGTAAATCATTCAATAATCATAAAATGGAGAATGGCTGTGTACATTCCGACCCTTTACCGTGAAGAAGACCGGGAAAAGATCCTGGCGTTTCTCAAGCACAACAATTTCCCCGCCATCGTGTCCCAAGACGGCGAGAGACTGATTGCCACGCATGCCCCCGTTGAAGTGGCTGTCGCTGAGAACGGCAATATTACGATTTATGCACACATGGCAAAAGCCAATCCACAATGGAAGACGATCGGCGAACAGGAGATCCTGCTGATCTTTCTCGGCGCGCATACGTACATTTCACCGCGCTGGTATAACCATGTCAATGTGCCGACCTGGAATTACATGAGCATCCACGTGTATGGAAATGCACGCCTGGTGGAGGGAGAGGAGTTCTTCGCCTTGCTCAGCCGGCTGGTTCATCGCCACGAAGACGGCACTCAATATAGCCTGGAAAGCCTTCCCCATGATTTTGTGCAATCCCAGATGAAAGCGACCGTCGGCCTGGCAATCGATGTCACGCGTATCGAAGCAGGGTATAAATTAAGTCAAAATAGAAATGACCAAGACCACGAAAATATCATTCGTGAATTGGAAAAACGAAAAGACGAAGACTCGGCACAGGTCGCCAGGGAAATGCGTGGTAAACGGAAGCCCTCTTCCCAGAAATGATCATAAAAATATTGGCTTTGGCGATTATTAAAACCAAAGGAGCAAACCATGAGTTCTTTAGATAAAGCCGTTCAAACCCAACTCGACAATATCCAGAAGAAAACAGGGAAATCGCTGGCAGAACTTGGTTCCATTATCAAGCAAAGTGGCCTGACCAGGCACGGGGAAATTGTTAACATGCTTAAAACGACGCTTGGCCTGGGTCACGGCGATGCGAATGCGCTCACCCACGCCGTTCTACAATCCGACGGTCAGCGCGCTGCCGAAGGGAAGCCCCTGGAAAACCTTCTCGATGAGATTTACACGGGTCCAAAGGCAGGCTTCCGCCCGGTCCACGAGGCGTTGATGAAGCACATCAACACATTTGGTGATTTCGAGATCGTCCCCAAGAAGGGCTATGTCAGCCTGCGCCGAAAAAAGCAATTCGCAATGCTCGGACCCAAAACGAATACACGCTTCGAGGTGGGCATCAATGCCAAAGACTTCAACGCAAATAAACGCCTGCTCGAACAGCCAAAAGGAAGCATGTGTAACTACATCGTTAACCTGACCGAGGCGAAGGAAGTGGATGCCGAGTTGGTGGCATGGCTAAAAGCTGCCTATGACCAGGCAGGCTGATCGAGCGATTATACGCTGACCAATACAACGCCCCATCATTCCATTGCAGTGAAAAACCGCCGTGCTTCGCGAATGCTAATCCGTTGGGCAACCAAAGAATTGATCAATGGGTATTTTGTGTTTGAGATGAGTTCGTTCATTGCATAAATGCGATAAGTAGTTTTACTTACAGGGTGATCCATATGTCTCAAATATTTCTAGTTGCAGGCGCCCCTGCTGTCGGAAAAAGCACAACGGCACATGCCTTGGCAGCCCAATTTAATAAAAGTATCCACATTTCCGTGGATGACATTCGTGAAATGGTAGTCTCGGGAGTGGTACGCCCTGGCGGCAACTGGGATCAGCCTCTGATTGAGCAATTGGCTTTGGCTCGAAAAAGCGCCATCCAGATGGCATTCACGTACAACAAGGCAGGTTATGAGGTGGTGGTTGACGACTTTTGGGATCCAAACAGTCAATTGCGAGAATATGGTCAGTTATTTCATCAACCAAATGTTTATAAAATCCTTTTATTCCCAAGTCAGCAGGTAGCAGAAGCACGAAACCTAAAACGCTCAAGCTCGGTTGAAGGAAGAAATTATATTGCAGAAGGCATACGCATGGTTTACGAGAGCCTAAATACGGATATTACCAGTCTTGAGAATCAAGGACTGGATCATCGCGGATACATCAGATAAAAGTGTTGAAGCAACTGTGAAGCAAATTCTCGCGCAGGTCAGATAATTTGAACTCTACTACCGGAACTTGTGGTGCGGTTAGCGCCGTCCACTCCCCGCTTTGCTGGCGGAAATCCACGCAGGAACCATCACATGTACGTGCACTGCCTGGCCTGACGGATGCCAGTGACCCGGCCGGGTCACCTGTGCATGCCTCCGGTGCAGGCAGGGACTACTAGCCGGACAGGCAATGGTTTCAGCTCGATAAATGGGCGCGATTTGGGGGAAATGGCGCGATAATGAGGAATGTATTTGCTAACCGACGACAGCTGGAAGCCGCCTCGGCTGGTCCTCCGCCCAGCGTGATCTAGTGAGGTTCCCATGTCAGAATCCAAGCAACAACCTGTAGCTTTGGCCAAACGCCCGGTTGCCATTCTCATGCCGCTGCCTGACCACGACTTCGATCCCACCGAGGCGGCGATCCCGTGGAAAGCCTGCACCTTGCAGGGCTGGAAGGTTGTTTTCAGCACGGAAACAGGGATAGTCCCTGAGGGCGACCTGCGCAAGCTGGAAGGTCCGCTCCCCGGGTTGCTCACCGCCAGCCAGGCTGCCAGGCTCGCCTACCGCGAGATGACCCAGGATCCAGCCTACCGCCAGCCGATCCATTATGCAAGCATCGATCCCACCCATTACGATGCGCTGCTCCTGCCGGGCGGCGATGGACTCCGTGTCCGCCAGTACCTGGATAATTCCCTGCTGCGCAGCAAGGTGCTCCAGTTCGTTGAGCAGCACAAGCTCATCGGGGCGATCTGCCATGGCGTGCTGGTGCCGGCGCGGACGCTCGATCCCGGCACCGGGCGGAGCGTCCTGTACGGGCACAAGGTCACCGCCCCGCCCAAGGCGCTTGATCGGTTCGGGTACCTTTTGGACAAGTGGTTTCTTAGGCACGGGTACATCAAGTATTCGGACTGGGCGGCGGATGAGGTCCGCAGCCAACTGGAACATCCCGGTGACATATCGTTTGGGCCAAGTTTTTTTAAACCCTACGTCGTCCGCGACGGCGCTTTGATCACCTCGCGCTGGTACCTGGATGCTGAACTGTTCGCCCGGACCTTCGTTGACGCGCTCAGCGAGCGCATTGCCGCGGGATGAACTCCCGCTCGAGCCGACTCGGCAGGCTCTGCCTGCAGCAACAGGACCGCCGAACAAGGAACCAGGAGCACAACATCCATGTTTGAACACCGCCAGCAACCCTTAATATCCAGAAAATCCTTCCTTCGCAGGCAGATCAAATTCCTTCTCATTGCCGTCGCGGTCATCCTCGGCTCGCTTGGCATTGGCATATTCGGCTACCATTTCCTTGAAGGTCTGAGCTGGATCGATGCTTTATTGAATTCGGCAATGATCCTTGGGGGAATGGGTCCGGTCAATATCCTGAGCACGGCGGGCGGAAAAATATTTGCCTCCATTTATGCCTTGTATTCCGGCGTGATCTTCCTGGTCGTGGTCGGCCTCCTGTTCGCGCCCATATTTCATCGCATCCTGCATCATTTCCACCTGGAATCGGACCAGAAGGAACCAGGTGCCTGAGTAAGGGGACGGAGCGAGGAGGGAGTAGAGTTCGGAAGCCAATACCGACTCTCCCGAAAGAAACGGGACAGTCCGACAGAACAGGCGGGACAAGCGTCCTGCCCAGCGGGTAAGATAGCCGGATGGTTGGATGAAATTAATGAGGAAAAATGACCACAAACATGAGTCGAGACGAGTTACCGTTACCTTGGAACAAGGCGCTGTTGGCGATCATCCCGGGACTTTTGGCTGCAGCGGGATTGGTCCGTTCTGATTACTCCATCTGGATGCTGGTGGGCATACTTTTGCTCGTTATATATCTGATCTCTGCCTGCTTGTGGAATAAAAAGCAGTTGCCTGCCTGGAGCTTGATGGCGGTGGGGATGTTGGCCTCGATTGGCGTGACCGTGGCGACCGGTGTGATCGGTGGACTGGCGGCCCTCCTGGTGGGTGGATCAGCGAGCACAATTGTGCTTCTCGTGCTCCTGGTGGTACTGGTCATCTTGTTGGCGATCTTTCTGCGTGGTCGGCGTGTTTCACCTCTTGTATGGACACTCTTTGCCATCATCGTAGTCTGTCAACTCGCTGTGCGAATCAAGTATTTTGTCCTGTTCGGCGTATCCTGGTCGGTGGCGGGTCAGTGGCTGAACATCTCGTTATATGCCGTGGTTGTCGCCCTGTTGTTACCCGTGGCTCTTGGTCTGCCTCTGGCGCATCGCCATGGGCGGTTGGCGATGCTGTTTGTGATCGGCATGCTCTACATGGGATTCCAAATTCTTCTCGATGTGAATCACAAGGTCAGTGACCAGATCGGTGGAACTCCTGGATTTCTCATCTACCAGGTCATGATCCCGCTGCTTTTTACCGTTGTTGCGCCGCTATGGTTTTTGCGCGCCCGATCCTCGCTCAGCCGGGTGAGTGGGCTGCTGGCAGTGGTCGCTTTGGCTGTGATCCTTGACCTTGTCGTTGTCGGCTTGTCCTACGCCGGTGCCCTCCCGGTGATCATTTGGATCAGCTTCATCCCGTATACAATTAGTGTCCTGCTTACCTTGGTTTTAACAAACCTGCTATACAAAGAGAGGCAAAGTGCCTGACAGCGGTGCTCCCGACAGGACCCCTACCTGCACCTGCACTTGTCCTCTCCCGCATGCCGCGAAGTGCAGGAATGGCGCGAAAATGGGAGTGAAGCACTCGGTAACTCAAACGCCTCGGCTGGTCTCCCACCGCCATCCTAATGCGGATGTAAATCCTTGGATGAAGGTTACCAGCCAATCGATGAATACCCTCCTGGGAACAAGGAGTTGAGCGCATGAACATCCTGGACACGATCGGCAATACGCCCCTGGTCGAACTCAGCCGGGTGACACCCCCTGGTTCTGCAAGGCTGCTGGCCAAGCTCGAATGGACGAATCCCACCGGGAGCATGAAGGACCGCATGGCGCGGGCGGCGATCGAGGCCGCCGAAGCGGATGGCAGGCTGACCGTAGGTGGCACCGTCGTCGAATACACGGGTGGGACAACGGGGATTTCACTGGCCTTCGTATGCGCCGTAAAAGGGTACAAGCTGCATATCGTTTATTCGGATGCATTCAGCGAGGAAAAGCTGCTGATGATGAAAGCATTGGGGGCTGAGATATCCATCGTCCCCAGCCATGGAAAAGGAATCACCGGGGAGCTGGTCAAGGAGATGATCGCCGCAGCGCGTGAAATCAGCCAGAGAGCGGGTCATTGGTGGTCAGACCAGTTCAACAATAAAGATGCCATCCAGGGTTACCTCCCGCTGGGAGAAGAGATCTGGCGGCAGACGCAGGGAAACGTCAGCGCGTTCGTCCACGTGGTGGGTACGGCGCATTCGATCCATGGCACCACCACGGCACTCTGGGACCACGATCGCAACGTCCATATCGTCGCTGTCGAGCCCGAAAAATCCGCCGTGCTATCCGGTGGACCCCCAGGGTCGCATCAAATCGAAGGGATTGGCGTCGGTTTTGTCCCTCCGCTGTGGGAACCCGGGAAAGTGAACGAGATCATGTCCGTTTCCACCGGCGAAGCAAAGGCAATGGCGCGCCGTTTGGCCCGCGAGGAGGGCATCTTCGCCGGGATCTCCTCGGGTGCCAACGTGGTGGCAGCCCTGCGACTGGCCCGGCGGTTGGGTCCGAGTGCCTCGGTGGTGACGATCATCGTGGATTCGGGTCTGCGCTACCTGTCGACGGATGTATTCCGCCCGGCGAGCGGTGTGTAGCCACTCCTGGGGCACCATAAATTACCCCGCGGGACGCAGGGCAGTTGGAAAGGAGAGTCTGATGAATCCGAATGAAAAGAATGAACCTTCCGCTGTGCGGCTGACCATCGGACAGCCGTCCAATAAGGGTATGTCCAATACGATGAAAATGATCCATTGCAAGGAGATGTTTACCGAATTCTTCGTGGATCCTCGCGTTGCGAAGAAGCATGTTCCCCCAGGCTACGATGTACGGATCCATGATAATGGAAAAGCAATGCTGCTGCTCATGGTGCAGGATTGTGAAAAGTGCATTCTTAACGGCTTCCTTCCCATTTCCCCAATGCGCATGTCCCACCTGTGGATCGAAATTGTCGGACCGCAGGAAACTGGACCCGTCCTGCCCGGCACCAGTGCATCCCTGCCCACGCGCTATTATTATGCGCTTCCGCACCAGATCGATAATGCCCTTGCCTGGTTTGCTTTGCGGCTGGTGGGGATCGATGTGATGAAGGTCAAACGGATATCCCTGGGCGGAGACCCGGGTGGCACCCGGCATGGAATGGTGATCGAGAGTGATCAGCCCAATGGTAAGTACACCTGGGAAGAGAAGAGTACCCTGTGGCCAAGTCCCAACGTGGTCACCGGCAGGCGTTGGTTCTACCGGGAGTATGGACGAATCGTCAAGCGTAGATCGGAAGGCCTGGTGGTATGCCATTCAAGCTTCCTGGGAGAGAGTAGTGTTCGCCTGGAGGCCGGAATGGGCTCAGAAGTTGCTCGTTTGGATTTTGGCACGACCTTAAATGGGACCGCGAACCCGGTCAAGATGGACCACTGTGATGCGCTTATTCGGGTCATTTTGCGTTGAGAGTTATTGGATTTTGTGAGTAACAGTGATATTCCGCTGCCCATTGGCGGCTCCGCACCGGCTGGCAGGCAACAATGGTACCAAGCTGTTTATCGCCAGGCTTTGAATTATGTTATCCACCCATGTCATTGAGCAGTTTCTGGAACACTTTCCACCTGGGTTGCACGACATCACCTGGGAACTCAGGAATATCGTAGCCTCGGTTGCCCCGAAAGCCACCGAGCTTACCCGCACGGACGGTCTCATTTACTTTTTTCAGCAGCGCGGGGGGACAGTCAGCGCGGGGATATGCCAGGTGATCATCCATTCTGATCATATCCGCCTGGCTTTTATCCATGGCGCCTTCCTGCCGGACCCGGGAATCTCCTCCAGGGCAATTCAAAATACAAGCGTTATGTGAGGATCGATTCCTATGAACAAGCACCGTGGGATGCCTTGTTAGCGTTGATCACGGCATCCGCGCATTTCGACCCGAGGACGCTAGCCACACAAGCGCAGAATAGGGATTAAATTTCCACATAAAGGAGAATCGTTATGGCTGAGGTTCCTGAAAATACGAAATACCTGCTGTTTGGATATGGCCCGAAATTGCATGCGCTGATGGCGTTGATCGCCAATCCCTCGGGCAGCTACTGCCCTGTCTTTAAAAACATCACGATGGGGAGCTAAAGAAACAATGGTTATTGAAACAAATAGCGATTACTTGGGTGTCATCATCCTCGAGAGTTTGGGAGATCGTAGTATCATGCAAGGCATACTCATACTCAAAGAGTCGGATATTCAGGCACCCCCGGATGACCCGTATCCAGTATGGAGTTGTCGTCTCGTTCGTATCCCAGGAAAAGAAATGCAATCGTTTGCTGAACGGCTGGCAACGACCATGAAAGAAGACTTCTACAATCACTTTGTGGATGGTCAAAACTCGTTGGTTGTTGTTTTCAAGGGCAGAACCTTCTTCCTGGATAAGCATGATAAAACTACCTGGAAAGAGATGATCCAGTACGGCGAAACCGTTAGAGTGGGTTCGCAGTGGACAATGAACATTCCGGTGGACGAGGGGAAGTTGCTTTAAAGGAATCCAAGAATTGCCATTCGCCGCCCACCTCCGGCTCTTCCGCCATACCCATAAATTGTACTTGCCGTTGTCAGCACCGCGAAGCCAGAAAATCAATCCACAAAAAGTAATTCCTACCCACATAAGGTGAACAATCGATGGCGATCCATCCAATCCGCATAGCGAAGCCTGAAAATCCGGTGATAAGGTGGCTGCTCGATTCTGACCCTTCGATCCGCTGGCAGGCGCTGCGTGACCTGATCCATGCACCCGAAGAGCTGGTTGCAGCGGAGCGCCTCAGGGTGGCGACAGAGGGATGGGGTGCGCAGCTGCTCGCCCTGCAGGGGACCCGACGGCAGGTGGGGCGGTGCGGCATGGAACCGCGGCTGGAACTCCACGATGCACGTCCTGATGCTGCTGCGCCTGCTAGGGCTCGACCCTGCTTGCCCACAGGCGCGCCGCGCGCTGGGCCTCGTCCGCGACCAGGTCACCTGGCAGGGTTGCGGTCCGCAGGAGTGCGACAGCAATCCCTTCTTCACTGGCGAGCTGGAGCCGTGCATCAATGGTCAGGTGGCGGCTGCCGGAGCCTACTTCGGGCAGGATGTGCGCGGGCTCATTGACCGCCTTCTTGGTGAGCAGTTGTCCGATGGCGGCTGGAACTGCGAGGCACCTGAAAATCCACGCGGTCGTCCTTCAACACGACGATCTGCGTGCTGGAAGCCCTGCTCGAGCACGAAAGAGTCTTTGGGGACGATCCGGCTGTGACTGCCGCCCGGCTGCGCGGGCAGGAGTACCTGCTCGAGCGCAGGCTCTTCCGGCAGCGTTCGACCGGCAAGGCGATCGAGCGGGATCGCAAAGACGGCAGCGTGTGGACGCGCTTCGCCTTCCCGACGTGGTGGCACTACGACGTACTGCGCGGGCTAGAATACCTGCGCAGCGCCGGCGTCACGCCTGATGAAAGGGTGGCGGAAGCAATTGAGCTGGTCGCCTTGAAGCGCGATGGGGATGGGAGGTGGTTGCTGGAAACACGCCACCCAGGTGTGATGCCGGTGGAGATGGGGGAGACCGAGGGGGACCCGAGCCGATGGATCACGCTGCGTGCCTTGCGGGTGTTGGACTGGTATTCTGCACGAGGATAACGTTTATTCCGCTGAAGGGGAACAGTTGGTGTGTGTACCAGCAAGAGGATTCAGGTTACTTATTCGCTTAAGCCTGCAGGTCAATATTCCATGGACACCTCTTGTTTCCCATGTTGCTTAAGGAGTATTATTCCAGTGTATTGCTTTTCTTCCGCTTGGACCCATATTCATCGTTGAAATTCGCATTAAAGTGTGTTCAATATGGTACAATTTCGGTAAGTTATATCCTATAATAAGAGGCATCCATGAACGAAAATCCCTGTTGTATTTGTGGTAAAGAAGGCGAAAAGACCATCGGCAAACGCTGGTTCTGCGCTGCGCACTTTGAGAGCGCCACGTATGAACGGCGGGGAAGCTGGCGCTCGCTGCTGGCCCTCCTGGTGGTGCTGGTCGTCTTCGTGGGCGTGGTCTACGCCCTGGACGCAACCCTCAAGCCCGTGTTCACCGGGTGGGTATTGGTGCTGGTCGGTGTGGTGCTGGCGCTCGTGCCGGCAGCCATCTGGCTGGCTTTCTTCTACCAGCAGGACCGCCTCGAGCCGGAACCGGTCGGCAATGTCCTGGGCGTTTTTGTCCTCGGCGCGCTGCTGGCAGCCGCGGTGGGCATGCCCCTGCTGGATAAGGTTTTTCGGGTGGGCAACTGGCTCTTCACCGATACGCTCACGACCATCCTGGGCAGCATCCTTGTGGTTGGCTTCACCCAGGAATTCCTCAAGTACGCAGCAGTGCGCTTCAGCATTTATAAATCTTCCGAATTCGATGAACCTACCGACGGCATCATCTACGCCACTGCCGCCGGGTTGGGGTTTGCCACGGTGCTCAACATCAACTTCGTGGTGTCCAACGGCGGGGTGAACCTGGGCGCCGGGGTGATCGCCATGGCTGTCGTGGCACTGGCGCAGTCCAGCTTCGCCGGCATCACCGGTTATTTCCTCGGGCGGGCCAAGTTCGAAGCCGATCCCATCTGGTGGATGCCCCTCGGCATCACCCTGGCAGCGGTCGCCAACGGCTTGTTCAATTGGTTGCGCGGTCTCGTCACAGTGGGAGGCATCAGCCTTTCAGGCAGCACCGGCAGTCCCTGGTTTGGCCTGTTGCTGGCCGCCGCGGTGGCCTTCGTCGTCACCGGCACCCTGGTGTGGATGATCCGCCGCAATGTAAAGTCCGCGCTGGCGGCGAAATAGGAGCAGACCATGACAACAACTACCAAATCGATGAAATTTGTCTCCCTGGGGGATCGTTATGCCGAACTGGCGGTCGTACTCCTGACCCTGGTCGCCCTGGGGTTGGGCTGGGTGCTCAAGTCGGGCGTCGAGAACCGCAGCGAGCCCTTCAGCAGCGGGAACATCTCGGCCCAGGTCCCCGCCGGATGGCTGAACGCCAAGCCTGGCGGGAACGAGGTGCTGCATGTCACCGACCGCACCACCAGCGGTTTCGGCACCACGTACCTGGTCCAGCAGGAAGCCGTACCCGCAGAATCAACCCCGGCGCAGGTCGTCGGCCTGCTGACCCTGGAGCGCGGCAACAGCCTGACTGCCTTCCGCGTCCTGAAACAGCAGGAAGTCCTGGTCAATGGCATGACGGCGGTCGAGCTCGAATATGTTTACGTTGAGTCGGACGCCAACCTGAGCCATTCCACCTTCCCCGTGGTGGTACACGGTCTTGATTACGTCTTTGTCAGCGGGAACCAGGCGGTGATCGTCACCTATCGTGCCGACCACGAAGCTTTTGAGCGCGACCTGGCGCACTTCAACCGCTTCCTGCTCTCGGTCAACTATTAGGAGTGGAGTCTGAAATGAACAAGAGAAACAACTTGATTAAGAATACTGGGCCGCCGTGACCGTGCTCGGTCTGACGATCCTTGCCTGCGGACCGACGCCGGCTGTGACCACGCCTGAACCGCAGCAGCCGGTGGACCAGCCTGTCAACAATAATAACAACGTTCCCGCCACTTCGCGGGCAGACCTGATCATGGCAACCGTCCAGATCTTCGGCTGCGAAATCATTGACGGCGAAATCAGGCCTATTTATGTCGGCTCCGGATCGATCATCAGCTCCACCGGCCTGATCCTGACCAATGCCCACGTCGCCCAGCCATCTGCTGTGGGCGACACCGGCGGGAACCCGGACGTCCTGGTGATCGGCATCGTTCAAGCAGAGGATGAACCACCCGTGTATGCCTACCGGGCAGAGGTCGCCGCGGTCGATGGCTACATGGACCTGGCTGTGTTGCAAATCACTTCCACCATCAAGGGTGAGTACCTGGATCCGTCCTCGCTGAATTTACCTTATGTCACCCTGGGTGATTCGGAAGCCATTCACGTTGGCGATCATCTCAACATCTTTGGTTTTCCCGCCATCGGAGGTGACACCATCACCTACACTTCCGGGAATGTCGCCGGTTTCAGCTCGGACGAAGCACTGGGCGACCGCGCCTGGATCAAGACGGATGCCACCATTTCGGGCGGCAACTCCGGCGGGATGAGCACCGACGATCAAGGGCACCTGATCGGCGTTCCCACCATTGCCTCCTCGGGTGCCAATGCCGCACCGACGGATTGCCGGGTGATCCAGGATACCAACGGAGACGGCAATCTCGATGACCGGGACTCCTGCATCCCGATCGGCGGTTTCATCAATGCGCTGCGACCAGTCAACCTGGCCAAGCCGTTGATCAAGGCTGCCCAAAGCGGCATGGCTTACGCCAGCCCGTACAGCTCCAACGCCAATCAACCCCAGTCAGAAGCCACCGGCAGCGAGCAGGTCGGTCCGATCGGCTGGTTCGAGGTGGACAGCCAGGGTAACATTGGTGGCGAGGTCGGCTCCTACCCCAGCGGGGTCAAGGTGCTTGTGGGTTTGTTCAATTACGCCGGTTTTGTCAACGGCGAGACCTGGGGAGAATTGTGGACGCTCAACGGCGAGACCATTTTCAGCGATACCTATCCCTGGGACCAGGGCGTGGAAGGCAGCTACGGCACCTCGCTCAGCAGCCAGGGTGATCCCCTTGTTGACGGCACCTACCACCTTGAGATCTATGCCGGGAACGGCAGTGCACCCCTGTCCGCGGCAGACGTGGTCGTGGGCACCGGTTCCAGCAACACGGTTCCGGGTAACTCCGCCGATATCCAGCTCTCCGGAACGGTCACCGACAAGGCAACCGGTAACCCCATCTCCGGGGCCTATGTCTTCATCCTCACCTCGGGCACCACGTACGATTATTGGGCAGGACAAAATTATCCCCTTGAGGATGTGCTGACCTATGCCCAAACTGACGCTTACGGCAGGTACGTCATGCCCGACAAGCTGTATCGTAATGTCCCCTACACCCTCGTAGGCAGCGCCAATGGATACTACGATGTCTTTGGAGATGGGCTGGTCTGGGCCGATTCTGACCCTGCCAAGTACGTCCTGGATCTTTCGCTGAGCAAGTAGTCCAGTAATCGCTTAATGCATAGATAATGAAAAGAGAGTGCAGGTTCATGCCTGCACTCTCTTGTATTTTGGTGAATCAAGCACCATTCATTTTACAGCCTGCAAGGGACTGCAATCACCGAGCGGCTTTTTTTGATAACCTCCCATATGCTACCGTTCTTCGGACGTTTTGTGGAATTTTACTGTCCCAATTGAGTAGATTAGCTCAATTTGCAGGTGAAAGCTCGCCTTGGCACGTTTTCTGCCTAAATAATTGTAAGGATTTGCATCGAAATTGTCGAGTGGATTGAAAACTTGTCTCCTCGGTGTTGTCCAGGGTAATTTCCTTCATTATTGGCAATAGAATTCGTGGGAATCGCCTGTGGTCATTGTTCCCACATCACTTGCACCGCCACAGCCATAAGCTGTATATGAATACGTGCCGGAACAGACCCAGAGAGTTGTGTCTCCGACTGCAAGATCAAAATAATAATTGGCTGGACCATTCAGAGTCAATGATACAAAACTACCGGTGCTATTTGTTATCTCGATTGTTGAATTGGCTTCACAAGCTGGTGTAGGTGTATAGTACGGAAGAGTTGGTAATGGCTTTGGGGTATTGGTGAATGTTGCCGTGGGAGTGGCAGTAGGTAAATCCACTGGTCTTACATCATAAATATAGACCATGTCGGAAGGAGGATATGAATCCCATCCATCATTGATCTCATTGATAACTCTCATTCCGATGGATACAACATGCCGATCGTTCTTATGCCAATCGTTGAGCACGACACCTATTGAAAAACAGGGATATTTTGAATACGGGTCGTCTTCAAAATTCCTTACAGTAAAACCTGTCCCTGCCAGGTCCAAATACGAAATGCCATCTATCTCAAAGATGAAAATAATATTCTTAATGTTTTCTGTTAATACCTGTTGATCAATCGTACACCAACCATAAGAAAACCTCACTGGATCCGTGTACGATATATCAACAGGCAGAACTGTGTTCGTATCCCGCACAGATCCCTCCGGAAAATAAGCATTGATTGCAACTGCATTTGGGCAATTTACAGAATCCAGGCATGCTTCTATACTTACCGGAGGCACAGGAGTTGAAGAGGGCGTATAAGTTGGAGAAGGTGTCTGGGTGAATGTGCCTGTCGATGTCCAACTGGAAGTGGGAGTGGATTTCGGAGCAAGAAAAGGTGCGTTAACAGAACAAGCTAGAATTATAAGCATTATGGCGGCGAGCACCGGGATTAAAATCAATCTGTTCTTCTTCATGAAATGAATCCTTTCTTCCGACACCTCATCTTGGTAATTGGGCTGTCACTATGTTCACAAGCCGTTCGATTTATACCATACATCATTCAAACGCGATGGCTCATCGGAAATTATATTTAAATTTCCGATTGAGTCAGGTTGAAACTATGTTTTAATTTCGCTGGGGCGACTTTCCGGGTGGCCCCTGACCAGGGTGCCTTAGCTGATCAAGACCAGCAGCGTCCAAAGTCCTGCAGCAGCCAATCCAACCAGCCCGAATATGGCGAAAGTCAAGCGCAGGCGTGGGGAGAGTGCCTGGGCAAGGCCGAACAGGAACAAGGTGACTGCCAGGACGGTCAGCACGCCGGTATATAAATCGCTCTTGCGGTTCCAGAGGTCATAGGCATCCGAGGCGGCATTTTGCTTGGTCACGATCTCGTTGGCGGCAGCGAAGGAATCGGCCACATAGGTTTCCAGGTTTGGATTATCCCCCGGGTTCTTTGGGGCATAAGCGCGGATCCGTATAAAAAATGGAGAACTTCATTGCGGTATCGGCGCGCGCCTGGGAGACTGCGGCCTTTACCTGGCTGGCAGCGGCAGACTGCAGGTCGCCGGTGGATTCCTGCTCGAGGGCGGTTAACTGCATCACGGTGGCTTCCTGGGAATCCTTCAAGAAGGTGGAGATCACGCTGGTGTCGTAAGCCGATTGCAGGCCCTGGCGGTGGATCTCTCCCTCGGCCAGGATGGCGTACAACTGGCTCTCGCGGTTGCTGGAGGAGGCACGAATGTTCGCATCGGACTGCAAGCCGGCAATGACGGATGTGATGACCGTGGTAAGGACGGTCAGGATGACCACCAGGGTTTTAAAGCGCTCCGGGTTCGGCGCCTGGGCAGGGGTTTGGGGAATGACTTCGCTCATAGCGCAAATCCTCTCGAGAAGAAGGAGATCGCCTCGATCACCACCATGGCGATCAATCCAAACAGGTAGACGCCAATGCCGATGATCATCGTCAGCATTCGCTGGCTTTTCCCTCCGATTTGGGCCAGTGCCAGCCAAAACAGGCTGATCGCCAGCAGCACGGCTGCGACGGTCAGCCAGCGCTGTTCGGCATGGTAGCGGCCGGCGAGCTGAAAGGATGCATTTGGATCCAGGTTGGTCAGGTCCGGGCTCTCGGCTTCCAGGACAGCGAAACGTTCCTGCAGGTTGTAGCTGCCGTCCGGGTTGAGATACTTCGCTTCTGAAGCCAGCGGAGAGGCGATGAGCTGGAGGTTGGGCAGCAGGTATTGGCGCAGGTTCGTCGCCTGGGCTGCCGCTGCCGCATCACCACTGGCTTCCAGGGCTTCCACCTCGGCAAGAAAGACGGCGTAGTTCACAGCGTAATTGGCCTCTTCGTAGGTCATGCGCCAGTCCTCGTTCGAGGCAGCCTGCTTCTTGATCGAATCCAGCATTCCCTGGCGGCTGGCATCCGAGGCGCTGGAGGACACTGCGCTGATGCGCCAGGCAGCCAGCGCAACCGTCGTGGACACCACGGCGATCAGGAAGGCGATGACGTAATCGAGGCGGGAAGATTTATTTTCCTGGGGTTGATCCATGCTTCCTCCTTTGGGGGATCGGGATTATGGTCAATTTTACTCTCATTTCGCCATTTTCCAATCGCGACAGTGGACTATCTTTCAAAGGCAATTAAATGGTTAATTGGGGCTGGGTGAACGCCCTTTGCGCCTGGAAGAGGTTAAATCGGCTACTTTTGCGTACTAGGGTATGGTGAAAAGTACCATGTTTGCCACAATAACTTGCTGTATAATCATGTTGTTGGTAAACGCTACATAGGAGATCACCAATGAAAATTCTCGATTTGCTTAAGAAACCTGTTGTTGCCATCGTGGGTGGCGTGGTCCTGGGGTTGATCCTGGGACTCATCATCGGCTGGGGAATCTGGCCGGTGCAGTGGAAGGATGCCGACCCGTCCTACCTGAATGCTGATTACGCCACCGACTACCTGCGCATGACACTGGATTCCTATACCCGCAATCCGGATGGTGGGCTGGCCTTGCAGCGTTACCAGGCGTTGGGGGATCTTGGACCGGCAGCACTGGAGGCCGTGCAGAGCGCGCCCGGCATCGACACCAACGCGCTGTTGAACTTCAAGAGCGTTATCCAGGCCAGCACCGCGGTCGTTCCCACGCCGACGACAGAGCCGGCCAAAAAACCGGCCCCCGTCAAGGCGATCGTCGTCATCCTGGTGACGCTGATCCTGGTGGGCATCGTCGGTTTCCTCTTGTTCCGCTACCTGCTGCCTTTATTCCGCGGTTTCGCCAAGGGTGAGAGCTCAACCACCCCGCGCACCCAGGCATTTGGCAGCCAGGCAGCGACGGTGGACAAAACCGCCAAGAGCGAGGATGTCCCGATCGCCCAGTTCATCACCACCTTTGTCAAGGGCGATGACCTGTACGATGATTCATTCAGCATCGAGGCTCCCAATGGCGACTTCCTGGGCGAGTGCGGGATCGGCATTTCCGAGATAATCGGCGTCGGCGATCCCAAGAAAGTCACCGCGTTCGAGGTCTGGTTGTTCGATAAGAGCGACATCCAGACAGTCACCAAGGTGTTGATGTCCAACCACGCCTTCCAGGACCAGGCCATTTTCCAGCGCCTGCAAGCCAAGGGTGAGCCGATTGAGCTCGAACCCAACAAGCAGATCGTCCTGGAGACGAAGGGACTGATCCTAGCGGCCGTGGTCACCGAGATGGAATATGCCCCGGGACCGCTTCCCGATAAGAGCCATTTCGAACGCCTGACCCTGGAACTGGCGGTCTGGCCCAAAGTGGTGGTACCCTCCTAGAAGATCAAGCCGGGCGGTCGAAAGACCGCCCGTTTTTTTTTTCGCAATGGGGGGATGATATCTGAATGGGGATTTATATCGCTTTGTTGACGGCTACACACCTAGCCAGCTCAAACAAACTCACCCTGCGCCACCAGGATGCTCCTGCCGCCAACAGAGATATTGAACTCTGCACCTTTTTTCTCCGCCTTCAACAACAATAAGGACGGCCTGCCGATCTCATAGCCCTGTTCGCAGCGGAGATCAATTTTGCTTGTCCCAAAATAGCGCTGTGCCACCAGGTAGGCTGCCAGGCAGCCGTTCCCGCTGCCGGTGGCAGGATCCTCGGGGACACCGTAATAGTCGACGAAGACGCGCACGCTGAGGTCGTTCCCGGGTTGATGCGGTTCGGGGCAGAACACCAGGATGCCCTTGGCGGCGGTGTTTTCGATCAACGCATCGTACTTGTCCCTGTCGATGCGGGCCCGCTTTAGGGCAGCGAGGTCGGTCAACGGAACGATGAAGAAAGGCAGACCCGTGGAAACCTCCTGGATGGGGTGACTGGCATCCAGGTCGGCCACCGGCAGATTCAGGACCGGGGCAAGCTCGCTCACGGCGTGGATGGGGCCGAAGGTGGGCGCTTTCTGCTGCATCCAGGAGGTGCCGTCCGGATCGAAGGACACCGGGATCTGCCCAATTTTCAGGTTCAACAGTACGGTTTTTTCCTTCCCGCCGAGGACCTGGTCGTGGATGACCTGGGCAGTCCCCAGCGTGGGATGACCGGCAAAGGGAACCTCCTCGCCGGGGGTGAAGATGCGCACGTCGTACCCGCCATTGTGTTCTCGTCTGAAAGGATGAACGTGGTCTCGGAATAATTGATCTCGCGGGCGATCGACTGCATGGTCTCGCCGCTGAGCGACTCGGCATTACGAAAGACTGCCAGCTGGTTGCCGGCATACTTCTTTTCAGCAAAGACGTCCAGGATGTAGAAGGGGAGTGGGGTCATTTGATATCTCACTTTCGGTTGGAGGGGTTCACGTGTACATGAGAGAAGAAAAATAGGAATCAGACGACTTGATTACACTCATTTTGCTCAAAATATCTTCTTGTAGGAAATTCAACAAGGCGGAATTGAACAACTCAGGTCTTTGCAGTGGGGCGAAATGGCTCACGCCCGGTAGAAAGACGTATTCTGCGCCGGGGATGCTGCGGGCGAGGTACTCGGCATGTTCCCGCTTGATGAACTCATCGTTTTCCGCCTGGACAATGGTCACCGGCACAGCCAGCCGGGCAAGGTCCTGCGCCGAGTAATTCGGCTGGCGTGCGCTGCATACCCCCAAGGCTGCCGAGAAAGACTCGAACTCTTCGGGGGTGGGGGAGAGCTGTCTGATAATCCTTCCTGTGGCGTTCGAGGCGCGCCCGATCAGCGGGGTGAACACGAATTCCTTTGCGCCACCGGGATCCATGTTGCAGGCGAAGTAGAACACGCCCGCCACCCGTTCGGGATGCCTGTCTGCCAGGACCAGGGCCGTGCAGGCGCCGTCGCTCCAGCCGACCAGGGCGGCTTTCCCGATGCCAAGCGCATCCATGACCGCCAGGACGTCGGAGGCCATCAACTCGTACGAAAATGGCTGTTCATCCCGCGTGCTGCGCCCGTGACCGCGGCTGTCGACCAGGACGAGGCGGTAACCAGCAGCAAGCAACGCCGGAACCTGGTAGCCCCAGTTGCGGCTGTTGCCCATCCCGCCGTGGAGCAGGAAGACAGGCAAGCCTTTGCCGCAGGTTGCATACCAGATGCTGGCGCCGCGATTCGTGACCGATCCGCTGACCAGGTCACCGGGCAGGGGTGCGGCTCCTTGCAATTCGAAACGAATCAGGTCATCGTCGTGGGGGATCATATTTTTTGATGCTGTTCCTGCTTCCCATTCTGAACGTAAAAGGCCGTACCAGAGCATGTCCACCAGTGTGCCGTCCTTCTTGCGGTGCTGCTGGTGGAAGCGACTTTCCAGTGTAAATCCGCATGATTCTGCCGCACGCGCTGGCTGGCGATGTTGTCCGCGGTGCAACGCAGTCCCGTGGGATCAAAACAGCTCCAAAGATAATCCTGTCATCGGTGAGTAAGGTTACCCTAGGATTGCACTTAGGGTTGTGCACCCGGCGGTTGCTCTCCTGAGAGCCCTAACTCCTGTGATGTTTCAGCACTGGTTTTGAAATGATGCTTTTCGATGTATCTCCATTAATATGTATAAAAATGACCACCATGATTGCCGCATTACTCCCAAAGGAGTGATCCCATTCCGATGTATTTGTACCAGTTATGGACTGCCTGCATTGTCAAAATATTGGAGAGAACAACTGAAAATGTCCAAAAGACGAGTGATGTCCTTTTTGCAATTTGACTTCTGGCCGGGAGAATTCCTGGAATGCCATGATCTGTAAACAGGGGAGGTAGACAAAATAATGGGGCCATGCGGAGGGTATCCAGAATGGGATGGTGGCGAAGAGTAATCCACAGATCCAGAAAAGGTTACCTAGAAAATTAATGCCTAGAAATCTTGTAAACCGTAACAATAGTGAACACCACAACCAAATAACCTGCAATGGAGAGTGAGGAAAAAAAGCCGAGAGACTCTATCGGTAAGGAGGTAGATAGCGGGCGATGACGCTCGGGAAGTATTGCGTATCGATATTGTAAATGGCTACTGATTGTAAAAGTTGTGAAACACGCTCACCAGGGAAAAATTGGGATAGCATAGCTTGAAAAATTCCAATCACCGGGATGGGGATATATCAGGAGGCAAAATGCAGCTATTGAACTACAAACGAACAGATATTTCCAGTCCCGTTTAAAGAGGAAAGGCAGCAAGAAAATTGCTGGATAAAACTTGATGGCAATCATCACACCGAGCAGAATAGCTGAAAGAGTATGGTATCCCTTTTTGTAAAGAAAGTATGCTCCCCAAAATACAAGCTGTGATGATGATACTGAACTGGCCCCATTTAAAATTATTTAGTAGTGGTGCGCTGGTGAAAAAAAGGATAGTGAACAAGTATTTTGAAACTTTATTTCTAGCAAATAGTCTATTTGACAACTGAAAGAAAAAAACGCCAAAGCCGATCTGCACCAGCTCCCCATAGGAATGTCGCTGTTCTTTCTCTGAAAAGAGCAATAGGAGCGGAGAGAGATAGCCGCAAAGTTAGAATAATAAAAACCTTCCGGGATTGGCAAATGGGCGAGTATGGCCCTTCCTGCAGGATAGTAGAAAGCGACAAAATCGCACAACGCCAAATTGCAATGATCGATGTCGGAGATAAAATTCTGGAAATTCCCCCAGTAAATCCAATAATAAACAAATAGAATAATAATGATTAAGTCGCTATAATCAATTTTCTTTAGTAGCCGAGCAACATTTTGCATGATTATTTTGTTTGCCATTTCCGATATTTCTTCAAACTGGAGTTCATTTCATGATAATGTATAAAGGCAATTTTCTAATATCCATCAGGGTGGAATATTTCATTACATGGTTCTGTTCTTTGTGGGAAAAGGTCATTTAGGGGATGTCATCTTTCGTGTAGTCGAAGGACACCATCCTGTCCGGTTTGACCCGGATGATGACGCACTTATAGGTCGCGCACAACCATTCCGCCGTCTTTACGGCGCTCTCATGGGAATAATATCGTTCCAGGATGGCGATGCGCCGGGGGAGGACATCCTCATATTCCAGGCTGGCGGTACCGTAGATCATTACGGCTCCCAGGGGATTCCGGTCGTCGATCAGCAGGGTCACCCTGGGGTTGCGCTTCAGGTTGCGCACCCGCCGGCTGATCTCCTGGGTGCCCAGGAGGAACTCGCCGTCGACGTACTTGTAGAAGATGGGGGCGAGATGGATGGTGCCGTCCTTGTTGAGCGTGCCCATCCTGGCCACCAGCGGTCGTTCCAGGAAGGCGGGGACCTCCTGCGGGTCGAACGGGGGCATCTGGGGATATTTCAGGTGAGGAGTGGAAGACATTTTGTCACCTCCATAAGCTAAACAATATTGCGCATAGCCACTATTTCTTATCCAATAGTACGATTATTCTCCTCGCGCTTTGGATTCACAGGCGGGATCATCAAAGGCATATCGTAATATTGGACGCGGCGGGAAATGACGGGCAACTTCCTTGAAACCCAGGCGCAGGAAGGTGGAGACATACCCTGTACCGGAAGCGCTGGGGGTCAGGCTGGCATCCAGCGGATAGGCTTCCAGGGCGGGCGCGCCGGCTTCCCGGGCGACAGCCAATGCTGCGCTGATCAACGCTGCGGTGACACCTTTGCGGCGGAAACCCTTGCGCACGTAGAAACAGGAGATCGCCCAGACGGGCAGGTCATCCACAGGTTTGAGCCGCCAATTGTGCTCGAGCCAGGGCAGGGCGTTGCGCGGTGTGAGCTGGCACCAGCCCACGGGCAGCCCGCCGGCGAAGGCCAGCAGCCCCGGGGGGGGTCCCTGGCGGACGACCTCATGGAAATCCGCCTTGTTCACCTGGTCAGGGCGCTTGCGGTAGTCGCTGCCGATGCGCCAGTACATGCACCAGCAGTGGCATACCGGCCAACGGTCGGTGAAGAGGTCTTCGAGAGCCGGCCACAGGTCGGGGGTGAGAGGGAGGATGTCCGGTTCCAGGATTGACAAGTCAAGGTCCATTCATTACTCGCCTGCACATAGTATAGTGTCTTCCGGGCATCAAGGCAAGCGATGAAGAATTGCATAGGTCGGTGAGAATCCCCCATGGTTGTATAATTCACCCATCCCTGTCCACAGGAGGAGTCACGTGATGGAACGAACAGAATGGCTGAAGAAAATGCGTACACAGGCCGAGGCGCTGTACGATCACCTCGCGCCTGAGTACTGGGTCAATTTTGGGTCGCAACCGGATCCAACGGAGCTCCAATTCGTGAAGAAATTCCTGAGGCGCATGGAGCCAGGCAGCCGCCTGCTGCAGGCAGGATGCGGGGCAGGTCGCTACGATGCGCTGCTGGCGGAAGCGGGGCACAGCGTGCTGGGCATCGACCAGTCAGCCTGCATGCTGGGCAGGGCGCGCGAGATGCACCCCTTGGAACGATACCCGCGCCTGCGCTATGAGAAACGCGGATTGCAGGAAATGGAGTTTGCAGGGGAATTCGACGGCGCCACCTGCATCGAGGCGATGGAGCACATCTTTCCGGAGGACTGGCCCGGGATCATGCAGCGCTTCGCCGCGGCGCTCAAGCCGGGCGGAGTGCTCTACATCACGGTGGAGCGGGCGGATTGGGCAGCAGTGCGCAACTCCTACGAGAAGGGCAAGGCGCAGGGGCTGCCGTTGGTGTTTGGCGAGTTAGTCGATGAATTGGAGGCAGCCTACCAGGAGGTCACCTCCCAGCAGGGCAGCGCGATCAGCGGCGACCGCTCTGACCAGGCGGTGTACCATTATTATCCGGATCCTGCGCAGGTGAGCGCCTGGTTTGAACAGGCAGGTTTTGAGATCGAGGAGACCGGCAGCGGGAAATGGTACGACCACTTCCTGTTGATCAAGAAGGAACCAGGGTAGCGCTCGCTCAATGGGATGTAGATTAAACCAGGCAGGGTCCGGTCACTAGACCGAACCCTGTTTTTTTTGATCCTCTCAAAATCTTTCGTTCTTCAAACTTTTGATCTTGTTCTCCCCACCGGGTAAACCCGTAGCCGCACCGTCACGGCTTACCGAAGGCCCTTTCCAATAACACGACCAGGTGGGAGTCGATCAACGGCTCGGCGGGACAGTAACTCTTGGGGACTTGCAGGCAACCCAGCGTGATCCCGCGGGCATAGAGTTCCTCGATCCATGCCGCGGCGGGCGAGGAGGTCGGCACATCCGAGAAGATCCCCTGGGCAGGCGGCAGGGACAAAATCCTTGCCCTCCACTGCCTTCAAGATGAAAACGGCAACCTCTCCGCGGGTGACAACCGTGTTTGGACAAAAAAGGAGCGGGGAGATAAGGCGCACGAATCCATGATGCCCAGTTGATGAACCTGCTCCAGCCAGGCAGCATCCAGGTCGGAGGCAGGAACATCCTCAAATAGACCCCTGGCAGGCGGTGGAGTATAACCGGCACCAAATTTCTCCTGTAATAGTCGCACCGCCACCTGGCGCCGGGAGACACTGATCGTTTCGGTTTGATAAGTGGCTTGGTTTGATGGGATCTCCTGCAAGGCCAGGCGGGTTTCGCCCAGGAGGTCGAGGATCTCTGCGGGTATATCCTGCTTGCTTGCCACCTGCGTCCCGCAGGGAGAGGTGTGGTCACTGACCAACCCCGTATCCCAAATCCTGTACACAAGATCGAAAATGTACCAGCGGTCACACTGGACAATATTGAGCGCAAAGATATCGTTTTCGGCGAATGCGATCCTGTCCGGGGGCGGTTCTCCGTCCAGTAGCGAAACACCCGTCATCCATCCCGGCTCTGGAATGCCAAGATAATCCAGGAGGGTGGGTGCAATATCCATATTTTGAACATTATTGCTGATCTTCCCGGCATGTTCCCCATTTGGGAAACGGATCAACAGGGGAATGCGTTCATAAGGTGACCAATCAAAACCATGGTCTGAATAGAGGATGATGATCGTGTCATCCAGTGTGCCCGATTGTGCAAGTGCTTCCACTATTTTCCTGACGTAAAGATCGAAATCCAGGATGGAATCATCATAGAAATCCGGCATCCAATCCTGGTCCTGTACCTCACCGGAGGAAAATACCTGCTTGGATGGAAAGAATGTCGGACCATGGGTTCCCATCAGGTGAACATGGATGAAAAGCGGCGAGTCCGCATTTTCCAGGAGGTGGAGGATCTCGGCGACCTTCTGATCATCCTCCAGGTTGACCTGTTCTCCAGCCTGGGTCACCTCCAGGAACGGATTAGCCATCTCCTGCAGGTAGGCCATATGCAGCAATCGTTCAGAAGAACGCTCAAATAAGATGGAGATGAAATACGAGACATTTCCCAGCCCAAGGTCGCCGCCAAGCTTGAAGATGGGATTTTGAGCGCTCGCTTGCCCATTCACCACGTCGAAGCCATCCTGGAAGTTCATCTTGATCGCATCCACGTACTCGGGGACGGCGAGCTGTACAGCCGAATACCCCTGGCTTCTCAAGATGCCCGGCAGATGTTCGTAGGAATTTGTCCCGGTGAGAATATTGATGTCTGCCAGGTGGGTTTCGGCGGGCGATTTCCCGGTGAGGATGGCAACCACCGACCAGCTGGAATGACCAAAATTGGTGAAGGCGTTCTCGGCGACCAGGGAGTCAGCCGCGAGTTGACGTAGAAAAGGGGTCGTATCCCGTTCATAGCCATACACCGACATGTGGTTGGCGTTGACGCCGTCGCTACCGATCAATAATATGTTGGGACGCTCGGTATATGGATACCGGGGAGGCAGCGTCCCGAGGCCCTGGAGCCTCATATTGGACCACGCCAAAGATCCCGGAAACGACCAGCAAAGCAGCCGGAAGGATGAAATTCCGCTTCCGGAAAGAATTTGTCGCAGCCCCAAGACTCACTGACCGGAGCAGTCCTCTCAGCACCAGGCGCGACCAGGAGCAGGAATATTGCCAGGTAGGCACCCCGCCATATCCCAGTTGAGGTGACGATGCCAAAATGAAAGATCGTGTAGGTGAAGTTGTCCACCAGGAGCAGCAAAAGGAGACCAAGAACAAGGGCAGGGAACAGGGTTGCCAGCCAAAAAAACACCCTGGAGAAGCGATAGCGGGCAAACAGGAGGTGGAGAATGATCCACACCAGGCAGGGTACGAGGAACAGGAGTGCCAGGATGCCGCTGGCCGTGAACAGGATCCCCACTTTTGAAAGCAGGCTCATCCCACTCATGAAAGAGGGCATGGTCACAAAGAACAACCATTCCATGAGGACATAGGCATAGGTTGCCAGGACGGAAATGACCAGGAGCTTCTTCCAGTTGTAAGGCTTCACTGCCGCCATGAGGCTCGATTTCCTTCGAGGGTTGATTTCATTGTAAAAACGTAAAAACACCGCCAGGTTAACTTTTTGCCCGGATTGAAAGCAACCTGGCCTTGTTTTCATACGGCAGGATGAAGCAAGTGCGTTCCTCCACCGGTATTTCCAACTGCAGCCTGTCGCGGATCTCCTCGAATACCACCAGGCGCTCGGTCAATTTGGCGCAAATGAATTCATCACAAGAAGCGCAGTTTTCCAGCCCTTTTACCATCACACAGGGCCGCACCGGGCAGGTTTGGTCTATCAACCTGGGATTTTCGGCCATGCAGCCCTCGCAGAGGATCTTCTCTGGTGGTATGCGGAAACCGAAATACTTGTACCATCCGTCGCTCAGTTTCTGTTGGTTGGAGGGATTTTGCTCGACATTTGGCCGGTATGCCAGGCACAGGTCGCAGCGATATCCGCAGCGGGTGAGGATCGGGGTCATCTCCCTACTCAATCCTGATTATCGTGAACCTGATCTTCCCGCCGGGGGTCTCGACCTCCACGCTGTCGCCGACGCGATGGTCCATCAGGGCGCGGCCGATGGGCGATTCGTGCGAGATCTTGCCGTTGCGCGGGTCGGCTTCCTTGGCGCCGACCATGTGGAACACCTCGGGATCGGAATCGTCCTCCTGGACGGTGATCTTGACACCCACGGAAATCACATTCATTGGCCCGTCAGACTTCTCGACGATGTAGGCATTGAGCAGGATATATTCCAGCTCCTGGATGCGCCCCTCGAGGAAAGCCTGGTCCTCCTTGGCCTTGTGATAATCGGCGTTTTCCGACAGGTCGCCCATCTGGATGGCGTCGCGCAGGCGGCGGGCGAGTGCCTGCCGTTCGGGACCTTTCAGGTGCTCCAACTCGGTTTTGAGGGCGGCGGCGCCTTCGGCGGTGAGGTATTTTTTTTCTGGCATGAGATCTCCACTAATTCTGTAATGTAGAAAAAAATCATTCAGTATAGATATAAACCTGCATACAAATGCCGTTGATCTTGATCAGGTGGCTTGGTCGGGGAAATTCTGTCCGGCGATGACAGCCATGCGCCTTCACGGCCTCAGGAAAGGGTCGTGCAGGCGGGATGTTCGTCGAGGGCAAAGCGGTCGGTCATCCCGGCGATGTAATCGCAAATGGTGCGTTCCAGGCCGCGTGCCGGGATCCACTGCTGGACATGGGTGGGCAGCACCAGCGGTTCGGCCTTGTAGGAATTGAACAGGTCCTCGATGATGCGTTCCGCCTTGACCTGCATGCGGATCACGCGGTAATGGCGGTAGAGCCGGGTGTAAAGGAAATCCTTCAATTCGCGGTTGCGCGTTTTCATCTCTTCGCCGTAACCGATCAGGTTGTGAGGCAGCTTCTGGATGTCCAGCGCAGAGCAGGCACCGCACTGGCTGAGGCGGTGCGTCGGTGGCGGAAACCAGGTCGTTAACCAACAGGCCGACCAGGTGGCGGATCATGCGGTGGCGCTGCATGTCCTCCAGCTCGGGACCAGTCCAATTGAACGTGGCGACCAGCATTTCCCACAAGGCGATGCCGCCCAGCGCCTGGGGTTGGAGCATGCCCGAGCGCAGGCCGTCATCCAGGTCGTGGGTGGTGTAGGCCAGCTCGTCGGCGACGTTGCAGATCTGCGTCTCCAGGTTACCGCGCAGGTGCGGGTCGAACTCGCCGGCATCCGAGATGTCGTACTCCGACTCGTGCTTGACCATGCCCTCGCGCACCTCCCAGGTGAGATTCAGCCCGGGGAACTCGGGATAGCGCTGTTCCAACTCGGTGACGATGCGCAGGGATTGGCGGTTGTGATCGAAGCCGCCGAAATCTGCCATCAACCTGGCAAGGGTGTATTCGCCGGCATGCCCGAAGGGGGAATGTCCCAGGTCGTGCGCCAGGCAGATGGCCTCCACCAGGTCTTCGTTGGCACCCAGGGCGCGGGCGATGGTGCGCCCGATCTGCGCCACTTCCAGCGTGTGGGTGAGGCGGGTGCGGAAGTAATCGCCCTCGTAGTTGATGAACACCTGGGTCTTGTATTCCAGGCGGCGGAAGGCGGTGGTATGCAGCACCCGGTCGCGGTCGCGTTGAAAGGCGGTGCGGTAATCGGGCTCGGTGTCCAGGTAGGCGCGGCCCTGGCTGTCGCGGCTGCGCTGCCCGTAGGGTGCAAGGCTGCGGTCTTCGATCTCTTCCAGTTGCTGGCGAGTGTACATGCAATTCTCTTTCGCTTGTAGCGCTTGGTTCAGTCGCTTATTCGGATTGGAAAAATCCCATTCTCGAAAAACATGGTAGAGGAAATGTGGACACGGAGAGTCATCGTGATCCGCGTCCGGTTGGGTATGACCTGGGCTCCTAGCGGGACATCAACCTTGTTCCCGGGGATTTGCCTGCCAGGGCGCGGCGCAGGTTGCCGGGCTGCTCGCCGGAGAAGATCAGACCTTCCAAACCGGGCACCTGCTCCAGCAGGTTGAGCATTTGGCTGACCTTGGCGCGCATCCCGCCGGTCACGTCGGCTCCCTGCGCCTCTCCGAAGGATGGGGGCAGGTTTGCGGTGGTGAGCAGCGGGATGAGCCGGGTGCGGGCGGGGAAATCCTGCCAGACACCCTCTTCCAGCCCGGCAAGCAGGATGCGCTGCGGGCGCAGCAGGGGTGCCAGGTGGGCGAAGAGGTCCTCGGTGGAGAGGATCGTGCCCCCGCGGGCGGAGTCGAGGATCACGTCGCCGTGGATGACCGGCAGCAATTTATGCTCAAGGCATTCCTGGATCGCCTCCGGGTCCCACTGCTTCACCCTGCCGTCCTCGGCGCGCACGGAGGCAAACGGGGAGAGGGTGACGGCTGGCAGCCCGGCACGGCGCAGTGCGTCGAGCACGATGCGGTTCAGCGCCGAGGCCTGGTACCACACCTCGGCAAAGCCACGCCAGGCCTCGGCACCGGAGACACCCTGGCGGGTGCCCAGGCTGCGGCTGCCTGGTGCCCGAACGACCCGGAGCCGTGCCCCAGCAGCAGGCGCAGCTCGGGGAGTTCGCGCCGACGCGGCGGCGATCTGCGCGGCCAGGTCGTCCAGCCGCTCCAGGCGGGGGGTGTAGGGTTGGGTCTTGTCGGTGATGAGAGAGCCGCCGAGCTTGAGGAAGACGAACATGGGAAAAATGTAGCACATCCCTGCCCGGGCGTCAAGCGGGATTTGGGGAG
>CAWCBN010000005.1:0-9232 GCA_963793795.1 uncultured Chloroflexia bacterium
GGGCGTGCTGGTGAGCGCCTCAGGAGGGCGGGGAGAGGGTTCTAGGGTGAATTTGGTGGATGGCGCATAGCCAAAGAATTATCTCTGCAGGTGCGGGTCACATCCTGGGATTACAGGCGAATTACCCCGATCCCATTCAGAGACTCTGTAGTGACGGGTGGCTCCCCGACGGGCTCAGGCGAGACGCGAATGCCGGATCTACCAATGGTGGCACTGATCTTCCATGGACTTTTTCAAGAAGTTATTAAGGATAAAAACCTGGATTGTGGTTAAAATGCAACTACCTTACAAAAATGTAAGGTGCGTCAAACGGAAGCGATGATCAGGGATAGGATTTGGTCGCTGAACCTTCACACCACAACAATCTTTGAACCAGAAGGGGAAGTTCCTGGGGAGCAAGCAGCGAAACCGGCCGAATATTTGGCTGGTTTTTTGTTGTTACAGGGGCAAGGAGAAAGGATTGGATTGAGGAACGGACGTCGATGGGATTGTTTCTAATTTCAATCTATCCTTATCACCTTTTTCATTTTCTACAGGAGGAACTTATATGAATACAATTGTTAAGTATTAAGCAAGCATGTGTTTGGCTGTATGTTGATTTTGGTGCTATTGCTTACCACTTTTGTAGGCATACCATCTCGCCAGTGCAGCAGACAGTTCCGGTTACAATCTCCAGAGGGTAATGTACTTTGAGTGGGGGCTTCCAAGCGGGAAACTTTCCTGAAACCCTGGGATCTTTACTGCTGGAGACATGACAATCAGTTTCACTTACGACGGCAACGGGCCTTGTGGAGCGATTTAGGAGGGGGGCTCACGCTTGGGCCGAAATTGAAGCCTCCGATGACCAAAGAACCACTTTATATCAAACATTTAACCCAAGATAATAAAGGTGTCTGGCTGGTACTGATTATTGGAATGGACTGATAAACGTTTAATTCCAGTGCTTCCCCCACCCCTGGACTTATGATGAAAAATGTATATGTGCGCTGCGATACCAACCAGGTTGTCGCTGCATTTGGCAAGGGGATAACAAATACTGCGTCCCGTCTTACCGCAACGGGTGAACCGTACCATCCTAATTTGGTGGGGGATGGTAAACGGCGATACCTACAAACCAATGGGACCAACAGCAGCTCACCTTATATAATATCGTTATCGCTTGGAACGATGCCCATTAATTCCACAACCTAGTAAGCACTATATGGGGGTCGGCGGATACGGGATACCCACGGATATTAAACAGCCGGACTGGGAAGTGACCGGATCGAGTAACCCCTACCGGTTTGACCTTTGCAGCCGATGCGCCAAATGGGCGGGACTTCACGGACGGTCATGGTATGTCCCATCGGGGTGCATCAATTTCAGATGACATGACGTTACCGGCTACCTGTCAACGATCCGCCGGTTGCAAACCCTGGCGGACCTTACCTCGGTGCAGTGAATACCTCCATCGGATTTGACTGCTCGGGATCATCCGACACAGATGCCGATTCCTTGACCTACGCCTGGGATTTTGGCGACGGCGCCA
The DNA here is from genome assembly GCA_963793795.1 of uncultured Chloroflexia bacterium. Taxonomy (GTDB): domain Bacteria; phylum Chloroflexota; class Anaerolineae; order Anaerolineales; family Villigracilaceae; genus UBA877. Next base: position 1,529 of record CAWCBN010000005.1, read on the forward strand.
ACGGAACCGGTGTTTCGCCCAGCCACAGCTACGCGGCGGCGGACATCTATAATGTCTGCCTGACGGTCAATGACGGCCATGCAAACTCAGCACCCGCGTGCACGTTGGCGGTCGTCTATGACCCGACCGGAGGATTCGTCACTGGCGGCGGCTGGATCTGGTCACCATTGGGGGCATACTCAGCAGATGCCACACTGGAGGGCAAAGCCACCTTCGGCTTTGTCTCCAAGTATCAGAAGGGTGCCAATATACCCACAGGCACCACCGAGTTCCAGTTCAAGGTCGCTGGATTGACCTTCAAGAGCACGTATGACTGGCTGGTGGTGGCGGGCGTCCGGGCGCAGTTCAAGGGCACCGGCAAGATCAACGAGGCAGGCGAATACGGCTTCCTTCTGACTGCAATCGATGGCCAGTTTACGGCGGCGGGAGGATAATTTCCGCATTAAAATCTCGGATAAAGCTTCCGGTAATATCATTTACGATAATATGCTCGGGGCAGATGATGAATGCACCGTCAACCACGCTGGAAGGCGGCTCCATCGTCATCCACAAGTAACCACCATTGCAGGATACACAACAACCACGCCCCGGTCAACCGGGGCGTGATTACTTCCTCCAGTTGCTTCCCTGTCAGAAAGCTGGAGGAAGAGGTTTTTTATTACTCATCCAATGTTTTACATATCGAATTCCTACTCTCACCCAGGGTCCACCGCAGTAGCGGCAATTCATACCCTTACTCCCTATCGGTACCTAAGGGTACAGGTCTTCTGACGAGGACAGGTGAACTGCCGCTTCAGATGAACAACTCATGCCCATTTAATCACCACAAAAACACCACCCCGCGCTTACCCAGGATCTGGTCATCGAAGACCACCTGTCCAGCCTTGCCTGCCATGCCGGCGCAGACGTGCAGGGGCCTGCCCCGCACGTGATTTTTCTTTACCACAAAAACGCCACCCCACGCTTGCCCAGGATCTGGTCGTCGAAGATCACCTGGCCGGCGTTACCCGCCATGCCGGCGCACACGTGCAGGGGCAGCAGGTGTTCCTCCGCGGGTGGCAGTAGCGCGCCGACGGGGCACGCTCCCATTCAACCAGGCGTTTTTCACGCTCGGATTGCTCCGTCGGCGACGTGCAGGTCTCGATCAGCCAGTCCTGGAAGGCGTCGTTGGCCGGATCTGCCGCGCCATCTCCCTGCCAGGAAAATGCGCCCATGTTGTGGAAGGAGAACCCGGAGCCGATCACCAGGATATTTTCGTCCAGCAGCCCGCGCAAGGCTTGTCCCAGCGCAATGTGCGCCTGGGGATCCAGCCCGCGCAGCAGGGAGAGCTGCAGGGAGGGGATGTCTGCCTGCGGGTACATCAGTTTCAGGGGGATGAACAGGCCGTGATCGAATCCCCGCTGCGGGTCGAGGCGCGCCGGGATGCCCTTTGCCTCGAGCATGGATGCGATCCTGCCTGCCAGTTCGGGGCTGCCCGGGGCGGGGTAGTTGATGGCGTAGGCTTCCTGCGGGAAGCCGTAATAATCGTAGAACATCTTCGGGTTGTCTGCCCCCAACAGGGTCGCCGCCCGCTCCTCCCAGTGGGCGCTGATCACCAGGATGGCATCGGGTCGCCTCAGCTGCGAGGGGAGCGCTTCCATGAATTTCACCATCGCCTTGTGCCCGGGGTCACCCAGGATCGGCAGCGGTCCGCCGCCGTGCGAGAAGTAAACGATCTGTGCTTTGCTTGCAGGATTGTTTTGATCCATGTGTGAAAACCTTTCCAGGCTGGCTGGGCTGATCCAGGTTTATCCTGCCAACCTCACCGACATTATACTGATATTTTGTATGCGCACAGCCGCCTGGCGCTGACGGATTGAGTGGGCACTTTTCCCCAGTACAACCTTGACGAGTTGCTGCCCTGTGGCAAGGCGCCATAAATAAAGGCTCCCCCCTTGCGGAGGGAGCCTGGATTGGTCGATTTGGACAGGATGTTGGTCCGGATCACTTGCTGCCCAGCGACTTGAAACTGCCCAGTCCGCTGGCGGAGGTCGTGGTCAGCGGGTTGCCGTAGTAGGAGACACTCCCGGCACCGCTGATCGAGCCGTTCAGGCTTTCGGTGACCCACAATTCGGCATTGCCCAGCCCGGAGATGGTGATCCTGGCCGTCTTGACCTTGAGATCATAGGCCTCAACGGGCCCGGCACCCGAGATGACGATGGTCGCCTGGTCGGCTTCACCGGCAAGCCGGATGTTCCCCAGCCCGCTGAGCGAAACGTCCAGGGAATCGGCGGAGAGCCCGGCCAGTTCGAACTTCCCGGCGCCGCTCATGCCCACCGCCAGGCTGGAGGTGGTGAGGTTGTCCAGCGAGACCTCACCTGCTCCACTGATCTTCACCTCGAAATTGGAGGTGGTGAGGCTGTTCATCGAGACCTTGCCCGCCCCGCTGATCTTCAAGCTGGTCAGGTCCTTGACGGTGATGGTGAAGGTGAGCATGTTCTTCCCATCCAGCCCGGTGATGTTGATGCCATCCTCCATGCGGATTTCCAGGACCCCATCCACGACGCTGGTCTCCACGAGGGGGACAATGTTATCGCTGCCGCGGATGGTCAGGGAATCACTTTCGCCCTGGGTGAGGATCACTTCGCCGAAGGTGCTGAATTCAATGCCGCTGAAACCGCTGACCTGGCGTTCCTCGGTGATCAGGGTATCCGAAGGCTCGATGAGCCGGAATGACTTGGGATTGATCTGGAGATCGCAGGCTGCCAGGAGCAGGATGACGATGAAGAAGACGGGTAAAAGCCGCATGGTTTTCATGGGAATTTCCTTTCCTTATCTCTTTCCCGGGTGGAAAGAGGTTAATCCGGGATCAGGGTGTTGACGATCAGGCTGAGACCTGCCAGGGCGAGCAGGATCGGGCCGATGTAGAGCCAGTTCAAGCTAAACAGGAACATGGCGGTGACGAAGAGGAAGCCCACACCGCAGACCAGGTTGCCGCGCGCATGACGGTTGAAATGTCCGCCGGCTGCCCGCGAGGACCTCCAGGCATTGGCGAAGCAGGAGAAAGCGGGGAGAAGGATGAGCAGCGCCCACCAGTTGTCCGGGAAGTTGAGGCCCAGGTTCTTCAGCACCAGGAAGATGGCAACCAGGATGAGCAGGATGCCCCACATCCATTCGTTGCTCCTGCGGCGCAGGCGTTTTTCGGCGCGGCGTTCTTCCTGCAGGTCAGGGGTAATCGGGTTGACTGGTTCAGGGATAATCGGGTTGACTGGTTCAGTATTCATTGCATTTTTCCTTTCTTCTTGTTGTACGACAATTGGCGATAATTCACATTCTACTACGAGTTTCCATCATGGTTGTATACGCCTGTGATCGGGTTGGGTTGCAAACAAAAAGGGTGGAACAATATCTACATGGCGGTTAGACAACCATATTCGACGAGTGCGAACCTGTTCTTGTGTTCCCAGCAACCACCCTCCTGCCATCGGAGAATAACAATGCAAGCAAACTTTTAAATTCCCGGCATCCCCACAAATAGATCATCGGACAAGCGGGGTACTGGCGCTGGAAGGCATGAGCCATGTGCGGCAGTAAAGAATAATCCTGGCGCCAGCATATTCTCCATTCAGAGAACGCAAGCCCAGGCAGGTGGACTGTCCAGGAAAAACTTGAAAATGGTGCAGGAATCCACTGGGTCCAGTGTGCGCCTGGTTGGGAGGCATGAACAAACAACTGACCCATCTGCACGCCTGGCAGGATTTTAGATCGTTGGTAAATAGAGCATCAACGCTAACAAGATCACAGCCCAAATCTTGATGGCGAAATCAAGGCGTTTCCTGGTCATCCTGCCCAGTATTTTATTATTCAACAAGATTACCAGTGGAAAACAACTCAACGCCATGCCAATTCCCGCCAGCACATCACCAACATAGTGCGCACCCAGCACGATCCTTGAGTAGCACACCGCCAAGGCAATCATTGCCAGCAGGATTTTCAACCCCTTGTGCCAGTTATCTTTCGCTTCGATCAAGAGCAGGAAGGGCAGGGCCAGGGCAACGCTTTTGGTAGCGTGCCCGGAAGGAAATGCAGGCGTGTTGGCATTCGAGAATGCAATGATTTCACCTGCATATTCAACAAAAGGTCGTGGTCGGTTAAGAATTCCCTTCAAGATGTCCCCACCAATCCCCGCAAGACCGAACATTAAGAAAACCAATAAATAGATCCGGTAGGCATCCTGCAGCTTTTCGTACTTGATGGCGAACAACAGGTAGATCAGGTAAATAAGTACGATGATCGCCATCCCATACTTGGAAACCGCCTGGGCTACATCAATCACCAGCGCATTGGTACGAAGCCCGTTATGGCTGACCAAAAGCCATTTGTCAAGTCCTGCCTGCCACCAGAGGAGGAATGCACTGAGCCACAATAGGATGGCAAGTACTGCGATTGTCAAAACAGCCCGTTTGCTTAAGGCTAACCCTTCTACAGCTTGCTTGTCTCTTTCTGAAATACCCTTGACAGCTTGCATGTTAATCTCCTTATCAGACCGTTACACGTAGGCAGCCCAATTGGAATGGAAACGGCTGTGATGGTGGGGAGACTGCAGATTGGATGGTGGATGATGCAAAATACAGCAAGTTTTTCTCAGGGAAAAAGCTTGACCTCTTGGGCAAGAGTGAGTCAGCAACTTGATCAAAAATTTTTCTATAACTGAACATCCATGTGCCCGGAGGGGTTGATGCGCCGGCAAGCACCTGGTTAACCTCTGGAATGAGCCGCAGTGGAGCCTTATAGATCGATGGTCACCTGGACTTTGATGCGCAGCGTCTCCTCGGTGACCTCGACTTCCTGGAAGCGCACCACCGTGCTCATGTCGAAATTGTCGAAGTGCAGTCGTGTCTCCAGTTCCTGGTTGAGGCTGACCACGATCGGGTCCTGGATGCTGAACCTGGGGACATCCATGGCGATGATGCGCGAGGTGAGCATGCCGTCCTCAATGCTGAGGCTCACATCGATGCTGCAGTCCCGTCCAAGGGCATCCTCCCGGGTGCTGGAGCCGATAAAGCGAATGAAGCCGTCGTGGAGCTCGCCGCGCTGGACATCGCAATCCAGCTCTTCCCAGAAATCGTGCCCGTGGACCTCGATGCTGGGCTTGGTTTCGTTGATCATCGCCTGGTCGATGCTGACATCGACCACCTGCGTGAATGTCCCCAGGTGGGGGAAGGTGAAACCGCAGGCGGAGGTGATCACCGCGACCAGGAGCAAGCTTAACACGGCAAATAGCAGGGTGGACTTTCGGATTGGGGTGTACATCTATCTTTCCTTTCCTGAATAATGGGCTCGGTCAAGAGACGATCTCTTCACCTACACTCCATACGGATATCATAGCAAGGACGTCTCACCAATAAGGCAGGCCTGGGGAGGGGTTTTCTACCCCTCGCCCGGATGATTTTTTACGAGGGATAGGAGGTAGAAGGGGGGAGAATGAGGAAATGGAGCACTCATGCTTGCGGGAATGGGGGGATTGTTGTATGCTTGCAGCTACCAAATGCTGCCTTTTAGGCTGATTCCGCCCGATGCGGAGATCCATGATCCACACAATATACTTGGAGAAGAAATATGGCTGACAATCCCATCACACCCCCCAAGCCCCCCAAATCACACCCTGCCTCCGAACAGCGGCTGCGCATCCTGCCCGGCACCCGCCTGGGGTGGTGGGCGGTGGGGCTGGGAGGTGTCACCCTGCTTTTACCGTTGCTGACCGCGCTGGTCAACCTGATCATCCTCGCCGGTTCTGGCGTTGGACCGCGCGGGATCGCCATCCCGGGTGCATTGATGGCTGCCACCGCGATCGCCTCCGGGGTTCTCGGCCTGCTCGCCGTGCTGCGCAGCAAGGAACGCGCCCTGCTGGTCTGGCTGCCCATCTTCTTCGGCTTCTTTTTCTTCTTCCTGGTGATCATCGATCTAATCGCAGCCCTCTGATCCTGGAACGCTCTGGCGTGGAGGAAAATCTCTATCCCGGCAACCTGCTCAGGTTCATGGGAGGCGGTTCCTGCCAGGCGGTGATCCCTCCACCAGTGCCTTATAAGAAAATATCTCAATCTACCTTGATCATTAAGATCATAATTCCTCCCTTGCGGAATGCATGGGGAGGAATTGTTATGTCTGTAAAGAGTTATAACGGATTTTCGGCGGGTGTATCAACCTGGCTGGCATCCGCGTTAATCAGGGAGGGCGCCAGCCTCCAGGTAAGCAATGGGGAGGAGGATGTATGCGGGCTGAAAATCCTCCCCCCTTGATACCTCACTCCTGCCAATAGAACGCCATGCCCACCGTCCCTGGGACGGCATGGGTGCCCACCACCGGGCTGATCCCGGCGCTCAGCAGTCTGATCCGGTCCACCACTCAGGTGGCTCCAGATCACTTCAGCTTGAAATAAGCCTCGAGCATTGATCCATCGCTGACGGTCATAGTCACGAGATAGCAGGCACCGGGTGTCCTGGGAGTCTTCCAGTTGTAAATGAACTGCCCGACAGATGGGTCATAGCGCAGGCTGGTGTTGCCCGTTGCCGTGGTCTCAATGGCATCTGCGATCGCCCCCGGCTCGCAACTGATCTCCGCCTGGGTAAAGCTCTCTATCCAGGCGGGATCTGTCACCTCGGTGTCACCATCGAAGAGCTCGAATTTGAAAGGCACGGTGCTGCCGTTCCGGGCGAGGTTATAGACGCCGTCCATATCCACCGGCTGGTAGAAACCGTTCACCGTCAGGTATGTGGGAGGGGTTGCCCACCAACTGAAGAGCTGGTAGCCGCGGTAGACATCATCGCCGATAACATAGTCAATGGTGTAATGAATGGGTCCCCAGGAGGCAGCGGTCATTTCGCACACGCCGGTATAATTCCAAGTCCAGTTGCCTAGTTCGTCGAAAGTCTCCACCGGAGCCAAATAACAATCCGGCGAAAACACCAGCGGATAAAAATATTCCGGCCTTACAGGGGGAATTAGCGTCCCGGAAATGGTATCCGTTTCGATATCCACGGAGGTCACGCGCACATCGGCGACCAGAAGGTGAAGCGTCGTCTGACCTTGCGCGGCGGCGATGACCGTGTCGAGCGGTTCGAGGAATACATTTTCCGGCAGATGGTAATGCGCACAGTCAGGAAGATGTCCGCAATCATTGATGCCAGTTGCTGTGAGCGGGTCAATATCGAATTTGATCTCCCCGCTGGATCGAGGATCGTTAAATGGGCCGTAGTGTCGAGCGGCCAACCGATCACGCTGAATTCGGAAATTGGTGGGTACATCATAATAAAAATTAACGGTGGGCTATCTCCTGCCGTTGCCAGTGTGAAAGGGGTCAATAGTATTGCGATAAGAAAAAGAGTAACAATGCAGCGGAAAGATCTTTTGGCAATCATTTTGTCCTCCGAGGGACGAGATATAAATAACCGGCCAGAACGGCCGGTTTCGCTATTGGCTCCCCGATGACTTCCCCGCAGTATGCGGATAAGCGCCCATATCTGGTCATCGGTTCCTGGCAGCCATGCTTTCAATATCATGTACAGGATGAAAAAGAACATTGAATCGATAGGGTCAGGTTTGTCTTATAAAAGCCTCCTTGTTTCGATCGTATGTATAATGTACAAGGGTTGAAGGTAAAAGTCAATACGCAATTTTTGGGAGTCTGTGGTATCCAGCGCTTGGCTTTTTTTTCGAGCCTTTCAA
>CAWCBN010000006.1:0-161014 GCA_963793795.1 uncultured Chloroflexia bacterium
GACCTACACCCTTCGCTGGGCAATACATCAACGGGCTGGTGCTGCAGCCGGTGGTGATGCCGTCAGCATAAAGCTGCTCGATGAAATTGGCTGCCCAGGCGGTGGTGGCGACATCCGTAAAGATGCCCGTTGGCGCGGGCGGAACAAAGCTGGTTCCATGCGTGCCGCGGATAAGGAAGACCGCCATCTGGTCACGCGTGACCGTCTGTTCCGGGCAATAATGCAGCGGGTTCGTGTTGCAGCCGGTGGTGATGCCGGAGTTATACAGGCGCTCGATCCAGTCCCAGGCCCAATTTGTGGCCAGCACATCCTGGAAGGTGACCCGCAGCGAGTAGGCCTCGCTGAAGGTGAAGGGAAGGTTGGCAAGCGGATTGAGCGCCAGGTCGGTGATGGTCGCCGTGTCGGGGACCTCCAGTTTCAGGGCGCCACTGCCGCTGCCGGTGGAGACGGTCACTGTGCGGGTCTTTCCTGTGCCGGTCAGGTTGGTTACGGCAGCCTCCGCCAGGGTGGCGGTGGTGGTGGGATTAAAATCAGCCATATCCACGTCGATTACGGCTTCGGAGAAGGTGACCAGGAAATTCACGCTGGCGGCGGAGGTCGGATCAGCATCCAGGCGGGTGATGGAAAGGACCGTCGGCTGGGTGGTATCTTCCACCAGTTTCATCACGTAGATGTCGGCGCCACCCCAGTTGTAACTCGTGTCGTATGCCCCGGGTGTGGTTGGAAAGTCCCCGGAGGAGGTCCAGCCGGTGACATAGGCGGCACCGCTTGAGTCAACCGCCACGTCCCGGTTGCGTTCGAAGTCACTCCCCCCCTGGACGGCAAGATAAACAGGCGCTGAGCCGTCTGCATTGATTTTCAAGACGAAAGTATTATAGGAAGAATCTGTGTAGGTATCGCCGGTGACATAGGCTTCTCCACTCGCATTGACCGCGATCGAAAGGCCGACACCGGTGCTGATCCCATGCCCACCACCTGGTGACAGGTACGTTCCATACACGGGTGCAGAACCAGCCGGGTTCAGTTTCACCACGAAGCCGATATTGGGGTTAAAGAGAGTTGTATACATCCCATCCGGGGTGGTGGGAAAGTCGGCTGAGGAAGTCTCCCCTGTGGCATAGGCTGCGCCGCTGGAGTCAATGGCGAGCGCATAGCCTTTATCTGAACTGCTGCCCCCCAGGAAGGTGCCATAGGAGAGTGCCGACCCGGCCGGGTTCAGCTTGACAACAAAAGCATCCTCCAAGCCGTTATGGCTCGTGTCAAATCCTGCCGCGGAGGTGGGAAAATTGGAAGATTCAGTGATCCCCGTGACATAGGCTGCACCACTGCCATCCACGGTGATCCCATACCCGTCGTCGCTGTCGCTGCCGCCCAGGAAGGTGGCATACACCTGCGCGGAAGCAGTCGGGTTCAGCTTGACCACGAAGGCGTCGGTATCACCCCCGTTCCAGGTGGTGTCGAAAGCCCCGGGAGTGGTGGGATAGTTGGCGACATAATCGGTATTTCCCGTGACATACGCGCAGCCGCTGCGTCCACAGCGATGCTGCGCCCATAGTCGTTGCTGTTTGTTCCACCCAGGAAGGTGGAATACTCCAGTCCTGTTCCGGAAGGGTTCAGCTTGACCACGAAGGGATCGACAGCGCCGTTCATGGTCGGATCGAATACCCCGGGAGTGGAGGGAAAATCAGTCGAGCTAGTCATCCCCGTGACATAGGCCGCACCGTTGGTGTCGACTGCGAGGCCAAAGGCATACTCATCAATTGTCCCGCCGAGATAGGTGGAGTAAACCAGTGCCGAACCGGAAGGGTTTAGTTTCGTCACGATCAGGTCGTTATGATAACCATTGAAACTTGGATCGAACGCCCCTGGCGTGGTGGGAAAGTCGGAAGACCAGGTGATACCATGAATATAGGCTGCTCCGCTTGAGTCAACCGCGATGGCACTTCCCTCTTCCTCGGGATAGCCCAGTCCTGTTGTACTGCCTCCCAAATAGGTGGCGTACACCAATTCGACAACACTGGATTGCGCCTGGACATCTGCGGCTGCAACTTGGGCAGCGCCAAAGGGGGCAAGGACCTGGTTGCCATCCAGTACTGGGGATGGCAGTGAAGCAGCCTCTGCAGACTGGACCTGCAGCAGCGGCAGCGAATAATCGCCCAGGGAGGTGCTGATCAGCAGGCGGTCAGTTTCCAGGGTCAGCGCCTCTGCACCCTCCACCTGCAGCTTGACCTGCTCCAGGTCTGCACCTGCGCCTGCCACCAGGCGCTGGGTAAGCGCACCGTTCTCACTGCCGAGTTCCAGGTCAATGCCCGGGTACAGGTCCACGTAGCGTACCCCGCCCCAGGCGGGGACATTCGTTTCCCACTTGCCAGGATCATTGCCGATGAAGTAATTGATCGAAGTGTCCAGGCGGTTGAAAGGCTCCAGGACCGCCTCCTGCCTGGCTCCCGCAAAGGAGATGCGCAGGTTTAAGCCAGAAGCCGGGTGGCTCGTGGTAGAGAGTGTTTGCAGTTGGAAATTCATGCGCAACCTGGGGATCCGCCTGCTCGAACAGGGTCACCCACAGGGCATCCTCGGTCAGCCACAGCGTGCCGTTGCCGCCGCGCACCTGGAAACGGGCCTCGCCGGCGAATTGGCCGACATTTTCGATGAACATTACCGGGCTGGTCGATTGTGAAGGTGGGGAAACCGGATCAGGGGAAGCAGCCAGGCCGGGACAGGCAAGTGCCAGCACCATGACCAGGGTGAGGAAAACAACGACAGACCTGCGGTATGTGACCATGAAATCCTCCTCGTATTGCTGCCGCGCAATCCCCGCATTGCAGGCATAGGCTGCTCTTATAGGGTTGTAATACTCTTGCCAGGATGAGTGATTTTATTCACGATAGTATACAACCATCGGAAAATGAATAACAGGGGGAATATTCGCAGGTAGGGCTTCCTCAAAAGATCAAATCCCTCTTCTTTGTCATTGCGAAACCAGAGTACTGTGCCGGTTGACCCGCACCTGCGGTGTGGGCAGGTGAGCAATCTCTCTAACCAGTGCTGGGACTGCCACAGGCCGGAAGAGCACCGGCCTTCGCAGTGACACGCGACATTACAGAAAGCACTTTTCACGGGTGGATTAGGTGAAAACCTGGACTAATGAATGCAGGGGCACAATCCTGCATGCCCCTGCTTTTGTGTTCGTCAACTTCCCAAATCGCGAGCCTTCCTTTACGGCAGCGCGAACGTCCTTACCACCGTTCGTGCCGCGAACAACGGCGACACGCCGGTGCGAGACGGCAGGAACGCTGCCATCTGGGCCCTACCCGTCCCTCCGGGACACCCTCCCTCCACTTCGTTACGGGACAAGATCCCCAAATCCATCGGATTTGGGGAGGGGAAGGGGTGGGGCGGTTCTTGGAGGAAGAAATCGGTTCGCCCCACCAATTGATCGGGGGAATATCACGGCAGCGCGAACGTCCTCACCAGGAAGGCCGCCATCTGGGCGCGGGTCACGGATTGCTCGGGACAGTAATATCCAGTCAGGCAGCCGGTGGTGATGCCCTCGGCGTAGAGCTCTCGATCCAGGCGGCTGCCCAGTACGTGGTGGGCACGTCAGAGAAGATACCCGTGGCGTCGGGTGGGGCATATCCGGCGCCGTGCTTGGCGCGCAGCAGGAAGGCCGCCATCTGGGCACGCGTGACTGAATGTGCAGGGCAGTACAGCATCAGGGCGGGATTGCAGCCGGTGGTGATGCCGTCGGCATAGAGCTGTTCGATGTAGTTGGCTGCCCAGGCGGTGGTGGGGACATCGGTGAAGATGCCCGTTGGCGCAGGTGGGACGAAGCTGACGCCGTGGGTGGCGCGGATGAGGAAGACCGCCATCTGGGCACGTGTGACAGGCTCCTCCGGGCAATACAATCCGGTGTTGCAGCCGGTGGTGATGCCCGAGTTGTACAGGCGCTCGATCCAGCTCCAGGCCCAGTAGGTGGCCAGGACGTCTGTGAAGGATACTCGCAGCGAGTAGGACTCACCCAGGCTGTACGGTAGGTCAGTAAGCGGATTGAGGGCAATGTCGGTGATGGTGGCGGTGGTGGGGATATCCAGCCGCAGGGCGCCTTTCCCTGTGCCGGTGGCGACCGTGACTGTTCGTGTCACTCCTGTGCCACTGACATTGGCGACGGAAACACCGCTTAGGGATCCAGTGGTGGCAAGCGTGAAGTCATCTGCCTCTACGCCGGTGACTGCTTCGGAAAAGGTGACCAGGAAATTAAGGTTGGAAGCAGTGGACGGGTTGGAATTTTGACGGGTGATGGAAAGGACGGTAGGTAAGGTGGTATCCTCCATCACTGTTGTGATGAAAACGTCGCTCTCGCCATTATGACTGGTATCAAATGCACCTGGCGTGGTTGGAAAGTTCGCCGACCAGGTGCTGCCGGTGACATAAGCCAGGTTGGATGGACCAACTGCGATCGCATTGCCGTGGTCCTCGCCAATTCCCCCCAGGTAGGAACCATATTGCATTGCTGAGCCGGTGGTGCTCAGTTTCACCACGAAAGCGTCCCAGGCCCCGCCCAGGTAACTTGTGCCATACGCACCGGGCGTGGTTGGGAAATCGGTGGAAGCTGTTTCTCCAGTCACGTAGACGGCACCCGTGGAGGTAATCCGGATGCCGAGGCCAAAATCATCCCCTGCGCCACCCAGGTAAGTGGAATAGACCAGTGCCGAACCAGCCGGGTTAAACTTGGTCACAAAGGCATCTGAGTTCCAGGTCGTGCCGTTGCGGGTCGTATCGAACGCCCCGGGTGTGACCGGAAAGGTGTTGTTGTGTGAAGAGGTTTCCCCGGTAATATATGCTGCGCCACTGGAATCCACTGCAATCGCACGAGCCTCGTTATACCAATCTTGTCCGAGGAAGGTGGAATATTCCAGGGCTGACCCGCTCGCATTTAGTTTTGTGACAAATATAACGTAATATCCGTTGAAGGTTGTGTCGTATGCTCCGGGCGTGGTGGGAAATTCGCAGACCCAGTTGGTATTACCCGTGACGAAGGCGCAGCCGGAGGAATCCACGGCGATCGCCCTGCCAAAATCATCATTGCTCCCCCCGAGCAGGGTGGAATATTCAAGCGCCGTGCCAGCCGGATTGAGCTTTACAACGAATGCGTTATAGCCATCGATAATATTTAAATCAAATGCCCCGGGTGTGACTGGAAAATTGGGATTGTCATAGGTTCGCCCGGTAACATATGCCGCGCCGGCTGCATCCACTGCAATGCCAAAGCTCCATTCTGTATATTCTGAGCCCAGGAAGGTTGAATATTCGAGTGCTGAGCCCGCCGGGTTTAATTTAGTCACGAATACATCTGTCATTCCATTCCAAGTGGGATCATATGCCCCCGAGGTGGCGGGAAATTCTGCAGACCAGGTACTACCCGTGATGTACGCCGCACCGCTTGAATCGATGGCGATGCCATAGTGGCGGCCGCGGATCGGCCAATCACCACCTCCACCGAGGAAAGTGGAATAGATGAGTCCTGTAGCGGTCGGGTTCAGCTTGGCAACGAAAGTATCACCCCACGTGGTATCGAACGCTCCCGGAGTGGTTGGAAAGGCCGTCGCATGGGTTCCTCCAGCGATATATGCTGCACCGCTGTCATCCACTGCGATCGCCCATCCCTCGTCATCACCGCTTCCCCCCAGCAAGGTGGATTGGAAGATGTCCGCGCTGGCGGGTTGCAATTGGGAATTTGCAACTCAGCTCGTGATATGGATAGTAAAAAGGTGAGATGATCCTGGTCATTGCCCGAGATCTTGGGAACCGGCAGGATTGCGCTGTCGTCATTTCCGACCTGCAACAACGGCATTTGGTATATTACCCAGGGCAGTCTTCAGCAGAATTTTCTCATCTTGTAAAGCGATCTCCTCGGCACCTTCCACTAGAACCTGGATCTGGATCCAGGTCTGCGCCTGCTCTCGCGACCAGGCACGGCAACGGAGTCTGACCGGCCTCACTGGAGACTCCAGGTCAATTCCCGGGTACAGGTTTTTATAGCGCACTCCGCCCCATGTGGGAACATCCGCATGCCACTTCTCCGGGTTATTCCCAATGAAGTAGTTGACCGAGGTCTCCAGGCGGTTAAAGGGCTCCAGGCGGGGATGTTGTGTTGCGCCAACAAAGGAGAGCCGGATGTTGAGAGCCTTGCTACTTTGTTGTTCCGAATTATTTTCGAGGAATGGAGCAATCAGGCTGCCTGCATTGACTGAAGAAGAGGGCTGCTCAACAACAGTTACCCACAGGGCATCATTCGCCAGCCACAGGGTGGCATTCCCCCCCAGCACCTGGAAACGTGCTCCTTCGTCGAACTGGCCGACGTTCTCGACGAACATGACCGGGCTATATGCATGGCTGGGTTCGCCAGTTGTATCCGCCGCGGCAACCTTGTTGGAAGAGGTGAATGGTAAAGCCATAAGGGTGATGAGAATGAAGACGATAACTTTCCGGTGCAATGCCATGAAGACCTCCTGCGATGATGGTGATATGGTGTGAATATCTGGTGATGTTGCTCTCAAACAGGCTTGGATTTTTCTATCAGGATGAGGTGAGGCTGGTTGTAAATACTATACAACTTTCGTGGAGTTAATTCAACAGGCGGCAAATTTTAACGTGTGGCCACAATTCTTATGGGGTCACGGCAATGTGGATTGAATATCAGCGATTTAAAAAGTAGCGGAAGTTCACCTCTTCTTAACAAGGTATGAACCACCGCTACTCCAGCTTTATTTTCTTATTCATCCCTAAGGGACAAAGACGCCACTTGGAATGCGAAATGCCCTTGCATGATTAAGTTACGGCAGCGCGAACGTCCTCACCAGGAAGGCTGCCATCTGCGCCCGCGTCACGGATTGCTCGGGACAGTAGAGCCCGGTGTTGCAGCCGGTGGTGATGCCCTCGGCGTAGAGCTCTTCGATCCAGGCGGCTGCCCAGTACGTGGTGGGCACGTCAGAGAAGATACCCGTGGCATCGGGTGGGGCATATCCGGCGCCGTGCTTGGCGCGCAGCAGGAAGGCCGCCATCTGTGCACGCGTGACTGAATCTGCAGGGCAGTAGAGCATCAGGGCGGGATTGCAGCCGGTGGTGATGCCGTCGGCGTAGAGCTGCTCGATGTAGTTGGCTGCCCAGGCGGTGGTGGGGACGTCGGTGAAGATGCCGGTTGGCGCAGGCGGGACGAAGCTGACGCCGTGGGTGGCGCGGATGAGGAAGACCGCCATCTGGGCACGCGTGACAGGCTGCTCGGGGCAGTAGAGCCCGGTGTTGCAGCCGGTGGTGATGCCCGAGCGGTAGAGCCGCTCGATCCAGCTCCAGGCCCAGTGACTGTAAGGAACATCGGAGAACGTCGGCACGGTGATGAAGGACCACCATGTCCCGCCGTTGGCATAGGTGGTGCCACCCGCATTCACTGCGCGCACCTGCCAGTAATATACCCGCCCGCTTTCCAGGGAAGAGAGACCAGTGGTGGTTCCCTCGCCGGCGAATGTCCATGTACCGTCGCAGGTGCCATTGTCGCTTAGATCGTGGCAGGATTCATAATAGGTAGCCCCGCTGCTCGATGTCCAGATGATGGAAGGGGAGGTGGATATATTCAAAGCACCAGTTTCCGGGAAGGTCTTGCCAAACGCGCCCGGGGCGGGTGGGACGGTGGAGAAGGACCACCAGGTGCCGCTGTTGGCATCAGTGGTACCGCCGGGATTGATGGCGTGCACCTGCCAGTAGTAGGTCGTGGAGGTGGAAAGACCGCTCAGGGCGACACTGGTGTTGGTGCCTGTGGATGTCCATGAGGCATCGCAGGTGGCGTTGTTGACCGTGTCATAGCAGTACTCGTAGGAGGCAACTCCGCTGCTGCTGGTCCAGGAGAGTGTCGGCGATAAGGAGACATTCGTCGCCGAATTGGCCGGGCTTGACTTGCCGAATGCTCCGGGTGCCGCGGGCAGGGTGGTGAAGGACCACCAGGTGCCGCTGTTGGCATCAGTGGTACCGCCGGGATTGATGGCGTGCACCTGCCAGTAGTAGGTCGTGGAGGTGGAAAGACCGCTCAAGGCGACACTGGTGTTGGTGCCTGTGGATGTCCATGAGGCATCGCAGGTGGCGTTGTTGACCGTGTCATAGCAGTACTCGTAGGAGGCAACTCCGCTGCTGCTGGTCCAGGAGAGTGTCGGCGATAAGGAGACATTCGTCGCCGAATTGGCCGGGCTTGACTTGCCGAACGCTCCGGGTGCCGCGGGCAGGGTGGTGAAGGACCACCAGGTGCCGCTGTTGGCATCAGTGGTACCGCCGGGATTGATGGCGTGCACCTGCCAGTAGTAGGTCGTGGAGGTGGAAAGACCGCTCAAGCCGACACTGGTGTTGGTGCCGGTGGGTGTCCATGAGGCATCGCAGGTGGCGTTGTTGACCGTGTCATAGCAGTATTCGTAGGAGGCAACTCCGCTGCTGCTGGTCCAGGAGAGTGTCGGCGATAAGGAGACATTCGTCGCCGAATTGGCCGGGCTTGACTTGGCGAACGCTCCGGGTGCCGCGGGCAGGGTGGTGAAGGACCACCAGGTGCCGCTGTTGGCATCAGTGGTACCGCCGGGATTGACGGCGTGCACCTGCCAGTAATAGGTGGTGCTTCCAATCAGATCGGACAAAGCGACACTGGTGTTGGTGCCGGTTGAGATCCAGGGAGTGCAGGTACTGTCATTGCTTGTGTCAAAGCAGTATTCGTAAGAGACTGCTCCAATGCTCGCAACCCAGGAAAGTGTGGGGGTCAACGAGATATGAGGTGGCTCGTTGGCTGGGCTGGTCTTCCCGAAATGTCCAGGAGCGGCTGGTACGGTGGTGAAAGACCACCAGGTACCACTGTTGGCAGTATGCGGTACCGGAGATGTTATTAGCGCCCACCTGCCAGTAGTAGGTGGTGTTTACGCTCAAGCTGGAGAGACCTATACTTGGTGCTCGTTCCATTGGACGACCAGGAGGTATTGCAGTTATTGTTATTGGTGGTATCGTAGCAATATGTATAGTTGGTGTTATTGCTGCTGGCAGACCAGGACAGGGTGGGAGAGGTGGAGATATTGGTCGCCTCCATTGGCAGGGCTGGACTTTTCGAACTCTGCCTGGCGCGGTGGCAGGGTGGTGAACGGACCACCAGGTGCCGCCGTTGGCTTCGGTGATGCCGGAGCCGTTG
Source organism: uncultured Chloroflexia bacterium (assembly GCA_963793795.1). Classification (GTDB taxonomy): domain Bacteria; phylum Chloroflexota; class Anaerolineae; order Anaerolineales; family Villigracilaceae; genus UBA877. Next base: position 9,209 of record CAWCBN010000006.1, read on the forward strand.
TTTGCGCCCACCTGCCAGTAGTAGGTGGTGTTTGGTCAAGGCTGGAGAGGCCGATGCTGGTGTTCGTGCCGTTGGACGACCAGGAAGTATCGCAGTTGTTGTTATTGGTTGTGTCGTAGCAATACTCATAGTTGGTGACATTGCTGCTGGCTGACCAGGACAGTGTGGGAGATGCGGAAATGTCGTTTCCTCCGTTGGAAGGGCTGGTCTTGCCGAACGCGCCTGGTGGAGGCGGTACAGTGGTGAAGGACCACCATGTGCCTGCATCCAACTCGGTGGTGGCGGTGCTGTTGACCGCTCGAACATGCCAGTAATATGTGGTATTGTCGACAAGCCCGGCAGGGTCGACATTCAGTGCTGGACCCAACCGATACCCAGGAATCATCGCAACTGTTATTGTTGACCGTGATCGATAGCAATATTCATAGCTGGATGGCATAAGCGCTAGCGACCACGAAAGGATCGGGCTCAAGGACCGTATCCCGTGCTTCCGTTTGTAGGAGGGATTTTCCGAATGCGCCCGGTGGGGGCAGCGGGACGCTGGCTGTCCAGGTGCCAGATTGGGTCAGGTAATAATTACACACGTAGGGTGGATAAGGAAGACCGATCACGATCAGCCGGTTGACGAAGGAATAAGTCCCGGTGGCGGTGGAATTACTCGCAAATTGACCGGTAAAGGAATAAGTGGTACTGGTATAACTGAATTGACCACTGGTGATGCTGCCAGGCCCTGGAACCGTGATCTCTACCGTGCCTGAACCGCCACCGCAGGTTGTCGGAACAAAATCCGTCTTGAGTTTAAATGTGCTCCACTGCGTACCCGAGCCAGAGACGGTATATGACATTGGCTGGCCTCTGCTTGTCGTTCCAGTCCAACTCCCATCGTAGGGCAGCAGGGGTGCTGGAAAGGATTCTGGATTTGCAGCCGAAACACTCCAGGCGGAAAGCAATAAAGCAAGACCAATTATAAAAAAGGAAAGAATCGTCCATTTCGAGAAATTAGGTTTCATTGCAGGCTCCTTTTGTAGGGTGTGATTCTGCTTAGGTAACGATTGCATTAATTATTTTAGAATACAAGTGATAAATGTCACAATTTTTCGCTAAGGCTGGAGATAAGACAGGTATTTGGATTGGGAAATCCAGTCGGCTGGGATTCCTTGTCAGGGATGGCCACCTCCTATAAAAAAAGGATGAACATGGATCGATTGTTCATCCTTTCCTACAACATTTGCTAAAATCGGGAAGATGCTGTCGAGATCCCGGGTTGCTGGAATACCAACAGCGGTACAGGTTCTTGTACGCTTCCTGTGTTCTAATAATAATCCTTCCTCCTCGTGTATATTACCGGTCTTGCGGCAGCGCGAACGCCCTCACCACCGTTCGTGCCGCGAACCACGGCGACACGCCGGTGCGAGACGGCAGGAAGGCTGGCAATCATGGGCTTGGCGGCTAATCCTAGCCATCGAGGTTTGGTAAATGGTAGCGGCAATTCACCTGTGCACGAAGGGTATGAATTGCCGCTACCCTATTTGTTTTCTCTTACGGCAGCGCGAACGTCCTCACCAGGAAAGCTGCCATCTGCGCCCGCGTCACGGATTGCTCGGGACAGTAGAGCCCGGTGTTGCAGCCGGTGGTGATGCCCTCGGCGTAGAGCTCTTCGATCCAGGCGGCTGCCCAGTACGTGGTGGGCACGTCAGAGAAGATACCCGTGGCATCGGGTGGGGCATATCCGGCGCCGTGCTTGGCGCGCAGCAGGAAGGCCGCCATCTGTGCACGCGTGACTGAATCCGCAGGGCAGTACAGCATCAGGGCGGGATTGCAGCCGGTGGTGATGCCGTCGGCATAGAGCTGCTCGATGTAGTTGGCCGCCCAGGCGGTGGTGGGGACGTCGGTGAAGATGCCGGTTGGCGCAGGCGGGACGAAGCTGACGCCGTGCGTGGCGCGGATGAGGAAGACCGCCATCTGGGCACGCGTGACAGGGGCCTCCGGGCAATACAATCCGGTATTGCAGCCGGTGGTGATGCCCGAGTTGTACAGGCGCTCGATCCAGGTGAGTGCCCAGTGCAAGTCATACACGTCGCTGAAGGAGGACGGCGTGGTGAAGTTCCACCACAGGCCGCCATCTGCCAGGGTGCTGCCTCCGGAATTGAGCGCTTTCACCTGCCAGTAATACTTGGTGCCCATGGCAAGGCCGCTTGGGCTGGCGCTGAGATTGCTTCCTGCCGAAACCCAGGAACCGTCGCAGGTGGCATTATCCGTCTTGTCCAGGCAGTATTCGTAGCCCGTTGCCAGGCTGCTGGTTCCCCAGGCCAGGGCGTTGGAGGTGGAGACCCCCACGACGTTGTTGGGCGGGCTGATCTTGGCAAAGGCGCCGGGAGGCAAGCTCAGCGTGGTGAAGTTCCACCAGGTTCCGCCATCTGCTAAGGTCAGGTCCCCGCCGTTGACGGCGCGCACCTGCCAGTAATAGGTGCTGCCGTAGCTCAAGCCACTCAAGGGGACACTGGTATTGGTGCCTGCGGAAATCCATTCCGTATCACAGGTGGTGTTGAGGGTGGTATCGTAGCAGAATTCGTATCCTAGTGCCCCGCTGCTCGCCGCCCAGGAAAGCGTCGGCGCGAGGGACACGCTGGTGGCGCCGTTGGCCGGGGCGGTCTTGGCGAACGCAGCTGGTCCAGCGAGATCCAGCACGACGAGGACCGGGTCATGGTCGCTGGCGCGGTAGGGTTCCGTCGAATACAGGCTGACCAGCTGCCCGGCGGTCTTGTATTCGGTGTTGTAATCCAGTACGGTCGGCTCGTCGGCATTGATGTGCCATTCCGTGATCCCCGCGACCTGCGCCAACAGGCTGGCGGTCCCCAGGGCGTGATCCAGGTACCCCCATTGCCCATCGAAGGAGTAGGAATAAGCAGTTGTGCCGCCGAATTGCTTGACCAGGTTGGTGAAGCCGCCAGCTTCGAAGGCGGCGATGGGATCTTCCATGGCATAAGCGTTCAGGTCGCCCAGGACCAGCAGGTCGCTGTCACCCGTGTTGGTGGGATCGCCGGCGAACCAGGTTTTCAGGGCGTTGACTGCGTTCAAGCGCACGATATTGCAATTGCCCTGGCCATCATTGGCATCTGGAGCGTCACATGCCGTACCCTTGCTCTTCAGGTGGTTGACATTGACCAGGAAGACCTCGTTATTATTGGTGCGGAAGGCTTGCAACAGTGAGACACGGTTGCGCGCCGTGGCATCCCCGCCGTTGACGAAGGCAACACTGTCGAGCACGGCTGTTGTTCCCACAGGTGTGACGTTCGCCGCCATGTAGATCAAGCCGACCTTGATCGCGTCCGTGCCGAGGGCGTTGACCTTGCCCGCCAGGGTATCCACGTCCAGGAATGCATAGGTCGCCGAACCGGTGGCGTCGTTGAGCTTTGTGACCAGGTCCTGGATGGCACTGGTGGAGCCATAGCCATCATTTTCCAATTCAACGAGACCGACCACATCGGCGTTGAGTGCCAGGATGGCATTGACCAGCTTGGCAGCCTGGCGATCAAATTCGGATGCGTTGCTGGCGCCGCGGCATTCGGTGGTTGTCCCACCTACTCCGTTGTTGCAGGCGGTGGTGCCGAAGGTGTTGAAGTAGTTGAGCAGGTTCATCCCTGCCACCCTGATCTCACCGCCGACCGTTACGGGTGTGGATGTTCGGGCGTTATCGGCGAGGAAATTGGGCACCCCTGATCCCAGGGCGTTAACCGGGCGAAGGCGGTATGCATTCGGGCTGGCGGAGTTGCCTCCCCAGGTAAAGGTCATCACGCCAATAGGATTGATCAACATGTCACCTGCGCGCAGGGTGTTGCTCATCGAGAGCGGAGCCCCGCCGCGGCCGAAGAGGATCGGGTCGGGATTCTGGTTGTTCAGCGCATCATCGACGATGATCTGGTTCAGGTAGTTTGCAGCCTGGAGCGCCAGGGCTGGCGCGCCGGGCAGGACAACGCTGGTCGGTTGCTGCAGTCGGGCGCTGGAGGAGAGCGTCACCTCGCCGAAACGTCCCAACAGGTAGGTGTCGGTGACATACAATGTTTGGTTGAAGCGTACCAGCATGCCTTCATATTGCTCCGGGTCTGCCGCTGAATCGAAGGGCAGGGAGATATCGGTGGGAGGAACGGAGTTTCCCGAGGAGATGATGGAAATGGAGATCGCGGTGATCTGCGTCTGGCCTTCGTACTCGGATACTGTACCGGTGACAGTGACAACTTCACCCAGCGACACGTTGTTGTTGCTGCCGTTATAGACGAAGATGCCGTCGGAGGTGGCTGGGTTCGCGTCACCGGCAGGATCCTGGATGTAGAAACCGCGCAGGGTTGGGCTGGCACCCTCGTCGTCGCTGACGACGATGCCGGTCGTGGTTACGGTGGCACCCGGCATGGGGGTATTCGTGCCGCTGCCCTGGATGGTGTAGATGGGGGTAATCGTGTCGTCGTCATAGATCGTGCCGAGACCCTGGGCATCCAGGACGGTTGCCCCGCTGACATTGGTTATGTTTACGTGGAATGTCTCACTCGACTCGATATTGGTATCGCCGTTCACCGTCACCGAGAACTGCACCGAACTGTGTCCTGCGGCGATGGTCTGCCCGAAAAGCGCATTGGTCACGTAATCGTTATCTGCAACCGTGGCAGTGTTATCTGAAGTGGCGATATCGTAGCCCACGCCACTGGCGCCCGCCGGGGAGGACAGGCTGACCGTAAACGTTGCCAGCTTGGTGCCGGAATTGCCCTCGACGACGCTGACGTCATTGATGCACAGGTCGGGTGGTCCGACCGGCACGCATGGCGCGGGCGTGGTGGTGCTGTTGCGCGGCGTGGGAGCAGTGGTGGGGTTGGCGATGGTGAAATCAGCGCTGTTGATATCGGTATCGCTGCAGCCGTGGTCGTTGCGCTTGGCAGCGGTCGTGTTGCTCAACGCCGCGGTAGCGCTCCCCTCGGCGCAATTGGTGCTCCCGTAACCAACGAGGTCCACCCATCCGCCGGGGCAGGCACCTGCCAGGGCAACCGTAGCTTTGACCAGGGCAACCTTGCCGTTCGTTGCGCCATCAAATCGTGCCGGTGGCATCCGGCGTGGGTAAGGGGAGTCGTTCCGCCAGCTCCCTGCGCTTCCTGCACCAGGTAATACCCGCCCGCGGGGATCGTGCCGGTCAGGGTGGTCACCTGCCAGGTGGTGCCGGCGGCAGAAGCATATTGGACAGACCAACCTGCCATGCTGACGAGGAGTTGTGCCGCGGTTGAATAAGCTCGATGTAATCGTGCAGTGTAGGTCGAGCCGGTATTTCCGCCGCCCCCATACACCTGGCTGATGACGATATCATGCGGAGATTGCCTGCACTGGCTGCGCTTTCAACGGGTCGAAGGCAAAAATGCCTGCAAGGAGAAGGACGGACAGAAGAACGCGAACAATTCTTGATTGCATGGTTCCCTCCGCGAATGTGAATTTTGATATGATTATACTGGATGAGTGTAAATTGGTTTTTACAGTTGAAGTGAGGGTGGTTGACCAGGGTTTGGGTAATCAGGTGATTGGGGATCAGGGGAAGGTCACGCACATGCCGGTCAGGAAGCCGGTGAGCATGTCCCAGCCGGTGGAGGCGCCCACGGCTGCCAGGTCGATGGTGCAGCCACGCAGCGACTCGGGGCGACCGGTGAGCCAGGCGTTGGCAAACAGGTGCAGGGGCTCCACGCTGTGCCCCAGGGAATTGTCCTTGAGCAGGGTGTAACTGACCAGGTTGGTGCGCGGCTTGCATTCGTCCACGAAGGCGGCAGGGTCCCAGTCCTTCATGCGCAGGTCGGGATTCCCGGTCTGGCGCAGCAGGTGCAGGCAGAAGAAAAGCCCGCCCAGGAAGTCATCGCCGGAGGGGGTGAGACCTTCGCCGAGCCCCACCAGGCTGCGCGCCGCCTCGAGCAGGTGGGGGAAATCGCGCTGCTGCCCGTGGCGGATGACCTGGTAGATCGCTTCCAGGTCGAAGAAGGACGGGGTGGACTGGCGCGGCTGGGGAATGGAGCTGTCGATGTGCAGGGTGGTGCCCAGGATCTGCGGGATCAGGCGCCCTGCCCCGGCGGGAGCTAGCTCGTCGACGAAATTCAGGAAATAGGGCATCACCACCGCGGGGATCGCCGTGGAGGGCATCGGGCGGGTGGGGCTGGGCGCATGCCAGACGCCGGCACGGCTAAAGTCCATGCACAGCCCGCGGTCCATGACCAGCACCCGCTCGCCGAGGCGGAAACGGTCACCCACTGCCAGCGTCGGCAGGGATGATTCCAGGCACAGTTCGCGGCGGTGACGGGCGTGCATACCAGTCGTCAACCAGAATAGCTCGTCGTTCTCCATCTGCAGGTATATCGCCCGGCTGACGACCGCCATCACGCTGCCCTTGGCGCCGGGGGGTAGATGGCTGAGGGCGGCTTCGCCGACCGAGCGGATGAACAGGGAGGGAAGGGGTTGGGAGGAGTTCATGCCTGCCTATGGAGAGAAAGGACGATGGAAGCGGTCCATCGTCCTTTAGCAAAATCCATCCTAAATGTACAGGTCGCGCCTTTTGTAGACCACGTACCCGGCGGAGATGAAGACGGCAACGATCGCCAGGCTTAACAGCACGTAGAGCACGTCCAGGCTGCCGTCGCGCAGCATCTGGGCGGCGTCGAAATACTTGAAGGGTGAAATATACTTCAGCCACTCCATGTCCTTGCTCATGCCTGCCAGCACCGAGGCAAAATAGGTCGCCAGGATGATGGTCACCGCCAGCGAGCCGGCGCGCTTGTAACGCTTCATGGCGCAGCCCAGGAAGATGCCCAGCGCCAGGAAGATCAGCTGGATGAGCAGGTAGGCTGCCATGGAGAGATTGACGAATTTGTAGTACTCGCTGTCCGGGGCGTACTGCTTGCGAGCTGACATAGGTGATGCCCCAGATGACCAGCAGCAGCACCAGGCAGTTCACCAGGGCAGCCAGGATCTTGGCGGTGACCACCCGGGCGCGCGTCACCGGCAGGGTGAGGGAGAACTCGACCGTCTGGTCGCGCTCCTCCTTGGAGATGATGTCGCTGCCCCACATGGCGGCGGCGATGCCCAGCATCAGCCCAAAGTAGGTGAACATGATGCCGAAGAAACCGGTGACGGTGGTCAGGTTGAAAGCGCTCATGCTGAAGGCTGCCAGCATGGCGGGCGGCATGGCGTCCAGGACGGCCAGCATCTCCGGGTTGTTGTAATAGGCGGAGAACTTGGCAGAAGCCCGACGTAGTGAACAGGACGACGATCACGCTCCAGATGATCAGCGATTTCAGGTTTGCCCGTAAGTTCACGCAGGAAGATATTCATGGCTTGCTGCTCCTTAGACCGCCGAGGGGATGTTGCGCCGGGCGTACAGCAGGTACGTACCCGCCGACCAGGGAGATGACCGTGGCGGTGAGGCTGATCCAGACCAGCGGGTCATAGGCCAGCGTTCTCAATGATGTAGTTGGGGTCGAAGTGCTTGAACGGGGTGATGACCTCCAGGCTCTTCTCGCCGAGCATGTCGCCAAAGACGTTCAGGATGTACAGCCCGAAGACCAGGCCCATGGAGAAGGGGGTCACGTTGCGCACCCGCTTGACCAGCAGCGAGATGACCATCCCGACGTCAGGAAGAACAGCTGAAAGGGCAGGATGCTGGAGAGCAGGACGATCAGCGCGCTTGACCTCGTAATCGGGCCCATAGTTGAAAATGTTCAGGCAGACGAAACTGACGATCCAGACGACCAGGTTGGTGATGGTCAGGTTGGCCAGGGCAGCCAGGAACTTGGCGGTCATGATGGCGGCGCGGCTGACCGGCTTGGCGAGCAGGAAATCGGCGGTCAACTCGTTCTCCTCGATGGAGACCAGCCCAAAGCCGTAGTTGGCGGCCTGGATGGCCAGGCAGATCTGGATGAAGAGGAAGATCAGGCCGAAGAAGCCCAGGATGGACTCGAAGTCCATGTTCTGCATGCCGAAGGCCATGAGCAGTTCCTGGGGGAAGTTGGCCATCATTTCGTTCAACAGCGCCGAGCTTTCCGAGAAGCCTGTGAAGATGGACATGAAGAGCGAACAGCAGCCCGGCGATCGATGCCGACCAGATCAGCACCGACTTGAAATTGGCTTTGAATTCATGCACGAAGATGTTCATCGCCGCCGCCTATTCGTAGTAGTGCATGAAGATCTCTTCCAGGGTCGGATCTTCGATGGTCAGGTCGGAGACCTTCTGCCCGGCGACGATGTGCGGTGATGTCGTTGATGTCGCCCTTGTAGAAGAAGCTGAGCGTGCCGTTCTCGGTGCGCCAGGTCGCTGACGCCCTTCGAGCTTGAAGCAGGTCTCAGGTCCAGCCCGGCGGCGGTGACACTGACCTTCTTGTAGTTGTTCTTCTGCAGGGTGCTGCATGTCCTCGATGTCGATGATCCTGCCCTCCTTGATGATCGCCACCCGGTTGCACATGCTCTGCACCTCGCCCAGGATGTGCGAGGAGAAGAAGACCGTGGCGCCGCGCTTGTTCTCCTCGCGCATCAGGTCGAAGAACTTGTGCTGCATGAGCGGGTCGAGGCCGGCGGTGGGCTCGTCCAGGAAGATCAGCTTCGGCGAGTGCAGCAGCCCCTGGACGATGCCGACCTTCTTCTTGTTGCCGTAGGAGAGGTCGTCGATGCGGCGCTTCAGGTCCAGCTCCATCAGCTCGGCCAGCTCCTTGCATGCGCTGGGTGCAGTCCTTCTTGTAGAAGCTGGCCGAGTACTTGAGCAGGTCGATCACCTTCATGCCCTCGTAGTAGAAGACCTCGGAGGGCAGGTAGCCGATCTCCTGCCGGATCTCGGGGCCGAACTTGATGCAGTCCTTGCCGAAGATCGTCGCGTCGCCGCTGGTCGGGTAGATCAGCGAGAGGAACAGGCGGATGGTGGTCGATTTCCCGGCGCCGTTGGGCCCGATGAAGCCGAAGATCTCGCCTTCCTCCACGTTGAAGGACACGTCGACGATGCCGCGCGACTTTGCCGTAGTACTTGGTGAGGTGCGTTGACCTCGATGATGCTCATAGTGATTCTCCTCGATCTGTGAAGGTATCAACAAGAGACCGCGCTGCGGTCGTAGAAGACAGCACGCGGCCAGCCTTTAATCTATCACCGTGAGATTGGGTTGTCAAGATAACTCGGAGGGAGCAGAGAGTAGAGAGAAGAGAGCAGTGGATGGTGCAATGAGATTGGAGTGTTGTGGGCAGTGTGTAATCCATAAAAGAGGAACGACTCCCCAAAGAACGGGGACAGGTGGAACGAATGGGGACCTTTGTAAATTCAGCTTGCAATGGCGTTGCAACCTGGTATTCGTTCCTCGACGGCCAATGCCGTCTACCGGCCGATGCCGACTGGATGTCGGCTCGGCCAGTCCGTATCGACCGGGAACGAATATTCTCTACCTGGGATGACAATTGAATATGTAGATCCATTCGAGGAAAAACAAATTTACTGGCTGAAAAGGACATTTTTGGCAAATCGAATAATGGGACCGGAAAGGAGTGTGGGCGCATGGGTGGATGGGTTGAAAAAAATACGGGAAGGATGTGTCTCCTTCCCGTGGATGAGGTTATTATAGAACAGATGTGCTAGAATGTCAAGGGAGAGGAAGGAAAGGGCGACCCACCTGTGGCCAGAAGCACCCAGTACCCTGGGCGTACTCTGGCTAATGGGTCGCCCCTTCGGGAATGGGTTGACCTTACGGCAGCGCAAACGTCCGCACCAGGAAGGCGGCCAATAGGATTTATACTGTCATTCGAAGGAATTCCATACCCGTAGCAATCTCCAGTGATAATAAAAGTGCTCATCCGGAGATTGCCACGGCGGTGAAAATCACCGCCTCGCAATGACAGGGTTTATGGCAGCCCAAACGTCCGCACCAGGAAGGCGGCTATTTGGGCGCGCGTTACAGACTGTTCGGGACAGTATTGCATCAATGCGGGGTTGCAACCAGTGGTGATGCAAGTCTATGTAGCGGCAATTCATGAATTGCCGCTACATTTTGGTGAATTTCTACGGCAGCGCAAACGTCCGCACCAGGATGGTTGCCATTCGGGCGCAACCTTTTCGCCCTACCCGTCCCTTCTCCCCTGCGGGGTGCAGGCGGGACTGCCCTCCCCAAATCGAATTTCGATTTGGGGAGGGCGCGTGCGCGGGTGGGGCCATTAATCAGTCGCCAATCAGCTATTGATGATTAAATTCGTACCCTTCCGGCAACCCGAATGTCCGCACAAGGAAGGCGGCCATATGTGGATTATACTGTCATTGCGAGGGCATTCCATACCCGTAGCAATCTCCAGTGATAATAAAAGTGCTCATCCGGAGATTGCCACGGCGGTGAAAATCACCGCCTCGCAATGACAGGGTTTATGGCAGCCCAAACGTCCATGCCATGGACCCACCCTAGGGGCATGCAAGAGTGACTGCGCGGGGCAGAGCTGCTGTGGGAAAACAGATCCTGGTTACCGGCAGCCAGGGATGGCATTCCATGCCGCCCCAAAACGTCGACAGGCTGGCCCATAAACCAGGCCTCAGATCACGGGTTGGCTGACTGGACGTCCGGCGGGGTGATGCCTTCACTCAGCACGGTTGCGTTCTCCATTTCAGCGGGTAACACAGCCTTTGTGCCTGTGGGCTGGAAGAAGAACGTGGTCCTGCCAACATTGAAATTGTGACTGGGATTTGTCCAGGTAACGGTGACAGATAAATTGATGGAGTTATTAACGGTCAGGGTCACTGGAGTTGTTAGGGTGTAGTAACGGCAAGCCTGATCCGTACGATCGGTCTCATCATAGTAGCTGATACCCGGGGCTCCAACTCCTGAAGTGGTGTGGCTGGGAACATTGATCTCGAAGCGGTTCATTATTGCAGTGATTTGGGCGAAGTAGCAGAATTCGACACCCATGAATTCGAGGCTGTTGCCATACAGCACCGTCGGGACAGACGTATGCAGCCGGATATGGTCGGTAGAAGCGGATTGCGGCTGGATGCCTGTGTAGACAGGACCATGATAAAAAACCAGCGGTGAGCTCGAATGCCATGCTATCCAATTGCCAAAGCCTTCGCTGATGGCGATCACCCCGCTGGTTGGCGGGACTTCTGCCTGCCGCTTAAGCATCACCGCCATCTCGCTGCGCTTGATGGGGCTCTCCGGTTGGTAGGAGCCATCCGGGAAACCGGTGGAGATGCCGTTGTCCTTTAGCCAGCAGATATAGGTTTCCGCCCAATGACCGGTGGTGTCAGTGAAACAACTCGCTGCGGCATAGGCTTTCCCGCCCAGGAAACCCAGGGCGAGCAGGAAGATGGCGGAAACCAAGGCGGTCAAGAATCTTCTGTTTTTCATGGGGGACTCCTTTGATGTGGGGAAAAAATGATCCGTTATTAATATAAGGATTATTTGGCTGAATTACAAGTGCCAACTTTCACAAGATTACCCGGGAAAGGGAAAAAGGGATTAAACCTGGTAGCGGCAGTTCACCTGTGCCCGCTAGGGTATGAATTGCCGCTACATTTTGGTTAATTTCTACGGCAGCCCAAACGTCCGCACCAGGAAGGCTGCCATCTGTGCCCTACCCGTCCCTGCACCCCGCAGGAGTGCAGGCGGGACTGCCCTCCCCAAATCGAAATTCGATTTGGGGAGGGCGCGCGCGGGTGGGGCATTAATCAGTCGCCAATCAGCTATTTATGATCTAAATTTGTACCCTTCCGGCAACCCGAATGTCCGCACAAGGAAGGCTGCCATTTGAGCCCTACCCCAACCCTCCCCAAATCTGCTTTCGGATTTAGGGAGGGTGCCCTTCAGGGGAGGGGCGGCGATAGTAAACCTTTACGGCAACTCAACTGTTTTGGCAGAAAAATGACGAAATCCAGGCGCCTCATTCCTGTAATTCCCTCCTCACCAATTCCTTTTAATTCTTTTCAAATCATTGACCATTCGCCTTATTCGGGGTATATTATTTTACTGAAACGTTTTAGTAATAACAGGACTTCTGCTCATGCCGGTGACCATCCGCGACATCGCCAGGAAGCTAAACCTCTCCATCGGGGCGGTTTCGCGCGCCATGGACGGTTACCCGGACATCTCGGAAGAGACCCGGCAAAGGGTGGTCGAGACTGCCCGGGCGATGGGCTACGTCCCCAACCGGGCAGCGCGCCAGTTGCGGCGCCAGAAAGCGGATGCCATCGGTTATGTCCTGCCGTCCAATTTCCCCAGGTTCGCCGATCCATTCTTCACCGAATTTGTCGCCGGGCTGGGGGATGAGACCGCAAGGCATCCCTTCGACCTGACCATCTCCATCGCTCCACCGGGCGAAGAGGCCGAAAAGCGAATTTACCAAAATTGGGTGCAGGGGCGCAAGGTGGACGGTTTCATCCTGACCCACCTGCGCAGGCAGGATTGGCGCCTGGATTACCTCCATGAACACGGCATTTCCTTCGCCGCCCTGGAAAGCCTGCCCGACGTGCGCTACTTCCCCCGCGTGGATGTCGACCGCCAGGCGGGCATCGTGGCGCTGGTGGCCCACCTGGCTGCCGGGGGTTTCAAGCGGATTGCCTGCATTGGAGGACCGCCTGAATTGCAGATCCAGGCCAGCCAGCTCATCGGATTTACGAAAGGCTTGCAGGAGGCCGGGCTGACCCATTTCCCCGAACTGGTGGTTAACAGCGACCTGACCAGCAGCGGGGGCTACCTGGCGACCAAGCGCTTGCTGTCCATACCCGATCCGCCGGACGCGATCGTGTGCATCAACGATGAAACCGCATTTGGTGCCCTGCACGCCTTGCGCGAATTGGGAGTGCAAATAGGGAAGGATGTGGGTGTGGCTGGCTTTGATGGTGTTGCCATCTCTGCCCATAGCGATCCTCCATTGACCACGCTCGACATCCCGGTGTACGAAATTGCCATCCAGCTGGTGAAGCTGCTGGCAGCCGAACTGGAAAAACAGGCCAATTCTGAAACCTATGTGAACTATATACCCCGCTTATTGAAACGCTTATCAACCGGTGACAGCGCACCCTGAAATCGCCATCTCCTCCGTGGGCGGCTGTCATAGCAGGTTTGTATGGCAGCCGCCCTTTTTATTTTTTACTGATCCAATTCTCTCTCCCTGGGAGGGTTTATGTTGATCCATGATTGCATGAAAAAGAACGTCATCTCGGTTCCGGCGACGATCACGGTGCTGGAAGCGGCGCGGGTCTTCGTCAGGAAGCATGTCGGGCTGCTGCCGGTGGTGGACGAGCAGGGTCGCCCGCTGGGGATGGTCCAACTGGCCGACCTGCTGACCCTGGAACTGCCCGATTTTGTCACTTTGGTCTCCGACGTGGATTTTGTGCATGATTTCGGAGCGGTTGAGATCACCCGGCCTGCCCGCGAGCAGCTGGAAGCCCCGGTGACCACGTTGATGCAGCCTGTACGGACCGTGGAAGAGGACTGCGGCCTGCTGCGCGGTTATGCTCTCATGCTCCAGTATGGACTGATGGATATCCCGGTGGTGAACAAGGCTGGCGGATTGGTGGGCATCGTTTCGCACGTCGACATCGGCACGGCGATCCTATCCTTGTGGCACAAGGAGGGCGCCTGATGCTGCTCGCCGCCATCATCTCCAGCCTGGTCTTCCTGGTCAGCCTGGGATTGATCCTGTCCGAGAAGGTCCACCGCACCATTATTGCTGTTGCCGGGGCAGTCGTGATGGTCGGTGTTGGATTGATCTTCGGATTCTATTCCGAGGCGGAAGCACTGGAAGCCGTCGATTTCAACACCCTGGGCTTGCTGCTGGGCATGATGATCCTGGTGGCGTTGCTCGAGCCGACCGGTTTCTTCCAGTACCTGGCAGTGTGGGCGGGGCGGTTTTCCAAGGGGCGCCCGGTGCGCCTGCTGGTGCTGCTCGGAACGATCACGACGGTTGTTTCCATGTTCCTGGATAACGTCACCACGGTGGTCTTGATCGCCCCGGTGACGATCCTGATCTGCGAGATCCTGGGCACCAACCCGGCTCCCTACCTGATGGCTGAGGCGCTGCTCTCGGACACCGGCGGCGTGGCAACCCTGGTTGGTGACCCTCCCAACGTGCTGATCGCTTCAGCTGCCGGCTTGTCGTTCGTGGATTTCCTGGTGAATGCCCTGCCCATCGTCCTGGTCGCCTGGCTGGTCGCGCTATTGCTGCTGCGCATCCTCTTCCGCAAGGAGCTGGCTGTCCAGCCCACCAACGTCCAGGCGGTGATGCAACTTAACCCGGCAGAAGCCCTGGATGACCGCCGGACTGCCCGGCGGGTATTGATCGTGCTGGGAGCAGCCGTCGTCTTCTTCACCATTTCCCATTTCCTGCCCATCAGCCCGGCAATGATCGCCCTGGGGGCTGCAGCCGCCGCCCTGGTCTGGGTCCGCCCGGAGATGAAGAAGCTGTTGGCCCGCATCGAATGGAGCGTGCTGCTCTTCTTTGTCGGCTTGTTCGTCATGGTTGGCGGGCTGGAGGCTGCCGGGGTGCTGGAGCTGGATCGTCAGCCTGCTGCACGGAGCTGCAAGCATTCCTCCCGTACTCTTCGGCGTGCTGCTCATCTGGCTGGTGGCAGGCTTGTCTGCGGTGGTGGACAATGTTCCCATCACCATCGCCATGATCCCGGTACTGCAGGGGCTGGGGGCGGCGGGGATGAATATCGCCCCGCTGTGGTGGGCACTGGCCTTTGGGGCAGGTTTCGGTGGCAACGGAACGATCATCGGTTCCACGGCCAATATCGTCGTGGCGACGTTATCGGAGAAGACACGCATCCCGATCACTTCCCGGCTGTGGAACAAGCGCGGCTTGCCGGTGATGTTGGCCACCTGCCTGGTCGCCAGCCTGTTTTCACACTTGCCTATCCCTGGCTGAGCAAGTAATGCAAATTCATTCACCATACTGGATTACGCAATCATGAAGATCAAATGAAATCAAACGCCTTCCACCAACAATTGCTCCTGCTTTTTAACCTGGATCTTGCCTGGGAAGATGAAGATCGAGGTGAAATACTCGGCATGATCAACTCCCTGGAAGCAGCCCTAGGCTCCCTCGGTCATACTGTTCGACAGGCTTGCCTTGTCGATCAAGACTTGGGAAAGGTGCTGGATGGCATCGATCCGTCAGACTGGATCGTGTTCAACTGGTGCGAGGAGATACCCGGTCTCCCGCGCAGTTGTGCCACAGGTGGCCCGGGTCTTGGAGGAGGCAGGCTTCACGTTCACCGGCGCAGACGCCCAAGCCCTGCAGTTCAGCCTGGATAAACCTGCCGTCAAACAGCGTTTACACTCCCTGGGCATTCCCACGCCTCCCTGGCAGGTATTCGATCAACCCCAGGGATTGGATTGGGAGTCCTTCCCAGCCATCGTCAAACCCGCCTACGAACATTCCAGCCTGGGGATCACTTCCAAGTCTGTCGTCAATGATCAACATCAGCTTTATACACAAGTGGATGACATGATCAATACATTCCATCAGCCAGTCATGGTGGAGAAATTCCTTACCGGGCGCGAGTTCCACGTGTCCATCGTGGGCAACGGACACCTGCAGGTTTTTCCCATCGCAGAGATGGATTACATGTCGATCCCTGACGAAACCTGCAGGTTATGTACCTATGACTCGAAGTTCAACCCGGCTTCATGCGGATTATCAAAACATCCAATTACGACTGCCGGCAGAACTGGGCGAAAAAGAGCAGCAACGCCTGGAAGCCACTGCGATCGCAGCTTACCAGGCATGTGAATGCCGGGATTATGCCCGGCTGGATATCCGCCAGCAGGATGACACATTCTATGTGCTTGATGTAAATCCCAACGCAGACCTCAGCCCGGATACCAGCCTTGCCATTTCTGCAGGGATGGCTGGATATTCCTATGGCGCTTTAATGAGCTCGCTGGTGGGTTTGGCAGCCAGGAGGCATCCTTCATTTGAAATCTCCCCTGCCTGAATTTGGCGTACAATTATTGTTTCTGGCATGCAAAGGAGCGTTCCGATGAAAAAAGTGATCGCTGCTGCATTGGGGGAATGCGTACATGTTGCCGGGGTGTGCAATTTCCTTCAACTGGCTGAAGCCGCGGGCTGGGAAACGGTTTTTCTCGGGCCGGCAGTGTCCATCGAGGAGGTGCTTGCCGCCGCCCGGCGGGAGAAACGCTGACCTGGTGGGTGTATCCTACCGCCTGACCCCTGAGACCGGCGAGCGCCTGCTGGGGGAATTTGCCGAGGCTGCCGACGAACTGCACGCCGCGGGGATGCGTTTTGTTTTTGGTGGAACACCCCCGGTGGCAAAAAGGGTTCAAGCCCTGGGCTTTTTTGAACAGGTTTTTGACGGCAGCCAGCCGCCCGAGGAAGTCCTGGCATACCTGAGGGGGCAACCGGTCACCGGGGACCAGGAAACGGATATTCCACAAACCACGGTGGACCGCATCCGCTGGAAAAGCCCCTACCCATTGCTGCGCCATCATTTTGGGCTTCCCGACATGGAGGCGACCCTGCACGGCATCGAGGCAGATCGCCGCTGCCAGGGTGCTGGATGTGATCTCGCTGGGCATCGACCAGGATGCCCAGGAGAATTTCTTTCACCCGGAGCGGCAGGACCCGCGCAGATGGGGAGCGGGCGGGGTGCCGGTGCGCAGCGCGGAGGATTACCAAAGCGCTGTACGAAGCCAGCCGCGCGCGGAAATTATCCACTGATGCGCACCTATTCCGGCACGGATGATTTTATTCGCCTGGCGGAGATGTACGTCGAGACCATCCACAACGCCTGGTGCGCCATCCCCCTTTTCTGGTTCAACCAGATGGATGGGCGCGGACCCTGGGACCTGGAAGGATCGATCCGCGAGCACCAGCAGGTGATGGCATGGTACGGAGAGCGCGGCATTCCGGTGGAGCTGAATGAGCCGCACCACTGGGGCATGCGCGATGCCCCGGACGAGATCTATGTGGTGTCGGCATTCCTGGCTGCCTACAATGCCCGGCATTACGGGGTCAAGGATTACATCGCCCAGATGATGTTCAACAGTCCGCCCGGGTCTTTCCGACAGCGATGGACCTGGCAAAGATGCTGGCCATCCTGGAACTGCTTGCCACCCTGGAACGGCCGGATTTCCGCATTTGGCGCCAGACGCGCACCGGCTTGCTCAGTTATCCCCTGGACCCGGAAGCGGCACGCGGGCACCTGGCTGCCAGCGTCTACCTGCAGATGGCGATCAAGCCGCATATCGTTCACGTGGTCGGGCACACGGAGGCGGATCATGCCGCCAGCCCGGGAGACGTGATCGACGCCTGCACAGGTTGCCCGGCGTGCGATCGAAAATGCCGTGCGCGGCATGCCTGACCCGGGTTACGATCCGCGCGTCCAGGCGCGCAAGGACAAACTTGTCTCCGAGGCGCGGATCACCCTGCAAGCCATCCGCGAGCTGGCATCCCCGGGCGTGGAAGAACCCTGGTGCGATCCCGCCACCCTGGCGGCAGCCGTGACCACGGGCATCCTGGATGCGCCGCAATTGAAGAACAATCCCTTCGGACGCGGCATGCATCCGCACCCAGATCCTGAAGGGGATGTGCGTGGCAGTGGATAAAGAGGGCATGCCGCTTATCCGAAAGAAAACGCCTGGACGTGCTTGGAAAGGAGTAACAAATGACCCCCTGAGAGATTTACGATCATTGGAGCCGGTCATGGCGGCAAAGCCATGGCAGCGCACCTCGCCTTGATGGGCTTCCAGGTCACATTGTATAACCGCACCTTTGACCATATCAGCATCATCAAGAAGCGCGGGGGGATCGAATTGGAAAACTCCGCCGGCTTGAGCGGATTTGGGAAGCTGAAGCAGGTCACCTCCAATATGGGCGATGCGCTAAAACGCGCCCAGGTGGTGATGGTGGTTGTGCCTTCCTCCGCCCATGGTGATATTGCCAAGGTTGCTGCCCCGCACCTGAGAAACGGGCAGATCGTTATCCTCCACCCGGGGAGAACCGGTGGCGCGCTGGAGTTCACCAAGGTGCTGCGCGACGAAGGAATTCGGGCGAATGTTACCGTTGCCGAAGCAGAGACATTCATTTATGCCAGCCGCTCGGACGGTCCTGCCGAAGCGCGCATTTTCCGCATCAAGGAGGCGGTGCCGCTCGCAGCCCTGCCAGCCATCCACAATGAACGTGTGCTGGATGCCATCCACCCGGCTTATCCGCAGTTCATTGACGGCGTGAACGTGCTGCACACGGGAGTGAACAACATGGGTGCCATTTTCCATCCTGCATTGACCTTGTTGAATGCCGGCTGGATCGAAGCGACACACGGCGATTACCAGTTCTACATTGACGGTGTGACCCCTTCGGTGGCACGCGTGCTGGAAGTGCTCGACCGGGAGCGCGTAACCGTCGGGTCGGCGCTGGGCATCCGTGCCCGCAACGGCGATGGAATGGCTGAAACTTGCCTACGATACCTCCGGCGAAGACCTGCATGAGGCCATCCACAACCAGCCCGGCTATTACGGGATCAAGGCTCCCGCCACGCTCAATCACCGCTACATCTTCGAAGATATCCCTGCCAGCCTGGTGCCCATGGCTTCCCTGGGCGAGCGCTTCGGGGTTTCGGTGCGCGGCATGGAGGCCATCATCCGCCTGGCATGCATCGTCCACCGCACGGATTACTGGAAGCGCGGCAGGACGGTGGACAAGCTGGGGATCGGCGACCTGAGCGTGACCGAGTTGACCAAATATGTGAACGAGGGAGTAATAGAGTAGGAGGCAGAATGGCTGGGATAGCGGGCATTGGTCTTCCCGGAAAGTACTGGCAAGTGAAGCGGATGCTGGAGAAGCTCTCGCATCGAGGATTAAATGGCTTTAGGATCGTTGAAACGCAACAAGCGACCCTGGGAGTAACGTGGCCCCGTATCCAAAACCACCTGGAAGAAACATTGGTGAAATCCAACCTTGCTTTGGATGAAGTCAACAATGGACATTTTTCTTCCTGTACTTGGGATATGACCCTGCAACGGGATCCCTTCGGAGTGGTACCTCTTTATTATGGCAAGACCATCCAGGGGATTTTCTGTTTTGCTTCCGAGGTCAAAGCCCTGTTGACTGCAACCTGCGATGTTAATGATTTCCTCCAGGATGTACATTAAGAGATGGAAAAATCACACTTCACCCATCAGCACAAAGACTGCCTCCTTTGATTGGCAATCCAGATCAGATCGCATATGAGCTTCGCCGCAGGCTTGTTAATTCAGTTGAACAGATTGTTAAGTCAAATGAAGTGGGTATTTGGCTCTCTGGAGAGATTGGATTCCAGCATCCTGGCTGCCCTCGCCAGGCCGTTTGTGCAACGTCTGCATACATTTTCTGTGGGCCTGGCAGGATCGCCGGATCTCGAATATGCCAGGATGATGGCAGATTACCTTCATTCAATTCACCATGAAACGATCCTTAAACTCGAGACAATTTTGATTTATTTGCCAAAGGTAATTTATCACTTGGAATCATTCGATGCGCTCCTTGTCCGCTCAGCAATCTTAAAATTTTGCTGTTGCAAACCAAACTGCAATTTATCTTACAGAGGTTTTGTCGGGCGAAGGTAGCGATGAATTGTTTGCCGGATATGATTATCTGAAGAAAATTCCAACCGCTACCTTGGCAATAGAACTCGATTTCCTTGTCACACAACTGCATAACACAGCGCTTCAGAGGTAGATCGTTGTGCGAGTTCTCAAGGCTTGGTTGCCAGGCTTCCTTTCCTGGAACCTGAGGTAGCCGAATATGCTTTCATGATCCCCTCCATGTATAAAATAAATGATGGGGTCGAAAAATGGATATTGCGCCAGGCGGTTGAGGGCTTATTGCCGAAACAAATTCTCAACCGCCCAAAAGCGAAATTCTGGGCAGGAGGAGGCCTGCTTGAAGTTCTCCATGACCATGCAGAAAAAAATATCTCGTTGGTGGAATTTGATAGGGAGAAAATGCTTCCGAATGGCTGGATACTGAACAGCAAGGAAGAATTGATGTATTATCGTATTTTTAAACAGTATTATAAAGAAGTCGCTGACCTGTCCTGGATGGGTCGAACACAGCAGGCTAATTGGGCTGCGTATTTAATCCTTGTGAACGCATTGCTTCAAACGTTTGCTGGGCAGGCGTAAGGCATTTCTCCCTCACCGAAGGATAACGCAAGGTTTGTCGAATCCTCACGGCAGCGAGAGCGTCCGCACCAGGAAGAGGGCTTTCTCCACCTTTGCTGTCATTGCGAGGGCGGTCTTTGCCCGCCTGCCCTGGCGGGCTGGCCAGGGAAGCAATCTCCTGTATGAAATAAATGCCTCATCCTGAGATTGCCACGGCGGTGAAAATCACCGCCTCGCAATGACAGGGTTTACGGCAACCCAAACGTGCGCACCAGGAATGAGGCCATTTTTGCCCTACCCACCCTCCCCAAATCAGAAAGCAGATTTGGGGAGGGGAGCCCGTAACGGATTGGAAGAAGGACGTTTTGCAGGGGCAGGTGGGGCAGCTATGATTATTAATACACCTTGCCTGGGCTTGAGGAAAGCGACACCAAAAAAAGTGTTTATTTCTGGGTTTCATGGAAATTCAGCATGATCACCATCAATCGTTGAGATTCCAAGCTCAACCAAGATCACGCGAATCACACGAGGTGTATCATTCAATACTTCGCTATTCCAGAACCTAATAACACGGTAACCCTTGGTTTGAAGGAAAGATGTCCTCTCAGCATCTTGTTCAACCTGTTCTCGGTGCGGATTTCCGTCAATTTCGATGATCAATCTTGCACGAGGGGAGCAGAAATCAACAATATATGATCCTATTGCATGTTGCCTGCGAAAGTGAAATCCTCTATTTTTGAGAATGCGCAAGGATTTCCACAATTCTTCTTCAGCGGGAGTTTGTTCGTTACGCAATTCCCAGGCGCGATGAAGTGTTTTCGGAGTAGAACGGTTTTGTTTCATGGATGATCACTATTCCCGCCCCCCTCCCAGCCCTCCCCAATTCCAAAGGAATTGGGGAGGCGCGGAGCGGGTAGGGCATTTTTCTATCGCCAAACTGTATCGAAATAAAATAAACAAACACCTACGGCAGCCCAAACGTCCGCACCAGGAACGAGTCCATCTAGGCCGTCCAGCTTCGCTACCCTCGCTCCACTTCTGGTGCGCTCCGCACCCTCCCCAAATCTATGGGATTTGGGGAGGGTGGGGTAGGGCGGGATTTTAAACCCCTACGGCAACCCAAACGTGCGCACCAGGAAGGCTGCCATCTGGGCACGCGTCACGGCTTGCTCGGGGCAGTATAAGCCGATGTTGCAGCCGGTGGTGATGCCCTCGGCGTAGAGTTCTTCGATCCATGCAGCCGCCCAGTAGGCTGTGGGCACATCGGTGAAGACGCCCGTGGCGGGCGGAGGGACGTACGCGGCGCCGTGCTTGGCACGCAGCAGGAAAGCCGCCATTTGTGCCCGCGTGACCGACTGGGAGGGGCAATACAGCATCAAGGCGGGATTGCAGCCGGTGGTGATGCCGTCAGCGTAGAGCTGCTCGATGTAGTTGGCTGCCCACTGGGTGGTGGGGACGTCGTTGAAGATGCCGGTAGCGGCGGGCGGTATGAAGGTCGTGCCATGCGTGCCTCGAATGAGGAAGACCGCCATCTGGTCGCGGGTGACTTCCTGCTCGGGGCAGTAATAACCAGGGCCGCAGCCAGTGGTGATCCCGGAGGCGTACAGCCGCTCGATCCATGACCAGGCCCAGTGGGTGGTGGGCACATCGGCAAAGGTTGTCGCCGTGGTGAAGCTCCACCAGGTGCCAGAATCGGCATAGGTGGTGCCGCCGCCATTGACCGCGCGCACCTGCCAGGAATAACCGGTTCCCGGAGCCAGGCCGGAGATGGAGTGCCGAGGTGCTGGTGCCGTTCGCCACCCAGGAGGTGTCGCAGGCAGCGTTGTTATTGTTATCCAGGCAGAATTCATAGCTTAGTCGCGCCGGCGCTGGCACTCCAGGTGAGGGCCAGGCTGGTGGGCTGGGCGTTCGATCCGTCAAGGGGGGAGGCTTTGCCAAAACTGGCGGGTGGAGTGATTGAGGTGGTGAACGACCAGAAATCACCCGAGGAACCGTTGGCATAGGTTGTGCCGCCGGCATTGTTGGCGCGCACGTGCCAATAGTAGGTGGTGCCCTGGCTCAGACCGCTGAGCGCCTTGCTGGTGGAGGTGCCGTTGCCTGTCCAGCCGCTGCAGGCGCTGTCGTCGCTGGTATCCAGGCAGTACTCGTAGCTCGTCGCGCCGGCGCTGCACTGCCCAGGTGAGGGTCAGGCTGGTGGGCTGCTCGGTGGCGCCGTTGGCGGGCGTGGACTTGTTGAACGCGCCCGGTGCGGCGACGATCGTGGTGAAGGACCACCACGAGCCGCCATTCGCATAGGTGACATCGTCGAGGTTGGTGGCGCGCACCTGCCAGTAATATGTGCATGGCGTTGTTCAAGCCGAAGAGCGGGACACTGGTGTTGGCACCCATCAACACCCAGGATGCGTCTGCAGGCGGCATCGTTCGTGGTGTCAATGCAATATTCGTAGAATTGGACGTACGTGCTGGCTTCCCAGGACAGGGTGAGCGAGGTAGCTTGCCCCGTGGCGGCGTTGAGCGGGCTGCTTTTCGAGAAGGCAGCCGGTGGATGCGTGCCCATGCCGCCCAGCGCGACCGTATGCGGGCTTCCCGCGGCGTTGCTGGGGATCGAAACGGAGCCATCCCGGGCGCCTTCGGCTGAGGGGGTGAAGGTGACCCCAAAGGTGCAGGTACCGGCGGGCGGGATGCTTTGTACGTTGCAGGTGTTGCTCACCAGGGCGAAATCACCGCTGGCGGTGAGCGTCCCGGTGACCAGGTTGCCTGCCCCAGTGTTGGTCAGCGTGAAGCTTTTCGCCGCGCTCGTCGTGGCGACCGGCTGGTCCCCGAAATCCCACGCTAGCCGGGTCCACCTGCACACCCGGGTCGAGTGTCTCGGCGATGGTCACGGTGTAGTCTTCGGTCTCGCCATAAAGATAGGGATTGCATGGAGTTGGCGCCGAACTGTAGCGCAGGATGACGCGCATGCGCGTCGCTCCCAGGGACGCATCTGCCGGGACGGATAGGCTGGCATTGAAGATATGCGTGCCGCTGAAGTTGTAGGAACCGAAATTCAACTCTTCGCCGGGATCGTTGAAGTCGAAGTCATGGTTGAAGTCCACCCATGCCTTTACATATTCCTGGTACGAGCCGGTGGTCGAGCCGGTGACCTGCATGGGATTGCTTGTGCCGCGTGCCAGGGAGGTGAAATTGGTCGCCGTGTAATCGTGGTAAGCATCCCCCGCCGAGGACTGGTCACCGCTGCCGAGCTGGACGCGGCTGATGAATTCGTATCCAGGATCGCCGCTGGAGGTGCAATAACCCGGCGTGGTGCCGTTGCCGCTCAGGGGCACGGTTGCCGGCGCACCGAAGGCGTTGCTGGGGATCGAGACCGACCCGGAGCGCGCGCCGGTGACGGTGGGGGTGAAGATCACACCGAAACTGCATGTCGCCGCAGGGACAAGGGTTTGCCCGTTGCAGGTGTTGTTGACCAGGGAGAAGTCGCCGCTCACCGTCAGCGTACCCAGGACCAGGTTAGCGTTCCCGCTGCTGGTCAGGGTGAAATTTTTCGCGCCGCTGGAGTAGGACACCGCCTGGTCGCCAAAATTCCACGAAGTGGGATTCACGCTGGCGTAGACCCCGGTGCCGGTGCCGCTCAACCCGACCAGGTTGGGCGAGCTGGGGTCGTTGCTTGGGATGGTCACCAGGCCGGGCAGGAGCCCTGCGCTGAGCGGAGAAAAGGTCACGCTGAAGGCGCAGGCAGCAGCAGGGGCAAGGCTGATCCCGTTGCAGGTATTGCCGAGAAGGTTGTACGAGCTGCTGACCGAGAGCGTCCCGACATTCACGCTCTCCGAGCCGTTGTTGGTCAGGCTGAAGGCCTGCGCGCTGCTCGTGGAGCCGAGGTTCACACTGCCGAAATCGTGAGCAGCCGGGAGGACCTGCAGGGCACCGCAATTGCCGTAATTGAATGAGATGGTGGTGTCGGTGGCGCCGATGTTGCACAGGCTGAGACCGCCGTAGCCACCCCCGGAAAGGAAGGTATACGGGTCGGTGGCGGCGTTGATCTGGGTGCGCCCCACCGTGGAGCTGAAGTTCGCCGTTGGGTAGGTCCCATCCTGGGTCGGTGTCCCTCCCGGGCGGAAGACGTACACCTCGTCCGGCGGGCCGTCGGCGTTGCCCTGCACTGCCGGATTAATGCGGTACACCAACAGTCCGCTTCCCGGTATCCCGGTCTCGAAGTAGCTGCTTGCCTTGCTCCGGTATTCGAGGATAAAGAATTCGCTTGTCGAGTTGGGCGAGGCGATCTTGTAGCAATTGTTATCCTCCGAGGCCAGTGGGTTCAGGGTGTAGGTTCCCGGCTGGGTGATCAGGGGGATGGAGTCGATCCAGTCACCATACTTGTACTTCATGTAGCAGCCCATGTGCTGGGGCGGGTTGGTATTCGATTCCATCACGTCCCAGGTACCCACCGGGCGCATGCCGTCGAAGTTGTAATGATAAAGGTCGGGGGCTCCCAGGACGTGGAACATCTCGTGGGCGAGCACGGAGTTGCCCATCCAGTCGTCCAGTTGGAAGGCGTAGTTGCCTACCGTCTTGCCGTTAATGGTCACAGTGTAATAATAGAGCGACCACTGGTGCGGCCAGAGCAACTCGGCCCAGCCGTTGCCTGAACCCTTGATGACAAAGGTCATGCTGTCCACCTCGCCATCGTTGTCAGCATCGATCACCGCTCCCACGGGGAACTGCCCCAGGGTCTTGATGTATTCGATGGCATCGCGCAGCAGGGTCTGCTCGCGCTCGGTGCGCTGGCTGTCCTGGTACCCGCCCGGGTTGGTGGCGGCATCATAGGGCTCGAAATAGGTGCGCGGGTGGCTGTCCTGGTAGGAGAGGATGGTCGCTCCTGCCGGGGTGGGATAAAAATTGGAATTGACGGTCAGCATGTCGTAAGAGACATCCAGGAAGTAGTTGCGCAGCGAGTTCGCCTCGGGCGTGGAATCGGTGAACATGCCGGCATAGGTGGACAGCGTATTGGTAAATCCGCTCTCTCCCGAGAAACGGATGAAGACCACCAGGTTGGTCAATGTGCCGGTGGAGGGGGCGGGGCTCACCCCTGGAGCCTCCTGGGCGGTGAGGGCAAGCTGCGCCTGGCGCAGGGCACCCATCTCCTCTGCGGAGAGGTTCAGCCCGGGCAGGAGGCCTCCACTGGCGGGGTCCGAGCGACCGGCGACCAGCTTGGTGGGCTACCAACTTCCCGTCCATGAGATCCGCATAGACGTACCACCCCGTCGCCGGGTCGCGCAGCACGGTGTAACCGGCCTTGTCGTGGAGCCAGTTGTAATATTCGTCGCCGCTGGCGAAGAGCTGCAGCACCTGCCCGTCCGGCTGGGTCACGGTGACCGGCACGCCGAACAGGGGCGCGGCGTGGGTGGCTCGAGCAGGCAGAAGGATGAACGCTGCCAGGACGATGAGGAGGGCGAAGAAGAGCATCTTGGGTGTTCTGGGCATCGATAGTCTCCTATGGAAGGATTTAACGAAGGATTGCAGAGCTGGTTGCGTACGAGGGAAAAGCCGGGATGATTTTACCCAAAAAAGGTTCGAAATCAGCGGGAAAAGAGAGGAATTGTCATTCACTTGTAAATGGGAAGAATGAGTAATTAGGGATCAGGTGATCAGGTAATCAGGAAAGGAGGTGAGCGGGGAGCAGGGAGCAGAGAGCAGGGGGACAAAAAATGTAGCGGCAGTTCTGAGAATTGCCGCTACACTATGGGCACTTGATATTACAGGCGAAACGTCGTTGTCCAGTATGGATTGACCGTACAGTATTTTTACGGCAACGCGAACGTCCGCACCACCGTTCGTGCCGCGAACAACGGCGACACGCCGGTGCGAGACGGCAGGAAGGCTGCCATATGCACCTATGCTGTCATTGCGCTGCGTCCCCGCAGGGGGAGGGCGTTCTATGCCCGCCTGTCCTGGCCGACAGGCCAGGGAAGCAATCTCCTACAGGCTGGCAACCTTTTCCAGAGATTGCTTCGGCGGTAAAAATCCCCGCCTCGCAATGACAGTGTTTATGCCAGCCCGAACGCCTGCCCCAGGAAAGCCGCGTTCCGGGCGTTAACCTGCCTTCTCAAGCCCCCAAGCGCAGGTGGAAGGCGAAAACGGCAAGCTCCCCAGGTTCTACGACCTGGGGAGCTTTGGGGAGAGGCTGACCTTCAAATGATCAATGAATGGGTGAAGATCCAGCCTTTTAGGGCAACCCGAATGTCCGCACCAGGAAGGCTGCCATCTGGGCACGGTTCACCACCTGGCTGGGGCAGTAGTTATTGCTTCCGCAGCCGTTGGTGAAGCCCTCGTTGAAGAGTTGCTCGATCCAGGCAGCCGCCCAGTGCGAGGTGGGCACGTCGTTGAAGATGCCTGTCGCAGGCGGAGGCGTGTAGGTCTTGCCGTATTTTGCCCGCAGCAGGAAGACTGCCATCTGGTCACGCGTGACCGGATTTTCCGGGCAGTACTTCAACGGGGAGGTGGCGCATCCCGTGGTGATGCCGTCATTGTAGAGCTGCTCGATGTAGCCGGCAGCCCAGTAGGTGGTGGGCACGTCGTCGAAGATGCCGGTCGCTCCAAGTGGAGTGTATGAAGAACCGTTCTTGCCGCGCTCGAGGAATACCGCCATCTGGGCCCTCGTGACAGTCTGGTCGGGGCAGTACACCAGGGGGCTGTTGCCACAACCGGTGGTGATCCCCGAGGAATACAGGCGCTCGATCCAGGACCACGCCCAGTGGGTATAGGCGACATCGCTGAAGGTGGGCACGCTGGTGAAGGACCACCAGGCGCCATCATCGGCGAATGCGCTTCCGCCAGCATTGACCGCCTTCACCTGCCAGTAGTAGGTTTCCCCGGTGTCCAAATCGCTGAGCGAAATGCTGGTGGCATTTCCGTTATCGGTCCAGGCGGAGCAGGCATTGTCGTTGCTGGTGTCGATGCAGAATTCGTAATGTGTGGCTGCCGAGCTGGCAGTCCAGGTGAGCACCAGGCTGGTTTCCTGCCCGGTGGCAGTGTTCAGCGGGGAGGTCTTGTTGAAGGCCCCGGGGAGTGAAAGGCCGGTGGTAAACGACCAGAAGGCAGTGGCGGAGCCGTTGGCATAGGTGCTGCCGCCCTCGCTGATCGCCCGCACGTGCCAGTAATATGCCGTGCCTTCGTCCAGACCGCTGAGCGTGGCGTTGGTGGAAGCGCCGGTGCCTGTCCAGCCGGAGCAGTTATTGTTGTCGGTGGTGTCGTAGCAGTACTCGTAGCTGGTGGCTCCTGCACTGGAGCTCCAGGAAAGGGTCAGGCTGGTGGATTGTCCTGCAGCCCCGTCGGCAGGTGCGGACTTGGTGAAATCGGCGGGAGGCGGGGCGATGGTGGTGAACGACCAGAAGGCAGTGGCGGAACCCCCGGCATAGGTGCTGCCGTTGGCATTGATCGCCCGCACGTGCCAGTAGTAGGTGGTGCCCTTGTTCAAGCCGCTGAGCGACTTGCTGGTGAGGGTGCCGTTGCTTGTCCAGACGGAGCAGGCGCTGTCGTTGCTGGTGTCGTAGCAGTACTCGTAGCTTGCCGCTCCCGCACTGGCGCCCCAGGTGAGGGTCGGTGAGATAGAAATGCCGGTTGCGCCGTTTATAGGAAGGGACTTGGTGAAGGCACCTGGCACCGCGCCGTCCGTCGTGAAGGTCCAGAAGGCGGTGGCGGAGCCGTTGGCGTACGTGGTGCCGCCGGAATTGAGGGCGCGTACGTGCCAGTAATAGGTGGTTTCCACGCCCAGCCCGCTGAGTGCCTTGCTGGTGGAGGTGCCGTTGTTTATCCAGCGCGGAGCAGGCGTTGTCGTTGCTCGTGTCGTAGCAGTATTCGTAACTGGTCGCGCCCGAGCTGGCGCCCCACGTCAGGGTGAGGAAGGTGGAAACGCCCGTCGCGCCGTTGGCCGGTGAGGACTTATCGAACGCACCTGGCAGGGATGGCATGGTAACGCCCGTGGAGAACGACCAGAAAGCGGTGGCGGAGGCGTTGGCATAGGTGGTGCCGGCAGTGTTGATCGCCCGCACGTGCCAGTAATAGGTCATCCCTTCGTCCAGGGCGTTGAGGGCTATGCTGGTGGTTGTGCCGGTGCTTGTCCACCCGGAACAGTTGTTATTGTTGGTGGTGTCGTAACAGACTTCGTAACTGGCGGCACCCGAACTGGCGCCCCAGGTGAGGCTGACGCTGGTGGGCAGGCCCGTCGCGCCGTTGGCGGGTGTGGTCTTGTTGAAGGCGTCGGGAGGCGTGACCTGGGTGGTGAAGGACCAGAAGGCGGTCGCCGAGCCCTCGGCATAGGTGGTGCCGCCGGTGTTGTTGGCGCGCACGTGCCAGTAGTAGGTGGTGCCTTCGCTCAAGCCGCTGAGCGCCTTGCTGGTGAGGGTGCCGTTGCCTGTCCAGGAGGAGCAGGCGTTGTCGTTGGTGCTATCGTAGCAGTACTCGTAGCTTGCGGCTCCGGCGCTGGCACCCCAGGCGATGGTCAGGCTGGTGGTTTGAGAAGTGGCGCCGTTGATCGGTGCAGACTTGCTGAACGAGCCCGGCAGCGCGACGGCAGTGGTGAACGACCAGAAGGCGGTTGCAGTGCCGTTGGCATAGGTGGTACCGGCGCTGTTGATGGCGCGCACGTGCCAGTAATAGGTGCTGCCGCCGCTCAACCCGCTGAGCACCTTGCTGGTGGCGGTGCCGTTGCCCAGCCAGTTGCTGCAGGCGTTGTCATTGCTGGTGTCGTAGCAGTACTCGTAGCTGGTAGCTCCCGTGCTGGCAGCCCAGGAAAGGGTCGGCGAGGTGGACACACCCGTGGCAGCATCGGCAGGACTTGATTTGCTGAAAGCCGCGGGAGGCGTGACCTGGGTGGTGAACCACCAGAAGGCGGTGGTGAAGCTGTTGGAATAAGTGGTGCCGGTGGCATTGACTGCGCGCACGTGCCAGAAGTAATTGGTGCCCGGGTTGAGCCCGGAGATCGCCACCGAGGTGGTGTTGCCGTTGGACACCCAGCCGGTATCGCAGGAATTGTTGTTGACGCTGTCGAGACAATACTCGTAGCTGGCCGCGCCGATGCTGGTAGCCCAGGAAAGGGTGGGCGAAGTGGACACACCCTGTGCGCCATTGGTTGGAGAGGATTTGCTGAATGCGCCCGGGATGGAAAGAGAGGTGGTGAACGACCAGAAAGCGCTCGTGGAGCCGTCGGAGTAGGTGGTACCGCCGGTATTGTTCGCCCGCACGTGCCAGTAGTAGGTGGTGCCTTGGCTCAGCCCGCTGAGCACCTTGGTGGTGGCACTGCCGTTGCTGATCCAGTTGGTACAGGCGTTGTCGTTGGTGGCGTCATAGCAATAATCGTAACTCGTGGCGCCAGTGCTGCCGACCCAGGAAAGGGTGGGCGAGGTGGACTGGCCGGTTGCTGCATTGGTGGGGAAGGTCTTGCCGAACGCTCCCGGTCCTGCCACGCCGGTGGTGAATGAATGGAAGGCGGTTGCGGAGCCGTTGGCGTAGGTGGTGCCCCCGGTGTTGACCGCGCGCACATGCCAGTAATACGTGGTGCCTTCGTTCAACCCGCTGAGCGGCTTGCTGGTGGAGGTGCCGTTATTGCTCCAGACGGCGCAGCTGTTGTCGTTGCTGGTGTCGTAGCAGTACTCGTAGCTGCCTGCCCCCGTGCTGGTTCCCCAGGTGAGCGTCAGGCTGGTGGGCTGCCCGGTGGCGCCGTTGGCGGGGGTGGATCTTGTTGAAGGCTCCAGGCGGCGTGACCAGGGTGGTGAAGGGCCAGAAGGCGGTGGCGGAGCCGTTGGAGTAGGTTGTGCCGCCAGCGTTGACGGCGCGCACGTGCCAGTAGTAGGTGGTGCCTTCGCTCAAGCCACTGAGCAATTTGCTGGTGGAGGTGCCGTTGCCGGTCCAGGCCGAGCACAGGCTGTCATTGGTGGTGTCGTAGCAATATTCATAGGAGGCGGCACCCGCGCTTGTGCCCCAGGTGAGGGTCAGGCTGGTGGGCTGCCCGGTGGCACCGCTGGCAGGGCTGGACTTGTTGAAGGCCGCGGGACCTGTGACCAGGGTGGTGAAGGAATGGAAGGCGGTGGCGGAGCCATTGGCGTAGGTCGTCCCGCCGGCGTTGACGGCGCGCACGTGCCAGTAGTAGGTGGTGCCTTCGCTCAAGCCGCTGAGTGCCTTGCTGGTGGCGGAGCCGTTGCTGGTCCAGTTGGTGCAGGCATTGTCGTTGGTGGTGTCGTAGCAGGTGTCGTAGCTGGCGGCACCCGTGCTGGATCCCCAGGTGAGGGTCGGGGAGGTGGACTGTCCGGTCGCCCCGTTGGCGGGTGAAGACTTGTTGAAAGCAGCAGGGGGCGTGACCTGGACGGTGAAGGACCAGAAAGCGCTGGCAGAGCCGTCGGCGTAGGTGGTGCCGCCGGCATTCAGGGCGCGCACATGCCAGTAATAGGTGGTGCCATCGTTCAAGCCGCTGATGGTCCTGCTGGTGGAGGTGCCGTTGCTTGCCCAACCGTTGCAGCTGTCGTTATTGGTGGTGTCGTAGCAGTACTCGTAACTGGTGGCACCCGTGCTGGCAGCCCACGACAGGGTCGGAGATGCGGAAACTCCTGTCGCCCCATCCACCGGTGCGGACTTGCCGAATGCCGCAGGAGGGGTGACTCCCGTGGTGAACGCCCAGAAGGCGGTGGTGGCGCCATTGGCATAGGTCGTGCCGGCGCTGTTATGCGCCCGCACGTGCCAGTAATAGGTTGTGCCTTCGCTCAGCCCGCTGAGCGCTGCGCTCGTGGAAAGGGCGACGTTCGTCCAGGCGGAGCAGGCGTTGTCGTTGGTGGTGTCCAGGCAATATTCGTAGCTGGTGGCACCCGTGCTGGCACCCCAGGTGAGGGTCGGGGAGGTGGACAGGCCGGTTGCCCCGCTGGAGGGAGAGGTCTTGTTGAAGGCGCCGGGAGCCGAGACCAGGGTGGTAAAGGACCAGAAAGCAGTGGCGGAGCCGTCGGCGTAGGTCGTCCCGCCGGTGTTGACGGCGCGCACCTGCCAATAATAGGTGGTGCTTTCGCTCAACCCGCTGAGTGCCTTGGTGGTGGAGCTGCCGTTGCTGACCCAGTTGGAACAGGCGTTATCGTTGGTGGTGTCCAGGCAATATTCGTAGGATGTGGCATCCGAGCTGGGATACCAGGACAGGTTGGGAGAGGTGGAGAGACCCGTGATCCCGTTGGCGGGGGCGGACTTGTTGAAGGCGCCCGGTGCGGCGGGAGAAGTGGAGAAGGACCACATGGCAGTCGAGGCGCCATTGGCATAGACGATACCGCCGGCATTGACCGAGCGCACCTGCCAGTAATAGGTGGTATTGGAATAAAGATTGGTGAGCACCTTGGTGGTGGCGGTGCCGTTGCCGAACCAGTCATTGCAGGCGTTGTCGTTGCTGTTGTCAACGCAATATTCATAGACCAGGACCCCTGCGCTGGCTGTCCAGGTCAGGGAGACCGTGGTGGTCTGACCGGAGGCGCCGTTGACCGGGCTGGACTTGACGAAAGCACCCGGCAGGTTCGTGCCGTTGCCGCTCAGGGTCACGGATATAGGCGAATTGAAGGCGTTGCTTGGGATGCTCACCGATCCACTGCGAGTGCCCGTGGCGGTGGGGGTGAAGACGACGCCAAAGGTGCAGTTGGCAGCAGGGAGGACGGTCTGCCCGGAGCAGTTGTTGTTGACCAGCGAGTAGTCGCCGCTTACCGTGAGCGTGCCAACGAGCATGTTGGCTGCCCCGGTATTGGTCAGGGTAAAGCTTTTTGCAGTGCTGGGATACGAAACCGTTTGATCGCCGAAATTCCAGGTCGTGGGACTTACACTGGCGACAGCACCATTACCGGTACCGCTGAGTGCCACCGAGGTGGGGCTGAAGGGACTGTTGCTGGGGATGGTGACCGTGCCGGTCTTGAGACCGGGAGTGGTGGGGGAGAAGGTGGCGCTGAATGTGCAGGTGCCGCTGACAGCCAGGGTTTTGCTATTGCAGGTATTGCTGGACAGGTTGAATTGGCTGCTTACCGTGAGCGTGGTGATCGTCACGCTGCCCGGCCCGGCATTGGTCACGGTGAAGGACTTGGCGCTGCTCGTCGAGCCGGGATTCACATTACCGAAATCCCAGGCTGCCGGGTTCACCTGCAGCCCGCCGCAGTTGCCGTAATTGAAGGAGATGGTGGTGCCGGCCGCGCCGATGTTGCACAGGACGAGACCGCCAACGGTGCCGTTGCTCAGGAAAGTATAGGGATTGCTGCTGTTATTGATCGCCGTGCGTCCCACGGTGCTATTAAAGAAGGCATTGTCGATCGTACCGTCCTGGGATGGGGTGCCGCCCAGGCGGAAGATGTACACCTCGTCCGGCGGACCGTCCAGGTTGCCGGTCATCGCCGGGTTGATGCGGTAGACCAGCAATCCACTGCCGGGCAGCCCGGCTTCGTAGGTGCTGGAGGTCTTGCTGCGGTATTCGACGATAAAGAACTCGGTGGACGAATTGGGGGAAGCGATCTTGTAACAGTTGTTGGTCGGCGAAGTCACCGGGTTGAGCGTGTAGGTTCCCGGGGTGGTGATCTGCGGGATGGAGGCGATCCAGTGACCATACTTGTATTTCATGTAACAACCCATGTGTTGCGGCGGGTTGCTGTTGGTTTCCATCAGGTCCCAACCGCCCACGGGGTGAATGGTGTCAAATGTGAAATGATAAAGATCCGGGGCGCCCAGCACGTGGAACATGTCATGGGTATAGAGTGGAAGTGATCATCCAGTCAGCCATCTGCAGGGAATAGTTGGTGACGGTCTTGCCGTTGATGCTCACAGTGTAGTAGGTCATCACCGAGCTGTGCGGCCAGAGCAGTTCGGCAAAACCGCCCCCGGCACCCTTAATGATGGCGGTGACGCCGTCCACCTTGCCGTCGTTGTCAGCGTCGATGATGGCTCCGGCAGGGAATTGCCCCAGGCTGTTGACATAGGCGATGGCGTCGCGCAGCAGCGCCTGCTCGCGGTCGAGGCGTTGGTTGGGCATGTAGCCGCCCGTATTGAAGGAATCGTAAGGCTGGAAATAGCTGCGCGGGTGGCTGTCCTGGTAGGAGATCACCGAGGCACCCGGGGTGGGGAAGTAGCTGGTGTCAATCGTCAGGGTATTGAAAGAGACATCCAGGAAATAATTACGCACAGAATTCGCCCCAGCCGCGGAATTATTAAAGACATTGTTGAAGGAAGCCAGGGAGTTGGTGAACTCGGCCTCGCCGGCGAAACGGATGAAGATCACCAGGTTGTTCAGGGTGCCCGAATTGGGCGCCGGGCTCACCTCTTCGGCTAGTGCTGACATCTCGTCCATCTGCGCCGCGCGCAGGGTATCCACCTGGGCCAGGGAGATGTTCAAGCCGGGAACCAGCCCGGCAGCCTTGGGATCGTCGTGCCCCGGGACCAGGCTGGTGGGCACCAGCCTGCCGTCCAGCAGGTCTGCATAAACGTAATATCCTGTCGCCGGGTCGCGCAGCACGGTGTAACCTGCCTTGTCATGCAGCCAGTTGTAATAATCATCGCCGCTGGCAAATAGCTGAATAGATGTGCCGTCCGGCTGGGTGACAGTGACCGGCATGTCGTAGAGAGGTGCAGCGTGGATTGTGTGGAACGGCAGGAATATAAATACTGACAAGGTCAGGATGATTGCTGTCAGGATGAATTTTCGCATTCTGGGCATGAAACCTCTCCTTTTGGGAGCTTGCAAGGAATTAGACGCTGGGGATTTTACATGCAAACAGCCGATTTTACCGGTTAAGCAAAGTTTTGTAAATTGGTTGTAAATGGGTGTTTTGGGTGGGAAAAAGAGGGCAATTTGCTGCCGAGAGAACCTGAGAGAGCCCGGAAGCCCCGTATTTATGAACAACTCGATGTTAGCGGAGAATGGTTGGGGAAGGTGGGGGAAAAGGAAGAGCACGGCAGTGCCGTGCCCATCATGTCGTGAAACTCAAGACAGTCCTGTGAATATTCAGTGACTGCCTGTCCCCATTGGGATGTCGCGCTACTCGCCCGGGCAGGTGCCGGAGCGGGGCAATTCCCTGGAAAGCTTACCCGCTTTCCCAGGCGCCCTGCTCCATCACCTTCTTTTCCGAGGCATCGAAGCGCAGGCTGAGTACATCCGGGCGGGAATAATGACCGACCACGTCGAGCAACTGGCGCTCTTCCACCACGCGGCGCAGGTCCAGGTCGGCATACAGGATGCCTTCCTGCTCCCAGAGCGGCCCGGCAAGGATCCTGCCGTCCGGGGCGACGATCACGCTGCCGCCTCTTTCCAGGTATTCGGGCGCTTGCTCCAGTTCAGCGCGCAGTTCAAAATCAGCAGGGTAACTCGACTTGCGCAGCAGCATGCACACCGAGATGACGAACAAGCGCCCCTCGGCGGCGGTATTGCGGGCGTTGACGATCGCCATCTCGCTGTCGTCCGCTGTGGGTGCCAGGTGGAGTTGTTCCCCCTGGGCATACAGGGCGTAGCGCGCCAGCGGCATCCAGTTCTCCCAGCAGATCAGGCAGCCCAGCTTGCCCAGCGGCGTATCGAAGGCTTTGAGGGTGCTGCCGTCGCCCATTTGCCAGAGCATGCGTTCGTGGTTGGTGGGAACCAGCTTGCGGTGTTTCCCGAGCAGGGCGCCGTCCGGGCCGATGAGGAGTACCGTGTTGAAAAGCGAGCTGGATTGCGGGGTGCGCTCGTTCACCCCCATGACGACCAGCGTTCCCGTCTGGCGCGCCACCTCGCCCAGTTGGTCCGTAACCGGTCCGGGGATCTCGACCGAGTTCTGCCACAGGCGGGCATAGGCTTGCTTGGCCGGGACGGTATCGAAGCGCGCCATGCCAGGTCCCCAGGCATGTATGTCGGGGTACACGGGGATGAAAGTCTCCGGGAAGACGACCAGGTTGGCGCCGTGGCTGGCTGCCTCGCGGATCAGGCGGCAGGCTTTTTCGGTGGTCGCCTGGCGGTCCAGGACAACCGGTTCTGCCTGGACGGCCGCAGCGTGGATGAGGGGATACAGGTCTTCCACCATGGTTCTCCTTGGGGCTGGGATGGGACAATTTTACGTCAATCCTGCCGCCTTCAACAGTGGCAGTTCTTATGGTGGGGAAACCAATTCTCCCCGCATCCGATCGGAGGCGGGGAGGGTTCTATGTGGCATAGGTGGGATGTCGTTACGCCGGGATGAAATCCCGTTGCAGAAAACTTACCAGCCTGGGTGCCTCAAGCGAGGGTAACTCTATGCCGTCCCGGAACCACAGGCCTGGCACAACCCCTGGCATTCAGGGAAGGGAGGTGAATTGCCTGTCATCCACTCGCGAATAACGCTCGCGAATAACGCTCGCGAATAACACTCGCGATTAAATTACCAAATGCGCCTGCAAGGTCATTTCTTGATCTGGGTGGGCGGCGTAGAAAGGGCAACGTTGTCGGCTGGAATGGCGTCGCGGGCATTGGTGATCGTGGCTACCGCCTTGAAGTGGAGCTCTGCCAGGGCGCTGTCACTCAGGATGAAGGTGTAAAAGAATGTAAAACGCGTGCCCTGCTTGTGAGGATTTTCCGGCACCTGGTGGGTGCAATTGCCTATGGACTGGTACCCACCCGAAACGCTCTTGAACAGTTCCACTTTCACGGTTTCCACGTAGCGCAGGCTGCGGACATCCACGTGGATCCGCCACCACTGCCCGGACATGGCCACCTTGGGCGCCGAGATCTTATATATGAAGACGTCGTGCGTGCGCACGCTCACCGTTCGGGTGACGGAGGCCGTGCGATCGTCGTTCGTGGTCCTCAGCAATTGGACGGTGTAGTCGCCGTCGGCAAGGTACTGATGTGCCGGGTTCAGGTCTGCAGAGCTGGCTCCATCGCCGAAATCCCAGGCTGCGGATTTAAAGCCCAGCCCTTCGGGATCGTAGGAAGCATCGTTGAATTGGACCGTGTCGTAGATGGAGGGGTCAACGGGATCGAATGTAAAATCCGCGACCGGGGAGGCCACCTCCTCGAGAGACGTCCTCGAGGGGCGGTGAAGCGAGCTGCATTGCAGAGGCGGAATTGTCATTCGCGGGCTGGCCAGCAGTTGCAGCCTGGAAACCGGAAAAAGAAAAAGACAGTGCTAATAATAGGCTGGCAGTAAAACGAATCAACTTGCGGAACATGGTCGTCTCCTTTCTCCCGTGCAGCTATGGGAGTCTGAACATCACCGGACTGGCGCCCGGATTACTCAAGCAAACTCTCAGGTTGGGGAGAATGGGTGGGAGTGAACGACCTTCTGGAATGCTTCGGCGGCGAAAATGCGGTGAAACCCACCGGCGTCAGCAGTTGCTCTAACTGAATTGTACAACTGTCCAAGGGACAATTCAAGCGGGTAGAGGTGGAATTAAGAGTACTCTAATGATTCCGGTTTTTCTGAATTGTCCGCAATCTTCTGCCTTTTTTATTGGTGAGCATAGAGGAATAGGATTCGGGCACCGAGGGAGCGCCAACTCTTATAGATCAAATTCTACGGTTGAGAGCAGCAGAACCATATTGAAAAGGGATTACCTGAGAGATAAGAAATCCTTCAAAGAAGAGCAACAAATCGCATCCATGCCGTCATGAATTGTCGACTGTGGTAAGAATTTACTTGGTTATGAAAGTACTTTGCCTGGTATATCGAGCTTAGGTTAATATATCAACCCTCCCCAAAATGCATTTTGGGGAGGGTGTCAGTTAAAGCAGGAAGGTGGGATTTTACGGCAGGCTGAACGTGCGTACCAGGAAGGCTGCCATCTCGGCTCGTGTCACTTGCTGGAGCGGGCAGTAAACCAACGGGTCCTGGTTGCAGCCGGTGGTGATGCCTTCAGCGTAGAGTTGCTCGATGTAGGCGGCAGCCCAGTAGGCGATGGGGACATCAGCGAAGATTCCCGTTGCGGGTGGGGGAACGTACCCGGCACCGTGCTTGGCGCGCAGCAGGAAGGCTGCCATCTCGGCACGCGTGACCTTGTTCTCCGGGCAGTACTGCAGCGGGGAGAGGATGCAGCCGGTGGTGATGCCGTCAGCGAAGAGCTGCTCGATCCAGCCGACCGCCCAGTGGGAGATGGGGACGTCGCTGAAGACCAATCCTGTTCCCGGGGGCGGATCGAACAGCACCGGGTAATGCTTGCCGCGTTCCAGGAATTTGGCCATCTCGGCGCGGGTGGTGGATCCTGATGGGCAGTAGATCAGCGGGGTCCAGCCGCAGCCGTTGGTGACACCGGCGCGATAGAGCCTCTCGATCCAGTTCCAGGCCCAGTTGGAATAGGGGACATCTGCGAAGGTCGGGACAGTGGTGAAAGCCCACATGGTACCGGCATTGGCGTAGGTGGTGCCGCCGGCATTGACGGCGCGCACCTGCCAGTAGTACACCCGCCCGGTGTTCAAGCCGGCGAGTGCCACGGACAGGTTCGTCCCGGTGGTGACCCAGGTGCCGTCGCAAATGCTGTTATTGGAAGTATCGTAGCAGTATTCGTAACTCGTCGCGCCGCTGCTCGCCAGCCAGGTAAGCGTGGGGGAGGCGGAAATACTGACCGCACCGTCCGCCGGGCTGGCCTTGCTGAAAGCGCCTGGCGGAGGTGGGAGGGTGGTGAAGCTCCACCACGTGGCTGTATTCGCCTCGGCGTTGCCAGCCGGGTTGACCGCCCGCACCTGCCAGTAATAGGTAGTGCTGGGATTCAGACCTACCAGGGCGATGGAAGTGGCGGATCCAACGGAGGTCCAGGTGATGCAACTGGCGCTGGTCGCGTAGCAATACTCATAGGAGACAGCATTGCTGCTGGTTCCCCACGATAATGTCGGGCTGGTGACCACGCTGGTGGCAGCGTCCGCCGGGCTGGTCTTGGAGAAAGCACCCGGCAGGTTCCAGGCGGTCAGGGGCAGATTTTGCTGGGCTGTTCCGCTGGACCAGGTTGCCGTCTGGAGGGCGACGACAGCCCCGATGTGGAAGGAGATGATATCGCCGCTCACACCGCCTTCGATCAACGCCCACCGTATCCGGGTCATCGCCGGGGACGTTCAGGTTGTACACTGAGAAGCCGGCGTCGGTGGTCGTGGTGTCATCCGCATATTGGATGCCGTTGATCCAGGCGGTGATCACCGTTCCATCCGGTACGTTGGCGCCATTCAACTGCACCGTGCCGTACAGGCTCTTCGGCAAAGGCGGCATCGCCAGGGCAGCAGTGTGTTCACGAGGAGCATGCACGCGGTCAAGACCAGGATCGTAAATAAACGGGTTTTTTTCATCGTAGAACCTCCTATTGGTCAGGGTAATTACTGGCTTTGGTTGATCGTTTTAGGATTACCCAAATGATGGAGAAAAGCAGTGCTATTCCCAGAATAATTCCCAGGATCAGGATGATCTTGCCACTATTGTTTCCTTCACTCTCCGCACCTGCTCCAGGATCTGCCCCCGGCGTGGTCACGGTGGTGGTGGCGAGCGTGGTCCCAGGCAGGTCAGATCCCTGTGTCGCTCCGGGATCCTTTGCCGTCGTTGCCGTGGATTTCGGTGTGGCAGTCGCCTTGGCGGACTGCGTGGCTGTTGGCAGGGTGCCGGTGTCGACCGAGGTCTGCGTCGGCATGGGGGTGGGGGTGTCTTCCGGCGGGGTCAGGGTGGCGGCGGCTGACACGGACAGGTCCAGGCTGATATTCGTGGCACTTTTCCACGTGCCTGTCTGCTCTGCCTGCGCTCCACCCACCTTGAACACGATGGTGTCACCGTCGTGACCGCCTTCCAGGGCAGCGGTATCGGGATCGTCCCCGGGGACGTTGAGTGCGTACACCGAGTCACCCTGGTAGGTCTGGCTCAGTGCCTGGGCGACGACCTGCCCATTGATGGCTGCCTCGATGCCCGTACCGTCCGGGACGTTCTGACCATTCACCTTCACCGTTCCATAGAAACTGGACGGCAGGGGCGGGATCGCCAGGACGGGCATGACAGGCAGCAGCCCGGTCAGCACGACGATCAGCAAGCAGAGAATTCGCAAGAAATGTTTCACCAAATTCCTTTTTTTCTGGATAAAGGGCAGAGTGAAGTTTGCCAGGGAAGGTTCTCCACTCTACCCCGTTCCAGTTTAATAATGGTAATTTACTCCGGTATGTACAGGGCGAATGTCTCGTCCGCCAATACGACCAATTCCGACTCGAACAAATCCCGGGAGATGATCGATTGTAATCTCATGGTGGTGTTGATCTGACCTGTGGCGGCGAAAGTAAAGACATAGGTCTCCACCTGGTTGTTGTAAGATGTCGCAGTGAAATCAGCCGCAGCGGACAGCGGTGCAACGAAGAGATCCGTGACCCAATTCTCGGTACCGGGGAAGGGGACGTTGGTGAGATATGCATCCCCATTGCGGGTCACGGTAACTGTCGTCCCGGGCGGGAGGGCTGCGCCGAGGGTGATCAGGGAATTGATCTTGTAGCCGGCATCCGACACCACCTGGGGGATGACGGCGGGGAAGGTGGCGACGATGCTTGTCTCGATGCTACCGGTGATGGTGGTCTGATCGATGACCAGTTGCCAGGGCGGCAAGCAATTCTGTTTCCGACCAGGGGGAATGTCTGATCATCCAAGACGACGTTTTCGCGTTGAACAGAGTCGTCGGAGATGATCGATTGCAATGTCAGGTTGGTATCGATGCCGTCGGGTTGCCGCTGAAGGTGATGGAGTATATGTTTCCACTGGTCGTTGTCAGATGTCGCAGTCAAATCGGCAGCAGCGGACAGCGGTGCACCGACCAATCCGGTGATACCACATTCCGGTGCCAGGGAAGGGGACGTCGGTAGATAAGGCAAAACCATCTCGGTCAACGGAGATCAGCGTACCTGTCGGCAGGGCTTCGCCGAGGCGTGATCAGTGAGTTGATCTTGAAGCCGGCATCCGACACCACCTGGGGGATGGTGGCTGGGAAGGTGGCGACGATGCCTGTTTCAACCGTGCCGGTGATGGTGGTCTGGTCGATCACAGTTGCCAGGGCAAATTCCAATACCGAAGGTTGAACGATGTGCAGGGTGATTGAATTCAAGGACCACGAAATCGCTCGCAAAGACATCGTCGGAGATGATCGACTGGATGGTCAGGTAGGTATCGATGGGCTCGGTATTGCCGCTGATGGTGATGGAGTAATGCTCTATG
The DNA here is from genome assembly GCA_963793795.1 of uncultured Chloroflexia bacterium. Taxonomy (GTDB): domain Bacteria; phylum Chloroflexota; class Anaerolineae; order Anaerolineales; family Villigracilaceae; genus UBA877. The sequence goes on from CAWCBN010000006.1 coordinate 49,494, forward strand.
GCGCCGCCATACCCGGCATCAAAGTTGGCTGCGTCGGATAACGCTGCTCCGACCAATTGTGTGTACCACCATGGTCCTGTGCCAGACAAGGAGATGTCGCTTACAACAAAACCATCTCTATCAAAGGAGACCAGCGAACCGGCTGGCAGGGCGGTGGACAGGCTGATGCGTGAGTTGATCTTGTAGGGGGCATCCACGACCACCTGCGGGATGGTGGCGGGGAAGGTGGCGGTGAGGTTGTCCAGCGTGCCGGTGATGGTGGTCTGGGCGATGACCTGCGCCAGGGCTAATTGCAAATCGGTTCCTACGATCAGCTTGAGCGTGACCGGGGTGGCATTACCGGCAGCATCCTTGGCGGAGCCATTCACGATGTAGGTGCCGAGAGGATAGTCGTCGGGGATGACCATGCCGACGGCGAGGTCGCCTTCCAGGTCATACTGGGCGGCATCATGCAGGACCAGGTTGTTGCTGCCGTCCGTGGTGATGTAGGCGAAGGGCTTGGTGACGCCGTCCAGCGCCGATGATCAGGTAGGCACGATAGGCCAAAAACTCAGCTGGAGAGCCGTCCGGGATCCTTGCCATGTAGTAGGCGGTCAGGGCGGGGATATCCATGCCGGTCGGGTCGAGGTACAGGCCGACCTTGCCGTCCAGCGGTTCGGAGGAGATCGAGCCGGCGGCGAAATGGAGTTCGTGGTTGTCGGCAGGGACGTTGAAGGTGGGCAGCGTGTACCCGCCAGCGAGGGTCCCGGCAAGAGGAGTGGTGCCGTCCAGTGCGCCGGTGATGGTCAGGGTCGGGGCGACACGGTCACCGGTGGTGGTTAATTTCAAGGTCACCGTGGTCTCATTGCCGGCCAGGTCTTCGATGATGCCCTGGACAGTGAAGGTACCCAGGGGGTAATCATCCGGGATGGTCATGGCGACATCGGCGGCACCCAGGTCGTGCTTGGCGGCATCCACGAGGGTGACCGTGGAACCCTTGATGTAGACGAAGGGGTTGGTGCCATCCACGGCAGCCTTCAAGTAGTCGAGGAATGCCAGGGGCAGGCCAGGGCGGGCATCGTAGTAAGCCTTGAGGTTGGCGTCACTCACCGTGGAGTCGACCAGGTAGAGACCGAAGTAGGTATTGGCCAGGGTTTCGCTGGCATGGGTGCCTGCTGGCGAACTGGACCAGGTGATCGAGGCTCGGGACGTTGGTGGTGGGGAGGCGGAAACCGTCGGCGACATCATAGACCAGCGGCGTGGCACCGTCCATGGCGCCGGTGACGATCAGCGTGGGTGCAACGCGGTCGCCGGTGACGATCAGTTTCAAAGTCACCGGGGTGGCATTACCAGCCAGCGTCCTTGGCGGAGCCATTCACGATGTAGGTGCCGAGAGGATAGTCGTCGGGGATGACCATGCCGACGGCGAGGTCGCCTTCCAGGTCATACTGGGCGGCATCATGCAGGACCAGGTTGTTGCTGCCGTCCGTGGTGATGTAGGCGAAGGGCTTGGTGACGCCGTCCAATGCCGCTGATCAGGTAGGCACGATAAGCCAAAAACTCAGCTGGAGAGCCGTCCGGGATGCGTGCCATGTAATAAGCGGTCAGGGCGGGGATATCCATGCCGGTCGGGTCGAGGTACAGGCCGACCTTGCCGTCCAGCGGTTCGCGAGGAGATCGAGCCGGCGGCGAAATGGAGTTCGTGGTTGATTGGCAGGGACGTTAAGGGTGGGCAGCATGTACCCGTAGCGAGTGTCACCGCCCAGCGGCGTGTTGCCGTCCGTGGCGCCGGTGATGGTGAGCGTGGGTGCAACGCGGTCGCCGGTGACGATCAGCTTCAGGGTCACCGGGGTGGCATTACCGGCAGCATCCTTGGCGGTGCCGTTCACGATGTAGGTGCCGAGAGGATAGTCGTCGGGGATGACCATGCCGACGGTCAGGTCGGATGCCAGGTCGTACTGGGCGGCATCATGCAGGACCAGGTTGTTGCTGCCGTCGGTGGTGATGTAGGCGAAGGGCTTGGTGACGCCGTCCAGTGCGCTGATCAGGTAGGCACGATAGGCCAAAAACTCAGCTGGAGAGCCATCCGGGATGCGTGCCATGTAATAAGCGGTCAGGGCGGGGATATCCATGCCGGTCGGGTCGAGGTACAGGCCGACCTTGCCGTCCAGCGGCTCCGAGGAGATCGAGCCGGCGGCGAAATGGAGTTCGTGGTTGTTGGCAGGGACGTTGAGGGTGGGCAGCGTGTACCCGCCAACGAGTGTCCCGGCAAGAGGAGTGGTGCCGTCCAGTGCGCCGGTGATGGTCAGGACCGGGGCGACACGGTCACCGGTGACGACCAGCTTGAGCGTGACAGTGGTCTCGTTGCCAGCCAGGTCCTTGATCATGCCTTGGACGGTGTAGGTACCCAGCGGGAAATTGTCCGGGACGGTCATGTCGACGTCAGCGCCGCCCAGGAGGTCGTGCTTGGCGGCATCGACGAGCTTGACCGTGGAGCCATTGATGTAGACGAAGGGCTTGATGCCATCCGCAGCATCATTGAGGTAAGCGAGGAATGGTTCTGGTACGGGTTTCGCCGCGTAGTAGGCTTTCAGGTCTGCCGGGCTGACCGTGGTGGCGATCAGCTTGAGGCCGAAGTAGGTGGGCTGCAGCGCTTCGTTGGCATGGGTGCCAGCGGCGAACTGGACCAGGTGGTCGCTGGAGGTGTTGGTGGTGGGCAGGATGAAGCCATCCGCCAGGTTGCCAGCCATGGGCAGGGTATCGGCGGTGGCGCCGGTGATGGTCAGGATCGGGAGCGACACGGTCACCGGTGACGACCAGCTTGAGCGTGACGGTGGTTTCGTTGCCAACCACGTCCTTGATCACACCCTGGACGGTGTAGGTGCCCAGCGGGAAATCGTCCGGGATGGTCATGTCGACATCGGCGCCGCACAGGATGTCATGCTTGGCGGCATCGACGAGCTTGACGATGGATACCGTCGATGTAGACGAAGGGGTTGATGCCGTCGGCGGCATTCATTCAGGTAGGTGAGGAATGGTTCGGGGACGCCGGTCGCGCAGCGTAATAGGCTTTCAGGTCAGCCGGGGGAACCGTGGTGGCGATCAGCTTGAGACCGAAGAAACTGGGTCAGAAGCGTTTCGTTGGCATGGGTGCCTGCGGCGAACTGGACCAGGTGGTCGATGGTAGGGATGTTGGTGGTGGGCAGGATGAAGCCATCCGCCAGGTTGCCTGCCATGGGCAGGGTATCGGCGGTGGCGCCGGTGATGGTGAGCGTGGGTGCAATGCGGTCGCCGGTGACGATCAGCTTGAGGGTGACCGGGGTGGCATTACCGGCAGCATCCTTGGCGGTGCCGTTCACGATGTAGGTGCCGAGAGGATAGTCGTCGGGGATGACCATGCCGACGGCGAGGTCGGCTGCCAGGTCATACTGGGCGGCATCATGCAGGACCAGGTTGTTGCCGCCGTCGGTGGTGATGTAGGCGAAGGGCTTGGTGACGCCGTCCAATGCGCTGATCAGGTAGGCACGATAGGCCAAAAACTCAGCTGGAGAGCCGTCCGGGATGCGTGCCATGTAGTAGGCGGTCAGGGCGGGGATATCCATGCCGGTCGGGTCGAGGTACAGGCCGACCTTGCCGTCCAGCAGCTCGGAGGAGATCGAGCCGGCGGCAAAATGCAGTTCGTGGTTGTCGGCAGGGACGTTGAGGGTGGGCAGCGTGTACCCGCCAGCGAGTGTCCCAGCCAGAGGTGTAGTACCATCCCTTGCGCCGGTGATGGTCAGGACGGGGGCGACGCGGTCACCGGTGACGATCAGCTTGAGCGTGACGGTCGTTTCGTTGCCAGCCAGGTCCTTGATCTTGCCTTCCACGGTGTAGGTACCCAGCGGGAAATCGTCCGGGATGGTCATGTCGACGTCGCGCCGCCCAGGAGGTCGTGCTTGGCGGCATCGACGAGCTTGACCGTGGAGCCATTGATGTAGACGAAGGGCTTGATGCCATCGGCAGCATCATTGAGGTAGGTGAGGAATGGTTCGGGTACGGGTTTCGCCGCGTAGTAGGCTTTCAGGTCTGCCGGGCTGACCGTGGTGGCGACCAGCTTGAGACCGAAGAAGGTGTTCTGCAGCGTCTCGCTCGCCACGGTGCCGGGCGCGAATTGGACCAGGTGATCGAAATCGGGATCGTTCAAGGTGGAAAGGATGTAGCCCGAAGCCAGGTCACCGCCCATCGGCGTGTCGTTGTCGGTGGCGCCGGTGATGGTGAGCGTGGGTGCAATGCGGTCGCCGGTTACTTTAAGGATGAGGGTGACGGTGGTTTCGTTCCATGCCACATCGCGGACCACGCCCTGGACAGTGTAAGTTCCCAGTGGATAATTATCCGGGACGACCATGTCAACATCCACACTGCCGAGATCGTGCATGGCTGCATCGACGAGCCTTACCGTGGATCCCTTAATGTAGACGAAGGGGTTGGCCCCATCGGCAGCATCCATCAGGTAGGTCAGGTAGGGCTCGGTGACGCCGCGGGCTACATAGTAGGCTTTCAGGTCGGCTGGACTTACCGTGGAGGCGATCAGTTTTAGACCAAAGTAGGTATTGCCCAGGGGTTCGCTTGCGTACGTCCCAGCGGCAAATTGAAGGTCGTGGTTCAGGGCTGGATTGTTGGTGGTCGGCAGGATGTAGCCTGTGGCAAGGTCACCCGCCATCGGTGCTCCGTCCGCGGTGGCACCACTGATATATAACACCGGGGCGATTCGATCCCCAGACACGATAAGGATGAGGGTGACGGTGGTTTCGTTCCCGAGCATGTCGCGGATCTTGCCTTCGACGGTATAGGTTCCCAGCGGGAAATCGTCCGGGATGGTCATGTCGACATCGGCAGCTCGGATGTCATGCTTGGCAGCATCCACCAGGGTGACCGTTGATCCCTTGATGTAGACGAAGGGGTTGATCCCGTCGGCGGCGTTCTTTAAGTAGGTCAGGAAGGGTTCAGGAACGCCGCGCGCCGTGTAGTAGGCTTTCAAATCGGCTGCACTGACCGTGGAGGCAACCAATTTAAGACCATAATATTCATTTGCAAGGGGTTCATTAGTGTTAGTTCCAGCAGCGAACTGGACCAGGTGGTCGAATGCGGGGTGGGAAGTGGTCGACAGGATATAGCCGGTCGCCAGGTCACCCGCCATGGGATCGCCATTATCAGTCGCCCCGGTGATGTTGAGTGTCGGCCCGACGCGGTCACCAGTAACGACCAGCTTGAGGGTTACGGTGGTCTGGTTACCAGCGAGATCGCTGATCTTGCCTTCGACAGTGAAGGTGCCCAGCGGGAAATCGTCCGGTATGGTCATGTCGACATCGCCAGCTCCCAGGTCATGCTTGGCGGCATCGACGAGCTTGACCGTTGTTCCCTGGATGTAGACGAAGGGGTTGATGCCATCCGCGGCGTTCTTCAAGTAGGTGAGGAAGGGCTCGGGGACGGCGCGGGCGGTGTAGTAGGCTTTCAGGTCTGCCGGGCTGACCGTGGAGGCGACCAGCTTGAGCCCGAAGAACTGGTTGGCCAAGGGTTCGCTTGCAACCGTACCAGACGCGAATTGGACCAGGTGGTCGATGGTGGGGACGTTGGTGGTGGGCAGGATGTAGCCTGTCGCCAGGTCACCCGCCATGGGCACGCCATCCGCGGTTGCGCCGGTGATGGTGAGTGCCGGGGCAATGCGGTCACCGGTGACGATCAACTTGAGGGTAACGGTAGTCTGGTTACCGGCGAGATCGCTGATCTTGCCTTCGACGGTGAAGGTACCCAGCGGGAAATCGTCCGGGATGGTCATGTCGACATTGGTGGTAAGGATGTCATGCTTGGCGGCATCGACGAGCTTAACCGTGGATCCCTGGATGTAAACAAAGGGGTTGATACCGTCGGCGGCGTTCTTCAGGTAGGTGAGGAAGGGCTCGGGCACGCCGCGGGCGGTATAGTAGGCTTTCAGGTCTGCCGGGCTGACCGTGGTGGCGACCAGCTTGAGGCCGAAGAAGGTATTCTGCAGCGTCTCACTCGCCACGGTGCCGGGAGCGAACTGGACCAGGTGGTCGATGGTCGGGACGTTGGTGGTGGGGAGGATGTAGCCTGTCGCCAGGTCACCCGCCATGGGCACACCGTCGGCAGTTGCGCCGGTAATCGTGAGTGCCGGGGCAATGCGGTCGCCGGTGACTTTGAGGATAAGGGTGACAATGGTCTCGTTGCCAGCCACGTCCTTGATCACGCCCTGGACGGTGTAGGTTCCGAGCGGGAAACTGTCCGGGACGGTCATGTCGACGTCAGCGCCGCCCAGGAGGTCGTGCTTGGCGGCATCGACGAGCTTGACGGTGGAGCCATTGATGTAAACAAAGGGCTTGATGCCATCTGCAGCATCATTGAGGTAAGAGAGGAATGGTTCCGGTACGGGTTTCGCTGCGTAGTAGGCTTTCAGGTCTGCCGGGCTGACCGTGGTGGCGATCAACTTGAGGCCGAAGTAGGTGGGCTGCAGCGCTTCGCTGGCATGGGTGCCGGCAGCGAACTGGAGCAGGTGGTCGCTGGAGGTGTTGGTGGTGGGCAGGATGTAGCCATCCGCCCAGTTGCCGCCCATCGGCGTGCCGTTGTCGGTTGCGCCGGTAATGGTCAGGATTGGGTCAATGCGGTCACCGGTGACTTGGAGGATGAGCGTGACGGTGGTCTGGTTACCAGCCAGGTCGCTGATCTTGCCTTCGACAGTGAAGGTACCCAGCGGGAAATCGTCCGGGATGGTCATGTCGACATTGGTGGCAAGGATGTCATGCTTGGCGGCATCGACAAGCTTAACGGTGGATCCCTGGATGTAGACGAAGGGATTGATCCCATCGGCAGCGTTCTTCAGGTAGGTGAGGAAGGGTTCGGGGACACCGCGCGCAGTGTAGTAGGCTTTCAGGTCTGCCGGGCTGACCGTGGAGGCGACCAGCTTGAGGCCGAAGAAGGTATTCTGCAAAGTCTCACTCGCCACTGTGCCGGGAGCGAATTGGACCAGGTGGTCGATGGTCGGGACGTTGGTGGTGGGGAGGATGTAGCCTGTCGCCAGGTCACCCGCCATGGGCACGCTGTCTGCGGTTGCGCCGGTAATGGTGAGTGCCGGGGCGAGGCAGTCCAGGCTCCATGCATGGTTTGCAGAGGCCTTGATCCAGTAACCCCAACCGGTCGACATCTCCAGCAGGTCATTGGCAAAAACCGGGCCGAGCCGGTCGAAGAGTTTCCATGGATCGCCCGTGTCGTTGGAATGGTAGGCATACACCAGCGAGAAATCGCTACCGACGCCATGGTCACTGAGCGCGTTTGGTAGAACCTGGTTCGCCGCGCAGGGGTACCCGGTCAGGTTCCAGCCGCCAGCAGCGGTGGAGATTGGCGTAGTCGAGGAGCTGGGGATTGCCCCTTCCACGACCAGGGTGGCGGCGGTGTTCATTTTGATCCAGAATCCCATCGTCTCATCCAGGGTTGCCAGCGTGTTCGCATACGCCGGCCCGGAAGGATCGTATATCAGCCAGTTTCCGCTACCACTGTGACCCCCGCTGGAATCCCATGCATAGACCAGGTCGAATTTACCGCTCAGGCTGTTCAGCACAACAGCCACATTCGTATTGGCCGGGTGCAGATAAAAGGAAACCAGGTTCCAGCCTGTTGTCAGGGGAATGCTTTGGGATGGGCCTTGCGCCTGGGCAACCCCGACCGGTGGGATAAGAAGACTTAGAAGAAGAGTGAGAAGAACAACCGGCCAAAAGTAATTTCTTGATTGCTTATTCTTGGTGTCCATTTTCTGCCTCCAATTGTTGTCATTCATGAAGAAAACACGTCCCTGGAAATCTCCAAGAACGTGTTTTAGATAACCAAAATAATCGCAAAAGCGACCTGGTCGAATGTATGCAGGTACAGGCAATAGAAAATCCCCATCAGTTTTAAACGACTACAAAGAAAGATTCGACGTCTCGTGAATATCGTCACTAATATTATATAACTATTAAAATGAGAATCAATATAGGCATTTGTACTATATGGCATGCTTACACGTTATTATTCGCCCCTGGAGGGTTGGACCCTGGCAGGAATACCCCCAAACACTCCCGACTGCTCGCCCCCGGTATTTATTATGAAATCTTTAGAACAGCATGTGAAAAAAGTCTATTTTCGTTCCCAGGCAACCCTGGAATTTCCCCACAGTGCTTCCAAATTTACAGATCGAAGGTGATCAGCCCCTGCTTGACCGCGTAACGAAGGATATCGAACTGGGAGGTCAGCCCGAGCTTGCGCATCAGGTTCTTGCGATGGGTTTCCACGGTGCGTGTGCTGATCACCAGGATCTTGCCGATCTCGGCATTCGTCCTGCCTTCGGCGACCATCTGCAGGATCTCCCTCTCGCGCGGTGAAATGCTGCTCTGCATACTCTCTTCGAAATTCCTGCCCTCGATCACCGCGTTGAGCACCTGGTCGGTCAAAGCCTGGCTGAGGTAACGCCTGCCCTGGCTGATGGATTGAATTGCCTTGGTCAGCAGGCTGAAATCTTCCATGCGGGTGATATACCCGTGGGCACCATTGCGAAACGCTCGAATGGCCGGCAGGGGGGTGGCATGATCCGCCAGGATCAGGGTATGTACCGATGGATTCCATTGCTGGATGAACAGGGTGGGATCCACATTGTTCGGTGTAGGCAGGTTGGCATCGGCGAGGATGATATCAATCGCAGGATTTAAAGGCAAATCCAATAGTTCATTACCCCCGGAGACTTCTTCAACGACAACAAACTCAGGGTGGGTGCGCAGTAGACAGACAAGGCCTTCTCGTCGCAAAATGTGATCATCGGCGACGATCAGTTTGATCGTTGTAATGGCTTTTTCCGCCTTTCTGTAAAAATAACGCAATGACCCATGGCAACGAATTCCAATTGACGATGACCAGAATAATTAAGGCTTTCCCTGCATTTTATGCGATAAATACACAGGTCTATGTGGTCTAGTACGTAGTCGTGCACGTATTTTACATTATCTTCTACGTATATCAATACCGTATTATATGGTATTTTCCACGTAATATACCACAAAATAGTTGAAAATGGGTAGGTTAGCTACTATAATATTTGTCACCAAGGTAAATAGCAAATGACGTACTATACGGTAGATGAAATGCGTATGAATGTGAATAAGGATAAAGACTTGTAATTATCAACTTCCTTGTTAATGGTCATTATAACTGCACATCCCTTCGCTTTGGCGACAATCAATACGGATCCTGTTGGAAGGAGACACTCGAAATGAAAAATGTACTGGTAATTACCCCTTTCTCTGACTTTGGGAAGCTGATATGTGACTCGTTGGCTAAGCAGGAATACTTACACGTGGAACACCTGTCCACCGTAAGTACTGTGGCGAAGGTGGTCAGCAATGATTCACCCCTGGACTACATCCTGGTTGACCTTGACCTGGGGATCGAACGTGTACGCGAGTGCGTCTTTATCCTAAGGGATAAGTACCCACAACTTACGTTGATCATCATTTCCAGGGATACTCCATCCAAGGAAGTGGAGGAACTCCACCCTTGGAAGATCCTGTACAAACCCTTCATCGAGAGTGATTTGATCGAAGTATTTTCGACGGATAGCGCAACTCAAAACACGATCATCGATTCGAAATTCATCGAGCCGGAGGATGTCTCGCTCCCGGTATGGGCTGCCGACCGGGAAACCTTGCAAAACAACCTCGTAACATGCCCTACCGGATTTGGACATCGTCCAGGCGTATATCTACACCAAGGACGGTGTATTGGCGCAGGCAGCAACCTCGCAGGTCATCGCAGCCAACTGAATGCAGCCTGATCCTGGAGGATTACCTTGCCGGCTTTGTGCATGGGGAGGTCATCAAACAGGTCCAGGTGAAATCCACGAAGTACATGCTGCATGCCTCCATCATCGCCATCGGCATCATCCTGGCGGTCCTGTATAACGACAATACTCCCTACCAAATAGCCCGCGGCCAATCGCGCTACCTGACCACCAAGATCACCTCTCGCCACCTCGAGGGACCCAAGGTTGTCTCCTTGCCAGAGCGGGTGGAGGCCAGGGTGATCGAAGAGATAGAAAAAACCCTCAGCGATCTGGATCATGACTATTCGCGGTCACCCAGGCTCCGTGGCAGGTCAGGAACCTCGCAGACAGGTAGAGCTCCGTATTCATTCCTTAAGCAGGCAACCAATTCCACGGATAAGGATCATCGTTTTGGCCCACCGAGGCATACCCGGAAATGGATCTACGGCAGGCCCGAGAGGATCGACCGTTCCTCCGAACCCCTGGAATTTGCCCATTTCAAGAACAGTCCCGGAACAAAGGATATCCGTTTTGACAAATTGGATAATTCCGGGATGCGCGTGGATATGCAAGGGGAACTGGTGCGCCAATTTGGCTTCGAGATCCCCGCCCCGGGACAATTGCGCCCCGTGGATGGGCTGCCAAAGACACCCAGCCGGTGGCAAGGACCAGGAAGAGCCCTAAATCCGGCAGCCAATGAGGACAAGACCAGCAAGGCGAATGCTCCGGAAGGAGCGGAAGCGTACGCCAGTCATGTTTCTGCACCGGTGGCGAGCAGGAGATCACGGGAACTGTATTATGCCTGCCTGCTCATCCCGCGCTTCCTGTCCACCCCCATCACCCTGGAGGTGAGGAATATGCTCACCGAGGAGATGGGCAACATCTTCCTTTCCAACGGCTGGAAATTGGAATCCCTGGTCATCGACAAGGATTCCATGCAGTGGGTGGGTCTTCTCCCGTCGACGATCGCCCCGGCAAAGCATATCAAGGTCGTGCGTGAAGCGACCACCAGCCTGGTCACGCCATTCTTTATGAAATTGACCAATCACGGTTTGCTCAGGGATTTCTGGGCGCCAGGGCAACTCCTGGAAAGCGGGAATGAACTGATCTCGCGCTATGAGATCGATGAATTCATCGAAAACAACCGGCGGCAGTATTATCCCGGTGTCACAGACGATGGTGCTGAGGTCAATTAGCCGGCAGCCTGGAGGCTCACGGATCATGGAAAAGTTTCCGCCACGTTCCAGTGCTGAACTCCCGGGAGATCAAAGCATGGATGAGAATCCCCCTGATATTACCGTCCAACGCATCAACCAGATCCTGAAAACCGTATTTGAATTGCTCTGGTTCGAACCGCAAGGTCTTTACGCCTCCGAGATCATCCGCTATGTGAAGAAGTCCCTGGTGGTCACAGAGTATGAGAACGGATATTATCCTTATGCCCCGGATATGCCTCGTTATGAGGCGATCATCCGCATCGGAACGATTCCGTTCGAAAGGGTGGGCTGGCTGGAAAAAACGACCCACGGACGCTGGTACCTGACCGGCGAGGGTCGTAATGCCTGCATGGCGATCAAGGACTCGGATGTATTTTTCGAGGTTTCAGCCCAGATGTTCAAGGAGTGGAAGGATGGTGAAAACCAGCGCCTGACCCTGCTGGAGAACGATGCGTTCCTGAATGCCTCGGAATTTTCCCGGGAGCAGATCAGGCATTATTTCCAGGTGATGGATATCAAGGATATTCAATTCCTGGTCGCCGCCCTCTTGAAAGCACTGGACTGCCACGTCAACTGGACCGGTGCGATGGATAACAAGGACAGCGCTGAAATGATCTGTTTCATGGATCCGCTGGGAGTGAAGACGCCCAGCCTGCGCATCCATGTTTCCAAGCCTCCCCGGCAGACGTCCATGGAGGAAGTGAATACCTACATCCAGGATCTTGAAGCCAACACCGTGGTGGTCTTCTTCTCATTGGGAGGCACCCTGGAGGGGGTCAAGGAATATGCGCTCAGCCTTGAAGAAAGCCTCCGTCCGCCTGATCGACCTGGACAGGTTTGTCGAACTGTGGCTGGAGAATATTGCGAAATTAGATAAAGTGGCGATCGCCAAGTTCCCCATTCGCCCGGTGTACTTCATCGAATCGCCGAGAAGTAATAACCAGTTTGCCATCCAACCGGTCAATCCCGGGCAGGAGTAATACCTGGTTACTTGTTGCGCCAAGTACGGATGAGGCAGGGGAAATTCGGGGATATACAGTGGGCTGGGTAACAAACCCAGCCCATTTTCGTATTATTGTGGCGGGAATTCGTACCTGGCGGTACCGGTACCCTATCTGGAACAGGCCCCCTGGCGGGCACAGGTGAAAAGTAGCGGCAATTCATGAATTGCCGCTACTTTTGTTATCTTGGAGGGACAGCCTCCTGGCGGGCACAGGTGAATTGCCGCTACATGAATATATTTACGGCAACCCGAACGTCCGCACCAGGAACGCAGTAATAACATGCCCTACCCGCTTCGCCTCCCTCCGCTTCGCTCCGGGTATGCTCCGCGCCCTCCCCAAATCTGGTTTGCGATTTGGGGAGGGACGGGGTGGGGCTGATTTTACGGCAACCTGAACGTCCTCACCAGGAACACAGTAATAACTGCCCTACCCGCTTCGCCTCCCTCCGCTTCGCTCCGGGTATGCTCCGCGCCCTCCCCAAATCTGGTTTGCGATTTGGGAGAGGACGGGGTGGGGCTGATTTTACGGCAACCTAAACGTCCTCACCAGGAACACAGTAATAACTGCCCTACCCGCTTCGCCTCCCTCCGCTTCGCTCCGGGTATGCTCCGCGCCCCTCCCCAAATCTGGTTTGCGATTTTGGGGAGGGACTGGGTGGGGCTGATTTTTACGGCAACCCGAATGTCCTCACCAGGAACACAGTAATAACTGCCCTACCCGCTTCGCCTCCCTCCGCTTCGCTCCGGGTATGCTCCGCGCCCTCCCCAAATCTGGTTTGCGATTTGGGGAGGGACGGGGTGGGGCTGATTTTACGGCAACCCGAACGTCCGCACCAGGAACACAGTAATGACATGCCCTACCCGCTTCGCCTCCCTCCGCTTCGCTCCGGGTATGCTCCGCGCCCTCCCCAAATCTGGTTTGCGATTTGGGGAGGGACGGGGTGGGGCTGATTTTACGGCAACTCGAACGTCCGCATCAGGAAAGTCGACATGCCCTACCCGCTTCGCCTCCCTCCGCTTCGCTCCGGGTATGCTCCGCGCCCTCCCCAAATCTGGTTTGCGATTTGGGGAGGGACGGGGTGGGGCTGATTTTACGGCAACCCGAACGTCCTCACCAAAAACGCCGCCATCTCGGCCGCGTCACAGGCTGCTCCGGGCAATACAGGCCAGTGATTGCAGCCGGTGGTGATGCCCTCGGCGTAGAGCTGCTCGATCCAGGCTGCTGCCCAGTGAGAGGTGGGCACGTCACTGAAGACACCGATCGCGGCTGGTGGGGCATAGCCGGCTCCGTGCCTGGCGCGCAGCAGGAAGGCTGCCATCTCGGCACGCGTCACGGACTGGGAGGGGCAATATAGCATCAGGACGGGATTGCAGCCGGTGGTGATCCCGTCGGCGTAGAGCTGCTCGATGTAGTTTGCAGCCCACTGGCTGGTGGGCACATCGCTGAAGATACCTGTCGCCACCGGAGGCACGAAGTTGGTACCGTGCACCCCGCGCACCAGGAAGACCGCCATCTCGGCGCGCGATACAGGTTGCTCGGGGCAGTAGATCAGTGGATTGGTGTTGCAGCCGGTGGTGATGCCGGAGTTGAACAGGCGCTCGATCCACGAGTATGCCCAATGGCTCAGCGGGGTGTCGGCGAAGGGCGAAAGGGCGGTCACCGCCCAGGTGAGGCTGCTTTGCATGTTGCTGCTGAATGCCGTGGGGTGGACCAGCGCCGTCGCATCGCTGACCTGCAGGGTGATGTTCACCAGCGCCGGGTCGGTGGCGAGGGAGTTGTAGGTGTAGATTGAACCCGTCTCCCCGGGGATGGGCACCCCGTTCTTCAGCCAGGCGACCTGCAGCGCCGGACCACCAGCGGGACCGAGCAGGCTGGCCTGGAATTGCTGTGTGATCGGGCGGGTGAGGCTCAGGCTGCTGCCAGGCGGGGAAGCGTTGCCCGGCTCGATGTTGCGGATGCCGCTTGCCGGCACGCCCCAGCCACCCTGGTATAACTTCAATACAAAAGACTGGCTGGGCACCTGGCAGAAGGGGTAGCCGAGGGAGCGCATGATGCAGTTGTAACCGGAACGGTACATGCCGCTGGACTGGTAGCGGGCGCCTTCGAACAGGCCGACCAGCCCGCTGTAGGTGGGGTTATTCGGCGTGGGGATGATGGTGCCGGGCAGGATCCAGGCATTCCACTTGATCAGCGCCTGGACGGTGAGGTCTGTCACGTTGGATTCGCACGCTGACAGGGGTGAGCCCGGGACGTCGCTGCAGGAAGGGTAACCTGGATAAGGAGAGCTGTATTCGTCCGCCAGCCAGACGAAGCTGTGGCCGAACTCGTGCTGCGCCACCTGCGCCGAGGCGGAGTTCATGGTCACGGTGGCGACCGCGCCGCCCGAACCGCCGTAGGTGGGGTCGTTGACGATGAGCAGGATGGTATCCCAATCGGGCACGGCGGCCGCGGCGGCATATACCTTGGAATTATCCGCCACCACCAGGCGGTGGATCCAATAGGCGCAGAAACGGCTGTCGAAGGCGGTATTCACCATCGTACCCTGCAGCGGATCGCTCTGCATGAATGTGTCGCCGCAGCAGGTCGGGTCAGAGTACCCGCAGGCGATGTTATACGGTGGATGGTCGGAGCCGGATTGGCTGGAGGCGGTGAACAGGGTGTAGACGTTGAAATAATTCTGGTAGGTGGAGAGCGGGGAAACGTTGAAGAAAGCCCCACTCACCGCGGCAGCATCGCTGGCGAACTGGGCAGCCTGCGCCGCGGTGTAACCGTCGCCCATCACCAGCATGTCCACCCGGTTGGCAGCCGGGCCAAGGCTCGGGGGCGGGGACTGCAGCGCCTCTGCCGGGGGTAGAGCGATCCGCTCGGTCTGCAGGGTGAGCAGCAGCATGTCGTACTGCCCGAGGGTCTTGAATTGCTCATCCTGCAGGAACAGCGTGGTACCCGCCAGGCGCGGCACGCGCACAACGAATGAAAGCACTTCCTGGGGCAGGATGTGACCATCGATGGGTTCCTCGGGCATGGCAGGGTGGAACTCGCCGCGCAGCCAGGGGCTCACGCTGACCACATCCTGGAAAACGATCGTGCCTTGCGCATCCTTTAGCTGGATGGCAAACTGGGCAACATCGCGGCGGGAGGCGGACAGGGCGCTGAGCATCTGCAAGCCGTCCAGGGAGACCAGCGGCTGCTGCAGCGTCACCGGGGCGTAATAGACCGGAACTGGCGATCCGCCGGAGTGTTGTTCGAAGACGATATAGTCTGCCTCGCGGCTGGGAGCTGCAGGTGCAAAGGCTGCCGGTGAGCCGGCGGAGGTGGGCTGCGCCGGGAGGGCTGCCAGCACCAGGAGCGCGGCGAACAGGACCCAGGTCAGGGACCGGGCGCGCAGGTGAACCTGGAGATTGTTCATGGCATGCTCCTTTTGCAGCTGTGGGGAGGCTGTCGGGAATATTTTATCCCAGTTGAAAAGGTTGGGGGAGAAAAACCAGCCGGGCTTGCAATCCCGTTAATTTCGCCACATTGTTCCCCCGGTGATGGAAATGAGCGCGGAGAGTGGAATATTCCCAGTAGAAAAAAACAAAAAAAGCGCGATAATAAATTTCAGTTGCTTTGACCTGCATTGCCGAGTCACCGGGAGGAATGCACGCGATGGAACAGATCTGCAAGAAATGCGGGAATTATGCCGCAGGAGCCGCCTATAGCATTCATCATGGTATGCCCATCCCCAATTCTGGGGAGAGGATCGGCGCTACCCGCCGTGAAATGGCCCGGCGGGGTTTCAGGAAAGTTCCCCAGGTTTATACCCGGATCACCGCGGAGACCCTATTTCTGTGTGATCGCTGCGTGCGCCGTTCGGCGCTCAAGTATTTCTGGTACCCGTTTCTTGGCGGACTGGCGTTGACCGCCATCCTGATCTTTGTGATCCCCCCGACCCGGGAGCTCCTGCGCAGCTCGGGGTGGTTGGAACTGGCTTTTATTGACCTGATGGCTTTCGTGGCTGCCATGGGTTTCCTGTTCAAAAAACAACACCTTAAAGGTGAGGACCTGGCGATTGAATATTTCAAGTGGGAGACGAAGAGCAAGGATACCTTTTGGAACAGCGCACAATTCGAGAAACTGACCCCGGAGCAGGCACCTTGAGAAGGTGCCGGAGCCTCTGCGCCTTGCGGGAGGTTCACTCTCCCACCTGGAAACCGTACCCCGAAATTACTTGTCCCACCCGGGATCGTGCCCTCAAGAAAAAACGTTACATTCCAATGCTTGATATGAAGGAGAATACATAATGAAAACGCACACCATTTACCTGATCATTGCCATCGTCTGCCTGGTCATCGCCGCGGTGCTCTCTGTCCTGGTGCTCACCCTGCCATCGGAGAGTTTCATGTTCGATATCGGCTTCGGCAACTGGCCCTGGGGACCGCCGGTGATCGCCTTCATCGCCAGCGTCGTCCTGTTCTTCCTGGCAGGGAGCAGCCAGAAGGCCGCCGAGAGCGAGGGCGCCCAGCCTGCCCCGGTCGTGGTTGTGGATCAGGTCAAGGGTGCGATGAACAAGCGCCTGGAGAGCATCGCCTGGGGCTGTTTCTTCATCCTGCTGGCCGGTTTTGTGCTCCTGCCGGATGAAAAGACCCCCAACGGCTTGTGGTCGCTGGGCGTGGGGGTGATCATGCTCGGGCTGAACCAGCGCGCTACTTCTACAAGATCAAGATGAGCGGCTTCACCACCTTCCTGGGCGTGCTCTCCATCGTCGGCGGCATCTGCGAGCTTGCCGGCTGGACGAACTTCGAGGGCGCCTGGCTGCTCTTCATCCTCGGCGCGTACCTGATCTTCAAGCCGTGGTTCGAAAAACGCCAGCTGTTCGGTAAGGCGGAAGAAAAGTAGTGGGGGAGAGTTTCTAAACGGATGATATCCAGGGCACGGCAGAAATGTGTCCTGGAATGTTGTCGCGCGCATGGAAATTGGGGAACGCCCAGTCCACGGAAGGGTGGAGATCCATTTTCTTTAATTATCGAATCTCTCCCCTCTCTTGATGTATACTTGGACAAGTTTTTGGCTTGCGAACATCGTCACAGCTGGAGGTAATCATTGGAGAAGCCAATTCAGGTCCCAACAGGGAAACCCAAACCAAAATGGTGTGTGATCGCGTTGATCATCCTGCGCGGAGTCATCGTCCTGTGTTCGAGCGCCTGCCTGGTGATTTTCCTTGCCCGCCCAACACAGGTGTATTCCCCTGTACCGGCGTTGCCACCTGGCGAACTTTGGTTCTGCCGGGGAGAAGGCTGCATTCTCGCCTGACGGTTCCATTCCTGCCGTGGCATATGAAGGGAATTACTTTCTCCGGGGTATAGAACCCTGAGAAAACCATCCAGAAGCAAGTACCATATTCCCGCACAAATCCCCTTGACCAGGGAATGGCGAGCTGATCCATCCTTTCCCTGCCACCCGGAGGTACCCGCATGAAAAAATGTCCCTATTGCGCCGAAAAGATCAAGGACGAGGCCATCGTCTGCCGCTATTGCGGGCGGGACCTGGCCGCGCAGCCTCCCGGGACCAGGTTGGAACCACCCGGTTGCACTTCCACCGGTGCCGGTTGACCGCCGCAGGAGGCCGCCATTCCTGCGCATTCTTGTGTTCATTCTCACCGGGCTGTTTGGCGCAGTTCTCCTGCTTATCCTGGCGATGGGGATAACCATAAAAACGAAAGCGGACAGGAAGAACGCCCTGGCGACCTCCTTCCCGGCGACGGTCGGCGCATTAGCAGACACGCTTGCCCTGCAGGCCACAGGTACCTCGCTGGCGATGCAGATCAACATGACTGACCCTTTCCCCGCCACCCTCACTCATGTCTTTGGACCTGTCTCCGGGTTCCTGCCGCACAAGCCTGAGGATAACGAGATAACAGCAAGTTGTACTCAAAACGGATGGCAAAATATCGTTGCCGAAGCAGTGTTCCACAATCCTTATGATGGCGTGGTAAACAATTGGTCCTACGGGATCCTTTTTCGGGATACTGGCGAGAATCAGCAATTTCGTATCGTGCTTGATTCGGATGGGGGGTGGTTGTTGACATACGGCGTCTCTGAAAGGACCGAAAATGTTGGCGGGGAATTGCCTTCCCTGCGCACTGGCGCGGGTGAGGTAACCGCTTGCGTTTCATCGCCTACAATGACCTGGGGTACCTGTATGTGAACGGTGAATACATTGCTGACGTCGATCTCAGTTATACGAGCCCACCCGGCCATGTCTGTATTTCCAGCGGTATATATTCCGACACTGAATTTGCCGGGGAAGTGACCGAGTATGGCGATTTCACCGTCTGGCGCATCGACGAGCCTTGAGCAAATACATAGAGCAGCCATGAATCCTGAACCTTCTTCCACCCCACCTGCCCAGCTGTCAGCCTCGCAGAAGATCAATCCACCCTGGGAACAGTAATGGCAGTCATCCTTTCCTGCCTGCTTTGCCCGGGGATCCTGGCAGTGGTCATCATGTGGCCTTTTTCATTCAGGTTGACCCCGCAGCGACTCGTCGAACGGGCATACCCTGAATACGGACTTAGTTTTTCCGTCCCCATGGACTGGGAGATGAACGAGGTATTCGTCACGGAAGGCTCCGGCGTCTACATCAAGGTCTCCACCGACCTCACCGAATACGGTTCGCACGGCGTGGTCGTCCTGCACCTTGGGGATGAAGACCTCGACCGATCCCTGGCAACGACCTCTGATCCTGTACTTGTCCTGGAGAGCTTGCCGGTCGAATTCAACTATGGGATTCTCGAACAGTCAAAGACCATCAAGGTGGATGGTTACCCCGGCGCCCGCAGGATGCTCCTGTTCGACCTCAATTACGATTATTTGTATTACTTTGTTTCCTGGCAATTGCGAGGGACAATGCTCCAGGCAGTCATTCTGCATGAAAATGATGTGGTCGAATTTTTTGCCACCTGCACCGAGGGAAACTGGGATGAATTTCGCCTGGTGTTCCTGCAGATCCTGGAATCGCTGCACTTCACAGGCTGAGCCGCCTGCTTAAAATCAGTACCTCACCGCCCCTTCCACCTGAGGCTGGTCGAATGTCCACATCAGGACATACAGCCATCTTCTTGTCCCGCCTGTGCTGCGCAGCAGCGTAACGAAGTGTAGGGAGGGCGCGTATCGTTATCCCCCTCTTGACACTCGAACAAACGTTCTATATAATAGACTCAAATGGACTATCTCTTCACCCGCTTCCGCTCCCTTTTCCGCCCCCTGCGCCTCGGCAGGCGGCGCACCTACTCCCTGGACGCCGACCTGCTGGATGCCCTGCAGGAGCTGGCCCGCCGCGAGGGGAGCTCCCCGCAGGAGCTGCAGTCCGACCTGCTGCGGCGCGCCCTGGCGGCGCGCTTCAGCAATGACGACCTCGGGCGCAGCTGGGAGGCGCTCTCGCCGCGCGAGCAGCAGGTGACCGCCCTCGCCTGCCAGGGTCTCACCAACCGCCAGATCGCCGCCCGCCTGGGCGTGGCCGAGGAGACGGTCAAGACCCACGTCAAGAACACCCTGGTCAAGTTCGGCCTGCACGGCAAGGTGGAACTGCGCATGGCGCTGGCGGATTGGGATTTCTCGGGTTGGAAGTAGAGCTGCCCCGGTTGTATAATGAAGCTGCCGGCCTGTATTCACCAGGGAGAGCTCCACGTCCCCGGGCTTTCACCTTGGGCATTCTCCCTCCAAAAAATCTTCAAAGCACACCAGGCATTTCAACATTGGGGACCGTGTGCCATCGTTCATTTGCTGACAGGAGGCTCGCATGATTAGGGTATCAGGGATCGTGTCGTCTGAAGGCACCCGCAGGAAACTCCCGGCTGTCGTGATCAAGGCCACCTCGACCAATGGGGTGGTGCTCTCCACCACCAGCGACGAAGAGGGCAACTTCGCCTTTCGGGAGATGGAGTCAGGAGAGTGGACCTTCCTGGCATTGAAGGAAGGCTATCTCACCAGCAAATCCCAGAAGCTCGACCTGGCCGCGGATAAAAAGGATCTCCGCTTCGAGCTCGCCCTCGCCATGGAGAAAGGCGACGAGAAGGCAGGCAGGATCTTCTTCTATATCACCCTGGGTGGGTTGATCGCCCTGATCGTCGCCTACATCGTCCTGCACCTGGTCTTCCCCGCCACGGGCAAGGCCTCGCAGGGCTCGTTCCTGTGGGGCACGGAGCCGTTGCGCTTCGTCGAGGTGCTCTTCTGGGGCATGGCGGGCGTGCTGGTGGACAAGCTCATGTCCATCGGCTGGTACCTGCGCCGCGGCACTTTCTACCGCTCGGGCATCCTGATGCACATCGCCCAGATCATCAGCGTACCCCTGCTGGTAATGGTAGTGGTCTTCCTGCTCTCGCTGGCCACCCTGTCCGTGACCCTGACCAGCGGCAACGCCATTACCCTGGACCTCTCCGACCCGCGCCTCCTGGTGGCGGTGGCTTTCATCATCGGCTCACAGCCGTGGGACATGCAAAATTTCATCCGCAAGACCTCGGAGAAGATCACCAA
Organism: uncultured Chloroflexia bacterium; assembly: GCA_963793795.1. Taxonomy (GTDB): domain Bacteria; phylum Chloroflexota; class Anaerolineae; order Anaerolineales; family Villigracilaceae; genus UBA877. The sequence continues at coordinate 70,042 of CAWCBN010000006.1, forward strand.
GGGGCAGGGCGAGTAAACCGGGAGACAAGCCGCAGCTCACCCACCTGGAACGCCAGGGCGGGAAACCGGTGCCGCATATTGCATCGATTTCAAGCCGCGCGATCCGTACCAGGGAAGGGTGAGCAGCGAGGTCCCAAGTCATGGACGACGATATCACCACGTTACGCCAAGGCCTCATCCAGGCGATCCTGCGCAAACAGGATCACGCCTTTCGCTGGGGATTCGATGCCAGGCAGGCGCGTGAGAAGCCGGAGTACCTGTACTATTCGCCCAATTTCCGCTCCACGCTGTGGACCCTGGTCGCGCTGGCTGATCTCAAGGCGCCGCCCGGGTTGGACCAGGTCGATGCCTCCCTGCGCCTGGTCAGCGAACATTTCTACTCCCCCGCCGAAGGCATCTTCAGGCTGCCGAACAACAGTCATTTTCCCATCCCCTGCCTGAACGGCAACCTGCTCTATCTCCACCATATTTTCGGTCTGGCCGCCTTCGGAAAGGCTGGAGCGGGTCATCGCCTTCTTTGCCGCCCACCAGCGCTTCGACGACGGGGATTTCTCACCCCCGACGGCCTACCCCTATTGCGGTAACGCTTCCTGCTATGGGCGGCACACCTGTTATTGGGGCGTGATCAAGCTGTTCAAGGGGCTCTCCTTCCTTCCCCGGGCACAGAGATCCCGCGCAGCCCAGGATTTGATCGACGGTGCATCGATTTCGTCCTCCGCCACGAAGTTTGCTTCAGCTCGCACAGGGGAGACAGGTTCCTGCACCCCGATATTGCCCTGCTGAGCTTCCCCAATTTCTACAAGGCTGATTTCCTCGAGATCCTGTGGCTGCTGGCCAGGGAAGGGGTGCGCGACAGCCGCATTTCGCCCGCCCTGGCGCTGCTGCGCTCGCGGAGAAACGATGCGGGTACCTGGAACCTGGAAAAATCCCAGAATACCGTCGTCCCGCTCGGGAACAAGGGCACCCCCAATCCCTTCCTCACCGAACGGGCGAACAGGTGCTGGAATTTTATGCCTGAACCTGGAAGGGGGAAGTATGAACAGGCATTCACGGCCCTCCTGCATCTGAATTACAATAACCTCACGATCTACCTTATCCATCCAAAAATTATTCTGGAGGCACCTATGCGTTGGGAAGAATTGACCGGTGACCTGTTCCCGGAAGCCGTCCAAAAAGCCGCAGGCGTCTGCCTGCTGCCGCTGTCGTGCATCGAGCGCCATGCCCACCACCTGCCGCTGGGCACCGACATGTACATCGGTCGCGAGCTGTGCAACCGCACCGCGGCGCTCGAACCCGCCATTGTTTTCCCGGATTTCATCTTCACCCAGATCCTGGAGGCGCGCCACTACCCCGGCTGCATCGGCATCCAGCCGGAGCTGATCCTGCGCCTGCTGGAGAACACCTGCAGCGAGATCGCCCGCAACGGGCTGAAGAAGGTGGTCATCGTCAACGCCCACGGCGGCAACAACTCGCTGATCCATTTCTTTGCCCAGGCCCAGCTCGCCAGCCCACGCGACTACGTGGTCTATGTCGCCAGCTCCTACAGCGAGGAGACCGAGGTGGTCAAGCGCGAGACCAGCGTGGACGGTCACGCCGGCGAGCAGGAGACCAGCGAGATCCTGGTCATCCGCCCCGACCTGGTGCGGACTGAAACCCTGCCCGACGACAACGAGGGCATGCCGCGCGGCCGGCTGGATACCCTGCGCAAGCTGGGCGTCAGCACCGGCACCTGGTGGTACGCCGACCATCCCAGCCACTACTGCGGCGACGGCCGTTTTGCCACCCCGGAAAAGGGCGAGGCCTGGCTCTCCGCGCGTGCCAGGATGCTGGCGAAGGCCGTGCGGGCGATCAAGGATGACCAGGTCACCCCGTCGCTGCAGGAGGAGTTCTTCGGGAAGGTGGGAGGGTAGGGATTGGAGTCGTGGCGCAGCCTCCGCCTTGCGGAACACGATTATTCCCATCCTGGGATCTATTCCTGACCCTTGGCACCTCAGCGCGATGATTTGTTCGGACAGGTTGTTGATGGCGAGATGCAATTGAACGAAGCAGGAAAGGTTGTACGCGCCACCTGGCTGGGACTGCCTCAACGATTTTCGAACGTGGTGTTGGATGCGATGGTCGTGATGCCGAACCACGTACATGGGATCGTGATTATCAAGAAGGTGACAAGCAGTGTAGCGGCAATTCATGAATCCGCCAGTGTAGCGGCAGTCATGAATTGCCGCTACCAAAGATGCCGAACTGCCGCTAGATGACGGATTTCCTCCCATGGAGTCCCCGGAGCAACGACGCTTAAATCGACGCCGGATGCTGCTGTCGAAGCTCGTCGGTTATTTTAAAATGAATTCAGCAAAAGCCGTTAATCGCCTGCTGGATTCGTCCGGCGTGCCAGTTTGGCAGAGGAATTATTTCGAACACATCATTCAAACCAGGGGTGAATTGGTACGCACCAGGGAATATATCCGCAATAACCCGGCGAACTGGGAGCAGGATGAGATTTACCCTGGGTAGATATAGATGTTTGTGTTATTGCCGGTCACGGTCATCCTCCTCCCTCCCGCCTCCCCCCGCGGGGTAACCCGCTTTTCCCCCTCACAATTCCCCGCAAGGGGATTTTATAATTAGAACAAACGTGCTATTCTGGGGGCATGAACACACCCCTCGCACCCCGCTCCAACCTGCTGCCGGAGCGCTGGGACTTTAGTGTCCCCGCCTCAGGCACCATCGTGCTCGTCTGTCCCAGGGAGATGAACGCCACCGTGATGACGGTCATCTCCCGCACCTACCCCCGGGTCATCGACTGCGGCAACCGCTTCAACGCCTACACCCTGGCGCGCCTGGTCGGTGGGAATCCTGATGTGATGGCCGCATCAGCGTGGCGCGCGCCTTCACCTGCCACCAGGTGCTCGCCCTGCTGGCGGATGCCCCGGCCACCGCGCAACCCTTCGTCGTCCTCGACCTGCTCAACACCTTCTACGACGAGGCGATCCGCCTCGGCGAGCGCATGTTGCTGCTGCGCGGCTGCATCGAGCAGCTCAGGCGCCTGGAGCGCTCCGCCGGGGGCCTGGTCAGCGTCCACCCGCCGGCCGTGCCCTCCCAGGCTGCTCTGGACCTGCTGTCGGTGCTCGAGCGCGCCATCCCGCAGACCTACTACGCCCAACCCCCCGCCGCGCTTGTCGAGCAGATGAAGCTGATATGAGCAACCATGTCTGTCCTATCCGACAGGCCAGGGAAGCAGTCTCCTCACACCCGTGTCACTGCGAGCCGCCTTTTGGCGACCCGCACCTGCGGTGTGGGCAGGTGAGCAGTCTCCTCGCGATGCGGAGATTGCTTCGTCGTTTCACTCCTCGCAATGACACATAAGGAGATATGACCCATGGGTCGCACCCTTCCCTCCGCCACGCAAGTCTTCCTGCACGAAGAACAGTCCTTCACCCGCTTCCGCCGCGCCCTGCGCCGCTCGGACCAGCTTGCCCTGGACGACCTGTTCACCGCCGCCCGCCAGCATACCGCCGCCGCCCAGTATGCCTCGCATGCCCTGCCCTTCGAAGTGTTCCTGCTTGCCATGCTGCTGGAGGAACACAAGGAAGTGATGCGCTTGAGAGATTGGGTGGAGGCCATGAAGGCGTTTGTTTCGACGCCTTTTGACGTCGATCCTGCAGTCGACCCTGGCAATGACACCGCGGCAAAGGACACCGCGGTGCGAGACGCCGCGGTGCAAGACCCCGCGGTGCAAGACGCCGCGGCGCAGGACGCCGCGCCGCAGGACGACCGTGAGCCTACAGTTACTGGCCACTTTTCCCGCGAAGGTTCCCCTCCCGTGTCCCCCAGGCCCTTTTCCGATCATTTCATCCCCTGTCCACCGCGGTGCAGGACTCCGCCACCAGGGCACGAGGTCAGGCAGCCTTCCCAGCTTTCATCGCAGCACCTCGTGCCCTGGTTGAGGCTGGTCCCGCGAAACTGCGCGGGGCCCGCCTGCACCTTGCGTCCCGGCCTGACCGGTCGGGACAGGTTGGCAAGGTGTCCCGCGAAACTCCGCGGGACACACCTTATCGCACCAGGTCCATCCTATGACTGAAACCCTCACTGGCTGGCTTTTCGACCTGTATCCCACCGCGACCGACCTCGCCCTGTGGCTCATCACCGACGACGAGCCCCGCCGAAACGCGGGCGGTGGGGGGCGTCGGCTGCGCTGACGCATACCTTCCCTGTCGCCTTCCACGCCGCGGGTCCCGACCACCGCCTGCGCGCCCTGTGGAAATGGATGGAGGAACAGGACGTGGAAACGCGCCTCTCGCGCCAGGTGCGCCGGGACGCCTTCCTCGGCGACACCACCGTCCTGCGCGTCGAAGTGCCCCGCCCGGCACAGTTGGACGGTCTCTTCCGCCGGGCGGTGCTGGTCTTCCCCGATCTCACCTGGTACGACGGCGACATCTCCCTGGCGCTGCGCTACGCGGCTGCCTTCGGCGTCTTCCCCCTGGCGCGCGTCCGCGTCGAGGTGCAGGACCTGCCCTGCGGGACCAGCAGGGTAAGTGCGTGAGATCACCCCGCTGGACGTGTCCTGTTGGGATCAACAGAGCCTGCCCTGTCCGATCCGGACAGGGTACACCCAGCGGGAACCCTCGTGACCTGCAGGTGGTCAACATCACTCCGCTGGACATGTCCAGCTGGGATCAACAGACGGGTACACTCCATTACTCCGCTGGACGCATCCAGCGGGAACCCTCGTGACCTGCAGGTGGTCAACATTACTCCGCTGGACACCCCCTGGGAGCTGGACCCGCCCCCCGCACCGCTGCGCGTGCTGAGCCTGGAGCCGGACTGCGACCCCGCCCACGCCGAACCCACCGGGATCATTTTCAGCCACGGCAGCGAGCACTACCGCATCCCGCTGCAGCCCGCCACCGCGCTGCTTGCCAACCTGGCGGCGGTGCTGCGCACCTACGATCCCGACCTGGTGGAGACCTCCTGGGGCGACACCTGGCTGCTGCCGACGCTGCTCGAGATGGCGCGCCAGCGGGGGTATCCAGCTGCCGTTCAACCGCGAGCAGGGTGTCGAGGTGGTCGAGCGCCAGGAGCGCACCTATTTCTCCTACGGGCAGATCGTCTACCGCGGCCACCAGGTGCTGCTGCGCGGGCGCTGGCACCTCGACCGTCACAACGCCATGCTGTGGAACGACTACGGGCTGGACGGCGTGCTGGAGATGGCACGCGTCAGCTGCCTGCCGGTGCAGGAAGCCGCGCGGCTCTCCCCGGGCACGGGCATCTCGTCGATGCAGTTCGTCACCGCCCTGCGCACCGGCATCCTCATCCCCTGGCACAAGGGGCAGACCGAAACCCCCAAGAGCGTCGCTGAACTGATCCGCGCCGACATGGGCGGGATGGTCTACCAGCCGACGATCGGCCTGCACCGCGACGTGGCCGGCATCGACTTCGTCTCCATGTACCCGGGCATCATGGTGCGCTTCAACATCTCGCCGGAGGTGCCGCGCGCCGCCAACGACCTCGAACCTGCCCCGGGCGAACCGGGAATCATCCCGCAGACGCTTTCCCCGCTGCTCGACAAGCGCCTGGCGCTCAAGGGGGCGCTGGCAGTGCTGCACAAGTGGGACTGCCGCCGCGCGGCCTACCAGGCGCGCGCCTCGGCGCACAAGTGGCTGCTGGTCACCTGCTTCGGTTACCTGGGCTACAAGAACGCCCGCTTCGGGCGCATCGAGGCCCACGAGGCGGTCACCGCCTACGGGCGCGAGGCCCTGCTGCGCGCCAAGGAGGCCGCCGAGAACCTGGACTTCAACGTGCTGCACATGTACGTGGACGGGTTGTGGGTCAAGAAGGAAGGCTGCCGCCTGCCCGCGGATTTCGAGGCGCTGCTCGCCGAGGTGGTGGCGCAGACCCGCCTGCCCATCGCCCTGGACGGCGTGTACCGCTGGGTGGTCTTTCTCCCCTCGCGGGTCAATGCCCGCGTGCCGGTGGCGAACCGCTATTTCGGTGTCTTCCAGGACGGCTCGATCAAGGTGCGCGGCATCGAGGCGCGCCGCAGGGATACCGCCCCCTTCATCTGCGCCGTGCAGATGGCGCTGCTCGAGATCCTTGCCCGGGCGGAGGACGCCGACGGCTTGAAGGACGCCTACCCGCGTGCCCGCGCCTACCTGAAGGCGCAGATGGCGCGGCTGCAGGCGGGAGCGCGTGCCGCTGGAGGAACTGCTCGTCTCGCAGCGTCTCAGCCGCGAGCTGGAGGCCTACCGCAGCCCTTCGCCGGCGGCGCGGGCGGTGCAGCAGCTGGTCAGCCAGGGTCGCACGGTGCGCCCGGGGCAGCGCGTGCGCTTCCTCTACACGCTGGGCAAGCCCGGGGTGCGCGCCTGGGACCTGCCCTGCCAAGCCAGGCAGGACGGGTCTTATCAGGACGGACAGGACGTGCCCCGCGCAGTTTCGCGGGACATGTCCCGCGGGGATCCGCCGGACGCGCCCTGTCCATCCGGACAGGACAGGCGCATCGTGGATGTGGCCCGTTACCGCACCCTGCTCGAGCGCGCCGCCGAGACGGTGTTGGAGCCGGTGCGCCAGAGCATCCGGGCAGGCAAGGAGGGGGAGTGCCAGTATGCATTTTCCCCGTTTGGGACAGGCCCCCTGCCGGGGACAGGCCCCCTGCCGGGGACAGGTCCCCTGCCGGTGAAATCTCCAATAAAAGTGCCGAGCCGCTGGGTGAGGGGGGCACCCAACGTCTCGGCGAGTGGAAGTATAGCAGAGGTAAAAAAGGGTTGTCAATAGTAGGAATGGAAATGCTAATAATAAACATGCAAAAGATTAAAATCGCCTCCTCTCCAGCCTCGATCTGCCTGTTCGCCCGTTCCTCTTGCGGGTGCAGGCGATGAACCGCATCTGGATCAAGCTGTACCTGGAGATCCTGGAGGATCCCAAGATGGGCCGCCTGGCGAACCACCTTTGGCGCCGGGCGGTGGAGTGTTTCCTGATTGCCGGCAAGCATGGGGATGACGGTGTGCTACCGCCCGTGGAAGAGATGGCCTGGACCCTCCACCTTCCGAGAGAGAAGGTGCTCGAGGACCTCCGCGGCCTGGAAGAAGCCGGGGTAGTGCACGAAGCTGCGCCTGGGGGAAAGGCTGGGCAGGCTGCAACTGCCTGGGTGGTGACCCACTTCAAGGAACGCCAGGTTTCCGAATCCTCCGAACGCGTCCGCCGTTTCCGCGAGCGTTACAAGACCAGGAGTGAGAATACAGATGGGAACGCCGAAGTAGCAGGGGATTCTTCTTCTACTCTTTCATCTGAATCTCAATCTGAATTCTTCATCTTTGGAGGGGGAGGGGGAACCGTTGATGCCGGTTTCGCCCCGCCAGGCGCTGCAACACCCCGACCTGCGCATCTACACCCAGGTCACAGGCGGCAGGATCCCGGGCACGGCGCAGTATGCGCCGCTGATCGACACGCTGCGCCTGCTGCGCCAACGCAAGAGGCTGGATGACGCCGGGCTGCAGGCATTCCTTGCCCCCTACTGGGCTGCCTGGATAGGACGCCGGCGCAAGGACGGGCGCCCCTACGACCGTGGCAGCCTCGCCTGGCTGACCGAGTGGGCGTTGAACGAAGCCATCCCCCAGCAGGGAACTCCATCCCAATCGCCTGCGGAATCCAGTGCCGGGGCAGAGGCCCGGGATTCCGAAGTGATCCGCCAGTTGGCAAGGAAGAGAAAATGACCAAAAAATATTTTCGTGTGCCGCCTCCTTCCCACGCAAAGCCGGATAAGGTGTACAGGATTGATCCCATCGCTTCTTGCGCCTTCGATGAGGAGATCAGCGCGGATTTGCCGGGAGGAGTGGCTTGCGGCGCTGGCGAAGCTCTGGACAGCCCTGGGAAAGCCGGTGGATGCCAAGCGGCTGGAGATCTACTCCGAGGTGCTCGGGGTTCTTCCGCTGGAATTGTTGGAACTTGGCGTGAAGCGCGCATTGCAGGAGCACGCTTTCTCGTCAGTGCCTCCCCCGGGTGCGGTGTACCAGGCGGCGGTCAGGGACCTGGGCCGTCCCGAAAACCTCATGGAGGCCATCGACCGCTGGCTTAATCAACGCTGCGGAGGAAAGGCTGGATAAGATCGTTGAAGACCAGCGCAGGAAGAGTGAGATCTGTGATATCGAGGATGACGATGAGTACATCCGGGCGGTGATCGAATTTGAGGAGCGAGGTTGACCTACCAGGTACGCTCACAAGCCGCATCCATGGGAACCCGCTGCTCCTGTATCTCCAGCCTGTCAGCCGCTCCCCCAGCTCATTAATGGTAATATTATCCTCTACCCGTTCACACAAAACATCCCTCACCTGCCTGCTAAAGGAGTGAATATGCCCAATTATGCGTTGTCCTTATTGTGGTCTTTATTTGTATTGGATGAACCCGGCTGCGTCAAGCAGCGCCTGAGCTTTGGAGGTAACGCCAATTGATGCGTTGTCCTTATTGTGGATTGTTACAAGATGAACCCGGCGGCGTCAAGCAGTGCCTGCGCTGCGGAGGCGGCCTGGAGTTCGAGAAACCGGCGCTCCCCGGCAAGGGAGCCACCTACCTGCAGGTGCAGCTCGAGCTGGACCAGGTGGCCGCGCCTGCCGGGACGAACCTGGAACGCTACCTGCTGCTCACCATCCGCACCCCGGACGCAGTACCGGTCAGCGAGGCGGCGCCGGCAGGCAAGCCGCGCCCCCCGCTCAATTTTGCCCCCGTGCTGGACGTCTCCGGCTCGATGCAGGGCGATAAGATCGTCAACGCCAGGGAAGCCGTGCGCCAGGCGGTGCGCTGCCTGCACGATGGGGATGTCTTTTCACTGGTGACCTTTTCCGACAAGGTGGCCTCCCCGTTCAAGCCGGCGGATGTGGTTGCAGGCACGATTGCGGCCGTCGAGGCTGCCCTGAAGGAGATCGCTGCCGGCGGGATGACCGCCCTGTGCGGCGGGCTGGACATGGGCATCAAGAATGCCCTCAAGCACAAGAAGGATGCCAACCTGGTGCTGCTGCTCAGCGACGGGCAGGCGAATGTCGGCGAAACGGACCTGGAGAGGGTTGGGAAGCATGCGCTGGAGGCGCGCCAGAAGGGCTTGCTGGTCTCCACCCTGGGGGTGGGCATGGATTATAACGAGGCGCTGATGACCGAGATCGCCACCCAGGGCGGCGGGCGCTTCTACCATATCGAGAATGCCGCCATGATCCCGGTTTTTGTCGCCGGCGAGCTGGGCGAGGTGGCTGCCCTGGCGGCACGCGACTGCCGACTGACACTGGACCTGCCGGCTGGAGCCACGCTCGTCCCGCTGTCAGCCGCCTACCCGGTGCAGCAAGCCGGCTCCCAGGCCGTCGTCAGCGTGGGTGACATCCCCTGCGGCACCGAGCTGGAGATCCCCCTGCGGCTGGCGCTGCTGGCGCAACCCGTGGGTGCCAAGCTCAGCGTGGAAGGCAGGCTGGAATTCCGTTCCCCGGCTGGTAACGCCCTGACCCACACCGTCAACCGTGTCACGGTGCGGTTCGTGAAGAAGGGAGAATTCCAGTTGCGCGAGGGGGTGGTCCTGCCGGTCGCCGAGCGGGTCTTCACCCAGATGAAGGCTGCCGGTGTGCTCGATTTCTCCCGGGCCAGTACCCGCCGCCCGCAGGATGCTGCCAGGATGAGTAAATCCATCCAGGAGAACTTGTTCAATTATGCGGAATTGCTTGGCGAGGAACGCGCCGGGTTGGAGAAAGATACCATCAGCGAGAATATGGTTTCATTCGCTGCCTCCCCGGCGGCAGCCAAGCAGGCAGTGAACAGGGCTTTCCGCACCCAGCGCTCCACCAAGGACTTCGATAAGAAAAGCTGATCGTTATGCTTTCGTGTAGCTAAATGGCAGTTCCCACCAGGGTCACCAGGTTGCAGTCAGGGTTGTGCGTAGACAGTATACTAGTGTAACCACGCAGCCATACGCTCCCAGCATCTGGATCCGCATTTTTCCGCTTTTTCCGCGTTCACCTGCACCCACCAGGGTGTCCGCGTCCAATTATGAACTTCCCATTACCAGTATTCACATGGGATTTCTCAAATGAGCCCTCCTAATCCTCCCTACCACATCCAAAACTACCAGCCCGGGTACGAGCAGGGACAGGCGCGCATCGGCATCCAGGTGGCGCTGAACTGGCCGTGGCCGTATGCCTATGACGAGGACGACCTGGTGAAAATGGCTGCCCGGCCGGATTTCGACCCCGGTACGCGGCATTACTGTTTCCTGGGCGACGAGATGGTCGGTTACATGTTCTCGCTGATCCAGCCGACCGGCGAGGCTGGCGAGATCAGCGCCAGCGTGGAATTTCCGCGCATGCTGCCGGGGCATGAGCCGGCTGCCGAACTGCTGCTGGAGTGGGCGTTCGCCGTGCTCCGGCAGCGTGGGGTGAAGCGCCTGTCTGGCAGGGTCAGCAGCATGGCACCGGGCGACATCCAACTGGCGGAGAAGATGGGCTTCCCGGTCAAGGAATGGGGCTACAAGGTCTATTATGCCTACGAGATGTCCCAGGGCAGGCTCGATTTTCCTGCGGATGGTCACCGCGGAGATCGACCCGCTGACCGACCTGGCCGGAGTGCGCCACCCTGGCGGCGAAGTGGTACGCGCGTCCCCAGGAGGCGTGGTGCCTTGACCTGCTGCGCGAGTGGCACGCCCAAAGTGACCCCCTGCGCAGCGTCATCGCCCATCCCGGCGTGCGCCGTGCGGGCAGGCTGGTCGCCGCCTGCATGGCTGCCCCCAACGTGCTGCGCAGCGATACCGCGGCAAACTATTACATCTACACCCCCGACGAGGACTGCCTGGGATCCCTGCTTGCCCACGTGGTGGACAGGTGCATCCAGCGCGGCACGCGCCTGTTGATCTGCGACCTGGTCAACGAGCACCGCCGCTTCGAGCCGGCTTACCAGGCGTTGGGCTTCAGCAAAGTTGCCGAGTGGGGGCGGGTGGAGAAAAACCTATGAAATTCAGCGATGGTTTCTGGCAGATGCGCCCGGGGGTTACCCCCCATTATGCCGTCCAGGTGCACGAGATCGAGGTGGAAGCCGGTGCGCTGACCGTCCATGCCGCCACGCGCAGGCTGGCCTCGCGCGGCGACATGCTCGATGGCCCCATGCTCAGCGTCCGATTCTCATCGCCGCTGGAGAACGTGATCCGGGTGCAGGTGGTCCACTTCAAGGGCGGCACCCCGCTCAAACCGGAATTTGAACTCAATGCAAATCCCCAATTTCAGCCCGTGATCACCCAGGACGAGGAATCCGCCACGCTGACCAGCGGTCAGCTCAGCGTCCGGGTCCAGCAAGCGGCGAAGAGTGGCGGGTGGAGTACAGGGCTGGGGAGCGCCCGCTCACCGCCAGCGGTGGGCGCGGCCTGGGCATCGTCGATACCCCCGAGGGCAGGTTCATCCACGAGCAGTTGGACCTCGGCGTGGGGGAGTGCGTGTACGGGCTGGGGGAGCGCTTCACGTCCTTCGTCAAGAACGGGCAGGTCGTCGACATGTGGAACGCCGACGGCGGCACCAGCAGCGAGCAGGCGTACAAGAACATCCCCTTCTACCTGACCAACCGCGGCTACGGGGTATTCGTCAACCACCCGGAGAGGGTGTCCTTCGAGGTGGCCGCCGAGAAAGTGGAGCGCGTCCAGTTCAGCGTCCCCGGGGAGAGGCTGGAGTACACCCTGCTCTACGGTCCCACGCCCAAGCAGGTGCTGGAGCGTTATACCGCCCTCACCGGGCGCCCGGCACTGCCGCCTGCCTGGTCGTTCGGACTGTGGCTTTCCACCTCCTTCACCACCGATTACGACGAGGAAACGGTGACCGGGTTTATCGGTGAGATGTGCCAGGCGCGGCCTCCCACTGTCCGTCTTTCACTTCGATGGTTTCTGGATGAAGGCGTTCCACTGGTGCGATTTCACCTGGGACGAACGCTGTTTCCCCGACCCGGCTGGCATGCTGCAGCGGCTCAAGGCGAATGGGCTGCACATCTGCGTCTGGATCAACCCCTACATCGCCCAGCGTTCGGCGTTGTTCGACGAGGCGCTGGCAGGCGGCTATTTGCTCAAGCGCCCGGATGGGAGTGCCTGGCAGACGGATCAATGGCAGCCGGGGATGGGCATCGTCGATTTCACCAACCCGGAAGCGCGGCGCTGGTTCCAGGACAGGCTGCGCCCCCTGCTGGAAATGGGCGTGGACACCTTCAAGACCGATTTCGGCGAGCGCATCCCCACGGATGTCGCCTGGTTCGACGGCTCCGACCCCGTCAGGATGCACAATTATTATTCCTTCCTGTACAACCGGACGGTCTTCGAGCTGCTGCGCGAGGTACGCGGCGAGGGCGAGGCGGTGGTCTTTGCCCGTTCCGCCACTGCCGGCGGGCAGCAATTCCCGGTGCACTGGGGCGGTGACAGCACGGCATCCTTCGAATCGATGGCGGAGAGCCTGCGCGGCGGACTTTCGCTGGGGCTGTCCGGCTTCGGTTTCTGGAGCCACGATATCGGCGGCTTCGAGAATACTGCCAGTGCGAAGGAGGACAAGCATACATATTCAGCGGTTTATAAGCAGACAGCAAGTGCGGCTGTCTACAAGCGCTGGTGTGCCTTCGGCTTGCTCTCCTCGCACAGCCGGCTGCACGGCAACTCCTCCTACCGCGTGCCGTGGAACTACGACGAGGAAGCGGTGCAGGTGCTGGCGAAGTTCACCCGGCTCAAGTGCAGCCTGATGCCGTATCTCTTTGCTGCGGCCTGTCGAAGCCCATGAAAAGGGCATCCCCATGCTGCGGGCGATGCTGCTGGAGTTCCCCGAGGATCCCGCCTGCGAAACGCTCGACCGGCAGTACATGCTCGGCGAAAGCCTGCTGGTCGCCCCGGTGTTCAGCCAGGACGCCGCGGCAAAGGACGCCGCGGTGCAGGACGGCTGTGGACTACTATGTCCCTGCCGGGCGCTGGACGGGGCTGCTGGATGGGCGTGTTGTCGAGGGGCCGCGCTGGGTGCATGAGACAGCACGGTTTCCTCAGCCTGCCCGTGTTGGTGCGCCCGGGCGCGGTGATCCCAGTCGGGGAGCGCTCCGACCGCCCGGACTACGATTATGCTACCGGCGTGACCCTGCAGGTCTACGAACTGGAAGAGGGGGTCAGGACCGTGCGCATCCCCACACCGACGGGTGAGACGGATGTGACCTTCACCCTGCGCCGCAGCGGGGACCGCCTGGAGGTGGAGCGTGTAGGTCCGGCGAAGCCGTGGAAGTTGTTATTGGTGGGAGTCCGCAGCGTGGCGAGGGTGTGAGGGCGGCACGGCGGAGATCACGCCTGAGGGCGTGCTGGTGACGCCGCAGGAGGCAGGGGGAGGGGTGAAGGTCGTTGGGTTGGCAAAATTGTGACGAGACAGAAGCTAATGTGTTGATGCAATTCATACCCGCCGGACTCAGGTCAGCTCTGTCAGTAAATAGTCCAGGAATGCTTTCGGTCGCAAGATCTGAATTCCATGGAACCCGTTAACCTGCAACAAGTGTTTATCCCCACTGACGATCACTTTTGCGCCGCTCGTTAATGCGCATGCCAGGAATTTATCATCATCCGGGTCGGCGCATACCTGGAAGGGGAAGGGAAGGCGTGGGATTGGATTCTGCTTTTTCTTCGATAATTGCAAGAATGGATTGCAGATCAACCGGAGGGTAGCTTTCTGCAAGGATATAGGCTGTCCGCCGGTATTCATCCATGATCTCAGGTGAGACGAACAAGAGTGTATTTCCCCTCCCGCCAGGTTCTCGAGACCAGGTGGGGTGAACCTGAAAAGAAGATCCCGGAAAGCAGAACATTCGTATCCAGGACGACTTTCACTTGTGATCCCGTGCCCGGGCAATGATGGCATTGAGATCGGCTTGTTTCAAGCCGGCTTCCTTTGCCTGGATCCTTGCCAGCTTCACCAGGGCGTCGAACTCGCCCTGAGCCGGCTCAGTAATGGCTTTCAGGACAACAACATCATTATCGCCCACAACGACAAACCGTGTGCCCTGGCGCGAAGTTCAATTTCCTGCGAATTTCTTCGGGGATCACCACCTGGCCTTTGGAGGATATTTTGGTTGTTGATATCATGCTTATCTCCTTATCTTACCAGTAAGATTATATCATGATCAGGAAAGACGATGGACGATGAATTCTCAATGCTGGTGGGCGTACGCTACCATGCGCGGGTAGAGAGCGGCACGGCGGAGATCACGCCTGAGGGCGTGATGGTGACGCCTGAGGAGGCGGGGGGAGGGTAGAGGGATAGATTTGGGGGATAGCGCGTAAGCCAAAGAATTTTCTCTGTAGGTGCGGGTCGCATCCTGGAATTACAGGCGAATTGCCCCGATCCCATTCAGAGACTCTGTAGTGACGGGTGGCTCCCCGACGGGCTCAGGCGAGGCGCAAATGCCGGATCTACCAATGGCGGCACTGATCTTCCATGGACTTTTCCAAGAAGTTCTTAAGGATAAAAACTTGGATTGTGGTTAAAATGCAATTACCTTACGAAAAAAGTAAGGTGATTGAAACGGAAGCGATGATCCAGGGATTGAATTTGGTCGCTTAACCTTCACACCGCAAAAATCAATGAACCAGAAGGGGATGTTCCTGGGGAGCAAGCAGCGAAACCGGCCGAATATGGCCGGTTTTTGATTTCCAGAGAAAGGAGGGCAATATCCGAATGTTGAATTGTTACTACATTATTTTCCATTAATCCCTTATTCTTTTCATACAGACAATTATGGAGGAAAAAATGAAGACAAAACGATTATTGGGGTGATCACGTTCTTGGCGGTATTGATCGCTGCCATCCCGCAAGCAGGTTCTGTTATCGCAACTACAAGCATTACAACCATCACCTATGCCGATATAACCCTGCCAGCCGGATTTACCACCATTCAGATGCCGGATAAGTGGGATATGAATCAAGGTCCGGTGATCGTCACCTACACACTCGATCTAGTTAGAAGCGCCAAACGTGGCTTTTAACTCGAATTGGAATTTGATGGGCCTGGTCGGATTGTATGATCCCTCCAACACCTCCGGAGCCAGGATGGCAGGCTTTTTAGCTGATTGGGGGCTCAGCCAGTTCCCCACCTACCCTGACAACAATGCCTCCCTGGATATGGATGATAAGTTCAATTTGCAACGCTTCCCAACCCCGGGAGTTATGATGAAGCCATGTATGATGTGCGCTGCGATACCAACCCGGTTGTCACTGCTTTTGGCAGTGGAAACAACTACGGGGTCTGGTTCGACCGCGACGGTGTGGACCAGTGGCAGGATGATATGTGGGGAATGGTTAACGGCGGCACCTACAACACCAATGGGGTATACGATGTGCAGCTGACCTTCCAAAAGAATTCCGCCACGCTTGGAACGGTCTGCCCATTGATGTTCCCGAACCTCGCCAACACCTGGGTGACGGCGGATACGGGATACCAACCGGTTATTATACTGCCTGGAAACCTACCGGACCGGATATCATCCCCGCCGGTTTGAGCTTTGCATCCGATGAAGCCAAGATGGGCGGGATGCACGTGACGGTCATGGGTGCGTCCGATGGGGGCGCGATCATCGTAAGAAACCTGACCGTCACCGGCTACCTGGTAACAATCCGCCTGCGGTTGATAGCAGGAGGGCCGTACAGCGGAAATCTTGGTTCTGCAATTTCCGTCCAAGGCAGCGCTTCGGACACTGAAAACGATTCGTTATCCTACCAGTGGACAGCCAGTAGTCCCAACAGCGGTTGTACATTTGCCAACCCGAATGCACTTGCTACGACCGTCACTTGCAAAAATCGCGGAACCTTCACCCTTAAATTGACTGTATCCGATGGATTGCAGCAAGCGTTCGACAATGCGAGTGTGGCGGTTACCGATGAATACCTGGTGTTGAATATCGCTGGTTGTACACATGCTGATGACCCGCGATACCAGTACATCGAAACGAAATTTGTATCCGCTTTTGGGATATGATGCAAACACACATGTTGTCACCTCGAGCACACTTGACGCGGCTAACTCCTACCTGGTCGAAGCCAGGGGGGTTTACTATGCGGGCGGCAATTTCACTTTCGATCTCCGGGCGGATGCAGAATACTCCCAGGATGCGGTTCAAAGGGCAAGCGACCCTGCCACAAACTGGACAGATGATGTACGGGGTTACCTCTCGTATGGTGAGGCGCTGCTCGAATTGAAGGTGGATGGTGCATTTATCGAATGGGGTGCATACAACCCGGCTCATATCTACACCCTGGAGAAACCGGGGACTGGAAGAACATTAACCCTCCAGTTCCAGGTTAACGACGTTTACGCCCAAAACAATACCGGCGGATTGGCGCATCCTGTACAAGTTCGTCAACGATCCGCCTGTTGCAAACCCTGGCGGACCTTACCTCGGTGCAGTGAATACCGCCATCGCATTTGACGGCTCGGGATCATCTGATCCAGAAGGCGATCCCTTGACCTATGCCTGGAATTTTGGCGACGGCACCACCGGAACCGGTGTTTCGCCCAGCCACAGCTACGCGGCGGCTGACATCTATAATGTCTGCCTGACGGTCAATGACGGCTATGCAAACTCGGCGCCCGCATGCACGCTGGCGGTCGTCTATGACCCGACCGGAGGATTCGTCACCGGCGGCGGCTGGATCTGGTCACCACTGGGGGCATACACAGCAGATGCCACGCTGGAGGGCAAAGCCACCTTCGGCTTTGTCTCCAAGTATCAGAAGGGTGCCAATGTACCCACCGGCACCACCGAGTTCCAGTTCAAGGTCGCTGGATTGAGCTTCAAGAGCACATCTTATGACTGGCTGGTGGTGGCGGGCGCCCGGGCGCAGTTCAAGGGCACCGGCACGATCAACGACGCAGGTGAGTACGGCTTCCTTCTGACTGCAATCGATGGCCAGGTTAACGGCGGCGGGGAGGATAATTTCCGCATAAAAATCTGGGATAAAGCCTCTGGAAACATCATTTACGATAACATGCTCGGGGCAGGGGATGAACTTGCTCCGACAACCACGCTGGGAGGCGGCTCCATCGTCATTCACAAGTAACCACCTGTGCAGGAATATTAACGAACACGCCCCGGTCAACCGGGGCGTGTTATTTTTCTCCAGATGCTTCCCTGTCAAAAAATCTGGAGAAAAAGGTTTCTCAACTCATCCAATGTTTTCAAATTGAATTCCAACTCCCACCGAGGATTCACCTCAGCAAGGGTAATTAACACCCTTACACCCAAAAGGTGCTAAGGGTACAAGTCTTCTGACGAGGACAGGTGAACTGCCGCTACAGATGAACGACTAATGCCCAGTTCCCTCACCACAAAAACGCCACACCGCGCTTGCCCAGGATCTGGTCGTCGAAGACCACCTGCCCGATTTTGCCTGCCATGCCGGCGCAAACGTGCAGGGGCCGCCCCGCACGTGCTTATTTCTTTCACCACAAAAACGCCACCCCGCGCTTACCCAGGATCTGGTCATCGAAAACCACCTGCCCGATTTTACCTGCCATGCCGGCGCAGACGTGCAGGGGCCTGCCCCGCACGTGATTTTTTTTCACCACAAAAACGCCACCCCACGCTTGCCCAGGATCTGGTCATCGAAGATCACCTGCCCGGCTTTGCCTGCCATGCCGGCGCAGACGTGCAGGGGCAGCAGGTGCTCCTCGCGCGGGTGGCAGTAGCGCGCCGAGGGGGCACGCTCCCATTCGACCAGGCGTTTTTCGCGCTCGGATTGTGGCATGGACGCGGTGCAGGTCTCGATCAGCCAGTCCTGGAAGGCCTCGTTGGCCGGATCTGCGGCGCCGTCTCCCTGCCAGGAAAATGCGCCCATGTTGTGAAAGGAGAACCCGGAGCCGATCACCAGGATATTTTCGTCCAGCAGCCCGCGCAAGGCCTGTCCCAGGGCAATGTGCGCCTGGGGATCCAGCCCGCGCAGCAGGGAGAGCTGCAGGGAGGGGATGTCCGCCTGCGGGTACATCAGTTTGAGGGGGATGAACAGGCCGTGATCGAATCCCCGCTGCGGGTCGAGGCGCGCCGGGATGCCCTTTGCCTCGAGCATGGATGCGATCCTGCCTGCCAGTTCGGGGCTGCCCGGGGCGGGGTAGTTGATGGCGTAGGCTTCCTGCGGGAAGCCGTAATAATCGTAGAACATCTTCGGGTTGTCTGCCCCCAACAGGGTCGCCGCCCGCTCCTCCCAGTGGGCACTGATCACCAGGATGGCATCGGGTCGCCTCAGCTGGCTAGGGCAGGGCTTGCATGAATTCCACCATCGCCTTGTGCCCGGGGTCACCCAGGATCGGCAGCGGTCCGCCGCCGTGCGAGAAGTAGACGATCTGTGCTTTGCTTGCAGGGTTGTTTTGTTCCATGTGTGAAAACCTTTCCAGGCTGGCTGGGCTGATCCAGGTGTATCCTGCCAACCTCACCGACATTATACTGATATTTTGTTTGCGCACATCCGCCTGGCGCTGACGGATTGAGTGGGCACTTTTCCCCAGTACAACCTTGACGAGTTGCTGCCCTGTGGCAAGGCGCCAGTAAATAAAGGCTCCCCCCTTGCGGAGGGAGCCTGGATTGGTCGATCGGTCAGGATGTTTCCCGGATCACTTGCTGCCCAGCGACTTGAAACTGCCCAGGCCGCTGGCGGAGGTCGTGGTCAGCGGGTTGCCGTAGTAGGAGACACTCCCGGCACCGCTGATCGAGCCGTTCAGGCTTTCGGTGACCCACAATTCGGCATTGCCCAGCCCGGAGATGGTGATCCTGGCCGTCTTGACCTTGAGATCATAGGCCTCAACGGGCCCGGCACCCGAGATGACGATGGTCGCCTGGTCGGCTTCACCGGCAAGCCGGATGTTCCCCAGCCCGCTGAGCGAAACGTCCAGGGAATCGGCGGGGAGCCCGGCCAGCTCGAACTTCCCGGCGCCGCTCATGCCCACCGCCAGGCTGGAGGTGGTGAGGTTGTCCAGCGAGACCTCACCTGCTCCACTGATCTTCACCTCGAAATTGGAGGTGGTGAGGCTGTCCATCGAGACCTTGCCCGCCCCGCTGATCTTCAAGCTGGTCAGGTCCTTGACGGTGATGGTGAAGGTGAGCATGTTCTTCCCATCCAGCCCGGTGATGTTGATGCCATCCTCCATGCGGATTTCCAGGACCCCATCCACGACGCTGGTCTCCACGAGGGGGACAATGTTATCGCTGCCGCGGATGGTCAGGGACTCACTTTCGCCCTGGGTGAGGATCACTTCGCCGAAGGTGCTGAATTCAATGCCGCTGAAACCGCTGACCTGGCGTTCCTCGGTGATCAGGGTATCCGAAGGCTCAATGAGTCGGAATGACTTGGGATTGATCTGGAGATCGCAGGCTGCCAGGAGCAGGATGACAATGAAGAAGATTGGTAAAAGCCGCATGGTTTTCATGGGAAATTCCTTTCCATATCTCTCTCCTCGTTGGAAAGAGGTTAATCCGGGATCAGGGTATTGACGATCAGGCTGAGACCTGCCAGGGCGAGCAGGATCGGGCCGATGTAGAGCCAATTCAAGCTAAACAGGAACATGGCGGTGACGAAGAGGAAGCCCACACCGCAGACCAGGTTGCCGCGCGCATGACGGTTGAAATGTCCGCCGGCTGCCCGCGAGGACCTCCAGGCATTGGCGAAGCAGGAGAAAGCGGGGAGAAGGATGAGCAGCGCCCACCAGTTGTCCGGGAAGTTGAGGCCCAGGTTCTTCAGCACCAGGAAGATGGCAACCAGGATGAGCAGGATGCCCCACATCCATTCGTTGCTCCTGCGGCGCAGGCGTTTTTCTGCGCGGCGTTCTTCATTCAGGTCAGGGGTGATAGGGTCGACTGGTTCAGGGATAATCGGGTTGACTGGTTCAGGGGTGATTCATTGACTGGTTCAGTATTCCTTTCTTTTTATTCCTTGCTTACATTCCGGTGGCGATTTCATGGAATCTAATACGAACAATTGTTATGGAAGTATACGCCAATCACCTCCGGGAAGTTGCAAACAGGTCAGGTTAGTCCCTTCGTAAGCACAGCCGTTGGAGGCGCCATGCAAGCCGTTTTCGGTAAAAAGGTCTCTCGATGTGGCTGGGAGAATGCGCACCTGACCACAAAGGGTGCGGGTTAACTGCCATTGACGCTGGTTTCGCAAGCCCAACAAAATAAGTGCAACCTGGCATAACCCCTGGCGATAAGGCGAAGAAACAGGTGCCTGCCGGT
This sequence comes from uncultured Chloroflexia bacterium, assembly GCA_963793795.1. Lineage (GTDB taxonomy): Bacteria > Chloroflexota > Anaerolineae > Anaerolineales > Villigracilaceae > UBA877. Next base: position 90,273 of record CAWCBN010000006.1, read on the forward strand.
GGTGATGCCCCGGCAAGCACCCGCTAATGCTGGTTATGTTATCAGCAGGGGAGGCTTAAAGATTGACGGTCACCTGGACTTTGATGCGCAGCGTCTCCTCGGTGACCTCCACTTCCTGGAAGCGCACCACCGTGCTCATGTCGAAATTGTCGAAGTGCAGTCGCGTCTCCAGTTCCTGGTTGAGGCTGACCACGATCGGGTCCTGGATGCTGAACCTGGGGACATCCATGGCGATAATCCGCGAGGTGAGCATGCCGTCCTCAATGCTGAGGCTCACATCGATGCTGCAGTCCCGTCCAAGGGCATCCTCCCGGGTGCTGGAGCCGATAAAGCGAATGAAGCCGTCGTGGAGCTCGCCGCGCTGGACATCGCAATCCAGCTCTTCCCAGAAATCGTGCCCGTGGACCTCGATGCTGGGCTTGGTTTCGTTGATCATCGCCTGGTCGATGCTGACATCGACCACCTGCGTGAATGTCCCCAGGTGGGGGAAGGTGAAACTGCAGGCGGAGGTGATTACCGCGACCAGGAGCAGGCTTAACACGGCAAATAGCAGGGTGGACTTTCGGATTGGGGTGTACATCTATCTTTCCTTTCCTGAATAATGGGCTCGGTCAAGAGACGATCTCTTCACCTACACTCCATACGGATATCATAGCAAGGATGTCTCACAATAAGGCACACCCCGGGAGGGGTTTTCCACCCCTCGCCCGGATGATTTTTTATCGAGGGATAGGAGGTGGAAGGGGGGAGAATGAGGAAATGGAGCACTTATGCTTGCGGGAATGGGGGGATTGTTGTATGCTTGCAGCAACCAAATGCTGCCTTTTGGGCTGATTACGCCCGATGCGGAGATCCATGATCCACACAATATACTTGGAGAAAAAATATGGCTGACAATCCCGTTACACCCCCCAAGTCCCCCAAATCACACCCTGCCTCGGAACAGCGGCTGCGCATCCTGCCCGGCACCCGCCTGGGGTGGTGGGCGGTGGGGCTGGGAGGTGTCACCCTGCTTTTACCGTTGCTGACCGCGCTGGCCAACCTGATCATCCTCGCCGGTTCGGGCGTTGGACCGCGCGGGATCGCCATCCCGGGTGCATTGATGGCTGCCACCGCGATCGCCTCCGGGGTTCTCGGCCTGCTCGCCGTGCTGCGCAGCAAGGAACGCGCCCTGCTGGTCTGGCTGCCCATCTTCTTCGGCTTCTTTTTCTTCTTCCTGGTGATCATCGACCTAATCGCAGCCCTGTGATCCTGGGACGCTTTGCCTTGGAGGAAATTCATCCAGTTCAGCCTCCTGCTCCTGCATAGGGAGGCGCTTGGCATTTTTTTCGAGCCTTTCAAGCCGCGGTAAAAACCCTCAGGCGCAGGTTCCCTCCACCCCAGGTCATCTCGACTGTGATGTCTGAAATGGTCAGCCCCGCACCGACCGGGACGGGAAATTCGCCGAGCTGCCGGTCTCCATCGCCATCTCCCGTTTCGTCATGCTGGCCCTCTTGATTTATCCCGGAATAGGGATTTCCTTTACTATCCCTTTGGCGGGATGAGTGTTACATCATGAAGAATATTTCAACGCACAGGAGACTCCCATGGACTATGATGTCATCGTGATCGGATCCGGCGCAGGCGGGTTGACCGCCGCGGTGGCGCTGGCTCAGGCGGGAAAAAAGGTACTGGTGCTGGAGCAGCATGACCGTCCCGGCGGCTGGACGCATTCGTTCACGCTGCAGGGTTATCGCTTCAGCCCGGGGGTGCATTACCTGGGCAGCCTGGAGGAGGGCGGAGGGCTGCGGCGCATCTATGACGGCTTGGGAGTCTCACAGGACCTGGCTTTCGTGGAGATGAACCCGGATGGGTACGACCACATCTTCATCGGGGAGAAGCGGGTGGATTTCCCGCAAAGGCAAGCAGAACTTGGTCGAAAGCCTGCAGGGTCATTTCCCTGCCGAGGCGCAGGGCATCGCTGCGTACTTCGACGACCTGGAGAACATGCTCGTCTCGCTCTCCCGACCTGGGGGACCTGGGCAATCCGGTGCAGGCAGCCAGGAGCGCGCCAAACGTGCTGCGCTGGATGCGCGCCACCGGCGGCGACCTGATCAATGCCCACGTCAGCGATCCCGTGCTGCGCGGCGTGCTGGCGGGGCAGGCCGGGCGATCACGGTCTGCCGCCCTCGCAGGTGTCGGCCTTCGTCCATGCGGGCATCACCCGCCATTATCTCGAAGGTGGCTACTATCCGCTGCGGCGGGGCGTTCATCATCCCCACGCGCCTTCGTGCGCGCGTTGAAGCGCGCCGGCGGCGAGATCCGGCTCGCAGTGCCGCGTCCGGCGCATCCTGCTGGAGGGCAACCGGGTCTGCGGGGTGGAACTGGACACGGGGGAGCGGATCAGCGCCGGCGACGGTCGTCTCCAACGCCGATCCCGAGGTGACCTTCGGCACGCTTGATCGGCCGCGAGCAGCTCTCCAGCCCGGCTGCGCAAGAAGTGGACGGCGCCCGCTATTCCACCTCCTGCCTGAGCCTGTTCTTCGCCACCGACATGGACCTGCGCGCCGCCGGGCTGGATTCGGGCAATATCTGGTATTACGAACATGCCGACGTGGACAAGATTTACTCCGACGGGCTGACCGATGCGCTGATGAGCGAGGACACCCCGCCCGGGATGTTCCTGACCGTGACCACGTTCAAGGACCCGTCCAAGATGCATGCCAGCGGACCACGCCGGGCATCACACCTGCGAGTCCTTCGCGTTCGTGGGCTACCAGGCCTTCGAGAAATGGGCCAGGAGCCAAATACGGCGACCGCCCGGCGGAATACGATGCGATGAAGGAAGACCTGGCCTGGCGCATGGTGCGCGGGCTGGAGAAGCGCATCCCCGGCCTGAGCAAGCACATCATCTTCTTCAGCCTGGGCACGCCGCTGACCAACGAGCATTATCTCAATGCCACGCGCGGCAACCTGTATGGCATTGACAAGCTGCCCACGCAGGTGGGGCCCTGGGCGTTCCCGGCGCGCAGCCGAGTTCGAGGGCTTGTTCCTGTGCGGAGCCAGCACGACTCAGCCACGGCGTGGCAGGGGTGACCGCCTCGGGCATGGATGTGGCCAAGGCGGTGTTGAATTGCAGTTCAAGCGACATCCTCACCGGCACGGGTCCCGGTCCCACCTTCCTGCAGGCCGAACAGGTGGCCTCGTGGCCGGCGAATTTCCCCGCGGAAGAGGAGGATTGATTCCCGGCTGGAGGGGATACAGACTGTAGGGAACAGGGGATAATGGGCTGCGGGTACATGCCTTCATGATGCCAGGGTGGAAACCTGGCAGGATAGTGGTTGTACAGCAGCCTGAACGCAATTCATTGTGGGGTTCTTTGATCATTTCTTTATTGCTTGGCAGCAGATGATTAATTCATGACTGCCAGGACCTGGCTAAATCGGGGTTTTTTGGAACAAAATGCTCAGCAAAGCAACCAGGTAACACAGGGTAACGATCACAAAGACCGATAACATTCCGTATTGCAGACCCGGATACAGGGAGCCCTGGGGGTAAATCACCTGAAAGAGTACCCTGGTGATCCACAAAACACATGTTGCGGCGAGCATGATCAGGATCGAATACCTGTTTGACTTGTCTGCATAAACGAACAGTATGTTCACGATGCCAAACAAAACCAATGACAAGGAGAAAAAGGCATTGATTGCCCGAACAGCGGCTACCAGTTCGGTTGCATTGCTGGCGATATAGGAATACCAATTCCAGGCCCTGGGTACAAAAAAGTGCCAGGTTCCAAAGCCAATGGAGATGAGGCTGGCAAAGATCACCAAACTCCGCACAAGCAGGTTCATTTTCAACCTTCCAGTACTTCTTGAGCATAATCCGGGAAATTGCTGAAGATGTCTTTTTCGGGGACATCTTCAGCAATGGTGGTCAAATTTTGGGTAGCGTGGATCAGCGATGGATCGTCATCCTTCAACTTCGATGTGATCCACCAGGATCTGCGAGCCGTTGTAGTCAGGCACGTTGCTAACCAATGTCCCATAGAGATGAACGACCTTGCCACTGTCACGCAGGGTATCGATTTGCTCTTGTACCGCCGGGTTCGTGGAATCGATGCCAAAGTAGATGATCTGCCCGTCGGTCCATGAATTCGAAGTAGTCATCATACTGTGCGCCGGGTTCGGTACTCTTGATGACACCCCATCCAATCTGCTATTTCTTCTGAAGTACCGGGTGGCATGTAACCACCTGCGCCTTGGTCTTCAACCTCGATGCTATCCACCTGGACCTGCGAGCCGTTGAAGTCGGGCACATTGCTAAATAAAGTGCCATAAAGATGAACGATCTTGCCACTATCGCGCAGGGCCTCGATCTGCGCTTGTACCTCAGGGTCCAATGAATCGATGCCAAAGTAGATGATCTGCCCCAGGTCCTGCCGCTCGAAGTAGTCATCATACTGCGCGCCGGGCTCCGTACTCTTGATGACGCCCCACCAATCGGATATTTCTTCTGATGGTACCGGGTGGCATGTAACCACCTGAGCCATCCCCTTCTCCTCCTCCGGTGCCGCCGCCACTTCCTTCGGGGCCACACTCTCCCCGGAAATAGGCCCACTCGTCACAGGTGCTGCCGTCCGGGAAGATGCAGATGCCGGTCTGGCTGCCATCCTCGGCAGTCTGGATCTCGTGCGTGTTTCCATTCTCCTCGCAGAAGACCGAGGCTGGATTTGCCATCCCGACCTGGGGGTCAGTGCCGGATGATTTATTGGTGTGGACCCAGGGCGCCGTGCAGGCTGTCAGGGTCAGCAATAACATCGTGATCGTAATGATCTTTTTCATTTTTTCCTTCTTTCTTTTGGTTCAGATTTTTGAAAACTTTATTTTTCTTTGATTTCCCGTGACTTTACCCAGGTCAGGATAATGCCGAAGAAAACCGAAAAGCGGAATGATGTTTCCCAGTCCACGGTGGTTTTTCCATGCCCGATGAAGTTCCATAGAAGGGTCACAAGTGCAGCAAATCCCAGGGCTACTGCGAACACGGTACCAAATTCAACGACCAGTTTTTGATTTTCATATTTCATTCTCTTACTTAATAATCCTACAAATTTAACCGAATTGATCAGCTTGAAAAAAGGAACCTGATTGTCCATGCAGGACGGTAGAGAATATAGGAAGTTCCTATATATGGATGGATTTTGAAGAATCACTCCTGGCGAAGGGTGGGAACCCATACTGCAGAATGGGTCTCCAGGTCGGTCCAGCTTTATGCCTTCTCTCGGCTTCCTTTTGCTGCAAGACATCGGGGATCTGAGCCGCTGTCACTCAAGCCGGTGTTGGCAGGTTGTGCAAGACGATTTTGAATTTGAACTGTATCTTGCTGGATGCGATTGTTGATATTAGATTGAATTCGCGTACTACCCCATTATGAGATCATTCTATACGTCCCAATGACCAAGAGATTGCACAAGACACTCATTGTAAGAATATAACCATTATTCTTCAGATTAATTCTTAATACGTAGCTTGCTCTCAATACCATCAGGAATAATATTAAAAGTACAACTATTGCAACAGTATATGTTCCAAGTCCGAGAATTGCTGATATTCTCGCTTCATCCTGTTGTCCGAATCCACCGAATACAAGGGCAAAAAATCGACAAAACATTTGAAAAAACACAAAAGGATAGGCGTACAAGATTTTATATTTTTCGATAATCAATAAAAATAAAAATGACAGGAGTATCGTAAATGCAGGGCCGCCACTACTCACAAATACCCCATGCCTTGCATCAATATAGTATCCGCTTTGAGGCCATACATAATTTAGGCTATAGACCATTTTGTTTCCTAAAACCTCCCCAACGATCCAATGTCCAAATTCGTGGAAAGCATATGTAATAAATGCGACCGGGATGAACAGTAACATGAATTTCAAACTTGGTTTGATCTCAGTATTTATTGACATCACTTTCTCCCTTTCTTTTGGTCTGGCATGTACGTTCCTTAAGCTCAAAGGTTTGCGAAAGAAGCAGGTGAGCGGGGTGGACCCAACCTGCAGGTTGGATTTACTGGGATATTGTCTGCTCAGGTCATCTTCATAATAAATGCAATGCCTGTGATTACATTCACCGTGTTACACAGAATGTGGACAAATATTCCAACGAAGATATTCTTCTTTTTTACGCCAAAGAGGATGGGTAAAAATCCAAGTGTGCGCGTGATGATCATCCATGGTTCCAGGACATGCTGAACTGCAAACAGGAAGCTATGCAACAAGGAAGCGAACTTGCCTTTCATCCTGGGCAACAAATATCCCCGAAAATACAATTCTTCAACCAACGGGGCCAGGAATGCAACAAATAGTAGAACCAGCGAGTAGGTAACGATCAATGTTTTTCTGGAATAATTACCATCCAATCCATAATTAATCTCCGGCATCCAGAAAAACAACTTCCCCTGCAGAAAAGCATCAACAGGTTTTAACAGAGTAAATATGATCCCAACAGCAATGAAAATGACGAACACCCAGGCAAGGTAGTGCCACCAGGGGATCGAATTTCGATAACTGATGATCCCCTGTAATGTAAAGCGACCTGTCTTTTTCTTCCCCTGAACTAACAGGTAACCCAGCTCAACCGGAATAAGGATAAAGGCGTAAGCAAGTATCAAGGCAACAATCGAGGGATATCCCATGGCAGTAATCGGCTGTCGGGCAAGCAAGAAAAAACCACCGACCAGGATTCCAGGGAGGATATGCAAAATGACCGATCGTGTGGTTGAATGTTTCTCGATTTGATCTTGTTTCATTTTCTTATCCTGTTTATCTGTTGTGGAAATATGGAACCATGCAGCAAACTTCCGGCGCTGATCAGAGCATTATGCGAGGCGTTACAGGTCTGCCTGATAATCTGCCACGGCTTGACCGCATTGAGGGCAGGTCACGTGATACCAGGAATGCGATGCGCCGCAGTCCTTGCACCGCCAGCGCTTGTCCTGCATTTCCAGCCATTGGGGAAGGCCTTTGGCATGGATCATTTCCATGTTCTTCAATACACATCGCCCATAAGGATACTGGGTGTCGGCAACAAACTTTCGCATGAGCTCGCAAGTCATCAATTCGCGGCATTGATTGCAGAATTCATAGCCTTTGCGCTGGGCACAAGCCTTGATGCCGCAGGTGGCGCAATATCCAGTGGGCTTCCCGCTTTTGCAGCCGTAGCATTGCTGGGTCCCGTCCATTTTTCCGGTTTTTGTCGCCAAAAGGACCGGGCAAGCGCCGCAGTACACGCCGCAATATCCATCCAGTACGTATTCCATGGCAATAATTCTCCTTGTTCTGAAGTTTCACATTTGCGTGCTGTTATTCCATTGTCTTTTTATCGACAATTCCAACCGTAATCGCAACATTTCCCTTTTTATGACCTGTGTCCACATAGCGGTGAGCCTCGGCGATCTGCTCGAACGGGTATACCCGGTCAATGACCGGCATGAGCGTGCCCGCCTCGATCAGTTCCTTGATAATGAGCAGGTGTTCGAGTTTCTCGCCGCGACCCGAGTCGACATGCACGTTGAGGTAGACTCCGCCCGGCTTGAGCGCCTTTTTGCCCTGCTCAGGGGACAGTTTGCCAACTGCATCGAAGACCACGTCATAGGTTGCGCCGCATTGGGTGAAATCCTGCCGGGTGTAATCGATCACCTGGCTCGCTCCCAGGGATTTGACCAATGCCAAATTCGCACCGCTGCACACCCCGGTCACCTCGGCGCCAAAGTGGCGGCTGGCAAGCTGGACCGCAAATGTGCCCACCGCTCCCGAGGCGCCGTAGACCAGGACTTTTTGCCCGGGCTGGATGTTGCCCTTTTTGAGACAGCGCCAGGCCGTTTGCGCTGCGCCGGGGACCGCTGCAGCCTGCTCGAAGGTGAGGTTGAGGGGCTTGAGAGCGATCACGCCGTTCTCGGGCAGGCACTTGTACTCGGCATAACCGCCGAAATTGACATCGCAGGTGGAGGCGAAGACTGCCTGGCCGGGCTTGAAGCGGGTCACCTTCCTGCCAACTGCCTCGATCTCCCCGGCCAGTTCCATGCCCAGGACGGGGCGCCGGGGTCCGTTCCAACCCAGGAACAGGCGGCCCATGACCTTCTGCCAGCCGTGGATGGGCATGTTGAGGCTGCGCATGATCGTGTCGCCGATGGTGACGGTGGTGGCGTGGATTTTGACCAGCACTTCGTCCTCGCGCGGTTCCGGCTTGGGAAGGTTCTCCAGCCGCAGCACTTCCGGCGAGCCGTATTTTGTGTAAACAATAGCTTTCATCTCAACTCTCCTTTTTACTTACTGGTGGATAAGGCATTAATTGCCGATGGATCGAATCCCTTGAAGATCATCCAGGCTGCAAAGACCATTTCCTGAATGGCAAGCGGGCCCATTAAAAATCCCAGCCCCGCATTGAAAGATAAGGCCTGCTGCGAGCCAAAAATGCCATCCATGTGAGCAATGAAATACAATATTGCACCAATGAAACCCCAGCCTGACAGCCAGCGGGGAACAAGCCTGGTTTGATAAAAAAGAATATAGATCATCATCCCACCGATACTGAAAACGAGCCCCAGAATCAGAGAGGACCAATCGAGTGTGGCGGTAAGCACAGATCCCCGATTTGAAGACTGGCTACCTCTTCTGCCCCCGTCCTTGCCTGGATCTGGCTGACGCTCAACAGCAGGAACATGCCAATCACCGGGAGGATATAACAGACCATTTCAAGAACTCCCCTGAACAGGACAGCTCCCAATGCCAGGGCTTCATTGTGTTTCTTAAATATTGGGTATAACAGTACCGGGATCATCGCCAGGGGGAATCCCATCACCAGGATGAGCAGGGTTCCGATGATCCATTGAGTTTCATTGGCAGATACATTGAGTGGGAATGTAGCTCCAGCGTTGATCGGAGCAGTCACAACACCACTCAGGATGCCTGAAACAGTTCCAATGATGAACAGAATTCCAACGGTGACGGCGGTTTTTCTATGATTGTGCATTTTTCATCTCCTTGTTTTTGGGATTAATTCCTATTGTGATCACGACATTGCCTTTTTTATGCCCCTGCCCGACATAGCGGTGCGCCTCGACGATCTGATCGAGTGGATAGACCTTATCAATGACCGCTTTCAGTTTCCCCGCCTCGATCAGCTGGCTGAGGAAGAGAAGGTCCTTGATCTTCTCCCTCGCCGGCCTCAAACCCGCGGCGACAAACTTCACTTTTTTCCGATTGCGCTTTGCAGTCCATAACGCCTGGAGCAACATGCCCGGCGTGGGGACCGTGGCAAGATAGATGCCTTCCTCCGTCAGCGAACCTTTACATTCTGAAAACGAACGCTTGCCGACCGTGTCAAAAATAACCTCATAGGTCTTGCCGTTCCTGGTGAAATCCTCCCGGGTGTAATCGATCACCTGGTCGGCGCCCAAAGAATTGATCCATTCCAAATTCGCGGTGCTGCACACCCCGGTCACCTGCGCCCCGTAGTACCTGGCGAGTTGAACCGCCGCAGTGCCGACCGATCCGGAAGCGCCATAGATCAGCACGCTTTGTCCACTTTGGACATTGCCCATATCTCTCAGGAAAGGCAGCGCGGTTAATGCCCCATTCGGAACGCTGGCAGCTTCTGCATAACTCATGTTGGCCGGTTTGATGGCCAGCGCCCCGTTTTCGGGCATGCATTTGTATTCAGCATACGCGCCAAACATGTCGATGCCAAATACCTGGTCGCCGGGCTTGAAGCGGGTCACATCTCTGCCAATGGATTCAATTTCCCCAGCCAGTTCCTGCCCCAGGATCGGATGCCTGGGTTTCAGGAAATCCGTTAAACCCTGGGGAAGCTCTCATGTCCGGGTCTTCTTTTACGACGGTTGTCGCAAATATTCTGATCAACACCTCATTCGCTTTCGGGGTGGGTTTTTCCAGCTCTTGAAGCTGAAGCACCTCGGGCGGGCCAAATTTTGTGTATACAATTGCTTTCATGTCATCCTCCAGGATTACTTTTCAAGTTGGGTTTTATTTCCAAGGCATAGATATGATGAAAATACATGTGACCTCGAAATTCAGTTTCCTCTTCGCCTACTTTAATAAACCTTAGCTTTTCTAAGAGTTTTATGCAGTTTATATTATTGATGGATACGATCGCATTAATTCTTTCCACATTCATTTTTTGCCTAGCAAATTCAATGATCGCTTCTACAGCTTCTTGCATATAACCCTTGCCAGTGTATTGCTCCATTAACTCAAAACCAATTTCCACTTCTTTATGGTCAGGATTCCACAAATGGTAACCACATGTTCCAAGTTTTGTTTTTGTGGTTTTATCCATTAAGACCCATCTATTTTGCTTTCTTGGTTCAACCATCGTATAGAAATCAATTAATGCAACTGCTTGAGATATATCCGTCATCGGCTCTTCGTCATACAAATATTTGTTGATGAAATCATTTTGGAATTCTTCAAAAATGAAATCGCGGTCACTATGGTCGACGCATTTTAAGACCAGACGGTTGGTTTCAATGTTGGTGAATATATGATCTCCCGTGATCTGTTGATTTTGAAACCCGTTTTCTGTAAAGTCTTCGTTCATGCTGTCTCGCCAAGCTTGCCGCGCAGCAGCACGATCCCCAGCCAGACGAACCAGATGATCTGACCCAGGCCGAACACAGCCACCAGGTCGTTCAGCGCCGGGATCAGCGTGATGATGCCGACCGCGCCGACCAATACACCGAGGATGTTCAGCGCCTTGGGAAGTCCGCCGGTGCGCAGCGCCGCCAGGCTGACCAGCAGTGTCCATGCTCCGCCGAGGATTTCACCATTGGCGTTGCCCAGCCCGTTGGTGATCGCCTCGATCGCCTGAAAGGTCAACGCAGCCTGTGCCGGGTCTTTAGCGTAGAGGGTGACGATGGTAGCGAGTCCCGCGTTTGCGGTCATGCCGCTGGCGATGAGCGACCCAGCCCAAATGATCCCGACGGCGGCTGCCACCTGCATGAGCGCTGAGGCGCCGGACTTCATGCGGTCGTACAACGCCAGCGCCAGGACGATCAGCGCGAAGCCGAAGAACACGTACATGAGCAGGTTGGTCGAGAAGATGACCGCCTGTTTTTCGATGTTCATGGCGAGCTTTTGCGCCGGGTCGGTGATGTTGATATAGTCCAATACGACGATGAAGATGACTAGGCCGACCAGGTGGCTGATTGCCATAAACAATGCGGCGATACCGCCAGATTTCTGCAGGGTTTTCATGTTTTGTCTCCTTTTTTGAACGATATGGATGGGTTTATTTTTTGACATCTAGCCGCTCACGCATCTGCCGGGCTAACCTTCAGGTTCAACTCCAATTCCATGCATACCAGATCGTGACCACATTGAACCCCATGCTGACTGCCAGCAGGAATTTGTCATATAAGGATGCGTAGGTGGGTAAGCCAACCAGGTTGAAGAGGAAAAAGAAGGCGGCTACGATGATATTCACCCAGCGACTCACAGACTGGGGCAATACCAGGGTTAGGAAAACCATCAGGATCGGCGTCAACATCAGAACCGCAATCCCCAGCCAAACGAACTGGTTGAGATTCTTGTCGGCCATCGAATTTTTTGCCAAGTCGCCGCTGCAGATGCGTAAGACATCGCCATAAAGAAAAATCAGCGTGACGACCACCCAGGTTGCGGAAAGTATGATCCTCGTGTCCAGCATGGTTCTCTCCTTCATTCTGTCACCGTGATGACCACTTTGCCTTGGGCGTGTTCTTTTTCCAGGTGGCGGAATGCCTCGGCGGTGTCGCACAGCGGGTAGGTTCGTTCAATGACCGGCTTAACCTTTCCGTCTTCGATCCACTCTTTAATTCCGTCAGGTCTATGCCAAACGGCACAGCCAGATACATGCTCCCCAGTTGGCGCAGGAACGGTGAGAGCAGAAAGGCCTTGAACACGTATCCCATGCCGCTGTGACCGCTGTTGGGGACGACCAGCCCTTGCGGGGTAAGGACTCGCATGAGGTCTGAAAAGGAATGGCTGGCAACATTGTCGAGGATCAGGTCGTAGCGCTGTCCGTTTTGGGTAAAGTCCTTGCGGGTGTAATCCACGACATCGTCCGCGCCGAGGGAGCGCACCATGTCCACATTCCGCGTGCTACATACGCCGGTCACTTCGGCTCCGAGCGCTTTGGCGATTTGCACGGCAAATGTGCCCACCCCTCCCGAAGCCCCGTTGATCAACACCTTTTGACCCGGCTGTAACTTGCCGACATCGCGCAAGCCTTTCAGGGCAGTGATCGCGCCGGTTGGAATGGCTGCGGCTTGCTCGAACGTGAGGTTGGCGGGTTTGAGCGCCAGTTTATCCTCAGCCACGCACACATATTCGGCAAGCGCGCCGCTGCAAGCTGCATACACCTCGTCGCCGGGGCGGAACTGCGTCACACTAGAACCAGCCGCTTCGACTACCCCAGCCATGTCACAGCCGAGGATATAGTTTTTGGGCTTGGGAAACCCGGCTACAAAGCGGATCGGCCATGGATTGCCCCGCATGGCGAACACATCCCCGGCATTGATGGAAACAGCCTTGACGCGAACCAATACCTGGTTATCTTTCATTGCCGGCTGGGCGACCTCTGCCAGTTTGAGAACAACGGGTGAACCGTAGTCGTTTTGAACAATCGCTTTCATGAGTTTTCTCCTATTCGTTTTGTCAGGCTTCGACAGTGCGCCACTTCCAGGCAAACCAGACGATCAGCAACAGACAGAGGGTCTCGACACTGGCGATGAACAGGTAGTGGGGATATGACGCCATGCCGCCCCAGATATAGGCAATGATGATGATGCCTACCACGATATTGACCCAGCGATTGATGCTGTACTTCAACACGCGGGACAGGACGATCATGGCAATGGCGAGCTGCCCGATGACCGCCGCGCCCAGCATCAATTGCGGAACGGTTGCGCCGGTGCTGGCGGCGGTTTTCACCACTTCTTCCAACGAGCCGGGGGTATACAGCGAAAGGATGTCCGCTTTCAGCATGTTGATCATGACCACGATCCACAGGGTGGAGAGCAGGACTTTTGTGTCGATCTTTTTCGTAAGGGTTGCATTTATGTTCATTTTTATCTCCTTTGAATGTGTATGTAAAATTAGACTGACCCGAACAGCTTCTTGTATAGATAACCGATACCTATTCCAAGAGCGAAAATCCTCAAGAAGTTAAATATTGTGCCGATGAGAAAGTAACGCCAGACATCACCTGTTTCGCGAAAACTTGAGGGAGCTCCGATCGAGATTGTGACAATGACCAGGACGATTAAGCTTAGGATTACGGATTTAAAATCGGATCCTTGGTTGGGATCTTGTCATGGAAACGAAGCAGGAAAAAGCTGACGCAACAGGCGATGATCAGGCCACCACCCAAAGCTTCCACAAGCATCGGAAGATAAGAAATTGAAAGCGCAGCTCTATACTCGGCGGCGATGGAAGTCCGGGAGATCGCGAAGTTGGTCACCCAGAAGGCCAGGCATCCTGCCGCTGCCAGGATTAACACATTTTTCCGGTTCACTATTGAGCGAGTCATTATTTCAGCTCCTTCTTATTTTGGTTCTTTGGCGCCCATGATCAGCAGCCACAGCGTAAGGGAAAATTCCCCAATAAACCCTGCCACAGAACTTACGTAGGTTAATCCGACGTTGCCCGGGAAAAAGAAGAACTGAACTGGAAACATGAGCCAGGCAAAACATTCAACCATCAAGATGATGCCCAGGAACCTGGGAAGGGTGCCCGACTTGTAAACCAGGTAACCCAGCGGAAAGAGCCAGGCGCTGAAAAAGATCTGGGCGATCCCTGAGAACCCGTTCTTGTAGATATTCAGGGATAACATCGCCAGGGCTTGCAGTTGATCGGCCTGGAATGCTTTCAAGTAATCCGCGCCGCTCAAGATCAATTGGCTGGCGATCAGAAAGAGATCGCTGAAACAATGGACGGCGACACCGCCCAGGTTCAATAACAGGAACAACAAAGCGAGGTTCTTGTTCACCGGCTTCAGCAACACGTACAAAGCCCAGGCTGTTAAAAGGAAGAGCACAGCCGAAACCAGGTCGAGCACGAAGCCGATCCGGAATTGCCATGCCGAGGCGATGATATTCCGGGCGGTCGTCGCCGCATCTCCCAATATGATCAGCTTGGAACGACCAAGCACATTGGCGAAGATGGAAACCACGATGTAAATAAGATACAGCAACCCTGCGATTCTTGCGGTCTTTTTATTCGTATTCATTTTTTATCTCCTTTGATTTGAACAGGGACCAACCAGACAGGCCGATGCCCACAAGGTATAAAACGCTCTGAAGGACATTCACCTGCCAGCGCCCATGCCCAATATATGAGGAAGCGAGAAACGCCATCACTTCGAAAAAGCCGATCACGAATACCAGCATCCAGAAAGCCGATTTTTGACCGGCGACCAGGTTTTTGCGGATGAGCGGCCACGTCAGCACCGAGATCACCAGTGAGCAGGAGTTGTACAGGATCGTAAAACAGTTGAGCGCTGCAATGGTTTTGGCGCTGAGGCCGGCAATTTCAGCTTCTGAAAAAGCAGCCACCTGCAAAATTGGCGAGTCTTTCTTGAGCACGATGACAAAGCACAATATAGTAAAGGCGAGCAAAAAGTTGATGCCGCACCATATTGAAAGAACAATCGAACCTTTTTTAACATTTTCCGATCTCCTTATGATGCATTTTGTCCACTTTGAAATCTCTATTCGACGAGCATAACCATGTTGCTGAGCGGGGAGAGAGAGGGCTTTCAGCCTTCGCTCTTCCCTGGAATACAAGCCTATGCAATGCTCCCACGCTCGTTCGTCGCTGTTTTCGAAGCCCCGGAAGCGCCTGCGGATGGATTGAACCCTTTTACGATCAGCCAGACCGCCAAAACCAACTCCTGCGGGAGGATCGGCATCTGGAAAATAATCTGGATTGTGGAGAAGGGAGCGATGACTTGGAACATTACCAACACAGCGCTGATGATGGTCAATGTGATCCCAACCAGACCCCAGACGCTTAGCCATCGAGGAACGAGTCGGTATTGATAGAAGACGGCATAGTACATCAGGGCACCGATGCCGAAAGTTAATAGCATGGCCACATCTCTAAACCAACCGATTCCTGCATTAATCACTGCATCTGCGGTCTGAAAGTACGATGCCGCCGGAGCCCCGGCTTTCACGAATTCCTGGCTCAGCGCCAATAGCAGAATATAGAGAAGAGCACCAACAACACTGGTCATTCCCTCGATCACCCTGAAGCCAGCCGAGCCGATCGCCAGACCCTCGTTGTATTTCTTCAGGATCGGATACAGCGCAAGGCCAATACCGGCACAGGCAATACCCATGAAGAATTTAATCGCCGTGAAGAGGATCATCTGGCCTGCATTGGCGGAGATCGCTGTCAGCTGATCCGGAGCACTGACAGTGTTTACCATCAGGGGCAGGCTCAGCAGGGCCGGAACCGTCCCCAGGATGAATAGCACGCCCACAACTGCGGCGGTCTTTCTGTCTGTCCCATGGGGACTTACTTTGGTCGTTTTCATTTTCTTCTCCTTTTGTTGTGATTGATTTTGGCGTAAACAAGCCGCCTACGCCTAATTTAGGATTTGACATTTGACGCATCTGCCTGGCCTGTCCCGGAAGTAGTCGCGGCGCCGGGATCGAGAGGACAGACCGAGATCAATGGCATGCCCAGGTCGCGGACTTTTTTGAGCAAGCCATGCAAGGCAGCCTGGTCGACCACCGGGCCGGATAGCAGCGTAGTGCCGTCTTCTTCCAGCGTGATGGTCAAGCCTTCGAACCAGTCGGTCCATTGACTGTCAAGATGGCCCTTGATCCTGATCTTATACAACGTCGGTTTGTTTGGGTCCGTTTTTGGGTTGAATTTGTTTCTCATATCTCTGCACCTTTTGGTTCCGGTCAATCCAGTTCGTGCCACTTGTTTGCAGCCCGATCCTTGCCCGGGAATGTACAGGGATAATAGCCCCCACACGGTGTTAACGAACAGACACTTTAGTGTTGGAAAAAGGTGTTGATTAATTATTGTTGAGGGGAAAAGTTGAGGATTGTAGAACCTTACAACAAACCCAGCTCGCGGGCACGGGCGATAGCTTCGGTGCGGTTTTTGAACTTGCAGTTTGTCAAAAATCTTGCGATTGTGCCCCTTGATCGTGTCCAGGGCCAGGAATAGCCGCTCGCCGATCTCTCGATTGGATAGCCCCTGGGCGATCAACTTTAGGATTTCCAGCTCGCGCTGGCTTAATCGGCTCGATTAATAACGCAGAACCGGCAACTGAGGTTGTCGATTGGTCATCTTTCGCCTCCCTCTTGAAGGCAGCCAGCAGCTTGCCGATATATTCTGGCCGGATACCCTGCGCACCTGCGGCAGACAAGAGTTCTGCCATGACATCACCTTCGTCCACGAATAGACGGATGATGCCTTCCGGTTCGGCTTGCGCCAACACCTCGCTAAGCAGTTCCACTGCCTTTTCCTTTTCACCGTTTGCAAACAATACAACCGATTGGACAGCCATCACCAGGAGCAGCCTATCTGCCAAACTTTTTGCTTCCGCATGCTGGCGTTGTGCTTCCACCACTACCAGCGCTGCGGATGGATTGCCCTGGGCGACGAGTACACGCGCCTGCATAAGTGGTATGTGAAATTGCCCTACAAGTTGAGCGGCCTCATCCATGTTGCCCAGGTAAAGGTGGATCCTAGCCCGGGTGAGGGCAATTTCCGGCAGGCGCAGGGTGTACTTCTTTAGATGCGAAATTTGTTCCGCCTGCAATAACTTGCCAAGGACGCCGGGCACATCTCTGCGGGCCAGTTTCAAGCGAGCCAGGAAGATCTCGCTAACAATTAACCTGTCGATGACTTGATCATACTGGCGCGCCAGTTGCAAGCTCTTCTCCCCATACATCTCGGCGGCATCCAGATCGTCCCACTCATAATAGATGCGGGCCAGACCCAGATACGCGACAGGGGCATTATAAGGAGAATAATCATCGAGCAATGGCAGAATTCGCTGGTAGGTTTCGGCGGCCTGGTGTAGCTGGTTATCCTCTTCCTGTATTTGGCCTAAACGGATTGAAGCCAATATGTGGTTGATCTTATCCCTGGCAGCCTGGGCAAGTGACAAGGCTTCGGCATACGCCCGGGCAGCCTCGGCATGCTCTCCCTGGATGAAATGGGCGAAACCCAAGGATCGATAGGCTGCTGAGCGGTCTGAGAGGTTGTCAGGGTGCAGGTACTCCAGGGCGCGATGCGCCTGAAAAAAGATGGTTTCTGCCTGGGCTTGCGTCTGCGCCACGTTTGCCCTTGCAGCAGCGATTTTTCCGACCAGGTCCCGGGTCGCCTGGTCTGGCTCTTCACCTGGGATTGCGGCTGCATCCAGGGCTGCTTCAGTCGCCTGGAGTATCCCCTCCACACCTGCCACCTCGCCGATCACCAGCAGCATCGCCGCCTGTTTCCACCACAAGGTTGGCCTGGCATCCAACAAGGTCTTGGGCAGTGACTCCAACCAGTTCAGTATAGTCCTGGCTACGCCACGCAAGTGCAGAGGCATCTTCCTGCTTTCTATCAGCCGAGAGGCGCGCTCAACATCGTTGGCAGCAGCCGCATGGCGGAAAGCCTCCAGCATCAGGTCGTTATTTTCATACCATTCGCTGGCATGGATATTAAGAGCGGCGATCCCATCAGGGGTAAGGATTAACCCCAGGCGTTTACGCAGCAGATCGCCAAAGAGATGATGATAGCGATACCAACGGCGCTCGTTGTCCAGGGGGATGATGAACAGGTTGATGCGCTCGAGAAATTCCAGGGTGGCTTGCCCGGCAACCGAAGGGTCACGCAGAACCGCATCACAAACAGGGCCGCACATGCGTTCAAGGATGGATGTGCGCAACAGGAAAGACTGAATTTCCGCAGGCTGGCGTTCGAGCACCTCTTCCAACAGGTAATCCAAAACAAAGCGGTGGCTGCCGGTGAACGACTGGATGAAACCGGTAATATCTGCATTCCCGCGCATGGAAATGGCTGCCATTTGCAGGCCGGCGATCCAGCCCTCGGTGCGCGTTTCCAATGCGAGAATGTCTTCGGGTGAGAGATTTAATCCCATCATGCTGTTCAAAAACTCGGCGGCTTCGGCGGGTGAAAAACGCATTTCGATTGCGCGCAATTCGCTCACCTGGCCCCGGGCGCGCAGCCGCGCCAGCGGTAGAGCTGGGTCTTCACGCGTGGAGATCACCAGGTGCAGCTGCGCTGGCAGGTGTTCGACGAGGAAGGCAACGGCCTGGTCCACTTGCGTGGAATCAACCAGGTGGTAATCGTCCATGACAAGGATGCAACCCAGCTTTGCGAAGTCTCCGAGGGAGGGTTCAGCCGAAAGGTTGCCTGGGACGGATACAAATTCATTGAGCAAAGTTGTCATGACGGCTTCTGTCCCCGGAGGCTCGGGGGATTGGAGCGCAGCCAGAAGCCCCTCCCCTATACCCGGCCGGATCGTCTGCAAGGCAGCTACCAGGTAAGCGAGGAAGCGTGCCGGATCGCTGTCACCTTCATCCAGCGAAATCCAGGCGACAGGCCTGCCACACCCGGCGATCCATTCGCTGGCCAGCGTGGATTTTCCAAATCCGGCTGGGGCGGAGAGCAGGGTCAGTTTGCAGCCCAGGGCGAGACCTTGATCCAGTTGCTCGACCAGGCGCGGGCGCAGGACAATTTTTGGTCGGGGCGGGGGAATGAAAAGTTTCGTGGTTAAAATTAAATCAGGCACCCGGCAATTATAAGGTACAGCCCAATAATCAATAAGATGGCAAAGCAACTCTTTCGGATTTTCTCACCGCCAGCCGCGCACAAACCGCAGGAGTATCCCGGTGAACGAAAAATGGGTCTGGCAGGATACGATGCCCCTGGTTCTTTTTGAGTAGTGATGGGTCGCAATCCGGCATTCTTGCTCGAGGATTGCGCGCCGCTAGAGGGGTCGGTCCGCACGGCGGAGTGATTCACCTGGCTAACAGGCTGTAACAGGTGACCGCGGCGATCGGAATCACAATCCAAAGGCAAGTGCGATCTGTAGGCGCCAATTAAAAGAGGAACCTGGGAGGGGGGAGCAATACTCCTCGCTGCCTTCCCCGGAATGGGTATGTACTTGGCGATTGAAAAGTTGTAGAATGAAATTGGATACCCCTGCGCATTCATAAGTAGAGGAGGTTAGTATGAAATTTCAGATCAATCCGCGCAACATCCGCTGGTGGTTCTGGTTCATCACCCTCATTTTCATGATCGCCGCCCTCGTCGGTTGGACCCCGGGATATTACATCGTCATCGCGATCAGCGCCATACAGGTCATCTTCTTCCTGTTCCAGGAGAAGAGCATATCCGCCTACCCCGTGCAGATCCGCATCGCTTATTTTGCCTTCTCCTTGTTCGGCTTATGGCCCGGCATCCCGCGCATCCTCCTGATCGGCCTGCTCGCCCTGGGGACGATCATGGTGACCTTCTTCGGGCGCTGCGTGATCGCCCTGGGCTTGAAGCTAATGCCTTGGAATAAGGATAGGGCGATCCGGTTAAATTAAAGGTCTCTTCAGGAATCCATCTTTTTTCATTTCAACGGCGCGGTCCTGGTGGGAAGCACTGGCGAAGAGGCGCAGAAAAACTGGAGGAAAGAAAGCCAGCACAGCGCTCTCCACTACCGCCTTGCCGTGGCACGCGCCTCGATGGAAGCGGATTATAATTCTGCAACGTGGAGTCACCCGCTGCCTGCTAAATCGTGGATAGACCTGGAGTGGTCCCATGAACAAGGTCTTTTGTTCTCTTGCTATCCTGTTTTGCGCAACCGTCCTGGTTGGCTGCAGCAATCCTCCCGTACCAACCCCCACCCCGACCAGTTCGATCCCGCCGTCCCCCCCACAACCCGCAGCCGTCCCGCAGATCACGAAATGACCTGGGACCCGGTGGAAAAAACATTCCATATCAGCATCGAACCATGGTCGGGTACCTGGCCGTGGAGAATGTTGCTGGATGGGGAGGAGATCCCCATGGAAGGCGGCATTGACTTTGCTGTGAATCCTGCCCGGGGTTAAGGATCGATTACCTGGTAAACAAGAATGGTTCCGCTGAACAGGAAAACAGTCAATTGGTTTCCATCCGGAGAGATGCGAATCCCGGTTGGAGAATAAGCCACGGAGAGGTTGCTCGGTGAAATGGGGATCAGCCGGATCAGCTGGTAATCTGATGCCCTCAAGACACAGATATTTCCGTGCAGGTCATCGACTCCCCGGGTGAATTGCAGGTTGCCGTCCGTGGACTTGGGTCCGAACATGCTGCAGCCAGCCGGGAGGCCGGGCGGGGCTGAATAAGGCCCCAGATCTTCACCTGACTGGTAATCGTAGGATTCTTCATCCAGGTAGAGGATATTCCTCCCGGCATCCACGAAAAATGGGCTTGGATGCTGCTCGTCAAGCAACATTCCTTCTTCAAAGATCAGGTCGGAGATGAAAGAGAACTGCCGCGCTCCGCTGGTCACGTCCCATTTCACCACCGTTCCCCAGGTGCCCAGTCCGATCAAATCATTTGTTCCCGGGATAAAGTCTAGCTGCCAGGCGAACAGCCGTGAAAACAAGCCTTCCACGTACCCGGTTGCCTGGGTCTCCTCAAAGGCATGCAAATACTGCCCGGACTGGGTATCCCACAGGCGGATCGTGCAATCGCGGCTGGAGGAAGCCAGGGTACTGCCATCCGTGGAGTATGCCAGGGCGTACACCTCCGCCTGGTGACCGGTCAGCGTGCGAACGAGGGCCCCGCCGGCAAGTTCGCGGATCTCGATCGTGCCATTTGGTTGACCCAGGGCAACAATATCCTCCACAGGCGAGGCAGCCCAGGGAGCAGGACGCAAATCCTGCCAGCAGGGTGCCGTCCTCAGCCAGGCGGACTTCCAATCCTGCCTTGATGGAGGAATACTCGGTGGAGACCAGCAGGTATTCCCCGCTGGCGCTATAGGTCATATAAGCGATATTCGGGTTGAAATCGACGCCCTTCCCAGGTCGGGCGGGCGCTGCGCACATCCCATAATTCTGCGTGACCGTCGGCATACGCCACCAGCAAGGTTTCCTCCCCGGGAACATAAGCGAAATCCACGACGGGAACCGCCTCACCCAGCTCACCAAGCAATTGCCCATCCCCTGCATTATAGATACGGACGGTTGAGGGATGGCTGTAACTCGGCGCCTTGTAGGAAATGGCAAAGGATTTTGAATTTGTCGACCATTCCACCTGCATGGGCATCATTGATTCTCCTGGCACAGCGCCGGGAGTGAAGAAGTCCACATCACAGCCATAGGGCGGCTGGTTTTCGCCATATTGGACAATCCTGAGGGGATCAGACAATTCATAGTAGAACATGCCGTCCGCAGGGTTGTACATTCTACGGTTAATTTCCACTGGATTGCCGGGGGTGCCGCGCCGACTGCATTAGTCAGCAGGTAGCGCTTGCCTGGAGATAGCGAGATCCACTCGTTCGAGTAGCCAGGATTCCTGGCTGCGGGCTGGTACCAATCGACTTCACCGCTATCTTCGGAGACAATTCCCGTCTCAAGGTCAAAAGTAAGCGCCTCCCTATGCCAGTCTTGACCTGTGCCGATACTGGCATGCGCTAGTAGAAGTTGTTTGCCGTCCAGGCTGAACTCCACGGCTTCATAGTTGATATAACCGGGAAAGGGTACCCAGGCTGGCGGAGAAAGCAGATCGCCTGGATCGTACAGGGCTGCACCGAAATTGCTGGCAATAACAAAGACACTGCCATCCGGGGCATAAGCAACATCCATGATCTCGCCCTTGCCCCACTGGTCCACCAGGGCAAGGCGGTCAATGTTCTCCAGGGAGATGACCTCTGGGCTGGAAAGGGTTGAGGCAGAGAATGACTCAGCGGTTTGATTTGCGCCCAGGGATGGCAGACCCAGGGGAACATCCTGCCAGGAAGAAAAGTACATCCGCAAATCCGCAGGAATTGATTCATACTACCCTCGATGGTAAACGGGTGATCCTTCTTATAGCTAATATCATGGAACAAAACCCCTCCAATTATAAGGCAGCCTGGTTGGAATTGGACGCCACGTGATGGATGCGTGCCCAGCTAACGAGGTTTTGGTAAAAAACCATGAGGCGCCCTGTGTTGGAGGCAACCATGTCGTGAGATGGGGCAAGGCGGCTTGCCGCAACAATCCGCATTCCGATTGCCGGGCGACGCGCCTCGATGGAAGCGGATTATAATTCTGGGTGATGAAGCAACCCGCTGCCTGGTGATTGAGTGTTAAACCTGGAGTGGTCCCATGAACAAGATATTCTGCTTGCTTGCCGTCCTGCTTTGCGCAACCGTACTGGTTGGCTGCAGCAATCCTCCTGTACCAACAACCACCCAAACCGGCTCGATCCCGCCGTCCCCTCCACAACCCGCAGCCGTCCCGCAGATCACCGAAATGACCTGGGACCCGGTGGAAAAAACCTTCCACATCGGCATCGAGCCGTGGTCAAGTTCCTGGCCGTGGAGGATGTTGCTGGATGGCGAGGAGATCCCGATGGAAGGCGGCGAGGGGAGGGCGGTCATTCGGCCGGACGCGGCACTGGACCAATCGGTGGGCGGTCTTTATGTTGGCTCGCTGCCCTGGCTGTCAGGTCTCGGGGACACCGATTTTCCCTGCTGCGGCACCGTCCAGTTTGATATCCCGGGTGCAGGACTGACCAACGCTTATGAATACAACTTTGGAGGCATTTGCCAAACCGGGTCCACGAAGGCATGCACTCCGGTCTGGACCGTCCACCAGGGCGACCTGGTGATCAGCGGGTCCGAGACCCTGCTGATCGAAAATATGAAGTACCAGCAGCAAGGCAACATTTACCTGCGCGACCAGTCGACGCTGACGCTCAGGAACGCAGAATTGAACCTGGAGCGCGGCGCAACCCCAACGATCCATGTGTACATCTTTGTCGAGCCGGGAGCCACGTTGAATATCGAGAATTCACGCCTCTACGGAACGCCGGGAGACGGGCTGGCATGCGTGATCAATCGCGGCACGGTCAGGATGATCGATTCGCCCACAAAAATCCATTACCTGGACATGTCCGAAGGTGCGCGACTGGAGATGACCCGCTCCGAGCTGGTCAACGACATCGGCGGCATCCTGCAGATCAGCGGTGGAACCAGCGTGGTGACCGATTCCACCCTCGGGGCGCTGGGATTGATGGTGCCGGATGATGGCTCCCTCCTTGCTGAGGGAATCGAACCAGGCATGACTTTTACTTCCTTCGACGTCCACGAAATGATCCCCGAAGCCGATTACGACCTCACCCTGACCAACACGATCCTGCTGCAGGATTTTCCCGCCGGACCGTATCAACACGGACCCTACGAGCGCGGCTGGATCTTCTTCCTCAACCGCGATTCCCACGTCCGGCTTGCCAACTCGCAGCTGCGCAAGGTCTTCCTGGATATCGGCAATGATACGGCGACCTTCTCCGGACTCAAGGTGGACGTCCCGGTGTCTCTCGACTATCGCGACATTTCGCTGAAAAACGTCATCATCAGCGGGCAGTGGCCCTTCACCATCCGCGATTCCGACCTGACGATCAACGATTCAAACTATTTATTCCTTCAGCCCAGCGGTTCTTCCATCATAAGGCTCAACTACTCCCACATCGTTGAGTTCATTCCCCGGGGATTCAGCGGGACGATGATCTTTGACCACGCCACCTGGACCACCGCCGGTGAGATCATCGGGGATGTCGCCTACCACTCTGACAGCAACAACTTCAGGATGACCGGGAGCCTGCAGATTGCCGATGAATTGCGCGTGAACCTGCAGTGGAAGGACGCTTTTGTCACCCGGGAATACGAGGTGATCGTCAGCGACGAGGCGGGCAAGCCGCTCGGCGGGGTGGTGCTGAAGATTGGCGGACAGGAGGTTGTGACCGATTCGATCGGCACAGCCCGGTTTGACCTGGATTTCGACGAGACGAATTACAATGTGCCGGTGACGCTGGAAGCCTGGGAGAAGGATGTACTCATTGCCAGCCAGCAGATCGACTTTTTCAGCGAGACACCTGTCAGGTTGCATAAGTAAAGTCTGGCAACTCAGCTTGTACCCGGGGCGGTGAGCCAGAGTGATCTTTATGAGTTGAACTGGAGGTTGAAATGAAATTTGGATATTGCATGCCGACCCTCTCTCCGCTCTATCCCGAGCCGCCGATTACCTTCACGGACAATGACATGATCTCCGTCCTGTTCAGGTCCAGCCCTGCAACCCTGCGGGCACTGGTGCCCGCTCCCTTGCTACCCAATCCAGACAATCTTGCTTTTGTCTATATCGGCAACCTGAACATTGATTCTCCGCTGAAAGGTAAATACAAGGAAGCCGGGCTGGGCATCCCGGTCCTGTTCAATGGGAAACCAGGCAACTTTTTCGCGGTCTTATACCTCGACTCTACCCCGGCGATCGCAGCCGGGCGAGAGATCTGGGGCTGGCCGAAGAAAGATGCCGCCATCACCTACACGGTCGATGGCGGCGAGATCCGGGCGAGTGTCACCCGGGAAGGGGTCACCCTGGTCTCGGTATCCGTACAAGCTGTCCAGCCGGTCAAACCCATTCCCAGCGGACATCAATTCCCCGCCATCAATCTCAAGATCATCCCTTCGGTGGAGAAGAATGGGCCTCCAGCCGTGCTCCAGCTCACTTCCACACCGACTGTTGCGGAGAAGAAAAAGCTGGCAAGGGGCACTGCAACGCTGACCTTCCAATCCTCACCTTCCGACGAATTGGGAAAAATAAACATCGTGGAGATCATTAGCGGAGAACATTCCATCGAAAATTTGCGCCTCGATTACGGGGAAATCCTGTATGATTATTTGAGCGAATAGCTGCTGCACTGAAATAGGTCATTGACCTGAGCAGAGAATTTATCCATGACAGCCTGTAAAACCTGTGAATTGATCGCCCGGCGGGATGCGGGAACCGCCCCAGACTGGGACCGCATCCTGCGCACACCACTGTGGGACGTGGCACACTGCTACGAAACCTCCATTCCCGGCTGGCTGGTGCTGGTGGCGCGGCGGCATATCCAGTCACTGGACGAATTGACTGAAGCCGAGGCTGGTGAAATGGGCCGGCTGCTGCGCAACATCTCGTCAGCGCTGAAGGATGTCACCGGCTGCCTGAAAACATACGTGCTCCAGTTTGCCGAGTCCCCCCAACATCCGCACGTGCATTTCCACATCATCCCGCGCATGCCGGACCTGCCGGTGGAGCGACGCAGTGTGCGCATCTTCACCTGCCTGGGCGTGCCGGAAGTGGAACGTGTGAGCGAGGCAGCGATGAATGCGCTGGCGCTGAAGCTCCGCGAAAGGCTGCTGGCGTTGGAATTATGGCGGCTACCCAACCCGAAGGAGTCATGATGAAAAGTCAATATGAATTCCCGGTCAAGATCGCCCTGCTTTTGGTGATCTGGTTGCTCTGGTGGTGGGCGATCGAGGCAACCTTCGACCCGATCCTGAACCTGGCGATCATCCTTCGGCGGGATCCTGCTGATCTTCCCATTTATTTGGATATGCAGGAGGATTCTCGACCGAAATCCAACCGCCAGCCGAGCCGTCTGGGCGACGACCCTCGTCCATGTTGGGCTGGGAATCTTCCTGGGCGTGCCCATCATCCGCGCGGTGATCACCCATCCGGATTGGAGAGGCTGGCTGCTGCCGGTGCCGAGGGAGATCGGCCTGGTACTGGTGATCCTGAGCGGCGTAGCTTTCATGCTGACCGTGGCGAACCTTGCCCTGAAGGGTCTTGGCGCGCCCTTCTACCTTGCCCTCAGCCAAAAAGTGGCCACCGACTGGATGTATGCCTGGACGCGCAACCCCATGGCTCTCGCCGGCATCGCCCTGCTGTTCTCCCTGGGGATTTGGTACCAGTCGGCAATGTTCCTTGCCTGGGGAATGCTCCTGGTTACCCCGGCGCTGCTCTTTTTTATCTATTTGTTCGAAGAACGCGGAACTGGAGCTGCGCCTGGGGGCAGCCTATCTCGAGTACCGCACCAGGACGCCGTTCCTGTTTCCCCGCAAGCCGAAACAATATATAAATGACCACTAAATTCCAGATCGACTCCTCCGACCCAGTCCTGCTGGAAAAAGCCCGGCGCATAGCCAGGGAATTTATCCAACCGTTATTGGGCGGGGATGTCCTCGGCATCGTCTTCCTGGGGGCGATCGTGCGCGGCTATTTCGACCCTTCCGCCGATATCGATATCGCCATCTTCAAGAAACGAGGGACACAGCTCCCACTCGATAAGAAGTTCTACACGGTGGACGGCATGGAAGTGCAGGTCTGGACCTCCGATTACGAAGACGACCTGGCCGCGGACTGGGACATGTCCCGGCGCTGGACCTATGCGCAGTGCCAGGTGGTGCACGATCCCCAGGGGGTCATCGCCCGGCTGATCGCCGACAAGGTCCCGCTGAAAGCCGAGGAGGCCAGATGGCTGATGATGTCGGGGCTGACCCTGTCCGAGTGGTACATTAACCGGCTGACCAGCTTGTGGATCGAACGCGGCAATATGGATCAGCGCCCAGCACATGTTCGACCAGGGGCTGTTGTATTTCTTTGACATGCTATTCGGGCTGAACCACGAACTGGTGGCGGACATGAAATGGCGCGTTTATTGCGTGGAGCAACTGCCGCGCCTGCCGGAGCGTTTCAGGGAGCGGCTCCAGGAGGTCATGCTCCTGCACTCTTTTTCAGTGGAGGAGCTCGAGCGGCGCAAGAGTGCCTTCATGCAGATGTGGCGGGAGATGCTGCCGGTCATCGAGGCCGAGGTCGGGATGACCCTCGCCCAGATCGAAGAGCTGGTCTGACCCATGATCGAGTGCATCCTGTTTGACCTGGTCGGGGTGTTGCTTTTCCCGGATGAGTTTTCCCGCGAAGCCCCTTGGTGGACGAGATTGATGGGCTGATTGGGGCAGTGACAGACGACATTCTCTTCAAGGATATGGTCCTGCAGAAGTATGGGCTAAGTGAAGACGAATTTACCTCGATATTGGGCGCCATCGCCAACAAGTACAAACCCTGCCTGCCCCTTTGGAAACTGCTCCCCGGGTTGAGGACCAGTTATAAGCTGGGGATCATTAATAACGGTACCTGGCTCACTTTTCCCATCTTCGATGAGCTATACCTGGTCAGCCGCCATTTCGACCTGTTCGTTTCTTCCGCACGCGAAGGAATTTGTAAACCAGACCCTGCGATATACCGGCGCGCCTGCACCAGGCTGGGTAGCCTTCCCCAGGAATGCCTTTTCATGGATGACAGCCCGGAGAACATCGGGGGCGCCCGGCAAGTTGGGATGCAGGTCATCCACTGGGCGGGTGAAGTGGAAGGATTCCAGGAGTTCAGCAAATTCCTGGGAGTCATGGAGGATCAAAAGGCAGGCTGAGCTCTCCGCAGCGAGGTGCACTTGCCCGCCAAGAATGGGTGACTCTTGGACAAGCAGGCTTTGTCGGGTTCTATTCCCGCTGGGGGCTAGGGGGGCTGCTGCCCTAGCTCTCTTCGCCCGGGTGGCGGGACAACTTCGCCGCGATCCGGGGAGCCCGCTTGACGCATGTTCCCCACATCTGCACATAATCATAAGCGGAGCGAAAGAGGGGGATGAGATCCTCGGCGGTCAGACCTACATTGCGCATATCCTGGAGCAGGTCGGGTAACATCCCGTAATGCGCCATTCCATCCAGGTTAATATCAAAGTCGCGCTCTTCACCGGCGAAGGAACGGCTCAGTGGGGCATTATCACCGTTCATCCGCTCCCAGGATTCCCAGATGGGGATTATTTTCCGGATCAGCTTATCTAATTTTTGATCAGGAGAATCTCCCGTCGTGCCCCAGGCCTTTTTTAAAGAAATAGGCTGCGCGCATCTCATCCGGCCATTTTTCGATGGGATCGTCTTGCGCCAGTTCGTTTAGATCAGCTTTCCAGAAGCCGATCGTCAAATGATCGACCGAGTCCTGGGTGCGCCCGCCGCGCATGACCTCCCAGAACTCTTTGAAGCGTGGTTCGGGCATGGAGTGTTCCGGGCGCTGGTGAATGAGGGGGTTGAAACCAGCCTTGTACTGGGTGATCGCCTGCCAGATATCGCATTCCTCTTCATCGTAGGCACCCGGACCGGTATTATCGAAGCGATGCCAGCGATGGTCTTTGATCTTTTCAATGTAAGCCACACCGTTCGCCTGGCGCTCGATCTCACCACGGCGTTGCTTGATGCGAAACCTGTCATGGTTCGTGCCGAAGGCCGCCGCGGTGCCAAAACGGGGACCCGGTAAATCGGCTGCGCCATTGATATCGGACCCCAGAGCCACCCCGCGTCCGCCCATGCGGGCAACAGCATACAGGTAAGCCTGGGCGATGGAGGTGCTCGAGCTGGCACACGGATCCTTGACTTTACCGGCAAGATCAGGCACGCACCTTTTCAAACCGGCAATATCACCCTGGAATAGAATGGGAGCCACCATACCCCCGAGCCTGCCGATCCGCTCGACCTGGTCGGAGCGCTTACCGGCTTCGTGGGCCACCTTGTTGACACTGCTGGTTCCGTAAGGTTCGTTGGTGGTCGCGTCAAATTCGATCTCGCCGCTGTAGAGGAGGTCCCTGAACCAACTATGCGAGGTCATCAGCGGATACTGGTATTTCTCTGCGATTGTCAGGGCTGTGTCGGTTGACTTCTCGGACATGTGGTCGATATCAATGATAAATCCACGCGCCATCAACTCCTCCAGCAGGACGACACCATACTTATTCAGGCCGCGCACATTGGCGTGACCTCCGGTAGTGTGGGGACCACGTTCATATCGTACATGTTCTTTACCCCAGGAACATGGTCAACCAGGGTCTGGTTTTGTCGGCTCGGCTGGCGGTGCCCGGCAACGACGATCGAACGCTGGATATTATCCGACGAAATCGTCACCATCCTGGTCCAGGCGGTAGCGTACGCCCGTTTCCCAGGCATTCTCCACTTCCCAGCGCTCCCGGTGACGAACATGTTGACCGTTTCCAGGAAGCGCATATAAATGGCAGTGCCTCCGAAGGCATTATTGGTCAGGTGGATCGGCGTGATCTGCCGGACGCCCAGCGCGTAGAGCCAGTCCAGCTCCATGCGGATCAACTGGCGAGCCTGGTTCAGATCCCCGCCGCCAACTTGTCCAGGTCGTCGAGACGGCGCCAGTTGCCGATCGAATCGACTTCCACTCCCAGGATGATCGCCACCTTGTTTCGACGGATGATCTTGGCGGGCCTCTTCAGGAGAATAGGCGATCTGCATCCAACCCTTGCCGCGGCCCCCAGCCTGGGTATCGACAAACTTGATCATCTCCTTCATGCCTGTCAGCTGGATCTGGATGGCGCTTTTATCGTCCAAGGGCAGATCGGAGTGGGATTTATTCGCCAATAATTCATTATTGACCGCCAGGCAGGTGATCAGGCGCAGACCGCCCTGGTAAGCGCGGTAGATCCAATCGATGTAGGCTTGCTGGTGGACAATGGTGGTGAAGCGCGGCCAAATGATGAAATCCGGCCAGCCGCCACCGGGGATGTGCCCAATTTCGGGGTTGATATTGATCAACCCGCCGTGGATCGGCTCACAAGAACCCAGCGCATATTGGATCATGTCCGCTCCAGGGTGGCTGCGGGTCATAAGGCAGTCCCCAGAAGGCATTCCCGCCAAAGGCCAGGTGCGCCATCAGGTGGGCATGCAGGTCGGCAAAGCCCCATAAAGGGACGCCGGGGTCCGCTTTCCAATAATCGCCTCCCAGGGGAACTCGAGGTTTCTCATCGAGGATCATATTATCGATAGTCATCACCAGACTCCTTGGTAAAGGTTGGATGGATCGATGGGATGAAAGCGCGCATAAAGTATAACATTTCCTACTATTAAAAACTTGTTCCCCAGCTTCCATTGAGAAATCCGTGTTATAAGAAAATCGATCGTGGAATCGTTACACATGGAATTCGATTTCAACAGCCTGGATCACACTTTTTTCATGGGCGAGGCGCTCAAGGAGGCAGCGCTTGCCGGCGAGGCAGGCGAACGTCCCATCGGTGCGGTGATCGTCCATCGCGGGCAGATCGTGGGGCGAGGCCGGGCGGAACACCGTCGGCGGCGGAACCGCATCGCCCATGCCGAGTTGAATGCCCTGCTCGCCACTGCGGAGCAGCTCTACGATTTCCCCCACGGGGACGGGGTGCTGTATACCACCGTGGAACCCTGCGAGATGTGCCTGGGGGCGATCGTGATGAGCGACGCCGTCAACCATGTCGTCTTCGCCCTGGCAGACCGCTGGATCAATCCCGCCCGGATGCTGGAAATGCCCCACGTTCAGCGCCACATTCTTCATTACCTTGGCGGGGTGCTGGAGCAGGAGAGCATCGCCCTGTGGGAAAAATACAATCCCGCGGAACTGGCGCTGCTCCGCACCGGGGTGCGTGGGTGAGCTACTTGTATACCATAAGGATATAATTCTCCCAATACTCGGCATAAAGGAGAAAAAAAATGGAAAAACGCAAGCTTGGGGTCAGCGGCCTGGAAGTATCCGCCCTCGGGCTCGGCTGCATGGGGATGAGCTTTTCCTTCGCGCCGTCCGCCGACCGCCAGGAGATGATCGCGCTGATCCGGGCGGCCGTCGAACGCGGGGTCACCTTCTTCGACACCGCCGAAGTGTACGGTCCGTTCACCAACGAAGAGCTGGTCGGCGAAGCGCTGCAGCCGGTCCGCGACCAGGTGGTCATCGCCACCAAGTTCGGCTTCGAGCCCGATCCGCCAGCGGGGAGCAGACGCTGGAGCGGCTGGACAGCCGCCCGGCGCACATCAGGGAGGTCGCCGAAGCGCTCGCTCAAGCGGCTGCAGCGTCGAGGCCATCGACCTGTTCTACCAGCACCGCGTCGACCCGAACGTGCCCATCGAGGAGGTGGCGGGGACGGTGAAGGAGCTGATCCAGGAGGGCAAGGTGAAGCACTTCGGCCTCTCGGAAGCCGGGGTGCGGACCATCCGCCGCGCCCACGCCGTGCAACCGGTGACCGCGCGTGCAGAGCGAGTACTCGCTGTGGTGCGCGAGAGCCCGAAGCGGAGGTGCTGCCGACCCTCGAGGAGCTGGGGATCGGTTTCGTGCCCTTCAGCCCGCTGGGCAAGGGCTTCCTGACCGGCAAGATCGACGAGACGACGACCTTCGAAAAAACCGACTTCCGCAACAGCGTCCCGCGCTTCACCCCGGAGGCGCGGAAGGCCAACCAGGCGCTGGTCGACCTGCTGGGCCGCATCGCCGCGCAGAAGAAGGCCACGCCGGCGCAGATCGCGCTCGCCTGGCTGCTGGCGCAGAAGCCCTGGATCGTGCCCATCCCGGGCACGACGCAAGCTGGCAGCGCCTGGAGGAGAACATCGCCGCGGCAGCCGTCGAACTGACCCCCGACGACCTGCAGGAGATCGATGCTGCCGCGAAAAAGATCACGGTGCACGGGGGCGCTACCCCGAGGCGCTGGAGAAGTTGGTCGGGCGCTAGTCACACCCGAAGGAGGCTGGAATGAGATCGATCGCTGCCCTTGCCTGTGTTTTCCTCTGCCTTAGCACGGCTTGCGTGGGCGCCCCCACGCCAGCCGCGACCGGCGAGCCGGTCAGCACTCCCACGCCGACGCACGTGCTGCCTTCCGCCACGCCGACGAGCACCGCGCTGCAGCCGTTGAACGCAAAATCAAGCCTGGAAGAGATCCACCAGCGCATGCTGCACAGCAGTGAATTCTGGCAGACTTTATGGATCCAGTTCCAAGTGCTCGAGTTCCCCCCGGAAGGCTCCAACACGATGAGTTGCGCCGACCGCCTGCAGGTGTGGCTGCAGCAGCCAGCCGAAGCCCTGCTCCTGCTGGGCTGCCTGGGCGACTGCAACCCGGATTATTTCCTGGTCTCGGACGGCACCCAAACCCTTGGAGTTGACCTGCCGACTGGAGAGGAACAGCTGGGCGACGTGCCCGCCAGCGAGGACGGGTCCGCCCTTGCGCTGCTGCTGCCTTACCCGGTCAATGAAATGATCTTCCCGGCTGTGCTGTTCCAGCGCCAGGGAACCTACGTTGTGACTGGAGAAGACACCCACGGTGTTATTGGAGAGGAAACAGTCGAACAGCGTCCTGTCATCCTGGTCGAATTTACGCCCCTGTCAGATGCGAGCATTACCGAGAGCTTTTCCATCGACGCCCTTACTGGACTGGTGCTCAGCCGCGAGGTCATCACCAAGAAAAACGGTGAAATTAGCATGTGGTGTGAATATTCCATCTCGGCGCTCCAGTTCGACCCTCAGTTCGCCGCGGACCTGTTCACGCTGGAAATCCCTGGAGCCATCTTCTTCCAGGGAGGCCCGGAGTGGACCTCGACGCACGGAATTGAGACACCGGTGCGTTAAATCCCCGCCAAACCTATTGCCTGTTCCTGGTTGAGTCATGCCATTTTCCTTCCCGTTCATCCCTGGCGATCCGAATGGGTCGTTCGTTGCTTATTCCAATTTGTGTTATGCTTATTTCTGCATTTGATTTCGTCCCTGGAGCTCTCCTAAAATGGTCGCCAGACCACGGGGCCGGGAGAGGTACCTCCATTTCATATGCAAAAGAGGAGAATTAGATCATGAAACTTAGTGAACCCAAGGTCATCACATTTTCGATCGCCGTTCTGCTGGGCTTGATCGGCCTGGTAGCCTATTTCATCCCGGCCATGACCATCTATGCCTTCTGGCTGGTGCTGGTCGGGCTGGTTGTCCTGGTACTGGGCAACTTCTTGAAAGGTCTGTAAGGCTTTCGAAAAGGAGCGAACCTGTCGTTCGCGAGACCGGCCCCGCTCATGGCGGTTCGCTCCTGGTTTGGTTTTATGGGGGGGTGTGAAGAGTTGATCACTTCGCATATTGGGTTATGAATGTTTTTAATCCTACCGTGGATAAAATAAGCAATAGTGCGATGGGACGATTTCGACCTTTTTTAAGAAGCTTGACCAATGGACAAGGTGTGCTCTTTTTTCCCCCAGGGAAAGAGCTTCTGATGAATATTACCGGGCAATCAAATAAAGTCCTTGTCACCGGTGCGAACGGATATATTGGGCTGCATACGGTCTTGCGCCTGTTGCAACTCGGCTACAGGGTGCATGCCACGGTGCGCGCAACTGGTCAACAAAAAAACGTTCAAGAAACACTTTCAAGGCTGGTGGATACGAGGAACCTTGAATTTTCCCTCGCAGATCTCACCGAAGACGACGGCTGGCAGGTGGCGATCCGGGGTTGTGATTATGTCATCCATATCGCCTCCCCCGTACCTCTGGTAGATCCTATAAATGAGGACGAATTGATCATCCCGGCGAGGGATGGCACCTTGCGTATCCTGCGTTTCGCCTTGGCGGAGCAGACCAAACGGGTAGTCTACCTTTCATCTACTGGGGCAATTGTCTCAGGACATCAAGGGGAGAACCGGACATTTACCGATGCTGATTGGACCAACCTGGACAAGTGCAGGCGCGTTTACTGCAAGAGCAAGACATTGGTTGAACGGGCAGCCTGGGATCTTATCAATAGCACTGTGAATACTTCAGGAATGGAAATGGTTGCCATTAATCCATCGAATGTTTTGGGTTCCGTACTGGATGGGTGAAAGAATGCCTCGATCGAATTACATCGGACACTGATGCGCGGTCGAAGCTCCCGGTGTTGCGTGTACACAGTTCGATTTTGTGGATGTTCGTGACCTGGCAGACTTATTCGGTCGCCGTGCTGACCATGCAAGCTGGAGCGGCAGGCAAGCGCTTCATCTGCAATGCGGCTTCCATCCCCTTGCTGGAAATAGCAGATATCCTTCATCAAAACTTCTCTGCACGGGGATACCGGATCCCAACCGGATTATTCCAGATGTGGTCGTCCGAATTTATGCATTATTCATTCCTAAGGGCAGGATCATAGTCGATTCTCTACAGCAAAGTTATTCCCTTTCGACTGAGCAGGTCCGTTCGGTGTTTGGCTCGGCAGCCTCGTCCGTACAAGCAAACCATAATTGACACGGCTGAGAACCTGATCGAATTTGGCCTGGTATAGAATTTCCAGCTCTCGATATACTTCCATTGTTGAGGCCGGATTTGATCGGCATCACCGGTACAATTCACAGCAGTGTGCCGGTTTTTTGCGCTGCCTGCATTCCTGGTAGAATGTGAAAAATCCACAAGGATCGAAGGGTTGCCCATGCTGAAAATATCCGCCTCGCAGGTCAACAAGGCTTTGAGCATGGAGAGTTGCATCCAATTGATGCGCGCTGGCGCTGGTCCAGCTCTCCTGCGGTGAAGCCAGACAGATCGTGCCAGTGTGGCGTTGCTGGTGGCGGTGGCAAGAACCTGCTGGTGCTCATGCCGGCAGTGATCCCGTCAGCAGGGATGGCTGGTGCGAAGATCCTGTCCGTATACCCGGAGAATTCCCGGCGTGGCATCCCCTCTCACCAGGGCTACGATCCTTGTGTTCGATGCCGGACACCGGCTCCCTGAAAGCCATCGTGGATGCCGAAGCGATCACCACCCTGCGTACCGCGGCGGCCTCCGCAGCAGCAACGGATGCCCTTGCCCGGCGGGATGCATCCCGGCTCGCCATTATTGGGGCGGGGGTGCAGGGACGCAGCCACTTGCAGGCGATGATGCTGGTACGCAAGATCAGGGAGGCAACCATCTGGGACATGGACCCGGCGCGTGTCTGAAAAATTCGCCAGGCAAATGAGCACCAGGACGGGTATTCCTTTGCGCATAGCCGATAGTCCGGGCGATGCCTGCCGGGATGCAGACATCATCTGCACGGTCACGCCTTCAATTGAACCTGTGATCGACCTGGCGGATGTAAAAGAAGGTGCGCACATCAACGCCGTCGGGGCTTGCCGCCCCAGCGCCCGCGAGATCGGCGCAGACCTCATGGCTGCCAGCCGAATCTTCGTCGACCAATTGGAGGCAGCCCTGGTGGAGGCTGGCGATATCCTGCTGGCGATCCAGGAAGGCAGCATCACCAAGGAGCATATCCTGGGCGAGGTGGGCAGGGTGCTTTCCGGCGAAATGACAGGGAGACGGAACGAAAAGGATATCACCTTTTTCGAATGACTTGGGCAAGCGACCGAAGACCTGGTGGCGGCGATTTACGTTTTTGATGAGATACGCAGGAAGCAATTGAACGAATATAAAAATCCCCCCAGTAAACAAGGGGGATTTTCTATATCCAAATGCTGGAGCCAGTGCCTGGATGCCTACTTATTGCCAGGTGAGCCTACAGTTTCTCAGTTATAACTCCCATACAGCGGGATCTTGGCCCCGTTCACCGTCCCGGCATCCTCGGTGAGCAGGTACAGGATGGCGTTGGTGAGTTCTTCCGGGGTGGTGTTGGAGGCATTTTCGGGGCTGGGATTGGCGATCTTCTCGCGCTTGGCATCAATGGCTTTGGCCTGCAGCAGGTTGGCGGTCACACCCGTGCCCTTCAGTTCCTGGGCCAGGGTCAACATGAGCGCCTCCTGCCCAGCCTTGCCCACGGCGTAGGGTCCGCCCTTGGCGCTGGGACGTGCCGCGTAGGGCGAGGTGATCATCACGATCCGACCCCAGCCGTTGCTGACCAGTTGCGGCAGGAAGGCCCGCGTCACGTTAAAGGAGGTCCAGACGTGCTGGTTGAGCATGAAGACCAGGTCATCCGGGGAGGCTTCGAGCAGGCTCTTGCCCCCGGTCCAGCCGCCCACCAGGTGCAGCAGGATGTCCAGGCGGTTGAAATGCGCGCCAACGATCTCCGCCGTAGCCTTCGTCTGCGCCGGATCGAGCAGGTCCACGGTGCGGGTCAGCAGGCGGGAAGCGGGCAGGGCCAGGCTGTGGGCGAGGGCGTCGAGTTTCCCGGCGTCGATGTCCAGCAGGGCCAGCGAGGCGCCGCGCCTGGCGAGTTCATCGGCCATGAGCGACCCCAGGACGCCCGTGGCACCGCTGATGACTGCAACACGATTTTCGAGGGACATGTTACCTTCCTTTCAGAACGTCAAACGAGCGAGGTGCAGATCGAATTTCTTGCCAACCTGGCATGGAAGCACTCCGCAAGGACAAGCCGATTACCTGTAGAACTTGCGGATGACCGCCAGCACTTCCTCGTCCATCCCCTCAACTTCCGGTGCGTCGGCTTGCTCGGGCAGGTGTTCCTTGCCGTGCATGTCGATCAGGTGACCCGACTTGAGCGCCTTGGTCTCCAGGTAGAAGCGGTTGTGCTCGTTGGCGGGCATGACATGCGGGATGCGCCCGTTGACCTTGATCCCGTTCCTGGTCAGGTCGTCGATCTTCTTCGGGTTGTTGGTGATCAGTTGGATCGATCGCACGTGCAGGCTTTCCAGCATGTGGGCAGCCACGCTGTAGTCGCGCTCGTCGTCGCGGAAACCTAGGGCCAGGTTGGCTTCGACGGTATCGTAGCCTTGCTCCTGGAGCCCGTAGGCGCGGATCTTGTTGATCAAGCCGATACCCCGTCCCTCCTGGCGCATGTACAGGACGATGCCGCGCTCCATTTGACCGATCATGCGCAGGGCATTCTCCAGCTGGTCGCGGCAGTCGCAGCGCAGCGAGCCCAGGGCGTCGCCGGTCAGGCATTCGGAGTGGACGCGCACCGGCACGTCCTCGGCCCCGTCCACGTCACCGTGCAGGATGGCTACATGTTCCTTGTCGTCCTTGTTGTTATAGAAAGCGACGATTTGGAACTCGCCGAACCGGCTGGGCAATTCGGCGATGGCAGCGATCTTGACGCAAACGTGATCCGGACCGAAGCCATCGCAAGCGTGGCTGGTGCTTTCGTCGAGCAATTCCTTGATCTGCATGTGGTTGAGACTCATGATCCTCCTCAATTGTCATTTGGTTTTGCTTCCATCCTGTACTGCAACAGGACTCCGCCCTGCCCGTCGAATTCCAGCGCACTGACCAGGCGCAGGCGGGGAGCCTGGTCCAGTGGCCAGCCGGCTCCGTCCGCCAGGGTGGGGGCGGAGGCGCCGCCGAAAATTCGCGCGGCAACGTACACGCTGACCTCGTCCACCAGCCCAAGGCGGAAGAATTCCGCCAGGAGCGTACCGCCTCCCTCAACCAGCAGGCGGTTGATCCCCAGCCGGTGGAGCGAGGCGAGCACCTCCGGCAAGTCAGGGCGTTCGCCGTCGAGCACATGCACCTCCGCACCGGCGGTGCGCAGGCGGGAGATCAGCCTGGGTTGGGTGCGCGCCGTGGTGTAGATCAGCTTGCGCGCCGGACCCGTGTTCATGAATGCGCCGCGGGGATCGATGTCCGCCACGCTGACCAGGGCGACCTTCGCCGGGTTTTCGGGCAGGCCGCGCGCCAGGCGTTCTGTGCGCAACTCCGCCGACTTGATGGTTAGTTGGGGATCCTCTTCCAGCAGGGTTCGCCCGCCGACCAGGACGGCGTCCACGCTGGCGCGCAGGCGGTCCACCCGGGCCTTATCTGCGGGCGAGGAGAGGGTGGCGCCTTTCCGGGCGGCGGTATCGATCTTGCCGTCCAGGCTCATGGCGACGTTGACGATGACATAGGGGCGATCCATGTCTATATTCTACCCAATTCAGTCCGATGTTGGCGTATGAGGATTGTTAGAAAGTTTTGGGAAAAATACAGCCTCCCTGTTCATCATGGAGGACAGGGAGGCTGCTGGTGTGGGGCATGATGTGAAAATCCGTGAAAGTGCACCGGGGAACTGGATGTCGTGTTCCTCGGGCAGCGACTGTGCTGAGGAAGAATTGCCTGGCGGGATTATCCCTGACCACCACCTGCGCCCCGGGTTCGTTCAACCATGACAACCTGTAGGTGCACGTGTTGCCGTGATGCAATGGTTTTCATCAAGGAAAATTACCGCCGGCGATGGATCCAATGGCAAGGAAAGAGAGGATCACTGCTCTCTATGGGTTTACCTTTCAATGTGACTACGTCATTCGACAGGGAGGAAGGGGCGACGGCGGAGGTGCCGGTGGGTTGAAAGACAAAGGTGGTGCGCCCGATATGGAAATTGGTATCCGGGCTGGTCCATTCCAGTAATGACATAGAGATCACACTGTTTCTGGCCGTATCGTCACCGGAGGTGTCGCAGCAAAATAGTGGCGACTGGCGATATAGATCGGTGTACTGAAACTGGTATCTGTAAAATGCCACGCCCGAACCGCTGATAACGTTACTTGTCACCGGGGTCAACATAGGTGAAAAAACCAGTTGCTGTTTCCGGCACTGTAACAGAATTCCACTCCCAGGAATTGAAGGCTCCTCCCATACAGCACCGGAGTAAAATCAGGT
Organism: uncultured Chloroflexia bacterium; assembly: GCA_963793795.1. Classification (GTDB taxonomy): domain Bacteria; phylum Chloroflexota; class Anaerolineae; order Anaerolineales; family Villigracilaceae; genus UBA877. The sequence continues at coordinate 128,668 of CAWCBN010000006.1, forward strand.
TGGACAATCAGGTAAGATCAGAGCCCGATAATGGAATTAGTCACTTCTGTTGAATCCAGGGTATAGTGGAAAACCACAGGTTTTTGAATTCAGTCAATACAAGGGATTCCAATTCATTTCCTGCGGCTGAAAATAGGATCAGCCCGCTTTGGGGGGGAACAGCGTTGGCCCGCTTGAGCATCACCGCCATCTCGGCGCGGGTGATGTTATTGTTGGGCAGGAAGGTGCCATCGCCGTAACCGGTGGTGATCGCGTTATCTTTCAACCAGCAGATGTAGGTTTCCGCCCAGTGAGCGTTGGTGTCGCTGAAGCAACCCGTGGCTGCCGCAGCTTTGCCCACGTAAAATCCGGTGATGAGAACGACAATGACCAGGAGGATGAGCAGGAACGATCGGGTGTGTTTCATGGGGACTCTCCTTCTTACAAAACCTGACCAGGAAGTGGATTATTTACGATAATTATAATAATTATAATGTACATTGTCCAATTAATAGCGTCTAAACTTTATTAATGCCAGGGGGTAGAAATCTACTATTGGATGTCTATACCAGCTGGCAAGCCCGGGTGGAAAACCTAGATAGTATCCCCATGAATGTACTCCCAAGTGCAGAGTGAAACCAAAGGTTTGGCCTACGAGCATCCAATGGCAGCTTCGTGCTAGCAATTAATCGAAGTTCTGCTGGAGATAGCCTATTGAATTGACCAGGGATTATCCGTATAATCAAATCATCCAACCTTCCATTTTCACCGCAGGAGGTTTCCATGATAATAAGGAAGATCGCAACCATCCTTGTCCTGCTCGTGCTTGCCTTCACCCCGGCTTGCGGTTCGATTCCCGTGATCGATGAACTTGAGCCAGAGGAGAATCCGGAATTGAACCTGCCCCCGGGAAATTCGTTACCCGCCGGGGGAATGGCCTCCCCCAATGATCCCACCCCGCCAGGAGCTCTTCCGGGAAATCCCACGGTTGGCGGTCCCGGAGGACCGCTAAAGCCGGTCAAGTTCGTCAACGTGGGGACCGAGCCGTACACCGTCTCAGCATGGACGTACACTCCTCCCGGTGGGGCTGAAACCTCCGCCGGGCTGGACCCTTCCACCGTCGCCTTCCCCGGGGGCAACCCGAGCAGCTACCTCTCCCTGCCGCTGGGCACCTACACCTGGTGTTTCTGGTGGGAACTGGGGGATGTAAACAACGACGGCTTGATCGAGTACTCACATGCCCTGGATGGACGCCCAGTGCTGCTGGACGGGTCAGACAACGATACTCTGGAGTTTGCCGAAACGGTCATCCTGGGCGCGCCAACCATCGCCGGCGACATCCCGGGCAAGTGTGATGCCACCGCTGTGACGCAGGCGCCGCCCCGCGCCCGCCTGGAAGACGGTGACCTGTTGCTCTCGGACAATGGGGGTGGGGGTGCCGAGGGCATGTTTGGGGGGGATTACATGTTGTTTGGTTATGCCGGTGGGCAGGCTGTTCTCACCGCCAAGGGCAATAACCTGATCCTGCCGGCCATGTACAACCAGCTGCTCCCGGCGGATTTCAGCCTGGAGGTGGACATGACCGCCTTCAATGCGGGAGGGGAGGGGCAGTACCAGGTCATCTTCCGCAGCGATGACGTGGCGGGCGGTCTGGCGAGCTACAACATCATTTCGCTGCTCCCTGGAAGCCGCTCGGTCGAATTTGGCGTGTGGAGCGATGGCTGGAAGGTCTCGGCTGCCTCGGTCATCTCCGACCAGTCCATCCTGATGATCGCTCCTTTGCGCCTGCGCCTGGAGGCGAAGGGACCGGAATACGTGATCTTCATTAACGGCAAATTCGCCGCCGGATTCGTGGACGGCAGCATCATCTCGGGCGGAATTCTGCGGCCTCTCCCTGGTGACGGGCAGCGCACCGGGGTCATTCAGTTTCGATAACCTGGAGGTGCATGGGTTGCCGTGAGGTCGGAGAGGTAATCGGGGGAAGTCCTGAAAGGTTTCTAAAATCTTTAGGACTTCCTCTCGCAATGAAGATTTACGGCAGGCGGATGGGCGACTTTTCCGTGCTCTCCTGGAGAATGACGGTGTTTTCGCTGGAAGAGGCACCGACAAGCGCCGAGGTGCCGGTGGGCAGGAAGACGAAGGTGGTTCGCCCGATATCAAAACCGGTACCCGCAACCAACCAATCAACCCCAATGGCGAAAGTAACGCTGTCAAATGTGGTCAACAAGACCGGGGCTGGCGTGGCGAAATAACGGCATGCCTGTCCGACATAATTCGTAGTTGACATGTACTGATATGTAATGTCTCCAGGTCCGCTGATGGCAGTATGGGTGGCGACCTCGACGTAGGTCAAGTAGGCGTTGGTAGGGGCCTCGTAGCAAAACTCCACCCCCAGGAATTCAAGGCTCTTGCCATACAGGACGGGGGTAAAGTCCGGTTGGGCGGTAAAGTATAGGACACCAACTGACTGCCTGACAAACCGGGTCAAGTTACCTGCATTGTAATTTATCCACAGGATCGCCTGAGTAAGCGATCTGCCAGTTTGCATTGCCCACTGAGAACAGGATCACCCCGCTCTGCGGAGGAACTCGCATTGGCCCTCTTGAGCATCGCCGCCATCTCGGCCCGGGTGATGGCGTTTTCCGGTTTGAAGGTGCCATCCGGGTAGCCGGTGGATATCCCGTAATCTTTCAACCAGCAGATGTAGGCTTCCGCCCAGTGGGCGTTTGTGTCGGCGAAACAACCTGTGGCTGCAGCAGCCTTGCCCAAAGAAAAGGCAGCAATGATCACTGCCATGACCAGGGCGCCGAGGAAGAAAACCGCGATACGTTTCATTTTTGCTCCAAATCTGGAAGAGGGGGAGGATCGATGGGAATATTATAATATATAACATAAATAATACCTAGATAGTCTGGTATTTGGTGGTATTTGGAGGTCCTAAAGGTTTCTAGAAACCTTTAGGACCTCCTTCCTCCTCCAATAACCAATTTTCCTTTTATAATTCCCACATGGCAAGCCCGCCTGCATTGCTAACCGATACCTATTATCAGATTCTTAACCGGGGGAATAACCGTGAGAATATTTTCATCGAAGACCGAAATTACGAATATTTCCTGCGCTTGTACGCCAAATACATCTCACCGGTTGCCGAAACCTTTGCGTATTGCCTGTTGCGGAACCATTTTCACCTTTTGGTGCGGACGAAGTCACAGGATGAGATCGACAAGCTCTCGAAGATCCCATCTCCTGGAAGCAAAAAAAGAAATGATACACCAAGCATGAGATTTTCCTATTTCTTCAATGCCTATGCTAAGGCAATGAATAAGGCTTATGACCGGACTGGAAGCCTATTCCAAAATCCATTCAAGCGTGTGATGATCACAAGTGATCGCCAATTCTGGAACGTGATCGCCTATATTCACCAAAACTCCCAGAAGCATCACTTTGTATCGGATTTCCGGGAATGGCGTTGGTCGTCGTATGGGGATGTCTTCACCCATTCTCCAACGATCATCGATCGGGAGCTGGTCCTGGAATGGTTCGGGGGATTGGAAAACTACCGGGATGTGCATCAAAAATGGGTTTCTGATGAAGATAGCCGGTGGTTTGCTGAGGAGGACAAGGATTAACCGAAAGAAGTCCTAAGGTTTCCAAAGAAGTCCTAAGGTTTCCAAAGAAGTCCAAAGGTTTCCAAAGAAGTCCTAAAGGTTTCTAAAGAAGTCCTAAAGGTTTCTAAAAGCTTTAGACTTCTTAGGACATCTTTATTTTTTTCCCCACCAACCAGGCCAGCTTTTTTTTCGTCGCCTCCGGCACGACATTTGGGCCGGTGATCAGGGCGTTTGCCAGCGCCGAGCCGCAGGCGCAGGGGCGTGGTACGTGGGCAGGCTGGAAGACCCGCGAGTTCCTGTTTGACACTTGCTAGGAAGAAAAAGCCGGGCATGAAGGCAGATGCCATTGCCCTGCACAATGAAGTAATCTTATTACTTACTTGAATTGAGAATACCTGGGCAGAGTGGTGCTGGCAGAGAACTGCTTAACCCCTCCGAGCCCAGGTATAGTGGAAAATTACAGTTTGTTGCTTTCCAGGAAGAACTATGGCGCGCTGATGGGCGAAATGCCGCTGCTTTCCTGGAGGATGACGGTGTCACCGCTGATGGAAACCGGCGAGACAGCCGTGGTGCCGGTGGGCTGGAAGACAAAGGTGGTCCGCCCGATATCAAAACTTGTACCGCCAACCACCCACTGGATGCCAATGAAGAAACTCACGCTGTCCTCGGTGGTATAAACAGCAGGGGACGGCAGTGCAAAATACTGGCAGGACTGTCCGACATAATCCGTAATGGAAACGTACTGGGATAAGACAAAGCCTGATCCGCTGCTGGAACGATGGTTGTCGAGCTCGACGTAGGACAGGTATGCGTTGACGGTTGAATTGAAGCAGAACTCCACTCCCAGTAACTCAAGGCTCTTGCCGTACAGGACTGGGGTAAAGTCCGGTTGGACGGTAAAGTAAACTGTGGCTGGTCCTACCGGTCGGAAACCAGCGAGTGTAGTTCCCTGTATTGGTTTGTATCCGCACCATCATTTGCGTAAACGGGCTGTCCAGTTCGAATTTCCAGCTGAAAAAAGGATCTGCCCGCTTTGGGGCGGAACCGCGTTGGCCCGCTTGAGCATGACGGCCATTTCACCCCGGGTGATATTGTTGTTGGGCAGGAAGGTGCCATTGCCGTAACCAGTGCTGATGCCATTATCTTTCAACCAACAGATAAAGGTTTCCGCCCAATAACCGTTGGTGTCGCTGAAGCAACCCGTGGTGGCCAGGGCTTTGCCAAAAGAAAAGGAAGAAATGACCAATGCCAGCACCAGGGCGGCAAGGAAGTAGACCGAATAACGTTTCATTTTTTTTCTCCTAATTGGAAAAGAGGGAAGAGCACAACCAAGTAATATAACATAAAAGATAAAAATTGTCCAGATAATCTTGGTGATTGCTTTCGTGTCTACGATCCCTTTGGTTTGCCTAATTATTCGGCATAATATGAATATCCCCCCGCTGTTACGATTTCTAATCGTGCAGATACTTCCCCACCAACAACTCCAGCTTCTTTTTCGTCGCCTCCGGCACGACCTTCGGGTCGGTGATCAGCGCATTCGCCAGCGCCGAGCCGCAGGTGCAGGGGCGTTCATCGGGCAGCGACTGTGCCAGGTGCAGCAGCGCCTGCTGGATGACCTGCGTGTTCTTATGCAGCACCTGGACGACCATGTCGGCGCTCACCGGCGCCTCGCTGACATGCCAGACGTCGAAATCGGTGATGTGCGCCATGGAGGTGTAGCACATCTCGGCCTCGCGCGCCAGGAAAGCTTCGGGGATGGCGGTCATGCCGACGATGGACATGCCCCAGCTGCGGTAGGTGTGCGATTCTGCCCGCGTGGAGAAACGCGGCCCCTCGATGATGATGAACGTCCCGCCGCGGTGCACCGTGGCGCCCGTGGTGCGCAGCGAGGCCTCGGTCCAACTGGTAAGATGGCTGCAGAATGGGTCGGCAACACCGACATGCGCCACCAGCCCCTCGCCGAAGAAACTGCGGGCGCGCTGGTGGGTGAGATCGTAGAGCTGGTCGGGAAGCACGATGTCGCCGGGGACATAATCCTCGCGCAGCGAGCCGCAGGCGTTGATGCCGACCAGGCGTTCGACGCCGAGCTGCTTCAGGGCGTGGATGTTGGCGCGGCCGTTGACCTCGCCCGGCGTGATGTGGTGACCGATGCCGTGGCGCGCCAGGAAAGCCACCCGCCTGCCGCCCAGCGTGCCGATCACCACGGGTGCGGAAGGCTTGCCAAAGGGGGTATCCAACTCCAACTGGCGCGCATCCTGCAGGTCAGGCAGGTTGTACAGGCCCGATCCGCCGATGATCGCCAGCGTGACTGTCTCGTGTGGGGTCATTAGGATTCCTATGCAGGCAGGTTCTCCGGGAGCGCGTTCCCGGTGGAGGAAATTAAAATCAAGGTATCACCGCAGCGGATCTCGTCTCCGCTGACGACGATGGTTGCCAGGCTGAGTTTTTCCCGGTTGAGCAGGGTGCCGTTGGTCGAACCGAGGTCCTCCAGCCACCATTGACCGTGATGGTAATGCAGGCGCGCATGCGCAGTGGAGACCGAATCGTCCTCCAGGCGGCACTCGCAGTCCGCCTGGCGCCCGATGGTGATCTCCGGCTGGGTGAAATGGCGCACGGTCGTGGGTTGGATGCCGTCGGTGATGGACAGGGTCAGCGGGGGAGTTTTGCGCATGCCGAGCAGCGCGGCCTGCTGGCGCACCTCGCGCCAGAGCGTTACGAACAACAGGATGATGAAGGCATATAATGCCACCACCAGGAGGATGCGCAGCACCAGGACGACGATGCCGCTCATGCGGGCCCCTCTTCCTGCTTGGGGCGGACGGTGGGGCTCTCGGCGGAAACCGCGGAGGTGGGCGCCGTGCTTTCCCGGGAGGAGCTCTCTGCGGGCAGGTCCTGGCTGAAGATCAGCGTGGTGCCTGCCAGGGTGATGACATCCCCCGGGTGCAGCACCGTCTGGCTGATGCGTTTGCCGTTGACATACGTCCCGCCGGTGGATTCCAGGTCGAACAGGACGAAGCGTCCGCGGACCGTGCGCAGCTGGGCATGGGCTGCGCGAAATCCGCGCGTCGTCGATGACGATGTGGTTGTCCATCCGGCGGCCGATGTTGAGCACCGGCCCTTCCAGGGGGATGATCTTCGAGCCGCCCATGATCAGGAAGGCGTTTGCCTGTCCGGCCTCTCCTTCCGTACCTTTCCCTGCCGGTTTGACCGCCTTCACGCTGCGCGTTTCGCCCAGGCTGCTGGTGCGGATGGCTGCCAGCACGCGCACTTCGCCCGGGGGCAGGTTGGCATCGCTGACGGTGACGACATTGATCCTGCCGGAGAAGCGGAACCCGGCTTCCGAGCCGGCCTGGTACAGGGCAGAGGCAAGTTCCTGCAGCAATTGCGGGTTGGCGGTCCATTCCAGGAGAGTGGCAGGATTGGCGTTGATCGAATATAGATTGGGTGCCCTGACCGAATTGCCGCGCGTCACCAGTCCATCGAACATGGCGGCTGACAGCAGGCGCGAAACCTTGTCCTGGGACTTGTACCCGGGGAGGAATTTCACCAGTTGGATCTCGACCAGTGAACGCAGGCGGGTTTCTATTTCATCGAGGGTTTTCATGGGTCGTGGTTCGAAGATATTATAGAAGCGAGAGGGGGATTCTGCAAGCCGGCAGGTTTGATATTTTCCTATTGTCAACCGTTCGAAAGGATCGCATGGTTGGCCGGGTTGATTCACGCTCGCCTAGGGATATGGAATTCCCGCGGCTTCATCCCCCTATTGCGAATAGAAAATCTCCCTCCCCAGGATCAGGGAAAGGAGACAGGCAGGTACGAGAAAAATCCAGGCGGGTTATGCCGGGCCAACAGACGCGCCGCAGTTCGGGCAATTGTTGGCGCCATTCTTGAGCACGTAGCCGCATTTCCGGCAAGTGCGGGGTTGCGCCTTCCCCAGCGGGGCACCGCAAGCCAGGCAGGAGGCTTCGCCGACCGGGTTGGCCACATCGCAATATTCGCAGATGACGCGGCTCAAGCGCTCGGAGATCTCGCTGCCGGCGGCATGGGTGCGGGCTACTCCCGCCACCACGTTCCACACCTTTTCAGTCAATTGCAGGTTGGACACGTCCTGGGCGATATCGTCCAGCCGTCCGAGCAGGCTCGCCGGGTTGAGCAGGGTGATCAGTGCGGTTTGACCCAGGCTGGCAGCCACGCCCAGCCACTGCAACTCGCCGACCTGCACCAGCACGCCGTCCTCGTGGGACTGGATATTGACCGCCAGCGCGGTCTTGCCGCCGGAACGGGAGAATTGTGAAGAGGCCACCTGGACGGTCAGGTTCTCGCTGTCGCCCAGGATCTGCGTGCGCCAGTTTCCCTGGTTGAATTCAGCCATCAGGGCCTGGGCTATATCGCCCGGATTGATGTTACCGTGAAAGACGCGTCGTTCCATAGGTTATGGATTATAATCCGTTTGCCCAATTGGGCAAGTCTCCATGTAATATCTACGTATCCCTGATCCCCGAGGTTTCAAAAGAATGAAATTCCGGTCTTTGCCCGGTGTATTATTACTTAGTGTGTTGATTTTAGGATTGGTGGCGATGGGTCTCACCTGGATCCCGGCGACTGCCGGGCAAGTCGTCCAGCAGAGTGAAACGCCCACCGTGGGGGGCAAGCCGTTCATCCTGGTCGATTACATCGAACCCATCAATGTGCGCAGCGGCCCAAACTCGGTCTATTACGACGTGGTTGGTTCACTGCCGGTCGGGGCGACTGCCGAGGCGATCGGAAAATCGCCCAAGGGGGAGTGGATCAAGATCGCCTTTCCGGAAGCAACGGACGGCAGCGGTACGGGCTGGGTGTACGCCGCCCTGGTGACGCTTTCACCGGGTTTCCTGCCCATCGTCGAGCCGCCGCCGACGGCTGTACCGGTCGGCGTGCCCACGCTTGACCCCGACTTCGTCGCCTCGCTCCAACCGGCGCCCACCTCCACGCGCCCGCCGACCTTCACCGCGCCGCCCCCCCTGGTCATCCCCACCTACGAGAATTCACCGCACGCCGGCGGGGCCCTCTCGGCAGGCTTGATCACCGTGATCCTGGCAGTGCTGGGCTTGCTCGGGATGCTGGTCTCGTCCAGGCGCGGCAAGTGAGTTCCCCGCGATGCTCAACCTGAAAAGGAATCGTCAGCTCCTTTCCCTGCTCCTGATTGCCGGGGCTGTGCTGGGGCTGTTCCTATTTGCCGCGCAGGAGCCCGCCACCGCCTTGGCACAGCAGCCGACCGGCTCGGTTCCCACGGTGACCGGCACTCCGCCGGGTCCGTTCGTGACGGTGTATGCGGACCGCAACATCATCGAGGTATATGCGGGTCCCAGCTCGTACCTGTACCCTGCCATCGGCATCCTGGTCGCCGGGGAAACGGCACCTGCCCTGGGGTATTCATATGACGCCGAATGGATCCAGATCGTTTACCTGGGCGTTCGGGAGCACGTCGGCTGGGTCTATGCCCCACTGGTATCGCTGAGCTCAGTCTCCCCGTTGGGGGTGGTCAAGTCACCGCCCACTGCCACGCCGCGCACCACCCCCACGCTCGATCCGACCATGGTGGCGCTCTACGGGGTCCAGCAGACGCCGGTAAAACTGCCAACCTTCACCCCGCCTCCCGCGCTTGCCATCCCGACCTTCGACGCGGGCAGCGAACGCCGCGGCTTGCCCGTGGGACTGGTGATCGTGGTGATCGCCTTGCTCGGCATCCTGGGGGCGTTCATCTCGTTCCAGCGGGGAAACCGGTAATTCATTGCCTTTTAACATAAAAGCCGGAGATCACTTCTCCGGCTTTTTTATTCCTACAGGATGAATCTTATCCGCAGCTGCCGCTGTCGCAGGAGCAGGCGGGTGCCTGGTTGGGATTGTCCACCAGGAAGCCCTTGCCGCGCTCGTCGTCGATGTAGTCCACCGTGGCGCCGGTCATGTACTGGATGGACTGGTCATCCACGAACACCTTCAAGCCGTCGGATTCGCAAACGGTGTCGGTTTCACGGGTCTCGTTGTCCAGCGCCATGCCGTACTGCATCCCGGAGCAGGTGCGCCCGGCGATGTAGACGCGCAGGCCGAAGGTTTCATCAAGATTGCGGTCCTTCAGCAGCCCACGCACCACCTCGACGGCGGCGGGGGTGAGCAGGACGGTTTGTGTCTGTACTTCAGGGTTCATGCATACCTCATTTTGGGTTATTTTGACCCATCCTATCAGGATTGGAGGCATTTGTCAATTGGAGGGGTGGCGGGGCTTAGAAAATTCTAACAATTTGCAGTGGTTTCCATTCTTTGCGGGGCAATTGGGCAAGAGGAGACGGCTCATCGTGAAGATGCCGGTAAAATCATGCAGTATAATCCCGCCAGTTTCATTCAAACTTCCAGGAGTTCCCGATGCGAAAAATTGGTTAAACTATCTTCGTTGTCCTGGCCATGCCTCTTCGTTCTGTCCGCCTGCGGCACGGGCACGGATGCCCCCGCCAGGGCGGTGGAGGATTACCTCACCGCGCTGGTGAACAAGGATGTCGACCGCCTCTCCGCCCTCTCCTGCGCCGACTGGGAGTCCACCGCGCTGCTCGAGTTCGACTCCCTGCAGGCCGTGGAAACCCGGCTGGAAGGGATGACCTGTGCCTCCACGGATAACGGGGACGGCTCCTACGCGGTGGTTTGCCAGGGCAAGATGATCGCCACCTACGATAATGAAGACTCGGACTTCGACCTGGCCGTGCGCACCTACCGGGTGGTGGATCAGGGCGGGGATTACCTGGTCTGCGGCAACCAATGAGATCGCTCTTCTCGCGTGAAAATCGCTGGGCGCTGGCGCTGGCACTCATCCTGGTCGCCCTGGCCATCGCTACCGCTTCCAGCGCACCCACCTGGATCTATCAAGGCTTTTAATGACCCTGGTGTACATCGCCGTCCTGGTGGTAGCTGCCGCGCTGCTCGGTTTCGTCAAGGAACCGCGAACTGGCGTGTCCACCTTCTATTGGGAGCCAGCGCGCTGGCGGTGTACGCCCTGCAGCCAACGCTGCCGGTGCGCGGGCTGGATTTCTACCTGCCCACGCTCACCCTGGCGCTGGCCGTGCTGGGCTGGGTGCTGACCACGCCGCGCTCGAGCGTTCCTGGCGGATTAATTGGCCGGCCGCGCTGATCCTGGGCGGGATCGTCCTCGCCCTGGCACTGACGCGCCACCTGGGTTTCTCGCTCCCGCTGACCGCCTCGCGCCCGCCGCAGACCCTCATCATCGCCCTGCTGCTGGCGATCGCTGCCCTGTTCTCCTTCCTGCTGGGGAGATTCAGCAAGCCCGGCAAGGTTGCCTTGCTGGGCGGCTTCATTTTTATCCTCCTGCTCTTCTTCCTGCTCAAGGTGCCCTCCATTTCACTCCAGGCGAGCGTGTTGCTGCGCACGCTGACGGCGCAATCGCATTGACACAGCCTCGGCGCTGGACATCCGTTGGCTGGGCTTCTCCTACATCGCTTTCCGCCTGCTGCACACCATCCGCGACCGCCAGACCGGCAGGCTGCCAGCCGTGTCGCTCGCCGAGTATGTGACCTACCTGGTCTTCTTCCCGACCCTCTCGGCAGGGCCGATCGACCGCCTCGAGCGGTTTACCGTTGACCTGCGCACGGCGCCCAAGCGTACCCCCGAGGAAATTGGCGAAGCGGGGAAAAGGCTGCTTATCGGCTTGTTCAAGAAATTTGCCGTCGCCGATACGCTGGCACTGATCGCCCTGAACGCCACCAATGCCGCCCAGGTGCACGGCGCCGGGTGGGCGTGGGTGCTGCTGTATGCCTATGCCTTGCAAATTTTCTTCGATTTCAGCGGTTATACCGATATCGCCATCGGGCTGGGCAGGCTGATGGGCTTCAAGCTGCCGGAGAACTTCAACGCCCCCTACCTGAAGCCCAACCTGACCCAATTCTGGAATAACTGGCACATGACCCTCACCCAGTGGTTCCGCGCCTACTTCTTCAATCCCGTGACCCGCCTGCTGCGTTCGGGCAAGCGCAGGCTGCCCATCCCGGTGATCATCCTGCTCACCCAAATACTCACCATGGTGCTGATCGGCCTGTGGCACGGCGCCACGCCCAACTTCGTGGTATGGGGTGCCTGGCATGGGCTGGGGCTCTTCATTCACAACCGCTGGTCCGAGCTGACCCGGAGCGCGCTTTTCGCAGGCTGCCCCCGCGCTGGCAGAAGGCACTCAACGTGGGTGGGGCGCTGCTCACCTTCCAGTTCGTTGCCCTGGGCTGGGTCTTCTTTGCCCTGCCGACGCCCGAGCTCAGCGCCCGCTTCCTGTATGTCCTGTTCGGAGGGGCCTAGCCGATGGATGCCCGTTTCCTACGCAACGTACTGATCAAGGGATTGGCAATCTTCATCATTATTGACCTTCTTTTTATTGCCCTGCCGCCCGGGCTGGGAAAGATCTCGCTGTACAACCACCTGTTCACCGGGCGCCTGCGTTTCCCCTTCGGCGAGAACCCGGCACAGTCCTACAACCTGAGCCTGTTCGACCTGGATGCCATGTTCGCCTCCCATAGTCTATTGCTGGCGGGGAGAAACCGGCGGACGAGTACCGCGTGATTGTGCTCGGTGATTCGTCGGTATGGGGCACGCTGCTGCGTCCTGAGCAGACCCTGGCCGGGCAGTTGGATGCCGCCGGGATGACAACCTGCGACGGCAGGACCGTGCGCGTTTACAACCTGGGTTACCCGACCATCTCGCTGACCAAGGACCTGATGGTGCTGGAGTACGCCCTGCGGAAAACAGCAGGACAAGCCATGGATTTCCAGCCTGACCTGCTGCTGTGGGGGATGACCCTGGAAGCCTTCCCGCTCGACAAGCAGTTGAGCTCGCCGATCGTCTCAAACAATGCCGCCCGCGTGCAGGAGCTGATCGACCGCTACGACCTGCCCTTTGACCCGCAGGATCCTGCGCTTGTCCAGCCCAACTGGTGGGAGCGCACGCTCATCGGGCAGCGCCGTGCCCTGGCGGACCTGCTGCGCCTGCAGCTCTACGGCGTGCTCTGGTCGGCGACCGGCATCGACCAGGTCTACCCCGATGATTACACCCCCGCCCTGACCGATTTCGAAGCCGATGCCAGCTTCCACGACCAGGCGGGGCCGATGCTTGACGCTGCCAGCCTGGCCTTCCCCGTCCTGGAAGCCGGGATCGCTGCTGCCGGGGAGGTACCGCTGATCCTGTTCAACGAACCGATGCTGATCAGCAGCGGGAAGAACAGCGACTTGCGTTACAATTTCTTCTACCCGCGCTGGGCGATTGACCAGTGGCGGGCGATGATGGAGACGAAAGTCGCTGCCAATGGTTGGACCTACCTCGACCTGTGGGACCTGGTGCCTGCCGGCGAGTTCACCAACAGCGCCATCCACATGACCCCCGCCGGGGAAAAACTGCTTGCAAACGAAATCCAGGAAGCCATCGAACCCTATTTATGTCCTTGAAACGCCTACCCCTTCCCCTTGTTTTCCTCGTCCTCCTGCTGGCAGCCTGCACCCCCAATGGAGGCGGCGCCAGCACGCAGGCGCCCCTCGTAAGGGCGACCCAATGGGTCGCCCCGACGACGACGATCGCCCTGACCTCCACGTCGACTGCCACCCTGGAGCCCGGGGTGACTCCCTCGCCGACCCCGCCGCCGACACCCACGCTCGCGCCGGATGCCTGGATGTCGATGCCCGCCGTACCGCAGGATGTCTCGCAGCAGATGCGCGATGTGTATGCCCGCGGCCTGGCGCGCGGGCGCGACCCCCGGCGTTTCTCCAAGTTCGGCGATTGCCAGAACGTGACCACTTACTTCCTGAGCATGTTCGATACCGGCGACTACCGCCTGGGGGAGTATGAATACCCTCCAGGCGACCATCGACCAGTTTGCCGGGTCGTGGGGGCGCGAAAGTCTCGCAGTCAAGGGCGGTTTCAACGTCGCCTCTGTTCAAACTCTTTATTGGGCAGATCCGGTCAAATGCGGGGCGGACAAGTCGCCCATGGTGTGTGAAATCGAGAAATTCAATCCCAGCATCGTGCTGATAAGTTTCGAGAAATGGTGGGAAAAACCGCCTGCCGATTATGAAGTACGCCTGCGTTCGCTGGTTGATTATGTCCTCTCTCAAGATGTCGTCCCCATCCTGGGCACCAAGGCGGACAATTATGAAGGTGGCCACGGAGTCAATGCCGCCATTGCCCGCGTGGCTTATGAGTACGGAATCCCACTATGGAACTTCTGGGCGGTTGCCAATCCGCTGGGAGGGAACGGTATCCTCGAGGACGGCTTCCACCTCACCGGGCTGGGCACCCATTCCTACTTCGATGACCCGCAGCGCATGAAGATGGCCTGGCCGTGGCGCAACCTGACCGCCCTGCAGTCCATCGATGCCGTCTATCGCCTCTTGAACAACCTGCCATGAAATGGGACTTTGACAGCATGGAAAGAGAAAAAATCGGACGCGGAATACACGCTGAGAACGCGGAAAATGAGCAATAATCTTCGGGGAGTAAAGAACAATCTACGCTTGCCTATGCTGCTCAACAGTCTATTGGTTTTCTTGCTTCTCTCTGCCTGCACGCCTCAGTGGGGCATCCTTGTTCGACCCGCAGACACCCACCCCAACGATTACCCCGACAGCCAGCCAGACCGCCTCGTCGACCGCCACCGCCACCGAGACCGCGACCCTGACCCCGACACTTACGGACACCCCGCTGCCGCCCACTGCCACCTTCACGCCCACCTGGGCATGGCAGGCGGCGGGCGAGGTCACCTGTCCCATACTGTTGTATCACCGCATCGAAGACCTGGAAAACCCTTCGCGTTACGCCATCCCCCCGGCGGATTTCGCCGCGCAGATGCAGGCGCTGTACGATTGGGGCTACACGGCGATCCCCATCTCGCTGCTGGTGCAGGCGATCAACCAGGGAGCCTCCCTGCCGCCGCGCCCGGTGGTGATCACCTTCGACGACGGCTACAAGAGCGTGTACGCCAATGCCTTCCCGGTGATGCGCCAGTACGGTTTCCCCGGGGTGAACTACATCATTGCCGAAGCGCTCAGCGGGCAGGGGCGCATGACGCGTGCCGAATTGCAGGAGCTGGCGGGTGCAGGCTGGGAGGTGGGCAGCCACAGCCTGAGCCACCTGAACCTGATGAACTTCCCCGACCAGACCTGGGTGCAGGCGTCGCAATCGCGGCAGTACCTGCTGGACGAACTGGGCTTGCCGGTGGACACCTTTGCCTATCCCTACGGCGCGGCGGATGGCTATATTATGGATAAGGTCAGCCAGTACGGCTACACGGCAGCCGTGGGGCTGGGGATCATCAACCAGCAGGGGTGGTTCAACCTGTATTACCTGAGCCGCCGGGAAGTGATGTACGGCGCCACCTTGGAGGAATTTGCCGCGCTGCTGCCCTGGTCGGGGCAGGTGCCGTGAGGAACCACCGACTGTAGGGACGCGTCGCACCGTTACGGGTGTAGGCGACGCGTCCCAACGGGTCCGGGTGACAAACCCTTGCGGGTATAGGGGATGCGCCACTACAGAGAAAAAATTTAGCATTTTGCCAGTAGCGGTAATTCACCAGTACCCGACAGGGTGTGAATTACCGCTACTGGTGAAGCCTCTGCGTAAAATCACCTGTACGATAGGAAATCCTTTATTCAAATTCCTTGATAAAATACCCAGACAAATCCTCTCCCAGGAGAAACACATGACCGAAGAAATGCTCACGATCCTGTCCAGGCATATCGCCACCGAATTCCTCCGCCAGCCCGAGCGGGTGATGGACCCGGACGAGGCGCTGCTCTCCAGCGGGATGATCGACTCGTTCCACCTTGTCGACCTGGCACTGTTCGTCGAGGACAAGTTCGGGGTGCACATTGACGATTCCGAGCTGAACGCCTCCACGTTTGACAGTCTCAAGCAGCTTGTCGCCTTCATCCAGAAGCGCAAATAATGGCGAATTTTTCCACCAGGATATTCGAACACTACCAAAACACGCCTGATCGTGTAGCCATTACATTGCTGCACGGCGGGCAACCCGACAGGGAGGTCACCTACCGCGAGCTGGTCCACGGCGCATGCGGCTACGCCAGCACCTTGCGCCGGGAGGGCATCCAACCCGGGGAGGTGGTGCTGCTCATCCTGCAGCACGGCATCGACATGGTGTATGCCTACTTCGGCGCCGTCCTGCACGGGGCGATCCCCTCGATCATGCCCTTCCTGACCGAGAAACTGCTCCCCGAGCGCTACCGCGCCGACCTGGCAGCGCTGGTCTCGGTGACCCAACCGGCTGCCATCGTCACCTACCGCGAATTCGAGCCCGAGGTGCGCGCCGCGCTCAAGCCCGGCGAGGACTCGGTGCGCGCCGTGATCGTCAGCGACCAGGCGGATGGACCGTCGGAACCAGACTTTGCCGCCCTGGGCGGCCTCAAGCGCCTGCCGGAGGACATCGTCCTGCTGCAGCACTCCTCCGGCACCACCGGGCTGCAGAAAGGCGTGGCGCTTTCGCACCAGGCGGTGCTCAACCAGTTGGACAGCTACGCGCGTGCCATTCACCTGGCGCAGGGGATGTCTTCGTCTCCTGGCTGCCGCTGTACCACGACATGGGGCTGATCGCCTGCTGGCTGATGCCGGTCTTGATGGGCTACCCCCTGGTGATCCTGTCGCCCTTCGAATGGGTGCGCGCGCCGTACCGGCTGCTGCAGGCGGTGTCGAAATACCGCGGCACGCTCTCCTGGCTGCCCAACTTTGCCTACAACTTCTGCGCCCAGAAGATCCGCGACCGCGACCTGGAGGGGGTGGACCTCTCCTCCTGGCGCGCCATCTCGAACTGCTCCGAGCCGATGCGCTGGGAGAGCCACCAGGCATTTTACGAGCGCTTCAAGGGCTTCGGGTTGCGCTATTCGGCGCTGACCACTTGTTACGCCATGGCGGAAAATGTCTTCGCCGTCACCCAGGGCGGGATCGACGCACCGGTGGTCTTCGAGGATATCAACCGCGACTCGCTGCAGATGGACAAGCTCGCCCTGCCTGCCGTTTCTGATAAACCGGTGGTGCGCATGCTCGGCGCGGGCCAAGCCATCCCGGATACGCAGGTGGCAGCGCTGGATGCGAAGGGTCACCCGCTTCCCGACAGGCACGTGGGCGAGGTGGCGCTCAAATCGAATTGCATGCTGACCGGCTACTACCACCGCCCGGACGCCACCGAAAAGGCCTTCGTCAACGGCTGGTACCTGACCGGCGACTACGGCTACCTGGTGGACGGCGAGTTGTACATCACCGGGCGCAAAAAGGACCTGATCATCGTCGGCGGCAAGAACATCTACCCGCAGGACCTGGAGCTGCTGGCCATGAGGTGCCCGGGGTGCACGCCGGGCGCGTCCCGCCTTTGGCGTGTTCAACGAAACGACCGGCACCGAGGACGTGGTCCTCGTTGCCGAGGTGGAGACGGATGACCCCGCCGAGCGCCAGAAGATCGCCGACGGCATCCGCCAGACGGTAACGCGCGGCTCGGCGGTGGCGTTGCGTTACGTCCACCTGGTGCGGGCACCCTGGCTGGTCAAGACCTCCAGCGGCAAGACAGCGCGTTCGGCGAACCGGGAGAAGTTCCTGAAGGAGATGGAAGAGAGCGGGAGGGTATTCTAGGGAGGCGTACGCAGATTGAAATCACAACCCGAAAACAACGATCCTTCTGACTTTGCCGGACCGGGGCAGGCATTCAATCCGCTTGAAGGGGTATGATTACACCCAGACCGGCGGGTATTTTGTGACCCTGGTCACTTTTAGGCGGGAATGCCTGTTTGGTGAGATCGGAGCGGGGGAAATGAGGCTGACCCCTCCCGGGCAGATCGCCCACGACTGTTGGCAGGCGATCCCGGATCATTTTCCCAGCGTGGAACTGGGGGTATGGGTGGTCATGCCGAGATCACGTACATGGGATCCTCGTGATCTATGGATCGTCCAATCTACCAACCATCGGGAGGGCGACCCGCAGTAAGGGCGACCCATTGGGTCGCCCCTACAGGTCGTCGACACGACTAAATGAACCATCCCAATGGTCCGAAAAAAGGATCGCTGGGAGCGATCATCGGGGCATATAAAATGGCGGTTACGCGTCGTGCCGGACAGGAATTGCACTCAGCCAATATATGGCAGCGCAATTATTACGAACACATCCTGCCGCGACCAGTCAGACTGGGAACGGACTAGCACGCGTATATTTTGGCCAACCCATCTCGATGGCTTGACGACCTGGAAAACCCGACCATATACCCAAATAGCGGGCTGGAAAAGAAAAGGTGAATTCAATCTCCATTCGGTTACCGCGCTCCTTGACGTGACGGGAGTGCGGCAAGACGGCGCGCTCGGCGAACCGGGAGAAATTCCTGAAGGAGATGGAGAGTGAGGAGAAGGTGTTTTGATCATCCCAACTCTGGATGAGGAAAGAATTTGCCCTCGGTTACGAGGGCAGATTTTCTTAAACAGGCATAGGCGATGAAAGGAATTTATTTGTTCTCAGGGGGTGATGATCCAGGTTTGCTTCCAGGCCTTGGCAAGGCCGACACTGGCACCACCTGCGGTCAGCCAGACCTTGCCATCCGGCATACAGGACCGTGGCGGCATAGGGGACCGGCTGGGGCAATGCGCCTGCCTGCTCCCACTGACCCGTGGAGGGACTTAGAAGATTTCGATCGTGGTCACGAAAGGTGTCGTCTCCCCGGGCTTGGTCCCGCCCGGGATCTTGAGCAAAATCATATTCGTGTGCACCTCGCAGGGCGATGACCCTTCCATCGCCAAGCAGGAGCATGTCGAAAGGCGAAGCGGGGTTGAGAGAGGGGCGAGGCGAGAATCCAGGCATTGATGAGCAGGTCGTATATCTCTGAGCTGCTCACTGCAACGGGAGACCCAGAGGAGATCAATCCGCCTGCAAAGAGGACACGCCCATCCAGCAGCTTGACCATTTGCCCCTGGACATGTTCAGCGTTCATCGGCCCGATCAGATCCAGGTGTTCGTCATTGGATCATAGAGCAAAGCGTCACCGTCCTGCGGTCTGCCGTTAGGGCCAGAGCCTCCTGCGATCAGAACTTTGCCATTTTCCAGGAGAACTGCTGATTGGGAAGACGTGGTAGGCTTGCAGTGCGAGCAGCCTCCGACCAGGTGTCAATTCGGGGATCGAAGATCTCCACAGCATTGGTGCACAGCCCTGATCCAATACAACCACCCACGATAAGCACCCTGCCATCCCCCATCAGGGTGGCGCTATGCTGGACGCCGTGCGGGAAAAGCGGTGGAAATCACCGTCCAGGTGTTCGTGTAAGGGTCGTAGATCTCAGCATCTGCAAGCAGGCCTTGCATGGCGTTATAGCCGCCAACCACGAGTACCCGGTTGTCATGCAGCAGCGTGGCGGTTTGTTCGTGGCGAGGGGTGTGTAACGTAGCAACCTCGTGGAAGGTGTTGTCCAGGAATGAAAAGATTTCTGCATTATTGAACATCTGGTGCACCCCGTTGCTCCAACAATGAGGATATCCTCATTCTGTAATTGATTTGCTGTGTGCCAGGTACGTGCAAAGGGAAGCGAAATGCCTTCCGAGATCTCCACATCATGCTTGAGGATTTTGTCGATGTAGGCGCGGAACCTGGGCATCAGGAGGAGATGCACAAGCAGGTTGCAGTGACCAGGATGACCAGGGCGAGAACGATCAATAGCGCCTGGTATCTTTTCTGTAGAGCGGGCGAAGACGACGTGTTATCTACATGGAGGAGTATCTTTGCTTAGGATGAAAGAGGATTTCTCTCCATTATTGACCCTGGCAGACTCCTTTTCAACTACGGAATCAACAGTTGACCTGCCTCACCTGCACCTGTGGTTTTCCCCAGGTGCACCGCCGCCTCGGTGCGCGTAGTCTGACACCCATCTTTGCATAAATATTACTCAAGTGGAATTCAACCGTGCTGACAGAGATGCCGAGGCGGAAGCGATCTGCTTGTTGCTTTTCCCCTGCTGTAACAGGTCGGTTACTTCCTTTTCTCGGTCACTGAATGATGGCGTGTCGTCCATAATGGTCATAATCTCTCGCTTTTTCACCTAAGGATTTTATAAATCTGGGCTATCGATCCCAAGATGACTGCAACTGCCTACTCCATTCCTTCCAGGTATCCCTTGACCTGCTCCACAGTTAACCGCGTCAAGGTCTGCGTGTCCTCGCTGCCATTAACCAGGTACTCGATAATCAGTTTCGTATAGGTAATATATCCGACAAACAGGGCACTGCCAGAGCTGCAGGAGGCGGCCTTCTCCTTGGCGCAGGTCGCGCACGACGATGAGCTGGCAGGCAGCCGGGGGAAAATGGGTATCGTTCTCCTCCCAGCCGTACTTTTGGGTGGCGGATTCCCGGTCTTTCAAGGTGGCACAGGCCGGGCAGGGTTGGGAAGGGTGGGCGGCAGGAATATTCATTGGGCAGCGGAGATTATAACCAAAAAACCGCCCTCGTTTCCGAAGGCGGTTCGTGATTATTGAATGAATTGGGCGAAAATGCGCTTTACTTGTCTTCCGTGATGCGGTTCTTCAGCGTGCGTTCGAAGATGTCTTCGCGTTCCTTGGAAGGTTTACTGCGGTCCCGCCTGCTCTTGTTGCCCAGGCTCTTGCCGGAGCGTTCTTCGGCCTTCTGGAAGGCCATCTGGAAGGCGGTCAGGTCGGGTTCGTGCTGTTCGTGCACTTCTTCGATGACCTCATCCTGCTTGCGAACTCTTGCCGCGCCTGGGCCCTGCCGCGCTCGGCACGGTCCCCGCGTTCGCGGCCTGCTTCGGACTTGTTGACCTCGGCCAGGATTACTTCCGGCTTGGGGGTGGCGGCCTTGATGCTCAGGCGGATCTGGCGCTTGCGGCGGTCCACGTCCAGCACCTTGGCTTCCACTTCATCGCCCTCTTTCAATACATCGGCGGGATTTTTGACGTAATCGTGCGAGATCTCGCTGACGTGCACCAGGCCCGGGCGTTCGGCGCCGATGTCCACGAATGCACCGTAGGCTTCCAGGCGTGCCACCTTGCCCTTGACGAGCATGTCGGGCAGGATCTCTTTCCATTCCAGGCCGAGCGGTTCGATCATGGTCAATTCGACGCGGTCGTCGCGCACGCGGCGCACCCAGACATCCACCGTATCGCCGAGCTTGACGACGTCTTCCACGCGGTTGACCGCCTGGTTGCTGAGTTGTGAGATGTGGACGACACCTGGGATTTTCAGACCTACATCGAGTACTGCCCCTGCAATTGTGGTTTTAATGACTTTGCCTGTCAGATGAGCCTTAGGTTGCAGCGCGCTTTCCGGCGCCGCGTTTGTTGTTTCCATGCATACTCTCCGATATTTTTTTGTTTTAGCCGAAGGCGGATTATACCTTATTTAATTGGATTGCGCCAATTGGGATCAGGTTGCCAGGCAAGCTTTCCGCTGCGCCCAGGCATTCTTCCTCCCCACTTCCCAGGAGTGGAACCTGGCACTTACCCCTTGAAACCTTCCTCCAGCTCTACCCTGACCGATCGAGTTGTCTATATCACCTTGCCTGGCGGTGGTACAATGCTCGTGTCAGAACCTGGAAAAACTTGTTCGGGTGGGATACGACCCCTCATCACTGCCACTCCACCGTAAGTGTGCCTTGCAAATGGATCAGCTAGTGAGAAGGTGAGCATGGTTCTGGTGCCAGGAGGAGTGTACATTCGGAGGCAGCCTTGAAGGAGATCGACGAGCTTCAACGGGCGATCTCTGCGCTGGAGGCGCAGCGGGCTGTGTTGGGGGATGCAATTGTCGACCCTGCCTTGATCTCCATGCGTGAAAAATTGGCTGCGCTGGAAGCGCGCCAGCCCGCCAGCCGGCAGCGCCGCCTGGTGACGGTTCTTTTCCTCGATATCGTCGATTCAACCACCATCAGCCAGGGCCTGGAGCCGGAAGAAGTCCAGGAGGTCATTGGCGGCGCGCTCAAGCGCCTCTCCCTGCCGGTTGAAGCCCACGGCGGGCAGGTCACCGAGTTCATGGGCGACGGATTTGTGGCGGTGTTCGGCATCCCCCGCGTGCAGGAAAATGACGCCCGCCAGGCAGTCCGCGCCGGGCTGGCCATCCTGGGGGAGGCACATGCTGTCGGGAACGAACTGGAACGCAACGCCAATATTCGCGGCTTTGCTGTCCGCATCGGCATCCATACCGGGCGGGTGGTCCCCGGCGAGTTCAAAGAGGCTGAAAGCCCGGTCATGGGACTCACGGTCAGCCTGGCAGCCCGCATCGAGCAGGCTGCCCAACCCGGTACAGTGTACATTTCCCATTTCACCCATCAGCATGTGCGCGGCGCTTTCGAAGTGGAAAGCCTGCCTCCCATTTCAGCCAAGGGATTCACCCAGCCGGTTGCCGTGTATCGCGTCCGTTCGGCCCGCCCACGCACCTTCCGCACCTTCACCCGCGGCGTGGAGGGGATCAAGACCAGCCTGATCGGCCGCGACGCCGAGTTGCACCAAATCAATGAGGCGTTCAACCGGGCAATTCAAAACCAGGAGACCCAGCTAATCACCGTGCTCGGCGAGGCGGGGGTGGGAAAGAGCCGCCTGTTGTATGAATTCGACCGCCATGCCGCGCAGGGATCCTCCCACGTCATCGCCTTCAAGGCGCGCGCTTCGCCCCAGACCACCGCTGTTCCGTTCGGCATGCTGCGCCAGATGGTCGCCTACCGCCTCGGCGTCCTGACCACCGATCCTGCCGAGGCCACCCGCCAGAGGTTGGTGGACAGCCTGGGATCATTCTTTGCCGAGGATGCCCTGATGAAGGCGCATTTTGTCGGCTCGCTGCTGGGTTTCGATTTCCCGGACAGTCCCTACCTGAAGGGGATGGAAAAAGATCCAGAGAAGCTTAGGGAAAGGGGGCAAGCCTACCTGACCGAATACTTTTCCGCCACGGCAGCCAGGACCGCCACCATGATCATGCTGGACGATATCCATTGGTCGGATGCCCTTACGGTGAATTTCATCGCTCACCTGGTGCAGCAGTGCCCGGCACTGCCTTTGCTGGTCATCTGCCTGGGTCGCCCGACATTGATGGAGCGGTTTCCGGGTTGGGGGAAGCAGGTACCTGCCGAAGGGACTCCCGGAAAAGAGGCACAGCTCCAATCCAACAGCACCCTGCTTACATTGGGTACTCTCTCACGGGAAGCCAGCCAGGAATTGCTGGACGAGATCTTGAGCAACGTGGAGGAGCTGCCGCAGGCGGTTTCTGAACGCATCCTGGACATCGCTGACGGAAATCCCTTCTACCTGGAAGAGTACATCCAGGCGCTGGTAGACGTCAAAGCCATCCAGAAAGGCAGCCAGGCAGGCACCTGGACGCTGGACCAGCAACGGCTGGACCGGCTGGAGCTTCCCTCCACCCTGGTCGCACTGCTGGAGGCGCGCCTGGACAGCCTGACCGCCGCGCAGCGCACCCTGGTGCAACAGGCTGCGGTCATCGGGCGCCTCTTCTGGCGCTCCACCTTGCAGGCGATCCGCGCGGGGAAAACGGTAAGCGATTCCGAGCTGGAGACCCTTTCCAGGCGCGGTTTCTTTCACCTGCAGGAAGCCTCGACCTTCGCCGGGACGGAGGAATATCGTTTCCATCACGGCTTGTTGCGCGATGCGGCGTACCAGACGCTGCGCAAATCCGACCGCCAGGAATACCACGGCAAGGCAGCCAGTTGGCTGATCCTGACCACCGAGGCGAGTGGCAGGACGGGGGAGTTCGCCCCGGTGATCGCCGAGCATTACGAGGCCGCAGCCGAAAAGGTCCTGGCCGCGCAGTGGTATATGCAAGCCGGCGGGCGCGCCCGCAAGCAGGGTGCCCCCGGCCAGGCGCTCACCTTCTACGATCGTGCCTTGTCGCTCCTGCCTGCAGAGCTGCCATTGTCCATTGATGATGAGTTGCAGGCGCTGCACTGGCAGGCGCTTATCGGCCGGGACGACATGTTGAGCATCCTGGGGAACACGGAAGCGCGCATGGCGAACGACCTCGAACTGGTGGCGCTGGCAAACTCCATTGGCGATGACCAACTTCTGGCGGAAGCCTATTACCGGCAGGGCTATTTCCTGGGCGTGCGCGGCCAATTTCAGAAGGAGCGCCAGGCTTACCTCCAGGGTTTGCAGGCTGCCAGGCGGGCCGGGGACCGGCGCCACGAGGCGCTGCTGCTTGCCTTGAAATCGGTCAGCGAGGTACGCCTGAACACCCTGGATGCGGCTGAGAGGACCGCGGCAGAGGCGCTCCGCTGTGCGCAGGAAGTGGGGGATGATGAGATCCTGGCGCGCACCCTGACCAATGTCTCGGTCCTGTACGCCGAGACGGGTGACATGGCCCGCACCGTGCAATTACTGGAGCACCAATTGGAGATCAGCCGGCGCATGGAAAACATCGAAGGGGAGATGTTTGGCCTGTCCAACCTGGGTTACAGCAACATCATGCTGGGCATGCCCGCCCAGGCAGTGATCCCCCTGCAACGTTGCATTCAACTGGCCAGGCAAGCCGGTCACCGCAGCATTGGGGCGTACGGATGCCTGAACCTCGCCCTGGCGTACCTGCTGCTGGAAGACATCCCGGCTGCCCTGCATGAATTGGACTGCTGCCTGCCGGAGCTGCAGGAGATGAAGGATGTATTTGGGTATGGCATCGGGCAGGTGTATGCTGCCCTGGTGCTGGAAAAAGCCGGCCGCATCCCTGAAGCACTGGAAACGTACCGCCTGGCTGCCGGCATCCTGAAGGAGATCGGCATCCCCGTGAAAGCCTGCGATGCCGAGGCCGGGATGGCGCGCTGCCAGCTGGCTCTGAGTGAGCCAGCGAAGGCGAAAAGCTGTGCAATGGCAGTCTGGGAGCACCTGCAGCAGGATGCCGGATCCGGCATGGAATTCCCCCTGCTGGGTTTCGAAACGTGTGCCAGCGTGTTCTCTGCGACAGGCGAGGCTGCGCTGGCGCGGAAGGCGATCCAGGCAGGTCACGACGAATTGATGCGCCGCGCGGAGCGGATCAGCCTGCCGGAATGGCGCCGGTCCTTCCTGGAGGGGTTGCCCGAGCACCGCCGACTCCAGGAGCGCTGGCAGGAGTTAATGGGTCAAGACAAGTAGAAGGAGCATGAATTATGATCACAAGGTCCATTTGTCCGAGCATGAGATTTAAATTGGAGGGTGTTGTCGTCAGGCACGCCGATCCGGCGCAAACGGTGCGGGTGAGGCGCCTGCCCATCGATCCCACCCTATTGCAGAAACGTAATTCGGTATTCACGCCATTCCGGCTGGTGATCAACCTGAAGGTGGATGATCCCGCCCACCCCGGTCCAGTTCTACTCGACACCTCCATGGAAGTGGAGGTGGAGTTACACCCAAGATGACCTGGATCAGGCCAATGGATTTGATAGACCTCAAATTGGGCTATTGGGACGGCAAGGATTGGATTCCTTACGGTCATGCACATGGCTTCCGCAAGAAGCCCTATGATCCGCCACGGACCGGCGGTGTGGGGTATGTAAAGATTGCCTACTGGGACGATCCCACCAAGGCCTGGGGGACGTGAGGCGGGCAGACCTGCCTCGTTTTCTCGACCACGGGATGACCGCTGGGCCAATAAATAAATCCGCAGGGATGGTCAGGAAACTGGCTGGCTGGGATTGACAACAGGATGCCAGCTATTCACGGTGTTACCTTGTTGGAATATGGGAAGATGTACAGAGATTTCAAGGCGGATGAACATTGGAATGGCATCCTTCTTGTTCAAGGAAGGATGCCATTCGCCACAGAGGAGAAGCTTTTAAGGAAGGTGAACCAGTGAAGCACCGACGGTTATTCGTGATGCCGTCCAGGTCTCGTTGGCGAAGGTGCCACTGACGCTGACCAGTTGTCCCACTTCCAGGTCGTCAAATTCGATCGGGGTAACCAAGCCTGCTTCTTTCAGAAGGTAGCGGGTGGTGGCAGTCACTTTCACCACCAAGTCTGTACTCAGGTAAGGTTGCACCAGCTTGCTGCCCCGGAAAACCTCGACGGTGATACTGTCCGTACCGATCGCTACGATCGTCCCGGAGAAGGCGAATTTGCTGAGCGACCCCTTTTGTGCTTTGCCAAGCGCAGTTCCACCAACAGGTCCGGGGCCAGAGCTGACCGCCGTCCCGGCAACAGGACCGGAGCCCTGGCTTACCGCATTCCCGGCAACAGGCCCGGGACCCGAGCTGACTGCAGTCCCGGCAATAGGGCCGGGGCCCGAGCTGACCGCAGTCCCGGCGATAGGACCGGGGCCCGAGCTGACCGCAGTCCCGGCAATAGGACCGGGGCCCGAGCTGACTGCAGTCCCGGCAATAGGACCGGGACCTGGGCTGACTGCAGTCCCAGTAGCCGGGCCGGGACCGTAGCTATTCTGGGAACCTGTACCAGTGGGTGTGCAGACTCCTGTCCCGGTACCATAACCGCCCTCACCTGGCCCATTGCCTGCCGCAGCCGGGATGACAAGCAGGCAGGTGAGGACCAGTAGTGCAAATGCGAAGGTTATTTTTTTCATCGTGGATCTCCTTTGTTGTTTATGACGCAATTTCGCCGCCCGGGATACTGGCGGTTCCTGCGCACAGCCATTCTTCACCAATTCTTTACACAATTGTCCTCCCTTGATTCTTCCTGCGTAGTAAACTCCCTGTGATATGGAATTCCACATCCCACCCGTACCTGGCCTCCAATCCATGCGTCTTACTATATGACCAACGCTATGCCTTCGCAACCCGAACTCCTGCAAGGCGCACGGAAACTGGAATCCCTTGCCCTGGCGCAGATCTACGATGCCTACAGCCCGGGTCTCTACCGCTACGCCATGCGCCTGTTGGGCGATCAGCACCTTGCGGAGGATTGCGTATCAGAGACTTTCAGCCGTTTTCTACAGGCAATCCGCGGCGGTCGCGGCCCGGAGAACTTCCTGCAGGCTTATCTCTACCGCGTGGCTCATAACTGGATCACGGATCAATTCCGCCATGAACCCCTGGCTGCCGAGGAGCTCAAAGACGAGCTGGGCGATGAACAGCCCGGGCCGGAGGAAGAGGCAAATCAACGCCAGCGGCAGGCGCGCCTCCGGGCAGCATTGTGCCGGCTGACCCCTGACCAGCGCCAGGTGATCATGCTTAAGTACCTGGAAGGCTGGGAGAATGAAGAGATCTCCCACGCGCTGACGAAACCGATCGGGGCGGTCAAATCCCTGCAACACCGGGCGTTGGCAGCCCTGCAAAGAGCATTACCGGACGAGGTTATAAAATGAGTGAACGAGACAAAGATGCTGGACCGATCAAGGCGCTGGAGGAACTCCTGCCTGTTCTCCCGCGGGATCCGGGAGCTGCCGCCCACGGCAAAGCGAATTTCCTGAAGCAGGCTTCGGAAATGCGCGCCGTTGAAACCGGTAAACAGCAAAGTCGCCAAAAATCCATTTTCGGGGCAATTTTCTCCACACCCACGGGCAAAAGGCGCGGCCAGGCATATAAATCCCTGCTTGCTGCTGTGATCATCCTGGTTTTTCTCTTTGGCGGCAGCGGATTAACGGTTTATGCCGCCCAGGATAGCCTGCCCAATGCGGGGTTGTATCCGCTCAAGACTTGGAGCGAGGACACCGTTCTGAAACTTGTCGTTTCATCGCCGTCCAGGATAAATTATGTGCTGGATTTCAGCGACCGACGGCTGGATGAAATGGCAGGCCTGGTCATTGCCGGGCAGGTCATCCCCGAAGGCGTGGTGCTCCGCTTGCAAGATGAAATGGAGCAGGCGCTGGACCTGGCAGCCTCGATGGACGATGTTCAACTGATCCAGCAAATCGAAAGGATCCGGCAGCGGGCCGAGTCTCAATTGGGCAAGGTGGATGCATTGATCACCGCTGCAGCCGCATCCGAGCAGCAACTCCTGCTGCGGGCACGAATCCGCATCGAGGAGCAGATCCAACTCTGCGGATACGCACAGGCGGATCCCCAGGGATTCCGGTCGCTCATCCAGCAACGCCAGCAGGATCGGAAGCAGCTCAGTGAAGGCGAAACTGGAAATGGGAACGGTTCACCGGTTCACACATTCACTCCGACGCCGGGTGGGGGCGGGTACGGACCCGGTGGCGGAACCGGGCAGCAAACAGGTGTGGGTACACCGCAGGCAACTGGTGGAGGTTACGGGCCGGGTCCTGGCACAGGCGAAAAGACCCCATTGGGAACGGCGCAACCGACCGGAGGCGGAAAAGGTCCCGGCCCGGGGACCGGTGAGCAGACCCCCGTGGGCACACCGCAACCAACAGGCGGTGGAACAGGACAGGGTCCCGCATACGACGAGCAAACCCCTGCAGTCACGCCGCAATCAACAGGCGGTGGAACAGGGCCGGGTCCCATAAATGGCGAGCCAACCCCAGCGGGCACACCGCAACCGGGAGAAGGTGGTCCCGGACCAGGGCAACAAGACCCCAGCGTGACGCCGGTAAAGAATGGCAGCGCACCCTGAGCAACTTTCCAGGTCCAATACCCTTGCCAGGATCCTGTAAGTTCTTTTATGTAACAAATCAAGCTGGAACCTGTTAATAAAATAAAGGCTGCCTGACATGAGTCAGGCAGCCTTTATTATTTGGAGAGATTCCCAAAAATTTACATCCCAGCCATGTAGGCCAGGCCGACCGTGCCGGGACCAGCATGGGTGCCGATGGCCGGGCTGACGGTGGAGAGCACTGTTTCGATTGGGTGGAGCCGCGCTGAGGCAGCCTCGAGCACATGCTTGGCGTCATGTTCGGCATTGGCGTGCAGTGTCGCCAGGCGCACAGGGGTGCGGCCTGCGATGCTCTCCGCGACCAGGTCGATCATGCGCTCAAAGGCCTTCTTCTTGGTGCGCACCTTGTCGGCAGGCACGATCTGCCCTTCTTTCAGGGTTAGGACCGGCTTGATCTTCAGCGCCGAACCAAGCAGCGCCTGGGTGCCGCTCATGCGCCCGCCGCGGTGCAGGAATTCGAGCGTGTCAACCACGAAATAGACGCCGGTGTGCTTGATGGCTTCCAGGGCCAGCTTCTGACAATCGGCAAGGCTGGCTCCGTCGCGGGCAGCGCGCGCCACTGCCAGCACCTGGAAGCCCATCGCCATGGCGGTGGATTGCGTATCCACCAGGGTGAGCTTGCTGGCTGCCTGGGGGAGCAGTTCCTTTGCCTGGGTGGCGGAGTTCATAGTGCCGGAGAGCTTGCTGGAAAGGAACATCCCGAGAACGTCATAGCCAGCGTCGAGCAGCTTCTCGAAGGCGGCTTTCATGTCCACGATGGCGACTTGCGAGGTGGTGGGCATTACCTTGGTGTGCTTGAGCCGATGGTAGAACTCATGAGGCAGGATGTCTACCCCGTCGCGGAATGTTTCATCGCCCCAGATCAACACCTGGGGGGTGATGGTTTAGCCATATTCCTTCACCATTTCTTCGGGAAAATAGGCGGTGCTATCGGTGACCAGTGCTACTTTGGACATGTCTGCTCCTTTGGCATGCAATAAATAGTTATGTGTTATTAAACCCAATATGTCGGTTTCGTTGCGCACATTCTAAACCCGTTTGGCAACCCAGCCCGGCTGGGAAGGGCACTGGGTGGACAACTGCGGGATGAATAAAAATTCCCCGGGGCACACCCCGGGGAGCCATGGTTAATCCAGCCTGAAGAGTAGTATACCAATATCAGTTCAATCCCGCCAGTCGGTTAGATCCCGGTGCTGTAGGCCAGCGCCACCGTCCCAGGGCCGGCATGCAGGCCGATGGTCGGGGAGAGCGGGCAGGTGAAGGATTCCAGCGGGTGCAGGCGCGCCCGGGCGGTCTCCAGCATTGCCTGCGCTTCCGCTTCGGCGTTGGCGTGCACGGTCGCCAGGCGCAGGGGGGAGCGTCCCGCCACCCGCTCGGCGACCAGCTCCATCAGGCGTGCGACTGCCTTTGACTTGGTACGGATCTTCTCCACGGTCTCGATGCGCCCATCCTGCATCTGCAGCAGCGGCTTGATGTTCAACGCCGTGCCCAGCAGGGCCTGGGCTCCGCCGATACGACCGCCCCGGCGCAGGTATTCTAGCGTCTCGACGACGAACAGCACCCCGGTGTTGGCACATGCCTGGCGGGTGACTTCAGGCATTCGGCCAGGTTCTCGCCAGCCTGGGCGGCACGCGCCGCAGCCAGCACCGGCCAACCCATCGCCATGGTGGTAAAACGCGAGTCGACCACCTCGATGCGTCCCTGGGCATGGGTCAATTCCTGCTGCGCCAGGAGGGCGGAGGCGTAGGTGCCTGAGAAAGCGGATGAAAGGAAAATACCCAGCACGGAGTACCCCTGCTCCAACAGGCTGCCGAAGGCAGTTTTCACTTCCGGTACCGTGGCCTGGGAGGTGGTGGGCAGGATCCTGGAGGCAGCCAGGCGGGTGTAGAAATCAGAAGGGGAGATGTCCACCCCGTCGCGCAGGGTTTCTTCGCCCCACACGACGGTCAGGGGGAGCACCGAGATGTTGTATTGAGCCAGCAGGTGCGCAGGCAGGGTGGCAGTGCTGTCGGTAAGAACGGCAACCTTGGTCATGTTCATCCTCTCAGGAGATTAATCTTGGAGAGTATACCAAAGAATCAGGATTGGAAAAATAAAGCCGGGAAGTAATACAACCGGTGGGATGGGGGAAGGAGGGATTAGCAACGCAGGGTAAATCCTCTGCCCTGGACGGGAATTGATTCACCTGGCTGTCGCAGCTCCTCCGATCCCAGACCAAATTCCACTGCCAGGCGGTGTTTCAGGATCGGACCGCCGTTCGCATAGACCCAGCCCACCAGCTCAGCAGTGGTCATGGGCGAAAAGTCGTTCATTGCGGCTGGTACACGGTTTCCACGGCAAGAAATGCCTCCCCGGCGGGGGTGACATTGTGCATGACCAGGCGCCAGGAGCCCTGCCCGGGCTCGATGGTGATCTGCCAGCCCCAATCCGGCCCGCTGGGCGCGGCATAGGATCCCTTGACCCTGACGGCGCCTTTATCATCCACCTCCCCGCGAAAGTCATGAAAATGTGTGCCAGGTGCCAGGTATCGAACCAGGCGGCTTTCACTTCCTGGCTGCCGGGAGCTTGACCAAGGACGAGCCGGCCTTCCTGGGATTTTCCATCCTCCTCCCAGGTATAGGCTAGCTCGATGAATTGCCCCTGGGCGATGGTACGTATCTCAGCTGTGGTGGCTGAACTCGTGCACGGGCTCGCCGGGTTGCAACCACAGGTGGTTGGTGCCCTGCCATTTCCCGATTAAGTTGGAAATCTCTACTGGAGCTGCCATGTTTGAATCCTTTCATATTGAAATTTAACTACCGTTTTCCCGGCAGGGAGCGTTACCGGGCAGTGCCCTTTCACTCCACAGGCAGGGCGGTCCCAGGAAAGACAGGGTGCGCTGCCAGGCCAGTGCGGCTGCCGCGGGGTGGTAGGCGTCCACCCGGTCTGGTTCACAGAACCAGTGCCCGGTGTCGGGGTAGCGGTGGAATGTGAAGGGACGCCCGGCCAGGCGCAGGGAGTTCTCCAGGCTGCTGACATTGGAGTCCGGCTCGTAGGGATCATTCGCAGCGAAATGGCCGAGGTACTCTGCGTGCGAAGCGTTGAAATCGGCGGGACCGCTGCCGTAGAAGACCACGACCTTGCGGATGCGCGCCGGGTCGGTGACGGAAAGGTCCAGGGCGAAGTAGGCGCCCAGGGAGAATCCGATAACGACGAGACCCAGTGCGGCTGGGGCGGCACGTTCGCTGAGGAATTCAACCGCGGCGTGGATATCCATCCGGGCTTGGTCAGCGTCCAGGGCATTGCTCAGGCTTTCGGCTTCGGGGATGGTGGTGGCGAGCTTGCCGTGGTACAGGTCCGGCGCGAAGGCGACGTAACCGGCCTCGGAAAGCCGGGTGCAGGTATTTCTGATCGTCTCATTCAAGCCCCACCAGGCATGCAGGACCAGCACTCCCCGACCCGTACCCGTAGTGGGAACTGCCAGAAAACCAGGCGGTTGTAGTTGTGTCATTTCTTCTCCCTTGCGGCGATCACGACCAGGAATCCTCCGTGGATCGCTCCGACGAGAGCCCGGCAATCAGCAGCGCCACGGCGATGACCAATACCGACTGCCATGTCTCCGCCAGCTTAAAGGCGATATCCATACCCAGGAAGATCACGGGCATCCCTATTGCCCAGGCCAGCATGTTGGCCGGGATCCAGGAACCGCTTTGCCGGGCATGCTTGCGCAGGATAAACCATTGGGCAAACGACAACACGGCACCGGCGACTGCACCCAACCCGGCGGCGAGAAGCAGGGTGAGCCACTGGGGAGGCTCGACAACGGATGCCTGTCCGCTTCACTTCCCCCATGCTCATCAGGGTTGAGGGCAAATAACCGAGCACATAGCCGAGCAGCACGCCCACCAGCGTCGCCCGCCACCATGCGAAGAGCCTGATCGCCGGGAACCAGGGGCGCATGGCCCACCACTGTGCCAGGCTGACGATCGTGGCTTCAAGGATACCGCTCACGACGGCGACGGCGAAGGAGAGCAGGATGCCGGTGATTTCCTGGGTATCGATCCTGTTTATCAGAAAGGCGATCGTGGCGAAGGTGGCACCCAGGCCGAGAAGTTCGGCAAGGCCGTTGGCAGCTGTCCAGCGCAACCAAAGGAGATTTCTCTTTTGCGGCATTTTCACTTTCCAAAGCCAGGGACCCGGATCTCGCACCGCGTCAGGGTACCTCTCCGACATGGGTTTGGG
>CAWCBN010000007.1:0-1035340 GCA_963793795.1 uncultured Chloroflexia bacterium
TGACGGTCCTGGCCGAAAGCGGCGACGGCGACATGTACGGCGAGGGCGGCAACCATTTCATCCACACTATCCGCCGCAACCCGGACATCACCAATATCGTCCACAACAACATGGTCTACGGCCTGACCAAGGGACAGGCCTCGCCCACCAGCCAGGGGGCTTTAAAACCCCCGTACAGTTCAATGGGGTGTAACCAACGAGCCGTTCAACCCGCTCGCGTCGGCCATCGCCCTGGACGCCTCGTTCGTGGCCCGCGCCTTTATCGGCGATACGGAGAAGACGAGAGATCCTGAAAAAAGCCATCACCCACAAGGGATACGCACTTCGTCGATATTTTCCAGCCCTGCGTCACCTTCAATAAGGTCAATACCTATCAATGGTTCAAGGATAACACCTATTATCTTGAGAGTTCCCACGATCCGCTGGATCGACACTAGGCCTTCCGAAGAGCCGTGGAAACCGGAAAATGCCCGCTGGGGATTGTTTATCGCCATCCTCAGAAAGCCACTTTTGAAACCCACATGAAAATCTGCCGCAACGACGGCGGCCCCCTGCTCGGGCGCAGGCCCAACCTCGATGCCCTTCGCCGCCGGATGAGACCGCAGGGTGATCTATCCGCGTCCGGGACCCGAAAACCCCGGATGAACCGATCGACAATACCTATTCTGAAAGGATCGACCATGTTGAACAAAAAAATCTGCCTGCCCGTGACCTCGTTCTTTCTGATCGCGCTGGGCGGCTTTCTGGTGCACCTGCGAATCCATTCGCCGAGCACGCCGCCGTCAACTGGGTGCCGATTATCTTCGGGATCGTCAGTGTCTTTGTCCTGCCGGTGTTATTCAGCCGCACCGACACCGTTCTTTGGGCGTACGGGTTCAATGTCGTGGCGGTCATTGTCGGCTCGCTGGGCATGTTCGCTTCTCGATTCATACCTGGGAAGGTCCGATGACCCTCCAGACCGTCGTGCTGCAATCCACGCTGGCCGACATCCTGATCCTCTGGTCCCGGATTCCGCTGGCCCACATCATCTGGCGTCAATGGATCCCGGCTAAGGATTTAGGGGGAGGAAAATAAGGAAATCCCCAATTTCCGCAAAACCGCCCGGCCCTTATAGTTTAGTGCGTTCAGTGAAGGGAATCGAATATGAGTCAAAGACAAGAAAAATCAAATTGCACTCCATCTTCCAAGGCGAGTCCTTTGAGGCCCGCGGCGGTATGCGGGCCTCGAGGACCCTTTCCGGATTCCGGTTCCGGAGGCGGAGCCGTTGCGGTTCAGGCCGTGTGCGAGGATGGCGCGTCAATTGCGGAAATCACAAGGAGGTACGCGATGAATACGGTTATAGGTCCAGTAGTGGAACCTGATGAAGGACTTCTGAACGCGGTGGCGTGTCCCGTGGCGAAATCCGACGAAGGATTTCTGGATCCTCATTCGTTATCGATCGGGCAGCTTCGCGAGTTGAAGGCTATGTTGGAATATCCGACGAGTTTGTCGCGAATTCTCAGTTTCGTTGTCCGGCGGTGATGCGGAGATCGTGCAACAGAAGATCGCCGACAAACACGGCTCACGTTGAAAGCCGATGAGGAACGGACGCTGTTTCTGCAGATGAACTATGCCCGCTTCAACCTCCATGGGCTCCGCGCCAAGCTGCTGGGATCGGCCCCGTGGCAGATCCGGCGACATTGCGGAATCCCTGGAATCGAATCAACTGTATCTGGACACCCGCAACTCGCTCGTCGCCGGAAACCTGGGGCTGGTCCTGTCGCTGGCCAAGCGAATGTTCGGTTCCGGCCCGGAATATTCCGATCGGGTCAGCGAAGGAAACCTGGCGCTGTTGCGGGCGATCCATCGGTACGATTGCTCCTTCGGTTTTCGGTTCAGTACCTACGCCCATCGGGTGATTCTGCTCAGTCTGATCCAATTGGCCCATCGGTGGCACCGCCATCACCGGATGTTTCCCATAGCGTTGGAACCGGGGATGGAAGACGATTACACCCCGCGACCGGCCAAGGACTCTCACACTCCCGCTCAAATCCAGGACATCCTGGCCCTGTTGAACCATCCCAGCGGCGTTTTGTCGAATATCGAAAAGCGGATCGTCGAGCGCGGTATTGTCTGGGCAGCAGCCGGTCCAAGCCGATGACCCTCAAGCAGGTCGGCGACCAGTTCGGCCTGTCCGTCGGGCGGATCCGCCGCATGTTGAACCAGGCCCTGGCCAAGTTGCGGATGGCCGCCCTGCACCCGACATCCCAGCCGTCTTTCTTTCCGGAAGAGGCCTGTCGCCTCGGTTAACCTTTTTTTCGTTTTCCACTTCTGGCTGACAGTGAATGTCCGCTATCTGAAATCCGATACCGCGTACGGTGGCCTGTAGATTTCATCTACAAAACAAAAAAAGCCCTCGTATTGAACAAATACAAGGGCTTTTCTCATATCGGGGCGACAGGACTTGAACCTGCGACCTTAGACCCCCAGGACGAATTTTGGACTTTCGACGGTCAATGCCGTGAATCCTAACCTGTTATAAACCCATGAATTACCGGCATCCGGCCCGCAGCCAAACCTGATTGAGATGTCGGCTACTTGGCCGACACAGGCCCCCGTAGTGGCCCCACGGGCCATCCTGGGACAGCCCCCCTCCCATCCTCCACCTCCCGCACGATCTGACCCTCCACGGCCAGCATGGCCGTGATAAATCGCCATTGGTTCGCTGCCGCCGTCTTACCGGCCGGCGGAAGCATGGCCCGGGGACCTCCCTCCGCCCCCGGGCCTCTGAAATACCTTCCTTCAAAGCGGCAGCGGTGCCATTCTCATTTGATGTCCGCCGCAATGTGGGCTTGTTCGAATTCCTCGCCCGAACCCGCATGCCAAGGCCAGGACCCAGCACCGGGAGAGCGTGCACGGCCCAATCGCGGACCCCACCCGCGACGAAGCCGGAAACCGCCCGATAGAGCCGCCACTCGCTGGCGGACTGTCGGGCGGGAAATAGCAGGGTGGAGCAACAGGTAGCTCGCATGGCTCATAACCATGAGGTTGCAGGTTCGAATCCTGCCCCTGCCAATAGTTCCGCTCCAGAATGCGGATGCATTCGCAGCGCGGGACGGTTGCCGACGGATTGGCGGCCGCCCGCGCAGACTCAAACCCTTGGAAAGGGAGTTCGATGAAGATGATTCGAGGACTGGGCCGGGCATGGCCAGGATGTTTCGGAGGCCCCTGCCCTCCAATGATCGGCCCCTGGTGTGCTGCGGGGATCTGCCGCGGCCGATCCGCAGACGACTGGCGATCCGGGACGCCGGATGCTCCCGAACACGGTATCACCGAAAAGCGAAAGGATTGGGTGTGGCATGAAAAAGAAATACGAGACATGGTTCACGCGATTTCCGGCTGAGGACAACAGCTTGGATGCAAAGCTGTGGACGGCCCTGCATCACACCGAGGGCGCCGATGAGCGGCTTGGCCTGTTGACCTCGGAATCGACGGATGCCGAGGTGAAAGCTGCCATCTCCCGCGAATTCGGGATCTCCGGCGGGTCATCCCTACATGGCGGCTTTGCGCACAAGGGCGGGGCGCATCCGGCCGTCGAAGATGAAAACGGCAGGGTCATTTTGTCGGGCAAGGGTCTCATACAAAAAACGCGGAAGCTGCTGAACCTCGACGATCCAACGAAGAGCACCGTGACGATGACAGTGGGCGATAAGTCGGTGACGGTCAATGCCGACAAGTTTGCGGAGGCGGCCAAGGCAGCGGCCACGGTCGATGCGCATGCGGACGGGTATTCCAATCCTGCCGAGGCGGCGATCGCCGAAGCGAAAAAAATGATAGAGATGTCCCAAGACAAACGCGTCGAAAGGAGTCGGGAATTGCGAGCGATTTACGGTCATATTCCCGAGTGCAAAAAAATCCTCGATGCGAATGAGGTCGCGGATGCAGAATCGCCGCCGCGAAAATCGAGGATCACCAAAACGGGGATGACGCCAAACTTTGTCACCGAGCCCTGCCCCCCCGTGCTGGCCGGAAAGACCTGCTGGAAAATGGCCAGCCCCTTTTTGCGGAGACTGGGTCAAAAGCTGATCAACGACATTCCGGAGCATCGCCACCTGTGCGAGGCCCGGATCCTGCTGCTGGTCAAGCAGAGCATCGATCCAGAGAAAAAAGACGACAACCCGGCCGGTCCCAAAAGGGTTCACCTGGGCAAAGCCGGAAAGACCGGTCCGCGAGATCGGCTCCTGTCGCTGTTCATCCCCGATGCATGTCACGCCGAAGATCGATCGGCGATCGATTTTTGGATCTGGGTCAATGGGGACTGGCTCGAATCGCTCGGTGTCAAGACGGAGCGGGATGACGGAGAAACCCATTGGACCGAAGGATCTCTGGACATCGATGCGGCGGGCGCAACAAGATCACGGCCTTACTGGATCACGAACTGAGTCATTG
The DNA here is from genome assembly GCA_963793795.1 of uncultured Chloroflexia bacterium. Lineage (GTDB taxonomy): Bacteria > Chloroflexota > Anaerolineae > Anaerolineales > Villigracilaceae > UBA877. The sequence continues at coordinate 4,429 of CAWCBN010000007.1, forward strand.
CGGGATCACCATCAAGGGGACCTTTGTGGACCCCAAGGCCCTCAAGTCTTTCGTTGCGGATCTGGGGGTGCGGCATGTCGAGACGCACGCCAACATTACCGACGTCAAGGGCCGCGTTTTCGTGCGACACCATGCCCAGGACAAGCAACTGCGTCCGATCTGGAAGATGCGGCCCCATGAAATCGAGGACTTCGTTTCCGTTGTCGCCCGGCATGGCGCATGGACGGAGGATCTGCAGATGCTGGTTGACGAAGTGACAAAGCCCAAAGATCCCGACCTGATGGATATCGCCGATGGCAAAGTCCCCGCATGAAATGTGCGAGCTGGTCTGGCCCGAATCAATGGATCGGGTTCTCGTCACTCCGCACGCCGAAACCCGGCACGCCAACGACCTGTTCGGCTGGCTGTTCACTTTTCGCGGGTGGTTCGGCGCCGTCCCCGAGTTTGGGTTGGAAGAACGGTATGTAGATCGGATCTGGCGGATCGAGCCGCGATCGCCGGACAGGGAATCGGCCGAGGTTGCGCTGCTGATCCGGGCGACCCAGTACGGATTTGTGCGGATCGAGGTCTTTGATATATCCCCGCCGCCGACGGCGCAGACGCGGGCCATGATTGCGGCGATGAACGAACACCAGCCATGGATGAAGGGAATCCCCTGTGGGGAAGGAACCCAAAATCAAGACAACCAAGACGGGCAAAAAGGTCTGGCAGATCTGGCGGTTTCGGGAACGGTTTGAAATATCCGACAAGTCGAACTACTGCCGCAAGGGACCGCTGAATTTCGTCAAGATGTTTGTCGGAAGCGGTACTGACGATGAGTCGGTCTGTTTTTCGCAATCGCTGGACCTGCTGAGCCACCGAGAGGATTTCGACCTGCTGGAGCTGAGCTTTTTTCGGCTCCTGCGTCACGCGGCCAACCGGAGCCGCTGCTACCGCGGCTACCTTTTGAATATGGCCGTCCAGCCCGCCACGGCCCGTGAAATCGGGCTGATCCTCAACAAGGACACCCGCCAGGCCCAGACGATCCTGAAGGTTCTGGCCGGAGCCAAGCTCATCGAGCAGGTGGACTGCCCGGCCTTCGATCCGTCGAAAAACGACCTCGCCCCGGCGGATGGAACGCCGCCGGAAACGCCGCCTCCGGACGATACACCGCAGGGCAAATCCAAGAAAAAACGGAGTCGAAATGACTCTTTTCCCGAAAATCCCCGAAATTTCGGGAAGCCCTTTAAAAAAACGGCAAATGGAAAGCCTTCGGCTGGAAATCTAAAAGCGGCTGCGCCGCAAGCGCAGTCGGCCAGCGACTGCGGCAAAGTCAAGAAGAAAAAAAGCGGCTGCGCCGCAAGGCGCGAAAAAGGGGGGGCTGATCGCCCCCTCCGAAGCCGAAACAAAGGGCCCCTGGGCCAACGGGGAATCGCAAGGCCAGGCCGAAAGGCCCGAAAGCCAAGGGGATCTGCAAGCCCCAGGGGGCGTCAATCCACAAGCCCAAGCCGAAACGAATGCCGAAACGCGGGAAGGCCAAGGGGCCGCGGATAGCCAACGGGAAGACCCGACCGCCGCGTCCCCGACCGCCGCCCCGCCGAAACGATTGCCGATTGAGCCGACGAAATCCGACGGTTCCGGTACCGGCAACGGCACCTCCAGCCACCGGTACCGGGCCTCGGTTTTGGCCTCGAACATCGACCGGCTCTGTGATCCGACGGGGTATGCGTTTGCCCGCGAGATCTACGCGGCGCTGCGATGCACCCATGCCGACGGGACGATCGAGGCCTTTCGCGAGATCGGGAACTTTGCCGCCGCCTGGACCTACGCCCTGCAGGCCCGGTTGCCGCCGTCGGTCCTGCAGGAACTGTGGGACAAGAGCGTCAAAAACGCCGCCCAGATCGCCCGCAAGCGAGGCCGGTTTCGAAAGCCCGAGGCCGGGTGGCGGAGTATTTTCAACAAACGGCTTAATTCGTATCGACAACAACGGAATACGGGAACCTGAAATGCTGATCGTCTGCCGCTGCGGATGCGGCCAAGAATTCGAGCCATGCCCCCGGCAGCAGCGGTTTTTTTCGGAGGCCTGTCGGCAAAAACGAAACCGCGAAAAGCTCGCCGAGTACCGAATCGCCCGAGGGAAAACGGCGGCCCCGAAGATTCGGACGGAACCGAGTCACACCGCCGGCGGCGTCGGCGACGATCCGCGGACGGATGTGCGAGAGGCCCGGATCGCGGGACATGCCGGATTTTACGAGGCGAACGCACTGGCCTTGATGCGGCGGACGGGATTGACGAGAGCGGCGGCGATGTCGCTGCCGTGTGTAAAAGCGGATGAAATTTTGAAGGGAATCGAGCAATGAAAAAGTTCATGGTGGTTGTGCTGATGACGGCACTGGTAGCGGGGCTGGCGGGATGTGGATCGACGAGCGAAGAGCGGATCGCGATGTACAAGCAGATCGTCGATCGGTCTGTAGCGGCGAGCCAAAAGGCGGATTCTTATCTCCCCCAGGTCAATGAGGCGATCGCTGAGTCCGAGGCGGCGTTTGCCGCCGGGCTTCCGGCTGACCAAGCGGCCGCTGTTCAGGCCAAGATCGAGTCCGGGAAAAAGATCAAGGCTGAGATTCTGGCGGGAAAAGCGGTGGCCGACAAAGCGGCGATCGAGGCACAGGCCAAGATCGATGCAATCATCGAGCGTGGCGATACCGGATTTGCGGGCGAGCTGGAGGCGATCGGCGGGATGATGGATGTGGCGGGAAAGGTATTGCCTCCGCCAGCCGGCCCTTATGTTACGCTGAGCGGAATCCTCGTGGGGATCATCGGCGCCGCCTTCGGTCGAAAGGCCACCAAGACCGCCGCCGCCGAAAAGGTCAAGGCGACGGACGCCGAAGAGAGTGCCGCTTACTTGCAGGCCAAGTATTATGCGCACAAGGCGGGAGCTGAAGCGGCGAGAGTCGCCCTGTCCGCTCTTTCTTCTCCTGTCGCGGGATCTGCGGCGGCCGAGTTGATCTACAGCAAGATCGGCGAGAAGCGAGCCGAATTGGGTGTTAATTAGTCCTGGGCGGCTCGCGTGAGCCGGATTTTTTAGACCCCCGCCTGTCTTTATCGTGTCGGGCGGGCGGGGGATTTTTGGGAGACGAAATGATGAAAAAGTTGTACGAATTTTCAGCGCTGGCACATTGCACAGTTGTCGTAGCTGCCGCCGATGAATTGGCTGCTCGGAAAGAAATAGAGACATACCATGACGCATGGTTTAAGACGGGGAGCGTTGGGGAGATTACCGATGTTGATCTTGTCGATGTCCGCGATCCCAAAGGGAATGATCTGTCGGACGAAGCTCATGTTGTTGTGGATGGAGACTGAAGAATCCCATGAAAACCATCGCCCTTTTGTCGCGGTGTCTTTTGCTTGCAGGTTGTGCGGCCGAGCCAAAGGCGGCCTCGTCTCCGCTTGCCGCCGCACAGACCATTGTCTGGATTCGCCCATGAGACACCTGGACCTATTCAGCGGTATCGGTGGCTTTTCTCTTGCGGCCCAATGGGTCTGGGGTGCGGAGCACGAGATTGTTTCGTTTGTTGAGATCGACCCGTATTGCCAGGCAGTTTTGAAAAAGCACTGGCCGGATGTACCGATTCATTCAGACATAAAGGACTTCGATGGAACGCGATACGGATCAATCGACTTGCTCACCGGCGGCTTCCCTTGTCAGCCATACTCTTGTGCCGGGAAGCGAAGAGGCAAGGATGATGACCGTGCGCTCTGGCCGGAGATGTATCGCATTATCCGAGAAACCCGGCCCCGTTGGATCATTGGCGAAAATGTTGCTGGCTTCGTCAATATGGGACTCGACCAGAGTATTGCTGACCTGGAAGTGGAAGGTTACACGTCCAACCGTTTGTTATTCCAGCTTGCGCCGTCAACGCCCCGCACAGACGGGACAGGGTATGGATTATTGCTCAAAACTCCAGACTCGAACGCGAGAGAGAAATGCAAGTCCAGGGCGGAGTGGGGGTCAAGCGGAACTCTGTGCAGGAGATGGAGTCGGGGTTTGTGATGAATCGCTTGTTGCTAACGCCAAAGACGGGATGGAGCGAGAGACGAAGCGGGGACCGAAAGGACGAATTATTACTACCGGGGATAATCAGATTGCTTCCGACACCCAAACGGCAGAACTCGACGGGGGCCGGCGAACACGGGACGGGCGGGATGGATCTACAAACCCAGATCTCCATGCTTCCGACACCGAAATCCCGAACGAGCGATGGCAGGAGGGGTGGCTTGAAGCTGCAACCCGCCTTTGTCGAGTGGATGATGGGCTACCCGGAAGGGTGGACCGCCTTAAATCCCTCGGAAATTCAATCGTTCCGCAAGTCGCGGCGGCGACCATGCAAGGGATAAAAGCGGTGATGTGCGTGATGCTGATGTTTATCCTTGGCTGTGCAACGCGGGAAATCAAACAACGGGCGGACCTTTCGCTTGCCGCTGCACAGTCCATTGCTCGATCGTTGCCCGCACAGGAGTTTCCGATCCCCAAAATCGTGACGCAGCTTGTCGGATGGGGCGATAAAAAGGAACTCGAAAACCTGACGCTGGAAGAGATTCGGTTCCGGAAAATCGTGTGTATCCGGATGATAAAAGACGAGTACCGACCAGCCGGGCTACGGTGGTATTTCGAGTACCACAAAAAGGGGACCGGGAAAGATTATCTGTACACGATCGTCGAAAACTGGATGAAGGAATTCCCCAGAGCCGTCCAGCGGGGAAATTCCTTGATGGTCCCAAGCTGCGAGTCGTGCTGGGAACACGGCGACTTGAACGCCGACGGGCGTGTGAACTACGAAGACTTTGCGATTTATGCGGGGGTGCCGCCTTGACGCGGGGCAGCCAAGGATTGCGATTGATTGAGCGGCCGCCGCGGCGACCCCGTAGCACCCGACCTTGTTGGTCCAACGCCGCAGCGGCCTTTTGAAACCACTGTTTAAGGTTTTTATTTAAGATGAGTATTTTGGCCAAAACAAAACGAATTCAACATTCTGGAACCCGCGTTTTTCGCCAGAGGTTGCCGAATCCGACGGTTCCGTTAAAGACCATAATGGGCATGATGGCTATTTGTACAACAGAGGGGAAAACATCTCCCCATTCAATAATTGGCCAATGCCAATACACGGACGAAGAGACGGATTTTTTGATCGAGGTGGACCGATGGAAGCAACGAACGAAAACGCGATTCCCTGCGGCGACGGAGTACCTGGCGATCGCCAGGGCGATGGGGTATCGAAAAACGGAAAGCTGACTTCGCGCCAAAAGGAGCAGATCGTTGGGGTTGTTATGACTACCCTCGATTTCTGTGGAATGTCCACAGTGCCGTTCGTCAATGGTGTCGCGACAATGGATTTGTGATGAACCGCGAAGTGTTTGCTGCAATATTCGAGGGGTATAGTGCATACCGGGATGAGGCCGAACGGATTCGTAAAATTGGGAGAGCACGCTGATGATTGAGCTGATCGGGACTGTCGCGACGATCGTGGCGCTGGTCGGAGCATGGCTCAATAACCGGCTCCTGGTAAGCTGCTTTTACTGCTGGATCTTCAGCAACCTTCTATCAGCCGGAATTCACATTTACCTTGGAACCTGGTCTCTGGCCATTCGGGATCTGGCATTTCTGGTGATGGCCGTCGCGGGGCCGTACCAGTGGAAAAGGTCAAAGATCCAGCCCGAGGTGAAAAGGGTTGTCTGGGAAAGCGGGCCATGCCCGGGAGCCAATGATATGCCGCCGGGTACGCTCACCCTTGTAGAGATAAAGCCCTCGACGAATCCGCCGCCGGCAATGCTTTCGTTCAAGGATATCGATCATGATGAATATTAAAAAGGCAGAAAAACAAGCATTCAATGAAAGGGTGTAAAAGTGAACTGGAACATCATGGCACAGGTTGTGATTGGTGTGATCGCGGTAGCGGCACTGGGGATGGCGCGGCTGGCTAACCGGAAGATCAATCAACTGATTAGGGGTAATCTCCAATGGTGGGCTGAGCATTCTGAGACCCATAGGGCATGGGCGTTTTCGATACAGAAAGATTACCTCGATACAAATAAGCGGGCCAGTGCACGCCATGATGACCTTGCCAAGAAACTTATGTACGAGAGCGGTTCGCTTAATTCGCGGATTGCACGCCTGGAAAGACTTATGCCCGTCCCGACGGAAGCTGTCTCCGGGATTGGCGACAGGGTCAATCAGATCGATAATCGTCTCAAGTGTGTAACGGGCGGCCATTTAGATCCGGTCTGCCCGCGATGCCTGGAGCCGTTGACGCTGGCGGAGCCGCCGTTGTCGCCGTTGGCGAGTCTGCCCGTAAAGCCGCCCCGCCGACCACGGGCGATTCATCCTCAACCGTCCGATCCGGCCGCCATGCCCGCAGAACAAACAGCATAGGAGCATTATGGAAACCCATTGCGCACAGAAACAGAGACTGTTATTTCCGGAGTACCGGAACACAACGGCAATGCCCATCGTCTTTTCCGGATCGATGGTTCGGGCGATCCTGGCCGGTAACAAAGATCAGACGCGACGCATCGCGAGAACGGCGATCAGTCCCTACTCCATCAGAGATCATCTTTGGGTTCAGGAGATGTGGCGGCTGCATGACTACGGGCCAGCGGGCAATCCATTCGGGGGTGAGCAGCAAGAGTGTATCTATGCGGCCGACGAACGAAAGCCGCCCGACCAGTACAGCATGGCCAAGACAATGAGTCGCCGCGATAGCCGGATCGAACTGCTGGTCAAGAATGTCTCGCGTGAGCGGTTGCACAAGATCACCAGCGAGGGGCTGATGCATGAAGGGTTTACGGACATCAGGTCATTCATTCGTACCTGGGATGTGCTGCACAAACGGTTCGGGGATCAATGGATGTCCGATCCTGAAGTGTGGGTCATCACCTTCGAGGCCATGCGGACATGACGATTGAGCTACTGCAACAGACCGATCGCTCCGCCGCACAGACCCCGCCACAATCGCGGCGGCATCTCGACCCTGCTATGGCATGGTTGGCGTGGCAAGACGCTGCCACAGCCATGCCTGCGCGGCTGGCCGAGGGGGTGGGGCGGGGTGTCTTGGGTCCTTCCTGGCCGTTTCGCCCAATGCGATACAAAACAGGCGTTTCTTGTGCCGGACTGTGAGGAAGTGAAGGGGCGTTTTCGGGTCAAAAACAAGGAATCTGAATCGATATAGGGCCCAAGGGCCCAGACGCGGAAAAAACAGAATAGGATAACCGAACCATGCGGCATCGGGAAGAACCCACCATCACGATAGCGGTTTGCAAGGATGTGACGCGAAAGCTGGATCACCAAAAGCTACGGTCCATCAACCAGCAGGATATTGAGATACTGGCATCGATGGCAGGATCGGAACCCGTCAAAAGACCGTTGGATCAAAGGGGATTGGGTGAGTTTTTTGCGGAAAGGAAACAGGGCCATGAGCGAAACGAATAAGGGCGAAGATCAGGGATTGATGATCGGGCCAGGGGCCTCGGCGATCGAGGGGTTGCCGGATCCCGCGGCGGCGGGCGAGCGGCCCGCAGGCCCCGAACAAAAAAAAGGATACGGCAAGGCCAGCAAGAAGCGCCGCCGGGAGATGGTCGGAGCAATCGGCACTCGAGGGCGAAGCGGCGACGACACCAAGCCCGCCGCGAAGATTCGGGTTTTCAAACTGGCCGACCTGCAGGTCAACCCGGAAAACCCACGGGCGATCGACCCGGCGGCCCGCAAGGCGCTCCAGGCCAGTCTCTCGCGGTTCGGTCTGGTCCAGCCGCTGGTGGTCAATGTTCACGGCGGCGGCCGCAAGATCGTCTCCGGGCACCAGCGGTACGAATTGTTGCGGGAGTCGGGGATCCAACGGGCGATGTGCGTGGTGGTGGATTGGCCCGAGGCGAAGGCGGGGCTGGCGGCGATCGCCCTCAATAACCCAAACCTGTCGGGTCAATTTACGGCCGATCTTGATCGCCACATCGAGACGCTTCGGGCCTCGCTGGCGGCAGACGACAAGGCCCTTGCGGATCTGCGGATCGAGGAACTCCGCGGGAATATCGAAACGGCGGCGACAGGCACGATCGAGACGGTGGAACTGAGGCCGTACAAAAAGGTCCATGTGCTGCTGTCGATGCCGGTGGATAGTTTTGCGGCCGTGCAGGAAATGCTGACGGCGATCCTGGCCGATAACCCAGAGGTCGAATATGAACAATCTGCAAACTGACACATTGCGGTTGGCCGAGAAGATCCTGATCCGGGAGGCGCACCTGCCCGCCGGCGACCCTGTTTCCGTTCTGGACCTCGGAGGCGGAGAGGTCTGGGACAGGATTTTGGCCAGGCACAAGGATCGTAAAATCCGCGTTAGCCGACTGGATCATCCCGAACCGACGAAAGAATTTAAGCGGATGAAGGAGACCGAGGTACTGCGGTATCTGATGGGCATGGATCCAGTGCGATTTAATGTTGTTGATATCGATTACCGTGGGGTGACATACTCCCTTCCGTCTTTGATCCTGAGCCGGGTCCTGACGCGGAGGATCGAGGTCTTTTGCACGGTCGCCTTCGGCCCCGCCGGCGGGATCCCGGCCGGGCTGCTCGGGGAGATCGGTTACACAAAAAAGATGGTCGAAAAATGTCCGGAGTTATTTCGCAAAAATGGTCTGCCATTATTCCTCGAATGGCTAGCCATCCGCGGCGTCAAGCGGGTGGATCTGATCAGTCTCAAAAACGGGCGGTGGAACCAACTGCATTTTTCGTGGGGGAAGGTATGACAAAGCTAAGGATCCTTACTCATATCGAAGTCATTGGTTGTTGCCGTAGATGCGATTATTCTCGGTACATTCACTACATGCGAAAGAAGTGGAGCCTTTGGATTGGGTACTGGCGGTGCAAGTACAGAAAGGGACAAGGTCTCCATATCCCGGACGATCTGGCCATCCCCGATTGGTGCCCCTTGCCTGTCGCGTCAAAAGAGCAGCGGTCCACAGAGCCGGGCGGGATTGTCCGGCTGGAAGAATGAGGTGAGGCGTGAAACGAAGAAATTATAGCCGGGGAATCCGGCGGCGCTCGAGGCGTCCCTGGGAGAGGGCCGCCTGTAGTCCGATGTCGGAAGCCCGGTCTTGCAGCAACTCGACCTCGGCAGCCCCCTTTCAGGATCCGCCGACGCTGGAGTCGATCCAGGAGGCGGTGAATAAGATCAATCGGGACTTTCCATCATCGAACCCTATGGGCCTTTGTGTTCACTTCACTAGCCAGTTCACACTGTCGTATCCCGATTCACTTGGCAGCTCCAATATGCTGCTGCTCCAGTTCAATGATCGGCCATCGAGGGATGCCTTTGTGGATGCTCTGAAGAGGGGGAAGGCATGAACAGGCGAGAAACAATTATACATCTTGTTCGAAGGGACGCCCGAATCAATAGGTCGCATCGAACATCCGAGCAACTCATGTGGCGTCTCTGCAAAAAGTCAGAGCTTCGTTTTCTGGGTATTGAAGCGACACTTCTCCCTGATTATTCAAACGAAAATCACACGCTGCTCTTAGTGTTTGGATGCGTTCGATGTTCCCGGGCTATAGATAAATATTTGTTCGCGCAACACCGCAAGCTCATTGAAAGGGAGATCTACGAAGCTGCCCGTGGTTTGATCAAGGCCAATGCGGACTATCTTCAACATGAAAGGGAGAACCATGACGGCGATCTATGAACCGAAGGGCCGGGCGGCGGAGTATGCGGCGCTGGCGATCAATCAGTACATCGGATGCGAGCATCGGTGCCGGTATTGCTACGCGACGACGCTGGCCCAGCGGCTCGGCGTCGAGCCGGGACAGGTCCGGGCCCGGCCGGGCGTGATCGAGTCGCTCAAAAAGCAGGCGGCTAAATTGGCCGGTGACAAACGGCGGGTGCTGCTGTCGTTTTTGTCGGACCCCTACCCGCCGATCGAGGATGAACTGTTCCTGACGCGGGAGGTGATGGGAATCCTGTCGAATCATCGGATCGGGTTTCAGATCCTGACCAAGGCGGCGCAGCGGGCGACAGAAGACTTTGACCTCTACACCGCCCGCGACATGTTCGCGGTGACGCTGACCTTTCCGGATCATAAGCGGTCGTACGAATGGGAGCCGATGGCCAACAGCCCGTTCGAGCGGATCGACGCGCTGCGGATGGCCCACGAATTCGGGATCCACGCCTGGGCGTCGATCGAGCCGGTGATCGACCCGGCCGCGTCGCTTGAGGTGATGGAGATGGCGGCGCCCTTCGTGGATCTCTTTAAGATCGGCAAGCTCAACCATCAATCCTCCGAGACCGACTGGCGGGCGTTCGGGATCGCGGCCGTCGAACTGTGCCGAAAATTCGGAAAACCCTATTTCATCAAGCACGATCTGGCGGAGCACTTGAACGGATTCGAGTATGCCAACACCGACACGCGGCTCGTCAAATAAGCCGGCGGGCAAAAAGCGGACCCCTCCGGCGGCCCCGGCGCCGTCGCCGCCATTGGTACAGACACGGTCGATCGTGTCGATCGCCGAGCGGACGCGGCACCTGACCATTCTCGGCAAGATCCAGAGGGGAGCCCCCCTGACGGCCGGAGAGATGCGGGAACTCCGCCGGTACGAAGGGGTGATCCGGCCGGTTCCGGCTCGCCAAGTCCCCGCCGTCGGCGGCGCCTACGACGACCGCAAGTCCCATGCCGAGCTGATGCGGACCCGCCGGGCGGCCGCCCGCGTGGTGGAGATCCCGGAGCCGAAGGATTTCAACCGGCGCCAGCGATGCCTGGCCGATCCGGAGATGTTTCCGCGCGTCTATTGGCCCCGTATTTTCTACAACCCCTTCGACCGCAACCAGAAGATCATCATTCGGGAGGTTGTTGATCGGGTGGGGACCGGCGGGAACCTGGCCGAGGCGGTGCCCAGGGCCGGTGGAAAGACCTGTTTGACCCTGTGCGTCGGCGGGGTCTGGGCACCGGCGGCGGGAAAGATCAACTACCTGGTGATCCTGACAGCCAACGGCGAGCTCTCGGAGGCCGAGCTTGCGGATCTGAAGATGATGTACGAGTGCAGCGACGACTTCGCCGACGATTTTCCGGAGATCTGCGTTCCGATCCGGCGCTGGAGGGCTCGCCTCAGCGGGCCCGGACTCAGACGGCCAAAACGGCGGGGAGCCGGTTCGCGGCCGAGCGGACCTGGCTGGTCTGGGCGACCAAGAGCATTGTGCTGCCGACGGTGCGGCTGGCCAATGGGACGATGGCCGGAACCTCCGGCGTGGTCGTGGCGGCCAAGGGGATCGACGGAGCGGTCCGCGGACTGGTCAGGGGGGGGCGTCGGCCCAACCTGGTCATCGGCGACGATCTGGAGACGCAGGAGAGTGCCTACAGCAAAAAGCAGGTGGATGATCGAAAGCGATTTTTACAGCGGGATGTGATGGGGCTTTCCGGCCCCAACAACCCGATGCCGGTGCTGGTGCTGGGGACGATTATCACCAGCGGATGTCTGATGGATCAACTCACGGATCGATCCATCTGTCCGGAATGGGGCGGCGTCCGACTCCAGCGGATCGTGCAATATCCGGCCCGGATGGATTTGTGGGAGAAATACTTTGAACAGCGAAAGGCCGATCAGCGGGCCGGGGATAAATCGGCCCGCACGGCACACGCCTTTTATCTGACCAATCAGATCGAGATGGACGAAGGCGCCGAGGTAAGCACGCCTTACCGGGTCAAGTCCATTTTGTTGCCGGACGGGACGCAACTGGAGACCTCTGCCATCCAGAGCGCGATGAACGATCTGTGCGATATGGGCAAAGAGGGATTCGACGCCGAGCACCAGGGACAGCCGCACAAGGATGAGCGTCAGGAGGGATCGCCCCTGGATCCGGTCCAGGTGATGCGCAAGGTCAACGGAATCCCCAAGGGATTCGTGCCGCCGGACACCGCGGCCATCACCATCGGGATCGACATCGGCGCCCGCCAGCTTCACTGGGTCGCCATCGCCTGGAAGCGTGGGCTGATCGGCGATGTGTTCGACTATGGATTCGAGCCGGTGCATAGCCCACTAACCGGGAACCTCAAAGATGACGATCTGGCCAAGCGGGTCGAGTCGGCGATTTTCGATGCACTGGTGGATTTCCGCGAGTGGGAGACCGCCAACGGATGGCAGGTACACGGGTCCGGAGGCGTACGGCACGCCGACCTGATCAACATCGACACCGGCTATAAGGACCTGGCGGTGTTTGATTTTTTAAAAAGTCCAAAAGGCAACGGATGCTACGCCGTCGCCGGGTACGGCTCGACGACCAAGCGGTCCTACCCCAAGCCTATCAAGGATAAGGCCCGGCGGATCGGCCGGCATTGGTGGGCGTCGATCAAGGATGGGCAGCGGGCATGGCTGCATCATGTGGATTCGGATCACTGGAAGTTGCATGTGCAAACCGGGTTCATGCTCAAGGCCGGCACCGATGGATCACTGTCGCTGTTTGGGGACAACCCGGTGATCCATTCCGGATTTGCAAAACAGATCTGCGCCGAGCGGTGGATGGAGGAATTCGTGCCGGGCAAGGGCATCCGGCAGTATTTCAGCCAGGAGCATCGGCACAACCACTACCTGGACTGTATGCATTACGCCACTGTCGGCGCCGAGATGATGGGTTTGGGCGGACCCAAGCCGCCCCCCCGCCAAAACCGCTCATTGAATCTCATAATCCATTGGGAACTTCACCCATCCGAACCTCCTATTGAAATTGGAGAAAACATGAATATTGAAACCGAAAATAGGGTCTTCGAACAGCAAAAGGTGTTTCGCCAAGTTAAGCGGAATCTTAAAAAAATGGGGGTATCCGATCTGGTGGAGCCCCCTCCCTTCCCGAGGACAACTTTAGCTGGGGTGGTAGAAGATGTTTTTATTGTGCACGAAGTTCAAAATTATCCGATCGGACCTATCGAGGAATGCAGCACGGAGTGCTGTTTTTCAAAAGAATGCTGCGAAAGATCTTATTCTTTTGGATGTATCTTCGGATGGTCCGTTTGGGTCCCCCTGCCCACGCACCGAAGAGGTGTCTATTCCCCAGGCCCAAAATGCCCGCGCAATGGAAAATGCAAAGTCTTAATTTTGAAATATGAATGAAAGGAAGCTCTTATGTCTGACAAAAAAAACAAACCCGCAACGGTCAAGGTCGTGTCCTGGCCGGGATACCGGGTTTGCCCGCGATGCCATGCCAGTGATACGAAGGTGAAAAGCACCAGCGGAAATGTGCGATCCTGCGAGTGTGTGCGGGGCCACTGCCGGGAGAAATTCAAAGAGACCGGGACATGGGTAGAGGTCCCGAAGGCCAAGGATTCAGCCCCCGAAGTGAAATAAACCTTTTTTACAGATCTGTAAACAACGCCCTTGAACAATAATTGATAGTCTGGAATGATCCGGACGGAAAAGTAAATATTTCTGGGTTCCGACTGGTAGGCATACCGGGAGGACGAAAGGCAAATAAAGAGGGCTTCGTGGAGCCACGACTTCACGCCGCCCTCTTTTTTGCGCCGACTTGGAGCCGTCTATGCCGTTCAATTACACGACAGTCGCGTGGGCAGCGCTAAACGAGAGCCAAAAGATCACGGCCGTGTTCGCTCAGCTCGATGACAACCTGGTCTTTGTGGGTAATGCCACAAAGGCCGAGGCGTTTCTGGAGGCGGTCCAGTATCTGCGGTACCACCGACCCCAGCAGAGTGGATCCAATAACCGCTCCCTCAACTACGCCGACTATGCCGACGATGTGGCGATGGCCAGCAAGGTCGTGGAAGCGGGCTCGACGAGCGTGAATCGATCGACCTTCACGCGGATGGCGGGGCTGACATGAGCGGCGTGCGGCCCTTGACATCCCGACCCGTTAAAGCGGCGGACTCCGAGTCCCGCATGGGATACTCGGCGACGGGATTTTTCAAGTCGGCGGCGATCGCCACCAGTGACGGGATATCCTGGACCTCAGGCAGCGGCGACGGCGCCATGGTTGCCGATCGGCCGACGATGGTCTCGGTGAGCCGACACTTCTACCGAAACAATCCCATCTACAAAGGGATGATCGATCGATCGGCCGCGTACATTGTCGGAAACGGGTTCGGCCTGCAGATGCGGTCCAAGGGGGACGGGTACAACTCGGACATCGAGTCGCTCTGGTCGGAGTTTATGGAAGACCCGGAGATCCGTCGGGATCCACAAGGGCAACGCCTTCGATCGAATGCTCTGCACCGAGGTCCTCCAGACCGGCGAAACGATCAACACCAAGACCGATCTTGGGAAAGTGCAACTTTTTGAAAGCGAGCAGCTCTGCGGAAAATCGGGCCGAACCGACGGCATCCGAAAAGACGCCTATGGTCGTCCGAAATCCTACAAGGTGTTTCGCTACAATAACACCGGGCAACTGGACCTCAAGTCCGAGACCGATATCGCGGCCGAAAATGTGATGTTCGTCGCCAATCGCGATCGGCCCAGCTCGACCCGCGGCGTGCCGCCTCTCCAATCGACCTTCTCAAATCTCCACCGCATCAACGATGTCTGCGACAGCGTGGCCATCGCCTGGCAGATGGTGTCCCGGCTCGCTCTGATTCGTACACAGGAACAGGCGGCCGAAAAAGCGTACGGAGAAAGCGCTCCGGACACGGCCGCAAAAGAAGGGGACCTTTCCCAGCGTGTGACCAATCTGGGGTACGCCCTGATGTTCAACGCCAATCTCGGCGAGACGCTGACTGGAATCGATCACAAGATCCCAACCCAGAATTTCAACGAGTCGTTGCGGATGTATATGCGGCTGCTGGGCCTGCCGTTCGGATTGCCATTGGAGCTGATCCTGCTGGATTGGACGCAGAGCAATTTCTCGCAATCCCGTGCCGTGCTTGAGCAGGTCTATCGAACCTTCCTCTATTGGCAGCAACTGCTGGAGATCGGGTTTTACAAGCCCTGCCTGAAATGGAAGATCGAGCAGTGGGCCCAGGAGGGGCTGATCAAGCCCCGGACCAAGGATGGATACAGGCACGAATGGATCAAGCCCACATTTCCCTGGATCAACCTTCTGGAAGAGGCCAAGGCCCACGGCGAGAAGGTCGAGCGATCCTTCGCCACGCATAGCACGGTCTGCAAGAGCTTGAACCTGGAGCGGTCGGAAGTGGTTGACGCACGACAGGCGGAGATCCTGGACTCCATCAAGCGGTCTAAGGAAATCGAGGACGAAACACAGGTCAAGGTACCCTGGGAATATTTCGCGGGCGTGGCGATTAAGCCGGGAACGGCGCCTGTCCCGCAGCCGGAACAGGCGGTTGCGAGCAGCAAGGATCAAAAAGGGGATGTCCAAAATGATACCCAATAATTTTCTGTCTTCGCTCGAATCGAGTACGCGCTATTGGGACATCCAAAAGGATCGCCTTGAAAAATTGCGCGTGCTGGCGAAGGATTTGACCGCACTCGATAAAAGCCCTGTCAACGCCAGCCCGGCCCCTCGCACTATCAGCATCCGCGGTGAAACGGCGTCAGTTCCGATCAAGGGGGTGCTCCTGCCTTCGGCGGAGGAAGCACAATATTGGCGAAGATGGGGAGTCGAGGCGACGGGCTACGAAGAAATCCGCAGCATGTTGGCTTCGGCCCTGGCCGATACAAGCGTCCGGAAAATCATACTTCAGATCCATTCGCCGGGCGGAACGGTTGAAGGCACGGTCGAAACGGCCGACGCGATCTGGGCTGTCCGAAAGAATTCCGGGAAAAGCATTGCGGCTTTTATCCAGGAACTCGGTGGAAGCGCGGCCTATTACATGGCGTCTCAGGCCGAGCAGATCGTCGCCGGTCCCAATGCCGTCGTCGGCTGCATCGGAACGGTCGTCATCTATGACGATACCAGTAAGTTTTACGAATCGATCGGGATTCGGCCTGTGGTCATCAAGGCCGGCGAGTTCAAGGGGGCCATGTCGGACGGTACGCCGATCACCGATGAGCAAGTCAAAATGCATCAGCCCGTCATCAATGGGATGGCGGATAACTTTGTGCGGGATGTGGCTCGGGGTCGCGGGCTGTCGATTGAGCAGGTCCAAGACCTTGCGACCGGCGCCATTTGGCTGTGCCGGATGCGGTGGCCAATAAGCTCATCGACCGCGTCAATCGAAACAATACTTATGATGGAGTTTCAGACATGGAAATGACGGAACAGGACAAAAAGAAAATCGCGGCGGATGCCGCGGCGGAGTCCCGGAAACTCATGGCCGATCTGAGCAAAGAGTTTCCGGGCGATCCGAAGTTTGCCCAGGAACAATTTGCCAAGGGATCGACGGTGATCGAGGCCAAGGCGGCCTATGCCGACAAGCTCAAGGTCGAGCTGGCCGAGTCCAAGACGGTTCAGGAGGAACTGCAGGCCGAGCTGACCAAGGCCAAGGCCCAGACGCCGCCGGCCAAGAAACCCGCCGGGTGCAAGCCCGTCGCGTTCGGCGACGGCGGCGAGAACGCCGAGACCGGTCCCCGAGATTTTGTGGCGGCGGCCAAAGACCGGGCCGTCGAACGCAAGATCACCGTGACCCAGGCGATGCAGGAGCTGGCCCGGATGGACCCCGAAGCCCATCAGGCCTGGCTGGATAAGACCGCCGGGCCGGTCCCGGTCGTCTGATTCCGGCCTGTTGCGGGAACAACAGCCAAACAAAACAAACCAGTGAAAGGATAGTGCCATGAGCAGTCAAGTCGAAGGGTGCTTCAAGAGTTTTGTGGCCGCCGGCGCCCTTGTCGCGTTCACCCGCGTCAAGATGTCCGGCGCCAAAATCACCAACGCCGGGAGCGAAGAGCGGGCGATCGGCGTCGTCCAGCAGGCCGCCGCGGCTGATGGCGACATCGTCTCCGTCAAACTGATCAACGCCGGCGGAACATTCAAGGTCGTGGCGCATGATGCTATCGCCGCAGGCGCCGCCGTCTATGCCGCCGCGTCCGGCGAAATCGACGCGGCCGGAACGCTGGTCCAGGGGTACGCCTGCGAGGCGTCCACGGCCGACAACGATGTGATCGAATGCGTCCTGACGGACGGTGCATAAATCTGATCCAATGACAAGTTCATAACGGGTTCGATCCGCGGCCGGCCAGCCAACGATTGACGCCAAGGCAAAAGAAGCGGGCAGTTGTGGTGCCACAACCATCACGATTGTCCGCTTTTTTTGCGCCGACAAAAACCACTTTCAGATAGGAGAAATCGCAATGCCAATCCAGTACACAAGCTATGGCCGGCCGAGAGCGGATCTTCGGGAGGCCATCCAGGAAATGAATCCCGCGCAGGGGTTCGTAACCACCCAGGTTTTGCCGGTCCTGGGCGTGCGCCAGAAATCCGCCGCCCTCTCGGTTCTCAAGCGCGAAAACTACAAGCTCCCGACCGTCGCGATGGCCGACGGCGACAGCTATGGCCGGGTCCAGCTCCACGCCAAGGATTCGACCTTCACCTGCAAGAAGTACGGGCTCGAGGGCCCCGATCACACAGTCGGATCGGGAGGTTTTGGGCAACGATTTCGATGTGGAGCTGTCGGTGGCGACGCTGATCGAGAACCTGCTTCGGCTTCAGCAGGAAAATACAGCCTGCAGATATCCCAGCGATACGATTCCATCGTCGAGGATGCCATGCAGAAAGGCATTGGGATACAATTAGTCTTGCAGCATCACGGCCAATTCAGCACGACCACCAATTCAAACTGGAACGAAAATCCTTATAATATCGCCAACTCCGCGTTTGGAGGCTTTTTAACTAATCCCGAGGATTTTTTCACGAACGCCGAAGCCAAACGCCTGACTAAAAATAAATACCGTTACATTGTTGCCCGCTGGGGATATTGTCCGGCGATTTTCGCATGGGAATTGTGGAATGAAGTCCAGTTCACCGACGGCTGGAATAACAATCGCCCGGCCGTAGTCGCATGGCACCAGGAAATGGCCGATTATATCCGCAGCATCGACCCGCACGGCCATCTCATCACCACCAGTTCCGACGGCAGCGGTTTTGCCGACATCTGGAACCAGGCCAATATGGACATGGTACAGTTTCATCAATACGGTTCGCCAACGATAGAAACGTATTATGGAACCGTCCGGGGACTGCAAAATAACTATAACAAACCCGTCATGATGGCCGAATTCGGCATCAGCACCGATGGTTCCGCGGGAATGATCCCGATGCCCAGCCCGAACCCCGGCGAACACAATTGCTCGAAGGACTTCCCATTCATAATGGGATATGGAGACCGCACTGGCTAAAAGCAGCGGCAATTTATGGTGGTGGGATAATTATATCGATCCGCAGGATCTCTACAATGTCTTTACGCCGCTAAGCGTGTATCTGGAAGACGAAGATTTAGCGGGATTGCAGCAGGCGGCAAGCATTATCAACGGTACCCAACCAATGTTGCGGTACCCGGCATTTCTGATTTTTGGGGTGTTTCCACGCAAACAGAATTCTGGTGGGATGGCGAAGCATTCCCCGGGATAGAAAATTTGTGCAAGTATCTGCATGGTTCGTCCAAATCCGATTATCGTTCTGACCCATTGTTTCATCTGACGATGCCGATGCAGGGCAGTTTGGTTATTTATGTCAGCAGCGTATCAGGGTGGGGGACTAACAGTCTGAAAGTCATGGTCAACGGTTCCCAGGTATTTTCCTCCTCCTACACCAACGGCAGTTCCAATTTTCAAATCACGGTTCCATTATCAGCCGGACAGCAGGCGATTCAAATCGTCAATACCGGCCAGGACTGGTTTCTGATCGGCTCCTATGAATTCAGGCCGGCGGTGATTCCCGCGATTAATTCCATCGGCCTGAAGGGGGCCAATCGAGGTTACTTCTGGGTTTACGACATCGACAACCAATACGGCCGGACCAATCACGGTCTTCTTTCAACCAGCAGATTTCGGTTCCCGGCCTGCAGGACGGACACTACAAAATAGCGGTATGGGATACATTCAATTCGGTCGGAATAGTCCATCAGGAATTCGCGGATTCGACCGCAGGTGTTTTAAACTACACCCTGCCGGTCTTTACAGGGGACATCGCCCTGAAAATCAAACCGGCGAAAAAGGTGGGTTACGACGACCTGATTGCCCTGGCCTCTCACTGGCTCCAGACCGGCCAGCCAAATGCGGCCGATTTCAATCATGATGAAAAAGTCGACATCAAAGACTTTCGGGAATTGTCCCGTTACTGGCTTGATTATCGGCCGCTGGATTGGCCATTGGAATAAAACGTTTACGCGATTATAGTTTTTTTGTCGATTCGCGAATAATCAATTCGCAATCGATAATAAAGCGATTTCGTTTTTCCTGCGTTTCTTTTTCTCGACACGGTCCAAAATCATTTCCGCGGCCTTGAGACCCATTTGCCGGGGACGCTGACGAATCGTCGTCAACGGCGGATGAATCATCTGGTGAGCGATACGCGGCGAATCGCTGTACCCGACAATCGAAAGGTCTTCGGGAATTCGAATGCCCAGTTGTGCGGCGGCCTTGTAAATTCCAAAAGCAACCCAGTCACTGCATGCAAAAATAGCCGTAGGTCTTGGATCGGCAGTCAGCAATTGCCGGGCTTCGGCAGGTATATTTTCCGGAATATCAGAACCGACAACCGTCGTCAAAGTAACATCGGACAGCCCGGACAGGGTATCTTCAAAATATTTTCGTCTGAGTTTTGCCCACGTCCATCGCTGGTCGCCCGCCAGATGGCCGATATGACGATGCCCAAGGCCGTAAAGATGCTCAGCCACCAGTTTTGCGCCAAGCCTTTCATCGGTGAATACCGAATCGGAAAAATCCAATTCATGATCAATCGTAACAACCGGCAGTTCACGCGACTCCAGCTCATCGAGGTGGGAACCATAGACCTCGCTGACTTTGGGCCATAAAATGACGCCGTCAACACGACGGTCTATCAAACGGTGCATTTGCTTGAGTATAAACCCCTCTCTATTGGCAACCGCCAGCTCCGATTCATCCCATAACATAATCGGAGCAAAATTTCTCTCCGCAAGTCCGTCATGAATACCACCGATCAGTTCGGCCCAGTAATAATCATAAGGAGGCACCATGACACCAATATTTCCGGTAATGCCCGTCTGGATTCCCTGGATTAACAGATTCGGCCGGTAATTGAACTCCGTAGCGACCTTCATCACACGCTGACGTGTTTCTTCGGAAATCTCCCCTTTTTTACGCAAAACACGGGAAACAGTTGTGATCGACAAATTCGTCACATCCGCGATTTGCTTGAGACTGACCTGTGCTTTTCTCTTCAAAAAACTGCCTTTCAGACAAAAATGTAATATTTGCGTTATAAACTATATTTAAAACCGCAAATAGTAAAGTAAATTTCCGCATGAAAACCATCGAAAGAAAGAACTATTATCTATATTTGCGGTACAAAACTGACTGAGTTGGCTGTATATTTATAGAGGTTGGAGATACGTATCAAAAATCAACTTACGCAAATATTTGTTTACATAGAATTGCGTTTATGGTATATTATTTGGGATTAGAATAGGCCGAAAATATAAAAACAGACATGGAATGGGGTGATATATGAAAAAGATGTTCTGATCATTTTGGCTTTGTCATTAATAATTATTTCCACTGATGCATTCGCAGCCAAACTTGTCACAATAAAAGTTATCGACAAAGACTACATCATGGCCCAATTCAAAGATGGGGATGTAAATTTTGTCGATGATGGGCTTGGAAGCACGGCCTATACAGGAGACCATGACACAGCCAATAATTACAAGGTGCTTTACGGAAGCGCACTTAACACAACCAATGCCGTCGCGACCGCAAACTGGATCATAAAATCAACCGACGATGCGAATTACGGCACAACCGGTCTGAATCCGACCAATTGCTACCGCAAATCAAAACTCAATGGTATGGCTGAAATGGACTGGAACGTGCCAGCGAATGACTGGAATTACGATTATACAATGGAACACACCATTTATTTGAAATTGCCGTATTCCATGGCGCAGGGAACAAGCTATACCATTGAAATAAATTCAAATACAAATTCTGATGTGCTTAGCCAAACCATTACTTTCGATATATTCAACAGCCCCTCAGAAGCGGTGCATGTAAACCTGGTCGGATATTTGAGCGATGCCAGCATAAAAGCCGTCGATTTATATATGTGGATGGGAGACGGCGGTGCGCGTGACTATTCGGCATTTGTCGGTAAAAAGGTTTATATATATAATGTCAATACCTCCGCCTCACAGCAGGTGGGAACTGTTGCTTTCTGGAAAAACAGCAGTGCGACGGAAGTGGGCTGGTTACAACCTCACGGTATCAAATGTCTGGAAGGCAGATTTTACCGGCTTTAATACCCCGGGGACATACCGCATCGCGATAGAAGGAGTCGGCTGCAGCGAAAATTTCGAGATTAAAAGAGATGTTTATTTTGAGCCGTTCAGGGTCAGCACGCTCGGCTATTTTTATATGCGTATCGGCCAGGATAATCTGATTATCCGGGATGCCGGTTCCGCGCAGGCCTCTTTATATCCCCAGTGTATCACCGGCAAATACAAAGGTTTATATAACCACGATGTCAGCCCATGGCATGCCGAATTGGGGCACTTTTTCACGGCGGCGATGTCTGGGACAAACCCAGATGACTGGGCCGCCTATTCAACGGGCAGTCCGCAGAACAACAATGCCTATGGCGGCCATTCCGATGCGGCGGACTGGGACAGGCACCTGGGACATATTTCAAACATTTATGATATGCTGCTGCCCTATATTCTTACCGACGGCAGATTGAATGATGATAACCTCCGAATCGCCGAAAGCGGCAACGGCATCCCTGATATTCTGGATGAAGCAAGAAACGAAGTCGATTTCTGGCTTCGATTTGCGCGATGGAGACGGATACAGTCACGGACTTACCAACCCCAACGGCAGCAATGTCCTTTACCAGGCGGGAAACACGCCGATAGCGGCATGGGCAAACGCCGCCAACGCATCCATGCTGGCCAATTGTTTTATGCTCGCCGGATTGAATGATTTGAAAGATACATACACCAACTGCCGCAATTACAGCTTACAATTATGCTTCCGGCTTAGCCGACCCGATGCTTAGTGCAACGCAGGATGTCGGTGATCATAACAATCAGGGGAAAAGACCTGAAAATGATGGCCGCGGCGTTTCTCTACAATGTGACAGGAAATACCGCTTATGAAGACATGGTCAATTCATTGAGTGAAGTGACATCAGACACTTCAACGATAGCTGGATTCGGACCAAGGATCAGCTTTGGGCACGTGCCGGTTATCTCAAAACCCAGCGGACCGTTCATTATCCCGCTTTATTCAGCAGGATGAAGGCCTCCATTATTAATGAAGCTAAAAATATTGAAGCAAATAATACTACCTCCCGGCCGTCTCGCAGGGCTACGGACAATGAGCATGGGATACTGGAAGACCGCACAGAATGTGCAGCGGTCGATGGTTGCCCACGCCGTTGCCGACAGCCCTTCGGATAAAGCATTATTCGAAAATGCCATGGTTCTGGAGGCCGACTGGGGGCTTGGACGCAATTCCCTCAATATCATTTATATGACTACCGCCGACAACAAACCTGGCAAGCAAGCGCAGTATTGAAAATGCCTATACTACGGGCAGAGATGATGGCACGCCCGGCGTGCATCCCGGCCATACGCCCTATATTGAATACCGACGACTGGTGCCACAGGCATGATTATGGGCAAGCCGAGCTGGATGACTGGATAAATGTTACCCTGCTTATTCCGGCTGGCCGAAAGCGGAAGGTTATTTCAATACAAGATACGTATGGGCTCATTCGGAATTTACACCCCAGCAAACCATGCGGGGCAAAATGGCCCTGTATGGCTATTTATATGGTTTATATAAAGTGATATGCTCCCGGAGATTTTGACCGGATGGCGATGTGGACCTGGCGGACCTGGCAACACTGACGGAAGAATGGCTGCAAACGGACAAATCTATCAGCGGATATCTATCCGACAGATGGTGACGGCGATTGTTGACTTCTTGGATTTCGCGGTATTTGCGAACTATTGGCAGGTTGGGATTGAGCAATAATCTATGAAACAAAAAATACTGATACTCCTCTTGTTTTTGCTGGTCACGTCAATTTGCCGGAGCATGGGAGACGTGGACTTTTATCGTAACCGCAGACAGCCGCAGCGAGTCGCACGCGATAAACGTGGGTGTCAACGTCCCGATCCTAACCGAGTTGGTCGAAGAAATTCTCGCTAAAAATCCGGACCTGTTTCTGTTTGCAGGCGACCTGTGCGTAGGCAATACGACACAGCCAATCCTCGAGGAGGAATTTCTGCAATGGCGTCAGGTCATGCAGCCGGTATACCAGGCAGGAATTCCCGTTTGTATTGTCCGCGGCAATCACGATGGGGGCAGTTCGGCCGCAACAACGGCATGGAATAATGTATTCAAAGACCTGACCGCCTCCGGGGGCCTGGATTACAGCCTGCCGCAAAACGGCCCGGCCGGCGAAGTGAATCTGACTTATTCCATCACGCATAAAAACGCGTTATTCCTCGCCCTGGATGAATGCGTCACCGTCAATCACGGCAATAACTATGTCAACCAGAGTTGGGTCGATGCGCAGTTGGCCGCCAATAGCCGGCCGCATGTTTTTTCATTCGGGCATTTTACAGCATTTAAAATGATCTGGGACAGCCTGGGAGACCATCCGA
This sequence comes from uncultured Chloroflexia bacterium, assembly GCA_963793795.1. GTDB lineage: Bacteria > Chloroflexota > Anaerolineae > Anaerolineales > Villigracilaceae > UBA877. Next base: position 28,144 of record CAWCBN010000007.1, read on the forward strand.
CACAAAGAAATGCCTTTCTGCAAAGCCTTGAAAACGCCGGTGAGCAGGTTTATTTTTGCGGCCACGAACACTTCTATCATCATGCCAGGGCCGAAAAAGACGGGGATCCGAATACGTATATTGAACAGGTTGTCGTCGGTGCCGCCGGCGCCTCGATTCATAATTGGAACGGCATCTATACCGGCGACAATGGCGGATACGAACTGACCGACATCTTTCATACGACTCGATTCGGGTATATTCTGGCAACCATCACGGGCAATAACGTCACCCTGACCTGGATGCAGCGTGACAGCGCCGATCAGACAATTCAGGGCCATTATCTGCCCCAGTACAGTTGGTCCTACACCGTACCTTCTGAGGCTTTCTCTTTGCAGGAATTTGCCGCATTGGCCGCCTGCTGGTTAAGTTCCTTGACGAAATATTCTCCCATTGTAACCGTATAATCAAAGTGAATTCCATTTATGTTTATCCGTTCGCGGACGCTATTTTCCACCAAGTTCTTCGTATAAAGTATTGCAGCAAGTGAATTTTCGATCAGAGGAGAAATGAATGGCAACATTCGATGACATTATTCAAACGCTTCCCGGCTGATGTACAACTGACCATACATGAGGTCTGGAACTCATTGGCGCCGGCTGAAAAAGAAAGCTTATTGGCTATGCTGAAGGGGATTCCAACCGAGACTTCACTGGTGAAACTGCTGGTGAAATTGTCTGCCAACCAGGTCAAACAGGTCTTTGGGAAAAAATCCAAAGTCGCGATCGTAGGTCCGGCAAATGTTGGCAAATCAACCTTGTATAACCAGTTTATCCATACGAAAACTGATTCAGCCAAAGTCAGTCCGATCCCGGGTACGACCCGGGTAAACCAACAGGCAGATGCGGGTGTCTTTTCAGTTGTTGACACTCCGGGAGCAGATGCCGTTGGCGAAGTAGGTGAAAGGGAAAAAACTGAGGCTCTCAACGCCGCGTCGGATGCCGACTTCTTGATCATCCTATTCGATGCCATCCAGGGGATCAAAAAGACTGAAAAGGAGATCTTTGACGAGTTGACTGCACTGGGGAAACCATATATTGTCGCCCTGAACAAAGTGGATCTGGTCCGATCGGATCAAGCAGGTGTGTTGAAACTGGTGGCATCCCATCTGGGTCTTCAGGAGGGTCAGGTCATCCCCATTACCGCCAAAGACGGCAAGAACCTGAACCAGCTTCTTTCTGCCATAGTGGTGGCTGAGCCATCCATCGTCGCGGCTTTGGGCAGCGCCCTGCCCGAGTACCGCTGGCAGCTTGCCTGGCGTAGTATCATCAGCGCGGCATCCATATCGGCAGTCATCGCGTTAACACCGCTGCCTGTGTTGGATTTCGGTCCGCTGCTGATCAACCAGACCATCATGGTGCTGGGTATTGCCAGAGTGTATAACTACAAGATCAATTTTCAGCGCGCCCGCGAATTGATCATGGCTTTTGGATTGGGTATGCTCGGCAGAATGATCTTTATGGAATTGAGTAAGCTGGGTGGCATTCCCGGGTGGGTGCTGTCAGCAGCCATCGCCTCATCGGTTACCGTGGTCATGGGGTACGCTGCCGCCGAATGGTTCCAGAGCGGCACCAAATTATCCAAGACCAGAATGAATGAATTGACCCGCAAGATCACCAATGATATGTTGAATTCATTAAAATCCCTGGGCAAGAAGAAACCCGCCAAAGAGAAACTTCAGCAAATAGTGGAAAAATCACTGAACGAAATCAAAATAGATGAAGGATAGTAAAAACCAATACAAAAAATACTCCTCACAATCAGGTGAGGAGTATTTGCTATTGATGTTCGTGATGTTCAACCAGACCCTATGCTACTCCCAGGCAGGCAGCTCAACCGCCGGGTCCGTACCTTCTGTGCGGTAATATGGCGCCCAGGCTACCCCGAATACTTCAACAAAGATGTTACTCTTTGTCGGGATGACCGGGATTTCTGTCACGTCTTCGATCACCTTCTGCCAGCGGTCATCGATCTCTGCGGCTAACCGGGCTGCTTCCTGCTCCATCGCGGCTGCCTGTTCCTTTAATGCCGCGATCATCTTGACAGATCTCATCCACATCGGCTTTGGCGTTGGCGGTCATGCGTCGTTTGGTCAGGTTTTTACTGACACTGCGTTTACGTCCGCCAAAAAACCCCAGGACGGTTTCCAGACCGGAGCCAACTTCTTCCATGGTTCGGGTATTCAGATCCGCTTTATCAGCGGCAAGTTCCGCTTCCTCGCGGGAGATCTTCTGATTTAACGCGGTCAGTTTGAGTTCTTGGCTCGCGGTAATTTTGGCAATTTCGGAAGCCTTTTGCTTTTCGGCAGCATCCCGGCATTTTTGTTTAAAATCGACCAAAGAAATATCCGGTCCAGCAAATTGTTTCAGGCTCAGATTCGCTTTCATGCGAAGCTCGCCAGATTGATAAACCCAATCCAGAAAGTCTTTTTGCAGGTTACTGATCATTTTGCCATCTGCCAAAGGTTGTTCAAGCGGGGCAAATTTGGCGGCACCTACCTGGGACTGTCATCTGACGTGGATCCAAACCCGCAGAACTAAAATCATCCCATTGGATCATTCCCCGCGGATCAGGCTGCGGAACGACCACCTGCCTGCGGACAAGTTGGTCAACCCCATATCGTCTGTCGAGATATCGAATTTGGACCTGTCCAATCAGCACAGGACGATACACTATTTCGGCTTCGCCCGCCGAGGCGATGCTTTCTGTCGGGCAGCGGATTCCTGATAAGTAAGATTATTAGGCAGGACTACTTCTGAGATACCGGCAGGTGCTTTCGGTTTGGTTGTGGTGAAACCAGCTGCGCTCTGTCCAGTTGATGCGGTCTGTACAGGTTTGGCTGAAGCAGCGTCTGGTGCAGAAGATGACTGCGCAGCTGACTTTTCTACCCCAAGCAGGCGGTTAAGGGCAGGGATCTGAACCCGGGTAAGTGGTCCTGCCAGGTAGTTCATTGTCCAACGGGTGCCCATCAATACCGGTCCTTTAGAATGGACATTGTGCAGCAGGAAAACCCGTTTGCCCAAGGCGGAGATGATCGTGTCGTAACTTGCCGCGGTCCACGCCGCCGGCAACGCTTTCCAATCCATCCAGCAGGCGCTGTTTATCCTGATCGGTCTGCAGTTTGCCGATGAACCAGGTTCCGGCATTGGAGAGGGCTTTGTAATCCACATCCACCGGGTTCTGGGTGGCGAGCAGCAGACCCACACCGAAAGCGCGGGCCTGTTTGAGCATGCGCAGGATGACCATCTTGGAAGGCGGATTGCTGACCGGGGGCAGATAGCCCATGATCTCATCAAAATAGACCAGTGCGCGCAGCCCGGTGGTTCCGGTCTGGGTGCGCATCCAGGTTTCAACAGCGGAATACAGCAGGGTGATGAAGAACATCCGCTCGGTATCAGCGCAGATGGGCAACATAGAAAATGCAGTGGCGCGGCTTGCCTGTTGGCGTGTAAAGCATCGACGGCGATATCCAGCGGCTCGCCGGTCATCCAGGATTGGAAAGCCGGAGAGGCGAGGAAGTTATTCAAAAGCATTGCCAGGTCGTGCGGTCTTTCTCCGGGAAGAATTTATCCAGCGGGAAAACACCCAGTTTGTTGAACGGCGGATTTTGGGTCTGTAGGATCAATTCGGAGAGATCCAGGTCTTTACCCTGGCTCCAGGCGGTTTGGAAGATATTGGATAAAAGATATGCTCACGTGAACGGACCGGATCGATATCGGTCAACCCACCAGACCAAGCAGGGCGCTGACCGTGCTGGAGATCTTCTCCTGAAGGATCTCACGGTTGCCTTCCCAGGGGATGTTCGGCGCTTTGAGCGAGGCGATGATGCTGACCGGGATACCCGCATCCGAACCGGGAGTATAGATGGCGAAATCGGCTTTCTCAGCAAGTTTGGCGATGCGTTCACTGGTGATGCCCCAACTGTCCAGACCCTTCTTCCAGTTGCGCGGAGGTCTCGGCTGCCAGTTCGGCGACCGATTTGCCTTCTTTGCGGGCAGCATCAGGATCGACCCAGGGCTCAAAATCCTTCGGGCGTCAGGTTCGGGAAAGTGGAGAGCCAGGTTGGTCAGATCCCCTTTGGGATCGATGATGATGGCTGGGATCCCTTGCAAGGCGGCTTCTTCAAGCAATCCGATACACAGACCAGTTTTTCCGGAGCCGGTCATACCGGTGACTACCCCGTGGGTGGTCAGATCCGCGGGGTCATACGATATAACTTCATCAGTGAGTTTTTGTGCTTCCAGATCGTATTTTTTACCGAGGAAAAAATCTTCAGAAGGCGCCATGATTTCACACTCCCTAGAATGACTTGTTTTCATTATAGCAGAACCGGGAATTGAGGATTATCAAGGTAGAACCCGGACGGATTGGTTCTGGCTTTTAGCGGAGAAATTCAGCCTGTGCTACAATCTCCACATGATCAGGCAAATCATCCACGCGGATAACCTGGAGTTCATGCGTAAAATGACCTCCGAATCGATCGACCTGATCTATATCGATCCGCCATTCAATACCCAAAAAATACAATCCCGCACTCAGATCAAAACTGAAAAGAACGAAAACGGCGACCGGACAGGTTTTGGCGGCAGACGTTATGAAACCATCCGCATCGGGCAGCAGGCGTACAACGATATTTTTGATGACTACCTGGCCTTCCTGCAGCCCCGTATGGAGGAGGCTTACCGCCTTTTGAAACCGACCGGCAGTCTGTACTTCCATATCGATTATCGCGAAGTGCATTACTGTAAGGTTCTGCTCGACCAGATCTTCGGCAGAGAATCATTCCTGAACGAGATCATCTGGGCGTACGATTACGGCGGCAGGGCACGCAACCGCTGGCCAGCCAAGCATGATAATATCCTCTGGTACGTCAAAGATCCCAAACAGTACACATTTAATCTTGACGCGATCGATCGCATCCCATATATGGCTCCCGGCTTGGTAGGAAAAGAGAAAGCCGCGCGCGGAAAACTGCCGACCGATACCTGGTGGCATACCATCGTTCCAACCAACAGCAAAGAAAAAACCGGATACCCGACCCAAAAACCCTGGGCATCCTGCGCCGGATCATCAAAGCCAGCAGCAATCCTGGCGATGTGGTCATGGATTTCTTTGCCGGGTCCGGCACGACCGGTGCGGTCTGCCTGGAATTGGACAGGCAGTTCATCCTCATTGACAGCAATCCGCAGGCGATCAAAGTAATGAAAGATAGATTTTTTAATTCACCTGATATCGAATACCTTTTCTCTGAAAATCTCCCGAACTGGCACCAAACATGGAACTAATATTGCACCTATATCTGTGAGATATTTTCTAGGAGGTATCTATGTCGAATCTAGATACAAACCGTGCAATTGAATTGATCCGGCAGGGGAATCTGGCTGAAGGTTCAAAAATCCTGGCAGAAGTCTTACAGACTTCCCCTGATGATGAACAAGCCTGGTTATGGATGTCTGCCTGCGTACCTGGGCAGGATAGGAAGATCTACTGCCTGCAGCGAGTATTGCAGCTAAATCCTGATAATCAGGCAGCCCGCAGAGGTCTCGAAATCTTATGGGGCCACCCCGCCTCCGGTAGTTCCGGTAATCCCCGAACCGCCCGTGGAGGAACCTCCGGTAGAAAAAGCAGACAACGGATTAAGTTACCGTGATCTGACAGCCGCGATGGGCGACCGGGTTGAAGATAGCAAGATCAATGAGCTAACCACTGAACCGGAAGAAGAGAAAATTGAGATTCCAGAGAATTTCTCATTCGAGAATGGCCCTGTAATCGAAGAATCGGTGCCTGCGGAAACGCAGCCGTACCAACCGGAAGAAGTCGCTGCTTATGAGCCGTTGGACACGCCGGCATATTCGCCAATGGACCCATTGGATTTGGATGCCTTGAAAGAGGAAGCTTCCCAGATCGATATCAAACCTCCAGTGATGGAGCGACCTGCCGAAGACGGTAAAGCTGTCATGATGGAAGATTTTGCATTTGATTCCAGCAGCAGCAGCGAAGCTGATCAGCCGGTTATGCCCATCCAGGAAGAAGCCTTACTTCCACCCAAACCACTCCGCAGACGGAGAAAGACGAATTGGTTGTTGGTGGTGGTCGTTGTTCTGGTTGTTGTCCTGCTCCTCTTGGTAATAGCCCTAAAGCTTACTGGCGTAATATAATCAGTAACAAATCATAATTTTAAGGGATAGAATATGAACAGAACCTATCAATCTATCCTGGATGAACTGTATTCATTAGCCAACCCCGCGAACGTCGCGGGGATGGTTCATTATGGGATCAGTTCCACCAATACTCTCGGCATCAGCAATAAAGAACTCCATAGAATCGCCAAAGGGATCAAAGACCACCGCCTTGCCCAGCAGCTTTGGGCGAGCGGAATCCATGAAGCCAGAAAGCTGGCTGGCATGGTGGATATTCCCAAAGAGGTCACCTCCGAACAGATGGAAATCTGGGTGATGGAGATCGAACTCGTGGGATATTTGCGATGATCTTTGCGGCAATCTGTTTGACAAAACTCCATTCGCGATGGAAAAGATCCGAACCTGGATTCTGCGCGATGAAGAATATGTCAAAAGGGCCGGATTTGTCCTGATGGCAACCACCGCTGTCCATAACAAGAAGGCAGACGACAGCCTGTTTCTGGAATTCCTGCAATTGATCGAAACCCACGCGGATGATGACCGGAATTTTGTTAAGAAAGCGGTCAACTGGGCGCTCCGGCAGATAGGAAAACGGAACACGACCCTGAAAGCTCCAGCGTTGGAAGTTTGTTACCGGTTGTTGGATCATGAATTACGCGGCGCGCGTTGGGCTGCAAAAGACGCAATCAAAGAATTAGAGGCTAGAAAATGAAAAAAGAACCCACCTTACTCGACCGGATCCGGTACCAATTCGACAACACGCTTTCCAAAGGAACCATCGCGCTCATCGGATGGCTGGCAATCTTATCGGTGGTCATCATCATCATTGCTGGAATAGTCATCAGCCTCTCCGGGGTATCACCATCCGGACAGGAACGTCTGGGTTTCGGCGAAGCTGCCTGGCTCAGTTTGATGCGGACACTCGACGCGGGCACGATGGGCGGCGACGAGGGCTGGGCATTCCGGTGGGTCATGTTCTTTGTCACACTGGGAGGTGTTTTTATCATCAGCACTTTGATCGGGGTACTGACCAGCGGTTTGGAAGGCAAGATCGAAGAACTTCGCAAGGGACGCACAAAAGTGATCGAGAAGGATCATACCGTCATCCTGGGCTGGTCAGAACAGATCTATACGATCCTGTCCGAATTGATCACCGCAAATGAGAATAAAAAAGACGCCTGCATTGTGGTCATGGGCGAGATGGATAAGATTGAGATGCAGGACGCCATCCGTGAACGGGTGCCGGAGACAAAATCCACCCGCATCGTCTGCAGGACAGGGTCGCCGATCGAAATGAATGACCTGGAATTGGTCTCTCTGAATACTGCCCGCTCCATCATCATCCTTTCCCCTGAAACAGAAGATCCCGACGCGGAAGTGATCAAGACCGTGCTGGCGATCACCAATAATCCCGAACCGAAAAACGGAACCATATCACATTGTCGCTGAGATCCGCGATGAGAAGAATCTGGAAGTCGGCCGCCTGGTAGGCAAAGATGAGGTTGAGTTTTTCCTGGTCAGCACGCTTGTAGCCAGGATCATTGCTCAGACCTGCCGTCAATCAGGGTTATCTGTGGTGTATACCGAACTGCTCGATTTTGGCGGGGACGAGATGTATTTCAAACATGAACCCTCTCTGGTAGGGTAAAACCTATCGGGAATCTCTGTTCCGTTATCAGGACAGCAGCCGTAATAGGCATCGTTGGTAGGGATCCGTTGCTTCAGATTAAATCCGCCCATGGATACACCCATCCACATGGATGATCAATTGATCTTTATCGCAGCCGATGACGACCGAATACACTTTCCATGGAAGTACCCATGACAGCGTCTGACCTCATCCAACCCAAAGTACCGTACACACAGAAACCGGAAAGAATTTTGATCCTCGGCTGGAACTGGCGCGGTGATAAGATCATCCGCGAATTGGACCATTATTTGGTTGAAGGATCAGAAATCGTGGTGATCGCAAACGGAGGTTCGGTCAAGAAGGAAGTCAAACACCTCAAAAAAGAGTTGGGTAACCTGAAGATCAGTTTCAATGAAGGCGATATCACCGACCGGAAGACTCTGGATGAACTTGAGATTACCAAATACAAACACATCATCATCCTATGTTATTCAGATACCTTGTCTCCACAACGCGCTGATGCGCATACACTCGTTACGCTCCTGCATCTGCGGGATATTGCCGAAAAGACCGGTAAGAGTTTCTCGCATGGTCAGCGAAATGATCGATATCCGCAACCGCAATCTGGCAGACGTGACCCGTGCCGATGACTTCATCGTCAGCGATAAGCTGATCAGCCTGATGCTTGCCCAAATATCTGAAAACAAACAGCTAAACGCGGTATTCACAGATATTTTCGATCCGGAAGGATCAGAGATCTACCTGAAACCTGCCAACGCGTATATTGAAACTGGGAAGACCGGTCAATTTCTATACCATCCTGGAAGCCGCGGCGCGATCAAATCAGACCGCGATCGGTTACCGGGTGAAATCGGAATCAAATCAACCTGAGCACAATATGGCGTCCACTGAATCCGCAGAAAGACCGTGAGATCATATTAACCGACGGAAGACAAGATCATCGTGCTGGCGGAAGAATAGGACATGAGAGCAAGGAAAATCCCCATTCAGGATTTCGATCCAACATCTACCGCGATCATCGAACCGTCGGAGATCATCCGGAAAAGAGATTATCCAAAAAAGTAGTATTCTGTTTCTTTTCGGATGTCATCGAGAAACTGGTATCCAATGGGAAAGCAGTCGGAGTGGACCGATTGAAATCGGAAATGGGCGAAAATCCCAATATATCAGGTGGATACAGCCCGATGGAACGATCATGGTGGTGAATCCGTGTGTCGGAGCGCCTTTGGCTGGGGCTTTCTTTGAGGAGATGATCGCCCGAGGCTGCAACCAATTCATCGCCTGCGGGGGATGCGGTGTACTCGATCCTGCATTTAAAGGTCGGGCATGTGCTGATACCGATCGAAGCGGTCAGAGATGAAGGGACATCCTATGCTTATCTGCCGGCGGGAGAGCGGGTCTATCCCATCACAAATGCGTTGACAGCCATCAAACGAGTCTGGAAAAACACAAGATCCCGTATGACGAAGTGAAGACCTGGACCACAGATGCGATCTACCGTGAGACCGCCGACCTGGTCCGGTTACGCAAAAAGCAGGGATGCAAGGTGGTTGAGATGGAATCTGCGGCGTTTTTTGCCATCGCAAAATTTCGGAACGTCCAATTCGGCCAGCTTCTTTATGGGGGCGATTCAGTCCACGAGAGCGGCTGGGACGACCGCGAATGGAGCAACCGGGATACCATCCGCGAAGAAATTATTCTGGTTGGCAGCAGAATCCGTGCTTGGGAATGTAGTTTCGATATGCCGGAAATTCTCTTAACTTATTTAATCCTACAAACCGTATCTTATTTCTCCTATATGCGACATATTGATTAGAAACAACAAACAATAAAAAAATCTAATCAATAAAGGAGAAATCAGATGAAAACTCAAAACAAACTTACTCGTATCGGCAGCATCGCTGCACTGGCAGTTGGTGGATTAGCAATCATGGTCGCATTAAGTTGTCTCACCCGCATTTGCCAAGAGCATCCCGGATGACTAATCCCAAAGCCGAATCAGCTGAAACGCCGCACCAGTCATCACCATCACAAGGCGATGAAGTCGAATTCAAGGGAACGGTCGAAGCAGTCAACGGCAGATCTCTGGACCATCGGTGGAGTAACCTTCAAAGTAAGTGCAGCCACAATTTACCGTGGAACTCCCGCAGTCGGAAGTTTCGTAGAAGTGACTGGTGACCTGCAATCCGATGGATCATGGTTCGCCCGTGTGATCAAGATCGAAGACAGCACTGAGTTCGATGACGACAATGGGCAGGATGGCAATCGGTGAAACAGACGACTCGGGCATGGACAGCCCATCTGATCTGGACGACAGCGACGAAGACTTCCATAACTCTAATCCAGGTTCGGGTGTTGATGACAGTGGACCAAAAGTAGAAGACGGTACCCATCATCAGCGTGGCAAAGATGACTCAGGTAGTGGCAGACATGGTGGCGGACGACGCCCAATCACCATACCAAATAACATAACAACTTACAACTTCAGGGAGGTGGCCGACAGGTCACCTCCTTTTATTATATGAAATTCATACGCAGTATTAACAAAATTCTTGCATAGTATGGTTATTCTGAAAGTGAAATTGAACTGCAAGGAGAATTTACTATGTCAAAAATTGTCGGAATTGATCTAGGTACAACAAACAGTGTGGTTGCAATTATGGAAGCTGGAAGTCCGGTGGTGATTTCCACTGCTGAAGGTTCGCGACTATTGCCTTCCGTGGTCGCATTTACAAAGAATAATGAACGATTGGTCGGCCAGCAAGCCAAACGCCAGGCGGTAGTCAACCCTGAAAACACCATCTACTCGATAAAGCGTTTCATCGGACGTCATTTTGATGAGGTTGAGAGTGAACGCAAGATCGTTCCCTACAATGTTGTCAAAGGCGCCCAGGGCGATGCCCGGGTAAAGATCCCCATTACCGGAAAGGAATACACTCCGCAGGAAATTTCGGCGATGATCCTGTCCAAGCTGAAAACTGATGCCGAATCCTATCTGGGTGGACCTGTGACCCAGGCGGTCATCACCGTCCCTGCCTATTTCAACGACAGCCAACGTCAGGCAACCAAAGATGCAGGCAGAATTGCCGGTCTTGAAGTGCTGCGGATCATCAATGAACCCACCGCTTCTGCTCTGGCATACGGACTTGATAAAAAGAAAAATGAACGCATCCTGGTCTTTGATCTGGGAGGCGGTACATTCGATGTTTCCGTATTGGATGTTGGCGAAGGTATCGTGGAAGTCAAATCCACCAATGGCGATACTCACCTGGGCGGCGACGACTGGGATGAGAAGATTGTCCATTGGGCAGCCGACGAATTCAAGAAGGATCAGGGCATCGATCTGCAGACAGGACCGTCAGGCGCTGCAGCGATTGAGAGAAGCTGCTGAAAAAGCCAAGATAGAGCTATCCACATTAATGGAAGCGGAGATCAATCTGCCGTATATCACCGCGGATGCTAACGGTCCAAAACACCTTCAACTAAAGCTGACCCGCGCCCAATTTGACCAGATGACTGAAGACCTGTTGAACCGCTGCCGGATCCCATTCCAGAATGCGCTGAAGGATGCCGGATTGAAACCAGATGAAATCAACGAGGTAGTGCTGGTAGGCGGCGCGACCCGTATGCCCATGGTTCAGGACCTGGTGAGATCGTTGATCAACAAGGAACCGAACAAAGGAGTCAATCCCGATGAAGTGGTCGCTATTGGGGCAGCCATTCAAGGTGGTGTGCTCGGCGGCGAAGTCAAGGATGTGTTGCTGCTGGATGTGACTCCGCTGACACTTGGACTGGAAACTCTGGGCGGTGTGATGACCGCTTTGATCGAACGAAATACAACCATCCCGGTCAAGAAGACAGAAGTGTTTTCAACCGCCGAGGATAACCAGACCGCGGTGGATATCCATGTGCTGCAGGGTGAACGTCCGATGGCTACCGATAATATGACCCTGGGACGTTTCCGATTGGATGGGCTTCCCCCTGCTCCACGCGGACTTCCACAGGTCGAAGTGACCTTTGATATCGATGCGAACGGCATTCTGAATGTGGTCGCCAAAGATAAGGCAACCGGGAAAGAACAGAAGGTCACCATCACCGCCAGCACCAATTTGAATAAATCTGAGATCGATCGGATGGTCAAGGAAGCTGACTTGCATAAATCTGAAGATGACCAGCGAAAACAATTGATTGCAGCCAGAAACAATGCGGATGCGGCCACCTATCAGGCAGAAAAATTGATCCGCGATGCGGGAGATAAGATCGCTGAGGTGGACAAGAAGAACCTGGATGAAAAGATCACAGACTCAAACAGACTGCCCAGGGAGAAAATCTCTCGGAGATCGCAAACAGACCAACGAACTGCAACAGATCATGAGCGCCATTGGTACGAAAATGTACCAGCAGACCGGTACTGAAACCGGGCAGACCAATCCGAACAAATCGGACCGGTCCAGCGAAGGCGAAGGTGAAGTGATCGAAACCCAGGGTTTTGACTTACCCACGAGCGATTTTGTTTATCTGCCTGGCGGAGACTTGGTAACGGGATACCAGGCAGCGTTTCTCTCTTTGCCCCTGGTTTCTCACTTATCCCAGGTCGGCGGTACCCGGCTGATCCCATTGCCATCCACAGATCCTGTCCAGGCTTCACCGGATGGTCCCAGCCTGGAACTGCGCCAAACGTTGATCTCGGTTCTCCTTTCACAAGATACGTCCGATGTGGTGGTGATGGGCGGCAATTTGCTCAATTCCAGCTGGGGGGATACCGACATGGCGTATCCAACCTTTGCCTGGTTGGCTGGTCATCCCTGGATACAGGCGATGAATAGGTCTGACCTGCTGACTTTCCACGCCGATCCTGGTAATGCATCCTTTGAGGGAGATGCATCGTTACCAGATTTCTGGTTGGACTCGTTACGAAAGGCTCCCAATAATCCCATAACCCTTTCAGCCTGGCAGATGTACCTGGAGTTGCATGCTCCCACCGATGATAAGCGCCTGATTGATCTGCGGGAGGTATATGAAGGTCAGATGGGCTTCCTTTTAGCTGCCGCACAATGGGCGGATTCCCCGGCTGCCATTTCCACCTGCAAAAATGACTTGGATGAGGATGGTCATCCAGATTGCGTGCTGGCAAATGAACGTTACTTCGCCGCCATCGAGATGAATGGAGCTCGCCTGTTATATCTCTTCTTCCTGGACGAGAACGGGGCTCACCAGTTGGTTGGACCCAGCGTGCAATTCGCGGTGGGGATGAGCGACCCGTCCCAATGGCACCCTGAGCTTGGAGATGCAGCGGATCCGCGTGCCATCATGGGTGCATTCAGCGATCATGACGTTACTTTCGATGAATATACCCTTTCGGCTGCCGGCGATGAATTGCTGGAAATGGTAAATGCTACCGGGCGCACGAAATCTTTTCAATTGACAGTAAACGGACTCAAGGTGGATTACATCTCCTCCAACATGGTGAGTACCGTGATCCCACTGGTCGTCGATCCGCAGGTTTTTTATTTCCAGACCACGAATTACCTCGCCAGCCTTGTTCCTGGCGCCTGGACCTGGGGGCCAGCGGGAGGAGCGAGGGTCGAGGTACGTACCACTGCCGAGTTCTCTGGCGAGGATTTCACCTCCTCCAGGTTATTTTTGGGAAAGCCTGAAGATCCTAACCAGCAGTTCCCTGCCGGTCATTATCTCCCTTTCCCGTTCTCAATTGTAACTGTGCAAGGGCAGGGGGATTTTACAGTGTGGATCGAGGGGAAATAATTCCTGAGGTTAATAAGCCAGGCAGCTTAATAATACATTGAGCGACCAAAACCAGCCCTGTATTCTCCGGTAAGCAAAGTGATTGATTACCTGACAAATCTCCAAAAGAGAATGCCTGCCAGGAGAGCCAGGCTGGCTCCGAAAAAGAAAGGCGCGGCAGGACCAAAGCCGCCCCAGCCAAATGCGCCCTGCCACAGCAGGCCTGCAATGGCTGAAGCAGGAAGCGCTGTCAACCCGACAGCTGCATTGAAGAGACCGTAAGCTGTGCCGCGTTTTTCGGCGGGCACAAGGTCTGCCACCAATGCCTTGGCAGTGCCCTCCACTGCTGCGTAGTAGATGCCGTACAACCCGAAGAAAGTCCAGACCTGCCAACCGGTCCTGGACAGCGCAAAACCGAGATAGACCAGCCCGTAGGCAATCCAACCACCGATGATGAGTTTACGGCGGCCGATGCGGTCTGACAAGGCACCCAGCGGACCGGAGAGCAGGGAGTAGATCAGGTTGAAGGTCATCAACATGCCCATGATTTGCAACAGGCTCATGCCGCGTTCCTGGCCGCGCAGGATGATGAACGAGTCGGACGAGTTTCCGAGGGTGAAGAGAACGACCACGGCGAGGAAGAGTTTGAAGCGCTTGTCCATTCCCCTGAGGCTCAATACCGGGGCTCTGCCATTCCCTTTGGTGGCTACCTCTCTTGCACCGAATGCCAGCACAAGCACCGCCAGGACTGCCGGAATGATGCTGACAAGGATGATGATATGGAAAGTGCGTTCCTGGAGTTGAGTGCTCCCAGCCTGGGTCATCCAGATGATGATTGTGGCGATAAGAAACCCGAGGAAAGCACCAGCCGTATCACCGGCGCGGTGCAATCCAAAGGCAAGGCCGCGTTGTTTCTCGTCCACCGACCCGGCGACCAGTGCATCCCGCGGCGCAGTGCGGATCCCCTTTCCCATCCGGTCGGCGAAGCGTACGCCCAGCACCCAGCCCCAGGTGTGAGCCAGGTAAAGAAACGGCTTGGCAACCGTGGAGATGCCGTAGCCGAGTACGGTCAACCATTTTCGTTTGCCCAACTTGTCCGAAAGCCAACCGGAATAGATCTTCATCAAGCTGGCAGTCGTCTCTGCAACCCCATCGATCAGCCCGATGACTGCCGTGCCTGTCTTGAGGATGTTCGCCAGGAATAGGGGGATGAGGTAAGCCAGCATCTCCGATGAAACGTCGGTTAGCAATGATGTCGCTGTCACTACCCAAACATTGCGGGGTAATCGGCGAAGATTGTTCTGTTTTTCGGGTGTAAGGGTCATATATTTTCAGGATGAAACTGGAATGGGGGATTATGTTTCTGTTTTTTGACGGGAAGTTGATGTTTATTCTTTTCCTTTGAATGCACTGAATGCGATCAATACGGCGGAGATGGCTGCGATACCCAGGGCGAAGAACAAGGTATCCTGGGCATTTTTCCACTCAGCAAGCTTCTCCAGGAATTTTACCGCCATGACGAGCACCAGGATGCTTCCCAGGCGGGTCTTCAATCCGTGCAGATCATGAACCACCATCCACTCAGGAAGGCCAAGTTCGCCAATGAAGAGCTCATAGATGCTCACTGAAAAGATGAGCAATGCCGTAGCGACCAGGAAGGCATCCACGACCTCGATCAAGGCGATAATGATGTTTACATCCCGCCCGAGGCTGGAGACCACCAGGATGACCGCATCAACTGTCTTTGCCACCCCCCAGCCGAAGGCTGCCAGTGCAGCCACCATCAGGGAGAATACACCAATGTATGCCAGGAAACGGGAAGAGGAGAGAATTTTTTTCATAATGTACCGATTTTACTTCCATTTGTATGAGTGAGATGCAAACTAGCTGAAAAAGAGTACCTGGTTACTCTAACCCCTTTTCCAGAGGATCTCTTGAGCCAATTGAGATCAAGGAAAAAGACGGCGAGCTTTGACCTCTGCTACAGCATCCGGGCGGTAGCGGTAGAGCCGCGCCGGGCGCCCCTCGCCACTACGTTGTCGCGGGGTTTCCTCAATGATCCCTGACTGCAGCATGCGCCTGCGGAAGTTGCGCTTGTCCAGCTTTTCGCCAAGGATGATCTCGTAGGTATGCTGGAGTTCTGAAAGCGTGAATTCTCCCGGCAGGAGTTGAAAACCGACCGCGCTGTACTCCAACTTGTAACGCAAGCGCCGGAGAGCATAGGCAAGTACATCAGCCTCGGCTGGCGATAAAACAGGCTGTCCCGCGGCTGGAATCCAGCGTGCCAATCCCCCGGGAACAGCCTCGCACCGCTGGTGACAAGGGCAAAATAGACAATGCGGGCAGGCTGGTCGCGCTCGCCATAAGTGAAGAGCTGTTCCAGGTAGGTTTCGCGCCTGTTGATCAGGTTGGTGATGAGCAGGTTGGCGGTATCCTCGAGGGACTCCACGTCGTTTGGGGATGCTGCGGGTATGGCGAGAGAGATTCCCTGGGAATTTTCCCCGGTCGGTGCAGTGAGGAGCACCTGGAGTCTCTCCTCGTGCAACCTGAACAACACTACGTTGACGATCAATTCTCGTGTCATACGGTTCCTCGCCGGGTGTGGCTGCTTGTCATGGCTCTCGATTTGGGGCATTATTCTTATATCGACGTTCTATTGTCAAGAGATTACGAATTGCATGGATAATTCTTCCCTGGGTGAGAGGGTGACAGGTTTCAAGATCAAACTACGCTGTACCAGGATCATACGAGGCAAGCGTTAGGGCTTGAAACCCATTCATTAACTCCGCGGAGGTGGATGTGGTAAGTGCGTTGCTGGGGCACCAGGTGGAGGGCACCCTCCACGGGGTGGATGGTGAAGGTGAGCATGTCACCGCTCTGCTCCAGCGTAAAAGGAGTGAGTGCATATTCGCCTTTCTGATAGGCAGTAGTCTCTCCATCGTCTTCATACAACTCAAAACAATTATTCGCGCCTGGGAAAAAGTAGAGCTCCATTTCGTCTGGATTTGAGATTCTGCCCCAGACGGGTTTCCTGGCAAGTGGAACGATCGCACCAGCTTTCGCAAAGACAGGGATGTCTTCCAATGCGGCGCTGATCGTATGCCAGCGACCTCCGGGAAGCGGCTCGCCGGTGAAGAAGTTGTACCAGTGCCAGCAGGCAGCCAGACTCGCTTCCTGGCTCGCCCGGTGTGTGGGTTGGCTGGTGAGGTGATCGGTGCGGCGATCAGTTCGGAACCAAAGAAATATTCATCCGGGCAGCGAAACGCTGCTGGAGATTGATCTTCATAATAGATCGGCAGAAGCGGAGAAAGCCCGGTTTGGTGGGCGCGCCATGCCATGGTGTACAGATAGGGAATGAATGCATGGCGCATTTGCATTGCCGCCGGGCTGCCTGGAAATAGCGTTCCGGTTTGCTCCAGGGGCGCCGGTCCAGCGCTGGGTTGGCAGTCGAATGCAGGCGCAGGATCGGGCTGAACAGGCCGAACTGGACCCAGCGGACATACAATTCAGGTGATCCGTCGATTCCCATATGCCCGCCGATATCGTGACTCCACCAGCCATAAGCCACATTGGCAGCGGAGGCGGTGAAGCGCGGTTGGAATGCGAGCGATCGCCACATGATGAAGGTGTCGCCGGAGAATCCGATCGGGTAACGATGGTTGCCCAGTCCGCCCCAGCGGGAGAAAACGAAAGGCCGCTTACGCCCATCCCGTCCAAGGTCATGGAAGTGCAGGTGGTTGAGCCACCAAAGCGGATCGAGATCCGTGCACCTTGCTCGTGCGCCCTTGCTGCCAGTCCGATCCACCAGAAATCGACCCCATGGCTTCCTGGGGGTGGTGGAGAACTCGAAATACCCTTCCATGAAATGCGGATCAGTCACATCGAAGGGGATGGGTTGCCTGGTCTCCGGGTCGATGCCCATCCAGCGCGCCATGTCGGCATACTGCTCCTCGTGCGGATGAATCCCTTGCGCAGGATGCAGGTTGAGGGCGGTCCTCAAGCCCCTGGTCATGCAGCCAGTCGAACGAAACCGGCCGGGTCGGGGAAGAGCTCGCGGTTCCAGGTGTAACCGGTCCAGCCGTTGGATTCGTTGCCGGTCTTGGTGATGTGCCAATCCATGTCCACGATGCAGACGGAAAGCGGCACTTCGTGGCGGCGAAAGTCCTCCATCAATCCCTGCAGTTCACCTTGCGTGTAGGCCCAGTAACGGCTCCACCAGTTGCCCAGGATGTAGCGGGGAATCAATGGAACGGGACCGGCGACACGGGTAAAATCACGGATGCAATCAGAAAAGGCATGGCCATAACCAAAGAAGTAAATATCGACCTGGGAGTCCTTGCGCGGGGTAAGCCAACCGGAATCGTCAAAGAGGAGCGACCTGGAATCATCCACCACGGTCCAGCCGGAACGGGATACAAGCCCCGCCTCGAGGCGTGTCCTCCCGGCGACAGCATCCAGCGTGCGCGCTGTTCCGCCAAGGTTGCCGCGCGGGCGCATGCCGTAACGCCAGGTCACGCCAGTAGCCTTGAGACGGATCGAGAGGTTGGAGCGATGGAAGCCGCGCGGGAGAAATGCGATAGCGCAAGAAAAGGTAATCCGTCTCGATCTCGATGGTCGTAGCTGAAATTCGTGACGAGAACTCTGGCTTGGGCTGCTGGCGGAACCAGAAAACCTGCGATGCCCGGTCCTCGAATTCGCCGTCCGGGCTATATTCCAGGCGCAGCAGGCGGTCGGTCAGGACGGTGAAGCGGACGTTCGGTCCTTGGACGATCGAGGCGGGATTGGCAAGAGGCTGCAAAGTGAGCATTGTGACTTAGTTCCTAGAGAGTTGGCTTGGAGCGGAATTCTACTTGCATACGCCGCGTGCCGTGCAGTTCGAAGATGACAAGCTCGTTCGTTCCCTGGCCTGAGCAGCGGGGCGGGAACGTAGAGGGTTTGCTGCGGACCGATCTTCCAGTAACGGCCCAGGTTGAAGCCGTTGATCCAGGCCACGCCTTTAGTCCAACCAGGGAGAGCCAGGAATGTATCCAGCGGCGTATCAACCGTGAATGTAGCCCGGTGGAATGCCGGGGTCCCTTGAGAGGCTTGTCCAGGTCGGAAAGGTCAATCCTGACAAGTCGCTTAGCGGCAGGCAGAATGCCTCCCAATCAAAGAGAACTGCCATCCGATGAGCACCCCGCCCAGGATGCCTTTGCGATCGAGAAGGTCGGGGCCAAAATTAACCCGGCCCATGTTCTCGACCAGGATGTCCAAGCCGTGCGCCCGCTGCAGGACACCCTCAAAGCCAATTTCCGTGCAGGCTTGTTGCGGTCCAGCACACCCAACGGTATGCCATCCAGGAAGACCTGGGCACGGTCGTGCAGACCCATTGATGGAAAGCTTGCCGGATTGCGGTCCCCGGAGATGTGTGCGGTAAAGAATGAAGCCGTAATCCTGGTCAAGTGCTTCCATCGGCTCGGGAGTGGGGATCCTGACCGGGGCTGGAAAGGCTTGGCAAGGCATCCCATAAGGAGACTCCGCCGGTCACTGCCACCCGTCCAAGCTCCAGCTTCTTGCGCTGGGTGCAGGGCAGGGGCAGGTCAGGGAGCGGGGCGAATTTACCGATCACCTTGCGCATGGCATGATACTTCTTGGTCAGGTCGCCGGCCTCGGAGAGCGGGGCATCGTAGTCGTAGGATGTCACCATCGGGCATGTAGCGCTTGAACAACGCATTGGCGCCGTTCATGAAGCCAAAATTGGTGCCGCCATGCCACATGTACAGGTTGACCGATGCGCCTGCCTCGAGCATACGCCTGTAAGATCCTCGCCATGCGGGCTGGCGGACCGGGTCTGGTGCGGGGCACCCCAGTGATCGAACCAGCCATCCCAGAATTCGGTGCACATGAGCGGGCCTATGCGCCTGGAAGGCCTGAGTTTCCGGAAGGCGCGCTCGGGATGGAAGCCGAAATTGACAGTGGCATGGATGCCCTCCAATGTACCCGCCAGCAGGTGGCGCCCGGCTTCGCCATCCGAGGTGAAGAGCAGCACATCGATGCCGTTACGCCGCAGCGAATCCCGCAGGTGGGCCAGGTAGGTCTTGTCATCGCCGTAACTTCCGTATTCATTTTCGATCTGCACCATGATCAGCGGACCGCCGTGGGTGACCTGCAGCGGGACGATGTGCGGCAGGAGTGCATCGAAGAATCGATCCACGGCATGCAGGTAGGGCGGGTAGGCGCAACGCACCCGCATTTGCGGATCCTTCAGCAACCAGGCGGGCAGCCCGCCGAAATCCCACTCGGAGCAGATATATGGACCAGGACGAAGGATCACCTTCAGGTCGTGCCGGGCAGCCGCGGCGATGAATGCTGCCAGGTCAAGGTTTCCTTCGAAATGGAATTCACCCGGGCGGGGTTCGTGCAGGTTCCAGGCGACATACGTTTCGATGGTATTCAGCCCCATGCAGCGCGCTTTGTACAGGCGGTCATCCCAATAAGGACGCGGGACGCGGAAATAATGCAGGGCACCAGAGAGAATGCGGAATGGATTATGATCAAGGACGAAGGGATCACCCTGGATGGCAAACGATGTCATGGCGCACCTGTGAGATGGGATGGTTTATTATACATTGCCTGGTTGCCTGGAAAGGGATGCAGAACCAGGTTGTGGGTTGCCTTCTCTTTGGGATACAATCCTTATAAAGATTCATGAACCCAACTTCCCGACATATTCTCGTCTTGATGCGACCATTCCGCCTTTGGGTGGCCTTCCTGGTACTCCTGGGAAGCCAGCCTGGCTTGCAACATTCCCAGGGATTTACCAGTGGTGGAGACGGTCACAACAATTGTCGACCTTCGCCAACCGCTGCAGGGACGGCGACGAAACCCATCCCCACGGCGATCAGTTGTGACGGAAACCGCGCCTGCTCCCCTGCCGACTTTTAGCGGCACCCTGGCGAGCGGAAGGATCGTCTTCACCTGTTCCATCGACTCATTTGACCAGATCTGCTTGATGGATGCCAACGGTGGCGTTCCATCCCGCCTGACAACGGTGGAAGCGACCGAGTTCTATGCTTCCATCGCACCGGATGGGAGCGGGATCGTGTTTTCCTCCCGCCGGGAGGGGCGTTCCAGATTTTCAGCATGGACATGGATGGAGCAACCTCGAGCGCCTCACCCAGGGATTGGGCAGCCTGTACGCTCCGGAAGTATCACCGGACGGGACGCAGATCATCTTCACAGTCGAAACAGGCGGCAGGCAGAACATCTGGGTGATGGGCCGAGATGGGGAGGATCCCCATCCGCTGACCTTCAATGAAGGCAATAATATCGATCCGACCTGGTCACCGGATGGAGAGCAGATCGCCTTTGCCTCCAACCGCTCGGGGAGCCAGCAGCTGTGGGTGATGGACAGCGATGGGTCAGATCCCCGCCAGGTGACGGACCTGCCCGACATGGGTGGGCGCAGCAGTTGGTCTCCTGACGGTCAGACCCTGGCATTCTATGCTGGCGTGGTGACTGACCACGATATCTACCTCATCGGCGTCGACGGGAGCGGACTTCAAAAACTGACCGATGGTGGTGACAACCTTGGACCATGTTTTTCTCCGGACGGGACGTGGATCACGTTCACCTCCTTCCGGGATTGGAACAACGAGATCTACCGCATGCGCCCGGATGGCTCGGAACAGACCCGCCTGACCTTTGACCCGCGGGCGGACTGGCAGCCACGCTGGGGTCCTTAAGTACTTTTTGCCGCAGTGGAGTGGGGGCGTTTTGACAAATTCATCGGGGCGAATATCCCATTTGCTCTCCGTAATGGTCAAATATGAGGCAGTAAATCGCCATCCTATCAGGATGTTTCCCAGACCGGAGCGTGGGTATCATATACGAGGGGAGGGCGCCAGGTAATCCTCAAGCAGGCAGGTGATAGGGAACACAGGCTCCTCCAGCCAAATCCGGTTCCGTGGGATCAAGAACATACATGTTGCATCATCCCAAGCTTGATCATAGAACTGACCTCCTCGGCTCCAGTGGGGACATGGGCTTCGAGTTCAGTTTTGCATTCCAACCGATCGTGGATGTGCGCAACAAGGAGATCATCTCCTATGAAGCCCTGGTGCGCGGTCCGCATGGCGAACCATCAGCCTCGGTTTTTGCCCGCATCCCCAGGAATTACCTGGATTGTTACGACGAGATATTTCGTCGTAGAGCCATGAGCCTGGCAAGCCGCCTCAGCATTCCCAACCTGTTGAACCTGAACCTGTCGGCGTACAGCATTTACGGGATCGACCTGAGCTTGATGGCGACCTTCCAGGCATCCGGACTGACCGGCATCCCCTCGAAGAACATCGTCCTGGAGGTGGTGGAATTGGAGTGCCTGACAGAACAGAAGGACTTGATCAGGTACCTGCGGCTGCTCCAGGAATATGGATTCACCACCGCCATCGATGATTTTGGGACGGGGTATTCAGGCTTGAAATTGCTGGTTGAATACCAACCCCATTACATCAAACTTGACCGCCACCTGATCGGGAACATCCAGCACGATGTTGTTCGCCAACGGATCTTCTCAGGGATCCAGAAGATTTGCGAGCACCTGTCCATCGACATGGTCGCCGAGGGGGTGGAAACTGTCGGGGAATACCGCTGGCTGTATACCGCGGGCATCCACATTTACCAGGGATACTATTTTGCCAGACCGGCGTTCGAGGCGCTGCCAGGGGTGGCGGAGGATGTCTACCTGTCCGGGATGCCCGGTGGGGTGCAGGTGGCACCAGTGGCGATCCCTGCAGCGCACGGGCGGGGGGAATTCCTGGGGATTTGACCCTCCACGGGGGACAGGTGTTCGATCCGGGGGAAGGCGCATAAAGTAACACCAGCGAACGGTGCCACAGGCGGCACCAGTTACCAGATCCGCGGAGGACCCAGGGGTGGAAATAGACACCCAGATAGTCCCGCTAGCCCGAGATGGAGGCCGGCCCGGGCTTTTTCTTCGGTTCAGCCATCTCCTGGCGGACGGTCATCAGCAGGTTCTCGGCTTTCAGCTCGTTGAGCGTGTAGCAGGGGATTCAGGTGATCGGCCAGCGCCTGGGCCAGGCCCTGGTCGAAGGCGGCGTGCTCCATGTTGATGACCACGGTGCGGAACTCGCGGCTGGCGATCTGCTCGGCGAATGCCGTAGGCCTCCTCCTGGGGGGCAGCGGCGCCGATGCGAGACGTTGCCGGCGCCGTCGGTGAGGACGATCAGCAGCGGCTCGACGTCGGGGTGGATGACTTCTCCTGGCGCGAGCACCTCGTAGGCCATGAGCAGCCCGGCGGAGAGGGGCGTCTTGCCGCCGACGGGGATATCCGCCAGGGCGCGCTGGGCCAGCTGGACGGAGTTGGTGGGCGGCAGGATCAGGGTGGCGCGGTCCTTCTGGAAGACGATCAGCCCGACCCGGTCGCGGCGCTGGTAGGCGTCGGTGAGCAGGGAGAGGATGGCGCCCTTGGTGGCGGCCATGCGCTCGGCGACGGCCATCGACCAGGAGGCGTCCACCAGGAAGAGGACCAGGTTGGCGGCCTTCTTGACGCGCACCTTGCGCTGCAGGTCGCTCTTCTCGATGGCAAAGGCGACGCTGCTTGCGCTGCTCGGTGCGGCGCTTCTGGAAGGGGGCGGCGGCGCGGAGGGTGGCGTCGAAGGCGATGTCGTCGGTCTTGCCGTTGGCGGGGCGGGCCTGGATGTAGCGGCCGCGCTTGCGCTCGGTGTGGGTGCGCGAGCGGCGCCCGGAGTGCTTGCGGGTCAGCTTGTCGAGCGGGGTGTCGAGCTTGCGCGGGTCGAAGGTCTCGCCGACCTTGACCTTCTTGCCGCCGTCCCACCAGTGGGCGTCCTGGTTGTCGAAAACCGTCTGCTGCGGCGAGGGCTCGGCGGACGGGCGGTTGCTCCGGTGATTCCTCGCTCGGCTGACTCAGTTATTGACTTTTTTTTTACCGAGTCGGCTGTCCTCGGGTTCTTCCGCGGGTTCGGTCGGGTTCGCCTTCGCTGGATGCGCCTGCGAGCTGCTCGATGCGCTCCTGCAGCTGCTCGGGGGTGATCTCGGCCTGCTGGAAGGGGCCGCGCTTGATGCGGTGGGGCAGGGCCAGCTCGGCGGCCAGGGCGATGTCGCGGTCGGTGATGGCGGTGCGGCCTTCGAAGGCGGCGTGGGCGCGGGCGGCCTTGAGGATGACCAGGTCGGCGCGGTGGCCGTCCACGTTGAGCGAGGCGGTCAGGGCGGCGATGGAGAGCAGGTCGCGGCGGGTGTAGCTGACGTCGTCGACCATGCGTGCGGGCCTGGGCGATCGATGCGGCTGAGCTTGCTCCTCGTGCGGCTGCCAGGTGCGTGCGGAAGGCCTCGGGGTCGGCTTCGAAGGCGAGGTTGCGTCTCGATGATCGCCACCCGGTCGCGGGCGTCGCGGATGCCGGTGATGTCGACGGAGAGGGCGAAGCGGTCGAGCAGCTGCGGGCGCAGGTCGCCTTCCTCGGGGTTCATCGTGCCGACCAGGATGAAGCGGGCCGGGTGGGAGAAGGAGATGCCCTCGCGCTCGACGATGTTCATGCCCATGGCGGCCGAGTCGAGCAGCACGTCGACCACGTGGTCGTCGAGCAGGTTGACCTCGTCGATGTAGAGCAGGCCGCGGTTGGCGGCGGCCAGGACGCCGGGCTCGAAGTGGCGCTCGCCCTTCTGGATGGCCTGCTCGATGTCGAGCGTGCCGACGACGCGGTCTTCGGTGGCGGAGACGGGCAGGTTGACGAAGGGGATGGGTTTTTCTTCGACGGGCAGGGGCGTCGCCGGAGGCGACCTTCTCGCGGCACTCGGTGCACAAGGAGGCGGGCTGGTCGGGGTCGCAGCCGAAGCGGCAGTCCGCGCACGGCGTGGACACTCGGGCAGCAGGGCGGCCAGGGCGCGGGCGGCGGTGGACTTGGCCGTGCCGCGTTCGCCGCGGATCAGCACGCCGCCGATGCGGGGGTCAACGGCGTTGAGGACCAGGGCGCGCCTCATGCGCTCCTGGCCGACGATGGCAGTGAAGGGGTAGATGGTGGGCATGACTTTCTCCGGTCGGGATTATAACGGGGAATCAGTAATCGGTGAACAGAGAAAAGAGAGTGGTAAAAGCAGTTAGCAGAGATGAGGCACGTTGCACCCGTGGCGTGTGTACAGGTGTGTGTGATTTATACAAAAAGGGATATCGACCCTCTGCCTTCCATCGGCCTCTTTACTTTATAGAATATATGTTCTATAATAACTTTGAGCACGGGAAGGCTTTGGTCGTCTTGGCATTCCAACAAAGTGGCCAGTAATCTGCCCATCGACCAATTGTAGCGATATCGCTTCGATAAGACCTTCCTGTGTTGCTTTAACCATCCACTCTGTTTGAAATACGCCATTTTTTCATGAAAGGATCCCCACATGACAGACATTTCTTCCCCGCTTGGCTCGCCGCGCAAGCGTGGCGGTCAGCCTGGCAACAAGAATGCCTTTCGCCACGGCTTCTATTCTCAATCTTTCTCGGGAGCTCCGAGTTGCCGCCCTTGATGACAAGGTCAAAGGAGAGTTCTTGACGAGCTTAATGTCGCTCGTACCAATGCTGCCCGCCTCGCCGAGCTGATGAAACCCTACCGTGAGATGCGCCTGGATGAATTTATCTCTGCTTCTAACGCCCTCAACAACTACCTCGATCGCATCCAGAGTCTCAGCCGTCCCAGCATGTCATTTATCACAACCAGACCACCATCGAGATGGCTTTTGAAGAACTCGCCCACCTTCTTCCTGAGGAGGACTAATCCGATGACCACGTCCTCAGCCGCCTTCTCCTGATTCACCTTATCCTCCCAGTTCTCTTATCTCAATTCTCTGCTCACCAGCCTCCCAATTCGTCTCCTCCTTCGTTCCTCAGGAACGAAAACCACCCCAATATTAACCTGGGCTATAATTCGCCTCATCCCATCCCAAGGAGACCCCCATGACAGACCTCACCCCCGGACTGAACGCCGAGATCGAACACCTCGTCAGCGACGAGGATACTGCCGCACGCTGGGGCAGCGGGCTGGTGCCGGTCTTTTCCACCCCGGCGCTGGTGGGATTGATGGAGTCGGCGGCGGTGAAGGCACTGGAGGGGCAGCTCCTGCCGGGGCAGACTACCGTGGGCGGGCGCATCGATGTGCGCCACCTGGCGGCGACGCCGGTGGGGATGAAGGTGCGCGCCCGGGCGGAGCTGGTCTCGGTGGAGGGGCGAAAGATGAGCTTTAGGATACAGGCGTGGGACGAGGTGGAGTTGATCGGGGAGGCGACCCACGAACGCTACGTGATCGACGAGGCGAAGTTCCTGGCGAAGGTGGAGGGAAGACGAAATAGTGAGTAGGGATTAGTGAGCAGGTCATTAGGGATAGGGTAAAGGGTAGCGGCAATTCATGAATTGCCGCTACATTTGAACCTCGGCGAGGATTTCCTCGGTGGTTTTGACTTTCGCATAGGCACGGAAGGAGGCCAGGAAGGCGGCGTGGACGTGGTCGGCGGGGACGGTGAGCCCGGCGTGGGTCAGTGCGCGCGTGGCGCAGGCGTCGGCGGCGACCAACACCTGGAAGCCGAGATCGGCGGAGGCGCGCACGGCGGCGTCCACGCACATGTGGGTCATGCTGCCGCAGATGACCAGGCGCTCGATGGCAAGGGAGCGCAGGTGCTCGAGCAGGGGGGTGTCGAGGAAGGCGTTGACGTTGTGTTTCACGATGACGGTCTCGCCCGGCAGGGGCTGGAGCGGCGCATGGATCTGCGCTCCCGGGGTGCCGGGCAGGAAGAACGTGGCGCCGGGATCGGTGGCGATGTGCTGGATGTGGACAAGTGGCAATGGTGGTGTCGAAGCTTCATAGCTTCGACAGGGTCGATGTTGTCTGGAAGACAACTCGACCACGGAACCGGCACGGAAATAATCCAAAAGCTTTTTGGCCTGGGCGGCAGCCTCCTCGGCGCCTTCGAGCGCCATCCTGCCGCCGGGGAAATAGTCGTCCTGGATGTCGATGAGTAGCAGGGCGGTTTTCATGGCTTGGGTTTCTCCTGTTTGCCAGGTGACTGGCGGTCGAGGCGGCGCTTGAGCAAACGCTGGATGCGGCCGTGCCGTTCGCGGGTGAGTGGGTAGTACCAGGCGAGGATCAGCGCGCCGAGCAGCATCAGCCCGCCCACAGGGGCGATCAGCAGGCGGATGGCGAGCAGGGCGGAGGGGGATTGAAGGAAGGTGAAAGTGCCCTCTGGTGGGGCCTGGTAACCCGCCCAGCCCAGGATCTGCAGGGCGAAGAACATGGTGAAGGCGGCGGAGATCTTGCGCAGGAAGGCGCGCGCCCCGTAAAAGATGCCCTCCTGGCGGCGGTGGGTGCGCAGCTCGTCCCACTCGATGATGTCGGGGAAGATGGAATCGGGCAGCGCGTAGGCGGTGGCGATGCCCACCCCGGCCAGCGCGGCGATGACCAGTACCAGGGTCATCTGTCCCGGCCGGACGAGGAACAGGAGCAGTTCCACGACCAGGAACAGGCTCATGCCGAGCAGGTAGGCCTTCTGTTTATCCCGCTTGCGGGCGAACCACATCCAGAAGGGCAGCGAAAGGATGCAGGTGGACATGAGAATGCCAAAGAAGGCGGATTCGAGGGCGAGGGGGATGCCAAACAGGGTCACGCGGGCGAGCAGGTCGCCGCGGGAGACCCAGTAGAGCAGGAAGAACGGGGTGAGCATGGCGACCATGTCCACGGCGGTCCAGTTGAGCAGGTGGATGCCCACGGCGATGCGGAAGGGGATGTTCTGCCAGGCCATTTGCAGGGTCTGGCGGATGGGCAGGGTGGCGAGCCCGGGCGCAGGAGGCTTTTCGCGGACGGTCAGGAAGATCAGGAAGAAGGGGAGGACGCCGATGCCCCCGAAGATGGCGGCGACGATGATGAAGCCCTGCTGCTGGGTGAGGCCGCGGGCGATGCCAGCCTCGACGATCAGCGGGGCAGCCACGACGATGGCGAAGGAGGCGGCGAGCTGGAAGAAGGTGCGGAACCCGGTGAGGGTGGTGCGGCTGTCGTAATCGGGAGCGAGTTCCGGGGTCAGCGAGAGGAAGGGGATCGAGACGAAGGTGGACATCGTGTCGAAGAGCATGTAGGCGAGGAGGATGTAGAGCATCAGGCCAAGCTGCGACTCCCAGTGGGGTGCGGCCCAGATGAGCACAAAGCTCGCTCCGAAGGGGAGGGCGAAAAAGAGCAGGAAGGGACGCCGCCTGCCCCAGCGGGTGCGCACCCGGTCACTGAGACGACCGACGAAGGGATCGTTGACCGCATCCCAGAACATGCCCAGCAAGGCGGCCAGGGAGGCGAGGCGCGGGTCCAGGCCGACGACGTCGGTGAGGTAGATGGCCAGGAAGACGGAACGCATCATCCCGCTGCTGGACAGGCCCCAGTCCCCCGAGCCGTAGATCAAGTACTTCCAGAAGTCGTGCTTTTTCATTTGATAACGCCGGGGAGGCGTGCCCGCTTCTTCTCGAGCAGGTCACGGACGCGCTGGTGGCGGTTGCGGGTCAAGGGGTAGAACCAGGTGGTGATCACCGCCGAGAACAGCAGCACGGCTCCCAACGGCCCGATGAGGAAGCGGATGGCGGTGAGGGTGACGGGAGATTGGGTGAAGGTAGTCACCCCGCCTGGTGGGGACTGGTAGCCGAACCAGCCCAGCACCTGCAGGGCGATGAAGGTGGCCAGGGCGCCGGTGAGCTTGCGGATGAAATTCTTGACGCCGTAGTAGATGCCCTCCTGGCGGCGCCCGGTCTTCAGTTCATCCCATTCGATGACATCCGGGAACATGGCGTCCGGCAGGATGTGCGCGGCGGAGACGCTCAGCCCGGCCAGGAAGGACATCCAGAGAACGAGGGTGATCTGACCGGGTTGGACGAAGAAGATGCCCAGCTGGACCCCGGCCCAGAAGACCATGCCGATGATGTAGGCGCTGTGTTTTCCCAGGCGGTGGGAGAGCCACGACCAGAAGGGCAGCGCCAGCCACGGCTGTCACCAGCAGGAGGGCAAAGACTGCCGACTCGATGGGCAGGGTGATGCCGAACAAGGCTGACGGAGGCAAGCAGGTCGCCCCGGGAGATCCAGTAGAGCAGGTAGAAGGGCAGGACAAGCGCCACCAGGTCGAAGGTGATCCAGTTGAGCATGTAGATGATCGAGGCGAAGCGGAAGGGGATGTTCGCCCAGGCGGTGCGGGCGCTATGCGGCAAAGGAGGTCTCATCCTGCGGATGGTCCACGGAGCCGAAGCGCTCGCGCACGACGGCGAAGATGAGCAGGAAGGGGATGGCAGGCCAGCCCGCCGAAAATGCCGGCGACGAGCAGGTACCCCTGCTGCTGGGTCCAGCCGGCGGAAATGACGGCATCCACGATGGCGGGGGCGGCCACGGCAGTGACCAGCGAGGCGGCCAGGTTGAAGAAGATGCGGATACCCGGTCAGCGTGGTGCGCTCGTCATAATCGGGGGTCAGCTCGGGAAGCAGGGAGGCGAAAGGCACCCCCACCAGGGTCTCGAAGGTGTCGCTGATCATGAAGGCCAGGGTGATGGTGGCCGCCAGGGCGACCTGGTTCTGCCAGGGAGGCGCCCACCACAGGAGCATGAAACTGGCGCCAAAGGGGATGGCAAAGATCAACAGGAAGGGCCGCCGGCGCCCCCAGCGGGTGCGGATGCGGTCGGTGAGGATGCCGACGAGGGGATCGTTGAATGCATCCCAGAGGATGCCGATCAAGGCTGCCACGGAGGCCAGGCGCGGCTCCAGCCCGACGACATCGGTGAGGAAGATGGCGTAAAAGATCTGGCGCAGGGTGCCGTAACTGGCGCCACTCCAATCCCCGGTGCCATAAATGATCTTTTGCCAGACGGTCAGCCCGGAGCCCTGATTCGCTCTCCATTATCTGCTTTGATTATTCTCTTTTGTGGATCATCGCGAGATTGTTTACGGGCATTCTTTCTTGCCAGCAATCTCTGGATGCGGCCATGCCGCTCGCGGGAGAGCGGGTAGAACCAGGCGATGACGATGGCGCTGATCAACAGAACGGCACCGAACGGTCCGATCAGGATGCGCATGGCTGTCAGCGTCTGGGGCGGCTGGGTGAAGAAGGTGGCTCCCTCCGGCGGGGTCTGGTAGCCAAACCAGCCCAGCACCTGCAGGGCAATGAAGATGGCGACCGCGCCGGTCAGCTTGCGGATGAAATTCTTGACCCCGTAGTAGATGCCTTCCTGGCGGCGCCCGGTGCGCAGCTCATCCCACTCGATGACATCCGGGAAGAGGGCGTCCGGCAGCACGTGGGCGGTGGAGACGGAGATGCCTGCCAGGACGGACAAGATCAGGATGAAGGTGATCTGTCCCGGCTGGATGCTGAAAATGAGCAACTGGACCACGGCCCAGAAACCCATCCCGATCATGTAGGCGGTATTCTTGTTCAGCTTCTTGGAAAGCCAGACCCAGAAAGGCAGGACGATCACCGAGGTGACCAGCAGGCAGGCAAATACGGCCGACTCGAGCGACATGCCGAGTGCCTTTTGGAGCAGGTTCCCCTGGGCAATCCAGTAGGTGATGAAGAACGGAAGCACCAAGCCGACCAGGTCGAAGGTGATCCAGTTCAACATGTACAGGGCAGAAGCGTAACGGAAGGGGATGTTTTTCCAGGCGGTCTTCAGGACGACCAGGAAGGGAACGTGAGGGGCGCTTTCGACCTCCACCGGGCGAGGTTTTTCACGGATGAAGAAGAAGATGGTCAGCAACGGGAGGATGGCCAGACCGCCGAAGATGGCCGAAACAATGAAATAGCCTTGCTGCTGGGATGCCCCGGAAGCCAGGGCAGCATCGACAATGGAAGGGGCAGCAACAGCGGCGACCAGCGAGGCGACCAGGTTGAAGAACATGCGGTAGCCGGTCAACGTGGTGCGCTCATCGTAATCCCTGGCGATGTCGGGGGTGAGGGCATACAGGGGTACGCTGATGAAAGTCTGCAGGGTATCGCTCAGCATGTAGACGAGCGAAACGGTGGCGGCCAGCAAGATCTGGCTTTTGAACGGCGGCGCCCACCAGAGCATGATGAAAGCCAGGCCGAAGGGGATGGCGAAGAATAACAGGAACGGGCGGCGGCGGCCCCAGCGTGTGCGCAGCCGGTCACTCAAGGTGCCGACCAGGGGATCATTCAGGGCATCCCAGGCTACGCCAAGGAAGGCGGCCACGGAAGCCAGGCGGGGCTCGATGCCGACCACGTCGGTCAGGAAGATGGCATAGTACAACTGCCGCAGGGTGCCGAATGTGGCGATACTCCAGTCACCGGAGCCGAAGACCAGTTTCTGCCATAATGTCAGACGCTTGGATTCCATCATGACCTCGCTTATGGGGAGATTTCCTGTGGATTATAACCCTGCCGAGGTGGTTCGCCTCGCAATTGGCGAGGTGTAATTTGAACAGGCTCCCGACGAACAGGTAATCCACAAGGCGAGCGACGGTCACGATCCACCCATCCATTCGCAAGCCCGCAAGGATGTTCAGGATATAATCAAAATGATATGTCCGAAAATCCTCCTCATTGGCAGATAAATTAAGATCCCTGGGTATTCGCCCAGCTGGAGAATTGGCAGCCCCCCAGGCAAAAAAAGCCGTTTCCCAATTCACGATCGACACCGTGGTGGACGGTCACTTCGTCCAGACGCGCCAGGGGGAGACTTTCATCAGCGAACAAAGCTACAAGTCAGAATATCGCCACGGAACTGCGCCGATCACAGTGAATACCCCGCTGACCATGCTGGCAGCCTGGGCAAAGGATCCGCGTTTCACCGAACTCGCCCTGGAAGAGTATGCTTTCCTGGACACCGAGACCTCGGGGCTGGCGGGCGGCACCGGGACGTACGCCTTCCTGGTCGGCGTGGCACGCTTCGTGAACGGCGACTTCCAACTCAGGCAATATTTCATCCGCGACCCGGCAGAAGAGCCAGCCCTGCTCGAAGGCCTGGCGGATTTCCTGGCCCCGTGCAGGGCGCTGGTGACCTTCAACGGCAAAGCATTCGATGCACCCTTGCTGGCGACGCGCTACACCCTGCACAGCATCCCAGTCCCATTCAAGGAATATGCCCACCTGGACCTGCTCCCGCTGGCACGCCGCCTGTGGCGCGACCGGCTGCCGTCGCGGGCATTGAAGTATCTCGAGGAAAACGTGCTCATGGCACCGCGCAGCAGCGAAGAAGTGCCCGGTTACGAGATCCCCTACCTTTATTTCGACTACCTGCGCAGCGGGGATGCCTCCCCGTTGAAAGGTGTTTTCTACCACAATGCGATGGACGTGGTGGCGATGGCCGCGCTGTTGAGCCACTCGGCAGCCCTGCTGCAAGACCCATTCAGCGAACTCGTTGAACACGGCCTGGATGTGATCGCCATTGCCAAGCTGTTCGAAGACCTGGGGAACTGGGATACGGCGGCACGCCTCTTCGAACGAGGCCTGGAGATGAAGATCCCGGAAGGAGATTTCTGGCAGGCCGTGCAGAGGCTTTCGCGGCTGCAGAAGAGACGCGGCAACCTTGGGACTGCGGTACAGTTATGGGAGAAGGCTGCCAGCCAGGGCCATGTGTACGCCCATGTCGAGCTGGCGAAGTATTATGAACACAACCAGCGGGATACCAAATCTGCCATCCAGTGGACGGAAAGGGCGATGAGACTGGTTGCGGAACAGGACATCCCACGTTACGAGTACAACCATTGGATGGAAGAATTGACCCACCGTCGTGAACGCCTGCAGGGGAAGATCCAGCAACAATGAGGCAAACGTGATGAACTCCAAGCGTGTCCCAGTTGGTTTCGGAGCAGCGGCGCTGGTATTGTCAATCCTGGCCTGCAGCCTGCCATCCAATCCCAAGCCTACTCCCACCCCGACAGCGGTTCCCTTGTACCAGCAGGTGACGCTGACCTCGGTGGACCATGAAGAAACCGGCAGCAGCCCGAATTACACATTGAAGACACATACTCCCTTTTTGAGCGGACCAAATGATCCGCGCGTGGCAAGCTTCAACCAGCAGATGGCCGAACTGGTGGAGTGGGAGGTGGACCTGTTCATGCAAAACCTTGAAATGCTACCCGTGGAACCGATCTCCGGGGGCAGCTTCCTGGAAGTAGGGTTCGAGCTGGTGTCGCCAGTGCAAAATTTTCTCAGCCTGAAGTTCACAGTGGATTTCTACAGCGACGGTGCGGCACATCCGGGCTCGTATTTCCACGCGCTCACCTTCGACCTGCAAGGCGGGTCAGTGGTTGCTCTAGCCCAATTATTCCTCCCCGGATCGGATTACCTTTCAGCGATCTCGGAACTCTGCATCACGGAATTAATCAGCCGCGATATCGCCTTTGATCCACTCCAGACTAGCGGGGCAGAACCCAGCGTCCAGAATTATAAGAACTGGAACCTGACCGCCGATGGATTGCTGATCAGCTTCGATCCATACCAGGTGGCAGCATACGCAGCCGGTCCACAAATGGTGATGCTCCCATACGAACAACTCAGCTCCATCAGCGATCCCAGCGGTCCGTTGGCAGAATTCCTACCGTGATGCATCCTTTGCTTCTTCCCGGCATCAAAACAAACATCCAAGGAGAAGAATATGTCGAAACGTAAAAGCAAGAAGAAAACCTTCCCCCGCAACTGGTACCTACCCGGAGCGTTGCTGGTCATTGTCGTGATCGTTGTTGTCGCGATCCTACTCAATAAACAGGGAGCGGGAGGAGCTTCCGCCACCCAACTGCCATACGTGATCACTGTACAGGATGCCTACCAAAAATACCAGGAAGGCGTATTCATCCTGGACGTGCGCGAACCAAGCGAGTGGGATGAATTCCATATTCCCAATACCACGCTGATACCATTGGGCGAATTACCAGACCGACTGGACGAGGTGCCACAGGGTCAGCCAATCATTGTGGTATGCCGTTCAGGGAACCGCAGCCAGTCGGGACAGCGACATCCTGCTCAATGCAGGTTTTCAGAATGTTACCAGCATGTCCGGCGGGGTGACCCAATGGAGCAACCTGGGTTATCCCATCGATGGAACGCGGCCGTAAATCACCCATGATCATTTCAAGATCGGTGCCGACCTGTTGAGAACAACAAGCATGCGAAAAAGATCCCTTTGGGTTGCACTCCTATTCTTGACACTCCTTTTGCAGGCATGCAACGGGGGGAGTGCCCTGCAGGGCAATGGCAAATTACAGGTACTAGCAACGACTTCGATCGTGGGGGATGTTGCCAGGCAGGTGGGAGGAGACCTCATCGAGGTGAAGGTGCTTCTGCCCCTGGGCAGCGACCCGCATACCTTCGAACCACGCCCACAGGACGCAGCCGCACTTGCCGAAGCACAGATCATCTTTGCGAACGGCGCCGGGCTGGAGGAGTTCCTGCAGCCACTCATCGAAAGCACCGCAGGGACTGGCAAGCTGGTGGAGGTGTCGCGGGGGATCACGCTGCTGGCTTTCAGCGGTGAGGCGGACCACACCGGAGGCGACCCGCACACGTGGATGGATCCGAATAACCTGCTTGTGTGGGTGGACAATATTACCGCTGCGCTAACCAGCGAGGATCCGCAGCATGCTGATACCTACCAAAGCAATGCCGAGGCGTATAAAGCCGAACTGATGGCGCTGGATGCCTGGATCCGCTCCAGGTGGCGCAGGTTGCGCCTGATCGGCGCATCCTGGTCTCAGATCATGCGGTGTTTGGCTATTTTGCCAACGAATACGGTTTTACACAGCTGGGAACGGTCACAGCCTCTTTCAGTACCAATGCTGCGCCTTCCGCGCGGGAAATCGCAGCCCTGGAAAATTCCATCCGCGCTTCCGGCGTCACGACCATGCTGGTGAGCGAAGGAGTCAACCAGGACCTTGCCACCCAGGTGGCTGCCGATACGGGTGTGAAACTCGTGCGTGTTTACCATGCTTCTTTGAGCGATGGGAATGGTCCAGTGTCCACCTACCTGGAGTTCATGCGCTATAATGTCGCCGCGATCGTTGATGCGTTGAAATAGTCGTGTCAATCCACCATGAAATTTAGCTAAAATCCTGTTCATTATGTATCCTCACGTTCCACACCAAGACGACCAGCCCATCCTTGATATTTCCCACCTGTCTGTCAGCTACGAAGGACGCCAGGCGCTGGAAGACATCACCTTCCACCTGGACCCCGGGGAGCGCGTGGCGGTGGTCGGACCCAACGGCGCAGGGAAAAGCACATTACTCAAGGTCGTCGCAGGAGTGTTGCGCCCCAGCCTCGGGAAGCGTGAGCGTGTATGGGTCGGGACCGGAAAACATGTTTGCATCAGCTACATTCCCCAACGCAGCCAGGTGGACTGGCGTTTCCCGGTCAGCGTGGCAGACGTGGTGATGATGGGGCGGATCGCCAAGCTGGGCTGCTGGGCTGGCCGAAGAAGCGGGATTGGCAACTCGTACACAATGCCCTGGAGACCGTGGAGATGGACAAGCATGGCCAGGCGGCAGATCGGCCAGCTTTCGGGTGGGCAACAACAGCGCATGTTCATCGCCCGTGCAATGGCACAGGAAGCTGAATTGATGTTGATGGACGAACCGCTCACCGGTCTTGATACGCCCTCGCAGGAAGGTTTGTTGAATTTATTGGATGAACTGCGCAAGAAGCGAGTCACCGTCATGCTGTCCACCCATGACCTGGAGCAGGCGGCACGGTATTTCGACCGCACCTTGTTGTTGAACCACAAGCTGATCGCGCTTGGGCAAGGCTGAGACCGTGTTCCAGGCTGAAATCCTGCTGCAGGCGTACGGCGGAAAAGTGAAATTGGCAAACGGAAATCCTGACCTGGCGGCATTGGACGAGCCTTGTTGTGATGGGGAGGATCATGGCAGTCTTCATTGATTGGCTGTTGAAACCCCTGCAATACGGCTTCATGGTGCGCGGCATGGCGGCTGCCGTACTGGTGGGCATCGTGTGTGCGGTGGTGGGGACGTACGTTGTGCTGCGCGGCATGGCGTTCCTCGGGGATGCCCTGGCGCATACCATCCTGCCAGGCATCGCGGTGGGCTATCTGGTCGGCGGCGGGGCGCGCGAACCGCTCTTCTGGTGGGCACTTGGGACGGCGGTGCTGGCTTCGTTGGGGATCGGCGCGGTGACGAGAAGCGCACGAATCAAGGAGGATACCGCCATCGGGATCATCTTTGCCGGGATGTTCGCGCTGGGGATCGCGATCATCTCCACCGTGCGCAGTTATGCCGTGGATCTCAGCCACTTCCTATTTGGGGATGTGCTGGGTGTCACCCCTCAAAGCCTGACCTGGATGGCGGTCTTTGGTGGAGTCGTGCTGCTGGCGGTGGTCGCTTTTTACAAGGAGTTCCTGACCATCTCATTCGATCCCGTGCTGGCGGTTACGTTGCGATTGCCGGTCAACCGCTTCAACAACCTGCTGTTGGTACTGATCGCCGTCACCGTGGCAGTGGCGATGCAGACCGTGGGGGTGGCCCTGATGGTGGCGATGCTGGTCACACCGGCAGCCACGGCTTCGCTGCTGACCCGCCGCCTGCCATCGATGATGGTCATCTCAGCCACCCTGGCTGCGATCGCGGGGGTGATCGGCCTGTACGTTTCCTATTACATCGGAATCACCTCGGGCTCGGCGATCGTCCTGACTGCGACCGTCTTTTTCATCCTTGCCTTCCTGTTTGCCCCGCAACGCGGGTTGCTTTGGAAGGACAGCAGGAACTAATCTCAGACAAGCAATTTATTCGCAAGTTGTCGGGGCGCTCCTTTCCCCAATATTATTCGTCCCAATCATGATCCGGTTACCTTCATCCTACAACCTCCCATGAGCGAACAAACATTTCCTGAACCAACTGTCGGTGTCTTTATCTTCAACCGTAAAGGGGAACTCCTTTTACTGCAGTCGCATAAATGGCCCGGCAAGTATGTGGTCCCCGGCGGGCACGTGGAATTGGGCGAATCGATCGAGGTGGCTGCCCAAAGAGAAGCCCTGGAAGAGACCGGGCTGCAGGTGGGAGACCTGGTGTTCCTGTGCTGGCAGGAGTTCATCTACGATCCAGCCTTCTGGAAGAGGCGCCACTTCATTTTCTTCGATTATGCATGTACAGCGGATGGTGAGGAAGTGTGCCTGAACGATGAGGCGGAGGAGTACGCCTGGATCGATCCCAGGAAAGCGCTTGAGCTGCCCATCGATACATATACGCGGGTTTCCATACATAAATATCTGGATCTAAAGAAGGAGACAGGTAATTAGGTAAATAGGTAATAAGGTAATTAGGTGATTAGGTGATCAGGTAATTAGGTGATTAGGTAATTAGGTAAATAGGGAATTAGGTAATAAGGTGATCAGGTAAATAGGTAATAAGGTAATCAGGTACTTAGAAAAATGGGAAATCAGGCGGAGAAAACTCCACCTGGGTGGAAGAGGAAAGATGGAGAGGGGGAGATTACAGGTCCTGGTATGCTTCGGCGAACAAGGCGGGTTGGCCCCCGGTGTGCCAGAAGAGGATGACCTGGTCCGGGCTGAATTGGCCTTTACGGGCGAGATCGATCAACCCTGCAGCGGCGCGACCGGTATAGACCGGATCCAGCAAAACTCCTTCGGTGCGGGCGAACAAATGGATGGCTTCCCTTTCGGAATTGGTCAATACACCGTACCCCGCCGTGCAATAGTCGTCATTTACCAGGATTTCCTGAGCGGAAAAATCGATGCGTTTGCCCAACCTGGCGGAAGTATCGCCGGCAAGTTGGGCCACGTGGAGCTGCAGGTCGAAGGCGCGGCTCATCGATGCTAATACCCAACACCTGCCCAGAATAACCAAAGAGCCGCGCGCCCAGCACCAGCCCGGCCTGCGTGCCCCCCGAGGATGAGGCAAAGATGATCCAATCGGGCCTGAACTCCTGGGCGAGAAGCTCTTCCACGGCGAAAGTGTAGCCCAGGGCGCCTGTTGAATTCGATCCGCCGTAGGGGACCAGGTAAGGGTCTTTCCCCTCCGAGCGGGCCTGAGCGAAGGTTTCGGAAAGGACACGGTCGCGATTTTCCCGCTCCCCTGCCCAGACGATCTGCGCTCCGAATAATCCATCCAGCAGCAAGTTGGCTGACGGCGCCTTCGGCGGCTCACCTGAGAGGACCAGGATGCATTCCAGGCCAAACCTGGCAGCAGCGGCGGCCGTCTGCCGGCAGTGATTGGATTGTGCCGCGCCGGCGGTGATCAGTGTCCTTGCACCCTGTTCCTGAGCCTCGGCGACGAGGAACTCCAATTTCCGGGTCTTGTTGCCTCCGAAGGCGAGACCGGTCTGATCGTCACGCTTGATGTAAAGGTTTGGCAGACCAATTTCCTTACCGAGGCGAGGCAAAGGTTCAATGGGGGTGGGGAGGTGGGCAAAACGAAGCCGCGGGATCATCGTTTACACCGTCAGGGTGATGATACCGGCGATGGTCAACAATGTGCCAACGGCTGTTTTCCAAGTCAACGGTTCTGCTCCCAAAATGATGCCCATCAAGGCACCAAAGAGGGGCGAGGTGAAGGCAATGGGCATGACGCGGTTGAGCGGCGCGCCTTTCAAAGCGGCATAGAAGCACAACATGCCAATCGCCCCGGCGACGAGACCGCCTCCAATCACCATCATCAGGATGGCCTTGGTGCCCGCCTGGGGCAGAGTCTTCCACTGTGGGAAGGATACAGCGCCGAGGATGAGCAAGGCAACGGCTGTGCGGAGGGTGATACCCAATTGAGGGGAAAGGCCTCCCAGGTGGAGTCCCTTCTTCTCAAAATATCCGCCAATGCCCCAAGCCATGGCTGTGATCAAGGCGAGAATTTGTGGATTCATGTTTACCTCCATTGCGTGGACTGCCTGGAATTGTAATCGAAAGAGGTGCAGGGCGAAAAACTCCTTGCCATGAAGTAATAATTGGATTATATTTATCTAAATTATTTCGAAAACAAGAAAGGTATCTGCATGTCAAAACCAACCCGTTATCATCCAGTGCTGGCGGTCATTCACTGGTTGTCTGCCCTGCTGGTGCTCGCCATGCTGCTGATGGGATTGTTCGTATTGAAACAAATGCCCAATACAGATGCCAAGATCCCCTACCTTGCCATCCACATGGCCATCGGGATCGCCATCCTTCTCTTGACTGTATTCCGCCTAGTGGTGAGATTCAGTACCAAGCTCCCTGCACCGGCAAAGAGCGGTCATTTTTTACTCGATATGCTGGGAAATGTCACCCATATCCTGCTCTACATGGGCATGCTTGCCATGGGCTTGAGCGGAATGGGGATTGCCTCCCAAGCGGCACTGATGGATATTGTCTTTGGTCGATCCGGCTCGCCCTTGCCGGATAACCTGTATGTATTTCCATCCCGGATCGGGCACGGTTTTATCGCCCTGGTCTTGCTGGCGCTGATCGGGCTGCACCTCGCCGGGGCGGCATATCACCAATTCCTGCTCAAGGACAAGCTCCTTTTGCGAATGTCTCCAATCAAACCAAGGAATGAGGAAAAATGACACAGACACCTGAATTCGACCTGCAAAAGGCACATCATTTCTTTGCTGCCAACTGCTTCAATCAAACCTGGGATTATATCGACAAGCCCGCGAGGACTTCCGAAGAAGGCCTGGCAATGCTCTTAGCCAGCATGGCATCGCTTTGGCACTGGACGCAACGCAAGGAGGTCACACCCACCAACCTATCCGTAGGTTATTGGCAACTTTCGCGTGTCTACGCCCTGCTCGGGCAAGCAGAGAATGCCCGCCAGTTTGGTCAGTATTGCTTGCAGGCAAGCCGGAAGGAAGGTGTTCCACCTTTCTACCTGGGCTATGCCTATGAAGCGCTGGCACGGGCAGAAAAAGTTGCCGGTGAAGCCGACCAGGCGAAAACTTATCTTTCCCTGGCGCGTGAGGCATGCGAGAAAGTCTCAGACGACGAAGAGAAGAAGATGTTGCTCAAGGATCTGGATACCCTGTGAGGCGCCATGAGCGACTTGAAACCGATCTTTGACCAACTCAAGCCTTTATTGGAGGAATACCGCCCTCCACTGGCTGCCAAGACGGAAAACGAACGCTATTTCGACTTGTGGTCGTTCAAAGAATTGGTGATCGCAGAGCGGAAACGAAAGGAAGTGTTTTTTGCCGGTTTGATCATTCAAAAAGCCTATGTCGGGTTCTATTTCATGCCGGTATACGTGGATCAGGAGATCAAATCCCTGTTCCCGCCGGAGTTGCTGCGG
Source organism: uncultured Chloroflexia bacterium (assembly GCA_963793795.1). Lineage (GTDB taxonomy): Bacteria > Chloroflexota > Anaerolineae > Anaerolineales > Villigracilaceae > UBA877. Next base: position 67,961 of record CAWCBN010000007.1, read on the forward strand.
TTGTTAAAGGGAAAATCCTGCTTCCACATCAAAAAGCTGACACCCGAATTACTCGGGCAAGTCAGAGGTGCATTGAAAGCAGGATTTCAAATGTATCAAGAACGCGGCTGGGTGTGAAACAAGGAATACATAAAAGCACGGACAACCGACCACAAGCTGCCAGCGACCAGGCGGATCAGAGCCTTGAGCGGGAGTTGGGCCAGGTTGCCACCCAAGCTTGAACCTGTGACAGCGCCTGGGATGCAAGGCTGTTCGGGGGTCCACTCGGAAAATTTCGAGCCGCAGATTGCCCTAAGCTTAAAAAGTATTCTTGACCATCGCGTAAACCAGCTATCTGCCAGCGGTTTGAAGGTTCGATCGCCTGGGTGTGCCACTTCAAGCTCCATGACTCGCGCCAGGCAACTTCATAACCGGAAAGGGGTACATCCCGAGGGGGATCCCAAACCAGGTCAACCTGGGAATGAGAAGGATTGGCAAGGAAGGCGGAGGGGAAGGAATTAATTCGATGGCGGCGATCGCAGCCGTCCTTTTTTCATTTTCGATGATCGAGGAGATATCGGAGGGCAAGAGAACATCGATATCATCGGGGCTGGCATGGAAGAGGATCGCCGGTGGGTAGAAATGTGCCCCAGCATCAGCCTGCAATTCGGTGGGGGGCTCATCACCGGTGTAGGGAGCCAGCAGGAGCGAGAAATGCAACGTTTGACCATTGTAGGAAGGACCGTTTGGTTTCAGGAACCCGCTGAACGCTTTCAGGAATTCCGCTCCCAAGCCGGTGGCGCCAAGGTGAGAATAACTGGCCAGCTTGCCATAATACGATCCGAACGGATTCAGCCATAATTGCTGGATCCCATGCTGTTCCCGAAGGCGCATCGGGCAAAAAGCCATGGAGGCCAGTGAGGCGGCATTTTCTCCCAGGAGCAAGCCGCGCTTGCCGTCTGTGACAGCGACCCAACCTGCGGTGACCTGGTGATTAAAGGAATCAAGGTTGCGATTACGGGGGTTGATGCGAGCATAATCCAGGTCGTAATAGGCGGTGATCCCCAAATAATTATGTTTCCAAATACGCAGCGGTCTCCCAACGGCAGGATTCAGGGAAGGGTGAAGCTGGAATGGGGCCACTTCCACCCAACGTAAATCCATCCGGCGGCGAAGTTTCTGGGTAAGGTTGTGGATCGTCTCCGTGGAAGGCGTGTGGGCGTACCTGGCCTGCACATCAACATAGAGGTAGGGCAGCTCATCGAACAAGGTGAAAGTGTAGGTGAATTCATTGATGAACTCACCGTGGATGGTCTGCATTGGGATGGAAGCCCGCATTCTCACCCGATGCAGCCTTTCCCAATGCTCGCCAGTTAGCGGAATGAATTCCCATTGCGTGACCGGGTATATGACAGCTTTTTTCCATTTACGGTAGGAGACAAACGGCTGCAGGAAATCCCAGCCCTCGATCTTTTTTCCGTTGTGTTTCAATGACTTTATCCCTACCTGGTCAGAAAATTCCACTTCGAGCCATTTGTTCCTCAGGTAAGTGACCGAGTGAGCAGGGGAATCATGGTGATATGGGAATATATGGTACCCCTTGACCCTTGAAGGATCAAGCTGGACTACAAACCTGAGTTCGCAACTGAGACGACCATCCGGAAGAGGAAAATGGTCGGTCAACGAAACCGGGATGGGATTCCCATTCTCTTGCAGATCGATCGAAGTAACACCCTGGGGCAGGATCAAGGGCAGGCGGATGGCGGTGCGTGAAGGCTGGGGGGGCAAATCCCTGTCGGGCGGAGTGGGGAAGATCTCGAACTCATAAATCGCATCCCGTTTTAGCGATGCCGTTTGGGTGACTAGTTGTTCAGCAACTGCCAACTCGGCTTCCCGGGCGATCCTGAGCGAATCCCCCAGGATGGAGAAGGCACGTGCCTGGCGCTCCTCGTTGATCACCGGTGTGGACATACCGAAATGGGTGGTGGTGAGCCCGACCAGGCGTTTGAAGAAGGAGGAATCCATCCCCTCCCACAGTTGAGGCTTGAGGTCAAAGCCCGATCGCCTGGCGAGTGCTTCGGCACGGCAGGAGGCCAAGCGGGATTGTTCCAGGATGGTCCATATGCGCAGGCTGGAGCATTTCTCTGCCCAGGAGTAGGAGCCGTCGAAGGCACCGTCGGCAAGATCCTGGCGAACGAGAACTTCACCCTGTGGAGGGTGCCCGGCAAGGTATTCACTTGGAACCGTGAAATCCGCCCAGGGATATTTATTGACCAGGTGGATGTATTCTTCCAATCCGCCGGTATTGGGGAATCCATTTCAAAGCACGGGGCAAATGGAAGGGCAGCCAGCTTTCCAGGTCGGCATCTTCGTTCAGGTGAATGACGACATCCGAGCGGATCTCCCCGCGCCGTTGGCGGGCATGCAAGTCGAGCATCATATTTTCCAACGAAGCCATCTCGAGCACATCGGCGGCTGACATGGCAGGGAAAACGATCAACGGGGGTTGATCCTCACGCGAGCGGAACCAGAAGGGGTTGTAACGCCGTTCCAGGGAAAGGGCGGGCGTGAATACGCCGAGGGTGTTGAAAGGGACCAGGGCGTAATAAAGCATCAGCCCGGTCACACCGCACTCCTTGAGGATCTTCTCCTGCCCGATGGTGAAGACCGACTCCTGCGGGCGGTAGAAGGAGGTCACCTTGGGGAAAAGCTGGCGGAGTCCAGACCCCCAGGGATTTTCGATCGCCCAGTCAACGGCAGCACGGAATTCACCGGCGGTGGCGGCATGGTTGGCGCCGTTGTTGAATGGACCCAGCACGATCTCATCCAGCCCGGCAGCAACACGGAGGCGCATCCGTTCCAGGATATCGGGGCAGTGTTTTGGCAGGATCTCCTGGAAAGTCCAGTACACCTCGGTGTCCCAATAACCGCGTGCTTTCTTCCCGGCGGCATTGGCGCGTTCGAGGATATCCAGGATGCCGCGGATGACGCGCATATCAGTACCAAAGCCGGCCTCGTCGGGCGTGTCGCCGCGCCAGGAGTGGTAAAAGTTGATGTGGAAACCGAGCATTACGAAAACTTTATGGTCCATCGCGCCTCTGTCCAGTTGTACTATAATGCTCAAGACAGTTCACAAGACAACTGCATGACTGGCAATAATTCTAACCCAAATGGAGTGAATCGATGCTCTCTCCTGACCGCCTTTTCGATCCTGAACCAACACACCGCCGCCTGGCAAGGCAACTGTATGAGCGGGTAGACCAATTGCCGATCGTCAGCCCTCACGGGCACGTGGAGGCAAGCCTGTTCGCCGAACCCGATCGTTCTTTTGGCTCACCGGTGGACCTGTTCATCCTCCACGATCATTACATTTACCGGATGTTGTATTCCCAGGGAGTGGTGCCGTCTCCATTGCTCCCCGGGAACGAGGAAGAGGGGATTGGTTCTCACCGCAAGACCTGGCAGGCTTTTGTTGATTCTTTTTATCTATTCCAAGGCACGCCGAGTGGGTTATGGATCCGACATGAGCTTGAAGATGTCTTCGGGGTAGAAAAAGCATTGATCTCCGAGAATGCCCAGTCGATCTATGACCAGGTGGACGATTGCCTGAAGCGCGCGGAGTTCCGACCTCGAGCCTTGTTCGAACGTTTCAATATCCAGGTACTGTGCACCACGGACGCGGCAACCGATCCATTAAACTCGCATGCCGAGCTGCGCAACTCCGGATGGAAAGGGAAAATTCGTCCCACCTTCCGCCCGGATGCCCTGGTCAACCTGCTTACTCCCAAGTGGAAGGAGAACCTGGCATCTTTGATGAAGTCCAGCGGTGTGAACGTGGTGGATGTTCCATCCTTCATTCGTGCCCTGGAGGTACGGCGGCAGTATTTCAAGGAGATGGGTGGAACGGCAACCGATCATGCTGCTGAAAAGGCACTCACAGAGACATTGAGTCCTGGTGAAGTCGGGACGATTTTCCAAAATGCCTTGAAGGGAGAGGTCTCCCCGGTTGAGGCAGAACACTTCACTGCGCACATGATGGTCGAGATGGCGCGGATGAGCGTGGAGGATGGGCTGGTGATGCAATTCCACGTTGGATGCGATGCGGAACCATAATGAATTCATCTTCTCGAAATTCGGGCCTGACAAGGGTGCAGACATCCCGATACAGGTCGAGTTCACCAGGGGGTTGCGAGACATGCTGAACAGGTTTGGCAACGATGCGCGGCTGCACATTGATCCTTTTCAGCCTCGACGAGAGCGCATACGCACGTGAACTGGCGCCTCTTGCGGGGCATTACCCTGCTGTGAAACTGGGTCCGCCCTGGTGGTTTCACGACAGCCCGAATGGGATACGCCGCTACTTTGACCAGGTGATGGAAACTGCCGGACTGTACAACACGGCAGGTTTCAACGACGATACACGTGCCTTCTGCTCCATCCCGGCGCGGCATGACGTTTGGCGGCGGGTCGCTTGTGATTGGCTGGCTGGACTGGTAATCCAGGGCAGGGTGGAGGAAGAAGAAGCGCATGCGATGGCTGCAAAGATGGCGGTGGGATTGGCTCTGAAAGCTTATAAATTGTAAAAGCAGCCCAATTTTGGGGGAATAATGACATTTGTCACTTGAAATCACTCTTCAAACACGCGACAATATGATTGTATTTGAGCGGTTATGACTGATAATGAGCGATTACAGTGAATAACACGATCTCAAGCCTCGAACGGCAAAACCAGATCCTGCAACACTTGCTGCGAAACCAGCGGATCAGCATTGGCGAAGTGTGCGAGGTGTTTGCGGTCAGCGAAGCAACCGCCAGGCGTGACCTGGAGGCGCTGGCTGCCGAGGGGAAAATCCAGCGCGTCCACGGCGGGGCGATCGCATTGATACAAACTCCACCCGAGCAACCCATCCTGCAACGCCAGGATGAGCAGGCGGAAGAGAAACAACGCATAGGCCAGGCTGCAGCCAAGCTCATCCAGCAGGGCGAAACAGTTTTCCTGGGTTCGGGCACAACCGTCCTGGAAATTGCGCGGGCCATTCGCGGTCAGCGCAACCTGACCGTGATCACCAATTCCCTGCCGGTGGTGAACACCCTGGCAGGAGATGAGCAGGTGACGGTCATATGCCTGGGAGGGGTGCTGCGTGATCGCGAACTATCCTTCATCGGGCACATCACCGACCAATCCCTCGGCGAGGTGCGGGCGGATAAGGTCTTCATCGGCACGCGAGCGATCAGCCTGGAGCACGGCCTCACCCATGAGTACCTCCCGGAGACCATGACCGACCGTGCCATCTTGAAGGCTGGAAGGGAAGTGATCGTCGTTGCCGACCATACCAAACTGGGACGGGCGGCAACGGTCCTGCTGGCGCCGCTGGAGTCGATCCACACTTTAATCACAGACCAGGGAGCCATGCCGGAATTCACAAGCGCATTGGAATCCCGGGGTATCCGGGTCCTGCTCGCCTAAATCCTCCACTGTCCACTTGAATTAAGAATATGAAACTCGAAGAATTTACCCCCCAATCCAAGCTCGTCACCAAGACCACCCCGATCGAGAGACCGCGCTTTCCTGCCATCGATGCACACAATCACCTGGGCGAAGACTTTGGTGGAGGGTGGGACAAGCGACCGGTGAGCGAACTTCTCGACCTGCTCGATGAGGCCGGAATCGTGCGCTACGTGGACCTGGACGGCGGCTGGGGCGAGGCGCGGCTCAATTCACACCTCGACCACTTTAAAGAGCGGCTCCGGAACGTTTCCAGGTGTTCGGCGGCGTGGATTGGAGCCAATGGATGGAAAAGGGGAATGCTTTTCCAGAGTGGGCATCCGGCAGGCTGAGGGTCCAGAAGGAGCGTGGCGCGGAAGGGCTGAAGATCTGGAAGGGATTCGGCCTGCACGTAAAAGACCAGGACGGCAGGCTGGTGGATGTGGATGATGCGCGCCTGGATCCGGTCTGGGAGACGGCAGGGGAATTGAAGCTTCCCGTGATCATCCATGTCGCCGACCCCGTGGCGTTCTTTGATCGCATTGATGAGACCAATGAGCGCTGGGAAGAACTTGGCAACCACCCCGACTGGGCATTTACCAGCCCGCCTTTCCCGCCCTTTCTGCACATCCTAGAAGGCCTGGCAGCCCTGGTTGCCCGGCATCCGCAGACTACTTTCATCGGGGCACATGTGGGGTGTTACGCCGAGAACCTGGCCTGGGTGGGAGCGCTGCTGGAGCGTTGCCCCAATTTTTATGTCGATATTTCAGCCCGCATTGGCGAGCTGGGACGCCAACCTTATACTTCACGGCGCTTTTTCCTGCAGTATGCAGAACGGATCTTGTTTGGTTCTGACATGGGCCCTTACCCGGAAGCCTACCGGGTCATCTATCGCTTCCTTGAAACCGACGACGAATACTTCAACTATAACGCCGCTCCCATCCCAATGCAGGGCAGGTGGCATGTCCACGGCCTGTACCTGCCGGAGGATGTGCTGGAGAAGATCTATTTCAGCAATGCAGAGCGGATCCTATGGAAACACGGGTAAACGATGAGTAACGGCCAATTCACGCATGCAGAGATCGTCTCTCAACCGGAGGCATGGGAAGAAGCCCTGGCAGTCCTCCTGAAGCAGAAGAAGGAGCTGGCTGCCCTACTCTCCGGGAATTACGACCAGGTGCTTTTTACTGGGTGCGGTTCCACGTATTACCTGTCACTGGCTGCCGCGGCGCTGTTCCAGGAACTGACCGGCAGGTCAGCGCGGGCGGTTCCAGGCGGGGAACTGCTCTTGAATCCGCAGACTGTGCTTACAGCGGGACGAGCATTGCTGGTAGCGGTCAGCCGGTCCGGGTCAACGACGGAGACGGTGCGCGCCGTGGAAGCTTTTCGCTGTGAAAAACGCGGGGACGTGATCGTGATCACCAACCACGGTGACCAACCGCTGGCCAAACTCGGAGATCATACCATTTTGATCGAGAAGGGCCAGGAAAGGAGCGTGGCACAGACGCGTTCGTTTGCCTCGATGTACGTGGCTGCCACGGGGCTGTGCGCACTGGCAGGCCGGAAGCGAGAATCTACTCGAGGCGATGGCTGCGCTCCCGCGGAACGGGGAAAGGTTGATAAAGGTATATGAGCCGGTTGCGCGGGAACTTGGCGAAAACGTTACCACCGATCGTTTCTATTTCCTCGGCAACGGCACCCGGTACGGGCTGGCTTGCGAAGCCAACTTGAAGATGAAAGAAATGACGTTGACCCACAGCGAGCCTTTTCATTTCATGGAGTTCCGTCACGGACCGATGAGCATGGTGACGGAGAAAACGGTCATCGTTGGGTTGACCTCAGACAAGAATGGAAAACACGAAATGGCAGTGTTGAAGGAAATGGAGGCATTGGGAGGACACCTCTTTACCCTGGGCGAGTCAGGGAGAGACGTGACCTTCGCCTCCGGGATCCCGGAAAGTGTGCGCGGGGTCTTGTATCTCCCGGTACTGCAATTGTTGGCCTTTTATCGTGCTATTGCGAAAGGATTGAATCCCGACCGTCCGGCCCATTTGACGGCGGTGGTGAAATTGGACCTGTGACGCGAAGGGGCCTTTCGCGTCAGCCTACCAAGAAGGAGATGAAAAGATGAAGAAGCTGCTGTTCGTTAGTGTTGTGCTCTGCCTGCTGCTGGTGTCCTGTGGCGGCAAGAGCGGGGAGGGAGAGACGAAAGTCGTACGCATGTGGGTGCATACCAACAATGCCTTTATCGCCGGGTATGAAACCATTATCGCTGCTTACGAGGCCGAAAACCCGGACGTCGACATCCAACTCGAAAATTTCGACTACGAGCTCTACCTGCAGACCCTGCAGACTGCCATGCCTGCCGGTGAGGAAGCCGACATTTTGCAGTTGTTCGGCACGTGGACATCGCAATACTACGAGCGCCTGGCACCCGTTCCGGCAGACGTGATGACAGTTGCACAAGCGCAAGAGACTTTCTACGCAGCACCGATCGGTGGATATATCGTCGACGGTGTGCTGTACGGGATGCCGCAGGAATTCAACATGGAGTACGGTGGGGTGCTGGTGAACAAAACCAAGTTCGAAGCAGCCGGCCTCACCTACCCACCGCAATGGCAGACGATGGAAGACGTCCTAGCGGATGCCGAAGCGCTTGCGCAGACCGATGAAGCCGGGATGATGCAGACGGCGGGACTGCATTTCACGAGCGCGGACCCAACTTCGGCTTCCTTCCTGGCCGGGATCAAACAGCGCGGCGGTGATTACTGGAACGCCGACCATAGCGGTTTCACCTTTAATACCCCCGAAGCACGCGCACAGGTGCAGTGGATGGTGGATGCGGTTGCCGCGGGTGTGGTCGATCCGGTGGTCTTCAACGACAGCACCAACTTTGTCATCGACGCCTTCTTCCAGGGAAAGGTCGGCATTGGCTACATCGGTACCTGGGCAATCGCTGAAGGCCAAGCCAACTTCCCCGATTTTGCGGATGAATGGGATTACTTCTACCTGCCCTCCTTCTCAGGAGACCCGGTCTTTGTTGCCGACTCAGGCTGGGGCCTGATGGTATCCCCCAACAGCAAATACCAGGATGTCGCCTGGGACTTTGTCAAGTTTGCGACAACAGATCCAGCCAACGCCACGCAGTGGAACATCGCCAGTGGAACCATCCCTGCCATGCCGGTCGTGGCTGCGTCAAGCGAAATTGCTGCCGCCATGCCTTGGATCCCGAAAGCACTTGCCATCCTGCCCTTTGGCGAGTACCTGGGCAACATGCCTGATCGAGACCTGGTGATGTACGAGATCATCTACCCGCACATCCTGAATGCCCTGCAGGGTGTGGAAACAGTCGACCAGGCCGTCGAAGCCATCGACACGGAAGCCAACTCAACCTTCAAGTAGACCGCATGGGGCGTGCCATGCACGCCCCCTTGTTCTCATTCGTTTTCTTAGAAAGTCCAAGGAACAGGAAATGAACGAACCCAGAAATGCCGGGAAAAAAGCCAAAGGAGGGTTGGCCGCTTCCAAGCTGCGCTTCGTCGCCGGCGTGACCATCCCCCTGCTGCTGTATGAGTCACTGGGGATATTTGTCCTCGGCTGGGCGTTTGTCTTGATGTTCTTCGATTACAGCCCCGGCAGGGTGGGTGGGCCGATCCTGGGCCTGGGCGGGAGCAATCCCTTCATCGGCCTGGGCCATTTCATCGATATGATCAAGGGCAACTCGGTCGAGGCAACCCTGTTCCGTACCAGTTTGAAGAACACCCTGATCTTCGCCGTGGCAGTCTTGCCGCTCAACCTGTTGATCACCCTGCCACTGGCATGGTTGTTGGAGTCGGTCGGCAACCGGTTCAAGTCGCTTTACCGGACCATCTACTTCCTGCCGGTGCTGACCTCCTCGGTGGGGGTGGCCTTGATCTGGATGAGCATGTATGACCCCCAGGCAGGATGGATCAACGCCATCATCCGCGCCTTCGGTGGAAAGCCTGTTTCCTGGCTCTCTGATCCCAACGCCGGGGTTGCCGGAGTTCTCGGTGGCGATGTGGGCTGTCATCCTTGCATATCTATGGCAGGATTACGGTTACAACATGGTCATTTTCATTGCTGCCTTGCAGGGGGTTCCGCAGGAATTAAGAGATGCAGCCGTGATCGACGGTGCCAACTCCTGGCAGGTGTTTCGCAAGATCACCATGCCGCTCATCCGCCCGACGATGCTGTTTGTGTGCGTGATGACCATGCTTTCCTCCTTCCAGGTATTCGATATCATCCAGGTGATGACCAATGGCGATCCCGGAAACCAGACCCAGGTGCTGATGCTGGATATCTATAAGAGTGCCTTCCGTTATCAGAACATGGGATGGGCGGCAGCCGAGTCTTTCGTCCTGTTCCTGATCGTGATGGGAGTGACCATCGTCCAGATGCGCCTGCTGCGAACGGATTGGGAGTACTAAAATGGCTGCCAAGACCTTCCCTGTCAGCGTGATCAGCACCAGGAAATCCTTCCGTTGGGGAAATTTCTCCAGTCGCTTCCTGATCTATTTCCTGCTCACCCTGGGGTTGTCCATTCACCCTGCTGCCCTTCATCATGATGATCCTGAGTTCCTTCAAGACCAACCTGGAAGTCTTGCGCGTTCCGCCCACCTTCTGGCCGGAGAAATTCACGGCAGAGAATTACATCAAGATCTTCACCGATCCCAAATTACCCCTGCTGCGCTTTTACGGCAACAGCGCATTTCGTTGCCATCTTCAATGTTGCATCCACGCTCTTCACCAGCTCGCTGATCGGCTACATGTTCGCCAAGTTCGAATTCCCGGGCAAGAAGATCCTCTTCGGCTGGTTCCTGACCATGATGATGATCCCCACGCAGATCACCATGATCCCCAGCTACCTGATCCTTGCCAAGCTGGGGTTGATCAACTCGCTGTGGGGATTGGTCATCTTCAGCGCGGTGGATGCCTTTGGCATCTTCATGATGCGCCAATTTTGCGAGACACTGCCCACCGAACTGATGGATGCCGCCCGAATTGACGGTGCGAGTGAATGGCAAATCTACCGGCGCATCATCCTGCCACAACTGGGCGCGCCGCTGGCAACACTGGGGATCCTGGGATTTCATGCAGACCTGGAATGCTTACCTGTGGCCGATGATCGTTCTGCAGAAGATCGAGGTGCGCACCCTGCCAATCATCCTCACCTGGTTCAATTCGACGCACACGGGGCAGGGCGCATTGGTCATGGCTGCCACCGTGATGATCATTGTCCCCATCCTGATCGTCTTCATGTTCTTCCAGCGCTGGATCGTCCAGGGCTTTACCATGACAGGTTTCAAATAGGAGGCGACTTGTCCGGCAGACCTGCAAGCCTCCTGATGGTCATCCTGCTTGTTTCCATTCTCCTGCCCGGGTGTGGTGCAGTATCCCGTGTTGAGACCGGACTGGGCAGGAGTGGATGATTTTCTTTACCAGTTGCAACATGCCGACCCTGATCGCATCGCCGAGACCGCCTTCGACCTGGTTGTCGTCACCCTTGCCACCGCGGGGAATTCTCCGGATGTCATACCGGCACTAAAGAATTCCCCCGGCGGAGCGAAGATCGTTCTTTGCTATATGAGCATCGGGCAATCCGAAACCTATCGATGGTACTGGGACCCGGATTGGATAAAAAATCCACCCACCTGGCTGGATGTGCCAGACGGGATTTGGGCGGGCGATCACTGGGTGCGCTATTGGGATCCAGACTGGCAGCGAATCATATATGGGTCTGCGCAGTCTTATCTCGACCAGATCCTGGCACTTGGTTTCGACGGGGTCTACCTGGACCGGGTGGATGCCTACTGGTATTACCAGGACCAGGGTCGGGGTAGCGCAGCACAGGAAATGGTGGATTTCATCCTGGACTTTACGAAATATGCGCGAAAGAGGCAGCCTGGCTTTGGAGTCTTCCCGCAGAACGCGGAAGAACTCGGCGTCCAGTTCCCCGCATTCCTGGAGGCCATGACCGGCATCGGCGTGGAGGATTTGTATTATGGATACCCGCGCGATCACGAGCCCAGCCCGGCGGAGTGGACTGCAGAGCGCGAGGCCATCCTGGACCAGTGGGTGAGTGCCGGCAAGCTGGTATTGACCATCGACTATACAGGCAAGGCTGAGCAAATCGCAGATGCTTATTCCCGCGCCCACGCACACGGTTACATCCCTTACGTGACCGACCGTTCGCTCGGGCGGCTGCGGATCAACCCGGGCTTCGAGCCAGACAAGGATCCTCTGGATTGGGCATTCCCGACTTCGAGCCCGTAGTGTCCAAATCCCAACAACCATGACAAGCCAAGACAAGAGCAATGCCAAAGCCAAAATCCCCTTCATCCCGGCGATGAAACGCGCAGATGCTGCCACCTCCCTGGTGCTCTTTATCGCATCCTTTGGGTTGTATCTTCGCACGCTTGCCCCATCCTTGCTCTCGGGTGATTTTGCAGAATTTCAGACGATCGGTTACACCCTGGGGATCGGACATCCAACCGGTTATCCTGTTTACATCCTGCTTGCCAAGCTATTCACCTTGCTGCCCATCGGCGATATTGCATACCGTGTAAATTTGCTGTCGGCTTTCTGTGCTGCACTCACTGTCGTTTTCGTTTATCTAATCCTTCGGAAACTAGGCGCGTGGAAGCTTCCTTCGGCGTTTGGGGCCATCTCCCTGGCATTGACACCGCTATTCTGGGGATTTTCATCCATGGCGGAAGTCTATACACCGGCGATCCGCATGCCTGGCTTTCATTTTTCTGGCAATCGTAAAATGGAAAGACTTCAGGAAATGGCAGTGGCTTTTCCTGGCGGGATTAGTGGGCGGATTGAGCCTGGGGATTCATACGACAGTGGTCTTGAGTGGGATTGCCATTCTCACATTCCTCATCCTATCCAATTGTAAAAGAAGGGAATGGATTTTCGCGGTGATCGGAGGATTGTCAGGCGTTGCGATCTTTGTCGCATCATTCCTGGTCCTGGACAGGATCGATTCTCCTGCCGGTTATTACAATACAGTCGTCCGCCCCTCACTCAGCGTTTGGAACATGACCCCGGGTGATTTTAATTCGCCATTGGAACGCATGGCTTTTCTATACTTTCCGCCGCAATTCCGCGGCCAATTTTTTGCAGTCCCTCCTGAGGAATTCATATCCCGCCTGACCCTATTTACCGTGGGCATCTCAGGAAGACTCTTCCATTCGGCTCTTGGTCTTGCTTTCTTATTTTTGAGACTTAAAGATAAGCCTTCGCGCTGGCGAGAGGCACTCCTGCTCATCCTTGCATTAATCACTTACCTTGTCTTTGCTTCCAGCTATGAGGTGTTTGATTTCTACAACTACTATCTCCCGGCGATCTTGATCCTGGCGATCTTGATCGGGCTCGGTGTACAGGCGATATTATTTGCAGTCACTTTGATCCGAAGGATCCCAAGCTTTGTTCCCACGCTGCTGGGTATCGTTTTCCTGGTATCAGGCTTGTATTCCAATTCAGAAAATCTCATCTCTGCCTGGCAGGATCGCATGCCGCCCGGGTTGGGAGAATGGGAAATCGAGCAGTATCGGTTTCCTGATGTCCGAAAACTCGAAGCCGAACGAATCGTGAACAGCCTTGAGGAGGATGCCATCCTTTTCACCGATTGGGATCGAGCGTATGGTTATTATTATGTGGCCCACATTATGCAGGGACGCACCCAAATGGACTTCCATGAGACTTACCCACAGGAGGGCGTCCTCCAATTGGCGAGTTCTGCAGTCGAATATATCGAAGCAAATATCGGGAGGCGACCGGTCTATTTCAGCGAAAGACCGCCTGAGCTGGCAGCACAATATATGATCTCGCGGACTGACTCTGGATTGTATAAAATTGAGAAGAAATAGGGAATCTTCCCGGACAACTGGCACGAGTATAATGATCCTCCTGCTGGAAGAACAAGTTGACCACCTGGTGAGTAGATCATTGCAGCCAACTTTGAAAACCAACCCACATTAAATTTAGGAGATGAAATATGACCAAAATCACCTTCATCGGCGCGGGCAGCCTCGGTTTTACTGCCGGTCTCGTGCGTGACATCCTGACCTTCCCCTTATTGGAGGATGCACACATCGCCCTGATGGATATCGATGCCGAGCGCCTCGATTTCGCCCACAAGACCGTGCTCAAGCTGGTCGAGGCAGGCAAGTACCCGGCAAAAGTCACAGCCACCCTGGACCGGGTGGAAGCGCTGAAGGATGCTGATGTGGTACTGACCACCATTCTTTCCGGCAGCACCGAGGTGTGGCGGCATGATATTGAGATCCCCAAGAAGTACGGCGTGGACATCAACGTGGGTGACACGCGCGGACCAAGCGGAATCTTCCGCTTCCTGCGCACCCTACCGCCCATGATGGACATTCTCCACGATATGGAGAGGGTGTGCCCCAAAGCCGTGCTGCTCAACTACACCAACCCAATGGCGATGCTGTGCGGAGCGATGCAACGACAGACGCACATACCGGTCACCGGTTTGTGCCACTCGGTGCAGGGCACAGCCATGATGCTCGCCGTCTGGATCGGGGCTTTATTTCCCGAGGTCAACTACCTGTGTGCGGGGATCAACCACATGGCGTGGTATCTAAAGTACGAGGTGAACGGACAGGATGCGTACCCGCTCATCCATAAAGCCATTAGCGAAAATCCAGATATTTATAACGAGGAGCAGGTTCGCAACGAGATGTACCTGGCCCTGGGGTATTACGTCACCGAATCCAGCGGGCATAACTCCGAGTACAACTGGTGGTTCCGCAAGCGCCCTGACCTGATCGAAAAGTACTGCACTCACGGTAGCGGCTGGAATCCGGGCGAATACGCCTATATTCTGAAGGAGTACCAGCAGACTGAAGCCACATGGAAGGACGGCGTGCGTGTTGAACTGGCCAAGGAAGTCACGCGTGGTGACCTGGAGCGCGGCCTGGAATACGCTGCATACATCGTCAACGCGCTCAAGGGAGGAGAGGCGTTCAAATTCAATGGAAACGTAACCAATACACACCTGATCACCAATCTTCCTGAAGGAGCTTGCGTGGAGGTGCCTGTTTACGTGGACAAAGGAGGCTTTCATCCGATCCATGTAGGTGCGCTACCGCCCGAATGTGCCTTGATGACCGGTCTTTCCAGCGGTATCGAAGAAATGGCCATCAGCGCGGCACTCAGCGGTGATCCCACCCTGGTATACAAGGCCATCTGCCACGATCCATTGACTGCCTCGGTCCTTTCCCTGGCGGAGATCCGCCAGATGACAAACGACCTGTTCAGCCAACACAAGGATTACCTTCCGCAATTCAAAATCCACAGGGTGTAGTCAGTGCAGCAGACCAGAATGCCGTGAGACCTGACCAGGAAGAACGTCCTCGATGTTTCGGTTACGCCATCTACTCTTATTTTGTTTAGTTTTCCATACTGCCTGTTCGCCAGATATGAAACTTGATCCCTCCTTTACCATCCCGACTTCACCGCCCCCTGCTTCGAATTGGTGGCAACCGCCTCCCGGACTAAGCTGGCAGTGGCAACTTGACGATGAGGTGGATACTTCCATCGAGGCGGAAGTATATGACATTGACCTGTATGTCGACCAGGGAGTCATCGATGAGCTCCACGCGCGTGGGGTCAAGGTCATCTGCTATATTTCGGTTGGGTCGTGGGAAAAATGGCGGCCGGATGCCGACCAGTTTCCAGAGGAAGTTATGGGCAAGGATTACGACGGCTGGCCAGGTGAAAGATGGCTGGATATCCGGCGTATAGACCTCCTGGCTCCGATCATGCGCGCACGCCTTGACCTGTGTGCCGCCAAAGGCTTCGACGGCGTTGAACCCGACAATATCGAGATCCACGAGACGAAGACCGGTTTCCCGATCACCTATGCCGACCAACTGGCTTATGCCCGATGGTTGGCAGATGAAGCCCATGCGCGAGGCCTGGCAATCGGTCTCAAGAATGCTGCGGATATGGTGGAGGATGCACTACCCATCTTCGACTTTGCCATCACAGAAGATGCCTTCTTTTACGGCTGGAACGCGGATATGCTTCCATTTATCGAAGCAGGTAAAGCTGTATTTGCAGCCGAATACACCGATATGGATGTGGATTTTCGTGCGGCTTGTGCCTGGGGGCAGAATCACGGGATCCAATTCATTTTAAAAAACCGCATCCTGACCGCGTACCGGGGTACATGCCCATAATCCCCCCAGATAAAATAAGGAAAGAGAACGTTGATATTATTTTTCCGAAGGAAATAAATACCGGATGGGTCTCTTAAGGCCCATCCGGTAATCAGGCTGCTTCCCCTGGTCTCCCACTCTACCCACAGCCTGAGGGGAGAATCTCGCTGTAATGTTGAGTCACCCCTCCCTGGGGAACAAATAATTACTCGTTACCAAGAATGTAAGAGCAAATATACCTCCCAATTGCACAATGAATGGTAGACGGTGATTTAACCGGGCATAGACATTTGTCACAATTGTCTGACAAGGAAGCCTTCATCCCCCTAATATTATTACTTATGCAGTCCAGGCTTTTTATCCACCGGAGGGAGCAGGGATATGGATGGCGGTGTCAGAATTCCCATTTGATAGGCTTTATTGATAGCCGCGGTTCCGGGTTTGAACCCCGAGGCGCTTGTACGCGCCGGAGAGCAGGTTGCGGAAGGTGGAGGCCGAAATATCCAGCTGGCGGGCCAATATGGAGATGTCCAAGTCGGGATAAGCGGCACATAGAGACAAGGCCTCCATCTGTCGTGGGGTCAAGCCATGGTTATTATCGATCCGTACCCTGTTGTACGCACCCGGACTGAAGAATACGCCTCCCCTGGCGATCACCTTAACGACATCAGCAAGCTGCTGGATGGAATCATAATCTTCTTTAAAATATAACCGGTGATCCCTGCTTCGACCAATGCTTCGATCAGGGATCTCTGTTTTAGCATGGAGATCGCCAAAATCTTCAGCCTGGGATGGCTGGCGATCAATTTTGGGAGCAAGTGCAGCACCGGGAAGGGATTGGGATTGGCTGGCGAGGTAGGAACGTAGATGTCCAGCAGGAGAACGTCCACTTCATGTTCGGAAAGAATGGTTTCAATCTCTTCTCCGAAGCGTGAGACCGCCACGATCTCGACATCCGAGCCGGAGAGCCGGTACAAATACCCATCAATGATGCTTTGGTGGTCTTCGACGATCACAAGCTTAATCGGTCTCAGCATACCAGGCCTCCACGAATTTCAAGGGTGTTCCAAAGAATCCCAGGGGATTCGAGCCGTCAAGGCGACTCCCCTGCCGGTAAAAGAGCGGACTTTCAGGGTACCTCCGACCAGGTTGATCCGTTCTTCGATCCCGAGCAAGCCAGTACCCCATGAATCAATTCTCATTATTGATTCCCAGCCCATTGTCTGCGATGGTAAGGACGATCTCGTTCCTGCGGCAGGTAAAAGAGACCCTGACGCGGCTGGCGTGGGCATGCTTGACCACATTGGCAAGCGCTTCCTGAACAAACCTGAACAGGCTGATGCTGATCTCAAGGGGGAGATTGGGAATATTCTCCCCTTTGTAATCCACGACGATCTTCGTGTTTTCAGTGAATTCCCGGCAGAATTCCTTCAGGCTGATATGGAGACCACCAACATCCAATGCAGGCGGGCGCAGGCTGTGAGCAAGGTTGCGGATATGCTCGATGATCAAATCCACTGACCCCAGGGCGCTGGACAAGCGTTCCTTTGTTGATGGGTTTTCATTGATGCCATTCATTTCCGTGAGGGCAGCCAGATTATAGCGTAAAGATACCAACATCTGGCTTGCATCATCATGCAATTCGCGTGAGACCCTGCGGCGTTCCTCCTCCTGGGCAGAGATGACCTTGTCAGCCAGGTTACGCAATTGTTCCTGCATGGCCTGCAATTCGGCAGTGCGCCGGGCTACCCGTTTCTCCAAAGTGTTACGCGCCGGATCAATGCCTTTTCGTTGCGCTTTCTCTCGGTTATGTCCCGGGCGACACCAAGCACGGCATTAATATTGCCCTGTGAATCCCTGAGCGGAACGAGGCGGGTGCTTAGCCAGGCACTTCCCCGTGGTGTGTAGATAATGCTTTCGTTGATACTGGGCACACCTGTGCGGAGCACCCGTTGGATATTATTGGACCTGGCTTTTTCTTGAACGCCTGAAAAGAGATCAGCCCGTTTTCTACCCACGACCTGGTCTATGGACCCACCGAGGAATCGGGCGCCATAAGCATTTACATAGGTAACAGTATCTTCCTTATCAATGATGAAAATACTATCTTCCGCTGTTTCAGCAAGGCTGCGATAGCGCTGTTCGCTGTCCTGAAGTGCGTCGAGGGTTTGTTTCTTGCGGGTGACATCATTGGCAATCACCACCAATTTATCCACCTGGCCATCCTCACCCCAGACAGGATGCATACTATTCTCATACCAGTATTCCCCATGCTGGTTTTCGTATTCAATGGTCATACCGGATTGGAAAACACTTTCCATCATTTGCCAACGCTGTTCAACAAGTTGGGGCGGCACAAAATCAAGACTGCGACTGCCAACCAGCTCCCTGCTGGTTATATTCATCCTGCGCGCGGCAGCCTCATTTGTGGCCAGGATTATGCCTGCACGGTCAACCAGGAAGATGGATGCGGAGGAAGCATCCAGAATCACCCGGTTCATTTCTTCGCTGTTGCGCAGCGCCTGCTCGGCTTTTTTCCGCTCGGTGATATCGCGGATGATCGCCCACATTACACTGGGATATCCCTGGTCATCCCGCACCAGGACGGTACGCAGTTCAACCGGAAAAATGGTGCCATCCTTGTGCTGGTATTCTTTTTCATAAACATCGGAATACCCACGTGCCAAAACCTGGGTGCGGATGATCTCTTCTTCAAATGCGTGCCATTTCGAGGGAGTCAATTGCTGATAGGTCATGTGGACAATCTCAGAACGATCATACCCCAGCATGTTGAGATACTCCTGGTTGCATTCCTCGATCAGCCCCTGCATATTCACGCTGACGAAGGCATCCTGAAGTGTTTCATAGAGCCTGTTGAATTTACTCGCATCCTGGTTAATCATTTCCATGGTATCTCACAGTCTAGTTTTACTGGCAAGCTTTCCTGTAATGACCGAGTTATTTTTCTTTCCACTATTGCAAGATACGAGAACATGATATAAAATACCTCTTGCCGAGCTGTTGGGTGCCCCCCTCACCCAGCAGCTCGGTATTTTTATACACAAAGGGAGGATATGATATGGACAGGTTGTTTAGAAAGTAACCGGTAAGCCGGTTTTAGAGATAGCAGAATCATAGTCCTGGATAGTGAAAAACCACTTCGGAAGATATTAAATCGTCCCCATTATACAAGAACTTTGCAGAGAAGAAACGGTCTTGTGCCATCCAGGGAAGGAAAATATGGTCGCTTGGCCAGAGGGGTAACGCCTCAAGCTCGCAATCCGGCACCCAAGCCAGGTCTCCTTCGGGGGAGGGTATCTGCTCACCGGTAAAATGCGTGGCTGAGAAAACAAAGACATACCAGTCCTCACCCTTGAAGCGCGGGAACATGATCAAACCGTGGTAGCGAGGTTCAGTGATCAGGAGTCCAGATTCTTCAAGCACTTCCCGGATGACGCATTCTTCAGGGGTTTCTCCAGGTTCGAACTTGCCACCCAAGCCATTCCATTTTCCAGAATGAATGTCCCCCGGTTTCTTGTTGCGGTGGATCATGAGGGTGTGACCCTGGTGTTTGAGGTAGCAAAGAGTGGCAAGAAGCATGTGGGTTGATCGCCTACGGGTTTAATATATTAAGTAATAATAAGAGTTAACGTGAGGAGTTGGGTCAGCGAAAGAGTGTTTCCAATCCCCTCCAGATGTCATTCCTCCAGGAGGTGTAGTTATGACCGCCAGAGAATTCCCGGTAGGTGAGGTTGTATTTACGCTCCTTGAGAAGGGCAGCCATCTGGCGATTGCCTTCCAGCAGGGCTTCGAATTTCCCAGCATCCATCCAAACCCGGATATCGGGGACCGGCAGGTAACGCACCAAGTCCTCGATCACCGAATATAGTTCAGGGACAAAGAAAGGCGCCGGATTGGCTCAATACCTTGCCGAATACCGTGGGGAGCCGCAGACCACTATACAGTGCCATCAAGCCACCCATGGATGCGCCAAGGATGCCGTACGGTTCGCCACCGGGAGGGCTAAGGATGAGATTCTCCTGGGCAAGTGGAATGATCTGCTCGAAGATGAAGCCAAGAGTGGCATCGGCGCAAGAATATTCCAATAAGCGTGAGTTTCCGCCATTCTGGACAAGAGCCATGGCGAAGGGACGGACCCGCTTCGTGGCAATGAGGTTATCGACGATGATATTGAGCTTTGCTTTGCGCAAATAATCCAGCCCATCCAAGACCACGAGCAATGGCACCGGGATTTTGACCGGGGGCTGGTACAGGTACACTCCACGCGCTGCGCTTCCGGCATGATCAAGGGTTTGGACCTGGTGGCGGGTGACAACACCCCTTGACCCGCCACGAGCAGGTTTCGCCAGGATCGAAGGTGCGTTGTGAGGCATGTAAAAATAGTGGTTCCAGGCATTGATGCCATTCCAGACACGATTTGGATTCAATGGATCTTCAAGGCGCTTGCCAGTCTTCGGGTCCTGAAAAATATATTCCAGGTAGGCATCGCCGGGGAGATTTAAGGTGACCATCCAGACCCCGGGGGCAGCATGGACCAGCTTGTGGGGATTTTCATCCCAGTTATGCGAATCATCGATCAGCACAACAGGACTCTTGCCCTGCCAGATGAATGTGGCAGATTCGTCGTCAAGCACCGGATTGCCGGAGCTGCGGGCAAGGGCAAGCAGGGGAAAGGTGGGCATGCGGATCTCCAAATGGGAGGAACGTAAAACGGATCATTGAAGGCGAGGAGCGTTGGAACGGGAGAATGAAAGAGAACTCCATTTCTGGAAGAAGAGTTTGGCAGGGTGTTGAAAAAGTCTATCTTGAGAACGTGCCGACCAGTTCAACGAAGGCAAGAACGTGTGGTCCAATGACGATTTCCAGTTCCGCTTTACTCAGGTTATCCGGCAAGGAAAGCATTTCATCCAGGGAATAGAGCTGGAAAATGTAATTGTGAGTTCCCGAGGGAGGGCAGGGACCGCCATATACCTGGCTCTCCCAACTGTTCTTACCGAAGAATACAGGAACATCATTGAGCGTCACCCCGGGGATGACAAGTGCATCCAGGCCATGAGTTGCGGCTGTGAGATTGTAGACGATCCAATGAGTCCAAATACCCCCGGGTGCATCGGGGTCATCCATGATGAGGACAAATGATGCCGTTCCAGCAGGTTCGCCACTCCAAACCAGGGTGGGGGGGATATCCTCGCCGTCACAGGTGAAACGGACCGGGATCGGGCCACCTGGAGTGAAATCAGGGCTGGTGAGCGAGAAACCACCTTGAGATGAGGTCTGTGCAAGGTCATTCGAGGCGGGAGAGTTTCTCCAGGGAGCAGGAGGAAAATGATCAACGCCAGTGCTGCAAGGGCGGCAACGCCTAAAAAGATCAAAGGGATGTACTTTTTCATGGTTATCTCCTATGGATGTTCAAGCCTGGCTTTGTCCTTCGACGGCAGCCAGCAACCTGGCACCAAACTCGACGGGTTCGCTGCGTTCGATGACCAGGGCAGAGGCATGGTGGAATTTCATGAAATCACGGATGGCATTTGCCACGCTTGATATTAGCTTATCATCCGGATCTGTGCCAGGCTCAAGGTAAATTGCTTTGAGGCGCAAGATGCCTTCCTTGCGATCCAACTTGGGATCCAGGCGCCCCACCAGTCGATCCTCATGCAAGATGGGCAGGCAAAAATAGCCATAGACCCGCTTATGGGCAGGCAAATAACATTCCAGTGATTGGTGAAAACCCCAGAGCAACTCGTCGCGACGTGAAGCCCACCAAAGGCTGTCGAAGGGGCTGAGGAATGTGGTCCTTTCCGCTTTAATGGCGCCATCTGCGGCCCGTTCGAGCAGGGGCAGGTTATCCCGATGGATGAGTAACTCTACGTCGTTCCCCGCTCCCAAATCAGCAGTGATCCATTGTAAAACGCCTTGTTTCAGCAGGGATTCCACGATGGGCTTGGATTTGGTCACCTTCATCCATGTGTAATCCCCGGCGTGACGGGGGAGAAATACCCCGAGTGCTTTTGCGCCTCTTTCCACCCAAAAACGGTCACGCTCCTCCCGTGTGGGCTCGGTCACATCCACCCAATCCGGGAGGATACGGCTGGTGAGGTCGTAGAGACGCTGGAAATTCACCCGGTCAGCGATCATCAGTTCGCCGAAAGCATAAAGGTATTCGAGTGCCACCTTGGCTGGGCGCCAATTCCACCAAGTGCCACCTTTGTGGCCATCGGATTCAAAGTTACTGACCTTCATTGCGCCTTCCTGCTCAATACGCTGGCGGACCATATGGATCGTCTCTGGATTCCCCTTATCATTCAACCAGCGCAAATACCAATCGCTGGGACCCTCACGCAGGTTGCGCTGGTGGGGCATTTGGTAACGGTACTCGGACAAGGGAATGATGCTGGCGGCGTGCTGCCAGCCTTCAAAGAGGCGACGCTGGGGGCCAAAAAGAAGGGAGTCGAGGCCGGCAGGTTCATAGGTTCCCAGGCGCGACCACAGGACAAGATACTGGCTGCGGCGAACCATGTGGAGGGTGTCGATTTGCACGCAACCGATCTGCTCGATCACCCCCTGGATAGTCTCCAAGGAGGGTGTTGGATGGACCATACTTCCATTTGCTGACTCACCGCCGTCAAGTATGGCCGGAGAGCGGTATTGGCAGCGGTTAGGGATTGGGTGTATAGCGCCAGGGTTCGCAATGCTTTGAGCGGATAAGAAGTCATTGATCAGCCAATACCTGCCCAACAATGGAAATCCGCATGGGATGCAGTTCGGCCACCATGACATTGTTTTTCACCGAAGGGTCGTTATACATGAAGTCATTGGCGGCCTGGTCATTTTCGGCACGGAAAATGACAATACCAAAGGTGTCGTCCAGGCAAGGTCCCGCCAGGAGGAGGATACCCCGGCTGGCAGCAGATTTCAGATAGTCAAAATGAGCCTTAATCACAGCGCTTTCTTCAGGTGTGGGGTCGTCGAAAAAGCCATGGCGGAATGGATGAATGAGGTAGTTGTAGGCTTGCATGTTCTCTGCTATACCAGCTTTCTCCTTTACATGGAAGAATGGACTAATCTGAAAAGGTCCCTGACCAAGATTCGAAACGGCGACCGCCGCGTTCATTCCCGGTATAAAAGGTGAGGTAGGTCATCACCTGGTAAGGTATGAATTTCTGTTCTTTCGGTTTGTATACTGCCAGGTCGTAGTAAGTATGCCAGGTACCTGAATTCAAATACATCTGGTTGGTGGGAGCAAGGCTGCCGGGGATTGAATCAAGCGGGATCACCTCATGGAAATGGGTGTGACCATAAACAATGAATTGTACTTTGCGGTTCAGGAAGGAGTCTTCCCTGATGGCGTACTGGGCAAGGCTGATCTGGTCGGACCAAAACTTTTTTCGCAGCATGAGGACCAGGCTATCGAGCGTCTGGAAAGAAAGTGTGTCGGTGATATGGAAAAGAGCCTCCAATCCATCCACAATATCGAATTTAAAATTCCTGTCTGCAGCACGGATGAAAGGTAGATCCAGGAACTCATGGCCGAGTTCGTCCCAAATGTGCTTGAGTTTGCGTTGGACTTTTTCATTGACATTGTTTTGGCGCAATTGGCTGCTGATCCAAAGCGGGGTGGCGAGGACAGGTCGAACATTGACCAGTTCGCGCAGAGCGGTCAGCATGCCTGGCGGCAGGTCATCTTTCATTGCCTCTGAAACCCTGACCGGGAAGCGGTTGATGATCTCGACCGCAAATGCATCACCAAGGGCAGCAAAGTCCCGGCCTTTCACCTTGTCGATGTTAAAGGCATCGTGCAGGTCGCCATGCTGGGCATATACCTGGTGACTGTCGAGCATTCCGGTGATCTGTTTCGATTCCGAAGCCAGGTGAGGAAATGGACCTTCATCATTGGAAAGTCCAAGGGCCTCAATCACTTGTTTGCGTATACAGTTAAATTCTGTCCCCGGTAAATGTAATTGCCAATCATGGTTGCCGACCATGTAGTAGATGTTCACTTTCAACGGAAGGCGTTGCAGCGTCAAATTCGCCATCTGGCCGCGGCGGTTGGCGGGTGGGAGAGTGATCGTCCTGCCGGTGGTCAAGCTTCTCAACATGGAGGCGAACTCAACGTTGTTGGCGAGGATGTCAGTCACGATCTCCCGAACGGTGTCGGAATATCCGGGTTCCTGGAAACCTGTCCAGGGACGAATGGAGCTGGGTGAGCCGTCCTTGCGATTCAGCCATAATGTCGAGTGCTGCAGATCAAGGATATCTCCCATCAACAGGAGATCGACTTCGCGGATGGGATCGTAGAATCCTCCGGAGCGGTGGGAGGCGTGGAGGACCAATTCCTTCAAACGGTCCAGGAATAATTGGGTGGCAGAGGGTGAAATTGAACGCCCACAGGTGCCGTCGGTCAGGTGCAGGTCACTGATAATTACAAGCATACGGATACTCCTGAGCAGGTGAATTATAACCATAGAAAGGATGCAGCAACGGGGAATCAGCATTTGTCCGAACCTGCGCAAATTTCTTTAAATAATGAAATTCGTGGAACCAATCCAGATTATTTACGTCTTCAACCTTGAGCAGTAGATAAAAAATGAGTTGCAGGGCTTTTGAAAATGGGTATTTATGCGACTTGCCCATTTAAACCGAAATAGGGTACTATTACGCTCATTATGACCACGACAACTTCGCCCTCTCCCAAGAATCCACCTCTTGCTGTGCGGATCATTCAATCCTCCTTAAGCATCGCCATCCTGCTGGCGACCCTCTTCACTGCTTTTTCGCCGCGCTTGTTCTCGGGTGAATTTGGAGATACGATCATGGCCTTGATGACCCCCCAGGCAATTTCCGACACCTCCAACCAAATCGGGAGGAAGGCGATACGGATCGGGATCGTTTCGGGTCACTGGGGAAACAGCGGTGACGGCGGGGCGGTTTGCGGTAACGGGGTGGCGGAAGTGGATGTCAACTATTCAATTTCCACGCTGGTCACCAACCAGTTGGAATCCCTGGGCTACACCGTGGATATGCTCCAGGAATTCGACCAGCGGTTGACCGGGTATCGTGCCGCAGTGCTCGTCTCCATCCACAACGATACCTGCGCCGACCTTGGACCTGAGGCGACGGGCTACAAAGTGGCAGCAGCAGTGGGCAGCCAGGATCCCAATTTATCCAACCGCCTGGTTGCCTGCCTGCGCGACCGATACGGGCAAGATACCGGTATGCCTTACCATCCCGCCAGCATCACGCGGGATATGACCGAATATCACGCCTTTGGTGAAGTGGATCCGGTCACGACAGCGGCGATCATCGAAACAGGCTTTCTTTTCCTGGACTATCCCTATCTCTCCGAGCACACCACAGAGGTGGCACAGGGAGTGGTGGACGGCATCATTTGCTTTGTAAATAACGAGAACGTGGAACTCACACCTGCCCCATGAACCCCAACCTGGACGTTGCACGAACGAAATTGCTGCAAGCACAGCAAGCCGTCAGGCGTGGTGAGCGGGCTTCAGCGCGCCGCTGGGCTGAACTGGCAGTATCCCTCGATCCATCACTCGAGGAAGCCTGGCTGATCCTGGCGGCAGTTGGCAGCCCGAGGGCAAGCGTGGCATACCTTGAACGAGCATTGGAGATCAATCCGACCAGCCAGCGTGCCCGACAAGGCATGGCCTGGGCGCAGAACAGGCTGCAGAAGGAACATGACAAACAGCAGTCCCTGGCAGATACCCGACCACATCCAACCGTCAAGGTGGGTGAGAAAAGAAACAACAAGGTAAGCGAAGCAGCGACACGGAATCAAATTGAAAAAACCACAGTGGTGCCGCCAAAGGGCAGCATGGTCCCTGGAAAGAATCTCACCAGGAGACACTTTTCATATCTCTCCTTTGGCTTACTTTTTCTGTGCATCCTGGCGGCGATCGCATTTTGGCCGGGAAACGCAGCCCCGGTGGTGGCATTTCTCCGACCCACGAAGTCGAGCCCGGTGTACGGATCTGCGCGAGATGTCGAGAAACCCACTTACACTCCCACTTTCACAAACACATTCACTCCCACCCCGACGCACACCAATACGCCAACAAACACGGCAACGTTCACACCCACCAACACTCCCACGCCGACCGATACCCCCCTGCCGACGAATACACCCGTCCCTCCACCGACCGAGCCACCCTATGTGGACGTTGGCGGAGTGCATTGGATCGATGTAGACCTCTCCCAGCAAATGCTGTACGCTTACGAGGGGGATACCATCGTGGCGAGTTTCCTGGTATCCACTGGCGTGGCGGCCTTCCCAACGGTGGTGGGACAATTCCACATATACTTGAAGTTCGAATATACACTGATGGCAGGAGATGGCTACTACCTGCCGGATGTGCCCTATACAATGTATTTTTACAAGGGATACGGAATCCACGGGACATACTGGCACAGCAATTTCGGGGTTCCGATGAGCCACGGCTGCGTTAACATGTTTACCCCGGATGCCCAATGGTTATTCTATTGGGCGCCGATGGGTACTCTGGTAAACGTCCATTATTAATACAGAGTGATCACCCAGCAGGAATCATCTACCAAGGAGTGAATTATGAACATGGCCTTTAATTTTGACCGGTATTTGCTCAAGCGCCAGGTCTTTGCCTTGACAGGCAAGCTGCGCTTCTATGATCCGCAAGATCAGATGGTTTTGTACGTGGAACAAAAAATGTTCCGGTTGCGCGAAGATATTCGCATGTACAGCGACGAACAGAAAAGCCAGGAAATCTTGCTCATTAGCGCCCGGAAAATCATCGATTTCAACGCTGCTTATGATGTGATCGTACCCCAGGACAACCAGAAGGTGGGGACTCTGCGGCGGAAGGGTTGGAGCTCGATGACCCGCGATGAGTGGGAAGTGCTGGATGGCAACGACCAGGTTGTGGGGAAGCTATTCGAAGACAATATTGGGTTGGCAATGCTCAGGCGCATGTTGCTTGGGTCCCTGCTGCCACAAAATTACGATATCACCATCGGCAGTGAACGAGTGGCGGACCTGCGCCAACGTTTCAATCCACTGGCTTACCAGATGGACCTGGATTTCAGCATGGATGCCAACCACCGCCTCGACCGCCGGATCGGTATTGCCGCAGCCACATTGCTGGCGATCATCGAGGGGAAACAACAAAGCTGACATGCCACGCCAACCTCTATTTGCCGGCCTTGTTGTCGATGAAAATGACCGCCCCGCAGCAACTGCTTACGTGGGAGAGGAGCCCTGCTACGTGGTGGACGATGCAGGTTTCAAGCGCCACATCCCATCGGAAATGGTGGATCGCGCAGTGCTGGAGATGATGCGCAAGCAGATCAGCGGAAACGAAGACCTGCTTTCAGAGCAGGCTGCCAAGATGCTCGGCACGGAGGATATTTTCTCCAAGGCCATGCTGGAGAGCCAATTGAAGAATATCCAGCAACAATTCGATGCGCTGCTACAGAACGGCATCCCCGAGGAGGGACGTGCCTACATGGGCATGTCGGGCTTCAAGGTGGTGATCAACATGCACGGCGAGGTGCTGCGCCTCGACCAACCCAGTGCAGCGGATGACGGTGGAGATGGAGAAGGATGATTTAGCAGGGACGGCTTGCAAGCCGTCCCTTTTTTTAATCGATTAATCAACAAAGCGAAATGCCTCCAAGTGGAGGCGTTTCGCTTGTTCCTGGCGTGCAAAGATAGACGAACTCCCTGGTATGCCAAGGCGTGGACTTTGCTGGTAGTGGCACACACTTTCAGCCCGATCGACTTTATCCCTGACTTCATTCCAGTCCTGGGGTACCTGGATGACATCATCGTCACCCCGCTCAGGAATCTGACTGGCATTGAAAATGATCCCAGGTGGAGTAATGGAGGAAGCACGAGAAAAAGTAAAAGAAGCACACGGTCTCGACAACCGGCTTGGGAAGGTTGGGGCGATCATGATCGTGTTTTCCTGGTTGATGGTTGCGGGCTGGGTTGCATGGCTTATTGTAAGGCTAATAAAAAATTAACCCATCATTCGGTATAATAAGATAATAATCATCCAATATAAAGGAGAAACTTATGATATCGAAAACCATGCAGGATGCAATTAATCTACAAATCAACAAAGAGCTCTTCTCGTCCTACCTGTACCTTTCCATGGCGGCATATTTTGAGGACAGAAACCTAGCCGGTTTTGCCAGCTGGATGAAAGTCCAGGAGGAAGAGGAACGTGAGCACGCGATGAAATTCTACAAGTACCTCGTGGAGAGAGGTGGACGGGTACTGCTCAAGGCGATCGAAGAACCCAACCTTGAGTGGAAAACCAGCCTGGATGTTTTCAAGGAAGTGCAATCCCATGAAGCGAAGGTGACTGCAGCCATCCACGCCCTTTATGAACTTGCGCTTAGGGAGAAAGATTACCCAACCCAGGTGGTTCTCCAATGGTTCATCAGTGAACAAGTTGAGGAAGAGAAAAATGCAGCTGATGTCGTTCAACAACTTGAAATGATTGATGCCCATGGGACGGCAGTGCTGATGCTGGATAAACAACTTGGTAAGCGTGGCAGGGATTAAGCCTCCTGATTCCAATAGCCTGATCGGCGGTTACGCCGGTCAGGTTTTTTTAATTATCCAATGATTAACTTGACTTCCTTTGAACCCAATTGTATGATGAAGGCGAGGCTGACATGACCATTAAACCTGAAACACTCCGCCAAGCCATGCGCAAGTGGACGAGCGGTGTAACCATCGTCACTGCCCAGGCCGATGGGCAACGTCACGGTATGACAGTGAGTTCATTTATTTCA
Organism: uncultured Chloroflexia bacterium; assembly: GCA_963793795.1. Lineage (GTDB taxonomy): Bacteria > Chloroflexota > Anaerolineae > Anaerolineales > Villigracilaceae > UBA877. Next base: position 96,449 of record CAWCBN010000007.1, read on the forward strand.
GTTTCCCTCGATCCTCCCCTGGTTCTCATTTCCATAGCCAACACCGCCCTGACAGGCGACCTCATCCGAAGGTCGGGATTCTTTGGTGTGACCATCCTGGGTGAAAGCCAACAGGAGCTTTCTGAAATCTTCGCCGGGAGAATCAAGAATCCAAGGGACAGGTTTTCCGGAGTCGAGTGCGTGAACTTGATCAGCGATATTCCATATCCCGCAGGGGGGATGGCGATGATGGAGTGCCGGGTGGTCGGGACATTTCCTGCCGGGACAACCACCCTTTTCCTTGGTGAAGTCAATGCCTTGGAAGAAGGGAAAACCCAAAACCCGCTTGTTTATTACAATAAAGACTACCAGGAACTGTGCAGCTGACAGGAGGTGGCTTTTGACCAACCCATTGACAAAAGAAGAAAAAAGTACCCTGCTTATACTGGCACGCCAAGCGCTCCAGGCGGCAGTCAAGGGAGAAGTGCTTCCCGCCCTGGATGCTGCATCCCTGACACCCGCCCTGCTCGCCGAGGGAGCCAGTTTTGTCACGCTAACGAAGCACGGTGCGCTGCGCGGCTGCATTGGCGCCCTCGAAGCCTACCAATCCCTGGTGGAGGATGTGCGCGAGCATGCGGTTGCTGCCGCACTGGAGGATTACCGTTTTCCAAATGTACATGAATCGGAATTGGAGCAGATCGATATTGAGATCTCCCGATTAACCGTTCCGGTTGCGCTTGATTATATAGATGGCGATGACCTGCTCGCCAAACTGCGCCCAGGAGTGGATGGGGTCATCCTGCGAGACGGGAGGCAGCGCGCCACCTTCCTGCCACAAGTATGGGAGAAGATCCCCAACACCGCTGAGTTCCTGACAAACCTGTGCTATAAGATGAACGCCCCAGCGGATGCGTGGAAGAAAAAACATCTGGATGTACTGACCTATGAGGTGGAAGAATTTCATGAAATCGACTATGGAAGCCAGCCTTGAATTCAGATATCCTTACCTTGACAATCTCCAGGATTAAATTGAGGAGTATGCCATGGATGACAATACAGTTGCCTGCTGACCCTCCGTCGTCACTTTTCGAACAGCCTCATGTCCGAAAGCAGTCCAAGCTGGGGATCGTTTCCTTTGTGTATTAGCCTTGGTGGTGCTTATCCTGGATTTGCATAGGATTTATCTTTTTTTTTCGGTTATGGCATCTCCCTGGCAGCCAATAGTTGACTGATCCCCAGACCGATACAACCATCTCCAGCCATTATCCTTGCCAGTCTCTTAATGTGCTGCAGCCCAGGTTATAGCCTGTTAGGAATAGGACTGGGGATTGCGTCCGTAGTCCAAAAAACAGAGAAGAAAACCCTAGGGATTATCGGCCTGGTGATCAACGGGTTGATCTTCATAACGTTATTCGCGCAAATTTTGAGTGTGTTAATCACTGTATGCATAGCCATTATATATGGGGAATATTTTTCTCTATGATGAATATCCCGGCTCATCAACGGGGCGAAATTTCTATATATATTTTTACTCAATTCCCTGCCAGCTCTCCCATTGCAGACGCAAGTTGTTCGTCAGATAGGGGTGGACGCGGTGGCTCTCCTCTGTCATCCGTTTGGCCCCCAAGCGGATACGTGGAAGAAAAATCACCTGGATCTACCTATGAGGTGGAAGAATTCAGTGAATAATTCGGCACGGCATGGAAGCCAACTCCAGAATTCATGTATACTATCCCTGAAATCATCCCTTCCTGACCTGAGGAGAATGCCATGTACGACAATACAATGCTCGCTGTCCCTCCACCCTCGCCATTCGAACAGCCTCCCATGCGGAAGCAATCCAAGCTTGGGCTCGCTTCCTTCATTATCGGTTTGGTGGCCTTCCTGCTGGTATGTATTGGATTCATCATCGCTTTTAGTTACGGCATTTCACTGGCAGCCAACAATCCGTTGACCGATCCAAGTATGATCGATACGAGTTCTCCGGCCATACTCATTGCCAGCGTGATGATGTGCTGCAGCCCAGGGTTAAGCTTGTTGGGAATAGGACTGGGGATCGCGTCTGTTGTCCAGAAAACAGATAAGAAAACCCTGGGGATCATCGGCCTGGTGATTAATGGGTTGATCTTGATCTCAGTCTGCCTGCTCTTTGGCGTAGGCTTGATCGCACAGAGTGGAAGCCTTACACTATAAAAAACCAGCGCCCCGGTGATTAACCGGGGCGAAATTTTTACATATACTTGTGATCAATTTCCTGCCAGCTTTCCCCTGGCAATTGAAGATATTCCAGCAAGGTGGGGTGAACGCGGCGGATCTCCTCTGTAATTCGTTGAGCCACTCGGCGCATCGAGAAGTGGGCATTGGGGGCAGCCCTTAATTTGCAGAAGGCAAATGCCTGGCGCAAATTCATGGTGAACAGCACACGGCGATGGAAACCATTGGGGACAAGATAAGCGGCGACCTGGGGGTTCCATGCAGCTAGCTGTTCGTAGGCTTCGGAGGCAGAATCCATCGCCTTGCGGTAGAGTTCTTCGCAACCTGCGGTCACTATCTGCCTTGGGACGGCGTATCCGAGGCGCGCAGTGAGGAGCTGGGGTGTCTGGGTCATCATGCGGTGGCGCTTGAATTCAGCATAGGCACCCTGATCAAGAAGCAGGTCAAAGGTGTAGCTGGTGTGTTCCAGTTCGCGCAAGGGTGCATCGTGTTCCCCCAGCCGCCCCAGGGTTAACCTGGCGAGCTGAACGCGCTGTTCTGCACTTGCCCGTTTGACAATCGCCAGGGACTCGGAGTAATCCATCTCGCCGAAGCGATACAGTACCGCGGCAAGTATTTTTGTCTCTCCGTCAGGGTCGTACTGATGTAGAGAGCACCAATCTCCCGTGGTTTCATTCACGCTTTCGGGTCCGTCGAGAACGATCTCCAGATTTGCGAAATCACGGGCAGTATCCGCCAGGTAGGGAATAGCGGCGGCATACTTTACGAGGGTGGGTACTTCAGACTGTGCCACGGCTTTTAACTGTTCACCAACCTGGCGAACTTCAGCAAGTGGGTGGGAAAGCATCTTGCTGATGGCATGCTCCAACACGCGTGCATTGGCAGTCATGCCCAGGTTGGCAAGGGAAGCGGCAGGGAGCAGGAAACGGCATGAATCGACATACCGAGAGCGGATGCGGCGGTCGAAGGCTTCGTCTGTCTCATTCTCGCGCCGGGGTGTATCCGCCTGGACGAGAGCTTTGACCGGCTCAAGTGGTTTGCGCATAGGCATTAAAGAGCATCTTGCAGGTTTGGGAATAGAGATCATGAAGAGGATGACCTTCCAGTTCGGGTGGGATTATGAAAGCATCCTGATCCCACTTCTGGTAACGGGTGGATTTCTCCGTATAGGACGCCAGGCGGTTGGATTCGATGCATTCCACAGCCAGGCGGGAAACGTTTTCAATGGCGATGTGGAGCACGGCGTGTTCAGCAACGGAGGCATGCCCGTAGCCAACGACCCAGCGTTCATGGAAGCGGGCGGATTGCTCATCGGTCAATTCGGAAGCAATCTCACGAAACGATCCAGGGGAACGGGATGTCTTGGCAAAGGTGACTGCGATGGTCTCAGGGGAGAGTTCACGCGGGGAAAGGAGGTAAATCTCTGTTTTCGGCATGCACGAACTATAGACGAAAATGCCCCGGCAGTCAACCGGGGCATCGTAAAACTCATTTCTTATTCGTCTTTTTCCGCCGAATGCCAAGAAAGGACAAGAGATCAAAGCGAGGTTTCGTTTTGGAGACCGATGGATTGAAAGTACCTGCGCCGTAGCCGCAGCCACCGAACATCACCGTGATCGGGACTCTCTTTCTGTAGTTGCGGTTCTTTTTCAAGAAGGTCCTCATTGGAAATATTGTCTCCCGGTCTTCGCATTGGTTTCCTCCATTCCGCTCATCCAAATAAACGGGTCAGACCTAGGCACCAGAAAGGATCTGCCTGGCACCTGGAAATATCGACCTGGATCTGTTCGAGCAATGCCTCCACCGATGAGAATTTCAACTCGTCGCGCAAGCGCTCAACGAATTCCAGTTTCAACTCAGATCCATACAAGTCGGAGTGGAAATCCAGCAAATGGGCTTCAACAGAGGGTATGGTTCTGCCGGGGGTGAAGGTGGGATTGACGCCAATATTGGTTGCAGCGGCGACTCTTTTACCGTCCACCCAAGCCCAGGTTGCGTATATGCCGTTGGCGGGAATCAATTTTTCATCGGGGGGGCGAATGTTGGCTGTGGGGATATCGATCTTGCGGCCGCGCCCGTCGCCGTGGACGACCGGACCGGTCAAGCTATACCATCTCCCCAATGCAGCAGCAGCCTGCCCAACAGCCCCCTTTCGTAACAGTTCGCGGATCATGCTGGACGAGATGACCCGTGATTTCCTGGCGCAAAGGCGGGACCACTTCGACATCATATCCAAGCTGCCTGCCTATTTCGGCCAGGCGGGTCGAGTTTCCTTCCCTGCCGCGACCAAGGGCAGTGTCGTGACCTATCACAATGTGATGCATGTGTAATGCCGAGTACACCCGTTGTATGAATTCCTGTGCAGTGTCTGCGGCAAGCTCCTGGCTGAAAGGCAGAGTGATGACGACGTCAACACCAATGTCTGCCAAGAGTTCGGATTTTTCCACCTGGGTGGTCAGATAAGCGTAGTCAGACTGCCCACCGAGGATGACCGCAGGGTGGGGATGCAAGGTCAAGACCACAGAGGCGGCACCAGCTGCGCGCGCACCCTCCGCCAGGCGGGAAAGCAGTACACGGTGACCGAGGTGGATTCCATCAAAGATACCGATGGTCAACCAGGTATTATCGAGTGAGATTTGATCGAGGGACTGGTAGTGTTGCACAATCAAGAATATTCACGAACGAACGCGGAACCAGGATCCAATGGGTCCATTTCACCGGCATTCGTCCGCGACAGATAGAAGGGTGGGTTAAGAGTAAAACACCTTCTTGGGCTGCCACTCCAGGGAGCCGTCTTCGTTGACTGCAAGGTCCATTATTGCAATCAGTTCACCAGCCATGCTGACACCTCGGACAAGTCCCGGTTGGGTATCGGGTGCAGCTTTAACCCGATGACCATGCTTGACATCCTCAACCTCATCCGGGTTGAGTTCCACACCGGGCCATTCGGCCAGGGCTTCGGCGGCAGGGATCAGGTACTGGTACCAGTTTCCACTTGTGAAGGCTTCCTGGAGCTTGCGCAGAGGAGTGGCATCCCGCAGGCTGAAGCGCCCACTTTTTGTACGGCGCAACCCGACCAGGAAGGCACCACAACCCAGCGCTGTGCCAAGATCGTTGGCCAGTGAACGGACGTAAGTACCTGAGGAGCAGTGGACATCAATAACCACCTCGGGTGGAGCCCATTCGAGCACTTCCAGGTGGTAGACGTTTATCTTGCGAGGGGCGAGTTCGACCTCTTCACCCGCGACGGGCCATTTCATATGCTTTTCGCCCGTGGACCTTGACTGCAGAAAAGGGTGGAGGCGTCTGTTCGATCTCACCGACGTAATGCTGGAGTACTTCGTTGAATTGTGTTTCTGTAACAGTAACAGGTGTATTTGCCTGACCGGTTTGGCGCCCATCAGCATCATACGTGTCGGTGGTGCCACCCAAACGGATGATCGCCTGATAGCGCTTATCGGAGGCCGAAACAAATTCGCTTAAACGAACTGCCGGTCCAATCAAAATGACCAACACACCAGATGCGCGGGGATCAAGGGTTCCCGTGTGTCCGGCGCGGCGGATGTTGGTGCCCTTGCGAACGATCTCCACAACATCGTGCGAAGTCAAGCCTACAGGCTTGTCGACGACAAGGATGCCGGAGATTGCATTTCTTACATCTTGACTTTCCATTTCTTTTCCTCCATTTAGGAATACTCGTTCCCCTGCGAGCCTTATCGATCAGTGAGGTTGGTTTAAAGCTTTGCGCGTAGCAGACAGGATTTTATCCTGTACCTTTTCCAAGGAACCAGTCACTTCGGCCCCGGAAGCTGAACGATGGCCTCCACCGCCGAACTGACGCGCGATCTGGGAAACATCAATGTAGGACTTTAACCCACGCCAGGAAACTTTTGTTTTCAGAGGACTTTGCTCAACAAATATCAACGCAATATCCGCCTCATCAATGGATGAAACGACGTTAATGAGGTCAGCGTCATCGGTCCCAGTATACCCCGATGTACTCCTGTCTGCCAGTGTCAGCGTGGTCCACACGATTCCGTCCGAGCGCTGAAGAGTGGTGAGGCCGGCACCCCAATACCTGGCACCAGAAAAGGTCCGGCGAACAAGGCTGCGGAAATAGAGGCTGCTCATGTCCACGCCCAATTCGAGCAAGTCGGCAGCCTGGCGGAGGGATTCGGGGGTGGTATTGGAGGTGCGGAAGCCCAGGGTGTCGGTTACCAAACCCGTGATGAGGTTGGCGGCGATGGGAACAGTGATGGCCAGGTTCCAGCGTGGCATGTGACGGGTCAGGACCGAAGCGGTGGCGACCGCCTCGGGTTCCACCAGGTTCAGGATTCCGAATGGTTCCGTCGTGACATGGTGGTCAATGACGATATCGGGGCGGGGGTAATTGTCGAGCACATTGCCACAGCGCTTAAGATCCGAGCAGTCCACGGTGACTATCAGGTCAAACTTGCCGTCAGCTTTTGTCAGGACCTGGTCACTGCCGGGCAGGTGTTTGAAACCAGCAGGTACGCCGTCCTGGAGCACCATCTGGACTTCCTTACCTGCATCCTTCAGGGCGAGACCGAGTGCCAACATGGAGCCAATGGCGTCACCGTCCGGGCGGATATGTGAAACGATCAGGATGTGCCTGGCGTCCTGGAAACGGGTTTTGATCTGTTCGTGCAGGTCTGTCATTTCTTTTTCAATGATGCCAGGAGTCGTTCGATTTGGTCTGCGTTTTCGGGAGTGGGATCCCAATGAAAACGCAGGCGAGGCATGGCACGCAGGTCAATACGAGCTGCCAGCTGCCGACGCAGGAAACCACTGGCGCTTTCAGACCTTCGAGGATCTCAGCGCTGCGCGTCCCGCCTTCGACTGCCGAGACATAAATATCGGCAAAGGCCAACTCGCGGTCGACTTTTACATCGGTGATGAAAATCTGATGCAGACGAGGATCACTGATCTCACGGATGAGCAACTCAGAAAGATCCTGGCGGAAACGATCTTCAATACGTTCAATTCTAACTTTGGATGGCATATTCTTCTTAACGATATACCGATAGCGGAAATCGCCCTATTCCTTTTCTGTCTTTTCCAATAAGTAACACTCAAGGACATCGCCAATTTCAACATCGTTGAAATTCTTCAACCCGATGCCACACTCAAAGCCCTGGCGGACCTCACGCACATCTTCCTTCTCGTGCTTCAGCGAAGAAACATCCCCTTCAAAGACGATGTCCTTGCCACGCAACAAGCGGATCTTTGCATTGCGGCGGAGTTCGCCTTCCACCACCCGGCAACCGGCAACCTTACCGCCTTTGGACAATCCAAAAATCGCCAGGACGGCTGCCTTGCCGATCACACGCTGGGTGAATTCCGGGGCAAGCATGCCTTTGAGCGCTTTTTCCACATCCTCGATCAGGCGGTAAATGATATCGTACAGGCGGATCGAGACAAATTCGGTCTCCGCCAAGCGGCGGGCTGCCACATCGGCTTGAACATTGAATCCAAAAATAATGGCTTGAGACGAGGACGCCAGGAGCACATCATTCTCACTAATGTTCCCAGTCTCGGCATACAGCATGTTGATCCTGATCTCGCCTTTCCCCAGGTTTTTAATTTCATTGATGATGGGTTCAAGTGATCCCTGCACATCACCTTTCAGGATCAGGTTGAGTTCCTGTGCCTCGCCAGCCTTGATCTTGGAATAGAGATCTTCCAGGGTGATCTTCTTGGCTGCAGAGACCTGCTTCTGTCCAGCTTCCGTGCGCTCGGCGATGATCTGGCGGGCTTCTTTTTCCGTGGCAACGACCTGGAAAATATCGCCTGCAGAGGGCATGTTATTCAGCCCCATTACCGAAACCGGAAAGGACGGCCCGGCTTTTTGCACTTTACGCCCACGGAAGTCGAACAGGGCGCGCAGGCGGCCGAAGGATGTTCCTGCCACCACGATATCACCGGTGTCCAGGGTTCCGTTTTGTACCAGGAGAGTGGCAACCGGTCCCTTGGATTTATCCAACTCGGCTTCGATGACCGTGCCGATCACCTGCCCCTTGGGATTGGCACGGATATCCGTATTGTCAGCAACGAGGAGGATGGTCTCCAAAAGGTCCTCAATGCCCAGCTTTTGCTTGGCAGAGACTGGCACGATAAAGGTGTTTCCACCCCAATCATCGGGAACAAGGTCATTCTCGCTGAGTTGTTTTTTGACCAGGTCGGGATTGGAGTTGGCCTTGTCGATCTTGTTCATGGCAACCACGATGGGTACACGGGCGGCCTTGGCGTGGGCAATGGCTTCCTTGGTCTGCGGCATCACGCCATCGTCTGCCGCAACCACGAGGACAACGATGTCGGCACCCTGGGCACCCCGGGCGCGCATGGCGGTGAAAGCAGCGTGACCGGGAGTATCTAGGAAGGTGATCTGCCTGCCTTTTAATTCCACCTGGTATGCACCAATGTGCTGGGTGATGCCACCTGCCTCCCCTGCGGCAACATCCGTTTTACGAATGGCATCCAACAAGGAGGTTTTTCCGTGGTCCACATGACCGAGGATGGTCACGACCGGTGGGCGAGGGGAAAGTACTTTTTCATCCTCCCCGGCGATCATCTGGCGCCACATGGGAACCTCACCCGCCTCTTTCAGCTCGGGAGCATCCTGGCTTTCAAGAACAGCTTCGAAACCCATCTCGGCAGCAACGATGGCGGCGGTGTCGAAATCGATCGCCTGGTTGATACTCACCATCATCCCATTTTCCATCAGTTTTCGGATGATATTGATGGCAGAAACGTCAATTTTCTGCGCGAAGTCGCGCACAGCAATTGTGGGGGGTATTTCAATCTTCTTGGAATTCTGGTCGCTCATACGGCAACTCCTTCATCGTACCTGGACTACCATGGCTTCTCATCGTGAGAGCCGTGCTTTATGAAAAATGCCACCTGCCGGCTGAGCGAAGGGTCTTTTCTCAGCCCATAGAAACCTGTTCCTGCTCGAGTTCCTCCGGCAGAGTCTGCAAGTATTGGAGAAGCAACTCGAGGTCTTGCGGCGAAATCGTCACTTTCAAGGCGTGGGCAAGCGAACCCTTCAAGTCCTTTTTCCCAGCAGGAGCGGTGATTGTGGAGATAAGCGCCTCGACCGGCAAGTTTTCCGCTCGGATCGACGCGCACCCCATCCGCCTGGCGCACAATGCGAACCAGCGCCCGCTTGGGCAGCACAGTGTGGCAGCCTACGCAGGTTCGCTGGGGGATATGCTTGGGGTGTTTGACCTGTTTTCCAGACACCTTCTTATGCCTGTTGGAACTTCTTTGGACACGGATTCGAACCCATGTCCAAAGAATAGACTTGTTGGTCTGTTACCATTCTTGATCGACGATACCGTCGCCGCGTTTATGCTTCTTCCGTGCCACTGCTTCACCGCGATCTTCATCGAATTCGATCACGCGGTCTTTGCGGCCTTTTTTCTTATCCTTGTCTTTTTGGGAGGCGGCATCTTCACTTTCATCGACAACCACTTCCCCGGTGACAACATTCTGCATGGAGAAGAGCTTCTCAAAGTCCTTGTCTTCTTCAGGTTCCTCGGCTGCAGCAACCACCGGCTCGGTGACCGGTTGCTCTTCGACGATGGGGGTAACTTCCGGCAAGGCAACCGTTTCAACAGGTTCCTGCGGAGCGATTTCGCCTGGTTGAACTTCTTCAACGACCTCGACCGGGAGCTCTTCAACAGGTTTTTCAGGTTCGGGCCAGGATACCGAAGCCAGCGCGGCCTCGATGGCCTGCATCGCCTTGGGACCAATCCCGGCCAAACCCAGGACAGAATCCGGATCCAGCTTCATCGCCAGCATCAGGTCGCCAACGGTGCGGTGTTCAGCTTCGGTCAGGATGGTATAGACATGTTCGGGCAGACCGAGAGTGTCGATACCAGTATCGAAGGCTGCCGGCGGGATCACGGCGCGTGCCTCGCTGAGACGTTCTTCCTGCACAGCGGCTTCAGCGCGCAGTTTTTCCACCGTGCGTCGTTCCACCCGATCCACAAATTGGATCAGGGTTACATACTCTTCGGGTGTGAGCGCCTGGTTCTCAGCCTTCTTGGCAAGAATGGCTTCAACGAGAGGCACATTATTCTTTTCAAGTTCGGCAATGCTCGACGAGTTCAGCATCGGTCTGGAGCTTGAGGATGGCATCACCTGCAGCTTCGGGCAGGGATTTAATATCTATACGCCAACCGGTCAGCTTGGCAGCCAGGCGGGCATTTTGTCCATCCCGACCGATCGCAAGGGAGAGCTGGTCTTCATGCACGACGACCGTGGCGGTCTTCCCGGATTCGTTCAAGTAAACACCGGAAACCTTGGCTGGGCTGATCGCCTTGGAGATATACAACACCGGATCGGGATTCCACTCGATGATGTCGATCTTTTCGTCGTGGAGTTCCTTGACGATGGCCTGAATGCGCACGCCCTTGATCCCTACACATGCACCAACCGGGTCCACATTGGCCTGCGTGGCGGATACAGCCACCTTGGCGCGCTGACCCGGTTCGCGGGAGATGGCGCGGATCTCAACGATTCCATGGTAGATCTCCGGTACTTCATTCTCCAGCAGCCGGCGCAGGAAATTGCGATGGGCACGCGAGAGGATGATCTGCGGGCCGCGTGGGCTGTCCTTGACTTCCAGTACAATGGCACGCACGCGGTCGTGTACCTTGAAGCGTTCACCAGGGATCTTCTGGTTCGGCGGCATGATCCCTTCGGCTTTCATATCCAGCCCGATGGTGGCGCCCTGGGTCATGTTGACTGCCTGGACAATGCCATTGATGATCTCGCCGACTTGTTTATTGAAGAAATCGGCTTGCATCTGGCGTTCCGCCTCACGGATGCGCTGCTGGATGACCTGGCGAGCGGTCTGCGCGGCAACACGCCCAAAGTCCTTGGGGGTGGTCTCAACAATCACCATGTCACCCAGGTTCGCTTCGGGATTGACCGTGCGTGCCGTGCTGAGCAGGACCTCGGTGCGCTCATCCTGCACGTCTTCCACGACTTCCTTCTCGGCAAAGATGGTTACCTTGCCGGTCTCCATATCGAGGGTGGCTTTGACTTCCTGGGCATTGGAAGCATTCACGGCTCGCCGGTAGGCTGAGACCATGGCCGACTCGATGGCTGAAAGGATGATCTCCCTGGGGAGTTGTTTTTCTTCCAGCACCTCATTAAATGCCAGCGCAAATTCGTTCTTCATTCCTTCTTGCTCCGTTTTGGTCTTGTTTACAAGCAGAAAAGTGGGGGTTGCCCACTTTTCGATGCGTTCGGTATTGATTTGACAACTGTCAGATTTTAGCATGGAATCAAGGAGGATGCAAGGTGTATCTACAAGTGTTGCATTCAAGGTCAAGGAAATTGAAGAATGGAAACCACCCTGCCCCGTGTAGGACCACTTTCCACGATTTCCCGGGTCAAGGGGATTACCTCGGGAGATTGGGTGGTAAGTGGATGCGGCCAATTCTTGAAGGGGAGTACCTTTTCCCGCAGAGATCGAAGCAACGCAGATCACCCATCCGGGTTATACGAATTATCGCAGAAAGGTGGGGTTCCCACGAGGCCTGATTATTGTGGCTCGAAATGGGAAAATATCAGTCACTGGAGAATGGGATAATGAAAAGCCTGCCATAAGCGGCAGGCTGGAGGGGAATGACAATTGCATCAGGATTATGCCTGGAGGCATTCGGCTGGTTCGATTTCAGCAGACATGTATTCACCGGCATCGTCGCTGTGCATCAGGGGGCTGAAGCTCAGCAGTGCAAATAGGGTGGCGAGGGAGAAAACTATCAGCGGGATCATTTTGTATACCTTGTATATCCCGTAGTATAGGGTAACACCCAATTATTGGGCACCTACGAAAGGAGGATGTGGCGTCCTACCACAGGAGGGTTTTCCGATGCGATCAATCCCTACCCAGGATGCAAACCAAATATCAGGCAGTCATCCCTTACCCAAGTCACTGGGGATGGGTCCAAGCAAAGGAAAGATCGTTGCTACAACCAAATCCAATCCCGGAAGCCGGTGAAATGCATGGATGGGGAGGTTCAAATGAGTTGTCCCTTCTTCACCACTTTCCCATTCACCCAACCTATTGTATTCCACATATTTTTTCGCTATACTGATAGCACGTTCCTAAAATCATTACCGAAAGGCACGGCCTGTTCCTGATCAAGAAAGGAGTGCGTTATGTGCCAGTTCTGTACCGAACACGCCGAGGGAAAAAGTGGTACATGGAAATGAAAAATTACACCCCCGAGCTGCTCCACGCCCAAGTGACTGCAAATGAGCACGACCTCACCGGTGCCTCGACCGCTACGAATGGGCGAACATGTTCTGGGAGTACTTCATCATGCCGGCGGTCACCGGCAAACCCTATAAACCTCCAGCGGGGAGGCGCAGTCTTCCATCAGGCCCCCCCGGACGGATGAAGAGATCGTTCACCAGCGCATGGTGGAGCACTTCGGCCAGGTGCTGCCCATCGAGGATTGCGAGAAGGTGATCGACATGGTCGATTCGATCACGCGCATGCCGTGCGGCTGCCGCTTCCAGACCACCGGGCTGACCGACAAGCGCTACTGTTTCGGCTTTGGGCTGGACCAGTGGGGGGTGCTGGGCAGGTTCCCGGAGGCGCGCTCCTGCCTGGAAGTGCTGGACAAGAAGGAAGCCAAACGCCTGTTCCGCAAGTTCGATGAGGAAGGATTGATCCACTCCATCTGGACCGGAGTGACCCCCTTCGTGGTGGGTATGTGCAACTGCGACCGGGACTGCGGCGCGTACAAGTATTACATCGAGAAGCGCGGCCTGCCGAACTTCTTCCGCGCCGAGTACCTGTGCCAGGTGGACCCGGATGTGTGTACAGGTTGCAAGGACTGCATCAGCCAGTGCCAATTCGGGGCGCAGTTCTATTCATCGGCACTGGGAAAGGTGTACATCGACCCGCAGCGCTGTTTTGGCTGCGGGGTGTGCCGGGCTTCCTGCCCAGCGGATGCCATCACGCTGGTGCCGCGCCAGTCCATCCCGGAGGTGGCTGACCTGTGGCTGCAGGGGGCTTGAATGATCGGGATCGAGAAGGAAATAGGTGTTCTTTGCGCGCAAATTCTTGATCCAGGTGCACAAGGGTTGAAAGAGTGAGGAAAGAAAGGAAATATCCCCTCCCAGGGTTTTTAGTAATCCGGTCAGTAGGGGGAGTGAACCTGTTGTAACCGGAACAAAAAGCATAATCAAGATAATCACTAGGAACTATCATTTCCATCCTAAAGGATATTGGACGGAAATGGTGGAACTGCTATACTGGCGATGGAAAATATTCCTGGTTCCAACCTGTGGTTTTGGTTTTCTCTTTTCAGGACCATGGAAAATAAAAGAAACAACCTTGGGAATACCTATGACAACCATTTTTCAAGATAAACGCATCCCTGTCAACCGCGTTGAGCTACAAGTACGCCAATACGAAGGGGCAGGGGCTGCGATCGTCTTTCTGCACTTCAGCGGCGCAAACATGATGATGTGGTCGCGGGCCGTGCATCATTTCCAGGAAAGTCACCGCCTGGTGCTGGTGGACCTGAGGGGGCATGGCAGGTCCGACCGCCCTTCACACGGCTACGGTGCAGATGACATGGCGGAGGATGTGCTCGGGGTGATGACGGCACTGGGCATTGAGAAAGCACATGTTATAGGTAGTTCGATGGGTGCCGAGGTGGGACTCAGCCTGGCAGCGAACCATCCGGAAAGGGTAATATCCCTGGCTTGCGACGGCGCGCTCGCCAGCGAGTACGGCCCTTACGGCACATGGAATGGATCTGAAAAGGCATTCGAGGACCATGTAACCGCGGAGTTAAAGAAGATGACTGAGCGCCCCGAGCGAATCCATTCTTCCATCGAGGAATTGGTGAATACCTACCGGGAGAACCTGGAACCGGTCGGTTGGTGGAATGCAGATGTCGAAGTTGATGGTGCGTTATGGGGCAAAGGACCTCGGGGACGGCAGGGTCACCTCCAGTCCCGGCAGGGCAGTCCTGCTGGAATACATGGAATCCTATTATCACATGCGCCTTGAAGATTATTACAGCCGGGTGACCTGCCCCATCCTGATGCTACCGGAAGAAGAATTGCTGACAAACGAGCGCGAACTCGCCTGCATGCATGCTCTTCAAGGATTGGCAAAGGAGGCGCGCATTGTCCCTGTGCCAGGTTGGCAGCATCCTTACGGGTGGCTGATCGATGCGGAGGCAATGTGTGTGACCTTGCGGGAGTTCCTGGATCAATGTGATCAGTCTTCGCTTCCGGAGGGTAAATGATGAAAATACCTGGATTCCTTACACCCACCCGAAGAAGGACTACCAAAGGAGGGAACCTGTTTCTCGATGGAATTGAGCTTTCGTACCGCACATGACCATAAATAATGATCTCATTCATAAATAGTTTTCCTTGCCCCGGATGGGATACACCATCTGCCAACTCAAACAAACGTCACGATGAAACTCAATATGCAGGAAGGAAAAGAAATGTCAACTGAACCTTCGCTACAACCCCAAACCAATCCCACAAGCGTGCCTGCCAAGATAGGCTTATTCGCGCTCTTCCTGGCTTGTTCCTTGCTGGTGTTCGTGATGGAACCCAGGCATTACCCACTCTTCCCAACCAATGGGAATATTCTCTTTGCTTCACTAGTCTCTGCCGGTTTCCTTGCCGCGGGTATCCTGTTAAAACGCAACAACAGGTTGGCGTCGATCGGCGGGGTCATGTATGCCTTTTTTATCGCTTCAATGGTCAACCTGTCGTGGGACCTGTTCGGCGATTATGGCAGCACGCTACTGGGGAGGCTGGGCGTGTGGAGCAACTCCAACCGTTCACCGGGCTGGCAAAGTTTTACGAGTTTGTGCTAGCAGTGGTCCCCATCCTGGTACTCACCTGGTTGGGGCGCGGCAGCCTGGGCGCCATCCTGATCAAGCGAGGGATACAAAGTAAATGGGGCTGGGGCATCGGCTTGCTGGTATTATTCAATTACTTCACCTCTGTATTGATCTTCTTTGGGCAAGATTTTGCGCTGGAACAGCTTGGGTCAGCGATCGTGTGGGGGCTTGTCTTTGCCCTGAGCAACAGCATGCTGGAAGAGTTGTGGCTGCGCGGAGTATTCTTCAAGAAACTGCAGCCTTTGCTGGGTGGAGCGGGCACGGTTCTGATCACCTCGCTCTGGTTTGCAGCCATGCATTCCATTTCTGTCGCTTACCTGCCTGCGTTCATCATACCTGTGTTCATCGTCAACACATTCACGCTTGGGCTGGCGTGCGGCATCTTGATGTTGAAGACGGAAAGTATCTGGGGTGCCTGGCTTATCCATGCCGCCGCGGACCTGTTCCTGTTCATTGCCATGTTTGCAGTGAGATAGACCGCCTACGGCGTCAAAAAGCAACCAGACGTTGATTCCAACAAAGGAGGCGAGTCATTTAATATGAAGCAACATGGGCTGGCAAAATCCATTCTCTACCACTTGTTGCCGGGTCTAGCCATCCTGGGATCCATTTTGTTCTTCTCCCAGCCTATTTTTGCAGAATCATTGGGTGTGGATGAAAAACTGAGCCCGGTTGTGGGGTATCTCCTGGGCATCCTGGTCGGATTAATTCCTGTTCAATTGGGGATCCTGTTGATTGCCGGTAAGAGCGAGACAGGAAGATATTCGATATTTAAAGTAATAAAATATTCTGAAAAGAGCCGGCCCTGGGAATATTTCTTCTATGTCCCGGCCTTTATCATTTATTTCCTAATCTTGTTTATGGTCTTTGCTCCCATGATCCAGCCATATATTGTTCGCACCTTCTTCTCCTGGTGGCCAGAACGATATAATTTTCAATTGTTGCTGCAAAATCCTTCAACACTGGCTGGTTACAAGGGAATTAGGCTTGTCTCGATCTTCTATATCCTGCTGAGTTGCATAGGCGGCCCGTTCGTGGAGGAAATCTATTTTCGAGGCTATCTCCTTCCCAGGATGGAGCATTGTGCGGGAAAATGGGCACCGTTCTTGAACACGTTACTTTTTTCTCTTTATCACTTCTTTTCTCCCTGGGAGAATATCATTCGGATCCTGGCCTCGTATCCATTGATACATCTCGTCTGGAAGAAAAAAGATATCCGATATAGCCTGCTGGTGCACATCCTGGTGAATACCCTGGGTGGAATCATTGCACTGATCATGATTGCAACCAACCACTGAGAATTCCAATCGTGAGCTGACCGGAAGTATATTGGAGGAAGGACTTTTTTTGAACCATCCATCCGCCGAATGCTGGAAGAGGTAATGCACGATTGGAAAGCTCCGTAATACGACCCGGCTGATACCGAGGATGTGCCCCCAGGCATTATTTATTTGAGGTGTACCATGAAACGAAAATGGTTAATTCCCATCATTATTTTGGCAGTTCTCGTTCTTCTGGTGATCGTAGTGTGGCCAATGGCTCCTGTCTGGGAAAGAATGGGTCTCAAACCGTTTTGCATCCAGCAGGATGGGTCGAAGTTTGAAAATAAAATCCTGCCCGGAGCAAGGAACTACAGTGGTCAGCCCGGTATCTCTGCCTACACCAGGCCCGTCAGGACCCATCCCAATCATAGTGGATGATGACGGCAGCCCGGATGGCATGATCGCCATGTTGTATTTCCTGCGCAATCCGCTCTTTGACGTCCGCGCGGTCACAATCTCATATGGGGAGGCGCATCCGAAGGTTTTTGCGCAGCATATCACACAGATCCTGGGCGCTTTTGGGCGGGAGGACATCCCTGTTGGGTATGGAAGTGATGCGCCTCTCGAGGGCTCGAATGCATTTCCCGACCCGTGGCGGGAAGCAAGCGACAATTTCTGGGATCTCTCCATCCCCCAGGCGATGAGTATGATCAGCCCCGTGCCGGCAGCTGCGCTTATGGCTGAGATCATTGCAGAGTCCGAAGAGCCGGTGACGATATTCATCAGTGGAAGCCACACCAACCTGGCCGAGGCGTTGCGTATCGATCCCGGAATCGCGGCGAATATCCAGGACGTTTTCATCATGGGCGGCAGCGCCAACATGCCTGGCAATATCCACAGTGATTGGCCTGAACTGGACAACGAAGTGGCTGAATGGAATATCTGGGTCGACCCATTGGCTGCCCAGGAAGTGTTCGCCTCCGGGCTTGTCGCTGCACCTGGTGCCCCTGGATGCCACCCGCCAGGTGGTGTGGACGCGCAAGGATATCCCAACCTGGGAATCCGTCTCTTCGCCAGTAAGCGGCTTTGCTGGAGACATACTGGAATGGATGCTGGACAATTGGTCTGAGAAGGGCGTGTATATCTGGGACCTGGTGGCTGCGGTGCAAGCCACGACACGCTCAGTGTGTCCCGAAGAAATGATGGAATTGGAGATTGTCACTACACCTGGTCCCAAGCAGGGCCAGACCCGGGTGAACGCTGGAGCGTCGCCAATTGCCGTCTGCCTCGATCCGCTCCCAGAGCAGATGAAGGCATTTGCGGCATTGATCTTTAGCCAACCCTAGTCAATTTCCTCCATTTTGAAAGGAAATCTGTGGACTAACGAAATCCTGATGGCTGCTGAATTGACCTGAAATTTGATAAACGAACAATAAAAAAAGTCGGGCGGATACATTTTCCGCCCGACTTTCTGTCACTCGCTAACCTTGCGAAAACGCCATACCGCCAGCAGGAAGAATAAAAGGGCATAGCCTGCCAGAGCGGCGGACGGCAATAAAGCAGATCCGAAATCCAGCCAGCGCAGCGTGATGTTCTTGAAATCCATCCATGGCCCAAGCGACCGGAGTCAGGTGACCTATCGCCTGGAAGGCGGGGCTGGTGAATTCAAGGGGTGTCCATGCTCCACCCAAACCCCCAAAGATAAACATAGGGATGAGTGAGAAGGCGATGGCCTGTTCTTCGCTTTTCGCCAGGACACCGATCAAGAGACCCATGGCAGCGATGCACAAGCTTGCTGTCACGGCTACCAGCATGGTTGCGGCGGGGATGCGGAAATAATCCACATGCAAGACCAATTGACCAAATACGATCAGAACCAGGAATTGGCCAAAAACGAGGGTAAAGATGGCCAGGTAATGTCCGAGCAGGATGTGGACGCGCCGGGTGGCTGTGGTCAACAAGCGCTGCAGGGATCGGGTTTTCCGCTCGCTGACGATGACCGTAGCGCAGGTTAGAAGCCCGGCAATGGCGAATTGAAGGATCATGCCTGGTGAAGTTTGGGCCAAGGACTGCATCTGCGGGGTAGGTTCTTGGGATAGCTCGACCAGTGGTGATGTGGTCACGATCCTGACCGGGGGTGTTTTCCATTCGTCCAGGGCGCTCGCAAAGGCTGTGCTGAACGACGAGGTCGCCTCACCAACGATGAGGGCTGTCTGGACGGCACTTGTCAGTCTAGCTGCATTCGATAGAATCTCGCCCTGGATGGTCGTTCCAGAGGATTGGGTCATATTGGCGGTCAGGATAAGCCGTGGCAGGTCACCTGCAACCAGCATCGAAGAATAATCTCCAGGGATGGTCAGGATGGCAGCGATTTTCCCTTTCTCAAGCATCTTCTCGTAATCGATAAATGTTTGGTCAGCGTCCTGCACGACTGCAATTACTTCGGACTGGCCAAGCATCTCCACCAACCGAGGCGATAACTCCCCATCGTCATTGTTAAGGATTGCCACCTTCAGCCTCGGGTCAGCTTGTCCTTTGCTAAATCCACCGAAGGCGAAGCCGAACAGGAAGGTGAAAGCAACCGGCATGATCAACATAAACAGGAATACTTTTTTGTCCCGCAGGATCTGGACCAGGTCTTTCAGAGCGATATCAAGGATACGTATCATTTGATTTCTCCCGACTTAAGCGTAACGTTTCTGGAATCTCCACACGCCGAGGGCAAAGAACACCACAGCCCAGGCAAGCATGACCACGGCGTTTAATCCTGGCTGCCAAGTGGCGCTCCCTGCATGGATTGCAACAGTGCGTCCACCGACCAGCCTTGCGGAACGAAAAATGAAATCGTCTTCAGCACCGGGGAGGGTGTGGTGCCCATGGTGAAGATAGGCAGCATGCCCAGCATGCCACTGAAGGTCAACACCCCACCGAAGATGATCCCGCCCTGCTTGGTATTCTTCATAAACGACGTGACACAGACTCCGAAGGCGGAGGCGACAAGGATGGTACCCACGGCAAAGAGGAGTACGGAAGGCGTGGCGCCCCATTTGATTTGGAAAATGAGCCATCCCAGCAGGAGCAACACGACAACCTGGATGCTGACGGTTAACAGGACAGCCAATAATTTCCCACCCAATATGGTGGCTTGCCTGGTTGGCGTGGTGAAAAGGCGCGGCAGGGTGCCCATTTCGTCCTCGGCGAGAAGTGTCTCAGCCGTGGCGGTTCCGGTATAGAAGGCATAGAAGATCAACATGGCGCCCATGATGGGACCGACAATGCGCAAGGCAAGAGGAATTTCTTCAGCAGTCTGCGCGGTGTCATTCACATCCAGTAACGCAGCAGGATCACGAAACGCTGCGGTTGCGGCGAGATAAGCCTCCACGACTTCCCCGAAGAACGCCGGATCCCTGGAACCGGCCTGGGCCAACGCCACGTTGACGGTGATCCTGGCACCTGAAAGCCCATCCATGAATTGGGTGAGTACGGAACGGACGATGGCCGGACCGAGGGTCAGGGTGGGATCCTGGTAAATTTCAAGTTCGGCTTCCCCTTCAAGAGAGGAGAATTGCTGCGAAAAGCTGCCTGGGATGATGATCGCCATTGCGGCTTCCTGGGAGTCCACTGCGGCACGGGCGCTTTCAGCACTTTCGACCAGGGTTACCGACGCCAATTCTTCCAAGCCTGGATCCTGCAGCACCTGAACGATCATGTCACCCATGGATTGGACTTCAGTATTTCCAGGAAACTGGCTCATAATGGCGCTCACGTCCACATTGGTTTCATCCAAGTTGGCAATGACGACCGAGGTACGGGGCAGGCTGGTGGTGGAGTCGTCTTTCTGCCCACTGAACATAAAGTAGAACATGCCTGTCATCAACAGCGGGATGCCAAACATGAACAGCACGGCAAATACGCTGCGGAAGGAACGCGTCAAATCTTTGATGGCAAGGTCTAGGATTTTCATATTTACTCCTGATGATGAGGATCAACTGGCTGGCAAGCGTTTCGATCCAAATAGCCAACCACGATCCTCAATTCTCTAATCTCGTAATGCTTTTCCTGTCAGGTGAAGGAATACGGTTTCCAGGTTGGGCTCCTGGATGGCGACCGAAGTGATCCGTGTTCCTTGCAGGCTGGCGCTCTCGAAGAGCTGCGGCAAGATCTTGTTGCTGTCCTCGGCCAGAACGACAACTGACCCGTCCTCGGAATTCACCTGCTTCACGCCGTTGATCACTTTCCACGCTTCGACCACACGGCTGCCTTCGGTATTGACGGTCAGCGTGATGCGATCCACCTGCCCGACGATCTTGACCAGCTCCTCATGGGTTCCAGAGGCGATGATCCGGCCTGTGTCCATGATGGCGATGTGATCAGAGAGTTCCTGCGCTTCTTCCATGTAATGGGTCGTGTAAAGCACGGTCATGCCCTGGTGCTTGAGCGCCACCACGCTGTCCAGGATATTACGCCTCGATTGCGGATCGATGCCCACGGTTGGTTCATCCATGTAGATCACCCTGGGTTTATGCAGCAAGGCTACACCTATGTTCACCCTGCGCTTCATCCCGCCTGAATACTTACCCACGCGGTCCTTGGCGCGTTCGGTCAGACCGATGATCTCGAGAACTTCTTCCACGCGTTTCTTGAGAGAAGCGCCGCGCAACCCGTACATTTTTCCCCAAAAAGCCAGGTTCTCACGCGCGGATAGATCGTTGTATAGGGCGATCTCCTGCGGTACCACGCCCAGGTTGGATTTGACGCCCATCTGGTCGTCCTTGATGGAATGACCCATGACGAATGCCTCACCCTGGTCCGGACGCAACAGGCAGGAGAGCATAGAGATCATGGTCGTCTTGCCGGCGCCGTTCGGACCGAGCAGGCTGAAGATCTCGCCCTGGGAGGCCTCAAAGGAAACGCCATCCACAGCTTTCAAAGAGCCGAATGCTTTGTGCAAATTATTGACTTCGATTGCGTGCATCTCCATTACTCCTTATCCAATGTGGTGATCGCCAGAGCGAACAATCCCAAACCGAGAAGCAGGACCTGGCCGTGGGTGTCCATGACACCCAGGATGTTGGTCACAACCACGGCGACACCCATCGCCAGTGCTACCCCTTTGAAGACCAGGTTAATAATCTTGCTAATTTTCTTTTCCATAATAAACTCCTTTGTTGGTTGTCTCCAGTATAGGTTCTTCTCTTCCTGTTGCCATCGTCCGGTGGAATGGTTCCCACTTGTCCTTTCGGACAGTGTCCTCTCGACCGATTACAATCCTGGGGAAGTGATTTACAATAAAACCATGAACAAAGCCAAAGATTTCCCCTCAGTCAAGCAGGATCACGATTACCGGATTTTCTATTTACTAATGACATTGGTCATTGCCGGAGCCTATATTTCCACCATTACGACGAATCCCTCCTTACGAGAACCGTGGAAGCTGGCAGTGTACACGACCCTGCTGATTTTTCATGTGACCCTGCATTGGTTCCTGGAAAAGGTGCCAGGAGGAAAGTGGATACCAATCTATATCATTTCGCAAGGTACCCTTGCTTTTGTGATCTCCATCATTTCCGATTCCAACCTAATGATCTTTGGTCTTTTCATGCCTCTGATTGGAGAAATCGCTGGTTTCTGGGGATTAACTTTGAAATCCTTACTGGCGATCAGTTTTTATGCTGCCCTGGCGGCAATCAACTTCTTCCAAGTAACTTCAGAAATCAAAGGGCAGGGTTGGATGCTGGTGATCATCCCAGCGGCATTTTTTACAATTCTGTACACGACGATGTACGTACGCCAGTCCCAAGCGCGGGAACGGGCGCAACTGTTGCTCAAGGAACTTGAGGTCGCCAACCGCCAACTAACCGAATATGCGGACAAGGTCGAAGACTTGACCATTACCGCGGAACGCCAGCGCATGGCGCGTGAACTACACGACACGCTATCCCAAGGATTGGCGGGATTGATCCTGCAACTCGAGGCCGTGGATGCGCATCTGGCCAACAACCGGATGGAACGCGCACAGGCGATCATCCACGAAACGATGGAAAGGGCGCGGAGCACCCTGGCGGACGCACGACGGGCAATCGATGACCTCCGGCAGCCCCTGGCATCGGACCTGGACTATGCCATCCGCAGGGAAGTGGAACATTTACGCTTTGCAACTGGCATTCCTTGCGAAATGGATGTAACCCTCCCACCTGATCTTCCAGATGAGCTTTCAGAGACCATTTTGCGTATCGTTGTCGAGAGCTTGAACAATATTGCCCGCCACGCCAATGCCACGAAAGCGAATTTAGCCATCCACCGGTTGGCAGATCAAAACCTCCTCGGAATCGAGATCGAGGATGATGGGGCTGGTTTTGATCCCAATACCTCTGAAACCGGTCATTATGGCCTGGTTGGGATGCGTGAACGAACTCGAATGGCAGGAGGGAACCTTGAGATCCACTCCAAACCCGGAATGGGTACCCGCCTGGTATGCCACTTGCCTTTGGGGAGAATAAACAATGGATAAGCCCATCCGCATCCTGGTTGCCGACGACCACCTGATCATCCGCCAGGGATTACGCCTTATCTTGGAAACAGAAACCGATCTCGAATTGGTGGGTGAAGCTGCGGATGGAGCCGAGGCGTTACGCTTGTGCGCAGAACTGTCACCGGATGTTGTCCTGATGGACTTACGCATGCCCGGCATGGACGGCATGACCGCCATTGAAAACCTGCGGAGAGAAAGACCGCAGATCGCCGTGGTCATTTTGACGACCTTCAATGAAGACAACTTGATGTTGCGCGGCCTACGCGCCGGCGCGAAAGGTTACCTGCTCAAGGATACCAGCCGGGAGGCTTTATTCAATACCATCCGGGCCGCGGCTCGGGGTGAAACCCTGCTCAATCCGGAGATCATCTCCCGGGTATTGACCGGCCTTGTCGATTCGAAATCTCTATCCGGCACAACGAGCTTGACCGAGCGTGAACTGGAGGTTCTGCGGGGTGTGGCTGCAGGCGAGAGGAGCAAAGAGATCGCCTTGCGATTAGGGATCACAGAGCGGACGGTCAAAGCCCACCTGGCGAGCATCTACAACAAGTTGGGAGTAGACTTCGCGTGCAGCAGCCATCGCCACGGCTGCGCAAAAAGGGTGGATTTAACCCGGAGCTTAGGGGACGAAATAAGGGCGTCTGTCCATTTTTCCCGTTATTAACATGGAAAGGGAGGGAATGAACTTGGATAAAGGGCAAACGGGTCAAAATGGTTGAAGCGTGGAGCGGTTGTCTCCCCCCAGGTTCACAAAGGGCGCGCTCACTTCACGCGATGAAAAAAACCAAGTTCTCAGTCTGTGTAATATGGCCTGCAATGGGAATGCTTATATGAAAATAATGCGCGGTAGCCATCTTTTCAGGAATCACAACTACCAGGCCTGGGATACTTCCACCAGGCATAAAATTATTCTCATCATTGATCCATTTTGGACTTCTTGGGTTTTCGAGACAAGGTTCATGGAATTCAGATAGGATTCCCGCCAAATTCCTGGCAATGCTCGATCAGTAACGAAGTTTCACGTTCGAGGAGGGCATTACGGGGTGAATCACCCAATTCCTCGGCTGAAAATAGTTTAGAAAAGCTCAATCTTGGTGACACGTACAGACTGCCCGGGTAGAACAATTGTTGGAACACCTGACCCAGTTCAGCCATGCGGCGTTTCTCCATGCCTCCCTTGCGCAACCAGGTGAGAGGGTGGTGCGCCCATTTTGGGTGAACGATGTGACTGACCGCAGACAATAAAATGTGCGTTTGCGGGACAAATCGTAGGAACAAGCTGGCTGCATCCGTCCAGCGTTGCAGATGGGTCAACGCACCGGGATAAACCGCCGGATCCGGGTCGATGGTTCCGCTGCCCATCAATAGGACTGAACCTCCGTCCTTGAGGTAACGCACGGCTGAAAGCATCCCAGCCATACGCCCGGCAGCATTGTTGATATTGAAGGGGATATAGAAAACGCGCTTGCTGAAATTGTACAAAGCGTGAAAGAAAGGCAGATCGGAGGCGATGATGTGCAGGTCACGACGGGGTAAGCGGGAGGCAATCACCAGGGCGTCGTAGGCACCGGGGTGGTTGGATACGACAAGCAAGGGTCCCTCTGAAGGCACATTTTCCACCCCATGAGCAAGGACATCCCGGCACCAATTGGTCAATGTCCATGCCGAGGCTTTGTAAAAACCGCTTTCAACGATCATCCTATCAAAAGTAAGACCAATCTTTGCCAGGTGCCTGGTAGCTTTTCCGAAGAGGAGATCGCCCAAGTTGCACCAAGCCTCGGAGCGCGGAAGACCAAGAACCTTTAAGACATCCTCGCGGAGGGAATCACTTACACGTTGGATCTCTTTTTCGAGGGTCATAAACCAGGATCACCTCCAAACCGTAAACAATGTTCCACCAGCAAAGCCTTTTCAAGGATTATAACCTCGGGAAGTAATTTCTCTCCGCCAGATCGGCCAACCAGGGCAGATCCACTGACGGGTTGGCCAAATGAAATTGCCGGGGAAGCCAGGAATTTTCCGGGCCTAAGCAACTGGGTGATCACCTGTCCAAATTCAGACAGGCGCTGCTTGTCGATCTGCTTGCGGCGCAGGAGGGCGATGGGATGGCGTGCCCATCGCGTGGAAACCACGCCACTCACGACGGTGGGTAACAGCTGCAATCCTGGTACGTGTTTGAAAAAGAAATCGATCCCCTCCAACCAGTTGTCCATCATCTTCCCGGAATCGGGATAAGAAGCCGGGTCCGGATCGCGGTGCCCTGCGCCAAAATAGACCAGCGCACCTCCAGACTGCAAGTGCCTAATCGCTCCGCGCATGACGGTCATACGATTGAGTGCATTGGTACGCGAGGCGAAGAGCATATGCCGGCGCGTGTTGGGCAGGTGCTCAAAAAAGGGGATCTCGGTGGAGATCCACTGGATATCCTTGCGCACCAATTGAGAGAATATGACCAGCCCATCGTAAGCCCCCGGATGATTGGAGACGACCAGCAATGGACCGGTGAGAGGGATGTTGGCAGTGCCGTAAACTGCTGCAGGATTGCAGAAATGGGTCAATGTCCACGAACTTCCGGCTGGGAGCCCTTCACTCCCCACGATGCGGTCAAAGTTGATCCCGAGGCTGGCAAGGCGGTCTGTGATCCTGCGGAAAAGGCGCCAAAAAAGATTGTGCCAGAAAGCTGTCTTGGGCAAAGCCACAGCTCCAACCAGTTCATCCACAAGTGATTCGCTTAACTTCGCAATTTCCAGGTCCATGAGCCTTTGCCTCACCTATAACATAGCACATCCACCAAAGGTTTCGCAATGCTCTTTGAGCAGGGCCTTGCCGCGTGAGATCACCGCGGGGAGCACCCGTTCGGAGCTGCTTTCCGCGCGCAACGTGACCAGATCAACAGGTGGACCGAAGCATATGCGCGGATTCACGTACAATGTGCCTGGTCGGAATAATTGCTGGAGCACCTGACCGAACTCGGCGATGCGGCGCTTCTGCCAGTCGATGCGGCGCAACAAGGTGATCGGGTGGTGCGCCCATTTGGGAGAGACCACACTACTGACGATGCAGGGTACAAGAAGCAATCCTGGAACCGTGCGCAGGAAAAGGTCGATCGAAGGCGACCAATTGTCGATGTGCCTCATCGCACCTGGATAGACTGCAGGGTCAGGATCGATCAGTCCCGTTCCAAAGATTAACAACGCACCGCCATTTTGCATGTGGCGGATCCCGGCGCGGGTAGCCGTCATCCTGTCGACAGGATTATCGGTGAGGAAAATAGCGTGCCTGGTCACATTTGGCAGGTTCTTGAAGAATGAGATGTCGCTGGAGATGACCTTAAAATCCCTGCGCTTCATCTGAGAGCAGATCACGAAGGAATCGTAAGCGCCAGCATGGTTCGAAACGACCAACACAGGACCGGAGGCTGGAACGTTGCCAGCACCGTTCACCTGGATGTCGCGGCACCAGTTGGTCAATGCCCAGCCGGTTGCGTTGTCCACACCTTCTGCCGCAATCTTGCGGTTGAGGGTCACACCGATCTCTGCCAGGCGCCGGGTAGGTGCATGGAAAACAGGGTTGAAGAGTCGAAACCAGAAACGGTTGCGAGGCAATCCGACAGCGTTGACGATTTCATTGATGAGGGAATCGCTGAGAAGTTTGATTTCTTCGTCCATAGTGTGACCTGATAAGTTTAACACATCTTTCTTCCCCCGGGTTTGGTACAATCACATCATGATCACGCTGGACCTACAAGCCCTGGCAACTCATCGCAGGCAAACTTTCAACTTACCGCCGTTGAAACCTCTCTCAAGTCCTGAAGAGGCCCTGGGATTTGTCAATCAACGCGGTTTTCTTTACTTTTGGCCGATCTCCGGGGTGGAGCTGCCCTCTTTGTGGACAGCTGTTGCGGGCGACCGGCCGGTTGCTGATGCGCACGACGATCCCGGGCATGTTACTTGGGGCTGGAAAGACGGCTCTCTCGAAAAGAAGATCTGGTACTACGCCAAGATCTTACGCCGCAAGGCGACCTTCATCTCGCTGGCGATCGCACCTTATTTTTACGCCTTGTCAGAGAATTATGGTTCTCCAGAGGAAGACCACATCATCGCCTATGAGGAAGGTCACCTGACCCTGGCCGCGAAACAGGTTTACGATGCGCTATTGGAGAAAGGATCGCTGAATACCATCGACCTGCGTAAAGAAGCGCGATTAATCAATGCAAAGGAGTCGATCTTCAACCGGGCACTGGAAGACCTGCAGATGGATTTCAAGATCCTGCCGGTGGGAGTAACCGATGCCGGGGCCTGGCGTTACTCCTTCCGTTATGATCTGACCAGCCGCCAATTTCCAGACTTACCAAATCAAGCCAGGACCATCGGCGAGGCTGATGCCCGTCAAAAACTGGCTGAGCTCCACATCCGGTCGGTTGGTGCAGCCCAGGCGCGTGACCTGGGCAGGCTGTTTGGCTGGCCGCCAGAATTGGTGCGGCGCACCGTGGAGAAATTGATCCAGGCTGGGATATTGGTCGAGGCTGCGCATCCCCAAAAACCGGGTACCTGGCTGGTTTTACCCGAATTAGCCGGTTAGCCAGGCTTGAGGGGCTCATCCAGTATTGTGACGCAGCACGTGGCCCGGCAACACTCCTGTGTGAGCGTCTGCCTCCACCACCGGCGCGCCATTCACAAGAACATAATCGATGCCCTGCGGGTATTGGTGGGGGTAATTTTTGAAAGGGTGGGAATGCGGGTACAGGTTGGTGGCGCGATCCCGGATGGAATCCAAGTCAAAAATAACGATATCCGCCCAGGCGCCAGGAAGTAATACCCCGCGATCTTGCAGTCCCAGGCGCCGGGCTGGGAAGGAGGTCATTTTTCGGATCGCTTCCTGGAGGGTCAGGACAGGGTCGTCGCGCACATACCGTTCAAGCACCCCGGGGAATTCACCGTAACTGCACGGTGCGTAGGGAGGGGGATCATTCAACGGCCCGTAGGGAGCAAGCACTTCGCTGTCTGAACAAATCATGGTTGCCGGGTGTTGCAGTAAGAGGCGGATGTTGGACTCGTCGATGTAATCGAAGATGGCGCAGGCCCGGCTGCCATTGGCGACAATCAAGTCGAAGTAGATGTCGAACGGGTCATTCCCTCCAGCTAGGCTGGAGATTGTCCGGCCCAGTGCATCGGGAGTGGCGGGTGCGTGGAGGATCGTAATGCGATGCCACTGACCATGTTTCAGCAGACCGACCGGACCAAAGGCTGGTTTTTTATCCAGGACGATCTCCTCGCGGATCTGGCGGCGAATTTCCTTGTCCGCAAGCAATTTCGCAATTTCGTGATCCGGCAGTTCCTGTAAATGCTGCGGCAGCCCATCCAGCAATGCTGGAGCCAGGTCGGTGTGGACATCATTATCCACGGTTACATCCTGCCCGCGCAATCGGGCTTCATCCACGAGGGTAAGGTTGGCGGTGGCGTCCCTGGGAGCACCAAATTTGGGTGCGTTGTGGGAGATTTGCACGGGTACCCCAGCTTCGGAACCAATGTGGATCGCCTCGGAAACTGCCTCGAGAATCGTCTCGCGCTCGCCACGGATGTGGGAGGCATAGAACCCGTGATATTGGGCAACCACCCGGCACAGGGCGATGATCTCACTGGTTTCTGCAAAGCATCCGGGTGGGTAGACCAGCCCGGTCGAGAGCCCGAAAGCCCCGGCTTGCATCGCTTCTGAAAGCAGGACTTTCATTCGTTCCATTTCAGCCGCCGAGGGAGTCCGGTCTGCGAAGCCCATCACTGCCAGGCGGATTGCTCCATGACCCGCCAGTGAGGCGATATTTATGGCTGTGCCCCTGTTTTCAATCACCTGGAGGTAATCCCCAAAGGTACGCCATTCCCAGCTTATTTCGGGCAAGCCGGAGGCAGGGAGCCAGTGCTTGCGGATGGCATCCAAATGCCCGTCTTCCACCGGTGCAGGTGACATGCCACAGTTACCAATGACATGCGTGGTCACACCCTGGTGGACAGCGCTCTCAGCCTTAGGGTAGACCAGGATGGACAGGTCGGAATGGGTGTGGATGTCAATAAATCCCGGGGCGATGTAATGGTCACAGGCGTCGATCATGCGCTTGCCGCGCAATGTGCCGGCGGGGGCGATTGCCGCAATGCGTTTGTCCAATATCGCCAGGTCGCCATGAAACCAGGGATTGCCGCAGCCGTCTAAAATCCGGCCATTGGTGAGAACGATGTCATAGGTGGTCATCGGGATTCCTTAGATAAAACCTCTCAATATGACAAGAATGCCACAGGATTTCATTTTACTTCAAACTTCCCATCGACGGCTTGCTCCGTCAAATGGTATGATAACAAGCAAGTAACATCACCTCCATCGGATCACGGTAAGAAGATGGGATTGAGAATACTTCACCCATCCACAATTCGCCTGGAATGGTGGAAAGAGCTCAACCTGGAAAGGATTATTTCATGGAAATTGCCATCATGATCGAAGGTCAAAATGGTCTCACCTGGCCTCGCTGGCAGAAGATCGCCGCAGCAGTGGAAGACCTTGGCTTTGCCGGATTGTTCCGCTCGGACCATTTCACGAATGCCAATCCCCCGGATCTTGACTCGCTCGAACTGTGGACCTCATTGACCTGGCTGGCGTCGCACACCAGGCGGATCGAGTTCGGTCCACTGGTCTCACCGCTTTCTTTCCGCCATCCTGTATTTACTGCCCGGATGGCTGCTGCGGTGGATGATCTATCCGAGGGCAGATTGGTACTGGGTCTCGGCGCAGGTTGGCAGGAGCGCGAGCACCAACTGTTTGGCTTTGACCTGCTGCCGTTGAAGCAACGCTTCGAGCGCTTCGAGGAGGGATTGGAAGTGATTTCTCGCTTGTTGCGCTCAACGGATCCAGTGAACTTCTCCGGCAGTTATTATCAATTGGACAACGCCAGGCTCCTGCCGCCAGCCCCACGACCAGGTCGACCACCTGTATTGATCGGTGGGAACGGGGAGGGACGAACGCTACCCCTGGTGGCGAAGTATGCCGATGAATGGAATGCTGTCTTTCTCCCGCCGGCAGAATTCTCGCGGCGGAATGCGACCCTGGATGGGTTGCTCGCCAGCCAGGGACGAACTCCCGGCTCTGTACGGCGTTCGATGATGACCGGGCTGCGCTTTGGAAGGATCAAGCTTAGAACTGGAGGAGAAGCTTGCTGCACGCAAGCAGTCAAGCGATGAATTACGCCAGAGGGGGATTATTATTGGAGTGGGGGAGGAAATTCGTGAGCAGTTGGCGGGGCTGGCTGATGCCGGTGTGCAGCGGGTCATGCTGCAGTGGCTGGACTTGGACGACCTGGATGGATTGAAGGAACTGGCGCGAATAATACTATAAGATTATTGCCGGCATAAATGAGCGTTCTGATAAATTAACCCCTACGACTGAATAGTCAATCCTTGAACTCAAGATCAGCAAATCCTGGGTAACAGCTCACCGGCGGGCAAATCCACGATGCGGTTTCCACCGATCGAGGTCCTGGCGGTCACCATCCCGGGATGGCTGGCAACGACACGGCCAATGATCGCAGCTTCCCTGCCGTATTCGTGGGCATGCATGCCTTCCAGGACTTTCCCAGCCACGGCCTCGGGCAGGATGGCCACCAGTTTGCCCTCGTTGGCAATATAAAGGGGGTCTAGACCCAGCATCTCGCAGGCAGCATTGACTTCGGGCCGAATGGGCACCTTGCGTTCATCGAATTCGATTCCCACGCTGGAAGCTTGAGCCAATTCATTCAAAACTGCAGCGAGACCACCCCGAGTGGCATCCCGCAGGCAGTGGATTGCCGGCCCGGTGTCATTTTCCTCTTTCCCTGCTTCCAGCATCGCCTCGACCAGGCCGTTCAACGGTGCAGTATCTGAGCGGATCTCGGTTTGAAAAGTCAAACCCTCACGGACTGACATGATGGCGATGCCATGGTCGCCCATCGTCCCGCTGACGAGGACCACATCACCGGGAAGGGCATTCTGGGGGGCGATATCGATGCCCTCTGGAATGACTCCAAGGCCGGAAGTGTTGATGTAAACACCGTCGCCGTGCCCTTTCTGGACCACCTTGGTATCACCGGTGGCGATCATCACTCCAGCCTTCCTGCAAGCCGAAGCCATGGAAGCTACGATTTGACCAAGCGACTCCATCGGCAGCCCTTCTTCCAGGATAAACCCGGCGGAAAGGAAGGCAGGTTTTGCCCCGCGCATCGCCAGGTCATTTACCGTCCCGAAGACAGCCAATTCGCCGATATTTCCACCCGGGAAGAACAAGGGGCTGACGACAAACGAATCCGTGGTGAAAGCAAGCTTATTGCCGGTCCGACTGCCGAGGATGGCAGCGATATCCAGTGCGGTTGAATCCCCCATTTGACCCAGCCATTCATTATTAAAAGCAGGTGCAAACAAGTGCTCGATCAGGTCAGACATCATCCGCCCACCGGCGCCATGACCCATCACAATGGTGGGATAACGTTGCAGGGGCCGGGGGCAAGTCCAGCCGAGGAGATTGGGTGTATCGGTCATAGGTCTGAATTTATTCATATCTTTTTCAAAATTGTTGCAGATTATCGTTCGTAGCGATAGTATGCTGCACAGGCGCCCTCGGAGGAGACCATCGTTGCTCCCAGCGGAGATCTGGGGAGTACACTCCTTGCCAAAGGCAGGGCAGTCGGCAGGTTTCTTTCGTCCTTGGAGCACCAACCCACTGATGCACACCTCTGATTCCCGGGTCACGATGGATTGCACCTCCGGGAAGCGCAACTCGGCGTCAAATGCGGAGAACTCCTCCTGCAGGCGGTACCCTGACAAGGGGATCACACCTATGCCGCGCCAGGCGCGGTCGGTCACTGCGAATACCTGCTGGATGACAGCCTGTGCCGCTGGTTCCCCTCGCGCTTCACCGAGCGGGCATAAGCATTCACCACCCTGTGCCTGCCCGCCTCCAGCTCGCGAACGCAGTCCAGGATGCCGTGGACGATATCCACCGGCTCGAAGCCTGTCACCACGATGGGGATGCTGGTATTTCTCTGCCAACGGCTCGTACTCCCAGTAACCCATCACCGTGCAGACATGCCCGGCAGCCAGAAAACCATCCACCTGGACATCCGGGGATTCCATCAGGGCGCGGATCGCGGCGGGGACGGTCACATGCGATACCAGGACTGAAAAGTTGGTCAGTCCCTGTGCCCGGGCTTGCAGGACAGCCATGGCATTGGCCGGGGCGGTGGTCTCGAAACCGATGGCAAAGAAGACGACCATCTTCCCAGGGTTATTCCTGGCGATCTGCAACGCATCGAGCGGCGAATAAACAATGCGCACGTCACCCCCGGCAGCCTTGACGGCAAACAGGTCCTGGCTCGAGCCGGGGACGCGCAGCATGTCTCCGTAGGAGGTGAAGATCACTTCGGGCCGGGAAGCCAAGGCGATCGCCTTGTCCACCAGTTCAAGAGGCGTGACGCACACCGGGCAGCCGGGGCCATGCACCAGGGTGATCTGACCGGGGAGCAATTCGGTCGAGCCCGGAACGGATGATGGAATGGGTCTGCCCGCCGCACACCTCCATGATCGTCCACGGGCGGGTGACCGACTGCTGTAGCTCGGCGAGCAGTTTATGGGTCAACGCGGCATCGCGATATTCATCAAGGTATTTCATCGGTTGGTGGAGACCCGGTATAGGTCCACGACCAATGCCAGGTTCATCCTTCCTCCCCCAGCATTTCGATCTGCTTGAGAAGCTCATGTCTCGTGGGCTTCCTGCTCATCGATGATGGACAGGCCAAAACCCACATGGACCAGGGTGTAATCCCCCAGTTTCACCTCGGGAAGGTATTCCATGCAGGCTTCCTTAATGGCGCCGCCGAAGTCAACCTTGGCCATTTTCATGCCGTTGGCTTCGTAGAGTTCAATCACTTTTGCCGGGATGCCGAGACACATGCCACACCTCTAAATTCCTGGGATACCAAATGGATGCTTATTTTACTATAGACGCCGAACGAAACACAACCGGGCGGGTATAATCCACGCAACCCAATCCCTGCGGAGGGGTTTGTATTTCAGCTAGTCATCCTACGAAAGTTGGAGAGTGTCATGGACGAGAAAACGCATAAACGGGCGATCCGCGCCTGGACGATGTATGACTGGGCCAATTCGGTTTTTGCCACCAGCATCATGGCAGCCATCCTGCCGGTCTATTATGCCAGCGTTGCGGTGCAAAGCGACCAGGCGAATACAGCCACGGTGTATTGGTCCTTTACCACCTCGATCGCCCTGTTGATCGTTGCTTTCGCAGGTCCCATCCTGGGTGCGATGGCAGATTTCCTGGGAGCGAAGAAGCGCATGATGAGCATCTTCGTTTTCCTGGGTGTTACCGGCACAGCATTGCTTTACCTTGTCGGCAGCGGTGATTGGTTCATCGCTTCGCTGTTCTTTATCGTCGGCAGCGTCGGATTTGCCGGTGCAAACGTGTTCTATGACTCGCTGCTTCCGCACGTGGCACGGGAGGGCGAGATCGACCAGGTTTCGTCGCGCGGGTATGCGATGGGCTACCTGGGAGGCGGCATTCTGCTGGCGGTGAACCTGGGGATGATCATGGCGCTGCCTGGCATCCTACCCAAGCTCATCCCGTCCCTGGCTTCCTGGTCGGAAGGCGACCTGACAGGATTGATGACGCGCATCTGCTTCCTGACGGTGGCCATCTGGTGGCTGCTCTTCACCATCCCCATCCTGCGCCATGTCCCAGAGCCGGAACGCCGCATCCGTGCAGGCGAGAAGGATTTCAGCCCGCTGAAAGCCAGCTTTGGCCGCCTGGGGCACACGTTTGGCGAGATCCGCAAGTACAAGCAACTGCTGATCTTCATCATTGCCTTCTGGCTCTACAACAACGGTATTGGCACGATCATCTACATGGCGACCATCTACGGCACCGAGCTGGGTTTCTCTTCGACGACAACCATCGGTACGCTGTTGATGGTGCAATTCGTGGCGATGCCGTTCGCCTTCCTGTTCGGCTGGCTGGCGAAGAAGATGGGCACCAAACGTGCCATCCTGCTCAGCCTGGCGATCTACACCCTGATCGCCATTGCCGGGTATTTCCTGTACCACGAGTGGCAGTTCTGGGCGCTCGGATTTGCCGTGGCAACCGTCCAAGGTGGAAGCCAGGCACTCAGCCGCTCGCTGATGGGACGGATGATGCCGAGGAGCAAATCCGCCGAGTTCTATTCCTTCTTCTCGATCAGCGAGAAGATCGCCGGTACGGTTGGCCCGCTGCTCTTTGGATTGGTCAGCGCTGCTGTGGGCGGAAGCCGGCTGGCCATCGTTTCCCTGATCGTGTTCTTTGCCTCCGGCGGATACCTGCTTACGCGGGTTAATGAGAAAGAGGGCATCCGGGTGGCTGAACAGGAAGACAGGGAATTCATCGAAGCAACTTCATAAAGTGTTTTACGCCACCCAAGGTTGTAGATTCACGGCCGGAGACCTCTCCGGCCTTTCTGCTTGTTAAGGCAAGGTTGTTGCCGGTATGCTTGCGGGACAGCATCACCAGTTTATTCAATCCTAAAAAAAGAAGGCAGGCGACATCCTTACAATGGTAAGAAACGCTTGAAATGGCCATGCGAATGATGTATAGTGAAAGTGTGCTTTGAAAGGAGTACGAAATGAACGTAAAAAGCCGCTTTGCGCAGGATGAGCTTGAAGCACAGAAGCCTGAAACAAAGTACATGTTCCTGGGGTATGGAGATTACGTG
This sequence comes from uncultured Chloroflexia bacterium, assembly GCA_963793795.1. Lineage (GTDB taxonomy): Bacteria > Chloroflexota > Anaerolineae > Anaerolineales > Villigracilaceae > UBA877. The sequence goes on from CAWCBN010000007.1 coordinate 131,129, forward strand.
AATTACGGTGGAGCAGTCGGAAGACTGATGGACGGAGGCCTGGCGCGCTCTCCGCACTTCCTGGATGCCATTTTCGAAGCCTTGAAGATTAAGACAAAGGTGCGCAGGCGCTCCGAAGGCGAAGAGTAATCAGTTTGCGGGGGGAAATGGACATTCCATCAAATAAGGTCGTTCCACGTTCCATCATTTCAATCTGCTGACATAGATCACAACAGCTCGTTGTTCATAAACCAGCAAACCACCCGGTAATCTTCTCCAGGCCTTCCTCGATGACATCCATCGAGACGGCATAGACCAGGCGGATATAGCCTTCACCGCCGGAGCCGAAATCTGTCCCGGCAAGGACAGCCACGCCAGCTTCGTCGATGAGCCGGGCAGCGATCTCCTTTGCCGGCATCCCATAAGCCCTGACATTTGGAAAGACGTAAAATGCTCCCTGAGGCTTGCGGGCATGCAGGCCCGGGATGGCGTTGACCAGCTCCAGGATGCGGTCGCGGCGGTGTTGATAATCCACAACCATGTGGGAAACGAAATCCTGTGGACCGGTGAGAGCCTCCATGCCGGCATACTGGGTGAAGGTGGCGGTGCAGCCGGTGGCATGGGTGATGAGCAATTCCAGGCGTTCAGCCAGGGCAGGAGGGGCGATCATGTAGCCGAGACGCCAGCCGGTCATCGAATAGGTCTTGGAGAAGCCGTCAACGATGACGGTGCGCTCGAGCATACCATCGACCTCGCTGATGGAGTGGGCGCTGAGCCCGTCGTAGACCAGGCGGGTGTAGATCTCATCGGAGAGCACCCAGCAGTCGTGCTGCCGGGCCTTTGCGGCAATGTGTTCCAGGTCCTCGAGGGGGATCACGCCACCGGTGGGATTGGCGGGGGAGTTGAGGACGATGAGGCGGGTGCGGTCACTGACCAGGTCGTCGAAGGCCTGGAGGTCAAAGGAGAAATCGTTCTCCTCGCGCAAGGGCACGGGGACGGGGATCCCGCCGGCGACACGGATCATGGCCTCATAGGTGGGGAAGCCGGGATCCGGGTAGAGCACCTCGTCACCGGGGCGAACCAGCGCCAGGGTGGGAAAGAAGAGACCGGGCTTGGAGCCGGTGCCGACGACGACGGAAGCCGGGTCCAGGTGCAGGCCGCGCTGGCGACCGGCATACTCAGCGATGAGCTCACGGAAGCGGGGTAGACCGGCAGGAGGGTTGTACTTGGTTTTTCCCTCGACAATAGCCTGGATACCCGCGGCGCTGACATGTTCAGGGGTGGGGAAATCGGGCTGACCGATCTCCAAATGAACGATGCGCCTGCCCTGTGCTTCGAGCGCCTGGGCGCGGGCAAGGACAGCATAAGCCCCTTCGGGCTGGAGATGGGTGACACGGTCGGTGAACATCAGGGTACCTCAATCGAAACCAGAGTCAGTTTTCCGGGCTGGATCTCAACCCACCTCTCGTTCAGCGCGCCAGCCCACATCCAGGCGAGGCGATAACGCCCGGCGGGCAGGTTGCCGAGGAGGACATTTTCATATGCTGCAGGCATCGCGGGGGGATAGGCTTCGGGCTGCCAGGCGAAGGTGAAGGTAGCGTTTGGGTCAGGATAGTACTGGATATCCGGCTGGGCCTGGACAAGGTTGCCGAGGGGATCGATAAACCTCATTGAGAGAACCCCGCTTCCCGGGGCAGGAATGAGCCATAGTTCCGGATTGAGCGTGGAGGCGTAATCCCAGGGATCGAGGCGGACCTCGAAGTGGAGATGGCTGCCGATGGCTGAACCGGTGGCGCCCACCTCGGCGATCACCTCCCCGGCGGCGATATTTTGACCGGATACCACGATGACCTGGGACAGGTGGGCATAAAGGGTGAAGAGGGTGAGACCAGGGAAATCGTGCTCCAGGATGACCAGGTTGCCGTAGAAGTTAAGCCAGGGACTGAAAACCTTGGCGGTGTCATTGCCTACATAGATTACAACGCCTGATTGGGCTGCGATGACGGGTGTTCCGGAGGCGTTGGGGAATTCAACGCCATGATGAGCCTCGCGAGTGCCGGTCATGGTCGAGCCGTAGGTGTAGTTGCGATCGACAGCTGCATTCCCGGGGGAAAGGATGGGGGGCTGTAACAGGAAGGTGCCAGCCTCAATGCAGAAATCCACCAATGACGGATCGCAGGGGGGAGGCTCCAGCGTGAGCGTGAGAGTGGGTGATGGGATGAGTGTGGCAGGCAAGGGGGCTGGAACGGACGGGGAAGGAAGTGCCTGGGTTGTCGATGCCAGGGTGGTTGAAGGGGAGGGAGTGAAGCCCTGAGCAGCGCCATCCGGGGAGAGGTTGCAGGCGGAAGCCAGGAGAAGGAGAGAAAGCCACACAACCAGGGAGAGAACGCTACGCAAGCGTATTCCTGGAAGATTGGTATATGAGTCCCGGCACCCGGTGGGGTTAACCAAGAGACAACCCGCCGCGCTCGACCAGGGACTTGCGAATATCGGTTTCGAGACGGGAGGCTTTCGCCTCGAGCGATTCCAACTGCGCCAGGAAGGGGTCGGCGGAGTGCTTGTCTGCCAGGCTGTTAATGTTGATGCGCACGTTATAACCGGCGCCAGTCATGGCAGCCATGGCCAGGGCACCGGCAGTGGCAGCGTCGCTAATGGCATTGAGGTTGCCCAGGGCAGCGCAGCGTTCAGCGAGCGCAAGGACCTTGAGTGCCCGATCGGCAGTCTTGAGCGGGACGCGGATGGCGACCAGCGTGGCTTGCTCGATGGCAGTGGCCCGCGCAGCACCTTCTTCTTCGGTATCCTTGGGGAGCTTGAAGGCGGCGAGGATGGCTTCGAAGGCAGCGGAATCCTCGTCAACCGTGGCAGTTAGTTCTCGACGGAGGCGCTCGGCGTAGTTGAGGATCTCGTTCACCTGGGCTTCGACTTCAATGTATTTTTTCTTACCCAGGGTCAGGCGGCAAACCATGGCGACCAGTGCAGCACCCATGGCAGCGGCGTAGGCAGCAGCGGAGCCTCCTCCGGGGGTGGGCGTGCCAGCGGAAATCGAGTCGAGGAAACCTGATCCGGAGGACGTCCCGGACCCGGCGGCATAAAGACGGTTCTCCAGAACCTGATCGGGAGTGAAGCCATCGAGCTGGAGGTACCAGGCCGCGGAGTCGAAGAGTGCTTCACCGGGGATGAGCCCAACCAGCTCGCTGTGGTGAATGGCGACGCCGTAGCGGGCGGCCTCGCGCCGGACGGCCTCAACAACGCGGTGTACCGGGGTCAGATGGAAGTCGGTCAAGTTCATGGAGACCTGGGCACGGCCCTCGACCAGCATGCCCAGCCCCTTGACGAAGCGGAAGCCGCCAGAAGAGTGGCGCATTGCCCTGGCGATGGACTTGGCAACCGAGACATCATCGGTGGTCAGGTAAACGTTATAAGCGATGAGTGGGCTACGGGCGCCGATGATCGTGGCGCCAGCGGTACCCAGGTAGGAGGGGCCAAAATCCGGCTTGCGCTCTGGATTGATGCCGATCTCGGTCTTGAGCAACTCGTACTGGCCGCGGCGCACATCCTCGAGGTTAACGCGGTCGGGACGGGTGGCGGCCTGCTCGTACAGGTAGATGGGGATGGCGAGCTCGCTGCCCACGCGCTGTCCCAGGCGCCGGGCAAGCTGGACACACTCGACAATTTCCACTCCTGAGAGGGGACGAAGGGAACCACATCGGTGGCACCCAGGCGTGGGTGCGGATCCGCTATGCTGGTCCAGGTCGATCAACTCGGCGGCTTTCTTGATACCTCGGAACGCAGCCTCCTCCACAGCAAGGGGTGCACCTGCGAATGTGACGACGGTGCGGTTGTGGTCGACATCAGAGCTGTGGTTGAGCAGGGAAATGCCGGGCACGGAGGTGACGGCAGCAAGGATGGCCTCAACGACCTCGGGACGGCGGGCTTCGGAAAAATTGGGGATGCATTCGATCAGGGGAGTGGTCATGGTCACCTGGTTTCTTAAATATATTGTCAAGTTTATAACGGAATTGTAACGGGTTCTGCTGGTTTGGGGTATGGGGAATTCTCCTTGCATGCAGGCGAGGGTGACCATGTAATGTTGTGGAATGAGAAGGAGATGCGAATAAGCTGCAGGAAGTTGTAAAAGAAGTGGTCAACCTCCAACTTCGCGACCCTCCTGCCTGGTCCTCGTATATCCAGTAGAAACCTTCCAAGAGGAGAAGAAAATGACCGACGAAATCAAATCGCAAGAGCAAAAAGCACCAAAGCCTAAGACAGTATATCGCGGGCATACCTCAGAAGCGGTTTACGGACTGGGGTTGATCGGAGCATGGATCTACTTCATTGGCAATGCAGGGACCTTCTGGGTGGGGGTACTGGGTTTCCTGAAAGGCATTGTCTGGCCGGTGCTGCTGGTTTATGAAGCGCTAAAGTACCTGAATATGTAGCCAAGTGCAAGCCTAAGAATTCGTCCCACAGTCCCAGGTGGCTGCGGGACGTTTTGCGTTTTGGGATTATTTTCCCGATAGGGGAGGCAGCTCACTGGAAGTGTGGGATAATGGCGAAAACAATCCTGCCGACATCGAGCCGAAGAGCAACATCCATCGTTCCCCCTACAGGAGAGAAATGAGCCTCGTTTACGAAAGAGAAGTCCTGAATCCCGGTGAACTCCACATCCGGGATGATGCCCCCGGGATGGTCTCCTGGCAGGGGAGGAGCGCCCTGCGGCTGAGCGGCGCGGGAGCAAGCCTGGCGCTGCTGCCGGAACTGCTGCTGAGCCAGGGTAGGATCGAAGTGGACATCGGGACGGAGGGGATGGCCTACCCGGGGATCGTTTTCCGGGTGCGGGACACTTTCAACTACGAGCTGGCTTACGCCCAGCCGCACACCAGTGGATTATGGGATGCGCTGCAATACGACCCTGTCTTCCACGGCTCGAACACATGGCAGTTGTACCATGGGATGGGTGCACAGCAGACTGCCCTGGTGCCCAAAGGGGAGTGGTTCACCCTGAGGATCGAGTTCAAGGGACAACAGGCATTGATCCAGGTGGGGGATCAGAATGCGCTGCTCGTCCCACGGCTGGCACACGGTCACCAGGCTGGGCGGGTGGGATTGTGGACCTACCTGCCGGCTCATTTTTCGAATTTGCGAATTTGGGATGACACCCCGGATTGGACGGCGATTTCCTTCCCTGACCTGGATGAGAGTGCAATGCCAGGTATGGTGACCGAGTGGTTCCTGGAAGGTTACGGTACGGTCGCCTGCGAACCGGGCGGGATCCTGAACCTCAACCGTTACCTGCCGGTCAGCGTGACCGAAGTGCGCCTCATGCGGCAGGTGGAAGTGCTGGAAGACGGGAATTTCAGCTTCCACACCGGTTTCAGCGATGAGCTCACACTCCAGGTGGATGAGCAGGTGATCTTCAGCGGAGTGAACCTGTTCAATAGCTCGCCCAAATGGCGACGAGCGTGGCTACGTGAGGGCGGACAACCAGGTGAGCCATCATTTGCCACGGGGAGTGCACACCATCAGCGCAATGTTGAAGGCAAAGGAATTCTTCGGTTTTGGATTGGTGCTCAGGATCGAGGGCAGGGAATTTCGGTGGCTGCCCGCGGACCTGTACGGATGATCAGGAGAGTTTGGGCGTGGTTGGTTGGAGAATAAATTCCACACATCCCGATAAGACTACAGGATTTTCATGCAGTATCACTATGTATACCAAGCCAAAGATTATTCCCATTTCTCCAGCGGGAGGGTGTTTCACAGCCTGCCCGGTCACCCAGCTTTCCCGGTCAGGCTGGCGAGCGAGATCTTCCAGCGCTGCATTGCCCAACAGAGCCAGGATCGATGAAAGGGCAACCTATTACACGCTTTATGATCCATGCTGCGGCGCGGGATATATGCTCAGCGTGCTGGCATTCCTGCACCGGGGAGCCATCGGGAAGATCATTGGTTCAGACATTGATGAAAAAGCCGTAGCGATGCGCACGACGGAACCTGGAGCTGGCGAGCCCGGCAGGGCTGGAGCAACGCATCGGTGAAATCTCAACAATGGTGGAACTATATGGCAAGGAGTCGCACCGCGAAGCGCTGAGGAGTGCGCAGATCCTGAAGAGTGAATACGGGGCTTCCTTCCAGGAGCAACCGCTCCAGACAAGGGTTTTCCGGGCGAATGCGCTCGATGGAAAAGAAATGCTTAAGCATGTCCCACCGCAATCCGTGGATATGGTGATCACTGACATCCCATACGGAGAACACTCGCGCTGGGAGGAAAGCGGGTCGAAGCGAGCCGGTGTGGGCGATGCTGGAAGCGCTGACCGGCGTGCTCTCCCCATCCAGCATCGTGGCGATCGCTTCAAGCAAGCAGCAAAAAGCCACCCATCCAAGTTACCAACGTGTGGAACAATTCCAGGTTGGAAAACGGCGGGTGGCTGTTTTAAGGCTGATCAACCAATGATCGGTAACAATCCAAATACACCAACAATCGTTAGAACGGCCCGTAATTGATGGCGACTGCAACAGCCAGGAATACCACCGTCACGGCGATGATCCACGGCCACAGGCGCAAGACCCACTTGAGCCACTTGTGGTAGGGGACGACCGTCAGGCTGAGGGTGATCAACAGCAGGGCGTTGGTGGGGTAGACCAGGTTGGAGAAACCGTCGCCGAAGGTGTAGGAACTGACGGCGATCTGGCGGTTGACGCCCACCAGGTCGGCCAGGGGCATCAGGATGGGGATCACCAGCAAGGCCTTGGCTGAGCCGGAGGTGACAAAGAGCTCCAGCACCAGGGTGAGGCCGTAGATGATCAGGGCGGAGGCGAAGGGGCTGGTGCCTGAGAAGATGCCCGAGGCCCAGTGCAGCAGGGTATCCAGGATGCCGCCCGAGGCGATGATGTGCTTGACGCTGGCAGCCATCATCAGCAGGGGGATGGCAGGGGCGATGCCGAGGAAGCCATCCCAGACCGCCCGCCAGGCTTTCCTGCCCAGGCCGGCGATCAGCGCGGCGCCGATGCCGCCGATGACGAACAGCAGCCCGGAGAGCGGCATGGCCAGGTCGTTGAGCGACTCAATCCACGAGAGGACCATCACCGAGACCAGGATCAGGATGAAGAAAATGCCCATGAAAAGGGAGGCGGACTTCATGCGCGGGTTGCCCGCCGTGGCAGCATCCAGCTGGAAGCCACCCGAGCGGGCTTTCTCAGCCTGGTCTTCTTTGAAAACCGGGGAGGTTTCCGGCTTGCGTTCCACCTTCTTGGCGTAGCGCACCAGGAAGACCGCCAGGATGACATAGACGAGGCAGAACAGCACCACACGCGGCAACCAGCCCGAGAAGAGCGGCAGACCGGCGAGGCGCTGGGCAGTGCCAATGGTGAAGAAGTTGAACACTGCCGTGGAAAAACCAACATTGGTTGCCAGTATGGAGATGCCCAACCCGGTCAGCGAATCCCAGCCCAGGGAGAAGCACAGGGCGATGATAATGGGCACCAGGGGAACTGCCTCCTCCAGGATGCCGAAGAAACCGCCCAATGCCATGAAGAAAAAGATCAGCACCAGCATCAGGATATATTTCTTTGCCCCGAACTTCTTCACGATGCTGTGCACGACGTAGCCCAGGATCCCACTGCGGTCCATGACGGCGAAGGCAATGCCGACGAGGACGATGAACAGGATCACGCCGATCACCGTGGAATTTCCCGGAGCGGCAAAGACCTCGAACGGGGCGGTGAACCAACGCCAGACGGGGTAATCCGGTCGTTCAGTGAAGGCGAAGCTCTCTGCGTCGATAACCTGGCCGCGGCCTTCGACCTCCACGCGGGCATACTGACCGGCGGGGACCAGGCGGGTGAGTATCCCGGCGGTCAGCATCAGGAAAAAGATGATCGCAACGGCCTGAAGAAAGGCTTTCATGCTGATCTGGATGCCGGACTTCTTTTCTGCCATGAGGCGGCTCCTGCGAAATGGGATTGGGCAAGTTTAGATGATTTCAACGTTCCTGTCAAAGGAAGTATGGGCGGAAATTATTTTTAAACCAAGACAAGGTAAATTCCCTGTTGGTCCCAAAAAAGGATGGAAAAATCCACCCATTTGTGCTACAGTATTGGTAGAGCACCTGGTCCATCATACTGAAAGGAGGTGGATGATGCTCTCACAACCGAGTAATTGTCGTAACGTGTTGCTGGCAGACGATGGTTCAGAGTATGCGCGTGCAGCTGCCACCCTGGTAAGCAACCTGCCTCTTGACGGCTCAATGCCATGTGACCGTTCTGCGCGTCTTTGGATCCCAACAGGCTGCCGAACTCAGCCTGCTCGAGGAAGCACTGGCGAAGACCTGCGAGATCATGAAGGCAAGAGGATTGCAGGTGGATTCAGAGCTGTTACTGGGGTCCCCAGCGCAGAAGATCAGCGAATATGCCGAAGAACACAAGGTGGACCTGATCGTGATGGGTGCCAAAGGTCTGCGCGCCACCCTGGGGATCCTGCTGGGCGGAGTTGCGCAGCAGGTGGTGGAGTATTCCTCATGCCCGGTGCTGGTCGTACGCCCACCCCAAACCAGCTTGCAGCGGATCCTGCTCATCATGGACGGCTCTGCTTACGGCCAACAGGCGTTGGAATACCTGGGCAGTTTCCCATTCCCGGAGAAAATCGACCTGCAAGTGATGCACGTCCTGTTGCCTCCGCCTTTCCCCGCCGGGATGGCCTATACAGCCACCGACAGGGTGCTATTCGAGCCGCTGGCAATTTCGGAAGCCCTTGCAGAGGAACGTGCCCGTGAGGAAGCAGCCGGGAACGAACTGCTTGCCAAGGCAGTGGAAGAATTACACAAATTCGGGCGGGAGGCCAAGCCGATCTTGAAGCGCGGCGATGCGGCAACGGAAATCCTCGAAACCATCAGGCGAGAAAACGTGGACCTGGTGGTGTGCGGTTCACGCGGGATGAGCCCGATCCGCTCATGGTTGATGGGCAACGTTTCGCGCAAGTTGGTGCATTACTCCCACTCCTCGGTGCTGGTTGTGCGCAGACCAGGTTGAAGGGAAAGGCATCAGATTGTATAATAGTCGATCAGGATCGGATTGCGATCGATCCCAACACCCGCCTGGAGTTCACTGAGGAGACAGCATGGATTTCTTCAAAGTTATCGAACATCGCATGTCGATGCGCAAGTACGCTGACCGCCCGCTCGAAGAGGAGAAGCTGCAAAAGATCCTGGAGGCGGTCAACCGTGCTCCCTCGGCGGGAAATCTCCAGGCATACGAAGTGTATATTGTAAGAAAGTTGGAACAACGCCAGGCAATGGTCAAAGCTGCCTGGGAACAGGAATTCCTTGCCGAAGCTCCAGTCGTGCTGGTCTTCTGCGCCGAAGCTGAGCGGTCAGCGGTGAAATACGGCGAACGCGGGGCTACACTCTACGCCATCCAGGATGCAACCATTGCATGCACCTTTGCCATGCTGGCAGCCAAAGACCTGGAACTGGATTTTGTATGGGTTGGCGCATTCGACGAGGGGGCGGTTAGCGAAGCACTTCAACTCCCAAGCGGACTGAGGCCGGTGGTCCTGCTGCCATCGGTTATGCCGGCAAGGAGCCCAAGCCGCGCCCGCGCCGACTCCTGAACGAAATCATTCACGAGGCCTGAACGAAACTCCCGGAGGTGATCTCTCCGGGAGTTTTCTTCAGGATCAAATCCAGTTCAAGACCGGGATGAAGACGATGAGTGCCAGGACATCCACTGCCCAGATGGTGCCCACCGTGATCAAACGGGCCTTGATCGATTTCATATCATACACCCAGAAGGCGACGACGAAGAAGGTGAGGTAACCGAACAGGAAAATCAACCAGGGGGCGCCGCGGTTCCACCACGTGTAATCCCAGGTGAGGGCATTGGCAGAATTCAGCAAGTATTCCACGAAAACGCAGAAGATCGACCCGGCAACGGCGATAAACCAGCGATTGGGGATGCCCAGGATCCTGGTTTTCCGGTCGGGGGGTAACATCTTCGTCCAGATGATACCGCTGACCGCAAACATGAAACAAATCTCAATGTTCAGGCCGACCAGGATGAGGTAAGCAGTATCCCCAGGGGCAGCCCATACCGGGGCAACCCCGGTGAAGTGCAGCACCAGCGAATTCCAGATCTCGTTGAACCAATCCATGCCCCAGAAGGCGAGACCAGCCAGGACAAGGCTCCAGTTGCGTTTTTCAGTCTCCTGGACATAAACATAGAAGACGAAAGCCAGCAGTGGAATGACATACCACTTGAAATGACTCAGGTCTCGAAGGATGGATAAGGCTTGCTGTGCATTTTCAGTCATGACATTCTCCTGGATTGAATTATTGGTGCTTCACTTTTGAGGTTTGAAATCAAGAAGGAATGGACAGGAACGGTTGCAGATGGGATTTCAACCCTTCAGGCAGCATATGGCTGCATTTTGTTTCCAGGACGAGGCGGGAAAAGTTCTCCCAGACGACTTTGCGCAACTCCTGAACATCCAATTTGTACTGCTGCGCCACCAGGTACTCCACCCACTGAACCCGGCAGGGAATTGCCGCAGGGGGATCGTTCTCGCCGTGATCGCTTTCGACCAGGATGCGCTCCAATGGAACATGGAGGCGGAATTTCGAATGTCGTGCGACTGCCGAGTGAATGGAAAAATAGCATCCGAGCTCAACGGCTCTTTTCGTTTCGGGTACGTTCCCAGTCCACCAATGCAGGACAGGAATTTTGACGGGGCAACGTTCCAACTCCCCAAGCACAAGATCCATCGACTCGTAGGCATGGATGCTGACCAGGCGCGGCATCACCGAGACAGTTTCCAATACCTGGCGAAATACCTTTACTTGTTTTTCCAGTGGGACTCGAGAGCCGCCGTCCAAGCCGATTTCACCGACAATGGCAGTCTTCTCCGCCATGGACCGAAAGTGTTCCAGGTCGAAACCATCCACTGCGCGGGGAAGCGCGGGTGACAGCCCACGCCCCAGGCGATGAAAGGGTCACTGCGTTGAAGGGCAAGGTCCGCTTCTGCAAGCGACAGGGTCATTGCCAGCACTGCCCCGCAGGCGGATACTTCGTCCGGGCGGCGGGAGGGATCCAGGTGGGCGTGCGCGTCCAGCGTGGGTAGCATCGGGCAAACTAGTGGAACCTTTGAATGGCTTTATAGTACTGCCTGGAGGCCGAATTCAATAGCATCCGCCGGGACGCGTTCATCGGCGGCGTGCTGCAGGGGGATGAAGTTAAAATCGTCGGGCAACTGGAGCGGGGTGAAGCCATAAGTCTGGATACCCAGCCGGGAAAAGAAACGTGCATCGGTGACACCGGGAACCACCAAAGGAACGGCGATGGCCTTCGGATCGCACTCCTCGAAGCACTGCGCCGAGAGTATCGAACATGCCCATTTCAGGAGCGGCAGGACCGGGGTCGGATTTCAAGACGGCGAGGTCAAAATCGTCCCCGAGCAATTGGCGCAGTTCAGCCAGGAACAGCTCCGGCTTGAGACCCGGCAGCAGCCTCCCGTCAATGCCCAGGCTGATCTCTGCGGGAATGACGTTCACCTTGTCACTGGCCTGCAGCATGGTTGGGCTGACGGTGTTGTGGAGGAGGGCTTTGAAGGCATCTCCCTTCGCCCCGAGTGTCGAAAGGACAAGGTCACCAAGCAATGGATTGAGCACCTGCCTGAGCATAAATCCGCTCATCCCGCCGACAGCCTTGCCCATGCTCTCCATCATCATGCGGACGGAAGGGGTGACGTGGAAGGGGAGGGATATTTCATCCATGCGTTTAAGCACCCGGGATAATCTTGCCATCGCCTGGCCCTTCACCGGCATGGAGCCATGACCACCTTGCCCGTGGAAGGTGGCTTTCATCCAGCAAGCCTGTTTTTCGGCGATCATTATCGGATAGAGCCGCTTGCCACCCAAGGACATATTAAATGCGCCGAACTCGCTGAGGGCGTAACGCACACCTTTGAAAAGGTCCGGATGTTCTTCAACGAGGAATTTCGCACCCATTTCACTGCCGGCTTCTTCGTCAGCAACAGCAGCAAAGACGAGGTCCCCGGGGAGAGGCAGCTTCTCCGCCCGGGCTTTGAGGATGGCAGCCAGGTACATGGCGAGGGCGTGTTTCATGTCCAGGGCGCCGCGTCCCAGATCACACCATCCACCAGGCTGGCATCGAATGGCGGGTGGCTCCACTTCTGGTTGACGGTTGTGACCACATCCACATGACCGAAGAGCAGGAGTGGCGGCGCGTTGCCAGAACCTTTCATTCGAGTGATGAGGTTGGGACGACCGGGTGATTTGGCAAGGATTGTCGTTTCAAAACCGGCATCCTTGAGAAGGCCGTTGATATATTCAATGCAAGGACCTTCATTCCCGGGAGGGTTGGTGGTGTTGAAACGAATTAATTGCTGGAGAAGTTCAACGGGATGCTGATGGATGGGAGGCGATTTTGTCATGGTGGCATCCTTTATTAATTTGATATGTGTGCAATCAGCGCCTGCATATGGTCGAAATGGGATCCCTTCCAGTATACCTGACCACAACCGGAGCAGCGGCTGAACTCATTGTAGTACAGTTTTGTCCTGGGTTCCAGGCGGTCGAAAATAGCCTCCCTGGCAACAGGTTCAAGCAAGCCATTGCAATGCAGGCAGCGATGGAAAGGCTGCATCCTGGGAAGCAATTGAAAACGGGTCACCACTTCCTGCAACTGAACCTGCGGATCCAAAGACCGCAGGCAGTAACCAAAAAGGACCACTTTTCGCATCAAGAGGCGGCGATCACGGGTCAAAAGGATGCGCGGATCCTGAGCGACGATGGCAGCCATCTGTTCATCACTGTAGGAGTTCTCATAAAGACTATCGAGGCCCAACATACGAAGATACGCCGCCAGGCGACCCAGGTGGTTATCCAGAATGAACCGCAGGTCAACCGGGCAACCCAGGGCGGGGTGAACTTCGATCCTGACCCCTTCAGCTGGTCGGTAGTCCCAACCAACGGGTTGCCCATTGGCAGAGAGCGAGCCCACTTCGACATGCGGGATCCCAAGGGATTCGATGAGATGCTTTACGGATTGATGGCTGGCAAAATCCAGGGTGATCTCGATGCCGCGCCTGTCGCGAGGCAAAAGGTCATTCAATCCCCCGTAGAAGGCGAAAGTTGCCGAAGTCACCGGTCCTGATGATAGTGCAGAACGGGTGAGGAGTCAATTAACGAGAAATGCTCGATTTGATGATGAATTCTATCCTGGTGAAAGGGAGGAAAAGATCCTTTGCCGCCATCCGATGATCCACCTGCGAACGGTCGGGATACGCAACACGAGAAGAATTACGACCAGCAACCCCCACAGAAGTGGTTTGGATATGTCCCCAGACAAGGAAAACAAATCGCCCTTCTTTGCCCAGGCATAGTGCAGAATTGCCGTCACTCCTGCCAGGTAGACAAGCTGGTGCAGGGATTTCCACCGTTTCCCCATTCGGCGGATGAAATAGTCAAAAGACGTGACTGCCATGGGAAGGAGCATCAAGCCGGTGACAAGCCCGAGCATGATAAATGGTTTTTCAAAGACCAGTCGCCCAATCTCCCGAAAATCGAAGCCATAATCAACGGCGATAAAAGTGGCAAAGTGCAGGCTGGCATAGAAGAAGGAGTACAAGCCCAAAGCGCGGCGGCGCGGCCTCAGGATGTGCCAGCCGGTAAGGGTGACCAGGGGAGTGATGGAAAGGGTGGCGACCAGTAAGTACAGGGCAGCGCGCCCCAGGCGCTGTTCCAACTCCTGGATCGGATTTACCCCCAATCCGCCTGTAAAACCAGAATAAATTATCGAAGCGAGGGGAAAAATTCCCAGGAGGTGCACAAAAAGGCGCAACCAAGGGTAGCTTTTCTTTTGTTGCATAATCAAATCAGTGGATTTTCAATAATTCAAACGTAAATCCATGCCGGTATACAGCGAGGCAACTTCTTGCGCATATCCGTTGAACATCAAGGTGTCCCGGCGGGAAGTCTCACCAATACGGCGTTCCGTGCGCTGGCTCCAGCGGGGATGATCGACCTCAGGATTGACATTCGAGTAAAACCCGTACTCGCCTGGGGCAATGGCATTCCACAGCGTGGCAGGTTGTTCTTCTGTCAGTTCGATCTTGACGATGGCCTTGATGGATTTGAAGCCATATTTCCAAGGCACAGCCAGGCGTAACGGCGCACCGGTGGGATTGGGGAGCGGCTCCCCGTACATGCCCGTGACCAGGAGCGTGAGGGGGTGCATGGCCTCATCCATGCGCAGGCCTTCTGTATAAGGCCAGGGATAGAATGGGCTTTTCTGCCCTGGAAACTGGTCAGAGTCCATCAGCGTGGTGAATTTGACATACCGGGCGCTGGTCATCGGTTCCACTTCAGCCAGCAGCTTGTTCAATTCGAATCCGGTCCAAGGGATCACCATGCTCCAGGCTTCCACGCAACGCAAACGATATACACGTTCCACCTGCTCGAAGCCGAGTAAATCATCGAGGTCGTAGGTGCGGGGCTTGTTCACCAACCCAGCCACTTCCACTGTCCAGGGTTTGGATTTGAACCCGGTTGAAAGTGAGTTGACGGCTTGCTTGTCGGTGCTGAATTCGTAGTAATTATTGTAGTTGACGATCTGGTCGAAAGTATTGGCTGGATCGCCGAGTTCATCGACCGGGGAAACTCCAGAGCCGGGCTGTGTTCCTGAATTGCCTGTTTCAGCAGATTGAGCAGGAACGCAGGCTGCGAGAAGTGCAGATGCGCTGACAATTCCTGCCATCTTCAACCAATCGCGGCGGGAAAGGTATAGTTCCCTGGGCGTGATCTCCGAGGAGGGTATTTTGAGGGTGTCGAGGTTCTTTGCCATAAAAAAACTCCTGTTTGTAAGCAGACAAACAAGAGTAATTTTATCAGGATGAAGTTAAATTTTGTGTTAGACCATCCCACCTGCCAGGGCTGATTTATAGACCAGAATTGCCTTTTTGCGGGCGGAGCCATAACGATAATCCCCAAATCCACCCACCTGGCGCAATACATGGTGGCAGGGGATCAGGTAGGCCACCGGATTTCGTCCGACAGCGCTGCCAACAGCTTGTGCTGCGGAGGGTTTGCCGATCCTGGCTGCCAGGGCTCCATAAGTGGTCGTCTCCCCGGGCTCAAGTTGGAGCAACGCCTCCCAGATCTTGAGCTGGAAGTTCGTGCCCCGAATGTGGAGGCTGAGACCGGCAGGCAGGCTGGGTGAGAATATCCTATTTACCAGCTCACCTGTTTGAATGGGTGTTTCAACAAGGTTGGCATTCCACCAGTTTTTGCGAAGTTCTTGCAAGGCAACCTCCCGGTCGCGAACCACAAAACCCAGGAAGCATATCCCGCGAGGTGTCAAGGCGAGAAGACATTCGCCAAAAGGAGTAGGGTGGAAACCATAGGATATCTCCACACCCATACCCTGAGTTTTATATTCGCCGGGGGTGACTGCCTCGGTGTGGACGAACAGGTCGTGCAGGCGACCCGGGCTGGAAAGTCCGGATCCAAAAGCAGCGGACATGACGGAGCTCATTCGAGAGGAGTTCCTTGGCGTGTTCCTTGGTAAGGAATTGCAGGAATTGCTTGGGACTGATCCCCGCCCAACGCGAGAACAATCTCTGGAAATGATATTCGCTAAGCCCGACATGTGCAGCCACCATTGCCAGGTCAGGTTGTTGATGAGAATTGGCGTCGAGGAAAAGGATGGCTTTTTCGATGCAAGCATAATCAGAGGAGAGTTGATGGAAATGGGTCATGTGCTTATTGTATTGATTCTGGATGGATTTACCACCCGAATCTTGCGCTTTCTCTTAATCAGCAAAGCCGTCAAGAAGGTGACAATTAGGCAAGGTCCAGATGGGAAGACTAGAATGACCAAATATAGGCCAACAGGCCAGCAACTGCCGTAATGACCAACGAGATGACGAAGGTAACCCGCAGGACGGAGGATTCCTCACCGATCCTGCCAATGGAGGCGGCGGCATTCTGCAACTTGGCAGGGGAGATCACCGAAGCCAGCCCACCTCCGATACCGCTGACCGCAGCAACCAGCAGCCCCGCTGCACCGATCTGTTCCGCAGTAGCCAGGTGCAGCCGGGTCAGCATGGCGATGGCTGAGGCCTCTGAGCCGCTAACAAAGCCTGCCAACAAGCCCAGGTAAGGTGCGGCCAACGGGTAAAAACGACCAAAGGCAGCAGCGGAAGCATTAGCCAACACGGCAACCATGTTCCTGTTCGGGTCAGCCAATGTCCAATCCAATCCCTTGCCAGAATGGTTCATCAGGTAGGCGAGGGCAAAGAAGACAGCAGAGGCAAGCATAGGTCGGGGGGCGCGCTTGATCCATTTTCGCAAGGCATCGCCAAGCTGTTTGCGGTCCGGTTTCAGGAAGGGTAAGGCGAGCAATGTTGCAACCAGGATCCAGAAATAGGCTTGCCAGAATGGGCGGATTTTTTCGGCTGAAGCGGGGATGATCTCAACCGGCAAGGCCAGGGTGGTGAAGGTCAGGTTATAGAACGGCAGGGAAGGTAAGTTTACCAGGATAGCAAAAAAGACCAAAATGAGCCAGGGGGAAGTGGCAGCCAGGAGCGAGATGTGTTTTTCCGTGGCCAAGTCAGCCTGGGAGAGGACACTCCGGTCGCGTAACGGTTTGCGTGTAGCCAGCAAGTAGACCAACATCACCAACACGACGCCCAAACCGGCAGCCACCCCGGTCAACGGCACCAGGTGGAGAGAGTTCATCCCGATGGCGATAAAACCCGCGGAGACACCGGAAAGCAGCGCAGGGAGGAGCCCTTTCCAGAGCAGTTTCCAGCGACCAACAATCCACAACATTCCAAGTGCGATACAGGTACTAATGACCGGCATGAAACGGGCGAAATAACCGCCAACCTCTTCAACGGGCAGGCCAACCAGACCTGAAAAAACCACCACCGGAACACCGAGGAGGGCATAGGTGCACAAGGCATCGTATCCCAGGGCAGGGAGGGCGATGGCAACAAAGGATGAGTACCCAAGGGCGAGCATGATGGGAGGCAGGATGGAAACAGGTGTGGCACCGAGGGCGGCGAGAAGAGTCCCGAAGCCGACATTAACGATCATGATCTGCACGACCTGATCGGTGGGAGAGATGGTTTTTATCAGGGTGACAATGCGGGAAATGGCCCCAGTCTCGGCCATGATGAAGACCTGGAGAAGCGACACCGCGACCATCAGGGTGATGGGGAAAGATGCCACCACCCCGGCAAGGCTGGAAGTTAATGCAACCGCCACAGGAGTTTGGAAGAAGAAAATTGCAACCAGGAGAGCAACACTCCAGCCGACCAAACCGGCAATGTCTGCGGGAGTCTTGCGCCAAATGAGAAGGATGAGGACTGCAATGATGGGCAACAGTGCCAGAAGGGTGGGGAGAAAGGACATCCAAACCTCCAAGTAATTGGTCAGAACAAGTTTAACATGAAACATCGCTCGGCGCTTAATATCGCCCAGATGGAAGTCTCGACCATCCTTGGAAATAAAGAAACCTCCCCGTTCCAGGAGGAGGTCTCTTTCAATATTCATTTGTTCCTTGATATGTTTATACTTTTACTGATTTTTTCTCTCGCATGGGTACGGCTTGACCGAGGAGCACTATCACAATCCCGGAAAAGACCAAAGCCAGGCCGATGGCTGTCAGAGAGCCATGCCACACATCCGCATAATTGATCCCGGCAATGGTATGGGTTGGTGCCATCAGGAACTGGATGGTCAGGGTGAGAATTCCCACAGCGCAAAGAGCGATGGCAGCGGCTCCCTTGCTGGACTGATTGTCGCCTTCCGGCCGCTCGAACCTGGCGCGATCCCAGATGCCAGGGATACGGAAAATGAGGAAGAGGACCAGTGTAAGAACATTGGTGTACAGTACCATGTCCACAGGCATGGAACCCCCGCGCAAGGCTCGTGAAGCGAACAAGTGAATGGCATTAATCACTGTGGCAACCAGCAAGGCGATGAGGGAGTTCCGATAGGCGTGTTTCCGCGCCTGGACGAGCATGACAACTGCTCGCACTCCCATGATCCCGGCAGCGACACCGATCAGGACGAAGAGGATCCAGAGCCATTGATAGGGGGCTATCCCGGCAAAGCCACCACCGAAACCGGTAGGATCAAGTGCCACACAGCTCGTGCCTGCACCGCCCAGGAGGGTGAAGGCTGCAGAGAAACTCATGAAAACCACTGCAAGGCCGCGGGTAAATTTTAACTTGATGAAGGCATAGATGATACTTACCAGTATCGCCAGTCCGACAATACCCATAATGATCTTCATGAATGGGGAGAATTCAGGCATGGTTGAGTTTCCTTTCGAAGTGTGGGATTTTTTTTTGGATGATCGATTTCTGACCTGCTTGTTAAGATTTCAGACTTACCCTCCTCCTTTCTTTACCTATAGGAGATCATGGATCAATAAAGACTGAAACCTGCCACGAACGAAGCAGTCATCAACAATAAAAGGCCGGGCAGGATGCGGAGAATGGTGGAACGGGACAGGATTGGTTTGCCGGCCTTTAGAAATGAAAGCAACAAACCGCCCACCCCGATCAAAGCACCACCCAAGCCCACCAGGGCAAAACCCTGCGTAGCACGACCGGAGAACGCCCAGATGATCGGGAGCAGGAAGATCGTCAACCCGGCGATGGCATGGACCACGGCGAGGATCAATACAGGCAGCTTGTTCCTGAAGGGGAGAAGGCGGGTGATCACGACGGCCAGGAAGCCCAGGCTGGCGAAAACGAGGTAGGTGATACGGAGAGCAACGAGGTGTTCCCAAACCAACCCCAAGGATAAGCTGAGGGGGATGATGGTGGAGACGATGATCACGATGGGGCTATCCAAAACTTCGAAGCCGAGGATGATCAGGAGAAGACCGGCAACGAGCAGCACACCAAACCCGATCGTGTAGGCGACCAGGGGTAGGGTATCGGCGCCATTGACACCCACCGCCACCTGCCAGGCAGCCAGAAGAACCGTGGAGAGAAGGAGGAGGCGGTCGAGGATCGAGATCTTCATGTCAGGCGTTTCGTGCTTTCTTTTTCCAGCACTTCGGCGAGGGCAAGATATTTCTCATGTATCCCCTCGCCTGTCTCTTCAATCTCGATCCGCTCGAAATCCGAGGTAATCTTATCCTGGACATGCGGAGGGATGAGCTTGTCTGCCATCGGGAAGAGGATCATGTCCTCTTTATGGATATGCTGGCGGAGCAGGGCAACGTAGCCAAGGGCGTTGGCAACGACAACAGCCCGGGCAGAAAGGTCGCCTGCCTCCCATTTTTGAGCGGCATCCTTCATTTCACGGGTAAACGCCCTGCCTTGTTCATGGTCAGCCAACATCGCTCCAACCGGACCGCCTTCCTTCCGGACCCCAGCTTCCACCATGGCAACAAAGAGAACTCCCTCCTCTTTCCTGTGGTGACAACCATCAGCAAAGTTCTTGATGAAAAGCGCGGCATTGATGAAGAATGCGGGACGCAACTCCTCCTGGTGGTTGAGACGTTCCGCAGCAACCTGCAGTGCAGTAAGTACACGCTCGATCACGCGGTGCTCCTCCATCAAAATTCTTGTGGCTTCCATTGAGGTACCTCCTTTAGATCGACAACAGGATCATCGCACTGAGCATATACAACGAAGCATATTTAAACAGACCAAAATTGACACGTTCGGTGGGTCGCAACACACTGGCCAAAGCAAGGAGAAACAAACCAGCTGAAAGAACAGCCAGCAGGCGCACAAACCCCCATTCGATGCCGATCATCACTCCGGCGATGCCGATAGACAAGGCTGCAAGGACACTGGAAATGGCGATGGTGGTGCGAGTGGCATGGAAACCGTAGGTGGAGGCGAAGGTTGGGATCCCGGCTTTCTGATAGTCTTCAAAATAGCGCATGGAAAAGGTGAGGATATGAGTGGGAATCCAGAACAACACCGCCAGTGACAGCAGGATGCCGATGCCATCGACCTGACCAATACCGAAAGCACGCCCGGCAAGGATTGGCATCCCTCCAGAGATCCCGCCCCACACAATGCTCCAACAGGTGCGACGCTTGAGCCAAATGGTGTAAATGACTACATCGAAGAACAGCCCGGCAAAAACGATCAACCCAAAAAGCGGTCCCATTGCCACGCCCAGACCAACTCCCAGCGTGGACAGCACCAAGCCAAGGCGCAATGCTTCGCCGGGAGCAACCCTGCCGTCCGCCAAGGGGCGGTGATGGGTACGGTTCATGACCGAGTCAATGTCCCGGTCGTACCACATGTTCAGGATGGTTGAGCCTGCGATGGCGAGGAAGAGACTGATGCCCATGCCAAGAAAATCGTACCAATGCATGACCGGGCAACGGGCACTCATATAGCCTGCCAGACCTGTGGACAAAAGCAGGCCGGTTTGCAGTGACTTGGTTAGAGGCCAATAAAGGCGGAGTTTTGAGAGCAATATTTTCATGATTGGCGTAAGCTAATTTTATCGTAGACTCACATTTTATCCGATCAACCGTGGCTGGTGATCTTTTCCATGGATTTCTAGGGGATCCTCATGCAGCGGAAGCCGACACTGGGGCTGAAATACATCGGAGGGGCGCTGTTGCGGACCCAGATGCGCAAGTCCATATCGTAGGTGCCTTTCGATCCGCCGCGGATGAAGCGGTCGCTGAATTGAGGAATCACATCACCGACCCACTGCCAGACATTTCCAGCCATATCATACAAGCCATAAGGGCTCGAGCCATTTTCAGTTGTATAACCGGCATAGGTCTGGCCGTTATAAAAACCAACCGGGCTGGTTCGAGAACCGTACGAGGACATGTCTTCATAGGGATCGCGGCTGGTATAAAAATTGGCATGGTTGCGGGTGATCTCGTCCCCCCAGGGGAAGGGACGTGTATCCGCAGCTCCGCGGGCTGCCTTCTCCCACTCAAGCTCGGTTGGCAAACGACCATCGTAATATCCACAGTAGGTCCAGGCACCGAACCAGGAAACGTTGGTCACGGGGTGGTTTTCCCAGCCCGGGATAACAGAGAATGTCGTACCATCAAAAAGGAATCGTGATGACGGATCATTCGTCGGAACCAGGATATAGTCGCCTGCCTTGATCTCCAGTTCATGCTTGGCAGCGCGGAACAAGTCACCAGGATAAAAGCCGACAATTGCATCCCCCAGACTATTAATGCGTTCCGGCAGGAAGGGCAGCATTGAGGAATTCCACGTATTGGGCTACGGTTACATCAGTGACCATGATCTCATAATCATAGGAGATCTCTTCCAATACTTCTGCCTGCCCGTGGTAGAAGCTGCCGGCAGGGGACGAGAGCCCAGGAATCAGGATCAACTCCCGTATCAAAGACAGGAACCGGGGCGTTCAAGTCAACCGGTGCGCAGGAGACCATGAGTGCAGTTACCAGGAGAAGTGTCGAAGATGAATGGTTTCATTTGGTCACCTCCTCGGATAGTTCATGGTGCTTCTTCCTGGGTCCAACGTCCTTTCTTCTTGAACAGGTCAAACAGGCGCCAGATCATCACCATGGCAAGGATGACAAGAAGCATCCCCAAGCCAAAATCCATCAGGTACATGAGCGTGTTCACCAGGGGCTGCTGGGATGCCTCGGAGATGAACAGGCGTTTTGTTTCAAAGAGGGTGACCGAAGCAAATGCCAGGTCGGAAACTACAATGATCCCCCAACCGTAGAGCTTGCGGAGCCTGCCTTTCAAACCAATCATGTCGCCGTAATAAAGCAAGATGATGGTGGCGATGATGGCAGAAAGAACATGCCAATGACCGGTTAGTTCAATGCGTTCATCCCGGTGAGCCCACATGCGGAAGATCTCGTCCAGGCGGACGGCGTAGAAGATGCCGATTCCGCTGACGGTAAAATTCATGAACACCATCTGCCAGAAGGGTCCGAAGCGCAAGGGATCGCGCAGCAGGGCTTTGAATTTTTGCCAGCCACTGGGTTTTTCAATCCCGGCGACACCCTCACGGATTAGCTTATCCCACGAGTAGATCACCAGGAAAAGAGCACCCAGCATGGCGGGCGTCGCACCCACATAAATGATCATGTGGGCGATCGGTTCAAGCGGAGTCACCACCCCCCACACTCCCAGGTTGAGCACGATGGTTCCAAGGATGATCAAGGGCATGGCAATCTTGTGCAGGATGCCCTTAAAGTTCATCCAGCGTCCAACGATCAGGGTGATCATGATGGCGATGAGCGCCAGCATGATATGCAGGTGACCGATGACCGAGTATTCCATGGTCGTCTTTTCCGGCAGGCGGATGATATTCTCAGCCAGGATAACTTCGAAACCATTGCCGAAGTAGGAACCAGGCACGGCGCCAAAAAGAGCCGAGATGACAGTGGTCAACGCGGTGGCAAAGAAGGCGACCCTTTCCAGATTTAATCCCCGCTTTGTTCTTGAATAAGCCTTATCTGGCTGATGGTAGTCCTTGTTCCAGGGCCAAAGTGCAATGGTAAGGAGTACGCCGGCAAAAAAGATGAGGCTCAAGCCAGTAATATAAAGCCCATGGAAAACCCAGTTATGACCCCAATAGGCAAAAATCATTCCAAAGAGCATTGCAAGAAGATACCCAACCGTAATCAGCACCCGAACGGCTGTCTTGTAGAACTCTTTCATTTTCAACAGGCTGGTGATCATGTAGGTTTCGATGGCAACCACAGCCATGGCGATGGAGTGATACAGGATGACGATGCGGCCTTCACGCTCGGCCTGAACCAGGTCCATTTTCAGCGTGCGAACCATGAAATCGCGCACGCCCAATTCAGCCATCGGGCCGGAGAGCATTCCGAAAATGGCGGTTTCCAGTGCAATCATGGCGATAGCCACCAAGATAAGTCCCTTGGTGGAACGAAAAAGATAGATAAGTCGTTTCTCCAAACCTTTCATTTCTTATTCCTCCTCAATGTATCCAAAATGGGTGAGGCTCTTGATTACCCTTATCTGTCAGTTGTTACCAAGGAAAGTATGGTGCACTTGGGTTCCAAAACCCATAAATTCCTGGCCACTTGTTGCTTAAGCATAAAAACTGGCGGTCACAAGAAAAACCGCATTGTCGATCTTGTACATGTTATCACAATGCAGGAGGGCTGTCTTTGATATAAGTCAAATCCTGAAACAGAATTTGCTCACCTTGAGAATCAGGAAGTTTTGGACTTATGTCCATAAACAAAAATATCGTTGGGTTCCACTTGTGCCAACCTGGCTATCTCGTTTGGATCCAAGATCGTAATCGTCGTGCGCGTAGTCTCTATCATTCCCTGGCATTTTAGAATATTCAGAGACCGACTGATCGCCTCGGGAACCGAGGCAATATGAGCGGCCATATCCTTTATCGAATTCTCACGCCGGTTTATGGGTGCTTTTCCCTGGAAGCTTAATTCATACAGCAATTTCGCCACACGATTGAGAACAGTCAAGAAGGATATATCTGAATAGTTTTCAAGGAGCTGTCGATAACGCTGGGCCATGATTTCCAATAATCCCAGCGCAACGTTCATGTACTTGTCCTGGGCTGCACGGTCAAGCAAGCGCTGGTAGGCGTCAAGGCTTATCTGCCAGCACAAGGCACTTTGAGTGGTGATGGCTGTATAAGGATTTGGACCGCCATCCAGTAAGGCAACCTCATTGAACATAATCACCGGATTAATGTCTGCGATGATTCCTTGCTGACCCTGGAGACTCAGCTTGCAAATGTGCACCTGTCCTTTAAGCAATACAAACATCCCAGCACATGCCTCCCCTTCAGAAAAAATGACCGTGTTGGGAGAATATAGGCGCATATGTCCAGCGAGGACTATGGTCAACCTGTCAGACAAAGATAATTTCATAAAGTGCCTGACATTTCCAAGTCTTTCGGCAAGAGTCTCTTTAGTTTCCATACGATTGTTTTTACCAAAAAAAAGGAATAGCGTCAATCGATTTCTGGATATACAGCGCAGCAACAACGAATTCGACAGGCGTGGAATGCAATTACAGTAAAGGAACGGTGACTACAATTCCCTTTTTCCACCTGGCAAGTTCTTTGGAAAATCGGCTTTTCTTTAACGGTACTTGATATTTGTCAAAGACTTGTTAATTCGATTGTGATACAAATAACAATAAGGATGGATCCTGAAATGGTCATCTCTGCAAAGTATTTGGAAAACTGATAAGGAGAATGCACATGAAAAAATATGAACGAAAAACCGGTCCACCGCTGGCAATCATGATCAGTGTAGTTGGTGCACTACTTTTGATTTCCATTGTTCTTTATGCTTGTGCACCAGCAACGCCGGAACCAACGCCCAATCCCACTCCCATCCCTCCGACGGCAACCCCGACGCCTCTACCTGATCAATCAGAATATCAAATTGCCTGGGAGAACGGTCCTCATAGTGTTGGCTGGGATATTGGAAAAGGACCCAATACGATGTGTTCCCGGTGCCATTCACCGCAGAACTGGGAACCAGCTTCCCGCCCCGGTCGTCCCCCGAATTGTGTGACATGCAAATTCCCAACCGATGCAGAATTAAGAATAGCGCCTTCGCTAGCTGAAGGCGGAATGGATTATGTTGGTGAGGAAGATTGGGTGGGAATCCCTTGCGCACAATGCCACGAGGTTGACGAGAATGGTATTGCCAGTGAGGAAATTTCCTGGTTTGTTCCAAAAGCCATGGTATATGAACCGCTCAACACACCGAACGAATTGTGTGCGAAATGTCATGTTGACGGCACAGGCAACCTGGGCAGTGGTGGTGGTGGGGCGGATCACGCAATTGATTTGGGTGGCAGCGCACATGCCAATTTTGCAGGAGAATGGCCTCAATCCGATCGCCCGAAATATTGTACAGACTGTCATGACGCACACTCTGGAGACGTAAAGCAGTGTGCAGATTGCCATACCGATGCTGCTGATAAACATGCAAAAGTCTCGATGATGATGAATTCGGTCACCTGCATTGCCTGCCATGATGCTTCTGGTGCAGATGTAGGTTATGTCGAGGAGGGCGGTCCTTTTACCACCGTCCTGGTCACTGCTGGTCGAGGTGGAGCTCCTGACACCATAGCGCCAATCGTTTCACACAGCCTTGTGTGGGAAGTAGCCTGTACCCGTTGCCATTTCGATGGCAATCCATGGGAATTGACTGTGTTAACAGCAACCGGTGGGATTCCACCCACCCCAACACCTACGCCCTAGTCTTGTGCTGAATGAAGGTGAGCCTTGCAGAGAAAAACCACATTCTTCAGCTGTAGTGCATTGGCAGTCCTGATCCTGGGACTTGCCGCCTGCAAGCAGGGGGAGATTGTCCCAACGGAAGACCAGGTTCCATCGACAATTGAGGGGAGCCCTACCGGGGCTCCCCCGTTTCAAATTCTCCAACGGAAGATCAACCGTCCGATATTGAAACAATGTGGGAGGCAAGCCCCCACGCGCATACCTATGTGGTGGATGATAGCGGGATGAACAGCACATGCGCACGCTGCCACGCACCGATCAACTATATTCCTTCCATGGATGACATGCCAGAGAGTTGTGCGACATGTAAATTTGAAGTAGAGCCACCGCCCCCCTTGATCGAAGAAACCAGTTGGGAAAATGTCCCATGTAATGTCTGTCACCGGGTGAAGAAAGGCGTGGTTGATCCCCAATATGCGTGGTTGTCAATCCCTCCAATTGATGAGTACGAACAAGTTACGTCGACGGCAGATCTATGCTTGAAATGTCATCAACAGATCGATATTACAGGTCATGAGACACCAGACCTGTCAAAGGCCCATGCAGGATATTCCTGTACACAATGCCACGATGCCCATTCAACAACAGCCACATGCGCAACGGATGATTGCCATGCAGATGTGTTGAACCCGACGACACTTATTCCAGGTCATGATGAGAATCATCAAGCAGTGACTTGTTGGGCCTGTCATGATGGAGCGGGGTTGGAGGTAGGTCCTGATGAAGAAGACAATTGGGTGGCATTCCTGCCTGGATCCATGCTTCCTTATGCGTCTCACAATATTACAAAACAAGCATTATGCGAACGGTGCCACTTCGTGAATAACCCTTGGAAATTATCAGAGGAATTCCCGGTAAGTAATCCCTGACCGCCCAAGTGAGCTCAAATTTGCGAATATATTACAGGAGGATTAACCATGAATAAGAAATCAGGCAAATTCCTGCGAGTCATTGCGATTATTTTGATGGCGATGACTGCGGCAATGAACATCATGGGCGGTATAGGAACATCCTGTGCAGCCTTCTTTACGAAGAAATACCCTCCCTACTGGGTATTAATCAAGCCGGTGGATTACCGTTGGCTTTACCAGTTATTCGTGATAACAACCCTAGCCATAGGGATTGCGGGTGTTTTTGTCATCATCGGGCTGATCCGGGGTAAGAAAAATGCATTTCGAAACACCTTGATCGTCTTGGGGATTGGATCAGTATTGAACGCAATCCATTACTTCACTTCTCTTACCGTGATTGGCAAAGCCGCGCCTGCCAACGTGGTTTTTTATATCAATCTCTTCACTTTGATTGTCTTCCTGATCCTTGCCATCCCCCGATTACGTGCAACGGTCAATTTTGAAAGAGACAACAAGAATACCGATAAAATGGCTGGTGGTATGGCAGCCATGGTGATTGGAACCGTAATTCTCTCAACGCCCATGTGGGCAGGAGCTTCACATGCCTACATGGGGAGCAACTGGGTGGATGTGCTTGCCTGGCCGATCTACATTGGTGGAACAATCCTAATCCTAATCGGATTGACCTTGCTTGGCAGAGCAGCATGGATACCCCAGGACAAGGAAGTTACAGGCATGGAGTTCAGAACCCCTTAGGTTATTGAAGGTCCAGTGAATTCTGGAAATAATAATCAATTTAAGGGGGAAGACTTACTGTAGAAATTGTGAATAAAGAAACCTCCTTCATCAAGATCGTTAGATGAAGGAGGTTTGCCTTTAGGGTCAATCCTTGATATCTTTAACGAAACCCCAGGTAAAAGCCAGGGTCATGAGTAACAGAAGCGGGGAAAGGATGTTGAAGACAAGTGAGTCGGTAAAAATTCCAAGGAGGGGCTTGCCGACAGTCAGGAAGGCCAAGGCGATGCCGCCAATTCCGATCAGCGCGCCACCCACGCCCACCCACCAGAAGCCCTTGGCGGCTTTTTTCGCCTGGTGGATCTTGTTGACAAAGAATGGGCCAAGGAAAATCACCAAGCCAGCCACGCCGTGGAAGAGCGGGACAGAGATCTTGCGCAGCAGGTCAATCCCAGCGAAGGCTGAGATGGCGATGGCAAGAAATCCTATGGTGGCGAACCATTTGTAGGCTTTCTTCCACTTGGGATAGTACTGTTCAGCGATTCCCATCGAAATGCCCAGTGGGATCAGGCTGGCCACGGTCAGGACAAAGGGCGTGGCGAGGATGTCGTAGCCAAGGATGATGAGCAGGAGACCGGAGACCAGCAGGACAAGGATGCCCATTATGTAGTACCAAATATGGAATTTCTTTTCCCAGCTCCAGCGTTTCCAGAAACGGAAAAGCAGGTAGGCCGCGGTCAAACCGGTCAGCCCGAGGATGATGATATCTAAAATTGTGGGATGGCTCATGTACATTCTCCTTTTGGAGGGGAAACCTCCATAATAATTACCCTGGTTTGCCCCAGGGATTGCTGTACGAATTATTATACATGTGCCTTAGGATTTCTGTGATAAATATCACATTTTTTGAGGCATAGTGTGCTTTGAGAACCAACCTCAAAGTATGCCTCATCTACAATATTACTATTTCTTTTCATGAGTTGGGTGATAACTCGAAAAGGGAAAAGGGCATACAGCAGGTGTTGTGCGTTGCGGACACCCTTTTCCTCGAAAAACCGCCTGGAAAAGTGAAAAGAATATATCAATCTATGGACCCGGTCAAACGAACCCAGAGTCCAGGCCAAACGAGGATGACGATCAAGATCAAGCAAGCTATAGGCGCAAGGGCAAACAGGGAGAAGCGCCCCAGATTCTGGGCGGTCACAACGGCGAGAGGAATCCCCACCACGAGTTCGGTTGCGCCAGCAACCACTCCCACAACCCTCATCCATTCTTTGGGCTTGATGATGATGCCAACGGTGACAACCGACCAACCAATCATTGCCACCCAATGCAAGCGTTGGACAAGGACAAAGATCGGATCACCATGGGTGATGATGCGGCTGGTGCTGGAGACGCCATTCATCCAACAAAAGATATAGGCTATCCCGGTGAATAAAGCCAACAAGGTCTGGCTCCAGGAAATCTTGCCGACTGCCTTCAGGAACAAGAAATACAGGAGCACATACGGCCAGAAGAGGGGGAAGTACACTGGAGGTAAGCTGGCGGCCATGTAGGGCACATTAATAAACCAGCTACCCAAAAGTGCCATCACGAGGGCGACCACGGAAAGGAAGAATGCCCAGTTCTTCTTTGTGAAGAAACCGTAGGCACTGACAGCAAACAGCACTCCACCCAGGATGCCGAAATCCGCCATGAGCGGGTGGATGTACTTGAGCAGGATCTCGCAACCCGGCTCTGCAGATTGGGTATGCATCCCCACCTGATACCAGTTCAAGAATAAGAATATGTGCCCGAAAATCCCCATCAGGGCGGCGATGGTTGCCAGGATGCCTCCGAGCAGGTTCTTGTTTTTCATGCTTCTCTCCTCTATATATTTGATCAAGGTTCGGCGATTTCGCCGGTATGGCACGAACAACCCTTGTAATATGCGGTGTCATTATGAGCTGCCACGTATACAATGGTATCAGGAGCAATTTTCAAATCACAACCCTTGAAGAAGAGCGGATTGGAATCCTCATCCAAATCCACCTCTGCCACACGGGCATCACAGCTGACATAAACAATCCCACTCCAGTTATCGTTGCAAATGGGGTAATCCACCAATTTATCGACCACCTTTGTTTTGCCACCAATCTCGACCTCAAGCGGTCCCTGGAGTGAGGCAGGCACTGGGGGATTTTGGAGCAGATCAGCGAGTTGAAGAGAGGGAACCTGGGTTCCTTCCATAGGCGGGCAGACCGTGTTGTTCCTTTGGCAAGCAACGAGGGATGTAACGACCAAGATTATTGAAACAAGGAAAGCCCATTTGATTTTCATTCGAAGCCCTCTCAGGCAAATTGGCTGTGGTGTGAACTGATAAGCGATGCGACGAAACCACCTATTTGTTATCCCGGTTCAACCAGGGCTTGCTTGAACCTGGGGAATAACAGGACAAACAGCAAGCCAATGATCACCGGTAAACCATATGAATAATCCCAGGAAGTGGAATCGGTCAGAGTCAGGCGAATGATCTGCATGGGGATGTCGATCGCGGCGAGCGAGGTGACCGAGATCAATGCCAGCCACCAACCGGAGAACTTGCGGGCTGCAAGCTGGTAAATAGCGATGAACAGCAAGAGGACACAGATCCACTGGATGGGCTGCGACCAGGAAAGCACCCACCAGCCAAGACCGTCATAGAAGGGCTTGTCGGGGCGGGTGAGCAGCGTGCGCAGGTTCCCGATGCCGACGATGAAGGCATGGGTGGACAACATCCCGCAGAAGGTCAAGGCCAGGAATTGTCCCCATTTCAACCATTTGTCCACCTTGCGGATGAGGATGAGGGTCCAAAAGAAGATCAATCCCACAAAGGAAACGACCAATGGGACAGGGAAACCATCCACGAAGGATACGTAAGGCATGAACATGAACATACCACCTGCGGATGGAAATGCGGCTGCCAGGAGTGCCAGCGGATAGGACCATTCCTTTCCCTTATAAATGGGGCCGACCAGCAAGAGCAGGATGATCCCGCCAATGAAGATCAAGCCTCGATATAGCGGGAAGGCGTAGGAGAACAGCAGGATTCCGCTGGCATAGGCAGGTTTTTCCACAGAAACCGTGACCAGCGCAGTGAGAACGCGTTCCAGCGAGGTCTGGATGAGGAATGGAGCGACAGTAAGCATGAAAATGCCGACAACGACTGCCAGGACGGCGATAACCAGCCGGCGCGCCTGAGATGTCTCTTTCATCATAAGCCTCCTATTTGTGCAGAACCTTGTGTGAAGCGTATCACAAAAGAACAGGGATTACTTTGCCTTATAGCAAATGGAAAGGTCTACCCATCCGCTGGCAGGTATAATCCACTGGTAATCGAGGAGATGCCTGATGAATGACCTGTTGGGACTGTTGAGCCGGAATTTGGTTTTTTCCAGCCTGGATGAAATCACCAGAGCCACCCTTGCTCAGAATGCGATCTCACGGAAATTTTCTAAAGGTGAGACCATCACCCACAAGGGGGATGTGTGGCCATACCTGTTCTTGATCTCTGAAGGCGAAGTGAGCGCTTTGAAAGAATCCAGCGAAGGACGCAGCCTTATCGTGGCTACCTTTCCCAGCGGTGAGATCTTCTGGGGGCTGGCATTCTTCGAGGAAAATGAGCCAATGCCGGTCACGCTGACCGCTGTCGCAGCGGTGACCATCCATTTGTGGTCGCGGGAGAGCCTATCCCCTGTGCTGTTGCAGCACGGTCATGTGTCCTGGGAACTCTGCAGGTTAATGATCCGCAGGATGATGAGGGCAAGTGACATCCTGGAAGAACTGGCATTCCAATCCGTCTCCGGACGACTGGCACGCTTATTGATGGAACACTTTTCGAGCAGGGGAGACCAATCCATCGCGAGGTCACTCACGCTGGACGAAATGGCGGCAAGGGTCGGCACGACACGCGAAATGGTCTGCCGGGCGTTGTATCGTTTTTCCGATCAGAAGATCATCGAAGTCACCCGGACAGAATTCACCCTTACGGATAAAAGCAGGTTGAAAAATTTGGCAGGAAGCCAGTGAAATTTCCAGTCCTGGACCACTGTTGAGACCAAAGATAATCGAATTTGAAAAATTCTTTTCCATTACGAGAAAAAAGTCACCCGGTAAGGCATAAATGCTTGCCGGGTGACTTTCTTCTTATGGAATCAGAATTGGCCAAGTGATTCCCCCATCGCTGGTAGAGTATAGAGTATGGTGACCTTGGTCATCCGATGCCAAAGCCCAGCCAGTATTGAGGTCCACAAATTGAAAACCTGCCAGCTTGTCCTTGAGATTGATATCCGGAGTGACCTGTGACCAGGTGTTGCCTGAATCATGACTGGCGAACAATGACTGGTCGCCATCCCAGACAAAGAAATCTACCAGCGTGGCAATGGAAAACTGGCCATTAAGGGGGACAGGCGTGGAAGGCGACCAGGTGAGACCTGAGTCAGTGGTCGTATAGAAGACTGTGTTCACCGCATCCGCGTACATCGCAGCCGGTAAAACACCATTTGTTGAATTGAAGAAACGAGGGGGGAAGGTGGTTGCCATGGCACCCAAGAAACCATCCGGAAAGGCAGGTTCCTGGTGCGTCCAGGTGGATCCGCCATCCTGGGTCATGTAAAGGTAGATGAAATCGGTGGACGGCTGGGAACCAGTCACCCAGGCAAGGTTGCCATCGAGTGCAGTGATGCCCGTCTTGTTGCCAACAAATGGCAGGCTGTCACTGGTTCCTGGGCTATTGGGTTCATTGGTGAAAGATTGAGTCCAGGTCAAACCAGCATCCCCGGTTTGAAACACAGCTACGGCTTCATGGCTCATCGCAGCACCAAGAGCCACCAAGACCCAGCCATTGGTTCCATCAGGGAAGCTCATGTAACCAGCGGGAAAATCCACCTCTGCCGATGTCCAGCTCTCTCCTCCATCCTGTGTGGCGTGGAGAATACCGCGGGTTAAGTCGGAACCCGGGGTGACAATCCATGCGGTATGGGCATCCAGGAAGCAGGAAGCTGCAGAGTACCCTACGCTGGCGAGGCCGGATGGCGTGGCATCATACCAGGTCGAGCCGCCGTCGACCGTCCGGAGAACGGCAGTCTCGCTGACCGCCCAACCATTGGTTGGATCGAGCATTGTAAAGCGAAGGATCTCCGGGGAAGAGACCAACGTCAACGACGGGATTGCCGGGAGCGTGGGAAGGGGAGTTGGTGTTGGAGTCGCAATTCGGTTTGTACAGGCGGAGAGGGAGACCAGAAGAACAGCGGTAATGAAAAAGGTCTTAGGTCGCATTAGCTTTCACTCCTTTAACCCTTAGCGATGGCTGGTTTTTGAAGAAAACAACGCTTTTATAGTTCCGGCGCTGCCCAGCCTCCGGAAAAGTATTTAGTCAAGCCATTCAACAAGGGTGGCTTCACCCTGACCAACACCAACACAAAGAGTGGCGAGTCCATATTTGACATTTCCACGGCGTCGCATCTCGTGAAGCAAGGTGGTCAGTATGCGCGCTCCTGAGCAACCCAGTGGGTGACCGAGGGCAATGGCTCCGCCGTTGACATTGACAATTTTAGCATCCAGACCTAGGTCTTCGATCACTGCCAGGGACTGGATGGCAAACGCTTCGTTCAACTCGACCAGGCCGATATCCTGCAACGCCAGGCCTGTGCGGGAAAGCAGTTTCCGGACTGCCGGCACAGGACCCAGGCCCATCATGCGGGGAGCAACACCGGCTGAGGCCGAAGAAACCAGGCGTGCCATGGGTTTTAATCCAAGAGACCTGGCTTTTTCATCACTCATAATCAATATCAGCCGCGGCTCCATCGTTCAAACCGGACGAGTTCCCAGCAGTGACTGTTCCGCCCTCACGGAAAGCCGGTTTAAGCCTCGACAAAGACTCAAGTGTGGTGTCCCGGCGGGGACGTTCATCCGTGTCTGCGAGCCTGGGATCGCCTTTGCGCTGAGGAATACTGAGCGGGAAGATCTCCTCGGCAAACTTTCCTGAGTCGATGGCGGTGATAGCCAACTGGTGGGAACGCAAGGCAAACTCATCCTGCATTTGTCGAGTGATTTGAGGTTTCAACGAGGCGATATTTTCTGCGGTTTCACCCATTTGCTCTATACCATACAGGTCTTTCATTTTCGGATTTGGATAGCGCCAGCCCAAGGCAGTATCGTAGGCGGTAAGATTGCCAAAGGGAAATCCCGACTCCGACTTTGGGAGCGAGTAGGGGGCACGGGACATCGATTCGACACCACCAGCAAGAAAGACATCCCCTTCCTCGCAGCGAATGGCGCGTGCGGCGAAATTCACTGCCGCCAACCCGGAGGCGCACAAGCGGTTGACGGTCACACCTGCGACGGTGACCGGCAGTCCAGCGAGCAGGAGGGCCATGCGGGCTACATTGCGGTTGTCTTCCCCTGCCTGGTTGGCACAGCCGAAATACACTTCCTCGATCAAGGCAGGGTCGATTTTATTACGCTCCACGATGGAGCGCAGCACATGAGCGGCAAGATCGTCAGGACGGACGGAGGACAACACGCCGCCCAAGGCACCAATGGGTGTGCGAATTGCGTCAATGATCACAGGATACGGCATGGTTCAATCTCCAGGTGGGGCTAATTTAGCAGGACTCAGTATGAATCTTGTCCTTACTCGACAGGCGCTTTCATTCTACTCATCCCCAAGGATGATGTCAACTTGGTTAACCATGATCCTTTCGAGTAGAAAAAGGATAGTCGCCAGTAATTTTAAGATCTCAGAATGCCATTTTCTGCCAGTCAATCGTCCTAAAATAGAGGATTTTTGTATCGAGGTATAATGACGCATGGCACTTCCCGGAACTCCAGGAAAAAGTCATAATCCAGTTGACAAAATTAACGGTAGCTTCATCATAAGAATTGAAAAGGAGATCTTTTCATGCCAGCAAAAGGTTGGATAGAAGTTAACGACCTGTACTGCAAAGGCTGTGAGCTGTGCATCTCTGCCTGCCCACCGCAGGTGATGGCACTCGATACGGGACGCCTGACGTCTAAAGGTTACCACCCGGCACACATTTACAAAGACGGCTGCACCGGTTGTGCCATTTGCGCACTGGTCTGCCCAGACGCGGCCATCACCGTGTATCGTCAAGTGACCAAAGCCCCGGCACAAACCGTGGAAGCAGGAGGCTGAAAATGGCACGTGAATTATGGGAAGGCAACCAGGCCATCGCCGAGGCAGCCCTCCGCGTCGGGTTGGAGGCATATTTCGGATATCCCATCACCCCACAGAACGAAATCCTGGAATGGCTCTCGAGAAGGATGCCGGAAGTTGGCCGCGCGTTCGTGCAAGCCGAAGCTGAACTGGGGGCGATCAACATGGTCTATGGAGCGGCATGTACAGGTGCGCGGGTGATGACCTCTTCATCCAGTCCGGGAATCAGCCTCATGATGGAAGGCTTATCCTATATTGCCGGTACTGAAGTGCCGATGGTGCTGGTCAATGTCATGCGGGGCGGGCCAGGACTTGGCAACATTGCCCCCTCGCAAGGCGATTACAACCAGATCTGCAAGGGTGGTGGACATGGAGATTACCATCCCATCGTGCTGGCACCCTCCTCGGTTCAGGAAACCGTGGACTTGATGCCGGTGGCGTTCGACCTGGCAGAGAAATACTTGACGATCTGCTGTATCCTGATCGATGGTTCAATCGGCCAGATGATGGAACCCACCATCCTGCCTGAAATGCGGGAGATCAAACACAGAAATTTCCCCTGGGCGACCGATGGCGCGATCAATCGTGAACGGCGGGTATTAACCTCGATCTACCTGGAACCGCTGGAGGAAGAGAAGACCAACCTGCGCCTGTTGAAGCGCTGGCAAGAGGTCCAGGCAAATGAGTTGCGCTACAAGGAATATTTCCTGGAGGATGCCGAAATCGTGATCATTGGCTTCGGCACTGCGGGACGGGTGGCTTTATCGGCTGTGCGTGCTGCCAGGGAAAAGGGGATCAAGGTCGGCTTGTTCCGCCCGGTGACGGTCAGTCCATTCCCATACGGGCGTGTGGCCGAACTGGCGCAGCAAGCCAAGTCATTCCTGGTGGTAGAGATGAACACCGGTCAAATGCTGGACGATGTGCGCCTGGCAGTCAATGGACGAATCCCCATCGAGTTCTACGGCCGCCTTGGCGGAGTCGTGCCTTTCCCAGACGAAATCCTGGGCGAAATCCAACGCATTATACAGCGGCGGATTTCAGATGGATGTGAATCCTGTCCATTCCTGGATGCAGCGCATGGCTGATGTGACTAAATAATTGAGAGGTATGAATGGCAATAACAATTCCTGAAAACCTGGTATATGCACGCCCCCAAGCGTTCACAGATGTTCCCACCCATTATTGCCCCGGCTGCACTCACGGGGTGGCCCACCGCCTGGTTGCAGAAGTACTGGATGAATTGGGCCTGACCCAGCGCACCATCGGCGTGGCACCCGTAGGTTGCGCCGTTTTTGGTTACAACTACTTCAACACCGATTTTGTGCAAGCACCTCATGGACGCGCCCCAGCCATGGCGACCGGCATCAAGCGGGTTTTGCCGGAGAGAATCGTTTTTACTTACCAGGGCGACGGCGACCTGGCATCGATCGGCATGGGTGAGATCGTTCATGCCGCGGCGCGTGGGGAGAATATTACGGTCATTTTCATTAATAATGCCAACTTTGGCATGACCGGAGGCCAGATGGCTCCGACGACGCTTCCGGGGATGAAGACAACCTCTTCACCCACAGGACGTGATGTGGAAACACAAGGATATCCCATCCGCATGGCGGAAATGCTTGCCACCCTGGACGGAGCGGGTTATATCGTTCGGCGGTCACTCCATGATCCCAAGAACATCCGCACTGCCAAGAAGGCCATCCGGACTGCCTTCGAATGCCAGGTACGCGGGCTGGGATTCTCCATGGTCGAATTACTTTCCACCTGCCCGTCCAACTGGAACATCACCCCGGTTGAATCACTCACGTGGGTGGAAGAACACATGGTCCCATACTACCCATTGGGCGATTACAAGGTTGCGCCATCGATTACGGCAGCAAAACTCTAGGAGCAGCGCATGCAGACTGAATTGATCCTCTCAGGTTTCGGCGGACAAGGAATCATGTTCGCTGGTCAGATCCTTTCCTACGCCGCAATGGATGCCGGTCGTGAAGTGACCTGGATCCCCTCCTACGGGCCTGAAATGCGCGGCGGAACTGCCAACTGCACAGTTGTCATCGCGGATGACGAGATCGGTTCGCCGGTTGTCAAAAATCCTGATGCGGCATTGGCGATGAACCTGCCCTCCCTGGATAAATATGAATCCTTGGTCAAACCGGGGGGTGTGCTGGTGGTGAACAGCTCTATGGTTGACCGAGCCCCTCAGCGCAAGGATATCCGAGCAATCCCGGTGCCATGCAATGAAATTGCTGATGAACTCGGCAATTCCCGGCTGGCAAACATGGTGGCTGTGGGCGCCCTTGTGGCTGCCAGCGGGGTACTTTCTGTGGAGGATATCGAGGCAGCGCTCAACACGCATATGCCAGGCAGGCATAAACATCTCCTACCAAAGAACGTTGAAGCCATCCGACGAGGCGCGGCTTTCGCCAAAAAGGAACTTGGGAAGGCTTAATTTTGCAGCCAAAACTCTCCCCTGCTCTGAAAAAAGTGAGCAGGGGAGAACCGTTTCTTGCCACCTTATTCTGGGCTGATACGTAAATAATTCAGGGATAGCCTAAAATGATCCATACATGCAGCATTGATGGACTGACTGTTCAAACCGGGGATGTATTCTGTACCAAGAATGGCAAGCCAGATATCCTGCCTGGCGAGTTCTGGCGACTGGTTGGACGCCTGGTTCCCGGAGACGTGGATCATGTGGCAATCTATCTCGGACCCGGGAATCGCTGCGCTGAATCTGGCGCACTTGGAGTGATCCTGTTCGAAATCCCGGGCGCTACATGGGATGCCGAACAAATGGTCAGACAACGCGGGCACTTGCTGGATGAATTGATGGGAGCAGCGTACCCGCTGGAAGAACGCGGATATCTTCCTGAAGAACAGGTTGCCATCCGCAAGGAAGTAGCTGCCTTTATCCTTGCCCAGGTCGGAAAACCGTACAACTTGAACTTCCTCGAACCCGACAGGGACAATTCCTTTTACTGCAGCCAATTGATCTATAAGGCTTACCTAGGACAAGGGATCGATCTTAATACCGGCTTATCGATAGAATCCTTGCCCGGAGCCAACCGGATCATCTATCCGCAAGAGATCTGGAGCGGCTGCGTTCATAGGGAAATTATTCGTATAAAATGAAGACTAGGGTGTTCCACCGACACGCTGGCATGAGTCAGCGTGTTGTTTTTTGCCCTGCGTGCTATAATCCTAACGAGCGTTTCCAACGACCATAAGAGGCATACTCCTGGCATGATCTTCCTGATAACCGGCGCTGCCGGATTCCTTGGTTCGGCACTCGCCAACCGACTTTTACGAGAAGGACACCAGGTGCGCGGCATCGATGATCTTTCCACTGGCGATCCGACCACGCTCGAGTCGGGAGTCCACTTCACGCGCGGGGATGTGAACGACCGCCCCAAGTTGTGGACGCTGCTCCAGGATGTGGACTGCGTCTATCACCTGGCGGCGCGGGTTTACGTGTCAGAATCCATTCTTTACCCGCGTGAGTACAATGCCTCCAATGTCGGTGGTACGGTCAGCTTGATGGAGGCCATGCGGGATGTCGGCATCCGGCGGGTTGTACTGGGCTCGTCGGGAGCCATCTATGGTGACCAGGAAGCCCAGCCACTTAGCGAAGGTCAAGCCCCACGACCGCAATCCCCTTATGCAGTCTCCAAACTGGCCGCGGAATACTATATCCGCAGCATTGGATCATTATGGGGAATAGAAACCGTCTCGCTGCGCATCTTCAATGCCTA
Source organism: uncultured Chloroflexia bacterium (assembly GCA_963793795.1). Classification (GTDB taxonomy): domain Bacteria; phylum Chloroflexota; class Anaerolineae; order Anaerolineales; family Villigracilaceae; genus UBA877. Next base: position 168,909 of record CAWCBN010000007.1, read on the forward strand.
TGGACCGGGTCAACAACTCCCGCCGGCACATCCACCAGTGATCCCTTACCTATTGAGACAGGCTGTACCGCGGAGGAACCCTGGTGGTTAACGGGGACGGATCGCAGACACGGGATTTCGTTTACCTGGATGACGTGATGAGCGGGATGGTGGCAGCGGCAACGGCTCCCAATATCAACGGGCTGGTCATCAATATCGGCTGCGGATCTGAGGTGAGCGTCCTTGACCTGGCAAGGCTTGTGCTGCAGATCACGGGTAGTTCTTCCAACCTGGTAACCACTGCCAAAGTAAGTGGGGGAGTATCGCGCATGTGTGCAAACATCGCCCTGGCAGAGAAGAAGATTAAATTACCATCCTTCCATCCTGCTCGAAGATGGCCTGAGACTGACATTACAGCGCGATCCAAGGTTGAAAAATCCCATAGGCGGATGAGCGTCTTTCTAGCAACCCCACTACTAGCACGGGCACATTTTGAGACTTCCAAATGAAGGAATTATAAATTCTGCAATGCTGCTTTCCAGCAATTTCTATTCCCAACCGACATTAGTCGTGGCAAGGGCTCTTCTCGGGGCGGTGCTGGTGAGAATCCTTAATGGAGTACGATTGGCAGGGATCATCACCGAAACCGAGGCGTATATTGGTGAGGATGACCTGGGCTGCCATGCAAAGTCTGGGAAGACTGCGCGTAACGCGGTCATGTATGGGCCTGCCGGGCATGCTTACGTATACTTTACCTACGGGATGCATTGGTGCCTAAATGCGGTTACCGAACAAGTGGGATTCCCGGCTGCTGTTCTGATCCGAGCCATCCAGCCTAGCGAGGGATTGGAGGTAATCTCATCCAACCGAAATGGAAAGGACACCAACGGTCCTGCAAAAATCACGCAGGCTCTGGGCATCACCGGCGAGCAAAACGGCATCGATCTTTGCGTGCAGGATGCAGGTCTATGGATCGAAAAGGGGCGGGGAATTCCTGATGCAAATGTGATCGTTTCGGAGCGGGTTGGTTTGTTCACCGTTCCGGAACCATGGAAATCCATGGCGTGGCGTTTTCGCAGCAAAGTGCGATAAAATAGGGCGCGATCGAAATCCTTCGGCAAAGAGCGAATAATGTTTAAAAGAAATGATAAAACAACCCCACTCTCCTCCGTCCAGGCGGTGGAAAGAATCACCTCGGTACTTGGAGCTGGCCTTATCTGGCAGGGCAGCATCAACGGCTCGGGAGGCGTGCGCGTCGAAGGTTCGTTCGAGGGGCAGATCACCCTCAAGGGTTTACTCGTTGTCGGCGAAACCGGCAAAGTGACCTGTGAGAATGTCAGGGCGATGAATGTCATCGTCGCAGGGGCATTGAAAGGAAATATCACTGCCCAGAAAGTCGAAATCAGATCCACGGGACGCGTTTGGGGGGATATCGTTACCATGGCATTCGCCACCGAAGAAGGCGCATTCCTGCGCGGACAGATCAAGATGGAAGATGCCGTGGACATTGGACTGGATGCCAATTCCGAAGTCAAACCTGGCGAGACTCCCAAAGTGAACGGTGCGCCTGCATGATGATTTTCTCAAAATCGTTCATCGCACCTGGCAGGAGGACTTGAGGTGGCTGGCAAGGAATCCGTCGATTATCCTCCTCCCCGTCGACGGGGAGCTTCCCTGCATGTAACCCTGATTATCGCGCTGGCGTTGATCACCGCTCTGGCTGCCTGGCTGGCAACCAACGAGCCGATAGGCTTGCGCTTTATCGTTTACATCCTATTGGCTGGTGTGGCATTCCTGCCCCTGCCAATCCTGGCCTATCGCCTGTATTCCCTGCAAAAGGGTTCTTACCGCCTGGACCGGGAAAAGCTGACTTTGACCTGGGGGTTACGTTCCGAGCAGATCCCAATCTCGGATATCGAGTGGGTCCGCCCGCTCGCCTCACTTGCAGAACGACTACCCCTTCCCTGGTTCAGGCTGCCCGGCTCGGTGCTGGGTCACCGCAATTCTGACCTGGGACCCGTGGAATTTATCGCTTCCGAGGTGCCTGCTCTCCTGCTGGTGGCAACAAGGCGCCAGGTTTTTGCAATCTCACCTGCCGATCCAACCAGTTTTATGCAGAACCTTCAAAATGCGATGGAGATGGGCAGCCTGTCTCCCACTCAAGCTGAATCCGTGTATCCATCCTTCGTCCTGGCAGAAGCCTGGCGAAATCCCGCGGCGCGTTTTTCATGGTTGGCAGGATTGTTCTTGAACATCGGACTACTTGCGTGGGTTAGCCTGATCACCTCTACCTTGGGTCCCATTTCCATGGGATTCCAAGCATCTGGAGAACCCCGGGAGACAGTCCCAGGTGTAACTCTACTCTTGCTCCCTCTGATCAGCCTATTTCTATTCGCATTAGGTTGGGTGTTGGGGCTGGCTTTCTACCGCAAGGTCAACCAGCGTCCTCTTTCCCAGATCCTGTGGGCGAGCGGAGTTGTTACCTCCATCCTCTTCCTGTTGGCTGTATTATTTATTCTCTCCTCCTCCTAGTCGCATGACAGCCTCTTCCATCCTGCAAATCTCAATAGGGTTTCTCTTTGCCGCAGCACTAGCCCTGGGTGCTTATCGTGCGCACAGCCTGAGCAGGTCCGGTGCGTGGGGAGCGCTATTGACCGGAACTCTGATCTTTGGCTTGGGCGGATGGCAGTGGGCGGTACTCCTGCTGGGTTTCTTTATTTCCGCCAGCGCATTGACACGACTCTTCAGCAAGAAGAAAGCGGTTTTGAACGAGAAGTTTGAAAAAGGTGGAGTTCAGGGATATCGGCCAGGTGCTGGCCAACGGCGGACTGGCTGCCATCTTTGCCAGCTTGCATTTCTTCTTCCCCGATAGCGGCTGGATATGGTTGGGATTCGCGGGATCCCTGGCAGCGGTCAATGCAGACACATGGGCGACCGAGCTGGGGGTGCTCAATCCGAGCAAGCCACGATTGATCACATCCTGGAAGCCGGTGGAACGCGGCACCTCAGGGGGAATTTCGGTATACGGCACGTTGGCAGCGACAGGAGGTGCGGCTTTCATCGCTTTGCTCGCGGTGCTGTGTACACCATCGCTTCAAATCGCTTCCCTCCCCACTTCATTCCTGGTGCTATTCAGTATCATCACCCTGGCGGGTTTGGCCGGTGCGCTTTTCGATTCTTTGCTGGGCAGCACCGTCCAGGCGATCTACCACTGCCCGCAGTGCAACAAGGAAACCGAGAAGCACCCGCTCCACACCTGCACGTCAGCCACAGTGCAAATCCGAGGTTTGAAATGGTTGAACAATGACCTGGTGAATGCAGGATGCGCGTTGATGGGCGCGGTGGTAGGGATCATTCTCCACCTGTAAATTATCAGAATCAATAAGATGAAACCGCCTCCAGGATTGCAGGAAGACGGTTCAATTTCCGTGGCAGGATTTGATCGAGTATCGACCGGGATCAGCCAAAGAGGTGGGAAATCACGATCCTGATACCGATCCCAATCAGCACGATTCCCCCGATAATCTCCATCACATTGCCAAAACGCTTCCCCAGCCTATTACCAATGCTCAAGCCAAGCCAGGACATGAGGCCGGTCACCACTCCAATGGCGATGGCAGGTGTCCAGACTGATACCCCGATGAGCGCCAGCGACAGTCCTATGGCCAGTGCGTCGATGCTGACGGCTATCGAAAGCAGGACCATGGTCAGGCCACGAGATGGATCGTTCTTGTTCTCGTCTGCCTGGGGATGGAATCCCGACCAGAGCATACGGCCGCCCACAAATGCCAGCAAGCCAAAAGCGATCCAATGGTCAAAGGCTTGGATGTAATGTTGAATCGTAGTCCCCGCCAACCAACCCAATACCGGCATGATGAATTGGAACAGTCCAAAATGAAAAGCCAGCCTGAACTTCGGGCGGATGCCATCGGCCTGGCCTGTCGTTCCAGCACCGAGACAGACAGCAAAGGCATCTATGGCCATGCTCAGGGATATCAACAGGATCTCAAAAAAGTTCATTCACCCTCATACTTGATCAGAATTAGGGAAGCCATCACCAAACCAGGCAGGATCCAGAGATTTTAGGCTTTCCAGATCTTAAAATCCTTCAATATAGAACCGCCGATGAATTCCCTCAAAATGGAGTTGTCCGGAATCAGTTCAGAGTCGATGGGGAGGAACCATTCCAGGAAGGCCAGCAAGCGTTTGGCCTCGATGTACTCAGGAACACCAAAGGGAACCTGGCGCAGAAGGGGTTCGGCCAGAGGTTGGAGCGCCGACAACTCGTAAACCAGGGCTGAGTTGAACATTACATCCGCGTTTTCCTGGTAGGGGAATATGTAACGCTCTTCCCCCCGTCGGACGGAATCCCAGCGCGAGATTGTCTGGATGGCAGAGTAACCGCGCTCGCGAGCATCACGAACGATACGGCGGATGAGCCGCGTGTCCGCGGTGGAGACACGATTATGGCGATCGAGGTTGATCTGGGTCAACGCTGCACCGTAGATCCGGAATGCGCGCCGGCTTAGAGACTCCGGCATCAGGCGAGGATTGAGGCCGTGGATTCCTTCGAGAATTATGATCTGATCGAGGCTGAGTTGTACTGTTTCGCCGGTCTCCTGCCTGCCTGCTTTGAAATTGTAGCGGGGCAAGGTTACATTTTCTCCGGCGATCAGGCGTGTAAGGTGGTCGCCAAGCATGTCCAGGTTCAGGGCTTCCAGGGCTTCGAAATTTAACTGGCGATTTTCATCAAGGGGTGTCTTTTCACGGTCAACGAAGTAACTATCCAATTCAAGGGCGAACGGGGAAAGACCCAGGGCGAGCAATTGAACGGCAAGCCGGCGTGAAAAAGTGGTTTTTCCAGATGAGGATGGTCCAGAGATAAGCACAATCCGGGTTTGCTGGCGATTCTCAGCAATACGGCGGGCTATATCGACGATATTTTGTTCGTGCAGCGCTTCCGAGATGAGGATAATCTCACGACCTCGCCCGGCTTCAATGGCATTGTTGAGGGCACCCACATTCTCGATCCCCAGCCGTTCAAGCCACTCACCATATTGGCGGAACGTATCCAAAAGCTTGGGGTATTCCTCAGGAGGTGAGATCTTGGTGGGAGAACTACGGCGCGGGAAGCGCAGGGTGAACCCGCTGTTCGCTGGGGTGAGCAAGAACCACTTCAAGTAACCGGTGGAGGGAACCATGTATCCGTGATGATAGTCCACATGCTCTTCCAAGCTATACAAGGTTACATAGGGCTTTCTTCGGTGCCGCAATAATTGAACTTTGTCAGGATAATTCTCTTTTTCGAAGAATGCCATTGCCTCTTCCACAGGTACTTCGCGGCGTGCGAAAGGCAGGTCAGCTTTCACCAGGTGGTGCATTTCTTCCTGCAACCGAAGTAGCTCTTTTGATTCAAGAGGGGGGCGACCCTTGACATGGCAGTAATAACCACCGGCCGAAATGGAATGATCTATGATCAGGACTGCCTGTGGGAAAAGCTTGATAAAAACAGTTTCCAGGAGGAAGGTCAGTGAACGACGATAAATTCAAGACACCGTCGGCGTCGGCCATGGTGACTGGTTTCAGCGCGCAATCCATTTTAACCAGGTAGGTCAACTCGCGCAGTTCACCATTGACGACAGCACCGACTGCCGGAGCGGGTAAAGATCCAGCGACGGCCTGCAAGAAGTCCCCTACGGATGAGCCGCGCGGTCCAGAGAGAACTCCCTGGTCAGGGAGATGAACTTCCACGGTATCACGTGGGGTAACCTGGTGAATTGAGGTGTTCATAATTCCATACCATCTTCTGAGTCTAGAAATTCAATATTATGCAAGTCCAACCAAGTCCAACAATTTCCCGGGTTGGTGGGAAAAAGACTGCAACGACGATTCGCCACGAGTCAGCATCATTAATGTGTCTGTGAGGACCTGGTTCACAGGGGTTGGAATACCAACTTGTCTTCCGAAACGGACGACAGCACCATTCAGCCATTCCACCTCGGACTTGCCGCGTCCTGAATGAAGGTCGATATGAAAGGAGGGCATCTTGCCTCCACGCCCGCCACCAACGGCTTTGATCATCAAAATACGGGCGATGAAAGAAGGAAGGCGTGTACCAAGTGCCAATGCCCTCACCGGAACCCCTGGCAGGTCCACCACCTTGATTCCCAGGGCAGCCATCACGGACAGGGTTTCCCGCAGCATTGACATTTCAAGGCGAAACAAGCCCGGGTGGGAAAAAACTTCGCCAGGGGTCATGTCGAGAATGGCAACGGAGGCATTGGCAGGCAAGTTGGTAAGCATCTTCGACCATTTCATGTCAGCCGCGCGGGGAATGACATGCGCATTTAGACCAGCATCCGTCAGAGCATCCACGAGAGGCTCGACTGAGTGGATGACCATCGGCAACACCGACACCGCGCAAGCGTTCCAGGACGATGTGCCCCACGCCACGGCGACCCACCGAGGATGTCACCGTTCCGGGGATCACCCTGTCAGCACCGAGGAGGGCAGCCAGTGCCGATTCGTTCTCCACACCATTGGACAGGCAGAGAAATGGGGGGAGGACTCCTACAAATGGTGTCATCCCTTCCAATGCTGCAGCGGTGTCAAAAGATTTCAGGGCAAATATGGCAATATCGAAGGAAGCGAGGCTGAGGGCATGCTCCAACCCGGAGAAACAGTCGAAAGAGGTAGGAGGAACCGCGAAAGGAGAAACAGGTGAATCCTTCTTCCGCCCCCTTAACTCCAATTTCAAACCGTTCCCTTTCAATACTTCAACTCCCCCTGGTTGTTCGATGAAAGTGACATGATGTCCATGCAAGGCCAGCGACCCGCCAATGTAGGTGCCGATGGCACCGGCACCAAAAACGAGAACATTGAGTTCACTCATATAAATCCGTCCCCTTCAGGTGCGAACGGTCGTCAAAGTGAAGCATGCGCCAAATGTGGCTTGCGGGATGATAAGAGAGAGTGGTGAAGGTTGTGTTCAGGAACAAAAATCGCGCTCCATAAAGGGAGGCATAAGGGGAGATGCCCAAAATGGAGGTTAAGGCCATATTCAAAACACCCCCATGGGCTATCACCAGCATCCTTCCAGCGGACACATCCAGGAGCTTTTGAATCATTTGTCCGGCGCGCAGGTACAATTCCCAGCGGCTTTCCCCGGTCCTGCCAAAGTGGGTAAAAACTGACATCGATCCTTCGGGAACAAGAATATCAGCAGCCTCTTCATCCTTCAGGCCTGCCAACACGCCATTATTAATTTCCATCCATCCAGGTTCAAATTCCAGAGGAATGTTCAGTGCATTGCACATAATCTCGGCAGTTTCACGAGCACGCAGCAGCGGGCTGGAAATGGCGCGATCAAAAGATACACCTTCAGACTGCCACCGCCTGGCAAGGGCATGAGCCTGGGCGCGACCTCTTTCAGTCAGCGGGAAATCCGCATGACCCTGGTGGCGGTTTTCCAGGTTCCCCACCGATTCGCCGTGGCGAAGGAAGGTGACAGTATAGGTGCTGGGGTTCATAGAACGGCTATTTTACTACCAAAAGACCATGCAGATAATTGGAACAGGCGGCAAGGATGCAATTCACAACCTGACCTGGTGGCGTTCCAGGAGGAGGGCAGCAGCACGACTTACCTCATCCGCTTTCCGAGACGAAGACCATCCAAGCGCATCTCCCACCCAGTCAGAGAGCTGTTCCACCAGGAGGGCATTGAGTTGACCGAGGTACCCCAACAGGGTGCGCCGGAGGAGCAGGTCATCGAGATGGATAACCTTTTCGTGAAGCGCCATGGCGACGATTTCTTCGCGGGTGAAATTAGGTTTGGTCCTCAAGGCCGGGGAATCCTGCCCAGCTCCGATCGGGAGGGAGATCGTGTCCGCTTTGCGGGTTTTGCCGAGGAAAGAAAGGGCACGGTCGGTGACCTGTTGAGAAAAAGCACGGAAGGAAGTCCACTTGCCACCAACCAACGAATAGACAGGAGTTCCACCGAGCAAGTTCTCCTGGATATGGTGATCTCGGGTGATCTGCCCGGCGTTTCTTGCCCGGGTGTAAGCCAATGGACGCACCCCGGAGAAGCGGAAGATGATCTGGTCCCGGCTCACTGGGATGCCAGGGAAGACGCGGGCAACCATCTCGAGGAAGTAGTCCACTTCTTCGTCAGTGCAACGGGCAGAGTCGGGATCTTCGAGGGGAATATCGGAAGTGCCGATCATGACCTTGTCAAACAGCGGGAAGATGAGAACGATGCGACCATCCTTGTTCTCGAAAAAGAACTCGTGATCGCCAATTGCGGTGCGGAGCCTGGGATTGTCGAGGATAACGTGGGAGCCCTTGGTAGCGCCGATGTACCGGGTCGGCAAGCCCAAGTCTTGATTGGCAGAATCGATCCACGGTCCAGCGGCATTGATGATCAAACGGGGTTTTACCTCGAAGAGGGCGTTGGTTAATTCGTCGCGTAATGTAACCGAGTTCCCATTGGCACTGACCATGGAAACATAGTTCACTGCCCTGGCATGGGACCCTTCCTTTTCGGCATCCAGCACCAGATCCAAGGTTAAGCGTTCGGGTGAAAGGATGAGACCATCGTAATAGGTTGCGGTATAGCGAACGGCGGGATTTAGCTGGGGAAATTTCATCAATGATCGCTTGCGGTTATCGAAGACATGGCGTGGCACAGTGCGATTTTTTCCAGTGAAGGCATCATAAAAGACAAGACCGACTTTGATGATCAACGCCCCGCGCTCGGATGGTTTTTCGAGCAAGCCGAGGAATTTGAGTGGAGCATTGAGCAGCCCCGAGAACACCTTGAAAATAGGGATGGTGGTAGGCAGAGGTTGAACGAGCGAGGGAGCGTTCTGGATCATCCGATTTCGTTCGAGCACAGCCTCCCGCACAAGGCGGAATTCGCCGTTCTCCAGGTAGCGAATACCGCCATGAGCCATGCGGGAGGAGGCGGCAGAAGCTCCAGAACAGAAATCATTCTTCTCGATCAGTAAGGTATCAATTCCCTGCAAGGACAAGTCGCGGAAGGTTCCAACGCCATTAATGCCACCACCGATGATGAGTACTGTGGGGGAATGGGATTTAAGGGAGGTTAAAATCGCTTGTCGATCCATTTTTCTCTCTATTCCATGGAAAATGTATTCAGCCAACCTGGTACTTCTATACCCAATCGAATGTTTTTGTCACAGCCTTCTTCCAGCCGGCAAAAAGTCCATTGCGTTTGTCGGGGTGCATGGAAGGATGCCATTCCTTGTCCATTGACCAATGGCTGCGTAGTTCGTCGATATCCTTCCAGAAACCGACAGCGAGCCCGGCAGCATAAGCTGCACCCAGGGCGGTTGTTTCCGCCACCCTGGGCCGGATGACCGGAACATCGAGGATATCCGCCTGGAATTGCATCAGGAGTTCATTGTAGACCATCCCGCCATCGACTTTCAAGGCAGTCAATTTCACTCCAGAATCCTTCTCCATGGCGTCAAGGACTTCGCGGGTTTGATAAGCCGTGGCTTCGAGCACCGCGCGGGCAAGATGTCCCTTGTTCACATAGCGCGTCAAACCAACAATGGCGCCGCGAGCGTCCGAGCGCCAATAAGGAGCAAACAAACCTGAAAAAGCCGGGACGAAGTAGATGCCTCCCGAATCATCCACCGTGCGGGCAAGCTTCTCCACATCGGAGGATCTTTCGAAGAGGCCAAGGTTATCGCGCAGCCATTGAACCAGCGCGCCGGTGATGGCAATCGAACCTTCCAAGGCAAAGATTGCAGGTTGATTTCCAATCTTATATCCAAGTGTGGTCAGCAAGCCATTGGTGGAGATCACCGGAGTTTCACCTGTATTGAGAAGCATGAAACATCCCGTGCCATAAGTGTTCTTCGCTTCGCCGGGATCGAAGCACGCCTGACCAAAAAGGGCTGCCTGCTGATCGCCCAAGTCACCCGAAACCGGGATGCCCTGCAATGTACCGAGGGCATTCCCGTAAAACTGGGAAGAGGAGCAGATCCTTGGAAGCATGGCGCGCGGAATGCCAAGGGTACGAAGGATCTCTTCGTCCCAATCGAGAGTAGCCAGGTCCATGAGGAGGGTCCGGCTGGCATTGGTCACATCGGTGACATGTTCACCAGTCAGATTCCAGATGATCCAGGTATCCATCGTGCCGAAGAGCAATTCTCCCGACTCCGCCATGGCGCGGCTGCCAGGCACGTTATCCAAAATCCATTTGAGCTTTGGCCCGGAGAAGTAAGTGGCAAGGGGTAAACCTGTTTTCGCCTGGAAGCAATTCTGACCGCCGTTGAGAGCCAATTCATTGCAAATGAGATCGGTACGGGTATCCTGCCAGACGATGGCATTGGTCAGCGGTTTGCCGGTATTGCGGTCCCAGACAACCGTGGTCTCGCGCTGATTGGTGATACCAATGGTGACAATGTCTGAGAGATCGCCAATTTTACCAACGACCCGATCGATCACTGCCTGGGTGTTGCGCCAGATCTCCAGGGCGTCGTGCTCCACCCAGCCAGGCTTGGGGTAGAACTGCTGGTGTTCCACCTGGTCGAGGGCGACGATGCTCCCCGCGCGGTCGAATAAAATGCAGCGAGTGCTGGTGGTACCCTGGTCAATGGCGGCAACGTATTTTGGCATTGTCATCTCCGATAATATTTATGAACCAATCCCGGAAATCCCAGATCACCAGGATGGGCGTGATTCCTGGGCTTATTAAGCTGGGGGAGGCAATTTCGTATAAACATTCAGTCGATATTTTCTACTTCCATGCGCGCGCACCTGCCAGGAAAGCACTCCCCGGCATCGGTTTTTTCCCTGCAGGTTGGACTTCTTCCAGGAGCAGGATCCCCTCAGCGGTACCAACTGCCGGACAATCCCGGACCTTGAGCTTGGATCCCACACCCGGGCTATTTTCATCGAGCGTACTCACCCGGAGTACTTTCAATGTAGCGCCATTCCACTCAAAGTATGCTCCAGGCCAGGGGTGCATGGCCCGTACACGCCGCTCAAGGGAGGCCGCCGGTTGGTTGAAATCCAGAAGCCCATCTTCTTTCTTTAACATGGGTGCATAGGTCACACCCAATTCGGATTGGTGAACTGGAGGAACATCCCCATTCAGATACGAAGGCAGCGTATCCATGAGGAGTTCCGCACCAAGTAGGGACAATTTCTTGAAGAGGGATCCACCGGTCTCCTGAGGAGAGATGGGGATGGAGCGCTGACTTCAGGATGGGACCGGTATCTACACCTGGGTCCATCTTCATTATGGTGATGCCGGTCTCCGGATCACCTGCCAACAGCGCAGCCTGGATGGGTGCTGCGCCACGCCATCGCGGCAGGAGTGAGCCGTGGACGTTAATACATCCATGGGGGGGTAAGTCCAGGATGGCTGGACGGAGGATCTGCCCAAAGGCGGCAACCACGATCACATCCGGTGCCCATGCCAGAAGTTGCTGGATGGCTTCGGGTTGGCGTAAACGCTCAGGCTGGATGACCGGGATCCCGAGAGCGACGGCCGCGTCCTTTACTGCGGGTGATCTCAACGTTCCACCACGACCAACCGGACGATCCGGTTGGGTAACCGCTCCAACCACAGGATACTTCGCGGCGAGGGCAGTCAGAACAGGGACGGCAAAATCCGGCGAGCCCATAAAAACGAAGCGGAAAGTTTTAGTCACGGTTTGATTTTACTTCGAAATGGTTGGCATGATTAATCTTGTTCAAGGAAATCATCCATCCATGGCATGAAATTGGTTGCATTCTGACCTGTTTGGATGTAAAATATCGGATATTCCTATACAAAACTTAAATCCTCTGGAGGAACATATGTCAGAACAACCCATCAATTCCGAACTCACCCAGGACGACAAGTTATGGGCTTTGCTCAGCTGGCTCTTCTGGCCGGTGGCGCTGGTGATGCTTTTCATGGAAGACAAGAAAGCACGCCCTTTCATCAAGTACAATGCAGTGCTTTCGCTGGCATATACCGTCCCTCTGTATGTGCTGGGAACGATAACAGTAGGCTGCCTGGCCGTTGTCGGAGCCATCTACGGCATCGTTCTCGCAATCCAGTCGTTCCAGGGCAAGTGGGTCACAGTGCCTGTTTTATCTGATTTTGTGAAAAAGCAAGGCTGGATCTAGTAGTTCTGTTCATTCTACAGCAGAGTCTGCCACCCCTGGCAAACTCTTTTGGTTTCCAGGATTGACAAGTACGAGCCCAAATAAACTGAAAAGCTGATCATTATCGCTTACAGAGAACCTGCAGGTTATAATGGGGTGAGAGAACACGGGTTTGTACAACAGGAGGAGCGAACATGTCACCTACGAGGAAATCCAGCCAAAATGAACAGTTCGAGGGCGAGGTTGTGCCCACAGCCCCGGTAGAGCCAGTACCCCCGGTGGATCCTGTGCCCTGCCTCCGATCTGGAGCCATTGCCGCCAACACCAATCACACCCATTCCCAGCTTCTATCCCGGGACATCCGTAAAGCCGGGCCTGGTCCAGACGATTGCAATCATGACACTGGTGAACGGCATTCTGAATATCCTCTGGGGTTTGGGAGTCACGGGGAGCATTGTGCTGGGAACCTTCGGGATTGGATTGCTGTGCGCTCCTGTGACCATCCTGCCCCTTATCCTGGGTGTATTCGAGATCATTTATGCAGCCAAGTTGCTGGCAAACCCCCCTCAACCGGTGCGACCGTCACAGGCGATCGCCATCCTCGAGATCTGCTGCATCCTGGCGGGAAATGTCATCTCCCTGGTGATAGGCATCCTGGCCCTGGTATTCTACAATGATGAAGCGGTCAAGGGATTTTTTACAAGGATCAACGCTTAGTGAAATCAAGAATATCAATACCCATCAGCCCTCGCATTACACGAGGGCTGATTTTTTTGCAACCCTATTCACAAAAGAACGTAAGTTGATTGTGTCATTAAATCAGGAATAGGAGAAAACCATGTCCATAGAACCAAATCCTACAAGCTTTCCGGTTGAAAGAAGCGACAACCAGCCTGGAACACCAGCTGCAACATTTGGAAAAGGTGATGAGCGAACCTGGGGTATGCTCGCCCACCTGAGTGTATTACTCAACCTGGTCACCGGATTTGCCGGTCCGATCGCGGCATTCGTGATCTATCTTGTTTATAGGGACCGTTCACGTTATGTCGCTTATCATGCGCTGCAATCTGCCATTTTCCAACTCATCTGGTGGTACGGCGGAGGCTTATTGATCGGACTTATGTGGGCGGTTGTCGGAGGCCTCTCTGCAATACTCGTCGGCATCATCCTGATCCCCTTTGCCTTGATCGGTACTTTCGTACTCGCACTGCTCCCCCTGGGTGCCATCGTGTACGGGGTTGCCGGCGCAGTACAGACAAACCAGGACCAGGATTTCAAGTACTGGCTGGTTGGTGATTGGGTGCGCGGAACACTTACGGGAAACTAACCAATCTCTTTCTAGGGACCGGCCTACACAGGCCGGTTCTTTCATTCTGTAACGATTATTTAACTTGACTCTCTTCCCCCTACCTCTTACAATGAATAATAGTATGATGGCAACAGGGAAGAGCCTCCTCTTCAAAGTGACCAAGTCATGAAGGCGGAGCACCGAAGGGGCAAACCCGGGAAAGCAAGCCCAGGTGAAACTCTCAGGTAAAAGGACCCTGTGCCAATTTCCTCTGGAAAGTTCCCATTTGGGAACACCGTTGGGGCAATCCACTGGTCCATGCTTCCCGTTTTGGAACAGTGGAGAATCTCTCAGGTTAATCACAGAGGCGCGCGAAGTAATTTCGTGCGCCTTTTTATTTCGCAAATATATAATTTTATAAGAGGAGAAAAAAATGAATATTCCTGCCAATCTCAAATACTCCAAGTCGGATGAATGGTTCGATCCTGCCAATGGCAAAGCCGGATTGACCGATTTTGCACAGGGGCAATTATCCGATATTGTATTTGTGGAAATCGTAGTCAGCGCGGGGGACGCCGTCGAAACAGGGAAAGCGATCGCCTCGGTTGAATCGGTCAAGGCGGCAGCAGAGACATACTCCCCTGTTACTGGTAAAGTAGCGGCCATCAATGAGGAGTTGAGCTCAAATCCTGAGGTGTTGAACAACGACCCCTACGGAGCAGGCTGGATGGTACAGATCGAGGGTGCAGATCCTTCCGGCTTGATGGATGCAGACGCTTACGCCAAGAATTGCGAAGAACGAGCGCATTAACCTGGTCCAACTGCCAATCTGCAGTCAATGTCACATTTAATTCTTTATTGGCGATACACACACGGCTTGCGTTAACCTTTTAGTAAATAATTAGTTCTGGAGACTTCCCATGACATATATTCCCATCAGCCCGGCTGAAAGGGAGGCAATGCTGGCAGTCATCGGTGTCGAGAAGATTGAAGATCTTTTCAAGGACATCCCTGCCAAACAGCGCTTCCCAGGACTCGATCTGCCGCCAGCAGTCAGTGAAATGGAGGCCGCCGCGGAAATGGGCGAACTTGCCAGCGGCAATGAAACGGTCAAAGGACTAATCTCCTTCCTCGGTGCAGGTGCCTATCATCATTACATCCCCGCGGTCGTAGACCATATTCTGCGGCGAGGCGAGTTCTATACTGCCTATACCCCCTACCAACCCGAGGTATCCCAAGGGACACTCCAAGCCATATTCGAATACCAATCGCTCATCACAGCTCTCACCGGTATGGAAGTTTCGAACGCCTCCCACTATGACGGAGCAACGGCTGTGGCTGAAGCTGTCAACATGGCCTATGCACAATTTCGGGGCAAGCGGACAAAAATCGTCATCTCACCTACCGTCCATCCTCAATATCGAGAAGTTCTGCGAACTTACACGCAAGGGATGGGACTCGAACTGGCGGGAGACGATCCCAACGCAGATCTTGAGCAAGAGCCAGCTCAGCTCTTTTCCCTGGTAGACAACAATACGGCGCTTGTCATCGTACAATATCCCGATTTCTTCGGCCGTATCTATGACTATACCGCCTTGATCACCAGTGCGCATGAGCAAGGCGCGCTGGTGTGTGTGGCTGCCAATCCCATCGCGTTAGCGTTGTTGAAAACACCCGGAGACATGGGCGCTGACATCGTGGTTGGCGAAGGACAACCGCTTGGAATTCCTCTCTCCTATGGGGGACCATTCCTGGGCTTCTTTGCCACCAAGAAATCATATGTGCACAAGATGGCTGGGCGCCTGGTCGGTGAAACTGTGGATAACCGGGGACAGCGTGCATTCGTGCTGACCTTGACCGCCCGTGAACAGCACATCAAGCGCGAACGTGCCACCTCCAATATCTGCACCAACCAGGGGCTGTTGGCACTTGCTGCCGCGGTCTACCTGTCCGTTGTCGGGAAGGCCGGTTTACGGCAGGTTGCTGAATTGTGCTATCACAAGGCGCATTACGCAGCAGAGCAATTGAGTAAAATCCCCGGATTTGGATTATGTTTCTCCGACCCCTATTTCCATGAATTCTCGCTTTGCTGCCCCGGCCCGGTTGCTGAAATTAATGAGCACCTGCTCGAACACGGCATCCTGGGGGGGTACGACCTGGGCCAGGATTATCCATCATTAAAGGACCACATGCTGCTAGCAGTGACTGAAATGAACTCGAAAGAAGAGATCGATTTCCTGGCGGAAACTTTATCGGAGGCGAGCCATGGCTGAAAATAAGATCGTGGAACCGACTCTATTTGAACTTTCCTCTCCAGGGCGGACTGGGGTGACTTTTCCGGATGCGGACGTGCCAAAAGCACCACTCCCACTACACCTGCTGCGCGCGGATCTGCCACTCCCAGAACTAGCGGAGGTGGATGTCACCCGTCACTATATGCATCTCTCCAATTTCAACTACAGCGTGGACGGCGGATACTATCCTCTCGGTTCGTGCACGATGAAATACAATCCAAAAATTAACCAGGATATCTGCCGCTTACCCGGTTTTGCGTTCACGCACCCACTACAGCCCATCGAGACAGTGCAGGGCAACCTGGCGCTTATGTACACGCTCCAGGAATGGTTGAAGGAGATCTCCGGTTTCTCAGAAGTGAGCCTGCAACCAGCAGCGGGAGCGCACGGTGAATTAACCGGCGTGTTGATCATGCGGGCATATCACAAATCCCGGGGGGATCTGAAGCGGGTCAAGATGCTCATTCCTGACTCCGCTCACGGGACGAATCCTGCGTCTTCGGGCATGGTTGGCCTGGAGATCGTCCAGATACCTTCCGACGCCCGCGGCAATGTGGATTTGGATGCCTTGAAATCCACATGTGATGACACGGTTGTAGGCTTGATGTTGACCAATCCCAACACCCTTGGTTTGTTTGACGAGCATGTCCAGGAAGTGTGTAACATCGTCCACAAGTGCGGAGGGCTGGTGTATGGAGACGGCGCCAACTTAAATGCCCTGCTGGGTATAGTTCGCCCGGGAGACCTGGGTATAGACCTGATGCACTTTAATTTGCATAAAACTTTCTCCACCCCACACGGGGGCGGTGGACCGGGCTCGGGGCCGGTGGGCGTCAAAGAGAAACTGGCGGAATACCTGCCTTCGCCTATTGTCGCAGTCATCGAGGAAGGTAGCGATGACCAGGCACCCCTATACGGATTTAAAAACCCGAAGCAATCCATCGGTCGGGTCAAATCATTCCACGGTCACTTTGGGATGATGGTGCGTGCCTTCACGTACATCGCCATGCACGGTCCGGACGGATTGCGCCAGATATCAGAGAATGCCGTCCTGAACGCCAATTACCTGCTTGCCAGGTTGCGCAATACCTACCATGTGCCCTATGACCGCATTTGCATGCACGAGTTTGTGGCAGAAGGCAGGGTGGAAGGATCTGACATTCGTGCCCTGGATATCGCCAAGCGCTTGATGGATTACAAATTTCACCCGCCAACGAATTATTTCCCTCTCATCGTCCATGAGGCATTAATGATCGAACCCACGGAGACCGAGAACAAGGATACCCTGGATGCCTTTGCGGATGCGTT
Source organism: uncultured Chloroflexia bacterium (assembly GCA_963793795.1). Classification (GTDB taxonomy): domain Bacteria; phylum Chloroflexota; class Anaerolineae; order Anaerolineales; family Villigracilaceae; genus UBA877. The sequence continues at coordinate 185,907 of CAWCBN010000007.1, forward strand.
GATCAAGATTGCAGGGGAAGCGAAAGCATCTCCTGAACTCCTCCACGATGCTCCGCATAACACTCCCTTTGGGCGAATGGATGAAGTGAAAGCCGCAAGGGACCTGGTGCTGTGCTGCTGGCTGCCGGAGGATTACCAGAAGGAATAACCTTTTCGGGGTCGGGCCAAGCGACCCCGAATTTATTTTAAGAAGTTCCGCTTTCCTGACTCATTCACAAATAATTATGTCTTCGATCAGGCTCGCGACTTTGGAGGATCTCCCCGAGATTGTCGGGATCTACAACCAGGCAATCCTGACCCGCTTTGCAACCGCAGATACCGAGGTGTTCACCGTCGAGCAGCGCACCAGCTGGTTCCACCTCCACAACGCCGACGAATTCCCAATCTATGTAGCCGCGGAAGGGAAGCAGGTCCTAGGATGGTTCGCGGTCAGCCCATACCGCGGGCGCCCTGCGCTGAGGCGTACGGCTGAAATTTCTTACTATGTTGATTACAGTAATCAAAAAAGGGGGATAGGTTCTGCTTTGATGGAAAAAGCGATAGATGACGCTGCTCGACTCAACAAGCGAATTTACATAGCCATCTTACTGGAATGGAACACAGGCAGCATCCACCTTTTAGAGAAATTTGGATTTGAGCGCTGGGGGTTTCTTCCAGATGTGGCAGATTTTGGTGATCGGCTCTGCGGGCAATATTATTACGGGCGGAGGGTTTGATCTTGACGGTGGCAACTGCTGATAATCCCAGCAGTGCCGTTTTCCGATCTGGCGAAAATTCGCTCCTGCAATTGTAGAAAATTCGCTGAGTGATCACCCAAATGGATAGACCCAGGACAATACCATGAAACAAGTGTGGATGGGATATTGGTCTCCTTGCTTGATTGATTGTCGAAAAATGTCATTTAATGGACTAATATAATGCGTATTGAAGGTGAGAGGATCTCCTATCCAAACCTGTCACCGGATTTGTTGCCTTGTTCATTCTCCTGCGCATTCGTAAACAGAGAAATAACGAAAGGTTTGAGCCATGCAAACCCTTGACTTGAAAAAACAACTCAAATTGTATTACGCCCCGTCTCCCAACAAAATCCAAGTGGTGGATATTCCCCGCTTCCGGTTCTTGATGATCGACGGGTGTATCGAGCCGGGTCAAGGACCGGGTACCTCGCCTCAATTCCAGGAGAACTTGAGCGCGATGTATGGGGCAGCTTATACATTAAAATTTTTGTTCAAGAAACGTGCCATCGACCCCGTGGATTACCCCGTCATGGCATTGGAAGGATTATGGTGGGTGGAGGATGGTCATTTTGACATCAATATCAAGGACAACTGGTATTACACGGTGATGATCCTGGTCCCGGACCTGGTTTGTGAAGATCATTTCCAGGAAGCAATCATCCAACTGAGGAAGAAGAAGGGTGATCAGCCGGCATTCAACCGCTTGCGTCTCGAGGAGTTCACCGAAGGGTTGTCCATTCAAGCAATGCACATCGGCCCTTATGCTGACGAACCAGCGACCGTGGCACGCATGGATTCCTACCTGGTTGAGAATGGATTAGTGAAGCACGGAAAACACCATGAAATCTATATGGGCAATCCATTGCTGGCTGATCCCAGCAAACTGAAGACCATCCTTCGCCATCCGGTTAAAAACGCAGGGTAATTGATGCCTGACCAGTCCCGTAGCAACCTTGGGTTTGAAGGTCAGCGTTATTTCAGAATTGATCCCATTCCAGCACTTCTGGGTTCAGCAGATCCTGCCTTAGCTTACACCGTCCGTCGTGATCTGCTTGGGGAAGAAGTCCCTCCTGTGCAGGAACTCTGGACCATGAAAGGCTGCCAGCGGCTGGCTGAGAAGCAGCTCCCCAATGGCGCCTGGCGTTACCCGGGGAAATCCTACGACCCCATCTCAAATACCAATTATGACTTGCTCGAGACTTACCGCACCCTACGCGTCCTGGTCGAAATGTTCGCCTGTGATCGACGACATCCTTCCATCGAGATGGCCATAAACTATGTTTTTTCTTGCCAGACGGAAGAAGGCGACATCCGCGGGATCATTGGCAACCAGTATATGCCTTATTATCACGGGGCGATCCTTGAATTGGTCATAAAGGCTGGTTATGGTGAAGACCTACGTGTCATCAAGGGGCTAGCCTGGCTGCTTTCCATGCGCCAGGACGATGGGGGTTGGGTTATCCCTGCCCAGCTTGTACCCGCCAGGTTAAAAAACCCGGCATTATGGCATGGTCAACCGGTGGAGCCGGACCGGACAAAGCCACATTCCCATCTCGCCACCGGGATGGTACTGCGCGCATTCGCAGTCCATCCGAGATATTCCGATCTTCCTGAAGTGAAGCAGGCAGGAAACTGTCTCTGCGAACGCATCTTCAAGGCCGATCGCTATAATGATCGAAAAGACTCTTCCTACTGGTTGAAATTCCAATTCCCGTTCTGGTGGACGACCCTGGTAACCTCTTTGGATACGCTCTCACGGCTGGGGTTCAGCTCCAATAATGAGCAGATCGCATCCGGTTTGCGCTGGTTTGCAGAAAACCAATCCGCAGACGGATTATGGGAAACCGGCTATGGATCCGGCCAGCGGGCTGAAGATAACCGGAATTGGGTAGGTTTGGCCATTTGCCGGTTGGTCAAACGCTTTTACGAATAAGCAAGTTGGTTGAGATTTCCCCATCAGACATTGAGATATAATCGACCCAACCTGAGGACAAAGTTGGAGAGAAAAAATGCGACCGGACTGGGATTCCTACTTCATGAAGATCGCCTATGCCGTTTCGGAGCGCTCCACTTGTGATCGAGCCTTTGTTGGCTGCGTCCTGGTGCTCGACAAGCGCATCCTGACCACTGGATTCAACGGTTCACCGGCAAGCCAGCCGCACTGCGATGAGGCCGGCCACCTGATGGTGGATGGTCATTGCGTCAGGACCATCCACGCTGAAACCAATGCCATCATCCAGGCTGCCTTGCATGGTGTCTCCACCCGGGGGGCCACCTGTTATGTGACTCATCTTCCGTGCATCAGCTGCACCAAAGTACTGATCAATGCCGGCATAGTCCGGCTGGTTTACAGTGCGGCCTATCGCGTGGATGAAAATGCAATGAATTTCCTGAAAACTGCCAATATCGAGGTAGTACAAAAAGATTACACACCTTAAGAGATTTCAAAACCCATTCAATAACAATGCCCGTTCCCGTGTCCTGATCGGGCTTTTTTATTGTTCCTGCAAAGGGATGAAGTAATAGAACCCTGGTCAAAGGCCAGATGAGGTCCGGGCTTGCCAACCAGCACAGCACTGTGTGGGATACGTGTATAATAGCGCCCGGAGGTTGTTTCATGGAAATCACCTGGTATGGTCATTCCTGCTTTCGCCTGATCGAGCGCGGCCTGGCATCCGTCGTAACTGATCCATTCGACAGCAATTCTGTAGGCTACGAGCCTCTCAGACTAAAGGCCGATATCATCACGATCAGCCACGATGCTCCCGGGCATAATTTCACCAGCGCTGTGAAAGGATCCAATCACGTCATCAACGGTCCTGGCGAATTCGAGATTGGCGGTGTTTTCATCACCGGAGTACAGACGGATGGCACGGGCAAAAAGGTAATCGAGAAACCACGAAATACCCTGTATGTTTTTGATTACATGGGAATCAATATTGCCCACCTCGGCGATCTTCGTTCGGTACCAACCCAGACCGAGATCGAAGCCCTGGGGACAGTTCATGTAGCCCTTGTTCCGGTGGGGGGAGGCGAAGGTTTAAATGCCGCCAAGGCCGCTGAGGTGGTCAGCCTGTTGGAACCAAACATTGTGATTCCCATGCATTATCGCACGCCGGCAGTAAAAATGGAGCTTGACCGGCTGGATAAATTCCTCAAAGAGATGGGTCTGCATGAAGCAGAGACTGTTCCGGGATTAAAAGTTACCAAATCCAGCCTTCCGGAAGAGACGAAGGTAGTTGTATTGGATTATCAGAAAGAATCCTAACCAGGTGATGTCGATGCCAGTTAAACTTCTCATGACATGGGATATCGCGCCAGAACACGAGCAGGATTATTTCGAATTCGTTTTAGGTGAATTCGTCCCGGGCATTCAGAGGCTCGGTCTTCAGCCCACCGAGGCTTGGGCAACAATTTACGGCAGTTACCCGCAGATACAAGTGGGAATCCTTGCCCCAAACTTGATGAACGCACGCCAGATCCTTGGTTCAGAAGGCTGGTTATCTTTGCTGGACAAGCTATATGCTTTCGTCCGCAATTACACCTGCAAGATCGTTGCTGCACGAAACGGTTTCCAATTTTGAATCCTTGCGGGAACCTCCCGTGAAACCCCTCACCAAGAAATTACTGGATTGGTATCGTACCAACGCCCGAACATTGCCGTGGCGGAATCATCCGGATGCATATGCAGTCTGGATTTCTGAGATCATGCTCCAGCAAACGCGAGTCGAAACGGTCATCCCCTATTTCGAGCGCTGGATGAACCGTTTCCCAACAATCCCAGACCTGGCAAAGGCTGCAGAACAGGAAGTGCTGACTTCCTGGGAGGGATTGGGTTATTACGGCCGGGCACGCAACCTGCATAAAGCTGCCGGACTTGTGATGGAGAAGCATGGAGGGGCGATCCCGATAGATCCGGCCACATTACAAGACCTGCCCGGAATTGGACGTTATACGGCGTCTGCGATCCTTTCGATGGCCTTCGGACAGGATACAGCCACCCTGGACGGCAACTCAAAACGCGTACTCTCCCGCCTTTTTAACATGGAAGAACCTGTTGACCTTCCTGACGGAGAAAAGCGGCTGTGGGGTTTAGCTGAGAGATATTTGCCCCGCGGGAGAGCTGGAGAATACAACCAGGCTTTCATGGATCTTGGTGCAATGATCTGCCTGCCCAAGAATCCCCGCTGCATGATGTGTCCAGTCATGGAATTTTGCCAGGCGCATACCCAGGGTACCCAGGATTTGCGCCCGGTAAAAAAACCACGAAAACAGATCCCTCATTACATCGTAACCGCGGCTGTCATCCGTCAAGCATGAGCGTTTCCTGATTGCCAAGAGACCTGCGGATGGGCTGCTGGGAGGACTTTGGGAATTCCCGGGCGGGAAGATCGAACCAGGGGAGAACTCTTGAGGACGGGTTGCGCCGTGAGATTCGCGAGGAGCTTGGGATTGAGATCCAGGTGGGAGAGGCATGTGGAATTTACAAACATGCGTATACACATTTCCAAATCACCTTGCATGCTTTTTTTTGTTCTGCAAATGGGAATGATCCACGTCCCATTGAAGCCGACGAGATCCACTGGGTTGCTCCAGGCGAGATGGGTGACTATCCAATGGGCAAGGTGGACCGACTGATCGCTCGAATGCTGATGGAACAAGATGGCTGAAGACGATTACACGCTGGAACGCCAAAGGATGGTCATTGAGCAGATCGCCCGCCGTGGTGTGATGAACAGCAGTATCCTCGGGGTGATGAAAAATGTGCCAAGGCATCTTTTTGTACCTAGTGAAGAATTGGGATGGGCATATGCAGATGGCCCTTTGCCAATCGGTCAGGGACAGACGATCTCGCAACCTTACATCGTTGCATTAATGAGTGATTTACTTGCTCTAAAAGCCCAGGCTCGGGTATTGGAGGTTGGTACAGGATCGGGATACCAGGCAGCTGTCCTGGGTGAACTTGCTGCCGAGGTCCATACAGTCGAATTAATCCCAGAGCTGGCACGAAAAGCAAAGGAGATTTTAAGCAGCCTGGGATACACTCATGTTCACGTGCACCTGGGAGATGGTTCCATGGGATGGAAAGAGGCTGCCCCGTATGATGGCATCCTGGTCACGGCAGCCAGTCCCAATATTCCACCACCCCTGCTGGAGCAACTGGCTGACGGAGGCCGGTTGGTGATCCCGGTTGGCGGACGAGGCACCCAAGCATTGGAAGTGGTCCAGCGAATTGGAAACAAGTTCGTGCACGAAATGAACATTCCCGTGGCATTTGTCCCCTTACGTGGGGAATATGGCTGGAAATAGATTTCATACCAAGGAGAAAACAATGACCATCACTGTAGCAGAACTATTCGAGAAAATGCCGGCGGCTTTCGTCCCAGAAAAAGCTGTTGGCGTGGATGCGACCATCCAGTTTAAATTCAGCGGAGAACAAGCCGGAGACTGGTTTGTGATCATCAAGGACGGTAAATTGACCGTCACCAAGGGCGTACATCCCAACCCCAAGCTGATCCTTGCCGCAGCTGGCACAGACGCGGTGAAAGTACTTACGGGTGAAATGGATGGGATGCAGGCTTTCATGCAAGGGAAGCTTCGCCTGACCGGCGACATGAGCCTGGCAATGAAGTTGATCAGCATGTTCAAGATTAAATAAGAAAAATCCGGCGCTGAAACTGCAGCGCCGGATTTCTTTCCCGTTAACTATACATTCCCCAATCCAATGCTCCGGGATCTTCCATCATAGAGAAATCCCAGGGTTCGAATCCCATCTCAATGGTAACTGACTTGGCCAAGGCTTCTTCGGCTTTGTTCTTGATCATCTCCAACATGGCAGGTCCATACGGGCAGAAGGGGGTGGTCAATATCACGTAGAGGTTGGCAGAATCGCCCTCGATCTTGACCTTCCTGATGAGACCCAATTGAATGACATTCAATCCAATTTCAGGATCCACCACTTCGGCGAGCCTGTCACGCAAGACCTGGACGAGATTCGGGTGGGTTTCGTGGATTTCCCAAACAATGTTGTTGATGGGCGTTTCGTTTTCGCTCATACCTTGTTCTCAGCCTGAACAACATAGGTACATTTCGAATCTCCATTGAGGATGCACTGAACTTTTTCAGCAGGAAGGGCAAGCATCTTGGAGATGAGGGTTTGATCCACGGTGCAGACTTCGGGATGGTTTTGACCGATCTGCAGGTAAGGGCAGGTGATCTCATGGATATGATACTGCTCGCCGGCTTTTTCCCATTCCACGGTAAAGCCTTCTTCAGCCAGCAATGATTTGGCCATTTCGAGGCGTTCTTCCATGCTCAAACCACGCATTTGTTCAGAATAATCCTCAGCCATGTCGGAAGCCATCTGAAGAAAGAGTTTGCTTACCATAGGCTCCGGCATTGTGGATTTGAGCTGGTCGAGCAGCCGCGAGGTGAGGCGCAGGTAACGAGTGGGGAAGCGCTCGATGCCATGTTCAGTAAGCAAATAGACGAGGCGCGGCCTGCCCACACCGTGGCGTTCTTCTTCCGCGGTGACCAGTCCTTCCACCTGTAAATTGGTGAGGTGGTGACGGACAGAGATTGGATTAATTCCAACTGCCTCGGCAAGTTGATTTACAGTTGATCGAGGTTTCTTGAGCAGGGTTTGAAGGATCCGTTCGCGTGTGCTATTCATGCGGGTTTAGACTCAGAGTATGTTTTCCATAGTATTTTCAATTCGGAGTATAACAATCATATTCAAGATTGTCAATATTTTAGATAATTATCATAAATATTTGCCTGTCAGGCTAGCCAAACCTTTCCCATTCCTGATGAATTAATCAATTTTTGACGAAAGTGCCATTGCGAAGATCCTCGAGGGCGGTTTGGATCTCCTGGCGGGTGTTCATGACGAATGGACCATATGGCATGATCGGCTCGCGAAACGGGGCACCAGCAATCAACATGTACCGAACCCCTTTACCGCCGGCGACAACTTCCAACCAATCCCCATCTCCAAAGGTCACCATCTTTACGGATTCAATCTCCTGCCCACCGAAACTGCCGTGACCTTCAAAAACATATGCCAGGGTCGTGAGGCCTGCCGGGACTGGCATCGAAAAGCGGCCTCCAGGTGAAAGGGTTACATCCATGTATAGGGGATTTGCTGCGATCTCAACCACCGGACCGTGGATGCCGGAAATTTCACCGGCAACGACACGAATCATGCCTCCATCCAGGTTTGCAATGGGAATGCTCCCTGAGTGTATTTCCTGATAACGCGGTTTTGACATTTTTTGAGTGGCAGGTAAATTCACCCATAATTGAAAACCGTAAATATTCCCATCCGGGTCACGTTGGGGCATCTCTTCGTGAAGGATGCCGCCACCCGCGGTCATCCACTGTACGTCTCCGGGTCCGATCAAACCGGAATTGCCCAAGCTGTCCTGGTGGTGGACTGATCCTGCAAGGATGTAAGTCACGGTTTCGATCCCCCTGTGGGGATGCATGGGAAAGCCTCGCAGCGGACCCTCACGCGGATCGTTGAAGGCAAAATGGTCGAAAAGCAGAAATGGGTCGTAAAGATTGGATACCTGGGGTGAAAATGATCGGCGAAGAAGTACTCCCGCGCCTTCCAGAACCAATTGTGGTTCGAGGATCGTTCCAATTGTACGGTTCTTATTCATATTTCTATTTCCTTTCTTGTAGGGAAGAATTCACAGGATTGCCATGGAAAAGATCATGGTTATGAAACGATCATTTCAGGAAGAAACCCTGTTGCTCCAACTCCTCTCGCAACCCGGTGCGGACCGGCTTGGTCACCCGCCGGGCAGTATGTTCCAACCAGCCATAGTCTTCCATCGCCTCCGGCTTACCGGTGGCAGGAACCTGGCGACCTGCGTAGATCCCTGTTGCGGCCATTGTTTTGTCGTATTCGAGAAGAGGGGCATCTTGATCGGGATGATAAACCTCCCGATGGAGGACCGCAGATAACGGCAAGCGTGGCTTGATATTCAGCTCTTTGGCAGGCCAACCGAGGGTCATCCCGGTAATGGGGAAGGTGAGACGAGGCAATTCAAGCAGGGAGATGATCTCGGTGATGTTGTTGCGAATTGCGCCGACGTAACAGATGCCCAATCCCAGGGATTCAGCAGCCAGAGCAGCATTCTGGGCAGCAATGGTGCAATCCACAACCGGGACAAGAAAATTCTCCACATATTCGGTCACCTGGGTGTAACCACGCAACTCACAAGCACGGTCAATACGGGCCAGGTCAGCCAACCAGGCAAGGAAAATCGGGGCGTCGGCGATGAACTGTTGGTTCCCACACAGATCTGCCAGACGCCGGCGTTTGTCGACATCCGATATAACGATGACGGAAAATGCCTGCATGTTTGATGACGTGGAGCCACATTGTGCCGAGGAGACGATCGTATCAATAACTGAATCCGACACCGGGTCTGGAGAATATCGACGCACGGAGGCATGGCGTTGAATAAGGTCAAGCGTGGGATTTTCCATCATGAGCTCCAATCAGCATCCATTTTAAGCTTATTTTGCGTTTTTGCCACAAATATCCCTTGACAAAAATAATAAATCAAATATAATACAAATAACTTTGTATTGCAAAGTATAATGCACAACAAATATAGCAAGGAAGATTAGGAAAGGAAACGAACATGTCACAAGAAATCAACCTCAAGGAACTGGAAAGAAAGGCTTTCCGATCCACATACCAGGACGGACTTTGGGACCTGTATTTTGGCCTAATTGTCATCTGCATGTCCATCTTCATCTACCGCCCGGCATCCGGGTATAGCCCGCGGAATATTTTCCTGGCATTGGGAGCAATGACGATTGCTTACAGCCTGTTCTGGCTGGGGAAGAAGTACATCACGCTGCCACGCATGGGACATGTGAAATTTGGAGCTCAGCGCAAAAGTCGCAGGCGAACACTCTCCATTGTTCTCGGGGTGGTGGTGTTGCTCCAGGTGGTTTTCGTCGGATTCCAGATTATCGCATGGAACAATCCCGAATTAAGCATGAAACTGGCCAATTTCCTCCCGGAGCGAAGTGCATCGGACCTGCTTGTTGCTTCTATAGGTGCCCTGTTCGTTGGACCAAGCATGATCCTGGTGGCTTACTTCATAGATTTTACGCGAGGATATTTCATCGCAATCATGATTTCCCTGGCTGTCTTCCTGATGATCTATCTCAACCAGCCAGTTTACCCGATCCTGATCGGCATCGTGATTGCAATCCCCGGTGCGGTGCTCTTTGTGAGGTTCCTGAGGAAATACCCCTTCGCGGTAGTGAGGCGCCTCATGAATGACCGGGATGAGAAAACTGAACCTTCTGGCTTGGCGGATATCGACCGGGTTGTCCATGAACCGGCGCGACTGGCAGTTATGGCCTTGTTATACGTGGTAGAGAGCGCGGATTTTATCTTCCTGATGAACCAGACCGGCCTGACATGGGGCAACCTGTCAGCACACATGGCGAAACTGGAAGAAGCCGGTTATATCGAGGTGGAGAAGACTTTCAAAGGCAAGCGACCCAATACCACGCTACGATTGACGCCGATTGGCAGGGATGCTTTTAGGGAGTACGCCTTGCAAATGAAACGAGTGTTTGGAGATTTCAAGGATTAATTAAGCCGCCCTATTCTTGGGCGGCTGGTTCATGAATTCCGAGGTAACTTTATCCAGTACGGGATGACATCTCCTTATCTAATGATCGCACCCCTGATCACTTGATGGAAAATGTAAACCTGGAAATTGGATATCATTAAAATCCCATCCATTTTCAGGTCATGGTTGAACAATGACCTTGATGAAGAATCCCTGACCAAAGGGGAGACCATCCGGGTTGAAAGCTTGCCAGATGCTGATATATTCACCCGGTTCTGACGGAGCGGTAAAGATCAACTGTATTGCAGCCTGTGTTCCAGCACGTGCCGGGTAAAGCGCCTGTCCATCTTCCGCTCCGAGGATGGACCCATTAACGAAGCGAAGGCTGTATCTGTCATCCCAATTGCATGTACCCGAATTCTGGACAAGCCACTGCTTGTCCAAGATACTGCCCGGCAGGACAATACTGCCGTCCGGGATGGTCAAATCATCGAGGAAAATCAAGTTGTCGATGCACTCGATGGTGGCTGTAGGTTCGTAGGTGGGGGATTCCAGGGTGGGAGTCGGCGGGGGGGTGGCATACATGACTGGGGTGGGCGGAAGGTAAGGGGTTGAGGTTATAACAGGTCCGCAGCCAACCAGGCACAGTCCAAAAAAGATGGACACGAAGCAGAGCCATATTCGCCGCGTGTCCATCTTTTCATCTTCCATCAAAACCAGGTTATTGACGGCTATTCTTCATCCAGGCCGTCAACACTACCATCACCAGCACTTGCAGTGCTTACCGGGAGAGGCATTACTCCACCGCTGGCGCGTTGACGAATGATGAGTTCGAGTTCTTCAGTCAGGTCGGGATTCTGGCGCAGGAATTCCTTGGAGTTCTCCCGTCCCTGCCCAAGGCGGATATCTCCATACGAGAAGAAAGCACCGCGCTTGTCGATGACGCCCATCTGAGTGGCAAGATCGATCAGGTCACCCACTTTACTGATGCCTTCGTTGTACATGATATCGAATTCGGCGGTACGGAACGGGGGTGCGACCTTATTCTTCACCACGCGCACCCTGGTGCGGTTGCCGACGATCTCTGCGCCCACCTTGATGGACTGGATACGACGCACATCGAGGCGAACAGAAGCATAGAATTTAAGTGCATTTCCACCAGTAGTCGTTTCGGGATTTCCAAACATGACCCCGATCTTCATGCGAAGCTGATTGGTGAAGAGCACTGAAGTCTTGGTCTGGTTGATCGCACCGGACAACTTGCGCAACGCCTGGGACATGAGCCGGGCCATGGCACCCATCTGGGCGTCACCCATGTCGCCTTCGATCTCAGAGCGGGGAACGAGGGCGGCAACCGAGTCGATCACCACCAGGTCCACCGCCCCGGAGCGAACGAGGGTTTCGGTGATCTCCAGTGCTTGTTCGCCAGTATCTGGCTGGGAAACCAGCAGGTTATCTACATCCACGCCACACTTGGCAGCGTAAGCCGGGTCGAGGGCGTGTTCCATGTCCACATAGGCGCAAGTACCCCCACGTTTCTGGGCTTCGGCGACGATATGCTGGCAAATGGTGGTCTTGCCCGAAGATTCCGGGCCGAAGATCTCGGTGATGCGACCGCGAGGAATACCGCCGATACCAAGGGCAAGGTCGAGGGAAAGAGAGCCGGTGGGGATGGACTCCACTTGCATCTTGTGAGCTTCCCCCAAACGCATGATCGAACCGTCACCATAGCGCTTGACAATATCGCCGACTGCCTTATCGAGCATTGCACGACGACCTTCGTCGAGGGGAGTTTGGTTTACAGAATCAGATTTTCGGGGCATAGGATCCTCTCTTCAAATTGGTACGATGAGTATAGCACAGATGTTCGATAAGTCAAGGGATTGGAGTTGGTGTCACTGGAGCGGAAAATTCATAACCACTGAATCCATAAAAATTAAAATAGGTGACCTGTCCGGGAAGGATCTCGATGGTAACAAGACGGTTGAGAGCGCCGTAGGGAATGTTGAGCTCGTACAGCCCGGCAGGCAGGCCACCGACGACAACATTCTCCTGGTAATACTCATCGTTGTGAATAGTAAGTGGTGCGTATGTCTTTACATCCAACAGCTTGCCTGTCTCAAGTGACTTGATAAACACCATGTAAGAGTCCAAAATGGTCCCATAGGTACTCATCACTCGCCCCGCTAGAACGCCGTACCCCTGCGGAGGAGCCAGCCAAAGCTCGGGATTACGTGTCTGCCAGAAATCATTCTCCCCAATCCGGACTTCGAAGTGCAGATGAGGACCGGTTGTGACCCCCGTTTCACCGACATTACCCAGCACGTCCCCGGTATCCAACCATTGCCCGACGATCACATCCACTTCAGAGAGGTGAGCATAGATGGTAAAAAGGGGTTGATCCTGGTAACCAAAATCATGGCGGATGGATACTGCCAGCCCATAGGGATCATCGGGTTTGTCCTTGACCCCGGAATATAATCCATAACCCGCCCAAACAACCGTCCCTGGTCCAGCAGCCATGACGTCGGTGTCGCGCGGAGCCGGGAGGTCGATCCCGGAATGGATGATATCAGGTCCGAAGTATATGCCCCCATAGCGGTAATCCCAAACAGGATCGGACGGATAAGTGGCGGCAATGGGCCAGACAAAATAGAAATGATCGTGCGGGGAAAGTGCCCAGGGGACGGGATAGATCGGTGGACGATATTCGGCGCCTTCAGCGGGGATGACAGTGGGGAAAAAAAGTTGGATCGTTTCGACTGTCGGTGTGGGTGGTGAACCGGGTATAAGGGTGAGCGTTGGCTCAGGAGTATCTGCAGGGGAGGCAGGGATAATCTGTGGCGTGGCGGAAGGCTGATAGGTGGAGGTTGATGCGGATTTCGTGAAGGTCGGGGAAGAAACAGGTGAGGGTACCTGGCTGGAAGCCGGTTGACATGAGGATAATGAAAGAGAAGCCAATATAAGGAAAAGAAGAATCCACCAGGGAGCGTGAAACCATGCATTCCTCAATACCTTCACATTGGTTGAGAAGAAATCCGGGATCATGGGGTGCTGGTGGGACGGGGGGTAGGGGTGCGTGTAGGCGTGGGCGAGCGGAACCAAAGCTGGGTGCGGGTGGGTGTACGCGTGGGCGGAATGACCACCGTGGGAGTGATCAGAGCCTCATAAGGGTACAGTTCCAGCATGGCTTGCTGCCAGGTCGAATTATTGATGAAGGCCAGCTCATTGAAGCGTGCCCCTGCGTAGAAAGTACGCCAATTGGTCAAGGAGGGAAGGCGTTCCCAGCCATATTCCGAGGCAAGGGCTGTCAAGTTCAACCAGTACCCAGTGGGGACCGCAGTCATCAATGAACCACCATCTTCATAAGCCTTTGAGGAACCGGTACGAGTGCTGAAATCCCAGGGTAACTGGCGAAGCGGCTGCCCCTGGGAGCCATCCTGGGCGGTTGTACGCAGGTAGATACGCCACCAGGTCTGTTGACCGAAGTCCTCGCGGATGATCACCATCCAACCAGCCTCGATGAGAGCCGGATTGAGACTGAATGCCCGACCGGTATAGAGCCAGTCCTGGTCAAGGCCGGGATCGAGCGGGGTGGTGAGAGGCACATAGGCATTTTCGAGGCTGGCCAGGGCATCCCAACCGGTGGCGATGGCTACCCGGTTGCGCAGGGCGGCAAATGCATCATCAGCAGCGTCGCTCAGTTGAGGGTAGGCGGCCTGGATGCCAGGCAGATCGACCAATGGGGTGCGACCGGGCAGGTCATTCGAACTGCCATTCCTTGCCGGAATATACAATGGAGCCGGGGTGATCTGAGCCGGGGAGAGGAAAATTTCCTGTAAAGGAGAAGAAGTGATTGCGTAAGTCAGTCCCTGTAAATCGCCTGGCAGAAGAACGGGCGGGAGGCTGAGCAAACCATAGGGGAACTCGTAGCCTGCCAACTGTGTGTGGGTGGGAGAGAGGAGCTGGGTGGCCAAATGAGAAGAATCCTGCCAGACGGGCCAATCACCAGAAGCAAGGAAAGTTGGTGGAGCATCCGGCGTGCGAGCATCCCATGTCCAGATTCCGGTAAGCCCGGTGGAAGGATCAGTGGATGCCCAGGCCAAGTGCGTGCCACCAGGGGACCATGCAGGATGTGATTCGACCGTCCCCGGACTTTGGCTAATATTGATGAACTGGTTCCCTACAGTGCTGTCCAACTCCACAATCCATACTTCTGGTTCACCAGAACGGTTTGAGATGAAAGCGATCTGCCTGGCAGCAGGCGACCAGGCAGGCGAGGTATCCAGAAAGGTGTCGGAGGTCAAGAGGATGGGACTCGAATGTCGTGTCCACGACCGGGCTAAGGACCAGCTCCAGGCTGCCAGGACCGGCGGTTTCATGCACCAACCAGGCGCCATCCGGTGACCAGGAGGGCGCTGAATCCCAGGTCAGAGAATCCGTAAGCCGGCGAGTACTGCCGATCTGCAGGTCAAGCAAATAAATATCCCAGTAGCCATTCTGACGGGATGTGTAAGCCAGCAGGTTACCGTTTGGGCTGAGAGCAGGTTCGATATCATCCCAATTGTTGGCAGTGAGACGGGTGAGGGGCAAGGTTTCCGGTGAGTAAGCAAAAAGGTGGTAGTAGCCACCATCGGGGAGGGAAAGAACAAACATGCCTTGGGGGGACGCAGGATCAGGATCCAACTGCTGCGGAGTCGTGGTGATCACCCACGGGGTTTGCGTGGAAAAGAGGGTGGGAATCTCGGTGTCGGTTGTAAACAGGGATGCTGTGGGAGATGTAGTCACGAATGCAGGAGCTGGCGAGCAAGAAGAAACGACCAGCAGGCAAATTACAAGAATTAATACTGGAGAATAAACTCGAAAAGGTGAGGACATATCATCCATTTGTTGAAATGTCGAAAGTAAGCGACCTGCGGTCGATCTCGCCGAGTTCAGGGTATGAAAGGACCGCCAGGAGAGAATACTGTCCAGGGACAGGATCCGATGGACTATTAGATTGAGAGCGGATATGCATGGTGAGTTCTAGTTTCCAACCCATGGGTTCGACCAAGGAGGCAGTGCCGCATTGAGCGTCGTTTTGATCAGTGAGAGCCAATTCGATAAGAGGCCGCTTCAGGAAAGGGGTCAGGTCAAGTTCGATGCGCACCCGACGACCATCCGGGTAAGGTTTCGCACGCAGTTCAAGGATGCGCGTGGACTTGGGTGGCAGGCGTTCCACCTCCGGGTCGAAAAAGAAGGAGTCCATAAGGTGTAATTATATACTATGGAGGCAAGACAAACGGTCGTTGTGTTTACGGAATTGTGAGTTGCGAAATTCATGTTGCCAAGATTTGGCAGGATACTAGGAGCAATTGTAAAAGTGATTATTATAAAGAAAATGGAGCCGAAAAAAGAACGGCTCCATGAACCCAATAATCATCTGCAGATGTGATGATTATTTTTTCTTTAAAATAATACGGGCATCTACGACTTTAAGACCTTTTCCTTCCTCATAAACAAGGACCGGATTTGCATCGGTCTCGGCAATCTCGTCGCGCAAATCATAAACCATGCTGGCATAGCTGGAAAGCAGTTCTGCGAGGGCTTCCCTGTCCCGAGGGGCTTCACCGCGAGCACCGGCAAGGATGGCGACGCTGCGGATCTCGTTGATCATCTGCATTACCTGTTCCTTGTTGACAGGAGCCACGCGGAAGGTAACATCCTTCAGCACTTCAACGAAGATCCCGCCCAAGCCAAACATCACCGTAGGGCCAAAGGTCGGATCGTTGATCGAACCGACGATCACCTCTGTCCCAAGGGGTGCCATTTCCTGAATGGCAATGCCGCGGATATCCGCATTGGGCTTGTAAGCCTGGCAATTTGCCAGAATGGTGTGGTAGGCAGAGCGTACACCCGCTTCATCTTTGATGTTCACTTTCACGCCACCCGCGTCAGACTTGTGAATGATGTCAGGAGAAACCACTTTCATCACGATCGGGAAACCAGTCTGCTTGGCATAGGCAACCGCTTCGGCTTCATTCCTTGCCAGGTTTATCTCGGTCACCGGAAGCCCGTAAGCTGAGAATACCTTCTTCGCTTCTATCTCGGTCAACGCAAGCCGCCCGTCCTGGCGAGCCTTCTGAATGATCTCGCGGGCAGCCGTAGAGCCTTTGAATTCGATCACTTCTTCAGCACCTTCATTCAACAGGCGGTAATTGTTGTATTCGCGCAGCGCAGCCATGCTATTCATGGCCTGGTCGGGCGCTGGATAGGCGGGGATACCGTTGTCCACCAGCCATTGCATGGCCTGTTCGCAACGAACACCACCCACCATGGAGACGATCACCGGTCGATCTTTTATCCCAGTTTCGTCGATCGCTTTCTTGATCGACTGGGCGATCTCGAGCGGATTGGTCATGGCAGTTTCACAATAGAGCACAACCAGTCCATCAGTCCAGGAATGAGAATAGGCAAACTTGATCGATTGGTAATACCATTCATTTCCGGCCATTCCGGTGAGGTCTACCGGGTTCCTGGCGGAACCAAATTCGGGCATGTGTTTCTTCAACTCGTCTTGAACTTCCTGGGGAGCAAACTTCAACGGGATCCCAAAACGCTCCGCAGCGTCAGTGGCCAAAACGCCAACACCACCACCATTGGTTATGATGAGCAAGTTTTCTTTTGGCAGAGGTGGTTGCAGGGAAAGAGCCAGGGTGCGGTCGAACAGGTTGTTAAGGTCAGAGGCTTGGACGACACCTGCCTGCTGGAAAGCAGCTCCGTACACCTTCACAGCGCCAGCCAACGAGCCGGTATGAGAGGCTGCTGCGGCAGCACCATGGGCGGAAACCCCCGCCTTGAGAGCAATAATCGGTTTCTTGGTCTTGAGGCAGGCCTGGATGAATTTACGCCCGTCCTTGAACCCTTCAATATACAAGCAGATACAAGAGGTGTTTTTATCCGTGTCGAGCCAGGTGATGAGATCTGCGAAATCCACATCTGCCATGTTGCCGATGGAGATCATCTTATCAAATCCCACCTTGCGGGTGTACGTGATGGCGTCCATGGCGATCAGCAGTGCACCGCTCTGGGTGATCAGGGTGGCCTTGCCTGGGAAGGGGAGGAATGGAGCAAAGGAAGCATTCAACTTGTCGGAATTGGAGAGAGTTCCAACGATGTTTGGTCCCAAGACACACATGCCATATCGCTTGGCGATATCAAGCATTTCCTGTTCGAGGTCCTGGCGGCCAACTTCACTGAATCCGGATGTGATCACGCTCAGAGCTTTGATCCCCTTTTGACCGCATTCTTCGACGACTTCGGCAACAAATTTCGCCGGGACAGTTATGACAGCAAGATCTATGGTACCGGGAACTGAACTGATGGTCGAAAATACCGGCAGGCCAAGGATCTCAGAGGCTGACGGGTTTATGGGGTAGATCATCCCCTTGTAACCACCCTTGATCAGATTTTCAATCACCGTGAATCCAATCTTCCCCGGCTTGGCGGAAGCACCGACGACCGCCAAGGTTTTCGGTTTCAAGAGGTTGTTTAGTGCAATTTGGTCCATACCATTTCTCCTAAATGAATTTTACTATTTTAGTACCAACCAGAAATATTTTCTGGCAAGCAACATCAAAATTGACCGCTTTTCCCACCACACACACGAATCCACTGTGGCTTCCTACAAAACAGGATGCCCATCAATTGCAGCGTAGATTTTCGAAATCAATCGTAATAAGGGGATTTTATACCACTGAAAATTACGAAATCGTTCCAAGCACGCAGGAAAACAAGTGACCGGTCATGGTCTACCTGCCCGGAAAACTTATCCGTGTTGCAATAACAGTTAGGATGAAAATCCCTTTCCAAAGGCGGTGAAATAGTATTGATTGTGAATATTATAACATACGGTATTACACCAGGTCCCTGGACGACCAAGGAGCATACGCCAGAATCAAACACAAGGAGTGCTCCCGAACTCTGAATGATCCCGGGAGCACTCGTGAATCTATAATATTAAATGTTCATCCGTTCTTATTTTGAAATTCTTTCATGAACTCCGCCAACACCTCGGCATCTTTTATGGAAAGGGCATTGTAAAGCGAAGCGCGCAATCCACCCACTGAACGATGACCTTTAAGGCCGATCATGTCGTTCTTCTTGGCCTCTGAGGCGAACTGCTCTTCCAGGGGTTCGGTAGGCAGGCGGAAGGTGATATTCATTAGCGAGCGGTCACCAACAGCATGACCTTTATAAAATCCACCGCTATTATCGATGACGGAGTAAATCAAACCAGCTTTTGCCTGGTTGCGCTTCTGGATGGCTTCCAAACCACCCAGTGCTTTGACCCACTTTAGAACCAATCCAACGATGTATATTGACCAGCAGGGTGGGGTATTGAGCAAGGAATTTTCTTCCGCCAAAGCCTTGTAGTCGAGCAGGTTGGGCAGGTTGGCAGGTATTTTTTCCAACATATCCTCGCGGATGATGCAGACGACAACACCTGCCGGGCCGATATTCTTTTGCGCTCCGGCGTAGAGCATGGCATATTTGGTAACATCCAATGGGTGACTGATGAAATCAGAAGAAGCGTCACAAATGAGCGGCACGCCTTTAGGCGGAAGCGGTTCAGAGAAGTACTCCACTCCATGAATGGTTTCGTTCGACGTGAAATGTAAATATGCAGCCTGCGGATCCAACTTGAGTTCAGATTGTGAGGGGAGATGATTGAAGTTGACCGACTTCCAAGTTGGCAGCAGCCCTGGCAGTGCCCAGTTTTTGAGATTCCTTGAAGGCTTTCTTGCTCCATGTGCCGGTGACGATATAGTCTGCTGATGCTCCGGAAGGGCGGAAATTCATCGGAACCATGGCAAATTGAAGACTGGCACCACCCTGCAAGAAAAGGATCTTGTAATTGCCCGGGATGCCGAGCAAAAGCCTAAGGTCTGCCTGGGCTTCGGCGACAATTGCCTCAAAATCCTTCGAGCGGTGGCTAATCTCCATGACAGACATGCCCGTCCCTTTATAGTCGAGCATATCCACCTGGGCTTGTTGCAGAACTTCCAATGGAAGCACAGCCGGACCGGGATTAAAATTATGAACACGCTTTGTCATATTCATCTCCTGTTGGTCATTTCGGGTTTTATTATCATTTTTCATTATAGTCCAGCCTGTTAATTTCGCACACTAACAATCGACACACTATCCACAGGAAGGAAATCAGTTGACAGTGAGTTCCGGCATGTTACAATAATTTATCGGAAATCGATGGATTTCAATACTTGGAAGGGCGGGATCCTGGTCCTGATCGCCCTGCACAACATTCCTGAGAGGAGACTTCATGAAAATCCTGGTATGCGATAAGACTGAAATGGACGCCATCGAGAAAATGCGCTCTGCGGGGTTGAAAGTAGACACAAATTTCGAGATCACACCTGAAGAACTGCCCAATATCCTACCCAATTACGAAGGCTGCGTCGTTCGCTCACGAACCAAGATTCGACAGCCACTGATCGATGCTTGTCCAAACCTGAAGGTGATTGTTCGCGGAGGGGTGGGGCTAGACACCATCGATGCCGAATACGCCCGCTCAAAAGGCATTACAGTGATGAATACTCCCAAAGCGTCATCCGCTTCAGTGGCGGAACTGACAATTGGATTCATGTTCATGCTGGCACGCAACCTTTACAAGGCATCAGCAACCATGAAGGCTGAGAAATGGGAAAAGAAAGCATTTGAAGGCGATGAGATCGGTGGGAAGATCCTGGGTCTGATCGGGATCGGCAATATTGGCAAGGAAGTTGCCAAGCGAGCCTGTGCGCTCGGAATGACCGTACTTTTCTATGACCCATTTGTGAATGAAGATCATGGAGTTACCCGGGTTGCATTGGACGAGCTACTGGGGAAAGCTGACTACATCAGCCTGCACTTGCCGAAGACCAAAGAATCCGCCGGCATGATCGGCGCTGCGCAATTCGAGAAGATGAAGCCGGGTGTCCGCATTATCAACTGCGCCCGGGGTGGAATCATCGATGAACAAGCCCTGTTTGATGCTTTGACCAGCGGTAAAGTAGCAGGAGCTGCTTTAGACGTATATTCCGAAGAGCCGCCAACTGATTGGAAGCTGGCAAAACTCGATAATGTCATCTGCTCACCTCATATCGGCGCGGCGACCAGGGAAGCCCAGGGGCGCGTGGGAGCCGAGGTTGCAGAGAAATTAATCGAGTTTTCCAAGAGCAATGGCCTGATTTGATCACACGAGAATTCAATAGAAGTGATAAGGTACTACCGAAAAGAAGAATAACAATCCTGGTGAGATGATGAAGAATTACCCTGATATTGGCATCCAGATCCCGCAGGTCTACCTGCCGAAAAAAGGAACCGACCTGAGCAAGTGGTCCGTGATCGCATGCGACCAGTTCACATCCCAACCAGAATACTGGCAGGAAGTGGAGACTCTCGTTGGCGATGAACCTTCGACATACAATCTCATCCTGCCGGAAGTTTACCTGGATACACCCGGTGCAGAGGCGCGCATTGCATTCATCCGGGAGAAGATGAAATATTACCTGGGACAGGGTTACCTAGAGGCGCATGATGGGTTGATCTATGTAGAGAGAACCGTGAACGGAAAGAGGCGACACGGTCTGATGGTCTGCCTGGACCTGGAGTGTTATGATTTCACCAAGGGTTCCACCAGCCTGATCCGTGCCACCGAAGGAACGATCATCGAACGCCTGCCTCCGCGGATGAAGATACGCATGGGTGCAGAGCTCGAAATCCCACATATCCTGGTCTTGATCGATGATCCACAGAAACTGGTGCTTGAGCCTCTGGCGAATGCCAAGGCGGACATGGAAATCTTGTATGACTTCGACCTGATGCTCGGCTCCGGGCACCTCAGGGGATATGCCGTCACTCCAACACAGGAAGAAAAAGTGATCACGGCGCTGCGCAACCTGGCGAGTCCAGATGTTTTTGCTCACAAATATGGCATCAGTAAGGAAGAACCGGTGTTGTTGTTCGCAATGGGGGACGGGAATCATTCCCTGGCGACGGCAAAGGCGATTTGGGAGCGTATCAAGCCCGAAGTTGGAATGGACCATCCGGCGCGATATGCCCTGGTCGAGGTGGAGAACGTCCATGATGAAGGATTGGCCTTCGAGCCAATACACCGGGTGCTGTTTGGGCTGCGTAAGAATATTTTTTCTTCACTGCAGCAACATTTCAAAGGGAACCTAACATTTTCTCACGTGACTTCCAGTGAAGAAATGATCGCCCGCGTAGACCATGCCCATGGAAGAAATGTAGTTATTGGAATGGTCAGTGATGGAGGTTGGGTATCCACCGGGGTGATCGAAATCGAACATCCCACTTCAAACCTGGCAGTCGGAACATTACAGAGCTTCCTGGATCAATTTCTCAAGGAAAACGGGGCGGACAGGATCGATTATGTGCACGGGAAGGATGTTGTATGCAAATTAGGAGCACAACCCGGGAATGTCGGGTTTTATGTGCCAGGGATAGAAAAATCGGATCTCTTCAAGACTGTCATCCTGGATGGAGCATTGCCGAGGAAGACTTTTTCAATGGGGGAAGCCAAAGAAAAACGATTTTACATGGAAGCGCGCAAGATCAGATAAATGGAAATGTTCCATGTTTACTACGAGCCGGTTAATCAACCGGCTCGTAGTTTTTTTATGGCTTCAGTAAAATCCAACGGGTAGGGTGCTTCAAAACGAAGAAGATTTCCTTCAAAAATAAATTCCATCGATAAGGCGTGAAGTGCTGGGCGGGCGATCAGGTCGGTTGGCGGGGCACTGTAGAGTATATCGCCGAGAAGGGGAAAGCCCAGTGCATAAGCATGAACCCGGACCTGGTGCGTTCGCCCGGATAGCGGGTGAGCTTCCAACAGACAATGGTTCGTAAAACGTTCCAGGATGTTGAATACGGTCTGGGAGGATTTCCCTTTCCGGTGGTCGACCACCGTGCGGTGAGTGTGTCCCACATTTACGCGCAGCGAGTGGCGGGCATCATGCTCATCCCAGCCTGGTAAACCATTGATGATGGCATGATAGGTCTTATGCACTTCCCGGGTTTCAAATAATCTGTTCAGTTTTCGGTGGGTATCGGGATCGCGTGCGAACAGGAGCACACCACTGGTGATCTTTATCCAGCCGGTGAACAATCCAACACTTGCCATATTCGTCCTCAAGCAGTCTGACCAGGTAGGGCGCCGACGTTTCCCAGCCGTCGGGTAAAACAGGGAGGCCGGCAGGCTTGTTCACCACCAGGAAAGCATCGTCGATATGAATAATATCCATAATCAAATTATACTCCCGGGATATTCACCCCTAGGAAACCTTGACATTAACGTAACGTGAGGGTTTATACTCCAGACCATGCCTAACCTTTATTCCAGGATAAGTGACTTCATCTGGTGTGGGATTTAGCAGTGAGAACCGGATGCATACTGTAAAACAAATCTCCAGCCTTGCCGGAATCAGTATTCGCACGCTTCACTATTATGATGAGATAGGCTTGCTTACCCCCGAGATCGTTGGCGAAAACAAGTACCGGTATTATGGCGAACAATCCATCCTGCGCTTGCAGCAGATCCTTTTCTACCGGGAACTTGGTCTACCGCTCGAGCAGATCAAGAAAATCATGAAGCCTGAGGAATTCGATGCCCTGGAGGCGTTAAAAAGACCATCGCGAAGAAATGGAAAAACAATTAAAGAGGATCAGTCAACTAATTTTGACAGTGGATGACACAATCTCTTATTTGAAAGGACAAAAAAACATGAGCCATAAGCAGCTATTCCAAGCTTTTAGTGAAGAAGAACAGGAGGAGTACGCCAAGCAAGCGGAGCAAATGTACGATCCTGAAACTGTGCGCTCTTCAAATCGAAAGTGGAAGGGGTACAGCGCGGAAGAAAAACAACGCATACTTGAAGAAGGAAGCAAAATATACCTGGACATGATCGCAGCCATTCCCAACGGAGCAGCAAGCTTCGAAGCGCAGGCATGTGTCGAACGCTGGAGAAAGCACATGGACTACTTCTGGACACCCAACCTGGAACAACTGGTCGGATTGACGGATTTATATATTTCGGATGCACGCTTCAAGGCCAATTTCGATCAAATGGATCCCGGGCTGGCAGAATTCATGCGTGAAGCTGTGCGAATATATGTGAAGTCCCAAAGGTAAACGCCAAGGGGGATTCCTCTATTTATTCTTCGCTTCAACGAAATTTCGGTTTTGGGTTGACCTTGTTCATTGCATATTCCGCAAAGGCGGTAATCGTCAAGCTAGGATTTACGCCCGGATTTGCGGGGATTATAGATCCGTCGATGATGAACAGTCCCGGATAATTAATCACCTGAAAATCTTCATCCACCACTCCGTCGGCAACCGTCCTGCCCATTGGTGCGCCTCCCAAAATGTGCGCAGTGGTTGGCATATTAAGCATGTTCTCCCCCAGGGATCCCATCGGGATCCCATTTGTATGGCGGGCGAAATTACGTGTTAAGGTATGGCTTCCATTCACTTGTGAATTTATCTCGTATCCTGGTTCCTCTTCAGCAATCAATCCTTTACGGAATAAAGTAAAAAAGCTGCGTCCAATACGGAGGCGCATGCGGTTATCTTTGTTCTGCATAACCAAAAGAATGGTCACCTTTCGTGCCCAACCTGGCAATACCTGGGCTCGCAAAAAGTCCATCGGATGGGTCAGTACCCATTTCAGGGATTTCAGTATGCGCAAGGGGATTCCATCATTCAGGTCGATCAAGGGGGCAGCCAGCAGGCGCATCAGCGATGATCCATCCGGGTAACGGACCGGCTCTACACGCGTATCTTTATCAACATTGAAAATGGAGGAAATGGCGACACCCTGGGAGTAATCAACATCCGATCCCCGCGCCACAGATCCAAGCAGCGCTTCGCTATTCGTGCGCACAAAATCCCCGAGTCGAGGTGAAAGGTCAGGCAAGGATCCAATCTCATCCCGTTGTCGTAGTAGCAAACTCATTGTACCCAAAACTCCAGCTGATACGATCACATTCCGGGTAAGAACATATTTTGAGCGACGGAGTTTTGATGTTGATTTCCGGTAAGTCACCTGATAGCGTGCACCTGATGAGTCTGTATCTTAATGGTCGGATCGTGGTCACCAATGCATCAGAAATGATATGCGCACCATTCTTCTCTGCAAAAAAGAGATAATTCTTCGGCAGAGAATTCTTGGCGTTATATCGGCAACCGACCATACACCCACCGCAGAAACGGCATCCGGTCCTTTCAGGACCCTGTCCTCCAAAATATGGGTCAGGAACAGTTTCACCGGGATTTCCAAACCACGTACCTACCCTGGTGGCTCGAAAGGTATTCACCTGCTGATATTCTTCGGCCATCTTCCTAATGACCAGGTCAGCCTGTTTATGGCTGGGATTGCGGGTAACACCGAGCATCTTCGCCGCAGTTTCATAATATGGGCGGAGTATCTCGCCCCATGGGAGCGGGACATTCCACGCCGGGGTGGCAAAAGTTTCATCGGATGGGATCTCCAGAACATTAGCATACCCCAGGCTGCCTCCGCCCACACCTGCTCCGTGCAATACCATCAGCCCCTTCATAATACTTATTTGCAGGATGCCAAAGGATCGCAGAGCTGGCGCCCATAAATATTTCCAAAATTGAAGATTGGTTGGGGCGAAGTCCTGATCATTATAGCGTTTACCTTTTTCAAGGAGAAGTACGGAGTAACCTTTCTGTGTCAAGCGCATGGCAGAAACAGAACCCCCGAAGCCGCTGCCAATGATTACGTAATCATATACCAGATGATCCACGGTGTATGCTCCAATTCATTGAATATTGGATATAGAAACACTTTACCTGCTCCATGGTTATGGAATAGGATCAATGCTCCAGGGAAGGTGAAATCAGTTTTAGAACATGAGCGTAGAGACTCTATCCCCCCTGCTTTTCACTCCATGCAGCCGAAATTCGTGTAAATGATTCTTCCAGGGTTTCGGGCAATACCTTTGTTTCAGCAAGCGTGAGAGTAAAACTGGCATCTCCAGTCCAGCGAGGCAGCACATGCAGATGAACATGACCGGGTATGCCCGCCCCGGCGGACTCCCCAATATTCACCCCAAGGTTAAATCCGTGAGGTTGGTATACTCGTCGCAAGACAGAGATGCAGTGGGCAGCCAGCTCCATCATCTCGAGCGCGGCACCCTGATTCCAGGTCTTCGAGAGAGGGGAGATGGGCGTTAGCGATGATGAGCAGGTGCCCGGTATTATAGGGATAAAGGTTGAGCATTACGAAAGCTGTATTTCCCCTACTGATTACCATGTTACTGACGTCATTGTTTTGGGCTCTTACGTCGCAAAATACACACCCGTTAGCCTTGGAGTTGATGAATTTCATACGCCAGGGAGCCCATAAACGTTTCATGGTCTTATTGTAGCAAGAAATCGGACTTCTGCGGATGATTGCTGGCGCAATGAATATCATCCTGCCTGGTAAACCGTTGACATCCCTCCGCATCGCGGGTATTCTGTAGGCATGCAATCCGCATTGTTTGATATCACACCCCGTTATACGGTGTCAGATTTAACGAGGCGGCTGCGCCTGCTTCTTGAGTCCACCCCTGATTTGCAGGAGGTGTGGGTGCAGGGAGAGATCTCGAATTTCTCACGTCCTTCCTCAGGTCACCTCTATTTCACGTTAAAAGATCCCGGTGCACAGTTGCGTTGCGTGATGTGGCGAAACGGTGCCATGCGTTTGAAATTTCCTCTCTCTGACGGCATGGCAGTGGAAGCCCATGGCAGCATCAGCCTGTACGAAGCTGGCGGACAGTACCAGCTTTATGTCGATGCCCTTCACCCTTTAGGGGAAGGTGCGCTTTATGCAGAATTCTTACGCTTAAAGTCCCTGCTTGAAGCAGAAGGATTGTTCGATCCAGCGCGCAAACGAACCATCCCCGAAGCCCCCAGGCGGATCGGGATCGTCACCTCACCCAGCGGTGCTGCTCTACGGGATATTCTCAACACGTTGCGGAGAAGGTATCCGCTGGCAGAAGTGATCATCGCCCCAACAGCGGTCCAGGGAGATGATGCCCCGCGTGCACTTGTGGCAGCCATCCAGTCGCTCAATCTTGCAGCCGCGCCGGATGTAATCCTGGTAGCCCGAGGGGGAGGCTCGATCGAGGACCTGTGGGCATTCAACGACCCAAACGTGGTGAGAGCAATTGCCAACTCGACAGCACCCGTCATCACAGGTGTGGGGCATGAAACGGATTTTACGTTGGTCGATTTTGCTGCCGACCTGCGCGCTCCCACACCCACGGCAGCGGCAGAATTGGCTACTCCAATCACAATCGCTGATCTGCAGGCGGGGATCTTGAAAACCGAGCAGTTCTTATTGCAAGGTATGCTGGCTTTATTGGAGAGCCGGCGCGAGTCCCTGGGATGGCTGGAGGGACGCCTGAAGCACACCTCCCCGAGGCGCCAGTTGCAAAGTGAACGGCAACACCTGGATGAAATCCACCATCGCCTGGTCACCGCCCAGGGCAATCTCTTCACCCTCGCCACAACACGATTGAGGGGCATGGAGAGCCGCCTATGGGCTTTGAACCCTCTGGCAGTCCTTCAAAGAGGTTATGCAGTTGTTACACGGAAAATTGATGGGCTGCCCGTTTCTGAAATCTCTCGCGTTCATCCTGGCGATGATGTGCGTGTGCGCGTAAAGGATGGCGAGTTTGATGCCCGCGTGTCGGGAAGTCAGGAGTACCATGGCTAAAGACAAACCTGTAGAGACACTCACCTATGAAGAAGCCTTTGCCGAATTGGAGGCGATCGTAGCCAGCCTGGAGGCCGGCGACCAGTCGCTGGACGAGTCGACCAGTGTCTATGCCCGCGGTCAACTGTTGGTTAAACGCTGCGCCGAACTGCTGGAGAAGGCTGAACTCAAGGTACGATCATTGACTGATGATGGGATTGAGGACTTCGAGGTGCCAGCATGAAATTTGAAGCCATCCTTCAAAACCATGTTCTATGGACAGCACTCGCAGGATGGTTCCTGGCGCAGGCGTTTAAAGTCCCGATCGATTTTTTGCGCTTCAAGAAGTGGGATTGGGCTACTTTTTTCGCGGCAGGTGGAATGCCCAGTTCACATTCAGCCCTGGTGACATCTGTGGCGCTTGCTACGGGGCTGCATGAGGGTTTCGACAAAGCTGTATTTGCTGTGGCAGTGGCGATTGCCATGGTTGTCGTTTATGATGCCACGGGCGTACGCAGACAGGCAGGGATGCAAGCACAACAGATCAATATCCTGGTAGAAGAGTTGCTGCGGGGACACCCGATATCTGCACAACACCTGCGTGAGGTCATCGGACATACTCCCCTGGAGGCCATCGGCGGTGTTTTCCTTGGATTGGTAATCGCTGAAGTGATGTGGCTCATATTGCACTGATCATCTGATAAAGAAATTGAAACCAATCTGAGACCTGGGCAAATCCCCCAGCAACTCTCGTTCTTAACCAGACAACTTCCCATGCAGATAGGTAGTTGTCATTCATTTTTGATTGGGGGCTTGATAGTGTAGGACAAATCGAGGGTTTTTGGAAATATAAAGAATTGATCCGCCAATTTCATCTTCTCGGTTTGGATGGTCCCCCCGGATAAAGCGGATGATTATTTTCGTTTGACCAGGCGATGCTTGATTGACAACAGTACCCGATCCACTTCAGGGACACGCATAATTATCAAGATAAGTCCATATACACCCAGGCCAATTACCACGCCACCCAGTGTGGTGATGATATTGGACATTGACCTGGTGACCTGCAGCCAAACCACGAGCACGATTGCCATTCCCAAACTGCCAAGTACTGCTGCCATCACCCCGCGCCCAATCCCCTTTAAGGGGATCCCGTTCAAGCGTTTATGCATGACAAGGTATAGAACAGACACTTCCAGCCCCGTGGACACGGACACAGCCAATGCCAACCCTCCCAGAGGCATCCAGCCCCACCTGCTGAAAAGATGGGAGAAAGCAAAGCTCAACCCAATGCTGGAGATCATCGCTGCTGCTCCGACCAATACAGGTGTTTTCGTGTCATGCATGGCGTAATAGGCGCGGACGAGAATTTCCAGTAGGGAATGAAACACCAATCCCACGGTATACCAGAGTAAAGCCCAGGCAACCATTTGTGTTGTCAGGGAAGTAAATTCCTGGCGTTGGAATACCAGGGTGATGATCGGTATCCTAAGGAAGATCAGCCCCATTGTGGCGGGGACGGCAAGGAGAAGCACACTGCGCAGCATGGAAGCCAAGGTAGCTTCTTATCTCATCCAACCTGCCATTCGCAAATTGTGCTGAAAATGTGGGCATTACTGCCGTGGCAATGGATTGGGCTACGATCGCCCAAGCGATCATCATCAATGAGAAACCAAGCCTGAGGCTATAGACCGAACCATCGGGCATGTTGGAGGCCAGCAGGGTGTTCACCCACACCATCAGTTGCACAGCAGCGGCGCCGAACATTCGAGGTGCCATCAATCGGAAAACCTCACCCACCGATGAATTATGCAATCCAAGAGAAAAGGAATACCTCCCTTTCAATCGCAACAGGGGAGGAACCTGAACCAACAGGCTGAACAACGAACCGATCACCACGCCCCAAGCCAATCCGTATACACCCATGCTGGGAGCCAGGAAAATGATTCCGAATATCTGTCCCAGGTTGTACATGGCTGGAGAGAGAGCTGACATCAGGAATTTCTGATGTGAGTTCAGGATGCCCACCAACAAACCACTCAAGCCAAAAAAGACAACAGAGATAGCCTGGATGCGCAACAGTTCCACTGTCAGGGCTTGTTTTTCGGATGAGAAACCTGAACCAAGGAGATATTGAACAATGGGCCTGGCAAAGATTGCCTCAAGCGCAGCCAGGCTGGTCATGATAATCAAGATCAAATTGGCTGTCGCGGATGCAAGCTGCCAGGCTGAATGGCGGTCGTCCTTGACGAGAAACTTGACAAAGATGGGAATAAACGATGAAACGAGAATCCCTCCAGCAATGATGGTGAGGAGAGATTCGGAGGGTTGGTTGGCGACATAAAAGGCATCCAGATCAAAACCGGCAGGAAATGCGGCGCCAATCATGACCTTGGCAATCAAACCCGTCAACTGGCTGAACAAGAAAGCCAGCATTACTGTCCCAGCGGCGCGGGCGAGGTTGGATGTGGGTGGGGCGGGAGTATCGGTCACGAGAAAGGATTATACCCCAGCGGTGTAGAGCCCGAATAAGCGCTCACGGGTATGCAGTATAATCCGCAAGAACCAGCGAAGAGGAAATGGTGAATGGAACATCCAAGGATCGCGCATAGTCTCCTTCTAGTCACTTTGTTATTACTTCTACATTTAAGCGCATGCATCCTGGCAACGCCTGCACCGGCTACAGCGGAGATCCCCGAGACTGGACCTACTGCCTTACCGCTCGGGGGTTGGCTTGAAATCTACTTCACAGATCCCGATGCAGCCAAGGCTTCTGATTATGAAGATGGAGTCGACGAAGCCATCGCTGCTTCGATCGATGGTGCTCTTCTATCCGTGGATGTGGCAGTCTATAACCTGAATCTCTGGTCGGTACGAGATGCAATACTGGCAGCCCACGAACGCGGGGTGGTGGTGCGCATGGTGGTGGACAGTGATCACTTGGACAGTGAGGAAATCCAGCAACTGATGAATGCCGGCATCCAGGTACTTGGGGACAGGCAGGAAAGCTTGATGCATAACAAGTTCATGGTGATCGACCGCTACGAGGTCTGGACTGGTTCGATGAATTTCACCCTGAACGGCGTTTACGAGGATAACAATAACATGCTGCATTTCCACTCCAGGGAGATAGCAGAAGATTACCTGGTGGAATTTGACGAAATGTTCGTGGAGGATCTTTTCGGTCCCTTCACCCAGGCACTCACCCCCAATCCAATGGTCTTTATAGTGGACACATTCGTTGAGGTGTTGTTCTCACCTGATGATGGTGTCCAGGTACGGTTGGTGGACTTGATCAATGCTGCGCAAGAAAGCATCTACTTCCTGGCTTATTCCTTCACCTCCGATCCGCTTGGAGATGTCATCCTTTCCCGTTCCACCGCAGGCGTGACGGTGGCAGGAGTCATGGAAGCGGAACAGGTAACCACCAACATTGGTTCAGAATTTGATCGTTTCACGCAAGCAGGGATTAATGTTCTCCTGGATGGAAACGACGACCTGATGCATGACAAGGTAATTATTATCGACCAGGGCATCGTGATCACAGGTTCGTATAACTTTTCAGCCAGCGCTGAGCTGAGAAATGATGAAAATGTCGTCATCATCCACAATCCCAACGTGGCTTCGGCTTACCTGGTGGAATTTTGGAAGATTTACAATCGAGCGTTGCCCTAGAAATTACATAGTTAATGAGGGAAGTTTTTACCGTTGCCATAACTCCAGTAACAGGGTAAATTTTGGATCAACAATTGTTCCTTTTAAAGATAATATTGCGTATCAGTCCAATCAAGTATGGGAGTTCGGACATCTTGATCGATCCCAATGGGTTTTTACGAGATTACTCGTATGTATCCTACACCTGGTTCCCAACGATTTCCACGCCTGGCTTTACGTAGATAATGCCTGGTAGCCTTTTGACTTGAATGGCGTTTATTGAAATTCAGCAGATTAGAATGGAAGCAGGTATTGTAATTTATTGAGAGAGAGAAAAAATATGCTCTGGTTGCTCACCTCGGTCCTTTTATGGGGATTCCTCCATTCCCTCCTGGCTGCTGACCTGGTCAAGGAGACCGCCAGGCGATGGTTTGGCAACCAGTTCAGGCGATATTACCGTTTGTTCTATAATTTCTTTGCCTTAACTAGTTTTGTGCCTGTGCTGGTTGTCGCTGCTTATACTCCTGACCATACACTTTACCTGGTACCCCTCCCATGGTCTGGCATGATGATCTTGGGACAGGTTCTCTCAATAATCGTAATGATCATTGGAGTCATGCAGAAGGATGGGAAGAGAATCCTTGGGTTACGCCTGTTAGCGGAAATAATCGGCAAAACAAGGCCTGGCTCCCATGAAAATCAGGGGGAAAACGCTCTTGTCACCACAGGTCTATATCGTTATGTGCGCCACCCAATTTATGCAGCAGGAATTGTCTTCCTCTGGCTGATGCCGTTGATGACCAATAACCTGCTCACCATCAACCTGGGATTAACTTCTTTTGTCATTATCGGTGCCATCCTTGAAGAACGCAAGCTCGTAAAGGTGTTTGGAAAGACCTATACCGATTATGCCGCCGTAACACCGAAGTTCATTCCCTTTTCCAAGTGGAACAAACCGGAAGGGAATTCGT
Source organism: uncultured Chloroflexia bacterium (assembly GCA_963793795.1). Lineage (GTDB taxonomy): Bacteria > Chloroflexota > Anaerolineae > Anaerolineales > Villigracilaceae > UBA877. Next base: position 217,646 of record CAWCBN010000007.1, read on the forward strand.
CTGTGTAGAAACCTGCACTGCCCTTATAATTTATCCCATGACTTACGCTGCTGTACGCCGTCCCCAACGCTCACCCCTGCCTTACCAGGTGTTCATTGCTTTAATCACCGGTGTGGCATTATTCTTCCTGGTTATTGGTACCATCACAAGCATCGTCAAGCTCTTCTATTCGGGGAGAATCCTCCCCGGTATTTCAGTTGCAGGGGTGGATCTTTCCAATTATTCCAAGGTTGATGCGGTCGCAATCCTGGATCAACGGCTTACGTATCCGCAGAGCGGCCAAATCGTTTTTCGTTATGGAGATGAACTCTGGCTGGCCAAACCACAAGAATTAGGTTTGGTTTTCGATGTAGGAGCATCCGTTGAACAGGCGTACAACATAGGCCGCAACGGATTGTTCGCCAGTCTTGCCGGACAAATTAACACCGTCAAGGGCGGATTGGAACTGGCACCGATCATTGTATTTGATGAACGAGTGGCGCATGGGTATCTCCAGAACCTGGCAGTGCAGATCGACCGTCCCGTTGTCGAGGCGGAATTGTCCCTGAACGGTACAGAAGTAATCTATCAGCCTGGGCAGAGCGGCCGTATCCTGAATGTCGATGCCACATTGGAATCTCTTGCAGCGAAAATGGGGACTTTCGCAGATGGGGAAGTCCTCCTAGCGATCGAAGAACAGGACCCGGCAGTCATGAACGCGGCCGAACAGGCTGCAATCCTTCGCCAGGCTTTGAGTGCAGCCATGTCGTTGTCCGTACCAGAGGCACAAACAGGCGATCCCGGCCCGTGGGTGCTGGAGCCATCGCTGGTTGCGGGGATGATGGTGGTGGGACGTGCCCAGACCGAAACAGGCTGGCAATTCCAGGTCTCCGTGGATACGCAGTCGATAGAACTATTCCTCAAGCAAATTGAACCCCAGGTGAACCGTCCGTCTCAGAATGCGAGATTTTATTTCGATGATCCGACCGGCCAGTTGGTCCTGATCGCCCCAGCTCTAACAGGTCGAAAATTGGACATCCCTACCACGCAGGGTGCAATCAGCCAGGGATTGTTGTCCGGAAATCATGAAATTCCCCTCGCAATCATTTCAGATGTCCCTGAAGTAAATACAGATGCCACTGCGCAATCACTTGGAATCAGCGAACTTATCTATGCTGAGACCACTTATTTCCGAGGCTCTGGAGCAGCGCGCCTGCAAAACATCAAGACTTCTTCCCAGCAGTTTCATGGACTGCTCATTCCCCCAAACAGCACCTTCTCGATGGGAGATGTGCTGGGCGATATCTCCCTGGACAATGGATATGCCGAAGCACTCATTATTTATAATGGGAAGACGATCACCGGGGTGGGCGGAGGCGTTTGCCAGGTGAGCACCACCCTGTTTCGAACCGCCTTTTTTGGCGGTTACCCGATCGTGGAACGACATGCGCATGCATACCGGGTCTTCTATTATGAGCAAAAACCGGTAAGTGGGACAGACCCCGACCTGGCTGGCCTGGACGCCACGGTTTATTTTCCTCTCGTGGATCTGAAATTTAGCAACGATCGCCCTTACTGGTTACTCATGGAGACCTATTTCAATGCCCAGGCAATGAGCTTGACGTGGAAGTTCTATTCCACCAACGATGGCAGGACAGTGCAATGGCAAAACCTGGGATTGCGAAACGTTACTCCAGCTCCAGAGCCTTTATTCGAAGAAAATCCCGACCTTCCCCCAGAAACATGCAAACAGGTGGATTATGCTGCCGATGGAGCTGACATTACCGTGACGCGTATCGTATTTGATAACCAGGGACTGGAATTGTTCAAGGACAACATCCAAACCCACTATGAAGCCTGGCAGGCAATCTATCAGTACGGGACTGGTACAGTAAATCCATCCGCTCTACTGGATCAGGGTGGTTGCAATCATTAATCGGGAAAGTGGTAAAATTGCCGTCTGTTGCTGGCAGAACTGGAGTTCGAATGATCAAAGCGGACCTATTGGAAATTTTACGCTGCCCGGTGTGTGTTCGTGAGAATAGCGGCTTGTTGAAAGTCTATAAAGACCACTGGCTGATCTGCCAGGATTGCGGACGGAAATATCCGGTGATCGACGATATTCCGGTCATGCTTATTGAAGAAGGAGATAAATGGCTCGAAGCGGTCGAATCGGATCTGCCGATACCGCCTCCGCCCTTAAGATAATATGGTTCTGAAGAAACAAGTGATTTTGGATAAGCTCAACAAGCTGGGTCGCCCGACCACGATGCAAATCATCGTGATGGGAGGCGCAGTACTCCTGGCTGTTGTCATGGTCATCTTCTTGCAAGGCTTTGTGGCTTGCTGGCAAATGACTGCGCTACCAGGTATCCAGCCAAGCTCCTGCCAGTCCAGCGGGTTCCCAGTTTTAGACCCAAATAATACTCCGATGAGCGGAGAGGCAACACCCGACCAAAGTGTACCCCTGGCAGAACTGCCTCCCCCCTGGGATGGTGCCAGCCGGGTGACATTGCTTCTCATTGGATTGGATTACCGTGATTGGGAAGCGGGTACCGGAGCGCCACGTTCGGATACGATGATGCTCCTGACACTTGATCCGCAGACAATGACCGCAGGAATGTTGTCCATCCCCCGGGACATGTGGGTTAATATTCCAGGTTATGGTTACAGCAGGATAAACAATGCTTATGCCTTTGGGGAAGGGGACAAATTACCTGGTGGCGGTCCCGGCCTGGCAATGAAAACAGTGGAAAGTTTTCTTGGCATCCCGATCCATTATTTTGCACGCGTTGATTTCACAACATTCGAAGCAATGGTGGATACCATTGGCGGCATTTGTATCGATGTGCCTTATGAGATCATCATTGATCCGCTAGGTCCGCATAACACAGCGACGCTTGAACCAGGATATGAATGCATCAATGGTTCGGAGGCGCTTGCTTACGCACACGCTCGGGATGTGGAACAGGGAGTCCTGGGAGGAGATGTTGAGCGGGGTCAACACCAACAACAGGTTGTCATGGCGATCCGGGACAAAGTACTTGCCAACCTGACTGCGCTGGTTACCCAGGCACCAGTGTTGTATAACCAACTCTCTTCAGGTGTGGATACCAACCTATCCCTGGACGATATCCTTCGCCTTGCGATGCTTGCCAAGGATATCAAAACAGAAGATATCATCAACGGGTCGATCGATTACACGATGATGGAAGATGCCTGGTACAACCTTAATGGTCAGGAAATGGCTGTATTGAGACCTTTTCCTGATCGAATACGAGAAATGGTGGATAAGATCTTCGGCAGTGGTGCCCAGATACCTGCTGCACAAGGAGATACCACTCAGAAAATGGTTGACGAAGGTGCGAGGGTGGCTATCGTCAATGGTTCAGGCGTGGAAGGATTGGCTTCGAAAACTGCCGATTATCTAAAAGGGCAGGGGATGAACGTGGTCGGATTCGGAAATACGAGCGATTATCCTGCTTCGTATAATTATCCTTTCCCAACCAGAACGGTAGTCATCGTGCAAGGGGAATGCTTATATGCCATGCAGTATATTCAAGCGTTGATGGCCTTTGACAATTCTTCGCAGATCATCATCGATTACAATCCAGATGCTGCGGCAGATATCATTATTGCCCTTGGATATGACTGGGGTTTCGATAACCCGATGCCTTAGAAGCCCCAGATTAAATGTAGAACAGAAGGACGCTCTAGTCTGAGAGCGTCCTTTTTTATTATTAAGCCGGTTTATCAATCAGGTCATCCCCAGAATAGCCATAACCAGGCTGATGCCTGCCTTCACGATTTCAAGGTTGTCCGAAGACGAGTATGTAGCCTCCACCATACAGATGACCACCCTCCGAACGACATTCTGGGATTTGAAGATCATCCATCACCTGGCTGGAAGGGATCACTTTGAGGCTATATGTGATCCCTGGACTCAGGACGAAATCGGCATACCCAATCCCCAATTCAGGCTTGAGTCCAGAATAAACATGTTGTTGACCATTTTCCGAGGTGACGCGCACTTCCACTCCTGCCAGTGGGAGACCCATCCTATCCTGGATCTGAATCTGGGTTAACCCTTGAGCTGACTCCGGATCACAAATAATCTCCTGTGAGATCAACACAAACGATAAAGGAGTCGCCGTGGGGGGATACTCTGTGCTGGTTATGATTTCAGTGGGAGAAGGAGATGGAATTGAAGGAAGCTGGAGGGCATCGGTCAGAGCAGAAAGCGCGAAAATCCTTTGTTGGGATGATCCAAGGGCGATCTCCCGCTTGGTTTGTTCCATCAATGACTGGACAGGATCCAGGTCATCCAGAAGCGACAGGCGTACCCGGGCGCGGCCGATATCTCCTGAACGGGAAAATGCGGAAGCAATCAGGAAGCGATAATCATCCTTGAAATCAGTTCTCAACGCTGCCGGGGAAGAATCCACTTGGACATTAGGAAAAATTTCCCATGTGACGGCAAGTCCCAGGGAAAATCCCAGTAGAAGGAAGATGATCTTTTCAAGCCAGCGGCGAAGTGCAACGCTTTTCGCTTCTTCCGGTTTCCTGTATTTACCAAATGCACTGCTCATCATGGCATGCCTCCAAGTTGAAGGGATTGGATTACCTTCAAAAGGCTTTTCATGAGAGCCAAGTCCTCAGGAGCATACCCTGCGGTTTCTGCGTATGCTATCGCTTCGGCTACTGTAAAGACAGGTGGTTGAGCCGACAACAATGACAGGAAATGTACTGCGTTCTCTGTGTCACCGGACACAGAAAAAGACTCTGCAATCATTAAAACAAAGTCTGTCCTGTAATCCTGTCGCAAGAAATCGGGGGTAGTGTCGACATATTCCACCGGGTTGACCAGCCAGCCGTAAATGAGGCCGCCAGCCATGCCCAGCAAGAAGAAAAGCAGAGTTTTGATCCAACGCGGCATAAGGTGAATTCGCCACTGGGATAAAGTGTAGACAATATCCGGGTAGGAAACCCGGCGGCACCCGGAGACACTCCCTTACCGCTGCTTCCTCTCGGACCTGACGGGATTCGAAAGGCTCCGCCGCGCCGGACCCACCCGGACTGCGCAAGCATACCCGAAGTGATAGCAGATGTCAACAGGCGCTGCGAGCCGCGTGGATGGGTGCCAGGATCCTTTCCTACATATTTGGTCTGCTTGAAGAGGGTGATCGATGGATCCGATTGTGGAGCTTAATTTCCATGAAAACTGCCTGTGATATAATCTTTGCATCGATTATCAACACATCGGAGGCTATATGGAAATCACTGTTCAAAAATACAAGCATTGTGATTTACTTGCCGTCAAGGGCAAGGTGGATAGTTTCACCGCTCCGGAACTCAGCAAGGCTATTGATAAAGTAAATCATGATGGCCAATTTAAACTCGTACTCGACCTGGCCGAACTTGATTATATGTCCAGTGCCGGCTTTCGAGCTCTCCTGGTTGGTCAACGGAACTGTAAACGTTATAACCGGGGTGAGATCGTGCTCTCGAACGTTCCAAAGAAAATTATGGATGCCCTTGAACTCACTGGATTCACGCCTCTGTTCAAGATCTTCAGTGACAATACATCAGCAGTTGGTACTTTCTAGCTTTAACTCCATTTCCCATTAAGACCGCCTCTTTTTACTGGTCATGAGGCGGCCTTGTTATTCTCATGCGCACAGCCATATTCCCCGCCAAATTTGATCAATTGGATTCCATGCGTCAATTCGCCATCCAGGCAGCGACAGACATCGGGATGGATGAACCTTCGGTATGTGCCGTGGAAATGGCAATGGATGAAGCCTGCTCGAACATCATTGAACATGCCTATGAAGGCATGGAAACGGGGGATATTGAATGCACATGTGAAATGGACGATGGAACACTTTCCATAATTCTTAGGGATCACGGTTGTTCATTCGATGTAACTGCAATTCCTGAACCTGATATTTCGGCAGCTTTGGACGACAGGCCAATTGGCGGCCTGGGAGTGTTCCTCATGCGCCAACTGATGGATGATATTAAGTATGAGCGCATGGGAGAGCTGGGTAACGTGTTGACGATGGTGAAACATTTCAAACCGAGAAAATGACTCAGAGGCGCATCTCCCCTCCAACTGCCTGGTCACGGATCAACCGGCTTGGTGAAGAACTGCTCTTAACCAACCGATTGGTCGAGCATCGAGACTTGATCCTTGCCGCTGCTTCCGCCATCCTGGATGCAGAGCCGAACCTCTGGTTGGATGAGCGCTTGTTCAGATTACCAGACCTGAACCATGAACAGGTATTTTCTCCACAACCAACTGACGAGATCATGCGCCAGGCTTTGGATAGGGGTGAATGTTGTATCGAGCAGGCTGAATTTCCTGCCATAGCCATTCCATTGCGTTCCCAACAATTGACCATCGGAACCCTCTCAATGACCCGGCGAGCAGGACCGAAATTTCGAAAATCTGAAATCGAATTGTTGGAAGGCCTGGCTGGTCACGCTTCCCTGGCGTTGGTTGCCGCCCATCGCAGTTCCGTCGAGAAATGGCGGATGGAGCAATTGACACTTGTCCGGCAAGTGAGTGCTCAAATCGCCAACGTGCTCGATCTGCCCTCGTTAACGCGTCAAGTCTCACGCTTGATCCTGGATACATTTAAATATTATTATGTCGCCATATTCACCCTGCCTCCCGGTCAGAAAACCCTTCAATTTCAAGCCAGTGCCTTGATGGGCGAAAAGAAAGGACGGAGAAAATCTCCTCAATTTCAGACGATCGAAGTCGGTCAGGGATTGATTGGGGAGGTTGCAAAGACAGGCATTGAGATCGTTTCGAACAATATCGAAAAGGAACCACGATTCCGGTGCCTGATACCACTTCCGGGAACGCAATCGGAAGTAGCCCTTCCGCTGAAGATCGAAAACCGCATCCTGGGTGTGCTTGATATTCAGAGTGATCGCCTGGATGCGTTTCATCCAAACGATCTCCTGGTATTACGAGCTTTGGCAGATACCATTGTGACTGCAATAAATAGCGCCCGTTTATACAGCGACCTGGAACGGCGTGCTGAGCAATTATCCATCATCGCCGAAGCAAGCAAGGACATCGCCTCGGTGTTGGAAGTGGATATCCTACTCAATAGAGTTACAGCTCTCATTCAAAAACATCTTCACTTTCCTCATGTCCATTTATTTACAGTCCACTTAAACAGGCGGCAGATCATCTACCAAGCTGGGAGCGGGGCGCGCAGTGAAGCACTGAAGGGTTATTCTATTAATTTGGACAGTGTGGAAGGACTTATCCCCTGGGTGGCGCGGAATCGCCAGACTGCACTGGTCAATGATATTACCAAGGAGCCTCTGTATAGGGAATCTCCCTTCGAACCCCAAGACACACGCGCCGAATTGACCATTCCTCTCCTCTATGACAATTCCCCTGTGGGTATCCTGGATTTACAAAGTGATCATATAAATTCTTTCGGTGAGGATGATCGGATTATCCTGGAGGCGCTGGCAGACAATATCGCCACGGCGATCCATAATGCTGAACTCTACCAAACGGAACGCTGGAGACGCCAGGTGGCTGACAGCCTGAGGGAGGTGGCTGGAACTCTGTCCGCGGATGTGGGTGTGGATGATGTGTTGGACAGTGTATTACGTGAACTGGAGCAAAACCTGCCATGCGATGTTTCCACTGTATGGCTTTTGGAGGATGAGAAGCTTTACCCTGCTCACGTACACGGCGCAGAAATAATGGATGTAGAAGCTGCAGTCTTGCGCTGGCCGGAGGCAGCCCAATATTTATCCGAAACGCTCTCAGCCAGCGAACCGGTTATCAGGATGCCGACCGACCCCCTGGGCCCAAGTGGAATTGCTTGTGGTTATTCAGCGGACTATTCATCCATCGCTGCAGCTTTGCGGTCAGGGGATCATCCCTTGGGCGTCATCACACTTTCACATCCAGCTGCCGGCAGGTACGGTCATGAAGCACAGGCTATTACTGCCACCTTCGCTAGTTATGCGGCTGTAGCAATTGAAAATGCCCGATTGTATGACTCCGCCCAGGAACAAGCCTATGCCTCGGCAGCCTTGCTGCAAGTTGCCCAGACCGTAGCCAACAGCAACAACCTCGACGAAATCATCGGTTCGCTCGTGCGAATCACCCCGATCCTGGTAGGTGTGAAGGCTTGCGGGATCTATTTATGGAAAGAGGGGATGTTCAAGCCCTCCCAGGATTATGGTTTTCCAGAAGAAGTCCGTCCAATTCTTTTCGCCAAGGACTTCTCGATGGAAGACTTCCCTTTGCTGGCGATGACTTGTGAACTTGCCCAGATATCAGTAGGAATATTGACCCAAGGTTCAGCGGAAGATTGGCTGGATCCTGAATTGGCACGTAACGAAGAGGAATCCTTTTATGCCCTGCAATCTGCCGATCATCTATTGCTCGGTTTCCCCTTAATGATAAAGAACGAATTTTATGGGGTGATGTTGGTGGAGGATTTTGATGATGCGCGCCGGTTCAGGCAAAAAAGGATCGAGATCATCAGCGGTATCACACAACAGGTCGCCCTGAGCATACAAAATGATTATTTACAGAATGAGATGGTCATTCGTGAACGCCTAGAGACAGAAGTGCAATTGGCACGGCAGATCCAAAGGACTTTTCTACCAGATCATTTACCTGAATACCCGAATTGGGACCTGGCAGCTACCTGGATCACTGCCAGGCAAGTCGGTGGTGATTTTTACGATGTTTTTGAATTACCAGGAGACCGCCTGGGGCTTTTTATCGCCGATGTATCGGATAAAGGTATCCCGGCTGCCCTGTTCATGGCACTCACCCGAACCCTGGTGCGCGCCGCGGTCATTGATTCACAATCTCCAGCAGAGGTGATGCGAAGGGTCAATGCATTAATCATTCCGGATAATCAACAAGTAATGTTTGTGACAGCTTTTTACGGTGTGCTGTTGATCAAGCAAGGAGAACTAATTTACGCAAACGCCGGACATAATCCTCCGGTACTGGTACCAGGCAAGGGACATGAAATTGCGATATTACGCAAAACTGGTGCTGCATTGGGGATCATCGATGAGCTGGATATGGAGGAAAGGACCATCCAGCTCGATGAAGGAGATCTCCTTTTACTCTACACCGATGGCCTAACTGAAGCCTTTTCACCCTCTCAAGAGCTGTTTGGGGAAGAAAGGGTTATGGAGATCTTACGCAAGACTCATCATTTGACCGCCCGGAGAATACTGGATAAGTTGGAAGGGGAGATCACACAGTACATGGAAAACATCCCACCTTCGGACGATCTCACCATGCTGGCTGTCAAGCGGAAAAAATGACATTTTAAGCTCGCATGGTATAATTAAACGAGCAATTTATCAATAAAGGAGCATCGCAAATTGGCTTTCAATCCCCTCAACTGGTTGCTGGGATTATTTTCCCTTGATATTGGAATAGATCTTGGTACTGCAAATACATTGGTTTATGTTCGGGGGAAGGGAATTGTCATCAATGAACCATCCTGGGTGGCTATGGATAAGCGTACTCGCCAACCACAATGGATCGGTTTGCAGGCGAAGGAGATGGTAGGGCGTACAGCGGGGAATATTGTTGTGGTTCGTCCATTACGTGATGGTGTTATTGCTGAATTTGAAATTGCTGAAGCCATGCTTGAGTATTTTATTGGCAAAGTTCACCAGCAAAGCGTCGTACCCCTTCCACGACCACGCGTGGTGATTGGGATCCCTTCCGGTGTAACAGAAGTGGAGAAACGTGCTGTATATGATGCGGCGATGTCTGCAGGTGCCCGGGAGGCTCACTTGATTGAAGAACCTCTAGCTGCGGCCATGGGTGCAGGTCTCCCGATCACTGAAACGCGTGGTTCCATGATCGTAGATATCGGTGGAGGCACCACTGAGGTCGCGGTCTTATCGATGGGAGGAGTAGTGGTATCCAGGTCGCTGCGAGTGGCTGGCGACGAAATGGACCAGGATGTTGTGCAGTACATACGTAACAAGTATAACGTCCTGATTGGAGAGCGGATCGCTGAACAAATCAAATGGCAGATCGGTTCTGCATTTCCACTACCGGTCGAAAAAACAATGGAAGCACGCGGCCGGAACCTCGTCACAGGATTACCAGAATCAATCGAGGTCTCCTCGGTGGAGATCCGTGAAGCGCTTTCCCAATCTGTCACCGTGATTGTGAATACGATCAAAGACACCCTGGATGAAGCTCCTCCAGAGATCGTCGCCGATTTGATGGACATTGGGATCTGCCTTGCGGGTGGCGGAGCCCTATTACAAGGACTTCCAGAACGCCTGACCGATGAATTGAATTTGCGCGTCTGGGCAGCTGAAGATCCTCTCACCTGTGTATGCCGCGGCACCGGCATGGTACTGGATGATTTCTCAAAATATGGCCGCTACCTGGTTGGCTTGGAGCGCGGCAGCACGCGTCATTCGTAACCGCGTGACCGCGCCTTTGGCGCGGTAAACTCTATGAAAATCAATCCTCCCCGAATATTACAGATTGTCATTGTTACACTGGTCGCAATAGGCCTGGTGTTCCTGGCTTCAGGTGGTTATTTCCATCCTGTAAATTCCTGGTTCCAGCGAATTGCTGTCAATGCCCAGACTTGGTTCTCCAACCGATACCTGGCAGTCGCGGATTTCCTGACTGTGCCGCGGGATGTAGCCTCCCTACGCACGCGGAATGCACAGCTCGAGGCTGAAGTGGCTCAACTTCAAACAGAAGTTATCACACTCCAGCAGCAGGTGACCGAGGTTGAGATCCTCTCGGCCTTGCTGAAATTTGCCAGCGCCAATCCTCAATATTCTTATTCCGGGGCGACAGTGATCGGTCGTGACCCCAGTCCTTTTTATCGCTATGTGATCATCAATGTCGGCTCCAATGACGGAGTGCTGCCAGGGATGCCAGTGGTGACTCACCAGGGCTTGGTTGGACAGGTGGATGCCGTCATTGCAGAGGCGGCGCGAGTTCAATTAATCACTGATTCTGGTTCGAAGGTCAATATCCGCATTCAATCGTCCAACACCGAAGCGATGATGGTGGGTTCTGTGACTGGAGACCTGGCGTTGGATATGATTTCGCAGGATGCCGTTGTCCAGGCGGGTGATGTGGTAATGACCTCAGGCCTCGGGGGTGGTTATCCCCCCAACCTTCTCGTGGGGCAGGTTGTGAGCGTCCGCAAGCTGGAATATGAGCTCTTTCAACAGGCTTCTGTTCAACCCAACGTGGATTTTTCCCACCTCCAGATCGTCCTGATCATCACCAATTTCAAGCCGGTGGATATTTCCCCTTTACTCACCAATCCAGGTCCCTAAAATGCGTGCCATCATCGCACTCGTAATCATCCTGGGTTTGGCCTTCCTGGTTCAGACCACAATACTCAACCGGGTTACGTTATTAAATGGGAGCGTGGATCTGATCCTGGTGATACTCGCCGCCTGGGCATTGCAAGAAAACGCGCGTTATACGTGGGTGTGGGGGATCGTGGCTGGCTTGGTGATCGGGGGTGTATCCGTTGCACCCTGGTATATTTATGTGCTCGCATACCTGGCGGTTATTGCATTGGCGCGCCTTTTAACCCGCCGGATCTGGCAAGCTCCTCTGTTGGCGATGTTTGCGATCACATTTGTGGGTACGCTCATTGTCCTATTAAGCACCTATGCATTTCGGATCATCTTTGATGTTTCGCTTACTTTTTCCAGTGCTTTTTCCCAGGTAATTTTGCCCGGTTTGCTATTAAACCTTCTTCTATCCATCATCATCCATCCGTTGATGAGAGACCTTGCCGCAAGGATTTACCCGACGGAAATGACAACATGACGACATCCAGCCGCCCCAATCACTTCCAGAACTGGCGTTTCTTGAGCGTATACGGCCTCATCATTTTAGTTGGGGTGATTTTCGTGGCGCGGTTATTCACCTTGCAGATCGTCAATGGGAAAATCTATGTTCTCCAGGCTGAAAGAAACCGAACGAATATCATCAGTGATCCCCCGGCACGAGGTTTGATCTACGATAGAAACGGCATTGTCCTGGCGAACAACATTGCGTCCTACAATATCATCATCACCCCTGCTAATCTTCCCGATGATGAGGGGAATATTCAACAGATATACCGGGAATTGTCGCTCCTGACAGGCGTTCCGTCCAGTGCGGGTACCGTGGACGAAGCCAAAGCAATTGCTCCGTGTACCCCAGGCCCCGGAATTCTTCAATTGGTTGAGTTGGGAATCTCGAATGCCCCTTATGAGCCTGTCAAGATCCAATGCAATGTTTCTGAAGAAATTGCCATGATCGTGCGAGAGCGTGCCTCCCAATGGCCGGGTGTGAATGTCCAGATCGATCCGATAAGAGATTATCCTACCGGATCCTTGACGGCAAATATCGTTGGTTTCCTGGGTCCCATCCCGGCTGCCCTTGAGCAGGAATATCGCGACCTGGGATTTCAACCCAACCGGGACAAGGTTGGGTATGCAGGCATCGAATTGACTCTCAATGAAGTACTCATCGGAACACCGGGCACGCAGAGAGTGGAAGTGGATGTTGCCGGCCAGGTACTTACGCATCCTGGAACCACCCGTTGATCCCGTTGCAGGAGGGAATGTTGTCCTGACGATCGATACACGGCTGCAGCAGGCCGCCGAAGCGACCTTGCTGAACTCCATCAAGTACTGGAACGAAACCTATTATGGCGAATACAAGGTTTCCAGTGGCGTAGTCATCGCCATGAATCCCCAAACAGGTGAAATCCTTGCCATGGCGCAATCACCGACCTATGAAAACAACCGCATGGTGCGTTTCATTCCCGCCTACTATTATCGCCAATTGGAGCAGGATCCAGCCCACCCGTTATTGAATTACGCGGTCAACACAGAATTCCCGCCTGGCTCCACATTCAAACTCGCAACCGCCTTGGGAGCATTGAACGAGGGCGTTGTTGGTCCGGATACCATTATCGATGCCCCGGCGATCATTGGTGTTCAGAATGCCTATTCCCCCACCGATCCGGGAAAGATCGAATATTACTATGACTGGACATACACATTTTATGGCGAAACCAGCGGCCTGGGTCTCTTACCATTTATTAAATGCATCGCTTTATCCAGTGATGCGTGTTTTTACAAGGTCGGTGGAGGGTACCAGGATGAGGTCCAGGGATGGGGGATTGGGTATCTGGCGCTTGCAGGAATATTCGCGGGCCCTGGGTTACGACCAACCGTCAGGCATTGAATTGCCCGGCGAAAATTCGGGCTTGATCCCGGATCCCACCTGGAAACGGATATACAAGGGAGAGAACTGGTCGACAGGCGACACTTACCTTGCCAGCGTGGGTCAGGGGTACGTGGTGGCAACCCCATTGCAGGTGCTAATTTCGGCGGCCACGATCGCCAATGATGGCAGACAGATGCAACCCACAATCGTTCGCGAAGTACTCGATAACCTGGGCAATGTCATTCAGGCATTCGAACCCCGCCTGCGCTGGGACTTAACCACAGATCCGATCATTCGTGATTATGATTGTGATGATACAGGATATTGCAGTTTCAATGGACAGATGAAATCAGTATCACTCTCTGCCATTCAAAACACCCAAAATGGCATGCGCCTTGCGACGACGGATTCGCGCGGCACGCTAAACCGCCCATTTTCATTTGAGAATTATCCAATTGCCGTTGCAGGAAAGACTGGAACGGCAGAATATTGTGATGATGTGGCGAGAGTAGAAAATCTCTGCCAGCGAGGAGAATGGCCATCGCATGGGTGGACAGTGGCATATGCACCCTTTGATAATCCAGAAATTGTTGTGGTGGCATTCTTATACAATGCAGGGGAAGGTGGACGGGTTGCCGCACCCATCGTAAGGGATGTGATGAACGCGTATTTCGCCATCAAAGCGATTGATACTGCCCAGGGACTCAGCGGAAATCCATAATCGTAGGAAAGGCAGTATAATTTCTCAACTATGGGAGAAAAATCGCCACTCCTGCAAATCAAAGGCATACGTGAAGGGCTGCTCATAACCTTAGGCCAGGCTTCCTGGTCAGACCAGGTGATTGCACTCCTGGCTCAAATAGAGATCAACCAACATTCTTCCAGGGGGCGCGTTTGACTTTGGATGTAGGTCCCCAAGCCTTGCGCGTAGCCGAGTTGTCGAAATTGCGGGATATGCTCTCGGAACACGGCATCAGCCTTTGGGCTGTTCTAAGCGAATCTATCCGCAGACTGAGTCCACCGCCCAAAATCTTGGGCTAGCCACCCGCCTTGCAAAACCACAACCGGTCAACCAACAGACGACACCGGATGAGATTCCGGCTGAAGCGGCGAAATGGATCAAAGGTCCTCTGCGGTCAGGGGCACGGATAACTCATGAGGGACCGGTCATCGTTATGGGTGACGTAAATCCTGGAGCGGAAATTGTGGCGGCGGGAAGTGTGGTCATCTGGGGACGGTTACGGGGGGTGGTTCATGCCGGAGCGGGAGGAGATGAACAGGCAATCGTTTGCGCATTGGAATTATCCCCAACCCAGTTGCGTATAGCTGGCGATATTGCCATTTCACCCATCAAACCAGGAAAAAAGCAGCCTGAGGTTGCCCGAATTGAAAACGGGCTAATCATCGCTGAACCATGGCAACAATGATTGGAAGGTGACATGACTGCAACTGTAATCACGGTGACTTCAGGCAAAGGAGGCGTGGGCAAAACCACTTCCGTGGCAAATATTGCTGTGGCTTTGGCAGCCCGCGGACAAAAAGTTGCCTGTATAGATGGGGACATCGGACTGCGAAACCTGGACGTGGTGATGGGATTGGAGAATCGCATCGTATATGATCTTGTGGATGTCGTGGAAGGTCGTTGTCGATTGCGGCAGGCAATGATCAGGGATAAGCGCTTACCAGAACTCTACCTGATCCCGGCAGCGCAGACCCGTGACAAGACGCGCGGTCTCGCCGAGCGATATGGTGCGCTTATGTGATGAATTACGCCCTGAAGTGGATTGGATCATCATCGACTCGCCGGCAGGGATCGAGCGTGGATTTCAAGAATTCCATTGCAGCGGCAGACAAAGTTTTAGTAATGACCAACCCGGAGGTGTCAGCAGTCAGAGATGCGGACCGGGTGGTTGGCTTGCTGGATGCAGAGGGAAAGGGCCCTGCCTTGCTTGTCCTCAACCGCCTTAATCCCACGATGGTGAGGCGGGGAGATATGCTTTCGGTGGACGATGTGCTGGACCTGTTGGCAATAGAACTGATCGGTATTATTCCGGAAGACGAGAATATCCTCATCGCGTCCAATAAGGGTCAGCCGCTGGCAATGGATTCAAAAAGCAAAGCTGGGCTAGCCTTCCGAAACATTGCCCGCCGCTTAATGGGAGAACAGGTGCCGTTCATGGAACTTGAAACTCCCGGCTTGTGGAAACGATTGCTGGGGAGGAAATAACCATGAACTTCTTTCGACGCAAGAAGAGTGCCGGTAGCGCCAAAGAGCGCTTGCAACTTGTCCTGATCCATGACCGGACTGATCTAAGTCCGACAGAATTGGAAGCCCTGAAGGATGACCTCATCCAAACGATATCGCGCCATGTGGAAATCGATCCATCCGGCGTAAGGATTAATATTGCCCAAGAAGGCCGCTCCCAACGCCTTGTGGCTGACATCCCCCTGCGGAACGCAGTGCGCAGGCACAGGTAAAGCCATTCTCTTCGCTATCTATTCCACGGAAAGCGCATATCCCGCTAGCCATTTGATTGGGACGGTCATGATCGACGTGCCATGTGAATTTTATTATCCTGGAAAGTAATTCGGTCAATACCCATGCTGAGACCTGGTTTCTGGCGTCACTTTGACTTCTGGCTGTTGGGAGCGGTCATCCTTGCACTCGTATTTGGAGTTACGATGATCCGTTCTGCCATCGCGGGTAATGAAAGCCTTGCCGATGTGGTGACACGCCAGATCATCTTTGGCTCGATTGGTTTCGGTGTGATTTTGCTGGTTGCGGTCATTGATTATCGTTTTTGGTCCGGCGCAATCCTGCCGATGTACCTGGTGATTGTGGTTGCACTTGGATTATTAAAGGTGATCGGTGGAACGCGTTTTGGGGCAACACGCTGGATCGAAACGGGCCTTATCTCCATCCAGCCTACCGAATTGGCAAAGGTGGTCGTCATCCTTGCCCTGGCAAATTATTTCTCGAAGACCATCGAGCAACCACGCGATTGGAAATGGCTGATCAAGAGCTTGTTGATTACACTGGGAATTGCTGGATTAATCTACATTCAGCCCAACCTAAGTAATGTCATCGTGACCATGGTGATCTGGGCTGGGATGACCTGGGCAGGTGGTTTACAACCCAAACACATTATTATTATGCTGGTTGTGGCAATCGGAGTCCCAATCATTATTTTCCCTTTTCTAGAGGAATATCAACGCTTACGCATTCTTGATTTTGTCGCGCCGGATCCAAACGCCAGCTTTGGGGCGACGTACAATGTATTGCAAGCCCTGGCTGCGCTCGGCTCTGGAGGCTGGTTTGGAAAGGGATATGGCCTTGGTTCTCAAACCCAATTACGCTTCATGAAAGTACGCCACACTGATTTCATTTTCTCGGCAATTGGGGAAGAATTTGGCTTTGTTGGTGCTCTGTTTGTTGTGCTCTTGCTCGGTTTCATCATCTACCGGTGCTTGCGTGCTGCCCGGATGGCACGTGATCCTTTTGGTTCGATGATTGCCTATGGGATCGCCATCTTCATTTTCTTCCAGGGTGCCGTGAATATCGCAGTCAACTTGAATTTAATTCCAGTGACGGGTGTTCCACTCCCTTTTATAAGCTATGGAGGCAGCGGCTTGCTTTCCCTGATGCTGGGCGTCGGACTGGTGGAAAGCGTGGCATTGCGGTATAAACCACTGGAGTTCTAACTTCAATTGTTATGATAGACATTTAGAATTAATAATATTACGTTGGGATTGTTCGGAGAGATTATGGATCAAAATCCTATCCGCACTCGTTTTGCTCCCTCACCAACCGGCCGCATGCACCTGGGATCTGCCCGGTCTGCGTTGTATCCATTCCTGCTTGCCCGCCGCAGCGGTGGAACATTCATCCTGCGAATCGAAGATACCGATAGAAAGCGATTTGTACCTGGCGCAGAGGAAGAATTGATCGACGGTTTACATTGGTTGGGGATTAATTATGATGAAGGTCCTGACATCGGCGGTCCATATGGTCCCTACAGGCAAACGGAACGAAGTGAGATCTACAAGGAATATGCCTGGAAATTGGTGAATCTCGGGCACGCATTTCCGTGCTTCTGTACGCCTGAGAGGCTGGACAAAATCCGAACGGAGCAATTGAGGAACAAGCAGAACCCCAGGTATGACGGCACCTGTCGAAACCTGGAGAGCGGCGAGATCCATAAGCGCATCGCTTCGGGCGAGAAATATGTCATCCGTTTCAAGATGCCAAAGACGGGAAGTATAACCACCACAGACCTCTTGCGAGGGTCAATTATCACAGATAATTCAGCGCTGGATGATTCAGTCTTATTGCGGTCTGATGAACTCCCCACTTACCACCTGGCTGCCATGACCGATGATCATTTGATGAAAATTTCCCACGTAATTCGTGGATCCGAATGGCTGCCCTCTCTGCCCCTCCACCTTCACATCATCAAAGCCTTTGGTTGGGATGAACCGGAGTTTGTCCATTTATCCGTCTTTCTCAAGCCATCCGGGAAAGGAAAAATGTCCAAGCGGGAAGCTGCCGAGGCGATCAAGGATGGTCACTCCATTTTTGTCGGAGACCTTAAGGGCCTTGGATATATCCCCGAAGGCGTTCTGAATTGGATCGCGCTGATGGGCTGGGGAGTATCTGAAAACGATGTCCTGACCATGAATGATATGATCGCCCGCTTTGATGTCCTTAACCTGACACCCTCCCCGGCGGCAATCAACTTTGCCAAACTCGACCATTTCAATGGAACGCATATCCGCTTGCTCGAACCGGACGAGTTGGCTGCGCGGGTAAAACCTTACTTTGTCAATGCCGGCCTTGAGGTTGATGATGCCATCCTGATCAAGATTGTTCCCTTGATCCGAGAACGCCTGGTGACCCTGGATGACTGCCTGGCATTTGGAGCATGGTTTTTCAGGGCTACGGTAACACCAAATGAGCAAGATCTGGTTGGAAAAAACCTAACTACGGCTCAATCTGTGGAAATCATGCAGAAAATATACGATATCCTTCAGGCTTTGCCTTCAATAAAAGTGGAAATTTCTGAACCACCCATGCGACTCTTAGTTGACCAGCTGGGTTTGAGCCCAAACCAGGTGTTTGGAATTCTAAGTGCAGCTGTCACGGGTCAGACCGTCAGCCCGCCGCTTTTTGAAAGCATGGAAATTGTTGGCAAGGAGAAAGTCCTTGAACGGGTAAGAACTGCCATCGACATGCTTAGCAAGGTCCAATGAGCCCCCAATTAATAGGGATTTACCTTTACCTACTGGAGACCACCTCCAAAAATCCCTCAAACAGATAAAGAATTATTGATTCGCAAATTCCAGAAGTGGAGCGATAACCATGACTCTTGATCCCACATTTTTGAGCGGATTTACCCTCGTGCTGACCGGTTTCACCGGCGCTTTCCTGGCGGCTTTATGGGTGGCACTTGCCATCTGGACCTATCGAGACATTCGTTCCCGGGCGCGTGACCGGCTTGTACACTTCCTGGCGACCCTGCTGGTGGCCATCCTCAATCTTCCCGGGATCCTGGTTTACCTGGTTCTACGACCTCCACGCACGCTGGAACAGGAATACCAGCAGACCCTGGAAGAAGAAGCCCTGCTGCAATCCATCGAGGATCAGCCGGTCTGCCCGGGTTGCGAGCGACATGTCGATGAAGAGTGGATGATCTGTCCCACCTGCCAAACCAAATTACGGAAATCTTGTCACGAATGTGGGAAGTTGATGGAAATAGCCTGGAATATCTGCCCTTATTGTGGGACGCCTGCCCCGGGGATGCGCAAAGAAGGTGAAACCATCGAAGATGTTGTTGGCAAATTGAAGATGGAAAGCGAGCAATAATTATATTCCTGTTAAAAAGTGCAGGGTCTTTCAGGCTTTGGATACCGCCACAAAGACCATCGGTCGGCGCCGGGTTTCGTTGTACAACAGGGTACGCACGGTATCCGAGATAAGTTTCTCGTTATCCACCCCCCCCATATTTACCATTTCGTTCACCTTCTTCTGAATGGCAGGGACCAGTGAGTCTGCATCATCGGGGGAGATGAAGCCGCGCGTGAGTACTTCAGGTTCTCTTAGGAGCCGGTTTGAAAACTTATCCATGGTGATGGTGATCAGCACAATACCCGATCGAGCCAATTGCTCGCGTTCCCGCATCACATCCAGATCTATTTCCCCAACTGATTCTCCTTCGACGAAGATATAGCCTCCGGGAATGCGTTCACCCAAGCGCAGCTTGCCACCCGCAAGCTCGATCACCTGGCCGTTTTCCACCACGAAGCAATTCTCCTCTGCGATCCCCACCTGGTGAGCCAGGACAGCATGCCGTTTCAATTGGTGCAATTCTCCATGGATGGGGATAAAAAACTTCGGCCGTACAAGGTTCAGCATCAGCTTTTGTTCTTCGGAGCTGGCATGACCTGAAACGTGAACCGGTAGAACGGCTTCATACACCACCTCCGCTCCACGGCGAATGAGGCGGTTGATGGTTTTACTGATCGCTTCTTCATTACCCGGAATGGGGTGTGAGGAGAGAACGATGGTATCACCCGGCTCAACATCGAATTGGCGATTCGTTCCTGCCGAAAGGCGCCCAATGATCGACGAAGGCTCACCCTGAGATCCGGTACACATTAGTACAACCTTGTCGTCTGGCAGGTGCAAGGCTTCGTCTATGGAGACAAGAGTCTTTTCGGGCACTTCGAGATAACCCATGTTACGGGCAATCTTGGCGTTATCCACCATGCTGGTACCGACGAAAGCCATTTTCCTATCATGTCGAACCGCTGCATCTGCCACCTGCTGCATACGGGCAATAAGCGAGGCAAAAGTGGCGATGATGATCCGCCCTGGGGCTGTCCGAAAGACCTCGTCAAATGCAGGTCCAATGACCCGCTCAGATTGGGTCCAGCCCGGACGTTCAGAGTTGGTCGAATCAGCCAGGAGAACCGTAACGCCGCGAGCGGAGAACTCAGCCAGTTTGGCGAAATCTGTTGGCCAGTTATCAACAGGAGTTTGGTCGAACTTGTAGTCGCCAGTGTGGACAATCAATCCAGCGGGTGTGGTGATGCCCAATCCAACGGCATCCGGAATGGAATGGCACATATGGAACGTCTCAACCTTAAAGGGACCAATTTGGATTGTCTCACCAGCCTGGATCTTGATAAGAGAAGCCTGGTTGGCGAGGCCGTTCCTGGCCAGCTTGCCCTCGATCAAACCGCGGGTCAGGGGAGTTGCGTACACCGGCGCATGGACATGCTGACAACAGGTGCTGGATGGCACCGATGTGGTCCTCATGTCCGTGGGTGATCACGATGCCATCCACTTTATCCGCGTTGTTACGGAGATAATGAAAGTCGGGGATGATGTAATCAACGCCGAGCATATCATTGTCAGGGAACATCAAGCCGGCATCCACGACTAAAATTCGGCCATCATATTCGTAGGCCATCATATTCTTACCCACTTCGCCGAGTCCCCCCAAGGGTAGGATGCGCAATACATCCTTGCTATGTTTACTCATGTTATTCCTTTTTATTTATCCCACCTTGAATTTTCCATAAAACACAAAATGCCCCTTCGTGTGGGGGGTGGGAGTAATATTCAAATTTTAAATTCCATTAACTGCCTTAGGCAGTGAAAGTCAAAGCCAGTCGAGCATGGTCAGTATAGCAGTGGTACGGATGATTGTCAAATCACCCCTGAACAGGAAAAATGAAATTCCTGTTGGTTCCTTCGTTCTATCATCCAAAGAAAAAAGGTTCTTCGCGAATGAATCTTCCACAAATGGTTTCAACCATATTGGGCAGGTGAACGCTGATCCACTCATTATGACCGGGATCAGGGAGGATGAAGGCATAATAACCCAATACGCTGGTGATAAAAAAGGCTTCCACCTGCCTGGAGAAATCCCCTGGCAGTTTCGTTTTTCAAGATAACCATTGATGAAAGAGCGGCGTAAGGCAGGGTTTTCCGATCCCAGGCTTCCTGCACAGTGGCGATATCGAAGAGGTGATACCCGATATCCGCATAGGGAAAAATCGATCGGGAAGACTTTTTCTCCCCGGTAGAGCCAGTTGCCTGTGTGGAGATCATTGTGAATCAGGCTCCAATTTTCCGGTGTGCGATCAATGGTGATGACAATATCCCGGATTTTTTCAGCGGTCATCTTGATGACGGAATAATCCTCCGGTTGGATTATTCCCATCTGAATGCCGGGTAATAACTTGTCCATGATCTGCAGGATGTGTTCGGGGCCAGAACGCGGACGAAGGAAACCTTCCGGAGGTTGCCATTGACTGGCATGCGTATGCATGCGTGCCATGAGTCGACCCAATTGCATAGCTAAATTTTCGATTTCCGGCGCATCAGGCCGGTAGGGTTCAGCGTCGAGCCAGCCGAGCATGCTACAGGGGACGATCTGTCCATCAGAAGAGAGTTGAACAGAAGTGATCAGTTGACCGGCATTATTGCGGACCACAGGTGGGACGGGAATGCCTGCATCCTTCGCCAACGCATCCATCCAGAGAAGTTCCGAAAGTATAGCGCGAGGCTGCTGGCGGAGGTCGGCAAGGTTACGGGTGAATGGCTTGTGGATCCGCAGTACGAATTTCTTGTCATCAGTCCCTTGAGTGATTTTAAAAGTAAGGTTATCGCTGTGGCGCAGGAATTGGATGGAAGGTGAGGCAATTGGATAACATGCCAATGCCTGGATCGCCCACTTAACCAATAAGGAATTTTCAGCCACTCAAAATCCTTTTCTTCCATCCATCAGGACATTGAATTTTAGCTTCCTGTATTCGATTGCCTTTAGCAATTCCCTTCTCTGAGAGATGTTATCACATCCAGCTAATTGATGGTTGATGGCAGCAACCTCTTTGAGTAATTCTGCCTCGCGTGGCAACATATCGGCGTTCTTCAAAATT
Source organism: uncultured Chloroflexia bacterium (assembly GCA_963793795.1). Lineage (GTDB taxonomy): Bacteria > Chloroflexota > Anaerolineae > Anaerolineales > Villigracilaceae > UBA877. Next base: position 239,808 of record CAWCBN010000007.1, read on the forward strand.
GAATAAGCGAGGCGGACCTCTTCAGGAGTATTGAAATAAGCTGTCAGGTCAATCGGTTTACCTGCACTAGGCAAATTGGAAAACTCGCCACGAGAAATGGCTTCCTCAATGATTGCGTCAACTGCTTTTAGGGGTGACATGATGAAATAATTGGCCTTGAAAAACCCTTACACTCTTTTACTCAGAAGAAAATTATGCCGATTGATTGAGTAATTATAACCCAGCGAAATCGTGGCACACTTGATCCGTACAAAAGTACCAGTGCCAGGAGAAAATATCTATTATTATTTCTTACATTATCCCTCACAAAATGGAGGTATAATTTTTATAAGCAAGTTGCAATCCATATCCCTAGAACCTAACTGAAAGGACATACCAATGAGTATCTTAGGAGACATCCTGACCAAGCTAGGCCTTAAGAAGCCTGAAGAACCCAAGGCAGCAGCGAAACCCGTTGTGACTAAAGTCCCGTATAAATACGCACAACGCGGGATTGCCCAGGCGAAAAACGTACCTGGAACCATGGGAAAGGTCACCCCAGCTTACCATGCTGCAATCCCGGTCGTGGACGTGATGGCAAAGATGGAAGAACTTGCCAAGAAGAGCACCATTCCGGATCTCAACTGGAAGCAATCGATCAATGACCTGATGGCACTACTGGGACTTGACCACAAGGCGGAAGACATCAAGGCACTGGCTGTTGAGCTCGGGTGCCCGGAGTCTGAGATGGGCGATTCCTACAAAAGGAATGTCTGGACCCACAAAGCCTTGTTGAAGAAAATCGCCGAGAATGGCGGAAATATTCCAGCTTCCTTGCTCGACTGATCACGATTGAACCTGTGCCTCGGGGAAGGTTGTTTACCCAGGGCTCACGAGCGAGATCCCTGGTTCGCCATGCAGTTGAAGTATCTAAAAAGCCTTTGGCGACAAGCCAAAGGCTTTTTATTTTAATTTCTTCCCAACTTTTCTTCTTTAGGAAGCGGTTGCATTATGAGCACTCCGTCCCAGATGGGAATCCTGAGTGAAATGAATGTTTCACCAGGCAGAAGTAAGGTTACCCTGTGCATCCTGCCAGTGGGGCACCCAAACCAACGAAACAAGTTGCACCAGGATATTGGATTTATTCGGCTTTACGACAACCGTTTCCAGGGTCTCTGTGCTTGGATCGATCTTCTCCTGCAAGGCTACAGTCTCTGCTTCAAACTCCTGCTGCAATGCTGTGATTTGTTGTTGGATTGCTTCCACCGTATCCCCTGCCCGGGCGACATCCTTGCTTTTCATCAATTGCCCGGCTGAAACCGCGCATGGCTGTCGAGGCACGACCAATGGTGGTCCTGCTGACCTTTCTGCCCGTGAAAGCACCCAAAAGAGTGCTGCCTACGGAGATGGCGGTTTGAAACTTTGCCTGCTTGGCTTGTTCGGCTTGCTTGTCAACCATCTGTTGCGCCCTGCGGAGGCGTTCCTGGAGGACCGCTATCTTGGATGTATATTTCTTGCGGAGCGCTTCAACCAGGTCGTCGCGCTGCTCGCGTGCGATTTGCTGCAAGCGGATGCGAAATTCAGTCTCGGTCTCCCCTGGTCGAGATACTTCTTTCAGGCTTGGTATCGAGAACAATTCGAGCTTTAGACTCCCATACAACCAATTGCTGAAATCACGATTCCAGAGAGGATAGTTTTTCCCCTGGGAGGCAGCACTTGGAAGTTCTGCATAGGAAGCATTCATTTGTGCCGATTTTTCGAGATCAGTGGCAGGAACCGAAATTTCCTGGGCGGTATCCCACGTGACCGGTATGGCATTGTCTGTGATCGGGGTGATATAAACCTTACTTTCCATGAGGTCCACTTTTGCTTTTTGGTCCGAGAAACCGATCTTAGCTGCGCCCAAGACCATTGGCTTATACAACAATTTACTTCCCGGAGAAGCATTTCCTCTCACTGGCAGATAAAAGGATGAGATATCCGGGGGAAGTGCTGCTGGTTTTCCTGACCATGCAGAGGATGCTGCGACCATTGACGAAGAGGCTGTGGACCTTGAACCCGTTCCCATGCCGACACCCCCAGATGCCTTCAGTGGATCCATCAATATTTTGATCTGGTCGCGGGTAAGAGGCCCGCGCAAGTAGGATAAAGCCCAGCGGGTTTGAAAAACAACCGGTGCATCTTCATGAATGTTGTTCATGAGGAAGACGCGGCTCCCCAGGCCTGAGATCAGGCGTTCAATTTGGGAACGGTCCAATTGCTCGCCGGAACTAGCAACTGCACTATCCAGGCCATCCATAAGGCGTGCTTTGTCCCTTTCGGTTTGTAAACGGCCTATGAACCAGGTACCGGCGTTACTTAACGCCTTGTAGTCCAGGTCAACTGGATTCTGGGTAGCCAATACCAAGCCAACTCCAAAAGCGCGAGCCTGCTTGAGCAAGGTCAGCATGGGCATTTTGGAGGGAGGATTCTCTACTGGGGGCAAGAATCCGAAGATCTCATCCATGTAGACAATGGCGCGTAAACTGGTGGTGCCGGATTGCCCGCGCATCCAGCCAAGCACCTGGTTCATCAGCAAAGATACAAAGAACATGCGCTCCGGATCACTCAGGTGGCTGATCGAGAAGATGGCAATGCGTGGTTTTCCGCTGGAGGTGTACAGAATCTGGTCAATATCGAGGGGTGTGCCCTGAAGCCAGGCGTTGAAACCGGGGGATGCCAACAGGTTGTTCAGAGCCAGTACCAATACAAACCGCTCTTTAGAGGTGTAGAAGGATTCCAGGTCGAGAACGCCAATCTTGGTAATCGGTGGATTTTGAACCTGTTGAATAATGGCAGCCAGGTCTAGGTCCACTCCCTGCCGCCAGGAATTGTCGAGGATCGTAGACAGAAGGATGTGCTCTCGGCTTTGAACAGGATCAGCTTTAATCCCGACCAGGCCGAGCAAGCTCATCACCGTTGTGCTGATCCGTTCCCGAAGCAGATCTTCATCTTCCATGATGGCAGGAGGAGGAGCGGCAAATGATTTCAGGATTGAAATGGGAAACCCTGCATTGCTGCCGGGCGTGTAGACCAGGACATCCGCGGCATCCCGCAGACGTTGTATGCGCGCGCCGTCCTGCCCCCAACTTGCCAGCCCATTCTTCCAAAGGTCAGCCTGCTTGTTGGCATATTCCTCCGGGGAGAGGCCTTTTTGCCTGGCATCGTCCAGGTTGATCCAGGGTAGGAATTCCTGTCCAGACAGCCCGGGAAAGGTGAGCAGCATATTGGCAAGGTCACCCTTGGGATCGATCAGGATCGCCGGCACACCATCAATGGCAGCCTCTTCGATCAGGGAGATGCACAGTCCGGTCTTTCCACTGCCGGTCATGCCAACACAAAATGCGTGGGTGACCAAATCTTTCAAATCATAGAGCAGTAATTCCTCTGTGGGTTTGTTCTCTTTCAAATCAAATACTCGCCCGAGATAAAATGCACCCAATTTTTCGAAGTTTTCCATCATGCTGTTCCTCCTTCATGGCTTAATGAACCTTGATGGGTCTTATTGTAATATAGAAGAGTGCCTGCCTCGATGAAGAATGAAATAAATTGGTGGATAAACATAAGAAGGCGGCCGAAGCCGCCTTTGTACAAATCGATATTCAACCAGGGAGAATGTCTTTCCTTAGTAGGAAATTTTCCGCGGCAGCTTCTTGGCTTGCGCGATCCAATCCTGAACCTGTTCCAGCGTGGGGAGTTTGCGGACTTTCTTCTTCGCCTCATTCACTTCAACCATTGCCTTGAAAAGGTTTTCAGGCTTCCTTTTTCCCAATTCGACAACAGTGTCCACTCCGGAGGCCTCCAAGAGGTCTGAATACTCTTCGCCGACGCCCTTGATCCTGAACAGGTCAACACGATTGACCCACTCGAGGATCAATCCATCTGCAATGCCGGAATTCTTGGCAATTTCCTTCCGACCAGCAGGAGTTGCCCCATTTTCAAGAAGGTCATTCATGGACTTAATGCCTGCCTTCTCTAATTTCAGGGCAAATTTTTCACCAATGCCTTCGACATCAATTAATTTCGCCATTCGATTCTCCTTTGCAAGAATTTTGGGTTGATTATTTCTTTCCAGACATATTGCTGATGGCTTGAAGCAACGAATTTACCACAACCGCACCCGACTGCGAGCGGTGTCCTGAGTTTCCCATGGCACTGGCTGAGACAAGCGCATTAACCAAAGCCTGGGCATTATTGCCACCTTGGGACTTGGTGTTCATAAATGCCATACCAGCATTCAATAGATCACCCATATCCACACCGGGAGTAGCCTGTTGACCTTGGGATTGTCCCTGCGGAGCGCTGGAGCCACCCAGGAGCATACCGAGCAGATCGCCTGCCCCACCTGATTCTGTTCCGTGTTTACATTTCCTCCACCCAGGAGCGTACCCAACAGGTCACCCATGCCAGCCTGAGCAGGGGCTGCAGCTGCTTGCCCGCCACCCAGCAAAGCCTGGATGAGCTTGATCGAATTATCGGGTGTGACCTTCTTTTGACCCTGGAACTCCTTCGACGCCTGGGAAAGTCCCTGGGCATAGAGTTGAGCTGAACCGCTCTGCCGCTGCCGTAATAATTGGCTGGCGTACGCCAACTGGTCGGCAGGGGTGGCATTGCGTTTCGCCTGCATGGCTTGCGAGATCACAGTGAAGGTTTCCACCATGTTGTCCCCATGATCATGGTTGTAAGTATCGGCGTTGTTAAGAGTTTCCTTTTGATTCGCCAAATTCCCGGCAACAGCCTGGAAAAGGCTCGCAAGATTTACTTTGTTTGATTGTTTTGGCATTAATCCTCCAATTATTCTTGATTAGAGAGCCCATGAATCTGAACAATTCGAGTATATGCCTGTTTATGCCATTTTGCAAGGAGACCCAATTTTACTATTGACACTAGTTCTTCTTCTCTAGAATATGATCAATAATTGGCGACCAAGCCTGGCGCATCCCAATCAGGCTGCCCAAGATCATGCCCATTCCGACCAATATGCCAGTCAATGGAGCAATGGCAATGTCAAATAAAAGCTTAAGACGTGCAAGAATTACCTGAGTGGTTGAACCCAAATGCAAGTCAGTTTTTAGAAGAGAGATGATGATGGAACTGTCATAAATAATGAGGGCAACCCCACTTATGGATATGAAAAGAGCAATAAAAAAGAGAGGAGGAAATTGCCGCCGGGCAATGGCATGTCCCCGGGAGACTTCCACGCGATGGATGAGTGCCACAGCGTCCGGCCAGGAATAACCATATTTATCGCAAATCTCCAGGGTTAAATCATTCCGGTTGGCGCCTTTTCCCAAGCGGGCGACAATTTCAAGCTCCAATGCCTCGTTATCCATGAACCGATTATAGCAGATGCAGCCATCCCATTTTCAATCTTCGCACATGAGGTTGAAGGAAGTAAAATTACTTTACGATTGGAGATCAATAATGGAGTATGAGCAATTCCTACGACTATCTCATGATGCCAATGCCTTGGTACAGGATGGACGGCTGAAAGAAGCGGAGGCGACCTTGCTCCAGTTGGTCATGAGTGATATTTCCGAACTGGATAGGGCTGGTATTTGTGCAATGATGGCCTCTGTTTACGACCGGCTTGGGAATTCAGAAGAAGCCCTGGCATGGCTGGACAAAGGGATCGCTTGCGAACAATCCTATTGCCGATTCGAAATCGAAGAAAAGAAAGCCGAATACCTCTCCCAATTGGGGCGGCATACGGAGGCGGTCAGCATTTATGAGCAATTGCTCGTCCAACCTTACCTGACTGAAGGTGACAAAGAACGGGTGCGAAAAATAATCAAGGCAGAACTGGGTAAGAGCTTGTCAGAATGGCGATAAAGAAACCACTCCTTTTCAGAATTAGTTCCGGAGGCAGATCATGGAATACAGACCGCTCGGCTTGACAGAGTTAAACGTATCTATTCTATGTCTCGGCACCATGCAATTTGGATGGTCGGCAGACGAAGCATCATCGCTGCGGGTATTATCAGCAGCATACGAGGCAGGGGTAAATTTTTACGATACTGCTGACATCTATTCGCGCTGGTCGGATGGAAACCCTGGCGGGGTATCTGAACGCATCCTGGGAAAATGGCTGAAAGAAAGTGGAAAGTCGCGCGACAAGGTGATCCTGGCTACCAAAGTTCGGGGAAACATGGGTGGCGGTCCCAAGGATGAAGGTCTCTCACGGGAACATATCATGAAGTCCGTGGAGAATTCCCTGCGACGATTACAAACCGATTACATCGATCTCTACCAAGTCCACTGGCCGGATGAGGATACTCCAATCGAAGAGACCATGCGGGCTTTCGATGAATTGGTCAAGCAGGGGAAGGTCCGTTATGTGGGTGCTTCAAATTATTCAGCATGGCAACTCATGCAGGCTCTCTGGGTTTCAGATCGCAACCAACTGGCTCGTTTTGACAGCCTGCAACCACACTACAACCTGGTTCACCGCGACGAATTCGAGCGCGAGCTTTCCAGCGTGTGCAAGACTTACAAGATCGGGGTCATCCCTTACAGCCCACTGGCGGGTGGATTCCTCACCGGGAAGTACCGTCGGAACCTCGTACCCCAATCTGCTAGAGCGGGAGGGGTGAAACGCTATTTCAATGAGCGTAATTGGACTTTGCTTGATCAACTGGATGCAATGGCAAAAGAAAAGAATGCCAGCATCGGGCAAGTGGCTCTCGCATGGCTGTTGGCGAATCCGCTGATCGTCAGCCCGATCATCGGCGCTAATTCGGTTGACCAATTGATGGACAATCTTGGAGCCGTTGGGGTGCACCTGACACCTGCAGAAATGAACCAGCTGGAAAAAATTACAGCATGGCAAGATGCAGAGAACGAATGAGGATTGGGTCTCAACAATGTCCTACTAAGAAGCCATCCTAATGCGTATCAAAGCCGACCTCACATTGGTCCTGGTGGCTCTCCTGTGGGGGAGTGCATTTGTTGCCATGCGAATAGCTGCCGGGCATAATACGATCTTCTTTCTTAATGGCTGGCGGTTCCTATTGGGTGGCCTTCTTCTCTTGCCATTTTCCAAGCTCAAAGGTGCATTCAACCGCCAGAACATTCTTTACGTTCTCCTGGCAGGATTCGCACTATATGCCGCCGTGGGCTTTCAACAGGCAGGATTGACGACAACCACTGCGGGGAACGGCGGTTTCATTACCATCCTGTATGTGATTGTCGTTCCGATCATTTTATGGATCGGATGGCGGGAACGGCCGGCATTGAAGGTCGTCCTGGCAATCATCGTGGCAGTAATCGGAGGATTTCTGCTAAGTACTGCCGGCACATATCACATTGCGTCAGGTGATTTGCTCATCTTTGCAGGTTCATTCTTTTGGGGAATGCACGTGGTAGTGGTGGGAAAAGTCCAGGGGCATATGTCTGCCCTGGCGTTTGCCGTTGGTCAATATTTTGCTTGCGGAATATTTTGTTTCATCACCGGTTTTTTTGTGGAAACCCCATCCTGGCAGGATATGTACTATGTTCTACCAGCAATCCTCTATACGGCTGTTTTTTCCATAACCATTGGATTTACGCTCCAGGTGATCGCCCAGAAACATACACCGACCAACGACGCTTCTCTTATCTTGACGAGTGAAGCAGTCTTTGCTGCCCTTTTCGGGTGGATTTTCCTGAAGGAGACTTCTTGCCAATCCAATTACTCGGCTGCGGATTAATTCTAGGTGCAGTACTCCTGGTACAGATGAAGGATGGTAGAATAAAAACATGACAGCCAAAGTAATCCTTAACCCTTATTCCAACCGATGGAATTCAAAAGCACGCTGGCCACAAGCAGAGTCTGCTCTGAAAGCTGCCGGTATAGACTTTAGCCTGGCGACCTCGGAACGTCCTCACCAAATCGTTGAGCTTGCAAAACAAGCAGTACTTGAGGGTTATTCACCTATTATTGCCGCAGGCGGGGATGGAACGATCGGTGAGGTGGTCAATGGGATGGCGCAGGCTGCCAGACTGGAGGAGGATCAACTCGGGCCGCTGGGAGTGATCCCACTCGGGACGGCGAATGATATGGTATGCAATCTCGGTCTGCCCCTGGACTTGGAGGCTGCCGTACGGATCATAGCAGAGGGAAACACCCGCAGCATGGATGTGTGCCGAGTCAATGACAAGTATTTTGTCAACAACTCTGCGATCGGCCTCGAGCCTTACGTTACCCTCATACAGCAGCGTATCACCTGGATCAGCGGGATCGCACGCTATTTGCTGGCAGCCGTTAGAGGGATCATGGCAGGTCCAAAATGGACTGCCAAGGTGGAATGGGATGGCGGAAAATATGAAGGCCCGATCTCCCTCTTGACAGTAGGCAACAGCCCGCGTACGGGTGGATTTTTTATGACCCCGCATGCCAATGCATTTGATGGAAAATTAACCTTTGTATATGGCTTTGGAGCCACAAAACGGCGATTATTCGTCTTATTACCAGCTGCAATGAAACCCGAGGCGGGCAATTACGTGGAAGCACCGGAAATTCATGAAGAGGAAGCAACCTGGATCAAGATCCACCTGGAGAATCCTTCGCCCGCGCACGTGGATGGTGAAATATTCGATCTTAATATTCTTGACCTGGAGTACGGCATTCAACCGGGAAGGTTAAAAATCTTCATGCCACGTGAGGCGTAGCCCCGAGGGTATAAAACCAAAATGACCGCCAACTGAACTGGCGGTTTATTTTTTCAAATATTGAATCATACCCGGGTGATCGCTTAGAACACCGAAAATCGCATTTCACCCCACCTGTTTTAATGTCCTGGTGATTCACTCCGGCAGAACCAAAATCTAATCATTCGCCAGCGGCATGATCAACCAGAAAAGAAGGTAGGCAGCGATGCCGGGTATGCCCCCTGGGATCAAGGCGATCAGGAAGGCCAGGCGGAACCAAAAGGCCCGGATGCCAAAGAACTCTGAAAGGCCCCCGCATACCCCAGCGACCATACGATTATGTCGTGAACGGCGAAGTGAAATTCTTGTGGTTGAAGTCATTTTGGTCTCTCCATATTGATTTCCATTCGATATACGATAGGCGATAAACCAGGTTGTAACAAAAAAAGCGAGTGGTTCTTCACTCGCTTTGGCAGAGTACATTGAATGGTGGTCTATCCACTTTTGATGTAAATTCCGGTTGGGTCCAGTTCTTTACGCAAGATCAGGAGTTCCTTTTCGGTGACAGGCTCGGTGATTTGGGGTTGCGGGATGGTCTTCAGCATCCAACCGGTGTTGGAAATGGCATCTTCCACTGTCTTGCCGGGATGCAGGCAGGTCAGGATCATTTCTCCGTCAGCATCCGGTTCAAGAATGCCGATATCCGTAACCACGGCCAATGGACCTTTACCGCGCAATCCAGCCTTCTCGCGACTGCCTTTGCCATCGAGATAGCCGGCAGATGTAATGAAATCGCACTTTTCTGGAAAACGACGTTTCTGGTGAGGTGTCATCACATAACAGCGATTAGCCCAGGCAGCAATCTCCTGTGCCCCACCCGATCCCGGCAGGCGAACCTTGGGATGCGCATAGTCACTGCCAATGACGGTTGCATTGATATTGCCATACTTATCAATCTGCGCCCCACCCAGGAAACCAACATCCACATTCCCGCGTTGGAGGTAATTGCTGAAGATATCGTACATGCTGACTACTGACAGGGCACCGCTGACCAGGGTCGGGTCACCGATGGAAAGAGGCAGGCGATTAGGTTCTGCGCCTATGACACCAGCCTCATATATCATGACCAGGTCGGGTGCATGGGTTCTTTTTGCCAGGTTGCACGCCAGGTTGGGCTGACCTACGCCGACAAATACCACGTCCCCGTTGCGCAGCATGCGGGCGGAATTAATGATCATCAATTCTGAGGAGGAATAAAGCAAATCCGACATGGTTAATACTCCCCGTAGTTAATCGTTGCGCTTGGGCGAGGTTTGACATCCAACCGCTGGTGCGTTTCTGCTCCGAGTTTTTGCCAGTATTCGTCGCGATCCTTCACACCATAAACCCATTCATCGAGCCAAGCCTTTACTGCTTCTGAAGATTTGCTGATCTTGTCCCATTTGAGATAGAAGTCATTGTCGCGATCGTAATATCCTTGTGCATATGAAGGATGGCAGGCATACGGAACATGACAAACCGCACTGACAATAAAACCTGGAATGAGGGTGCGATTGGGATCGGAGCGGATGACCGCCTCGTCCACGATCTCTTCGGCTGTCAGGATGACGCGTTTCGAGGCAAAAGCTGCCTCCTTTTGCTCGCCGATGATCCCCCATAAGTGGGCATTTCCCTGGGCATCTGCGCGCTGTACGTGGACGATGGCTACATCGGGATTCAATGCTGGAACAATCACGACTTCGCGACCCGAATATGGATCGATCACGCGGCGGATATTTGGATTGGCAGCCTCGAGATCTGTGGCACCGGTCATGTTCATGGGCATGAATGGCAAGCCGGCAGCACCAGCCTGGAGACGGGAGATCATCCCAAAATGGGAGTATTCCTCCCAATCGAGGCTTCCTGCTTCGATCTCTGCGCGAACTATCCGGAGGGATCCAACACCAGGATTACCCATATATGAAAAAACCACTTTTCGTGCGCAACCTGCTGCAACCATTTGATCGTATATCAGGTCAGGGGTGGCCCTGGCGAGGGTCAGTCCACGTTTCCCCTGGCGGATGATCTCATGACCAGCCGCAAATGGGATGAGATGGGTGAACCCGGCTGCATAGACAATATCGCCGTCATTGACAAACTTGGAGATCGCTGTGGATAAATTTATCAGTTTGGCCATGTTGCTATCTTCTCTCAACTTGTTTTTTCTCTTCAATTGATGCGCGGCGTTTTTTGGCTCTTTCCTGACCCTGGCGGATGGCACTGAAGCGTGCGCTTGGCTCTTCGGAAGGTGGGCGTTTATTGAACAAATAACCTATGAAGAGTGCAGTCGCACTGAGTAGAAGGAAGAGTAATTTATTGTCGCCTTTACCCACCACTGCCCCGATAAATAGGATCAGAAGGAACAAACCAATGAATATGAAGAAGCTGCCAAGGCGGGACCTGGGATGTTTTTCCATAGAGGCTATTATAGATGATTCTTCCTGCTACCGGCAGGAAAATAGGAAGGCTTGCATGTGAAAACAGGAAGGATGTACCTTTGATTAACCCATCGAGGTGCGTACACTATACCTAGAACTTCCAAAATGAAAGGAGTTGCTAATGCGGTTATACGTGGATAGCGCGAAATGTTCAGGTTGCAATGCCTGCCGGGTGGCATGTTCCCTCAATCTTTTTAATGAGAGCAATCCAAAGAAGGGCGCATTAATCATCGAGGCTCAATTCCCTGCACCCGGTGTTTATAACGTGAAAGTGTGCACCCAATGCGGAGATTGTGCAGCAGTCTGCCCGACCGAGGCGATCAAGCAGGATGCACAGGGGGCATATTACGTCGTTTACGATGAGTGCAACCTGTGCGAGGCATGCGTACCAGAATGCCCGGAAGGGGTGATGTTCGTCCGTTCTGAATTGGCAAACACAGCCTGGAAATGCAATCTTTGCGGGGATTGTGTAGCCGTTTGTGGCACGAGTGCATTATGGATCGCAGAAACCGAAGCAGTTAAGGTGTAAGGAGGCAGACATGAATGGCTATGGTGGAAAGATCCTGCGTGTAAACCTGACGAACGGCTCGTTGATAAAAGAGACAACCCCAGCGGACGTTGCCCGAGATTTCATCGGTGGACGCGGTTTCGGAATATACTTCCTGCTCAAGGAAGTTCCAAAAGGTGCTGACCCGTTAGGTCCAGAGAATAAGCTGATCATCTCAAGTGGACCCATCTCAGGCATGCTGGTCCCAGGTGGCGGAAAATGCGACTGGACGACCAAGGCACCACTAACCGGAGGCTATGCCAGTGCTTCGATGGGTGGGCATTTCACGGCAGAAATGCGCTACGCCGGACTGGATAGCATCATCCTGGAAGGTTCCAGTTCCAAACCAGTTTACCTGTTCATTGACAATGACAAAATCGAGCTGCGGGATGCCTCCGACCTGTGGGGCAAAAATACACTTGCAGTCGAGAAGCATTTCAAGGAAAAGCTTGGAGAAGAATTCCAGGTAGCAGTCATTGGACCGGGTGGAGAGAACCTGGTCCCGTACGCCTGCATCAACCATGACTTTGGCCGTCAGGCTGGGCGCGGTGGAGTGGGCGCGGTGATGGGATCCAAGAAGGTCAAGGCGATCGTTGTCCATGGGACGAAATCCATCCCTGTCGCTGATATGCAAGCCTACCGAAAAGCTGGAATGGCTCTCTACAAGGCATGTAAAGATGCCGAGGGACTGAAGGACTGGACACGCTATGGCACCACCATCGTCGTATCCTGGTGTGATGAAGTAGGCGCATTGCCAACTCGCAATTTCAGCGCCGGTTCCTTTGAAGACGGGAAGAATCTTTACGGTCCCGTCATGCGAGAGAAGATCGTCATCACCGATAAGGGGTGCTTTGGCTGTCCCAGCCCATGCGGTAAATATAGTCGCAACAAGAAGTATGACAATTATGTCGAAGGTCCCGAATATGAAACCATCGGCCTGATGGGTTCCAATCTTGGCATCGACGATATCGAAGCAGTGGCGCATGCTAATCTACTCTGCGATGACCTGGGAATCGATACGATCAGTGCGGGGAATGTCATAGGCTGGGCGATGGAGTGTTACGAGAAAGGGATCTTTAGCAAGAAAGATACCGACGGACTCGAGCTCCGCTTTGGGAATAAGGAAGCGACTTTTGCGCTTATTGAAAAGATCGCCCGACGTGAAGGCTTCGGCGCACTGCTGGCAGAGGGTGTCAAACGCGCCTCTGCGGAAATTGGCAAGGGTAGCGAAAAGTTCGCCATCCACGTCAAGGGCATGGAACAATCCGCTTATGCAACGCACAATGCCACTGCCATGCTGCTGGCTTACATGACCTGCGATGTTGGCGCCCACCACAATCGCTCATGGGCAATCACTTACGATCTTCAAGTAGGTCGTGAAAAGGTGGTTCCGGAGAAGGTTGCGCGGGTGATCTGGCTGCAGAATTTCCGCCCGATGTTCGATGTACTCGGTGGATGCAGGTTGCAGTGGGTGGAATTGGGGATTGACCGGGACCTTTATGTCCCGGCCTTGGAGGCTATTACCGGCATCCATCGTACCTGGGAGGACCTGGATAAGGTCGGTGAGCGCATCTGGAACCTGACTCGCCTGTACTGGGCACGTGAAAATGATGATTTTGGCCGTTCTTGGGATATGCCATCCCCACGGTTTTACGAGGAAGCACCCAAGAGCGGTGCTACCCAAGGACAGATCACGAAACTGGAAGATGTAACCCGACTGCTGGATATGTACTATGAGCAACGGGGTTGGACAACTGATGGACTGCCCAAGCCGGAGACCATCGAAAGCCTCGGTTTGACTGCGGTGGTAGGTTAATATGAGCGCCACTTTTCGCCTGGGAGCTTCACTCAAGAACTTAATTGGTGGCACGGATGAGATCCCTGTTGAACCAGGAAAAAGCGTGCGCGAGACTCTCTCCAACCTAGGAATCAAGCCAGAGCTGGTTGCAATGGTTTCGGTGAATGGAGAGATCCAAACCAAGGATTACGTGATAAAGGATGGGGATACCGTCAGACTCATGGCAGTGATCGGGGGCGGTTAGTCAACGAAAACGGGCGGCAGAAACTCTGCCGCCCGAACGATTCTTAATTCCAAAACGTATACTTTTGAGTAAGTTGATATCTTCTTATCACCGGACAATAGTCTGGATCTGCTCATGCATGTAGAGGGGAAGATAATAACGCCCACCTGCGTTCTTTCCACTTGATCCGGATGCCTTCCACCCGCCAAAGGGTTGGAAACCTGGCCATGCACCGGTGGTCGCACCTTGAGGTCGGTTAACATAAGCCACACCTGCTTCGATATGGTCAAAGAACCAGGTTGTTTCCTCGTCGTTTCCGTAGAAGCCTGCAGTTAATCCATAGTGGGCAGCATTGGTGAGGCGCATGGCCGCCGGGAGGTCGGGAATCCGGGCAACAGTTGCGATGGGCAGGAACATTTCGTGTTTCCAAAGACGTTGCTCAAGCGGCAGGTCGACTGCCAATGTTGGCTCACAGTACCAGCCATCATCGAACATACCCCCTGTGCGAACTTCTCCGCCTGCAAGGAAATGCCCACCGGATGATGAGATCTCCGCACAATATTGTTGAAATTCTTTGTAACTCGACTCATTGATCACCGGCCCCATATAGGTCTTGCGGTCGGTGGGATCGCCAATGGAAAGTTTTTCAGTCAAGGAACGAAGCCGCTCTGTCAATTCATCATAGACAGGAGCCTCAATGAAGATACGCGATGCCGCCGAGCATTTCTGCCCTTGCAGCCCAAAAGCAGAGCGAACGATTCCCACTGCAGCCCGTTCCAAATCTGCATGGCGCGAAACAATCACAGCGTTCTTGCCGCCCAGTTCCAGCAGTATAGGACGGATCCAATTGCAGTTGGAAAAATCCTGAAAGATCCTTCTACCGACATCGAAAGAGCCGGTGAAGGTCACTCCATCCACCGCACAGGTGACCAATGCCTGACCCAGTGTGCGTCCTGGCCCGGTGACAAAATTGACCACACCGTCGGGGAGACCTGCGTCCCTAAAACAGTCCGCGAGCAGGCGGACGATCCATGGCGTGTCAGTCGCAGGCTTTATTACAACCGTGTTCCCAGTGACCAATGCAGCCCCAACGGGTCCGCCGGTAAGGGCAAAGGGAAAATTGAATGGACTGATGATCAACCATACGCCATACGGTTTCAATATTGATAGGTTGCTGGATTCGTAGCCGATCAATGGATCCTTACCCATCTCGACCATAAAACCCTGGTTGGTTTCCATTTGATCGCAGGAATACGAGATGAGGTCGGCGGTCTCCTGGACATCACCCAAAGCTTCCATGCGGTTCTTGCCTACTTCAAGTGACATGGCGGCACTCAGTTCGAACAAGCGTTCCTCGATCACGGAAGCTACTTTACGCAGCAAGCGGATTCTTTCCTGCCAGGGAGTGCGACTCCAGGCGGGAAAAGCCTGGCGGGCGGCTTGCAGGGCCTGGTCTGCATGGGCTTCATTCCCTTTTTGACATACAGCCAACAACAAGCCTTTATTAATCGGTGAGCGGTCTTCGAATTTTTCATCAGCAAATACATCCCTGCCGTTGATGTACATCCCAAATTCGCGACCAAGACTGGCATTCACTCTTCCCAAAGCAGCATCGAAACGGGTATGCAACTCTTCGGGAGGATTAAACATTGTCGAATAGGTGAGCTTGAAGTCTGACATTTGATCCTTCGTATTAAATGATAATATTGATAATAATTATATGAATAATACCATTAATTCAAAGATACTGGAAAGGATGAACCTTTCCTAAGATTTATTTGGATTGAAAAATAGGATGGTGGAGGATGATCAATTCAAGCCTGGTCCGATCCCTGGGAGAGGATCATCACTTTATATGCTTCAGCATATTCCAGGTCGTGATCCTTGCCTTCCTCTGATGCCCATTCCAGGATCATTTTTTCCGGATCCCATTCACCCAACTGGCTTACATGCTGCCCTCAGCGCTTTTATTTTGAGTTGAATTGTGTCCACGATATCCACCCACGTGTCCGCTTTTTCAACTCCGTGGATGTAGACACGCTTGACATTATGCGGTTCCAAGCCTTCTTCCAGCAGTTCGGTGAAAATGAGGCGTGTTCCAGCCGATGGAAAGGTAGCATAGAGCGCTGCCTGGGCAGCCGCGCGATGATCTGGATGATTAATGTAGCCGTTGCCGTAAAACAACCCTTGAGGATCACCGATGATCACCGCTTCAGGCTTGTAGAGGCGGATGGCGCGGGTCAGGTCGCGACGCAAGGCGAGGGAAGGTTCAAGAGCACCGTCAGGATAATGCAGGAAAATGGTTTCCGCCAAGCCAAGGATTTCGTTTGCAGCAGCCTGCTCTGCCTCACGCAACCTGGCCAGTTCATTGCGATAATCTGCGTCCCTGGATGGATCATTTGAGCCTGCTTCACCGCTGGTCACGGTGACAGACACCACCCGGCAACCAGCGTGGACCCAACGCGCCAAGGTTCCAGCAACGGTAAATTCCTGGTCGTCCGGGTGGGCATGGATCGACATTGCAATTTTGGGGAGGAATTCTTTTTCAGTCATGGAAGGGATTTTAATCGAATAGGCGATATCGTGGCAATAAATTATTGCTCAACCTGGGCTTGTACACTGGGCGGCTTGCGTACCAACCGGGCGAAAAGTAGCGCAGCCAAGAACCGCCCCACTGCAGAGGTGATAAAAATCACCGAATAGCCCCATTTCGTAACCATAAAACCGCCGACAGCGGCTCCGGCGGCTAGAGCCAGGGTGACGAAAACCTGGTACAAGGCTGAATAACGAGCCCGTCCTTCCTGGGGTGTGATCTCGAGCAACAAGTTAAAGGATGCCAATCCATAGGCGCCCCACAACACCCCAGAAAGAAGGTTGATCGGGATGATATGCCAGGCAGAGGTGGCAAATGTCCAGGCGAGTGGCAGGATGGGGATCAGCAAGCCGCTGACCAGTTGGAGGCGCCTGGCTCCCCAGCTGTCGGCCAATTTCCCAAGTCTTCTTTGTACCAGCATGCCTGCCACGGCGGAGGCGGTGCTGGTGATCCCAACCATGATGGGGGTTGCTTTGAGATTTTCCACCAGGAAGACATTGAAAAAGGGTCCGGGAATATTCAGGAAGAAATTCCAGAGCACAGCCGTAACGATTAATGCAACCAGGGCAGGTTGTTTCCGCAAATTTCCCAGGATCTTATGCATCTCCGGGGAAGCCTGGGATTGGGGTACCTGGTTTCTCGAAGGATCATGCAACCTGGAAAATGAATAGGTGGAGAGGGCTCCCAACACAAATGCCAGACCCATCCCCAATTGGTAACCCTCGGGCTTGGGAAAGCGGCTGATCAATGCCCCGGCGAGCAATACGGTCAGCATGCCTGCGATCCCCATGATGAAATTTCGCGAACCAAAATAACGCCCGCGCCCTTCCATCGGTACTATGTCTGCAGTAATGGAAAGCCAAGCCGGAAAAGCCAGGTTGCCAAAAGCATCCCGGGCTATGGAAAGAGCCATGGCAGTAAATAATAAGGGTTGTCCTTTCAGACCAAAGGGTAGCAAGGCGAGTAATAAAATGGCCAGGCGCCCGAGCCCTCCACCAAATAACAGGGTAATTTCCCGGCGATGATTGAAGCGTTCGACCAACATGGCTCCCGGGAGGAGAAGGAGCGTGGCACTTAAACTTGACAGGGAACTCATGATCCCAATTTGAGCGCAGCGTCACTCCCAGGGCTAACATGTAAAGGGTTATGTAGGTAAAGATGATATTATCGCTGGCAGAGGCAAAAAGTCCGTCGTACCAGAACCAGAGCAGGTTTTGTTGGATCTTCCTCGGTAGTCCATGCGTCCAATCACCACCAGTAATGAGCAGGTGATAGGCATTTTTTATCCGACCCTTAAACCTGGCTTGAGAAGACATCCCTTGATTCATAATAATTGAAGGAAAACCATTACAAAGATTCGACGAATTTCATTACAGGCTTTCATCTTGAATGTAGATGGCCAAATGGCGAGTTGCATCTTACCATACATGTCCAACCTTCAGCGGAACTTTTCAATTTTATGAAAATATTCCAGGAAAGCGGTGACTTCTGCCAATTACCACCTGGCAAGGATGCAGTACAATCAGCAAGCATATTGTTGATCCCAATAATCTCTACACATAGAAATTACTATGCAGGAGTAATCCATGACAATCATCCTAGATGGTTCATCCCTGACAATTGAAAAACTTGTTGCCATTGCCCGTTGTGGAGAATTGGTAGAACTTGCTCCGGCAGCATTGGAGCGCATCAAGGTCTGCAGGGCGATGCTGGAGGAGAAACTTGCCAATAAAGAGATCATGTACGGAACCAACACGGGCATTGGTGAGTTTTCAGAGAAAGTATTAAATGAAGAACAGATAAAGGAGTTTCAAAAGTACCTGATCTACAATCATGCAGCTGGGATTGGCGAGCCAGTACCCGTGGAACAAGTGCGCGGTGCCCTGGCAGGACGGATCAATGTCCATGCGCATGGGAATTCTGGTTGCCGTCCCGAGATCACTCTTACCCTGGTTGAGATGCTCAACAAGGGGGTCACACCGGTCGTTTGCAACAAAGGTTCGGTTGGCGCATGCGGTGATCTCGCTCCGATGGCACAAGCCATGCTGCTCTTGATGGGAGAGGGGGAAGCTTATTACAACGGAGAGAGATTGAAAGGTCACGAGGCGTTGGAGCGGGCAGGTATCCCAATCCCTGGGCTGCAAGCACGAGATGGACTTGCAGCGATCAATGGGTCCAACTTAATGACCGCCATGTCCGCATTGCACATCCATGACATGGAAAATTTCATCAAGCAAGCCGAGATCGCGGCAGCGATGTCCATTGAGGCTTTACTCGGCAACATGAAACCCTACAACGCCAAACTCCACGAGCTGCGCGGCTTCAAGGGTGCTGTCGCCAGCGCAGCCAATATTCGCAAGATCGTAGAAGGGTCGGATCTGACCTCCGGGAAAATGAAAACCAAGGTGCAGGATGCCTACTCGATGCGTTCCACACCGCAGGTCATCGGCGCAGCCCGGGATGCGATCGCCTATGCCCGATCGCAGGTGGAGATCGAGCTAAACGGGGTGGGGGATAACCCCATCTTTGTGCCTGAACAAAAGCTGACCCTGACCGGGGCTAACTTCCAGGGCTCGCCGGTTGCTCTGCCAATGGATATGGCGGGAGCGGCGATCACGATGGTGTGCGTCCTTTCGGAGCGCCGCCTGAACAGATTGACCAACCCCTCCTTAAGTGTAGGACTTCCAGATTTCCTGGCTCACGAACCTGGCTTCTACTCCGGCTTGATGCTCAGCCAGTACACAGCCGACCACTTGATCGTGGAACAGCGCATTTTATCTGCTCCCGCCTCCATCCAGTCCATACCCGCTGCTGCAGACCAGGAGGATTTCGTTTCGATGGGGATGAATACTGCGCTTAAGAACGGCCAGATCCTCGATAATGCCTATGGCATACTTGGCATTGAATTCATGGCTGCTGCCCAGGCGCTCGATTTCCGCCAGTTCACCCCCGGAAAAGGCAGCATAAAAGCTCGTGAAGTGATCCGCAAGCATGTCGCCCATCTTGATGTAGACCGCCCTCTTTTCAACGATCACAACGCCATGAAAGCACTGGTCAAAGCGGGTGAAATTCTTGAGGAAGTGGAAAGAGAGATCGGAAGATTAGAATGACCCGGTGATTAGAATTCTGGTAGAAATTCAATCGCTCTCAAGGAATAAACCATGATCATCTCCGAGATAAATTTCTTTTCAGATACCCTCGGCATGCGAACAATGCTGGGCGCCATCCTGCCACAACGCAGTTTCAAGGATGCCAGACTCGGGAAGAGACCTGCCTACCGTACCCTGTACCTGCTGCACGGTTATTCGGATGACCACACTGCCTGGCAACGATGGACATCCATTGAGCGGTATGCTGAAAAACACAATCTAGCGGTGATCATGCCAGCGGTACAGCTCAGTTTTTATACCGACATGGCACATGGAGGAAAATACTGGCAGTTCATTAGTGAGGAAATTCCCGTCATTGCTCGCGATCTCTTCCCGTTGTCATCCAACCGGGCAGACACATTTGTCGCAGGGCTTTCCATGGGTGGATACGGAGCTTTTAAACTCGCGCTTTCACACCCAGATCGTTTCGCTGCAGCGGCAAGCCTTTCAGGTGCGGTGGATATATGTGAAGTGGTTCGTGAACATGGTCGCCCGGACGAGGAACATTGGCTGGAAGTGATGCGAAATATATTTGGTAACCTGTCCAAGGTAGCCGGAAGCCAGCACGACCTGTTCGCCCTGGCAGAGAAAGCGTCAAAGGAAAAAGTCAAGCCCAAGCTTATACCAATGCTGCGGAACCGAAGATTTCCTTTATGCTGATAACATCCGCTTTAGAGATCATGTAAGGAAAATCCCTCTTGACCTGACTTATGATGAAGGGCCAGGAACCCATGAGTGGGGGTATTGGGACAGCCAGATACAGAAAGTACTGGATTGGCTGGACCTGCCATAAAGCAACTATAATCACCTCCATGACCAGATTCTCCCAACTGACCAGGACTTCGATCCTCATTGCGGTTCTTTTTTCCTTCGACAAGGTTCTCGCTTTTATTAAAGCGTTGCTCTTTAATAAAATAGTCGGGCTCGAGGGAATGGGCATCTTTGGAGCCTCCAATAATATCCCCGATTACCTCTCAGCATTGCTCTCCGGCGGCGCATTGGGAATGGCTTTCATCCCGGTTCTGCGCGAGTACATCGACAGGCAGGGACGTCCGGCTGCCTGGGATTTGTTTGTCCGCATTCTTAACCTGGCTTTTTTGATCACAGGTGGTGCGGCGGCGGCAATTATTGCCCTGGCTGACCCCATCGTGCGTTATGTGGTCGCGCCGAATTTTTCACCCGCGAACCAGGCATTGACTGCATCCCTGATGAGAATTGATCTTGTCGCCATCCTGCTTTTCTCGGTTAGCGGCCTGGTCATGTCCTCGCTGCAGGCGAATAAACATTTCCTGCTTCCAGCCCTGGCGCCGATCTTCTACAACCTGGGGCAGATCTTTGGAGTGACCATTCTTGCCCCCACAGAAGGTCTGCAGATTGGTCCAATCACCCTGCCAGCTTTTGGGCTGGGATTATATGGCATGGTTTACGGTGTCATTATTGGGGCAATATTCCATTTGCTCATCCAAGTGCCGGGTCTTTTGCGCTACCAATTCCGCTGGCGACCAGTGATAGGAATTAAGACACAGGGTGTCCGGCGAGTATTGATCTTGCTTTGGCCACGCTTGCTTACCATGTTCAGCATTCAGGCATATTTTGTTGCCCGTGACAGCCTGGCTTCCCGTTTTGGGGAATCAGGCGTGGGAGCACTCAATCTCGGCTGGACGATCCAGCAAGTCCCGGAAACGATCATCGGCACCGCGATTGCCATTGCCTTGCTGCCTACGCTTTCGGAGTTCATTTCTGCCGGACTGGTGGATGATTTCCGCAACACGGTGAACCGTGCCTTGCGGGTGATGCTGGCGCTCAGCTTGCCTGCTGCAGTACTGCTGGGGATGATCATTCGCCCGTTGGCTGGAGCGTTCTTTGGGTTTGAAACAAGCCAGCTAGACCTGGTCACCTGGTGTACTTGGGCTTTTCTTTTCGGCCTGGTGGGGGATACATGGCTGGAGACTGCGGTGCGAGCGTTTTATGCCACGCAGGATACACGTACGCCTTTTATTGCGGCAGGCGTCCAAGCGGTCACCTTCTTTGCCTTAGCCTGGCTTTTATCATCCTGGATTGGATTACCAGGTATTCCTTTAGCTGCGGCGATCACCTTTACTACCCAGGCAGCCGTCCTGCACTGGTTATTGAACCGGAAATTCCCTGGTTTGCTTGATATGCGTGGAACCCTTCCCCGCAGCCTGCTGGCTGCCATCCTGGGGGGGAGTCTTAGCTGGTTGTGCCTTCATTTTCTACCGATCCAGCCGATCCTGGCAGCCCTCGTTGGAATGCTGGCAGGGTTGGCTGTTGCCCTTCCACTTATCAGGAAGGAACTACGACTTTTACTTCACCTATAAGTTCAATCGTCTGTCTCCACGTTTCCTCGGAAGGATGGCAGCACGATGCTGTTTGCCGGTTTTTCCTGGGCATCGCCATGGATTTCTCGCTGGGAAATTTGAGCTCTGCAATTGGAGTATAATCGCCCCCATGTCTGAACCTGAATTGAACGATACTCAACCGAATAAAGTTGGAGAAACACAACCCGTTTCTACCAAACAAGATGGTCATCAAGCTCAAGCCAGGAAGAAATTCTCAGGATGGCTGGTTTTAATTGTTGTAGCCTTGTTGATATTCATCGGCCTACTAGTCGGATATAACTCTGGAATGGGGCAGCGTTACGATGCCCAGAAAACCCAGGTGAGCACACAACTCCAGGAGCAATTCGATCTCGGGCTTCAGAAGATGGAAGCAGGGCAATATGAGCTTGCCAAACAACATTTTGACTATATTATTCAACATGACCCGGAATTCCCCGGCGTACTGGACGCATACACTGAACTTCTCCTGCTTATCCAGATCTCTCCAACACCAACTGCATCTGAAACCCCGGAAGCATCACCAACACCAGACCTGCGCGGAGCAGATGCCATTTACGCCAATATCCGCGCGGCTTTGATCGCCAGGGATTGGAACAATGCCCTGACCAACCTGGACAGCCTGAGAAAAACCGCACCCAATTATCGGACTGCTGAAGTTGACGGCATGTATTATCTAGCCCTGCGCATGCGCGGGTTCTCCAAGATAATCCCTCCTTCCCAGAAGTGCAGCGATATCAACCTGGAAGGCGGAATATACGATTTTTCATTGGCAGAAAGATTTGGATCCCTGGATAGTGTAGCCCAGAGCCTGCGTTCATATTCACGGTTGTACATCATAGGTTCGAGTTATTGGGACCAGGATTGGCTTAAGGCTCAAGATTATTTTGCCCAGGTCATGACCGGATATCCCACCTCTTTGATGGATACGTCGTGCATGAGTGCCACCGAACGCTGGCGATTCGCCACGATCAAATATGCAGAACAATTACTCGCAAATGGCGATAGTTGTGGTGCGCAAGAACAACTTGACCTGGCGTTCACCGTTCCGAGTGCAAAAAATGAGCCTTACTTCCCAACGGCGACCGAAATCTATAATCTTTGCCAGGGAGATGAAGGTGATAATAATGGTGATGTCGCCACACCAGAGGGAACCCTCACAGAAACGCCTACACCGACATTAACGGAAACCCCAACTCCATAACACAATCCATCCTTACTGAAGCGCTTATCCCTGAATTAATCTACCTGTAAAGAAGCATGAACGATTATCTCGATCTTGCCCGCTTGGGGAAGAACGAATGGTGGCGCTATCTTCTTGCCGTCATCACCATTCTATTTGCCTGGCAAATTGTCGGCTCAGGCCCGAGCTTGATCCTGATTTTATGGACAATGCTCGACGGCAATCCCGCCACAAGTGTCACCCCGGAAGCAACTTTCACAGGGATTCCAGTGACAATAAGTTTTGTGGCATTCATGCTTGCTTCCTGGGCCTTCCTTGCGGGGATATTCCTGGCAATCCGCTTTATTCATTCTCGAAAATTCCTATCCCTGGTAACACCCTTGCGCAGGTTGGACTGGAAACGATTATTCCAGGGTTTCGTTGTATGGTTCGTCCTCGCTGCGATGGCAGCAATAGTGGAATCACTTCTCCACCCTGGTCGATATGTCCTAACGCTTGACCTGGGCGCGTATATTCCTTTTGTTCTCCTGGCGGTCATTTTATTGCCGATCCAGACTTCTGCAGAAGAATTGTTCTTCCGAGGGTATCTATTGCAGAGTTTGGGGATGCGGATCCGGAACATCTGGATCTTGAGTGCAATCTCCGGGATCGTGTTCATGCTGCCCCACCTCCTGAATCCGGAGGCGAAATTAAAATTTCGTCCTGATGGGACTGTACTATTTTTGCATCGGTGCAACGATGGCTTTCATCACCCTAAGAGACGGTAGGCTGGAGCTGGCACTTGGTTTGCATGCAGCCAATAACCTGTTCACCGGCTTGTTTGCCAATACAGTTGTCACTGTCCTGCCTACACCCTCCATGTTCACAGTCATGGATTTGGATGTTGTCTATTCGGTCACAGCATCCATTGTCATGAACTTGATCTTTATTTTGATCTTCATTGTTCCGATTCGGGGTAAATCTTCAACGTCAGGGACCGAGCATTTCATGGCAGAGGATAGCTAGTTACCCTCAATTACCTGGACGGGGATTCCTTCTAGGTCGTAAGCCAATGCGCCGGTAATCTTGACTGGGACAATCTTCCCCACGCCGACTTTTCCTGTCACGATTACATTCCCATCGATTTCGGGGGCGTCGCGGTACGAACGCCCAATCCATTGCCCTTTTACCTTCTTCTCGATTAGCACTTCCATTATTTTCCCCACAAAAGATTGGTTAATTTGAAGGGAGATGGATTGCTGGAGTTCCATCAGCCGGTTGTAGCGTTCTTCTTTCTCCTCAGCAGGGATTGGATCTCCAAGAGGGGTGGAGGCGGTGCCTTCTTCGAAAGAAAACTGGAAAGTACCGACTCGATCAAAACGCATCATCTGGACAAAGTCGAGCAAGGCTTGGAACTCAGCTTCCGTTTCACCCGGGTACCCTACGATGAAAGTGGTGCGTATAGCCAGCCCGGGAATGGACCTCCTCATTTTCTCAATCGTCCGATAAACCCAATCCATATTTGCCGGGCGCTGCATTCGCTGCAAGGTTGCCGGGTGGGCATGTTGAAGAGGGATGTCCAGGTAGGGCAGTATCTGCGGGCGGGAAGCCATCACCTCGATCAACTGGTCAGTTACATATCCAGGAAAGGCATACAAGATGCGAATCCACTCAAGACCTGTGGACGAGGGAATTTCCTTGGTCATCCGGTCAAGCAGGAGGGATAGACCATCCTTCATCCCAAAGTCGTGACCAAAGTCCGTGGTATCCTGTGCGATCAGGTTGATTTCGCGCACCCCTTGTGAGGCCAGGTTGCGCGCCTCGTTCAGGATCGTTTCCACCGGGCGGCTGACCAGTGTACCCTTGATCAGAGGGATTGCACAAAACGCACAAGGTCGCCGGCAGCCATCGGCGATCTTCAAATAAGCACTGGACCCATAATTGCCACCCGCATGGTGCTTGGGTTTCCATCAGCCAAGAGTGGATCGGGGCCGATGGTACTCGTTTCTGGCAGATGGTACAAATATTGAGGATGAGGGGACTTGCGCAATGCATGCACGATCTCGACGACATCCATCCATCGCCGTGTGCCAAGAATGCCGTCCACACCGGGAATTCGCCGGGCAACTTCTTCGCCGTAACGTTGAGTAAGGCAACCGGTTGCAATCAAGAGTTGTCCGGGAAGCTTGGCATCAGCCAGTTCCTTCAGCTCAGCATATAATTCATCGCGCGCTGGGCCGATGAAACCACAAGTGTTAACGATCAGCACATCCGCTTCCTGCGGAGTTCGCACCGATCTATAACCATCGCGTTGCATTAGCTGTGCCATCGACAGCGAGTCGACATCGTTCTTGGCACAACCTAGTGAGGTCAGGTGGAAAGTCTTTTCATTCATACCTGTAAGGTTCCCGGATCTTGAATTGATTCACTGAAACTTATGGTTTTGGGGTGGCTGATGGGCGTGGAGTTGCCGACGGTCGAGGAGTAGCAGACGGGCGAGGAGTGACCGTTGGTGTGGGGGTAATTGTCGGTGACGGAGTATGGGTCGCGGTAGGCATCAGGATTGTGGTCCGGGTATAAATGCGATCCACCACTTCGCCATACACGCCCATTGCCCCCAAATTGGATTGGTTGTAAATGATATTTACTGCACCACCATCGCCAGTTATCACTTCGATCTGGGTATTTGCATCGTAGGCATATGCCGTGCCAGGAACAGTGCGGCCTTCAAATTCGACTTTTCCGTCCACGATCACTTTCACCCAAGCGTTCCGGCTGGTTACCAATATCACCTGTACCATTCCAGTTTGAGCTGGCAGAGTGGCAATTTCCGCTGCCAGGGTACCATCGGGTGTCATAAAGGTAGAGTCAAGCGCTTGCGTAGGAGTGTGAGAAGGAGTACCGGCAGCAGGAGAGGAGATCAAAATGTCTGATATGGATGGCGCGGTAAGTTGGGGAGTGGACGAAGTGCTGGTATTAAGGATGCGTCCAGTTCCCCATATGGCAAAAAGCGCCAGCGTGATCACCAACCCGCCACCGATCAGGATATCCGGCGAGAGATAACGTCGAAGTGATGCAGGTATCCTTGTCTTTTTCCCTTTTTGTGGGACGGCTTGATCCTCAATCAGGAGTTGCCTTTCATTGAGCTGAGCCTGGAGAGCATCGGCGAACTTTTAATAAGAGAGTATCAACATCTAGGCCAAGGAAACCCGCATAGTTTTGCAACATTCCACGCGCCTGTACCGAAGATGGCAGGTGGTCATACTCCCCCGTTTCAAGCGCATCCAAGTAATGTTTTCGGACATGGATGTGCCGTTCGATCTCTTCAAGCGAGAGACTCAGGGCTTCACGCCTCTGACGCAATGCCATGCCAATTGCGGAAAACAGGGATTGAGAAAGGAGGCTAGCAGGTGATCCGGTTGTATCCCCAATTCCAAGTGATTTATCACTCAGATCATGCTCATTTTCAGGTAGGTAAAGTGCCTGGGAGGGTTGTGTAACAATTTCAGGAACTTTCCGCGTTCTCCTGCCGGCTGTGGAGGAGTTCTTTTTTATTGTTTCTGGTGCATCCAATTTGGTCTCTGGCTCAGGAAAGGATCCTGCCTTATTCACATCCATGTCTTGTGAGGTGACCAGGTCAGGAATATTTTCAGAAACAGAGGTTGTTTTACGTTGTTGGATTAGGAGGTCATCCAGGGAGAGATCGAGGAATTCGGAATAGAGTTTCAGGAAGCCCCGTGTTTGCGCTGCGGATGGCAGAGACTCAAAGTCGTCGGCTTCCAGCGCTTGAATGTAATGAGCACGGATGCGAGTCGCCTGGACTGCGTCGTCAATGGACAGGTTTTTACCCAGGCGCGCCTGCTTGAGTTGTTGACCAATGGTATCAGGCATGGCAGGAAAAAAACATCACCGGTTCCCCTGAGGTTGACCGGTGATGTTCTATAGCGGCGATCTGGTTCGAGCCTCTGTTACAGGTTCTTCAGTGACTTCCCGCCCAGGCTCTTCGGATTTTATAGGAGAGCCTTGATCGGGTTCGACAGAGATTTTCGGTTCTGCTTCGCCTTCACGGAAAACAACTACCTTGATCTCGGGGATCAAGTCCATGGTCAGGCGGATACGGACGACATGCTCTCCCAAGGTACGCAGGGGCTGCATATCGATCATTTGGCGCTTGATAACATGGCCAGATTTCTGCTGGATCTGGTCGGCTACGTCTTGAGATGTGATGGAACCATAGAGCTTCCCGGTCTCACCAGCACGTGCGCCAAAGTTCAGATGGATCTTACCCAGAGCTTCAGCAACCACTGCCATCTCGTCATTAACAAGTGCCCGACTTTCAGCGGCTTTTTGGCGAATACGGTCAGCTTGCTTGAGTGCGCCTTCAGTGGCCAGAACTGCCATTCCTTGCGGAATGAGGAAGTTTCGACCATAACCATCGGCGACTTTCTTTACGTCACCGGCGCGCCCGAGCTTATATACGTCTTTTATCAGAAGTACTTTCATTTCTTTTCAAGCCCTTTCAAGAAGGTGGATTTTGGAGTGAAGGGTACAACACTCCGGGGGCTGATTTTACCAGAGGGGGACGAGAGTGGGAAGGTTGTAGAGGAAGATGTTATTTTATCACCGGTACTTTTGGCGCCAGCAACATTCTTTAACAATAGGGTATAATGTTAAAGAATTGCCATGAACGACGCAACACTTTTAATCATAGAGGGTAAACACGCAGAATATCCTGGCTTCGGTCTGGAATTGCGCAAGAAAGGTTTCACTACTGAAATGGTCTCAAGTGGTAGTGAAGCGATCAAACGCATCACAGACGGATTCTCCCCGGATGTCGTAATTGTTAATGCTGCCACCTTGCGGACCAGCGGTAAGCGCATTTGCCAATCCTTGCACGTGCAAGAAGGAAAACTGCCCATTCTGCTGATTTTGGACCCGGATCGGGAAGCCGATGCCATCGAAGCTGATGTCGTACTGACATTGCCTTTCACAGTCCAAAAACTCTTAACCGCATTCGCCACCTATTACCCGGAGAAAGCAAGAATAGCCTGCATGCCGGGATGATCAAACTAGACAAGGAGAAGCGGATCGTGGTTTGTTCGGGGAAACGAACACGTCTCACCCCCCGCATGGTCCGTTTGTTGAGCGTTCTCATTGAACACAGGGGAGAGGTGGTGGAACGCAAGTTGCTTTTCTCACAGGTTTGGGAAACTGATTACACCGAGGACACACGGACATTGGACGTGCACATTTCCTGGCTGAGACATGCCATCGAAGTAGACAAAGACCAACCCAAATACTTGAAAACTGTGCGGGGAGTGGGTTACCGCCTGGACGTATAAACTCCAGTTTCCAATTGCTTTCCTTCGATCGTGACAGCCCGTACGCGAATGTTCTTTCCCGCGACGGGTTTTTCTATTAATTCAGGAATGGTCCCGGAACGGATCGGTCGGCGAGCCTGCAATGCACTAAGAAAGACCTTGCCATTCCAATCAGGATCCACCTCCCAATAATCCAATTGGTGATCCCCCACAGAAATGGAAATTCCGGAAATTGTCGAGCAGGCTGAAAAATTTGATTGCATATCAGATAAATGACCAGGTATGCCATCTTGAAAGTTGATTGCGAACGGAGCAATCGCTTTTTCAACAAGTCGACTGCGTGTGGTGTGAATCCCACGCCAGGCAATGTCCGAGGCAAGGAAATGGCGTCCATGCCTGGCAGCAGTGACGGGAAATGTCCCCGAACCACAGAAGAAGTCAGCAACCAGGCTCCCGGGATTGGATGATGCAAGCAGGATACGCTCCAAGAGTGCTTCTGGTTTTTGGGTTGGGTAACCCGTGCGCTCGTTGTGCAGTCGGGCGATCACAGGGAAGTACCACCAATCTTCAGGTACTTTGCCTCGATCCAGGTTAGGGATTTTGCCAAATCCTGCTTTGGGGGAAGAATTAAAAGTTTTCACGGTGGTGGGGTTATACGCCTGGCGGACAGCATCCGCATTGAAAATATACTTCTCACCTTTGGCGAACGCCAGGATGGTATCGTGTTTGCGATTGAAAGCTCGACGAATGGGTGACGGACCATGATAAGTCCAGATGATCTCGTTGATCAGGTTGTCATGGCCGAAAAGCTCATCCAGCAGAAGGCGGGCATAAGCACTGGCATGCCAATCCAAGTGCAAGTAGAGCGTACCTTGTGGGGAAAGCAGGCGGTGCATTACTGCCAAGCGCGGATACAGGAAATCGAGATAAGCGTCCAAATTCTCCCAACGGTCGTTGTAGCCTTCGGCCAGCAGCCAGTCGGCAGGTCGGCGCGAATCCTCGCCGCGACCAATCCGTGTCGAGAAGCGTTTATTCGTGAAAAAAGGGGGATCGGCGTAGATCAAATCGATCTTCCCCTCATAATCCTGGAGCAGGGAGGTCATAATGGACAGGTTTTCACCCAAATAGAGATGATCCACCGGTTCCACATCAGGATAACCCAGACCGCGAGGAAATACTATCGAATCCAGGGTCATGGATGCAGGTTGGGGAAAATGAAGAGACTTGGACGGCCAGGTGAGTGCAGGCATATTACGTAGTGGATATTAATGATCGTGCCGTAGCCTTTTTTATCCAGGGTACGTTTATCGATCTCATCAAATGAAGCGGTAGGGGTGCTCCAGCGGAAAAGCCATTTGGCGTCTTCATTGCGCATGTTGATGCAGCCGTGACTCATGGGCAGGCCAAAATTATTGTGCCAATAAGTGCCATGAAAAGCATGGCCTTTATCGGTAAAGAAGCTGCACCATGGAACACCAGCCAGGACATTCTCCTCATCGCTGGCAGCCAGGTCTGCAGCACTCATGCGCCGGGAAGGGAGTTTCACCAGGATATTGAAACGACCCGAGGGGGTGTCGTACAATCCGGTCACACCACTGGAGACGGATGTTTCGAAGACTGGTTGGTCATTCTCGTAACAGGCCAAGGTCTGAGTGCGAAGATTTACATCGATATTTTTATTCACAATTTCAGGCGTCACCAGCGAGATCTCATCGGGAGGAAGGGCACGCATCTGTACTGCAGGGACAAAATATGTGCTCTCATCGGCTTCGTCCAAAAGACGATACCAGGCTGTTCCATCAGGACCGCTATCGATGGCAGTTATCCAGTGAATAGTGCCATAATAGAGGCGGAAAGGTATGCGCGTCCAGCCGTCATATTCTGTAAATCGGTAAGGTTGGATAAAAGGCACAGTGACTTCACCGAGGAGCTTCGAATCAGGGATGCTGGTTAAAGGAAGGTTATAAGACAGCCTCACCTTCTGCAACCGGGCGCGGTGCATGTAACCTCCGAAAACCCGGTACCAGATCGGATTGTAGCCAGGTGATCCGGAGTCGATCGTCTCATAAATATGAACAAGAGCGTCTCGAGGCCAGGTGGCTACAATCCTGCTTTGATCGTCCGGATGCGCGTAAACACTGACCCCTACACGGTTGGCAATACGGACGAGCTCGATATCCTCAAATGGAAAATTTTCCGGCAGGAATTTCGTGAAGGCCAGGCTCGAAAGACCCAGACCACCCAGTTTAAGGAAATCGCGACGCGAAATGGAGTTCATAGGGCTAGATTTTACCAGATAGTCCATGGGGAAATGAAAAGCCCCCGGTTTGAACCACCGGAGGCTGATCACCGATGTGATGCAAGTTACACAGTTAAGACAAGCATATCTTTAAGCAATTCTTCGAGTGCCATGGTATGGGTGCAGACTTTGCGATTTTGGAAGAAGTCACAATCGCATTCCCATTTTCCATCTCCCAAGTGCGCCGTGTGGGAGTTGTTCTCACCATCGATCCTGACGGTGAGGGATTCAAAATGAAAGCGATTCCGTTCCTGAGCGTAACGCTTGGCTTTCTGGATCTTTCCGATCATTCCTGAATCCATTAGGCTGCTCCTTATAATAAGAAAATAAACAGCACGCGTCCATACAGCGTGCTGCTAAGAGAACTCCCTTATAAAGCTCAAGACTCGCATAGGCGGATACTCTAGTTGCAGTATAGTAGAAATCAGGATGGAAAGTCAAATTAATTATCTGAATGGCAGGGTAATCGTTGGGTAAAAGTAGGTTTACCGCCTGGATGCGTCTACCTATGCTGAAGAAGCTGTGGATGCATACAGATGCTCATCGCCATTATAGCTGCGAAGTTGCGGCCATCGCAGCACGATCAGCCCAACACCGAGCAGGCAGCCGATACCCCCACTAATGATCGCCGCCGGCACACCAAACAAGCTGGCAACGATTCCGGACTCCACCTCACCCAGTTGGGGTCCCCCCTGGAAGAAGATCTGGTTAACGGAAACCATCCGCCCACGAATATGGTCCGGGGTATTTAGCTGCCGGATGGTATTGCGAATGATGGTGCTGACAGTGTCCGCAGATCCTGACAAGACCATGGCAAGAAACGCCACCAGGAATGCCAGGGTGACCGGGAAAGAGGGCAGGGAGATGAGAATTACGTCAGGACCGATCTTGTAGGCAAATCCAAAAAGTATCGTGGCCAAGCCAAAGATACCGACAGCGACCAGGAAAACTTTGCCTTGCCTGCGCAGCAGGCGTATCTGGGACAAAATCACGCCTGTCACCACCGAGCCGATCGATTCGGCCGAAGAGAGCCAGCCAAAACCAATTTCGTTGACCTTGAGGATGTCTTTGGCCACAATGGGCATCATCGTCTTCGCAGAAGCAAAAAATGTGGCAACAAAGTCCATGATCATGGTGGATAGGATTATCTTGCGCGAGAGAATGAATTTGAATCCTTCAATGGCAGCAGAAAGGCTGATCCCAGGAGCATTGCGTGGCATCCTGATTGACTTTCCCCATCAATATTAAGGCAATGATGACCGCCAGGAAGGATATTGCGTTGAACAAGTAGGTATATTCCTGTCCCAACACGGCAATTACCACACCGGCCAATGCGGGTCCGATGATGGCGCCTGTATTCTGGGCGATGGAAGACATGCTGAAAGCATTGGGGAGGTCCTTGACCGGGACGATGCTGGGTATCATCGCCTGACGAGCAGGGCCATCAAATGCCTGGGCGGCGGCCTGAATCGCCGTCAACAAGTAGATGTACCAGATGGTGATGTGACCGGTAAGGGTCAGGACAGCAAGTGCCAGGGCAACCAGGGCCATGGCTGACTGGGTGATGAAAAGTACACGCCGGCGGTTAAAAGTATCCGCAACTGGTCCACCCAGGAACGAAAAGATAACCACTGGTAGAATCCGCGCCAATCCGATCCCACCCAAGGCAAGTGGATTTGGCTCATCCGTCAAGGTGCGAATGTGCCAGTGTAGAGCAGCATTCTGCATTTGAGAACCGGCGATGGAAATTAGCAAGCCAAGCCAAAGATAAAAGTAGCGTTTATGGCGCAGGGCAGGAGGAAACTGCATGTTGACTCAACAATGACGGTGCTGTGAGATCGATGATTTCGTCCTATTTTCCCCAATCATGCAATTCCAATGAGTCATACCCAACTGTACGGTTGGAGAGTTGAGCGATTGGTGGCAGGAGGCGCTTGTACTCGTTTTTATGGATGCGTTCGATCACCTGACGGACAAAAGCCTCCTGGAATCCAGCCTGGACACAATCTTCCGGACGGAAGCTTTTTTCCACCAAGAGGTAAAGCAACCTGTCGACATCGGCATAGGTGTAACCAAGTTCGCCTTCATCCGTCTGCCCCGCCCAAAGATCAGCAGACGGAGGCTTTGAAATGATCGGCCCGGGGATTCCAATCGACCGGGCGAGTTGGCGAACCTGGGTCTTATAAAGGTCACCAAGGGGATTGATGCCGCAGGCTGAGTCGCCGTAAAGGGTGGTGTAACCGAGAAGAACTTCAGTCTTGTTGCCAGTACCCACCACGATGGCATTGAAGGCAGCCGAACGGTCATAGGCAATGATCATGCGCATGCGAGCCATGATATTCCCTTTGCGGACCGGCGACATTTCAGGATCGGATTCGATCAGTGGATCCACCATTGGGGTAATCGGAATGGTCACGGAACGGACACCTGTCAGGTCAATAACACGTTGGGCATCGTCAAGTGAATCTTTGGATGACGACGTATACGGCAGGCGAAGAGCAAGGACATTTTCTGGCCCCAAGGCACGGGCTGTAAGCACACAGGATACCGCAGAGTCAAGACCGCCGGAGAGATTTACCACTGCGCGGCTTAGTCCAGTGCGTATGATCCCGGTGCGGAGGAAATCAATCAGGACCTGGCTGACTGATACTGGGTCAATTGTGAGGTCGATATTCATGAATACTCCTGTCAGATTCAGAAATCTATTAAATTAATCTTACCATAAGGCGGGAGAGGAGAAAGGGTTCGGCATGAGCAGTCGGGTTTAACATGAATAGAAGAATTTTCCAGGTAACCTGGTAAGCGGTCGGAAAATTATGAATGGCCTTATTCCAATTTAATAAACCTGCTTCGAAAATACCAAATCGAATTACAATTACTCATTACCGAGGTTCCAGAAAATATTCTTATTACTTGATAAAATCATGCCCTCGTTTACTTGCGGGACATAGATAAGTTGGACGCTTGGGAGTGCCAAGGATGCCAGGAATTCAGCGATGGGACGTTCACTATGTTTATTGCAATAAAAGGAAGAGACCATGAGCCTTCGTGAATCAGTAGCTGCAAGGTTCAAGGAACGTTTCGGTAAAGCCCCGGAACATCTCATCCGCTCACCAGGTCGGGTCAACCTGTTGGGAGAACACGTGGATTACAATGGCGGATTCGTTCTGCCGATATCCATTGACCGCGCAACCTGGCTGGCTTTCTCACCTACCATGAATAGTCGCACCACTCTGGCAGCACTTGACTTTAAAGGGGAAGTCACAATTACGCCTGAAAAATTGCGCGAAAAGAAGGATGCAAACGGCAACCTATTACCCATCTGGGCACTTTATCCTGCTGGGGTCATAACAGTTGCTTTAAATGAAGAAAACCTTCCTGTATACGCATTGAATGCCTGCTATGCATCAAATGTACCAGTTGGTTCTGGCTTAAGCAGCTCTGCGTCGGTGGAAATGGCATTTGTGCTTGCCTGGCAATTGCTGGGCGGTTGGACTCTCACACCAATGGAACGAGCTCTGCTCGGTCAGAAAGCGGAAAATAATTACGTGGGGGTTAATTGTGGGATCATGGACCAGTTCGCCTGTGCATGTGGAGAAGAGGGCCGTCTTCTGCTACTCGACTGCCGTTCCCTCGAATGGCGTACTTATCCGTTGCCCAGTGATGTTGCCGTTGTTATCGCAGATACCACAATCAGGCGAACTTTGACTTCAGGTGAATATAACAGCCGCAGGTCAGATTGCGAAGCAGCTGTGCGGGACCTTCAGGTGTTTCTGCCCGGGATCAGATCCTTGCGAGACGTAAGCGTGGAGACTCTCGATCGCCTGGCATCTCATTTGCCTGATCGTATCCAGAAGCGCACCCGGCATGTTGTGGAAGAGATCGCAAGATCCCAGAGGGCAATTCTGCTTTTAGAACAAGGTGATATTGGTCAATTTGGCAAGATGTTGAATGAATGCCACACCAGCCTTCGGGACTTGTACGAGGTATCCATCCATGAGTTGGATGTCATGGTGCGAGTGGCGCAAACCCTGCCTGGTTGTTACGGCGCGCGCCTGACCGGAGCAGGTTTTGGGGGCTGCACGGTTAACCTGGTGGATGCCAGGAAGGTGGATGAATTTGCCGGCAAGCTTGCCATAGGATATGAAGCCGAAACAAGACTTCACCCGGAGATCTACATTTGTAAGGCGTCGCAGGGGACTGAAGTGGTTAATTAAAAACAGCGGAGAGGGTGGGATTCGAACCCACGGTGACCCGAAGGCCACAACGGTTTTCGAGACCGTCCCATTCAACCGCTCTGGCACCTCTCCATGCAGCGGGCGCAATTATATCTTAATTTACCAGGGTAAGGCAATTTAAAAACAAACCGGGCGGTGCAACTGCACCGCCCGGAGTATTACATTACGAAATTTTAGCGGGTGTTCAATGGATCCTTGGCTTCTGCTTGAACGCTGACCAGTACTGCCCTCGCAATGAGGCGGTAAGCGTATGTGTTGTTGGATTCGTTGTAGCCCTGGCAAGTGATGAGGGTGACCCAGGAGCGATCTTCGTGGCGGAGAGGAGACAGGTCATCCGGTCTGACACGGCTCACATCCCGCACTTCGTAGGTGTACTGTTGACCATCCATGTGGACGATCACCTGGTCGCCCCATTTTAGCTGGCGCATATTGACGAATGGACCTGGTTTCCCGTTGGGCAGGTATACATGCCCGGTGATGACCGAGTTGCCTTCCGTGGACGGGTAGGCGGTGCCATTCAACCAACCGGCCTTGCGGCCCAGCCAGGAGACATCCCAACTGGTACCACTGACAGGAACACCCATGATGTTGGTCTGGATACCCAGGCGGGGTATCTCAAGCCAGAGATTGCCAAGCGATTGGTAAGACTGTTCTGCAGCCTGAGCAGATAACTCAGTAACCTTGCCAGGAGCAAAACCAGTCTCAGGAATGGTGACTGTCCACCTATTGTCGGCGAAGGCCACTTCCTGTTCATTTGGATCAAGGGCATCGCCATCGCCATTCAGATCCGAGTTGAGCTTGGCATAATTGTAGGCCGAGAGGACGCCTTCATCGAGAACCACATTGAAGGAGATGGTGATCTCATGTAATGCCATTGATACATCGGTGGCGCCGAAATCGGGACCCAATATACCTGACCAGATGACCCTACCACGCGGGAAGGCTGGAGTGGGTCCTTCATAGTAGCACAGGGTGGTGCTCGTGATGAGCGAGGCATCCATGCAGGCTACACCAAGGTTGGTGGAGCCAAGAGGTGCAGTAACAGGCACTGGATAACCACTTGCAGCTCCAACAGCACTGAAGAGAGTGCCATCAGGAATGGGATCGCTCATGAAAGCGACAACCGGAACAAGGTTGGTGCTGTTGATCCAGGATACGCTCCACTTGAGGACAGGTGCGTCCGTTCCATCCACGAGCTTGATGCCGACGGGGGGATTGAAAGCCAGCACAAAGGTGACGATGGCATCATCCTGGTCCGTGACAGTTGATTCGTCCGGTGCCATGCCAGTTACAATCGCAAGATTCAGGAATGGACCAGGGATGGTCGGAACA
Organism: uncultured Chloroflexia bacterium; assembly: GCA_963793795.1. GTDB lineage: Bacteria > Chloroflexota > Anaerolineae > Anaerolineales > Villigracilaceae > UBA877. The sequence continues at coordinate 275,950 of CAWCBN010000007.1, forward strand.
ACCTGTACAACCAGTGTAATCGTGCCTTCCTGTCCCACAGCCATCGTGTCGGAGCCAACCAGCATATTGATGTTGCTGTTGCCGTTGTAAAGCGGGTTGACACTCAAAGTAGCACTGTTGATTGACACAACACTATAGGTGGTGGGCAACGGGAAGGTGAGATTCAGGTTATCGGTCACCTGGACATTCGCCAACGGAACATTACCGGTGTTCTTTACGACCAACGAGAAAGTGACATTGTATGTTCCGGTACTCACAGTTGCGATGGAGGCCACCGACTTGGTGATATCGATCTGGGGCGCCTGCAAGGTATTGGTGAAGGTACAAACAACAGTCTCGCTGGCGGCCACAACGAAGGTGGCAGTTGCGGTGGCGACATCGCCGGTGCTGTTGGTGTCGTCACAGGTAATGGAGGTCAGGTCCCAACCGGTTTGGAGCGTCTCAACCGAGGTGTAGGTTCCCGGGGAGACATTCATCTGGATGGTTCCTTCGTTGGCATTGATCGTGCCAGCGGGAGAACCGGTGAAGGTAAATGTGCCGGTGCCGCCAAGCATCACTTTCTTGACGACAATCGTACCCACCTGGTCATCATTGGTGATGGTGCATGTCTGTGTACCACCAAGAGGAATGACAACATCGGTGCAGTTGTCGTAGGTGGTGGCATATCCAACCACAGCCGGCTCGGTTACGGTGTAGGTTCCGGGATTGACAGCCAAATCGTTCTGACCGTCGGCCTCGAAGGTAACCGGTGCTCCACCGTTCACCACAAAGGTGAAGTCAGTGAAGGTCTTGGTGCCGCCGTTGTCATTGATGACCACTTTCCTGACGATCAAGGTCGAGGCTTGATCATTGTTGGTGATCGTGCAGGTGGCAGAACCACCATTGGGAATGACGACCTGCGAGCAATTGTTGTAAGTTGTGCTGTAGCCTGCGACGGCAGGCTCAGTAACACTGTAGGTGCCAGCAGGAACGGTCATGTCGTTCTGACCGTCGGCCTCGAAGGCAACCGCTGCAGCGCCATTCACCGAGAAGGTAAAGTCAGTGAAGATCTTGGTTCCACCGTTGTCATTGATGACGACCTTGATGACGGTGAGAGTCGCAGGCTGGTCATTGTTGGTGATGGTGCAGGTCTGCGTTCCGCCCAAGGGGATGACCACGTCAGTACAGTTGTTGTAGGTGGTCGTATACCCGGCAACGGCAGGTTCGGTGATGTTGTATGTCCCTGCGGGGACAGACAGGTCATTCTGCCCATCGGCCTCAAATGTGACCGGGGCGCCACCGTTCACTACGAAGGTGAAGTCGGTGAAGACCTTGGTACCGCCGTCGTCATTGATGACCACCTTCTGGACGATCAGGGTTGCGGCCTGGTCGTTATTCGTGATCGTGCAGGTGGCGGTTCCACCGTTGGGGATGACAACATCCGTGCAGTTGCTGTATGTAGTGGTGTAACCGGCAACGGCAGGTTCGGTGACGTTGTATGTCCCAGCGGGAACAGTCAGGTTGTTTTGACCATCAGGTTCGAAGGCGACAGGTGCTGGACCGCCGTTCACCACAAAGGAGAAGTCGGTAAAGGTCTTGGTGCCACCGTTGTCATTGATGACCACCTTGACGACGATCAGAGTGGCAGGCTGGTCATTGTTGGTGATGGTGCAGGTCTGCGTGCCGCCATTGGGTATGACAACATTCGAGCAGTTGTCATAAGTGGTGGTGTAACCAGCAACAGCAGGCTCGGTGATGTTGTAAGTGCCAGCAGGAACGGTCAGGTCGTTCTGACCATCGGGTTCAAAGGCAACCGGTGCCGTCGTGTTGACGACAAAGGAGAAGTCGATGAAGGTCTTGGTGCCACCGTCGTCGTTAATAACCACCTTCCTAACGATCAAGGTTGCAGGCTGGTCATTGTTGGTGATGGTGCAGGTTTGTGTGCCTCCCAGGGGGATGACAACGTCCGTGCAATTGTCATAAGTTGTGGTGTAGCCGGCAACTGCAGGTTCGGTGATGGTGAAGGTTCCGGGATTGACTGCAAGATCGTTTTGACCGTCAGCTTCGAAGATAACCGGTGCGCCACCGTTCACCACGAAGGAGAAGTCGGTGAAGGTCTTGGTGCCGCCGTCGTCGTTGATGACCACCTTCTTGACGATCAGAACTGCAGGCTGGTCATCATTAGTGATCGTGCAGGTGGCGCTCCCACCATTGGGGATGACAACTTCTGTGCAGTTATTGTAGGTGGTCGTGTAGCCGGCAACAGAAGGCTCGGTGACTGAATAGGTTCCAGCGGGGACAGACAGGTCGTTCTGACCGTCGGCCTCGAATGCGATCGGTGCACCGCCATTCACGACGAAGGAGAAGTCAGTGAAGGTCTTGGTGCCACCGTCGTTGTTGATAACAACCTTGATGACGGTGAGAGTCGCAGGCTGGTCATTGTTGGTGATTGTACAGGTCTGCGTGCCACCGTTGGGAATGATCACATTCGAGCAGTTGTTGTAGGTGGTCGTGTAACCGGCAACGGCAGGCTCGGTGATGTTGTATGTCCCTGCGGGGACAGACAGGTCATTCTGCCCATCGGCCTCAAATGTGACCGGGGCACCGCCATTCACCACGAAGGAGAAGTCAGTGAAGGTCTTGGTGCCACCGTCGTCATTGACAACGACCTTGATCACTGTCAGGGTGGCAGGCTGGTCGTTGTTAGTGATGGTACAAGTGGCTGTGCCACCATTGGGGATGGCAACTTGGGAGCAATTGCTGTACGTAGTGGTGTAACCGGCAACAGCAGGCTCGGTTATGTCGTAGGTCCCTGCGGGGACCGAGAGATCATTCTGACCGTCGGCTTCAAAGGCAATCGGTGCTCCACCATTTACGACAAAGGAGAAGTCGGTGAAGGTCTTGGTGCCACCGTCGTCATTGATAACGACCTTTATCACAGTCAAGGTTGCAGGCTGGTCATTGTTGGTAATGGTGCAGGTCTGCGTGCCGCCGTTGGGGATGACAACGCCAGAGCAATTATTGTAAGTGGTGGTGTAACCGGCGACAGCAGGCTCGGTGATGTTATAGGTGCCTGCAGGCACGGTCAGGTCGTTCTGACCATCCGGTTCAAAGGCGACCGGAGCAGTCGTGTTGACGACGAAGGAGAAATCGGTGAAGGTCTTGGTGCCACCGTCGTCATTGATTACGACTTTAACCACAGTCAGTGTCGCAGGTTGGTCATTGTTGGTGATCGTGCAAGTCTGCGTGCCACCATTGGGGATGACAACGTCGGTGCAATTATTATATGTGGTGGTGTATCCGGCTACTGCTGGTTCGATGATGTTATATGTGCCAGCGGGGACTGTGAGATCGTTTTGACCATCGACCTCAAAGGCAACCGGCGCCCCGCCATTCACCACGAAGGAGAAGTCGGTGAAGGTCTTGGTGCCACCGTCGTCATTGATAACGACCTTTATCACGGTCAAAGTTGCAGGCTGGTCGTTGTTGGTCACCGTGCAGGTGGCAGAACCGCCTGGCGGTACCACAATATTGGAACAGTTGTTGTAGGTGGTGGTGTAACCGGCGACGGCAGGTTCGGTGACGTTGTAGGTACCAGCGGGGACAGATAGTTCATTCTGTCCATCGATGGGATCGAATTGGACTGGATTGCCGCCATCGACCACGAAAGTGAAGTCACCAAATACTTTTGTTCCGCCATTATCGTTGATGATCACCTTCTTGACGATCAAGGTGCCAGGTTGCAGCGTATTGGTGAAGGTGCATTTCACAACCTCACCGGCTTCAACGTGGAAGGTTGCAATGCGAGTCGATACGTCACCGGTGCTGTTGTTATCGTCGCATACGATGGATGTCAACGCGAAGGCAGGTGCCGGATTCGCCTCAGTGGAGGTGTAAATCCCCGGCAGCAGGTTACTGACAACGATTTGACCACCATCAGAGATGGTACCTGCGGCATCGCCAGCAAAGGAGAAATTGCCAACTGCGCCATCAGGGACAGTCTGTTTCTCGACGATGATCGAACCGAGCTTGGTGTTGGTGAAGGTACAAGTTACAGTTTCACCAGGATCGAGCTGGATATTGCTTGGGATCTCAGCATTCGTTGGATTGGAGCTGACGCAGGTGGCGCTGTCCAGGTTCCATCCGGCAGGTACAACCTCGCTAACCGAGTACGTGCCCGGTTGAAGGGTCTGGTCGTTCGGCAGAGCAGCATCAGTGAGAGCGAAGGGGGTATAGCCGGCGCCGGTGGTGTTGAAGGAGAAACTGGTGGGATCGCCAGAAGGTACGGTCACCTTGTCAACGATGATGTGTCCTTCAGGAGCGGGAACCACCACCGTGGCGGTGACTGGACCCAGCATGGTTGTTCCAGCATAGGCAGTGACCGAGTTGGTGTAACTGCCTGCCACACCCTGGACGGTAGCCGTGTACTTCAAAGTCAACGTACCACTGGCGGGAACCAACCAGGTCCCATCACATATGGTGGGGGAAGGCGTGCAGGAGGTTATTGGGTTACCCATCCAATTGATGGTCCCAATGGAGCCAGTGGTTGGCACCAGGCTGGAATTAGACGCCAGCACCTGGCTGTCGAGAGTCATGTCGACGTAGGTGACTCCGGGAGGTAAAACATCCGTTATCTGGTTGATATAACCATTATCCAGGGATGTATTGGTAATCACCACCGTGTAGGTCACTGTTCCACCCGTGGTCGGGAGGGTGGTGGGGGTAACGGACTTCGTGATGGTAAATTCATTGCTTGGTGGATCGAAAGAACACGGACCAACTTCGCAAACACCATAGTTCCCGGTATATTTATACTGTGTGCCACTGCCCAGGTCGGCGTAAGGTTGGGCAAGAGAGGCAACACCAATGCATTGGTACATGAAATAATAAACGACCGTCATTTCATTACCGGTCGCTGAACTGGTAACGCCAGTGAAATAAAGCAAATTGTCTGACGATGTGGTGATCCCTGCCCATTTTGTACTTGGAGGCACCGCAGTTACATCCACACCTACCAGGCGCAGACAGCCACTTTCAAAGGAAGGATTTCCCGCCGGTTGGATGATGACATCCTGGTTGGAACCGACATTCCCAAAGGAATAGACAACGGTCATGGGAACGACCTGGCCGATAAAGGTGCCAACGCCGCCAATGATCTGGCTGATCACCTGTCCGCCTGCCTGGGCGGAGATCTCAGAGCGGGTGGTCAGTGAGTACGGGCCAAAGGCGATTGAACCAGCCCCACTATCACTAACTGTAGCTGTGATATTTGTGGATAGTCCAATCGGATCGCACGGATAGGTGACGAAGTACCAGATATGCTTGGTGGCACCATCGAGAATAGTACCGATATATCGGGTGGCGGATTCTCCCGTATCCAGCGCAAATCCATTGTTGAAACCACTCAGGGTCATGGAGACTCCATAGAGAGTTCCAGTGCCTCCAAGAGGGTTGGTGATATCGATCTGGATATACATCGCCTGCGGCCCGGTTGTGCAGGGCTTGTTGCTGTCCAGGGCGGCGAAGGGAGTGCCCCAAACGAGGGTCACATCTCCTGCTCCCAAGGCTTGTACCGTTGAGGGCGGAATCAAACCGAGAGCAAACACGACGATGAGTAGGGAAGCACCAAGAACCATAAAAATCTTGGAAAGTCTTCCTGTTGACAAAAACTTGGGCGATTTTGTTTGCATTAAGTCCTCCTGAATGAAATCTGTTAACTGCAAAAAGGAATCAGAACCTGTTCCTTAGGCGCGGTAACCGGATGACAGAATTTTTTGATTCCATAGTAGAAAAAAATTTCTTGTGCTCATTTTATCTTAATATTGGCTAATTGAAAATGATTTTGATGTGAATTTCCTGTGAAACCGGGATGTTCCATACAGAGGAGCAGAATTTATCGTAGAACTGGGGATTTCGGGTTGGTATAAGAATATTGCCCAGCCATGCTCAAATTTCAATGGAATTCTGCCAATCCGGGTAAGCAACCGGGGGTAATCCAGCTTCTGCAAACCGTGCCTGGAGGATCGATTCGGCATCCGATTCGCCGTGAACCAGGATGATCTTCCTAACCTGATCCTTCACCTCCAGAGCATATTTCATCAACATCTCCTGGTCGGCGTGGGCGGACAATCCACCGATGCTTTTCACCGAGGCACGCACACGGTATGGTTCGCCGAATATATTCACTTCTTCAGACCCTTCCTGGAGACGGCGGCCGAGAGTATCCGGAGCCTGCCAGGACACGATCAAAATCGTGTTCCTGGGATCGGTGATATTGTTCTTCAAATGGTGCAATATTCGCCCGGTTTCCGCCATGCCCGAAGCGGAAATGATCACCAACGGTCCTTCGAGCGCATTGATCGCCTTGGAATCCTCCACGGAGCGGACATACTCCAGGCCGGGAAAGGTTAGTGCCGGGTGTCGTTCTTCGCGGATAAACTGATGGGTCTCGTCATCGTAACACTCCGGGTGCTTGATGAACACCTGGGAAGCCTGAACTGCCAACGGGCTGTCCACGAAGACCGGAATGGCCGGGATGACCTTATCGCTGATCATCTGGTTCAAGGTAAAGACAAGGTCCTGGGTACGCCCGACGGCAAAAGCAGGAATGATGACCTTGCCGCGGCGCTGCACGGTCTCTTTGACAATCCTGGCAAAGACCTGGTGGGCGTCCTCCGGGTGTGCATGGGAAGTGTCGCCATATGTGCACTCCATCATCAGGTAATCAACATCAAAGGGAAGGACCGGATCGCGGATGATCGGCAATCCTGGGCGACCGATGTCACCTGAGAACCACAAGTGGAACTTCCGCCCATTTTCCCGGACTTCGATTCGCATTGCTGCCGAGCCCAGGATGTGACCAGCGTCGAAAAATTCGACAGTCAACCCTTCAACGGGCTCAAATGGCTTGTTATAACCAGTAGGTTGCAGAAACTGTGCCACCTGGGCGGCATCCATCTCCGTGTAAAGGGGTTCCACAGGCGGTTCGCCACGCCTGGACCTTCGCTTATTGATGAATTCTGCATCATATTCCTGGATATGCCCGGAGTCCCTCAGCATGACGTCTGCTAGGCTGGCAGTCGCTGCTGTGACATAGATCGGAGCACGGCATCCTTGTTTCACCAGGTTGGGCAGGTTTCCACTATGGTCGATGTGGGCATGGGAGAGCAGGACGGCGTCTAGTTCTGATGGAGCAAAATGAAATTGGCGGTTGCGCTCATAAGTAAGCGAGCGACGACCCTGGAATAAGCCGCATTCCAAAAGCACCCTTGAGCCGTTGGTTTCGAGAAGATATTGTGAACCGGTGACAGTGCGGGCTGCGCCGTAAAAGGTGATGCGCATTGAAACCTCCAGGGGGCAGGGAAATCTAGGTGTTGGCGATCACTTTAAGGATCTCGTCCCCGAACTTTTCAACTCTCCAGGGAGAGTCCGGCATAAGGGGAGCCAGTTCCTCGCGGGTACGGGGTGCTTTTTCAGCAATGCCATGCATCCAGGCTTTGGGCAGGATGATGTCGGATTCCAGGTGCAATTTTCCGGCTGTGTCCTTCCTCCACTGGCTCAGGGCGTTTGTCCTGACCAGGTAGATTTGCTTTGGGCGGATGGGGCGAGGGCGGTTGACCAACCTGGCATTCAGTCCCTGCTTGACGGCATGCAGGATCTCATTACCAAAACGACGACGCTGGTAGTCGGTCAGGGCTTGAGAGAGATCATCGAGTCTTTCCGGTGAAGATGAAGCGATGGAAATCAAGCGCCTGTCATCAACCACCTTAATGGCGGGCGGGAGAGGCTCCGGGCGGTATTATCCCGCCAATCACAAAGTGCTTTGAGGATGGTCAACTGGCGGTCGGTCAGATTCTGTTTTCCAGACACTTTCTGCCAGGCGGGTACATCGACCCGGCTGTTACCATTTAATTTTGCAAGCCTGATAAACTCCTCGCGTGCCAGGTCCCACAAGCCGGCGGCTTCGAGCTCGACCTGGAGCTTGTCACGGAGGGAGAGCAGGTAATGGGTATCAAGGCGGGCATAATTTAGCATTTCAGGCGAGAGTGGACGGAATGCCCAGTCTGCTTTCTGGTAGCGCTTGTCCACATTCAAACCAAATTTAAGCGCCAGTAATGCGTCCAGCCCGAATTGCGGATAGCCGAGGATGCGAGCGCTCTGCATCGTGTCGAAGATGTTCACGACCTCGAAGCCAAAATCACGTTTCAAGCAGATGATGTCATATTCGACTGCATGGAATATTTTTTCAATGCATGGATCGGAGAAAAGGGGAGCCAGTGAGGAGAGGTCTGTGAGTTCGAGCGGGTCGAGCAGGTAATCCTTGCGGGAAGTGGAGAATTGGATGAGACAAACCTGCTCGCGGTAGGCATGCAATGAATTGGACTCCGTATCCACCGCCAGGCGTGACCGACCCACGAGCTTCGGCAGGATCCGATTCAGCATGTCAGGATTGTCGATCCAGACTGGTGGAGGCAGGGTGGTAGCCATCTTTTTATTATAGTCCATCTCTTCTTGCCAACGACAATCGAGTGAGAAGGAGCCATTGTTTACCCAAACAGGAAATACAGAGGGAGGTGGAGGCGGGGTGGATTTACCCTTTTGGCTTCATCATTTTGTACGACTTAAAATTTTCGCAATACCTGATCGATGGCGAGTGTCAACGCCCGGGAGATCAACAGGCCCCCTTATATTTGATTCCAGCCGGGAATAAATTTTTCCATCACCTGGGCGTCACCCCCATCGGTATAATATTTCTTCCACGTTTCGATCGAGCGGTATCCCTCCACCTCGTAAAGGTGGATCGCGCCCTCGTTGTCGGGTCTCACGCACAGGCGAATGACGGGCAATTGCATCTGGCGTTCACATTCGATCAGCAAGCTGCGGGCAATGCCCAGGCGGCGATACTCAGGTAATACTCCAATGGTGGCGATCCAACCCACACCCTCGGAGCGGCGCATGTCCCCGGCAACAAATCCAACCATCTGCCCCGCCTCCACTGCTTTGAGGCGGATGACATCAGGGTAGGAGAGAACGGCAATCAGATCGAGCAACGGCCAGGCATCCGTTGAAAAACAAGCCTGCTCGATGCGGCGTAAAGGTCCCAAGTCGAACAGGTTGGCGGAGAGTATTTCCATTTGGTTGAGTATCAGTCGTGGATGTTGAAGAAGCCTCCCGCAATTGCGAGAGGCTCCTATTTTACTCTTTCCTATCCATTTCCCGCCATTTATTATTCTTTTCCCTTGAGGAAGTTCTCCATCATACTGGTAAATTCCATGGGGAAGATGTACTTGGTGGCAGGGCTGGTGCCCAGGGATTTGAGGGTTTCGAAATACTGCAACGTCATTGTCTTCTGGTCGATCGCCTTGGCAGCGCCAAAGATCTTTTCCAAAGCCAGGGCATACCCTTCAGCCTTGAGAATGGCGGATTGCTTTTCGCCCTCGGCACGCAGAATGTTGGACTGCTTCTCACCTTCGGCTACATTGATGGCAGCCTCACGGGTACCGGTGGATTCGGTGACCACAGCCCGGCGGTAACGCTCGGCGGACATCTGCTTGTTCATTGCATCCTGAACGTCCTTTGGCGGGATGATCTCACGAATTTCCACGTTGGTAACTTTTACACCCCAGCGTTCGGTCACTTCATCCAATTTTACGCGCAAGGTCTGGTTGATGTGCTCTCGTTGGGAGAGGACTTCGTCCAGAGGGATACCACCGATAACGGAACGCAAGGTGGTGGTGGCCATACCCTGGGCGGAGAGTTCGAAATTCCCTACGCCGACGATGCTTTGCACCGGATCCAGGACTTTGTAATACCACAGGAAGTCAATCGAGATGGGGGCGTTGTCCTTGGTGATGGATACCTGGTGGGGCACCTCGCGTACCTGTTCGCGCAAGTCTACTTTTACCCCGCGGTCGATGATCGGAATTAGCAGGATCAGACCTGGTCCTTTTTGCCCAATGCAGCGACCCAGGCGGAAGACCACCAAGCGTTGATATTCGTTCACGATGCGGATGGCATTGGCAATGAAAACGACCAAGACGACCACCACAAAGGCGACAACGCACAGGATGGTTGTTACTGTTGAATTCATAAAATGTCTCCTTTTCTTAGATTATGCCGAATCTTCATCGTCGGCTTTTTCAACGAGCAGGACAAATCCCTCCCGCCCAACCACGCGTACCAAACTCTCCGCGGGGATTTTCTTTTCACTGCGCACGGTCCATAATTCGCCTGCAACCTGCGCAGAGCCAGATTCATGAACTTCAGTCCGGGTCTCGCCAAGCACGCCGATCAGGGAATCCAGGTCGTGGATTGGACGAACCAGATTAGCCTGGATCGTTTTTCCGACCACCAGCCAGATAAAGCCACCGAACAGAAGGGAAATGATGACTGCCAGTACAGGGTTTACCTTTGGCACCCAGCCCTGGGTATTGAACAGGTAGACTGAGCCTCCCAGGAATGCCAGGATGCTCAAGGCAAGCCAGAGGCCGCGTTTTGGTTTACGAGTTGCGTAAATGAAAGGAACGATGCTCAGCACTAACACAATCAATGCCCAGGGATTCATGCCAATGCGGTAAGTGATATACCCGGCAACAAGCAGGGCAAAGACAGCCCCCACTTCCAGCATGCCTGTCCCGGGGGCGAGGATGGCCAGAAAAGTCAACAGGCCACCAGCCACCAAAAGGACATAGGCAACATTCGGATTGACAAGTATTTCCATGGGAGATCCTTTCAAGACAACCAAATTGATTATACAACAATTGTATGTGCCATCTGTTAAATATACGCAGATCTATTGGGGTGGTTTTACGAGCAGGCGGCTTTGGGGGTAAAATACGGCTCAGAGCCACACATTAAACCAGTTGAGTTTAAACTCAACTGGTGATCCCTTTGGCAAGCTGGACATTTACTCGGAGTAATTGTGAAATTCAACAAAATATGCGTCATGGGCCTTGGTTACATCGGTCTGCCAACCTCTGCCACTTTTGCCATAAATGGCATTCAAGTGGTCGGCGTGGATGTCAATCTGCAAGTGCTTGAAACCTTACGCCGTGGTGACCTGCACATCCAGGAACCGGGGCTGCGTACGGTTGTCGAGGCAGCGATCAAATCGGGCAACTTGCGTGTCAGCGAGTTTCCCGAAGAAGCAGATGCTTTCATCATTGCCGTTCCCACCCCCTTTTATGAAGATAAGTCCGGTGACTACAAAGGACAAAAGTACAAGCTGGCGGATATGCGCGCCGTGACTTCTGCCACTGAAGCCATTGTGCCATTTCTGCGAAAAGGCAACCTGGTGGTGCTCGAATTGACCTCGCCACCACGTACGACCGTGGACCTGGTAGCTCCCATCCTGGAGAGATCCGGCTTGAAAGCAGGGGTTGATTTTCACCTGGCTTACTCACCGGAGCGAGTTCTGCCGGGACAGATCCTGCGTGAACTGATCGAAAATGCACGAGTTATAGGTGGGACAACCCCAGAGGCTGCCCTGGCGGGTAAGGAACTTTACAGAACATTTGTTAAGGGAGAGATACTGACCACCGATGCAACCACAGCCGAGATGGTCAAGTTAATGGAAAATACGTACCGGGATGTCAATATCGGCATCGCCAACGAGTTTTCCCGCCTGGCAGAACGTTTCGGAGTCAATATCTGGGAAGCCATCTCGATTGCCAACCTGCACCCCAGGGTCAAGATCCTGCGCCCGGGTCCCGGCGTTGGCGGGCACTGTATCAGCGTGGATCCCTGGTTCCTGGTCGAGAGCGCACCCGACCTGGCGACATTGATCTACAGCGCACGAAGTGTAAATGATTCTCAGCCGCATTTCGCCCTCGAATTGCTTGAAACAGCCGTTGGTCCACTCAAGGGGAAGAAGATCGCAGCTCTCGGACTGGCTTTCAAAGAAGATGTGGATGACCTGCGCGAGAGCCCGGCAGTGGAACTGGCTGCCTTGATAAAAAAGGAAGGTGGCTGGGTGATGGCTTTCGAACCGAACAAACCAGATGCACACTTTGACGCTTTCGAAACCGTTGGGACGCTTGAAGCAGCGATCAAAGAAGCCGAAGCCATCGTATTCCTGGTTGGGCATAAGGAATTCAAAAGATTGGATCCTATCACGCTGGCCCTCCAGACTCCCGCACGGATCGTTGTTGACATGCGCGGCATACTCGAGCCGGTTGCCTGGGAAAGCGCTGGATTCCGCTTATTCCGCCTGGGTGTCGGTAAACACTGTTAGTCAAAAACCATGACCCTGCGCATTCTCTCCGTATTTGGTACCCGCCCTGAAGCCGTGAAGATGGCCCCCGTGGTCCATGCCTTGACACACCGCGAAGGCATTGATGCGCGAGTGTGCGTCACCGCCCAGCACCGCCAGATGCTAGACCAGGTGTTGAACTTGTTTGGAATCCTGCCGGATTTTGATCTTGACCTGATGAGGGACAACCAATCCCTTGCCGAGCTAAGTGCGCGCATTTTCAGCGACCTGGACCCAGTGCTGGAAAAATTCCAACCGGATTGGGTACTCGTTCAAGGTGACACCACCACAGTGGCAATCACTGCACTGATGGCTTACTACCGTCGCATCCGGGTAGGGCACGTGGAAGCCGGACTGCGGACGCATGATAAATGGCAACCTTTTCCTGAAGAGATCAACCGTCGTGTTGCAGGCGTTGTTGCAGACCTCCATTTTGCCCCCACAGAATGGGCGCGTCGCAACCTGCTGAACGAAGGCGTCCCCGACTCAGCGATCGCGGTGACCGGCAACCCGGTGATCGATGCCTTGCATGTGGTCGCCAGTCAACCTGCACCACGGGAAGTGATCGAAATCCTTACCCAGCTGGGGATTGAATCCAAGGGCATTCAGTCCGGGGGCCAGCCGGTGAGCAAAGGCGTTTCAAAGCGATTGATCCTTGTCACCGCACATCGTCGCGAGAATTTCGGACAGCCGTTGGAAGAGATCTGTCATGCTTTAAAGGAACTGGCGAGTCGCGGCGACGTGGAAATCGTGTATCCGGTGCATCTCAATCCCAATGTGCAGGAACCGGTCAAACGGATCCTTGGGAATGTTGCCCATATCACCCTGCTGCCTCCTCTGGATTATCTACCCTTGGTGCATTTAATGAAACAGTCGACCCTGGTATTAACGGATTCCGGAGGCATCCAGGAGGAAGCCCCGGCGTTCGGCATTCCTGTGCTGGTGCTGCGCGAAGTGACCGAAAGACCAGAGGGGGTGGAAGCTGGCGTTTTGAAACTGGTTGGAACGGATAAGAACCTGATCGTCCAAGAGGCCAATTGCTTGATGGATGATCGCTCTGCATATCTGGCGATGGCAAAGGCAGTCAATCCGTATGGAGATGGACATGCGGCGAGCCGCATTGTGGACAGGTTGGTCCAGACTACTCGCGAATGAGAGTGTTTCCTGGTAGGAAAGAAATTAATTGGAACAACGGGCAAATACGCCCGTTGTTCTTATCTCAACAGGCTCGGTTATAATTACGCAACCTTAACCTTTATAGGAGGAACCTATGGATATTGCAGTAGTAATTAAAGGCTGTTTCCACCCTTGCCTGGCTCTTAACCGTTGGCCTGGTGGCATTAGCCATTACCCGAGCTTCAAGAGGCAAGCCGATGCAGAAGGCTGTTGTCTCAATTGTTGGAATGGGCGTCATTTCCTTGATGCTGACGATTGTGGGCTTTGGCCTGGTCTTTCTCCAACCGGAAGAACGCGGAGTGGTCATTTCGCCCTACATTGCAGAGGGTTACCGTAGGGATTCGCTTGGTCCGGGCTTGCACTGGATCATCCCAGGTGAATCTGTGAAACGCTATTCCATCTCTAATAAAACATATACGATGTCGATTGCACCTGATGAAGGCGCGGTCTACGGGGATGATTCTATTTATGCCCGAACAAAGGACGGCCAGGAAATCCTCGTGGATGCCTCGGTGATCTTTGCGATTAATCCGAGCAAGATTGTCCAGGTGCATATAGCCTGGCAGGACCGTTACACAAATGAATTGGTACGCCCACAAACGCGAGGAATCATTCGTGATGCGGTGTCCCAGTATGCCGTGGAAGAAGTTGTCAGCAGCAAGCGTACTGAGCTGACCTCCATGATTGTTGAAGGGCTAAGACTAAAATTGGAAGAGAATGGCCTGATCCTGGCTGATTTCATATTGCGCAATATCACCTTCTCAGAAGAATATTCACAGTCGGTTGAGCAAAAACAGATCGCTGAGCAATTGGCATTACAAGCCGAGTTAACTGTCGAACAAAGACGGCAGGAAGCAGAGCAGGCGCGCCAGGTAGCCCAAGGCCTGGCTGATGCAGCAGTAATCGCTGCACAGGGCGCTGCCGAGGCGCGGATCATCGAGGCTACAGCGGAAGCGGAAGGTTTGAGGCTCATCGCCGCCGCGCTGGCAGACAATCCGAATCTGCTGCAGTACCAATACATCACCAAGCTTGCCCCGGATGTGAAGGTCATCCTGATGCCAACCGGTTCCCAGTTCATCCTGCCTCCGGAGTTGATCGCACCATAATGTCAGAAGTTTTTCCGACCGGGCGCCAGATCCGCCTGACCAGCCTATCGAATTGTGCGGGTTGAGCATCGAAGCTTAACGCGGAGACGCTGGCGCAGGTACTGCGCCCGGTACAGAATTTTTTTGATCCATCCTCCTTTCCCGATCTGCTCATCGGCATGGGTGAACCAGACGATGCAGCAGTTTGGAAGTTGGATTCAACGCGGGCACTCGTCGTCACCACAGACTTCTTTACCCCGATCGTGGATGATGCCTTATGATTATGGCCAGATCGCGGCAGCCAACAGCCTGTCAGATGTATACGCGATGGGCGGCAAGCCATTCCTGGCATTGAACGTGGCAGCCCTTCCTCCGGACTTGCCACCCGAGGTGAATGGAGAGATCCTGCGCGGAGGCGCGGAAAAATGCCGGGAAGCAGGCGTGGTCATTGCCGGCGGGCATACCGTACAGGATAGGGAACCGAAATATGGCCTGGTGGTGCTGGGTTTTGTCCACCCGGATCAAATCATCTCCAAGAGCGGCGCAAGGGCTGGCGATATGCTTGTGTTGACCAAGCCACTTGGCTTTGGCGTGGTCACAACCGCCCTAAAACAGCAAAAAGCAGATCCCGAGGATGTGAACGAAGTTACAGACTGGATGAAAAAGCTCAACCGTGCAGCAGGGAACCTGGCAGTGGAGTTTGGCTTGCGAGGTGGCACGGACGTGACCGGATTCAGCTTGCTGGGACACGCCTTGGAAATGGCAGATGCCTCCGGGGTGGGTCTACGGTTGGAATTCGAAAAAATCCCCCTTATTTCCTGTGCACAGAAGTATGCTGAAATGTGGACTTTCCCCGGTGGGGCGGCCGACAACCGCATCTATTTCGGACCACGCGTGCGATTCGAGGCAACGACAAAAGAAGAACGCCAGATGCTTCTCTTTGACCCGCAGACCAATGGCGGTTTATTGTTGGCGGTTCCTGGATCGATGGCAGGCTCATTCCTACAAAAAGCGCGCGAACTGGATCAGCCTGCATGGGTAATTGGCGAAGTTGTCCCCGGTTCTGGGATCGAAGTGATTCTGACCTTCCCCCTGCAAGACATGGATGAAAGCCGAAAGGCATCATGGTATCCGATCAGCCCTAAAGCTGGGATTGATCGGTGCTGCCCTGGTTGAAAAACAGGATGCCAGTTTCCATCGATTGAGTTTCCCAAATATTTTGTTCCGGGATATGTACTAGGAATTCGATCCCTGGATTTGTGGAATTGGGTTGATGGGACTGGTGGGAATAGGCATATAATGGAATCGATGTCATAGATGCACGGCAACCAAAGATGTTTTCGAAGTGCACTTATCTCAGGTAAAATTGGAATAACTAATCTATTTTAGTAGAAAGCATGCGATGGACACTGTTTGGAGAGATATCCTTGTCATTTTCCTGTTGATCCTGTTCAATGGGATCCTTGCCATGTCGGAAACGGCCATGTTGTCAGCGCGCAAGGCTCGTCTACAACAGCGGATCAATGAAGGCGACCACAAGGCGCAATTGGCACTCAAACTGGCAGAGTCCCCAAATAAATTCCTGTCAACGATCCAGATTGGGATCACGGTCATCGATGTGCTGATCGGTGCAATCAGCGGTGCTGTAGCGGCGACAATTTTCATCAAATGGCTTGGACAAGATCCCACCCTGGCACGATACAGCGAAGGGATTGGGGTAGCTGTTGGCGTGGTGGTCACATCCTATTTTTCCATTGTATTCGGCGAACTGATCCCCAAACGGCTTGCACTGCAGAACCCTGAACGAATCTCCTCGTGGATCGCCAGGCCGATGTCATTCCTCTCCAAGGTCTTCACACCCTTTGTGTGGGTGTTAAGCAAATCCACTGACTTGTTCATGCACATCCTAGGCATCAAGCATAGAGATGAGATCCCTGTTTCGGAGGAAGAGCTTCTGGTACAACTGGACCAAGGCACCCAGGCTGGTATTTTCCAGGAAACCGAGCAGGACATGGTGGAGGGCGTTTTCTCGCTCTCCGACCAGCGTGTCAATTCCCTGATGACGCCTCGCAATGACATCGTATGGCTGGATGTCAATGACACTGCCGATGAGGTTCGCAGGAAAATGTCCGATAGTCCTTACTCACGTTTCCCAGTCGCCAGGGACAGTCTTGACCATGTCGTCGGTGTGGTGAAGGCCAAAGAGGTATTGCTGGCCAATATCAAGAGTGGAAAAGACCTTGAGAAACTTGCCAGGCCAGCCATCTACATCCCCGAGATGGCTTTTGGATCACGCGCTTTGGAGATGTTCCGCGAAACCAAACGTGACTTGATGCTTATTGTGGACGAATTTGGCATGGTGCAAGGTTTGATCACCCTGGCCGATGTGCTTGAGGAGATCGTTGGCGAATTCGAGGGCGAGCCGCAAGCCACCCAACGCCAGGATGGGTCCTGGCTGTTGGACGGAATGCTCCCCAATGATGAATTGAAAGAGATTTTCAACCTGCGCCACCTGCCCGATGAGGAAGAATACGAAACCCTGGGCGGTTTCATCCTGTTGCACCTTGGGCGAATTCCCACAGGCGGCAGACCAGTTCGAGTGGGGTGGTCTATGTTTCGAAGTCATGGATATGGATGGAAACAGGGTGGACAAGGTGCTGGTGACCACCCAACCAGCGCGAAAAATCGAGAAATAGAGAGTGCATATGCCCGAAGCTAAATATCCATCCCGCCGTTCGCCCGTAAGTGGACGCGGCGGGATGGTCGCCTCCTCGCAACCACTGGCGACAGCTGCCGGCCTGGAGATCCTGTCAAAGGGCGGAAATGCAGCCGATGCAGCCGTTGCGACTGCTGCGGCACTTAATGTCACTGAACCGACCAGCACCGGCATCGGTGGGGACATGTTTGCCTTGTTCTTCGAGTCAAAAACTGGACAGGTGACTGCGCTCAATGGTTCAGGGAGAGCCCCTGCTGCACTCACCCTGCAATTATTGCGCGAAAAAGGTTTGGTGGAACTGCCTGCATTCCACCCTTATACTGTGACCGTCCCAGGTGCGTGTGCTGGTTGGTGCGACCTTATCGAACGTCATGGAACCATGGACCTTGCTGAAATCCTGCGTCCGGCCATCCGCCTGGCAGAAGAAGGTTTCCCGGTCGCACCGATTACCTCCCACTTCTGGCGGCGCAGCGCAGAACGGCAGTTGAAGAGTGCCAAGAATGGCCAGGAAATGACCATTGCAGGCCGCGGCCCCAATCCCGGCGAAATATTCCATAATCCTGGTCTGGGGCGTACTTTGGCCAGGGTCGCAGAAGGCGGTAAGAAAGCTTTTTATGAAGGTGAGATTGGCGAAGCCATTGTAACCACCCTGCGTGAGGCGGGTGGCTGCATGACACTGGAGGATTTGGCCGGGCATACATCCACCTGGGATGAGCCCATCTCGACTACGTATGACGGATTGCGCATGTGGGAGTGTCCACCCAACGGACAGGGAATTGCTGCACTTCTGGCGTTGAACCTGCTGGAAGGATTTGATCTCCCTTCGGATCCGCTTGATATTGATCGCTTGCACCTGGAAATCGAGGCCATGCGCCTGGCTTTTGCGGACACTCGTTGGTACGTTGCGGATCCTACAGTTGTCCAAGTGCCAACGATGGAGTTACTTTCCAAGGAATATGCGGCTGAGCGGCGAAAACTCATCGATCCCATGCGTGCAACAATCGACCAGCAGCACGGTTCCCCATCGGCGAGTTCGGATACAGTCTATTTCTGTGTAATAGACAAGTGGGGCAATGCCTGTTCTTTCATCAACAGCAATTACATGGGCTTTGGAACAGGGATTGTTCCAAAAGGCTGGGGTTTTACTCTTCAGAACCGAGGACACAACTTCAGCCTGGAGACAGGTCACCCGAATGTGCTTGCACCACGCAAGCGTCCTTATCATACGATCATACCGGCAATGATCACCCGCGATGGGAAGTCGGCTGGAATTCACACCCTGGTCGCTACCCTGGGTGTCATGGGCGGCTTTATGCAACCCCAAGGGCATTTGCAGGTCTTTCTTGCCCTGGCCCAAGGTATCGATCCTCAGACAGCATTGGATATCCCACGGTTTTGTATCCAAGATGGAACGGCTGGAGGAGGTGTGTCACTTGAGGAGGGGATCCCTTCCTCTGTGGCTGAAGGATTGGAAAGGCGCGGGCACACCATTCAAATCGTTTCGGGTTGGGAAAGGGCACTCTTCGGTCGAGGGCAGGTGATTTTACGCGATCCTGCAACCGGCACGCTGACAGGTGGTTCCGATCCTAGAGCGGACGGCTGCGCCATGACCCTGATTTGACCAATTTCAAGTGAAAGCAATATTTCAGGTTCGATCGCCATTTGTTTTTGAGAAATAATCACAGCAAATTTCCATTTCCTACAGGTCGTGAAACCCGTTACAATACTCTTATTCCTCAGTAAAATATATTCTTGTTCGTCGCACTATTTCTTAAAGAAGGAGTAGCCATGGATCCTGTCATCTTATCCAGACTGCAGTTTGCATCCACGACCATCTACCATTTCTTCTTCGTTCCGCTCACCCTGGGCTTATCCTGGTTGGTGGCCGGAATGCATACCATGTACTACCGCACTGGTGATGAAAAATGGAAGCGAATGACCAAGTTTTGGGGGAAACTCTTCCTGATCAACTTTGCCATGGGAGTGGTAACTGGCATCGTGCAGGAATTCCAGTTCGGGATGAACTGGTCGGAATATTCCCGGTATGTCGGAGATATTTTCGGAGCACCTCTGGCAATCGAAGCCTTGCTTGCCTTCTTCCTGGAATCCACGTTTCTTGGGATCTGGATCTTCGGTTGGGACCACGCACCCAGGAAATTTCACCTGGCCTCCATCTGGCTGGTCGCCATCGGTTCCACTCTTTCGGCACTGTGGATCCTGATCGCAAATTCCTTTATGCAACACCCGATTGGGTATGACCCTGCGAGCGTGGAGGCCGGAAGGCTCGTCTTGAATGACTTTGGAGCTCTCGTTTTTAACCAAAAGGCATGGCTGGCATTTCCTCATACAATCCTGGCTGGATTGACCACGGCTGCGTTCTTTGTCTTCGGTATCAGTGCTTATCACCTGGCACGAAAACAGAATGTGGAGATCTTCAGGAAGTCCTTCAAGATCGCATCCATTTTGGGCTTGATCACGGTGACATTGACCGGGGTAATTGGTGATTTTCAGGGAGTGGAGGTGATGAAAACCCAACCCATGAAGATGGCAGCCATTGAAGCGATCTATGAAAATGACGCCGACGATATCGGAACGCCTTATTCCATCGTTGCCTTTTTTGATTGGACAGGCAAAGGGGAAACATGGTCGCTTCAAATTCCGCGCCTCTTAAGCCTCATCGCATGTAAAAATCTGGATTGTGAAATTCCCGGTGTGAACGAAATCCAGACACAATACGAACAAGAATATGGTCCCGGTGACTATATCCCCATGATCGTGTTTACATATTGGGGATTTCGCACCATGTTTTTCTCGGCATTGCTTATGCTTGGACTGGGTTCATTGGGTGTTCTGGCGATCCTGATGAAACGGGTTGATAAGATGAAGCTGATGAAGTGGTTCCCCCTGGCAATTGCATTGCCGTATTTTGCCAATACCGGAGGTTGGATCACTACTGAAATGGGACGCCAACCCTGGGTTGTCCAGGGATTGCTGAAAACAGAAAGTGCCATGTCACCCAACCTGACACCAGGAATGATCCTGTTCTCTCTGATCGGATTCGTCGTCATTTATGCTGTCCTCATGGCAGCAGATGTTTACCTGCTGACTCGTTTTGCCAAGGCAGGTCCAGACGCAACCGATAAGGGTGTTATTGGGGAACCTGCGCCCGTTGATGTGAAGTAAGGAGGCTGCCATGTTTGATCTCAATTCCCTGTGGTTCATACTGATCGCCGTCCTATGGATCGGTTTCTTCTTTTTGGAAGGGTTTGATTTTGGGGTGGGAATGCTGCTTCCATTTCTCGCCAAGAAAGACGAAGACCGCCGCGCAGTGATCAATACGATCGGTCCCCATTGGGATGGAAATGAAGTGTGGTTAATAACCGCTGGTGGAGCCACCTTTGCAGCCTTCCCACAGTGGTACGCGACCATGTTCAGCGGTTTCTACCTGGCCTTCTTCCTGTTGTTGGTTGGCCTCATTATGCGTGGTGTGGCTTTCGAATTCCGTTCCAAAAATCACAATCCGAAGTGGCGCGCCCTTTGGGATTGGTGCATATTCGCAGGTTCCCTACTCCCCTCACTCCTGCTGGGTGTTGCATTTGCCAACCTGGCCAGGGGATTGCCTATCAATGAAAATATGATGTTCACGGGGAACCTCGTCACGCTGCTCAATCCCTATGGTCTGCTGGGTGGATTGGCAACCGTGGCGCTCTTTTTGTTGCATGGAGGGATCTTCCTGACCCTGAAGACTGATGACCATCTCAAAATTCGTGTGGAAGCGTTCACCAAGAAACTCTGGCTGCCGGCTGTCGTGCTGACGCTCGTGCAAGTGGTTGCCACATTCTTCTTCACTGATTTTGTTGAGCACCTAGGCGTGGCATGGATCACAGTACCAGTTCTTTCCCTGGTCGCACTTTTATTTGCGGGCTGGTTCGTGCTCCGCAAGCGAAATGGTTGGGGATTCGTTATGACCGCTTTGACAGTTGTGCTGTTCCAGGTGACCTATTTCCTCATCCTGTTCCCCCGGGTGATGATCTCAAGTACGAACCCACTTTTCAGTCTTGACATCTGGAACGCATCGTCCTCACCGTATACTCTCAAATTGATGACGATCGTGGCAGCCATCTTTATTCCGATCGTGCTGGCTTACCAGGCGTATACTTATTGGACCTTTCGAAAACGAGTATCAGTAGAGAAAAAGAACCTTGTATATTAGAATAAAAATTTTACTCTTCAGCCCGGCTCAACTGAGCCGGGCTGATTTTTTTTAATACTTGCTCTGGAGTTGATTTGGCAATTTCCTGAGGTAAACTTGCTTCATGTATCGGCGGCTCCTTTCACTTGCCCGGGGTCAACTTGTGCCCCTGATGCTGACCATCCTGTGTGGATTGCTGGCAGGTTGGTTGACCATTGGACAAGCCCGCGGTCTCAGCTTGGTCGTGGATGGGGTATTCCTGAGAGGAAAAGGATTGGGGGATGTCGAGACATTGCTCCTAGTTGTGTTGGGGATCATCATTATCCGGTCGCTGTTGGCCGGCTTGATGGAGATAAGTGCCAGTACCATAGCAATCCGTGTGAAGAATGATCTGCGGGGGAGATTGTTTGCAAAGATCCAGGCTCTTGGCCCGGCGTTCGTAAGAGGTGAACGAACAGGTCAATTAACGACAACCGCAATGGAGGGGGTGGAGGCACTGGATGCGTATTTCAACCAGTATCTGCCGCAGCTGGTTCTCACTGCCCTGGTCCCGCTTAGCATTCTGGTCTTTGTCTTCCCACTGGATCTGCTTTCTGGGGTGGTCCTGGTGGTAACCGCACCCATTATCCCCATCTTCATGATCCTGATCGGTAAAGGTGCGGAGGCGGTGACAAAACGCCAATATGAAACTCTCAGCCAGCTCTCTGCACATTTCCTGGACAGCCTGCAAGGTTTGACCACTCTCAAGATTTTTGGACGCTCGCGCGCGCATACCCGTTCGATCGCAGAATCAAGTGACAAGTTCCGTGACGTGACGTTGGGCGTCCTGCGGATCACCTTTTTATCAGCACTAGCCCTGGAGCTGGTTGCGACGATCAGTACTGCTGTGGTAGCGGTGGAAGTCGGCTTGCGGCTGCTCTATGGGCAGCTGTCCTTTGACAAGGCATTATTCCTGCTGATCCTTGCTCCAGAATTCTATATTCCCTTGCGAATGCTGGGACTGCGCTTCCATGCCGGCATGGCAGGCACTACGGCCGCGAAAAAAATATATGAAGTCCTGGATTTAGTAGGGATGGATGGGGAGAGAGTAGAAATCGGGAAACAGATAAGAAAAAGATCAGGGGATGGGAGAGAGATTGAAGAATATGGCGGCAATACAATCTCAGCAATCTCTCTTCACGGTGTTTACTACACTTATCCCGGCGAGAACCAGTCAACGTTGAAGAATATCAACCTAGAGATCAAGACGGGAGAGCACATCGCCCTGGTCGGTCCCAGTGGAGCAGGTAAGACCACGCTGGTGTCCCTTCTACTTGGTTTCATGCCCCCTTCTGAAGGCATTATTAATACCAGTTATGAAAGCTCAGCGTTCCTTCCTTCTCCACCACCGCGTCAGAAATCAGCTGGGTCCCACAGACTCCAAAACTATTTCATGATACGATCGCAGCGAATTTGCGCATAGGTAAAATGGACGCTACGCAAGAAGAGTTGAATGCAGCGATGCAATCAGCTCACCTGGATGATTTCATTTACTCTTTACCCCAAGGGTACGATACCGTAATAGGTGAAGAAGGGGTGCGCCTCAGTGCTGGGCAGGCTCAACGCATTGCAATTGCCAGGGCCTTTCTAAAGAATTCTCCCATATTGATCTTGGATGAACCCACATCCAGTCTGGATCCAACCACCGAATCCATGCTGGAAGAATCAACGCGCCTCCTGATGAAAGGTCGCACGGTCATTACAATTGCGCACAGGTTGAACACTATTCTCCATTCAGACCGGATTGTGGTTCTGGAGGATGGTTGCATCGTCGAAATGGGCACACACCGGGAGTTGATGGCTCTGAACGGCCTTTACTTGCATATGGTCAGAGCATTTCCCATGGAAGGGAAGGATATCGGATATGAAGTAGAAGAATCTGCCAGGCTAGTAAACTCGGAGAAAACCGTAATTCAGCCACCCAGCCTTCTGTTGGTATCAGAAAGTCAGCATTCCCCAATCCTATGGCGCCTCTTCGGTTTCCTGCGAGACTCCTGGTGGCTGGTGGCGCTATCCGTCCTCCTGGGTTCGCTGACGATTTCGGCATCTGTCGGACTGATGGGTTCATCTGCGTGGTTGATTTCGATGGCAGCCTTGCATCCATCGATCGCAGAACTGGGCATCGCCATTGTTGGAGTGCGATTCTTCGGGATCTCGAGAGGAGTGTTTCGTTATACAGAACGCCTGGTATCCCATCGGGTGACCTTTCGGCTGTTATCCAAAATCAGAGTGTGGTTCTATGAGAAACTTGAGCCACTGGCTCCGGCACGGTTGGCACAATACCGGGTTGGTGACCTGCTCAACCGGATCGTAACCGATATAGACGTACTGGAAAATTTTTTTGTACGCGTTGTATCCCCTCCGATCGTGGCTCTGGTTATTAGCCTTGTTATGTTCTTCTTCCTGGAAAGGAACCATCATTCCCTTGGGTGGATCTATCTTGGCTTTGTTGCCATTCTTGGTATCGGTATGCCGATCCTGACCCAGCTCATTTCCTCCAAGCCAGGGGCTGACATGACCAACTCCATTTCGGCAATGCGCGTCCAGACAATCGATTTTATCCAGGGATTGGCTGACCTTCTTTCCTTCGGGAGGGCAGATGATTTTCGGGGAAGCATGCAGGCAGCAAGTTCATTCCATGGACAGGCGCAAAGACGCATGGCAAGAGTGACCGGCGTGTCGAGTGCAGCTGGGGTGCTATTCTCGAATCTCGGCATGTTGGCAATCCTGGCAAGCGCCATTCCACTAGTCAGTTCTGGACAACTCGATGGGGTGATGCTGGCGGTGTTGACTCTCGCCACCCAAGCCAGTTTTGAGGCGATCCAGCCCCTTCCCCTGGCAGCACAGGCTCTTTCCACTAGTGTGGCATCGGCGCGACGTTTATTCGCGATTGCAGATGAAAACCACCATAGGGTCGTGCCAAAGTTAAAAAATTCTACCAGATGATCTCAGGAGAAATTCCACCTATCCATAAAAAATTTGACTTTCACCTACCCCGGCTCGGAACAGCCAGCATTATCCAACATAAGCTTCGAGTTAGCAGCGGGAAAAAAGTTGGCGATAGTTGGTCCGAGTGGTGCTGGAAAATCAACCATTGCCAATCTTCTCTTGAGGTTCTGGGATGCACCACCAGGCAGAATCCATATTAACGGATACTGATTTGCTTGAAATTCCAGAGGATGCCTTTCGTAAATCAATGAGTGTCATTTCCCAGCGAACTTACCTGTTCAATACCTCGATCGGGAAGAATATTTCCCTGGCGAGACCAGGTGCTAAAGAGGAAGAGATCATACTAGCCACCAAGCAAGCTGGGATCCTTGGGTTTATAAATGGGCTGCCAAAAGGATTCGATACCATGGTTGGAGAGAGGGGAGCACGACTCTCCGCCGGTGAATGCCAGCGCGTGGCACTGGCGCGTGCCTTGCTCAGGAATACATCATTCTTTCTATTGGATGAACCCACTGCCAACCTGGATCCAATCACCGAAAAAGTCATCCTTGGCAATATTTTAACCCTGGCAAAAAACAAGTCTGTCCTCTTGATCACCCACCGCTTGGTTAACCTGGAAAGGATGGACGAGATCCTTGTTCTTGAGAACGGGACAATTGTTGAACGTGGGACTCAAGATGAACTCCTTCAAAAGGGTGGTCTCTATCATCGTATGTACTCTCTACAGAGACGTATAATTGATGAAAACTAGGTACACACTTGCTTGCATGACCCATGTTATAGTGCTATAATCTTTTCGACATTACTGCTAGTTTCATCCCCGCTGGATGCAAGTTGATCCAACCTGAAATTTACCCAACTCCCTGACAACGCAATTCCTGAAACAAGCCTGCCCTGGGGGCGCTTGTTGGTGTTACCATTCCAATTCCAAAAAACCAAAGAAAAGACATGAACATCCTAGAACTCGAAAACAAACCTCTTGTTGAACTGCGCAACATAGGCAAAGAATTCAATGTGCCCAATGCGCTCCGATTAAAGAAAGAAGCCTTGATCCTGACCATATGCCAGGCGGAAGCGGCAAAGCAGGGCGTAGAAATGCGTGGCGGGATCCTGGAGATCATGAGCGAAGGAATAGGCTTCCTTCGATCGGCACGCTATTCGATCAGCGAAGATGATGTCTATGTTTCGCAAGCCCAACTCCGGCGCTACGAAATGCGATCCGGTGACCTTGTGCTTGGGCATGTTCGTCCGCCGCGAGAATCAGAACGTCATTGGGGACTGATCAAGGTGGAGACGGTTAACGGGATAGATCCGGAGGAAGCCCGCCGGCGACCAAGATTTGAAGACCAGACGCCGATCTTCCCTGACAAGCGGTTTGACCTGGAAACGGATCGCGACATCCTGGCGACAAGGCTGATCAACCTGGTAACCCCCATAGGCCGTGGCCAGCGTGGACTAATCGTTTCTCCCCCCAAGGCTGGAAAAACCACCATTCTCAAGCAGATCGCCAACGGCATCTCGCGCCAATACCCGGATGTTCACTTGATGGTCGCACTCATCGGAGAACGACCAGAAGAAGTGACCGATATGGACCGTTCGGTGGATGCAGAAGTAATCGCATCCACATTCGACGAACCGGTCACCTCGCATGTGCGTACGGCAGAAATTGCCCTCGACCGTGCAAAACGTCTCACTGAAATCGGTCGCCACGTGGTCATCCTGATGGATTCCATCACCAGGTTGGCGCGGGCGTATAACCTGGTCGTCAACCCTTCAGGACGAACCCTTTCGGGCGGCATGGACCCATCGGCGCTATATCCACCCAAACACTTCTTTGGGGCAGCACGAAACTTGGAAGAAGGTGGGTCACTGACCATCATTGCCACCTGCCTCGTAGACACCGGTTCCCGCCTTGATGATGTAGTGTATGAAGAATTCAAAGGTACCGGCAACATGGAGCTGCACCTTTCCCGCAAGCTCCAGGAGCGCCGGATCTTCCCTGCCGTGGATATCGAACGTTCTTCCACCAGGCGTGAAGACCTGCTTCTCGGTCCCGATATCCTCCAGAGAGTCTGGACCATGCGCCGGATGTACATCCAGATGGTCTCCCCACCTCCGCAAGGTGCCGGTATGGATTCCTCAGTTGCCACCGAGGCGATCCTCCAGCGCCTTGCCAAGAGCAAGAACAACCAGGAGTTCATCGACAACCTGACCGACGGCCTATGAATCCATCGAAACCACGATCCAACCGCCTATTCAGCTGGATAAGCTGGGGAGTGACGCTCGTCCTCGTTCTTTCCCTGCTTGGATTCACAATGTGGCGTATTTTCCCTGTAGGAGCCGAACCAAACACGGAGCCTTTTCCCACAGCACAAGAGGAACAACCTGGGGGAACAGTTCCCCTCTCTTCCAACAGTGTACCGGATAACGAGAAAAAGGGAATTGTCCGTATAGTGGAATTGGAAACATCCATCGACCAGAGCATAACCTACGAAGTGCGCCAATACACTGTTCAAGGCGGTGATTCTGTTTTCGGGATCGCTAAATCATTCAGTATCAAGCCCGAGACCTTGCTCTGGGCGAACTTCGATACTCTCCAGGATAGCCCGGACAGCATCCGCAGCGGACAGGTGTTCAACATTCCTCCAACAGATGGCGTGTACTACAAGTGGCAGGAAGGGGATAGCCTGGAGTCAGTGGCAGATGAATTTGGTGCCACAGCGGAAGACATCCTGAGCTGGCCAGGAAATTCATTCGATCTTACCAACCCCGAGATCGAACCTGGAACGCAGGTGATGGTTCCCGGCGGGCATCGTGAATTTGTGCAGTGGCTCATCCCCTCCGTAGCCACAGGAAAATCAGGGACAGCCAAGGTGGGGAGTGCAGCATGTGCCCCCGGTCCTGTGGGGAGTACAGCTTTTATCTGGCCGACCTCAAATCACTGGGTTTCGGGAAATGAGTATTGGGATGGGCACCTGGCGATCGATCTCGCAGCTGGTGAAGGTGCTCCTGTCTGGGCGGCTGATGCAGGCACGGTCACCATGGCTCAAGGTGGCTGGAATGGTGGCTATGGAAACGTGGTCATGATCGATCATGGCAATGGCTACTTTACCCTGTATGGCCATTTGAGCGTGATCAGCGTTGTCCCTTGTCAAGGGGTGGCTGCTGGCAGTCCGATCGGACTGGCTGGCAACACGGGCAACTCCTTCGGTGCTCATTTGCATTTTGAGGTCCGCTTGAATGGTGGTTTCATCAATCCCTGGTATGTATTACCTCCTCCATGAAAGAAGTCGCCTCCCGCAGAAACACAGAACGCGGGAGGTTGTTTTCAAATGAACGAAGCAGACATTAAACAGGGTCTTCACGATTTGCCATTGGGTGGATTGCGATTCTTCGACCAGACAGGTTCGACAAACGATGTTGCCCTGGCATGGGCGGCTGAGGGAGCTCCTGACTTAAGCCTGGTCTGTGCTGAGGAGCAGACTGCCGGCCGTGGACGCGGATCACACCGTTGGTTTTCCCCTTCTGATTCAGGATTATTCTTCAGCCTGATCTTTCACCCTCTCCACAAGGAGAAATCATTCATTCAGTTATTCTCGGGGTTGGGATCCCTGGGAGTGTGTGAAGCACTACAAGCCTACGGGTTGGATGCAAAAATAAAATGGCCAAACGACGTGCTTCTGGGAAATGAAAAGGTGTGCGGAGTGTTGGCGGAAGCAATCTGGATGGGCGATGATATTGATGCCGTGGTGTTAGGAATAGGGGTTAATGTTGCTCCACCATCAGTACCCCGCCTCGATCAACTTGATTACCCAGCCACATGCCTTGAAGCGTATACCACCACTGCCGTGGATCGCCCCAAGCTACTGCGAGAAATCCTGCTTGCCTTGTTACATTGGCGGGATCAGTTGACTAGCCGCAAATTCATTCTGGAATGGGAAAAGAGGCTGGCCTTCATAGGGCAGCGGGTACGTGTAATGCATGGAATGGGTGACTCTCAAACCGGGATACTGGATGGGTTGAACCCAGATGGATGCCTGCGCTTAATCTTGGATGATGGGAACATGATTTATGTTTCTTTTGGGGAAGTCCACCTCCGATTGGTTGTATGATATACTTTTTTTCCTGAGGTGAGTTATGCTCGACAACTTACGCAACCAACCCGGCGATCAACCTATTTTCATAGAAGAAGAAACTCCCAAGGAAGAGTCAACAGCCGACTTCCTGGAGGTGAAACCAAAACCTCCCAAACGAAGGCGAACTTTCGATCAGCTAACTGGCACAACCGCCCTGCAGCGTTTCATCCTGGCGGTGATGTTGTTCGTCATGGTATGCCTTGCAGGGACAGCGTTGTTGGTGCTTACCGGGAAAGTAATTCCCAACTTTTTATATTAATTTTGATTGTGGCAGGATGGAAGAACCGCCCGTTCAAATCGGGCGGTTCTTTTCATTACCAATTGATTACCTATTGATCATTTCGACTGGAGATATTCATCGATTGCCTGGGCGGCTTTGCGACCTCCCACCATGGCGGTCACGACCAGGTCTGGTCCAGTTACGCCATCACCCCCGGCAAAAACTCCTTCCCGGGAGGTAGCACCGGTTTCCTTGTCTATCACGGTTATCAATCCCCAATCGTGAACTTCCAGTCCTGGAGTCGTCTTGCCAATGATGGGGTCAGGCCAGTAGCCAAGTGCTTTTATGGCGGTGTCGACTGCAATACTGAAATTGGTACCTTCCACCGGGACTGGCTTGCGGCGACCTTTTGCATCCGGATCGCCTAATTTCATTTCTATGCATTCCAGGGCGCTTAACCGTCCATCTTCGCCAGCGATGAATTTCACCGGCTGGGTTAAGAATCGGTACTTGGCACCTTCTTCCTTTGCCATGGTGCGATCCTTTTTCCCACCCGGCATTTCCTTCTCGGTACGACGATAAACACAGGTAACTTCTTCGGCGCCAATCCGCAAAGCTGTACGCAGGCAGTCGGAGGCTGTGTCACCACCGCCGATGACTACCAGTCGTTTCCCAATGATGGGGCGCTCGCGTTTCTGTTCAGGCAGCAGGTTCAGGTCAGTGTTCCCACGCATGAGGAAGTCGGTGGCCTCGTATACTCCAGGAAGGTCTTCGCCGGGGGTTTCCATTTTTGCGTCGATTTCGGTTCCGATGCCGACAAACACTGCTTCATGCCCTTCATTAAATAAATCATCGATCGATTTATCCTTGCCGATGTAAGTGTTACCGATGAATTTTGCACCGGCTTTCTCAAAATCCCCCCAGCGGCAGAATAACACTTCTTTTGCAAGTTTGAAGTTGGGAATGCCGTAGACCAGAAGACCACCAGGAGCTGGCTTGGAATCGTAGAAAGTGACAGAATACCCCTTTTGGAGCAATATTTCAGCACAACCCAAGCCGGCAGGGCCGGCACCAACAATCGCAACCTTCTTTCCATTTGGTTTCCCAACCGGGATGGCAACACCTGCCGTCTTGCGTTCGTAGCAGGTGACAAAAGTTTCCAGGGGACCACAGAGCACTGGTTCATGAGTTCTTATTCAACACGCACGAACCCTGGCAGAGCTGCTCATGGGGACATACACGGGAACATATTTCCGGCAGGGAGCTTGTTTCACGATAAAGTTGTGCAGCTTCAATGTAGCGACCCTGCTCGATGAGCCACATTGCTGAAGGAATGTCATTATGGCAGGGGCAAGCCAGCATGCAAGGTGCCGGGTCAGGGCAATGGATGCAACGGGCTGCTTCCTGCATGGCGCGTTCTGAATCAAGCGGTATGACAACGTCGCCGAAATCGCAGACGCGTTCCGTGGGCGGGCGTAGTGACAGATCCTGATAAGGGGTATACACGCGCGCCTTGCGGTCGATTTCCAGATATTCACTTGGTATCGTTTGCATCCTTACCTCCGATGCCACCAGTTACTCTAGCATCTCCGATATGAATAATACTCAAACTCCGGCTGTGGACACAGGCGTAAATGTCACCAATGCTAGCGACAATCGTCATAATGTAGTACATGTAAAAATCTCTCAAAACAAACGGATAATACCCTGGATTCGACTGTATTTTACGGTTATCAAATATATAAAGTCTATTAGACATCGTTCCCGGTTTCTAGGAAAATGAAAGGGTAGGCATTACAATGTATGCGTGTACCACGGAGGCAACTATGAAGAATTTCAACATGGCACTTAAGAAATTATGGTCCTGGATGGGTAAGCATAAGACGATCATTATTTTTCTGCTCCTGGCAATTGCAGTTCTCACTTTTTTCATTGTTCGTCGAGCCAACCAGAACGCCGCAACTGCCAATAATTACCAGACAGCCGTCCTAGAACTAGGGACCCTGACTGCCAGTGTTGGCGCAACCGGCAACGTACGCGCCAACCAGACAGCGATCATTTCCTGGCAGACGAGTGGCAGAGTTGGAAGCGTCGATGTGGTGACCGGGGAAAAGGTGGTAGCCCAAGATGTCCTAGCCTCCCTCGACCCGGCATCTCTTTCCCAGAATCTCATTCTTGCCCAAGCTGACCTGGTAACCGCACAGCGCAACCTGGATAAATTATTGGTATCCGGTACGCCAAGTGCCCAGGCATACCTGGCATTGGTGAATGCTCAACAATCTTACGATAATACGAAAGCAACACTTGATAATTTGCTGGCGCAGAACCGGGGTGGTACAAGCGAGACGATCCAAAATGCTCAAGCGCAATATACCCTGGCACAGAACAGTTTGAAACAAGCCCAGACTGCCTACGACTATGTCAAGGATTTACCGGAAGATGATCCCAGGAGGGCGCAAGCTTACACAGCTTTGTATAACGCTCAACAGGCTGAAGCGCGTGCCAGGGATAACCTGGATTATTATCTCCTGGTTCCTGCTGGAAGAGATATTGAGAAAGCCCGTGCGAATTTTGCCCTGGCGGAAGCCCAATTGGCAGATGCGCAGAGGGAATGGGAACGCCTGAAGGATGGCCCGGATCCCAACGATATTCTGGCTGCCCAGGCACGCTTGGATGCAGCACGAGCCTCCGCTGCGATGGCTCAATTGACTGCGCCTTTTGCCGGTACGATCACGGATGCCAACCCGATCCCCGGTGACCAGGTGGCACCAGGGACGGTTGGATTCAGAGTGGACGACCTGTCTCGGTTGCTTGTGGATGTGCAGTTATCGGAAGTGGATATCAACCGTGTCCAGGTCGGACAGGAAGTCACATTGACGTATGATGCCGTGTTGGGCGAGGAATATCACGGCGAGGTCGTGGATGTTGCCCAGGCAGGGACGGTAACGCAGGGTGTTGTCAACTTCACGGTCACAGTGAAGTTGACGGACGCGGACACCAAAATCAAGCCGGGAATGACCGCAGCTGTGACCATCACTGTCGAGCAATTGGAAAACGTGCTTTTGGTGCCCAATCGTGCCGTGAGGTTAATCGAAGGAAAGCGGTATGTGTATATCTTGCAAGGAATCGAGCCGAAACAAGTCGAGATCCAGCTGGGAGCATCATCTGATTTGGTGAGTGAAGTGGTCGCCGGTGACCTCGTGGCAGGCGATACGATCATCTTGAATCCGTCTGTATATATGACGCAAACAGATGGTCGACCCGGTTTTCTGATGCCATAGGGTAGATAATCCATGGACCATGTTATTGAAGCCAAGGACCTGGCCAAGGTCTACAAAATGGGCGAGGTGGAAGTGCGCGCCTTGAACGGCGTTTCTTTCACAATCGAGCGTGGCGAAATTGTCGCCATTATGGGACCCTCAGGTTCCGGAAAATCAACATTGATGAATATCATGGGTTGCCTTGACCAGCCCACCTCAGGAGAGTATACGCTGGATGGGGAACCAGTCTCGCAATTGAATGACGATCAACTGGCTCAAATCCGCAATCGAAAAGTTGGATTTGTTTTTCAATCTTTTAACCTTTTATCTCGCACATCTGCATTAGCGAACGTGGAATTGCCTCTACGCTATGCTGGAATGACAACCGGTCGCAGGGACCAAGCACGTTTAGCATTGGATGCGGTTGGGCTCAGTGATCGAATGACCCACCGACCGACAGAACTCTCCGGGGGGCAGCAACAACGGGTAGCCATTGCGCGCGCCTTGGTCAATAATCCAGCGATGATCCTGGCCGATGAACCCACCGGGAACCTGGATTCCAAGGTGGGCCAGGAGATCATGAATCTCCTTCTTCATTTAAATCGAGACCGTGGCACGACACTTATTATTGTTACCCATGACCAGAACATCAGCGCCCAGGCTCAACGCGTAATCCGATTGCGCGACGGCGTTATTGATGATAGTAATGGAAATGGCACGAAACGGATGAAGCAAAAATGAACCTTTCTCAATCAATTTTGGAAGCGTTGGAGAGCCTGAATGCCAATAAACTCCGTTCCGGATTGACAATTCTGGGAATTGTCATCGGCGTGGGAGCCGTGATTGCCATGCTTGGGGTGGGCCGTGGAGCCCAGGATACCATTACAGGATCCATCAGCGGAATTGGCACGAACCTCCTATTCGTGATGTCGGGTGGCAGCGATGATGTTCGCAACCCGCGACCCTTGACCGTGGCGGATGCAGAGGCCATTGCGGACCCATTTCGGGCTCCATCCGTGGAGGCTGTCGCTCCTTCCGTCCAGGGATCGGCAAGCCTGACGGCAAACGGTGAGCAAATGCAAACCAGCGTCACCGGTACCACCCCGGAATATTTTTCGATGCGGAATTACACACTCCTGGAGGGTGAGTTCTTCACCCAGGAAGATCGCCTGGGATATGCCTCCGTGGTAGTGATCGGGACGGATATCGCGGATAATCTATATGGGCATCGCGATGGCTTGATCGGTGAAACCATACGGATCAATGGTCAACCATTCCGAATCGTTGGCGTATTGACCTCCAAGGGAGGTGGGATGATGGGCAGCCAGGATTTAGAGGTGGTTGTTCCATTGGAAACAGCACAGGTGCGCATCCTGCAGCGCAGTAACCGCCAGAGAGTGGGCATGATCCTTGTTCAAGTTCTACGGGCGGATACAATCCCACAAGCCTCGGAAGAGGTTACCCAGATCCTGCGCGAACGGCACGATACACCAGTTGGAGCGGATGATTTCACCATTTTTTCCCAGCAGGATTTCATCACTGTTGCCAAGACCGTAACAAACGTTCTGACCATTTTCCTGGGCGGAATTGCAGGCATCTCTCTCCTGGTGGGTGGGATTGGGATCATGAATATCATGCTGGTCTCGGTCACCGAGACGAACTCGCGAAATCGGGCTGCGAAAGGCTCTTGGGGCACGCAAGCGTGACATTCTCATCCAGTTCCTGACCGAGTCATCCCTCTTGAGCCTGATCGGTGGATTAATCGGGATCTTCCTGGGATGGTTGATCGCATTTATTGTGGGAAAAATTGCTGCCAGTTCAGGAACCACGCTCAATCCGTCGATCGGGATGGATTCCATTCTATTGGCCACTCTCTTTTCAGCTGCGGTTGGTCTTTTCTTTGGGATCTATCCAGCGAACCGCGCTGCCAACCTGGAACCAGTCGAAGCTTTGCGATACGAATAAAAATGCGAAGTTAAGGGAACCCATAGATAACTAACTCCAGGTCTTACCATGATCGAGATTATCGAAATCCAACCGATCAGACCTGAAACTTTACGATGCCATACCAAGTCGCGTTGTGGTCAAAACCATCCTGGTGCCTAAGCTGGCGGATGAGGGCCTGGGTGGCATCCATATTGCGAGAAGATCCGGTTTCGCAACCATACATCAAGGATTATGACACTTACGGAGAAATCCCCAGCGATTGGCCTAAGTTATTCGACGTGACCAACTGGGCTTTCTTCCTTGCCATGGAATGTGGACAGGTAATCGGAGGAGCGGCGGTGGCTTTTGACACAACCGGTGTTTCAATGCTTGAAGCACGGCGTGACCTGTCGGTTTTATGGGATATACGCGTCCGAACGAAAGGGAGGGGATGTGGAATATTACTTTTCCGCCATGCAGCGGAGTTGTCCAGGGCACGCGGCTGCAGGCAATTGAAGATTGAGACACAGAATGTCAATGTTCCTGCCTGTAAGTTCTACCAGCGTATGGGGGCAAGCCTGGGTGAGATCCGCTGTCATGGTTATGCCAATATCCCCGCAGTTGCAGACGAAGTGATGCTGTGTTGGTACCTTGACCTCGGGATGAGCAAGCCAGGGCGGTGGGAATAAAGTCTATAGCCATAACCTTTCCCAATTCCACCAGGATCAGATTTATAATTCCTTCAGTATATGGTCAAAAAGGACACTCCGTAAAGAGCGTCTCCTGTTTATAATACCCCCCATGGTACAACGATTGATTATTTTGGCTTTATTTATGGCTATCCTGACTGGATGTGCTCAGGGTAGCACCTCCGCACCCGAGGCCACCCTGACAATCACCCATCCCTTATTGCCAATCATATCCTCAACACCTGAAATGGCAGATACACCAAGCCAGGAGACTTTTTCACCTACACCGCTTCCGACCACATCCACGCCATCCCCATTCATTGAGATCACCTCCACAGAGACTTACTCCGCCCCTTTACCGACACTTGCCGCTCCCACACAGCAGGCAACCTCCATTCCGCTTCCGGAGACAGCCGCAGCTGCGATCCAATTTTATTCTCCAGGACCTCTCTCGCGGGTGACTTCACCGGTGAAGTTCTATGGGTATTCAATTTCCGGTTATGGCAGCAGAGGGGTCATAGAGTTGTTTGGAGAAGATGGGACGCTGCTTGCCGATGAACTGCTTCAGTTGAATACTGCCTTTAAGTGGGCGTTCTTCTATTGGAAGCTTGATTTTGAGGCTCGTGGAGCAGGTGAACTGGGCCGCTTGAGCTTGAGTACCCGTGACCAGTATGGAAGGTTGACTGCGCTGCAATCGGTGCACCTGATACTTCTGCCAAACAGTATAGAGATCATCAATCCGCCTGGTGACCTGACTGAACGTTGCATAATCGAAGCCCCCCTTCCCGGAAGTTACATCCGAGGTGGTACTGTCAATCTCAGCGGTGTGATGAGGCCGTACAACGATTTTCCTTTGATCGTTGAACTTGTGGGACGGGATGGATCAGTGGTGGGATCACAGCTTGTTCCTTTCCCCCCCAAGTCTGCCGGAACATACGTTCCTTTCAAGGTGAACATCGTCTATACGATCTCTTCCTACATATCTGCCCTCTTGCAAGTCAGCCAGATGGATGAACGAATTGGGGGGATGATGTACCTGTACAGCCAGGAAGTATACTTGAATCCTTGACGCCTCCTTGTGGCTGGTGTACAATACCCGCTCGCTTAACCCGACGCGGGGTAGAGCAGTGGCAGCTCGTCAGGCTCATAACCTGGAGGTCGGTGGTTCGAGTCCACCCCCCGCAACCTTGAATCCGCAGCCCAAGATGACTGCGGATTTTGATTCATCGCATTTGTGGGGGAATTATGATCGTTGGAAAAAGATGAATTTGACCCTCATTTATGACTAACAAGATTGTGAAGAAAATTATCCTCCCATCAGGAATATTTTAGCCTATGATTAGAGGGTGGAGCAGAGGCATCCAGCTTTGATCCGCTCTTTGGTGTAAGTTGCAGTATTTTTCACACACCTACTTGGAGAGAATATTGATCGGGCGCACCCTTCGTTTCCTGGCAATTCTGACCTGTGTGATCCTTTTGGGGGCATCCACACGTTCCATCCGTGCACAAGAACTTGGCGTGGTCACTGATTGGCAAACCTATACGGATATTGATTACGGATTTAGTTTTTCATTCCCTATTGGCTGGCAGGCAGAAACTTTATATTCAGATATCTACAGCTCTCCCGAAATCAACCATAAAAGGATTGCTTTGCGGGATGATACTGCCTCACTGATCTATGTAAGTGTCTGGAGCCTGGCTGAAGACCAGGACATGCAAGAATGGTTGAGCTTGCACCAGGATCATTTCTATTCCAGCCAGGTGACGATCCCAGAGGGACCAAATGCAGTCGTGGCAGGTCAACCTGCATGGTTTGTAATTTCTCCTGCCGGCGAGCAGCTGCCAGGGATCGCCGCGGTCATCATGGAGCGCGACGGCCTTGTATATGCGATTGAATATATCGCCCGGGAGAATGGTTCCACCCAGGAGATAGTTGCCCAGGTGCTGGAATCCTTTCGAATTCTCCAGTCAACCAACTCCTGGTGACATCCTGCCTCCATTACCCTGGTTTGATGCAACCCTGGGCCCCCTCGCCCTGGATTGTTGTGGATACCATGATGGGCAACCGAATCCATATTTTTGCAGTGGTGGCAATTGTGTCTGGTGGACGGCATACAAGCGCGACGATATCACTACTGAAAGCCTTGGAAATGCAATGAATTGGATCACCAATGCACCCAACTACGGGTTCCCGACAGGAAAAGTACCGGTGGTTGGGGCAGTTGTGGTCTATCAGCCGGGGGTGCAGTGGGCAGGTTCGGTCGGGCATACTGCTTACGTCGAATCTGTCAGTTCATCCAACCCCAATTATTTCACTATCACCGAGATGAGTTGGGGGGGAGATTGTTCGGTTAATACGCGCAATTCCTGGGTACAGGACGGGGTGGATTTCATTTACAACAAGAATTCTCTAATCCGGCCCTCCTATGTGGAAGCCTCCGACGGCGTGTACCTGGATAAAATTTCAGTGCTCTGGAATCCATCGCCTGGTGCCACCCATTACCAGGCCTGGCGCGGATTGACTAACTCCTCAGCCACAGCAGGGTTACTGGAAAGCAATATTGGGACAAACTCCTTCGACGACATAACGATCACACCCGGAGTGCTTTACTATTATTGGATTAAAGCCTGTAATGCTTCCTTCTGCACCAGTTTCAGCTCCTACAACAGTGGTTATGCAAGTATTACGTTACCACCCAACCCCCCTCCTGCTCCCAATGCCTCCGATAATCTTTTCCAGGATAAAGTGGCAGTTTCATGGACATCAGTAGTTAACGCGACCAGGTATGAAGTCTGGCGGGGGACAGAAATAGACCCGGCGACTTCGTCCCTGCTCAACAGCGATACCAACACCCCCTTCCATGACAACTCAGCCCTCCCAGGAGCCCTGTATTATTACCGGGTAAAGGCATGTAATGAACAAGGGTGTTCAGGATTTCAGTCCCTTTGACAGTGGGATTACAAGCGGGATCAATGCGCCTGCCAATGTTTCCGCCTCGGATGGACAATATATTGATCGTGTACAGGTTTCGTTCCAGGGCGTGGCGGGAGTCCAGGGATACGAGGTATTTCGCAGCACCAGCAACAACCTTGCCGGAGCAGTTCTTCTGGGTAGCGCGGCGACATCCATCTACCAGGATACCACTGCAATTTCAGGAGTCCTTTATTATTATTGGGTGCGCGGATACAACACAACCCAATTGGGACCAACCAGTGATAGTGATTCGGGCTCACGCAGCAACATCGTTCCACCTGCCAACTTCGGTAAAGCAAGCCCGGTTTTCGGTGCTCCCAACCAGTTGTCCAACCTCAATTTTTCTTGGGGACCCAGTGCTGGAGCGGTTTCGTACGAATTCTGCCTGGATACACACAATGATGCCCATTGCAATGGGGCATGGACCAATACAAGTCTGAATCCCACAATTACATTGCCTGACCTGGCTCCCAATTTGACCTATTACTGGCAGGTACGTGCCATCAATTCGAATGGGATGACCTATGCCAATGGGGCAAGCGCGGCTTGGTGGTCTTTCTCGACCCATTCAGATTGCTTTTTATTGACTGCCACTCACACCGGCAGTGGCGCAAACCCCACGGTTTCGCCGGATCGATCACCTGTTTGTGCAAGCTCCGGAAGTTTTGTGGCTGGAGAGAATATTACCCTGACGAATGCAAGTGCTGACCCGGCATGGCGCATCTCAGGTTGGGCAGGTACTAACAATGATATTTCGACTGCTGTATCCAATTCCTTAACCATGTCTGCTGGTCATGCCTCAGTGCTGGTCAATTATGTGCTAAATTGCTTCACATTGACTATCTCAAAATCTGGCCCGGGAACTCTGCCAGTCCCAAACCCTTCCTCCTCTGTGGGTTGTGCTGGCGGGAAATATGCCCCGGGAGAAGTGATCTCCCTATCGGGAGCTGATGCAGACACTGGTTACTACATTTCCGGCTGGACAGGCACCAACAACAACACCAGCACATCTGCGGGAAATTCCGTCACCATGCCAGGCGGAAATCATACTGCAGGGGTTACGTACAGCCCTGAATGTTATTCCCTCAATTTCGATATTCAACCCACGGGTGCAGGCATCATTGACTGGGATTATCCAGATCGTTGTGACAGCGGTGCATTCCCCTATGGCACGATCGTGGCGATCACTGCCGTCCCAACTTCAGCCAATTACCGCTTTCTCAATTGGAGTGGACATCTGAGTGGAAGTGCCAATCCAACCCAAATCACCATGAACGGCGACAAGGTGGTTAACGTTTATTTCGAACAATCAACCTTCATTGATGTCCCATTCAGCCATCCTTTGCATGCCTATATCGAAACCCTCTGGGATAGTGGGTATACAAAGGGATGCAAACCCAATCCGCTTGCATACTGTCCCGAACAGGCAGTCACGCGAGCAGAGATGGCTGTCTTCCTGGAACGAGGACTTCATGGTCCGATGACCACACCGCTAGACTTGGTTCCTACTTTCGTTGATACCCCCGGACATTGGGCGGAAGATTGGATTGAAGCATTGTTCAATGATGGACTGACCAAGGGATGTGGCGAAGGGAAATATTGCCCTGAAAATCCCACTACCCGTGCTGAGATGGCTGTCTTCCTCTTAAGGGCAAAATACGGGGCAGCTTTTATTCCTCCCACCGCCACTGGAATCTTCAACGATGTCAACCAAAACCACTGGGCTGTTGACTGGATCGAAAAACTCTTCATTGATGCAATCACCACTGGATGCAATATCTCCCCGCTGCTATACTGTCCGGAACAGGCAGTCACGCGGTCCCAGATGGCAGCATTCCTGGTAAGGACATTTGAATTACCTTAGGGTCTTCGCAGAACGCAACGAGTCGAGGATTTCACTTCAAATAAACACCGTTATTAGTTAAAATCGATCCTAAGGATTTAAATCCCCCACGATGGATGTCAATTTGATCGTTTCGTATCGTTTTAGATCCCAGGATCAAACTGCTTCTGGGGTAATCAAATAGCAATCCAGCTTGGGTTTGTTCATCTTTCGGAATTTTCTTTCGTTGGGGAAATCAACTCTTCAGGATAAAAACCGCATCGGAATCAGCAATAATGAGCCCGGTTTCTCTCGAAAGCTTGTCTTGCTGTATAATTGCCCCATTAACCTTGAAAGCGGTTACATCACTGTCTTAATCTTAGTATTCGATAAGTCACAACTTCCGATTTCCCAGGATTCGTTCTCTGTTAGGCGAACTTATCTAACTTCCATTCTCGTGGACCAGGTGGATACCCAGGTTACCCATACTTCATTGGACTGTCAACAAAGGAGATAATCATGAATGCAGAACTATTCCAGAAAATGTCTCAATCTATACTCGATGGAGATTCAGAAGCAGCAGCATTGTTGGCTCAAGAGGCTAATGCTGCGGGAATCGATCCATTGGAGGCTATCAATCAGGGATTTGTCGTCGGAGTCAACCAAGTGGGTGAAAACTTCTCCTGTGGCAATGCTTTTCTTCCCGAACTTGTCATGGCGGGAGAGGCCATGAAGGCGGCTGTGGCGGTACTGGAACCGGAAATGAAGAACGCGGTACGGAACGCAAGATCCTTGGAAGGGTGGTTCTCGCGACTGTACAGGGAGATATCCACGAAATAGGCAAGACCCTGGTCGGGACGATGCTCTCTGCCTCCGGATTCGAGGTTCACGACCTCGGTGTAGATGTGTCCTCCGATAAGATCCTTGCAAAAGTGAAGGAAGTGGATGCCGACCTTGTGGGTCTCTCGGCATTGCTTACCACAACGATGGTCAAACAACGGGAGGTAATCGAATCATTAGACAAGGAAGGTCTTCGCCGGAAGTTGAAGGTGATGGTTGGAGGCGCACCTGTCACCCGGGATTGGGTTCAGAAGATCGAAGCGGATGGGTATTCCGAAGATGCCATTGGCGCAGTCGCAGTTGCCAAGCTACTGGTTGGTGCAGAATAAATAATCTCTATTGACCTAAGCCACCCTTTGAGGCTCATCCAATGCCAACTCCAATCAAATCCATCACCAACCCAAAGCTGCATTTAAAAATCCTTTCTGACCAAGAGATCAAGAGAATCCACGATGCCACCCTGTGGATCATTGAGAAGGTGGGTATTCGTTTTCCATCCGCGCACGCCCTCGAAATCTGGGCTGCCAACGGTGCTTCCATCGATCGGGAGCGGAACATTGTCCGCGCTAAACCAGAATTGATTGAAAAAGCCCTCAAGACCTGTCCTCCCACCTATACTTTGAGTGCCCGTCACCCGTTCCAGGATCTACCCTTGGATGGCAACCATGTTTTTGTTGGCACAGACGGGTGTGGGGTGGAAGTGATCGATATCGAAAGCGGAGCACGGCGAACCTCGTGCCTGGGTGATGTGCGGGATATTGCCCGCCTGGCCGATGCGACCGAAGAAGTAGGTTTTCACTGGGTTCCGGTCTCAGCACAGGATATGCCTCCGGAAACCAGGGGTTTACATGAGATCAAGGCAATCTGGGAGAATTCGACCAAGCATGTTCAGACCGAAAGCATCTATAACGAGCGCGAAGCACGTGCCGCCATCGAGATGGCGGCAACTCTTGCAGGTGGCCGCGAAGAATTGCGTAAAAGGCCTTTGCTTTCATTAATGCAGTGTTCTGCCCCACCCCTGGGGCACGATGGCGGATCGCTCGATGCAGCCCTGCTGGCTGCCGAGGCGGGAATCCCGACTGGATTTATGACCATGGCATCCTGTTTAACCACGGGGCCGGCGACCATGGCAGGAACACTGGCAGTGGGCAACGCAGAAGTCGTTGCCGCAACGGCCCTCCTGCAATTGGCATATCCTGGTGCTCCGGTTTTCTACGCGGCAGCCCAGACTGCTTCTGACCTACGCACTGGGGCCTACACTGGTGGAGGTCCGGAAGATTTCCTCTTTGGAGGTGCACACAACGCACTCTCCGATTTCTATAACATTCCGCTTTCAATTGGCTCTTTTGCCACAGGCGCTAAAGAACCAAACTGGCAAGCTGGAATTGAAAACAGCCTCTCGACTTTCATGGCTTCCATCGTCATGTCGGATATGCTGCTGGGGGTTGGATTCCTGCATGGCAGCCGCATCTGGTCATATGCCCAAATGATGATGGATTGCGAGATATTTTCCATCATCCAAAAGACGATGCAAGGGATCGTTGTTAATGATGAAACTCTCGCCCTGGAAGTAATTGCTGCAGTTGGTCCGGGAGGGAATTTCCTAAACCAGAAACATACCCGCCAGCACATGCGCGAGGTATTTTTGCCGCAATTCATGGACCGCCGCCCTTATGGTGAATGGGAAGTGAAAAAGGATGACGCCCGCGACTGGGCGCTTGATAAAGCCCGGAAAACGCTTGCCTCCCACCAACCTGATGCTCTCGATCCTAAACTAAGCGTGGAATTGGGAAGAATAATTTCCGCAGCAGTATGATTTTCTACGAAGCATTTTATAGCCAATGATGGGGATTCCTGTGGAAATTCAAATTCTGCTCCCTGGTTGATTCGTTGAAAAGGATCCTATGCAACCCAAACTTGAACTCCTCTCTCCCGACCTGATCACTCGCATACTCGATGAAGCTTACCAATTGATGCTCAAGCCGGGCATCAAAGTTCAAGACGCTGAAGCTCGAGACCTGCTTGCATCCGGGGGTGCGAAAGTGGACGGTGAGATCGTGCATATCCAGGAGAAGCTTATCCATAAAGCATTGGAAACCGTGCCCGAAGAATTTTACCTATACGACCGTGCTGGAAATCCAAAGGTTCGCTATGGCGGGGATGCGGTTCATTTTGATCCTGGATCATCTGGTGTGCATATTCTTGATCCGGAGACAGGTGTCCATTCCCCGTCTAAAACTGCCGATCTTGTTCGACTGGTTAAAGTTGCCGAAATGCTCCCTGCTTACGATGCCCAGTCCACAGCGGTGGTATGCAACGAGGTTCCGAAAGCGATCGGGGACCTTTACAGGCTGTATCTTGTGCTGTTATTTTCTGCCAAACCGATCGTAACAGGCGCATTTGGTATAGGTACGTTGCAAGCCATGATCGACATGCTGGCGATCTTTACAGGAGGGCGGGATGGCCTGGCCGCAAAACCGCAGGCTGTCTTTGATGTTTGCCCTTCACCACCTCTTATCTGGAGTGATTTTGGTGCGCAAAACTTGATCGCTCTGGCGCGTGCCAGGGTACCCGCAGAATTAATATCAATGCCTCTTGCTGGTGCTGCAGCACCGGTCACCTTGCTTGGCTCGGTTGTTCAACATGCAGCCGAAAGTCTAAGCGGTATTGCCATCCACCAATTGGCCCACCCTGGGGCACCCATCGTGTGGGGCGGTGCACCGGCTATTTTTGACATGCGTCATGGTACGACTCCGATGGGAGCGGTGGAGACAGCAATGATCGATGCGAGCTATGCCCAGGTGGGCAAGTCGCTGCACCTGCCCACCCACTGTTACCTTGGGGCGACAGACGCGAAAGTTGTGGATGCGCAGGCTGGGTTGGAAAGCGGGATCAGTGCAATGATCGGCGCGCTGGCTGGTGTTAATATGATCTCAGGTGCAGGCATGCTCGATTTCCTTGCCTGCCATAGTGCGGAGAAGCTGGTCTTGGATGCAGAGGCGATCGGCATGGCGAAACGGTTATTGAGTGGTGTTCAAGTCCTTACCGACACGCTGGCAACACAGTTTTATGAAAACTTTAATTTCAAGGGCGATTTCCTGCGCCAGAAATTAACCCGTGACTTGTTCCATAAAGAACAATATCTCCCATCGGCTGTCATTGATCGAAATTCCATCCGTGGTTGGCAGGAAGCAGGGAGTCTGGATGCTTTTGAGCGCGCCCGGATTCGCACCCGTGACCTTCTCGCGGCATACGCGAAACCAGCAGTCCCTGTGGAGTTGGAGAATGAATTAACCTCCATGGTCGCATCCCTGGCGAAGAGCGCAGGTATGGAAAATCTCCCTGCAGCAGTTTAATTCCCACGGATAGATGCCGCAACGGACGAGTGGATCCATTGGTGAATAGCAATTATTAGGATAAGTCAAATGGCATTCTCTTTTCTGTCAGCACAAGATATCGAAGGTTTCCATCAGGATACGCTACGTATTCTTGCTGAAACCGGGATCCTGCTTCACGAAGCGCACGCCCGCGAACTCCTGGTAAGTGCCGGAGCCCGCATAAATGGCAACCATGTCCTTCTTCCGCCCGAGTTGGTGGAAAGATGCATTGCCATTACAGGAAAGACAATATCGATCCGCGGGAGAGGTGGTGCCATCAAGCACCTCGGGGATGGTTCACTATATTTCCATAATTTAGGCGGTGCACCTCAGATCCTGGATCCGTCCACTGGTACACGGCACTTTGCTACATTGGAGGATGTGCGCAACTCGACGCGCTTGCTTGACGCCCTGGAGAACTGCCACACCATCACCCCCTTCTTCACTCCAACAGATGTGCCAGGGGGAATCATGTCGCTGGCAATGTACCGCTACGCCCTGCCTTGCACTCTAAAACCTGTTCAAGGTCCGGGAATCCAGTTTTCGAAGGAAGTGCAGTACGCGGTTGAGATGAGCAGTGTGATCGGGAATCCAGCCGAGGTGCTGACCCTTTCACTCTCGCCAGTAAGCCCTTTGGCGATCCCAGACCATGAAGCCTTGGCGATCATCGAGATTGCCAGGCAAGGGATCACATTCGCACCACTCCCATGCCCAACAGCAGGAACGACAGCACCGTTTTCGATCTCAGGTGCAGTCATCCAGCAGAACGC
Organism: uncultured Chloroflexia bacterium; assembly: GCA_963793795.1. Classification (GTDB taxonomy): domain Bacteria; phylum Chloroflexota; class Anaerolineae; order Anaerolineales; family Villigracilaceae; genus UBA877. The sequence goes on from CAWCBN010000007.1 coordinate 320,350, forward strand.
AGAAGTACTGGCAGCCTTGGTGATTGCCCAACTCGTGCATCCCGGGTTGCCGGTCATTTATTGTGGGCGGCTGGCGATGATGGAGCCACGTACCGGACTTTCAGTCTGGGGTGGGGTGGAACTCGGGCTTGCCTCCGCTGCAACGGTTCAACTCGGTCACCATTACGAATTACCGGTCAATGTTTATGGATTCTCCACCAATGCGCATAGTCTGGATGTTCAGGATGGCTTTGAGCGTGCCTTGAACGCGGTTATACCTGCCTTGGCGGGTGCCGACGAGTTGTCCGGTATTGGCGAAATGGAAGCCGGCGTGATGGGTTCGTATGCACAGATGGTCGTGGATAATGAATTTGCCAACAGCATCCTGCGGGTTCGCAACGGCATCAAACCTGATCCGGAAGCATGTGAAGTGATCGCGGCTGCCATGGGCTCCACGCGCAATTATCTCTCACAGAAGCATACGATGAGATGGCTCCGAAGTGGTGAAATCAACCTGACAAAACTTGCCGAACGAGGTTCATGGGAGAGTTGGATCGATACAGGGCGGGAAGGGATGCTGGAACGAGCCCAGGCTGAAGCAGAGCATATCCTGCGGGAGCATATCGTCCCACCCTTGGATCCCGTCCAGGAACGCGAGCTGGATCGATTACTCAACGCGGCTGAACGGGAATTAACATAATAAGCCCAATTACACTGCATCGTTTATAAAGACAATTTGGAAAAGGCTTGGATGGGTTCTGGCATAATAAGATGAATATTCTTAATGACGCTAATGCATTGCTCCCCCAACTCTCCTCCTGGAGACGTGATTTCCATATGCATCCCGAACTTGGCTTTCAGGAGCTACGTACTTCTACCAGGGTAGCGGAAATTATGGAAGCCTTTGGATTCAGTGTTCGCAGAGGGGTGGGCCGGACCGGCGTGGTTGCAGACCTGGGTTCAGGATCGCCAAGCATAGCCATCCGGGCAGACATGGATGCGTTACCCATCCAGGAACTCAACCAGGTGGAATATGCTTCCTGTGTGCCAGGTGTCATGCATGCATGTGGGCACGATATTCATATGGCGTGCGCACTGGGTGCCGGTTTTCTTCTTTCCCGGCTGAAATTCCCCGGTAAGGTCCGCTTTGTTTTTCAGCCCTCCGAAGAAGTAGCTGATTCCGAAGGTGTTTCTGGAGCTCCGCGGATGATTGCGGATGGCGCGCTGGATGGGGTGGAGGCGATCATAGCCTTGCATATCGAAGCATTCACACCCTGCGGGGCCATTCGTACCAAGATCGGTCCAGCTTCTGGAGGTGTGGATTCGTGGTTCGGAGAGATCATCGGGATTGGGGGCCATGGTGCTCATCCACATGAGACTCTCGATCCCTTCTTCCTAACTGCCCAAGTTATCAATGCACTCAATGCCATTGTATCCAGGCGTATCTATCCGTTCCATCCAGCAGTTATCAGTATCGGGTCGCTGCATGGTGGTCATACGGAAAATGTCATACCAGAAAAGGTTACGCTCAGTGGGACTTTGCGCTACACGGAAAAATCGGTCCAGGAGCAAATCCATTCTGAGATCCGACGCGCCTTTGAGGTCACGCGTGCCCTTGGTGGTGATTACAACGTAAGATTTGAGATAGGAACACCACCCATGGTTAACCATCCACAAATCACTGAGTTAGTCACTTCTGTAGGTCGCGATTTGCTTGGGGCGGAGAATGTGCTCCCATGGCGGAATGAATTAGGCGCCGAGGATTTTGGCTGTTTTATGGAAATCGTCCCTGGAACGATGTTCACTATTGGAACCTACACTTCCGGTCCAAAAATCGGCCTGCACAGCGCGAACTTTGAACCAGACGAGAACTGCCTTCCCATCGGTGTGGCCGTCTTAACAGAATCAGTATTACGATATCTCCAGGCCAACAACTCCTAATACTTTCCCCCTTGGAAGGTAGTCAAATATTTGTGTCCCCATTCAGCCCTCAATATGTCAAATTGGGCTGTCCATTCATTTGGTTTACTTCATCTCAATCGCCTTGCCTCTCCGGAGCGTATGGTGATGCCTACGGCATCCAAATGCTCCAGAAAAGCCTGAATATACTTGCGACTGGTCTGGAAGAGGTCCCGCACTTCGGCCAGGGTGACTTCGCCTTTCTGACGGAACGCCTGGCGGACCTGTTCGACCATGAAGTCGTAATCGACCTTGCGAAAAACCACGTCAGTGGAAACGGCGATAAGGTCAGAAGACTCCAACTAAGGCAGAGAAGACATCTTCGCCAACTTGAGCCTGGCAATCCTTTACCGATGGTGGGGAATAAGGTGCCATGGAAAACTTCGATAACAAACCTTCCACCTTCACCTGTTGAGAAGGAGAAAAATTTACTTTATGAGTTGGTAATGCAAGCGCAGGTACCACTGCCGTACGATTAGGAGCACTACTTTGGGGGGATTCGACCACCAAATTCTGGTTGACCAGGTCTCCAATGGCTAAAGTAAATAGATGTGATGAGAGTTTGAGCCGGGATTTTAACTCCTCACGAGGAATTCCCCTTTTCAGTGGATTACCCAAATGATATTGATTGAGAGTGGTAAAAACGCTTTGTTTTAAGGAATCCCATTGAGGTGTAGAGATGATCATATCTTCCAGGACGATCACCTGACTGGAATCCACCAACTCCTGCAAAGCATTTTGTGCCAGGTTAGCATCCAAGTGTGATCGTGCGATCACATCCTTGACTTGTGCTGGCCCCAGTGACATGCTGGCCTGTAAGAGCACCTCAGCAGGGGTTCCCTGGGCAATATCCTCCAGTGACTTAATGACTGCCTGATCGAACCTTTTGTGCCTTTTTACAGGCTGAGGGTCTACCACCGTCCCACCTCCAAGGGTTTCCCCGGGTGAGGGTCTGCGCAGGATGTAATGGTCTCCGCGAACTGCCACCACAGGTTCGCGCAACTCGAGTTGAAGCCATCCTGTCTCGCCAGGTGAGAGAGACTCGGTTTTTAGCAGCCTGAGATCAGCAATGGTCTCAGATGTACCAATGTAAAACTTTACCTGGGTATGGTGCTTTAGGGGAGAACCAACTGACGGCAAGAGGCGAAAACGCACATCCAAGCGCTGCGTGGGGAAGTATTGACCGGGCAAGGCAACCACATGACCCCGCCTGACCTGATCCATATCCAATCCGGTAATATTGATGGCTGTACGCGAACCTGGTACAGCGATGTCTTCCTTTTCTTTATGGGTCTGAAGTCCTCTAATACGCGCATGGATGCCGGATGGGAGGATCTCCACATCCTGACCGACACTGAAATGTCCGTCCGAAAGAGTCCCTGTGACCACTGAACCGAAGCCAGGCATGGAGAAAACGCGGTCCACAGGCAAGCGTGGACGGCCGAGGTCAGAACGTGGGACGCTATTTTGCAGGAGAAGTTCAATTTTCTGGATCAGTTCGGGCAAACCGACCCTAGAACGGGAGGAGACCCGCACGATGGCGGCATCTTGCAAAGCAGTGCCCTGCAATACTCTATGCACGTCCATTTCCACCAGATCAAGCCAATCCGGGTCATCCACCAGGTCTATCTTGGTAAGGACAACCAATCCTGCCTGGATTTGGAGCAAGTCCAGGATAGCCAAATGCTCCATTGTCTGCGGCATGACCCCTTCGTCTGCAGCAATGACCAACAGGACAGCATCAATTCCACCCACGCCGGCTAACATATTTTCAATGAAATCGATATGCCCCGGCACATCCACAATGCCGATCTCCTGTCCATTTGGCAGGCGGAGCCAGCCGAAGCCAAGATCGATCGTCATTTCACGTTCTTGTTCTTCTTTCAAACGGTCGGGGTGAGTGCCGGTAAGGGCGGCGATCAGGCTGGACTTTCCATGGTCCACGTGGCCGGAGGTCCCAAGAACTCGCATGCTGCCTCGCAAAAGGGAGTAAATTGATTTGTCGACAAGAGCTGATTACTTCTTGCTCATGATCCTTTCATAAGCGGAGAGGAATTCATGAATTTGAGAAAAATCCCCTGAAAGAGTTGTTCGTTGGCTTCCTTGGTTTGTAGGATCAAATCCTGTTGGGTTTGAGAACTATCTTCAAGAGTCGTAATCTGTTTATATGTTTTCTCCAGGGTGAGACGGAAATCTTTCCGTACCTCTTCTTGTGATAGCATGTATGAAGTCCACCGTTTCTGATCGTCAGCTTTGAAGGTGACCCATTCCTGGCGGAAGCGATCTTCAGACAAGCGTTGCATCTCAGAAATTTCGTTAATGCGACGTTCAAACCTTAAGACTATATCTTCATAGGTATCCTGGGACCGTTTAATGGCCCGCTGGGCGACATCCCACTCCTGCAAGGCACGCTCTATACTTTCAAGTTGTTTATCGCTGGTCTGCAAACTCTCTTCCCAATCTTTCCACGCCCGGTCTCGTTCAACCTGCAGGCGGGATTGAGTTTCGATAAAATTGACCTGTGCCTGACGGCGTTCAAATTCGCTAACCAGCAGTTCATTTATTCGCAATTCCACTCGGCGCAAGCCATCTGTGAAAACATCATTCTTTTCTCGGACTTCATCCAGTCGTTTCCGGGCTGCTCCCAGGTCAAGAGCCAGGTCGGTCAGTCGCTTGGTTTCTTTCTTGCGACTCTCTTCCGAGATACGCTGGGTTTGTTCCACGTTTTCGGCCAGGTTGATGATGTTTTGTATGCGCGCTTCCCATTCAGCCATGTGTTTGTTGCGACGAGGTTCCTCGTCTGCGTGCACCTTGATCTCGCGTTTCAACTCTGCGATGGAACTCTTATATTTTTGCGTAGCAAGAAGAGCTTTAGATAATCCCTCGAATTGCATTTGGTAACGCTTATCGGCATCCTGGATTGATAACTCCTGCTGATGTTGGATGGAGTCTACGAGGTCGAGCAATTCTGTGCGCTGCCGATTTATTGCCATTTCCAGTTGATCAAGTCTTCCGGGAGCCAATTTGCCTTAACGATCTGTGGACTCAGGTCCTTGATCTTCTTGTTGGCGGCTTTTAGATCACCTTCCAAGCCCTTGATCTGTTCTTCCAGGGCTGCTAATTTCATCTTGTCTTTGCGGCGCTCTTCATCCACCCAATCAAGTCGTTTAATAAGTTGCTCGAAATCCATTGAAGTTACCTCCGAAAATTAGGTTCACTGAATTCGCCGTGTCTTACATCAAAAAGAAGCTGCTTAAAAGAATGCAGCCCTTCCAGCATAACCAGAAGTATTATAGCATGTGGGGGAATTAATGACCGAGATGATCAGTTAGGGACGGGAGGTGGGATCCATAAGAAGGAGGCCAATTGGGGGAATAAACCAAATAATAACAATATAAGCCAGCCTAATGAAAGGAAGATCCGTTGAGGCCAAGTTTCTAGGGAACTCCATGACGATCCTTGAATTGAAGTCAGTAGATAGGTCAAAATCCGAATGGCACCGATTGTCATTCCGAGGCTACCCAGGAGGATCCATATTGAGATCGACAGGGATTTTTGCGCGGCGCCCATCCAGATAGCCTGGTGTCCAGGGAAGGCAGCCAGCAAGGGGAGACCAGCAATAGAAAGAGCTGCCAAAAGAACCCCAGCCGTTGCAAATGGCCATTTCCGTGCCATACCCTGTAGATTGTTGATCACCAAAATAGGAGATTGCGCATGTAGAACTGATAACGCATATGCCCATAAAGCTAGGCTAACGAGGCGAGGAATAAAGAGCAAAAGAAAGGAATTGAGACCATATTCTCCCCCCAGCCCAAGTGCAATCAATGAGAATCCATTTTCAAAGATCACAGCATATCCCATCATGCGACTGAGATGGCGCTGAAACATGAAGAGAATTCCACTGCTTATCACCATGATCAAACCGACAGTCGTCAAAATAATCCCCAATGAAGACGAATCTCGTAACCATGCATAGCGGTCCAGAAATCCGAGACCAAAGAAAATGGTCGTTGTAAGAAAGATCCACAGGACGAATCCTGCGACATATGGATGAACTTCTTCGGCCAGAAGAGGGATCCACGTATAAAATGGAAAAACTGCAAGCAAGAAAGCAAATCCCAATCCAAGCATGGCGGTGGCATTGGTGACGGATGCCAGATTTCCGGGAGTTGCTTCGATGCCAGTCAATAGCCAGCCAGAGAAAAGAATAAATGGCATGGCTAAAGTCTGGTAAATAAGAAAACGAAGGACGCCTTTGCCAGGTTTTTGATTAGATGCAGAAACCAGGGGGATGGAAAGCAGGACAGCAACTTCGATCAGGAGAGCAGCGTACAAGAATGGTTCCACGGCAAGCGCTGCAACCAATAAAGATGTGATCGCCAGGCCATAGGGGATCAACCGGCGTGACACCTTGATGGAGGATGCGACTGCAAACCAGAAGGCAGAGGCACCATAAATAAGAACCAGCAAGGAACGGTCACTGTTAGGTATGATCAGCCGGCGGCCAAGTACCTCGAAGTCGGGTGCAATCCTCAGATTAAGATTACCGATGGTCAAGGCCGAGTCAATCTGCAACAAGAAGGCAGAGATAGCCAATAAAATGCAGATGACTGTGGCAACTAGAACAATAAGTTTCTGGTTTTTTAAAACCATCAAGAATATTCCAAGGAAGAAAGGCAGGAAGATCCAAATCAGTGGCGCATTCATGGAGTTTCATCACCGGTGGGAAGGATGAGGAAGTATGCTCCAGAGAGTGCCAGACCTAATGTGATGACAACCTGGAGACCGGCTACCAGGGCGGAACTCTCCACAGCGGCATAGATCACATTAAAACCAGCCAGTGCTGTCAGGAGGCCGATAATTACCCGGAAAGGCGAAGAACTAACACCCAGGTTAAATAATCCCATGCCAATTAAAAGTAATGCCCCCCATGCAGCAGGAATTGGTAAACCCAGCCATCTGCTCAGACCAATACCTCCAATTAAAGAAACAACGATGACGATCCCAATGGCTGCCAGTCGAAAAAGGCGTCCTTGCGTCCAGGAAGTTGTTTGTATTTCAGGATCATTCTCACTGGTCAAATGAGCTATGCCAAGAATGGCGCAAGCCATCCAGCCGGCGACCAGCATGACACTAGCCATAGACACATTCCATTCCGCCATGATCAATATAAAGGTACCAAGGGACTGGAAAGCAAGGAATCCAATGATCCAGCGCCACCTGCCTCTCAGCAAGATTCCGCCGGAGCAGATCAGAACAACAGCAAGGGCAACCCACTGAAGCCAGATCATCTTCATTTTCCAGCAGCAAGGAGCGACAGGATCAGTACCAAGAGGAGAAATGACCAGAACACTCCACCTTCGCCTTCGAGAGTATTGGTAATGGATTGGGAAATATTTTCAAGGACTTTCATGAAAGTGTTCCCAATGCGGTACAACCATTCAAGGCGAATCACGTCGCCCCATTGTGTGATGGTTCTTGATGATTGGCTTGGAAATTTTCGTAAAGACGCAAACAATCCAATCGATAGAATAATCACAAGTATGGAAATCCACCAGATTCCTACTGTCAGTGCCCCGTCCCATCCCCATACGCCGAGTAGCATGGCAACTCCAGCAAGGATCGAAAGACCTGTTGTAGAAAGGATCTGTATCCACCCTTCCTGGGAAACCAGGTTACTTTCATCCGGTTGCAATGCGTGCCGGATATAACCCGCCAATAATAGGGCTTGGGAGGGGATAAATGCCAAGGAGAACATCCACAGTCCAGGCAGGGAATTAATCCACGAATTTGACGTTGGAGAAAAAGGAAGGGAAGAGATACCCCAGGCACCAAGGAGTATAAGCCATGAGAATCTTTCGCTGGCGGGAAGAATAGAGAAAAAGGAGCGCTCCTGATAGCACCAAGATTACCCCCCAACCAACACTTCCTTCAGGGCTGCCCCGGAGTGCACATCCCACTGCCAGGGAAGCCATTCCAAGAATCCAAAAAGGACGAGCAGGCAATTTGTCAGAGACTCGCCACCACATCCAACTGGCATACAAGTGCTGGAAAGGCAGTCAGGACCAAGAGGTAAGGAGTCCAAGATGAAGTGAGAGAACTTGATGGAATCCGTGCCAAAACAGATAAACTTGATGCTGCAGAGACCAGCCGAAGTGTGGTCCCAGAACCACGCCTGGTCAAATTATTATCTTCATAAGGCAAATGAAGGGGAAGAACACCCAATCTTAGTGCTATTCCTATTAGGAAAAGCAATCCTGCATTAGCGGAGACTTTGTCAAAGGTCCAATGTTGCATTTGCGGTGCATCCAGAACAGACGCGCCTATAACCATTCCCATCCCGATGACACGAACAGCATAAGCCAATATCACTTTAGATGTCTGGCTTTCATTCCCAGCTGAACGAAGCATTACAACAAGCTCAGAGATATCCATTGCAGCCCAAACCATGATCAAGGTCAAAGGATCACCAGATGACACGGCAAGGATTCCAATGGCCGTCAAAAACAATGTCCCTACCCAGGGTAAAGGATCAGTCTCCTTCCGCCCGACAGCTGTCAAGATCACTGCAATTCCCAGAGAGGACAGGGCGAGCGCATAGGGCCAGGAGGTGGAGTCTGCGACCCAGGTTGGAGTGTAAGAGAATAAGCTTTTCGGTAGCCAAGGTAACAGTGATACCATATCCGGAAATTGGACTTTCCAGAGAAAAACCCCCACGAAAGCCAAGAAAGAACCAACCAGGGCAATGATCCAAAAATACTTAAAGCTTGGCCTGAGAAAATACAGGACCAAAATGGTCAAAGCAGTTACAATCAAGACGATTACAGGCAGGAAGAATAACATAACGCAGGTTATTTTATCAGAAACGTTGTGCTTCCCAGAGTGTTCTCAAGTAAAATACACCCATTCTTAACCTAGGAGACTCCCCAATGCCCCGTATGCTTCTTATTGTTAATCCCATTTCTGGCAGAGGTTATGCCACCCGTGCCTTGCCAGAGTTGGAACAGAAATTGAAAGAATACAAGTTGGATTACCAACTTGTATTAACAGAACGTCCCTGGCATGCAGCAGAATTGGCAGAGCAAGGAGCTCGCGATGGTTATGAACTTGTCGTGGTTGCCAGTGGTGACGGGACAGCCAATGAGGTACTGAATGGCTTGATGCGTGCCCGGGAAGCAGGATTTACCAACACTGCCATGGGACAGATCGCGGTAGGGACCGGAAATGATTTCGCTTTTGGGATGGGGATCCCGGGTGGGATCGAGGCAGGGTGTAAAATCCTGGCTGACAACTACCGTCGCAGAATGGATGTAGGCATCGTAAAGGGTGGTGATTACCCTGAAGGTCGCTTTTTTGGGAATGGTGTCGGGATAGGCTTTGATGCTGCGACAGGATTCGTGGCAGCCAGGATACGCTGGACTCGCGGTCTTCTCCTCTATTTAATTGCTGCAATTGAAACGATTTTTGTCTATTATAAATCTCCTGATGTGAAGTTGACTTACGATGACCAGGAGATGGACATCTCTCCACTAATGATCTCGATCATGAACGGCCGACGGATGGGGGGAGGGTTCTTTTTTGCTCCGAATGGAGATCCTGGTGATGGCATCTTCGATCTATGTCTGGCGCGTTCTGCGAGCCAGTTGCGGATTTTCGGTCTCATACCGTATTTCATGAAAGGAACTCAAGCAACGCAGAAGGAAGTCAGCATGGTTCAAGCACGCACAATTGTGATCAAAGCAGTCAAAGGAACTCTTCCTGTCCATTGTGATGGCGAAACGGTATGTTTTGCAGGAAAAGAGTTGGTTGTTGAGCTAATTCCGGCACAAATAGAATTCATTACTCAAAAACCGATATGAAATCCTTTGCGCGCTGGTTCATGAACACAGTCATCCGGATCGGAACCTCCATTTTATGCCGGATAGACAAGGGTGACTTTCCCAAGGTACCACTAAAAGGTCCCATCATCCTTGTGTCAAACCATATTACAGCCTTGGAAGTTCCTCTCCTCTTTGTCCACTTGCAGCCACGCGAACTCATTGGGCTGGCAAAAATTGAGACCTGGGATAGCAAGTTCATGGGCTGGCTATTTGATCTTTGGGATGTCATCCCCATTCGCAGAGGGGAAGCTGACCTGGAAGCAATTCGACGCAGCCTGGGTGTACTCAAGGCTGGAAAGATGCTGGCTATTTCCCCTGAAGGGACACGATCGTATCATGGGCAGTTATTGGAAGCTCAGCCGGGAATCGCGATGATTGCATTACATTCGGGAGTACCCATCGTGCCAATCGCTCATTGGGGTGGCGAGGATTTTAAATCCAACCTGAAGAAACTCAGGCGAACTGATTTCCACGTCCGCGTTGGTGCTCCTTTCATCGTTGACGCAAAGAACGAGAAGGTTAACTCACATATCCGCCAGCAAATAGCTGATGAGATCATGGGCCAAATCGCCGCCCTCATGCCTGAAAAATATCACGGCGAATACTCTGGAAAAACTACTGAGATGACATATCTCAAATGGGCATGACCTAGAGCTAGTGCTTGCCCAGGACTGAAGAATCGGGTTAGAATCAAGTCACATTATTAACAGGAACAAAGTGGCCGCGAGCCCTGCAACCACCTCTTCTCCTTGATTGGTATACAAGAGACCAATTCGAGATGGTAAGGCTGGCGCTCCCTGCGTTCCGGGAGGCTGGTATGGATTATGTCCCGGAAGGGGACAAAGAAGAATCCCCTGCTGCATTATCAAAGCGCTTGGGGCTTCCGTTCAAGAATTATCTTCTTCTTTCTCGCGCTCTTACGCATCGCTCTTACATAAATGAACATCCTGAAGCGCTCGAAGATAACGAGCGGCTTGAATTCCTTGGCGATGCAGTCCTTGATTTCGTCAGTGGTGCCTGGCTTTATAACCACTTTCCCGAGATGGCAGAAGGTGAATTGACGCGCATGCGTTCAGCCTTGGTGCGGACCGAACAATTAGCGGATTTTGCGCGCCAGATCAACCTGGGTCCGGCGATGCGCCTTGGGCACGGTGAAGTGGTGGGGAAAGGACGCGATCGGGATGTGCTCTTGTGCGCCTGCTTCGAAGCCTTGGTGGGAGCGATATTTCTGCAAAATAAGATCGAAGCAGCGATGATGTTTGTTCATCCTTTCCTGGAGAAGGCTGCCAACACTTTACTTCTTCAGCCGGATACCTTTGATCCCAAAAGCCGACTCCAGGAATGGTCACAGGCACAACGACTCGGCATTCCTCAATATATAACTGTACAAGCCAGCGGTCCAGACCATGAACGCATGTTTGAAGTCGAAGTCCAGATCAATGGTATAGTTTATGGACGTGGTTCTGGACAAAGCAAGCAAGTCGCAACCCGAGCAGCAGCACAGGATTCACTGGAATTTATCAACAAGTCGCTCTAAGCACATAACCCAGAGATCATTGGAAAGATAATGCCCTTAAGCCTTAAATCCTTAGAACTCCATGGTTATAAGACCTTTGCAGCGAAATTCAACTTTGAATTTGCGGAGGGGATCACTGCCATTGTTGGCCCGAATGGTTCAGGGAAATCCAATATTGCTGATGCCCTGCGATGGGTATTAGGAGAACAATCCTTCAGCCTCCTGCGGGCAAAAAAGACCGAAGATATGATCTTTGCCGGGTCGGAGAATCGTCCACGGGCAGGAATGGCTTCAGCCACAGTAACTTTTGACAACGAAAACAAGTGGCTTCCGGTGGATTTTTCCGAGGTTGGTCTATCAAGACGCGCTTACCGGGATGGCAGGAATGAATACCTCCTGAATGGCCAGCATGTACGATTAAAGGATATCAATGAACTCCTGGCGCAGTCAGGTCTCTCTGAACGGACGTACACAATCCTGGGTCAAGGATTGGTGGACGCCTCCCTGGCGCTCAAGGCAGATGAACGGCGGAAGCTTTTTGAAGAAGCTGCCGGGATTGGTCTTTACCGCTCGCGACGAGAAGAAACCCTGCGCCGCCTTGAAACAACCCGGCGAAATTTGGATCGCGTTCTTGATATTCTTGCCGAGTTGGAACCACGCCTAAAAAGCCTGGAGCGGCAGGCAAGTCGTGCCCAGGAATATGCCCAGATCCAAAGTGATCTGCGGGTGTTGTTGCTGGAGTGGTATGGATACCATTGGCATCTTGCCCAACAGAACCTGGCCCAATCCATGGATACTGCGCGCAAACAGGAAATTCGCCTGGCGGAAGCACGTGAATCCTATCAAACTGTTCGCCAAAAGTATTCTGTTTTTCACGATCATCTCAATGGATCTACGAGGTCGGCTGAACTCATGGCATCGTCAATCGGCACAAATCCATGCCAGTCGTGAGACACTCAGTAGCGAGACGGCAGCTTTGGAGGAGCGCCAGCGCCATGCATTGGAAAATAAGCGCTTGTTGTTGAACGAGCAAGCCACCCTTGCTGAAGAGATGACAATGGCTGTGGAACGATATACTGAGAGCGAGGCCGAGACAACGCACCAGGTAGAAGGTTTTGAGGAAGCTCGATCCCAGTTAAAAGTTGTTCAGGACGGACTTAGCGCTTCCCAATTGGAAGATTCGCGGCTCAAAGCTGAATTGGGAGCAGCAAGACGAAAAGAGGATGAACTTTCAAGCCGTGAAACAAGCCTGAAAGCGCATCTCGAGGAATTATCGGCTCGTTCTGAGATCAACTCCCAGAAGATAGATACAGCCTGCCTGTCGATCCGTGATGCAGAGATTGAAGTCGAAGCCAGAGAAGAAGAAACCCAGCGGTTAACCGATCTCTTACGAAAAGCGGAAACATGCAGAGCAAAAGGCGAATTCTGATCTAGAGTCTGCCAGGAAGCGCGTTTCGGTCTTTGATGAATCAATCAAGCAAAAACAATTAATTGCTGGCGGATGCCCTGGCTGAAGGCGGGCGACTGAAAGCTCAACAAGATGTGCTCGAACAAGCAGAGCAATCCCTGGCAGGTTTCGCTGATGGGGCGAAACTGCTCCTTGATGCAGCCCGCCATTCCCAGTTGAATGGAACAAAAGGCACCCTTTCGGCTGTCCTGGATGTGCCGGCTGAATTCGAAACCGCCATTGCCGCAGCTCTTGGCGAATATGCCGATGCGATCCTGGTGGAATCCGGGGTGGATGCTGAACAAGCATTATCACTCCTGGATGAAAAGCAAACGGGGCGGGCTTCGATCCTGCCTCTTGATTGGCTCAGACCGGAGAGAACACTCTCCCCTAGGCTCGGAACAGATATTCTCGGTGTTGCCGCTGACCTGGTGGAGGCTCCCGCTGAATTGCGACCTGCAGTTGATCTACTCCTTGGCCAGGTACTAATCGTTCGTGATCGCGGTGCTGCGCGCAGGGCACTGGCCGGTAACCCTAATTCTTCCCAGGCAGTAACTCTAAAGGGTGAGGTGTTCCATGCAAGTGGACAGATATTGGGTGGAAAAACGACCACTGTCACTGCGATAAGTCGTTCGCGCAAGCGGCGTGAGCTCCTGGAATGCTTAACCCGAAATGAACACCAAACTGAGTCCCTTGAGACAGATTGTTGAAATTGTTCGGCCAGCTGGAGGCTGCACAAGGTCATCTGAGGGAATGCGAAGAGAAGGCAGCCCAAGAGCGTCTTGTCCTCGAATTTGCACGTACGGAATGAACACCAATCCAGGATCCAGCAGGAAGCTGCACAGCATAAATTGGATTGGCAGCGGAGTCAAAAGGACTTATTCGAGTCCGAAATTGCTGCAGCGGAAAAAGAAAAACGAGCAACTGCCGATAGCTTTATCAAGTATTTCAGCAGCAATTTTAGATGCACATAAGGAAGCGACCAGGATAAGCACATTACTGGCGGATATTGTGCTGGATGATTTGCAGCAACAGGTTACATTTTGGACTACGCGGCTTGCGGTTATGGAACAGGCAGCAGCCAATGCAAGGAAACAATGCTTGGATCGGGAATCGGTCATCATCCGATTACAAAAGCGGCAAGAAGAAATTAGGACCCGGCTGTCTGACATAGAAAATTCCATGGCTGGGAGTGAATTGGGAAGAATAGCCCTGCACGAAAAGGCTTCAGAATTTAATAAGAAATTGGTGGAACTTGGTTTGCTTATCGCAGCCAGCAGAAAAAGAATTGGAAACGATCGAAGGGGAAGAGGGCGAACTTCAGAGGCAGGAGGCAGACGGCCAGGCGGGATTAGCACGAGTAGAGCGCATGTATACCCAGCTTCAATTGGATCTTGGTCGCAAGCAGGAAGCTCTTGAAATCTTGCGCGGCAGGATCGAAGACGATTTCGGCCTGGTGATGTTCGACTATGCCAGCGAAGTATCTGGACCCGTGCCTCTTCCATTGGATGGGATGGTGGAGCAATTGCCAGTGGTAACTGAATTAGCTCCTGACCTGGAGGAGAACCTCTCCCGACAGCGGGCACAACTGCGCAGGATGGGCGCGATCAACCCGGAAGCACAACAAGAATACCAATTGGTAAAAGAGCGCCATGCGTTCCTGACCACCCAGATGGCTGACTTGCATAAAGCCGAAGCCGATCTCCATAAAGTAATCATTGAATTAGATGAGCTCACTCACCGCGAATTTAGGAAGACTTTTGACTCTGTGGCGGAACAATTCCACACCATCTTTCATCGTTTATTTGGAGGCGGAGCTGCCCGCCTCGTTTTGACGGATCCGGACGACCTGACAGAAACCGGCATAGATATCGAAGCGCGCTTGCCTGGGAGACGTGAACAAGGGCTCTCCCTGCTTTCAGGTGGAGAACGGAGCCTAACAGCGATTGCCCTGGTCTTTGCGTTATTGAAGGTGTCGCCAACACCCGTTTGTGTAATGGATGAAGTCGATGCCATGCTTGATGAAGCCAATGTAGGTCGGTTTCGTGATTTGCTGGCAGAGTTGAGTAAAGATACTCAATTCATAATCATCACCCATAACCGAAATACGGTCCAGGCTGCTGATGTAATTTATGGGGTGACAATGGGGCGTGATTCCACCAGCCAGGTGATCAGCTTGAGGTTGGATGAAGTCTCAGAAGAATACCTCAAATAACCATGGGTTCGCATTATTCACGGAGGATCGTGCTTTTCAGCGAGGCTATTATTTGATGTAATTGGCTAGAGAGACAACAAGAAAACTCCCGGATCAAATTTTCCGGGAGTTTTCTTGTTTATCCTGTTTTTTCCATTCCTATGGAGTAGCAGTTGGGGGGAGAGGTGTCGCCGATGGTGTCAATACGAGGATTGCTTCGGAGGTCTGCTGCTCAGCCTGGTATGTAGGCGCCATAGCGGTCTGGGTAGCGAATAGATTGCTGAATGCCTCCTGAAGGGTGGGCTTGGCAGGCACATATGTAACCCAGTCGGGATTGATAACGATCGTTGCAGCCGAACGCTGGTTTTCCAGCCACACGGCGAAGGCGTTGTCCACGTTCGTGGAGAATTCCTCTGCAGTCAACGGACGGGTTTCGTGACCGAGTACCTGGATTATGTGATATCCGAATTGTGATTGAACAGGTTGGCTCAGTTCTGAAATCTGCATTCCAAATGCCGCAGTTTCGAACTCCGCAACCATCTTGCCTTTTGAGAACCAGCCCAGATCACCACCTTTGTCTTTTGTGGAGGTATCAATGGAATACGCTGTTGCGAGTGTATTCCAATCCCCACCTGACAATAAAAGGGTGCGGACGGTATTGGCAATCGACTCATTCGCAACAAGAATATGACGTGCCCAAACCTGCTCAGTTTCATGGGAGACATCAGCAGTGACAGCAGCTTTAACCCTCTCACGGTATAGGGCACTTTCGAAGAAGACCCTTCTGAACAACTCCTCATCCAAGCCAAGCTGCTTGTAGAATTGCAGGCCCTGTTTTAGCATATCCGAGTAACCTTGTTCAGATACCGGTGTGGCGGTAGGCTCTGGAACAGCAGTGGGGGCAGCTGTGTTGGTTGGACCAGGAGTGGGAGTAGCAGGAGGCTGAATCGTGGGAGTGGCTGTCACCAACTCAAGTTGTGCTGCAGAAAGTGTGGAAAAAGCCAGGGGAGTGGCAGCGGGGGTGCCGGTAGGAATTCCCTCAGGGTAATATTTATATGCTTCCTGGATGGCCTTGTCAATTTCAGCTTCCGTGACTTCGATTCCATTTGCCTGAGCGTATTGCTTTATTAGAAGATCATCTTCGATATTTGTAAGAATCTGCTCTCCTAGGTTGGCAGGGTCATCCAACTGTTGCTGTATACTGTCAAAAGTTTGTGACAGGGAGCTGTCAGTATTGGGATCCATTCCAAACATCAAGGCCAGGTTGTAATACTGCATGAATTGGTCGATCAATTGTTGACGGGCAGTCTTTCCACGCGAACTCAAATTCACGTATTGAGACTGATTCCCCATTGACCGATACGACTGGTTTGAAATTCTTCAAGACAGTCTCGTTCAAGATTCCATATGCAATGGAAAGAAAAACACTGGCAAGAATCACGATGGATACAATCATTATGATTCGAACCTGCCGGCGTTCACGTTCCAGGCGAGCTAGGTGTTTTTTAGTGACAATTTTGGTTGTCTTTTTATCTGCCATAAATGCCTCTTTGGGACACACTGCAAGACAGGTCACCTATCTGCAGGTTTACCCGGGTGCAAGCTAGGTATTCAGTGCATTGATCACATCCATGCACAAATGATGGGAAACCCTACCGGTTGTCGTCTTCCTGACCGGAGAAGGGCAAGAGAGCAATCTGGCGGGCACGTTTGACAGCACCGGCAAGAATGCGCTGGTGCTTGGCGCAGGTCCCAGTCTGGCGGCGTGGTCGAATTTTGCCGTCATCGGTAACGAACCGGCGCAAGACATCCCCAAGTTTATAATCAATTGCCAGGTGTTTATCCGCACAGAACTGGCAGATCTTGGGCCGCGCAAAGTACCGGCGTTCTGATCCTTGTTCTAATTCGTTTTCATTACGAGATTCCATATTTCCAACTCCGCCGGGAAAACATCAAAGTAATCTCCGGCAATTCTATAATTTTCATTCCTAGAAAGGAAATTCGTCTTCGCTTTCGGAATGATTTTCGGATTCAATGGCGGCAGATTCCTCTCCGGCCGGGGGATGATTTCCTGCTTCCCGGCGTTCACCGAGCATCATCATCTCAGCGGCAACGATTTCGACTGTGGAGTGTTTGACGCCTTCTTTGTCTTCCCAGCGTCGGGTTTGCAGACGACCTTCAATATAGACCTGCTGGCCTTTTGTGAGGTATTGTTTGCAAATTTCGGCCAAATTGCCCCAAGTGACGATGTTGAACCACTCTGTTTCGGTGTGGCGTTCTCCATCGGAACTATTCCACGAGCGGCTGGTGGCGACTGTAAAAGTAGTCACTGGGTGACCAGAGGGGGTATAACGCATTTCAGGATCGCGCCCCAGGTGACCAATTACCATCACTTTATTCAATCCTCTGCTCATACTTCACTCCTTACAAAATCGAGACTCCGACATGGTACTCTGCCTGTGTCCTGGTCATTCAACCACGGTAATCATGTAGCGGATGATCGGTTCCAGGAAACGCAAATTCTGATCGATGGCTGTGGCTGGCTGCTGGGGGCAGGCTGACGTTGAAAAGGACATACTGACCTTCTCTCTGCTTGCGAATAATGTAGGCCAAACGCTTACGGCCCCAGACATCGACCTTGTCAACGGTTCCGCCGTTCTCGACAATCCAGCCTTTAATCTTTTCAACAACGCCAGCAAAGGCTGTTTCGTCCTGTTCGGGATGGACGATGCATACTAACTCATACTTACGCATAGGGAATAACCTCCTTTCCTCGGGATATGCTCCTGGACAAACTCCGTAGGAGAAGCCAGGGGCGGAAGGACACTGTGCGCTGGGGCACAGTGTAACGGGTGCTATTTTACGATATAAAGCCAGATTTGGGGAGGGTCAGAATGTTCAAATACGCACATAGATTGGATTGCTAAATATCCAGCCTCGCAGCCGACCCAGGAAACGACGATATACTTCAACCCTGAATACACCCTGTTCCTGGGTTGTATAAGTCAGCACTTCAGATTGACGTACCTGGATCACTTTTCCGTCCTTGATCAAGCGAATATCCGCCTTGGAGGGAAGTTTTACTTGCAGATTTATTCCTCCATTCAATTGGATTTCATCTCCCATCATGACCGGTCCTTCCCGACCCTGAGCAGAAAAACGGAAACCATTCGTTGAGGCGGGCAGATCATACCCGATGAAACAATTCCCGGATGCCATCGCCTTTAAAATCAGCCTCTTATCACTGTCAATTTCACCGACAAGAGGAGCGGGGGTGAGGACATGGGTGTTGATTGCCGAGAAATGATATTCATAAGGGAAGATGAGACGATGGATTGGACCAAGGGACATATGCCGGGCGTGGGCATCCGAGCCGCCGACCGCCACCACGCGCCGCCCGCCAGCAAGCAAGCGATCCCATAGGCTAAGAGTTTCAGGTAGTGGTCCCCTGGCGATAAATTCAGGGAAATAGGCATAAAATAAACCTCCCAATTTCCCCTTGATCACCGACTTCAACTCACTGAATCCATTCCAGAGCTCAAGACCCGTAAAACCACTCACATCCCAATCCACCCAGGAAATATCGCCTTCCCCAAAAATTCTCAAGGGTGGATCTACTGGATGTGCAATAAAACTAATCCCGCCGTTTACCCGGACTGCATCGATCAAAGCCTGGGGATCATCAGCAAGGGAGGCAAGTTCATGATCAGCGCCGAAAACCAGCAAGTGGTTTTTTTGCGGATCACGATCCTGATCATGGATCTCCTCACAAGAGAGCAGTAGGATGCGTTTCTTCCCTTTGCGATGGTATGCATCCACGCCCTGGACCCAGATGTTATGATCTGTTACCAATAAGACGTCAACACCAGTTTTCAATGCTGCATTGGCAAGATCGGCATGATTACCTGAGCCGTCTGAATAGATGGTGTGCATATGGAGATTGACAGTTAATTCATGCATCCCAAAACCTATTTCCTGCCTTCAGATCCAGCGCCGAAACGACTTAATAGCTTGCTTAAAGGTTTGACGGTTTTCTCTTTTCACAGGTATAATTTGGCGGCTAAAAATCCTGGAGGCAGTAATGGAAAAAATTATAAATATCGGATTGATTTTAACATCAATTGCATTGGTGATCAGCATTATCCTACAAAGCAAGGGTGCTGGGTTGGGTGGGTTTACCGGCTCGGATACCGGTGGTGTTTTCACTGCCCGACGTGGAATTGAGAAAACCCTTTTCCGAATCACCATCATCTTCAGCGTAGTGTTCTTCGCCTTGGCGATCTCCAGCATCATCATTTCGGCTCGCTAAACCCAATTCTGAAAGGCCATCGCCGGCAGATGTTCACGCCTCGCAAGCGGCCTTTCTTTATTTCTCCATGAAAAAGCTTCGCTGGCAAATCCTGATTGTATTCATCACCCTCGTTATCGTTGGCATATTGTTGCTAACCCAGCAGCAACCTCAAAACCCGATAACGATACAGCCAACAAGTGGTGGGATTTATACCGAGGCGCTGGTAGGGTCTTTTGGGCGGTTGAATCCCCTTTTCGACCTTAACAACAGGGTGGACCGGGATGTGGATCGATTGCTTTTTAGTGGACTTATCGGCTTTGATTCGCGGGGAATTCCCCAGGCGGACCTTGCTGAGTCATGGGCGGTTTCTTCGGATGGGACAATATACAATGTCACCATTCGCCCGAATGCAGTCTGGCACGATGGAGTCCCTGTCACAAGCGATGATGTGATTTTCACATTAAGCTTATTGAGGAGCCAGTTCTCAGCCTTTTCTGACGATGTGCGTGCCATGTGGGACGTGGTGACGATCACCCGGATCAATGAAAAGAATATCAAGTTTTTACTCCCTGAACCTTTTGTTCCTTTCCTGGATTATTTAACCTTCGGGGTTCTGCCAAAACATATCCTGGAAGCCATCCCTGCCGACCAGCTGGTGAACTCAGAGTTCAACCTTGCACCGGTTGGCAGTGGACCCTATCAGTTTGATCAATTACTCGTAGAGAATGGGCAAGTAAATGGGGTGGTTCTAAATCGGGCAGAAAAATATTACGGCACGAGTTCTTATATCGATCAAATCGTTTTTCGATATTACCCGGATGCGCCCTCCGCGTTATCAGCATACCAGGCAGGGGAGGTACTCGGAATCAGCCAGATCACGGCGGATATTCTTTCTCAAGCGCTCGATGAGCCGAATCTCTCCATTTTATTCCAGCCGCATGCCACAACTGACATTGATCTTATTTAATCTCCAAAACCAGGATAAGCCTTTTTTGCAAGATAAAAATATTCGGCAAGCCTTGCTCAAAGCGATTAACCGTCAATGGATGATCAATACCTATCTTAACGGGCAAGCCATCCTGGCTAACGGTCCGATCTTGCCGGATACCTGGGCCTTTTATGACGGCGCAGATTCTCATGAATTCGATCCCCTCGCGGCTGAGGACATGTTAAAAAATGCTGGATATGTTCTCACGGCTGACAGTACGACTCGTACTAAAGATGGCGTAGCCTTATCTTTCACACTACTTTACCCCGACATGGAGTTATACCAGCTCCTGGCACAGTCGATCCAGGAAAACTGGATTGCGATTGGAGTAGATGTGAAATTACAGGCGGTATCCTACGAGGCCATGCTCAACGACCATCTTTCCGGGAGGTCTTATGAAGCTGCTTTGGTGGATCTTGACCTGAGTCGTTCCTATGATCCCGATCCATATCCATTTTGGCACCAGGCTGAGGCAATCGGCGGGCAAAATTATTCCCAATGGGATAATCGATCAGCAAGTGAGTACCTGGAACAGGCTAGGGTGATTGCAAATCCGGATACCCGCATGCGGTTATATCGCAATTTCCAGGTCATTTTTGCCCGTGAACTTCCCGCTCTACCGCTATTCTTCCCTGTTTACACATATGCCGTCGATGAGCGGGTGCTTGGAGTCCAATCGCCACCTTTGTTTGAACCGGCAGACAGGTTTTCAGGCATCGCATCCTGGTACCTGGTGACCCGGCGAGCACTGGAGCAAACCCAACAACCAGCTATCACTCCCTGATTAATGACATCTATAAAACAAGACCTGGAATATCTCTCAGCCGGTCTGGATGAGTTGGAGGATTATCTGGTATCAGAAGAACTTTATTGGAGGCTCTCCGTCCACTCCAGTCTGCCCAGATTGACAATAGGCACCTTGTTACTTGCCGATATAAAGTTGAATACCAGGCTTCAAGCCGGATCAAATATTCAGAATTTGCAGGCATTGACAACTTTACTGGAAGCGACACGTTTCAAGTGGTCAGCGGCCTGGGAACGAAAGATCAAACGAGAATTCCACGCCAGGTTGGATTTATGGCGAAATTACCTTCAAGATTATTTTGAATCTCCAGGCACAAAATCAAGTGAGTATGTTCACCAAGTACAATGGAGGGTGATATTACAGCTTCTTTCCGTCGAGAGCACCACACCTCCCCAAGAAGCGTTCGTAATAAGTCAACTGGACGAAAATATGATCCCATTTTGGCTTCAAGGCGATTTCGTTTGGGAGCCGGATTTGAAGCGAGCCTTCCCTGAAAAGGAATACTGGTTCCTGTATGGTAAATTATTATGATGAGGAGAGATTATGCCTTCTATTCGTGACGCTGCCATATCCTATGTCAGGGAGAATCAACCCAGTTTCTTGAATACCTTGAAGGATTTTGTTTCCATTCCTTCCATTTCAACCGATCCGTTGCACGAGCACGACATGGACCTGGCGGCAGACTGGGTTGCCAAGAGGTTACGCTCCCTCGGCATGGAGAGGGTGCAGATCTTTCCCACCGCGCGACATCCAATCGTATATGGGGAATCTGTAGGAGTCACCAATGCACCGACGGTGTTGGTCTACGCCCATTACGATGTGCAACCTGCTGATCCGTTGGAACTCTGGGAAACTGGACCTTTTGATCCTGCCATCCGCGGCGAGAACCTGTTTGCCCGCGGAGTATCCGATATGAAAGGCCAACTTCTAGCTGTGATGGATGCGGTAGAAGCACTCCAAAAGAATGGTGGCCTGCCTGTAAATATTAAATGGCTTGTGGAAGGTGAAGAAGAAATCGGCTCTCCGAACCTGGCCGATTTCATTTGGAAACATCGAGACCTGCTGGCGTGTAATTTTGCTTTCAATCCAGATGCAGGCATGGTGGGTAAGGAAGAACCAACCATTACTTTTGCCTTGAGAGGGCTGGCCTATTTTGAATTGCGCATTTTTGGACCAGCGAATGATCTCCATTCAGGCGTTTTTGGTGGGATTGTCCATAATCCAGCCAATGCACTGGCCGAATTGATTGCCGGAATGCACGACAGCAAGGGTCGAGTCACATTGCCGGGATTTTATGATAAAGTCCGCGACCTCGGCAAAGCAGAACGCGAAGAACTGATGCGCATTCCCAGCGGGGAGCAATACTATCTGGAAAAAACAGGTGCGCCGGCATTGTACGGAGAGGAAGGTTTTACACCAAACGAGCGTACCGGAGCGCGCCCGACCTTGGACGTTAACGGGATTCTCTCCGGTTTCATCGGCAGCGGATCGAAGACAGTGATCCCAGCCACAGCAATGGCGAAGATATCCTGCCGCCTGGTTCCGGACCAAGAACCAAAAGAAACCCACCAGCAGATGGTGAAATACCTTCAAGAACATGCACCCAAGGACATCCGATGGGAACTTATCGATATGCATGGTGGAACGCCATCCATATCAGATCGAGATAATTTCGGAGTCAAGGCATTTGCGGATGCACTGGAGTCAGTATGGGGCATGCGCCCGTACTTTAAGCGTGAAGGCGGCTCCATCCCAGTGGTGGGAACAATGCAGAAAATCCTGGGTATCGAGTCGGTTATCGGCGGTTTTGGACTTCCTGATGACAACTACCATGCTCCCAATGAAAAATTGCACCTACCAACCTGGTATCGTGGGATCGAGGCCTTGGTACATTTCTTCCTGAATTTAAAACCCTGAGAGAGGAATGTCTCCGGACCGGAAAGTCGGGAGATGTCGTGGATATGGAAGACAGATTGATCACTTACGGAGGGCAAGCCGTCATCGAAGGGGTGTTGATGCGCGGCCGAAAAGCTTGTGCCATGGCCAACCGTGCACCTGACGGCAGGATCATTATAAAAATGATCCCTTTGGCGCCTATTTACCAGTCCAAAGTGGCAAAAATCCCGTTTCTGCGCGGCTTGATCCTGCTCTGGGATTCACTTGGCCTGGGGATGCGTGCCTTGACGGATGCGGCCAACCTGCAAACTGGTGAAGATGAAAAAATCGAGGGACCTGCTCTGTACATCACCCTCGCCCTGACATTCCTTGTCGCAATCGGGATCTTCTTTCTGGCTCCGGCAGGGGTAGGATGGTTGACCGAACGTTACCTGCATTGGAATGCCTGGTGGAGCAATGTACTCGAGGGCGTGATCCGCCTGTTATTCTTGATCGCTTACATCTGGGGAATCGGTTTCATGCCTGATATTCGACGGGTCTTTGCTTACCATGGCGCTGAACATAAGACGATCAACGCTTATGAAAATGGTGCCGACTTGACTCCTGCCGTAGTCTCAACCTTTCCCATTTCCCACACCCGTTGTGGAACTGCATTCCTCCTTTCCCTGATGGTGCTTTCCTTGATCATTTTTTCACTGCTCGGACCACTTCCGATTGAGTGGCGATTACTCAGCCGTGTATTGATGATCCCAGTTATTGCTGGCATCGCTTATGAATATATCCGTTGGACGGCGAATCATATCAATTCGCCATTCGTAAAGGCGCTTGTAAAACCCAACCTGGCTCTCCAATCTTTGACCACAAGGCAACCAGACGAGAAAATGCTTGAAGTGGCGATCGCGGCCTTCAAGGCGATGAAAACAGCGGAAGATGCATCGTAAGAACCAGCGGTGACCTGACAAGGTCACCGCTGATTTTGGATAATGCTGCATTATTTAGTTCTCTGTTTCTCAAATTCATAAAGGTTGGAACTTTGCTGTAAAGTGGCGTAATAATTCTGGTGCGTAGGTAAATTCATAGCCGCGCAGCGATTCAGCCCGCCGGGCAATCCTTCCAAGAGTGTCAGCAACATAATCCAAATGGCTCTGGGTGTATGTGCGACGTGGGATCGCCAGCCGGACGAGTTCGAGTTTAGGGAATACCATCTCGCCTGTTTCGGGATCGGGATGGGCGAACATGACTGAACCTATCTCGCAACCGCGGATACCACCTTCAAGATATAGTTCCACTGCCAGAGACTGACCGGGGAACTGACCATGCGGGATGTGTGGCAGTAGGGAACCTGCATCGATATAGATGGCATGACCGCCAGGCGGCTCAACAATCTGAACCCCGGACTCGATTATCCGATCACCCAAATAGTTGGTTTGGTTCAAGCGATAGGCCAGATAGCTTTCATCTAGGCCTTCGTAAAGTCCTGTTGCCATGGCATCCAGGTCGCGTCCGGCAAGTCCGCCGTAGGTGGGGAAGCCTTCCCGCAAAATGAGTTCGTTCTTGATGGTATTGAAAACTTGTTCGTTACGTGTAGCCAGCAGACCACCAATATTGACAATGGCATCCTTCTTGGCTGAAAAACAAAAACCATCGGCCAGGTCGAACATCTGGCGGGCTATCTCCTTGGTGGTTTTGGCAGAATAGCCAGGCTCACGAATTTTAATGAAGTAACAGTTTTCCGCATACCGGGCAGCGTCTATATAGAATGGTATCCCGAATGAATGGTACGTTTCAGCGACTTCCTTGATATTTTCCATTGAAACAGGCTGCCCACCACCGGCATTATTGGTTACTGTGATCATGCCAAAGGGGATATTCTGTTTGCCGACCTTATCAATAAACGCTTTTAGCTTGGCAATATCCAGATTTCCCTTGAACGGATGCCTGTTTTTGGGATCGGAGGCTTCATCAATCACCAGGTTGGCTGGTCTTCCTCCGCGGGCGCGAATATTGGCATCGGTGGTGTCGAAATGCATATTCGAGGGTATGTATTGTCCGGGGCGAACCAATGCCGCAGTAAGGATATTTTCAGCAGCGCGACCCTGGTGGGTGGGGACAAATAATTTGAAGCCAAAGATGTCATCCACAGCTTCAGCCAGGCGGAAATAGGAGCGGGCACCGGCATAAGATTCGTCGCCGCGCATAATCGATGCCCATTGTTCCTGGCTCATGGCACCTGTACCCGAGTCGGTCAGAAGATCAATGAAAATATCTTCAGCCTTCAGTGCAAATACATTGAAACCTGCCGACCGGATAGCTTGGGCTCTTTCGTCGGGTTGGATAAGGCGAATCTGCTCGATTACTTTGATTCGAAATGGTTCGGGATGGTAATGCGGCATATGATTTCTTAATCCTCCGGCATGTCAAATACATATCATTATCTGTACCCAATTCTACAATATATTTATCAGATATTGAATTCATTAAGGTTCAGAATGGTAAGAAAGAGCAGTTAACAGACAATCTCGATGGACAATCCTAGAAATATACTTGCCGGATTGGTGTTTTCTTTATGGTAAAATTCGCCAGTCATTCGGTATGACATTTACTATATTTTTTCATGGAGCACTCATGCACAATGAATGGCTTTATATAGGCCTCTTCCTCATTATCGGTATCATTGTCCCTGTTGTCCCCTTGGTGTTGGCTCGGTTAATTTCACCTCGAAAACCAAATCCCATAAAACAAAGCACATATGAATGTGGCATTGAAACAGTTGGGGAGTCTTGGGTGCAATTCAAGGCTCAATACTATATTTTTGCCCTCGTTTTCTTACTCTTTGACGTTGAGACCGTTTTCCTTTTTCCTTGGGCGTTGTCGGTGAACCAATTACCAATTTTCGTGGTTTTGGAAGGAGTTTTATTCATTGGAATCCTGGTTACCGGGCTGGTTTATGCCTGGCGTAAAGGGATGCTGGAATGGGTTTAGACCAATAACAATGATTTATGGAGGCTGAATGGTTCTTTCAGCCTTTTCGTTGTCTAAGGAGCTCAATCAATGACGTTCGCGGATTTCCTAAATAACCCGATCAGTTTCATTGCCAACTGGCTCTCCGATCTACTGATCGGATGGGGTCTTTCTACTTCGCTAGCAACTATCATCGTGTACTTGATCGGTATTCTTGTGTTGATCGTTTTTGCGATGCTGCTGGATATCGGTCTGGTGTGGGTGGAACGCAAGGTAGTGGCACGTTTCCAGGACCGGCTTGGACCAAATCGGATTGGACCATTCGGCCTGGTGCAACCATTCGCCGATATCATCAAGCTGGTCATCAAGGAAGATATTACACCTGCCAATGCGGACAAGGTCATCTACAATATCGCTCCAGTCCTGGCAGCCACCTCGGTGATTGCATTGTGGGCTGTTCTGCCATTCTCAGAAAGGATCCTGGGAGTTGATCTGAATGTTGCGGTGCTATACGTCGTAGCCGCCGGGGCTCTGGGTACACTGGCAGTCATCATGGCTGGTTGGTCATCCAACAATAAATATGCGCTTCTGGGTGCTTTCCGCATGGTGGCAAACATGGTGTCATATGAGATCCCGATGGTGATCATCCTGCTTATCCCGACCATCTTGGCCAACACGATGAGCTTGCAGGGTATCACACAAGCGCAGAGTGGGATGTGGTTTGCGATCATCTCGCCCCTTGGTTTCTTGATCTTTTTTATAAGCGCGATCGCTGAATTGGGTCGCTCTCCTTTCGACCTGACCGAGGCTGAATCCGAACTCACTGCGGGATTTAATGTTGAGTACAGTGGAATGAAATTCGGCTGGTTTTATGCCAGCGAACTTCTGCATGCATTCACATTCGGTGGATTTGCCGCAATCCTTTTCTTTGGTGGCTACGGCGGTTTCTTCGGATTGGAAAAACTGGCAGCGTTTGGGTGGTTGAATAATCCGTTCATCCAGGCGTTGGTGTTCATCACTAAGGCTATGTTCGGATATTGGGCGATCATGTGGGTCAAGTATTCGATGCCCCGCATCCGCATAGACCAAATGCTGGCTTTCAACTGGAAATTCCTGGTGCCCCTTTCTTTAGTTGTGCTGGTTACCACAGCGATCCTGCACAAGGTTTTGATTGTTCTCCCAGCCTGGCAATATACCCTGGGAATGTTCTTCTCGAATATTGTCATTGCAACGGTAACCATCGAGGTTCTGCGAGCTTATGGTCGGAAGCAGGCCAAACCAGTTCAAAAGATCGCTCCTCAGACGGCGCGAAACCAGGAGCAAGCCTCATGACCGCTGATAAAATCATTTTCCTTATAGCCGGCGCGGTGATTCTTGGAGCTGCGTTGATGATGGTGACTACCCGGAAGCTGCTGCACGCAGCCCTGTGGCTCGTAGCCACACTGTTCGGGGTTGCGGTTTTGTATGCCTTCTTGCAGGCCAGCTTCCTTGCAATGGTACAGGTTGTTGTCTATATCGGAGCAATAGCCATCTTGTTCATCTTTGCGGTCATGCTGACTGGCAGGGAAACGCGTGAACAGGGTCCGCAGACACGCTCGAATTGGTTGATCGCGGCTATGCTTGGGTTGCTAGTTCTTGCAGGGTTGGTTTTCATCATCATGGGTTTTCCTGGAGTTGATAGAACACCTGCGGCGCTGCCCGAAGGGGTGGACCTCATTCGCACCCTTGGAAATGCCCTGGTTGCCCCGGACGCTTACGTTCTCCCATTTGAAGTAGCTTCCATTCTCCTATTGGCTGCCCTGGTCGGTGCTGTTTATATTGCCGGCGTTGGAAAGAAAGAATAGGAGGTGAAATGAGCATTCCTCTTGTTATGGTACCTGATCCTGGCTGCAGCTTTGTTTTGCATAGGCTTGTACGGTGTTCTCTCCAGAAAGAATGCCATTGCCATCCTTCTGGGAGTGGAACTGATGTTGAATGCCGTCAACATCAACCTTGTAGCTTTTTGGCGGTATTCAGATCCAGCAAAGATGGCAGGACAGGCATTTGCGATCATTGTGTTTGCCGTGGCTGCTGCTGAAGTGGCTGTCGGGTTGGCGTTGATCATCTCGGTTTATCGGCGTCGCCATACAGTGGTGGCAGATGATATTAACTTGATGAAATGGTAAAACGAGTGGACGAATAATTCAACGTTGGGTTCACCCGTTTTGGAGGCTTCATGACCTGGATTATTTGGCTCCTTCCTCTTCCACCCTTGCTGGCTTTCTTTACCATCATCCTGTTCACCAACAAGAACCGGGCATTGAGCCACTCTGTGGCTGTTGGTGCGGCTGGATTATCCTGGTTGGGCAGCATGGTTGTTTTCATTCGTGCAATTGGAACGGAAGAGTTCGGCAAGCATGTTTTTGAATCCACGCTCAAGTGGCTGCCCACTGGCGAGCAATGGTTGAGCATCGGTGTTAGGATCGACCCTCTGAGCGCGATCACCCTTTTCTTTGTCGCGTGGACAGTGCTGATGATCTTTATCTACAGCATTGGGTACCACAATTTTGGTCAACCGAAAGGTGATCATGACCAGCCTGGCCTCCCACCACACGGTGCAACCGTGGAAGCACATGGTCACAAACATACCGTACCTTCCATCGAGCCGATGTACTCGCGCTTCTTTGCATTCATCGGTCTTTTCGCTTTTGGAATGTTCACACTGGTAGTCTCCAACAACCTGCTCACCATGTTTGTCGGGTGGGAAATCATGGGTTTATGTTCCTATCTGCTGATCGGATTCTGGTATGGCAAGCCGTCAGCACGCAATGCAGCCATCAAGGCTTTCATGACCACCCGGATTGGTGATGTCTTCATGTTGCTAGGAATAGCATTTCTTTATTCCGCAACAGGTACATTAACCTTCTCCGAAATCTTCACCGAGGAAATGCTGGGACACCTGGCAAGCATTTCGACCCCAATCCTGGGCTTATCCGGGGCTGGATTGATCGGTCTTTTACTGTTCATTGGAACGGTTGGAAAATCTGCACAATGGCCATTACATGTCTGGTTGCCGGATGCGATGGAAGGACCAACACCGGTCAGCGCCATGATCCATGCGGCGACAATGGTTTCGGCAGGTGTGTATGCGGTCATCCGCATGTTCCCCTTGATCAGCATCGATCCCAGTACGATGTCCATCGTAGCTTTTATTGGCGCGTTCACGGCACTTTTTGCCGCGTCCATCGCGGTGGCTCAAAATGACATCAAACGCGTGCTGGCGTATTCGACCATCTCCCAGTTGGGGTTTATGATCGCCGCGCTCGGTATCCATGCTTATGTTGCAGCAGCATTTCACCTGGTAACCCATGCCTTTTTCAAGGCGTTGTTGTTCCTGGGATCAGGCTCAGTGATCCACGGCATGGAACACGGGGTTCTGCATACAGGGGACCATTCAGTGGATCCGCAGGATATGTTCAACATGGGTGGATTAAGAAGGAAAATGCCCATTACCTTCTGGACATTTTTGATCGGTGGTTTTGCACTCTCTGGATTCCCAATCCTGACTGCAGGATTCTGGTCGAAAGACGAGATCCTGGCAGATGCTTTTGGACATGGTCATTGGGTTGTGTTCATCATCCTGGCAGTGGCAGCTTTCTTCACGGCGTTCTATACCATGCGGCAGATCACGCTGACGTTCCTCGGTGAACCCAGGACGAAAGCAGCAGAACATGCCAACGAGACACCCTGGACGATGACCCTGCCCCTTGTCATCCTGGCGGTTTTTTCCGTCGGATTTGGCTGGGTGGGTATCCCGGAACATTTCCCTGGATTGGGGGGAATTCTACCCAACTGGTTCCACGAGTTCGTGGGCAGCACTTTGGCAGAGCTGCCCGAAGGTGTGGAATTCAGCATCTGGCCACTGCTGACATCCCTTTTTGTTGCCCTGGGAGGCCTGGGGCTTGGGTGGTTGGTCTACCGCAAGGTTCAAACTTCCAAGCAAGATTTCATGCAGATCAACGTGTTGAAAAACAAGTGGTACTTTGACGAAGCATACGATTTTCTTTTTGTGAGACCAGCATACTGGGTCGCTGAACAGTTCACCTACATATTCATGGATCGCAAGATCATAGACGGCATCCTTCACGCTGTTGCTCGCTTTTCCCTTTTCCTTGGTCATCTATTCCGAAACTATTTCGACAAGCCTATTGTCAATGAGCTCATCGGCGATGGAACGGGTAATATGGTTAAGGCTTCCGGCCGCGGTCTACGCAAGATCCAGGCAGGAAGAATCCAATATTACATGGCAGCATCGATGGTGGTGCTGGTGATCTTTGCAGTTATGTATTTCTTCCTTATTGGAGGAATGTAGGGCGGGATTTATTCCCGCAATATCTAGGCAGGATCCAGCCTGCCCTGCATGAGTTAGCGGAGTCAATAATGGAATTTATTCACAGTCACATTCTGACATTGATCCTATTTTTGCCTGTTCTGGCGGCAATCATCGTGTTATTGCTGCCCAAGAACAATTTGAAGGCGATCCGCTGGACGGCCCTGGGATTGAGCTTGGTCCCTTTATTCCTAACGATTTATCTCTGGACACAATTTCAATCTGGCATTCCCGGTTTCCAGTTTGAAGAGAAATATTCCTGGTATGCAGCTATTAATTCATCTTTTCATGTGGGGGTGGATGGCTTATCGTTGACCATGGTGTTGTTAACCACTCTCTTGTCCCCAGTGGCGCTGCTGGCATCGTTCAACATCACCGATCGCCTCAAGGCGTACATGTTCCTTTTCCTTCTCCTTGAAACGGGCATGCTGGGTGTTTTCCTGTCACTTGACCTGTTGATCTTCTTCCTTTTCTGGGAGATTGGCCTGGTCCCGATGTATTTCCTAATCAACCAGTGGGGAAGCGAGAAGGGCGAGCGGGTCATATGGAAAGGAATTACAGTTCAATCTCGGAATTATGCCTCGCTCAAATTCATGATTTATACGATGGCTGGATCATTGGGATTGTTACTGGCGATTCAACTGCTTGGTGTGTTGTTCAAAACATATGACCTTCAAGCCTTAACA
This sequence comes from uncultured Chloroflexia bacterium, assembly GCA_963793795.1. Taxonomy (GTDB): domain Bacteria; phylum Chloroflexota; class Anaerolineae; order Anaerolineales; family Villigracilaceae; genus UBA877. The sequence goes on from CAWCBN010000007.1 coordinate 351,321, forward strand.
GCCCAATGGACATCCCTGGAAGGAACCCTGCTTGGTTTACCAGTTGCAACGGTTAAGGTGGTTGCCTTCTGGGCATTTGTTGTGGCGTTCGCGATTAAAGTACCTGTATGGCCGTTCCATACCTGGCTACCGGATGCCCATACGGAAGCCCCAACTGCCGGTTCGATGATCCTGGCAGGCGTCCTGTTAAAACTGGGTGCCTATGGTTTCCTGCGCCTTGTGCTGCCGCTATATCCAGTGGAGTCGGCAAAATACGCCGGGGCATTGGCCTTCCTGGCAGTCATGGCAATTGTGTTTGGTGCTTTTGCCTCGTATGGTCAGAAGGATTTCAAGAGACTCGTTGCATATTCCTCAGTGAATCACATGGGTTTTGTGTTGTTGGGGATTGCAGCTGCAGCCAAGGCGGCTGGAACGCTGGATGCCAATATCGCCCTCAATGGTGCGGTTTTGCAGATGTTCAACCATGGCTTATCTGCCGCGGGTATGTTCTTCCTTGTTGGTGTTATCTATGAAAGGACGCACACCCGTAACCTGGATGAATATGGTGGTTTGTTCCCACTTATCCCGATCTATGGAGGGATCCTGATCTTCACCAGCATGGCCTCACTTGGCCTTCCGGGATTGAACGGTTTCGTCTCTGAGTTCCTGGTCGTACGAGGTTCATGGCCCATCCTGACAGTCTATACTGCTGTCGCCATGATCGGCCTTTTGTTCACGGGTGCGTACATCCTCAAGGGGATCAAATCGGTGCTGCATGGACCACTGAACAAGACCTGGGCTGAAGGTGTACATAAAGTGACCGAGATCAACCTGCGGGAGATCATTGTCATGGCACCGTTGATGGCGCTCATCCTGATCATTGGTATTTACCCTGCCTGGATCCTGGATGTCATCAATAAAGCCATGATGGTGTTGTTCCGCTAAGAGGTAACCATGCAATTTCCGTTCTTGAGTGTTATTGTCTTCACCCCAATGGTAGCTGCGCTCATCATCCTGCTTTATAAGCCGGAATGGAAGAAAGCGATTCGTTGGACAGCGCTGGCAGCAGGCCTGGTCGCCTTGTCTCTATCCATCTGGGTTTATTTCACGTACGATAAAGGGACGGCAGGCTATCAGTTCCTGGAGAAATACGATTGGATGCCGATGCTTGGCATTAGCCTGCATTTCGGTGTAGATGGAATGTCTGCACCGTTGGTACTCCTGACTGGTATTGTGATGGTTACGGGTGTCATGATCTCATGGGGGATTGAAGACCGACCGCGCGAGTTTTTTGCCTTCCTGTTCATCCTGGCATCGGGTGTTTTCGGTGTTTTTGCAACACTCGATCTCTTCATGTTATTTTTCTTTTACGAGATCGCGGTCTTCCCAATGTACCTGCTCATTGCCATCTGGGGTTGGATCAAAACCCGCGAGTATGCTGCAATGAAACTCACCCTGTACCTGTTTATCGGTTCAGTGGTCTCCCTGGTTGGCGCACTGGTCATGTATTTCTCAAGCGGTGCACAGACATTTGATATGCTTGTTCTGGAAACAGTTAAGTTCACGCCTGATTTCCAAAAGGTATGGTTCTTGCCGGTTTTCCTGGGTTTCGCCATCCTGGGTGGTATTTTCCCCTTCCACAACTGGTCACCGGATGGTCACGTTGCCGCACCGACGGCGGTTTCCATGTTCCACGCAGGCGTCCTTATGAAATTGGGCGCTTTCGCAGCACTGCGGGTGGGCATCATGCTCCTGCCGGAAGGTGCCAAATTTTGGGCCCCTCTCATCATGGGCCTGGCACTGGTGAATATTGTCTATGGCGCATTCATCGCCAGCGTTCAAACTGACTTTAAATACGTTATCGGATTCTCGTCGGTCTCACATATGGGCCTGGTAGCAATGGGCTTTGCTACGCTCAATGCAGACGGTATGATCGGCGCTGGAGTGCAGATGTTCTCCCATGGGGTAATGACAGCTCTCTTCTTTGCGGCCGTCGGCATGGTGTACGATAGGGCGCATACCCGGGATATTCCCAAACTGGGAGGAATGATCAAACCGCTTCCCTTGGTTGGCATCGGTGTTATCGTCGGCAGCTTGGTTTCAATGGGCATGCCCGGTTTTTCAGGCTTTATTGCTGAATTTCCCATTTTCCGCGGCATATGGGGAACGAATTTGTGGTGGATGGCAATCGTAGCAGCTGTGTCAATTGTCGTGACGGCCTCCTACGTGTTGTTGGTCGTGAGAAGGGTATTCTTTGGCAAGATGCCAGAAGAATTCGAACATCATATTCCGCCAATCAATAGGCTCGATAAGATCGCCCTTATTCTGCTCATGGCATGCATGGTCGGAATTGGCTTGGTCCCCGCATTAATGGTCCCGTGGGTTGAGACTGGTGTACAACACATTCTTACCCTGTTGGGAGGTGCATAATGACAGCTATTCTTCCCATCCTCCCCGAACTCCTGCTCCTGACTCTTGGAATCCTGATCCTCACCATTGATCCATTCGTGAAGAAGAACGAGACACGCCGCCCATTCCTCGGCTGGTTTACCGGTGTCGGGCTGGTCGTCATTACGGTCCTGAGCTTGATTTTTGCCCGACCATCAGAACCAGCACTTGTTTTTGGAGGAATGGTTCGTTTCGATGGGCTTGGGTTCTTGTTCAAGATGTTTTTCATGCTTGCTGCAATTGTGACGACGCTATTTTTCTTTGACACAGGAAGATTAAACCAGCGGGCCGAAGTTTTACCTATTGTTGATTGCTGCAACGCTGGGCATGTGCCTCATGGCCTCGGCTGCAGACCTGGTGATGGTTTATCTTGCCATCGAGACGACTTCCATACCTTTATATATCCTGGCAGGTTTTCTCAAGGAAGATGATAAATCCACTGAATTTGGTTTTAAATACCTGCTCTTTTGGGGCATTAACTTCGGCAATCCTGCTTTACGGATTTAGCCTGATCTATGGGTTCACAGGAAAAACAGGATTGTACGACCTGTCCCAATATTTCGGCAGCTTCAATATCGTAGCTATTGGGATCACTTTTCTTGTCCTTGCCGGACTGGCTTTCAAGGTTTCGCTATTCCCGTTTCATTTCTGGGCACCGGATGTGTACGAAGGAGCACCTACACCGGTTGCCGGGTTCTTGTCTACGGCATCCAAGGCTGCTGGTTTTGCTGTGCTCATCAGGCTGTTCTCAGCAGTATTTCCAGCAATCCATGCGGATTGGAGCCTGATCCTGGCTGTCCTATCGGTCCTGACAATGACCGTGGGCAACCTGGTTGCTCTTACTCAGAAATCCATTAAGCGTATGCTGGCTTATTCTTCCATCGCTCATGCGGGATATGCCATGATCGGCGTCGTTGCCTACTCCCAGTTCAGGAACATTGCCTGGAGGATATTCCCGAGAATTCGCCCTGGCGAGCGTGGTCTTCTACCTGATCGCCTACATGTTGACCAACCTTCTCGCTTTTGGCCTGGTCGCAATTGTAGGCCGTTTCACCGGCTCGGACGAAATCTCCAGTTACAATGGCCTTTCCCGGCGCAATGCAGGATTGGGCCTGGCTGCCCTTGTTGGCTTCCTTTCATTGGCTGGCATGCCCCCATTTGTTGGATTTGTGTCCAAATTCTTTGTTTTTGCAGCTGCGGTCCGTTCGGGTTGGATCTGGTTAGCCATCATAGGCGTGATCAACTCCATCGTAGGTCTTTACTATTACCTGAATGTCCTCAAGGCCATTTATCTTTACCGGATGGAAAACGAAGAGGAAGACCAGCACCCGATCCGAGTGTCTCGTCCTGCATTAATTGCTTTGGCAGGGCTAGTTGGTGGGATATTACTCCTTGGAACAGTTTTTGGACCCTGGTTCAAGCTTGCCACCCAGGCTGCAGCAAATCTGTTCTAGACGCAGTTAAAAGCCTCTGATATAATTCCGCCGCCATGAGCGAACCAGGAAAGGAATCAAAAGCTCCCAATACACGCGGTGCGAACCTGGCTGCTGCCGGCTTGGCTGGACAGATTGGTTGCGTTGTCCCGATTATCATTCTTGGTTCAGTCCTGTTAGGGTTGTGGCTGGACAAGACCTTAAATACCGGAAAAGTAATTACCTTAATAATGGTTCTTGGTTCACTTCCGGTTTCTATTTTCCTGACATTTCGGTTGGCCATGCGGGCTGTGAAGGAGATCAACCAGTCCATGCAGCCGCCCACCTCTACAAAGCCTGACTCTCCAAAGGAGGATGAGACGAGTGACTAGCGTAGCAATTCCAAAAAAACGATTTGGGGTTAAGCGATGGTTGATTCTCGGCTTGATCGCCCTGGGGATCTATGCTGCATTCATTGGACCTTCCATTTTAAAACCGATCAGTCCTGTTGTCGTCCTGCCTGCGGAATCCACAGGGCTTCACATAGGCAATTTTCAGATAACCAACACCATCCTTGCCACTTTACTGGCCGATATCATCCTCATCCTGCTTGGTGTATCCGCTTGGCGTTTCTACCGACGTGGTGGTGAAATCCCGAAGGGGATTGTGAATGCTTTTGAAGCCATCGTTGAGTTCATGTGGAATACCGTTTCTGGTTCAGCAGGGAAGTGGGCAAAACGCATCTTTCCGGTGGTGGCGACGATATTCCTTCTCATCTTTGTAGCGAATATCGTTAAACTGGTTCCTGGTTTTGAGAGTGTTGGCTACCTGAAACAGGTCCACGAGGGGACTGGTTATGCTCCAGTAAAGCTATTCTCCATCGGTAGTTTCAGTGCCTACACGATCGATAAGGGACAGCCCATTGAAGTCGTGGTTTCGGGGGAACAACAAGAAGGAGCCACCACAGAAAGCCATGCCGAGGAATCAACTGAAATCTGTACATCCTGCGAAGTTGTTCCCTACCTTCGCGGGACTGCGACTGACATCAATTTCCCCTTTGCCCTGGCGATCCTAACGGTTGTCCTGACCCAGGTCTATGGCGTCTGGGCGCAAGGACCGAAGTATTTTGAAAAATTCTTCCAGATCAAACGCTTGGTAACTGGAGGCCCTTTTGGGATCATCGATTTTGCTGTAGGTTTTCTTGAGATAATTCTTGAGTTTGCCAAAATCCTCTCATTTGGCTTCCGTCTTTTTGGCAATATCTTTGCCGGTGCGCTCCTGCTCTCGATCATTGGCGCGTTAACAGCAGTAATTGTGCCTGCCGGATTGTATATTTTTGAAGTGTTCTTTGGGATCATCCAGGCTTATGTGTTCTTCCTGCTGGCGACAATCTTCATCAGCGGAGCGACAATTTCCCATGGTCACGAAGAGAAACATTAACGGAATTTTCTTTTAGCTTATACAAGGAGATAATAAAATGGAGTTCAATCAATTCTTTGTGGATGGCATGAAACTACTGGGTGCAGGCCTGGCGATGCTGGGTGCCATTGGCGCTGGTGCTGGTGTAGGGATTGCTGCGTCAGGCGGTGTGCAGGCCATGGGCCGCAATCCGGATGCCTCCGGTATCATCCAGACCAATATGATCCTGGGTATGGCTTTCGCCGAAGCGGTAGCCATCTATGCACTTGCAGTCGCCCTGATCATCATCTTCGTTGGCTAGATCATAAGGAGACCTGATGGATAAGCTAGGTATCAATCTGGGTTTTCTGCTCTTCCAGATCTTCAACTTCCTGGTCTTGATGATCTTGCTTTATGCGTTCGCGTATAAACCCATTGTCAGGATGTTGGAAAATAGAAAGCAGAAGATCGCGCAAAGCCTTGAGGATGCGAATACTGCCGCTCAAGCCAGTGCCAATGCCGAGAAAGATGCTGCCAGGATCATCAGCGAAGCCCAGGTCAAAGCCGGGCAGATGATACGCGAAGCATCTGAACGGGCTGAACTGGCGGCGAAGGACATCCGCGCCGCAGAAGAAACAGAAATCGCCAAGTCCCGGGAATCAGCCCTTGCCGAAGCGGAAGGCGAGCGCAACCGAATGCTGGGCGACCTGCGTGGACAGGTGGCTGCGCTGGCAATTGCTGCTGCGCAGAAATTGGTCGGTGAGACCCTGGACGAGAAGCGCCAGCATGTTCTTATCAACGAGTTCTTTTCCGGGGTTAAGTCGGGCAAGATCGTGATCCTGGAGGGTGCTGAAGTTGCCGGAGCGGCAGCAGAAGTCACCTCTGCATTGCCTTTGACCGGTGAAGAACAGGAATTGGTTAAGAAGGATGTCCTTGCCAGGATAGGCAAGCAAGCTACAGTGGCGTTCCGAGTTGATCCATCCATCCTTGGCGGTTTAGTCGTCAAGGTCGGTGACAAGGTGCTGGATGGATCCGTGGCTGCCCAACTTGAGGGGCTGCGTCAATCCTTAAAATAGTCATTTTGGTGTTTACAAGAAGAGGGCTTTGGCGATATGATACGTCACAGCCCTTTATTTTTTTCCGAGGCAATTGAGACATATGAAATCAGCGGAATTCATAGAAAAAGTCAAGCAGAGCCATCATCAATATATGACTGTTGTGAGCGCTCTTTCTCAAGAACAATTGTGTCAAGTTAATACCAACGGTGATTGGTCAGTCAAGGACATTATTGCCCATATCACATGGTATGAAAAAGAAATGGTTGAAGTCATAAAGGAACGGGCTCTTCGTGGTTCACCGCTGTGGGAAATCTCCCTGGATCAACGCAACCAGATCATCCATGAAGAGGTGAAAGATCTCCCGCTCTCCATAGTTTTGGCAGAAGCCGACCAGGTTTTCCAATCTCTGATGATCCTTTTAAACGTATTGAATGACGAAGAACTAACAGAGCCTAAATATTTCCAAGAGATGCCATCGGACTGGATCCCCTGGGAGGTGATCGCTAGTAATACCTTTGAACATTATCCGATTCATGTTGATGACATCCGAAGAAGTTTCAGGCTTGACTTGAATCAAGAATTTAAGCAAGCGTAGAAGGCCACTTGATGCCAAGCGAAGTGCGGAACTCATCCCTACCAAGGATATTTGATAATTTCCCCTTGTCATTTTCACCAGCTTTGATTCCTGAGGTGACCATTACGGGCATTGTCATCGATAGCCGGAGAGTTGAACCTGGTAATCTTTTCATCGCCAGGCGTGGGGGTTCTGTCGATGGTCACGAATTTATCCCTGAAGCAATCCATAGCGGTGCCGCAGCAATTGTCGGGGATAGGGATATCTCCGGGCTTGCTGTTCCTTATATCCGTGTGGAGGACTCGGTTGAAGCAGTCACCTGGTTATCAGCAGGGTATTACGATTGGCCGGGGAGAAAGTTGACTGTCATTGGTGTAACCGGCACGGATGGCAAGACCACCACCTGCAATTTGCTTTATCACGCACTGCTTGGGTCCGGCCTGAAAGTCGGAATGATCTCCACCGTCAATGCGGTTATTGGTGATGAAGTTCTGGATACGGGTTTCCATGTCACCACGCCAGACGCTCCTGAGGTGCAGCTCTACCTGGCAAAGATGGTTTCAGCCGGAATAAGCCATGTAATTTTGGAAACAACCTCTCATGGACTAGCCCAACACCGCGTGGATGCTTCACAGTATGATATTGCTGTGATCACCAATATCACCCACGAACATATCGACCAGCACGGCACCTTCGGTAGGTATCAAGCAGCCAAGGCACGTCTATTCCAATTATTGGATATGACATCTCTTAAACCTCAAGGAAACCGTCACCTGGCGGTATTAAATAGGGATGATCCGTCTTATGAGTTCCTTTCATCGGTAGTAGGCAGCTTGAGAACTGCAGTCTCTGCAAGCTATGGCGTTCACTTGGCAGCCGATTACCGTGCGGAAAAAATCCATTATTCTCCCCAGGGAATCCATTTTGAGGCCATTGGTCCAGGATTCCGGATCCCGGTGACCAGCAGCCTGATAGGGGATTACAATGTGTCGAATTGCCTTGCTGCGCTGACAGTGGCAATTGGTGGTTTGGGAGTGGATCCGGAAACGGCTGCCCGTGGGTTGACTGGGTTAACCGGAATACCGGGGCGGATGGAACGTATCGACCTTGGGCAATCTTTTACTGCAATTGTCGATTTTGCTCATACCCCAAACGCTATTCGTGTAGCCATTGACACTGCCAGGAGAATGACCGATAAGAGAGTAATCGTTGTTTTCGGTTCAGCCGGCTTGCGCGATAAAGATAAGCGGCGCATGATGGCTGAGTTATCCGAAAAATTGGCCGATATTACGATCTTGACTGCAGAAGATCCGCGTACCGAGCCCATACTCGGGATACTCGGGGAAATGTCAGCAGGGGCGAAGTCAGTAGGGGGAATTGAAGGCAGGACATATTTCACTGAAGCGGACCGGCGGGATGCAATCCGCATGGCAGTTCGGCTGGCAAAAACCGGAGATATCGTCCTGGTTTGCGGAAAAGGACACGAGCAATCGATGTGCTTTGGAACTGTTGAATACCCGTGGGATGATCGGGTGGCGTTGCGCGCAGCAATTTCTGAATCCCTGGATATACCTGGTCCAGGAATGCCTTTCCTTCCAACTCAAAATAAAGATGTGGGAAAATGATCAAGATCATCTATCGAGACCGCGAGTTTGAACTGCGCCCCGGCATGGCGCTATTGGATGCACTTCAGAAAATCAATATATTGCCTGAGACCATTATTTCTATGAAGAATGGTGAAGTAATTACAGAAGATGAGATACTTCTGGATGGGGATGTTGTCAAGTTGATTTCTGTCATTTCAGGTGGATGAAAGATGAAATGCAAGAAATGTGGGCAACGCGCTTCCGTCAACATGCCCCATCATCACATGGGTCTTTGCAAGGCCCATTTTCTGGAATGGGTACCCGAACAGGCTGAACGATCCATTGAGAAATATGACATGTTCTCAAAGGAAGAGAAGATTCTTGTTGCAGTCTCGGGTGGTAAAGACTTCTCTCATTATGGGATATCCTATCCAGGTTGGGGTATCAAGCTGATGGTCTTTATATCTGCCTCGGAATCAATGAAATCAATTATTCAATAGAATCACAGATGTTATCAGAAAAATTCGCCATCGATCGCGGCTTAAAATTACACGTCGTTGATGTTGAAGCAGAAACTGGGAAGCGCCTTCCCGAATGGGCGAGCGCCAGCCAACGCGGTCGAGGGAAGCCTTGTTCAGTTTGTGGCTTGGTCAAGCGGCATACAATGAACCGTGTCGCCCGAGATTACGGGTATGATGTCCTGGTTACCGGTCACAACCTGGATGATGAAGTGGCGGCATTGTTTGGCAACACGCTGACATGGGCAGGTGAATATCTCTTACGCCAGGGGCCGGTACTTCCTGAAATACCGGGCATGGCTCGAAAGGCAAAGCCATTGTGTCAACTTTATGAACGCGAGATGACAGCCTATGCCTTGCTTCGGGGTATTGATTATATTTATGAAGAGTGTCCGTATTCCGTTGATGCAAAATCCATTCGATATAAGGATCTTTTAATCAACTTGAGCATGGGCAACCTGGAACGAAACTATCTTTCTATTTGAAGTTTTTGAACGCACGGAAAAATGGCTTATTTACCAATCAGCTCGATGTCATCCAGGATCTCCATCCTTGCGAGAATTGCGGACAACCCACATCGGCCAAAGCGAAATGCAGTTTCTGCCGGATGGTGGAACGAGCCAAAGTGGTCTAAATGCGTTTGTGCCCTATTCTTATATTTATTTGGGAATCGGTGAAATGAAACGATATCGCTATTATGACTTGATCATGGTTATTTTCGTAACCGTGCTGATCATCAGCAATATTGCGTCATCAGCCAAGATCGTGGACTGGGGCTTCGGCATCTTCGGTGTACGCATGGCATTTGACGCAGGCACGTTGTTATTTCCGATCAGCTACATCTTCGGGGATATCCTTACCGAGGTTTATGGGTATAAGAATTCGAGACGAGTGATCTGGGCTGGATTCCTGTGCCTGGCATTTTCTGCGGGAGTGTTGGCACTCGTTCGTGTGTTGCCAGGGGAATCGCAATGGCAGCAATATGCAGGAGATGCTGCCTACCTGGCAATCCTGGGAGGCATGTCCAGCGGAGGGATCGTGTTAGCGAGCCTGGCTGGTTATTGGTCTGGTGAATTCACCAACTCATTCATCCTGGCAAAGATGAAGATTTTGACCAAAGGTCGTTGGCTATGGACTCGAACGATCGGAAGCACACTGGTTGGTGAGATCGTTGATACGATCGTGTTTGTTGCCATCGCTTCATTATTCAGAGTATTTCCTTGGGAATTGTTCATCACCTTGACGCTAACGAACTACCTGTTCAAGGTTGGAATTGAAGCGCTAATGACCCCGGTTACATATATGGTAATAAGAAGACTCAAAAAAGTGGAAGGGGAAGATTATTATGATCGGGATACGAATTTCAATCCATTCAGCATATAGAAACCAGGGAATACACTCAGGATTTAAGAATTTCCTTGCGCTTGCGGCTGGTGATTAGAATCACTGAACCGACAATAACCACTGCAGCTACCAGGATCTGAGGGGTGATCGGTTCCTTTACCACCCAGCTGCCCAGTAAAATGGCAACCAATGGATTGACATAGGCGTATGTGGATACCAGGGAAATCGGTGCGTTACGCAACAGCCAGGTATAAGACACAAATCCCCCCAAAGAACCCAGTAAAATGAGATAGAGAAGACCCAGTCCGGAACGAAGAGTAACTTCGTTTACATGAAATGTCACCCATTCACCACTGACCAGGCTGACAAAGTATAGACCCAAACATCCGACCAGCATTTCCATACCAGTCCCAAGCAAGGGAGAGTTGGGTAGGTCTGCCTTGCGACCGTAAACTGATCCAAGTGACCAAAGGAGAGAGCCTAAAAGAACTGCACCAATCCCCAATATATCGTAATTACTTTCTCCATTTACCAAGCTCCGAGGCCAAACCAAGACAAGAACACCACCAAATCCTGTTAAAAGGCCAACAAGAGCTTGCCAGCTTGGTTTGCTTCGACTGGAAAAGAGGGAATCAATAATGACCATCCATATTGGCGCAGTTCCGACCAATAATGCTGCAATACCTAAATCGATCCGCTTCTCTGCCCAGGAAACCAATCCATTGCCTCCCAGCAGCAGGAATAATCCAATAATTCCTGCTGATATCCATTGTTTCCTGGTTGGCGCAGGGTCGCCTGCAAGCCAGCGCCAAATAACCAATATGAGCCCGGATACCAGGAACCGGGTGCCTGCCATTATGAAGGGAGGAATTGATTCAACGGCGATCCTGATACCCAGGTAAGTGGAACCCCAAATGGTATAGATCACCAGCATCGCAATGGCAATACGAACTTTCATGCCACTTCCAGGTACCGCTCTACTTCCCAATCTGTCACCCGAATACGAAATTCATCCCATTCCGCCCATTTTGCACGCATGAATGCTTCATAGATATTCTCGCCCAAGGCACTACGGATGATATTGTCACGGGAAAGTTCCTCCAACGCTTCGGGAAGGGACCCGGGCAAGGAACCAATTTTCATTTCGCGGCGTTCTTCCTCTGACAGATGATACACATTGATATTGTTCAAAGGTTCGGGGGGAGTGAGACCCTTTTCGACCCCGTCCATCGCTGCAGCCAACATGGCCGAGAAAGCAAGATAAGGATTTGCCGAAGGATCGGGAAAACGCAATTCTATTCGCGTAGCTTTATCCCGTCCATCGGTGTAGCGCGGAATGCGGATCAATGCTGAACGGTTAATCTGTGCCCAACCAATATAGACAGGTGCTTCGTATCCAGGCACAAGTCGCTTGTAAGAGTTGACCGTGGGGGCGACGATGGCAGCCAATCGCGTGCATGGGTCAACTGACCCGCGATGAAACCGTATGCCAGCGGTGACAAATGGAATGGATCTGATTTGTCGAAGAAAAGGTTATTGCCTTTTGCGTCAAATACTGATTGATGGCAATGCATACCCGAACCGTTGATCCCGAAAATTGGTTTAGGCATGAAGGAAGCGACAAGGCCATATTTGGCAGCTATGGCTTTCACCGTGTACTTGAGTGTCAAGACATTATCCGCAGTGCGTAAGGCATCCGCAAAGCGAAAATCAATCTCGTGTTGCCCCAATGCCACTTCATGATGCCCGACTTCGATTTCCAGCCCCATGCTATTTAGCGAGTCCATCAACTCCGAACGTACGCGGACAGCTTCATCATCTGCAGAGAAGTCAAAATAACCACCCACATCATGAGGAACGGGATGGATCCCTTCACCACCATTGCGACGGAAAAGGAAGAATTCAGGCTCAGGACCGACGTTATATATCCAACCCTTATCAGTAAATCTGGCAAGGGTGCGTTTTAGAACACCGCGGGGATCTCCGTCAAAGGGCTTGTTTTCAGGGGTGTAGATGTCGCAGAAAACCCGGGCCCGGCGCGCATCAACGGGCGTCCAGGGCAGAACAGCGTAGGTGTCGGGATCGATCACCAAGCGCATATCGCTTTCTTGAATTCGGGAGAAGCCTTCCACTGATGACCCATCGAACCAGATGCCATCTTCCAAAGTCGTCTCAATACGGTCAATTGGTGCATCCACGCTTTTCACCGATCCATTCACATCGGTGAATTGGAATGAGATGAATTTGACATTATCAGTTCTGACCCTGGCCAGTAATTCTTTGGTGTCCATAGTATTTCCTTCTTGTTGGTTGCAAAATTAAAATAAAAAACCCATTCACAGGCGCGCCTGGTAGGGGAGGATCAATTACCTGAATTTTTCCGAGATGGAATTGGTTCTTCTACTCGATAAATCCGGGGTTAAAAAACAAGTAGAAAATCCAGGCATCCTGGCACGCTATAAAACAATACCCCGCAAATGCCGTGTGCTGCTAGGTTCTGAACCTGCTTTCGCAGGTCAGAGCCCTACCCGGCAAGTTCCGCCTTGGCCGAAGCCTATCGCGTCATTGTCGCGAGATTGGGCTCTTTTCAGTGGGTGTTGGCTCAGAACGGAGGTGCAGCATCGCGAGCACAGCAGGGTATATGTTTTATACCATAAATAAAAAAGTATGGGTAGATAAAGCTTAATTTCCTACGGTATTCATCCGGATGACCTAAGGATATACTCTTTAATAGTGCGGGGATAAGGGATCGCTTCGCGTATATGCTCGATCCCGCAAATCCAGGCTACCGTTCTCTCGATTCCCATCCCAAAACCAGAATGCGGGACTGAACCAAACTTGCGTAGTTCCAGGTACCACCTAAAGGCTTCTTCTGGAAGATTGTGTTCGTGAATGCGTTCCAGGAGAAGCGCGTAGCTGGACATTCGCTCCGAACCACCAATAATTTCGCCATAGCCTTCGGGAGCCAATAGGTCAACCGACTTGCAAACCTCAGGTCGACCTGGCCAGGGTTCCATGTAGAAAGCCTTCACTGCAGTTGGGTAACCATAAACAAGTAAAGGCTTCTCATATAGATTGGTTAAAGCGGTTTCATGCGGTGCACCAAAGTCCATTCCCCAATCAAACTTGAGCAATTCCTTTTTTTCAGAATCAGTTTCAGCTTCCCAGCGTTCCTGGATCATCTTCGCAGCATCATCATAAGAAATTCGAGGAAACGGTGGGGTGATTTTTTCAAGTCGGGTAATGTCACGGCCCAGGAATTTTAGCTCAGGCATCCGGTCACGCAGAACGCGTTGGACTATGTGTGAAACATACTGCTCTTCTATCTCCATCAATCCATCCAGATCACAAAAAGCCACCTCGGGCTCGACCATCCAAAACTCTGTCAGGTGACGACGAGTTTTGGATTTCTCTGCCCGGAATGTAGGTCCAAAGCAATAAACTTTCCCGAACGCAGCAATGTCAGCTTCGTTGTAAAGCTGCCCCGACTGGCTAAGGTAAGCTTTTCCTTCGTCAAAATATTCGGTTTCAAAAAGCGTGCTGGTTCCCTCGCATGCAGCGGGGGTCAGGATGGGAGTATCCATATTCACAAAGCCATGCGTGTCCAGCCACTCGCGAATCGCTGAAATGACTGTTGCACGCACACGCAGGATCGCCCACTGACTCTGCATGCGAATCCACAAATGCCGGTTATCGAGAGCAAAGTCCACTCCATGGTCTTTGAGCGCCATGGGATAATCAGGATCCGCAGCTTGGATTATCTTTAATTTCTTTTACGCCAATTTCGTAGCCTCCCGGAATCCCCGGAGCACGCTTGTCTTCACGAACGGGACCGGTGATAACGACCGACGACTCCTGCGGCAAGCGAACCAATTGATCGAACACGATTTCGTCCAGGTCGCCTTTGAAAGCAACGCATTGGATAAAGCCAGATCCGTCGCGTACCAGGAGAAAGACTAATTTACCTTTATCCGTGCGGTTATACACCCAGCCTTGGATGGTTACTTCCTGGCCAAGATAATGCGAAATTTCTTCCACTCTGACGATTGCCATGATTCATCTCCTTAAATATTACTAATAAACTCTATTCTCTGATTGTGAGATGCAATTCTTTTAATTGCCGCTCATCGGGGTAGGAAGGGGCATCTGCCATGATATCGCGCCCGGCCTGGTTCTTGGGAAAAGCAATCACTTCACGGATATTCGGTTCATCCGCAAGCAACATCACCAGGCGATCAATACCGGGAGCTAAGCCACCATGAGGCGGAGCACCATACTCGAAAGCTTCCAGCATATGCCCAAATTTAAAATGGGCTTCCTCATCTTCGATCCCAAGAAGTTTGAATACCTTCGACTGGATATCGCTGCGATGAATGCGGATCGAGCCAGAAGCCATTTCATATCCATTGCATACCATATCGTATGCGTCTGAAAGTATTGATGCTGGATCCGTATCGAAATGGTCCAGATTCTCCAACTGGGGCATGGTGAATGGATGATGAGCGGCATCCCATTTTTGAAATTCTTCATTCCATTCGAACATCGGAAAATCCACCACCCAGGCAAATGCCATCACATCCCGATCCACAAGGTTCATGGAGTCTCTGAATCCCATGCGCAAGGCGGACAGGACCTTATTGGCTATTTTGACATTATCCGCAACCAAGAGGATCAAGTCACCGATTTTGGCACCAGAGATCTTGGATAATGCTTTAATTTCTTGATCACCAATAAACTTGGCGCCGGAACCTTTTGAGCCCTCGGCAGTCAACGCCAATGTAACCAATCCCTTTGCGCCAAGTTCTTTTGCAGTGACGGTAAGGTCATCGAGCTGCTTGCGGGTGAATGTTGCACATCCAGGTGCGACCAAGCATTTGATAACTCCGCCAGTCTCCAACGCTGACTTGAACACGATGAATTCGCTTGCCGAGAAGACCGAAGTGACATTGGATAATTCCATTCCAAAGCGTAAATCCGGTTTATCCGTTCCAAAGCGATCCATCGCCTCGCCATAAGTCAGTCGCGGCCACGGAGAGGCTAAGAGTTTCTTATGAGGAGCAACCTTTGGCAGCATCTCGGTAAACAACTCTTCCACCAAAGAAAGGACATCCTCTCTTTCAACAAAGGACATTTCGAGGTCGAGCTGGGTGAATTCAGGTTGACGGTCGCCGCGCAGATCCTTCATCCCTGTAACAACGAGCTATTTGGAAGTAGCGTTCCATTCCAGCTACCATTAATAATTGTTTCAATTGTTGCGGGCTCTGTGGAAGGGCATAGAATTGACCTGGATAGATCCTTGAGGGAACGAGGTAGTCCCGTGCACCCTCTGGGGTGGTCTTGAACAAAGCCGGTGTTTCAATTTCGATAAATCCCCGCGCTGAAAGATATTCGCGCATGAACAGGACCACTTCATGGCGTAGAATTAGGTTGCGCTTCATGCGTTCACGGCGCAGGTCCAGGTAGCGATATTTCAAGCGCAAGTTTTCGTCAACGGTTTCATCATCACGGTTCACAACAAAAGGCATGGGCTTTGGCGGGATTCAAAACTGTAATTCGTTGGGCTTCGACCTCAATCTCGCCAGTAGGCATCTTGGGATTGAATTGATCGGATGGGCGCATTCGAACCCTGCCCTCCACCTGGACGACCCATTCAATTCTCAATTCTTCTATATCTTTTGCTGCCTGGGGGAATTTGTCTGGGTTGGTGACGACCTGGGTAATGCCGAAACGGTCCCGCAGGACAAGAAAAACCACCCCACCAAAGGTGCGATAATTATGCACCCAACCAGCCAAAGTTACTTTCTGATCAGCATTGTTGGCACGCAGTTCACCACAGGTATGAGTTTTTAACATGAAAGCCTCCGAAACAAGAAAACGAAGAGGTAGAACTTATGAAACAGAACCATTTACAAAACAAATCGCCCTCCGCATCAGCGTTGGGCGATTGAAGGATTGTTATTATTCTCTATCCAGCAAGGCTTCGCCCGACGCTCCGGGAGGGATCGTTGGCATCATTATTGGCATTATTTGCAGAGTGGAAGTAGATCATCCTTGCCTCAAGATTAAAGTATTATAGCATAAAACATTGCTGGTTGCCCCCACTGCTGATGTAGGGTAGAATTCTTAAGATTTTTTTCCAAAAAACATTCGCGATCTAATAACCTTGTCCCGAACATTCTCTATACTCACTACTGTCTTCATCATATTCCTCAGCTGTGTCATTTTTGGCGGTATGCTGTGGGGAAACACCCTTTATGCGCGTGAACATCCCAACGAGAAAGATTTCCTTATTCCTTGGCTTGCCGCGCAGACCTTCCTCAAGTACGGTGACCCGGCTTCCCCTGAGCGAGTCACTCCGTATAGCGATCCTGCTACTCAACGCGGTCAGATCATATATTATGGGCGGATCGCTCACGATAACGAAGATCCTTTGATACTCTGGTTGCCATTTCCGTTGGAACTCTTTTATTTCCCTTTCGCACTTATTTCAAAGTACGAAATTGCCCGTGGCTTGTGGATGACTTTGTGCGAAATTGCATTAATTGCGACAAGTTACCTTGCTGTTAAATTATTGCGTTGGAAATTGCCCCGATTTACTTATTTATTGGTCCTGCTATTCCCAACAATCTGGGTATTTGGGCTCCTAAGCATGATCTCTGCAAGTATCCTTCCATTGATATTACTAGCTTCGGTGGGAGCTCTTACCCTGCTGGAATCTGGCCAGGATGAACTTGCCGGAGCACTTCTTGTGTTCCCATTACTGAATTTTGGGATATTTAGTGTGTTTATTCTTTTTGTCATCTGGTGGGCGATTTATCAAAGAAGATGGCGCGTGGTAGCCGGATTGGGAATGGGGCTGGGGATTCTCGTTCTCCTCTCCTTCATCTTGCTGCCTGATTGGTTCCTCCCATTGGTTAAAGGACAATATTGGCATCTTTTCTTCAATTCTGACCTTTCCACTTTTCACATCCTTGGCACTTTCTTCCCAGTGGCAGGTCCTAGGATTGCCATGATCCTGACAGGCTTAATTCTCATCCTGACCTTTGTGGAGTGGCGCGCGGTACGCCAGGGTGAGGCTCGTCATTTCCTTTGGACTGCATGCCTTGGTGTTACAGTCACTCCCTTGATCGGACTGCCAATTGAACAGGCAGATTACGCTGCCTTGGTTCTCCCATTGTTTCTTTTCTTTGCGATCCTGGATGAACGTTATAAGGGAGGCAAGTTAAGAAGTACAGCAGGAATGGTCGCTATCTTCGTGGTAATAGTGACCTATCTCGTGGCATTTTCTGCCACTGGAGCGCTTTACCTACCGGTCTTCATCCTTATCGGGCTATACTGGATGCGCTGGTGGGCCATACGATCCCCTCACCCACAAATCGATCGGTAAGAATGAAACTTCGCGATTATTTGTTGCTTGCCATCTTCGGATTTTCCGTTACACTGGTAGTCGCAATATTTCAGCCAGTTCCAGGTTATATGGATGCTGATTATTATTTTGCAGGAGGAATGGAACTCGCCACGGGGAAGGGTTTTTCAGAACCTTATCTCTGGAACTATTTGGATGATCCAACAGGACTGCCTCATCCGTCCCATGGATATTGGATGCCTCTGGTATCAATTCTTGCAGCGGTATTTCCGGCACTCTTGGGATCTTTCTCTTGGTTTACTGCACGTATCCCATTTCTACTAATAGCATTCGCCATCCCACCATTAACAACTGCTTTGACCTATAGCCTTACACGACAAAGAATTCCAGCCGTTACCTCAGGTATCCTGGCGATCTTTTCCAGTTTTTACCTTCCCTACCTCACTACCAGCGACTCTTTCGGTCCGTACATGCTTTTCGGCGGTCTTTTTTTTCTGATACTTGCGCATAGGAATTTCACACCCAAGCTGACTGGAGTTGTCGCTCTAGTGCTGGGGATACTCGCAGGCTTGATGCACCTTTCCCGGGCAGATGGAATTCTTTGGCTTTTCATGGCATTTGTAACCATTCTTCTCTCAAGACCACCCAGAAATAATCTAAGCAGGATCCTAATCCTTCTACTCATCATCCTTGTGGGATACCTTATTGTGATGACGCCATGGCTCCTGCGGAATTACACAACTTTCGGAAGCTTACTTGCACCCAACGCTTCCAAATTACTATGGCTGACCTCCTATGACCAGGTTTTCTCCTATCCGGCAAGTCAAATCACAGTGAATAAATGGTGGCAATCCGGACTTGGGGAAATTATTAGGGTTCGTTTATGGGCGTTGGGTCTCAATCTGGCTACATCCTTAACAGTTCAAGGCGGTATATTCTTACTTCCATTGATCCTCATTGGCATTTGGAAATATCGGAAAGTAGAAATAATACGGCTAGTGGTAATTGCCTGGCTGTTGACCTTGGTTGCCATGACCTTTGCATTTCCATTTGCCGGTGCGAGGGGAGGGTTTTTCCACTCAGGCGCGGCGATGCAGATGGTCTGGTGGGCTATGGCCCCAGTTGGTCTGGAAAGTGTTATCCAGTGGGGGACAAAGCACCGGCGTTGGAACGAATCCATTTCACGTTCTGTTTTCTTCATTGGTCTGATCGGGTTGACTGTTTTAATGACCATATTCATTTTATTGAGTCGAATCCCCTCCTGGAGAACCGAGTTCTCCACCTATAGGAATGTCGACAAGTTCTTGTCAGCCCATGGAATGTCAGAAGGTGACACAGTGATTGTTTCCAATCCACCGGGTTTTTACCTGGCATCAGGCAACCCAGCGATAGCTATTCCGGATGGAAATATTGACACGATACTTGCTTTGAGAGACCGATTTTCTGCGGAATATCTTATTCTGGAGGCTGGGAGTATGCCTTCAGGATTGGAAACGATCTATGAGAATCCCAATGAATATTCCGATCTGGATTATCTAGGGGAAATGGAGAAAGTGCGTGTTTTTAAAATCCTGCCCTGATGCGCGACTTTCACGGCGAGATCTTTTTCTCTTGCTTGGAATCAGCCTGCTTTCCGTTGGGATTTTCCTCATCTGGAGTGGGGTCTATTATCGCATCGGTTTTCCACTTGACGATGCCTGGATTCACCAGACATACGCGCAGAACCTTGCAACTCATGGTGAATGGGCTTTCGTCCACGGTGAAAAGTCAGGTGGCTCAACAGCTCCATTATGGTCCACGCTTCTGGCCTTAGGTTTTTGGTTGCGAATTGGTCCATTTGCATGGGCTTATATCCTTGGCACATTATTCCTTTGGGGACTGGCGGTATTAGGAGAAAATTTGGTTCGCTCCCTGATACCTGGATATCGTCCAAGTTTCCCTTGGACAGGAGCTGCCTTGGCATTGGAGTGGCATCTTGTTTGGGCGGCTGGATCTGGGATGGAGATCCTTTTATATTGTTCCCTGGTTATCTTAATATTTACCTTGCTTATCTTCAACCCTAAGCGGTTCCTGACTATCGGTTTACTGATCGGCCTTTCAACGTGGGTGAGACCGGACGGCATCACTCTTCTTGCCCCAGCAGCCCTGATGATCCTGCTTACCCGGGCGAATTGGTCAGTTCGAATGCGCTGGCTTCTTGAGCTCGTGCTTGGATTTGGCGGTCTGTTTTCCCTATACTTGTTCTTCAACCTGGCTGTCAGTGGATCGACCTGGCCTAATACGTTTTATGCCAAGCAGGCCGAATACTCCATTAACCTTCAAATTCCTATAGTAAGGAGAATTGGGCAACAATTCCTTCAACCGTTGATTGGAATGGGTGTTGTTCTTCTGCCTGGAATGATCTGGCACTTGATTGTCACCTTTCGAAATAAAAACTGGGGGATGTTGATGTCCCTGGTGTGGGCAGTGGGTTATTGCGCTCTCTATGCACTTATGCTCCCGGTTACTTACCAACACGGGCGATATGTCATACCAGCGATGCCTGTATTCTTCATTATTGGATTAGCCGGATTGGCTGATATATCCACCCGAAAATTATCGCCTCGCGTCTGGGCTCTGCCAGTTGTCCTGAAAATGACAACGGTTCTTGTTCTAATTTCTTTCTACATCATGGGTGGGGTTGCCTATGTGCGGGATGTGGCGGTAATTGAGTCTGAGATGGTAACGACTGCAAAGTGGGTTGCAAAGAATATCCCTCAGGAAGCAATTGTCGCCGCTCATGATATCGGAGCTCTGGGATACTACGGGAACCACGAGATTATCGACCTCGCAGGGTTGATCTCTCCTGATGTCATCCCATTCATTCGTGATGAAACAGCCCTACAAGGATACTTGAACTTGCGGGGAGTTAATTATCTGATCACATTCCCAGATTGGTATCCAATGCTCGTCGATGACTTGACACCAATATTTTCAACAAATGGAGAGTATGCCACTGCTTTAGGTGAGAGAAATATGTCGGTGTACATTTGGCCGGGTCGTCCATAATGGCGAATTTATCCTTCGATTTGACCTGTGCTATACTCAAGACTATACTTTATATAGATGAAAACGATTGATGAAATTTCGATAGTTGTTGTCGATGACCACCCTTTATTCCGGAAAGGGATTGTCGATATTCTTTCTTATGAGCCCGGAATAAGAATTGTAGGCGAGACTGATAATGGAAAAGATGCTGTTTCCATCATCAGGAATCTTCAACCAACCATCGCCCTTGTTGATATCAATTTACCCGCCTTTAATGGTTTGCAAGTTACCCATCAAGTAAAACAAGAGAATATTTCAACCAGGATAATGCTATTAACAGCATATGATGATCATGACCAGATCGTTCATGCTGCATGGGCAGGAGCATCTGCATACTGTTCAAAGGATATCGAACCTGTACAACTTTCACTGGCAATCAGGGAAGTTGCAGCGGGAAAATATGTGATCAGGGACAAGGTCTTTATCCCATCAGAGTTCTTTACATGGTTGGACAACCAGATGGATAAGGCGCGCCACTCGTATAGTGAACCAGGCAGTCCATTCCATCCGTTATCCTCCCGTGAAATGGAAGTGCTCTCATGCGTAGTGGAAGGAAAAAGTAACAAGGAAATTGCAGCATCCCTGGGTATCAGCCATCAGACTGTTAAGAACCATGTAACATCCATTCTAAGAAAATTTAATGTCGAAGATCGCACCCAAGCTGTCGTTTACACGCTTAAGCATGGATGGGTGACATTAAGTGATCATAACTAGGTATGGCAGGAGTTGAAAATGACAATAATTGAAGACAAGAAACAAAAAATGATAACTAATGATGATCCACAACAAATATTACAAGTTGAGTTTGAAGAGGCAAATCGTTCGATAAAAGAAAATACGCTCATGTTGGAACAGAGCAGGGTGGAAGTTGGTAAATTAACTCAACGAAATACTGCCATTACTGCCCACCTGCAACAAATCCAAAACCAGTCATTGAATTTGCCTATCGAGGAAGTAAGGCAAGCATACGATTTTGCCCTTGATGTACAACAAAGGTTGTTCGTCATGCGCAGTCAAATGGAAAAACTCCAGAACGATCAATCTCACTTTGATCAGCGCCGGAAATTGATTGAACGTTTATTAGGCGCAACAAAGAATAAACCGGGTGGGATTAACGTTGAAAAAAATCCGTTAACGAGTGTGGAGATGCTTGTGAATGCGCAAGAAGCTGAACGGCAACGTTTATCCCGCCAGATGCATGATGGGCCTGCACAAGCTCTTTCCAATTTCATTTTGCAGACAGAAATTGCGATGCGCCTTCTCGATATTGACCCAATCCAGGCCAAGAGTGAGTTGAATAACCTTAAAGCGTCCGCCATGAATACCTTTAAAAAGGTTAGGAATTTTATCTTTGAACTTCGCCCGATGATGTTGGATGACCTTGGCCTTGCTCCCACCATTCGAAGGTACGTGGAAACATTCAAGGAACAAACTGGAGTGGATGTAAGTATCATTATTTCTGGGAACGAACGACGGGTGGAGCAATATATCGAGGTTATGTTCTTTCGGGCTATGCAGGAATTACTGGGAAATGCAGTACTTCAGAACCAGGCAACAAATGTGAAAATTATTCTTGATTTTGCTGACACCATCGTCAAACTTACTATGGAAGATAATGGTAAGGGATATGATATTGAAGGACCAAATAAACAGAGTAATCTGGGAATGAATTTGATCAAGGAGCGTACCGAGATGCTTGGAGGTACCTTCATGCTTGACTCTGATCCAGCCACTGGAACCAGGTTATCACTGGCCATCCCTGTCTTAGGGAAATCAGAATGACCAGGTAATCAGGAAATTAGTTATCGCTTCTGTATTCAATAATAGTTTTAGAAATTGTTAAGCGTTTGTTATGAACAAAACCTATTCTTTCGCGTTGGAATTGTTATATAATGTGTTCATCTCTGCACTGAACTCAGAGAAAACCAAGTAAGAAAGGAGGTGAAATACCATGTTGTTTGCCCCTAAGGAAAAGGGCCAGGGTCTTGTGGAGTATGCGTTGATTCTTGTTTTGGTCGCAGTCGTCGTAATTGCTGTTTTGCTTCTCCTCGGCCCGATCATCGGCAACGTTTTCTCGAAGATCAATTCTGGACTGCAAAGTGCTTAATCAAGCTGTGTGGAAGTGAGTGGGGCTCTGAATGGTCAGGGTCCCACTTTAAATTAATCTCAATATTTGGAATTTGGGGTAAGTAGTATTCAACAATAATTTACTGTATAATGCACTCATCTAGCCCATTCATAAGGAGAGAGCTATGCGCCGCGGAAGAATGTTCATTTATGTCGCGTTGATCATTGTGGTCGTTGTCGCTGCAGGTGCTATCTGGCTGTGGCGAAGAAATGCTACCACTGGAATCCCTGGTTCTCAGAGCACCCCAGATGCTCGATATGTGGAAATAATCACCGCCGGGCAAAATATCTATCCGGGAACGCCCATCACTGTGGACATGTTGACAACGATGCAAATCCCCGAAGAAAAACTTGTCGAGGGAGAATATACCAACATGGCTGATGTTGTCTCCATGTATGCGAAACTCTCCATTACCCAAGGCACCCCAATCGTCAGTTCAATGATCTCCAGCACGCCAGGCACAGTCAGCCTTCCGGGCTCAACCTGGTCGCCTTTCATTCCACAAGGCTTAACCGCTGTCTCGATTCCCATCAACCGGCTCACATCGGTTGCTTATGGTATTCGAGACGGGGACTATGTGAATGTGATCGTCACATTTCAAGTTGTTGATGTTGACGCAGCCTATCAGAGTATCCTGCCTAACAAGACCGGTGGTGTCATAACATCTCAAAGCAGATCCCTTCTCATCGGTTCTGGTACCGGTGCAGATATGACCACATCCTTGGTAACTGGTGAAGACATCCTAAACCTGATGGCCCAGGTTGCCGGGAGTGGCAGTGGACCGGTAGGCAGGGTTGAAGTTAGTGAGGATCTTGAGGAACCTTTTTATGTTCTTCCGTCCGAATCTCAACGACCCAGGTTGGTCAGCCAGATGGTAATGCAGAATGTGCAAGTTTTACACGTGGGAATGTTCCCACTTCCTGGAGAAGTGGTAGGGGATCTATTGGTTGCCCCACCCCTTGGTACTGAGACAACTCCTACGCCGACCAATCCTGATGAACAAGTTACCCCGACAATTGCTCGACCGGATATCATCACACTTATGGTTCCCACCCAGGATGCGGTGACGTTGACCTGGCTTGTTTACAGTGGGACGCAGATTACCCTGACGTTAAGAATCCTAATGATCAGCTGGTTGGTGAACAACCAGATGCGGCAACCTTGGAATACTTATTGACCCAATATGATATCCCGATACCTGCGAAGTTGCCCTACTCGATCCAGCCACGTTCCGATCAACTCATGAACAACGATACCATTTACCAAAATTACCTACGTAAATACTATTTTGAGAACACGGGACAATAAATTTTTCCAGGGACTCTCACCATCAAGGGTAGCCTTCTGTCCTGACCCGTCGCAAGATATTGGAGAAATGGCTAGTAGGTTCATCGCGAAGCATATTACTGGAGAATTTGCATGGCAGAAGTGGAAAAAATTCGTGTTCTCATTGTAGATGATGTAGCCGAGACGCGAGAGAACATACGAAAATTATTGCAATTCGAAGCCGATATTGAGGTTGTAGCCGTTGCCCGTACTGGTAAAGAAGCCATACAGCTATCACAGGAAGTGAATCCGGATGTCGTATTGATGGATGTCAATATGCCGGATATGGATGGTATCCTCGCGACTGAACAAATCCGCCAGAAATCTCCAGTTATCCAGGTAGTCATTTTAACAGTACAAGGGGATCCTAATTATATGCGCCGCGCCCTGCAAGTGGGCGCACGGGATTATCTTGAGAAGCCGCCCATGCCCGACGATCTCGTAGCGGCTATAAGACGAGCAGGAAATGTATCTCGGACAGAAAGGTTGAAAGGGAGCCAGGTCTTCATGACTGCTTCGGGGGCTTCCCAATCATTAAATCCGAATACTTCCGTCAAGGGCAAGATAATCATGGTTTATAGCCCCAAGGGGGGCATTGGATGTACCACAATTGCTGTTAATCTGGCTCTTGCTTTGCATAACGATGAGACAGATGTCGCCTTGGTGGATTCAAACCTTCAATTCGGCGATGTGGCAATTTTTTTGAATGAACAAGGCAAGAATACCATCGTGGATCTTACCTCACGTTCAGATGAATTGGATCCTGAGATCGTAAATGATGTAATGATCAAGCATCCAGGATCTGGATTAAATGTTCTGGCAGCGCCATCCCGGCCAGAGCATGCGGAGAAGATTGATCCGGATCAATTTTCCAAAGTTCTTAAGTACCTGAGGCAGTTGTTTGCATATGTGGTCGTAGATACCAGTTCTCACCTGACGGATGTGACTCTTGCAGTTATTGATGTTTCCGATCTCATTGTTTTGGTTACTTCACAAGACATTCCATCCATCAAGAATAATCGTTTGTTCCTGGATTTGCTCACAACCTTAAATATCTCTACTCGCAAGGTCGCATTCGTGATGAATAAGTATGATAAACGGATCATGATCACACCGGAACGAGTGGCTGATAACCTCAAGCAAGAAATCCAGGCGGTGATCCCGCTGGATGAGAAAACAGTAATATCAGCAGTCAACCGCGGCGTCCCATTCATGATCGATAATAAGGGTCAACCGGCGGCAAAAGGGATTTATGAACTTGCAGAGAAACTGCGTACAAAATTGATGAAACAAGAAACCGAAGATTTAGAAAAAACACCCAGAAGGTGATTGTTCAAGATAGTTGCTGGAGGTAATGATGTCTTTGCTGAAAAGAATAGAACAAGGTAAATCCACAAATTCGTCCTCGGGGTCCGTTAATCAACCCTCCACTGGGGATACTTCTCGATTGTCGACCCTACAAGCACGGAGGATCAGTGCTCCGTCGTCATCCCCTCAGCCTGGTTCATACTATGACCTCAAGACACGAGTGCAAAACAGGCTTGTAGCCGAGATGGATCCCACGACAGACGTGACCAAGACGGAAGAAGTCCGCAAGACTATTCAAGATCTCTTCGAGCAGATTTTGAGTGAAGAGAATATTGTTCTTTCACGACCGGAGCGGGCGCGTTTATTTGAACAGATCTCAGCGGAGATCTTGGGTCTAGGTCCTTTGCAACCTCTCTTGGAAGATGAGACCGTGACAGAAGTCATGGTGAACGGTGCGAAGAATATCTATATTGAAAGAAAAGGGAAGATCCATCGCGTACCGGTAACTTTCGAGAGCAATGACCACGTTATGAGAATCATTGACCGGATTGTAGCGCCTTTGGGTCGTCGAATCGATGAATCCAGCCCATATGTCGATGCGCGTCTTGCAGATGGCTCCCGTGTAAATGCAGTGATTCCTCCGATTGCGTTGAACGGTCCGACTATCACAATTCGAAAATTTTATAAAATTCCATTAACAATAGAACAGCTTATTCAATTCGGGACCATTACCCCAGAAGCGCTCCAATATTTAAAAGCCTGTGTTGAGGCAAAATTAAATCTCGTTATTTCTGGTGGTACCGGTTCAGGTAAGACAACCTTGCTCAATGTGATGTCTACCTTTATTCCAGGCGATGAACGCATTGTGACCATTGAAAATGCTGCCGAATTGCAGCTGCGCCAGGAGCATGTTGTTACGCTGAAGTCAAGGCCGCCAAATATTGAAGGTCGTGGCGAGATAACCATTCGTCAATTGGTCATCAACTCTTTGCGGATGCGTCCTGATCGGATTATTGTTGGAGAGATCCGAGATGATGCCGCTTTGGACATGTTACAAGCCATGAATACAGGCCATGACGGCTCCATGACCACACTCCACTCCAACTCACCGCGCGATACGCTGATGCGTTTGGAAACCATGGTCATGATGGCGGGCATGGAATTGCCAGTGCGGGCCATCCGTGAGCAAGTTTCATCTGCCATCAACATGATCGTGCACGAAGAAAGAATGCGTGACGGCTCAAGAAAAATTGTGAATATCTGTGAACTTAGCGGTATGGAAGGTGACATTATTACGATGACGGATATCTTTTCCTATGAACAGACCGGTTACGAAAATGGAAAAGTCGTTGGTCGCCTGAGACCAACCGGTTTGCGTCCCAAGGCCATGGAAAGAATTGAAGCTGCCGGCCTGCATTTGCCGCCCTCCATCTTTGGAGTTGGGAGCAGGCAGCGTTATTAAGTATATGATTAAGTCAAATACCTTCTAAATGATAGGGATCTTATGGTTGAAAATCTACCCTTGATTTTGATGATAGGTGGTGGCGTTGCGGTGTTATTTCTGGTTATTGGGATTATTGTCTCTATCACCGGGGATAAACAACTCGTTGATGATCGCCTGAATAAATACCTGGAAAACGAAAAGAAATCGGATGAATTCAAAGAAACCAAGACAGCTCTAACAGATTGGGTAAACAAACGCGTTGAAAAATCAAATATTGGTGAAAGGATAGCCCGGGAGTTGGCTCGGGCTGACCTTAAATTTAAACCAGGCGAATACATTGCCCTCTATTTCATTGCTGTTGTTGGTTGTGCATTGATTTCTTTCTTACTGGGCGGGCGGCTCTTACTATCTGCTGTGATCGGAGCTGTGATCGGAGCGTTCCTGCCGCGTGCATATGTTCGTGGTCAACAAAACAAACGATTGCATAAATTTGACGACCAGCTACCGGATATGCTTAATCTTGTGGTTAATGGACTGCGGGCGGGATTTTCGACCTTACAAGCAATGGAAGCAGTGAGCAAGGAGTTACCACCTCCCATTTGCGATGAATTCAGGCGTGTTGTCCAGGAAATGCAACTTGGCATCCCGATGGAAAGGGCACTAAATAACCTATTACGTCGCATTCCAAGTGAAGACCTGGATTTTGTGGTCACTTCGATCAATGTTCAGAGCGAGGTAGGCGGTAACCTGGCAGAGATAATGGACATCATTTCCTACACCATTCGAGAACGTATCCGCATCCAGGGTGAAATCCGGGTCCTTACCTCCCAGGTATCGTATTCGGGGAAGATCTTGTCTTTAATGCCCGTTGGGTTAATGATCATTCTCTACTTTCTAAATCGTGACTACATTCTTACGATGTTCCTGCCCGAAAATATTCTATGCGGTTCCATTGCACTAGGCGCAGCTGCTTTATTAATTATTACTGGTTACTTGATCATGAACAAGATCGCGAAAATCGAGGTATAAAATGACCGGAGTAATTATCGCAGTTGTCCTGGTTATCGTGGCTATCCTGGCTGGGGTGGTCTATCTTATTGTTACCGGTATAAAACGTTCAAAGGATCAACAGGACGAAGATCCATTGGAAGCTCGCCTGGCTGAATATAGCATGCGAGGCGATGTTGTTTCGCTGGAAGAAATCGAATTATCGCAACCATTTGTGGATCGAGTGATCCTTCCTCTGATCCGGCGCTTTGGCGAAATCGCATCTCGATTTACTCCACAGAATGTGCTCGTACAAACACGCCGGAGATTGGAACTTGGTGGTAATCCGGGCAGGATCGATGCCTCAACTTTTATTATGTTGCATTTCATAAGCGCAGGGTTGTTCGGAGGTGTTGTCCTTCTCCTTTCGTTGGGCTCGAAGACTTTTACTATACCTGTAAGGCTTATGATCGTCCTCTTCTTCATTGTTGTGGGCTACTTTTTTCCAGACCTTTATTTTAAAGAGCAAAATCGACCGTAGGCAGAAGTCGGTTCGCAAGGCGATGCCAGATGCCCTGGATTTATTGACCATCTGTGTGGAAGCTGGCTTGGGTTTTGATGGAGCAATGTCCAAAGTAAATGACAAGTGGGATAATGAATTATCCCTTGCTTTTGGCCGGGTGATTCGTGAGATCCAGCTTGGGAAACTCCGGCGGGATGCATTGCGCGATATGGCTGAGAGGCTTGGGATTCCTGAAATGACCAGCTTTGTTGCTGCCATTATTCAATCCGAATTACTCGGTGTCAGCCTGGCCAAGGTGTTGCGCATTCAATCAGATCAGATGCGGGTTAAGCGCCGCCAACGAGCAGAAGAAGAAGCCCATAAAGCCCCCATCAAGATGATTCTTCCATTGGGAATCTTTGTGTTCCCATCTCTTTTTATCGTCCTTCTTACACCTGCAGGCTTGAAACTTTGGAGAGCCTTTAGTTCACTGTAGAATTATCCTGCAACTTGTGTCCAGGACATATCGCATCATCCAATTGTTTTGGGGATTAGTAGACCTGGTATTTCCGCCAATATGTGGTGGATGTAAAAGGGCTGGATACCGTTGGTGTCCAGATTGCCAAGCTCAAGTTAGCTCATTACCAGAGCCGTTGTGTGTTGTTTGCGGCAAGCCTGTCAGCCGTTCGGGGAAATGCCCGGAATGCCGCAATCACCTTCCTCCTTTAAGAAAATGCGTTCATGGTCGGTATATGACGGGTCTATTCGCTCGGCATTACTCTCTCTCAAGTACCAGAATAATCTTGGTCTTGGGGAGGCACTGGCAACTCGTCTCGCTCCCTTCGTAAACGCCCAAGGATGGCCAATTGATTTGGTTGTCCCCGTTCCATTGGGAAAGAAGCGAATGGAAGAACGCGGCTATAATCAAGTCGGATTGGTCGCAATGCCACTGGCTTCCATGAACCGTTGGTTGTACAGGCCAAGAGCAATCTCCAGGATTCGAGATTCGCGTTCACAAGTCGGTCTCACACCAATTGAACGTCAAGAAAATGTCGCCAATGCATTTCAAGGCGACCATCGGATTATTGAAGGGAAGATTGTTTTATTAATGGATGACATTGCTACAACAGGTGCAACAGTAAATTCTTGTGCAAGAGCCCTCGTCAATGCAGGAGCAAGTGAGGTTTATG
The DNA here is from genome assembly GCA_963793795.1 of uncultured Chloroflexia bacterium. GTDB lineage: Bacteria > Chloroflexota > Anaerolineae > Anaerolineales > Villigracilaceae > UBA877. Next base: position 380,976 of record CAWCBN010000007.1, read on the forward strand.
TACTAACCTTGGCGCGTGCTGGATATCACCATGGCTCGGATATCGCTTGATCCAATCCATATTCTTTATAGGAGGTACTTATGGCAATGACAGTGGAAATAAATGCGAGGAACATGGAGTTGACGGATCGAATCAAGGATTATATAACCAAGAAAGCATCAAAACTGGATCGTTATTTGGCTGAACTTGAGCACGTAAAGGTTGACCTAGCTTACGTGAAAACTGCACGGGATGCTACTGATAGAAATGTAGCTCAAATTACCGCAAGAGGCCGCCGCGCTTTGCTCCGCACTGAAGAGCGAGCGGACGATCTCTTCGCCGCATTTGATCGGGCGATCGACAAGATGCAACGCCAAGCTGAACGTTACAAAGGGAAACGAGCTCGTGGCCGTGGCGAAGGACGCCTGGAGGATAGAGCAGAAATATTGCCAGAAGAAGGAGGCAAACAAGCCTCCCTTGTTCGCCAGAAGGAAGACGTTTGACCTCATTCCAATGAATGAGGCTGAAGCGCTAGAGCAAATGAGACTTCTCGGGCATGAGAATTTCTTCATCTTCTATAATATTGAGACCAATTCCATCAATGTACTTTATCAACGCCGTGATGGCACGTATGGTCTGATAGAACCAAAGATCCATTGATTCAATCCCTAGTGGTTCCGCTGGCCCGGATCAATAGTTCCGGGCCAGTTTTGATGAGAGATGATTATGAAATCTGTAGAATTCGATGATAATCTGTTTGATGAACGGTTGATTGAAGGAAGAATTGACAGTGATTCGGTCAGGAATGCTGTATCCCAAATCCTGCGAGCAATCGGGGAAGATACTGAAAGGGATGGATTAAAGCGCACACCTGACCGCGTAGCCCGGATGTATGCCGAATTGGTCTCCGGGTACAGCACTGACCCCCGTGTCGTGGTCAATGATGCATTATTCGACGTCAAGTATGATGAAATGGTTTTGGTGCGTGATATAGAGTTCTACAGTCTTTGCGAACACCATCTTCTTCCTTTTCTTGGCCGAGTTCACGTAGCTTACATTCCGGATGGAAAAATCGTCGGTCTTTCAAAAATCCCCAGAATTGTGGATGTTTATGCACGCAGGTTGCAAGTACAAGAACGAATGACACGCCAAATCGCAGATTTTATTCGTGATCTGCTCCATCCTCAAGGCGTGGCAGTAGTGGTTGAAGCGATGCATCTATGCATGTCTATGCGTGGGGTGCAGAAACATAACGCACGCATGACCACTTCGGCCATGCATGGGGCATTTCGGGCTAATCTTGCAACCCGCCAGGAGTTCTTGGAGAATATCTCCCGGGGTGCCACACCCCTTAATGTGTAACACCTGAATAAAACTCAAGCTTAGGGACGTTCAATTTCAATTCCTGCCAACTCAGCATCCTTTAAAGCGGCAGGTTTTTCAATGCGTACGATTACTTTTTGTACTTTTGATTTTGAAAGAATGATCAGGGCGAGATCTTCTGCCAATGCCTCCACCGTGAATCGCTTGACTGAAACCGCCTTTGAACAAATTTCATCAGCGACAATAGAATAATCGACACAATCCTGGATGTTGTCACTGGTGGCGGCAGCGCGCGTATCGATAAAAATCGTCACATTGACCAGAATATCTTGAGGTGTTAAGCGTTCCTCATCATTCACTCCAATAATGGCGTGGACACGCAAATTCTTGATAAAAACTTTATCCATATTCGTCTCTCTCCGTTTGATAATCAGAATTGTAATCCACTCTCACAAGGATTAAGGATAAAACTGGGAACCATTCCGAGCTCATGAAAATATTTGAAGGCGATCAATCCAATTTGATGTTTGTCGCAGGATTAGGGTTGGATTGATCGAAGGATGTATCGATGGATGATTAACAGGAAAGACATGGGAAGAAAATAATTCAACTGGCAAAAATGATTCATCGAAATTCGATTTTGGTGTTGCGTAGTTTCGACTTTTGTTCTACACTATGGGTGGCAATCAATCAAATTATAAAGGTTTATTCCTATGATACTTTCTCCGAAAATATACTTGGGAATTGACCCCACAGCGGGGAAGAATCAATTTACCTGGGCAATACTTGACGACGATTGCCAACTGACAGAACTGGCTGGGGGGGAGTTAGGGGATATTACTGCATTAGTTAAAAAATACTCAACAGTATTGGTGGCGATCAATGCTCCTGTCCAGACGAACCAGGGGCTCCTGCGCACAAGAATGGAAAAGGATTATTCAGGGGGGCATTTGAGGGGAGCCGATATGCGTATTTGTGAGAACGATCTTGCGGATGAGAGGAATTTCCGTTCCACCTACTCCTTTCCGACGTGAAGCCTGCGCGCCATGGATTCAAATGGGTTTCACCTTACACCGCCAACTCAAGGAATTAGGTTTCCAGGATTTCCCGGATGACCAGGCCAAACGACAGAAAATGGAAACAAACCCCCATGCTGTATTTTGCGCACTGGTAGGGCAAATTCCACTTTCCAAGCCTTCCCTTGAAGGTCGCTTGCAGCGCCAGTCGATCCTTCTTGGAAATGGAGCATGCATCAATGACCCGATGGATTTCTTTGAAGAGATCACCCTGCATAAATTAATGCACGGACTACTCCCACTCGAGTACGTCCATACACCAGAAGAGCTGGATGCAATCGCTGCTGCTCTGACGGCTTGGATTGCAGTAAATCGTCAAGATGAATTCACCTTTGTGGGGGATGTGGGGGAAGGACGGATTGCTCTTCCAATAAAATCTTTACTTGACAACTACCACTGATGAAAATCCCGGCTTAAGTCTAAAGCCGGGATTTTTATTTTCTCTCTCCCCCGATTTATGAGTACAGGTGATATTAATCATTTCTTAATGTGATACCTGTCACTATTGTACTTCTCTTCACAAGAGTAATATAGGATTATCGCATATGTGCTTATCCGAATAAGGTATATCTATGATATCACAGACATTAGTCCAAGAGATCACCCAACTTCATGCCGATTTTTGTTCAGCACTGGCAGACCCAACCAGGTTAATTCTTTTATATGCATTGGCCTCCGGGCCTCGGAATGTATCAGAATTAACCAATGAAATGAGCGTTCCGCAACCTACAATTTCACGACATCTCAAGATCCTCCGGGATCGGGGAATGGTGCTCGCCAACCGGCAAGGTATGAATGTTCAATATTCTCTGGCTGACAGCAGGATTGTGGATGCGCTCGATACCCTCCGCGCAATCATGCGCGATCGGATCCAAAGCCGTGCCAGATTGATCGTAGACAACCAATAGACACCATTATCGATGAGGAGATGGGTATGAAAAAGATCAGGGCATTCTGGTTGTTGGGAGTGATTGGAATTTTATTAATTCATCCTCATTCCCATTGTGTATTTTTGGCCGCGTTCTACAGCCATTTCGAAAGACCCATGGAAATTTGTGCCTGAACATGCTGTCCATACCAGCCATGCCAATATTATTCAAGGTCCGTTCGGAACTCCTCAAGAAGTTACTCGCGCTTGCCTTGAATGCCATGCTGATGCTGCGGAACATGTGATGGAGACAACGCACTGGACTTGGGAGAGTGAACCATTTAGCGTTCCCTGGCGGGATGAACCTGTCACCATCGGAAAGGCTAACCAGATCAACAATTTTTGCATCAGTGCCCAGGGAAACCAAAAGAAATGCACCTCGTGCCACGTGGGTTATGGATGGCAGGAAGGTCAATCCTACGATTATTCTGTCACTGAAAATGTGGATTGCCTGATCTGCCATGCCGACATTGGCTTGTACGCCAAGGGAGATTATGGCAATCCAGCTGAGGGTGTTGACCTATTGGCTGCAGCACAAAGCGTTCGCGCTCCTACTCGTGAGAATTGCGGTGTGTGCCATTTTGATGGTGGTGGTGGTGACAATGTAAAACACGGTGATCTATCCGAAGCTCTTTACTTCCCTTCACCCGATTTGGATGTGCATATGGGAGCGAACAATTTCCTGTGCACAGATTGCCATACTACTGTTGATCACCAGGTGAAAGGTCGGATTGTGGTGGATAATTACCAGGTTACTCCCTCAGAACAGGTAGCATGTACTGACTGTCATTCTGAGATCCCACATGAAGACGAACGAATTAATTCACATACCCAAACTGTCGCCTGCCAGACATGCCACGTCCCCTACATTGCTCTAGATGAACCGACCAAGGTATCCTGGGATTGGTCGACAGCAGGCCAGGATCTACCCGAAGACCATTACACTTATCTCAAGATCAAAGGAACATTCGTGTATAAAACGAATGTATTACCAGAGTATCTTTGGTCTAATGGCAATTTATCATATCGAAACCTGATTGGAGACCAGATTGATCCAACCCAGCCGGTCATCATGGATATCCCCGCGGGAGATATTCAGGATCCTACAGCGAAAATCTATCCCTTTAAGTACACATTGGCAAGCAGCCATTTGACACGATCAACAACTACCTCCTGGCACCCATTACTGCTGGTGATGGTGGGTATTGGTCCAGCTTCAATTGGGACCAGGCGTTCAAGCTGGCCGAACCAGTCACTGGATTGAAGTATAGCGGACAATATGGCTTTACAGAAACCTGGATGTATTGGCCCAGCACGCATATGGTCCAGCCTGGCGAACGGGCTTTACAATGCAATGACTGCCATGGTGAAAACGGTCGAATGGACTGGGAAGCACTTGGATATCCTGGCGACCCGATCGTGTGGGGCGGCCGGTTTCAGCCATAATCCCGGAGGATAACATTATGAAAAAGCTGAATTCGAAGTACATACTATTTTCTGCCGGGATCATCTTAACATTGCTTGGGTTGGGGAACGGGATCCGGCAAGCCTTGGCAGACGGCTCCACTGCTGAACAGGAGACCTTTTCTCCCATCCATCCTGCCTTTGCAATGTTGGATGAAGATGGGGTAAATGTACTTGACAGTGGAAAGCCAGTTTCAACGATGAAAACCTGCGGACAATGTCACGATACCGATTTCATCGCCAGTCATAGCTTCCATTCCGACCTTGGTTTTTCTGAGGTTCAACTAAATAATCCCTCAGCAGTAGGAGAATGGGATCAAAGCAGTGGAAGCTTTGGTCATTGGGATCCATTGATCTACCGATACCTCTCCCAATCCAACGATGAAATGATGGACCTTGGGACTCCAGAATGGATCATGACCTATGGATTGCGACATGTGGGCGGTGGACCAGCAACAACTGCGGTCAACAATTCTTCGTTAACTTCACTGCCAATGCTTTCCACCAATCCTGAAACCACCATCCTGAATTCTGAGAATGGCCGAAGTAAAACCTGGAATTGGCAAACATCCGGTGTAGTGGAAATGAATTGTTTCCTTTGCCATTCGGTCTCACCAGACAATGACGCTCGAATCGTCAGCGTTAAAATCAGGAAAATTTTCATGGGCGAACACGGCAACGCTTGCCAAGACTAACCTGGTTACAGCCGGGGTGAATGGGACCTATCTTTGGAATCCAGATGCGTTCGACGAAAATGGTGAAATCCTGGCAGAAAATGTCACCATACAGGACCCAGGTAATGACAATTCCGCGATTTGTCATGGTCTGGTCCATAATGGTGAAGAACCCCTTGTGATCACTGGATGCGGTATAGAAAATTACCAAACCGGAACAACCGGACAGGTCATTTCGCCGCAATTAATCAGCAATTCTGGTGTCAATCTTGCTGACAAGAATGACCTAACTCGTTCGTGGGATGTCCACGCAGAACGGCAATTACAATGTGTGGATTGCCACTATTCTCTTAACAATCCGATCTATTATCTTGAGAGTGCTTCCACTCGACCTTCCAATTTACTTTTTGATCCTCGCCGCATCGATTTTGGGGAATACCTCGAACGACCAGAACATGACTTTGCCCGTGGTCAAAGTGCTCAATATAACGCTGACCCTGCAACAGAAGGGACAATGCGCAGGTGTAAATCCTGCCATGATGCTGAGGAAACCCATGCAGATTGGTTACCTTACACAAAACAGCACATGGATGTTGTTGCCTGTGAGTCCTGTCATATTCCACAACTTTATGCCCCGGCGATCGAATCATATGACTGGACAGTTATAAGCCAGGATAGTCAACCCATGGTCAATTGCCGCGGGGTTGAAGGCGATCCGAACTCCCTTAATTCTCTTGTGACCGGGTACAAACCCGTACTTATGTCGCGCATGAACCTGGACGACACGCAAGTGCTGACACCTTATAACTTGGTCACAACCTGGTTCTGGATTTATGATGATAAGGCTGGAAACACCCGGCCTGTACGCCTGATCGACTTGGATTCTGTCTATCTACAGGATGGCAACTATGGGAGTGATATCCTTGCTGCCTTCGATGCTGATGGGAATGGGCAGCTCTCTTCCCAAGAATTAGTCCTGGACACAGTTGACAAGACAGATTTCATCGCTCTGAAACTAGAAGCATTGGGGCTTGGGAATCCACGCATTAAGGGAATGATCCAACCTTATAGTATCAATCATGGAGTCGCAGATGGCGAGCATGCCATCAACGATTGCCGAACATGCCACAGCGCAACATCACAAATCGCTCAGCCGATCCAATTGGCAGAGATCCAACCGGGCTATGTCATTCCTGAGTTTGCCCTGGACACGAATGTTTCAATAAATGGCACCTTGTTCCAAGACGAGTCTGGAACCTTGTTTTACCAATTCGACACTGATGCTGAAGATCTGCACATCTTTGGTTTTAGCCGGGTCAAATGGGTGGATTGGGTTGGAGGCCTTTTCGTGTTGGGCGTTCTGGCGGGGGTATCCGGGCACGGAGTCCTGCGAATTGTGCAATCGCGGAGAAACAAACATGGCCATGCAGGAACAAAAAAACTATATATGTACGAAGCGTATGAACGTTTCTGGCATTGGTTGCAGACCACATTAATCGTTATACTCTTGTTGACAGGATTATTCATTCACAGACCTGACCTGTTTGGAGTCTCTTTCCGAGGACTGGTTGTGGTGCACAATGTTTCTGCAGCCATCCTGGCGCTAAATGCGGTACTTTCCCTGTTCTATCACCTTGTGAGTGGAAAGGTTCGCCAGTTCATCCCGCATCCCTATGGTTTCTTTGATGATGCCATCAGTCAAGCCAAATACTATTTGCGTGGCATTTTCAAGCGGGAACCACATCCCTTTGAGAAGACACCTGATAAGAAAATGAATCCCCTGCAACAGATCACGTACCTGGGCATTCTAAACGTGCTTCTTCCTTTGCAAGGGCTTACTGGTATCCTGATGTGGGGAGCCCAGCGCTGGCCTGCGGTTGCAGAATTGCTTGGTGGACTGGAAGGACTGGCAGCTTTTCATACCCTGGTCGCCTGGATCTTTGCCGCATTCATCATTGGGCATGTTTACCTGACGACCACTGGCGGAAACAAACCACTTGACAGTATTACAGCCATGGTTACGGGTTGGGAAGAAGTGGAAATCCCCCAGGTGCAGGATAAGAAGCTATCATCTCGAAAAAAGAAGTAGTAAGGAAACTCAAAGGTGGTTGAGTGTCCATAAAGAACTTAAGATATATGGTAATAATTAGTCAAGAAATTTTGTAGAAGGAGATAGAAGATGGCTACAGTAGCTCCTGAACAACCAAAGAAAGGTCTGTTCGGCATCCGGGAAAAACCTTACGTCCATCCTTACCTGGGTGGTGTTCTTCTCGGTATCGTCATGTTCCTTGCGTTCTTGTTGACACGCAATGGATTAGGTGCTTCGGGTGGATTAAATCGCCTGGTGGCTTCAGTGGAAGACTCAATTGTTCCCGGTCATATTGATCGAACACCCTACCTGCTCAAGCTTGCAGGTGGTGGTCTTAATCCGCTCGATGATTGGAGTGTACCGGTTGTGATTGGGGCATTTATTGGAGGTGCCGTCGCCGGGATTCTCAATGGTCGCAGCAAGCTGCAGATCAACAAGGGCCCAAACATTTCCAACGGCAAGCGCTTGATTTTTGCCTTCATCGGCGGTGTTTTCTTTGCTTACGGGGCACGCATGGCACGCGGCTGCACCTCAGGACAAGCGCTTTCTGGTGGGGCGACCCTCTCAGCAGGATCTTGGGCATTGATGATGTGCATCTTTGCGGGCGCATATGCGATTGCATATTTCGTGCGCAAGTTGTGGAACTAGGAGGATGATATGAATCCAATATTCCCTTTACAAGCATTTCTTCAACCCTTGAGTGATAACCCGTGGACTTACCTGGTATTTGGGTTGATCGGTTTTGGATTTGGCTTCGTTCTGGAAATCTCTGGTTTTGGGAATTCCAAGATACTCGCTGCCCAGTTTTATTTCAAAGACCTGACGGTTCTCAAGGTTATGTTTACAGCAATCGTGACTGCCATGGTGTTGATCTTCCTATCCTCGGCAATCGGCATCCTGGACTTCAACCTTGTCTATGTCCCTGAAACCTATCTATGGCCGGGTATTGTTGGCGGCCTGATCATGGGTGTTGGTTTCATTGTTGGAGGATTTTGTCCCGGCACGTCCCTGGTTTCCGCTTCCACTTTGAAGATCGATGGGATTGTTTTTGTTCTGGGTGCCATCACCGGTGTTTGGGCATTTGGCGAGACGGTAAGTAGCTACTGGCAATGGTGGAACACCAGCGGATATTACGGCCGCTTGACTTTGATGGATGCTTTCAACCTGCCTACTGGTGTAGTCGTACTCCTGGTGGTTCTAATGGCCTTGTTCATGTTCTGGGGGGGCGAACAATTGGAAAGGATCATTGGTAAGAAGGATATTAAGAGAGAACCGAAGATCCGAGTTGCGGGAGCGTTTATTTTGATCCTTATCGCCCTTGCGGTCATGATCATAGGCCAACCGAATACCAACGAGAAGTACGCGCGTGTAGAGATACAGCGTACCGTGAATGATGAAAAAGTAACTTTTGCACCAGAAAAATTATTGGTGGACCGCATCGTGCAAATCCATCCTGGGGAATTACTAGCAAACCTTGCGGACCAGAAACTGAACATCATCATGCTGGATGTTCGCAGTGAAGCAGATTTCAACATGTTCCATATCCGCGGCGCCCAGAATGTACCCATGGACCAGGTGGAGATACTTATTCCAGGATTATTAACTCAACCGACGACTAATAAGGTTGTTGTTCTTATGAGCAACGATGAGATAGCAGCCACCGAAGCGTGGCGTGTCCTAGTGGCAAACTCGGTATCCAATGTCTACATTCTTGAAGGTGGCATCAACAATTGGATTTCTACTTTTGGTGCAGAGGAGTCTGAAATCACCCCGACGCCCTCGCCAGTAGCCGATGACACCCTTCATTATGTATTTTTGTCTGCCCTGGGAGACCGTTATGAGGCTGCCTATCCTCAGCCTCATGAATGGATCCTTGAATACACCCCCAAGATCCAACTCCAAAGGCAACGAGGACCTGCTGGTGGAGGATGCGGGTAAATAATTTAGATATTCCTTTGCTCCAAAGAAAGAAAATCCTAATTGCCATGTGAAAAGGGCTGTCGATTTTCATACGACAGCCCTTTTATTACCTGTCAAACCTATGCCATCTACAATCGAATTAAACTCCCGCAATATTCACATTTGATGTTGTCCTGCCCACGTAGAATGACATTATTCAGGATGGCACCGCATGTGGGGCATTGTGTTGGGGCAGACTTCACTTTATCCACTTCAGCCTGATCTATTACTACAGCACGATCCTTATCAAATTCCTTCGACTTGGCTTTATTCAATAGTCCTTGCCAGGTTGCACAGTCATGCCAAATATGGAAGTGCGCCGTGCGGGCGGGTGCATCTGCCAGGAAAGTAATATCAATATGGTTCTCATTTTTGAGCATACCCATCTTGCTGGTGGCAACAGAATCCAGGAGCGCAACGGTGCCTCCAGTAACAACGCCTGCACTTTCTGCTTCTCGGTTGTAATGAATAACAACTTCTTGGTGGCAATTTCCTCTTTCTGTTCAAAAAGAACTCGTTGATCGGTCAAAAAAAGAATTCCCTCAGGATCGTCTTTTTCTTCTTTTCCCGTCTTGCACCAAACTGCTTTAATTGCCGCGATACCTGCCTCAGTCGGAAACAACCGGAAAGTTGCTTCGGCAAGTTGTTTGAGCATATAATCAACTTCGTCCAGGTGGCGATCAACCTGGGCTACCTCATTGGCAAATCCATCATACATGCCGTTGATCGTTCGTTCCGCTGCAATGATCTTATCCTCAAGCATGTTGATATTGGATTGGGCACTGGTTAGGATCGAACGGGCGAGAATCGGATTGTTTCGCAGTGAGTTCAACCGCGTCATCTGGGACTCAATTGGCCGAATGATCGCTTGGAAATTAGTGGATTGAACGTTAATCTGTTGTGAGATGGGTGGGTAAATAGCCAGCCATTGCCTTGAAAAATCGATAGCCTTGGTTTCAAGCTCCTTTTCGAATACATAACCTTTCAACCTTAGCTCTTTGACACGCTGGGAAAAACCTTTCACCTTGGTTTGAATATCCTCAACCAAGTCACGTATCCGTGCCAGGTGGATATTCTCTTGAAGTGAGCTGAATTTTGACTTTAAGGTATTGACATCGCTTGCAAGTTGTTGAATGGGGGACGGTGCTGCCATGAGATTTTCTCCTTTGTCGGGTTCGATCCTTAGGTCCCCATTATTGCATATTTACCAAGGATTGACAACTCCAAATGCGTTGGGAATGGTAGAATACCTAAAAATGCGTTCTCCATGAGGTTTCTGTGTCACCAACCACCGGCGGAATGTTCATTATTCTCATAGGAATAATTTCAATTTTGGGAGCCTTTCTCAATTGGAGTATTGTTGTAGGTCCGGGAAAATTGATCCCGCGGTTGCTTGGACCAACGGGTGCGAAGATCTTCATGATAGTCCTGGGAATTGTCCTGACTAGGGGTGGGCGCGGGAATGGTCTTGGGACTCATTTGAAAAGAGGATTGTTACATGAACGTTGCTGTTGCGTGTGACCATGGTGGTTATATTTTAAAGAAAGCCGTTCTAGAGGCTATTGGCTCCCTTGGGCATTGTGCTCGGGATCTTGGAACGAATTCTGAACAACCGGTTGATTATCCCGATTACGCTGAAAAAGTCGGGAGGGCGATCCAAAATGGGGAGGCGGATCGTGGTATTCTGCTCTGTGGATCTGGGGTAGGCGCTTGTATAGCTGCCAACAAGATGAGGGGAGTTTATGCCGGTGTTTGTCACGACACCTATTCAGCACATCAAGGTGTGGAACATGACAATATGAATGTCCTTTGCATTGGTGGTCGAATCGTTGGTAATGACCTTGCCCGGGAGATCGTGGTTGCATTTTTGAATGCCCGTTTCATTGGAGATGATCCCGGCCAGGAACGCCACAAACGCCGGGTTGGAAAAATCAGGAAGTTGGAGACTCAACGATCATCTATGAATTCGATCCAGCGACTTACATCTCTAGGGCAATCTCTCTGGTATGACAATATCCAGAGGCGAATCCTGGATAATGGTGAATTGGAGGCCATGATCACCCGTGGCGAGATACGCGGTGTTACATCCAATCCATCAATCTTCCAGAATGCCTTCGCAAAGACCAACGATTACGATCAGGCATTATTCACATTAGCATGGGCAGGGTGGGAAACCGAAGCCATTTTCTGGCAACTTGCGATCGATGATATCAAGAGAGCCTGTGATCTTTTCAAGAATCTCGTTTCAGGAGACAAGCGGTGAGGATGGGTATGTTTCACTGGAAGTCCATCCTGACCTGGCGCATGATCCAGTCGGCACCTTGGCCCAGGCGAAGACACTTTGGAATCGAGTGAACCGTCCCAACCTGATGATCAAGATACCCGCTACGAAGGAAGGATTGCCAGCCATTCATGCTGCCATCGCCGGTGGCATAAATGTAAATGTGACACTGATCTTCTCCATTGATCGTTACCGGGAAGTCATCGATGCGTATTTATCGGGATTGGAAGCGCTCTTAAATTCAGCGCCACAAACCGGGGAAATGGCATGAAATTCCCCACCTCTGTTGCTTCCTTTTTTATTTCCCGCATGGATACAAAGGTGGATGGATTGTTGCCGGAAGGCTCATCATTACGGGGAAAGGCAGCGATCGCAAATGCCAGGCTTGCTTATGCGGCCTTCGAGGAATTTTTTTCCGGGCCGCGTTGGAGCACGCTTGCAGATGCTGGTGCACGTGTCCAGCGTCCACTTTGGGCGTCCACAAGCACCAAGAATCCAGCTTACCCGGATACAATTTATATTGATAGCCTGATCGGTCCAAACTCGATAAACACTGTTCCACCGCAAACCCTTGAAGTTTTTCGAGACCATGGACAGGCGGAAATATCGATTACAGGTGGGAATTTAGCCTCGCGGCATGTAATTGCTGATTTGGAGAATTGTGGCATCTCCTACGCCAAGGTCACGCGAGAGTTGGAAGAAGAAGGAGTGAGAGCCTTTTCTACTGCGTTTGCAGATATGCTGGGGATAATTGAAAGCCGGCGTTCATCCGCGGTGGCCTCCCTGGGTTGCCTGTTTCATCCGGCGCAGAAATCGGATTGGCAGACTGGAATCCGAATTCAGTCGCTTCGCGTTTGTGGAACAAAGATCCCTCGCTTTGGACTTCCGATGCAAAAGGTCAGGCAGAGATAAAGAAACGAATGGGGTGGCTCCAGCTCCCGGAAACGTCACGATCAAGGTGCGGGGAAATTCTTTCTGTTGTTGAGCAAATCCTAAATCACGGGATCCAAAAATGCCTCCTTCTTGGCATGGGTGGCTCTTCGCTGGCCCCGGAAGTCTTGAGCCTGGTTTTTTCACCCATCCTCGATGACCGCCAATTCGCAATCCTCGATTTCAACCGACCCAGCGCAAGTTGCTCAAGCCTCCAGGGACTTTCCCCCATCGGAAACGATCTATGTTGTTTCAAGCAAATCAGGGGGAACTGCTGAAGTCAACGCAATGCTGGAACACTTCTGGCATCTTGCCGGGCAGGACGGATCCAGGTTCCTGGCGATTACCGACCCGGGTACTTCGTTGGAGTGCAATCGCCAAGGAGAGGCACTTTTTCCGGGTCTTAACAGCTGATCCAACTGTTGGTGGTCGTTTCTCTGTACTGGCTGATTTTGGTCTCCTGCCAATGGCTTGGATGGGAATGGATCTCACCCACGTGCTGGATTTTGCCTCAACAATGATGAAGAGATGTAGTTCTGATGTTTCAGTTGCGGAGAATCCAGGATTGGTGCTGGGAGCGGTGTTGGGGGAAGCAGCCCTCACCGGGCGAGATAAATTGACACTGATCGCCGATCAACCGCTTACAGCGTTTGGTTCATGGCTTGAGCAATTGATTGCTGAATCCAGCGGAAAAGATGGAAAAGGCATCGTGGTGATCGACGGAGAAGACTGTTGACGGCCCAACAGAGTACGGAAACGATCGCCTGGTCGTATATCTTCAGTGCAACCGGGGAAAATGATAATGCGATTTCGGCACTTCGGGAATCAGGTTGCCCGGTCATCGAATTTAACATCAATGATCGGTATTCATTGATCGCTGAATTTTATCGCTGGGAGATCGCCACTGCAATCGCATGCCACATTCTGGGAGTCAATGCTTTTGATCAACCAGATGTTCAGGATAACAAGGATCGCACATTATTCAAGGTAAATGCGTATAGACAATCTGGCGCTCTTGACGAACCTGATCCCCTTGCTGAGATTGATGGGATTGAAGTGTTTACAAACTTGGACTTGATATTCAAATCAACGAGAAATTTATTGGAAGATTTCTTAAAACGGCAAAGCATGGGGATTATATAGCCATTAACGCCTACTTGCCGCGCAATGAAGAGATATCGCAAGAGTTGCTTAAGCTCCGAACCTATTTTCGACAACGAACAGGATGTGCAACCACCTTGGGTTTTGGTCCGAGATTTCTCCATAGTACTGGCCAGCTGCATAAGGGTGGCCCACCTTCAGGGCTATTCTTGCAGATTACTACTAATCCAATTAATGATGTTGATATCCCAGGTCAAGGATTATCCTTTGGCGTGTTGGAAAAAGCCCAAGCGCTCGGAGATTACGAAGCATTGTCTGCTCGAGGGCGGAGAATCTTGCGTCTTCACTTAAGAACACCAGACATGCTCCACTTGATTATTGATGCTCTCGATTAAGCGAACCTGGCAAAAAAAGCAGAGGTGTGATCGTGAAATCATCATCTGCTTAGAATGTTAGTGAAAAACGAAGTAACTTGGTGTTTCATTTTCACTCTTAATGATTCCAACAAGCCTGGCAACAATTCATAGAAACCCATCTGCAACATCCCGATAAAAAGGCCAATCCATGGAGGGAATTGATAAGCTTTGGGGAGGATGATGATAGATGAAAAATCCACAATCCGATCATTAATCCTGTAAATATATCGGTCCAGTTGCTCAATCGAGCAAGTTTCATTCATGAATTCTATAAGACTATTTTTCTCTTTCTGCTTCAACCATTGGGGTAGGTCTGATGTCGATTTAAAACCAGACATTCGTACAATGTCTTTCAGAAATAATGATTGTTTGCTGCTCAGGTGATTATTGCGGGAACGGAAATAGGCGACATCAGGGTCAACATGGACCAGACCTTTAAGCCATAAACGGTTCAGCGAGGCACGAATTCCGTTCTGGGTTCCGGGATGACTGGGATTGTTTAGCCAGACACTCATGGGTTTACTTTGCCAGAATGGAGCAACGTCCGGACCGGTGCGGATGGCATCACAGATCCCAAGGGATGGAATGATTGGTGCACCACAAGCCAAAATATATGTTTCTTCACCCGCAACTTTTCGGATGAGGTGCATGGCATTGCGATAAGCTATCTCACGAGGGATTCCCCCCTTATATACACCAGGCATGGCTGCTGCATATAGAAAATCCAACTTGAGGTAATCGAATCTCCAAGTTAGCATTTTATCAATCGTCTTCGCAATCCATTCGAGGACTTCAGGATGAGAACTATCCAAAGCCAGTAAGTCACCACTCCATCCAACCCCTGCGAAGACGGATAGACCATTTTCATTTCGTAATAACCAATCCGGATGCTGGAAAGCAAGCTTTGACTTGCGAGGGACAACGAACGGTGCCAGCCAAATTCCTGCTTTGCGACCCGTGGCGTGGATCTTATCAGCAATGGCAGCCATGCCTGAAGGAAATTTCTTGTTTGCTTCCCACTCGCCAAGTCCAATTTGCCAGCCATCATCAATTTGGATCACATCGAAAGGAAGTCCCTCGAGATCAACAATCAGCCTATTAATCACGGGTTCATTAATCGTGTTGTACAAGCTATACCAGGAACACCAAACACTTGGGGGCTTGCCAGGTCTTTATGCCAAACTCTTGTCCCAATTTGTCCTTGTAGCATTCAAACACTACTCTTTCTGAACCTACCACGACCAACCACTTTCCATCATGGCCGTCTTCATAAAAACCTCGAATCTGGTCTCCGGTGATCTCTACACGACCGCTCAATTCCATCGCACCGATGAGTAAGATTTTCTTTTCATCCATTTCGATTGCGCCTATCCAGGCTCCAACTGGATGGTTGCATAAAGAATAGGGGATATCCTCATCCTTGACACGTGTCATTTGGGCAGATATTGGAATCACGGGGTCTGCTGGATCCAGCCATGTGGTAAGCGACCATGACTGCCAGCCATGGCGATAGAATCGTATTGGAATCTTATGCAGGTTTATTGTCAGCGAAGAACCACTGATAAAGAAATATCCTCTATCAGTGGCCAGGTGTAAGATTTCATCGATCGTTTTTGTTATATTCGCTTGTTCGTATACCATCCGTTGTCCTTGCAGCGAAAAAGTCTTGATATTATAATTCAGCCCAAGTTTGAAAGGCGATGATGGGAACGAGTATGCCTTGGAGGCTGTCAGCGAACCTGGAGATGGTGTGAACCAGGTCAGCCGAAAAAGCAGAAAATCCTCCTGGAGCCGTGATCTGAAATAGGTTTTGTGGACTTAGGGTAACCTATAGACAAGCCTAGAGTAAGGAAGCCGGATTTGTCCCCCGTTATGAGGACAGGAGTATAAACCTGATGGTCGTACTCTACTGAGTGCCTGTCGATGAACAGGAACCAGGGTGGTACCGCGAGCCAATTCGCTCGTCCCTGTGGGGATGGGCGTTTTTCTTTACACCAGCATCCCGATAATCTATTATGTTTATGACTGAAGAATGGAGTTCTTAATGTTCAATCCTGTTTCACCGAAATTAGTCATCCCTGCCATGGAAGAAGGTATTTTAAAATTCTGGAAAGCACAAAGGATCTTTGAGAAGACAATCATTCAACGCAAAGGTTCCCCAGAATACGTGTTCTATGAAGGACCACCGACAGCGAATGGACTCCCGGGAGTCCACCACGTGGAAGGCGCGGGTATTCAAAGATATGTTTCCTCGATATAAGATCATGAAGGGTTTTCATGTGTCCCGACGTGGAGGTTGGGATACACATGGCTTGCCGGTGGAAATTGCCGTTGAAAAAAAGCTTGGTTTCAAGAATAAGCAACAGATAGAAGAATATGGGATCGAGAAATTCAATGAATTGTGCCGGAAATCAGTTTTTGACTATATCCAGGAATGGGAGAAGTTGACGGATCGGATCGGATTCTGGGTTGACCTGAGCGATGCATATGTGACTTATACAAATGATTACATGGAATCCATCTGGTGGATCCTGAAGTCATTTTGGGACCGCGACCTGCTTTTCAAGGGTTATAAGATTGTCCCATATTGCCCGCGTTGCGGAACGCCACTTTCGGATCATGAAGTAGCCCAGGGATATGCCGATGCTACGGATCCTTCTGTGTTTGTCCGACTCCCCCTGGTTGATAAACCGGCAACTTCACTCCTGGTTTGGACGACAACACCCTGGACATTACCCGCCAATGTTGCAGTCGCGGCTGGCGAGGATATTGAATACGTAACTGTTGAACGTAACCTGCCCGAAGGTGGCAATGAACGCCTTGTCCTGGCAGAAGCATTGTTGGAGAAAGTCTTCCGCGGTGAAGAAGTCAAAGTTGTCGATCGATATAAGGGAAAGAAACTCAAAGGAGTCAAATACCATCCGCTATTCACTTTCATGCCCCTGGAGAAATCCGCACATTACGTAGTCCTCGGTAACTTCGTCACCACTGAAGACGGAACAGGCCTCGTCCACATTGCCCCAGCATTTGGCGCAGATGACATGGAAGTGTCAAAATCGCATGACTTACCTGTCTTGATGACCGTTGGACCAGATGGTGCCTTCCTGCAGCAGATCACTCCCTGGAGGGGGGTATTCGTCAAGGATGCTGACCCCTCCATCACCGCAGACTTGAGTAATCGCGGTTTATTGTTTAGGGCTGAGACTTATACCCACACGTATCCATTCTGCTGGCGTTGTGATACCCCGCTGCTTTATTATGCGCGCGAGTCCTGGTATATCCGTACGAGCGCTTTCAAGGATCGCTTAGTGGAACTAAATCGCCAGATCAACTGGGTACCTGAACATATCAAGGAAGGTCGTTTCGGAAATTGGTTGGAAAATAATATTGACTGGTCACTCAGCCGTGAACGCTATTGGGGCACGCCTCTGCCGGTGTGGGAGTGCAAAGATTGCATGAACAGGGAGTGTGTAGGCTCCGTTCAGGAACTTTCTGAAAAAGCCGGAAGGGATCTTTCTGATCTTGATCTACACCGCCCCCATGTGGACAATGTTCATTGGACCTGTATGAAATGCGGAGGCAAGATGACCCGGGTACCGGACCTGATCGACGTTTGGTTCGATTCCGGGTCCATGCCTGTTTCGCAATGGCATTATCCTTTTGAAAACAAGGAGAAATTTGAGAACCAATTCCCGGCAGATTACATCTGTGAAGCTGTTGATCAAACACGTGGATGGTTCTATACACTGCATGCGATCAGCACCCTCCTTTTTGATAAACCAAGTTTTAAGAATGTCATCTGTCTCGGTCATGTTGTCGATGCAAATGGACAGAAGATGTCAAAGCATCTGGGCAATGTCATCGACCCCTGGTTTGTTTTAAATGAAAGCGGAGCGGATGCATTCCGTTGGTATTTCTATACATCTGCACCTCCACAAGCTGAGAGGCGATTTGCTCCAAGCATGGTCACGGATGTTGTCAAGAACTTCACCCTCACGTTATGGAACGTATATTCGTTCTTTGTCACTTATGCCAATCTTGACAAACCTGACCTGTCGAAGGCCAGTAAACCGGGAAATGACCTGGACAAATGGCTTCTATCTTCACTCAATGCACTGGTTGATGAAGTGACCAAGTCTTATGAGGTTTATGATGTCCCAGGTGCAACACGCCCCATCGAAGCATTCGTCGAAGAGCTCTCTACCTGGTACTTGCGCCGTTCCAGGCGGAGATTTTGGAAGTCAGAATCCGATTCTGATAAACAAGCCGCATATGTAACCCTCTATACCACGCTGGTAACACTCTCCAAGTTACTCGCACCTGCAATGCCGTTCCTGGCTGACGAAATGTACCAGAACCTGGTACGTACAATTGATCCCAAAGCTCCCGAATTTGTCCATCTCGCCAAATGGCCAATTGCTGACATGAGCCTGATCGATGAAACTCTAAACCGGGAAATGTCGCTGGTCATGAAACTCGTCTCGTTGGGACACTCAGCGAGGCAGAAGGCAAACCGCAAAGTCCGCCAACCTTTAGCCGAGGCTGCGTTTGCTTTGGGTCGGCCCGAAGAACGACATGCCGTTGAAACATATTCTGACCTGATCATGGATGAATTGAACGTAAAGAAAGTTCGCTTGTTGGATGCCTCCAGTGAGGCGGCGACTTTCGTGCTTAAGCCGCTCCCCAAGCAATTAGGCCAAAAGTACGGCAATAAGTTCCCTTCGATCCAGAGAGCCCTTTTGGATATAGATGCAGCCTCGGCAGCGCCGGTATTGCTTTCAGGAAAACCACTGCCTGTTGTAGTGAATGGGGAGGTTTTCGAGATACTACCTGAAGAAGTCGAGGTACGCGCAGATGCCAAATCTGGATTCGCAGTGGCGGCGAGTGGTGCATACCTGGCTGCATTGGTCACTGAATTAACCCCGGATCTTGTTCGAGAAGGATTGGCACGTGAATTTGTGCGCCGGTTGCAGGATCTCCGCAAGAATTCAGGCCTGGATGTTGCTGACCGGATTCGCCTTTATGTGCTTGCAACACCTGGTCTCAAAGAAGCCATAGACACCAACCGTGAATACGTAACAACAGAGACGCTGACCGTGGAGTTATTCTTCTCTGATTGCCCGGACCCTGCTGTGGTTGTTGCTGAAGAATTCGAAGGGGAAAAAGCCTCATTAGGAATAATCAAGGTGTGAAAATGCCTCAGTTAACATTCCTGCCTCTGACTAATGCTCGTTGGGATGATTTCCAACTCCTGTTTGGCCCACGAGGAGCCTGCGGAGGATGTTGGTGCATGTATTGGAAATTACCAAGAAAGCAATATGATGCTGGAAAAGGGGAATCGAACCGCATGGCGCAGAAATTCATTGTGTCACAAGGCCGGATTCCGGGATTAATAGCCTATGTTGATGGTGTCCCTGCTGGCTGGATTGCTGTCGAACCTCGAAGCGAATTCACCGGGCTGGCGCGCTCCCGGGTTCTTGCTCCTTTTGATGATTCACCGGTGTGGTCTGTCCCTTGCTTCTTCGTTGCCCAGAAATTTCGGGGTGTGGGGCTTACAGTTGGATTGCTGAAAGCAGCAGTGGATTATGTAACGCTGCAAGGCGGAAAAATTGTGGAGGGTTATCCAGTGGAACCGAAACAGGAGAAAGTATCACCTGTGTTCATATATACCGGGGTGGCTTCGGCGTTCAAAAAGGCAGGGTTTATAGAAGTGATCCGCCGATCCGAAACGCGTCCGATGATGCGGTTTTTGATCGAATGAATTTAATATCATAAGCAATCTAGAAGATGTCGTCCAATGTCAGAAAACTCCCGCTTTTCACTGCGGGAGTTGTTTTTCAGATCAAGTCTTCCATGAGTTGCATTGGCAATACAGCGGCCCCGACGATCCCCGGACCTGTGTGAACTCCCAATACAGGCGAAATCCTGAGGATTTCCATTTTCCCGATGTTCAATTTTTGCCCAAGCTTTTCTGCCAGTAATTTGGCACCATCCATGAACTTTCCGTGCATTACGCTGACCCAGAGCTCCTGTTCTTGGTAAGTCTGGTGCAAGTGTTCCGTGATGACATCCAAAGCTGATGATATCGTACGGGATTTTCCGATTGTGCTATATTTCCCATCAGTTTTATCAACGTGGATAATGGGCTTGATCTTCATAACCGATCCAAGTAAAGCCTGTACGCGGCCAATCCTGCCGCCACGGGCGAGGTATTCGAGCGTTTCCAGTGTATAAATAACTTCAGTATTCTGGCGGATTTTCTCCAACCTGTCCAGGATTGACTTGATGTCCCAGTTTTTTCTTGAAGCATAAGCTGCAGCAATCACCTGAAAGCGCTGACCACCGGAAAGCGTTTTCGAGTCGACCACGTTGACCACTTTTTCTTTGATCTGTTCGGCACCCACGCGTGCCGAATTAATCGTCCCGCTTAGTCCTGAAGACACATGGACCGAAATTACCTGTGCAGCGCCGGAAATTTTGCGATAAATATCCGCAAAAATTCCACTGGAAGGTTGGGCAGTGCTGGGAAATTTTGGTCGCATGGTTTCCAGGCGATCGTAGAACTCATCTGGGGTAATGTCTGCGGAATTTACTTCTCCTTCAGGGAATTGGATATAAAGAGGTGCTTCAATAATTCCGAGATCAGTAAGTTCTTGTGCAGGGATATCAGCTGCACAATCTGTGACAATTTTCATTTAATTCTCCTTGGCTGGTCATCAAATAGAATTTTAACTGCATTCCTGATTCTCAAAACCAATTCTAATCTTATTGTTAGTATCATACCGAACGGTTTATTCTACCTATCGACAAGCTAACCAGTAGCTATCAAATGATAAAATAGTAACCATGCCTATTCACCAGCCGGTCATTGCCAAGACAGAAAGTGTACGCGCGACGTGGGCGGAGGTCAATTTAACCCGGTTGCGCCTGAATCTGGATGCCATTTATTCTGCCGTGACTCCAGCCAAAGTAATGATCGTTGTCAAGGCTAATGCGTACGGGCACGGACTAGCCGAAGTATCCCAGTTTTTGGCTCCGCATGTCGATTATCTTGGAGTAGCAGTCTTGGAGGAGGGGATCCTCCTGCGTAATCTAGGTATTAGAACACCCATCCTGGTACTCGGTGGAATTTGGGGCGAACAGGTGCCACGTTATCTTGATCATGACCTTACATTTACTGCCTCTTCTGTGGAACGATTGGAACAAATCGAATCCACTGCCAAGGGGATGGGAAAACTCGCAAAGGTACACCTCAAAATCGACACAGGCATGGAGCGAATAGGCGTCCACTACTATAACGCCCATACATTACTGGATACATCCTTAAATTGCAAGAACGTAATCGTCGAAGGGATCTTCTCACATTTTGCCAATTCAGATTCCTCAAACCTGGATCATGCTCATCTCCAAATAGAGCGGTTTAACGAGGTTTTACGTTTCTATGAAAGGCACGCTCTGCCGATGCCAATCCGCCACATGGCAAATTCTGCAGCTATCCTGCAGTTACCGGAAAGTAATTTTGACATGGTTCGACCCGGGATCATGCTTTATGGCGTTTATCCTTCTCCCAATGTGCCTCGGACGATCAAAGTTGACCCTGCGTTGACCTGGAAATCTCGGGTGGTGTATTTCAAGGTGGTTCAACCTGGTCATCCCGTTAGCTATGGTTCTACATGGCAAACAGATCACCCAGTACGCCTGGTTACCGTCCCGGTTGGTTATGGGGATGGATATTTCAGAGCCATGTCGAATAAAGCCAAGGTGATCCTCCGAGGTAGAAAGTACCCTCAAGTGGGCCGCATCTGCATGGACCAAATGATGGTTAACATCGAGATGGATTCTGCTTATAATGGTGATGAAGTGATCCTACTGGGAGAAACTGCTGGGGTGTCCATCACTGCAGAGGACCTGGCCAATTGGGCTGGTACAATCCCTTACGAAATTCTGACCAATATTAATACTCGCGTGCCGCGCATCCATATTGAGGAGTGAATTGTGACCCTGCCTGAAACATCGAAGAAACCTGTGAAGAAATTATTATTCGATTATGCCTTCCTTTTTGGAATTGGAGGAGGAATTATCCTACTTGACCAGTGGACAAAATCATTTGTACGAGCCACGATCCCACTCGGTGCAGATTGGCTTCCGGAAAAAATGAGTTGGTTGATGCCTTACGCTCGACTTCGCCATTGGTATAATACCGGCGCTGCTTTTGGGTTATTTAAGGATGGTAATCTTGTTTTTACAATTCTGGCGATAATCGTCTCTCTGGCAATTATCTATTATTTTCCACGCATTGAACACAATGACTGGTGGTTGAGGCTTGCATTATCGATGCAATTCGCGGGGGCTGTAGGGAACCTGGTCGATCGTCTTCTTATCAAACACGTAACAGATTTTATTTCAGTCGGCAACTTCGCAGTCTTTAATATCGCCGATTCCAGTATTTCTGTTGGTGTTGCCATTTTAGCTTTGGGGGTTGTGATTAAGGAAAGGCAGTTGAAAAAACAGACTCAGATGGTGGATGAAAAAAACAGTGAGTGACAGACTAATTACTTTTCATTTTGAAAAACAAAACAGGGAACGCCTGGATATTTTCTTAACCTCCTGCCTGACAGAATTCTCACGCTCCCGAATTCAAGGAATAATCCGGGAAGGATTTGTCAGGGTAAACGGAGTCATTGTGATGAAAACCGGGCAAAATCTGGAATATGGAAACGCGATCGAGATACTTATCCCTGCTCCATACCAAGTGAACTGACCGCTGAGAAGATCCCACTAGACATCATTTTTGAAAATGAAGATCTACTTGTTGTGAACAAACCCGCAGGCATGGTTGTACATCCATCACCGGGACACACTCGAGGCACACTTGTCAATGCTGCTCTAGGTCATTTACCGTTTCTTGAGGGGATTGGTGGCGTTGAGCGGCCTGGGATAGTCCACCGCCTGGACAAGGATACCTCAGGATTGATCTTGATCGCCAAAAATGAACGATCCCATCGATGGTTCCAAAACCAGTTTCGCAATCGCAGCGTGGAGAAGGTTTACCTGGCTTTGGTGGATGGAAAACCGCCTACCCCAAGAGGAAGGGTGGAAGCACCGATCGGGCGAAATACAACCCATCGAAAATTAATGGCAGTGGTCTCTCTAGAAAAAGGTCGTGAGGCTGTCAGTGAGTATCGAACCGTGGAGAATTTTCAAAATCATACACTCCTCGAGGTCCATCCTTTTACTGGAAGAACGCACCAGATTCGAGTTCATTTGGCTTTCCTGGGATGCCCTGTTGCAGGAGATGTTGTGTATGGAAGGCGTATCCCGACAGTAGATATGGACAGACATTTCTTGCATGCACTTAGCTTGAAAATCGTTTTGCCTGGAGAGAAAAATCCCAGAATATTTGAAGCGCCCCTCCCAAAAGAATTAATATCAGCCCTGGAACTTTTGCGCACACAAGAGGAATAAAGTATGGAAATCATTGATCTTCGTTCCGACACTGTGACCAAGCCTACACCGGAGATGCGGGAGTCCATGTACAAAGCCGCAGTCGGCGACGATGTTTACGGTGAAGATCCCACAGTGAACCGATTGCAGGAATTGGCTGCTGCTACGACCGGAAAAGAAGCGGGATTATTTGTTCCTTCGGGAACCATGGGAAACCTCGCTGCAATCCTGGCTCATTGCGGGCGCGGGGATGAAGTAATTCTCGGGAACAAGGCTCACACCTTCCTGTTCGAGGCAGGTGGGATCTCTGCCCTTGGCGGAGTGCATTCTTGCCAATTGCCGAATCAACAAGACGGTTCGCTGAAATTGGTTGATATAGAAGCCGCCATCAGGCCTGATGATCCCCACGACCCAATCACGCGCCTTATTTGTTTGGAAAATACACACAATCGCTGCGGAGGGACATATCTGACCCCGGAATATACCCGGCAGGTGGGAGAGCTTGCTCATGAACGTGGGCTGGCTTTACACTTGGATGGTGCCCGTGTTTTTAATGCTGCGACAGCTCAAGGTGTAAATGTGAAAGAGTTGACCGGTCCGGTAGAACTCGGTGACCTTTTGCCTGAGTAAAGGTTTATGTGCACCAGTTGGATCGGTGTTGTGCGGATCGACTGTTTTCATTAAGAAAGCTCTCCGTGTTCGCAAGATGCTTGGCGGAGGGATGCGTCAGGCAGGAATCCTGGCTGCAGCCGGAATTGTTGCCATCGAGAAAATGTCCCTACGGTTGTCAGAAGATCATGCCAGAGCAAAAAAATTGGCAGATGGACTGAAAAAGATTCCGTTCCTCGAAGTAGACGAACCAGCAACCAATATGGTCTTCCTGTCAGTAAACGAGTCGATACAATCTTCGATATCTGAAATAGCCACCCTTCTTAAGAGAAGAGGTGTATTGGTTGGCGTGACCGGCAATCGACGGATGCGCATGGTATGTCACTACTGGATCGATGACCAGGGCGTAGACCAGACCATTGACGCCTTCCAATTAATCATGGGTTAGGAAAGAAATGTAGGTATTTGTGTTGATTTACTAAACCCATGAAATGACATTGAAACTTTTTCGAAGCATATGTGACTCGAAAGAAATGAGGTACGATGTACCTCAGGGTAATGGATTTAATCCGTGGGGTGGGCTTGGTATAATCTGAATGCAAGATCCGCTCAATTGGAGAAATTAAGAATATGAATATCACTCTGAAAATGATCGACCGGATTGCTGATTCGGTACGCAGTAAGATTCAAATTCAGCCAAGAATCGGTTTGATCCTTGGTACGGGTTTGGGGAACCTGGCTGATGTCGTCGAGAATCCGACATTCATTCCCTATACTGATATACCGGAATGGCCAATTTCTACGGTCATGGGCCATGTTGGGCGCTTGGTTATAGGACAGTTGGAGGGTCAACCCGTATTGGTGATGCAGGGACGGATCCACTTTTATGAGGGATACTCCATGCAGCTGGTCACCCTCCCTGTCCGCGTGATGCAATGCTTGGGAATTGAGATCCTGATCGTTACAAATGCTGCAGGTGCGATTAATCCTAATTTTATTCCTGGTGATGTGATGTTGATCACTGACAACCTGAATATCGCGATGATGTCAGGTTTGAATCCACTCATCGGTCCCAATCTGGATGCCTTAGGGCCTCGTTTCCCTGACATGAGCCAGTCTTACGACCGGTTATTAATTACCCAGGCTCGACTGGTAGCAAAACAGGCTAATTTGACGCTTGCGTGAAGGAGTATATGCAGGGCTGAGCGGACCTCCTTTGAAAGTCCTGCCGATCTCCGTTTTCTAAAAGTTGCTGGTGCAGATGCAGTAGGGATGTCGACAGTATCCGAAGTGATCGTAGCGCGACATGGCGGGACGCGGGTGTTGGGATTTTCGGGAATAAGCAATAAAGCCAACTTGGACGGGAATACCATCACCTCCCACGAAGAAGTATTACAGGCTGGAAGGATACTCGTGCCAAAACTGGAATTGCTTGTTCGTGGTGTTTTAAAGTTGATCTAGTCGACATGATTGCGGTTTTAAAGTTCTTTTCGGATTATTCGGTTGTTGTATTTCTCCTATTATTGGTCGGAGGAATTTTTGCTGTTCGAGGGCTTGGACGAGCTCGGGCAGAAAAGACTGAAGCAGTTTTCATACTTGAAAACGAACTTGCTCAACGCCACCTTCGACAATCCACTGCCATTTTGGTTACCGTGCTATTACTTGTCTTGTCAGAATTTGTGGTTGTGGTTTTCCTGACACCAATACTGCCAGAACTCACCTTAAATTCACAGTCAGATGGGCAGCTTTCTGTTATTCCGACCCATACCATACCAGCTGAGATCATGCAGACCCTCAACGCTTCGACACCAGCAGCAACTTCCACCGTTACAATTTCCGGTTGCATTCCAGCACAAATAATGTTGACTTTCCCTGCGCCTGGACAGGAAGTGAGCGGGAAGATTACCTTGATAGGGTCAGCTGATATTCCGAATTTTGGTTTCTACAAGTATGAATTCTCCCCCATCGGCATGGAAATTTGGTCAACCATCCAGGCTGGGCGCGATGTAATTCAAAACGACGATCTTGGGATTTGGGATACTTCCGAATTGACACCAGGTGATTACCTGCTCCGACTGGTTATTACAGACAACCAGGGAGATGTATTGCCAGCATGTGTTGTCCCCATCCGCATCAAAGCTCCTTAAGGATCACTTATGCCCGAAGTAAAAATTCGCCCTACCATCGCACCGGATTTGAATTTTCTTGTCACCCTAGATCATTCATGCCAGTCTGATTATGTGTGGCAGATGGATGTCAGCCGCGAAGAAACACAGACAACCATATTCTTTCGCGAAATCCGTTTGCCGCGTTCAGTAGTGGTCCCTTACCCAAAAAATGTTTCCAACCTGGTTGACACCTGGAATCGCCGTTCAGGAATGTTGACAGCCCTGGTGGATGAGGCAATCATCGGTTATATCCGGATGAACAATTCATTTCAACCGTCCACTGCCTTACTATCGGATGTCGTTGTCTCCCCACGATTTCGACGACAGGGGGTAGCTACTACCTTAATCTTGGCTGCACAAAACTGGGCCGAAAATCGTCATAACAACCGTATCCTGCTGGAAATGACCACAAAGAATATACCTGCCATTCGATTAGCTCAAAAACTTGGTTTCGAATTCTCGGGTTATAATGACAATTACTACGAATCAAAGGATATTGCACTTTTCTTTGGACGTACTGTAGATTGAGCGGTATGGAAGGTTTGCATGTTTAGTGGTTGGCTTCCGCGATTATTGATGGGGATAATTACTTTAAATGAAATCTTGACAGCCGGGATTGCCATCACGGCGTTTTCTTTATTCCTGTATTCATTATCTTTCAATCTGCGTGACCGTGTAGCCAGGTCATTTGCTTTGATTCTATTATGTGTTGTTGTTGTCTTTACCTCAGAAGCTTTGGAGAGCTCGTTCGAAACCCAGGAGATGGTCACCTTATTCCTACTCCTGGAATGGATTGGTATCATCTTCCTGCCCTCCAGCATACTTGCATCTATCTGATGCTCTCATGGTAACAAGCGGACAGCCTTCGCGTGTTGGACGCCGTATGCTGGTACGCTCCTTATATTTGATTTCATCCATTTTCTTAATATTGTTAGCATTGGGTTATCTTCTTGGACCATTGGTGATGGATGGTCAACCAGCACCTCACCTGGAAAGAACCCTGTGGACGGAAATATTCACTGGATATTATGCCCTGGTGATGATCTTGGCTGGGATCAATTTTTGGCGGGCTTACAACCACACGCTCACCCGTTCAGGGCGCAGAAGGATGATTTATTTATTGGCAGGAGCTACAGCTCCAGCTTTGGGTTCATTTCCCTATTTACTCTATGGATCGAATTTGGCGGTTGACCACCCATATTTTTTCTGGGGGATGGCATTTGTCAGTAATGCCTTGGTCGGCGTATTGATCATCCTCATGGCGTATGCCGTTGCTTTCTTTGGTGTTTCCTGGCCGGATCGGGTGGTGAAGAGCAGATTGTTCAAGTGGCTGATGCGAGGACCGGTGACTGCGTCGATAGCCTTGGGTGTAATGACCATCGTGCGTCGTATCGGTGAATTATTCGGTTTGGTTTACTCGGGAGCCGTTCCAACTGCCATGGTTGCGACAGTCTTGATGATGGAGCATGTCATCACCCTTGTCGCTCCATTATGGGATCGCCTGATATTCTTTGGTCGTGACCGGGATGATCTTAAGCTCTTACAAAGCCTGGAAGATCGCTTGATCACCCAGAATGACCTTCAACAATTCCTGGAAGCAGTTCTGGCAGCAATTCGCGACCACTTGAGATCGCCTTCCGCTTTTGTCGCCGCATTGGATGAAGGCGAATTAAGCATGGTTGTGGCAACTGGCAACACACTCATCCTGAAAGATCCCAATTCTGATTTAAACGAAGCGTTGCAGATTGTCAGCGAAAATGGAAATGGTGACAAAGAATATGTTTGGGGGGATTATTGGATCTTCCCATTAAACCAGGAACCGGATACCGTTGAAGGCCAACCCATCCTCCTCGGAATCCTGGGAGTAGCGCGGGGAACAAGTCAGGTGATTTCTCAGGAACAACATCAGGCTTTACGTTTACTCTTACGCAGGGGGGTTCTTGCCCTTCGTGATAGACGGCTTCAAAAGCGTGTGTTTCGTTCCCTGGAAGACCTGAACCCTCAAGTGGACATGTTCCAGCGTTTGCGCGCAGTGGGTCGTTACGATAGCAGTATTACCATGCTTCAGGAGGTTCTTCCACCGGAATCAGATCTCGCTTCATGGGTCAAGGATTCACTCACCCATTATTGGGGCGGACCTAAACTCACCCAAAGCCCGCTTCTTCAATTACAAATCGTACAAGACGCGGCGAAATTACATAATGATAGTTCTGCAAATGCTCTGCGTGCCATCCTGCGCCAGGCGGTTGATTCGGTCCGTCCTGAAGGGGAGAGGCGATATACAGGCGAATGGATCTTATTTAATATTCTGGAAATGAAATTCATCGAAGGGCGAAAAGTCCGGGATGTCGCCACGCGGCTGGCCATGTCTGAAGCAGATCTTTACAGAAAACAGCGTGTGGCGATCGAGGAAGTAGCCCGGGCTCTCATGGAAATGGAAAGAAATCTTCAAAAACATAATGGGGAGAAAGACCAGAAAATGAATGGTCAATAAATCCAGCTCTGACCCTGACACATCATTTCCTGACGAGGGGTGGTGGGCTTCCGTCCTTGCTGAAGAAGTAAGGCAAGATTTTTCCAGCTCAGGTTTTGATAAGAGAGAATCCCAAAAAGAAAATAGCTTGCTGGATTGGGAGCAAATCAAGCTGATTTTTGATCAGGACGAAATTGTGTCCCTCAAAGTGAGCAGCTATAACAAAGGTGGATTACTCGTGGAAGGGTTCGGTATAAGCGGTTTTGTACCCTGTTCTCATTTGACCAATATACCTGCTCAAGTAAAAGAATATCAGCGTGAAGAGTTCTTGTCGGCATACGTTGGAAAAACAATCAACCTGAAAATAATCGAATGTAATCAGGATGAAAATCGCATTATCCTGTCCGAACGTGCTGCCCGGGCTATAGCCGGGAAGCGGACTGAAATCTTTTTTTCACTCCAACCTGGCCAGGTGGTTGCCGGGGATGTAACCAATGTAACCGAATTTGGGGCTTTCGTTGACCTTGGTGGGGTGGAAGGATTAATCCATATATCTGAACTTTCCTGGGGGCGCGTGATCCATCCAGGTCAAATTGTGCAATTAGGTCAAAGGGTTGAAGTGATTGTGCTGGATGTTAATCCGGAGAAATGCCGGATTGGGCTCAGCCTTAAACGTCGTAAACCCAACCCATGGGAAAATGTCGAAGCGCGTTATCCGGTTAATTCCATGGCTAACGCAGTAATCACAATGCTAGTGCCATTCGGAGCTTTTGCCCGCTTGGAAGAGGGCTTGGAGGGTTTGGTCCATACTTCAGAAATCCCTCTTCCAATCAACAGTACATTACAAGAATTCCTAAAACCTGATCAAACGGTCCAAGTGCGAATCATCCAGGTTGATGCAAGCAGACAACGCCTGGGTCTATCAATGAAACCACTCCGGTAAAATTGAGATGAGTATGCCGAATCAAAAAAATCCACCCTCCGAATCCGAACTTCCGGAGCCCGACCGCACGACGAATTTTTCGGAGCAGTTGAACAAGGTCAAAATCCACTTTGGTCGCTTCCTGTGGGATGTCCTTGGAGTCCTATTGATCGTTATCGCTCTTTTAACTTTATTAGGTCTGTTCGGTCTTACTCAAGGCTCATTGATTGGAGTATGGGTAGAGCTCTTAAAAATTGAACTTGGGTGGGGAAGTTATTTAATAGTGTTAATGGCTGCATTCCTTGGTTATTTTGCCTTTCGGTTTTCCCGGCATCCCTTCCAAGTCAAATGGGGGAAAGTAATTTCATTCGAATTCGCCGCCTTTCTTTCCCTTGCTGTTCTGTCCATTATTGGCGGAAACCACCTTGCCATTGCGGAGCAAGGAAAATGGGGTGGACGGATCGGATGGAGCATTGCGTCAATTGCTGAAAAGACCCTAGGTCCGACCTGGGGTGGTGCGATATTATTTCTTACGTGGGGCTTTGCGGTCCTTTCCACCTTTGGACTATGGAAATTCATCGAACATTGGGTCAATAAACAAGCTGGTGAAACTCAAGGATCAAACCAGGAACCCACTCCTGCAAAGTCTGGTATCAATTCCCTCAACGAGTCACCCGTGGTCTCCGCATTACCGGGTGCGCACACGATGGAGAAACCTGTAGAAAAAAGAGTTAAAACGCTCCCACCCGAATTTCGCAAGAATTTCAGAGTGACAGAACGCCAGGATAAAGCATCCATCGTTCCTCTTGTACGAGGTGAAAGACTCCGCCATTAAACCTGTTGTTGGGAGAACAATCAGTTCGCCCGGATGAAAGGATCATCAACCAGATCGCTGGTTTGATCGAAAAGACCCTTTCGGAATTCAGCATCCCGGCTAAAGTAGTTGGTTTTCGAATCGGTCCTTCGGTGACTCAATTTGCTGTACAACCTGGATTCATTAGGAAGGGACCGGAAGACGATGCTCAACAAATGAAGGTAAGGGTTGCACAAATCGCCGGCCTTCAAAAAGACCTTGCCCTTGCACTTTCTGCTGAAAGAATAAGGATCGAGGCACCCGTTCCAGGTCGAGGATACGTCGGGATCGAAGTTCCAAATTCACGGTCAGCCGTGGTGCGTTTGCGTCCGCTCTTGGAAACCGATGCCTTCAATAAAATTGCCTCACCCTTGGCAATACCTCTAGGGCGGGACGTCTCAGGTAATCCACTTGTAGCTGATCTAGCCCGCATGCCGCACTTGCTCATCGCTGGAACGACCGGGTCGGGGAAATCTGTGTGTATCACCTCCATGGCGACCAGCCTGGTGATGAATAATGCACCAGAAGATCTACGCCTGGTCATGATCGATTCCAAAATGGTGGAGTTAATTCGTTTCAATGGATTGCCACACCTGTTTGGAAAAGTCGAAACAGATATCCAGCGGATCATGGGAGTGCTGCGTTGGGTGGTTGTTGAAATGGAACATCGTTATAAGCTTCTTGAAGCTGCCAAGGCGAGAGATATTGAAGCTTACAACCGACGATTACAGCGACGAAAGGATGCTCAACCACTTCCTCGTATCGTTCTTCTGATCGATGAACTTGCCGACCTGATGATGTCAGCTCCGGATCAAACCGAACACACCCTTGTCCGCCTTGCACAAATGGCCCGTGCAACAGGGATCCATCTTGTGGTAGCAACCCAACGCCCGAGTACTGATGTGGTAACCGGACTGATCAAAGCCAACTTTCCTGCAAGGCTGGCTTTTGCTGTTGCATCGGGTGTCGACAGTCGAGTGATCCTGGATCTGCCAGGTGCTGAGACATTGCTAGGTCGGGGAGACATGCTCTTCCTGAACCCGGAGGTTGGGAATCCGGTTCGGGCTCAGGGTGTGATCGTAAACGATCAGGAGATCGAACAAATCATAGCTCACTGGCAAAAGATCGTTCAGGTGAAAGATGCGACTGCCCCATGGGAGACAATCATCAACGCTGGTGACGATAAAACTGGCGATGATGTCTTGATCGAGCGCGCCATCGTTGTGCTAAAGAAGGAGCAACGTGTCAGCGCTTCCATGCTCCAAAGAAGGTTGAACATAGGTTATCCACGTGCGGCGCGCCTGCTTGATCAACTGGAGGAAAACGGGTTAATCGGTCCTTCCATGGGGGGAGGACGGGACAGGGAGATATTGATCGACCCGGATGAAGAAGAGAATGGAGATGAAGCCCAGATGTGAATTCCCAGGGTTCTGCTCCCTACGCCCGGGATGTGATCTCCGCTCAACCCTTTATGGTATCATTGCCCAGTTTTAGCGCTACACAAATGATGAAAACGAATGTCCTTGGTAAGGTCGAGGATTAGAGTTGGGTTCTGCATCGATGTAAACCAAGTCTCCTGGAAAATAACCCGAAAGGATATTTCATTGACTGATACACCACAAGAAACCAAGAAAAAGACTTTTTCGGACAAGATGAGGATCTGGTTCCGTTGGTATTTGAACCCGATTGCTGGATTTCTCAACCGGCTGGGCATCCGTCCTAACACTGTCACATTGCTTGGCCTGGTTGGTACGATGGGAGTTGCTGTTTTGATCGCATTAGGTCACATGACCTGGGCTGGCATCCTTCTCCTAATCATGGGCCCGATTGATGCAATGGATGGGGCACTGGCTCGTCTTCGCAACGAGGTAAGCGATTGGGGTGCTTTCGTTGACTCGGTGACCGACCGATATTCAGAGTTGTTGATATTCGGCGGTTTCCTGATCCATTATTTGACCAATCCCAATTCTACTGGGATCATTCTCACATATTTGGCCGCTGCTGGGTCGGTGCTTGTCTCTTATGTCAAGGCAAGAGCTGACGCCTCCAAGCTGGATGCCAATGTCGGTATTCTGACCCGCGTGGAGCGGTATATAGTTCTCATTCCCGGCCTTATCTTCAATATCCCCTTGATCGCGCTGACCATAATTGCCATTTTCGCAAACTTTACTGCTTTCCAGCGAATCCTAAGAGTTAGAGCTGATGCACACCGCAGAATGGAAATCACCAAGGAGTCGTAAATGCCTAATGGATTTGATATTCCCATCCCATTTCTTAACCAAACATTTCACATTTATTTCTATGGAATTTTGATCACAATCGGTGTTATAGCTGCAGCGCTCCTGGCGGCACTCGAGGCTAAACGCCGGGGCTTCAACCCAGACTATATCTGGGATGCACTTTTCTGGGTTGTCATTGCCGGGGTAATAGGCGCACGACTATGGCATATCTTCACTCCTCCACCTTCCATGGTGGAACAAGGATTGACAACGCGCTATTATCTTACCCATCCATTGGATATACTAAATATTCGCAAAGGTGGTTTGGGGATACCCGGTGCGGTGATTGGTGGGGCGATCGCTTTATGGTTCTACTGCAGGAAAAAGAAAATCTCATTTCTTACCTGGGCGGATATGATTGCTCCTGGAGTAGCTTTAGCACAAGCGATCGGGAGGTGGGGAAACTTCTTTAACCAGGAAGTATATGGTATCCCGACCAATCTACCTTGGAAGATTTTCATCGATCCTCTTCATCGAGTTCCCGGTTACGAAAATTACGAGTATTTCCATCCACTCTTCTTGTATGAGTTTGTATGGAACCTGCTCAACATGGCAGTATTGTTGGTGATCTCACGACGCAGTAAGGATTGGCTGAAACCCGGTGATATTTTCTATTTTTACATGGTGGGATATGCCATTGGTCGTTTTGCATTGGAGTTCCTGCGCCTTGATGCTGCACAGGTAGGTGGAATCAATTTCAACCAGACCTTCATGATCGTGGTCGCTCTGGTGGGTGGAGCTCTCGTGTTCTGGAACCATCGACCTATCCGTACAAAGAGATAATGATTTGTTCCAGGAATCATGAATACCCTCCCATGATCCGGACTGAGGATCTGAGCAAGCAATTCGGTGATTTTCTGGCCGTGGATGGCGTTAATCTCAACGTCCAACCCGGCCAGGTTCTTGCATTACTTGGTCAAAATGGGGCAGGCAAAACCACAACCGTGCGCATGCTGACGTCCATATTGGCACCGACGCGTGGCAGGGCATGGGTTGCTGGGATGGACGTTGTAGCTGAGCCGGCCAAGGTCCGCTCGGTAGTGGGGGTTTTGACCGAACAACACGGACTCTATTTACGCATGAGTGGTTCAGAATACCTTGATTTTTTTGGAAGACTCTATCGCCTGGATGATTCCGTCAGGAAAAAGCGCATCCGGGAGTTGTTCGATTATTTCGGATTAATGGATTTTGCCAAACCAGCCCATCGGAAAGTATTCCAAGGGTATGCGGCAAAAGCTCGCCTTGGCCCGCTCGCTCATCCATGAACCACCGGTTTTGCTCCTCGATGAACCAACTTCAGCGATGGATCCAGAATCAGCCCGCCTCGTGCGCCATGCCATTGGGGGACTGCGGTCAAACAACCGCACGATCGTTATTTGTACCCACAACCTGGTCGAGGCTGAAATGCTTGCAGATCATATTGCCATTATTTACAGAGGACGCGTCTTAATGCAAGGAACGGTGGACGAGTTGCGCCATGACCTGCTGGGCTCTCCTGAGTATGAAGTGAGAGTACGAGGTGAATGGAAAGAAAAAGCTTTTGATTTACCCAAAGGAGCTACCCCATCCGAAGAGTCAGATCACGCCTTTCGCTTTCGTATCGATGACCCGGTGGCAACCAATCCTGAGTTGATCAAATCTATCATTAATTCCGGGGTGGAAGTGATCTCCATGCAGGAAGTACCTCACACACTTGAAGAGATTTACCTGGCTGCCATGGCAACGGTGAAGGATGGGTAACCGTTGGCGGGAATCATTTTCCATGGTCTGGCTGGTGGCGTGGCGTGAATTGCGCGACCAACTCCGTGATTGGCGGATCATCTTCCCGATGTTCATTCTCACAATTGTCCTGCCGATCATTGCGAACGCAGGAGCTCAAGCAGCAGTAAACTTCACAGCCAAGTATGATACCCCATTGATCGCCGAACGTTTGGTTCCTTTTCTTCTGATGGTGGTGGGGTTCTTTCCAATAACAGTTTCACTGGTGATCGCCCTGGAAGCATTTGTAGGTGAAAAAGAACGCGGCACAATAGAACCATTATTGGTAAGCCCTCTGAACGATTGGCAGATTTATTCAGGGAAGCTCCTCGCAGGTACGATCGCTCCATTGGTAACAGCTTACCTTGGGGTTGGGGTTTATTTGATTGGGTTAGCGCTGCAACATATCCCGTTTCCCGACCCTAATCGCCTGGCACAAACTCTCATCCTGACCACCGTTCAAGGATTCTTGATGGTCAGCGGAGCGATCCTCATCTCCACACAATCCACAAGCGTGCGAGCAGCCAACTTGATGGCATCATTTATTGTCATTCCGATGGGTCTGCTTATCCAAGGGGAAGCGGTTTTATTATTCTGGGGCAACGACCAGGTATTATGGCTCGCAGTGGTTGGTGTGTCCGTATTGACAGTTCTCCTGGCCCGAGTCGGGATCACTCACTTTCACAGGGAAGCCCTTCTTGGACGTGAGATAGATATCCTAAATCTTCGTTGGGTGGGAACGAAATTCTGGCAATCGTTTAAGGGAAGCACCAGGAATCTCTGGGACTGGTACCGAATAGAGGTACGAGGTACCTTGCATAGACTGGCTCCTGCGATTTGGATCACGCTGACATTTGGGGTGATTGCGGTTGTTGCGGGATACTTGTGGACCAGGAATTATTCGACGCAATTTCCAGATGAAGTTTTCAGCCAGATTAAAAACTTTTTACCGGTTGGTGTAGAAATGCCAACGATAAACCAATTTTCTTTTGCTTATATCCTGGGACATAACCTTAGGGCTGTGCTGCTGATTTTCCTGCTGGGCATGGTTTCCTTTGGTACACTCGGAATATTGATGTATAGTCTCAATGCAGCCCTGATTGGTGCAGTTGTATCATTGTTGGGTCTCATGGGATTTTCGCCCTGGCGGATCACTCTAGCAGGGATTCTCCCGCACGGGATTTTTGAATTGACCGCCCTCGTGCTTACAGGAGCTTCGATCCTTTTTATGGCAGTCATGCTCGTAACCCCGCGACCTCAGCGCTCCTTAGGGGAGGTGGCAATTGAGGCCGTTGCAGATTGCACAAGAATTTTCATCGGACTTATTGTTCCTTTGCTTGCGATTTCGGCGGTTGTGGAAACATGGATCACGCCAATTCTCCTGTCGACCTATGGAAAATGAGTGCTTGAATTATGGAAGCAGGAAATTGAATGCAGAAACTGATCATTCTTGGCACCGCGAATGCCCTTCCAGACGAATTCCATGATAATACTCACATGTTGCTGGTGTGCGGGTCGCGTAAGGTTTTGGTAGATTGCGGAAGTAATCCGATCCTGCGGTTTAAAAGGGTTGGATTAAAACCCGATGACCTGACCGACCTGATCCTTACCCATTTCCACCCCGATCATGTTGCTGGTGTCCCCCAATTGCTCATGAATTTATGGTTGATGGGACGACGTCAACCGCTCACCATTCATGGATTGGGATATACCCTCGACCGTGTGGCCAACCTTATGAGTTCTTTCGGCTGGTCCAAGTGGCCAGGCGTTTTCCCACGTAGAATATCACCACCTGCCTGCTCTTGAGAAAGAAATTGTATTATCTAGTAATGAAATTAAAATCATTTCCTCCCCCGTCAGGCATTTGATCCCCTGCATTGCACTCAGATTCGAATTTACTCAGAACGGAAGAACCTTGGTCTTTTCCAGCGATACTGAACCATGTCCCGAAGTGGTCAGATTGGCTGAAGGGGCAAATATCCTGATCCACGAGGCTAGCGGAAATTTGGAAGGACATTCATCTGCAACCCAGGCTGGTGAGGTCGCTTCGAAGGCCAAGGTTGACCAATTGTATCTAATTCATTACCCGACCGGATCAGACAATTATGACAACCTGGTCAAAGAAGCATCCAATCGGTTTTCAGGACAGGTAATTATTGCTGAGGATTTTATGGAATTGACCATTAATTAGCCAGCACTTAAGCAGTAATCTGGGTGAATGGACAGCATTGAATTTTCAATCTTCAAGAACGATAAAATCGAATAATTTAGGAACAAGAAACCCTGGTTTTTCAACACAGGGTTTTATCTATTTACCAGCCTTCGAGATACTTCCCCCATTCCTGGTTCTCTTCAATATGCCGGCCGAAGAGATATTGAGCGCTGGCAGGAGGCTCCTGAGGATTGCGAAGCAAGTGCATATGTGCCTCAGCTAATTCTCGCCCCCCTTTGTGATGGTTGCAACCAGGACATGCTGCCACAATATTCATCCAAGTATGTTCCCCGCCAAGATGTTTGGGCAGGATATGATCCAGAGTTAAGTCATTCGTTTGTCTTCCGCAATATTGGCAAGTATAATCATCACGGCGAAAGACCTCGCGCCTGGACAATTTAATTTTTGGACGCGGACGGCGAATCATCATTTCCAGGCGAATGACCGAGGGACGTTGGATTTCCATGCGAACGGTTTGGATATACCCGCGTCCGTTCATCACCATTCCTGCTTTACCCGAGAGGATCAAATTCACCGCGCGGCGGGTGTTGCAGACGTTGAGAGGTTCGTAATTTGCATTCAAGACAAGAACTGGCGCGTTCATTTCGTGAACCACAATGGCGTGAATTATACTCCAAGCGTGAAAGGAGGTTGAAATCATGAATATCTTAATAGCCGGCGGTAGCGGATTAATTGGTAAGGCACTTAGCGATTCCCTGCTCTCTGATGGTCACTTAATCTGGATCTTATCCCGCAAAATTCCTCAAGATGGGGTAAAGAAAAAAGGTTTGACCCTCTTGAAATGGGATGGATCCACTCCTGCAGGCTGGGGTGGATTGGTCTCGGAGATGGATGCAGTGATCAATCTGGCGGGGGAGAGCCTGTCCAGTTGGCCGTGGACAAAAACTCAAAAAGAGAGATTTTTAACTTCACGCGTGAATCCCGGAAAAGCTCTGACCGAAGCAATCAGAAAAGCTTCACCACGACCGCGAGTATTGATCCAAGCATCCGGCATCAACCATTATGGTCTGGATGGCGATCGGGCTGACGAGAATACTCCACCAGGAGATGATTTCCTTGCACGATTGACGATTGAATGGGAGGGAGCCACGAAAGAAGTGGAGAGCTTGGGGGTACGCCGATGTGTGACCCGACAAGCTATTGTCCTGGCCCCAAAAGGTGGGCTCCTCCCCCTGATGACTTTACCGGTGCGTCTCTTGATTGGGGGACCTCTTGGCTCCGGGAAACAGGCTGTGCCCTGGATCCATATCGATGACGTTGTTGGTGCGATGCGATTTCTGTTATTAAATGAGAATACTTCTGGGCCATATAACCTGATCTCCCCAGAATCGGTATCCAATTCTCAGTTTTATAAAATCTTATGCAAATGCCTGCACCTTCCGTACTGGTTCAAAACACCTGCTTTTCTTCTAAGGATAATGTTGGGGGAAATGTCGGTATTGATCCTTAAAGGACGATATTCAACACCTTCCAGGCTGATACAAGCGGGTTATTCATTTAAAGTAGGTGAGCTGGAGAAGGCATTAAGCATTTCCATCAAATGATACATATTGATGGATCTAAAGCTACCCAAAAATATTATTAATGAATGACGGAGCATTAAGGATGATTCTGTGGTGAAAACTGTTGTATAATTCCAACCAATGAACAGGTCGACCTACTCTTATTATTATTTACAACGATAATCCTTGCTGCGGTTTGGATCAACGCGCCTCACCCAGCAGGCGCGTTTTTTTATCATTTCCAAGTAAGTTGATTGCCAAATTAACCAAATATTCACCCAGTGGAGCTTTTATGCCAACTTTACCTATCGATGAACAAGTTGCCTTGCTCATGCAAGGCACAGAATACGGTGACAAGGATCTGCAAGAGAATATGCGCCGTGAACTACGTGACCGCTTGATAGAAGTGCAAAAGGAAGGTCGCCCTCTTCGTGTCTACTGTGGTTTTGATCCAACCACCTCAGATCTCCACCTCGGTCACACGGTTCCAATGCGAAAACAACGACAATTCCAAGAACTTGGACATGAGGTTACCTTTGTTGTCGGAGACTTTACCTCACTCATCGGTGATCCTTCGGATAAAGATAAACTTAGACCGCAGATGACCCACGAACAGATCCAGAAGAACGCAGCTACATATGCAGAGCAGGCGTATAAGATTCTCGATCGTAAGAATACAAAGATCCGGTTTAATTCTGAGTGGTTATCCGAGTTAACTTTTGCTGAATTGATCGGCCTGGCATCCAATTTCACCGTACAGCAATTCATGCGTGAGCGTGAAAACTTCCGCTTGCGTTGGGAAAACAACGATCCCATCTACCTGCATGAGACCTTCTATGGTTTGATGCAAGGTTATGATGCTTATATGCTCAAAGCGGATGTACAGATTGGAGGCACCGATCAGATGTTCAACATCATGACGGCTGCCCGAAAAGTGATGACATCCCTGGGTTCCAAACCTAACATTGCCATTATCCTCGGTATCTTGCCTGGCACTGATGGCGAGGTCAAGATGAGCAAATCACTGGGTAACCACATCCCCATCCTCTCCACGCCGGAGGATATGTATGGGAAGGTCATGTCAGTGCCGGATAAGGCGATGGGTCAGTTCATGCGCCTTGTCACCCGGTGGACCCCTGACCGGATTACTGGCATCGAAGCCGATCTAAAAAGTGGAAAATTGCACCCGCGCGATGCAAAAATGTCGATTGCCTATGAGATCGTGTCCATTTTCTATGATGAATCAGCCGCCAATCAAGGCCAGGAAGCATTTATCAAGGTCTTCCAGCAGAAGGAAGTACCGGAGGAAATGCCCGAATATAGCTTCCAGGCTGAACAATCTGTCGTGGATGTCTTAATCGCCACAAACCTGGTGTCAAGCAAGTCAGAAGGACGCCGGATGATTGAACAGAAGGGTGTTCGCTTGGACGGAACCTTGGTGGAGAAATTTGATCTTCCCTTACCTCATCCTGGTGTGTTACAGGTGGGTAAGAGACGATTTGTGCGGGTGAAATAAATATAAGTCTCCCAGGATCCTAAGATCCTGGGAGAGTGTTTATTTCCCTTTTTTTCTTTCCGTATCTGTCTCTTGGCAACATGAATCCGATATGAATTATCGGATCTGATAAATAATATCCATGAGCCAATCAGGAAAATCTATTCTCCAAATAGAAAAAATGAAATTCCTTTAATGAACAGGGGTAAGAATATCGAAATAAAGAGGGTGCGGAGCATGCCAATGTTGTAAGGCCAGGTTGAGGCAGTCCGTATGCGGGCTTCATACATCACCAAGGATGTATATCCTGCGGAGGCATCCTCAAGGTTCCCGCCTTGAGCCAAGTATGCTTGAATCCTATGGCTGGCTTTCTTGATCTCATGGGTAAGGAGCGTCAATTGGCGTTTCTTTTCATTCAATAGTATGCGGTGTGTGTGGCGCATGTTCAGGAAGAAAATTAAAACTGGAACCGCCAATAGAGGCAGAATGAATGCCCATGTTTGCCATAACATTATATTATTCAGGTCCAAGCCAAACAGCATAGCCAGAACAACACCACCGACAAAAACAAGAGCAGAGATCAAGCTGTGGCGTCCTACTGGCTCAAAAGGCCGAATATCCAGGATATTCACATCCATTGGTTGTTGGTGTAGAGAAGAGATCAACTTGGTGCCGGCAATCAAACAAATAATGGTCCAAAAAAGCAGCCCATACATCGAAGATAATGAAGCAATAATATAAATTCTCAGCCATGAAGTCTCTATGGACCAGGATAATCCCATGGGGATTCCGATCGCAACCCCAACAAGCAAGGCGCCAATTTCCAGGATGGGATGGATACCAGAAGAATCGATAACCAATCGATTAAAAACCTCATCATTAATCTTCAAGACAGGGCGAAATCCTTCAAGCATCCTTGTATCGGTCTTTGCCATCAACTGGGAAACAATTAGGATGTAAATAATCACTATTGGCGATAGAAAGATGGGTCTCCATTGACCTTGTGTAAATAGACTTTTTAAATTTCCGTCCAGGCTCACAGCCCCTACAGGGGACAACAACAGGAGTATGCTGATAAGCAAAATAATCCACATGGGACGGGGCCGGGCAATTGACCTGGAGTAGATGGACATCGAACAAACCTTTAGTGAATGAATGGGAACTGGAAGAAAATAAGTGTAACTAGATCCTTAATAGATTATGGTTTCAAGGTTGCCCAAAGTAATTCTAATCCGATGTAATCTGCCAGAACAGGGTAATCAGTTTCCAACAACACTACCACAACAACCGGTGAACCCTGCCAGGAAGAGGTTGTACCGCCCAATGACCAGGTAACAGGGCTTGCCTCGTCGCCGGCAAGGGAGGTAAATTGCCAAAATGGGGTTTCGTCAACCACCAAAGGCTCGATTGCTTGAGAGGCAAATCTAGGAGTGAACGCGGTTAATGATTCTCCCACACCGGGGAGAACCACCCATCCATCAGTGGGAGTGTTAACCGCCATCGCTAGCCTCGGAACAGGTCGCACGCCTTCAGCACTTAACGTGGCGGTGGCTAATGCCATCTGCAACGGACTTACCTGGATGTTATTGTCCACAAAAGATAAACCTGACACTGGCAGGCGCAATTCTGGCACAGAAAGGAAACCCAAGGCACGGAACAAGCCCGTAAGGGCAGATTGCGATTGGACTTCTGAAATTCCAGCCGCATGTAGAAATGGTTCAATTGTATTTCCAAGCGGATAAACCCCTTGAGCAGCACGGTTGAGCAAAGGACTATCAGGGTCAGCAAGAAGGGTCTCTTCAATGTCTTCAAGCTGATTTGCGTCGAATGTGGGGTGGGAGGCCATCACCAGGATCTCACCTGTGCTTGCATTCAATATGACAATTGCACCCTTCCGGTTGCCAAGGAGAAAATCTGCCTTTTGTTGGAGTTTGAGATCAATGCTTAGGCGCACATCAAGCCCTGGCGGGGGTTGACCATAGAGAAGGTGGTTAATCCAAATGAGGCGCGCCGGATTCCCCTGCAACCCGCGGAAGTAAGGATCAAGGCTTGCCTCAAGCCCGGATTGTCCGTAATTTGGATGCGTGTAACCAATTATCGCTGATAAGTCGGGATATAAATACCGGCGTTCAAGTTCCGAAGGTTGACCCTCACTGATGTTAATCAGTTGTTCGTTTCGATCGAGAAGGGATCCCCGAAGTACATAGCGGTCGTTGATGGACCGCCGGGCATTATCTGTGCGAGTAAGGATGTCCGGTCCGCGCCAGATCGCCCACCAACCCGTGGTCAGAGTCAGTCCTAGAAAACCAAGCAGAAAGAAGATTGCGAATACCTGGTAGGGTTGCTTCAGGGGTAGAGGAGCTGGTTCTGCTTCATCCCGGCTGGAAATGATAAGCAGCAGGAGAAGCGCAACAAAGGAGGTGAGAAGAGAGGAACCACCATAGGATACGAATGGTAAAGTTACCCCTGTGAGAGGCA
The DNA here is from genome assembly GCA_963793795.1 of uncultured Chloroflexia bacterium. Classification (GTDB taxonomy): domain Bacteria; phylum Chloroflexota; class Anaerolineae; order Anaerolineales; family Villigracilaceae; genus UBA877. The sequence continues at coordinate 423,410 of CAWCBN010000007.1, forward strand.
GCAGGCGGGTGTTTCCTCCGACAATAAGAATAAATTGAATTCCAAAATATGCCGTCAATCCTGCAGACAGGATGCGACGAAATTTATCGCGAGCATGCAGGGCGATAAGCATGCCGCGAGCGATGAGGACTGCGAACAAGCCAATGAGCCCAAGGGAACCAAACAAGCCAGTTTCTTCGGCAATCGCGGTGAAAATAAAATCTGAGATGGAAACAGGAACCAGGCCTGGGCTGCCGAGACCCGGCCCCCTTCCAATAAGGCCACCATTGGCAATTGCCAGCAGGGATTGAACAATCTGATAGGAACGCCCCGATGGATCGAGCCAAGGATTGAGCCATGCATCCACCCGGATTCGGACCACATCAAATAAAAGATATCCAGCCACGCCGGCAATTATCAATCCGGCCAGGCTGAACCATAATACTCGCTTACGACCGGAAGCTATAAATAAGGAAAATGTGTAAAGGAAGATGAAAATCGATGCGGTTCCAAGATCTCGTTGGACGACTAGCAGCAGCAAAGCGAAGAGTGTGACGATGACAGTCGGTGCAACGAGAGGAATTCAAACGAACCGAATTCAACAGCCTTCCGGATAAATATGCTGCCAGGTAGATTAGAAAGAGAAGTTTCAGAGGCTCAGAAGGTTGTAAATAAATGCCACAGCATCCCAGCCATAACCGTAATCCGCTGCCATCAGGATTTGTCCCAAAGAACAGGGTCATGGCAGTCAGCAGTATTCCAGCTGAGAGCCAGACATATTTATACTTTTTTAGGAAAGTCAATTCATGCGAAAGCCGAAGACCAAGTACGAGAACCAGGCCAGAGATAATTAACCAGATTGTCTGTCTTATGCCAAAACCAGGCTGAAGCCGCCAAATCGTCATAATGCCCCATCCAGCAAGGATGGAAACGATTGGAAAAAGGAAAGGATCCGCATCCGGTAAAAGCCGCTGCAATTGATGTTCGATCAGAATACAAGTAAGGCACCAAACAATGAACCCCAGCCAATGCTCCCAGCGAAAAGTCACATCCCAAGATCGCGCTCGAGCTGCTGGTGCAAGGGTGAGGGCGAGAGAGTATGTGAACAAGAACAAAGCCGCAAAAATGAGCAAGCGTCTTTGAATATTGTGGGGAGATACCGGCGAGGATGATTTCTTCATGAAAGCTTATATGAAAAATCAATGTAGCAAGAGTAAATTGCTTCCAGAATTAGTGAATATTTGATATGAATAGGAATTTCGAAGTAAAATTAGGTGTACATTCTGGTTGATTCTTGGCGTTGTCCATTTCAACCGGTTGGCAAGCATTCACCTTACAAAATGCAAACGGAGGATTTCCCATGACCGAAACTGGTAGAAAAGACAAGAGCCCTAAAGAACCTAAGAAGAAACCCAAGCTAAATCCTAAAGAGAAGAGAAAACTTAAGCGAGAGAAGAAACAGACCAAGTAGTAGCTTACTTGTTTTCCCTCACTCCAAAGGCCCAATTGAAATCTGTGCCCAAGCTGGCAGCTTGATAAGTTCGATCATCAGCGATGGTTAATATGCCCGCGACTTCAGGGAGGATCAAGCTGACAGATTTTAAACTATATAGCTTGCAGGAAATTTCTGAGATACCCATTTCACTCCACATCCAATCCGGTGCAAACCGGCTTAGATCAAGAGGACGGGTATACCCACGCAGGGTTTTCTCTTTATTTGTATTAAAAAGAAATCAAAATAAGACATGGCCAATTCGCGCAATGTCTTATAAACGGGTTCACGTGAGCGCAAGACCGGGTAATTGGATTTGGCAATACAGCCCCAGCGATTATTGACGGAGTATAGGGCCAGAACATGGTCATCATCCAGACCGGGAGCTGGCACCAGATCCATGATGAGGGGACGATGACCAAGGCGGCTGAGTGCCAGGGCAGCAAAAATTCCTCCATCCAGGCAGTGTCCTTGTCGATCCTGCATAACTCGTAGTGGACTCCGATCGAGTTCTTCGGCGATGTAGGGGAGTCCATCCAGGTAGGCTTGAATTTCAGCAGGTGTAGTGAGTGAATGGAACTGGGTTAATAGCATGGGGGAGAGGGATTTTTCGAATTCAAGTAGATTGCGCATAAGCATCCTATGGGGAATTCCTCTGGTTCAAGTATACCGTTATAATTGAAATTGAGCATTATCAAGGCAGACAAGAGAGTCGTTTGTTCATACCGCATCCAGTTAACCATGACATGTAAGTAATCGAAAACTTGATGGACTAATTTAGGGGATTCAAGGGTTAGATTGTTTATCAGGTCAAGCAATGGTCGAAATCGATCACAACTAGATCAATCAATTGGACTGGCTCTCAATAGAAATTTAGGATGAAGGTGCAATTCCTAAAGGTCATTATCTGCCAGAAAAGTAAGGAGTAGACAACCATGCGAAGCGGTATCCTTTTACAGGAAAAATACGAGCGTAATGGATGGCCTTCCATGCCACGCCCGGACCTCAAACCTCCCGAAGGTTGGAGTTTTTCCCTTATTACAGCTGTAAATCGACCTCGTAACCACCGCCTTTCACCCGATGGTTCCCAGATTGTTTTTATTTGGGATCGCGAAGACCTTTCCGACATATATCTAATGGCCGTAGACGGTGGATGGCCGAGGCGCATGTCCACAAGGCGTCCCCCGGTTGCATATTGGGATGATGAGGTACCTCGATGGTCGCCGGATGGAAAATGGATTGCTTTTACCATGGAACGGCGTGTCTATGTTGTACCCACAGATGGTGGTTTGCCAAAGAAGATTTCCAGTTTCAGCGGTGAGAGTTATGCTTCCTCATGGATGCCGGATAGTGTCCATTTATTGGTCATGGTCGAACGGGATGATACCATCCAACTACTGGTCACTGACCGCGAGGGTGCCTGGCCTCACGCCTTGGTAACCGATGCCGGGGATGTACGCGATGCTGTAGGTTCACCGAACGGAAGGTATGTTGCCTATACATTTGATCCCCGAGGCGATCCGAACCGCCGGGACATCCGTATCGTGGATACTCAATCCGGCCAGTCACACATTCTGGCAGGCGCGCCCGGGCAGAAGACCTGTGGCCGCGCTGGTCACCCGATGGCGACGTCCTGATGTTCATCTCTGGACGAACAGGCTTTGATGAAATCTGGTTGGTACGTCCCGATGGGACTGGCTTGATTCAGCTGACAAGCCTGGAATGTGATGTATCTGAACCCTCCTGGTCCCCTGACGGAAAAAGGATTGCCATCACCGTCAATCATGCAGGCATGTATGACCTGGGAATCTTGGAAGTTGAAAGTGGGGAGATAAATTACCTGAAGACAGGTAAAGGGGTGTATTCCCGACCGCAATGGAGTCCGGATGGCTCCTTTCTTACCGTAGAATTTGAAAGCCCGATTGAGCCACCAGACCTGTATAGAATAGAACTGGCTGGTGGGGCTCAGACGCAACTCACTTTTTCCATGCTGCCAGCCTTGTCTCGGCTGCCCCTGGTTAAGCCGGAACAAATCAACTATAAGAGTAGGGACGAATTGGAAATTCCCTCGCTCTTATTTCGTCCTCCTCACCCCAATGGGGCTGCTATTCTAATCCCACATGGCGGACCTTCCTCCCAATATGGTTTTGAATGGGATATCCTAGCCCAATACCTGTTGGCTAAAGGATACACGCTCCTGATGCCTAACTACCGAGGTTCAACAGGTTTCGGATTGGATTTCGAGCAGGCAAATTACGGACAGTGGGGTCAGGGTGATATGCAGGATTGCCTGGCTGGAGCGCGCACCCTGGCCGCGTTTGACTGGATTACCCCGGAAAGGATCGCAATCTATGGGGCTAGCTATGGGGGGTACATGGTTGCGTGCTGCCTGGCCCGTGATCCGGATTACCTTTTCGCTTGTGGCATCTCCAAGTTTGGAGATGCTCACCTCGAAACATCCTGGGCATTAAGCTCGCGTGAACTTCGATATTACACAGAGAAAATGATCGGTCACCCAGCTAAGAACAGGAATGTTTATTATGAAGGTTCACCAATTTACCAGGTTGAGAATATTCAATATCCCGTTCTGATCCTCCATGGCTTGGAAGATGACATTGTCCCGCCCGAAGCCTCTGAAGACTGGGTGGAAGCCCTCCGCCACGCGGATAAAACATTCGAATATAAAACTTATCCAGGGGAATCGCACGGTTTTCTAAAACGTGTCACCCAGCTGGATTCGTATGAGCGAATAGAACGATTCCTGGATTGGTACCTGATGCCTATGCCCAGGGAATGAATAACAATTGAGTGGAAATCAGAAGATCTGAACCGCTACCCAGGCAGATAATTCTTTACTGCCCAGCAGGCGACGTAATGACCCGCTTTCAGTTCTTCCAAGGGAGGATCTTCCTTATCACAGGGTTCAAATTTCAATGGGCAGCGTGGATGAAAACGGCATCCCTTCGGAGGATTGCTTGGGCTGGGTACATCCCCCTCTAATATCGTCCGCTGCCGCGCCCTGGTTGTCCGTGGATCGGGAATTGGAACTGATGATAACAAGGCCGAGGTGTAAGGATGGAGAGGAAAGTCATACACTTCATCCCGCGTGGATAATTCGACGACCACACCAAGATACATCACCGCCACCCTTCTACAGATATGACGTACCATGGAGAGGTCGTGGGCAATAAACAGATAGGTGAGGTTCAGTTTTTCCTGTAAGTCTTCCAGCAGGTTCACCACCTGAGCCTGGATGGAAACATCCAGAGCGGAAATTGGTTCATCGCACACGATGAAGTCGGGATTGGAAGCCAAGGCACGCGCCACACCAATGCGCTGGCTTTGGCCGCCTGAAAATTCATGCGGATAACGATTTAAATGGTAGGGATCAAGCCCGACCAATTCAAGCAATTCCATTACCCGTTCTCTTTTAGCCTTCTCACCTTGCACCATCCGATGAACCTGCAGTGGTTCGCCTATGATCCGGGCGATCGTCCAGCGTGGATTAAGGGAGGCATAGGGATCCTGGAAGATCATCTGGATCTTGTTGCGCATATTGCGCAGCGATTGGCCCTTCCAGCTTTGCCAGATCCACCCATCATAGATCACATTGCCTGCGGTAGGGCGGTAAAGTTGCGATACTGTTCTTCCAGCTGTGGTTTTCCCACATCCACTCTCTCCAACAAGACCCAATGTTTCTCCGCGAAAAATGTCGAAGGAGACATCATCCACGGCCCGACTGCTCCAACTTGCCTGTGAATCAGGATCCCCCTGGTGATCGGGAAATACTTCTTTAATCCTCGAACCGAAACCAGGACATCATGCGTGCTCATCGAACGCTCCTCGTTGCTCATATCTACCCAACATGCCACTCTATGGTCATCTTCCACGAATATTCAATTCAGGGTTTTCACGTGCACACACGATCAATGCCATATTCGCAGCGTGGCATGAAAGGACATCCGGGAGGAAGATGAATACAATCAGGCGGTGATCCCTGGATGATCGCCAGGCCGTTCATAGCGGCGGCTATCCACCCTGGGGAGAGATTTAATAAGGCAGATGTATACGGATGTTGGGGATTATCGAAAATCTGATAAACATCCGCTTCTTCGACAATATAACCGGCGTACATCACGATCACCCGGTCAGCAATCTCCGCAACGATACCCAGGTCGTGGGTGATCCAGATGATTGACATTCCCAATTGATCCTGTAGTCGTCTTGGTAAGTTCAACGATCTGTGCCTGGATGGTCACATCCAGTGCTGTCGTTGGTTCATCAGCGATCAGGATGCTGGGATTGCAGGAAAGAGCCATGGCGATCATCACCCGCTGGCGCATACCCCCCGAAAATTGATGCGGATAATCGAGTGTAACGTTCCTTCGCCTGAGGGATGCCCACCATCTCCAGCAAATTCCAAGTTCTGCGAATGGCATCTTCTTTGGAGATATCATGATGAACTCTCAGGGCTTCGCTGATCTGGTATCCAATGGTCAAAACCGGGTTGAGGGAGGTCATCGGATCCTGGAAGACCATGGCGATTTCTTCGCCGCGAATCTTCTCATGGCAGATTGGTTTTCTCCAGCAGGTTTTCCCCCTTGAGAAGCACCTCTCCTGCGACAATCTTTCCAGGAGGTCTCAGGGATAAATCGCATCAGGGAAAGAATGGTCACACTTTTCCCACATCCACTCTCCCCCACAATTCCCAGGGTTTTCCCTTGATCCAGTGAAAATGACACTCCATTGACCGCATGGACGACACCTTCCAGTGTGTTGAACTGGACTTTTAGGTTCTTGACCTCCAGCAAAGGATCCACGGGTTACTCCTCACTTACCTTGACGAGTGAATGGGGATCGAGAGCATCCCGTAACCCATCGCCGATGAAATTGATCGAAAGCACTGTCAGGACGATCAGCAAGCCAGGGAAGACCCATAACCAGGGGGCGCTTTCGATATATTGATAAGCACCATTGAGCATATTTCCCCAGGTGGCCGTAGGAGGCTTAACTCCCACACCCAGGAAACTGACATATGCCTCACTAATGATGGCATTGGCAATACTCAGAGTGCCGCTGACGATTATCGGTGCCATGGTGTTGGGCAGGATATGACTAAAAATAATGGCTCTGTTCTTTGTGCCGATGCACCTGGCTGCCACGACGAATTCCCGTTCTTTGAATGACAGGAAATTGGCGCGCACAATTCGGGCGAGTCCCATCCAGCTGGTCAGACCAATAACTCCAATGATCACGATCACGCTGCCGCTGAATTCGCGCCCCAGGATCGAGGCGGTTGGTAATTTATCGGCCAATAATTTTCCCAGAATGAGCAGCACCGGCAATTGGGGGATATTGATCATGGCTTCGGTGAAACGCATCAGGATGCTATCAATGATCCCACCATAATATCCAGCTATAGCCCCGATCAAAACACCCAGGAATACCTCGACCAACATGGCGGTCAAACCGATGAGAAGGGAGATCTGCCCACCAAAGATCGTCCTGGACAGGATATCCCTCCCGACCGTATCCGTCCCAAATGGATGTTCCTGAGAAGGAGGCATTAACCGGATACCAGTATCGGTAATATTCGAATAGGCTTCAGAAGTAAAGGCAGCTCCAACGGTTGCATAAAGGATCAACAGGATGAGTAGAACTGACCCAACCAAGGCCATCTTATGCCTTTTGAACCTCATCCAGATCAGCTGCGAAAAACTAAATTGCGGCTTTTCAAGTTTTACTTCAGCAGGAATTGGATTTGACATCGTGCTCGGTCATATCTTTTGCCCCATTCCTACTCATAACGTATCCTGGGATCGAGCCAGCCATAAAGGATATCGGTGACAAGTTGAAAAACGACTACCGCAACTGAGATCAACATTAAAATTCCCATCACCACCGGCGTATCCGAACGGGTAAGGTGGTCAAAGAATAAACGCCCCATCCCCGGCCACCCAAAGATTGTTTCAGTAACCACAGCGCCTCCAAGGAGGAAGGGGATCTCTATGCCCAGTAATGTTACCATGGGGATGGCAGCATTCTTTAGAGCGTGGCGGATGAGTACTTTTCGTTCAGACAAGCCTTTGGAATATGCTGTGCGGATGTAGTCCTGGCTGATCACTTCCAGAATTTGTGACCGCACGTAACGACTCCATCCGGAGATGCTGATCACTGCCATACTGAAAATTGGGAGAACCATGTGGGTGAATACCTGCCAGAAAGTTTTTCCGATTTTGGGATCATACATCCCTACAGTCGGTAGATAGGGCAATCCCCATTTTCGAAAGTTAACGGCAAAGATATACATGGAGGCCAGGGCTATGAAGAAAATCGGCATGGAATAGCCAATGAAGGATCCTGTGGTTACTGCCTGGTCAAACCATGAATATTGACGCATGGCGGAATAAATTCCGATGGCCAGGGAACAGATCAAGATGACTATTTCTGCTGGAACCATCAGGAGAAGTGTATTTGGGATTCTCTCCAGGATGATATCCAAGGCTGGTTTCCCTCGGGTTACCAGGGAAGACCCAAAATCCCCCCTGAGAACGCCCTTTCGAGCCCCGGTTGTTTCGGGAATACCATCATTATCGGTATCGATTTTGACCCAATCATTTCCCACCAGCCAATAGAAATACTGAACATATATCGGTTTATCCAATCCCAAAATCCGTGCCAAGCGTTCCCTTTCTTCTGGCCGCACTGTCCTCCTCCCGCCCAGGGTCGCAAGGGGATCTCCGCTACCTTGAAGAAGGGCAAACACCACGATACTGATGATGAAAAGTAACGGGATCGCCTGTAAAAGGCGTCTGACAATGTAACGGCTCATGAAAGGCTCCAATAATCACTTGGCTGGATCTGATTCCAACGATCCAGCCAAGTGGACAAAATTAGAGGTGTTTGGTTATTCGGTTATATCCCAATCCATGATGTTGAAAAAGGGATTTACTCCCGAAAATTTGTAACCCGTTAGAACAGGATTAACGATCCAGACATCACCATCATCCCAGATCCCCAGGTAATACACATTGTCGTGCATGTACTTGCTGATCTGGTGGAAGATCTCTTGGCGGGCGGCAGGATCAACTGTCACTAACTGTTGTCTGAAAAGAGCATCCAGGGTTTCATCGCAGACAAAGTAGTTGAATCCATAGGGATTTTCATCCGAAGGGAGTTGATCACAGTACCAATAGGAGCTATCCGGATCGGGGAACGTGGGTACATCGGACCACTGCATGATATCCAATGCTCCAGTAGCAGCAGGACCGCCAGCTGAGTAGCTGTCGAAGAGTATATCGCTCTCATAACTGGAAATCTGCAAATCGATTCCGATAGCCAACATCTGCTGCTGGGCAAGCGCCTGGTAGTTCTGACGCTCGGTCTTGTTCGTGTTGCCTTGGGTGATGGTCAATTTATTGCCGTTCTCGTCCTCCCGGATCCCATCAGCATCCCGGTCAATCCAACCGCTTTGCTCGAGGAGTTGCTTTGCACCCTCAGGATCATATTCATAGGGAACTATTGTTGGATCAACATATGCAGGTAATGCATCCCAGAACGTTTCAACCCTTTTGACAACATTAAGCCGCAATGACAGGTTCGATTGCCTGTCGAGTCCCATAGCTATGGCTTTACGCACATTCAGATCGCGGATCCCGGGTGAAGCCATGTCTCGTAAGTTGAAAAACCAGCCTTCCACATAGCCGGATGGCTCAGTGACGATGTTCAAACCGGCTTCCTGGAATGCTGGAATGTCCTCATAGGGAGGCCAGAAACATATATCTGCATCTCCTGCCAGGCAGGCAGCTGTCTGAGCAGCATCATCGGGCACAAATTGGAATATCACTGCATCCAATTTCGCAGGAGTTCCCCAAAACTTATCGTTGCGATCGAACCGCATGTTACTTCCGGATTCCCAGGAAGTAAAAGTAAAAGGTCCGCAGCCAACAGTGGGAGCCAGATTCCACTCTGCATTATCTATGGTGCCTTCGGCTTCGAAAACCGGTTCCAGGATATGTTTTGGCATGATCGTACCGGACCATAGCCAGGCCATCCAGGGAGTGAATATTTCACTGAAGTTCATTACCACTGTCTGGGCATCAGGTGCTGAGACTGTAAATCTATCATAAGGATAGACTGAATTGACAGTGTTGGCTGGATTGGTGATCATGTCATAGGTGAAAACGAAGTCTTCCGAGGTGAGTGGAGTACCGTCTGACCAGACGAGATCATCCCGCAAGTGCATGGTAACGGATAATCCATCCGCAGATGCAGTTGGCAACTCGGTCACCATGTAGGGGTAGGGTTCGTTGTTCTCGTTGTATTGCCAGGGAGAGCAGCTATAGACTTGGATCAAGGTTGACATGTACCACATACTTGAGTAGGAACGGTTTAACGAGTTAGGTTCCTGTGTCCATGCAATCGTGATGATTTTATCTTTCCCTGCTCCTCCGCAGGCAGTCAATACCATCGTAAGAACAACAATTAAGGCAATAGTGATCTTTGCAGTACGCATATTACTTCTCCTCTTTTGTTCGATAGTCGGATCAAAGATAAAAAATCCTTAACAGGCTCAGGTATTCTGTTCCCACCTCCTTCCAAGTAAACAAAACTCCCTTAACCACACAGGGACCTGGAGGTCAAGGGAGTAACCTATCACAAATAAACCATTTGATTTGTTCATGGTTATGGATAGTATAACATGAAAGATTTATTGGAATCCGGTGGAGGAATTATCCTTGCGTCTATGTTACCTGACCAACAGTAATTATGATAATGGAAAAATTGAGTTGTTTCTCCATGGTCTGGGGATATAAATCCATCGACCAATGCGACTCCTAGTTTTATATTTCAACTCAAATCAGTGATTTCTTTCTTCTTTCGATCCAATAATAATTGTTTTGCAGAATCAGGCATGAATGAAACTTCTAATGCATTAAATTGTGCTTTGATTATATGAGCTGTTGTCAATCCTGCCAGTGGAGCAGCTTTCTCGTATTCATAAGGTAAGGTGATGGCACTAATTCCGGGATCATCGGTGTTTATCGTGGCAGGGATTCCATGATCGAGGAAGGCTTTTATGGGGTGGCTTGCATAGTCATGTACACAACTTGTCTGCACGTTGCTGGTGAGGGATGATTTGATTCCAATCTTGTGTTCAGTTAAATAATCCATCAAGCGAGGATCTTCTGTCGCGCTCAAGGCATGCCCAATTCGTTCTGCTTTCAATACATTCAAAGCCTGCCAGATGGACTCTGAACCTGCAATTTCACCCGCATGGATGGTGACATGCCAACCAATATCACGGGCGATTTTAAAATGCTCTTCAAATAATATTGCTGGAAAGTGTCCTTCATCACCTGCAAGGTCCAGAGCGCATATCTTTGAATGATTGGGTACGGAGGGCTTCCAGCTCCTGGTGAGCGATTTTCGGACCATAGGTTCGACTGAGAATACCTATCAAGCTGACAAGAATTCCATAGTCGTGCTGCCCGCTGGCAACACCGTCCACCACAGCCTCCACTACTCCAGCGGGATCCAATTGATGCGTCTGGGCCATGAACCAGGGGCTAAAGCGAAGTTCAACGTAATCCAGTCCTTCATTGCTGGCATCTTCTACGGATTCATGAGCGATACGCCGGACGGAATCAAAATCTACCATAACCCCAACCATCCATTGGAACCTGGCAATGAAAGCCATTACTCCTGGTTGAGGTTCATTAACTTGAACATAAGGCCGAAGCCCCTCCAAGTCTTTCGCTGGGAGGGCAGGTTGTGTGATAAACCCAAATCTAGTATTGTCTGGAGGCGGACTGCACCGTCGAGGTGGCGATGAATTTCAACCAGGGGCAGGGATTTAGAGATCAATTTGCGCCTTAAAAATGAAAGGAACTTTCTTTCGTCCCGTATTTCTCTGCCATCCTGGCCAGGATTTCTGCATCCCTTGGAGATATGTGGATTATTTGCAAGCCAATGTCGAAAATACCTGCAGTCATTATTTCCGACTTGCACCAGCGCACACCAGCCGAGAATTCAATATAAGGCTGGTTGGCGATTTCGGGTGTCGTATCAAGCCGTATGTTGATAATTTTATCGACTGGTAAAGCATTCAGACCGTCAATCTTGAGACCAATAGTTGATACATCCACCAAGTTGCCAATGATCTCCTGTGTGGTGGCATCAATGACCTGGATGTAATAGGACAGGACTTTTCTTGGTACCTTTCGGCGTTCTATCATTCATACCTCCTTGCCAATTGGAGAGGAGAGAGTGGTACACCGATAGCGGAGTAGAATAATTTTATTGTAAGGTTGGTTGAATACAGAATAAAAAAGATATGCATTTATTTAATTGAGGTATTTCATTACTTCTTGGAACTGATGATAACATTAATTCAATTTCTCGTGGGCAAATCCTCGAAAGCATCAAACGGATCAAAATTGAGTATGGAAATAATTTTCTTCTCCAGTAAAGGGCAAAAGAGAATAACGATTTCTCCAATGTGGCGATCACCCTCTTCTCTTACCTGACCCGAGATAGGCTATACTAAAAGAATGGTGCGAACCATTACATACTGCTTGAAAAACCACCTGTCAAATTCGGATGGGTATTACTCAGATATTAAAGCCTTTACCGATGCCTGGTTAGCGCAGGTGAAAGCTTCGATGGCTGATGAGATTGCCATATTCAATCGTGAATGTTTGCGCCGCGGCGGATCGATTCGGTCAATGGATTTATCTGCTCTTGACCTGCTCGCCCTCGGTGTGATGCTTAGGGAGCATGGAGCCACGGCTGATAAATTGCCAAGCTGGTGGCTTGTTATTTCATGTAAATTGGTAGAACTCCAGGAACGCAAGCCACAATTCCTACCCTTGATAAAAGTAACTCGGAGTTTGCTAAGCGGCTTGGCAAATAGGGAGAAAATCAACTCCAACAATCGTCCTGGCTTGAGTAAATTCAAACAATGGCTGGTGGCGATGGGGGAAAATACCAAGGCGGAACGATTTTCTGCATGGATAACCTGTTTTCAATTGATTGGAAACGAAGACCATTTGATAGATCGTTGCTTGCAATTAGCAAATGAATTCTCGATATCAAGTATGACAATACTGGGAAAGTATACTGAACAAGTGGATGAATTCTCAGCCAATGAAGCTTTGCGTCACCCTTGGCGGCATGATGCCTTTCTCCGCAAAAGCACCAGGTTGGAGTATCACCTGGGTATGTTGGGAACCGAAATACTGAATCGCGAATTCAGAATGCATTTTCTGTCTTGCCCGAAGAAAGTGGTCCTCCTTCCACCTTGCATGCGTTTCCAACCTGAATCGGAATGCAAGGCGATCGCGACCAAGTGGGGAGTTCATTGTGCTTCCTGCACTCCCACCTGTCGCATCCACCAGGTTACCAAGCTAGGTGAAAGGCATGGATTTGAAGTGTTCTTGATCCCTGAAGAGTTGCGTATCTATCGTGGAGAGAGCAGCGGGAAAAGCGGCATGGGTGTTGTGGGAGTATCATGTGTCCTGACGAATATGGGTGGTGGATGGGATGCTGATTCCATCGACTTGCCTGCCCAAGGATTATTATTGGATTATGTTGGGTGCAAGTATCATTGGGATTCCAATGGCTTTCCCACTGATATTAATTTTCGCAAGTTGAAAGAATTATTATCACTTAATTGAGATATCCAATATCACATAATCCAATGTAAATCTTTGAGACAATGCCTCAGTTGAATATCATTGCCTTACTTATGATTCACCACATAGGTATGCTTTTAGAAAGGGGAGGTTAAATCGAAACAAAAAGGAAAATGCAAAAACTTCCTTCATTATAATATCTGAAACATCTGAGGAAGAATTTCAATAGCGCCTAACTGTTTATTTCTTTCAATCGGTTTATCAAGCATCTGCGACGAACGGAATGGAGCTGTTTACCGGGATCCTTAAGGGGGATCGTTTCTCTCGATTGAGGATCCAGATGGCAAGGGTTGGAATTGAAGTACAATTGATTCGATGGCAACAACCATTAAAGTACTCTTTCTAGCTGCCGAAGCTGAGCCGTTTATCAAGGTAGGTGGATTGGCCGATGTCGCCGGTTCGCTTCCGAATGCATTGCGTCGGTTACCACATAAAGCCTTGAATGGAACTACTATCGACATCCGGTTGGTCCTCCCTTATCACCGCTTAATCAAGGTCGAGAAGGAAAAACTTAATTTCAAAGCGGAGTTCTTAATTTACCGGGGGGATGTAAATGTAAAAGCCACCTGCTTTGAGATGGAGATTAATGGTCTGCCAGTCGATTTAATAGATGGAGAACCCATCTCATCTGCTCCAGGCGTATATTCGAACGATCCTGTGCCCGATCGTGAAAAATATACCTTCTTTTCTTTGGCATGCCTGGAGATGCTGAGGTATCTGGAATGGAAACCGGATATTCTGCATGCCAATGATTGGCATACCGCATTGGCTCTTTTTGCACTTCGCTCTCGAAGAGGCGATCCTTCTGTTGCTAATATTCGAACCGTCCTGACAGTTCACAATCTTCCATTTATGGGAGGCGATGTAGGTGATGTACTCTCTGCCTATGGCTTAATCCCTCCTCATGATGATGCCTTACCGGATTGGGCTCACACGCAACCTTTACCTTTGGGGCTTTGGTCTGCTGATGCCATCATTCCAGTCTCTCCTGCATATGCTGACGAGATTACTACCCCTGAGTTTGGTTGCGGCTTGGAATCCTACCTGCGGATGCGGGCAAAGAATATCAGCGGCATATTGAATGGCCTTGATGTTGACTCCTACAATCCGGCGACCGATGGAACACTTGCCAGTCAATTTGATGTCCTAAATCCAGAAAGAAGATCCATAAATAAGGAATTCCTACAGAAGACTCTTGGTTTACCCGTTGAACCGAATACCCCACTCATCGGGATGGTGGGTCGAGTAGATCAACAAAAAGGGGTGGATATTGCGATAAATGCACTGACAAGTCTACAGGATACGCCGTGGCAATTCGTTCTATTGGGATCCGGGGATCCAACGATCGAGTCCTCCCTGCATAATTTGCAAGCAGCTTTTCCTGAGCGTGTCCATATTACTTTACGTTACGATGCAGACTTGGGCAGGAGAATATATGCAGGCGCAGATATTTTCTTAATGCCATCCCGTTACGAGCCATGCGGCCTGGCACAGATGATCGCGATGCGTTATGGTGCCGTCCCTGTAGTGCGTGCCACTGGGGGGTTGAAGGATACTGTTTTTGAAGGTAAGAATGGTTTTCTTTTCCAGGATGCAACGCCAGAGTCGCTGCTCGCGGTATTATCCAAAGCGTTTGATTCTTTTACTAATCGAGAAGAATGGGATCAAATTCAATGTAATGGTATGACAGCGGATTTCTCCTGGGAACGGTCTGCGCTTTCCTATGCTAATATTTACCTTACCTTACTCGGTAAAAGTTGAAATAACCTTGACTGATTTTCCACGAGATAGTATAGGTTTGATAAAATGGGGAAAAGGGTGAATAAATAACATCAAGGGTTTGGTGGAGGTGATCAATGAAAGTTAGGGCTGTGATCCTGGCAGGTGGAGAGGGAGCGCGTCTGAGTGTTTTGACTGCCAAACGTGCCAAACCAGCAGTTCCATTTGCC
Organism: uncultured Chloroflexia bacterium; assembly: GCA_963793795.1. Classification (GTDB taxonomy): domain Bacteria; phylum Chloroflexota; class Anaerolineae; order Anaerolineales; family Villigracilaceae; genus UBA877. The sequence continues at coordinate 438,526 of CAWCBN010000007.1, forward strand.
GGAAAATATCGCATCATCGATTTTCCACTCTCAAACTGCGTTAATTCAAATATCTTTGATATCATGGTATTGGCGCAATACCGCCCTCAATCCCTTATCGAACATATCGGCTCAGGCGGCCCATGGGACTTAAATCGTGATTTCACCGGTGGGGTACGGATCCTGACTCCCTATAAAGCCCGTTTTGACGCCAATTGGTATGACGGTACGGCAGACGCCGTGCAACAGAATTTTACATTCATAAAGGCTGGTTCTCCAGAACTTATCCTGATACTTTCCGGCGATCATATTTACACCATGGATTACGAAAGGATGATCAATTTCCACATTGATCAGCAGGCTGACCTTACGATTGCCTCCATCCGTGTCCCAAAAGAGGAAGCCTCACGGTTTGGAGTTCTACGAGTGGATCGGCAGTATCGCGTCAAAGCTTTCATCGAAAAGCCAAAAAATCCCACATCCAGCCTGATCAACATGGGAGTTTACCTATTTAATCGCGAAGTGCTTGACGAGATTTTATGGAAAGACCATCAGGATACAAAATCTACGCATGATTTCGGCAAGGATATCATCCCAAGCTTGGTGAGAAATAACGCGCGGGTGTGTGCATTTCCATATCCGGTTACTGGATGGATGTCGGGACGATCAATTCTTACTGGCAGGCGCACATGGATATGCTTTCTCCGACTCCGGCACTGAAGTTGTATGACCGTAGTTGGATTATGCATACTCGTACTGAAGAACGTCCACCAAGCCGAATTCCACAAACTGCTTATCTCTATGCCAGCATGATCGCAGATGGATGCTATATCCAGGAAAACGCACAAGTCTTCAGTAGTGTCCTTTCCCCGGGTGTACTTATTCGGCCAGGAGCGATCGTAAAAGAATCCATTATTATGACCGACACGGTTATTGAGAGTGGGGCAATTATTGAAAGGGCTGTCATCGATAAGCGCGTACATGTTAAGGCGAATGCTCGAATTGGTGGAGGCATCGCTGATCCTAACATTGTATTAGCGGTCATCGGGAAGAACAGTATTGTCCCATCCGGAATGGTGATCGAGCCTGGCGCTGCGGTCAGCACTGATGTCATCGAGTCCGATTATGAAAGTATGCTGGTAAAGGCGGGCGAAACAATCCAGACAAAGAGATTACCTTATGAAATTTGACCGATCTTCAGGGATACTCCTTCATCCCACCAGCTTATATGGTCCTTATGGAATTGGGGATTTGGGTTCTTCTGCCTACCAGTGGGTGGATTGGCTCAGTGGAGCCGGTTGTAAATTATGGCAGGTCCTTCCCCTTGGACCAACAGGGTATGGGGATTCCCCTTATCAGTGTTTTTCAGCTTTTGCTGGAAACCCTTATTTGATCAGTCCCGATCTCTTGCTCGAACAAGGGTTGTTGATTCAAGATGATCTCACTGATATGCCGAAGTGGGATCCTAACAAAGTTGACTTCGGCGTTCTTTATAAATGGAAGCCGGCTTTGCTTGAGAAAGCCTTTACCAGGTTTATAAACGGCTCGAAAACACTCCATGAAGGATTTGAACTCGTTCCGGGCAAAAAACTCATCATGGCTCGATGATTACGCACTTTTTATGGCTATAAAAGAAGCTAATGGAGGCGGTGCTTGGGATGGTTGGTCCAGGGACCTCCGTCATAGGGATCCTGGTATTCTTGACGAGGCCCGTAAAAACCTTGAAAGTTCAATCCTGCGTTTTACATTTTTTCAGTATTTATTCTACGAACAGTGGTCAGCCTTAAAGAAGTATGCCAATTCAAAAGGATTGAAGATCATAGGCGACATCCCGATATTTGTTGCCTACGACTCGTCGGATGTGTGGGCTCACCCTGAGCTGTTCTACCTGGGTGAGGATAGCCGCCCTACAGTTGTTGCAGGAGTTCCACCTGATTATTTCTCTCCCACCGGTCAATTATGGGGTAATCCGCTTTATCGCTGGGATGTTCACCTGGCGTCGGGTTATACCTGGTGGCTGGAACGGATACGTTTTACCTTGCAGTTGGTGGACATCCTGAGAATCGACCACTTCCGTGGTTTTGCCGGTTACTGGGAAATCCCTGGGGAAGCCCAAAATGCCATCAAGGGACGCTGGGTTCCAGGACCTGGGGTGGATTTTTTCAGCCACATTTTGGATAAACTGGGCGATCTACCCATTATTGCCGAGGATCTCGGTGAGATCACCCCGGATGTGATTGCATTGCGCGATCGATTTTCCCTTCCTGGGATGAAAATCTTGCAATTCGCTTTTTCGGGACCGGATAACCCGTTCCTTCCTCATCATTTCCATTCCAATAGCGTCGTTTATACAGGCACTCATGACAATGACACGGGACATGGTTGGTTCTTAAAAGCTCCAGAACATGAAAAAGAATTCGCCGGGCGCTACTTCGGGCGTGGGTGGAAAAACGGAAGGGAGTTTGCGTGGGACATGATCCGAACTGCATGGTCCTCTGCGCCAGATTTTGCTCTGGCTCCATTGCAGGATTTCCTAACGCTCGGAAGTGAAGCAAGATTCAATTTCCCGTCTCGTCTTGGCAATAATTGGGATTGGCGTTTTGGCAAAGAGTGCTTTAAGCGAAGGCTTACAAAATGCCATCAGGGAATTGAACTGGTTGTACACCAGGTAATTTCAGAAAGGGTCAATAATGATGATACGACAACTTGCGCATCTAAATTTGATATCCAACGACCTACCCAAAATCGTGGACTTTTATGTCAACAAGCTCGGCATGCAAGTGAAGTTCACCTTAAACACGAAAGAAGGCATCCCCTTCGGATATTACTTTGATTGTGGAAACTCCACCTTTCTTGAATTCTTTGATCAAGCCCTGGCAGTAAAGGAGTGGGGAGGAGAAGTTCAAGCCCTGGATCAAGGAACTCAATACAAGCATTATTGCCTGGAAGTAGTCGGTCTGGATGAATATTGTGATGACCTGAAGAAGAAAGGTGTTCAAGTCACAGAGATTTCCACAGGGATGGACCATTCCCGGCAAGCCTGGATAATCGATCCCGATGGCAATAGCATAGAACTGATGGAATATGGTCCGTCCAGCTTGCAGTTAATTGGAAATCCTGATTAATCAGCTTGTCCCTTGATTTGGAAAGGAATACTAAGTCCCGGGGTTGAGTGGGTGAAATTATTAAGGGTTATGGAAAAATCATTAAAACAAGCCCGATTTATCTTGAGCCGTTGCTCCTGGCCGAAAGCCAAATCCCAACCAATATAAATATTGCTCCACCGATCATAATCAAGCTAGGCCGTTCACTAAAAATTACATAAGCGAGGATACTCGAGCCTATCGGCTCACCCAATAAGACAACGGACACAAAGGATGCAGGGAGGTATTTGAGTGCCCAGTTGAAACTTGTATGCCCCACCAGTTGTGGAAACACCGCAAGCAAAAAGAACCATAAGTAAGCCACCGGCGCGTATCCGAGTGGAGTTTTACCCATACCCAACATGATGGCGATCAAGACCAAAGCTGCCGCGCCATAAACTACGAAAATATAGGGCACAAGAGGCAGCTTGTTTCGGAGTTTTCTCCCAACAAGTATATAGCCCGCTGCCATCCATGCTCCTGTTAATGCGAGAAGATCTCCTTTGAATACTGAACCAGTGAAGAAATGATTGGATTCCTGGCATGTCAATGTGCCTGCCTGTAATACGCAAGTATCGCTCAACCCGATGATGATGCCGCCTAACAGCGCAAGAATCATCCCAATAATGGTTCCCGGTCCAATTGATTCCCGTAAGACTAATGGACTAAGCACTGCTACCCAGAGCGGTGTTGTTGTCACAAGTAATACGGAACTGGCTACAGTTGTGTATTCTAAAGAGGTGATCCAGGTGGCAAAATGGAATGCTAGGAAGATACCGGAGAGCAATGCCAACACTTTTTCGCTATTGGATAATCTCCCCAGGTCGTGAAAGTAACGTGTGAGGGCAATCGGGGCCAGGATCAGGCTGGCGAGGGTTAACCGCGCGGCTGCTATGACGATGGACGGAACAGCTTCAGATTGTGCAAAGCGGATAAAGATCGCGGCAGTGGAAGCTGCAGTGATCCCGACAGTCAATCCAAGGATCAAGGTTGTGCGGTTGGGAATTCTGGATGGTTCCATTAAAATCAAGTATAAACGAAAGGCGTATTCTCAAAGAACCAGATTTATTAATAATCCAAGGCCTCCCGGGTGGGTTTTGTTAGAAGGTTATAAGAAATTCCTCTTATATCTTGACTGCTGAACTAGAAATAGTACAATATAGATATATAATATCTATAATAAACTCATGGAGAACGATATGTCCTATAAATTAGATCCACTACCTTATTCTTATGACGCCCTGGAACCATTTATCGATGAGCAGACCATGCAAATCCATCACGACAAGCACCATGCTGCCTACGTGACAAATCTCAATGCTGCTCTGGATAAGCATCCTGAATTGTCTGGAACATCACTTGAATCTCTGCTTAAAGACCTGAATGGCGTACCCGAAGACATTCGCGTTGCTGTCCGGAATCACGGCGGTGGAGCATGGAACCATGACCTGTTCTGGCGGGTGATGGCTCCCAACGCGGGTGGCGAGCCCGGTGGGACTTTAGGCAAGGGGATTTCCTCTACTTTTGGCAGCTATTCAGAATTCAAAGCTGAATTTGAAAAAGCTGCCATGGGACGGTTCGGGTCCGGTTGGGCATGGCTGGTGAAGAAAGACGAAACGCTCAAGGTGCTTTCAACAGCCAACCAGGATACTCCAATCTCCGATGGATTGTTTCCGCTGTTAGCCCTTGATGTTTGGGAACATGCATATTACTTGAAATATCAAAACCGCCGCGCTGAATATGTGAATAATTGGTGGAATGTGGTCAATTGGGATGAAGTCGCCCGACGCTTTTCCCAGGGTTAAAAATATTTTATTCAACTTTACAATTCCCCCAAGCCGGATATAATATATCCGGCTTTTGAATTCAACCAAAGGAGAAAAAAAATGACCCATATCATTACAAGTTTATGCTTGCGTGACCGCGGTTGTATTGATGTCTGCCCGGTGGAATGTATCGTTCCTGGTCAGCCCGTGGGTGAATGGCCGATGGTCTATATCGATCCGGAAACCTGCATCGATTGCGGGGCATGTATCCCTGAATGTCCATTCTCTGCCATATTCACCGAAGATGAAGTCCCGTCCGCATATTCAGCAAAGGGTGGTGAATTCATCAATCGCCTGGGGCTTACAGGTCATTTTGAAGGTGTTAACCATCATGGCAATAAAGTCACGTTGGACACGGTTAAAGAACTGTCAGCTGGTGAGATTGTCGATCTCAAGCAGGATATACCATTAAATTATGATTTCTTTAAATCTGGTCCCGGTTATGGTGCAAAGGACCAGGATAACGGTTCGTAATAAGCAAAAAGAAAATAAAAGCTGGTCGCGAAGGAATCCCTTCGCGACCAGCTTTTATTTAAACGTTCTGGAGTCAAGATGTGAAGATATTCTTGATCAGGTAGATGATGCCAATCGTGAAACCTATTATGACCACAGTCAAGCGTAAAACATTCGGTTTTATCTTACTGGCCAGCTTCCCTCCTATGGCTCCGCCGAGTAAAGCACCGCCTGCCATGACAAGTGCCACCATCCAGTTTACCTGTCCCGAGAAAACAAAGAACAAGGCTGCCGCAACATTGGTCACAAATGCGATTCCCTGTTTAAGGGCATTCAGTCGAGTTAAAGTATCGCTGAGAACCAACCCAAGTACGGCAAGAATTATCACACTTAACCCGGCACCAAAGTAACCACCATAAACGGCTGCAAAGAAGATGGGTAAGAATGTCCACGCTTCCGATATCATCTTACCGCTTCCTTCTTCCTGCCGACGGGAAAGCCACTTGCGCACAGGATTTTGGATAGCCAACAAGGCAGAAGCCAGTAAGATTAGGAAAGGCACTAGGTCAGAAAATAGTTTCTCTCCGGTCATCAAGAGCAGGACACCGCCCGCAAAACCTCCAAGGATGCCGGCGGGTAACACAATCCACAAACGCTTCTTTTGGTTGCCAAGGTCCTTGGATTGCGCCATGGTTCCGCCCAGGTAGCCTGGACATAAAGCTACTGTGTTGGTGACATTGGCGGACACCGGCGAGAGCCCGACTGCCATTAATACAGGAAAAGTGATCAGGGTTCCACCACCTGCCAGTGCATTAATCAGCCCGGCCGCGACTGCAGCCAGACCTGCAAGTATGTAACTGAGGAGGGTCATTAGGTTTCCTTTTTGGCTTGGAAATTTATGCTAAATACAAATGAAATTTCACCCAGAGAGTACTGTCTGGCATTATCTATTGCTTAAGCTCGATCCTTGCCCAGGTATCCCTGAGGGTCACAGTTCGATTGAATACTGGTTTTCCTGGCGTCGAGTCCGTATCAACACAGAAGTAACCAGTCCGTTCAAATTGGTATTTTTCACCTGGCACCGTTTCTGCCAGGAGTGGTTCCACAAAACATCCCTGTAATATCTCCAATGACCCCGAGTTAATGATCTCTTCGATATTTTCCCCGTCATCAGGGCGCTCGACGGTAAATAATTGATCATATAGGCGAATTTCAGCGTTGATGGAATGTTTGGCTGAAACCCAGTGAATCGTGGATTTCACTTTCCTCCCGTCAGGCGAGTCACCACCGCGGGTTGCCGGATCATAGGTGCAATGGACTTCGGTGACTTTACCCGAGGCTGGGTCATGAACGACCGAGCTACACTTGATAAAGTATGCATAACGTAAGCGCACCTCATTTCCAGGGAACAAGCGAAAATACTTGGGAGGTGGTGTTTCCCGGAAATCATCCTCTTCTATGTACAAGATCTTGGAAAAGGGAATCATTCTAGTCCCGGATGCCTGGTCTTCCGGATTATTGATGGCACTCATCCATTCAACCTGGTCGTCTGGATAATTATCGATGATCAATTTAATGGGGTGCAAGACAGCCATACGGCGGAGAGAACGCTTGTTCAAGTCATCGCGAATCACTGCCTCGAATTGGGCCATCTCAACCCAACTGTCATTCTTGGTTTCACCGGTTTGGGAGACAAACGATTTGATCGCCTCCGGAGGAACCCCTCGACGGCGCAATCCCCGTAATGTTGTTAGGCGTGGATCATCCCAGCCCTTCACGATGCCGCTTTCGACGAGCTTGCGCACCTTGCGTTTGCTCATCATGGCATATGTTAGATTGAGCCGCGAAAACTCAATCTGGCGCGAGGGGAATTCACCCAGCTTCTCCAAGAACCACTCATAAAGGGGGCGATGGATGATATATTCCTGTGAGCATAAGGAATGGGTAATCCCTTCCATGGAATCGTTTTGTCCATGCGACCAATCATACATCGGATAAATGCACCATTTGTCGCCAGTGCGATGGTGAGGCGTGCGCATGATACGATACATGATCGGATCACGCATGACAATATTGGGATGAGCCATATCGATCCTGGCTCGCAAAACTCGGCTCCCTTCTGGGAAGTCGCCTAGCTTCATCTTTTCGAGCAGATCAAGGTTTTCTGCCACTGAGCGGTTCCGCCATGGGGACTCTTGTCCTGGTTCTGTAAGGGTGCCGCGGGTATCGCTGACTTCTTCGGGTGACTGGTCGTCGACATAAGCGAGTCCAAGGTTGACCAAGCGGATAGCCCATTCATAGAGCCTGTCAAAGTAATCTGAAGCAAATGTGACTTTCACCCATTCGATACCCAACCAGCGAGCATCCTCTTCGATCGCCTCCACATATTCTGTCTCTTCCTTTGTAGGGTTGGTGTCATCAAAGCGGAGAAATAATTCACCACCGAATTCCTTGGCAGTGTAGTAATCGATCAGGAAAGCCTTGCAATGCCCTATGTGCAGGTATCCATTGGGTTCTGGAGGCAGGCGGGTTCGGACATAATTGAAACGACCTGTCCTCAGGTCTTCAGCGACCGCATCTAGAATGAAACTGGCAAGCCTGGGTGATTCCGGTGTGATCATCAGTAGATCCTATTCTATTATTATGGCACGTTTCGCATAAACACGAGGAAGTATGATTATTCTTATGAAATACCTAGCACATGTACGTTCCTGAAATCATAGACAGTCAATTATAACAAATGGGAAGATGATGGAAGGATAATTGTTGAAAAACAGGAGAATCCGGGCACTATAAAATATATATATTAACGCGGCGTTGGATAAAAATATTTCAAGATAGGGATGCCTTGAACCTTGTAATGGGACGTGGCCTGGCATTTCTACGAATTGATCTATCCATTCACACAAAACTTTTTAAGAGAATATCTGTTTCCATAAAGGAATTTGGAGAGCGAGAATTTTAGATTTAATGAATAGGAGATTAGTAAACCAGACAAATGGGTAAAGATGAGTCTGTTTTTAGTGTGCGAACGTTATAACCTGCTTGAGAGGTATTTCATAACAACATCCAGGACTTCTTGGATGGATAAGTTATCTGTGTCTAAAAAGAAGTCTGCATTTTGGAGGGAATGAAATAACCGTCTTTGTTGTTCCTGCCATTCAGCGATTGTCCAGTTGAATTTCCTTCTTTTCATTCCTACACTGTGAGATGCTTGCAAGAAAATGAGGATATCAGGTTTTGTCAGGCGCTGCCACATATCTTGAACATAAGAATGTTCCTGCGCGATGGCGCGAGCATTAAACCCTTGCGCTTTCAGTCCATTTGCCAGGGTTGTTTTTCCTGCGCCGCAGGGTCCGACAATGGCGATCAGTTTTGCTGTCGCAGATTCTCCGACCCGCTGTGAGGAGTGAGGTTCTTCGTTTGTCATGCCAATGATGATTTTAAGAATCCGGTCTGACCGAGACTCGGTGAACATCCCCGCAAAGGAATATATTCAACATTAACTGCGCTGATACCTGACTTGAAATAGTGGTAAATTGGACAACAAGACTTCATTCCATGGATAATCCATACACCCTTGTTTGAAAGCTGTAAACAATTCCAATGATTCGCCGCCGACTTCCATGTCCTTATCCGCCATTGATCGGCAACCGAACTGCCATTCTTCGCACATCATCTCCTCGGCGTTTTATTACTTTTAATACCACCACGCTGATATCATCAACCGGCCGGTTATCATCGAGATGAACAGCTTCGTCTAGTAATACATCGGCGATCTCTTGAGGAGTGGGATCCTGTTCTTCCAGTATTGATTTCAAGGAAGTGCATACATCCATTGGACGGCCCGCTCTTTCTCCAGCATGGCTAAGCCCATCCGTGAAAATCACAAGAGTCAAGCCTGGTTCAACAGGAATTTCATTAATACTAGGACGCACGTTGCGCGAGATACCAATAGGGGAAGAAGGGGTACTGATACAATCCACTTTTTCTCCGCTCGCAATGTAATAAGGAGTGGGATTATTCCGGGTGACCACAACGGTTCGAGTTTGCAAATCCACTGAGACGATATTCAAGGTGGACGAGACTTTTCCTTGTTTCTCTGTGAAGAGAGAGTCGGAAGCAGCGCGCGCAGCAGCACCATCGCGCACCCCCTCTGCCAAAAGGCTGATCACTTTACGCACTACAAGGATCGATACCGCTTTCGCACCGCGTCCAGAGGTTTGTCCATCGGCTAGAACGACTGAGAGACCTCCATTTGGCCGCTCTACCACTTCAAGCGTATCTCCGCTTTCTGTGACTGCATATTTGTTTGTCTTCGCAACAGCAATTTGGATTTCCATGACCCCATTTTACTCCAACCTTCGATCGGGTGAAATAACATGCCTATTCATTAATTTATCCGTTGAAGAGATAAATCCCAATCCTGACTATGGAAGGCTGGATAAGAAAAACAAACAAGGGTTTGACCCTCACAATGGTCAAACCCTTGAGATGACAAAGCCGAAATTAAACCGCGGGTTCTACAGGCTTCTTCCTGGCAACGACTTTCTTGACGCCCTCGATGGCTTCTTTCCCACGAACTTTTACGTCCTCGATGGCTTCCTTACCCTTAACCTTGGCATCTGCGGCCACTTTCTCTGCTTTGGAAGCGATCATCTCCGCCTGTTCGGCTGCCTTATCGCGCAGTTCGATGCTCTTTTCTTTGATGTATGTTCGAGTCTCCTCGCCGGATTGTGGGGCGAACAGTAAAGCAACTACCGCGCCGGTTAGACCGCCGACGACGAATCCAATTAAGAAAGCACCAAAATCATCATGGTCAGACATAATTGATCTCCTTTTTTGTTCTATAACTTCTTTTTTAGGTTGAAAAGATCAAAAACCTTGCGCATGCCAGCCAAGTATGAATTAAGCTTGATCACTGGTTCGACAAGATTCTCGCTGAGGAATTCTGTAGTTCCTCGCAACGTATTGACGGTTTCCGTTGTTGCCTTCAGTATTGGTTTTACTTCATTTTGGAGCAAATTGATCAGATTCGCTACCTGGATTACCAGGACCACCAACGCAGCTCCTATGATCAGTGATTCGAAGGCCATAAAGATGATGAATATATCGCGGATATTTGATGTTGTGGCTGAGTTGAGGGTGAGAGCATAGATGGCGGTGGCAATGGCAGCTAGTACAAGCAGTACTATGGCAATGACACCAACCATGATCCAGCGTTGGCGGCGGGCTTGCTTCACCGGATCTGTGTCCTCAACCGCAGTGACGGAATCTTCCAGAAGATTTTCAGCCATTGGAAAATATTATAGCATAAATTGATTAAGGCTCGCTTATAATTGTACTTCCAGAGGAATGTGAATCTTAATAATCCGCCACGTAATTAATTTCGACTGGGCAACTAATGCAGACCAAATCACTTCGAAGTCTCACTCTGATAATCGGATTTTTGCTGTTAACGAGTTGCATGCCTTCTTGGGGGAAGCTGTCCTCCTCGATGACAACGTCATTACCCAGTTCACCAACAAATACACCTTTCCAGCCAGCGGATTACACGCCATTGCCCACTGTTACCCTGATTGGTCCTACCGCTTCATCCATGCCTCTGCCCAGATCTCTTTGGATAGCTCCCAGTGTTCCGGGACAATTGGCCTCTTTGGTGGAAGCCTCTGGATTTTTCTCCTCTCGGACCACGATTCATCCGATGTACAGCTCGAAAACACGACCACCGCTGATGTGTCAGGAACCTCGACCTGGATCTACGCGCTTGTCACACCTTTCCCAACCATAGTTGATTTAGTGACTATTTCAGATGTTGAATTTGCCTGGATGGGAGAAGCACAAGGACCGTTTTCAGGAAAGGCGCTGCTAATGGAGGAAACTACCCTGGCAGCATTCACGACCATCTGGGGTGCGCCCGCCCCTGGTGCAGTGGTCGTGGTGGCATCGGATTTACTTCTAGTTGAGGCATGGAATTTACGTCCAACTTGGGGGATCGTGCCATTTGAAGAACTCGAACCAGGCTGGAAAGTCATTTCCGTGGACGATCAATCTCCGCTTCATAACGATTTTGATGCTGAGGATTACCCACTCAAGGTATTTTTCAGCATTCATCCAGATCTGTATACCTTACCTGCAAGCAATCGAGACCCAGCGAAGTTAACCTCGCTCATCATGACCGGGGTCACTGCGCTGGTTCGCTCCACAGCCGGACGAATGGAAGATAAAGGAATTACATATCCTGGTGAAGACATCCGTGACCTGCTTCGTTCTGCAGACCTAACCCATATCAGTAATGAAGTTCCTTTTGCGGAAAATTGTCCTTATCCTTACCCACTTCAAGAAAGTTTGACATTTTGCAGTGATACCCGATATATTGAGTTGTTGGAGGATATTGGCACTGATCTGGTTGAGTTGACCGGAAACCATTTCCAGGATTATGGATCGGCGGCAACCCTACTGACATTGCAGATGTATGATGAGCGCGGTTGGGTGTATTTTGGTGGTGGGCGAGACAAGGCTGACGCTCAGAAGGCTTCATTGGTGGAGCACAACGGGAATAAATTGGCTTTTATTGGTTGTAATCCGGTAGGCCCGGCAAATTCATGGGCGTCTGAGGATAGCCCGGGTTCTGCAGAATGTGATTATGAATATATGTACTCTGAGATCTCCCGTTTAAAAGCAGATGGGTATTTACCCATTGTCACATTCCAGCACTATGAAATTTATACTTTTTACCCCTCTACGGCGCAAATTGATGATTTCCGTTCCATGGCGGCAGCTGGCGCGGTGATCGTAAGCGGCAGTCAGTCCCATTTCCCGCAATATATGGAATTGTATGGGAAATCATTCATTCATTACGGGCTTGGGAATTTGTTCTTCGACCAGATGGATTACCCCGCTGTTGGAACGCGGCGCGAATTTGCCGACCGGCATGTTTTTTATGATGGTCGTTACCTCGGAGTCGAATTACTGACCTTCATGCTCGAAGATTATGCACGCCCGCGACCAATGACGGATGCCGAACGGAATCACTTTCTTGGCGATATATTTGAAGCTGCTGGTTGGTAGAGTTGAGATAGGAGTTAGGATGAAGATCATCGATATCAGCCTTCCCATATCCCCTGAGATGCCCGTCTGGCCAGGAAATCCGCCCATTGTCCTGGACCAATTTCAATCCATTGGGAACGGCGCACATGTTAATGAAACTCGAATAAGTTGTAGTGTTCACAGCCTCACCCATGTGGACGCTCCGCATCATTTCCTAAACGATAATCGAACAGTGGAGTCGCTGCCTCTGGAGATATTGGTCGGTCCTGTTCAAGTTGTTGCCGTCCCTGATGAGGTCAGCATGGTGACTGCTTCAGTTCTTCGAACTGCTTCCATCCTGCCGGGAACGAAACGTATCCTGATTAAGACCCGTAACTCAAACCTATGGCGAGCGGGAGACAGGAAATTCCATGAGGATTTTGTTGCAATAACCCCAGATGGGGCCGAATGGCTGGTGGACCATGAAGTACTTCTGGTTGGTGTCGATTACCTCTCAGTGGCGCAATATAAACAAGGAGGTCCGACACATAGAATTTTATTATCAGCCGGAGTAGTCATAGTGGAAGGCCTCGACCTAAGCGCGGTTGTACCTGGTTCATATGACTTCGTTTGCCTGCCCCTCAAAATATCGGGTTCTGATGGAGCTCCTGCCAGGGCCATTCTGATTAAATAGAACCATCCCGCAGGAAATGACTGCGGGATGGCTTATAGTATCATTAAGGACTAAAACCTTCTGTGGTCGCCAGAACCACCACGACGATTGCGATTTCCGCCACCGCCACGATCACCGTAACCGCCACCGCCACCGCCACGTCGGTCACCGTAGCCGCCGCCACCGCCGCCGAAACCGCGCTCTTCCCTTGGTCGGGCTGCGTTGACCTTCAGAGCTCGGTTGGAAAGCGAATAATCGTTGAACATTTGGATCGCTTTCTCAGCTTCACTCTGATTGCTCATTTCCACAAACGCGAAGCCCTTTGAGCGGCCTGTGTCGCGGTCCTTGATCAACGCCACCGAGGTCACAGTCCCCGCTTGGGTGAAGAGGGTGCGTAGTTCATCTTCGGTGGTTTCGTAGGACAGATTGCCTACATACAATTTGGTTTGCATTTCTTTCTATTCTCCTTGGAAAATGGGGCAGAGGGCTGCGAAAAACCGCCAGCCTGGTTCAGGTCTGGCGGCGGTCGCTCACACAAATCCTACTGCAAGTAGCCATATTCTAACATAAGATAAAATTTTCTGCGTCATTTTGCCGGCAATGTATATCCGCCATCCACGATGATCACTTGACCGCGGATCATAGCAGCAGCGGGCGAGCATAGAAAACTGACAACTCCAGCAACATCTTCAGGCGTGACCAGCCTGCCTGCAGGTGTGGATTCGATTACATTCGGTATCAGGTCCTTTTTTGAAAGCACGCTGAAATGCTTTAATGCCTCAGTCTCAACAATTCCTGGAGATACAGCATTCACTATTATATTCTTCGAAGCCAGTTCCACAGCCAGGTAACGCGTCAGGCTTTCGATGGCTGCCTTGCTTGCCCCAACTACAACATAATCAGGCATAACCCGGTTGGCACCTGGGCTGGAAATGCTGATGATATGTCCACCGCCTTGTTTCTCCATCAATACCGTGGCGCGTTGAGCAGCAAATAACAGCGAACGAGCATTGATATTCATCGTCCAATCCCATCCCTTTGGGCGCTGTTCGAGTACTGGACGGTTATAACCGGAGGCCGCATTGTGGACAAGAATATCAAGACGATTGAATGCTTTTTCTGTCTCGTCAAAAAGAAAATTCAATTCCTCAAGATCACCGATGTTTGCCTTGACCAATAGAGCACGGCAACCCATGGATTTTATTGCTCTTATTGTCTCCTGGGCAGGTCCAGGATTACGGAAGTAATTGATCACAAGGTCAGCACCTTGGGAAGCAAATCTTAAGGCAATCGCACGCCCAATTCCTCGCCCAGAGCCGGTGACAAGTACAACCTTGTTCTTGAAATTTGTATCTTTGTTCATGGTAACCTGGATTATATCATCGGGGATTTGCCGGAGTAAAAACCCCTCCTGGGAGGGTTTGAAAGACCAGGCAAACTTGATATCCTGATTGCGGTTTACCTTCAAAAAACTTGGCATGGTAAAATCCCTCCTCTATGAAGAGATTATTGACACACAGAAATTCATCCTTGATCATGGGAGCGATTGCCATTCTGTTGCTTGCTCTGCTTGTAGCAAGCTTGGATTCTTTGGAATTCCTGAAGGGTCAGCCATTCTCTTACCTCGAAGAAGTGGAGGAGAGCGCTCCTGTCTCCTGAAATGCCAAATTTAGGTTGGGTATATTTTATTGTCATCGGCATCTACATAGTGATAATGTTTTTAACTTTGTATTATGCCCCTAAGAATAAACGCAAAAAAATAATTCTTGCCCTTTTGGGAATTGCACTTGGGCTCCTCGGGATCATGTGGTGGATGACACTCGTGAGAAATGAGCCACAAGTATCTGAACCATCTCCAACCGTACTCCATGAGGCGCTTCCATCGAATCAAGAAGCTCTGCCTGAAGAGATACAAGGAGAAGCAGTAGTATTTATCCAGCCGAAAATCTCCCCATGGATTTCCATTGGGATCTCGTTTGGAGTTCTGCTTGTGGCAGCCGGGGTAGTATGGTTCGTCCTGAAGCATCAATTCAAGGACAAGATTCCCTTGGAAGAACTGGCAGAGATTGCCGAAAAGACGATAAACGACATAAATTCCGGGAAAGATTATGGTGATACTGTTGTCAACTGTTATGCGAGTATGATGGAAGTGCTTAACAGAAAACGCGATATCTTTAGGAGAGGAGATTTGACTCCCTCAGAATTCATTGCTGTGTTGGAGAGAACAAGCTTGCCTCACACTTCCGTTCGCAGGCTTACCGCACTCTTTGAACGGGTACGTTATGGAGGCAAGAGGACTTCCCAAGGGGAAGTTGACGAAGCGATTGGCTGCTTGAAGGATATCATCAGCGCCATACGGGATGGACAATGAAAACGAAAATAGCGTTTTGGTTTGCTGCTGCAATAATCATCAGCATCCTTTCCGTCCTGCTATCTGGAATCATCCAGAATTTAGTCATATTGCCTTTTCTAAAATTATTCTGGTTATTGAAAGGGTATTTTGGCTCAATTCATCAGGTAATTATCTGGGGAGTTGTCGTAACGGGAGCAGTGATCATTGCAGCAGTAAGCTTAAAGGGCGGAAACATTACTTTCCTTAGGCATAAGGAACGCCATGAGAGCCTTCCAGGTGAGGTCAACCAATTAGCCTTTTGGATCCGAAGCTCAAAGCGGGGTCCGTATCCACGTTGGTATCTGGCGCGTACCTTCGCTGATCTGGCAATTGAGTTGTTACGCAACCGTGGAGAAAATGTGGAACGCGGCGGTTTGATTAAAGGTCCGGATTGGAATCCGCCGGGTACTACCCGGGAATATCTTGATACTGCCATGCATTCCACACCTGCAACGTTTGCTCGGCTCATTGAATCCAACCATGTAGGTGAAGATCCCAACCCTGATGAGATTATCAAGTACTTTGAGTCATATATGGAGGAAATAAATGGTTAACATCCAGGAAACGTCCCAGCTTGGCAATAAGATAATCGATGAAGTTCAACGAGCCTTTGTAGGTAAAAGGACCATCCTAGAAACGATCATGGCTGCTGTATTGGCCGGAGGTCATGTATTATTGGAAGATTATCCGGGTTTGGGGAAAACGTTGTTAGCGCGGTCATTTGCACGTGTATTGGGATTGGATTTTAAACGCATCCAATTCACGCCCGACCTGCTCCCAGCAGATATTACTGGCGGTTATGTTTTCGACCGCAACGAGAACCGATTCGAGGTGCGAAAAGGACCGATCTTTGCCAACATAATTCTCGCTGATGAGATCAACCGGGCTTCACCCAAAACGCAGTCTGCCTTGCTCGAAGCGATGCAGGAAGGACAGGTCACTATGGAAGGTGATTCTTTACCACTGCCCAACCCATTCCTGGTTTTGGCAACTCAGAATCCGATTGAATATGAAGGTACTTTTCCTCTCCCTGAAGCGCAACTTGATCGTTTCATGCTGAAATTAACATTAGGTTATCCAGAACTGGCAGAAGAAAGAGAAATCCTCCATCGCCGTCATCAACGCAAACAGGAGGATGTGGAGCTCAAGAAGATCACAAATGCCGATGTGATCCTGGAGATGCGGAAAACAGTGGAAACTGTCCATGTTGACCCGGATCTGGAGGGTTACATTGCAGAGATAGTGCAACAAACGCGTTCAGACAGGCACGTAGCTGTAGGAGCCAGCCCCCGCGGGTCGCTGGCATTCCTCAAGGTAGCCAGGGCTTATGCTGCGCTTCTTGGAAGGGACTATATTCTCCCAGATGATATCAAACGGTTTGCCCGGCCAGTTCTTGTGCACCGTATCATTCTTCAACCTGAATTCTGGCTGACTAGGCAGGTTTCAGATAAAGTAATAGAAGATGTCGTGGCCCGGGTCAGTGTACCCGTATTAAAGTAAGGTCTGTTAAAGTTTCTCATCAATATCATGAACCGAGCTTTTTTCTTGTCGTTTCTTGCTTTCTTATTGATCGTGATTGGCCTTGCTTTAGGAAATGGAAGGATCCTGCTCTTGACATTGCCAATGGTTGTCTTATTATGGGCAGGTGCGAGGCATGCTCCCGGTGAAATTAAGTTATCTGTTTTACGGAGCCTTAGCGCAGAACGAGTCATGTCTGGTGATGAGGTTCATGTTACGTTAACAGTCAGTAATCATGGAGAAGAACTGGAAGAAGTCCTGTTTGAAGACATCCTTCCCAACCGGTTGGAGGTGGTGGATGGATCCCAGCGCCATCTGACCAGGCTTCCTGCCGGAGGATCCACTTCATGGACCTATACTTTGCGTGGTAAGCGAGGCTATTTCATGCTCCACGAGGTACGAGTGACCATTCGCGAGCTGCTGGGATTGGGGATTACCAATCGGATATTATCTACTGATGGACAATTATTCATAGTTCCTCCAGTGCTTCGCTTGCGTCGGGTCTCCATTCGCCCGCGGAAAACACGTATTTTCTCGGGGACCATTCCTGCCAGGCAGGGGGGACCGGGTATTGAATTCTTTGATGTTCGCGAGTACCAGACAGGAGATTCTCCCCGAAATATTAATTGGAGGTTGACCGCTCGTCATCCACAAAGTATTTATGCCAATCAGTATGAGCAGGAACGGGTTGTGGATGTGGGCATCATATTGGATGGACGCCGCAACGTAAATTATTATGATAATCATTCCATATTTGAGCATTCTGTGATGGCTACTGCCGCCCTCGTAGACGCCTTTCTGTCAGCTGGAAATCAAGTTGGGATGTTATTCTACGGGAAAATGATTCATTGGACGATGCCTGGTTATGGGAAAGTTCAAGTTGAAAAGATCCTGCACGATCTATCGCGCCTGGAGCCAGGTGAGTCACAGGCATTCAATGAGCTTTACATTCCGCGCCGGCTATTCCCTTCCAAGTCTCAATTAGTGCTCATCAGCCCGTTAAAACCGGATGATTACCGTGCTCTACTGGACCTTCGTTCTAAAGGGTATGCAGTATTGGTGATAAGCCCGGATCCGGTTGCTTTTGAGGCGTCCACGTTGCCAAGTACCGAATCCATCGAAATATCCAGAAGGATCGCAAGTTTAAAGAGGCGATTATTCATGGGTCGGTTGAAGGCTATTGGCATTCAAGTGGTTAATTGGGATGTATCCCAGCCGTTCGAACAAGTGGCTCGGCGTGAGTTGGAACGACGCCCTGCAATCCAACGTGGAGGTGTGTGATGATCAAGAACTTGTCGTTGATCGCCACCATCCTCGGTGCAGGAATGGTGTCAATGGCGTTTATGAGTGCCGGACAGTTTTGGATAGCTGGCTTGGTTATAATTTCTTTCATAATCATCACATTCATGTCTGCCAGACGAATGGATTGGATCCATTCCCCCAGCCTTATCCTGATCATAGGTTTCGCTGCTGTAGGTCTTTTCCAAAATCTGGAACCCATATTGCTTTACTCTGGAGTGATCTGCTCGCTGGCAGGCTGGGACCTGGCAGATTTTTCCACCCGCATTCACCAGGTCGGGGAGGAAAACACCCTGGGAAAATTACAAAAGAGCCATCTCGTCCGCCTTGGGAAAGTCCTTGCCGTCGTGATAGGTATTATGATCGTTGCATTTAACCTCAAATTGACGACACCGTTTGCTTGGGTATCTGTCATGGCTATTCTGGTGACCATCGGACTCGGGAGACTGGTAAGCCGTCTACTAAAGCATGAGTAGGACACTTATTACATCCAGCTTATAATTTTTCATACCAGGCTTCCATATCCCGTGGTTTCTTAAAACGAAAAACTTTTAAATGTGAGTATTCTGGCTGGGCAAAGAATTTGGGGTAGGTACGCTTTCGTTTCCAATAGGTTTGAAAGAGCCAGTTAATCAGAAAATCTTTCGACCATAATTTCAAGTGTATCCACAACGGTTCACGATTTGTCCCCCAAAGCAACTCCTTGGTTTGCCAACGAATCCAGATTCGCCTGAGGAGTCTGCCCAGGATCAGCAAAAAGTGATAATCCAACCAGATCACAGCTTCAGCGCGCGGCCAAACGATATCGCGGGAAACACCATAATTTCCTGCCACCACCCACCCTTTATTTCCTGTGGCTGTTATCACTTTCTCCCGAAATTCATCCTCACTTGAACCCACCCATCCGGGCTTCCAATAAAGTGCGTCCAATTCGATATAGTTCAGGTTCAATTTCTGCGCCAACCGTTCAGCCAGGGTGGACTTCCCTGAACTGGTGGCACCCACTACAACAATTCGCTGGTATGAAAAAGGCAACATTTCATCAAATCCAATTACACAGACCAAGTGGTGGATTATAATTTCCAAATCATAATTCAACCAGATTTCTTAGTAAACCCTATGAGGATTCCATGTTTGACCTTCCTGATGAACAAATTCTTGAATTATCCAAACAACATGTGTTCTGGACCTGGTCAGCACAGGCCAAAGTAAAACCAATCCCGGTTGTTCGCGCCGAAGGCGTCTTCTTTTGGGATACGCAAGGAAAACGATATTTGGACTTCAACTCCATGACCATGTGCGTCAATATCGGTCATGGGAACCAAAGGGTGATCAGGGCTATTCAAGATCAGGCCAGTGAACTTCCTTATGCTGCTCCGGGCATGGCCACACGGATAAGGGCTCTTGCCAGTAAAGCAGTGGCCGATATTACTCCACAAGGCAAACTTAGCAAAGTCCTGTTCACTCTTGGTGGGGCGGATGCAAACGAGAACGCCATTAAGCTGGCGCGCGGCTACACCGGCAAGTTCAAGATACTGACACGTTACCGCTCTTACCACGGCGCGACTGCCGGGGCAATGGCTCTGACCGGGGATCCTCGCCGTATTGCTTGGGAGCCTGGGCTTATGCCAGGAGTGGTCCACTTTCTAGATCCTTATCGTTACCGATCCACCTTCCACCGAACTATCCCTGATATTTCTGAATCCGAGTTTTGCCTGGACTACCTGAACCACCTTGAAGAAATCATCCGTTTTGAAGGTCCCCAGACGATTGCAGCAATCCTCCTTGAGCCTGTGACGGGTACCAACGGAATAATCATTCCTCCTGCGGGGTACATTCAGGGTGTGAGATCCTTGTGTGACAAGTATGGAATTGTGCTGATCGCAGATGAAGTCATGGCTGGTTTTGGGAGGACGGGAAAATGGTTCGCCGTTGACCATTGGAACGTTGTCCCTGATATGATCACCATGGCGAAAGGACTTACTTCCGCCTATGCTCCCCTTGGTGCTGTTGCAATGAAGCCGGAAATTGCCAGCGCTTTTGATGAGCATGTCTTTGAATCCGGGCTCACTTACACTTCACACCCTATCTCCCTGGCGGCAGCGTTGGCAAATATCCAGGTTTTGAAGGATGAAAAGATCATTGAACATGCAGCCGCGATGGGTCCGGTGTTGAATAGGATGCTAAAGGAGTTGGGGGAGGCACATCCGTCTGTTGGAGATGTACGCAATATTGGTCTGTTTGGGATCATAGAACTCGTCCGTGATCGAGAGACAAAAGAACCAATGGCGCCGTGGAATGGATCAAGCTCTGAGATGGTCGCTTTTCGCCGGTTTTGCATCGATCATGGACTGTATCTATACACCCACTGGCATACCGCACTAATAATCCCACCTCTGATCATTACCGAGACACAACTTCAGGAAGGGATGAATGTCCTGGACCAGGCATTGGAAATCACGGATAGGGATGTGCACTAATTTCCAAAAACAGCTAGAAGGCTTGTGACTTCGATATCAACGAGAAGCTCTTACTGTTTCACTAAATGCCTCATCTAGATCATCCAGTTCAAATCCTAATTCTGCTTGGGATATTTGAGGGTCAATAAAGGTGTTGGCAGTTTGGATGGATGAGAAGTGACGCATATCCAACCCGCTTTGCCTGCCCTGGAGGAAATGCCAAAAATGGAGGCATCGCATAGAAAACCCGATCAACCAGGTCGGTAAAGTCACTACCCTGATTGTTCGACCATCTGCTTGAGCCAACCTGCTTAGCATTTCGGTCCAAATCAGGTTTTCCTGCCCGATAGGGTAGAAAGCTCCGGCTTTACCACGTTCCAGAGCGGATACAATGGCGCGTCCTGCTACTCGTGCCGAGATACAGGCTGTCCCACCCTTCATATAAAAAATCAATCTCGATGAGCGCAGGTATTTTATTAAAGGTGTCCATAATGGCTTCCATCCAGGGATGGGGAGGCTGCCGAAGATGTAAGGTAATTCGAGTATGCAGGTCTCCAGTCCGGGTATGGACACGAGGACTTCTTCCTGTTCTTTCCGGCTCCGAATATACGGATGTCGTATAGCCAGTTGCTTATCTGGAAATAATCTATCGAAATGGGCAAAATAGGATCCAAGCACCACCACGCGTTTCACTCCTGCCATTACCGCTATTCGTAATACTCGGGCAGGTACTCCCACATTGGCGTGAAAGAATTTTGGATAGGCAGGTTTTCTGGGAGTCGTCCGATCGTCCATGCCTGCGGCGTATATAAGAGCATCCTGACCATGCAGGATTCTGAATAATTCTGCATCAGTTGCTTTTTCAACGGATTGGAGAATAATCTTAACTTCGGGTGGGAAAAAATTTTTCGGTGGGGCAGGTGGAAGCCCAAGAGCAGTGACCTCATATCCCTTCCGAAGCAACTCCATAATTGCATGGTAGCCAAGAAAACCAGTCCCGCCCACAACAAGTATACGCTTCATGGGATAAGACTCTCGTTCATCAATTTGTGGATGAAATCTTCCCCCCAAGAGGATCCTAATCGGTAAAAGACAGCCGGTTGCCCAAGGGGTGAATCAATTTCATAGTACTGCCCACCTGGGAACACTTTCCCAGTCCAGACATGCACCCATTGACCAGCGGGCAAATAAGCTTTGACAGTATCAGCTCCTTCATCTGTCACAGGTGCGACAAGAAAATCACTACCCAGCATGAATTCTTGGTAAGTGATCTTCCATACCTCAGGATCATCAGGGTAGTGGATGAATGGATGTCGAACAACCGGCATTCCGGTTTCGGCTGCTTCTGTAATGAGAGTTTTTCGGTAAGGGAACAATGCTGTAAATATTTTCGCCCAATAAGCAAACGAATCCAGGGTGGCGCCGTTAGAATAAAATTGAATGTTCTTCTCCGGTTGATTTCCTTCATGTGTCCGGAAAATCGGAGTAAAGGCATTCAACTCCATCCAGCGTAAGAGTAATTCTTGTGAGCGGTTGTATGTCATGATTGGATTGGAAATGGTCGTATAACCACCAATGTCTGAATGATTGAAGGCAATTCCGGAGAGACTTCCTGAATTCATGCCTGTTATTGCAGACTTGATGCCGTCATTCTTGCCCCAGGAAACAATCTGGTCACCTTCCCAGAAGAGACTGGTAACCCTCTGCGAACCGGTAAAACCAGAACGGGAGAAGAACACCAGTTCATCTTCCGACTGCTGGATAACACGCTGATTAAGCCCTGCCCAGATCACAGGCCAACGGTTGTGAAGCATGGTAGCGTTTTCATCATTCGGTTGGGAGAGGACTGCATCATAAGGAAGGCCTTCGCCAAAGTCAGCCATCCATCCTGCGGCACCTGCACCAATAACTTGTTCTTCGATAACATTGATCAACCAATTGGCTGCCTTTGGATTGGTTAGGTCAACCAGACCGTAATCGAAACTAGTATTTTGGATAAGATATGGGCTGCCGCCAGTGTTTTTTACCAGGTAATCATTCTCGATGGCTTCTTGAAAAAGATTACGTCGCACATTGGGTTTCCCAGTCACATCAACCAAGTTAGGGTTGATATACACCATCACTCGAATCCCATTATCATTCAGCTCTTGAACGAGATGATCCCATCCAGGGTAGCGGTCATAATCAACTTCCCAGTTCCACCATAATTGCGACCCGAAAGATGTAAGGCGTTGACCCGCCCAATCTTGCAGCCAGAATGCGGCAATGGGTACTTTTCGTGCTTTCAGATCATCGTAGACACTCCTGACTTTATCAGTACCTCCCTGCATTCCAACAATTGCTCCAGAATGGACCCAATCTGGCAATGGCGATGGGAGACCTGTAGAGAGTGCGAGTTGAGTAAGAATTCTGCTCAGGAGTTGAACCGAGGAGGATGTTTGCGATCAATCCTCCCCCAATGCTTCCACTTGAACCCGGTTGGAGTTGCGAAGATCGAACGCAGAGTAACCGCTATTCAGAACCAGCAGCGAACGCATCTGGCTGGTGATGTAAAAAGGTAAGGGAGCATAAGTTGTGAACTTGTCACCCCCGGCACCATCGTTGGTCAGGTCGGCGCTGATGGTGATGGGTTGGTCACCGCGTCCGACTCCCTGTTCAGTAACCCAGACGGGAACTCGGCGACCTTTCATATCCACGAAGGAGAATTGCTCGCCAAACCCAAAGAAATGTTCATTCTCACTGGATGAATAAGTCAAAAAGACTCGATTCGCTTCGGCAGCCAGGTTAATTTCCAGCCGGTCTGGATCCCCTTCGTAGGTGTAAAAGAAAATAGAGTAGGCAATATCCTGTCCAGATTGGCAGTAAAGTCTCCCACTTATTTCGATACCGTTGGTAATATCTGTTGATTTGCGAATATCGACGATCTCCTGGTCAACGCAGGAATCATCCCAACGGTCACGAACAGTGAACATGCCGCGTCTTTCTGTGACAGTCTCCTGTCCCTGTGCTGCCTGGACAAATGACTCGCCTGGCAGGGATTGCCAAAGGGGAAAACCAGGACGGGAATTATGCTCAACTGTCAATTGGACGTTCTCGTCATCCCAATAGATGATGAAATTCCCGGCAGGAAATTCTGATTGGGAGACTTTCGCTGAATCAAAAGACAACGTACCTTGCAATTGTGAGCCACTCGGACGCAAGAGGCGTCCGAGCCATAATCCCAACAAGATTGCAGCAACAAATAGAAGGAATGATCGGGTACGTTTATTCATTGATGAACTACTCCTGGTACTGTTCTGGTCGATCTCCTCCGTGCTAATTCTACTGCATAACAATAGTCGCGGTAAAATTGGCAAATGCTTTTCTACCCATTGTCCATTTTACTTTCTGCCTTCCTGATATTTCAAATCCAACCGATGATCGCCCGCACCATACTGCCATGGCTGGGTGGAGTGCCAGCAGTCTGGTCAACGGTGCAGATGTATTTCCAGGTGTTATTAACCGGAGGATATGCTTATGCCGCATGGCTGGCGAAAACTGGCAAACGGCGCGAAAAATTTCACATTGGCATGATTTGTGTTTCTCTTTTGGTGATGGTGGTTTTTCTTGCTCTGGGATGGAAATCACCTATACTTCCGAATGCTGCCTGGAAACCCGCACCAGGTAAGTTCACCTGTTTGGGAGATTGTCAAGCTCCTAACTATAACGGTTGGGTTGCCTTACTTCATCCTTTCCTCCAACAGCCCCTTGGTTCAAGCCTGGTTTCATCGAGCGTTTCCGGGAAAATCAGCCTACCGATTATATGCGATTTCAAATATTGGTTCTCTTCTCGGCCTGATAACCTACCCAATGGTCCTGGAACCTGCACTGACCCTGGTTTGGCAGGGACGAATTTGGGCTATTCGCCTATATGCTTTATGCTGGGCTTACCTGGTATGGGGTGATGAAATCCTCCCAATCCAATTCACTTAATTCTGAGCATGTTGCTGTGTCTCAGGATAAAAAGAATGTGCCACATTGGCGGGATTACCTTCTCTGGATCAGCCTTGCAGCCACAGCGTCTATTTTATTGTTGGCAACCACGAGCCATATCACGCAAGAGATAGCGGTCATCCCCTTCTTATGGGTCCTTCCTCTGACGATATATATCTTGTCCTTTATTCTAGCTTTTTCTGGCGAGCGTTGGTACTCGCGTCGCTTGTACTTGGGATTATTCTTTCTTGCCACCTTGTTTGTCGCATGGGCTTTGGTGGGTTCAAACGGCAGTGGGAAAATCAATATATCAGATCAGCATTTTTTCGTTGGCACTGTTTCTAGCATGTATGATATGTCACGGCGAGTTATACCGGCTGCGCCCACACCCCTCACGCCTGACCCGATTCTACCTATTGGTTTCTGTGGGAGGAGCATTGGGCGGAATATTTATCACATTCATAGCCCCGATCTTATTCAAAGGGTATTGGGAGTTGCCCCTTGGTTATGTTACCTGTTGGCTTCTAATTATCATAACCACAAGGAACCGGGCTGAATCTCGCAGTCGTTGGGAGTTTATTCTCACCCAGGTATTATTGCTGAGTGCTTTTATTTTCTCCACATTTTGTGCCATTCAATATATAAATAATGACATAAATTCATCACGCTTGCTCGAACGTAGTTTCTTCGGTGTGATTAGGGTTAAGTCATTGGGGGAAGATGGGTGGCCCTCGCAAAGATATACTCTTGTCCATGGACAGACAATCCACGGAATTCAATTCGTGGAATGCTGGAAAACGCGACCTGCCCACCGCCTATTTCTCCGAGACTTCTGGAGGTGGAATGGCCATTATTTCCCACCCCAAACGCAACCAGGCAATGCGCGTTGGAGTTCTAGGCCTGGGCGTGGGGACGATGGCATCTTATGGGCAGGTTGGGGATATGTACCGTTTTTACGAGATCAGTCCTCAAATAATCGATCTCGCTCAAGGAGAAGGTGGATATTTTTCGTATTTATCAGATAGCCAGGCATTGATTGAAGTAGTTCCTGGTGATGCACGCCTATCATTGGAAGGAGAGTTGTATACCTCCGGCTCCCAGGATTTCGACGTGCTTATCCTGGACGCATTTTCAAGCGATTCGATCCCAGTTCACTTGATCGATCGGGAGGCTTTTGATATTTACCTTCAACATCTTGCACCGAATGGAATACTTGCTGTCCATATCACCAATCGGCATCTGGACTTGTTGCCTGTTGTATGGACATTAGCCGATCATTTCAAGTTAGAGTCGTGCAGTAATATCTGACACAGGCAATTATAAATCTAGTATTCCCATCCCTATGGGTACTCCTTGCATACAATCCTGATCTATTAAATATCGAGGGGATAGCTTCACATGCCAGGAATATGGAACAGTATCGATCTTCAATACCACTTTGGACAGATGATTACAGCAACTTGTTCTTGATATTCAAATAAGAAGAACTCCCCCCTTTTTGTTACCCCGGGGGAATTTATTCGGAAATTCAAATATGCTCTCATAAAGCGTTCCAAATCCGATAACAATAATTCGTACTCTGTATCGATTAACAGGGGAGGAGATAAGGAAATCAGCACTAGCCCTATTGTTGGCGGTGGGAATATTATAAAGAACCGCCAAACGCAGCAGAGCCTTGATATCCGGATCATGTGGATGCGGTTCGAGGGGATCCCAAAAGAATATCAGGAAATTGATCCTGCCCTCAGCGATGGCTGCACCGATTTGTTGATCACCTCCGAGTGGTCCGGAATAAAATCGGGTAATGGGTAATCCTAATTCTCTTGCCATCAGGTCACCTGTCGTTCCGGTGGCATATAGGAAATGACGCGATAACGTACCCAGGTTAAATCGGGCCCATTCCAATAATTCGATCTTTTTATTGTCGTGTGCGACCAGGGCGATATGTTTTTGATCCCAATCAAACGCCTCATAAGCGCTCCTAGATCTTTATTGCCCTCGTAGCAATGTAGGATGGGTGAAACTTGCTGATGGGAGAATCTGGACAGACATCTTCGTAGAATCCGATTATGGCAAAGCCTGCATCTGTCTGTCCGCCAATCTGGTCAGTCAAGGTATGGCCAAATTCGAATGGAGTGCCATCATCCATGTAGGCTTGCAGTTCTTCAGCATCGAATGCTTCCAGGTCTGAGTAGGGGATTGAGTAACGGGCTTTTAGGGTTTTCTGGTCTTCCAGGGTCGTTCCAAACATGTAGTACACAGGGTTTGCAAAACCCGATAACAGCAGGCCTCCTTTTCGTAGAACCCGGTGAGCCTCACGCCATATGGAACGGATCTCAGGAGAAAAAACATTGGATACTGGGTGGAAAACAAGGTCGAAGGCTCCGTCAGCAAAGGCGGAAAGATCTCGCATATCCCCTTCTACTGTCCGGAGGGTAAGATGATCGCGTTGAGCAACCTCCTCATCTCTGTGCCAGTTGCGCGGGAGAATTATCGAAAATTGTGACATTGGCACCCAACGCAGCGAAGACAGGTCCTTGTTGACCTCCTCCGCAAGCTAAACCCAACAGGTTGATTCCGGTAAAAGAGGACGGAAACCAATCCCGGGGGACGGGTATCGTTTCTGTAAGTAAAACAGAAAATTCTCCATTTCGTGCAGCTGCAACCGTCTCAGCTGAAACCGGGATTGTGAATTTATTTCCTTGGGCTACCTGATTGTCCCAAGCGTACCGGTTATATTCGCGAATATTGAAGGCAGGTTTTCGGATACGCATTATGTACTTCCTATGATTAAATCGACTGGAGAAAAATCCCCGTTCAATTCAGAAACGGGGATGGGGTGGCTTTACGTAAGAAATTGATCACTTGGTTGGGGTCGGTATAATCGCAGTTCCTGTCCAGGTGAAATCCCGGGGTGTGGAAGCTGCACCAGCAATCGACCAGATGGGATTGCCAAGATCATTTGTTCCCGTCTGTCGTACGGTAACTATCCACCAGCGCATGACATGCGGCAGGGTGTCCTGTGGGCGGAAGGTAGAGGGAACAATATACTTAGTATCTGTGGCATAATCCAAAATTTTTCTGCCGGTCCCTGCTGTAACATCCTCCACGGTGATCTGATAGCGTTCGTTGTCGCGCAAGGTGCCGACAGATGCCCACTGAAGGGTTACTGCGTTATCGGCCAAAGAGAACGGTGCACCATCAACAGGGAGGAGGAGACTTGGAGCTCCATATGGCGGGGGTGGAGTGGGTGTGGGCGATGGTCCCGGGGTTGCAGCACGCATGCATAAGGGAATGGTTAACGGCTGGTCGATGTAGACATTATCGGTGCTCAAGCCCATTCCAATCCTTAATGGCTTGCATCGAGACATTGTAGTTGACTGAAATTGTGGAAAGCGAGTCATCCGCTTGGACAGTGTATTCCACAGTCTGGCATGCCGCACGGGTGGCAGCCGCTGACTCAAGGGTGGCGGTGGGTGCTGGAGGTGGAGTCGCCGTTGGGTGAGGCACAAAAAGGGTCTGTCCGGCTACCAGGTCTGTACAATTTGTGTTCAGGTTGTTTGTGAGAATGATGATATTAGCCGAGACATTGAAGAAGGCGGCAATTGAGTAGCAATTGTCACCTGCTTGGACGATGTATTCAAAAGGCGGTTCCAGACGTGAGGGTGGGTGTCTCAGTAGGGAGGAGAGTCTCAGTAGGAGTCAAAAGTGACTGTAGCGGTATCGGTAGGGCTGGGAATCGTCGTTGGCGAGACCATGCGGTCAGTGGCTTTTAATGTAAAAAATAAAGCCAAAGCGCCAATAATAATAAATACAGCCAGGAGACCCAAGGCAACAGGCAGGCTCAAAGTTACTTCGGGCATGCGCATTCCTTGGACTGATTTTTGTGCTTTTGCCTTGGGTTGGGCTGTTGGGTGAAACTCGCTCCCGCAAACCGCGCAACGGACAGCATTTTCTGCCAACCGTGTTCCGCAAGTTGGACAAAGCTTGGTGGGATTATTTTCAGGGCTCATACGAAGGGCGATTATACCATGATGGGAAACGAGGAACCTTGTGAAATCCGGTTGATGGAAGTTGCGTATAGATATATGACCATGGTTTGCTCTCAATTACTGTGGGTTATAATGTTCCCGTCATGAACAGGAATTATGTTCTTTATCGTACCATGCTGCTCATCCGGCGCTTCGAAGAACGTTTGCTGGATGAATTTAGCACTGGGAGGCTGGTCGGCACAACGCACACGTATATCGGGCAGGAGGCTGATGCGGCTGGGATCTTTGCAGTGACATCACCGGGCGATGTTATCTTTTCCAACCATCGCTGTCACGGTCATTTCCTGGCGTACGGAGGCGATCCGTATCGGTTGGCTGCAGAGTTGATGGGCAAGGAAACCGGTCTAGTGGGAGGCCGAGGCGGCAGCCAGCACATCCAGTGGAAGAATTTCTATTCGAACGGCATCCAGGGTGGTATTATTCCGATCGCCGTGGGAATCGCCTTGGCTGAAAAAGTCAAATCCACAGGTAATATTTCAATAGCCTTTTTGGGTGATGGGACACTAGGTGAAGGCATCCTTTATGAGAGCCTCAATATTGCATCGTTATGGTCTTTACCCGTGTTATTTGTCATCGAAAATAATCATTTTGCCCAGACAACTCCAATAGAGAGAGGTGTCGCGGGATCAATTTCTGCCCGTTTTGCTGCTTTTAAAATCCCTGTGTGGGAACGAGATACCACCGATGTATTGGAAATAAGATCTTTGGCTTATGAGGCGATCCAGTATGTACGTGGACAGAATAAGCCGGCTGCTTTGTTGCTTCACACGTATCGTTTCATGGCGCACAGCAAGGGCGATGACCCTCGTTCGCCTGTTGAACTGTCCCGAATACGGCAATTCGACCCCTTAACAGTTCATGGTGCTCATCTTGCTCATGAAGAATTGGACCAATTAGAAATTGAAGTAAAATCTGTCATTGATGAGGCGTTTACGCGCGCGATCGCTGATCCGCTCCCAAACCTGGGGAGCAGATCATGACGACGGTTCTTGATTCCTTGAATAGTGCACTTCATACTTCGATGGAAAAGGATCCGTCTGTTTTTATCCTTGGTGAAGATATCCTGGATCCGTATGGCGGCGCCTTCAAGATCACTCGAGGCCTCTCAGAAAAATTTCCTGACCGGGTATTAACGACGCCAATCTCTGAGGCTGCAATCGTTGGCGTAGCAACCGGAATGGCGTTGCGTGGTTTACGCCCAGTAGTCGAGATCATGTTCGGAGACTTCGTTACCCTGGTTGCCGATCAACTGATTAATCATGCAGCAAAATTCCGCTGGATGTACAACGAATAACGTGCAGGTTCCTATCGTAGTACGAACTCCGATGGGAGGAAGACGTGGCTATGGACCTACCCACTCACAATCCCTGGAGAAACTATTCCTGGGAATACCAGGGTTAAAAGTTGTTGCACCCAGCACACTTGGGAATCCAGGTGATTTGCTCTTGGATGCCATAGCTGATGAAGATCCGGTTCTCTTTATAGAGCACAAGATCCTCTACACTCGCCCCTTGCTCGTAGCTGGTCAGGCTGACCTTGTGGATTATCAGCTTGAAAGAATTGGCAGCAAGTATTCAACCCATATATTAAGGCCATTGGGCGAACCCAGGTTAACCATAGCAACATATGGATATAACTTCGAATTAGCACGAAGGGCAGCCCTTGACCTGATGATGGAATACGAGATATTCTCGGATATCGTGGTATTTTCGCAACTGGCTCCTTTTGACTTGGGACCATTGACCGCTTCTGTAAAACATACCGGTCACCTCCTGACGGTTGAAGAAGGTGGAATGACACTCGGTTGGGGTGCAGAAGTTTTGGCTCTAATGGCTGAGAATTCAGTGGAGGTTTCCAATTTGCGAATGAGGCGTGTGGCAGCGCGGGATTTGCCCATTGGCAATGCACGAAATCTCGAAGATGAGATCCTGCCTTCAGTTCAAGATATTATGAAGGCTGCATTGGAAATTCTCTCTTAGAGATCAAATGAGAGATATTTGCCTAAATTTAATTTTCAGACAATATGCAAGGTAAAAATGATCAAATCAGAAGTCCTCGTCCCTTTACTCAATGCCAATGAACCGGAAGCAAGGGTAGTGGAAATATTCGTCACAGATAAGCAGCCTGTTGAAAAAGGGACCATCCTTTTTACCATAGAAACTACCAAGGCAGCTACAGATATTGAATCATCAGAAACGGGATTTGTCCGCCTCCTGGTCAAGGAGGGAGACATTCTCGGAGTGGGGGAAAAACTTGCCGTGATCACGGAATTTGTTGACGATCAGGTAAAGAGCCAATCCAATGAACAAATGACACCTGGATTATCTCCTCAAGAATTGCGTATAACCAAGCCAGCGCGTACTCTCGCCGAGAAGCTTGGCTTGGATCTGGCAACCTTGCCTGTTGACAAGCTTATCACCGAAGAGCTGGTCTTCCAGTATGCCGGAGAGGATTTAATCCAGGTTGATCTGCCACCATCAGATAAACCCTATCTACTTATCTTTGGAGGTGGGGGACATGCGAAGTCGATATTGGAAATGGTGGATAGTATCGGTGACTATACCATTGCTGGAATCGTGGATGATAATCTTGCAATTGGAAAGACCGTTCTTGGCTATCCGGTCCTTGGAACACGGTCAATCCTGCATTCAATCCTTACACTAGGTGTCGTAGATGCAGCTAATGCAGTGGGGGGGATCCTAGATATAAACATTCGAGTGAAAGTCTTCGAATTGCTACAGTCGTCTGGTTTCTCCCTACCAGAGTTAATTCATCCGAGGGCAATGATCGAGGCGAGTGCGAAAGTTGGCGAAGGGGTACAGGTATTTGCAAATGCATATATTGGTGCGGAAGCTATTCTCGAACCGTATTGCATGGTAAATACGAACGCAGTTGTCTCGCATGATTGCCGCATTGGAGCATACACTCATATCGCACCCGGTGCCCTACTCGCAGGGCATGTGCATGTGGGGGAGAAGACTTTGGTAGGTATGGGCGTTACGACCTCGGTTGGAATCTGCATCGGATCAGGTGTGCGAATTGGGAATGGTGCCATCGTATTGGCTGATGTTCCCGACAAGGCAATCATCCAGGCAGGGAGGTATTGGGTGGGAAAAGCAGAAACGCCCGGATAGGGCGTCTTCTAGGTCAGTTTAACTCTGCTGAAAATCTTAGTTGACTTGAGGGGTGAACCTCATTGTAACCTGAGCAGAATTTTTCCTTCTTTCCATAATTCTTCCAAGTTGTAATAGTGTCTCAGTTCTGCATCAAAGAGATGGATTACAACATCCCCGTAATCGAGTACTATCCAACCAGCGGCAGGCGAACCCTGGATGCGACCTTTCCTCTGGTGTTCATCTCGAACTTTTTCCCAGACCCCATCGGCCAACGCGTTTAACATTCGATTGCTTGTTGCTGTGCAAATAACAAAATAATCGGTGATGGATGTAAGTTCGTGAACATCTAGGAGTAGGATGTCTTCGCCTTTTTTTTCCTCCAATGAATTGACTATGGTATGGGAGAGATCGAGTGTTGTCAGGGGTCACCTCATTAATAAATATGGGATACGATTATTTCCTTGCCAGAGGCATGGAATATAACCGGGTATAAACTGAGCCGGTTGGAAGCAAATCGCTTTTATAAAGGTGGACAGCCTCCACACAAAATATACCAAGATCACCGACATCAGAATGTTGGATGGCCATCTGGATCTTGGATAAATCTCCAGGGGAAGCATTCTGATTTACCCGTCCGATGGTCAGGTGTGGAGAATATGCGCGTTCTTCAGCTGGATGACCCATTCGAGCAGTCACTGCTTGAATGGTACGCTGAAGAGTGGTTAGTGCCGATGGAGCTGTCAATCCAATCCAAAGGGTACGAGCCCTGCGGACGCTGGGGAAAGCCCCAGCTTTTCCGACAAGTACCTCGAAACTAGGGTGGTCTCCCAAATCAATTCGTAATTCTCCAGAAAGTCGCTCAAGGTTGGAAGGCGAAACATCCCCCAAAAATTGCAGAGTCAGGTGGATGTTCTGGACAGGAACCCATCGGACCAAAGGTTTTGGAAGCTTCTCCTGCAAGATGGTGGTGCTCCTGGCGATTTCCTTTTGTATCTCAGGCGGAAGTTCTATCGCAATAAAAGAACGCAGCATCATCCAGCAGAAACCTTTTCAGAGGTAAGAATATTGGACATCACTGTTTTCATAATTTTTAGCACTTGAAGAGGAAAATAGCATAAGATGACAGATTTCGCAAGGGTTAAGGTTGAAGGCGGAGATAGTCATCGGGAGTGTCCAAATCCTGGAGGATGCTTTCGTCAGATGTAATATACATTACTTGATGGTTGTGTTCATACAGGAATTGGCGGGGGGTCATCGTTGCAGGTTGTGCTAGTAGTTGTTCCCATAATGGCCGCGCGATAAGCCAGGGATGTCCCCGACGGTTGTTGTAACTTGGTAGCACCAATTCCGAACCATTCTGTTTGAAGGCAGAATATATTGCAAGGACGGTTTCCAACTTGATTTGAGGTTGATCACCCAGCGTGATCAGAGCTGCAGCACTTTGATCTTCTTGTGAGAATGCAGCGGAAGAAAGGATCAGCTCCCGGATCCCGCATTGTATGGAACTCAGCATCCCACCGCTTGCGTAATCTGGATTATGGATACACTGTACCGGGTAATTCTTGGTCAATTTGGCAACAAGCTCTTCCACCTTCTCTCGATGTGCCCCGGTTATAACCAGGAGTGGTTCAATTTTCGCAGTAGCAAGGGTGGATATTACCTGCCCAGGACGGAAGTATTACCCCACGGAAGCAGCAATTTTGGCCGCCCCATACGACTTGACTTACCGGCTGCCAGGATAACCCCCGAGGTATTAGGGCTCATGAATTAACCGTCCATAATCATCCGGGTGGTCCACATCAGTTAACAACCTTGGGTCATTCCAGGGTAGCGAAGTAACTGGGAATTTGGAGAAGAGAATCCGACCACCGACGTCTCCCGAAATTGTGGATAGATCCTTGAATGTCACCTGATCAAATAGGACTGGGTTGGCGCGTCTACTTTGAACATGTGGGGCTATGATTGGAGAGAGGTCCTCGGCATGCGAATCCACGAGTGCCTCTATCACCGCTTGGGTAACAAATGGTTGGTCGGCGAGTAAGAAGATGACCCCTCCAATCCCTGCCTTGAGCGATCGCAAACCTGCTTGAAGAGAGGAACTTTGACCTTTTTCCCAGTCTGGATTATGGCAGATCATAAGAGGTAGATCACCCACAGACTGCTCGACGGCATCTCGATTGGAACCGGTTACAACGACTACTTGATTTAATTTTGCTGCCAGCGCGATTTCAGCAATGTGGCGTACGAACGGTTTACCATGCCAGTCGAGAAGTTGTTTGGAAGCTCCAAATCTCCTGGCCTCACCGGCAGCAAGCAAGATCCCGGCTATAGGCTCTCGAACTGCATGGATACGAGATTGTTGCAATGAGGCAACCACTACAGAACTAAAGTCGGAAAGCAGGCTGCCTGACATACCCTTTGCCAGGGACTGCAGTTCATGCGTGTCAGCCTGGTTTAGTAGCACCACCCTTCGTGCCCCGGTTGGAATTCCCTTTAATCCACCATCGGCATGAGTGAGAAGCTTAACAAGAGATTCCGGGGTGATCAGGTCATCAATTGATAAGCCAGTGAGCTTGGAAAATTGCTCCGTCCGATGGACAACCTTGTCGGATAATGGTTTTCCTAACCCCTGCATCCCGGCTACAACAACGACAATATCAGCAAAAGATGGGATTACTGGTTCATGATCGGCAGGAGCTTTTAAGTGGAAGCATTCGGGAACCATCTGCTTCAACCAGGAGATGAATATTCTTTTCAAGACATATTTCGTGTAGACGGGAAAGAACTAATGGACTGACCCCGGTTGCGCGATCACCTTCAAGTGGCCCGGTCACCAGGACAACGCCCTTGAGGCTATTAAGTTGATCTGCCAAAGGTTCTTCCAATGTACAGCACAAATGGGAATTTGCGAGTGATGCCTGGTCTACTTGCAGGTGGGTGGTGGTTGTCACAATAACACCCAGGTCCTGGTTCCCATATAATGCCTGGATTTCACGTGCCAATTGGAAAATTGCGGTTGTCTTCCCACCTGCCCCGCTGAAAGTGACGCAATCCGCAGGAAGAAGCCGAAGGGCATGATAGAGGTTCATTTCCAAAGGTCCATGCGGATTTCCGGACGCGAGAGTATCGCTTCCAGCACACCCCCTCCAATTGATAAGGCTTTATCAGAGACCAAGGTACAGGTAGATGGGTCGTTGCGTGGATCGACATCTCCAATCTTCATGCCGCGGAAGACTTTCAGACCTGGGTGAAGCATGCCGCGCAGAATTCCGAAAAGAGGGCTTTTGACCAATGAAGGTTCGAGAATTTTGGTCGATCGAAGGGGATGGTTCCCTTTCAGTTCTTATTTCTGCAATAATATCCCCTTCTTCGCAATGATCACCTATTTGCTTGTGGGGGAGGAAAATCCCGTCCATGGGTGCCCTGATTACACGCTCTTGGTTACCTTCCGGCTTCGCCAGTGTCAGGTTCCGGCCCTCCGCTCCAATAAACCCGACCCAGCGTGTGCCCGCGGCGTGTCTCAATTACCGCTTGACAATTCTTTCCTGCAATGAAACCAGGTCCAAGACCGATATACAGCTGGGGGATATAATCAATAGGTGTGGGGGATTTCTTGAGCATCCGTCCATCCACAATAACTGAAGGCCGCAATGTCTTGGCAGTTATGCATTGAGGATCCACAATAACAGGAACCTGTCCTTTCCCGAAAATGGATAGGATTTTTAGAGTGTCACTGGGGTCTTCAACACAATGTGCTGTGATCCCTTCCACGTCGAATATACCCATATAAATTGCTTCAGCGAATGAGACTGTTCTACGTACGGTCAGTGGTTGGGGGAGTTCAGTGACCACGACACGGATTCCGCAATGAATCAGCCGTTGGGCTACACCTGTAGCCAAGTCTCCCCCGCCGCGGAGCAGTATTATGGAAGCCATGTTTACAGGTCCTTTCTCGACAACCGAAAGGTAAAATTAAAGCTTAATCCAAAGCTACAAGATAACTCTGGCGGTGTGCGGAATTGAGTAATTTGGGCTAGACCAGCAGTACGAATTGCCTTGAGGGCGAGATCAAGGTGCTGTCCGACTTCGCTCTCCCGGTGGGCGTCAGAACCAAGGGTGACATGCTGACCATTCATTTCCGCATACCATTTTAGAATTACTGGATCAGGCATCAGGTTTTGGGAGGCTTTGCGTAACCCGGCAGCATTTATATCCAGCGCCAAATTTCGTTGGATGATGATATCCAATATGGAACGGATCTTTCTCTCATATCGGACTGGTTCATAGCCAAGGATGGGTATTGCTGTACGAGCAGGGATGTCGAAATGGGCAACGATGTCAATATCAGCGCTCTTCACCATTTCTTCGAGTTCATCGAAATAGGAATTGTAAATGTCGTCAGCGTTACCATTGCTGAAGTAACGGGAGTCGAACATGAAGAGTGAGCCAACCCAATGGACCGAACCGATGACGTAGTCAAAGGGTATGCGGGTGAGTACCTCAGCTGCATCTGAGAGATACAGATGAGGTCTCTGCAATCTCAATCCCTGCCCGGATGATCAATTGATCTTTGTAAATGGTTCGTAAACGTTGGATTTCTTCGTACCAGGGTTCTGGTTTAAAGAACTTTGGATTTTTTCATATGGGCTAACATCCCAATGTTCACTAAAACCAATTTCCGGGATACCCAGGGTAACCGCGCGGTGACACATAACCTCAAGAGAATCATCTTCCGTCTTCTGAGGCATGCGTAGTGCATGTGGTAATCATGAGGAATCATCATAAGAAAAGGAATTCGATTAAAAACAAAGGCCATCACGGCCTATCAGATTTTTTATCCATCACTAGGGAAGTATCTATATTTTCCCCAAACCTCGTAAAACCCGTTCCGGGGTGAGGGGTAGGGTATTGATCCAGACACCTGTGGCATCATGGACTGCAGCGGCAATGGCTGGAGCTAGCGGGAGGAATGGTAATTCGCCAAGTCCCCTTGCTCCGAAGGGTCCATTCGGCTCAGCGACTTCCACAATGACAGGTTCGACCGAGTCGGGGATATCCAGGATGGTTGGAATCAGGTAGGTGCTAAATTGATCGGTCAAAATATGCCCATTTGGAAATCTTTAAATCTTCCAAAGTAGTATAGCCTTGTGCTTGCACTACACCACCCTCGATCTGCCCCTCCACCAGGGCGGGATTAATCGCCTTGCCTACATCGTCCGCAGAAACAACGCGCAGGATTTTAATGAAACCGGTTTCTGTATCTAATTCAATTTCCACAGCCTGGGCAACATAGGCATAGGAGAAGTTTGGCACTGAATGTCCTGTCTCCGGGTGGAAGTGCTCGGTTTTTGGAGCCAGATAGGTGAATTCGGCAATCGCCGGGCGTTCCTCCAATTTCCACTTCTCCAGGGCAGCAGCCGCTGCACCTCGAATGGCATTTCCAGACATAAAGGTCATTCGCGAGGCGGATACCGAGCCGGGGTTTCCCATGGTTGCCGAATCCGACGTGACAATGGTGATCTTCTGAACCGGAATTCCAAGTGCTTCAGCAGCCATCTGCAACATGACGGTATGGGTACCCTGACCCACTTCTGCGCTTGCGTGCCACAAAACGGCATGCTCGATCTCGTCACTTCCATGCAATTCAATACGTGCCCAGGAATTTTCCTGGTAACCGAAACTGAAACCCACATTCTTGAAACCTGCCGCGAACCCGATGCCTCGTTTCAAGTAGTCCGGATGAAGATCTTTCTTTAACTTGTTACCCCATCCAAACTTGTCTCGTGCGGCCTCGATGCACTCCACGATACTCACCCTGCCGGGAGCAGGGGTTCCCACACCATAGGGTATCCCCTTCCCTTAAGGCGTTGCGATGACGGAAATCAACCGGATCGAGACCAAGTTTCTCAGCCAGCTTATCCATCTGGAGTTCTGCCATCCATAGTGCCTGGGGTGCACCAAAACCGCGGAATGCTGCGCCGGGGATATTGTTCGTATAAACTCCATAAGTGTCGACATTGACATGTGGGAATGTAATAAGGTCCTGTACAAGTGATGGTGGAATTACCCAATACTTTGTTCGTCGTATACATATATGCGCCACCGTCAGCAATCAATTCCATTTCGGCAGCAACCAGTTTTCCGTCTCTGGTGGCGCCCCATTTTGCCTTAATGGTCATGGGGTGACGCTTGCCATGCCCAATGATCGACTCCTTACGGCTCCAAATGATCTTAACCGGGCGCTTCAGCTTCATTACCGCAAGAGCGAGCACGATTTGTACAGAGAGATCTTCGCGCCCTCCGAAAGCGCCGCCAATTGCTGGATAGATGACACGGACTTGTTCGTCTGGCAAGCCAAGCGAGTGGGCAATACCGTCACGGTCAGCATGGGTCCATTGGCCCCCGCACTCAACAGTTATCCGACCTTCAGTGTCGAGATACGCTATTCCTGCTTCGGGTTGGAGATAAGCATGTTCCTGCCAGGGTGTCCTATATTCCCCCTCGACGACAATGTCAGCCGCGGCGAAACCTAAGGAAATGTCTCCTTTGCGGATTTTATAATGGACGCATACATTCGAATCACCCAACTCTGGATGGACGATTGGTGCACCCGTTTGCATTG
Source organism: uncultured Chloroflexia bacterium (assembly GCA_963793795.1). Lineage (GTDB taxonomy): Bacteria > Chloroflexota > Anaerolineae > Anaerolineales > Villigracilaceae > UBA877. The sequence goes on from CAWCBN010000007.1 coordinate 477,059, forward strand.
CTTGGACAGCATCATATACCGCAGGCAGGTCTTCAAACTCAACCCTGATTAGTCCCCGCGCTTTGGCAGCAATCTCTTCTGATTCAGCAACTATTGCAGCTACCTGGTCACCCTCGAAACGGACTATATCTTCCGCAACATATGCATATTGCTTTAGGGGTTTGACCAGGCAGTATCCGATGAAGAGCTCAGCGGTTTCGAAATTGGACCGCAAAGAACCGGCTGATCATTTCTTTGAAGGCCATATTCGTTTACAGGGATATCTTTTGAGGTAAATATTGCCACCACTCCAGGTAGTGCCGCTGCCTGTAATGTGTCAATGCTTTTAATGCGTGCGTGTGGACGACCTGCGAACAGGATCTTCATGTGCAGGATGTCTGGTCGATCGAGATCGCCAGAATACTTGGCTGTTCCAACTACCTTGTCTCGAGCATCGACACGCGGAATTGATTTACCAATCACATTCGTCATTTACAGTGCTCTTTACCGTTTGTAAGATTTGGCCTTGTATTTTGAGGGTTGGGCATCCACTTCAGTATATCGTGGAGGGCCAAGAAATTGATATAGGGCAGTATAAACCAATGATATTAGCCCACTGAGGAGTAGGAGAACTGCAAATGTGAAAATCAACAATGCCACAGGATCTTTCAACGTTCCGATCCATTGTGCGATTGTATTTAGAAAGGCGGTTTTATATACCCAGGCTGGAAATCTAGGATAACCAAGGATTTCAGGTGGGATCAAATTCCGGCTTTTTGCCGCCTGCAGTAGTGCCTTACCGATCACGTAAGAAATGAGCGGTATGACGACCATCAACAGGCAGCCAACACCTCGCCAGATTGGAGCTACTTTTCTTGCGGGAGGTTTTCGGGAGCGATACCGATCATACCTTGTCATTTGATTCTCCTTTTATTTCTATTTTTCCCTGCGGCATATAGGTTCGCCAAATTGCTGGCATCTTCCACTGCCTGGATGATCTTGTAATAGCCGGTACACCTGCACAGGTTGCCCGTGAGTGCCTGGGTGATCTCGTTCCGTGATGGATGGGGCCGCTCTTCCAATAACTTGACTGCAGACATTATGAAGCCTGGCGAGCAATATCCGCATTGAACTGCGCCATCATTGATGAATGCTTGTTGAACGGGATGTAATCCTTCGACACCCACTTCCTCGCGATTAATATTCGCACTTTCAGCCGAGAGCCCTTCAACAGTCACAATTTCTGCTCCTTCAGCACGCGGTGCAGGGACGAGGCAAGCCATCACGGCTTTCCCATCCATGAAAATGGTGCACGCACCACACTCCCCTTCGGCACAGCCTTCTTTTGTTCCAATCAACCCTGCATCTTCACGCAGGAGACGTAACAATGATTTGTCATAACCGCTTGTGAACACGAATTTCCGACCATTAATTGTTGTTTTTATACTTGATGTGGGACCATAAAATGAGTGAGGACATTTTCGCTTTGGCTTGGTCAGTTGCCTGGTGGGTTTGGAGCAGGACAGGCGATTCTGGTACCATGGAACATTCGAGGCTATCACGAAGCATCCGTAAAGAACGCGTCACCAATACTTTAACCATTGCCCGGCGGTAAGTCGCTGATCCGCGGATATCATCTATGGGAAGGGCTGCTTTGGCTGCGAGTTCACCGCATTGGTCTATGACGTCTTCTGTCAAGTTTCTTCCCGATAAAAATACTTCTGCTTCTGTCGCATGGATGATCGTGGGAGCCACGGCACCCAGGGTAATGGTCGCTGATCTCACCATAGTTTCATCAAAGTCCAGAACTACTGCGGTATTGACTACTGAAATGGCTTGAGCACGACGCAAACCTAATTTCAGGAAAGTGCCTCTGCTGGAATTGGGCAGAGCTGGGAAGGCTATGTCCACCAGCATTTCGTTCGGGTGCAGAACAGTTCTACGAACTCCTGTATAGAAGTCCGAGAGAGAAATCATGCGATTGCCTGAAACTGAGGCCAATTCCACCCAAGCGCCCAAAGCCTCAAGGGCAGGGATGGTGTCGTTTGCAGGACTTGCAGTGATCAGGTTGCCTGCAACCGTTGCCCGGTTGCGAATTTGTGGTGCCCCCACCTGCCAGGCAGCACTTACTAAAGGGAAGGCTCGTTCGCGGCAGGAGTTGAGATGAAGCAGCATTATTATGAGTTACCAAGGGTCCGATGTGAATTATGTCTTTATCGTCAATGGAGATTTGATCGAGACCTTGTAATACGGGTGATATCGATGACTCGTATCGATACCCTTGCGGATTCCACGCTCAAGTTCAAGCATGAGATCGGTAGCACCTGCCACGATGCGTGCTTTTTCACGCTTCGCCTCCAGGAGTCTGTAAGGTTTCCGGTAATGAGGCCGGGGAAATATATTCACTCCACATACCCCTATTAAACCACAAAGTCGCCCTATTTGGAAAAACAGGCGACTTTGAGAGTTTATCAAGCAATTTGGATGAAAAGAGATACTATCATTCAGCCTGGTTTACAGGATGTCTCTCCTTCGATGAGCTGGAAAATCCTTGTTGCTTCCGGGTTCCTATTTCCACTTGTGGAAGAATTTATTTTATGCTTCAGATGGAGTGACCAGGATCTGGTAACGCTTATCATATGTTTGAACAGCCTGGAGCGCAAGTTCATCCACTGCACGAATGGCGGATTTGAGACCGTCACCACCTATTCCTGCAGCTACGTTTTCCAAGCCGCTTCCAATCTGGTCGGCCAACTCAAAGAACGCAGCGTCAAAGGCATAGATCTTTTCGAGCTCATTTTCGTTGATTTTCACGGCATCAAAGAAACCGGAATAGCCATAGGAAGCATTCTTGATCCGGTCAGCAAAAGTGGTCAGTTTCAAGCCGATCGAATCCAGTTCTTCCAGCAAATCGAATTGACCTGCTTCGACCAGGTCCTTCTTCAGACCAGAAAGCCGTTTTCCAAGTTCGGTGTACCTCAAAGCTACCTGGTCGCGTAAAAGTTTATCGGCTGCCCGGCGCTGGGAGCGCTTGATATATCCATTGAAACCGGGAATATACGATAGGATCTTGGTGAGAAAATCTTGCCCGCCTTTGATGGTTTCTGAAAGGTCGCCCATGGTTCCTCCAGTAGGTAAGTGTTTATTAGAGTGAGATACTAGATTATACTGCAAGCTATTCAATAGGTTTACGTTTTTTAGTCTCATAAGTTGTAACGGTTTTGTTAGTTTCCAGGGTATTATACAGATCAAAGAATTTAGAATTTTGCTATAATGAATTGAATTATAAATAGATTTCGCATGATAATCAACACAATTATTTCCCAAAAAAATTTTGAACAATATTCGATACTATACCCTCAAAGGATGAATTAATGAAAAAAAATAACTAAAATATGGATTGTCCTGGCTTTGCGTCATTGCCGGTGTGGTGACATTGGCTTGTTCATGTGGAACGCTCTCTTCTTTACTCGCAACCCCAACTCCTCTGCCGACTTCCACTCCCATCCCTACCAATACACCCATTCCGTCACCCACCATTACACCATCCCCCACCCAGGTTCTTGAACCCATGCCTGGCCTGGCAGGGATCTGGCGGGATACTGCGGAGGGTACTAATCATACAATCGTATGGGATGGTGAAAATTATCATGTTCTCTCATCAATAAATGATGAGCGAGGAACCTATGACATTACATACGAATATTGGGATGGGAGCACATTTACTTTTGATTATCATGTTCCTCAGACGGATGTAACAGTCACCATCCAGGTCATTTCAGTATCCATTAGCTCCATGGATCTCAACTGGTCGAGCACAAATGGTAATTCAGGAACGGATACATTCACTCGCCTCCCATGATAACTGAAAGGTGCTTGGTATAATGGGCCGGTTGGAGCGAGGACATTGGTTAATAACATCCACCCGGGACCAAGGTGTTGGTAGAGAATTCACATTGTGCAAACCGATTCCGAGCGATGGTTGATGCCTTTTACTAAGGAGAAATATTATGATCGTTACAACAAAACAATTGTTTGAAGCTGCTTATGGAAAATATGCCATTGGCGCATACAATATCAATAACCTGGAACAGACAATGGGCTTATTCAGAGGGTGCATGGAAAGCCAGGCTGCATTTATTATCCAGATCAGCAAGGGAGCCCGCTCGTTCACTCACAAGACGATGTTGGAAGGTTTGATCCGTGCGGCGGACCAAGTCTTTCCAGATGCACTTTTTGCTGTCCACCTGGACCATGGTGATGAAGCAACATGCATGGACTGTATCGAAAGTGGATTTTATTCTTCGGTAATGATTGATGCCAGCCACGAGACTTTCGGCAAGAATGTTGAAATCACCAAGCGCGTGGTGGATGCCGCCCATGCGCGAGGTATTGTTGTCGAGGCGGAACTCGGGCAACTGGGCGGAGTGGAAGAGCATGTCAAGGTGGATGAAGCGAATGCCAAGTTAACCGATCCTGAGCAAGCCAAGGATTTTGTCCAGTTCACTGGATGCGACTCCCTTGCCTGCGCCATTGGCACCAGTCATGGGGCATTCAAGTTCTCGGGTTCCCAGGGTCTCCATTTTGAGGTTCTGGAAGAAATCCAAAAACGCCTGCCGGGTTTCCCACTGGTGATGCATGGTTCATCCTCTGTCCCACAGGAGGAAGTAGCGCGGATTAATGCCGCAGGGGGAAACTTGAAGGGTGCCAAGGGTGTCAATGAGGATGAATTCGCCAGGGCAGCCGTACTTGGGGTTACCAAAGTAAATATCGATACCGATGGACGCCTGGTTTGGACGCGTGTGCACCGCGAATTCTTCCGCGATTTTCCCGAAAAATTCGATCTGCGCGATCCCGGCAAAATCTTTATGAGTGAATATGCCAAATTCATTGCTCATAAGAACCAGAAGTTAGGCTCTGCAGGTCATCTCGAAGATATACGCAAACCTGGATAATGGATAAAAGCTGAGGCACTGAATTTCTTGTCTCAGCTTATTATTTAATAATATGCCTTCATCAGAACAGGGTGCTTCACCCGAACGTTATTTAATTATTCCGCGCGTTTTGATTTTTATCCGCCGGGGTGATTCTGTACTGTTACTGAAAGGAGCGGCTTCCAAGCGGCTGTGGTCTGGAAGGTACAATGGGGTGGGTGGGCACATAGAACGAGCTGAAGATCCCCTATCTGCGGCGAGGCGTGAGTTATTTGAAGAAACAGGACTAACTACATCCCTGTTCCTTTGCGGATCTTTATTCGTCGACACGGGGGATAATCCGGGCGTTGGGATTTTTATTTTTATAGGAGAAATCCAATCGGGGAACCTGATTGCATCTTCAGAAGGATACATTGGAATGGATCAAATGGGATGAGTTGCCTGATAAACCCGTTGTCGAAGACTTGCCTGCATTATCAAGTAAAATACGGACCTGGAAATTCGGCGAACCTCCCTTTACTGCCAGGTCGCATTATGACCCCGATGGCAGATTGATCATAGAATATGTGGAGTAATTAAAATCCCGGAGCCCTTGATCATCAGCGGACTCCGGGCCTATTTTTTTGGGATCCACACTTTGTTAAATCGGCAATCGTACGACCTCGATCCCGAATGGCATCGGTTCTATTGGGATTTGGCTAGGCTTTGTACCCAATCATGCGCAGGAAGGACTTACGCCAGGCGATGTCTTCTTCTGCCTCAATTCCAAGAGGTTTCGAGCCATCCACCACTCCCAGGATTCCACGACCTTGATCAGTCTCCACCACCAAGACTTCGGTGGGATTGGCGGTGGCGCAGAAAATCCGGCAGACCTCGGTGACATTCTTTACAACATTTAGCACATTGATCGGATAAAAGCCACTGGCAAGAAAGATGACAAATGAATGCCCCGCGCCGATTGCGAGTGCGTTCTTCTTGGCAAGGTCAATACTTGCATTATCGGTACCGCTAAATCGAACGAGGCACTTTCCAGAAGCTTCACAAAAAGCAACGCCAAATTTTATTCCTGGAACCGCATTCACCAGTGCTTCATGCACATCTTCTACCGTTTTTATGAAATGTGATTGCCCTAGTATGAAGTTGACTTCATCAGGTTTATCTATCTTAATAACATGCATTTCCATAGTTAACCTTCTTTTCTTGGGTTGGGTCTATGATACAGAGAAGTCGAAAAAAAGGCAATCCCCTCTTCTGGCAGGAGCCTTGGGAGTGAAACAATTCAGAGTCTCCACAAGAGAGGATCAATCCACAGCCATTTGGCGGCTTTTATGCTACACTTGTCCTAATATCATAGAAAATTTTCGTTATGGCTTGGAGGATAAGGTATGGCAGGGAAACACAAAACCAAAAGGGACAACCGGCGCGTTGCTCGTGCCAGGAGGAAGATTTTAAATCGGGCGGCTACCATTGGCTTAATTATAATCAGCGTTGCTGCGATTGCATGGATCGTAGTCTCTGCTATCCAATCAAACCAGGCCGATAAAGGGGCTACTCCTACACCACAGAGTGAATTACCTGCCCTGATAGGAACAAAGCAATATTCTGGCCCACCACCGATGCTCATTGATGTTGCCAAGAAATATCTTGCTACTGTCAAAATGGCAAAGGGAGGTGAGTTTATTATTCAGCTCTTCCCCGACAAAGCGCCGATCACCGTGAACAGTTTTGTATTCCTGGCGAGGGAAGGTTTCTTTGACGGAGTAACCTTTCACCGCGTCCTGGAAGGTTTCATGGCCCAAGGTGGGGATCCCGCTGGCACAGGCAGCGGTGGACCAGGTTATGAATTTGTTAACGAATTGAACGATCTGGCGTTCGATAAAGCAGGTGTAGTGGCAATGGCAAATGCAGGTCGAGACACGAATGGGAGCCAATTTTTCATCATGTTTGGGCCGTATGGTCTCTCAGAGAGCGACTATACGATTTTTGGTCAAGTTATTTTAGGCATGGATGTAGTCAATGGCATCACGCGCCGTGATCCCGGAAAATATCCAGATTTCCAAGGGGATATGATTGAGAGTATTACCATCTCCGAAGAATAAATCAAATTAATGAAAAAAGAGACCGGCTTGCCAAAGCTGGTCTCTTTTTTGTAAGGGGATAAAACTAACAAAAAGAATGGAAGCAATACCTCACTTATTACTTTCCAAATTCCACCATAAGTCGTGCCATATGCTTGGCATGCTTGAGATACAGGTCTATGCGGATATTTTCATTCGGCGCATGTCCGCGACCATCCGGGTATCCCAAACCCGCAGTTGCCACAGGGAGTCCAAGATCGTGGACAAAGGGTCCGTTGGGACCAGAACCTCCCGACATGGGGATGAGTTTCATTGGCTTTCCATAAACACCCAGTGCAGTATCACACACCAATTTGACGAAGGGATCATCAGGATCCGTTCGCGCAGGAGCTTCACCACCCAGGTAGTCGATTTTAACATCTTGGAATCCTTCAGCATCCAGGTGAGAACGCAGGGCTTTCAACACGTCTTCCGGTTCCTGGTCTGGGACTAGACGGAAATCAACCTTGGCTGACGCTCTTGCTGGAAGTACGGTTTTGGATCCATTCCCTTGGTATCCGGAAGTGAGACCGCATATGGTGCAAGTGGGTGTAAAGACTTCTTCAACGCGCAGGTCCACTCCGTCAGTCAGCCCCTTGATGTAAGATTTAACCCCGTACTGCTGCTTATAAACATCAGAGACTTCGGGTAAAAGTGCCATTAAATTCACATCGCGTTCCGAGGGTTTCCGGACCTTATCATAATGACCGGGAAGACGAATGTGTTCATCTGGACCTTTCAGGCTGGCGAGTGCCCAGACTAGCCGCCAGGCTGCATTGGGGAATATCGACCCACCCAAACCCGAGTGAACGTCCATGCTGGCGGTCTCGACGGAGAGCTCCACGTAGCATATTCCCCGCAATCCGAGATATTGCTGCGGAGTTTCTTCATGATCCACGCCACCAAATTCCCAGATACACGCATCTGCCTGTAATTTGAGCAGATTATCCCGTATAAATTGATGCAAATGAACACTGGAGGTTTCTTCCTCACCTTCAATGATGAATTTAACATTACATGGCAATTCGCCCCATGCTGGCAAGCAAGGCATCGATTGCAAATAGCCGGGCAGTGATATGACCTTTGTCATCACTGACCCCACGACCGTAGAGCTTTCCATTCCTCAGGGAAGGTTCAAATGGAGGCGTTTCCCAAAGGTCGAGCGGTTCCGCTGGTTGGACATCGTAATGACAATAGAAAAGCAGCGTCTGATCAGTTCTTCCTTTGCGTTCTCCTAAAACTACGGGCGCGCCAGGGGTGGACATGACATCAGTATTAAAACCACGTTTCCTTAGCATGTCCGCTACCATTCCAGCACATTCGTGTAGCCCCCAATTTTGTGCTCCTACTGAGGGTTGCGCAACGAGGTGAGATAATTCCGAGATGGATTCATCTAAATGAGATTCCAAATACTTGTCTATTTCATAGTAATTAATCATCATTCCCTCCGGTCTCCAATCTATGGTAGCAAGGTGTACCTGTTCCAGAAAAAAAAGTACAAATCAATAAGCGATTATTTTCCAAAGACCCATCCAATAGAGAGCGAACCCGCATAAGCAATATAGAACATCTTGATGAGTTGTCCGGGAAGTACCCATAAGAAGAACTTGTGTAAGGGCATCTTTAGGGCTCCGGCGACCACACCAACTACATCAAAGAAAGGATTTGGGATGGCGGCTAACACGAGGATGGCAGGACCGCCGAATTTCTTTACCCAACCGGTGATCTTTTCGTAGCGCTTCCAATTCTCGATAACTGCTCGACCGCTATAACCAGCAAGGTAACCGGACAATTCGCCAACTGTGCCCCCCAAGGCAGCTGCCAAAGCCACGCCGGCTGGATGGAATAAATTTCCCATCGCAAAGACGACCGCCAATCCAGGAACAGGGACCAAGATGGTGGCGTATGAGATCATCACGATCAGAAAAATACCAGGATAACCAAAAACTGCAAACTTACCAACCTGGTCCCTGATAAGGTATCCTCCTACAGTTATACCTATCACAGTCAGCAGGGCAAGTATGCGCAAGACAGTGGTGAACCATTTTGGTTTATCTTTCGCAGGTGTCGGGGCGGTTTCCATCTATGGAGTCCTCTACGTCAGTCCCAGACCTCGCATTAGGGCGTGTGCAAGGAATCAGGCTTAAACTGTGTCCCCCTCGGTGATCTCCACTGAAAGGATCTTTACTCCAGGATATTCTGGTCTACCCGGATCGCGAGGTGGAATGGATAGAAGTACATCCATGCCGGCTATGACCTGTCCGAAAATACTATGCTTTCCATCCAGCCATGGGGTAGGTAGATGGGTAATGAAAAATTGCGAGCCATTGGTTCCCGGTCCTGCATTCGCCATAGAGAGTATTCCAGGCTTGTTATGTTTCAAAGAGGGATGGAACTCGTCTGCAAAACGATAACCAGGGCCTCCGGATCCTTTTCCGGTTGGATCCCCTCCCTGGGTCATGAAATTGGCGATAACGCGGTGGAAGATGACTCCATCATAGAAACCCTGGCGGGCTAGAAAGACAAAATTGTTCACAGTCAGTGGAGTTTTTTCGGCAAATAGTGCCAGTTGGATGTCACCCTTTTCTGTTTTCAGTGTAGCGGTATAGCCCTTTTTGATGTCGATTTCCATTTCTGGCTTTCTATTCCATTGTTGCATGAGCTGATCCTTTGTCTTGATTTAATTTGGCTGAGTTACAGAAGAACTCAAGAATTGAACACTCCACCTACAATAGTGCTTCGATCCTGGCAACCACCATATCCACTGCTGCCGCGTTGAAACCACCTTCAGGAATGATGACGTCTGCGTAACGCTTGGACGGTTCCACAAAATCCAGGTGCATCGGGCGGACGGTTGACATGTATTGCTTAATCACGTTTTCAGTTGTCCGGCCTCGCTCAGTAATATCGCGTTGTAACCGGCGGATAAATCGAATATCTGAATCGGTGTCAACAAAGATCTTGACATCAAAGACTTCCCGCAGGGATTTCTCAGCAAAAATCAGAATTCCCTCTACAAGAATGACTGGACGCGGTTGGACGGTGAATGTCCTCTCGGTGCGACTGTGTGTGGCGAAATCATAAATCGGTACTTGAACTGCTTGTCCATCCCGCAAGAGAGTAATGTGTTTCCCTAATAAATCCGACTCGAGGGAATCCGGGTGATCAAAATTGACCTCGGCCCGCTGATTGGGTGGTAAACCGCCCAGGTCTTTGTAGTAAGAATCGTGCTGGAGAAAAGCGATCCGATCCGGGCCGACACGTTGCAGGATGGTTTGGGCAACCGTGGTCTTTCCCGATCCGGAACCGCCGGCAATACCAATGACAAGAGATGATGGCTTGGTCATTCGTTGATTATACCCGTTCATGAATCGGCAGTCATAGCCATGAATATGACAAATATCACTTTCTTTTTAGATGCGGAATCGGTAAACTATTATCATAATCCAGTCGGAAACTTCCCAATAATTATAAATTTATGTACGAAACCGACAATATTGATGCCAGGATCGTCGAGTTACTAATGGAAAATGGCCGTATGCCGGCTGCAGTTATTGCACGCCGGGTGGGTGGGGAAATCTCAGAACGTGTTGTTCGGTATCGAATCGATAAAATGGTAAAAGAGGGAGTGATACATATCTGGCCTGTTGTCAACACACAGGCTTTCGGGCTGACAACGCGCGCGGATGTAGTCCTGGAAGTTGATTCGGATTCGATCATGGATGTGGCAAAACAGGTGGCAACATACGATGTAGTAACTTATGTTGCTTGTTCCATCGGGGAAACGGATGTTTCTCTGCAGTTGGTTGCCAAAGATACCGCAGAGATCTACCGATTTGTAACCGAAATAATTGGGAAGCTCCCGGGTGTCCGGAAAACGACAACATCCATCGTGCCGGTGGTGATAAAAGACGTTTACCAATGGCAGATTCCACAACGTTTGATCATTTCTGGAAAAAATAACCTTGCCGAGTGATTGCCGGAAGGATGTTATGATCTCCCCTTGGTTGAAAAGCAATGAACTGCAGAAAAGAGCTGCGAAGATATTACCCCTGGGGGTTAATTCTAATTTTAGGTACTGGGGGGAAGGAAAAACACCCTACATGCTAAAAGCAAAAGGTGCTTACCTCTGGGATGTGGATGGAAACAAGTATATTGACTACCGCATGGCCTTTGGACCTATCATCCTGGGCCATGCTTACGATGAGGTCAACGCAAAGGTGATCACGGAGATCGGTCTGGGTACACTCGGCGCGATGACATATGAATTGGAGGTGGAAGTTGCTGAAATGATGGTGGATATGTGCCCCGGCCTGGAGATGGTACGCTTTGCCTGCTCCGGAACCGAGGCAACAATGCATGCCATCCGCGTCGCACGGGCATATACCGGGCGCGAGACCATCATCAAGTTTGAAGGAATGTACCATGGTTTTCAAGACTACACCCTCTGGTCCACATATGCTCCGGTGGAAGCATATGGGAATCCACGCAACCCGATTCCCATTCCATCAAGCTCCGGCATTCCTCGCCCGCTCACCCAGATGATCGTTACTCTGCCGTTCAACGAACCAGAGATTCTGGAGAATACATTAAGAGACGTGGGCGAATCAGTTGCTGCGATCATCATTGAACCCTGCATGGGGAATTGTGGAGCAATCCTTCCTCGGAAGAATTTCCTGCAACTAGTCCGTGAACGATGCGATGAGTACGGGATTGTCATGATCCTGGATGAAGTGAAAACTGGTTTCCGCATAGCCAACGGAGGGGCACAGGAGTTTTACAACCTCAAACCTGACCTGGCAACTTACGCCAAAGCCTTGGGGAACGGATACCCACTCGCAGCCTTCGGGGGGAAAAAAGAGATTATGTCCATCATCGGGCAGGGTGTTTCACAGGGTGGTACTTATACCAATAACAAACCTGGTGTAGCTGCGGCTTGGGCTACTTTGACAATCCTAAAACGGGAACCGGTGCTCAAAACCCTGGAAAAACGCGGTCAACGTTTGATGGATGGGATTTCTGAAATATTCCACGAGGAAAGTATTCCTCATGCCATGAGTGGTTATCCGGCAATGTTTTCGTTCGCTCTCGGAGTCGAAGAGGTAACGGATCAACGATCCTGGTCAAGGAGTGACAAGGAATATTACCTGGCAATCGTGGATGCACTTATCAAACAAGGGGTGATGCCTGATCACGATCCTCGCGAACCCTGGTTCCTGTGCTATGCCCACAGCGACGAAGATATCGATGATACGCTCGCCATTTTCCGCGCTGCAATTAAGTTGACGAAACAGTAATTTCTTGAACATAACGGCAATAAATCGATCTTTTTCAGATGGAGGCAACTTTGTCAAGACTTACATCGCAAGAAATCGTACAAATGAACAAGGAGTACACTTTCTTTTCCTGGTCCGTCCAGGGGCAGGTGAATCCCATTCCAGTGGAGCGTGCAGAGGGAATTTATTTCTGGGATACAGATGGAAAACGCTATTTTGATTTTTCCTCGCAGTTGATGAATACGAATATCGGTCACCAGCATCCCAAGGTGGTTAAGGCCATCCAGGACCAGGCGGCAAAGCTATGTTTTGTCCATCCCGGGAATGCCACGGATGTGCGCGGATTGCTTGGGAAGAAACTGGCTGAGGTCACTCCGGGCAATCTCAAGAAAACATTTCTTAGCCCTGGGCGGTGCCGAAGCCAATGAAAATGCAATCAAGATCGCCCGTTTCTATACCGGGCGGCACAAGATCCTGGCTCGTTATCGTTCCTATCATGGCGCTACGCATGGCTCAATTGCGCTGACAGGGGATTATCGCCGCCTGGCAGTTGAACCGGCCATGCCCGGCGGAGTGCATTTTCTTGATCCGTTTTGTTATCGTTGCCCATTCGGCCAGAAAAAGGATACTTGCAAGCGGGAGTGCATCTCCCACCTTGAAGAGGTGATCAAGTATGAAGGCCCGGATAAGATCGCTGCCATCATCATGGAAGGAGTGGTTGGCTCGAATGGATTGATCGTCCCGCCGGATGATTATTGGCCGCGTGTCCGCGAGATTTGCGACAAGTATGGCATCCTGCTCATATCCGATGAAGTGATGAGTGGGTGGGGACGGACTGGAAAATGGTTTGCTGTGGATAACTGGGGTGTGACTCCTGATATCATCACCACCGCCAAGGGCATCACCAGCGGTTATGTGCCGCTGGGCGCGGTGATTGTTTCGGAGCCGATCGCGAAATTCTTTGATGATAAATACCTCTATGCTGGGCTGACTTACAACGGTCATGCTCTGGCATGTGCTGCAGCACTGGCAACGATTGAAGTATACGAAGAAGATGGTCTGATCGAGAATGCTGTCAGGGTTGGCAAACATCTTGGAACGAAACTTGGAAGACATCAAATCCAGGCATCCCTCTGTTGGTGATGTGCGTTACATCGGTCTGTTCTCGGCACTCGAGCTGGTCGCCAACCGTGAAACAAAAGAAATCATGCCGGCAGCGAGTGATGGCAGAGTTGGGTAAGTACCTTCGCGAGAATGGTCTATTTACCTTCATCATGGCAAACAACATGGGCAGCATCCTGTTTGTTGTTCCTCCGTTGTGCATCACGGAGACTACAGTTGATGAAGGATTGGTCATCATCGAAGCTGCGCTTGCGGCTACAACAGACAAGGAGGCTGGATGATGAAAATCTTGAACTATATGAATGGTGTGTGGATCGAACCAGATGTAAAGGATTATTGGAAGTGGTCAATCCAGCCACCGGTGAATTACTTGCGCAGAACGCCCATGTGTGGCTATGACGAAGTGGATGCCGCAGCGCGCTCCGCTGCCGAGGCTTTTCCTGTTTGGCGGCGAATCCCTGCCCAGGATCGCGTTCAATACTTGTTCAAGTTGAAATTTCTCATGGAAGAGAATCTCGACGAGATTTCCCGAACCATCACACTTGAATGCGGAAAAACTTACGATGAAGCCAAGGCTGAAATGCGGCGTGCAATCGAGAATGTAGAGGTTGCCTGCGGCATCCCGATGATGATGAAGGGGGAGTTTTCCGAAGATATTGCCCCTGGAATAGATGAATTCATGATCCGCCAACCGTTGGGTGTGTGTGCTGCGATTTGCCCGTTCAATTTTCCGGGAATGATTCCATTTTGGTACCTTCCCTATGCAATTGCCTGCGGGAACACATATATCATCAAGCCGTCTGAAAAAGTTCCGATGACAATGCAGGTAATTTTCAAGCTGATTGACCAACTTGGCTTGCCCAAAGGGGTGATCAACCTGGTAAATGGTGGCAAGGAAGCAGTGGATGCAATTCTTGATCATCCTGTCATTCGCGGCATCACATTTGTCGGTTCTTCCCCAGTCGCAAGGTATATTTATGCCCAGGCTGCGGCTGAAATGGGAAACGTGTACAGGCTCAGGGAGGAGCTAAGAATCCGGTGCTAATCCTGCCGGATGCAGATATGGAAATGGCGACCAAGATCGTGGCGGATTCGGCATTCGGTTGCGCAGGTCAGCGTTGCCTGGCGGTTTCCTGGGCGTGACAGTTGGATAAGCCCGTGACGAATTTACCGAAATGATCTGTGACGCTGCTCAGAGCCGGGTAGTGGGATATGGTCTGGATCTGGGTGTTCAAATGGGACCGGTGATCAACCATGCTTCCAAAGAGCGTGTGGAAGGAGTTGATTAGTCGGGACTAACGAAGGTGCAACCATCTGCGTGGATGGCAGGAATACGGTTGTCAAGGGTTATGAAAAAGGTACCTTTGTCCGCCCAACGATCATTGCTGATATGCGGCCAGAGAGTGAGATTGCCCGAACGGAGATATTTGGTCCGGTACTTGGATTAATGCATGTAAATACCATCGAAGAAGCCTTGGACTGGTCAACAGTGGAAAGTATGGCAACCAGGCCAGTATATTCACCTCGAGTGGTTCGATTGCCCGTCGTTTCCGTTATGAAGCGGATGCTGGGAATATCGGCATAAATATTGGTGTTGCAGCGCCGATGGCATTTTTCCCGTTCAGCGGATGGCGAGAGACTTTCTTTGGTGATTTGCATGGTCAGGGAATGGATGCAGTGGAATTTTTCACCCAGAAGAAAGTCGTCGTGGAGCGCTGGCCAAAAGAATGGTCACGCAAGTTTTAGATATGGAAGGAGGTCACTTCAATAAAACACTTCTTGGCAGGTTGGCTAGGTAAATGAGACATCAAAGAAAGTCGTTAATCAACCTTGAAAGGAGAATGAACAATGCCTGAACAAATGGCTTTTGCTCGTAAGGCCAGCGGCCTTGTTAGAGGCCTATCGTTCGTCGATGCTTCGGTGTCGGTTTCATGAACCAGGGTCTGACCCCCAGCATGTGGGTGATGATCAGTTTTGGTCTGGGTGTGTACACCGGCGGCAACCTGATCATGGCGACATTGCTTTCAGCGCTACTGTGCGGTGTCGGCTTCTCGCTGGTCTGGGGGATCCTGGGCGGCTCGATGCCACGCTCCGGTGGTGAGTATATCTACAACTCGCGCATCCTCCACCCGATCATCGGCATCGCCGAGATCTTTGGCAATGCCTTCGTGTGGATCATGTGGATCTTTGTACTTGCCCCGTGGACAGTGGATCCCGGCCTGGTGATGATGTTCCAGTTCCTGAACCTGCCGGCTGCGGCCGAGTTTTGCACCCAGCCAGTTGCCTTGTTCCTGATCTGCAACGCTGGTGAATTCATCGGCCTGTTATTCGTCGTCTTTGGAATGAAAGTCTTTGCGAAGGTGCAAAAGGTCATCATGGTGCTGGGGATTGCAGGCTGCCTGGTCATCCTGTTGGTGTTCACCTTCACCACCGCGATGCCTTTGTCACGCATGGAACAACCTTGCGTTACAGTATGGCTCACTGGATTACGATGGTTTCCTGGCTGACTGCAGGTCAGCAATCGAGGGCTGGTGATGTGCTGCCAACTACCTGGAACTGGTTTGACACTCTCGGTGTAATGGTCGCTGGTTCATGGCTGTTTGCCTATTCCTATTGCATCACCTTTATTGCCGGAGAAGTAAAGCGTCCGGATAAGACCATCATCCTGGCGAACCTGTCTGCCATCCTTGTACCCGCTTTTTTCATGATCTGGCTGGCTGTTGCCTGTACAACACGGTTGGCTTCGAGTTTCTTCGGCAACTGCCTGGGTGGATAATATGGGCGAGGGACTGGCAGGTTACACGTTGCCCTGGTCACCCAATTTCGTTGGACTGGCGGCTGTCATCAACCACAATTGGTTCGTGGTGTTCATGATGGCCATGTCGTTCATCCTGTTCAACCTGTGGTGGGTGGCACTTTCCTACCTGGCTTTCCCACGCATCCTATTTGCCTGGGGCATGGACCGTATGGGTCCGAAATGGTTTGCGGATATCGATTATCGCTGGGCTTCGCCGGTCAAGAACCACATCCTGTGCTTTATCCTGGGTGAGATCGGGATTTTGCATTTACGCCTCTCGGCAGGACCCGATGGCGGGACTTTCGGTGACCGGGATGGAGATCGTTTCGGTATTTGGTGTGACTGCCATTGCAGCAGCGATCTTCCCCTTCTCGAAGAAAGCCAAGCACATCTGGGAGTCATCCCCCTATAAGAAGTGGAAGATCCTGGGCATCCCGGTGGTCACCATCGGCGCGTTCTTCAACCTGATCTACCTGGGAATCCTCTTCTATTTCTTCTTCTTCATGCCGGAAATGGGAGAACAGGAACTGGTTACAGGTTCCCTGATCTTATATGCGGTCATCTGGGGTCTTGGCATCGCCTGGTACTTCTACTGGAAAGCGCGCAACAAGAAAGTTGGTGTGGATATCAATATGACCTTTGGCGAATTGCCGCCCGATTAGCATTTTGGCACAGAAAGGTGAGGCAGAGGAACCGAGTCTCTGCCTCACGTCTGCAATCATCCATTTTATTCTTCAAGGAGTCGCTGATGGGTAAAACGATAAAAATATTTTTTGTGACCGATATTCTGGCTCCAATTATTGTTACCGAAAATTCTTGAATGCGTTAAAAGTCTATAATGTGGATGTTGGTATCCTGCTAGGCGACCTGACCGGAAAGGTGCTTGTTCCGCTGGTGGAAAAAGCCGGCGGAGGTTGGGAAACCACTTTGATGGGGACCCATACTGAATGCGCCACCCAGGAAGAACTGGAAAACTTAAAGAAAACCATCGAGATGATGGGTTATTACTGGGTCCACCAGACACCTGAAGAGTATCCAAATTCATAAGGCTGATCCAAAGAAAGTGGATACCTTTTCAAGCAGTTGATGCTCCAACGCTTGAAGGAATGGATCGCTCTGGCTGATGAGCGGCTGGCAGGAACACCCTACAAGGTTTATATGGCTCCAGGAAATGACGATCATTTTGAAGTGGATAAAGTCATCGAAGACTCGGCGGCGATCGTTAATTGCAATAATAAAAATGTAGCCGGTCGGCGACCACGAGATGATCACCTTCTGCTGGGCAAATCCGACTCCCTGGAATACACCCCGGGAAAAACCTGATGAAGAATTGGAGCCAATGCTAGAAGAATTGATGCGCACTGGTGAAAGATAAATCCAACGCCATCTTTAATTTCCATGCTCCTCCATATGGTTTTGCCTTGGATCTGGCTCCTGAGTTGGACGAGAACCTGGTCCAGGCTGCAGACCACAAAATCCATGTGGGCAGCGAGCTGTCGCCAAGATGATCGAGAAATACCAGCCCCTGATTGGATTGCATGGTCACATCCATGAATCCCGTGGCGCTCAAAAGATCCAAGCGCACATTGATCATCAATCCTGGCAGCGAATATTCAGAAGGGATTTTAAAAGGCGCGAGTGATCGTCCTGGAAAAAGGCAAAGTCAAGGATTATGTGTTTACATCCGGTTAGGAGAACAATATGCCTCAAAAATTTCGATTACCAAAAGATATTCCGTTAGAAGAATATCCCAAGCCGGAAGATATATCTTGAAGAAGCCCGCTATCTAACCGAAGAAGCGCAAAAGCAAGGCATTGTCTTGCGGGTGATGGGACCGATCGCCTTGCATTATTATTTCCCCGAGTATGTGGACCTGTACCGCCGCATGGAACGCCTTGGAGAGCGGGTTTTTACTGATATCGATTATGCAGCCTATGGCAAGCGTCGCAGCAAGATGGTTCCTTTCTTTGAGAAACATGGATATGAATTGGAGAAACGGGCAGCCATGATCTCTGGTGGCACCCGGCATGATCTTCTTTGGAGACAGGATCCCCATGATCGATGTGTTTTTTGACCGACTGGATTACAACCACCCGATTGATTATCGAGGCCGCCTGGAATTTCATCCTGATTGTGTCTCGCTTGCTGACTTGATGCTGCAAAAATTGCAAATCGTCCAAATCAATGATAAGGACTTGAAGGATGCCATGCTCCTGCTGCTGGCTGCACCATTATCAGAATACAGATTCAAATGGGATCAATGCCAAGTACATCAGCAAATTATTTGCCGAGGATTGGGGCTTTTACTATACAGCCACGACCAATTTGAAGAAGATCAAGGATGCTCTCATCCAAGTGAAAGCGTTGAGTGAAGAACACGCGGAACGATCACATCCAGAGTAAACGATTTCCTCGAACAGATTGAAGACAGCTCCCAAATCGGGGAAATGGAAGGGACGTGCCAAGAATGGGACAAGTAAAATCTGGTACAAGGAAGTTGCTGATTGGGAATAGCACAGGAGGAACAGTATGCCACAGATCATTAAATGAGGCTCTTTCTTACTCTCAAAGATGGGTTGACTATAATCCATACTGAAACAAGTAAACCTTGAAGAGATGGCAAGACAGATCATTGAGGAGTCTAAATATAATTTTGCCGAACACTTTAATAAGGGCTGGTTGGAATATCGCAAATCTGTTACCGAGGCAGGGGATTGGGCTGCCACAGAATGGACTGGTCACGGGGCGATATTCCGCGATGTCCTGGGCGGGAATACATGGATTGCCTGGGTGGTTATGGCATGATGGACCTGGGCTGGAGTCACCCTGAAGTGGTGGCTGCGGTTCAGGACCAATTGAAATACCGCACCCCGATGCCCAGCCAGGAATTGATCGATCCCTTGCGTGGTGTACTGGCGCGCTTGATGGCATTGATCACTCCGGGCGATATAAAATATAGCTTTTTTGCTGCCAGTGGTACCGAAGCCATCGAAGGTGCCATCAAACTGGCGAAGATGTATACCAAGAAGCCTGCCTTTATTGTTGCCGTCAAGGCATTTCATGGCAAGACGATGGGTTCATTATCCATGATCGGTAAAGCAGATTACCGGGAACCAGCCGGTGTGCTTTATGGCGGGCCGGTTTACCACGTCCCATTTGGCGATGCAGATGCAGTCGAAAAGCAACTTGATATCTGCGAGAAAATCGGTGTCGGGGTGGCAGGGGTGCTGATGGAACCCATCCAGGGAGAAGCTGGCGCATTGGTCCCGCCCGATGATTTCTGGCCGCGAATCCGAGAAGCAACCAAACAATATGGCACCTTGTTAATTGCCGATGAAGTGCAGACGGGTTTGGGACGGACTGGCAAACTCTGGGGCGTGGAACACTGGAATGTGGTTCCGGATATTATCTCGGTCGCCAAATCGCTTGGAGGGGGCGTAATGCCGATCAGCGCTTTCTGCTCGACCGAAGAGATCTGGCAATGCATGATGTATCCCAATCCGTTCATTCATACAACCACTACAGGCGGTGATGCACTGGCTTGTTCAGCTGCCATCAGCGCGATCAATATCACTTTACGTGACCGGATGTGGGAAGTTGCTGCCGAAAAGGGAGATTACCTCATTCCAAAGTTGACGGCGTTAGCTGCCAAGTACCCGCAGATCTATAAAGAAATCACCGGAATGGGTTTGCTCATCGGGATGCACTTTCAGACCCCAGAGATCGGTTACCAGGTTGCTTCTGGTTTATTCAAACGTGGCGTTCTGGTGGCTGGTACTCTTATAAGTGCACAGACAGTTCGAATAGAACCTCCTCTTGTGATCACCTATCCAGAGATGGATTCCCTTTTGAATCGATTGGAGGATACGCTTAAGGAAGTCATGAATCAATTATGAAGAAATGAATTTGGCGAATATGAGTTAATTAATCGGAATAAATAATAAATATCCATAAAATTGTTGACTTTTATGTAAAATAGTCATAAAATCCTATCAGAATGGATAATTTCAGCATGACATCCTTGGGCGATTTGGACGAGGTGGACCGTCAGATCATTTCCTCCTTGCAGGAAGATGGCAGGACACCTTTTTCCAACATCGCCGAACGCTTGAGGTCTCGCCAGGCATGATCCGGTTGAGATATAACCGCCTGGTCGAGTCTGGCATTCTAAGGGTGGTTGCCATCACCAATCCACTGCACATGGGTTACACAAAGATGGCATTGATAGGTATAAAAGCGGAAGGTGGTAAGTTGAAAGAAATATTGGACAGAATTGCCGCCCTTGAAGAGGTCATCTACTTGATAGTTGTTAGCGGTAGTTTTGATATTATTGCGGAAGTAATGTGCCGGGAACAGGAGGATCTCCTTCAATTCCTGACGGACAAGCTTTACAAGATTGATGGATTCGCGAGACGAATCCTTCATTCACCTCAAGATCATAAAGGAAATCTATTTCTAGATTTCCTTTTTTCTTATCACCTAATCCATTCCTAAGGAGTTAGAAATTATGAAAGTATTACTTGGTTGGTGTTGGCGGAGTGGGTGAAGCGATTGCCATGATCGCTAAACCTCGAAAATGGGTGGAACAGATCGTCCTGGCTGATTACAATCTTGATCGTGCCAAGGAAGTGCAAAAGAAATTGAAGGACAGAAACGGTTCCCGGTTGAGTGGATCGATGCCGGTAAACGCGAATTGATCGAGAGATTGGCAAAGAAGTATAATGTTGATCTCATCATGAATGCCTGCGATCCATCCTTCAATGAACCGATCTTTGATGCTGCATACAATGTAGGCTGTAATTACATGGACATGGCGATGACCCTGTCCCACCCGCATCCCAGAAAACCGTTTGAGAAATGCGGGGTTAAGCTGGGCGATTACCAGTTTGAGCGTGCCAAAGAATGGGAAGAGAAAGGCCTCTTATGCCTGGTTGGGTTGGGCGTTGAGCCAGGCATGGCGGATGTATTTGCCAAGTATGCGGAAAAACACTTGTTTGATGAGATCGATGAGATTGGCATTCGCGATGGAGCCAATATCGAGGTCAGGGGATACGAGTTTGCGCCGAATTTCTCCATTTGGACGACGATCGAAGAATGTCTCAATCCACCAGTTATTTGGGAAAAGGACAAGGGTTGGTTCACCACCGCGCCTTTCTCCGAACCCGAAATCTTTGAATTTCCGGAAGGGATTGGAAAGGTGGAAGTAGTCAATGTGGAGCATGAGGAAGTGCTCTTGGTTCCACGCTGGGTCAATGCAAGCGCGTCACCTTCAAGTATGGCCTGGGCGACCAATTTATCGGCGTCTTGAAGACTCTCCATATGATCGGATTGGATAACAAGGAACCGATCAAGGTCAAGGATGTCATGGTCGCTCCGCGTGATGTGGTGGCGGCATGTCTGCCTGATCCTGCCCACCTGGGGGATAAGATGTTCGGCAAGACTTGCGCCGGCACCTGGGTCAAGGGCAGGAAAGATGGCAAGGAAAGGCAAGTTTATCTCTACCAGGTTGCTGATAACGGCGAATGCATGAAGAAATGGGATTGCCAGGCAGTGGTTGCGCAAACTGCCTTTAATGCGGTCATCGGCTGGGATCTATTGGAACATGGGATTTGGAAGGGTGTCGGTGTCCTTGGCCCGGAGGCTTTCGATCCTGAGCCATTCATGGAGAAGATGGCTGATTATGGCTTCCCATACGGGATCAAGGAAATGTAGGATTTCAACTTTCCAACGTAACACGGAAAGAATTCATTCGGAGGATAAACGAGATGTCAGAAAAACTGGTTCTCACTCAAGTGGAAAAGAGCAAGCTTAAACGCGAGTTGACCCTCCTGCCGCTCTTCGGGTTGATCTATTTCACGGTTTGCGGTGGGTCCTTTGGCGCCGAACCAATGGTAAGTCTTTCTGGACCTGGATTTGCCATTCTCCTCTTTGCTCTCACTCCCTTGGTTTTCAGCATCCCCAATATGCTGATGGTTCGTGAGATGCAGTCAATGATGCCTGTTGAAGGTGGCTATTACCATTGGTTGAAAAAAGCGTTTGGTCCATTTGTTGGCTTTCTGGGCGGATGGATGAACTGGGTTGTCTCCTGGGTGGATGTTGCGATCTATCCGGTCTGGGCGGCTTATTATCTTGGCTATTTCATCCCGGCTCTCCGTAATGGAGCGACAATCGGGGGAGTGGAAGTCCCTGCTTGGGTGTTGTCCTGGTTGGTGGCACTCGTTTTGATCTGGAGCATATCAGCCTTGAATGTGCGCGGGGCCCGTCTCTCCGGCCTGTTTACCAACTGGTTGGGAGTGATCATGCTGATCCCCCTGGTACTGATGTCCATTGTTGGTATCGCTGCGTGGATCAAGAGTGGAACGACCATCCATTTGCCATTCCTGGCGACGGGTGAAGCGGTTACATTCGAAACCCTTATCCCGGCACTCGGTACCGGCATTTATGTCGCCATGTGGAATTTCATGGGATGGGAACTGCCAACTGCCGCCGGCGATGAGGTTGTAAAACCCAAGAAAACTTACCCGCTTGCCATGGTGCTCGTCCTCGTTGCTGCGATTGCCTCTTACAGTATCCCAACTGTTGCAGGTTTGTATGGTGGTGCTGGTGAAGATGGGAAGTATTTGTTATGGGGGTTGGAAGCATCAGATGAAGAAATTGGCATTGTTGGCGACCTGGCCGGGGAGGATGCCTCGCAGGAGCAAATTGATCAGACCGCCGCACAATTGAACTCCTGGGGTGTCGAACCTACAAGTTCAGTAGGCTGGGAATTCCCGGATATTGCTCATGCGGTTGCGGATAAATTGACTGGGCAGACCAATGGTGCACTGGCAAAAACATTGGGAGCATTGGTTTCGTTTGCGGCCGTTCTGAGCATGATCGGCTTATTCATTGGAAATGGATTGGGTGGCACTCGAATCCCGTTTGCCCTGGCTGAAGATGGTATGATGCCCAAGTTCATGGTGAAAGTGCATCCAAAATTTGGCACACCTTGGGTGGCGATCATCTTCTGCGGCGTGATCTTCTCCATCTTCTCCCTGCAGGCCTTTGAGATGCTGGTTGTGATTGATGTATTCCTTAACATGCTTGTTTTGCTGGCCTGCTTCTTTGCCATGTGGGTTATGCGCTTCAAGGAACCTTCCCGACCACGCCAAAAAGTTCCTGGTGGTTGGTTTGGGTTGGCACTTATCACTGTTTCAATGACTGCAGTCGTTGTGCTGGCGGTGGTCTTCAATTACCTGGATAGCGGGATGGAATCGATTTCCTGGGCGCTTTATGCCATAGCAATCGGTGCCGTTCTATATTTCCCCATCCGAAAATGGATAAAACCAGGCATTCCGGATGTCGATCCTTACTTAAGTTCAGAAGAAAGCTGATTATTAATTGTAAGGATCTGAGAATTCTTATAATCATTCAGAAAGATGGAGGCCGCAATGCCATTCGGCTATCATGGCAAAATTCTGCATGTAGACTTGGCAACTGGGAAGATTGAAGTTGAAAATCCACCCGAGTCATTTTATCGCATGTATATGGGTGGTTCGGCAATGGCAATGTACTACATCCTGCATGGAGTTCCTAAAGGTGCCGATCCTTTTGGACCTGAGAACCTCTTGACAGTCTTCCCAAGCGTGGTGACTGGTTCAAGCATCGCCGGGCAAAGCCGAATCAATGTCAATGCCAAGTCGCCGATGAGCGGCGGAATTGGTGACTCGCAGGCAGGAGGTTTCTTTCCGGCCGAGTTCAAATTTGCCGGATATGATGGTGTGATTTTTACGTGGTCAATCTCCAAGATGGGTCTACCTGACCATCATCGATGGCAAAGTGGAACTCCATGATGCCTCCCACCTTCTGGGAAAGGTAACCGGCGAAACGGAAGAGCTCCTAAGAAAGAGGTCGGAGATCCCAAGGCCCAAGTGATGCAGATCGGACCGGCAGCAGAGAAGGGAGTTCGCTTCTCCGGCATCGTCAACATGTCAAACCGTCTGAATGGACGCACAGGCATGGGACTGGTCATGGCCAGCAAACGGCTCAAAGCCATCGTTGTGCGCGGAAAAGCCAAACCAGCTATCGCTGACCAGAAAGCCTTGGCGGAGTTGAACCGATGGGGTGCTCAGAATATCGCTACCAATGCCGACACAGATTCCCTGGCAAAACATGGTACTGCCAGCGTGGTCATGTTCCAGAATACGATCGGCACATTGCCCACCCGAAACTATAACGAAGGGCAGTTCGAACTTGCTGAGCCGATCAGTGGCGAGAAAATGACTGAGACCATCCTCAAGGGACGAGATACCTGCTATGCCTGTACTCTACGCTGCAAAAGGGTGGTCGAGATTACTAGAAGGCAAGTATAAATTTGACCCGCTTTATGGCGGCCCGGAATATGAGACCATTGGAACATTTGGTTCTTATTGCGGGATAGGCGACCTGGCGCATTATTGCCCAAGCCCACCAGATCTGTGACATGCATGGAGTGGACACCATCTCCTGTGGCGCGACGATTGCCTTTGCAATGGAGTGCTTTGAGAAGGGCATCATCACCAAAGAGGATACAGGGGGAATTGACCTGCGTTTTGGAAATGCCGAGGCCATGCTTGAAGTTCTCAAGCAGATCGTGACCAAGTCCGGGAAAATTGGTCCAATCCTGGCTGAAGGTTCTGCGCGTGCAGCTGCGCTTTGGAAAAAGGGTGCAGATGAATGCCTGATCACGGTCAAGAATGGGAAGCACCTGCCCATATGCCGCAGGCGAAACGCGTCTTGGGATTGATCTACGCGGTAAATCCCTTTGGAGCGGATCACCAGTCCAGCGAGCATGATCCATATTATGAAGAAGGCGTTGCTGACTTCAACCTAAATCGCCTGAAGGAGATGGGCCTTGGATCTTCCCCAGCCTCCTCGCAGCCTGAATCCTGAGAAAGTCCGCTTTGCATTATCTAACTGAATGCTTTTACAGCATGATGGACACCCTGACATTATGTCAGTTTGTATTTGGACCAACCTGGTGTCTGTTTGGTCCAAATGACACTGTAAAAATGGTGAAGGCGGTTACCGGTTGGGATGTAAGTGTGGATGAGTTGATCCAGCTCGGTCATCGCAGGATCATGCTCATGCGGACGTATAACGCACGTGAAGGTTTCTCCCGCAAGGATGATCGCCTTCCCAAGAAATTCTTCAAGCCTCTTTCTGGCACCGGACCCACTGCTGGCGTTTCGCTATCGCACGCTGAATTGGAAGCTGCCTTGGATGAATATTACCGACTGGCAGGCTGCACCAATGATGGCATCCCGTCCCTGGGAACTCTTGAACAACTTGGTGTCGGGTGGGCGGCAGAATATCTCCCTTCGTGATATAGTTTCAATTAATCCCTTAGGGGAGGAGCATCTCCTCCCCTTTTCCTTGATAAGAAAGGACATATTTTAATGAATCCAATATTTGAGAATAATTTACCCCACATGTCACCAGTCTGGACACGCATCTTTCCCATTCAAGCGGAACGCGCTGAAGGCTGTTACATATATGCCATTGATGGTAAAGAATACCTCGATTTCACCTGTGGAATTGGTGTGACCAATACCGGACACTGCCATCCAAAGGTGGTGGAAGCGATTCGTGAGCAGGCGGTCTCTTTCTACATGCCCAGGCGAACATCGTTGTTCACAAACCAATGATGCAATTGATCGAAGAACTGAGAACGGTCGTCCATCCTTCTATCGATGGATTCTTTTTCAGCAACTCCGGTGCTGAGGCATTGGAAGGCGCAGTAAAATTGGCACGGGCGGCAACCGGGAAAACAAATATCATCGTTTTTTCCGGCAGCTTCCATGGACGCACAGCTGGGACCATGGCATTGACCACCTCCAAGACAATCTACCGATCTGGTTTTCAACCTTTCCCGGCAGGTGTATTTGTAGCCCCATACCCGTACGCTTACAAACTTGGCATGAATGATGAAAAAGCAACAGAATATTGCCTTAATGCCCTCGAAGAACTCTTGTCTCCCAGACCTCTCCTGCTGAGACTGCTGCAATTTTGATTGAGCCTGTACTTGGTGAAGGTGGTTATGTGGTTCCTCCTGTTGCTTTCATGAAAGGTTTGCGGCAAATTGCGGACAAGAATGGCATCTTGCTGATCTTTGATGAAGTTCAATCAGGTTTTGGACGGACCGGGAAATGGTTTGCCCATGGAGCATTTGATGTTGTGCCAGATATTATGACAGTTGCCAAGGGAATCGCCTCGGGATTGCCTCTCTCTGGGGTGTTTAGCCGGTTGGACCTGATGAAGAAATGGCAGACCGGCTCGCATGGTGGTACCTACGGTGGGAATGTCCTGGCCTGTGCAGCAGGAGTGGCCACCATCCGTGCCATGCGGGAAGAAAATATGCCTGGAAATGCTGCAAACCGAGGCGTTCAACTGGTTACCGGTTTACGCAAACTCCAGGAAGAGTACCCAATCATTGGGGATGTGCGTGGGTTGGGATTGATGATCGGCACCGAGTTCACATGAAAAAGGAAAACCTGCCGATAAGGCACTAATCAAAGCGATTATCCACAGATGTGAGGAACAAGGCTTGTTATTACTCAATTGCGGCACCTATGATAATGTAATTCGCTGGATCCCGCCACTGATCGTAAATGAGCACAGATCAACAATGCACTGAGGATATTTGCTAATGCCCTAAAAGAGAATTGCTGAGATAGTCCCTCCTAGTGAATGGTTACTAAGTTCCAGAATATTGCCTTTTTGAAGTTCAATAAGGAGAATTTGTGAACAACAACTCTTGACCGACGCCGTCTTGAGAAGTTACTTCACGCGGAAGAAGAGAAATTTCATTCTGAGCACCCCCGCTCCTTTGAGTTGTACCAACGTGCGCGGCAAATCGATGCAGGGCGGTGTTCCGATGCTGTGGATGATCCGCTGGGCGGGCATTTTCCCGTTATTTGTCAGCTGAAGCCAAAGGAGCACATTTCAAGGATGTGGATGGGATTCATACATCGATTTTTGCCTCGGGGATACTGGCGCAATGACAGGCCATTCCCCAGAAGCCGCTGTGAAGGCCATCAAAGAGCAGGCAGAAAAGGGCATCACATTGATGCTGCCGACAGAAGATTCCATCTGGGTGGGTGAAGAACTTCAGCGCCGATTTGGTCTGCAATACTGGCAATTTACTTTAACAGCCACGGATGCCAACCGTTTTGCGATTCGAATGGCGCGGCATATCACTGGTCGCAGCAAAGTTCTTGTATTCAATTATTGTTACCACGGTTCAGTGGATGAAACTTTCATTACATTGGACGATGAAGGTATACCGGGATCGCGGCATGGCAATCTTGGACCACCGATGGACCCGGTCGAAACAACCAAAGTGATCGAATTTAATGATATTGGCTGCCTTGGAAACAGCCTTATCAAGTAAGGATGTGGCAGCGGTATTGGCGGAACCGGTCATGACCAATATTGGCATCATCCATCCTGATCCCGGTTACCACGATGCTCTGCGGGAGATCACCAGGCGTACGGGAACTTATCTCATCATCGATGAGACGCATACACTATGTGCTGGTCCAGGTGGATACACCGGAAAACACGGTCTAACCCAGATTTTCTCACCTGCGGTAAGTCATTGGCCGGCGGCATCCCGGTCGGCGTATATGGTTTTACACAAGAAGTGGCTGATGCCTTCTGGGAAAAGCTGGAAATGGAGCAATCTGATGTGGGTGGTATAGGTGGAACACTGGCTGGAAATGCTCTATCAATCGCTGCAATGAGGGCGACCTTCGAGAATGTGCTCACCCAGTCCATGTATGATCGCTGTGAGAAACTGGCTGACCGTTATGAAAAAGGCGTAGTTGAGGTAATCAATGAATTTCAACTTGCCCTGGATCGTCAAACGCCTTGGTTTTCGGGTTGAATACTGGTTCCGGGAAAATCCACCACACAATGGCGGTGAAGCCAATGCAGCCGTGGATAGCGAACTGGATCGCTACATGCATCTCTGGGCATTGAATAGTGGTATCCTGATGACACCCTTTCATAATATGGCTCTGATCGCTGCAGACACCACTGAAGTGGATGTTGACTATCATACGAAAGTCTTTCAGGGAAGCAGTACAGGCGCTATTTGGGTAGAATGTAAGTTGGCTGAAAATCTGAATTCAATTCAGAAGTAATTATGGAGAAATCATGGCTGAAGTGAAATCCTATATTTCACAGATCTGGCGCGTAAATGTTCGAACCAGAAACATTAAAACTGGAACCAGTCCCATCCTCCTGGGCGAGACTTGGCGGGCGGGGATTGATCGCCCGGATTCTGCTGGATGAAGTTCCACCTGAGTGCGAACCGCTTGGCCCGAAGAATAAGTTAATCTTTTGTAACGGTCTATTAACCGGGCATATGCTTTCATCGATTGACGGTTGTCGGTTGGAGGAAAATCCCCATTAACCGGAGGTGTTAAAGAATCCAATTCCGGTGGCACAACGGGTCTACAGATCGCCTATCTGGGGATCAAAGCGCTGATCATCGAAGACTGGCCTGCTGAAAAAGGATTTTCCGTCCTGGTGTTGACCAAGGATGGGTTCGTTTTGATCCCGCTGCGATTGACCTGGCATGGGAAGGGTGTATATGAGACTGCTGAACTGCTAAAGAAACGATATGGTACCAAAGTTGCCATGTCGATCATCGGTCCTGCTGGTGAAAGGAAGATGGCTTCAGCCGGGATCCTTAACCTGGACAAGGATGGTGTCCCTTCCCGCATCAATGCTCGTGGTGGGTTGGGCGCAGTGATGGGTTCCAAGGGATTAAAAGCCATTGTTTTCGATGCAGCAGGTGGGCAAAAACCACCCATCCTCGATGTCGAGCTTTCCGGGCAACCCAGAAAATCTATAATAAATTCCTGATGGACCATCCGCAGACCCATACCTACAGCGATTATGGAACTCCGGCCATGGTCCATATGGCAGATGGCTTTGGGGGCTGCCAACTCGGAATTTTTCATCAGGCACATTCGAACATGCAGAAGATATCAGCGGCGAAAAGATTCGCGAGCTCATCTTGACGCGCGGTGGAGAGGGCAATACCACTCATGCCTGCATGCCTGGCTGCATCATCCGCTGTTCAAATATATTTGCAGGTGAAGATGGTAAAGACGATTGTCTCCCCGATTGAATATGAGACAGTCGGTTTGATGGGCTCCAACCTGGGAATCCACGAATATGATTGGATCGGCAGGTTGAACTGGCAGGCAAATGATCTGGGTCTTTGCAGCATCGAATTGGGTGCGCCTTGGGTGTGGCTGCTGAAGCTGGATATATGAAATGGGGTGATGGAAAACGGGCGGTTGAATTGTGCGAGGAGATCCGCAACAACACACCCCTGGGGCGGATCCTGGCTTCCGGGGCGGGATTACTGGGAAGATCCTGGGTGATCGAACGTGTTCCGGTGGTAAAGAACCAGGCCATGTCAGCATATGAACCACGGGCGATCAAGGGGATGGGTGTGACATTCGCCACAACACCCCAAGGGGCAGATCATACCTGTGGGCAGACCATCCGCGATAAGATCAACCACCTGGATCCAGCAGGGTCAGGTGGAAGTTATCCCGAAAGAAACAGATCGCCATGGCTGGATATGATTGCCTGGGGGCGTGCATCTTTGCTGCCTTTGGTTTTGCGGTCGCACCTCCTGAGACCATTCGGGATCTTCATCAATGCTCGTTATGGATGGGGCGTGGATACATCAATATTTTCCTGATCTGGGCAAGCAGACCATCGAAATGGAATTGGAATTCAATCGGGGAGCTGGGTTCACGAAGGCGCATGACCGGCTTCCGGAATGGATGACCCGGGAACCACTGCCACCCATAATGCGATATTTGATGTCCCAACTGAAGAGTTGGACAAGATATTTGACTGGTAGATTTGCAACGCCGAATTAAATCAAACGCCTCCTTAAAATGGCGAGGCATTTTGTCTTGTTGAGCCACCAAAGAGATTTGAACTCTTGACCTGGCGTTTACGAAACGTCTGCTCTACCGACTGAGCTATGGTGGCGAATTGTAGCGGCGGGATTATACAGCATCCCTGAAAAACAGGCAAGCATATGCAGGAATAAGGATGTACTTTCTTGTGTTGGTAGCCTTGGTTTTGGCCATGTTATACTTTAACCATGCTATGAATATTGCATGCTCTCCTACCATACCTGCCCACTGGCCACCCTGGGAGGCAAGGATACCGGCGGAATGAATGTTTATGTTCGGGATCTGACCACCACGCTCGGTCGAATGGGCATCCATGTGGATGTATTCACCCGTTCCCAGGATGAACATGTGCCACATGTGCTGCACGACCTCGGTTTTGGCAACCGTGTTGTGCATATACCGGCAGGTCCGGAGATACCACTCCCAAAGCGGGAACTGGTTGAATATATCCCGCAATTCATGGATGGGATCAGCAATTTTGCCAGAAGAAAAGGGATCCAGTACGATCTTCATCCACAGCCACTACTGGATGTCCGGAGTGGCTGCAGGAACGCTATCGGACCTGTGGAGGGAGTACACCCATCGTCCAAATGTTCCATACGCTTGGGGAGATGAAGAATCGTGTTGCCCGATACGATGATGAGAAGGGAAGGGGAATACCGACTGGAAGGTGAACGCACGGGTGATCCAGCGAGTGGACCGGATCATAGCTGCCACGCTTGCTGAACAAGCCCAACTGGAATGGCTTTACAAAGTGGATACCCACAAGATAAGCATCATCCCACCTGGTGTGGATACCAGCCATTTTTATCCCATCCCGGTGGATGAAGCACGTCAATTTATCGGATTGCCTCCCGAAAGCGAGGCCGGATGATCTTATTTGTGGGCAGGATCGAGCCTCTGAAAGGCCTGGATACTCTGATCAAGGCGATGTCCTGCCTGCGGTGTTCGAATGTTAGGTGAACGAGGTATACCTGGTGGTCATCGGCGGGGACCCGGATGCTGATCAGGAAGCAATGACTGCTGAAATGGCGCAGGTTGCAGAAATTGTGCGATGAACTATCCATGGGGAAGGTGGTGGTATTTCTTGGGAAACGGGGACAGGATACCCTGCCATATTACTACTCTGCGGCAGAAGTCCTGGTCATGCCATCCCATTATGAGTCATTTGGCATGGTCGCTCTGGAAGCAATGGCTTGCGGTACTCCGGTGATTGCCTCACAGGTGGGCGGGTTGGCGTTCCTGGTGCAGGATGGAGTTACAGGATATACGATCCCTGCAGAAGATCATGATGCGCTGTGTGAAAAACTCACCGCGCTGCTTGAAAATGAAGCCCTTCGCCACAAAATGGGTGAGTCTGGCCACGAATTATGCACAAGGTTATGCCTGGGAAAGAATCGCATCCCAGGTTCTAGAACTATATAACATTGTGGTGAAGTAACCTTACGGGTGGTTAACTTGGCAATTATTTTCTTCGTTTGACTTCCAGGATTGCGATTTTGGTGGTGTGATTGAATGGGCTTGGATCGGTGACAAAAGGTCCAATCCTGGTTTGAGTATTCCCGGTGAAATCCTCAGGTACATCGATCACGCCGTGGATCCTCAAATAACCATCCTCACAGAGTGCGTTCAAAGCTTTCAGGTAATCGCTTCCGCTGACATAAAGTGAATTATTGATTGACACAATCAAACCGCCATCATTAACCAATGGACGGACCTTATTGATCAACCGTGCGCTGTCCTTGTTGAGATCAAATGTGCTTCGTGATGTTGATGAAAAAAAGGGCGGATCCAGGATAACACAATCGAAAAGGTCGCCAGTTCGTTTCATCCTGCTTACTTGTGCAAAAAAATCTCCCTCAATAAAGTCATCCTTGTGAGTGGGGAAACCATTCAGCGAATAACTTTTCTTGGCAACATTAAGAAATTTCCTGTCCAAGTCCAGGTGAGCAACCCGGCGGGCTCCGCCTGCCATTGCAGCGACTCCCAGACTTCCTGTGTATGCGAAGGTGTTTAATACGGATTTTTCATGCAGGTTCTCTTTGGCCCATTTTCGAACATTGCGTGTATCCAAATATAAACTCGCATCTTGATGAAGTGAGAGATTGAGGGCATACCAAACTCCGTGCTCGAGAATCTTTTCTTCAAGAGTAGATCCAAAGAGAAATACACCGAACCGAAGGTCATCAGAAGGTGCGTGACGAGTTTTCAACAACCCACTCCTCAACCAAGGGAATTGATCCTGTACTATTGTCACTGCTGATACAACATC
This sequence comes from uncultured Chloroflexia bacterium, assembly GCA_963793795.1. Lineage (GTDB taxonomy): Bacteria > Chloroflexota > Anaerolineae > Anaerolineales > Villigracilaceae > UBA877. The sequence goes on from CAWCBN010000007.1 coordinate 509,526, forward strand.
TTTGTCGAGCAACCCGGGTGGATTTGCCTGGTTGAATATGACAAGCGTAGAGCCATAAACGTCCATAACGAGACCCGGACAACCTTCCAGGAAGCCGTTAAATAACCGAAAAGCCTGGTAATTTCCGGATTCCAGGAATGGAATTCGTGCCACAATCGCATTTTTGATCAGGGAATCCACTGGCAACATGGTTTATTATTCATTCATGGTAAAGAGACATGGTAATCACGAGTTGCTATTCGTTGGATCTTCTTGCGACTTGATAAGAAGGGGATGGACATGATGTGTCTTACCGAATATTGTCCTACTGTTTTTTACCTACCTGAGAAAGAACTGTATACTCCTATTTTAGGCAAAGAAAGGTATTTAGGGGAAGACTTCGGTCTATTTGGTTGCCTAATGAATTTCATGATAATTGGTTTCCTTCGCGAATTCAATGAAAGTGGAGGCAGGAAGGTAAGCCTCCGTACTTTAAAAATAAGGCTGCCCGTTTCAAATCGGACAGCCTCATACATCTTGGCTACCTATGCCTTTATTCCTTTAGCTTGATATAAAATAGTGTTGATCCGTCGATCTCCTGGGTACGCATCTGGAAAAGATCCTTATAACTGGATAGCAAACGCGAGAGCTGCCGGTGACCGTAAGTACGGGGATCAAAACCTGGGTCGAGTTGGACCAGGGAGTTGCCAACATGGTCCAGGCGAGCCCATCCATCCTCTTGTTGCGCCATTTCATACGCCTGGCGGATGATTGGCATCGGATCATTCTCTACTTCCGGCTCCGGAGATGGAGTAACGGCTGGAACTGTGGTTACCTCAGGCTTCTTCCTGGGTTGGTTGCGTCTTTGAGGTTGAGGTTTCACAACTTTTTGTTCTGCCACAAGATTTGATGTATAAACAAAAACATCGCAAGCATTGACGAATGGCTTGGGAGTCTTCTTCTCGCCTAAACCCATAACAAAAGTGCCTGCTTCGCGAATGCGCGTGGCCAGGCGAGTATAGTCGCTGTCACTGGAGACAAGGCAAAAACCATCGACAACTCCTGAGTGGAGCAGATCCATGGCGTCGATGATCATGGCGCTATCTGTAGCGTTTTTGCCTATTGTGTATCGAAATTGCTGCACCGGCTGGACAGCATGGAAATTCAATACATCCTTCCATTGATTCATGCTGGATGTAGTCCAGTCCCCGTAAATTCTACGCACGGTGACCATCCCATACTTTCCTGCCTCCACCAGCATCTGTGGAAGCAGCGAGGACTGGGCATTATCGCCATCGATTAGAATGGCGATCTTGTGTCTTGAAATTGGAGTTAATTGTTCGTCTGGCATATCTTTTTCTTTCCCGCTTAGCGGTTGTAAATGGAATATCCTCCATTATAAGGTCTTTTTTGAGCATAGGCAGATTGGAAATTTATTCATTTTTCTTTGGTAGCTGAAAATACCATTCCTAATAACGCGATCCCAACCGCAGCCATAAATCCAATATCAACTCCCCTGTACAATGCTCCAGGGTTGTTTTGAGCCAGCTGGGTGGTGAATATTGCGCCGGCCATACCGATACCCAACACCATTCCGAAGTTGCGCGCCGTAGCCAAAACACCTGAGGCAACTCCCTGGCGGAGTCTTGGTGCAGAACCCATCAGAGCACTTGTATTCGGTGTGATGAAAGTTCCGGTGCCTAAGCCCGCAATTGCCAATCCCAGGACTGGTATGAATAGGATGGTTTCAGAACCAAGACGAGAGAGTACGAAGAGACCGCCTGCTAAAATGGCCATCCCCAGCATGCCAGGTAGACGTGATCCCATTTTATCTGAAAGGGAACCACTTATAGGTGCGGAGATCGCCATGAGGACAGGTTGAGCTGTTAGTAGTAATCCCGCCTGTGCTGGATTCATTCCGCGGCCCTGGATTAGGTAAAAGGGCATGAGGAACGTGATGGTATAAACACAAATGTAATTCAGAATTGCACAGATAGTCGAAGTGGTAAATAAGGGGATCCGGAATAAATTAAGGTCCAGCATGGGAGCTTTTGTTTGGGATTCGATGGTCACAAAAATGATCAAAACAAGGAGCGAACTAGCCAGAATTCCAATCACCACAGGCGAATTCCATCCCCATTCAGAACCCTTATTAAGTCCAAGCATGAGCAATCCAAGTCCGACCAGGAAGAAAATTGCTCCAGGCAAGTCAAAGGATTTATTAATATCCACTGATTTTAGCTTGGGAATATGGAGAAGGCTGAGGACAAATGCCAGGATGCCAACAGGAATATTGATGTAAAAAATCGATCTCCAGCCAAACGCGTGGGTCAACCAACCTCCCAAAGAAGGTCCAACGGTAAGGCCAATATAAGTCATGAACGAGGTAAAGCCAAAGGCGCGCCCACGTTTTTCGGGTGGAAAGGTGGCGGTAACAATGGCGGGAGCATTGGAGGCAAGCATCGCGGCACCAATGGCCTGTAAGCCACGGAATACAATTAACATGGTGGGTGACCAGGCGGAACCACATAATATTGAGCCAAGCAGGAAAATCCCAAATCCCCAAACATAAACAGATTTATGACCATGTAAATCTCCCAGTCTTCCGAAGGTGAGGAGAAGACCGCTCAAAAATAGGAGGTAAATAGTTACAACCCATTGAATTGCAGATACATCGCTGCGAAAAGCATCCTTGATGATCGGCAGTACTGCATTAACCACGCTCCCGTCCAGAGCAGCCATGAAAGATCCGGTACCGATTGCGATTACCACCCACCATTTTTGATCCATTCTTTTGTACATGACACTCTGATTTTCCATCGTGATTGATCCTTAAATCCCTCAAAGTTTGTCGCAAGAAGAAAATTTTATTTATGATCTTCATTCATCAAATTAGATATTAGAATAATCAGATGCCATTTTACCCTTCAATATATCCATAGAACCGAATGACCCGAATAATGTTGAAGGCAGATGTTTTCTTGCCGAAGACTGAAGATTACCCCGATGAAGGGATTAAAAATAAATTCGCCATATGCTTTCATTTTAAAAAATAGAGACCGATGAACGGTCTCTCACTGCGCCCCCGGAGAGGCTCGAACTCTCAGCCACTGGATTCGAAGTCCATTACTCTATCCATTGAGCTACGGGGGCAGGCGGCAAGATTATACACTAGAATCCAGCCTTGCTTGTAGGTAGAACGCATGTTATAATCTCGCCCCGCGCCACTAGGCGGAAGAATTCTAGAAGGATGAAGAAGATGATTGAATTTGAGAAAAATCTTAGTAGTGTCAAGAACCCGAATATCCCAGACTTGAAGTCCGGCGATCAGGTTAGTGTACATGTCCTTATCAAGGAAGGCGATCGGGAACGTATTCAGGAATTTAAGGGTACGGTAATCCGGATGCGCAAAGGCGGCAACAACGCCAATTTCACGGTACGTCGCACTGCCTCCAATGGGATTGGCGTAGAACGCACTTTCTTGCTTCATTCTCCGAGAGTGGACAAGGTAGTCGTTGAGCGCCATTCACATGTGCGGCGAGCGCAATTGTACTTTCTCCGTGGGCTCACCGGTAAGAAGTCCCATCTTAAACAAAAATTCGACTAATATTACTTGCATGAATGATGGAAGGGTGCAGCAACTTGTTTGGTTCTGCACCCTTTTCCATTAAGGATAAAAAATGGAACTTCCCATCATAGGCGTCACCACTTATAACCAGGTAAATAAATCTGGTTTTCCAATCTCTGCGGTAATGCATAAATACATTTCAGCGATTGGTGATGCAGGTGGCGCAGTAGTTCTACTTCCCTCGGGGATGACCGAACAAGCTTTAATTTCAGTAATGGGAAAATTGAATGGTATCCTTTTTACCGGTGGTGGGGATGTAGATCCATCGTTTTACAATTCAAAAGATCAGCATTTTTTGAAACAGGTGGATATTGAAAGGGATATCACTGAAATAACATTGGCGAAATCGGTTGTAACATCCGGCATACCCTTCCTGGGGATTTGCCGAGGTCTTCAAGTGATCAATGTTGCATTCGGAGGGACCCTGTTTTCTCATATTCCAGGTCAATTTCCCAATGCCATCAAGCATGATTATGATTCCGGCACTGAGCGTGAGCTGCTCGTTCACGATATCACGCTGGAAAATGATTCGCGCCTTATGAAGATCTTGGGGGAAGAAAAATTGCCAGTCAATAGTTTACATCACCAGGGAATAAAGGAGTTGGCCAAGGATTTTAGAGCTGTAGGCTTTTCTCCGGATGGTCTCATCGAGGCAATCGAACTTCCAGCAAGTCAGTTTGGGATGGCGGTTCAATGGCATCCAGAATGGTTGACTCAATATTCTTCTGCTAGACGGTTATTTGCGGCATTTGTTGAGGCCGCAAAAGGGTAATTTTTACACCCGAACCATGAAAAGGTAATAAAATTGGTTATGCAAGATAGACCTTCTTATCTAGGGATTTTTGATTCTGGTGTAGGTGGGTTATCGGTTTTAAAAGCCATCCGGAAACGTCTGCCAGACCAATCTATCCTCTATTTTGCTGACCAGGTACATGTACCCTATGGTCGGCGGCCTCTTGAAGAAGTGAAATTCTTTTCGGAAGTAATCTCCAGGTTTTTGATGCAAGAAGGGGCAGAGGTTATAGTTGTTGCGTGTAACACGGCTTCTGCGGCTGCTTTATCACACCTTCGCCACGTTTTCCCTGAAACAAATTTTGTCGGGATGGAACCAGCAGTCAAACCAGCAGCCGAATCTACTCAGACTGGGGTAGTTGGTGTTCTCGCAACACCTGCCACATTTCAAGGCGCATTATATGCATCTGTCGTGGAGCGCTTTGCCCAGGGTGTTGAAATCTTGCAGGATACTTGTCCTGGATTGGTGCAACAGGTTGAGAGTGGGGAGTTGGATACACCAAAGACCCGGTTTATTTTGGAAAAAGCTTTATTCCCAATGTTACAGCGTGGGATAGATACGATAGTTCTTGGATGTACTCATTATCCTTATGTCATCCCGTTGATCGAAGATATCGTCGGACCTGCTGTACGCGTGATCGATCCGGCACCTGCTGTGGCGCGACAGGCAGAACGGATGATTGAGGCATTGGGGGAACGGGAAATTGATCAAAAACCCTCAAAAAGGAAGTATTTTACCAGTGGGAGCGCTATACAGTTCGCTCAAGGACTGCCATTATTCTTGGGGGAAACTGGAGATGTATTTTCTGTAACTTGGGAATCGGGGAAATTGATGCTTCCAGGAAGAACAGTCACCGATGGTTAGGTGATAGTCAGCAAAGCTTGTTTTTGACCAACACTTTCGCCATTCTTAACCCTCAAACGGTTAATTGTTCCCGATCGAGGAGCGCGTAGTTCATTTTGCATTTTCATCGACTCAAGGATAAGCAAAATCTGCCCTTTCAAAACTTCCATTCCCTCCTCCACCAAAACGCTAATAATGAGACCAGGCATGGGAGCTTTAAGCGTGAATTCGCTGGAAATCGATGGAGTGATTTGGGGAGCTCGCAAACGCTTTTCGCGCTCATCCGTCACCCTGACTGAATAGAATTGCCCAAGGAGAAGCACTTGCCAGATGTCTTCATCTGGGTAAACGTAACCTTCGTAAGATTCTCCATTCATGAGCAAAGAAAAAAGCGGTTGACCACTGACAACTGCAAGATCCACCTCGATGACCTCTTCGCCAAACCGAATATGGTTATCATCCAGAATTTCAACCGGGAATTCCATTCCATCGATCTCGGCAATATATCTCATCGATACCTCTCAGGGTCTCCTGACCATTTCCATAATGATTTGGGAGAAAAACGTTTGTACACCTGGGAGCGATGTTCCATTTGATTATGTGCAACCATTGTCGCCAACAGGGCAGCCACATCAAGGTAGAGTTCCCTGTTTTCAGCAGCATCAATCATTGAGAATTGTTCCTCAACGAACCGCGTATCATAATTTCCGGTCAAGAATGGGTAAGTGGCCATCATAGTCTGGTGAAAGGGGATATTTGTCCGAACTCCAGCGATCCGATATTCTTCCAGAGCACGACGGACCCGTGCAATAGCCTGCTGGCGAGTTTCACCCCACACGATCAACTTGGAAATTAATGGATCATAATATGGTGAAATGTCAAATCCAATATAAACGCCAGTATCGACCCGTACACCAGGGCCGGTAGGAATTTGGGTGAGGGATATCCTTCCCGTGGAGGGTACGAAATTATCGTACGGATCTTCGGCGTTGATTTCGGCATTCAATGGCTGCTCCATTGCAGCGGATTGATTCTTGAGTATGGCCAAGTCTCCAGCCATAGGCAATACGAATCTGTTCTATAACTATATCCACACCTGTAACCATTTCGGTTACAGGATGTTCCACTTGGAGCCGGGTATTCATTTCAAGGAAGTAGAATTTGCGGTTCTTGTCCACAAGAAATTCAATCGTTCCTGTATTGGTATAGTCGACAGAACGCGCAGCTTGTACAGCAACCTCTCCCATTCTCCGTCGGAGTCCCTCATCAATTCCGATCAGAGGTGAGGGTGCTTCCTCGATTAATTTCTGGTGGCGACGTTGTATGGAACATTCACGTTCTCCCAGGTGAATAACGTTGCCATGATGGTCGGCCAGGATCTGGAATTCAATGTGATGGGCACCTTCGATCAATTTTTCCAGGTATACATTGCCATCTCCAAATGAAGATTTTGCTTCCCGTGCGGGCAGACCCCAGCAACTCAGGCATGTCAGCCAAATTCCTTACTTCCCGCATCCCCTTACCGCCACCCCCTGATGTGGCTTTGATGAGAAGCGGAAAGCCGATATGCGGTGCAAGTTCAAGTAATTCATCATCCCGGAGATTCCCCTGTCCTTCTGTACCGGGAACTACTGGAATCCCAGCCTTGTGACAGTCTTTCGTGCCATAGCTTTATCGCCCATGGCCGAAATGGATGAGGGTTTGGGACCGATGAACACAAGACCCGCATCCGAACACGCAGCAGCAAAATCAGCTCTTTCTGCCAGGAAACCATAACCAGGATGTATGGCTTCTGCTTTGCATTTGCGAGCGATGTCAATTATTTTATCGCCACGAAGATATGAATCTCGGGACGGAGAAGGACCAACCAGGTAGGCTTCGTCAGCAAAACGGACATGCATGGCGTGCCGGTCAGCCTCCGAGAAGATGGCAACGGTTTCAATTCCCAATTCCCGGCAAGCACGCTGAATGCGAACTGCGATTTCGCCGCGATTAGCGATAAGAATTTTCTTGAACATAACCTATAACACAGGTAATGATGTCAGGTTTTCTTCCCCAACAAATTCACTGAAGAAGAGGATCTGCAAGTGCAGTTGCTCAGCAAAAAGCTGCTTTCCTGTTTCTGTTTCCAACGGATTGTTTTCCCGGTAATGCTCCAATCTCTTAATACGATCGGTAAGCTTAGCGGATAATTTCTCATAATTGTCAATATCTGAGATACACCATTGAAGAATTCGGTAGGGACCGAATCGATCCACATTATCTGCGTCGCTTACTATCTTTGCTTCAATGGACTGAAGATTTTCAACACCCACATGAGATGAAATCGCATAACAGATCGTCTCGACCTGTGAGGGGAATATCCAAGTTCAAGGAGGAACGGTCGGGAGATTTCTCCACCAATTATCCCGTGCTCCTGGCTCTTTTCTCCCCGTACGTCGAACCAGGCAATATCATGGAGCAGGCATGCGGCTACCACCAGTTCTACATCTGCCCCTTCTGATTCGGCGATTACTTTGCCGAACTGCGCCACGCGTAATGTATGTTGCCAGCGATAATCTACCCCAAATAGAAAAGGTTTTAGTTTTTCTTTATCCTCTCGCTTCCCAAAACTTTTCTCCAAGTATTCAAGGGTAAACTTGGCAATTCTCTTGATATTGTTGTTGGCATTCATCATTGGGCTCCTGGAATATTCTTATCCAATCTGGATTCGAGATGATATATTATAGTGGGATATTGCCATGTTTTTTATGAGGATTCGATTCCCTCTTATTCTGGAGCATCTCCAAAGCATTGATCAACCGAGGCCTAGTCTGATGTGGTTCGATGACATCGTCAATAAAACCACGTGAGGCTGCAACGTATGGATTGGCAAATTTATCCCGATACTCATTGATCAATTCGATCTTCCTGCGCTCTGGTTTATCGGCATTTTCAATTTCCTTGCGAAAAATGATATTAACAGCTCCGTCTGGGCCCATCACCGCGATCTCTGCGCTTGGCCAGGCGAGATTAAAGTCACTGCGAATATTCTTGCTTGACATGACTATATATGCGCCTCCATAGGCTTTCCGCAGGATGACTGTCAACTTGGGCACAGTCGCTTCACAATATGCATAAAGAAGTTTAGCACCAGCTCGGATAATCCCGCCATGTTCCTGTTCTGTGCCTGGCATAAAACCAGGTACATCAACCAATGTGCAAATTGGGATATTGAAACAATCACAAAAACGGACGAATCGTGCAGCCTTCTCTGAGGCGTTAATATCCAGCACTCCAGCCAAGACTGCCGGCTGGTTGGCCACAATTCCAATCGCATGGCCTCCCAGGCGACTGAATCCGACCACAATATTCGGTGCAAATCCCTCATGGATCTCAAAGAATTCGCCATTATCCACTAAATGTTTGATCACAATCTTTACATCATACGGCTTGCCTGGATCTTCTGGAATCAGTTGGTCTAGCTGTTTGTCAGTTCGTAAAGCATCATCTTCTGTTGGAACATAGGGGGGATCTTCCAAATTATTCTGTGGCAGGTATCCCAGCAGCTTTCGGATGAGATACAGGGCATCAAATTCACTCGCAGCAGCCACGTGGCACACACCGGATTTTTCAGCATGGACAGCGGCTCCGCCAAGGTCTTCTGCATTGATCTGTTCGTGAGTGACAGCTTTTACGACCTCAGGACCAGTAACAAACATGTTGGATGTACCACTGGCCATAAAAACGAAATCCATTATCGCAGGCGAATAAACTGCCCCACCAGCACAGGGACCAAGGATGGCAGATATTTGAGGAACGACACCTGAAGCGAGAGTATTTTTTAGGAAGATGTCGGCGTATCCTGCAAGTGATGCGACGCCTTCCTGGATTCGCGCCCCACCTGAATCATTCAACCCGATCACTGGAGCACCGTTTTTTAGTGCCATGTCATATATTTTGCATATCTTCCCTGCGTGGGCCTCGCCCAGACTTCCTCCCATCACAGTGAAATCTTGCGCATAAACGAAGACCAGCCTTCCCTCGATCATCCCCCAGCCAGTGACAACGCCATCACCTACATGTTTTTGCTCATCCAAACCAAACTCCTGGGAACGATGCATCACGAAAGGATCAATTTCGTGAAATGATGACCGATCTAGAAGTAAATCGAGGCGTTCTCTGGCAGTCAACTTTCCGCGTTTGTGCTGAGCTTCGATTCGCTCATCTCCTCCGCCCAGGCGGGATTTGGCGCGCATCTCTTGTAATTGATCAATTTTCTCTGGATTGCTCATGGAAATAATTCCTTACATACTTTGATGATATTACAATGCCACTCATTACCAGCCATAAAATGGTTACGATCAACTCGAAATTCTGATTTGTTCTTGTGGCTTGAAATATCAGTTGATCGAACAGGATCCAAATCCCATAGCTTGAAAGAAGCCCCAATGACATCCCCCAAGACCAGGGCTTTGCCTGTAACACTGAAAAACCGACGTAAAATGCCACCGTTGCCCACGCCGCTCCGCTAATGGCGATAAACAAAGGACCACCTTTGATGTGGTACTCTGACAAAATGTTCCAAAATGATATTGCTGCCAGTAAGCGAATAAAATTCCACACTCCGATGAGGAGGATGAGTAAAACCAAGTACTTGATACCACCGGGGTAATTCCGTTTCATGAAAATAATATCTCTTTGACACCAGTCTGTTGTCGTACATCAAAAGTGAATATTTACCATAACGTATCAAAAATTTTACCTGCAAATGCCCATCAAAACCTCGCACACCAATAATATTTTAAAATAAATATTCTCCATGTTCTAATTTTCAGAAATTCCTGTCTGCACGCTAGTCATTGAGAGACTGCAATTCCCTAATGATTCTTGGTGTAGAATTATCTTATGAAAAAGGTTTCTTTTTCATTTCGAATCTTCTTATTAGCCTTTATTCTCCGGTTGATTCCGATTATTGCGATGCAGTCGATTGGCATTGGCCTGGATGATATGTTTCAATATGATATGCTGGCTCGTTCAATCGAGAAAGGTAACGGTTTTCGGTGGTACGCTTTGGAAGATTTGAAGCTACTGGAACCCTATGTAAAATTTGATCTTTCAACTCCAGGTTATGATCCCATCCGGGGAGTTCACACATCCTTCAGAGCACCTCTCTACCCCTTTTTTCTGGCATGCATATATTTTATTGCTGGCACCGGATCTCAGCGTTTCCTGGCAGCAAGATTGGCACAAGCAGTCTTGGGAGGGCTACTGGCGCCAATAACCTATACCATCGCACGAGGTTTCTTTACAAACAATACTCCTGAAAAATTGAAAAGGGTAGAGCATATAGCAGTTGCATCAGCATGGATTGTGGCTTGTTATCCCATGTTGATCCTGTACCCGTTTGGCTTGGCAACGGAAAACCTATTCTTCCTTTTCCTGCTCTTATCATTTCTATTTCTTCAAAAGATGTCACAGGACCATGAAATAAAAATAGCCTATGCTGTTTGGAGCGGCTTTTTTCTTGCCTTGACATCTTTAACACGATCCATAATTATACCTTTCGTCGGCCTGGTGATACTTTGGAGCTGGTTTATCCTCAAGAACCGCAAAGGTTCACTGGTCATGGCTTTGGTTTTCCTCGCAATTATCTTTCCATGGATTCTGCGGAATTCTTTGCTTCATCATAAACTAACCAGTATCGAGACCTCGATGGGTTATAACTTGTATGTGGGATATCACCCTGACAGCAATGGTTCTTTCACCTATGGAGTTTCCCTTGATTTGATCCCTATCCTGGACGATGCTGAACGCGATCGGATTGGAACCCAGCAAGCCTTTTCTTTCATTAAAAACGATCCTACCCGCATACTGAGACTGGCATTCAACCGGTTGAGTTTCTTTTTTGGTTTGGAAAAAAGGGTATTACTATATTTTTATTCAAATAACTTCATGGGTCACATTCCAACTATCATCCTATTCTTGATCATTCTGGTTGTGTTACTCCCATTCGTAATTATGGCTGGATTGGCTCCTATTGGTATAGCTCTTGCTGGGAGGCGACCCCAAACCCTTTTGCTCTGGCTTCTGCTTTTTGCTTATTTGCTACCTCACGTGCTGATCTTGTCCGAGGATCGTTTCCACCTGGCGATGGTTCCTTTTATGGCGATTTTAGCATCCTGTGCGTGGTATGGAGGTAGGTTTGGTATTCATGAGTTATGGACGGAGAGACCGCAAGGAAAAGGTAGTCTACTTCTTGCTGGAATCGCCATTCTCTATGCTAACCGCCAACTGGGTATGGGAGCTGTGGCGTGATTGGGACAAACTGGTTCAGCTTGTGGGAGTGACTGGGAATATGCTATATTTCCCTTATTGACAGGTGAACATGAAGAAATTATTTGGCGAACAAATAAAATTGGATTGGAAGATCGCGGTACTGACCATTGTCAGCACCATTCTTTTGATAATCGATCACTATCATTATCCCCTCATGCCGTGGGAAAAATGGCTCCCATTTTTATCGGGAACACCCATTTCAATGAAGGTCTTCGATCGAACATTGTTATATTTCATAATTCCAATGTTCTTTATCCTGTTAATTTTTCGGGAAAAGCCTGTAGAATATGGTTTTTCATTGGGCGATTGGAAAGCTGGGATCGTATCGACTCTTGGCGCAATAGTGTTGATCGCTCCACTCTTGTGGATTGTTGGGCACGGAGATCAGTCGATGGTAGAGTACTATAAAAGCCAGGTTGGTGGTCTCCCATGGAATACACTGCTTGACTTGTTTGGTTGGGAATTTATTTTTCGCGGCTGGTTGTTATTTGGATACGGAAAGAAATTTGGACCGGAGGCATTGTGGCTGCAGGCTGTACCTTTCGCCCTGGCCCACATTGGCAAACCAGAGTTCGAGACACTTATCTACGATTTTTGGCGGTTTCGCCTTTGGCTGGGTCGCGTGGAGGACAAGGTCATTTATCTATCCTCTTCTGATCCATTGGTTCGTTTCATCATTTATTATTATTGTTGCGGCAGGGCTCCTTGGGTGAAATTATTGTTAAGCCGGCGCAGAAGGAAGATTTCGCGGCAATCCGATCCTTGATCTATAAGGTACACATCAATCCATTAGGGCTTGATTGGCAGCGATTCCTCCTCGCCTTCGATGAATCAGGTGAAATGCTGGGATGTGGACAAATCAAGGTCCACAGGGATAACTCCCGCGAGTTGGCATCCATAGCGGTGAAAGAATCATTCGAAACAAAGGCGTTGCCAGGAAAATCATATTGGAATTGGTTCGACAGGAATCGACACGTCCGTTATACTTAACCTGCCGGGCAACCTTGGAACCATTCTATAATAAATATGGTTTTCGGGTCATCACACCGAAGGAAATGCCAACTTATTTTCAGCTCGTTCATTGGATTGCAGGATTATTCAAGAAAGAAAATGATCCTCATAGAAATCTACTAGTCATGCGATTGGATTGAGGCTTTTATGAAAGCAAAGATCTTGCTCTATATTACTTATGGGATTTTTATTGGTTTGCTGGCGACTGCGTTGATTTGGCAGGCAGCTTCTCCTCCGCGTGGCGAGGTCGTGACCTTACTACCAACACCCACATCCGGTAATATCACTGTGTATGTGAGTGGAGCAGTGATTAGCCCGGGTGTCTACACGGTGCCGGCTGGAAGCAGCGTTGGCGATGCGGTGAATGCTGCTGGCGGATTTGCGCCTGGAGCCGAAGAAGACAATATCAACCTTGCTACTCCACTCATTGATGGACAACAGATAGATGTTCCTGGTATAGTTGATTCTGGCCACCTTAATGCCGGACGAGTGAATATAAACACAGCCAGCGTGGAAGAATTGGATTCTCTTCGCCGGGAATCGGCACCACTGCAGCACAAGCTATTGTGGATTATCGCCTGAAAATGGGGATTTCACATCCATACTCGACATAAAGAATGTTCCTGGGATAGGTCCAGCAACTTACGAAAAAATAAAAGATTACATCACGGTCGGACAATAATTTGGGAGGGACCCTTAGTTGAAATCGCAACACGCCCGTCAATCACGGGCGTGTTTAATACAATCAATATCAATTATTTGGACACACAAATCACAATGGGGCTCTCAATCATCTTCCAGGAAAGTATCAGCCGTGAATTCAGCAAGTAATTCACGAGCTTCTTCGATCTTTTCCATGGGGACAAATACCTGAACCCGCCCAAGCCCATCGACTGTAACAGGATAGATTGAACGACCAATGGCTTCCTGGATGAGTTCCACATCAATTCCATGAGCCTCGAGATAGCTTTCGATCAATTCAGCATCCAATCTGCCCTGAACTTCTGCGACCTTTTTCCATTTGAGGTCATCCATTTTTACCTCCAACAAAGGATAAATAAAACGGTGAACAAAACGCTGACCAGAAGCTGGCGCAATCCGATTCGTATCGGTCTCACCCCCACGGCTGGATGAATTGTACCCCATAAGGTTTCCAACCACTGGAGCAAGAATGGGGTGGCTATCAGAACAGGTAGAATTCCGGACAGACTGCCAAGAGCCGAAAATAATACATTAAATGAAGTGTAAATAATAGAACGGCGCCCCAATCGTAAAAGTTCACTACTGGTTGGGATTGACGCCAAATCTCGCTGTTCCAGGCGCAGGTAGACATAAACTATAGATGCGGCTGACTGGAGCCAAGTGAGTAGCCAAAGTGCCCAGCCGAGGGGATCAAACATTCCTTTACCGATCCAATATGCAGCGGGGGCAACCAAGGCAAGTACCCCTGTGGCAAGGATTTCCACGCCGGCTTGTCTTCTTTCAGCGCGACGACTGACCAGAAGAAGGTGCCAGGCGAAAACTGGCACACCGGGGATTGTAAGCAGCAGTACCCTCCAATTTCCATCGAGTACCAATCCAGTCGCTGCGCCAAGGGTGATAACTCCATAGATAACGATCCAGAAACCTGCCACGGGGAGGTCGGCTCTGGAACGTCTTCCGCTGTAGGCTTTGACTGCAATGCTCACTGGTTGACGCATGAAAAAGGCGCTCATCGCTGCAATGCCCAGGAAGAAGGAAGACAGGTTCAGCTTACCTCCGGCAAAGAATCCAATCAGCATTGGGCTGAATAGAAAAACCCAGGAACCGTGATCGTGAGGGATGGCGATGTTGGGGTTAAGGATTTCCTTAATCTTTTGCCCGTTAATCCTGCAACCATTTGGTTGTCTGCTTTGGCAAGTCAGCCAGGGGACCGACATGACGAGTGCAATTAGGGAGCAATTCAACAAACGCTCGCCCGTATGTTTTGGTCAATAAGCGCCGGTCCAGGATGGCGACAACACCCCGATCCGAAGCCGAACGGATGAGCCGCCCGAATCCTTGTCGGAAACGCAGGATTGCTTCAGGGAGATGGTATTCATTGAATGGATCCTCAAAGGTCTCAGAGCGGGCCGCTACGAGGGGATCGGATGGAACCGCAAAAGGCAACTTGACAATAACGAGCACGGACAGAGCTTCACCAGGAACATCCACGCCTTCCCAAAAGGAGCGTGTTCCTAAAAGTACGGCTTTTTCCGTGCTCTTAAGAACTCGAGCAGTGCATTGGCAGAAGCACCTTCCCCTTGCTCGTAGACGATTATGTCTTGTTGTGCCAGTGGACCAGTGATTGTTTTTGCCGTTCGCTTCAATTGCGCATATGATGTAAAAAGAACCAATGCGCGTCCCTGGCTGGCACTGCATAAATTGATCAATGTTTGATCAACCTGGCGTTGGTAATCGCTTGTATGGGGTTCTGCAATATCATTAGCGATATAGAGTAAGGCAGAGTTTTGGTAATCAAATGGGGA
This sequence comes from uncultured Chloroflexia bacterium, assembly GCA_963793795.1. Taxonomy (GTDB): domain Bacteria; phylum Chloroflexota; class Anaerolineae; order Anaerolineales; family Villigracilaceae; genus UBA877. The sequence continues at coordinate 524,605 of CAWCBN010000007.1, forward strand.
ACCAAGGGCTAGTTCATCTGCCTCGTCTGCAGAGAGAATACCACGCATATAGCTAAATTCTCCATGGGTGGTGAGCGTGGCGGAAGTCAGGATTACAGATCGTTTCTCGTGCCACAGATACTTCTCGACGAGGGGACCAATACGTACTGGGGCAGCATTCAACGCCACCCGGCTGTTGTTGGGGTTGACCTCTACCCAGTAGACATAATCAGGAGCTGGTTCGAAGATCATCGAACCCACCATGTTTTCAGCCTCTACCAAACGACGTTGCAGGTTGCCCAGGTTGCTGATCACATCTTCCAGAGTTTCGATTCCACTGGCGAAGAGGTCGGCTGCACCATTGTGCAATTCGCCCGTCAGTTTCACCAACAGGTCAAGTGTTTCCGAGGCCCCACCCCAGGCAGCTTCAACTCCATCCCACCCTGGTTGGACACGACTGGCAGGGAGGATGCGTTCTTGCCAGGCATAGGTACTCGGCGGCTGGCCTTCACGCTGGAATGAGATAAACTCGGAAAGCGCATCGAAGAAAATGCGCACCTGTTCCTGCAAACGCCAGGTTAGATCGGTGGCGCGTTCCACTTTTTGACTCAACAAGGCGTAATCCGATGGGCGCGCCGAATCGCGTGCAGCCGAAAGCAACTGACCAAAGATCCCCGAATTCGTCCCTCCCACCTCCCGAATAAGGCGGTCCATATCCCATTGAGTCAGGCGGAAACTGAGCGCACCTGTGGTTGCTGCCTCAAGGTGGTGACCTTCGTCGATGATGACATGTTGGTATTCCGGCAGTACGCGGTTCCCGACAGCCACATCTGTCAACAACAAGGCATGGTTCACCACCAGGATGTGGGCGTCCAGTGCGGCCTGCTTTGCCTGAAAGAACGGGCATGCACCTCCCTGGCGTTCCAGGCAGACGTCGCTTGTGCAGGCATCGTCTTCCGCGGATAAATGGACCCACACATCTCTCTCGCTTGAACCAGTCAAGTTGATCTCGGTACGGTCTCCACTCTGGTTATCTTGCGTCCAAACCAACACCTTTGCTAGCACTCGCAACTCATCGGCGTTCGCGGGAACGCGGTGGCGCATTAAGTTCAGTCGCCTGGGGCATAGATAATTTGACCGTCCTTTCAATACTGCTGCGCGCAAATCCAAGCCCAGGGCAGAGCAAAGGTCAGGGATATCTTTCTTGATCAATTGGTCTTGCAAGTTTATGGTGTTCGTTGAAATAAGCACGCGGGTATTGTTCTGTAAGGCGAACATCGCTGCGGGAACCAGGTAGGCAAAAGACTTTCCCACCCCGGTACCTGCCTCAACCATCAGGTGGTTCCCAATTGAGAGGGCTTCTGCAACTGCTCGTAACATCTCAACTTGTTCCTGGCGGTGTTCGAAGCTCTCGAAATACTTTGCGAACGAGCCTCCAAATTCAAGAACGGAAGCAGCCTCATCAAGATCGATTGGTAGAAATTCATCTGGCACCTGAATGGGAGGCCCTTTTCGTTTCTTCCCCTTTTCAGTAGAAAACAATGGACCAATATTCTCCCTGTAAGGGGCGAATTTTGCCTTGACACTTTCCCGGGAGCGGGTCTTCAGTGCTTGTTGGAATGCCCAGGCTCCATCCCAATCCACCTGGTCGCTGTGACGAACGATCTCTGCCAGCAAATCTAGCGGTAGGTTGTGCGCCATTTTGAAGAGTTCCTGGAAGGCAGCAGCAGTTACACGCGCATCATCCAATGCGCGGTGTGTGGCTGAGAGTGGAATTCCCAACTGGCGTCCCAATGCACCGAGATTGTAGCGGCTGGCAGCGGGTATTAATACAGCTGCCATTTCGTAGGTATCAATTCGATCGTTACCCGAGAATAACTTGTACTTCTGAAAGAAAGAAAGGTCGAATTTGATATTATGTCCGAGGATCGGGGAATCGCCGATGAAGCCGGCAAGCGCTTCCAGCACTTCACTGATGCGTGGTGCGTTCCGAACCATGGCATCATCGATACCGGTCAGTCCAGTGATAAATTCAGGGATGTGCCGATTTGGATTGATCAGGGTGGAAAATTCATCCTCGATCCGGTGACCAGAAAATCGTTGGACACCGATTTCGATGATGGCATCGGATTGAGGATCCAAGCCGGTTGTCTCAATATCAAGTGCGATTATGGATTGCATGAAATATGCTACCTATAAGTAAAAAAAATGAACAATTGGACCCTGTTCCCAAAATCAGACTTCCGAAGTTTTGGCCACTTCGGAAGTCGAGATGTGAGTTTTATTCTTCATCCTTGTCAGGTAGTGGGAGTGCCTTACGGATGGCGTCCAGTTGCAGCGGTGGCAGCGGATTTTCCTTTGCGCGACTCTTAAGGAAATCTTTGAGGTCTTTCGGAGTCATGGCAGGAATGGGGGAATCAGCAGCTTGTAGATCCACATTTGGATCTGTAAAAAGTAAGGCGCTGTGAACTTCAGGAAATCCAATCCCTTCGGGCAGGATGCGTTTCAAATGACTTGCAAGTGTTTTGGTTTCGGTGGCTGCATCCATGTCTGGACGCCCCATGTTCTCCTGGCCGAAAAGGCGCATGTACGAGCGTGCTAAGCCTCCGCCTCTTGATCGCCAGCGTTTTCCGTCGAATGTGATCTTCCCTCCCTGGTAGAAAGGCAGAATTGTCCATACACCAGCGGGACCTACCAGAAGGTGCGAGGCAGGAGTAACGAAATGATAGACTGTGTACTCCCGTCCCATGCCTTTCATGGATTTGTTGATGATCTGGTCTGGTCTCGGCGAGCGACCCCAACGGTTTCCAAAGTAAATGCCAAATTGTGAGAGCAGGAATCCACCCAGCAGGCATCCCATGGAATAGATGAATTTATCGGGATATTTAAAGGTGATAAATAAACCAACTCCCAATATGACCAAGGCAGCGATGCTGGTATATTTTCCAATTGCAGCATTGCGCTTGATGAGTTTTGCATTGGTGACTATTTTCATTTCAATCGATTCTTTCTACGAGAGGGATTTTTCTATGGCAGAACGAATGGATGCTAGCACGTCCACCTCGACTGCATTTTTAGCCACGCGAATGGCATTTTTTATCGCAATTACATCAGAGCGTCCATGCCCGATAAAGACCAGCCCGTTGACTCCCAGGAGTGGTGCAGCCCCTTGATCGCTAGGATCCATCAATTTCTTGATCCCTTTAATGAAGGTTTGATCATCGCACCTCCCAACTTTGCCAGCAGTCCTCCATTAAGGATAGCCTCCTTGATCTTATCCATCAACAACTTTGCCACCGCCTCAGAGGATTTCAATAGGACATTCCCGGTGAAGCCGTCGGTGACTGCGACATCGACTTTTCCCCCCAGCAATTCCTTGCCTTCAATATTCCCGAAGAAATTCAAACCAGAATCTTTTAGAAGAGGAAACGTATGCTTGACCAGGTCGTTGCCTTTCCCGGCCTCTTCTCCATTTGCTATAAGACCTATCAATGGATTCTTTACCTTGCGGACTTGCTCGGCGTAGATACTTCCCATGATCGCGAATTGCAACAGGTTTTCGGGCTTACAGTCAGGATTTGCCCCAACATCGATGACCACGCAGGAACCGGTTGCAGTTGGGAATATAGGAGCCAGTCCTGGACGGTCAACTCCAGGGATTGTCCCCAATCTAAAGTAAGCTGTCACCGATGCAGCACCAGTGTTGCCGGCTGTGACGAAGGCATCCGCTTCGCCATTCTTGACCAAATCGATACCGATGGCCATCGAATTTTGTGAAATGGGTCGCCGGGCTTTGAGAACCAGGGCCATGCCCTTATCGTTCATGGTCAACATTTCAGGGGCATGGATGAAGTGGATTGGAAGATTTCCTGCATTTTGTGCTGCCAGGACAGGTTCAACCTTTTCCTTGTCACCTACGAGAAGGATCTCTACGCCATACTCACGTGCCGCTTCCACCGCCCCAATCACATCTGGAGTGGGATATTCGTCACTTCCCATGGCATCGACAGCTATTCGGATCATTGGTTCTCCTGGGCTTTATGGATTGCTTGACAGGTTAATGAACCTGATTATAATACCACCTGCCCGAGCGCTGGTGCTGGAATTGGCAGACAGGCATGGTTGAGGGCCATGTGCCGCAAGGCGTGGGGGTTCAAGTCCCCCCCAGCGCACAAATCCCCCGGATTTATTCGGGGGATTTTTTTTAACCCAATCGCTTGACATCCATCCCTGCACCGTTATAATAACTATTGATGGCGATTTATGCAAGACAAGGTTCGCCAATCCCATTCAACCTGGTTCAGGAGGATGCTTTAGATGAAACGCTCATTGTGGTTGGTACTAACAGCTTTGATCTTTGTCAGTCTTATGCTCCCGGCATGCGGTTCTGGAAAGTCAGAAAAGATCACCGTAGCTTTGGATGCAACTTGGCCACCATTTGAATATGTGGATGAGACTACACAAGAGATCATTGGTCTTGACGTGGACCTGATCAAAGCGATTGCCGAGGACCAAGGCCTGGAATTGGAATTGGTCAATGTTCCTTGGGATTCGTTGCTGGCTGGGATGGCTCAATGCCAGTATGATATTTCCATTTCAGCAATGACAATTACCGAAGAACGCAAGCAATCCTTTAACTTCTCAGATCCTTACTTTGCAGCCGGGCAGATTGTTACTGTGCAAAAAGGAAACACAAGTATTAATGGCAAAGACGATCTGGCTGGGAAGACGGTCGGCGTTCAGTTGGGTACCACTGGCGACATCGAAGCCCAAAATATGCCAGATGTAACAGTTAAGAACTATGATGATATCGGCTTGGCTTTCCAGGATTTGATCAACGGTCAGATAGATGCAGTCATTGCCGACAATCCGTTAGCTCTGGGATATGTCGGACAGAATCCTGACACCCTCAAGGTGGTAGGTGATGCATTCACCGACGAATACTATGGTATTGCTGTATGCAAAACAAACACTGACCTTCTTGAGAAACTTAATCAAGGCCTGGCTTCGGTTAAGGCAGAAGGTGTGATCGATCAATTGACCTTAAAATGGATCGTAGGCGAGTAAATTAGCTGAATTTGCTATTGACTGCGAGGCTACCTAATCCAGGTGCCTCGCAGTTATTGCATTTATCAGGAGGACACGTGGCGGATAACAAGGTGCAAGAGTCATTTGTTGTTTCCCATCTCCAGTCTTTACATAGGTCTGATGTCCGGTGGCGGCTCTCGTTTTGGGTGGTGACAGTTATCGCCATATTGCTGCTTGTTTTCGCCTTCTTCCCATCGGAGGAAAATGTTCTTGCCATGATCGAGGGATTTTCACAATCCAGCCAGGATAAACTTACTCCGAAGATCATCAATGCTCTTCCCTCCGAAATGACAGCCGATCCACGTTGTGCAAATGATCCAAATGCCTTGCGCTGTGGTGCGGAGATGGAAAGGCTGTTCTCCTTTCTGCCAGCTCCTTTTCCTTCGATGATCGTCTTCATGCGTGGTGGGATCCGGGTCACAATCCTGGTCACTGTGGCTTCATACTTGATCACCCTTGTTGTGGGGCTTTTTGGTGGTTTAGGACGCTTGTCAAAATCAAAGATTGTTTCTGGCATCAGCACATTTTATGTCGAGATGGTGCGTGGAATCCCTCTATTGGTTCAGTTGCTTTGGTGGTACTTTGCTTTTCCTGCCATCCTGCAGAAAACGATCTGGCCGAATTATCAAGCCAACGCAATTGCCATGGCTATCCTGGGATTGGTATTCTGTTACGGTGCCTATATGAGTGAAATTTACCGGGCAGGAATCCAGAGTATCTCCAAAGGCCAAATGGAAGCTGCTTTAAGTGTGGGGATGTCCCGTTTCCAAGCGCTTCGCTTCATTATTGTTCCTCAAGCCATCCGAGTGATCCTGCCCCCTATGGGCAACGAATTTATCGCATTGTTAAAGACTCTTCGCTTGTCAGTGCTGTTGCAGTAGTCGATCTCACGCGCCGTGGACGTGAATTTATGGCTGCCCACTTCAATCCGATCGAGGTTTGGGTTTTGGTTGGTATAATTTACCTGATTATGACCCTTTTTGCGGCCCGGATATTAGCTTTAATCGAAAGAAAACTAAAAACCTCCTGATTGCAACATCCTAATATCGAGCGGCAGAAGCCGCTCTTTTTTTGATTATTTCGGTTAAGATCCCCCGTAAAGCGTTTTGATATAATGTTTCCATTCTTTAACCGGAGAGACATATGCAAACTATTTTCCCATCCCCTGAATGGATGTTAACCCTTCATGAAAAACTTAATTCCGACACCCGTTATGCGGAAATTGCAAAAAGATGGGAAGGGGACTTGGGCATTCTAATTGAACCGTCTGGGGCATTGAAGGAAAGATGTATTCTTTACCTGGATCTGTGGCATGGCACATGCCGAAAAGCAGAAATTATTTCCCAGTTGGATGGAGTAAAACCGGCCTTCATACTGACCGCCTCCTTTGAAAATATTACCAAGATTCTCACGGGACGTCTCGATCCTATGCAGGCAATGATGACACGGAGATTGCACGTTCAAGGGAATATGGCAGTGATGATGCGCAGTGTGCCTACTGTCCTAGATTTTGTACGTTGTTGTAAAGAAATTACCACTGAGATCCTCTCTTGAAAGCGTTATGATCCAATGCAGCCCATCCTGAAGATCAACTTGACCACTGGAAAAACAACTGAATATCATATCCCGGACAAATGGGAAAAGGAGTATCTGGGAGGGGCTTCATTGGCAGCCCGGATCCTTTATGATTCATTCACAAAAGACCTGGATCCATTTTCCACTGAAGCACCCCTATTAATCCTTAATGGTCCCCTTTCCGGCACCTATGGTCCCACATTGGGAAGATTCGTTGTGTGTGGGAAATCGCCCGCAACTGGATTATGGGCGGAATCGAATTGCGGCGGATTTTGGGGTCCGGAACTTCGCTTTTGCGGTTTCGATGGCTTGTGGATCACTGGAAAGGCTAAGAAACCCATCTACTTGTTTCTGAATGATGGTTCTCTCCAAATTAAGGATGCTACCCAAGTATGGGGGGCAGATACATATGAATCACAAGAGTTAATCAAGGTGGACATAGGTGTCCCAAATGCGCATGTATTAACCATCGGTCCTGCAGGCGAGAAGAAAGTTCTGATCGCTGGTTTGTTTTGTGATCATGGTCGTGCAGCAGGCCGCACCGGATTGGGTGCAGTAGCCGGAGACAAGAATTTTAAGGCGATCGCAGTCAAAGGAACAAAACAAATCCCGCTCTATTCGCCTGAAGAATATTCTGTTATACGCAGCGGGGCTAATAAACTTTTAAAGTCGGATAACATTGCCGAGGTGACACACGATTTGGGCACCGCAGGCGTAGCTGACTACGCGGATTACTTGGGGAGTATGCCCAAAAAATACTTCCATCAGGCAACTTTCCCGAATGTGGATAAGATTTCCGGTTCTACCATGACAGAGACCATCCTGAAAGGGCGAAGTGCTTGCCATGGATGCGTAATTGCCTGTGGTCGTGTTGTCGACGTTGGGGATGGAAAGAGAAGAAAAGGACCGGAATATGAAACGGTCGTTGGCTTTGGACCAAATATCCTCAACGACGACCTGGTTGAGGTTGTCCGGTTAAACGAAATATGCGATCGGTTGGGGATGGATACCATTAGTGCCTCCAATATCGTTGGATTGGCATATCACCTTTATGAAATGGGTGCCATCTCAGAATCTGATACGGGATTCCCTTTTAATTGGGGAGATACGACCTCGGCAGGAAAAATCTTAGAGATGATTGCCTACCGGGAAGGAATTGGCGATATCATGGCGAACGGTTCCCGCAATTTCGCTGCCCACTTTAATGTTGAAGAAGAAGCAGTACAAGTCAATGGGCTTGAAGTAGCCTACCACGATCCGCGAGGAGTTTCCGGGATGGCCCTGGTATACGCAACCAGCCCTCGTGGCGCATGTCATAATAAATCCGATTACTTTTTCGCCGATTGGGGGCAGGTCGATCCAAGCCTTGGGCTGGAGTTTTATGATAAGCATGCAGGGGAAGAAAAAGCGGCTAATGTTGCCTATCACCAGAATTGGCGTTCAGTTTGCGATTCACTGATAATGTGTATGTTTGGTAATGTTCCTGTTGAAATGGTTACAGACCTTGTGAATGCCGCTTGCGGTTATGAACTAAGCGTTGATGATCTTTTAGAATGTGGTGAACGTGGTTGGACAATCAAGCGGGTAATTAATAACCGGTTAGGTCTCACTCGATCCAATGACACTCTCCCCAAGATCCTGCTTGAGCCTTACATGGATGGACCGGTTGCCGGTTATGTACCTCCTCTCAAAGCGATGCTTGAAGCATATTATTCAGCTCGAGGATGGGATCCTGCAACTGGCTGGCCTACCAAGGAAAAACTGATCCACCTTGGGTTAAAAGAAATGTCAACAGATTTGTGGGGATGAGGTAATATATGGAAGGAGGTATTCATGAAACTGGTATCCGTAAGTGAAATGCGCAGTGTGGAAAAAGAAGCCAACTCAAGTGGTTTGACATATGCAACCATGATGGAGAATGCAGGCCATAACCTTGCACGTGAAGTCATGGAATTGGCTTACTTTCAGAATACGGAGGGGGAGGAAGTCCAAGTTCTTGGTTTGGTGGGACCTGGTAACAATGGTGGAGATACCCTCGTTGCCCTCGCCCACCTTGCCGACAAGGGCTGGATCGCGCGTGCATACCTTGTCAATCGAAAACCTGGAAAAGATGACCTCATTAAGCGATTGGAAGCCTCCGAAGGGGAGATCCTCTTGGCGGAGGCCGACGAGCAATTTAACCAATTACAGGCGTTTATAGAAACCGCAGATGTGATTCTTGACGGGGTGCTGGGAACCGGTTTTAACCTTCCTTTGCAGAATGACCTGGGTAAAGTTCTGAGCGCGGTGAAAAGCATCATAGCCCAGATGGAATGGCCGCCGTTCGTTATTGCAGTTGATTGCCCTTCCGGCATTGATGCCGATACTGGTAAGGCGGCTGAAGAGGTTATACCGGCAGATGCGACCATAACCATGGCTGCTATCAAGCGTGGACTACTTGCCCTCCCTGCATACACATTGGCAGGTGAGCTGAGGGTAGTAAATATTGGTCAATTGGACGGATTGAAAACCTGGCAGGCAATTCCGAATCTAGTTGCTGACGATGATCTGGTGGCCGCCATCCTCCCTGAACGCTTACCTGAAGCTCATAAAGGTACTTTTGGAACCCTGCTCATCGCGGCTGGATCACTTAATTACACCGGCGCAGCGCTGTTGGCAGGGAAGGCAGCATACCGGATTGGCACTGGACTGGTGACTTTGGCGATTCCTGCTCCTCTCCATGCAGCCCTGGCAGGTCATTTTCCAGAAGCGACGTGGTTACTTCTCCCGCATGAGATGGGCGTGATTTCTTCCAACGCTGCTGATGTTATTGTAAAAAACCTGGACCGTGCTACAGCGCTCTTGATTGGTCCTGGTTTAGGGTTGGAGGACACAACATACGAGTTTATTGTGAAACTGCTTTCAAGAAAGGTTGTCGAACAAAATCCTAATCGGCGGATTGGCTTCTTGCAGGAGGAAAGAAAACAGGGAACAGAAGGTGACGAAAAAGGTCTTCCTCCCCTGGTGGTGGACGCTGATGGACTAAAATTATTGGCAAAGATTCCAGGATGGCCGAAGCGTCTTCCCCCACTTTCCATTTTAACCCCACACCCGGGTGAAATGTCAGTGTTAACCAAATTATCGGTCGAAGAGATCCAGCAAGACCGAATGGCAAAAGCCAGGCACTTTTCATCGGAATGGGGTCACATCGTGGTATTAAAGGGAGCTTTCACCATCATCGCATCACCAGATGGCCGTACTTCCACGATACCGGTTGCTGACTCTGCGTTAGCTCGTGCTGGCACTGGGGATGTTTTGGCTGGCTTGATCGCTGGCTTGCGTGCAGAAGGGGTGGAACCTTATGAAGCAGCCGTTGCAGGAGCTTACATTCACGCCAAAGCAGGTTTGGTTGCTGCAGATGACCTGGGCAGTCCAGCATCGGTCATGGCTGGCGATATACTGGATTCAGTTCCGGTCGTTTTGAGTGAATTTTGAGAAGGAGAGTTTAAAAACAAAGGAGTCTGAGATTTCCAGACTCCTTTTTGATTTAAGGTTATTGATTCTGATAATTAACCGTTAAGGAACTCTTCCAGTGATGCTTTACTGATGCGAAAGGCATTACCAAGTTTCTTGGCTTTCAGTGAGCCATCATTAATGGCTGCCATCACATCTTCTTCGGAAACTTTGAGAAAGCCGGCTGCCTCGGACGGGGTCATCACATCGGGCATGCTTCCACCAGCGGCGGGCGCGCCTCCGTTGGAAGGTTGTTGTTGCTGGCCGGATTGGAAACCACCCTGTAACGCCTGTCCCATCAAGTTTCCGATTCCCATTCCCGCCCCGATTCCCGCTGTCAGGCCTGCGCCTCCACTCGGGTTCTGGGCAGCATCGCGCATTGCATCGGCTGCCTGCAGCTGCGTATAGGTTGCCATATCGAGCATGCCCATGGCGCGTAATTCCTCTGCAGATTTTTCGGACGGCTTAAGATTCCCAATGATGAACCGCTTTAAAGTCAAGCCAATGGCATTGAATTCTTCTTCAGCAATGGATTGAATGTAGGTACCTAATTCTATAGTCTTGGCTAGAAGCTCAGGAACTGCCATTTTGGCGCCCCATTCGTTAAGGGTATCCTGGAGCTTCGAAAGCAACGCAACCCGAAGTCGTTCTTCAATGGCATCCACGCCAAAGGAAGCTTTCTTACCAACGATCTGGAGAATCAACTGCTGGGGATCCTTGACCTCAAAACCGTAGGTGCCATATCCTTGAAGGAGAGCAACACCAAGACCCATACCAGGATTGCGAACCAGGATTGGCTGCGAGGTGCCCCACTTACGGTTGGCGAATTCCTTCAGCGAAACAAAGTAAATTTCTGCGGGAAAGACCGTTTTTCCAGCAGTTAACAAGTCCTGGAGTTTCTGGGTTAACAGTGGAACATTAGCGGTAGCTATAATATGCCGCCCAGGGCCGAAAGTGTCGAGGGCAAGGCCGTCACGGAAGAAGACTGCTGATTGACCGCTACGGACGATCACATTGGAACCCAGTCGGTATTCTGCGTCCGACATATTATCCGGGAAACGGTGGACGATCTCATTTTCCATTTCATTTGCATATTCAATTACATCGAATATACGAGCCATTGTGCCTCTCCTTTTTGGTGGTTGGTGACAATTAGATTATAGCTTATGCACGAATGCTGTACAAGCCATTTTCTCCTTATAGTTCTACGATGCAGCAGGATAAAAGTTTTAGCCTGGAAGATGATTAAGGTCCCTTATTGAAATCTAGATTGTAATGTCTTGAGAAACTTTCATCCAAATTTGGTCATCTTTATCTATCTACAGGAGCTAACGAGGATCTTTCATCTGTTGTCCTGATCCTCCACCTTGGACCATTAATACTTCAGCCATTATGCTTACAGCAATCTCTTCAGGGGTTTCAGCGCCGATTCCCAATCCGATGGGCGAATGAACCCGCTTCAAGATATCGTCCGAGATTCCGAGTTGGTTAAGCCCTTTAATGGTTTCTGACCAGCGACGTTTTGATCCGATTACTCCGATGTAACCTGAGGGCGTTTCAAGGAGAGCCGGCAATCCTGGGATATCCACGCTATTACCGCGCGTCGTTAAGATCAGATAAGTATTGGGAGTGATCGATAAGCGTAGGGGCAATTCAGACATCGAACATGGGTAGAATTCGTCGCCATCTGGATTTGCTTCTGGAGTACAAAACTCTGGACGATCATCGGAAATGGCAACGCGAAAACCAAGCCACTTGGCGAGGTGGGCAACTGCTTTTCCGACGTGACCGCCCCCGATGACAACAACCATTGGTGGTGGCAATAAGGGTTCCACAAAAACCTCCACTTGACCTCCACAAACGCCAACGTCGCCGCGAGAAGGATCGGTCATGTTATAAGATAAAATTCGTGACTTCCCATCTTTAAGTGTGAGAAGTGCTTCCTTCCGAACGCGGTTCTCCAGCTCGCCTCCTCCCACTGTTCCGACAATGTGCCCATCAGGGTAGACGAGCATCTTGCTACATGAATGTCGCGGGGTCGAACCACTCGTCCGAATGACAGTACAAAGTGCTGCGGGTTTATGCGCAGCTTCGAGTTCGGCCAGGGTTTGGATAATTGTACTCATAGCATCTGCCTTGCAATGGCTGTTAATTGTAACTCAACCATTTACCTTTCGAGCAATCCCAGAACAACCGGTAGTAGTTGCTTCTTCCTTGAGACAACACCTTCGGCCAGGCGGGTTCCATCGGGCAGGGGAGGGTAGGGTAGGTCAGTTAACTCTGATAGCTCGTTGGTCAAGAGTAATCGGCTGGAACCCCGAACAACATCTGTTACCATTAGCATGGCAAAATCCAGCGCCCGTTTTTCCCGAATGGCGTTAAGAGCTGCGAGCAGCTTGTCTCCTGATTCGGCCAATTGGACTAGATCGGTGACTTCAACTTGAGCGATTGCAAAGCGGTGTCCACCAGCTTCGTATTGCTTCAGATCAGATCTGACCACCTCTTCCGGAGATCGAGCCGTCAGTCCTGCAGACGCATTGAGTACCTGCTGTCCGAAGGATTGGACAGTCTCTCCTGCGAGGGGTCCGCTGCGTGTAAACGACCAGCGTCCAAGTCTTTCTGCTGCTTTTTTATCCCGGTTTGTGGTGGTGGGAGAAGTAAGGACAAGTGTGTCTGAGAGCAGGCCTGCAAGCAATATACCCGCGACATCTGGTGGAGCTGATAATCCAGCATCTTCAATTTGTTCAGACACCAAGGTGGATGTGCTCCCAACAATATCGACAATGAATTTTATCGGGATGTGAGTGGAAGGATTTCCAAGTCGGTGATGATCGAGGATCTCCAGTAATTCAGCTTCTTCCAACGAAGCGACAGCCTGGCGTGGCTCGTTATGGTCGACCAAAATAAGTTTCAAGCGGGGTGGATTGAGAAGATCACGCTGCCTGCAGATACCGACATAATGACCGATTTCGTCAACGACAAAAAAATCATCGCCTTCTTCCCTTAGGATTCGATTGAGCGAGTCGCGAATCCGGGCATTTGCCAGGAATTGAGGAATATTGGCCTGGCAAGCATCCTTGCAGGGGGCATCAAGGATCTCGGCCAATTTCATCTCCTGGCGTTTTTGATGAGGACCAACCATTTCATTGATAAATGCAAACAGACTGGCACCGGTAACCAGGCCCATGGGCTTACCATCGGAATCGACCACTGGAGCGAGTCCCCAGGTTCGAGATGCGATTGCCCAGGCATCGCGCAGTGGTGCTTCAGGGAGTGCGATGTCCAGTCGGCGGGTGACCGCTTCAAAACGGGGCGAGGCATCATTCAGGAGAATTGGAGCCTCCATCCCCAATCGTTTCAAAATCCAGGAAGTCTGCGGATTGGTTGCTCCAGCTCGGGCTGCAGTGAAATCACCACCATCCCGTTCGCGTAAAAGCCATGCATAACCGATTGCTGCAGCGATGGTGTCGGTGTCAGGATTTACATGACCGATGACATAAATGCGCTCTTGCATGAAGTCTTTTCCTTTCGAAGGAACTCTTTATGGTATTACTTCTTTCCATCAATATTCCTTAACCCACGCCAGATTTTCTCGGGAGTGATTGGATTATGGTCAATATTTATACCCACTGCGTCAAATACAGCATTTCCCACAGCAGGTGCTACGCCATCCATGGGAATTTCCGCTACGGCTTTGGCACCAAATGGATGAGTAGGTTCGAATGTTTCCACAAATATGGTTTCCAGCTCTGGCATTTCGTTGGCGCGGAAAATATGGTAATCTCCTAAATCTTGTTCCCGGCAGAACCCTTTTTCGTTGAAAATCATTTCTTCGCACACAGCGTACCCTAAAGCCTGGGTCATACCTCCTTCGACCTGGCCTGAGGCTGTCACTGGGTTAATAATCACTCCTCCATCTACTGCAATGACAAGTTTATCCACTGTAATGGCACCTGTATCTATGTCCACCGTTACCTCAGCAAACTGGGCAGCGAAGGGAGGTGGTGAGGACGAAGAAACATGCGATGCAACTCCCATGATCTGCTCCTGTTCATTTCTGTGTAGGGTGTCAAGAGCGATTTGAGAGAGGGAAACGGATCTTCCATCCGGGGAAAAAGCTTGCCTGTCGGATAGCAGGATCGAGTTATGGTCTACGACTCCCAACATCTTTGCGGCCCTGATTTTGATCCTTTCGGCAGCCATTTGGGCAGCCTTTACGACAGCCGTACCAGAAATATAAGTAGTGGACGAAGCATAAGCACCCTTATCGAAGGGTGTAAAGTCTGTATCTGAAGAATAAACAAGGATATCTTCCGTGTGAACGCCCAACACCTCTGCAGCCATTTGTGCCAGGATCGTGTCGGAGCCGGTTCCCAAATCCGTTGCACCAATGAGTAAATTGAAGGATGCATCATCGTTCATTTTGATCGAGGCGCCACCCATGTCGAGGTATGGGATGGCCGTACCTTGCATAACCAAGGCTACTCCGATCCCTTTGCGTTTAGGATTTATCTCATTCTGGATATTATCTGAAGAGGAGTGGTCTAATCCGGGAGTATGCCAACTCTCGTTTCCGAACTTGTCATCCCAGCCAATGGCAGCCTTGCCTTGCCTGACGCACTCCTCCAAGCCAACTGTGTGGATTATTTCTGGCCTTGGCTCGCGGCCCTCATTCCAGGCAGTACTGAAAGGGTGGTATTCGCCAGGATGGATGGCGTTTTTCAGGCGGAATTCGATTGGGTCAAGTTGTAATGCATGGGCAATCTTTTCCATGTGACGGTCCAGGGGCCAATACCCTTGTGGCACTCCATAACCACGATATGCGCCTGAGGGTGGGGTATTCGTATAGACGACATCAGCGTAGAAACGGATATTGGGATTTTTCCGGTATTGACCGTCGCCTACATAAAGTGCAATCGATTTATGACCTGTGTTGCCGGTCACGGTTAATGCATGGCAACCGTAAGCGCCCGTGTCGCTCAAGATAACCATTTCATTTGCAGTGAGAGTACCGTCGTTCTTAACCCCTGTCTTCATCCGTACCCTCATGGGATGGCGTGAGCGGGAGGCGGTGAATTCTTCTTCACGGGTATATTCATAAAGAACTGGTCTTTTGGTGGCGATGGTCAGATGTGCAGCCACATCTTCAATAAGGATCTCTTGTTTACCTCCAAAGCCACCGCCAATGCGAGGCTTGATGACCCGGATTCGTTTCACAGGCAATCCCAGGACCGGTGCCAGTACCCTGCGGGCGTGAAAAGGAACCTGGGTGCTGGTCCGGATGACGAGCCGGTCGTCTTCGTCCCAATATGTTAGTACAACATGCGGTTCGATATGCGCCTGTTGAACTTTAGGCACAGTGTATTCAGCCTCGAAGATCCGGTCAGCCTCGCTGAATCCTTTCTCAACATTGCCAATATCAATACGGATCTCGGCGGCAAGGTTTCTCTTGGGGTCGCAAACTGCAAAAGGAACATACTCAGGTTCGTCATGGAGGGTTGGGGCAGAAGAATCCATGGCGTTGCGCATATCCATGATTGCAGGCAAGATATCATATTCTACATCGATCAATTTTAGAGCAGCTTCCGCAATTTCTGGAGTTTCAGCCGCTATAAAAGCCACACGATCGCCAACAAAGCGGACTTTATAATCAAGCGAAAAAGTATCCAACGGACCCGGGATGGGATCACTTTGCCCAGCAGTGGAATACACTACACGTGGAATATCCTTCCAAGTCAAAACGGAAACAACACCTGGTAGGTTGATAGCTTTGCTGGCATCGATATTCCTGATCCGGGCATGTGCATGAGGTGAATGCAACACTTTGGCGTACAACAATCCGCGTTTCTCAAAATCTGCTGTGAATGCTGGCTTACCTTGAGCAAGCTTCAGGGCATCCACTTTGACCTCAGGTTTACCCACCACATGATAAGACTCGGTTTCTTTTGCTGTAAGTACCTTGGTTGATAATCGAGAACCAAGTAGGGGAGCATTCTGCTCAAATGAAGAAAGGAATTCTCCTTTATTCTTTACAGACAGTATTTCAGCTCTCATCCTTGCCGCGGCGTGAAGTATGGCTTCAACAGGTTTTACATAACCTGTGCACCGGCACAATACACCTGAAATCGCTTCACGCACCTCTGCTTCCGTTGGATCGGGATTCATATCAAGCAAAGACTTGGCTGCCATAAGTTGCGCTGGAGTGCAATAGCCACACTGGATTGCGCCTTTATCGATGAATGCTCGTT
The DNA here is from genome assembly GCA_963793795.1 of uncultured Chloroflexia bacterium. Classification (GTDB taxonomy): domain Bacteria; phylum Chloroflexota; class Anaerolineae; order Anaerolineales; family Villigracilaceae; genus UBA877. The sequence goes on from CAWCBN010000007.1 coordinate 540,987, forward strand.
GAAGTGGGTGAAGTCCACCCGTTTTATTCCAACCTTGCTCAGGATGTTCTCCCAATGCTTCAATCGTGGCAACCTGGTGGCCTTCAGCCTGTGCCGCCAGGACAAGCCCAGCGTTTACTGGGCGCCCATCCATCAATACTGTATCTGCCCCCGTCAATCCATGTTCATCACCAAATTTGACACCATGGAATCCGTGGCGACGCAAAATGGTGAGTAGTGTCTCTGAGGGGGATATTGAAATGGAATGTGAAATACCATTGATTAATAGATTTATTTCCATGATTTTTACCTCTTGTACCTGCGCTCAAGCATCTTGGTGACGAAGATACTTATTCCCAACAATACCAATCCAAATACGCTCACAAATAGCACAAACGTGAGCGAAAATAAGCCCAGGAAGTAAGTACTAAATTCTGGCAAGGTCCAATTTGCGGTCACTCCATTCACCGAGAAATTTAGCAAGATTGGAATGGAGAGAATATACAGGATTGTCCAGGTAAATCCAAGTGATATTCTGGCAGCCTGCTGTGAACTATGCCTGAACGCATTCAGGCAAGTCATGGTTACCACCCAGCCCAGAACCACGGCAATCCCAGTCGTCTGAGCCACGTAAGTAATGTATTCCACCTGTCCAGGTATCCAACTAGGTCCGAATGTGTTCTTATCAATCACCACGAATCGCAAGAGAAAAATTGCCACGGATACAAATGCTCCGACAAGCATCCAGATGAATTTTTTCTCTCTGCGCAGGTAAAGAATGTAGCCGGGAACTATTGCAAAGAACAACGCGATCATATTCCGCCAGACACGTTCTTGAGCCAATTTCCCCATGCGGAGTTTTTCCATGATCAGTTGCGTGGATGAAACTATTGACTCGCTGTCTGGTGTTTCTGGGTTCATCTCGATCGCTGCTGAGTAGGTGGACAATAGTTTGGACTGCTGAGAATTGACTTTTTCCAGAATAGTTGCTGCCTGGTCTGGAGTAATGGTCACCATTTCAAGCAAGGGTCTTCCTTGACTGGAAGAGGGAATACTGGTGCCGAGTAATACTGCCAGTGTGGGAGCAATATCCACCATATTGATCTCGGAATAATTTCCTGGGATGATTCCTGATCCAGTAGCCACAAATGGTTCTTGCATCGTGATCGGTTCATTTCCGCCATGACCGCCTTTGTCAATTTGACCATGATCCGAAACCACGAATATGGTATCCCTCGTCAGGTCCATTTTCGCCAATATCATTGAGAGTAATGAGTCCGAACGTGCTGCAGCCAGATCCCAATCTACATCCAGTGGTCCGCCTTCATGGTGTCCGGCATAGTCGATCTGATCGATGTGAATTAAGACTAGCTGGAAATTTCCTCCAGCCTGGCCAGAGAAGCAGCCACAACCTCCTGGTCTGCCGAAGCACCATCGCCAACTGTATAGAATCCTTCATCAATGCCGCTTTTGGCAAGCATGGTTTCAAACCAGGAATAGCCGAATACTGCTGCTCTCAGTTTTGCACGGTCTGCAGCTGCGAAAATATCATCCTGGGTAAATGTTCGAGCCGGGTGGCCTTCCGGTGGATTCATAGGTTGACTATCGTTGATATCGGGCCAGGCACCAGTAAACAGGGTCGTCCAACCAGGAGCAGAGAACGAAGGAGGGCGGCTAACCATCGTGGCCGAAGCGCCTTGCTGTCGAAGGTCATTAAGAGTGGGCATTAATTTTGAATCCAATGAGGTATCAAGACGCAATGCGTCCAAGAGAACAATCACTACGCGCCTTGTGAGCGGTTCACCCACTTTTTCACCAACCAAAGGAGGATTATCCCGCAAGGGAGAGCGATAGTTTTCTATCGCGGAGATCATCCCGACTGCCCAGAAAAGGGATACCAGAGCGAAAATGGGTAGGAGGATGATCCCGATGATAAACCAGTTAGGTTTCTTTTTAGAATGAACATTCTTCATTTGTCTTTTTCCGTAAGGGAAACGTATTTACTGCGTAGCATATTAATGGATTCCAAATGGTCCCCATTGTTGAACAACCAAAGATCCCACCCATTTGCTGGTGCATTCTTGATCAGGGTTTTGGCAATTGCGTGAATAGAGCCGGTCACACCATTACATTCGATTTGTGAGTTTGCCAAGATCACTGCAGTTATTGATGGATTTTTACAAAAAAACAGAGTTTGCCCTGGAATGAGTAAACCTGACTCGAGCAGTGCTCCAAATGGAACCCGTTTCCGGTTGCGAGGTTCTGCAATCTTCAGGGAGCTATCTTGAGCAGGCTTAACATTGGCGATTCGATCAGAGGCAATTTTTATATAATCCAGATTACTCTCGATGCCGACGTAATTGCGTCCAAGTTTCTTGGCAACTGCGCCGGTAGTTCCGCTCCCGAAAAAAGGATCGAGTACCAAATCGCCCGGGCTTGTAGATGCCAGCAGGATCCGGTAGAGTAAACCCTCCGGTTTTTGAGTGGCATGGGCTCTCTGGCCGTTGGTTTTTTGGCGTTCACTGCCAGTGCACAACGGCAAATACCAATCTGACCTCATTTGCAGATCGTCATTCAATGCTTTCATAGATTGATAATTGAAGGTATATTTGGCACCTTTAATTTTCTGTGCCCAAATAAGTGTCTCGTGGGCATTGGTAAAACGGACGCCGCGAAAGTTCGGCATTGGATTATCTTTGATCCATACCACGTCATTGAGGATCCAAAAATCGAGGTCCTGCAATAGTCTGCCTATACGGAAGATGTTGTGGTAAGTACCAATTACCCAAAGAGTACCGGTATCCTTCAAGACCCTCCTACAGTTGGAGAGCCAGGCTTTTGTGAAATTGTCGTACTGCTCAAAATTATCGAATTTATCCCATGAATCATCGACACCATCAACTTTACTCCGGTTGGGACGCAGCAATTCTTGGGAGAGTTGCAGATTGTAAGGGGGATCAGCAAATACCAGGTCTACTGATTCTTCGGGAAGTTGACCAATTATTTCGTTGCAGTTGCCTTGAAGGATTTGATTAACTATGAGCGAAGTCATTCTTCTAAGCCACTCTTTACATGGATATTGTTATGATGCTCAAGTGCCCATGAACTAAACGGATAAGGCAGGTCTGTCACATGGAGGTTCTCTGCATGGCGTTCGCGGGCTAATATTTCCATGTCCATCAGGTCATGGTCTCCCGAAAAAGAATCCTGAGTGATCTGCATCTAGCGTTAATCCTGCAAACATCGGGATGCTAATTTGGACGCTACGTCAGAACGATATTCTGATGAAGCCCATTCATCTGCAGCATCGTGAGCAGCATTGTAAGCCGCAATTTCGATTCCCTTGCTGCCTGGTCCATCGAACGCCAGTGTTGGCGATGATCCCCAGCCACCTACTACCATGCGGTTACGCGTTGATTTCCAACTCACAAGCGCGACGCAGACAATCGGCTTATCCGAGGGTGTTCGCGCGACATATTCATATCGACATTTGACATTCAAAGGGATCTCGATCTTTGAGATAAGTTTGCCACTTAGCATTACATTTCGAAGTGGGAGGAAGTCGCCCAGCTTGATTTGTTCTGTAGAAATGGAATTCTTCTCTGCCGATGATATTTTATTCAGTAGGGTCAATTTGGCATCCATGGCAAGCAATACAGCTGCCAATGGTGAACGTCCATCACATGTTACCAGCGCACCAGCGATTGTCCCCATTGTGCGCAAGTTGAATGGAGCCTCGAGTTTAAAACGCTTCTAAGTGTTTCGGGTACGTGGGTAAACTCGATCAAGTTTTGAAGTGTGGCTGTTGCACCCAACTCGAGTATCTCATCCTTTTCTTGCACCTGATTAAGATTTAAAGCTTGAAGATCGACTACTTCAAATTTCATATCATCGCGCTGCGTCAAGACCACTCCACCACCTAAAGGAACGACATCCGGGTGGGAAATCAGTATTAATGCTTCCTCAATGGTTCTTGGACGATGGTAGGCAGTTATCATTCCTTACTCCTATCTTGAGATGAATCATACAGGCATCCTTATTATACAGGACGCCTGTCATGAACGTGTGCGTTTTCCCGCTATTCTTGCCCTCTGAAGTCTTCCTTGAGAACTGTATGGTGTACTAGAGTTGAATTGTTTTCGAGTCTTCTCTCAATAATATGCAACTATTACTATTCGGTTTATTCTTCTTCGAGAAGAGATAACCAAAAAAGGTGTCCTCCAAAATCCACCGTTAAGTCGAATTTCTTACGATAGGTTCTCTTGGTCCAAGCAAGGCCGCGAGTTGGCTCAGTTGGGAGCGATGAACCAATGCCAAGACTTCATCAGCCGGCTCCAGGATCGTATCCCCGTGTGGAATAAGCAATTGGTGGTGACGGATCACGGCTGTGATCGTGCACTCTTCTGGTAGAGTGAGTTCATGCAAAGCTTTGTTGGCAGCCGGTGAAAGAGGATGGACTTTTTCTTCTATCAGTGAATACTCGCCTCGACGTAATTTAAGTAAAGTCATCATATCCCCCAGTGACATTTCCTCTGCCACCAGGCGCGCAAGAATATCAGCCTGGTTGAGAGCTACATCCACTCCCATCTCGCGGGTGAACAACCAGGCATTTTTTGGATTGTTGACCCGACCTATGATGCGGGGAACACGAAATTCAAAACGGGCGAGAGATGTGACCACTAGATTGTTCTCGTCCGAACCAGTCACAGCAGCGAGCACATTGGCTTTCTGCACCCCAGCAGACTCCAAGATAGCGGGCGAGCTTCCATCACCGGCTATTATGGTTTCAGCTGGGAGTTCTCGATTGAGTTTCTCCAGGATATTCGGTCTTTCATCAATAATCCGGATTGTATGACCATCGTCATGTAACAACTTTGCCAGGTGGGCGCCAGTGTTTCCACCGCCTACTATGATCACATACATAACTACCTCCTTTCCAATCCCAATATCTCTTCCAAGCGCGAGAATGCAGAAGAGACAACAGCCAGGTGGATAAGATCTCCATCCAGTATCTCGGTACCAGAAATCGGTAAAAGCGCGTGGTTCTTACGTGTGATGGCGATTACCAGGACTTCTCCTGGCATATTCATTTGGAAAACATTTCTCCCGATCAAATGGGATGGAGCATCCAGGCTGACGATTGAGACTTCACCACGACCGAATGTCTCCCATACATCGAGGTCGGTATGGGTAAGTACTTGCAGAATACGCTCAGCTCCCCAAATCGTTGATGAAACAGTCGTTAAACCCAGGCGTTGGTATATCTCAGCACGGCGGGGGTCGTATAGCCGTGCTACCACACGTGGAACATGGAATATGTTCCGGGCGATTCGTGCAGCTACTATGTTGGCATTATCGGATGAACTCGCTGCTACAAAGGCATCCGCCTTTTCGATACCTGCATCGATCAAAATGCCCTTGTCAAATCCTACCCCGCGGATTACCCGCCCCCGAAAGGTCGGAGCAAGACGTCCTTCAGCATTGGCATCGTGATCGATAACGGTGACATCGTGACCTTCCCGATCGAGATTCATACTCACTTGAGATCCGATCCGGCCGCAACCCATGACTATTACTCTCATCTCAAGGCTCCTTTCCGTTGACCTAATTAAGATGCAATCTAAATTATTTTAACGATCCAGTACGTTTTCTATCCATTCTTTGAAATAACCGTTTACGTAACCATTCCAATCCATAAAGTATAAGTGCGTATAGAAATAAGAAGGGCCACATGGACTTGGGAGGAACAATATTATCAAACACTTGGCGTAATGGTGCAAAATAGATCAAGGCAGCAAGGATGATCAATGAGATGCCTACGCCAGCCAGGAGGGGGCGGTTACTTCCCCAACCCATTTGAGTATTACGTGCGTTAAATGTTCGGCAGGCAAATGCGTTACCGGCTTGAGTGAATAACAACTCCGGCAAAAAAGACAGTTCGCGCAGTTAATTGAACATCAGGTAGATTATGAAATAGGATTGGCCAATGGATGTTATTCAACATGCTGAGACCTAACATTTCGGCATTACCAGACAAGACAAAAACCGCAAAGTAACCCATGTAACACAATGCCACCTCGATTAATCCCAGCCACAGAAAGGAGCGGGTGATCAGGCCGCGGTCAATAAGCTGCGCAGAACGGCGTCGAGGCGGTGATTTCATAATCCCAGGCTCTGGTTTCTCTGTGCCTAAAGCAATGGCGGGCAATATGTCCGTGCCCATATCGATTGCCAGAATTTGGCGGACGCCAAGAGCAGGCGGTAATCCAATGGCTGCGGTTAAAAGGAAAGGCATGACCTCCGGGACATTGCTTGAGAAGATGTAAGTGATGAATTTCCGGATATTATCGAAAATAGCCCGACCTTCTTCAATGGCAGACGGTATCGAACTAAAATTGTCATTGGTTAGGATGATGTCTGCAGCTTCTTTAGCTACATCTGTGCCCACCAGCCCCATCGCTATTCCGACATCTGCTTTTCGTAAGGCAGGGGCATCATTGACCCCATCCCCAGTAACTGCAACCACGTCACCGCGCGATTGGAAAGCTGCCACCAACCGAAGTTTATGTTCAGGTGCCATGCGGGAGAATAGGATCTCCCGATCCAGGAGGCTTTGAAGAGTGCTGTCAGATAACTCGTCAAGTTCCGCACCTGTTAGGATAAGAGGTGCGGGGCCTGTAATCATTCCTACCCGGCGTGCGAGTGACTTAGCTGTAAGACCGTAATCCCCGGTGATCATGATGATGCGGATGCCAGCCTCCCGGCATGTCTGGACAGCTTGTTCCACCTCAGGACGGGGTGGGTCCATCATTGCTAACAGACCAAGGAAGGTTAGGTCAGATTCAACGTTATCAATGGAGAAACTTGCATGGTCCGGTAGTGTTCTTCGAGTGATTGCCAAAACTCGAAGGGCTCGACGTGCATAATTATCGTTTGCATTTATAATTTCAGACTTTAGCTGTTCAGAGAGAGGTTGAACAATGCCGTCAATCAGGACCGATGTACATAATTGCAAGACCTCACGTGGAGCTCCTTTTACAAAAGCTACATCCCCTTCATAACGACTGCCGTGGATGGTTGCCATACGTTTTCTTCGCGGATCGAAAGGAATTCTCGTGGATGCGTGGGAAATCCATTTCAATTAATTCCTCAAGTAAACCTGCCTTGAGTGCAGCGACTTTGAGAGCAGCTTCTGTCTGGTCACCCAGGCTTGTCCAATAGGGATGATCAGGTGATGGCTGCACTAAACGAGCGTTGTTGCAGCACAGGGCAGCAACCAGCAATTGTTCAAGGTCACCTCTGCATTTGTCGTTTCCGGAACTGGATACAAACTCACCTTTAGGTTCGTAACCTACCCCCGTGATTCGATAATTGCAATGTGGTAACCAAATATCCCGGACTGTCATCTGGTTCTGGGTGAGTGTTCCACTCTTGTCGGTGCAAATAACAGAGACATTTCCGAGGGTTTCAACAATACTTAATCGCTTAGCCAAAACGCCCCTGCCAATCAATCGCTGGACAGCCATCGCCAGGGAAAGAGTTAACGTTGCCGGCAGGCCTTCAGGGGTGACAGCAATTATGGTACCTATGGCAAGCAAAAGCGGATTAGGGAAATGGCGACCATATTCAGGATGGTATTGAGCCAGTGCCCAGACAACAGCACCTATGGCAATGGCAACAACCGTTACGATGCGGCTGAGTTTCTCCAATTCCTTTTGGAAAGCAGAAGGTGCATCCTGAACCGATTGGGTCAGGTGGGCTATTCGTCCAAATTGAGTGAGCATCCCGGTCGCATGGACAATAGCTTTCCCAGTACCTGAGGCAACTGATGTTCCGGCAAAAATCAGGTTGGGACGTTCCAATTCACTAATATCGGAAATGAGAGAAGCATCGGCGGTTTTTCTGGTCGCCATTGCTTCGCCGGTAAGCGCCGCATTGTTTACCCGTAAACCATATTCTTCTACTACCCTGGCATCGGCAGGGATGTTGTCGCCTTCTGCAAGAATAAGCATATCCCCAGGAACGACCAACATGGAAAGTTCATGGATTTCCTTCCCATCCCGAATGAGGTGGGCATATGCTGGAAGAAGATGATGCAATTTTTCAGTTGCTTTCTCCGCGCTGTACTCCCGCCAGAACGAGAAGGCACTATTTGTGATTGTTAGCAGTGAAATGACCAGAGCAAGGGTGACATCTCTCTGCCAAAGGCTGATCAAAATAACGATAAAGCTGAGCAGGATGAAAGGATGCCGGGTCTGTTTGATCAATCGTTGCCAGGTAGAAGTATGGGTTTGCTCCGAAAGAAGGTTTTCTCCATAGAGACTTAAGCGTGATTTGGCTTCGTCAGAAGAGAGTCCTTGAAAAGATGTCTCCAAACCAGAGAGAACATCAGGTACGCGCAGGCTATAAATCGGAGAAGAACTCAGTAATTTAATAAGGACGAAAACCATTCCGTTTTCGTCCCTTGGTGTCAATCAATATCATCTTCGCCAGGAGCGGTTTCACGTGGTTTTCCACCAGCACGTGGTTTTTTCTTGGGTTTTTTCTCCAGATATTGATCCAGGAATGTATCTGTACCCTGATGATTGAGTGCTTTTTCAAACTCACCAGCGGAGACTGGTTTCTTGTCTTCAATGCTGAAGGGTTTAAACACGCCAAACAAGGCAAAAAATCGTGCCACACCCATTAATACTTTATATCGGTATTCTTGAATCCGAAGGGATTGCCATTCCACAATGTTGCCCATCGCGCCCACGACGCGTGATTTTTCGCGTATGATGCGGTGAATGTCCTTCGGGTCCCGGTACCCGGCTGGCGAGATAAGGATCAAGTTTGCAAAGATGATCAGTATCGAAAAAACGATGAGGACCACCCAGCCGCCTTCAGTCCATTTTCCGACGATCTGTCCAACAAATGTAAACGTGGCGAGTGCAGCTGCGAATGTGGTTGCGATCATGCCAAAGGTACGTGCCCTTCCTTTCATTACCTTTTTAACATGTTGCCTTAACGCAAGACCCATAATGGCGATCGGCATGAACACACCGACACCATAATATGGCACAGCCGCACTGGTCTTCCCCTGCACTATCAACTGGACGATGATCGCCACGATCGCAGCAGCTGTAACCGGGCGTGTAAAGGTTCCTTTTGGATTACGATAAACGACGATCTCAGGAATTTCACCTATGGCGACATTCCGCCAGGTGATGGCTTGCAAATCCTGGAATGCAGTCATCGATGCGGATGTCAGCAAGCCAACGGCCAGGATTTGGTATGCCCAAAATAGGATCACACCTCCTTTTCCAGAAAGGGCATTAAATCCTATGAAAGCCAGGTTACCTACCAGGCTTCGTCCTTCGGTTCCATCGAATGCATTGAAGGAGATTGAGAAATATGTTAATAGAAGAGTGGTCAGACCTCCATAGAAGAGAAACGATGTCTGAACATATCTACCGATTCCTGATTTTCCGCTGTAAAAATTCCATAATCTATTCAACTTGGGCAGGTGTTTCTTTCCCCATTTTGTGATCCCGGCATCTTCATCCTTCACGAATTGAATGCCATTTGACATGGCTTCGAGGCCTGAAAGGGCTACCAAACCTTTCATTGATGCTGAAAGGAGATGATATAGGGCTTGCCCGATGGAACTGGATCCGGTTACCTGTTCAGCAGACAAAGGAGGTACATTGGTATTCTTAGCAATGACGAGCCCGATCACCATGGTTATGGTTAACATTAAGAAAATACCCAGCATGGTGAAAACGAATTGAGCAGATTCTCCCCGCCCCCGTATGGTGATGAACCAAGTGATTGCCACCAAACTGGCGCCAATTAAAAAATGCCAAAGCCACGGGATTCCACCAGCATTCCAAAGAGAGAGCAATTGATCCACACCCGATAGGGTGGAAACAACTATGGTAAAGATATAATCCTGGAGGAGAATTACGGCAACAATAATGCTCAACGACGGTCCCAGGTATCGCATCGCAGCAGTGAACGAGCCTCCACCTTCGTTGAAAATCCCCAGGGAATACATGTACAAACCGCCAAATACGATATTGGCAACTGCAATCACGAGGACTGCATAATATCCAAGGTGTTGCAACCCATAAGGATGCAAAGAGTGCATCAATTCGCCAGTGGCATAGAAGTAAGAAGTAAAGTAATCTACCCCAAAGAGTGCCACGGCTGCAAGAAGGCCAACTTGTCCGGCACCATGAACGTGGGCGTCCTCCTCGCGCTCGCGTGGAGCCGCTTTCCAGGCCAGAAAGAAAATTACAATAAGTAAACCAATCGTAAAAAACATAGGTATCCTAGATCTCTGCAGCTGTGAATGCAGATTCGAGCAGAGATAATTCTGACAAGAGGTGCCTGCGCGTGGATGGACTGAGGCGTGTATCCTGGGCAACTTTGGCTTGTTCTTCCTGTGCAGCACGAACGACAAAAGCCGGCACAAACATGATTCGCCCGGCAGGGATTACAACAAAATTATGATGTTCGATACGAAGATCTTGGTCATCAAAGAACGGTAACCGTAATCCCAAGGCCTCAATTCAGTGTCTGGGCGTCTGCGCGTGCCTTGATAGTGGCAATGATTGAATTGGTCATATGCAAGGCCAGTGCCCGTCCCTGGTTAACCAACTGCCCGAGCATACCAAAACGTTTTTTCTCAAATTCATCGTCGACCACCATGTAAGGAGCCAATGAACGTGCAGCGAACAAGACATCCAGGAATTTCTGCATGGATGCAATGTGTGCCTCTGCCTCATCAACAGAATTGACTAATAATCTTCCGCTGTCATCGAATGCCACCCATTGCGGCAGGTAGAACCGCCTGGCAGCTGGCACATAAGGCACCTGGAGGGTGCCGCGACCATTTTCAGCACTCCCTTCTTCTGTAATTGCATCAGTCTCAGCTGTAATTGCTGATTCGGGCTCCAGATCCCTGGCCGGGATGGATGGGATCTCATCGCCCTCGGCAACGGTATAGGTAACAGTACGCCCAGCCGGAAGCATGTTGTGAATGATAAATTGGGCAGATGCATACCTGATCAGCCCAGCGCTTAAGGAAATGGCCTGATTTGCAGAGGACTCTAATTCAGTCAATTTCTGGCGAAGGGTAACAAATACATCCCGTCCAGCTATTCGATCATTGAATTTACCTACTACTATCACGCGAGAGGATTCAGGAACAATGTAAGTCTCGCCTTTTTCGATGGCAATAACCCGGTCTGGTAATGAAAATCTCAGCCTTTGCGCTCGCCCTGAAAAAGCTTCTGCCACTTGGCGAGCTTGAACTTCAAGAAATCGTTGCAGGATGGGTGTTTGGCAATCGAATAGATTCTGCTGACGTAAATATTCATCACGCAGTGAGTCAGCAGGGGCACTGGTAGTGGACGTACTGTGGTGGGTGTTATTATTCAAAGGCATATCAGAATCCTTGATACACTAGGGTGAAATCCTTTTATTTTCAACCAACAAGCCAGGGTAACATGAAGTTTTCATCATTGTGAAATTTTGATGGAACTATAATTCCTGTAAACGCTTCCACATCTGTGGTGCGAGTTCTCGCGATCGCGCTGCGAGCAATTCTTCATCCATGGAAAGGATCTTCTTGCCCTTCATCAATATCTTACCTTTACAAACAGTGGTATCCACTGTTGCATCCACCAAGCCAAAAATCAGATGCCCAAGAAAATTCGATTCATTCAAAGGTGTGGGAGGCTGATAATCCATAATTGCCAGGTCAGCGGGAAGGCCTTCTGCGATTTCGCCCAGCTGTAGTCCAAACTGGCGCCGGGCAATTTCAGCGTTGTTACCCAGTAGAAGTTGCGGAGCTTCCATGAAGGCAACACGTGGATCTTTGTTGGCGAGCCTGTGAAGGAGGTAAGCGCAGCGCATCTGAACTAGCATGTCGGAATTCATTCCGTCCGTTCCCAACCCAACCAGGACACCCTTTTTCAACAATTTCAACAAGGGGGTAACGCCCACAGCGTTATTCATATTCAACTCGGGATTATGTACTACTATTGTATGTGTAGATCTGAGAATTTCCATTTCCGATTCGTCGATGTGAACACAATGGACGAAAATGGATTTTTCTCCAGTGACCCCAAGCTTGTCCAGGCGGTTGACAGTCGGCATTTTATAATGCGACAATAAATCCTCACGGTCGGCGGCATCTTCAGCAACATGGATGTGGCAACCCACACCCGCATCATGGGCTATACCCACGCATTTCTCTACGGTTGCATCCGAGACGGTGAAGGAAGCATGCAGTCCCATCATTGCAGCAATCTGGCCATCTCCTTTGCCAGTTTTATTGAATAAACCGTTCATTTTCAGAAATGCCTCCCCCTGTGATGTTGCGATCTGAGACTTCGTAGCATAACGAAGCACGCACACCGGCTTGCCGGGTTGCCTGTTCGAGAAGATCCAAAGATCCGTCGCGCATGGAAGGGGAGGCGTGGTGGTCGATGATTGTTGTTGTACCGTTGCGTATGCAGTCGATCAGAGGAAGTTGAGCAGATAGGAGGATATCATCTTCATCCAAAGCTCGGTCGACCTTCCACCATAACCGTTCCAGAATTTGCACGAAATTTGCTGCAGGTTCTCCTGGGATGCTCATCCCCCGTGCCATGGTTGAGTAAAAATGATGGTGTGCGCATATGAAACCGGGCAAAATGATCTTGCCAGAACAGTCCACTTTTTCTGCATCCGGGAAACGATTCTTTAATAGGTGCGCATCTCCAACGGCTACCACCTTTTCGCCCTCTGTCACAACACTGGCGTTCCAAATAACGCGGTTTTTTTCACCCAATGTGACAACAATACCGTTCTCGAAACGAATGGTCATGACTCTTCTCCTGTTAGGTGGTCTAATTCTCTTTTAAAACAGCCAATTCATGGGGAGTTCGTTCCCGCATGAAGATCGCACCGGTGAAGCATTTCTTTGCGCAGATGGAACACCCAATGCACAGTTCTGGATTGGTGTGGGGGAGGCCATTCTCGTCCAGTTTGATCGCCAGGTAAGGGCAACGAGCACAATTACCACAGGAAACGCACAATTCCGGGATGGCTTCCGATATCTTCTTGAGTGGGCTCAATTCCATGAAATCCAGTAATCGGATTTGGTTGGGCAAATCCAATCAATTCCTTCATGGATGTAATACCGCGCTCCTGCATCAAGAAAGAGGTGCCGGATTCTAATTCCTTAATAATTCCATAACCATGTTTCATGACGATGGTGCAGAATTGAACCGTCTTCACTCCCAGGGCAAGGAAGTCCATTGCAGCTTTATAGTTCATCGGTCCACCGTTGCCAGAAATTTCGATACCTTCCGGTACTGCCGTGGCAAGTGTCAAGTAAGAGATTGGCGTGACACCATCTCCGCTCATTCCTACGATGACACCCTCCTCCCAGGCGCGATCGGTGGCGGGGCGGAAGCCCAGGGTGGGAAAGGAATTGGCGAGTGTGATTCCAGCTTTCTTATTCGGATAGGTGGCGAGTACTTTTTTGATGGCACGAAGGATGGGTACAATGGAGGTTACAGCTGCAGTTAATTTAAATAATTTAGGAATTTCTGGATCACTCACCTGCATGATCCAATCGATGATCCTGGCTGTCAGGGCTGCATTTTGGGACACAATATCACCCTCTGTGCCATCTCCCCCCTGGGGACAAGAAAGCGAATATTCGATACCCATAACTCCGCAAGATTCAAGCTTACGTGTATTGGATTGCCAGCCAGCTGCGTCACAATCTTCGTTTCCAGTAACCGGTCCACCTGTGGAAGCCATGGTTAATCTGTCTGGCCATAACTTCACCAACTGCTCAACCTCGCGGCAGACCCTGTCCAATGGATGGCCGGATACATTATCGGAATTCGCATAGGTATATGGGCTGAATGCAAACATGTATTCGCCAGGGATATGAATGGGAACATTATCAAAAGCTGTTTTCATCACCCCGCCTGCCCATCCAGCTTCATACGCTTTGACCATCTGGTCCATCCCATCAGACGAAGGTGAAGCGGAAATCAAATAGGGTGATATGATCTTTCGCCCAAAGAAGTCTGTTTCAAGAGAAACCGGATGTGGGTTGTAACCTGGTAAGCCATAGTACGATTTCGTTGCCAAAGCGATAACTGGCTTACTTATTTTCCTGATAAAGGCATCGATCTCAAGCGCTGCATTTTTTCCAGAAGCTGTTGCTTGAACAACGGTTTTTGGGCCGGTCAGCATATCACCAGCATAAAATATTCCATCCACTTGCTCACGGGGTAATGTGGAGCGCATACCAATCGCAATGATGATCGCACTGAAACCTTCACGCAGAGTCAGCGTATTTTCAATGTCAACAACATTCGAGGGGCCAAATACAAGACCTTCAGGTAATTGCATTTTTACAGTTTCAATGGAGGCAACTTTTCCCCCATTTGCTATGATCTTTTTGACCCGAATGCGTCCGTTGACTTCTATGTCGAAATCCAGAAGTTCTTTCCGTTCCTTGAAAGTAAGTGGCATTTCTGAAAGTTTCTCAAGCATGAAGAGTTCCACTTGCTTGGCACCACGTTGTTTGGCTGTAACCGCACAATCAAGAGCAGTCGCACCACCGCCAATCACCGCAACACGTCCAGTGAAAGTATATGCACTGGGTTCGGAGAGGAAGTCGACCATCTTGATTGCGAATTCTTCATTCTCAATATTGAGCTTTATCGGTTTCCATAGACCTGTTGCAACACACACAGAATGATATCCTTGACCAAGCAAGGTTTTTGGATCGTCAATCCTGCGACCAGTCTTCACGTTGATATTTCCAAGCGATAAGGCAAAATCAATATCACTTTTTATGACTTGTTTTTCCAGGCGATGTTCCGGGATCAGGTTGACCATCCCGCCAAGCTGATCTGAACTCTCGAGAATATCAACACTGTAACCCATCTGCGACAAAGCTGCTGCCGCTCCCAAGCCAGCCGGTCCGCCACCAATAACAGCAATTTTCTTGCCATTTTGTTCTGGTTTACGAAAATCTGGGATTCCTCCAGATCTTTGGTCATTTTCACCAAGGTTGCCTGGACTAATGGAATATTGATTGCACCATCGAATTTCTTATGAGTACAAGCGGCCATGCAAAGAGTGTCCGGGCAGACCATGCCACATATGCCGCCCAATGGATTTGCCTGCATTATTTCAGCTGCTGCTCTCCTAATGTCCGAAGGATTGCCAACACGGGCTGCCATTATAAAATCCGCAGGAGAGCAATTTGCAGGGCAGGCCTCCCTGCAAGGTTTTTCTTCACAGTATTCGCAGCGCAGCAACTCGGTTTTCAGTTGCGCAGGAGTCATGATGAGCGGGTGTACGGATTCATTATTCAAGGTTCACCTCAGTAGTATATGTCTGACAACCTCTTGGATTATAGCATCGAAGAATCAAAGAAAATAATACAGAGTATCTATTCCAACTGTAAACTTTGTAAACCACCAATGAATTCGAGATCTTCTGGCAAGTCGAGATCCAGCCCGATGTTCTTCGAAATGAAGATATCCACACAGGCTCCTGCGTTCGTACCTCTTTCTGCGTGGCGAAGGTTGGATTGCAAGCCGAATTCATAAGAAATCAATCCCGCGGGATTGATGAATAAACCATTTGTTCCTTCATTCCTGCGATCCGGTGAAATGACCACCACTGGAGGATTCTTGCCTCTGGAAATTAATTCGCTGACATCAGCAGGAGTTACCAAGGGGAGGTCTGCAGGAAGGATCAAAACTGCATGGGCGCCATGAGCAATGGCTACTGCAGTGGCACGGTTCAGTGCAGTATTAAATTGAGGCGCCCCATTCTCAAGTACCGTGCGACCACCGATTTCACGTGTGATTGCGAGTGCTGCGGGGTCTCGACTAACTACGAGGGTATGATCAATCTCGGGGACATTGCTAAGTACGTGCAAGACGTGCTCTAACAGGAAACGATTCAACCTGGTACGCTGATCTTCGGCCAGCATACCTGCCAAGCGAGATTTTCCGCGGCGCAGAGGTTTGACAGGGACGATCGCCCAGATGGTCATAAGTTATGGAACAAGTTTAGCACATCTTGAGCTAAACGACAGCGGTCATCTCTGGATTTCATTATTGTATTTGTTGAAAAGGGAAGAATGTTTTGCTTTCTAATTTCAGGTTCCAGATCCTTGTCCACAATATCCAGGATAAATCCGGAAAGTATGTTCCTGTAATGTTCCGAGACTGCCAATGCCGAGGGAATAATACCCATCTCGCTAAACATTTTAGCTGCAGGACCTTTCACAGTCTTCCCGGCAATGATTGGGGAGACCGCAACAACTGGTGCGGTACATTTCTCCGTTGTTTGAAAATGCAAGAGTGCCAGAATCGGATCGATACTTACCCAGGGATTTGATGGGCAGAAGACAATTCCATCAGCTTTTTCGATGGCTTCATTCACTCCCGGTGCAGGTTTTGCTGAATTCAATGCCTGTAAAGTGAAAACCTGTTACACGAGGAATGGTTTTTTTTCGAACGAAGTACTCTTGAAAGGGCAATTCGCCCAGCTCGATGGTTGTCACAATGGTCCGAACCGCTTGGTCACTCATCGGCAGGATGGTATGGTTTATCCCCCAATTACGGCAGAAATCTCGAGTGATTTGGGTGAGTGTTTGTCCTTTACGAAGGCGATGAGTTCGTTCAATATGAGTGGCGAGATCTTTGTCTCCAAGTCTGAACCAATCTGGTCCACCCAGTCGACGAACGTTCTCCATTGTTACGAAAGTATCATCTGCACGACCCCATCCAGTCACAGGGTTCGATAATCCTGCGAGCGTATAGCAAACAGTATCGACATCAGGGGAAATGTATAATCCCAAATGTTCAAAATCATCGCCAGTATTGACGATGATGGTCAAATCTTCAGGAGGCAGGAGTTGAGCGAGCCCATCAGCAAGTTTGGCTCCACCTACTCCCCCAGCCAAGGCAACGATTTTCAACCGTGAGCGTCCACTTTTTGTACTTTTATTTTGTAACACACACGGATCTCACCAGGTGCACCATGAGGGTATTTATCTTTACCGGTGTACTTAATGTTAAATTTGTCGATGTGGTCATCCGCTTCTTGTTCTGAGATTTCGATTACTCTTCCCTGGATTTGAAGATAACGGTAAGGATTGCCTGGATCTTGAATGCACATGGCCACCAACGGAGAACGGCGGATATTAAGATCTTTCACCCTTCCTTTTGCAGAATTGATGA
Organism: uncultured Chloroflexia bacterium; assembly: GCA_963793795.1. Taxonomy (GTDB): domain Bacteria; phylum Chloroflexota; class Anaerolineae; order Anaerolineales; family Villigracilaceae; genus UBA877. The sequence goes on from CAWCBN010000007.1 coordinate 558,224, forward strand.
GGATAAGGTCATTCTTGGAATTGAACCATACTGGAGTGACTTGAGGATGCCCATCTTTCATGATTGTGCCCAGGAATAGGAACGCACGGGTTTCGTCATGCAGAAGGTCCTGGAATTCTTCAGGAATAGTTTTCATAAGCTCTCTTTTGGTCGGTATAAAATTGTAGCGCGCATGTTTCCGCTATTGAGAAAATTTAAAGCTCTGTGAGATCTGTCCTCGCTACAGCCAAGTAATAATTTTAACTCGGCGTCTTTCTTTTCCATGTCAACGGTTAGCATCACTGCAGTCAAGACGCTTTTTCCTGAAGCACCAAACCAGACATCAATTCCCCCACCATCTTGAGTTGTTGTTCCTTGCAGATAGCCATAATCTAATGGGTAGACCCAATCTGCAACTGGAAAACGAGGGTGATGCGACCCCTTCGGGCGGTCGATAACAAGCTCATGGGTTTGGATGATTTGGTCAAGGAAATCCCAGAAAGTATTGCTCATCGCTGGATTATAGTAGGAAAAAATATTGCCTTCAACCATGAAAGGGAATTGGCATTAGGAAGGGAGACCTCAGTTATTCTATGAATCAATTGCCAGTAGCCCGGAAATTGTGACTTTCCCTCGCTTTCAAGTATGTTTACGATCCAAAGCGCACCAGTGACTAAATGAAAAGGATTGGACTACCAAGAAAAGTGTACTCGCCTTTTCAGCCATTATTCCTTACGACGAAAGGCTTAGATATAATTTACAATTTCCTATCTGAAGAGATCGCGTTCTTTATCTCGTAATAATTCTCTCAAGGTACCCTCCCTGAGAGGATAGGGAAATCCGCGCACAATCACAGCAGGTGTTCCCTCCGCTGCTTCACCCATCACAAGGGAAGCGGCTGCAGCAAGTTCGTCTGCGGCGGCTACATAAGTAATGCGCAAACGATAACCGAACAAGTCAGCTTTTCCACGGGCATCCACCACAGCCGGAAGACCAGAAAGTCCGATGCATGTGCCGACTACGCCATTTCTCCAAGCCCTTCCATGTGAATCAATGATCATCACGCCCATGCGGTGATTGGTTAGCAATTTCAATCTGCGCCGAATCTTCTAGAGCGGAACGATCTGGATCAGCAGGCAGGAGCAGAACCCAATCTTCTGAATCAGCATCAGTTGAGACGGATCCAGGAATATTCACGTTTGAGTGATCAATCCCTGCATTGGCGCAAATAAAGCCCAGGCGATGTTCAACAATCACTGTGCCTGGACGGATACGCAAGACCTCGTTGCTTTCGCGCAGGATCAATTCTGCAAGCCGTGGATCTTTTTCAGAAATTTTCGCCAATTCGATGGCTTTTTCTGACGGCTTAATGCTTGTTAAGTTGACATGCCTGCTCTCAGCCTTGGAAACGATTTTTTGAGCAAGTACTAGGATGTCATTGTCTTCAAGAGTCAGGTGCGAGTCTTGGATCGACGTAAGAATTATATCTGCCAGGTTATCACCTGGTTGAATAATGGGTATTTTTTGGATGGGTGTAAAAGTTAGTGGCATTTGTCCTCCTCGGCATCATTAAGAAATGCCAGTGATCTTGATCCCTGCATTAGTCGAGTGATATTGCTTATTAATGTGTATCAACAAACTGGTTAACCCTTCCACAACTGCTGAATTTTCGATCGGCCCAGCGTCATAGCCAATGAACCCTGCGGCTTTCACTAATTCCAGGGTCCGCGAACGTGCTTCCTTGCTGGATCCAGTAACCAATACATCACACTCGGTATTTTCATCCGTCATTAAAATTTCAAATGAAATGTTCTGAAATGCAGTACAGATATTTACTTCTCCACCAAGGATCCGCTGGGCTTCTTGCGCAGCAGATCCGGCTGGGGGCATTTTCACTTTATTGATTTGCGGTGGAGCGAGAGGAACTGTTACATCAATCACCAATTTACCACTTACGGATTTACGAATGAGTTTCAAAATCTCCTCGTGGACAGAGAATGGTACCGTTACCACGATCACATCAGCCTGATTTGCCGCCTCCAGGTTAGTCATACCGTCAATAGAGCGGTCGTTTTTTATTTTCTTATTCAGTTCAGCTGCTACAGCCTGCGCATGCTGTTTGGAGCGTGATCCAAGGATCACTTTATATCCAGCTTTTGCCCAGCGAAATGCTAGCCCACTTCCTTCTCTTCCTGTGCCTCCTAAAATTGCAATCGACAATAAGGCCGGTGATGTGGTCATTTTCAAGCTATCCTAGGTTGGACGGAATTAGGCTGTTAGCCTATCCAATTTGGCTGGGTCTGGGATTTGCACCCCGCTGGTTGCCAGTTCGGAAAGAGAAAGGTATGCAGTTTCGCGCAGATCGGCTTCCCCATGATACAAAGCTTTTATCATTTCTCCAAGGACGTTATCTGTTGGGTAGGTCTTTAAATAATCAAGAGAGGCAATCTTTTCATCTAAGTTTCCTGATCTGAAAGCTGAAAGGAGGATTTCGATGGGTGTTTCTTCAGGTGAGATCCCAATCCCTTTCTTTCCTGCATATGCAATCAGCCAGGATGATTTCGTAACTGGTGGGAGACGCCTGGGAATATGAGCGTTGGGGAGTTGTCGATCCTCAAGGACTTCACTTGCTGCGTTTCGAACAGCCCATTGATCATCATTTGTCTGTAAGAACAAAAGTAATTTTTCAGCCCAAGATTCAGAAATGCGGCCCAAGCCAAATGCACAAGCGCGGCGGACCATCACATCTTCTTTCAAGGTGGCTCCTTCTTTCAAAATCGCATACCCTTCTCCTGGATTATTGGAAAGTGCTTCGGCAGCAGTACGACGCTGATTATCGTCACCGTGCAGCAGGATGTCAGCGAGAATATCCAGAGAGGGTTGAGTGCCAATTGATGCCAGCGCCAAACAAGCTGCACTGCGAACTTTGAGATTGGTGTGTTTGGTGAGTTCAGAGAGCAACTCCACTGATTTTGGATCCCTCAATGCTCCTGTGCCCAAGGCAGCCAAAAGTAATAATCCCGATTTCTCACTTTCCAACCAGCGTCTTAAAAGTATTGCTACCGAAACCTCGTTGCTTTGTTCAAACAACACCGTAAGTGCCTGACCTCGCAGTCCGAGAGGTTGGTCTTCTTGCCAAATTAACTCAACTAGTCTAGTTAAAGTACTTTCCCGCCAACTTGATTGGCGTGGAGCATCACGAAGCCACCTGGCAATAATCATTAGGTTTTGCATCAAAGGACGATCAATCGTAGATAAATACCTTTCGGCAAGGAAGGATGCGTCACCAATGCAAGCCAGGTAGTGGAATGCGATCGATTTTCCTATCCAGGTTGACTTTTCAGGGAAATTAACCTGTTGAATATTCCGGAAATCTTTACCGGCCAGGTAGCCGCCAAATATGGGATGAGAGAAACGAATATGATTATTCCGATGCTGGGTAAATAAGCCTGAACTGACTAATTTAGAAATCAAGTCATGTACGGGTGTTTTGAGATATCCTTGAGATGAATTTTGCTCTTCATGATTGTTTGGAGGAGTCGGTTCTGGGCTTAAAGGTGAAATAGTCTCGGAAAATTCGGAAGAGATTAACCATTCGTTGTCCGCAAGCAGATCTATAACTGACTTGTCAGCCAGGTGGATTACTGATGCAAGCTGGTCTAAAAACAGAACTGGCACTTCCGGGGGGGTCAATCGCCTGATGTGGGATTCAAGGTCATCAACTTTTCGTGGTCCTGATAAATCACCTGCATATGCCCCCCAGATCTTCAGTGTCAACTCAAACGGAGTCAGATGTTGATTCTCAATGGATAACCAGCCACTAATAAGTTGGGAATCCGGTTGGCCGGCATTAATTCTCAGCGCGAGAATCCACGGAATATAATTTGTTCCACAATTTTGCCCAAGAATTAAGAAATTGTTGACGTTGAATACCCGACCAAGAAGCTATGGGCAATGGGGAGAAATTCAATTGGACGAATTCCCATTGTTGCTCAAATGAGGAAGTTGTAACGATCCTGGTCTTCGGATAGTTGTGCCTAACAAGTTTTATAAAATTGATAGCGTTTTGTAAATAATCGCCAGTTAATTCATCAACGCCATCTAGCAAGAGTAAAACACGACCATCCTCAAATGATTTTCGAATAAAATCAGGAATTCTTGATTTATCATTGTTGGATGCCCTTTCTGCCATCGTTTCATTCACAGAATGTAGCGGGTTGTCTTCCAATATTGGGTTGTCCAGTTCAGCATAATGGATGATTATTGGGAGGATGCCATCCAACGATGAGAAGGCAGGATCTCGACGGGCAACACTTGATGCCAGGGATGCCAAAGCCACGCTTTTGCCCATTCCAGGATGTCCGAGAATAACGATATCCGCATCTCCCTTTAGGGCATCAGCTAGTGAAAGTGTAGGAACCTTATAAATCGAGGCAAGTTCAGGCCAAGATGGGAGATAGGGAAGAGTGGTTTCGGCTAAATCTTCATTGCGGACTGGTGATCCTGGTTCTATTCGCAAGGGTGGAGGTAGAAAACGCACCTCTTGAAGAATTCGTCCAATCGGAACATCGACGCGGCGAGGTGCATGCCCTGGGCATATCGTAGCGTTTCATGCAGATAGCGATTTTCAAATGCTGCAATCGTTTTTGTTTTGGATTTCTCGTCGGTTTGGGTATGGAGTTGATCCTCACGCGCCTTGATGATAACCGGACGTAGCCTGGTAATAATCCACCATAGCAATGTAGCCAGAATAAAACCAAACCAGAAGGAGAATTGTTGAATAGCAGGAAAACGAAGGTACATAGGTCCAGGTTAGCTTGCGTAAAGGATACGGCCACAGGAGGGGCAGTGTGAAATTTGGTTGGGGGAGCGGGAAGCCTGAATTAATGCAGGGGTAAGGGTGGTTCCACACGACCCACATGCATTATCCAAAATCCTGGTCACGGCTACTCCCCTACGTTGTTGGCGTAGTAGTTCGTAATGGCTTTTATGGATCGGCAGATAGGGATTCGGTGATTGCGTTTCGCTCAGTGGTCAATCTCTGGATATCTTTATTCAACTCAGATTGTTCCTGGATAAGGTCTTCGTTCTGTTTTTCCCACTTCCTGCGTAATTCTAAATAAGCGCTCTGGGCATCATTGTCGTATATTTGAGCAGTCTCCAAAGCAACCATAGCTTCAAGGAGACGATCTTCCAAAGTGGCCATGAATCTCCGCAAAGCGGTTGCATCATTTTGAAGATCCTGCAATTCCTTCGGATTATGAACTAATCCACTGTAGAGGTGAGATTCAGTTTGCTCGATTTTCACCCGTAAGGCTTGAACTTCTTGCTCCGATTGTTTTAACTTTGACTCTGCTGTATGTAGATCTATCGAAGCTGAATTTACCAAGTCCAGTGAAAGCCTAATACTTTCGTCATTTTCAAGAATCTTTTTAATTGCTTCCAGGCGTGAATGATCACGGTCAGTCTGGCTGTCAATCTGTTGCAAACGGAATAAAGTGAGGACCTGAACTCTATGTCTTGATTATATAACGATTTGCAGAACAAACCATGATGTTGCCCCGACAGGTATGGTATTTGTTCGCATGTGCTTATTGGGTTGGAATATTAAAATAGTTATATACTGCCCTTGAGAGTTCTGCATAAAGGGGGGATATCTCATCCCAAATTACCTGGACAGGATGATAAGCGTAAATCGCAAGAACATAGTTTCCACCGGGTGTGTAAATGATCCCCGCATCACTTACATGGTTCATGACACCGCCGTCTGTAACCCAACCATGTTTGTGTGCTACCACGGTCCCTTCTGGAACCCCAGATTGCAATAATGCTCCCAATCGGTCTTGTTGCAAGAAATTAATCATTTCCCGGCAAGATGATTGCAAGATTTGTCCTGGGAATGCAGCAACCAAAGCACCTCCTCCAGTCTGAGCGCATAGATAAATATCTTGCAATAACATTCCCATCTCAGATGGAGTGGTCTGGCTGTAAATATCAGGGTCTGTATTGATGTCCAAGCGCTGGTTGGCAGGAGTGTTGTAGAATTTCAAGACGCCAGCTCCAGGGTAGAAGTAACCTGCAAGGAAAGTATTTTGGAGTCCTAATTCCAGCATTGTGTCACTGACTACGAGTGGTCCGCGAACTTCGTCCAGCGACTTCATTAGTTCATCAGAGGAATCGTTGTTGGATCGCTCGATCATATTCGCCATTAAGTTTGTCGTTGTACCATCAAGAATTCCATTAAAATGGCGGTATACAGAGATCATGATGGGGATTTTGATTGTGCTGGATGCTGTGAACGAAATATCAACTGGACTAACCGAGAAATCTTGCCTATCTGCATATCCAAAGTGGATTTGTTCAGCAGTCTGTAAATCAAGAAAGTAAAGATCGACCAAGCCATTGAAGCCATTTTGCTCAATGATCTGCTTGAGCAGGATTTGTAATATCGTGAGAGACGGCCGGGTGGATGAAGTGCGCTGCGAGGTGAGCACCACAGTCCTCGCTGTGGATGATCGCAGGGCGGTATCGATCAAAATGATCGCCTGATCGATATCGAGTGTTTGTCCAAGGGTTCCCGGAATAAAGTCAGCGGTGCCGGGAACAGGTTGGGCGGATGTAGGAGGTTGGTCGTAACGGGATATGATTTCGGTGATTAAATAAGCTTGCAAGCGTTCCTGGGAGTAGGAGGCGATGAGGGGAATGGAATTGGAAACTGATATGCGATTCCAGAGGTAGTTCCAGAAGCCGCCCCAGAAAGAAGCCCCAGTGCGCTGGATGTCGGCAGCAGCCAGCATGCTATCGATGTTGGGTTCGAAACCGATCAATCCAGGTTCCATCTGGATAACGGCGTCGCCGTAATGAAGTTCCACCGGAGTGGCAAATACTTCCAATAATCGCTGGGCAGTTGACTGGGGATCCAAACCACCGACAGGTACACCTCCAATTGTCATATCGGCTGGGTAACTGCCACGTTGGAGGCTGTATTGGACCAATTGGATAACGAGGATGATTGCAGCAAGTAAAATGAATGCAAGAGAGCCCCAACGTAGAAAGAAAGATGGATTGCGAAGCCTCACACTACCTCCTAAAGAAGATGGGTGATTTTAATCACCCAGAACGAAGTAAAAGTATAACACACTCATTCCAGGGGGTTATGCTACAATAAAACGCAAGAATTCTCCAATAATAAAGAGGAAATTATGCTCAGATCAATTCTGATCTATTTGTCAAAAGCTGCCTGGGCCCAAAAATTGGTGACGGGGTGGAAATTTGCCTGGAGGGCTGCCAGCAGGTTCGTCGCTGGAAATACAATCCAGGACGCAGTCAATGTTGTGAAAACACTTAATGCCAAGGGGATATCTGCGACCCTTGACCACCTGGGTGAGAGCACTTCGACAAGGGAAGAGGCTATTCAAGCCACGGACGAGATAGTGGAATTACTCGATCAGATCAGTTGCTGTTCAATTCAAGCGAATGTATCTGTAAAATTAACTCAATTGGGTCTTTCCTTGGACGAAGAATTATGCGCAAATAACCTGGAACGAATTCTTATACAGGCGAAAAAATATGATAATTTTATCCGGATTGATATGGAAGATACCCCATATACGGATCAGACAATTGCAATGCTAAAAAAGATGCGTGGGAAGGGGTATGAAAGAACAGGCCTGGTAGTTCAGTCATATCTATATAGAACCGAAAAGGATATTATTCCTCTTCTAGCTGATGGAGTTCGCATCCGTTTGGTTAAAGGTGCATATAAAGAGCCGGCGGAATTAGCCTATCCTAAGAAAGTCGACGTGGATATGAATTTCGATCGATTGGCGCAGCTCATGATCGATGCGTCCCTGGCGAGTGCTTTGCCCGCTGCTGGTGAAGATAGTCGCATTCCGCCCATTCCAGCCCTGGGGACGCATGATCCAAAGAGAATCGAATTCGGAAAGAATTATGCATCGAAAGTTGGATTACAGAATAAAAGGTTGGAATTTCAAATGTTATTTGGCATTAGGCGCGATCTGCAAGATGCATGTGTAAAGGAAGGTTACTCCGTGCGTATTTATGTTCCATACGGCACGCACTGGTATCCATACTACATGCGCCGCCTTGCTGAACGCCCCGCCAATATCTGGTTTTTTATCTCCAACTACTTCAAGAAGTAATCACTTTTCCACACATTGTCGTTAAGTAAAGAATCTGTTACAACGCGGAAATTGAGCAAGTTTCCGCGTTTGGTTATTATTGGAATAGATTTTATGGTAAAACATAGACCATGGAAAAAAATAAATTGGCTATCGTTACTGGTGCTGCGCACCGCCTGGGACGGGCTTTTGCGCTATCTCTTGCTCGGCAGGGTTATGCAATTCTATTGCATTACTTTTCTTCCAGTGATGAGGCAGAAAGAACCTCTGAGGAGATAAGATCTCTTGGAGTACCGGTTCACCTTTTCGGCGCAGATCTCACAAAGGAAGAATGTGTAAATGATCTTTTGTCATTTACTGATTCCTTACCTTTCCAGTCCAGGGTATTGGTCAACTCCGCTTCGATCATGCTGAAAAAGGACCTTCCAGCCACTACACTAGCTGAATGGGATTTATCTTTCGCCTTGAATTTGCGCGCTCCTTTTCTTCTCTCCCAGAAATACGCCTCCCGGATGGATGCTGGAAGTTTGATCGTTAACATATCAGATGTTGGTGCAGGCAAGCTATGGACGAATTATCCATCCTACGTGCTAAGCAAATCTGCCCTCGAGGTGCTGACGCGGTTATTGGCGAAGACTTATGCCCCATCGATTCGGGTAAATGCGATTGCTCCTGGGCTGGTTTTGCCTTCCAGCGGAACGACTGAGGAGGAATGGCAAAAACTGATTAATCGCGTACCGCTGAAACGGGCGACCTACTTGACTGAGATTACCTCTGCTCTGGAATACCTTCTTGGTAACGAGGCCATTACCGGCCAGGTTATTACCGTTGATGGTGGATATTCTTTAATGTAAACCGACCCACTCGCCCTAAGCTTATGAAAAAAATAGTGAAACAAGTCCCGATTCTTATTCTTCTATTAGCTGCCCTCACCTATTCCCTGGGTGCGGGTATCTCGCATTACCTGGGAGCTGCCATATATTTGCCTTCTTTCCTTCTTGGCATGATCGCAATAATCACATTAATAACTGCTTCTTCATTATTGCAGGAATATTTCCGGCTGCCACTTTTACCATTACTCCCTGGGGAGACACCCCACCAAAGAGTAGTATTGCGAACCCAATTGCTCCAAGTATCCTATGCTGTCCTGACCATTCTTGGCGCGATTGTTATCTCCATGTTGGTCTCTGGAATGTTTAGCATTCAAACAGGGATCATTTTGATTCTAATATCATTCCTCTTTCTATTGATCCTTCCACCTTTCCGATTATCAGAGGCTGGATTTGGAGAAATAATAATTGCAATTGTCCTCGCGTTGCTATCTCCTGGATTCGCCTTCCTGCTCCAAGAAGATGAGATTCATCGAATTCTCCCCATGATGACCTTCCCACTATTTTTTATAGCAACCGCTTGGCTCCTCGCTGAAAATTTCCATCGATATTCCTCCGACCAGAAGCTCGGTCGACGAAGCCTGCTGATTGGACTCACCTGGCAACGAGCTGTGCCGATCCATCATGTCCTGATTTTGGTAGCATACTTGTTCTTTGCCGTTTCACCATTATTCGGATTTTCTTGGAGATTATTATGGCCGGTTTTCATTTCCCTTCCTTTTGCCATCCTACAGATCATATGGCTGCAAAGGATCGCAAACGGTGGGAGACCGATCTGGAGATTTTTTAATGCTTTGATCCGCTCCGTTTTTGGATTAACCATCTATTTGCTTGCACTATCATTTTGGTTGAGATGAGTTATGCCTGAGTTCTTGCGACTGTCTACTCCATCAGAAGCCCTCAAAGTCCTGATCGATACTTTGGGTGATCGAATTCCAGCAACTGAGCTAGTTGACACAGCTCAAAGTCTCGGTAGGGTGCTGGCCGTGGACGTGATTGCTCCACACCCATTGCCTGAATTTCAACGTTCCACTGTGGATGGTTATGCCGTCAGGGCAAGCGATACTTTTGGAGTGTCAGAATTCTTTACCAGGATATTTATCCATCTGTGGCGAAGTACCAATGGGAGCCGCACCAGAATTCGCGATCAGACCAGGAACTTGCGCACTTATCCATACAGGTGGAATGCTGCCCGAGGGGGCGAATTCGGTCGTCATGGTTGAGAACACTCAAACTGTCCAGCAAGAACCATCTGGAAGCAAAATTATTATTGAAATTGAGGTATTTCGGCCTGTTGGCGAAGGTGAGAATGTCCTGCATATCGGAGAAGATGTCCCAGCTGGAAAAATCGTTATAAATAAAGGGAAGAAGATCAGACCTGCTGAAATTGGTGGGTGCATGGCACTTGGAATCATGCAACTGCGTGTAGCAAAAAAGCCGATAATAGGGATTATCTCCTCAGGAGATGAAGTGATCTCACCCGAAGAACACCCGCACCTTGGGCAGGTCCGCGATGTTAATTCACATTCCCTGGCTGCATTGGTTCAGCAAGCGGGTGGAGATCCACGCCTTTTTGGAATTGTTCAAGATAATGTTAGGGAATTGACGAAAGCATGCCTTCAGTGCTTGAAGGAGTGCGACGCAATTGTTGTCACCGCTGGGTCATCGGCCAGCGTACGGGATATTACCTCCGAAGCAATCTCCTCACTTGGAATGCCTGGAGTGTTGGTACATGGGGTAAACATCAAGCCTGGAAAGCCAACAATTCTGGCCGTATGCGATGGTAAATCTGTGATTGGATTGCCTGGCAATCCAGTAAGTGCTTTGGTAATCGCACAACTCTTCCTTGTGCCGGTTATTCATTATTTGTTAGGGGAAATATCTGAGTATCAGCCTTCAATACTCGCCAAAATGACAGTTAATGTACCTTCTCAAGCGGGCAGGGAGGATTGGATACCAGTGAATTTGATTCGATCACAAAACGAGGATGGTGATTTTGCAGACGTTCAATGGAATGCGGATCCTGTATTTGGAAAGAGTAACTTGATTTTTTCTTTGGCTGCAGCAGATCGGACTCGTTCGCATTCCTCCGGATGTGACCGGAATCAGCGCTGGGGAAATCGTCGCTGTGGTACTAATGTAAGTTGGTACTAATGTAAGTAATGAAGGTTCGATAGAGAATTTATCCAAGATGGTGCTCTACAAGCGAATGAAAATAGTGAATATCCTCCTCGAAAAGAATACGATTTCATGGATCCGGTAAAAAAAATTGGTGGGTTAATCGGGTTCACAAAAATTAAGAATAAAAAAACACAAACGTCAAAGGTTCTGCAAACTCATGGAACCTCAATGTAGATACGAATATAGCGAGACTCGGAAACACATAAAGGCAAATCTTGTCGATGATACTCATCCGGCAAGTAATAAATTTTGAACAGAGAACAACGGCGATGGCGATATAATCACATTATGTCCATTTATCTTCGAGATATTCCTCTAAATGAAGCTAAAGAGTGCTTCCGGCAGGCGCTGGAAGAAGCAGGACTCTGGGGAGTTTTGGGAGAAGATTGCATACCCCTTGACGAGAATGCCTTGGGTCGCACTTTGGCAAAACCGGTCTGGGCAATTATTTCATCTCCGCATTATCATGCCTCAGCCATGGACGGTTTTGCCGTCATCGCTTCCAACACTGTTGGTGCTACTCCTGGATCCCCAATAATTTTGACTCGTTTTGCTTATTTGGATACAGGAGATTCCCTCCCGGAAGGTTACGATGCAGTGATTCCTATTGAAAATGTGGAATCTCTGGATGAGGAAAGAAGAATCACTCAAGCAATCCGCCGACCTGCTTCCATTCGTATTCGAGCAACTGTCACACCCTGGAGCCATGTAAGACCCCTGGGTGAGGATATTATTGCATCACAACTTGTCCTGCCTGCAGGCCATGTTCTTCGTCCTGTGGACCTGGGGGCAATCGCGGCAAGTGGCCACAAAGAAGTGCACGTCACCAGTCGCCCACGTGTCGCAATTCTCCCAACAGGGAGCGAACTCGTCCCTTTAGGTACTGATCTACACCCTGGCGATGTCTTGGAATACAATTCAATCGTTCTTGCTGCCCAAATTAAAGTCGTGGGGAGGAGAGGTAACTCGATTTCCGATAATTGATGATCGATTTGATTTGATCTGTGAACGAGTCCTGGATGCAACGCTTGATCATGACCTGATCATGCTCAATGCTGGATCGTCTGCGGGGTCGGAAGATTTCTCATCTGCCGTAGTGGAGAAACTGGGCAGGTTATTGGTTCATGGCGTTGCAGTAAGACCGGGACACCCTGTTATTCTTGGCATGATTAATCGGAGGGGAGTAAATAACAGTCAACACAAGTCCAGTTTCATCCCTATTGTTGGCGTTCCAGGTTATCCGGTTTCTGCCGCATTAACGGGGGATATCTTTGTAGAACCATTGCTGGCAAAGTGGTTGGGCCGCGAACCACGAAATCTTCCCAGTTGAGGAAGCCACTCTGACCCGAAAAATAAATTCTCCGGGTGGCGATGATGATTATGTCCGCGTGGTTCTTGGGAAAGTCAGCGGGAATTTACTGGCAACTCCGTTGGCGCGAGGAGCTGGCGTCATTTCTTCGCTTGTTCGAGCTGACGGTATTCTGATCCTGCCACGCGGAGTCCAAGGGGCTGAGGCAGGCGAGAAGGTGGATGTTCTCGTACATAGAACTGGATCCGAACTGGAACACTCCATCTTCTGCATCGGGTCTCACGATATGACCCTTGATCTGCTAGCCCAGTATTTATCAAAATATAACCGGCGTCTTGTTTCTGCTAACGTGGGCTCGCAGGGAGGTTTGGTTGCGCTAAGTCGCAATGAGGCACATTTGGCAGGTGCGCACCTTCTGGATCCGCAATCGGGTGAATATAATCTCTCATATATAAATAAATATTTACATGGTATTCCAGTTAATGTATACGGTTTTGTGGAGCGTGAACAGGGATTGATGGTAAAAAGGGGAAATCCCCTCGGGATACAAAGCCTGAAAGACTTGATCCGCAACGATGTCCGCTTTGTTAATCGCCAGCGCGGTGCCGGAACCCGGGTCCTTCTTGATTATGAAATATCGAGGATTAATCTGGATCCTGGTTAATCCAGGGTTACAACATGGAAGAATACACACACCTGAGTGTCGCGGCAGCAGTGGCGTCGGGTCGGGCAGATTGCGGTATGGGTATCCCGGCAGCGGCTCTCTCTTTAGATTTGGATTTTATTCCATTGTTTCACGAAAAATATCAACTGGTGATCCCAAAACTTCATGCAGAAAGTGACCTTCTCATTCCCGTTTTCTCCATTCTATTCGACCATGAATTCCGAAAAGATGTCCTTAAGATGCCTGGTTATGAAATTACAAATATGGGTACCTTGGTGGCGGAAACCTAAAATAATGATTTTTGATTTACAAAAAAAGGCGTCAAGAATAATTGAGCCTTTGTCAGGTGATTCATGAAATAATACAAGGAATGGCTAACTATAACGAAAAGGATATAATCCAAAATACAATATCTTCATTCGTTGGAGGAGAAAATGAATTTATCTTCTGGAATTTTGGCTCCCGAATTTGAATTACTTGATGATACAAACACAATTCGTAGACTTGCAGATTATCGTGGTCATTATGTTCTCTTGTATTTTTATCCGAAAGATGATACCCCAGGCTGTACAACAGAGGCTTGCAACTTTCGAGATGATTACAGTGCGTATGTCAATTCGGATGTGATAATTCTGGGTGTTAGTCCAGATAGTCCGAAGTCTCATGCGAAATTCCGCACCAAATTCAGCCTTCCATTCCCGTTACTTGCTGACGAAGGTCACAAGGTATGTGATTTATATGGAGTCTGGGGTCCCAAGAAATTCATGGGTCGTGAATATGAGGGAGTTCTTAGGACGACATTCTTGCTGGATCGGTCCGGATATATCGTCAAGGTTTTTAAGAATGTCAAACCTGCTGAACATAGCGCAGATATCTTGATGTTGATAAAGAATCTCCGCACATGATCATTTAAGAATAAAACTCAAATAACCATTTTCACATGGATTTCTGGAGTTGATTGCAGAATAATAACACCCATCAAATACAGGAAATACATTAAAGGGGTTAAATTATTATCATATTTTCTGTAAACAGCACACATAGATCATCTTCATATGTGACCTGCCATTTGTCAGAGTCTCTTAATTCTCTTGCCAATCCCGACTGGGGCTCAATAAGAACCAATTGAACTTCCCAATGCTTAAGCGCCTCATCCCAACCAGCTTGACCATTGTAAACGCTTATATAGTCATAAATAAATTGGTCGCCATAAATATCGGCACGACCATCGATATATACTTTGTATTCTGGGTAAAGGCGCCAGATCAAGTATCCCCCCCATCCATACGAATTGAATAAATTTCCTTTAGGACGATTGGAAGAAATCCAGTTGACTGCAGATTGGGGATATGTGGCAGCGACCACTTCATCTTGTTGCACAAAGGTGGTAAAGAATTTCAAACCTGTTATCAAAAGAACAAGTGCAAGAAGGAGGGGATTAAGCCATTTTGAAATGCCAGCCATTTTAACACTTGTCTTCTTGATCAATGAAATACCAGTCATTTGATCGGCTAGAACAGGAATTGCAGAAAGTGCAAAGATGGGAACATTCCGCATGGACCGTAATGCAAAAAAACCAAAGAAAAGAACAAGCAAGATCCTGGTAATTTGGACTGGTCGACGCGCGATTAGCGGTGCAGCTATTAAGGCAAAAATAAGGGCTGCCAATGGCATCCATTCCAATTGTTGGAAATCTGGGGAAAACCATTCCTGGATGAAATTCATCATGGATGGGCTGGCGAGTGTTTTGAATGGATAGACCAAAATCTCGACGAAATTTGGGTTAACCAGGGAGCATAAAAGGCATGCTATGAGGATAATGATGAGTTGGTAAAAACGATGAACGGAAGAATTCAAATGCCGAAGCTTGGACAAAAGAAGTTCGAAGAATTCTCCAGTAATATGAAGTCCCACAAGAGCAAACCCAAGTATGTATCCCCCATGCATATTGACCCAGATTAATGTCAATACCGGCAATAATATAAGGATTTTCCATCCACCATTCTGCCTAGTCCTGTCAAGAATATACATGAAGGCAGCCGAGAAAAGCAGCGAGACCATCTGAGGACGAACACCCCATGTGGGAGCAGTTGCCAAAGCAGCCAAAAGGAGTACGAAACCGGCTGCATAGGGTCGGGCAGCGCTTTGGAGGTATCCTAAAAGGAATGCAGATGTGATCAAAAGTGAAAATACGACAATCAATAAGGAGGTACCACCAAGTTTATACAGGTTAAAAATAATAAGCTCAGTCAACCACTCATGAGCTACCCACGGAGTGCCTGAAAAAGTGAGGGAATAGGGATCGGAATGTGGAATCACCCCGGTTTCAGCGATTAGCTGACCTGTGCGCAAATGCCACCAGAAATCTGGATCTGCCACAGGTCGAGCAGTCATTATTAGGAGACCGAGAAATAAAATGAACATGAATAATTGACGAGTAGTGAGGCGCATAGTTGGCAATTCCTAGGTTTACCTACTTGAAAGTCAAGGTGCTTTTGATGCCATGAAGACACGCAACCATTCGTCCGCAATCAATTGCGCCCCATGACTCGCAGGGTGGACTACATCCATATACATTTTTTCTTCAAAGGGGTGATCCATGTAAACTTGCCAAACATCAACCAGATATACTGGTTTTCCTTTATTTTGGTAAAAGGTCACCAGATCGCGCTGTCCTTCAACCAGCTCGATCAAAGCCAGGTTGAATTTACACCAATGATTATCTTCCCAAACGAGTTTGTTGTTCTCGTCGAAATGACTCCAAGGAAGTTGGCCATTCAACACGGGGAAAGTTGTCATGATGAATACAGAAATGCCATGTTCTAATAATGTGTCAATCTGCAATTCCATATACCGAAGGTGTTCATTAGCAAGGGCGTCAAGTTTGTAATTGAGTAGTTGGTTGGTCTCCAAGTCAAAGATCCCCGGGCAGCTCCCAAGATCGTTTAATCCCCACCAAAGTGTGGCCACATCTGGCTTTTGTTCAAGGACAGCTTGGTCAATGTGCTCATAACCCCACTTTGCAGATCGACCGCCGTAATTTGCGGTAATTATGACATATGAGGAATCGAGCATATCCGAGAGGTTGTCAATAAATGAAAAGCCTTCATGCTGCAGTCCGTCCCCTGTTTGACCTACCGCCAGGGCACTGTCTCCATAGAAGATGAGACTTGTTACCGGATGAGATGTTGGTGTTTGAGATGGCGTATCGATTGGGGTGGCAGATGGCAACTGGGTGGGGGTGGATGATGGGATGATTGGAGTAAAATCCTGCCTGCTGGGTGTCTCGTTGCAGCCAGTGAAACCGAGAATAAGAATTAAACTGCTTAAAATCCCAAACCAGGTATTAAGGTGATAAATGGATTGGCTCATGAGAATCGATTGGAAAACATCAGTAACCCAATTCCCGGAGTGTAGATCGTAAACCAGTTTGGAGCTCAGAGGAGAAGGCGGGAAGCATACGCCGCATGATGGGAATGAACGTGTCCGGTGGGTTACTTATGAGAAGGTCACGTAAATAAAAAATGGTTTCGGTTAGTGAAATGATCTCAATCGCACAGATAACGGTCTGGACTTCTACTTGTGTGTTGGGTGAAACGCCGAGGAATGTTGGGCGGATTATTCGAAAAACAATGGGTAAATTCTGGAAATCTGGATCGACTAATAATGGGATTAGGGCTTGCAGGCCCCAAATTTGCATTGAAGATCGCGGCGATTTAAGCCATTCTTCGAGCAGTATGTAGAAAGCGGCAGGATTTTCATAACGAAGCCGGGTCAGGCAATCCGTTAATAGAGCCCGGTGCAGTACCTTGTCAGTTGTCTGTGATAGCAAATCAGGAAGTTGGGTAAGCAAAGGCATGGCATTGACAGGAGGCAACATGCCTGTCAGGCGGGCAGCAAGGAGCCGATATTCCAGGGAGCCATTGCTCCATAGTTCCTTGGCAAGTAAAACTCCCTGGACAGGATAGCGATCAGCTAAAGGTGCAAGCTCACGTTCTATTTGTCGGATTACCGGAATGGGAGTGTAATAAGTGTGCAGACCTATTCTCCTGGCGACTTGTGAAGAACGCTTGGTCCTATTCGTATAGTAATCTAGTACCTCGTGGAGTTCGTGTAGAAATGCCGAGTGATCATTAAAATGATCGCCTAACCGGGCGACCTGTGCTTTTTAATCGAGAGAGATCAATAGCGGGCATAATTTTAAATTAAAATTCCTGAGCTACCGCAAATCTGGATTCCGCCCTTCAATTGTACTCTACTGGCCTAACCCCCGCAGATATACCCTCAAGGAGTCCTTGGAGAATCAAAAGTACCCTGTCAACAATAGAATCTGATTGGACAACGGTTTTTATGGATTGATTTCGGACCTTCAACTCAACTCCATTCTGAGCCAAGCTCCTTTCGCTTACGGTCAACCGGATTGGAAGACCGATCAGGTCAGCATCATTGAACTTGACGCCCGGGCTCTCGTCGCGGTCATCAAACAAAACCTCTACCCCGTTTTCTTGGAGAAGTGCATATACCTTGTTTGCGATGGTTTCTGCCTCGGGTGCACCTTTTCCACGGAGTAAGATAAGGTGTACCTGGTAGGGAGCAACTGTCACCGGCCAGATGATCCCATCTGCGTCGTGATGGGCTTCCACGATACACGCCAACAGGCGACCGACACCGATACCGTACGAACCCATGGTCACTGGTTTGAGATTCCCATTCCTGTCAAGGAAAGTGCAACCAAGAGCATCCGAATAGCGGGTGCCAAGTTTAAAGATATTCCCCACTTCCACACCACTTGTTACTCGAAGCGAAAAAGAACACTGTGGACATTCATACCCTTCAGCCGCACTCGCGATATCGGCGACAAGATCAGCTTGATAATCGCGAGGATAGTTGGTGTTAAGAAAATGGAAATCCACCTGGTTTGCCCCGGCAACAAGGTTGGTGTTCTCCTCGATTAAATCGTCTATCACGATTTTCATATCCAGCACAGCTTTATCAAGCCCTATTTCACTTGCCGGATGCCGAATTCCGATGGGTGAGGCAAATCCAGGAACTGCACCGATGGAGCTGATCTCTTCCTCTGTGGCAGGACGCAGGTCTTGAGCACCAATCGCATTGGACAGCTTGGTTTCGTTGAGTTCCAAATCTCCCCGGATGACTGCAAAAATGAACTTCTCCACGAGTTTTTCCCCGTCAGGGATGGTGGCAATAAAAAAAACCGCCTTGGCAGTCGAGGCTTGAGGGACATTCAAGAAATGTGCCAGGTCATCAATGGACTTGCATGCTGGTGTGAAAACCTTTTCGATGGGTTTTTGTTCTTCGGAAGAAAGTATTCTCTTTTTAAATCGAGCCACCTGGCGGTTTGCTGTATACCCACAATTATCGCAAAGAATCAGCGCATCCTCGCCAATCGAGGATAAAAACATGAATTCATGGGCTTGTGTCCCTCCCATCATCCCACTATCTGATTTGACGGCAATCACCTCAAGCCCGCAGCGGTGAAAGATATCGAAATACGCCTGGAAATGGGCACGATATTGTTTGTCCAGCCCATCCTCATCAATATCCAGGCTGTAACTATCTTTCATGGTAAATTCGCGAACACGAATTAAGCCACCACGTGGGCGTGGTTCATCACGAAATTTGGTTTGGATGTGGTAGATCAGCCTGGGTAAGTCTTTATAAGAATGGATTTCTCGCCGAACTAGGTCAGCTACTACTTCTTCGTGGGTCATGGCTAAGACCATTTCATGTTCATTGCGGTCTTTGAAACGTGCCATCTCTGAACCGATCTGGAACCAGCGACCGGACTCTTTCCATACATCTGCCGGATGGACGACAGGCATGCTGATCTCCTGCCCACCAATGCGCTCCATTTCTTCGCGTAAAATCGATTCGATCTTTTTCATGGAGCGCTTCGCCAGGTGCAGATAGGAGAAGATCCCTGCACCTAGTGGGCGGATGAAACCAGCTCGCAGCAACAATTGGTGGCTTAGTACATCTGTGTCTGCGGGGACATCCCGTAAAGTATGGCCGAAAAGTTGGGAGAGCTTCATTTTTATCCAGAAGAACTAAGTACAAAGAAAAAGGGATCGTAATGCCGTGCACTAAAAGGATTAATATGCCCTGGCAAAATAGACCTTGGATTTAGCTTCTTTGCCACAGACAATGCATTTCCCGGAGCTTTCTTCCTTGCCAATGGGGATGCATCGGGTGGTAGCCTTGGTATCCTCTTTCACTTTTGCTTCGCATTCTGCGGATTTACACCAATAGGAATAAGCCCACCCATTCTGAACAACTTGGATCAACTCAGCATAATCCTTGGGATCATGAATGTGACTATCCCGGAAACTTGTCGCGCGTTCGAGAAGGGATTTTTGAATATCCACGAGGACATCCTGAACAACCGTCGCAATTCCAACCTGTGGAATAAACGACTTACCTTCCCTCCCAGGGCGATCGCGGCGAGCTAAGGCGACTGTACCCTTCTCCACATCCTTGGGACCAATCTCGATTCTCAATGGAACGCCGCGCATCTCCCAGTCATTGAATTTAAACCCTGGCGTAACCTCGGTACGGTTATCCACTTGAACGCGAATTCCGGCAGCCAGCAACTCTCCTTTGACTTGATCTACTGCCTGGATAACTGCGTTGGTTTCTATATCCGATTTAAAGATCGGCACAATTACGACCTGAATGGGGGCAAGGCGGGGCGGGAGGATAAGCCCCTGGTCATCTCCATGGGTCATGATAATGGCACCGATAAAGCGGGTTGAGAGCCCCCATGAAGTTGTCCAGGCATATTGCTGGGTGTTGCTCTCGTCGAGAAATTGTATATTGAAGGCTTTGGCGAAATTCTGGGCCAGGAAATGGGATGTTCCTGATTGCAAAGCCTTTGTGTCGCCCATCATGGCTTCAATCGTCGTGGACATGTTCGCGCCTGCAAATTTTTCGGTTTGAGATTTGATACCCGGTATGACTGGCACGGCTGCTTCATTGATGGCAAAATCAGCGTAGACATTTAGCATCCGCATGGTTTCTTCGCGTGCTTCCTGCTCTGTGGCATGAGCAGTGTGACCTTCCTGCCAATAGAATTCAAGGGTGCGTAGAAACAGGCGGGTACGTAATTCCCAGCGGACGACATTACCCCATTGGTTGATCAACACCGGTAGATCGCGGTAGGATTGAATCCATTTTGAGTACATTGACCCGATGATTGTCTCGGATGTCGGACGAACCACAAGCGGTTCTTCAAGTGTTTCTCCGCCACCAATGGTTACTATAGCCAGCTCAGGGGAAAAACCTTCCACGTGTTCTTTTTCTTTCTCCAGGAATGACATAGGGATGAAAAGCGGGAACGCGGCGTTGACATGACCGGTTTCTTTGAAGCGTGAATCGAGTGCTTTCTGGATGTTTTCCCAAAGAGCCCAGCCATACGGGCGGACTACCATGCAACCCCTCACGGGGGCATAATCCGCCAGTTCGGCCCGAAGAACAATCTGGTTGTACCATTCCGAGAAATCAATATTTCGTGGGGTGAGTTTTTCGTCAGACATGCGACCTCAAAGTGAAACCTGGGATGTGAAAAGTGGAATTTCTAGGTCAACGCACGATTGATGATCTCGAGAGCTTCTTCATTGTCTGCAGCAAAGAGGATCAGGTTGCGTTGTTCCTGAGGAATTAGGTCATTAAAGGAATTATAGAAGGATTGCAATACAGCCTGCCAACCAATACCAAGAAGCACCAGAGGCTTAACAGGAATGGATTGGACAATCATAAGATTCCATGTAAGGGACAGCTCAGTTAATGTGCCGGGTCCGCCAGGGAGAGCGATGGCAGCATCGCAGCCGCGTACCAGTTCGATCAGGCGTTCGGTAACAGTTGGGAAGCGACGTTCTTCCTGGATCCAGCAATTCGGTCTGACCGGTCGCCATCTCTCGATTTCATCGCACGTCACACCAATCACGTGTCCTCCGGCTTCTGCAGCTCCTTTGCTGACGGCTTCCATTGCGCCGATATAAGCACCGGTCATGACCGTGTGACCACTCATAGCCAGCAATTTACCCAAATGATTTGCCTCATTGTACCTGGCATCTCCTGGCTTGGTCTGTGAACCACAAAACACTGAGACAATCATACGTAACACCCGGTAAAGAAAGGCCATTCGAGTTGGCTAATCATAATATTAATCGGAAATCTTTGATTCATCCTGGTCCCAGTTACGAACGGCGTTGAGTTCCAATTTGGATAAGATCGCCTTTTCTAGATCGATGCCGGTGATTGAAGCCAGCTGCAACAGGTAGAGTGCCACATCAGCCAGTTCACTTGCTAGGTCTTCCTTGGCAATCAAAACCTCTGTCCATTGGAAGTGCTCAAGCACCTCGTTTGCCTCAAGGGCGAGGGAAATCGCCAGGTTTCGCGGAGTTTGGGGGCGTTTACTCCCTGTTTCGTACCAACCTTTCATTTGGACAAAGGTGTGCATCCGGGTGGTCAATTCTTTAATATCCATAATAAAAACCTAACCATTTCCAACATTCATGAAGAGGTCGAAAAAAAATTACCATTCCACTTTCAATAAAAAAAACGGCTCCATGGGTCTGGGAGCCGCCACTGAATGACGAACTGAAACTAACCAGACCTGGTTGGCTGGAGAATGCTAGGGGCAGGAAACGGGTTCATTTGCATCGACAGAGATTATACACGAATATGAGTCGAATGGAATGGGTTATTTACTTTTATGAACAAATTTCATGGTGATTCCCAGCCTGGCATGCAGATTATGCTCAAGAGTTGTCTGGAATTACCATTTACTGGGAGAATGAAAGTAAACACCTTTGAATGGTTGGTCTCTCAGAGAGATAATTCTGGCTGTTTCATTCAGCCCCTGTTTTAATACAACAATTTACCAGCTGTCACAAACAGTGATTATTGGTCTGGCCTAATCAAGCATCAGCGAATGAAATTTTGGAGCGGATATCTGTCGGTGCATATGAAGTGAACACATTTCATAAATAGTTCAAGATCATATGGGTTGATTGCGCTGACAGATTTTGGAATTTCAAAATTGTTTTAAATAAGAGACGGTCAAGTACTGGTGTAGAAGCAATAATTCATTTAAGGCATTTTTAGAGAAGATTCTTTTGAGTGAGAAGTAGGGTAAAATTTCCTCATGCATGCAATATTAACCCACGAACAAGCTGACTTTGACGCCTTGGCGTCCATGCTTGGAGCCGCCTTACTGGATGAAGGTGCTATACCCATCCTGCCTCATCGGATCAACCGAAATGTTCGCGCTTTTCTAACAATCTACAGTTCTGAACTGCCTTATATTGAATTACGAGATATTCCTTCTGAGCCGGTTGATTCGATCACGTTGGTGGATACCCAATCACTGGTAACCATTAAGGGCATGAATGAGAAGACTCAAGTACGAACGATTGATCACCATCCCTTGCGCCCTGGCTTGCCTCCCAACTGGTTGGCTAGAGCTGAAGAAGTAGGAGCCGACGACAACCCTCTTCGTGGAAAAAATCGAGGAAACCTCACTTTCCCTCTCAAGTATCCAGGCGACCATGCTTCTCCTGGGAATTTATGAAGACACAGGTTCACTTACCTATTCACGCACCACTCCCCGGGATGTGCGGGGCGCTGCTTTCCTTCTGGAGGCAGGCGCGAATCTGGAGATCATGGCACGATTTTTGAATCCACCCCTGTCTTTGGAACAACGAGCTGTGTATGACCTTCTTTTGGCAAATGCTCAACTGCATCAGATACATGGTTATCGGGTGGTTGTAACATGTGGGGCGGCAGGTGGTTCAGGGGAGGAAATATCCAGCCTGTCACATAAACTGCCGCGATCTTCTTGATCCTGATGCCCTGTTTGTGCTGGTTTCGACTGTGGAAGGGATCCGCCTCGTCGCACGTTCTTCTGTTGGCGGGATAAATGTTGGCGCTGTGGCAGCACATTTTGGTGGGGGCGGTCACGAGCGTGCTGCTGCCGCGCTGATTAAAAATTCAGCCCCTTCCAGCCTGGAGGATCGAATTTTCCTCGATCAGGTCGAAAAAGAATTGCTGGTCATTTTACCCCGCTTTATCCGCCCCTCAGTGACTGTTGGGCAAATCATGTCACGGCGTCCAAACCTTTTGGCACCCGCGATGCCTGCCCAGGAAGCAGGAGAATTAATGCGTAAGTATGGTTATGAAGGGTTTCCGGTCGTTGAAGGCGAGAAAGTGATTGGGCTCCTAACTCGTCGTTCTGTCGATCGGGCACTGGCACATAAGCTCAACCTGACTGCCTCCAGCTTGATGGATGCAGGAAATGTGACCGTATCGCCAGGCGATTCGCTTCAACACTTGCAGACAGTGATGACAGAATCCGGATGGGGACAAGTGCCGGTGGTGGACGGGAACGGAAAGGTCGTTGGCATTGTGACCCGCACCGACCTCTTAAAACCCTCTCACCACGTACCACAGCTGGAAATCGTTCGCAAAACCTGGCAGATAAATTGGAACACGCTTTACCGGCTGAGCATTTGGCATTATTGAAAGCAGTAATAAACGTAGCTGCCGACGGGAATATCGCCCTATTTATTGTGGGTGGTTTTGTTCGTGACCTGCTCCTTGATAGACCCAGCTTGGATTTTGACCTGGTTGTGGAAGGAGATGCAATTTCTTTGGCAAAATCCATAGCCCGTCGTTATGGGGGCAGGGTGACCAGCCATTCGCGTTTTGGAACAGCAAAATGGTTTTTGGATGGTGGTTTTAATTCTGGATTATTGGGTTTATCAAACTCATCCAACTTACCTCCATTCCTGGATTTCATCTCCGCCAGAACCGAATTCTATGAACATCCAACAGCATTACCGACTGTGGAGCGCGGCTCCATCAAGCTGGATCTACACCGGCGCGATTTCACGATCAATACCCTTTGTCTCCGCCTGGATGGAAGGCATTATGGAGAGCTCCTGGACTTTTGGGGCGGTTTGGCAGATCTGCGTGCAGGGTTGGTGAGAGTACTGCATTCCCTATCCTTCGTGGATGACCCCACCCGTATGCTTCGTGCAGTGCGCTTTGAGCAGCGTTTTAATTTCATGATTGAGGCACGTACGCGCCAGTTGATGGAGGAAGCGCGTCCATTGCTGGCGAAACTATCCTCCGAAAGAGTGGGTCATGAGATCGACCTGATTCTAGACGAACCAGGCGTAGTGCCTATGTTACAGCGGTTGGTGGAAATTGGTCTGCTTGAACCCATCCACTCGTCGATGACATGGAATAATGAGATCAAGCAACGGATGACCAGAGGTTTGGAGATAAGACCACCATCAGCCTGGGAGAATCTTCCGGCATTGCGCGGATTGCCATTTCGTCGCGGCTTGGGATACATGCTCTGGTTCTTTAGTATTCCGCGAGAGCTGATCCATTCCATTTGCAATAGATTGCGCCTCCCCATAAGCTTAAGGGTAGCTCTATTGGCTGCTCATGATCTGAAGGCCGATCTTGGGAGCCTATGCACGAAGCGACCGAGTGAAGTATATTCGCGCATGGAAGATGTCCCGCCTATAAGCATCTATGTAAATTGGTTGGAGGGTTCCGAGTTTGAACGCCAGGTCCTGGAAAACTATTTTGCCTATTGGCGGAAAATCAAGACTTTCTCTAGCGGGCAAACCTTGAAGAGTCTTGGACTGGCTCCTGGTCCAAGATACCGGAAGATTTTACGTTCGCTACGTGATGCCTGGTTGGATGGCACGATTCACTCGGAAGACGAAGAAAAAATACTCTTGGAAAGTCTGATGTAAATCTCAACCTTAATTAGGTTTTCATAACCGATTATTACAGCAAATAATCTGTGTTATTTCCGATCAAGTTTGCTACATAAAATGAAGTCGGATGATTCGCTTTTGACAATGGAAAATCCCAATGTTATTAATCCCTAGCACGATTAAGTGAAAAAGAATGCCTATTTGCTATTAGTGGCGAAAAAGCATTAATTGTGAACTGGTAAAAAAACTCCTGAAGCTTTTTCCTTCAGGAGTTTTATCTCATTCGATCAAGGTGCAGGAATAAATAATATTACTTTCGGGAAATCAGCTGCACTTAGGCCTGTGGGATCAGCCTGACTGGGAATATAGGTTAAGAGTATCTCTTCCTGTGTCGGAGATGCTCCTACCGGCCATAAAACATCAATGAGTCGGCTGTGGTTTTTATCCGCAGGAGCACCTCCAAGAGCCCATTGCCCACCCCCTGAGGAGACATCCCGGACGCCATTAATTCCATACCCGTCGTTTGACATAACTGCTACAGCGAATTTCCAGGTGATAGGATCACCCGGAATGCTGCCCAGGGGGATCTTGGCAAGGATGAGGTTTTTGCCTGGATCGGTAATAATGGTGACTGGCACGCTGACGACAGCTTTTTCAGGATCAGACGCCAGGAAGAAACCGTAATTCCATCCAGCAAGTGAGAGGGCATAATCCCAGCCATCTTCGACCGTGGTATTTCGACCGTTGCGCATTAATTGGTCAGTACTTGATCCAGTGTTGATGTAAACATCCACTAATTGGATCGAAACACCGTTGGGTGAACCCCATGGATTCTCAACTGGTCCGCGCATCTCTATTCGGAAAACGAGGTTATTTTCATCGTACCCAACCTGGAAGTTGAGCAAGTCGAAGACACCCGGTTTGAAGACTGCATCGCTTGGATATGTGTAGGTCCCAGGTCCATGGTCGTCATTCGCGGGATCGTTGGCAGACAAGACCCAAGTTGTCCGTCCAAGATCGGGTACCAGCATCCGTCCCGGTGCAGAAGGTGGATAAAGCGTCTCGCCAGTAATTAATTTGACCAGCAGATTGTCTCCAGCATCCAGGGTAGGCTGAAGGTCCGTGATTGGAACGGCAACTTCCAGGTTGTTTTGCCCCAAATAGTAGGTAAAGTTTGAGCTGGGAAGGGATTTCCATTCAACTCCATCCCATGATTGTAATTCTACCGCCTGATCGAGCACAGCCGAACGATAGGTCAACCGGTGGGTGGAAAAGAAACCAAGCACCTGGCCATTTACTGAGAATGGACTGCCATCCGTTAAAGCAGGTACTTTCAGGTAGAGCTCGAAATCCTGTTTTGTCAGGCCAGTTACGTTTAGGTAAAGATTATTTTTATCAAAGCCAAACTTCAATCCACCTGCATCGCCTTCGAGCAGGAAAGCGCCAGCCTTCTCCCATTCGGTTTGATCGGTTGGAGTCCCATCCATGGTTGGTGTAAATGTGCCTTGTAAAACGGTGTCAGGTTCCACGGGTGTGGGCTGGATGATGGGAACCAGGAGAAATGCCGGTCGTTCCAGATCCCAGGGCATCATAAACCTGTCCGAGTGTCTCGCGAAAACCCGAATCAAAGGCTGCATCATTCCCAGAATCCTTATCTGCTCCATACCACCAGAACCAGTCCGAGCCTTCAGCAGCCAGGATTGCACTATATGCAAATTCCACCTGGTCATCCGGTAAATTACCCTTCTTCGCCCCGTTAAGATAAACCTCAAGAACTGACCTCGTCTCAGCAAGGTACTCCCATCCCCGATTCTCTTCCTCTTCGCCGATCCATGTTTGGAAGTTGGCAGAATCCCATGAACCAGCCCATAAATCTGGGATGAGTTCAGCATTCTGATCATACAGACCCAGAAATTCTGAAGGAGTGACCGTCTTGATGGTTGGGTCGTTGCTCAATTCGGTATACAGCCCGTTGAGGAAATCCTTGCCGTCGTTCTCGTACCATTCCCAGGCATTCTCGCCGTCCAGGATGACTGTCACCGCAAAGGGCCCCCCGGGTTCGTTCTTGATTTCGTCGCGAATTGCCCGCAGCCGGGTCATGAAGTCATTGACTGCTACATCCGCCGAGATTTGGCTGTAATCGAATGAAACCTTGTTGGAAAGAACGGTGTCTCGGAAGAAAATGATCAGCCCATCACCACTGCTCTCTACTGAATATGGACGGTTCAAGGCAGTGGCATTATTAGGAACTCCGCCAGAGAAGCGCGTGAAATCGAGTCCAAGCGAATTTGCGAGGATGCCCTCATCTGTGACCATCCATTTGACCCCGGCACGTGCCGTCATTCCGACCATGTACTGGGCAACCGATCCTTCTGCTGGCCACATGCCACGGGGTGGCTGGCCGAATTTGTCTTCATACAGCGCTATCCCACGTTCGAGTTGTTGGATTGCGTCATCTCCGTGGGTAAAGCGGACGGAGGGAAGTTTGATATCCGGGACTGCAACCTGGGCTAGGTTGGTGTCGATCAATAATGGTAGGATGGGATGGGCATAGGGAGTGAATGTTACCTCTAGTTGACCGCTGTCCTGGTATTGTTTGTGTACAGGGACTACTTGGGCCATTAATTCTGCATGCTTGTCAAGAACTATTTGCTTGTCCGCTTCTACATACCCTCGACCCTTATCAACCAGGCTGGCGAGAGGTTCCTGGCTTAGGAAATCCGGATCTGTCCAGGCCAGGTTGAATAATACCTGCAGATCAAGATAATCCTGTGCCTTCCATGTTTCAACAGCTGCGGAAATGGAATCCGCTTCTGCTCCTCCTCGCATTTGCTGGAGTTCCAGATAGCGGGGGAAATTATCCATGATCCTGCCATTGATATCGAAAAAGCGTTGCAGGATATAAGTTTTTTGCTCTCCAGTGAGTTGAGCAGCTGGGAGAAGGGTCATGTCCCAGACGATATCGCGTTGACCAGAATTGAAAGCGTCTATCTGACTAAGTAGTGAAGGAGTAAGGTTGACAGTCATGTGGATGTTTGGGTATTTCTCAAGAATGGACACCATATCAACATAATCTTTGGCAGCATGAAACCTCACCCAGGGTGCACTCACCAATTCAGTATCTGGATCGACCGCATAAAATGGCTGGTGCTGGTGCCAGATAATGTTCAGGTAGATTTCTGGTTCCACTAGTGGTTCATTAGGAGTTGGTGTAATTGTGGGCGTAACTGTCTCAGTGGGAGTACAGGCAGAAACCAACAAGACCAATACTAGAAGAAAATTGAAGATAAAAAGGAATTTATTCATGTAATACTCCTATTCATCCATTTGGAATTGAAGGATCAAAGTGGTAAATGCTGGAATCTCCGGCAGGGGTGTGTAGTCAGTAAAACCACCTTTTTCATTAATCGTTAAAGTTGTTAACTCTGCTTCCGCCTCTGCTCCAAGAATTGGGAATGCACTGTAATCGCCTGTTGAAACACTGCTTTCCTCAAGTGTCAGGTAATAATCAGTAACTGCCTTGTCGGATAGATTAATAACAACCATCACATTTTCTGTATCACTGAGGCGAAGAATCGCATATATCGCCGGATTCTTCGAACGCAATGTGAATGTATCCCCAACACGCAACGCTGCATGTTGGTTGCGTACCTGGATTAGTGTTCTGTAATGTGATAACAAGGACATTGGATCATCCGTCTCTGCAGCAACATTGTTCGTTTCCCAATTCTTGCCTGGATTGCGCCAGGGGAAATCAATTGAGAATCCTGCATTCTTGTCTCCAGACCATTGCATGGGACGGCGAATATCCTCGTCAGGTTTCATACCCATTAAACCGACCTCTTCTCCGTAATATAGAAAAGGGACTCCGGGAGCGGTCAGCAGCATGGAAGCGGCCACCTTGGACTTGTTGATATCGCCTCCCAGTTGCGACATAACCCGGTTGATATCATGGTTGGTGAGGAAAGGTGCGTATTGCAGAGGGGGTAATAACTTGTATGTCAGTCTTAGCTCACCGATGGCAGTCCCTGCATTTCCGCTGTTGGCAGAGTTCACAAATGCCTCTGCGAGGCCAAATTGGAATGCCGTATCCAATTCATTTCCCTGGATATAGCTCTTGATCGCATTCAAATCATCCCACACTTCGCCGACTGTTAGCGCTTGTGGATTGGCAACTTTGTACACTGACCGAAAGTGCTCCAGCCATGCATGAGTGCTCTCCGCGTTCTCCATCACGGCACCTTCTTCCACGATATACTTTATTGCATCAAGTCGGAAGCCATCCACCCCAACATCCGTCAGCCAATAATTTATTACTCTATCCATCTCTGCAGTGACATCAGGGTTCGTGTAATTCAAATCTGGCATTTGATCCCAGAAGAGAGCATAATAGTAACCCGATGTGTGTGCGATCCAGACCTTCTGTCCCCAGGGTCCGTTGTAATTGGGCTTCTCGTCCACCCACAAATAATAATCTCGGAAAGGGGAGGCTGGATCACGCGAGGCTTGGAACCAGGGGTGTTTTGTGGATGTGTGGTTCAAGACCATGTCAATGATTATGCGGATTCCATGTGCGTGCGCTTCAGCAATCAAGTTCTTGAAATCGTCCATCGTCCCATATTCTGGATTTACATTCATGAAATCAGTCACATCATACCCATGATAGGAAGGTGATGGGTTAATCGGCATCAACCAAATACCTGTAATACCAAGATCGGATGTTGTTTCAGGATCGCCATCGTTCAAGTAATCCAGCTTCGCGGTGATGCCATTGAAGTCACCAATTCCATCTCCATCGCTATCATAGAATGATCGGACAAATATCTCGTAGAATATACTATCATTCCACCAAGGGTAACCGTCCGTGCCTGTGGGTAATCCAGTAACCGGTGAGACAAAGACCATAGCTGGTTCGGATTGAACAAGCAGGAAGCCACCTACCGCTATGGCAGCAAGCATGGGTAGAACGATAATAAGGGGTAAATATTTTTTCATAGCTCATCTCCCGAGTTTATAACAGGTCAATACCTGCTGTTCGTGTGCCAATCCAAACCTGATCCGATTGTACAACGATTGAAGTTACTTCTGCTCCTGATACTCCAGAATTATTGGTTAGGTATGTATACCATTGTGTGCCATCAAAACTTGCAGGAGCTCCACCACTGCTGGCAGGTCTTGCTGTTCCGATCCAAAACACGCCTGGCTGAACCTCAGTGATCCAATTCACTACGCTATAAGGGATACCGGAATTATTAACACGAAAATAGGTCCAGTCTTGTCCTACCAGTGTAGCCAGCCCGGCTCCTGAGGTGGCTGCCCAAAGCTTTCCATTGAAATCCACTACCAAGTGTTTGACCGGCGCATCTGTGGGATGAGACGTCAAGGTGTTATCGTGAACATTTACCTCGATCACGCCACTTTCGACCCCGAAGTAAATCTCTTGACCATCTGAGGCAACTGCCAAAGAAAAGACTGCTTGCGTATCCACGCCTGCAACCGAGCTCCAGTTTGATCCATCCCAGACTGACGCGCCGGCCATTGTGCCGGAATATATCAGACCATTAGGGCCAGAGCCCAGGCAAAGGATGTAGTCGCTTGTGAGCCCAAGATCATTTTGATCGAAAGTCTTCCAAGTTGTGCCATCAAACCGGGTAATACCTTCCGATGTGCCAAACCAAATATTCCCATCCATATCTTTCGTGAGAGAAAGGATTCGATTACTGGGTAACCCGGTATTCTCAGTTGTGTAAATGATCCAGGTCGGAGCATCATCTGTTGATTGTGCAGGCGTCCAAATGGCAGCACCACGTTCCGTGCCGATCAACATTTGACCTTCTGCAAGAGGCAGTAGTGCATATATGGTATTACTGGGCAGAAAGGAATTTTCATGCGTGATGCTGGACCAGCCAACACGACCAACTGCCAGCTTGATTGCAGCCGAAAGATAGATGGCTGCAATGAAGAAAACAAACGCACCAACTGCTAACCAAAGCCACTTGGAAGGCTTGGGGAGCATTTCTTTCAGGTAACCCCAATATGATTCTTCCCTGCGCACCCAAAGAAGGAAACGGCGTAAAGATTCTGCCCCCATGATCACCAAGGCAGGTGTCACGGTCAGGGCGTATTGGGGCCACTTGGTCGGCCAGGCGAGTAAGAAAATTATCCCTGCTATGAGCCAGATCACCAGCCAGCGTCGTTCCTTCCATTCCCGGAGGATACCGGAAACTGCCAGGATTGATATTAGGCTGTCAAGACCGTAATAGAAGAAGACATTGGGATGCCACCTTCCTGGTGACGAAGTGAAGATCCAGATGAAAGGTTGAAACCAGGGGTAGCCAACCTCATCAACATGTTGACCCTGTGAATAATCCAGGTGATAAGTAAGGGAACCGAATAGACGATTTACCGGATCGTGCCAGAGACTGATATCCAGCGCCAGGAAAACTACGAAGGAAAGCAATCCATAAAGGATCAACCAGTGGATTCTGATTTTTTTTTCGAAAATCGCAATGAATGCCAGCACGACTAGGATCACTGGCAGGTAGGAATACTTGCTGGCAGCTGCCATTCCCAGTGCCACCGCTGAAAGCCAGAACCAGCGACCGGGTACCTTATTGTCGGTGCGTAGAAAAGCCAGCACGCAAGCTATTGTCAAAGCATGCGGAACAGCTTCCAGGTAAACCTGGCTGGTGTATTTCACTGCAAGTGTGTGGATGGCCAGCATCCCGGCTGCCAACGGGTCCACCGCAAGACCTATGAAAAGTACTGCCAGGATACCGAAAAATGCTGAAATTGTCCGACTGGCAAAGAAACCATTGGTCCATGTGGCAGTTTTACCGAGTGCCAGAATTGCACTGGAGTAGAGCAATTTCACAAAAGGTGGGTGTTCCGGATTTCCTGGGTAGTCGATAACCGCATTGAAATCACCTGATCGAAAAGCTGATGCGTAATCGAACGCATTCTGCAAGTAGACCGGTTCATCGAAATCTTGAGGTAATAAAGATACAGCCCAGGCACGCAGAAATGTAGCCAATATCAGGACAATGATCAGTGGTTGAAGTGATTTCAGACGGGCATTAATTTTCATCTACTATTAATTATCCAAAGACAATTCCACTACGCGGTGCCAATTTCAATCCTTTTAATTGTCCATTATCTATTACCCCGTTGCCAAGGCCGAATAGAGTACGGAGAGGACCATTGTCCAGGGACAAACTGAGCACAGGGAATTCGACATTGACGGTATCCAACCCCGAATTTATCACCACTATGATGGTTTCTACTTCGGTTTGGCGCGCGAAAGCATAAACGTTTCCTCCTGCGAAAAGACGTTTGAATGAACCCCGACGCAGCGCCGGATGATTTTTGCGTAAAGATGTCAGGCTTTTCGTATAGCCAAGTAAATCCCAATCCCAACTCTTTTTTACCCAAGGAAAAGCACCACGGCAGTCAGGATCAGGTCCACCAGAGAGACCTATTTCATCGCCATAATAAATGCATGGAGCTCCAACGTAATGTGAATAGGAACAACCAACCAAGTTTGAGCAGCGGAGATATCTTGTCCTGCAGTGGTTATAAAGCGTGGCGTGTCGTGGCTGTCGAGAAGGTTCAATTGGACAGCATTGATCGCTGGATCGTACAATCCAATCAAATAGTCGATCCAATCTGCAAAACCTTCTGCACTTAGGGGTCGTAAATATTTATGGTAATCGCCGATGTTGAATATGGTAGGTGGAAGACGGTCACCGATCAGCCAACCCATTAATCCACCGGTGAGCAGATAATTCATCACGGCATCGAATTGATCTCCCTGTAACCAGCGCTTGGATTCGTGCCAGATCTCACCCACAATATAAGCCTCGGGATTTGCTTTTTTCACCCGGCGGCGGAATTCCTGCCAAAACGAATCATCGTTGATTTCGGCGGGCACATCCAGTCGCCAGCCATCGGCACCGAAATCGATCCAATGAACTGCAGCCTTAAGAATGAACTCGCGAACAGCAGGCGTATCTGTGTTGAATTTGGGAAGTGCCGGCAGGTTCCACCAGGCGCTATATCCAAGGGCTTCATAACTGGGCACACCACTGCGTAACAAGTGTTGCTGTTCAGGGGCCGGATATGCCCCCCAGTTTTTCGCACCATTTAGATGCTCGGGATTAAAATGGAACCAATCTACATACGGAGACCCTGAACCATTTTCCAATACGTGGTGAAATTGCCATAGTCCTCGGCTGGCGTGGTTAAATACCCCGTCCGGAACGATGTGCATACCGCGGGTGTGGGCGGCATCCAGTAGCTCACGGAAGGCTGAGTCTCCACCCAGGAGCGGATCAATCTTGAAGTAATCATAGGTATGGTAACGATGATTGGACGCTGACGCAGTGATCGGGTTAAGGTAAATAGCGTTGATGCCCAGGTCCTGCAGATAGTCGAGTTTTTCAACAATCCCAAGCAGGTCCCCTCCCTTAAACCCATGGACACAGGGGGCAGAATCCCAGGCTTCGAATTTCAGACCTTTTTTAGAGAGCCGCTTGCTTTTCGCGAAGCGATCGGGGAAGATTTGGTAGAAAATCGCATCTTTGACCCAATCGGGAGTGTGGATGGTCATCACTGGTGTACCCTTTCAATTTTGGAATATTGTTTGGTTCTTTTTTCATGAATGTATTAGGCTTGTGATGTAATAAATGCACCTGATTGCGGGGAAAGGTGAATTGCGAGGTAGTCGTCCCAGAACTCAAGTTGATTTCCGTGCAAATAATCGAGCGCGTCTTGGAAACCGGGATTCGGAATCGAGATTGTTTTTGGCGACTTGCTGGTATTGATTGCGACGAGGATCTTGCTTGTTTGATTGGATCGTAGGTAGGCATACGTTCCAGATGGAGAATCAAGATGAAGCAAACGACGGGTTCCGTCTTGGATTACTGGGTAAGCACTACGCAATTGGTTCAGGCGTCGATAATAACCCTGCAAGGAGATATCCGCGGATTCCCAATTCATGGGTAATCGACATTCCTCAAAAATATTATGCCCATTCTGATACATGGGGCGTTCCTGGGACAGGCCTGTCTCTGTACCGTTGTAAACAATGGGTGGGCCCGCAAGCGTATACTGAACGAGTGCTGCCAGCCGAAGTTTTCCTTTTTCTTCTCCAGCAATATGAAGGAAGCGGGCTTCATCATGATTATCGAGGAACGATGGGCGGATGTGCTGGATAGGGAAGTAGGCTTCGTGGGTGGATAAGAAACTTTCAAATTCCAACAACGACATCTTATCAAGCGCGAAGGTGTCTCGCAGAGCCCGGGTTAGGAAGAAATCGAGCGTGCCATCCATGATCCCGGTGTACGAGCGCAGCATTTCTGCTGTATGGATCACCTCACCGAAGATCCAGCAATCCGACCTTACTTCTCGGCAAGCATTCCGGAAGTCCACCCAGAAATCGTGAGGGGGACCGTAAGCAAAATCGAGCCGATAGCCATCAAAACCTTCCCGCAGCCAGTAGCGGGCAACATCCAGCATGTATGCCCGTGCGGATGGGTTACTATAGGTTGATTTTTGGTAACTCGCGCACCTTGAAATAACATTCGTAATCATCCGGCCAGTGGTTCCAGGTGTACCAATCACGGTAAGGGCTTTGTGGATCCCGTTGTGCTTCTTGAAATGTGAAGTGTTCCTTGGACCAATGATTTGCTACAAAATCCAGGATCAAGCGCATACCACGCAAGTGCACTTTCTGGATGAGTTCCTTTAGGTCGGAACTGGTACCCAGTCGAGGTTCCACGGCGTAATAATCGCTGGCATTGTATCCATGATGGCTGGTGGTCTTAAAGAATGGATTGAGCCAGATTGTGTTAAAACCCAGGTTCTGGATGTAATCCAGTTTGTCGATCACACCTCGCAGCGTTCCCCCGAATAAATCGGTGAGAGAGCTTGGTTTTATTCCATGCCTTCCCGTTGCCGGGGTAGAAGCGGTCAGGAAAAATTTGATAAATCAGTGCTCCACTTGCCCATGGAGGGGGCGGATCATCGTCCACCCAGAATGAGAAAACACTCCCATCATCTGCTTCCACCCATTGACCAGTATCCATTCGCTGGGCTGCCAGGCGATAGCGGACAAGTGTTTTTAATGGCAGTGCAGGTAAGGAAACGGCCCAGTTGCGAACAATGCTCCATGAAGGGGTATCCCATTCTGCATCGACCGAAACCATTTCCAATACCGGGGAATTTTTCACGTTAGGTATCGTCCCATCGATCGTATACCAGCACCGAGGTGTGTCAAATGGGATCGACCCACCAGTTGTAAGGAAGATTTTTATTGGTTGACCAGGGAAGGGGGTCCAGAGGGGAACGACGATTAAGGTGGCGTACCCCGTCAAGATTTAATATATGGTTCTTGAGCCGTTCGCTTGGCTCGATCATGTTACCAAAGATATTATCAATCATATGTTTTATCGCTGGATTGCCCGACAGGTTTCTGTCGGGCAATCTGTGACTGAATTATGTAGGAATTTTACCCTGCTCGGTTATCCCTTGACACCACCAAGGGTTAAGCCACCCTCGAGGTATCGCTGGAGGAACAGGAAGACGATCAGAACGGGGATGATCACCAGCACACCACCGGCAGCAAAGTGACCCCATGGAACACTTATCTCATTCGCAAGCTTGTAGAGGGCAACCACGACGGTTTTCTTGGCATCCGGCGCGGGTATGAGTACTGAGGCTAGTACATACTCACCCCATCCACCCATGAACGCAAATAAAGCTGTGACAGCCAAAGCCGGCTTGGCAAGAGGCAGGGCTATGAGCAGGAAGGATTGCACCGGACCGCAACCATCGATCATGGCTGCTTCTTCGAGGTCGATCGGGATGGTATCGAAATAACCCTTCAGGTTCATGGTGGTGAAGATGAGCGTACCTGTCGTGTAGGCAAGGATAAGTCCCCAGTGTTGACCGTAACCACCAATTGCCACCAGCAATTGGGCGATCGGGATGAGAGATAGGACACCTGGGAAGGATTGAATAGCCAGGAAGAGTACCAACCCCCATTCACGTCCGTAAAATCTCATCCGGGAGAAGGCAAAAGCAGCTGACGTTGCGATGAAAAGACAGGCAATGGTGGTGAGTCCTGCCACCATAAGGGAATTTTTCATCCAAGTCAATAACGGATCAACAAAGATCATGGTCTGGTAATTATCCCAGGTCCATTCAGTGGGCAGGAACATGCCTGCAAGGTTAAGTGTATAGAGGCGATCGCCTGAACGCCCTGAGGCTAGAATTGTGAACCAGATCGGGTAAATGGCAAAAATTGTTGCCAGGATGGCAGCAACCACCTGCAAGACTTTAGCCAGGGGTCTTGTTTTACGGTTCATTCGTAGGCTCCTTTCGTGATGCGGGAGAGGCGCAGGCTGTAAAGTGTGAGACCGAAGAGGAAAATGAACATGATCACGGCAAAAGCACCCATTCGCCCGTACGCGGCCGTTTGGAAGACTTGCTTATAGGCGTATACCATGACCAATTCAGTGGCTCCTGGGGTTCCCGCGCCGCGCGATGGACCCCCGGCTGTGATAGCCCACACTGTACCAAACATCTGGAAGGTTGTTATTGAGCTAAGCACGATAACCGGGATGACCGCCGGGCGCAGTAATGGCAAGGTTATGCCAAATAACCGCTGCCACCAGGATGCGCCGTCTACTTCGGCTGCCTCATAGATTTCACCTGGAATGGATTGTAAAGCACCCAAAATGGTTACCATAAAGAAAGGATACGACATCCATACATTGGCGATCACGATGACAAAGAATGCGGTTGAAGGTTCCTGCAACCATGCCTTGCCAGTAATTCCAATGATCGACAGCAATTGGTTGATTGTGCCTTGTTCGCGGAAGAAAAATTGCCAAACCAGGGCGATCATGATGGCAACTGTGGAGGCTGCCCAGGGGATAATCAAGATCACTCGAAAGAACGTACGTCCCGGCAGGTCATGGACGTTTAACAAGAGTGCCAATGCCAGACCAAGAATGAAGAACAAGGGGATACAAAGAAGTACATAGAGCATGGACCGGAAGGAGACAACAAAGAAATCGCCTGAGCCGGTTATCAAATTCAATGCTTGATCAAATCGTAACAGGTATCCTAGGCCTAAACCCAACAGGAGTGCTGCCAAGGTCACAAGCCATGCTGGTACAGGGCGTTCAAGGCGTTTCCCAAACGCCTTGTTTAGCCTCCCGGCAATGATCAAGGGAATGAAACAGGAAATGATCTTCACGAATGCAATCAACGCTGGAACCGTGAAGAATTCTCCAAATAGATCGGCATAATTCTGAAAAAGAGGATCCTGGATGCGGAAAGGTTCAGCCAGGCCGGTGGGGCGGTTTTCTCCAAAGGCTTTCCAGCAGGTCGGCTCAAGGATGCTCGTCAGGGTGATGTTGCAGTCAGGATTTGGATGATAACGGTTGCGGTTGGTGAAAGAGATGTAAGTATTAAAGATGATCGGGTAAATATTGAAAATGAGAATGCCAATAAGTGTTGGACCGATAAAAGCTAACACGGTCAGCGTCTTTCGCCATCCTTTCCATTGAGCCATAAATGCCTCCTCTTGGATGTAAAAAGAAAGAAGGGAGGGTGATTACCCTCCCTTCCCGTCAAACCATGACTATTTCATGCCAGCAATGGCTGTTTCAACTGCGGTCTGAGCTGCAGCAAGAGCCTCTTCAGGTGTCTGGCTGCCATTCCAGATTGCGCCGGTGGCATCACCAACAGGACCCCATTGGGCACCCGCAAATGGGGTGTTGGCCATCGGGATACCCAGGTTGGCATTCTTGCCAAAGCCAGCCAAGGAGGTCAGAGCCTGAACCTCAGGATCGTTCAGTGCTTCGGTGTTGGCCGGGATGGTGTGGTTGGCCAGGGTCACGTACTTCTGCATTGTAAAGGAAGTGTAGAACTTCATGATGTCCAAGGCCAGTTCGGCATGACCACGATCAACAGCGTTCTTGGTCAGCATGACGGTCTTGATACCAACGAACGGGCGGCCCATGGCTGCGAAACCATAGTCTACACCAGCATTCTCGAGGTCAGCGATCGCCCACGGGCCGGTCCACCATGCAGCAGCTTTACCTTCGATGACGGCGGTCTTGCAAAGTTCGTGGCTCATTTCTTGCAGGAGGAACGGTTTTACTGAAACCAGCCAGTTACCGGCTGCAATTGCCTCGGGTGTATTCAGGTAGGCTGCGCCCTGGTCGTCAACGTATTCCGGGACGCCAAAGCCAAAGTACAATGGGGCGACATGGAAGGCATCGCCACCGGGGAAGCCCTGGTTGCAGAACAGCGGAATGCCATTGGTCTCGTAGAAGGCTTGCGCTTTTGCGAGAAGATCGGCGAAGTCCAACGGATCAGCCGGAAAATCGGTATCTGCAGCGATTGCCTTGTTATAGACAAGGGTAATGTTTTCCTGCGATTTGGGGAGAGCCCAGATCATATTCTGCCAAACGACACCGGAAACTGCGGCAGGTTCGTAAGTGCTCTGGAGGAACGCCATATCCACACCGAAGTCATCCAAGGCAACAATATTGCCATTGAGTGCATTGGTGCCGATCTGGTCATTAGCCCAGCCGATAATATCGGGGCCTTCGCCAGCGGGGACGGCGACTTGTAAGGCAGCTGAGACATCATCCGGCTTGGAAAGGTCGATGGTAACCTCAGGATGAGCCATCATGTATTCAGTGAAGACGTCAGTAATGGCGACCAGGTAGTCACCAGACCACTGGTGCCAGATGGAAATGGTCACTGGTTCGGGGGCCACAACCGGGGGTTCAGTGGCGACCGGGGGTTCAGTGACGACCGGGGGTTCGGTCGCAACTGGCTCGGTAGCTGTAGGACCACAAGCGGTCAGCAACATGGATGCAGCGATCAGGATGCCAACCAGAACAAAAATCGTGCGTTTCATTATCTTCTCTCCTTAAAAATTTGAAATGGGTGAATATTGGAGCACTTGCGGTTGCAAGGGCTTTTAGAAAAGATTAACTTCCGTTTATCTTATCCTAACTCCTTAAGGGAGCTCGCAGAATTAACATCACCTCCTTATGTCGAGCAAAGTTTACACAGCTAAAATGAAATTGCTCTTTTAGCGATATATTCATGTACAAGCAACGATTGAAAGGCAGGGGTGAAATTGCGGCGTTGATCAACCTGCCGAAGCAACAAAGGGATGTTATTAAAGGTGTATACAGACTTCTATTATAACAAACCATGACTAAAAAGGCGAATGCATCTGTAATCCCAATCATTAACCTTATCCCAATGGATACCTCATTTTAGCACGAGGTATCCATTGGTGACAATGAGATCAGGATCGGATGGCTTCCCAGCCAGCATATTTCGCGGTGTCGCCGAGTTCAGCTTCAATTCTAAGCAGTTGGTTGTACTTCGCAACCCGGTCAGATCGTGCAGGGGCACCAGTTTTGATCTGACCCATATTGAGCGCCACTGCCAGGTCTGCGATGGTGCTGTCCTCAGTTTCACCGGAACGATGTGAAGTGACAGCCCGCCAGCCTGCGCGGTGGCACGTCTCAACGGCTTCGATCGTTTCGCTCAGTGAACCGATTTGATTGAGTTTCACCAATAAGGCATTGGCTGCATTTTCTTGGATTGCGCGGCGAACGCGAACCGGATTGGTAACGAGCAGGTCGTCGCCGACAATCTGAATTTTATCGCCAAGGGTTCTAACCATTAATTTCCAAGAGTCCCAATCATCCTGGGCAAGACCGTCTTCGATGGAGACGATCGGATAATCATGGACCCACTTGGCCCAGAATTCGACCATCTGTTCGCCGGTCAGTTTCTTGCCTTCTTTACGTAGGTTATATGTTCTGGTTTCTTCGTCAAAGAACTCAGAGGCAGCTGGATCGAGGGCAATTGCCACTTGTTCGCCGCGACCCGCTTTAAATCCTGCCTTGGAGATGGCTTCAAGGATTACCTCAACGGCTTCGTTGTTCGCCTTGAGCGCAGGCGCGTATCCACCTTCGTCACCAACCAGGGTTATATATCCTTTTTCTTTTAATACAGACTTGAGCGCATGGTAGATTTCTGCACCCCAGCGTAATCCTTCAGCAAAAGATGGCGCTCCAAAGGGCATAACCATAAATTCTTGTGCGTCCGTGGATTGCCAGGCTGTGTGAGCTCCACCGTTGAGGATGTTCATCATCGGCACAGGAAGAACATGGGCATAAACGCCACCGATGTAACGATAGAGCGGAAGACCAAGAGAGTTGGCAGCCGCCTTGGCGACCGCCAAGGATACTCCCAAGATGGCATTGGCACCGAAATTGGATTTGTTGGCTGTGCCGTCCAAGGCAATCATCTCAGCATCAATTGCTTTTTGATCTACGGCATCCCAACCCGAAAGGGCATCAGAGATCGTTTCATTCACTGCCGCAACCGCCTTGAGCACGCCTTTGCCGTTGTAGCGTTTTTTGTCACCATCACGCAATTCAAGTGCCTCATGTACGCCGGTTGAAGCACCCGAGGGAACTGCCGCACGACCCCAAGAGCCATCAGCCAGGACGACTTCGACCTCAACGGTAGGGTTGCCGCGTGAGTTAAGGATCTCCTGCCCGGTGATCAGTTCTATTATTGTGTCCATTTGTAGTACTCCTTTTCTTTATTCGGACTAAGGTCCGTGTTTATTGCCAGGCCACAGTATAGTCGAAAAAATTGGATTCTTCGATCGTTTTGTCGTTTACACCGAAGAGTGCAATATTATTATCGGCAATCACAACTTGCTTTGTTCTTTTG
The DNA here is from genome assembly GCA_963793795.1 of uncultured Chloroflexia bacterium. Lineage (GTDB taxonomy): Bacteria > Chloroflexota > Anaerolineae > Anaerolineales > Villigracilaceae > UBA877. The sequence continues at coordinate 598,930 of CAWCBN010000007.1, forward strand.
CAGCTTTTATTAGGCCGACGAATAATGGATGTGGGCGCATCGGTCGTGAAAGGAACTCAGGATGGAATTGGCTTCCGACCATGTACGGATGATTCTTGATCTCTGCAATTTCAACCAATTTCCCATCTGGAGAAATGCCGGAAAATATCATCCCAGCACCTTCAAATTGGGCTCGATATGCGTTATTGAATTCCCAACGGTGACGATGTCGTTCTTCTACTTGGTTGACGCCGTAAGCGTCGGCAGCTTTCGTGCCTGGCTGGAGATCACATGGATATAATCCGAGGCGCATCGTTCCCCCCAAATCGATGATGGAACGCTGGTCCAGCATAAGATCTATTACCGGATGGGTAGTCGAACGGTCGAACTCGGTCGAGTTGGCATCCTCGTGGCCTAGCACATTGCGGGCATATTCAATGCACATTAATTGCATCCCAAGACATAAACCCAGGTAAGGAATTTGATTCTCTCGAGCGAATTTTGCTGCCTGGATCTTACCCTCGGTGCCGCGCGAGCCGAATCCTCCTGGGACAAGAATCGCGTGGGCAGCTTTGACCACATCCCATCCTTTCCCCTTTTCCAGATCGGATGAAAGAACCCAATCGATCTCAGCTTCTAATCCTAATGAGATTGCTGCATGTTTGATCGCCTCACGCACCGACATGTAAGCGTCCTTCAGTTCGATGTATTTCCCCACAAGGGCGATGCGTATTACTGGTTTTGGCTTCTTGACTTCCTCAACCAACTTTTTCCACGGACCCCAATCGGGCTTAACCGTCGCCTTGAGCCCTAGTTTTTCGATAAGATAATCAGCCACCCCTGCCTTTTCGAGCAATAATGGCACTTCGTAGAGCACATCCGTGGTGACCATAGGTACGACTGCGCGTTTTTCTACATCGCAAAAAAGAGCGATCTTGTCGCAAAGTCCATCTTCCACGGGAAAATCAGAACGGGCGATGATCATCGAGGGAGAGATACCTATTGAGCGCAGGGCTGCCACAGAGTGTTGGGTTGGCTTGGTCTTGAGTTCCTGTGTTGCACCGATATAAGGCAACCAAGTCACATGGATAAAGAATACATTATCACGACCAACCTCATTGCGTAATTGCCTGAGGGCTTCGAGGAATGGTTGAGACTCGATATCGCCCACCGTACCTCCCACCTCGAGGAGAACAACGTCTGCACCAGTCTCCTTGGCAGCTAATCCAATACGGCGTTTGATTTCGTTGGTTATATGCGGGATGACCTGGATGGTTCCGCCCAGGTAATCACCACGCCGTTCGTTGCTGATCACTTCAGCATACACCTGCCCCGTAGTGAAATTTGAGAAGCGACGCAAACGAATGTCGATGAAGCGTTCGTAATGGCCCAGGTCTAGATCAGTTTCAGCGCCGTCATCAAGTACATAGACCTCACCATGCTGGTATGGGCTCATAGTCCCCGGATCAACATTAATGTACGGGTCAAGTTTCTGAACTGTCACTTTGAAGCCACGCGCCTTAAGGAGCAAACCAGTCGCTGCAGCAGTCACACCCTTGCCAACAGAAGAAACAACGCCGCCGGTAAAGAACAGGTATTTAGGTGCCATGGGATCTCCAGGTGTAGCAAATCAAAACAGGTAAATGAAAATGACATTCTTACAAGCGAAATGGGGAGGGCCACTCATTGGCATCCTCCCCATGTGGATTCTTCTTCTTTCGGCTCGCATAATAAAGGAGTGAATTCATCCCAAAATATTACGCCAGTTTTTTCCAGTTTTATACTCTCATAAAATGAAATTCCGAAGGTCTGTTATGCCGTCAACCCAAATTATACGTGATACTATTGAAATGGGATAGCTAAATTTAGGGAGATTGGAATTCTCCCATCAAATCTACATCCATCGTTGACCCTCGCTTGCCTTCATGTTAAACTAAACAGTTGCCTGTTGAGGATTGGATGAACTATCTATTGAGTTCTCGTTTTTTGGACATTGAATATTTTTCAGTCAATTCCAACCATCACATCCCCGCGTCCCGGAGATGCTTTGCAGGGAATCGTGTCCATCGTCGGGACTAATCAAATGATTGGTTTTGTTTCCAGTGAAATCTCTTTTACCTTTTCTGGGAGTACCACTGGTACCTGGTTCTTGATCTCGAAATCAGAACAGGTGGTGCAAAACGGGATCTTGGGTGAGTGGGATACTTCTTTGATCTCCGATGGGAATTATGACTTGCGTTTGCGAGCCTTCCTTACCGACGGCACTTATTTGGACATCATAATCGGGGAATTACGGATTCGTAACTACACACCTGTAGAAACCCCGCTACTATCTCCAACAACAAGCATGCAACCAAGAACTACCGATGTTCCATACCAAAAGGCAATTTCAGCCATCCCCATTCCTCTGGCCCACAATCCAATGGAATTGACAAATCGCCGGCTGTACATTGGCCTGGGAATCGGTCTTCTGGCATCGATCACCTTATTTCTAATAATCTCTCTATTTATAAAGTTGCGGTGGAAATAACATGGCTGAAACAATGTTAATCATCGGGCTTGGTAATCCAGGCAGAGAGTATCGTGAGACACGACATAACATCGGGTTCATGTTACTCGACCGGCTCGCGGTGAAGCTTGGCTCTCGTTTTTCCAGGTTCCAGGCAAAAGCAGTGGTGGCAACGGGAATGGTTGGTGAGAAGAAATGGATCCTGGCGAAACCGCAAACCTATATGAATTTATCCGGCCATTCAGTAATGAGTTTGGTTCGTTTCCATAAAGTGCCTTTGGATAATTTAATTGTTATCTATGATGATATTGACTTACCCATTGGAACTATCCGCATCAGGCCGGATGGGGGTTCGGCAGGCCAGAAAGGCATTGCATCCATCATTGAGCGCTTGGGTACTGACAAGTTTGTCCGAATCAGGATAGGAATAGGACGCCCACCAGGACAGTTGCAAGCTGCTGATTATGTCTTGGAGAAGTTTACCAAGGCTGAAGCGGAAATTGTTTCTCAAACATTGGACCGCGTTGTGGACGCTACCTTGGAAATATCTCTCAAGGGCTTGGATGGGGCAATGAATAAATTTAATGGCAATCAAGCAATCATATAGATAAGGTTTGGTTCACTTTATGAACTCAATAATAGAGAAGATCAAATCTCTGGAGGCCTTTCAAAAACTACTGGTTTCTATGCAAGACCAGGGAATTATCCACGGTCTCGCTTTACCGCGTTCTGCGCGCCTTCCTGTGGTAGCGGCCCTCCATGAAAATAATATTCATCCAATGGTGCTGGTTGTTGATCGCGCCGATCATGCCTTATCCTTATATGATGAATTGGCTTTCTGGTCGCCAGAAGCTCCTCGTTATTTATTTGCTGAACCTAACCCTCTTTTCTATGAAGATGGCGCCTGGGGTATTACCACTCGGCGCGAACGCCTCCAGGCATTGACCGCCTTGGCTTTGTACCATTTGCCGTTCATCAAAAAACCGGATGTGCCTCCGATCATAGTAACCTCGGCTCGTGCACTGATGACCCGCACCCTTCCACGCCGGGAATTCCTCAAGTCGATTCAATGGATCAAATTGAGTGGCGATTATCAAACCGAGGCTCTTGTCAGGGCTTGGGTGGAAATGGGGTATGAAGCCGAAGATACAGTCCTTGAACCCGGAAAATTTTCCCGTAGAGGGGGATTGCTTGACATTTGGCCTCCGGCTGAACTCACCCCGTGCGATTGGATTTCTTCGGTGATGACGTTGAGTCGATCCGCAAATTTGATCCCGCCACCCAGCGAACGATTGAGAAACTGGAAGCGGTCATCGTCACACCCGCGCGGGAATTTCTGCATAAAAGCCTGGAGGCGGATCCAGAGTATTCTCCTACCGAGTTTGATATTCCAAGACTGCACCCGATTTCCTCATGTCTTTTGGATTACTTACCTCAAGGTAGTCAGGTTTTTTTCGATGACCTGGCGTTATTGGAAAGCACAATAACAGAAATTGAAGAGCAAGCCGTAAAATTACGCTCGGAATCCATTTCCGAAGGCCTTTTGCCTGTTGATTTTCCTGTTCCTTATTTCACCTGGTCAGAAATTAGCGATCTCTTTCAGGCGTACCCTTGCGTGGAATTGGGATTTTCGACTACCTTTGAGGAAGAGTCGATCGAAGAAGAATTACCAGGGCGACAAGCTTTGGGCATGTTTTTCAGCCAGTTGGAAAGGTTTGGGGGACGTCTAAAGCCTTTCATCGAATATATTGGCAAATTGGTCAGCGAAGGTAATGCTGTCCTGATTGTCTCTCGGCAATCTGCGCGATTGGAGGAACTGTGGACAGAAAATCACCAGGGGTTGAATGAAGTTGATCTCCATTTCGTGGAGGCTTCCCTTTCAGCGGGTCTGAAAATCGGTAACCTGTATGTGCTGACTGATTCTGAAATCTTTGGCTGGGAACGCCCTCAGCTTCGTACTCGTCCAAGACCAGCTGCAGACACTCCGGAAATGGCATTTGCAGATCTGAAGCCCGGTGATTGGATTGTCCATATGGATTATGGTATTGGCCATTTCTCGGGCTTGGTGCGACGGACCTTGGATGGCTTGGAGCGAGAATTCCTGCTTCTCGAATACCAGAACGGGGACCAGGTTTATGTCCCTATCCACCAGGCTGATCGATTAACTCGGTACATTGGTCCCAGTGGTGCACCTCCACCCGTTGGACATCTGGGTACCCAGGACTGGTTGGAAACCAAGCGTCGCGTAAAAGAAGCTGTTCAGGAGGTAGCTCAAGAATTACTCGATCTCTATGCCAGGAGGCAGGTGGCAGAAGGATATGCCTTTCGGGTTGATACACCCTGGCAGGGCGAACTTGAGTCTTCTTTTCCCTATGTCGAGACACATGATCAGGTCAAAGCCCTTGAGGAGATAAAGCACGACATGGAGGCTGTACGTCCCATGGACCGCCTCCTTTGCGGTGATGTAGGTTACGGCAAAACTGAAGTGGCACTGCGGGCAGCTTTTAAAGCCGTTATGGACGGGAAACAAGTTGCTGTGCTGGTCCCGACTACCGTGCTCGCGCAACAACATTTCGATACTTTCAAACAACGTTTGACGGCATTTCCGGTAACGGTGGAGATGCTTTCCCGTTTTCGGACACCCCGTGAACAAACCCATATCATTTACGAGCTTGCCAAAGGTGCTGTGGATATCGTGATTGGCACCCATCGTTTGATCTCAGCAGATGTGCAGTTCAAGGATTTGGGACTGGTCATCATTGATGAAGAGCAACGTTTTGGCGTGACCCATAAGGAACGTTTGAAGAAATTGCGCACCGAAGTGGATGTGCTGACTTTGACTGCTACACCCATCCCGCGGACACTCTACATGGCCCTCACCGGCGTCAGGGATATCTCCAACCTGAATACCCCTCCGGAAGAACGATTGCCGATCGTCACACATATTGGTCCTTACGCTCCACGGTTGGTTCGACAAGCAGTTCTCCGTGAACTTGAACGTGGAGGCCAAGTATTCTTCGTTCATAATCGGGTACAGACCATACACGCCATGAGGATGCACCTGGAGAAACTCGTTCCGGAAGCTCGCATAGCCATCGGTCATGGCCAGATGCCTGAGCAGGAACTCGCTTCGGTCATGCATCGGTTTACTGATGGGGATGTTGATATCCTGCTTTCTACATCCATTATTGAGTCAGGTCTTGACATTCCAAATGCCAACACGCTCATTGTCGATCGAGCAGATGCCTTTGGCCTGGCTCAACTTTACCAATTACGCGGCCGGGTAGGTAGGGGAGCAGCGCGCGCCTATTCCTATTTCTTTCGGCATAGAAAAATAACTCCTACGCCGGAAGGTCAGGAGAGAATGGAAGTGATTGCTGAGAATTCACAATTGGGGGCAGGGTATTCCATCGCAATGCGCGATTTAGAAATGCGTGGCGCAGGTGAACTGCTGGGCACAAGACAATCAGGACATATCGCTTCTGTAGGTTTTCACCTCTATACTCGTTTGCTCGCTGCAGCAGTCAAAAGCTTGCGTCGACCACATGCACTTTCCCTGCCAGGGCAAAGTGAGGGTTTGCCCTCGACTGATGCTGGATTACCTGTAAATGTTGACTTGCCCCTTCCGACAGGTATTCCAGAAGACTATGTCCCCGACCAATCCTTGCGTTTGCGTCTGTATCGACGACTGGCGAATGTTGATGACGAAAGTGGCATCGATGCGCTTGTTGCCGAATTCACAGATCGTTTTGGATTACTCCCTGAAATGATGCAGAACTTGTTTTACCAGATGCGCGTCAAGCTACGCGCGGAAAAAGCGGGTCTTGTTTTGGTGGGCAGCGAAATGGGACAAATCGTGTTGCGTTATCCTGCGCCAATCGATGAAACAAAAGCAACCCGGTTACCGGATCTTAGTTCTGGGGTGCGTGGAGGCAAAAATGCCTATTGGTGCACTTTCGCAAAAGATCCCAATTGGCAAGAGAGATTATTGGATGTTCTCGAACAATTGAGAAAATTAAAGTAACAAGTGCAGTTGGTATGTTAATTAGGCGGGCGATTTCTTTCTTGTGGCAAGGAACACTGCAAATGTTAGGTTCTGGTTCCCTGGAGGCAATATGAATTGGAGGGATGACATCCTTTTACCGGCGATTGGACCTCTTCTTAAGGCGATTCTCTGGTCAATCAGTCGAACCCGGCTTCCAAAAATGGACGGCAGGATGAAACTAAAAGGGATCAAATCGCCTCTTGAGATCATGCGTGACCACTGGGGAGTTGCGCATATTTATGGCTCCACCAAAGAAGATGTCCTTTTTGGTCAAGGGTATGTGCACGCCCAGGAGCGCCTATGGCAGATGGATTTCACCCGAAGGGTGGTGGCAGGGAGGTTGTCTGAAATACTGGGGGAATCTGCGCTCGGCGTGGACCGGGCCATGCGTACACTGAGTTTGCGGGTAGCCGCTGAGAAGGATGCACAAATATTCAGTGATAGGCTGGCTTCCCTCCTGGCTGCTTATTGCCGCGGGGCCAATACTTTCATAGACTCTTGTTCCAGGAGAAAAAAATTACCTGTGGAATTCATGCTATTGGGTTATTCTCCCGAGCCGTGGACTGTGGTGGATATATGCAGTTGGGGGAAACTAATGAGTTGGAACCTGGCTACGAATTGGCAATCTGAGCTGTATCGCCGCGAACTAACACGGACCTTTGGAGAGGAAAAGATCAAGAACCTGGAAATAGATATCGACAAGGCATGGTCTGTCATATTAGACCTGGGAAAAGCAATTGCAGGAAATAAATCCACGGATCACACACGTCCTTTCACCGGCCCGAATGTTGATGAGGGGGTGGGGAGCAACAGCTGGGTGGTCCACGGTATCCAAACAAATACCGGCAAACCTCTGCTAGCAAACGACATGCATCTGGAATTAACAACTCCTGGAGTTTGGTTTGAGAATCACCTGGCAGGTGGAGGCTTGGATGTGACTGGAATCACCATGCCTGGCTTACCCCTTGTAATCGTTGGACACAACAGGAATGTCGCGTGGGGATTTACAGACAGTTGCCCGGATGTACAAGACCTTTATGAGGAGCATCTGCGGCAATCAAACGGAGAATGTTGGGAGTACGAATACGAAGGCGCCTGGGTACCAGCTCAAATTCGGAAAGAGAAGATTCTCGTAAAAGGTGGAAGAGTTGTTGAGGAAGATGTCGTTCTCACGCGGCATGGTCCAGTGATCAACAACCTCTTCAAGGATGCCTTCCCGAAGACACCGCCAATGTCCCTGCGCTGGACAGCACTCGAACCTGACCATTCGATCGAAGCCTTCTTGGCGATGAATATGGCGGTCAACTGCTTGGAGTTTAAGCAAGCGTTGCGGAATTTTGACAATCCTTCCCAGAATGTGATCTATGCGGATATAGGTGGAAATATCGGCTACACCATGAACGGACGTATCCCGATCCGAGCAAAAGGAGATGGAACTATACCTGCCAAGGGCTGGACCGGAGAATATGAATGGGCGGGATATATACCATTCGAAGAATTACCCCACCTCTACAATCCTCCATCTGCTTATATCGTGACTGCCAACAACCAGATCCAACGCCCAGATTTTCCTCATTTCCTGGGAAAAGATTACCTGGTATCGGAACGCGCCGGACGAATTGTTGAATTGCTAAAAGGTGCTAAGACAGTGGATATCCCATTTATCAAGAAGATGCACACGGACCAGGTATCAATAAGCTCCAAAATCCTGGCTCATCATTTGGGAAAGCTAAAGGCGGCTGATCCAGAACTCCAAGCAGTGATCGATGGAATGCGTACCTGGGATGGGTCACTTAATGCTGATAGCTGGCAAGCTGCGGTATACGAAGTAACAATCCGTGCTGCTCTATCAATACTGTTGGAACATCATTTTGGCGACCTTGGTTCACGCATCCAAGGGAAAGGTCCATTCTCAGGACAATGGTCTGATCATGTGTGGGAATGGTTCGTTCATCTGCTTGAAAATCAGGAATCAGTCTGGTTTGACTTGGGAAATGGTGAAAAGCGAGATGATGTCCTGCTAGTAGCATTACGGGAAGGAATTGATATCTTAAGGAAAGAACTTGGCCAGGATCGCGGGAATTGGAAATGGGGAGATCTCCATCGATTGACATTTGGACACGTGATTGGCAAACTTAAACCCTTTGATAAAGTATTCAATCTGGGACCATACCCCATAGGTGGGGATGGAAATACCATCTGGGCATCATTTTCGAGCTTATCTGACCTGAGGAATAAATCTATTGTTGGCCCGCCTTTCCGATTTATTGCTGATCTTAATGATCTGGATCATTGCTGGGGAATACTTGTCCCAGGCCAATCAGGGCATTTAAGCAGCAAGCATTACAAGGATGGCATCACTCCCTGGTTCAAAGGAGAATATCATCCCATGCTATTCAGCAGAGAAGAAGTCGTAAAAGGCGCTGACACATGCTTGAGGATGGTCCCAGAAAACTAATCAACTTCTACATTCACCATTTTGATACCGGTTTGAAGGTGAACCTCGGATTCCGTTGATAAATGGTTTCTTCCTTACCTAAGATATAATTTCAAGAGAATTTCTGGAGGATAAATGAAAATACTTGCATTTTCCATCATTGCCCTGTGTTTTATCCTGGTAGCCTGCAATGTTCCATTGATAGATGCAAACACCACCCCGGACACAGGGATGCTTCAGACTGGGATAGCGGGCACACTGCAAGCCCTCACTCCCTCTGAGTCGTCAGGCTCCGCATCAGAAACGGCAACATTTGACCGGCAATCCACCCAAATTCAAGAGACCGCATCGGCACCGACTATAACAGCCAGCCCCACGACCGACCTAACCGCAACCTTGGAACCTGGAATCGGATCTATTATCAGGTGCAATCAGCAATTATCCTTACGGATCGATTCCTCAACTTACTATCGTTGCCTTTGAACAGGAACCACCATATCACTATTGGTATGTGATCCTGGGTTCTGGAAGCGTTTTCTTCTCCATGGATGAACATTCATCTGAAGTCTCAGGAAAGTACCAGGTGGTTGCATATGATCCTCCGGACATAAAGGAGGTTGTCCCGTTGATAGTTGTGGTGGTAAAAAAGGATGAAATGACAACCTGCGATATTACCGATTGGTCAGGCAGTTTTCCGGATAAACCTGCAGGAGTGCCATGAGTTTGGGATAGAAAGTGATTAGTTTTTCTCCAATTTCGCACCCGGAGGAATGATGGATCGTCTTCAGGAATTTGCCAGTAAAGTCATAAAAAATGTGGAACGTGTTATTGTTGGAAAACGTGACATCATCGAACTACTACTAGTCTCACTTCTTTGTGAGGGACATGTATTGATCGAAGATGTTCCAGGTGTGGGGAAAGACCATGCTTGCCCGAGCCATGGCTATCAGCCTGGGTGGGCAATTTAAGCGCTTGCAATGCACGCCTGACCTGCTTCCAAATGATGTAACCGGGGTGTCTATCTATAATCAAAAGACTAGTGAGTTCGAGTTTCGACCCGGACCGACCTTTGTGAATATCCTGTTGGTTGACGAAATAAACCGTGCCACGCCTCGCACCCAATCAGCCCTACTTGAAGCAATGCAAGAGCAGCAAATCACGGTGGATGGTGTCACCCATCAACTGCCGCGTCCTTTTCTAGTATTGGCTACCCAAAATCCGATCGAATATGAAGGCACATTCCCTCTTCCAGAAGCGCAAATAGACCGTTTCTTGATAAGGTTATCGGTCGGCTACCCTGCTAAAAATGATGAAAAATTCCTGCTCACTCATCTTCAACGCGAGCATCCCATCAACCAAATTAACCAGGTTGTGGACGGCATTCAATTGTTGGAATTCCAAAAAGAAGTACAGGAAATCCATGTTGACGAGACACTCCAAGAATATATTGTGGATCTGGTATCCTCCACTCGAAACCAGCCAGATCTCACGCTGGGTGCCAGTCCACGCGCCTCACTCGCCCTTTTCAAGACCTCCCAGGCGTTTGCTGCTTTGCAAGGTAGAGATCATGTCCTACCTGATGATATCAAGTATCTTGTCCCATATACGCTGGCACATCGACTTATCATCAGTCCCGAATCACAACTGCGTGGGCGGACTAACACATTGATTGTCAAAGAATTAATCAATAGTCTTCCTCTCAATCTGGGAAAAATTCAGTAGGTTCTCGTGTCAGGTGATTTAATTGTATTTTTAGTTTTCCTGCTTGTTGTTGCAGCTTTTGTCAACGGTGATTTTGCCATCACCATCGCTTACTTGTTCATCGGAGCATTCCTTTTAGGACAATTATGGGTGCGGCATATTAGCAAGGCCGTTCGGTATGATCGGATTATGGACAGTCATGCATTCTGGGGAGAATATGTTCCGGTGCGAATAAAAGTTTCAAATCCGACCTTACTTCCGGTCCCCTGGTTACAAATATATGAGAGCATTCCCGTAAACCTGGTTGCCGGAAAACCGGTTAAGCAGGTCATCAACCTTGGCCCACATGGAAGAGCGGAAATAGATTATCGAGTACATGCACGCAAGCGTGGTTATTATCCCATCGGTCCCCTCTTCGTATCGTTGGGAGATATGCTCGGATTATTTGAAATACGAAACGGAAAAGCCAGTACAGATTACCTGACGGTTTACCCACGTATCATTCCACTCACCAGGGTCAGTCTTCCTTCTTACTCTCCTCTTGGAACACTTCGCATAAACCAACCGATTTTTGATGACCCAAGCCGTATCCTAAGTAAGCGTGATTACACTTCTGGGGATTCCCTGCGGCGAATAGACTGGAAAGCTTCTGCTGTGGCTGGCAAGCTTCAAGTGAAACAATATGAATTGTCAATTGAGCTGGAAGCTGTCCTGTTCTTAAATATGAACTCCTCGGATTATGCTCCACAGGTACGGATTGATTTAATTGAATTGGCGATCATCATTGCAGCATCGCTGGCAAACTGGGTGACTTTGAAGAAACAATCCATAGGTCTCGTTACGAATGGTGTTTCAGTTTTGGATGAATCGGGCATTCAACCAATTTTGCCCCATAAAGGCCGAGCTCATTTGATGCGTATCTTGGAGACATTGGCACAAGTTCAAGCGAAAGATGCTATTTCGATTACCAGGATGCTGCAAATGCATGGATCGAAGCTGTCTTGGGGTACGACGATTGTGATCATCACAGGTCAAATCGATGATGCGCTTTTTGACGAAGTATTTGAAACGAGACGCCGCGGACAAAAAGTAGTTTTGATCGTTGCTGGTCGGGCATCACATGTCCAAACCATGAAGAACCGTGCGGAAAATTTCAACTTGCCATTCTATTCATTCACCAATGTAGAAGATCTTGATCTTTGGAGGAAATAGGTGAATAAGTTGTTTGATGCATTCCAGCATAACGAGCGGCGCACCAGCCTGGCTGCCCACATCCTGGTTTTGCTAATGATGGCGTGTGTAAATATTATTTACGTAATGACTGCAGGATGGATGTCTTCCAAATACAATTCACGAGGAGTGATTTTCTTTGGTTTCTTGATAACCGTGGAAGCATTGATCTCATCCCTCATTTTACAAGCCCGACCCATTGGTGATGATCGAAAACCTTACTATCGCCTGGCTGAATGGATCGTCATTCTTCTAGCTGTAAAAATATTCACTGAGATTCGCTTTGGATTCGACTTCTTGGTTCAAAATATATTATCCTGGCCGCGATCCTTTTCCGAAAGTTTCTTTACGATAAATTTTCTTTTCAACGCTCTAATTACACTGATTCTCTGGTTATTCACCACTTTATTTCTCCACGACTTGATGAAATTCGAAGTTGAAATCAAGGATATTGGAAGTAATCAAGGGAAGGAAGAAAATCAACCCAAATCTGCTAGTACCAGCTTGCGGGAGAGATTATTTGCAATCGGTGCGTTGGTTGTCTTTTTAGCAGGGATCATGCGGCAAAACAAATTTACGATATCGGGCAGAGCACCTTCAGCAGAGATGGTTGTACCCCTGGTGATTGGGTATTTTCTGCTTGGTATGGTTCTGCTCAGTCTCGCTCACTTTTCCAGCCTGCGGGTATCCTGGGGATATGAACAATTCACCATACACAAGAATATGTCATCTCGATGGATACTTTATTTCATAATTTTCTTGGGGTGCTTGGGTTTGGTTGTGGTTCTTCCTTCCAACCGAATATTCCATGGATCTATTCACTACCATTCGATTTATTTTCAATTGGCTTTTTATCCTCCTTAAATTCTTGATGATATTGATTCTTTTTCCGTTCTTTTGGATTTTCAATCAGATCAGCCGTTTACTTGGACGACCCGCGATGGGATCCGTTGCTCCGAGTCTCCCGCCACAGTTGCAACAACCTGAAGCGGGCATAACCATGGATCTACCTGGGTGGGAAATTGTCAAGTCTTTACTGTTCTGGTTGGTTTTCCTGGCAATAATTATTTTTGCAATTCGCCAATATATCCAGACCAACCGCAGGTTGGTAGAGATGTTGCACCAATTGCGAATCTCTCGGTGGATTTTGGAGGCTTGGAGTTGGATTACTAAACAGTTTCAAAGTGCCGAACGCGGGATCGGCGCAATGATTGAGGCAGGGGTCAATCGGTTGCGATTATTACGCTCATCCGCAAAACAAACAGAACGTTGGCACTACATTAATCCTAATCGGATGATACCCCGGCAAAGGATACTCTTTTTTTACCTTTCATTGCTTCGTCGCGCTGCCGAGGCCGGCACTCCCCGAAGTTCATGGGAAACTCCAGTTGAGTTCTCGAGAAAATTAAGACTTGTAATCCCTGAAGAAAATGAAATGGTTGCCTCATTGACCAAGGCATTTATGGATGCTCGCTATGGTCTCCAGGAGATGACGAGGGAAGATGCAGAGAAGACGCGCACAATTTGGGTTCGGCTGACTGGCATCCTTCGCAAGAAAACGCCAGGGGGAAAGAGCATACTTAGGATTGTTACCGGTATTACACTCCTTAACCTTGCTAAATACGTTCATTTGTTCTATACTTTTCAGTTGATGAGATCTCAGGTGATTGAGTTTCGTTTTGAGCTTGATATTCATAAGTATAAAAGGTGTCACAATGGATTTTCGCCTCGAAGCTCCTTTTCAGCCGATGGGGGACCAGCCAGAAGCCATCCGCCAGTTGGTGGAAGGGGTTCAATTGGGCTTCAAACACCAGGTCTTGCTGGGTGCTACGGGTACAGGAAAAACATATACCATCGCCTCTGTTATCCAGCAACTCCAGAAACCTGCACTTATTATGGCTCATAATAAGAACTCTTGCTGCGCAGTTGTATTCTGAATTCCGCGAATTCTTTCCAGATAATGCTGTATCGTATTTTGTCTCCTACTATGACTACTATCAACCAGAGGCATATGTTCCCAGGCATGATTTGTATATTGAAAAGGAAACTGAAATAAATGAAGAAATCGAACGGCTACGCCTTGCTGCAACTACAGCATTAATGTCACGGCGCGATGTAATTATCGTTGCCTCTGTTTCCTGCATTTATGGACTGGGTAATCCGGAAGAATATGGAAAGGGGACAGTTAACCTGACCAAAGGTGGATTGTACCGGCGGAATGCGCTCGTTCGCCAGCTTGTGGATGGACAGTATCAGCGCAATGACATGGAATTACGCTCCGGGACCTTTCGGGTGAGAGGCGATACTTTGGAGATTATCCCGGCTTATGAAGACAAGCGCGGTTATCGGATCACTTTTTTTGGGGACGAAGTGGAACGGATTATGGAATTCTCTCCTTTAACAGGGGAGATACTTTCCGAACCAGAATTCTGTTGATATTTATCCTGCAAAACATTACCTCGCCAGTGAAGATCGGTTGAGAGAATCCATTGTTAATATTGAGAAGGAGCTGGATGAACGGATAGCTTTCTATAAATCCCAACAGAAGCTCCTGGAAGCCCAACGAATTGAACAACGTACCCGATACGACCTGGAAATGTTGCGCGAAGTGGGTACTTGCGCGGGAATTGAAAACTATTCCCGGCAACTTGACCAACGCTTGCCTGGCACTCATCCATGGACATTAGTTGATTTCCTTCCAAGCGATTACCTGCTGGTGATTGACGAGTCACACATGTCCATTCCTCAGGTGAGGGGAATGTATAACGGAGATCGATCCCGCAAGGAAACCTTGGTGGAATTTGGATTCAGATTACCATCGGCTTTAGATAACCGCCCGCTCAAGTTCGAGGAATTCGAAAAAGTAATGGGGAATACCATTTACACCTCTGCCACACCGGGACCGTATGAAATGCAACACGCTGAACGGGTGGTGGAACAGGTCATCCGCCCCACCGGACTGGTGGATCCCGAAGTGGAAGTCCGCCCGACGAAAGGACAGGTGGACAACCTGGTGGGTGAGATCCGCATCCGGGTTGAACGTGGCGAGCGTATTCTCGTCACAACGCTAACCAAACGAATGGCTGAAGACCTGGCTCAATATATTGAAGAACTTGGCATCAAGGTCCATTATCTTCACTCGGAAGTTGAGACCCTGGAGCGGATAGGCATCCTCCGGGATTTGCGCTTGGGAGTGTTCGATGTCGTGGTGGGGATTAACCTTTTACGGGAGGGACTCGACCTTCCTGAAGTCTCATTGGTGGCGATCCTGGATGCGGACAAGGAAGGCTTCCTTCGATCCGATACCGCTTAATTCAAACCATAGGTCGCGCTGCCCGTCATCTGAATGGGCGGGTGATCATGTATGCTGATCGGATGACTGATTCCATGAAACGCGCCTTGGATGAAACCTCCCGGCGCAGAGCCAAGCAGGTCAAATTTAACCAGGAGCATGGCATTACACCAGTAAGCATTCACAAGGCGATCCGCGATTTGACCGACCAGATGACCCCAGCTGCGGTTTCAGAGATGCGTGGCGAGTACAAAACTGGGAAACACAAGGATGTGTCTTCCCGCTCTGAGTTGCAGAAGGTTGTTGCAGAATTGGAAAAACAAATGAAGGAAGCTGCCAAGAATCTTAGAGTTCGAGCGCGCGGCAGCAATGCGGGACGAAATGTACGAATTACGAGCCCTTCTCGCTCAAGACGAGTCGCTCAAGCCATGGGAGAAAATCAAACTTCTATCCGGAGAAGAGTAATCCATAATCATGGCTGTTGATCTGAAAAGAAGAATTAGTAAAAGAAGCTGGGAGAGGAAATGCCTCCCGGCTTCTTCGTTCATAGATCTATAATTTGTGAATTGTTGTCTTCCCTCATGTTGGGATCAATCTGTTTGAAGAATTTTCCCGATCAATTATTTCAACCCACGGGAGAGCACATCCAATCGGGCCATTTCATCATCTGAGAGGCGGAATGACATAGCACCAGCACTCTCTTGGGCTTGGTGGGCTTTTGTAGCCCCAGGAATGGCAACAATAATATTTCCGTGAAAGTTTATTACCCAATTCAAGGCAACTTGGGAAATTGTTGCCTCATGATTGGCGGCTATCTCTTCCATGGCGTTGATCAAGCGGCGCGTGGATTCCAATTTGCTAAGAATCATTGGTTTATTCCAGGTTTTCAACTTGGAGAGCTGTTTCGGGTCTTTGTGGTATTTGCCCGAGAGAAGACCCTGGGCGAGAGGGGTATAAGCGATGATTGTGACACCGAGTGCTCGGGCTGTATCAAGAATACCGTTCGATTCTATTTCCCGATGGAGCAGGTTGAAATGGACTTGATTCACCGCCAGCGGTAGTCCTCTTTTTCGAGTGTGGAATGCGCGCGCTTCATGCGCTTGGGACCAAAATTACTCACTCCTACAGAGCGGATCTTGCCTGCCTCTACCAGGTCCGCCATGGCATTCATCTCTGCTTCTGGAGTGGAAAAACTATATGGCTGGTGAACCATGTAATTCCCAATGCTGTATCCGTCCAGGAAATCGAAGGCGTTCTTTAATTGTCTTCTGGATATTACCTGATGTGCGGAACAACGGCCACCATTTTGTTGCCACGATGACATCCTTGTCGGATCTACTTGCGGCTTTTAGACCTGCAGATAATGAGCGCTCCGATTCACCGACACCATACAATTCAGCAGTGTCAAACCAATTGATCCCGCCATCCAAAGCTGACTTGATGATCGCGTTCTTCTCATCCTGGGTGATGATTGGGAAGACATGACCGAGCAACCCACCGCCTCCTGCCATTTCCATCACACCTAGTCCGATGGGGGATACTTGGATATCTGTGTTACCCAGATGCCTGAGCTGTATTTCATTCATTGATTGACATTGAATTAAATATCCTTGCCTTCGAATTGACTATTGTAGAGTTCAGCATAGAAGCCATTTTTAACCAGCAATTTCTCATGTTTCCCTTGCTCGACAATGTCGCCATCTTTCATCACCAGTATCCAATCTGCATCCCGGATGGTCGAGAGGCGGTGGGCAATTACAAAACTTGTCCGTCCTTTCATCAGGTCGAGCATCGCTTTTTGGATCAAGACCTCCGTGTGAGTATCCACCGAACTTGTGGCTTCATCAAGGATCAACAACTCCGGGTCGGTCAGGATGGCACGGGCGATGGTCAATAGTTGCATCTGGCCTTGGGAGATATTGGTGGTTTCTTCGTTTAGCACGAAATTATATCCATCCGGAAGAGCTCGGATGAAATGATCGGCGTGGGCAGCTTTGGCAGCCGCGATAACATCCTCATCGCTGGCTGTCGGATTTCCATAACGAATATTTTCCATGATGGTTCCATTGAACAGCCAGGTATCCTGCAGAACCATGCCAAACATACAGCGCAGATCGCCTCGTTTGAGATCCTTGATGTTGACGTTATTTACTAAAATGGACCCGCTGTTGACATCATAGAAACGCATGAGAAGTTTGACCATTGTTGTTTTTCCGGCACCAGTGGGGCCGACGATGGCTATCTTTTGACCTGGTTCAGCGTAAAACGAGAAATTATTTATGATGATCTTGTCAGGGATATACCCAAAGTGGACATCCTTGAAATCGACACGGCCATTCGAAATTTTCCATCTTAACCTGGACGGTGGTATCGGGTATTTCTTCCGCCTCGGCCAGGAATTGAAAAACGCGTTCTGCAGCTGCCATCAGTCTGTTGAAGAATATTGGAGACATTGGCCAATTGGGCTATTGGTTGGGTGAAAGTCCGCACATATTGGATGAATGCCTGAATATCGCCAATGGTGATGGTACCTTTTACTGCCAGATATCCTCCAAGGATACAAATGCCAACATAGCCCAAGTTGCCAACAAAGTTCATTATCGGGAACATTAAACCGGAAAGGAACTGGGATTTCCAGGCTGAACTATATAGAACCGAATTGATTTTATCGAATTGGGCAATGCTCTTTGCCTCGCCATTAAAGGCTTTAACAACCGTGTGGCTGCCATACATTTCCTCAACATGGCCATTGATATGACCGAGATAATCCTGCTGTTGCTTAAAGTAAACCTGGGTCTTTCCGATGATCACGCCAATGATGCCGAAATGAGATCGGTAGCATAACCAGCGCCACCAGGGTCATTTGCCAACTGATGGAAAACATCATGACGAGACACCAATTACTGTTGTCACGGAGGTGATGATCTGTGTCAGGCTCTGGTTGAGGGTCTGGCTGACGGTATCGACATCGTTGGTGATGCGTGAAAGCACTTCGCCATGACTGGTACCGTCAAAATATTTGAATGGCATGCGGTTGATTTTTTGGGAGATATCCTTTCGGAACCGATAGGTGATGTTCATGGCCACGTTGGACATTATCCAGCCTTGGACATAACTAGCAGGTGCAGAAAGAACATACAGGCCCAGAACGGCTAAAATGATATTTGCCTATGTAGGCGAAATCGATCTGATCCAGTACCAGCGATCTTGGCCATCACGCCTTCAAACAATTTCGTCGTGGCTTTTCCCAGGATCTTGGGGCCAACAATGGAAAATATAGTGGATGCGATGGCAATAAGCCATATAACCAGGATCGAAAGCCTGTATTGACCGAGATAGGCGATCAGTTTTCTCAATGTGCCTTTGAAATCGCGTGGTTTCTCCCTTTTTCATCATTGCCATTGGACCACCACCCATGGGGCCACGCTCCGGCTGGACCTCCCAATGGAGCACTGGATTGCGTTGCACGGTTGCGGATGTTGGGCTTTGTAGTATTCATGCTAATTCCTCCTCGCTGAGTTGAGATAATGCAATTCCACGATAGACTTCACAATTCTTCATCAACTCGCTGATGGGTACCTTTGCCGACAATCTTGCCTTCGTCAAGGACGATGATTTGTTCCGAATTCTTGATCGTCGCAATTCGTTGAGTAACGATGAAACAGGGTACTGGAACTGGTATGTTCTTTAAGTGCTTTACGCAAGGCGGCGTCAGTTTTGAAATCCAGTGCTGAAAAACTATCATCAAAGATATATATAGGCGCTTTTTTAACCAGGGCACGGGCGATGGCAAGACGTTGTTTTTGCCCGCCAGAGACATTCGATACCTCCTTGGGCGATTTCAGATTGCATTCCGTCTGGATTGGAGTTGATGAATTCTGTCGCTTGGGCGATATCAGCTGCCAATTCCAGCTCTTCTTTGCTGGCCTCATCATTTGCGTAAAGAAGATTGGTCTCGATCGTCCCGGAGAAAAGATTGCTTTTCTGAGGAACATAATCCGATCCTGTCGCGTAAATCGTGTTGTGTAACCTCGCGGATGTCGATACCGTCCACGTAAATGGCACCACCGGTCACTTCGTAGAACCGGGGATCAGGCTCACAATGGTAGACTTACCTGAACCGGTCGTACCAATAAATGCTGTTGTCTCTCCAGGGCGAGCTGTAAAATTAATATCGTGGAGCACATCCTCCTCGGCGCTTGGATAACGGAAACTGACATTTCTGAATTCGACAATTCCATTGAACGGTTCAGGGAATTGTTTCGGTTTCTCCGGGTCCTTGATCACCGGGTAGTTTCAAGAACGTCTGCAATGCGGTCGCCAGACACGGAGGCGCGCGGCAGCATAATGAACATCATCGACATCATCAGGAAAGCAAATATGATTTGCATTGCATATTGCATGAAAGCCATCATGTCACCCACTTGCATCTGGGACTGGGCAACCTCGTGCGCTCCAACCCAGATAATCAGTTAACATTACGGCATTCATTACGAACATCATTACCGGCATCATCACCACCATTACCCGGTTAATAAATAGCAATGTCGAGGTAAGGTCCTTATTGGCCTTGTCAAAACGCTTCTCTTCAAAGTCTTGCGTGTTGAACGCTCGTATGACCATCATGCCGGATAAGTTCTCACGGGTTACCAGGTTTAATCGATCGATCAGGTTCTGGATGCTCTTGAATTTTGGTAGTGCAATGGAAAAAACAGTCACGATCAAACCGAGCAGTACTACCACTGCAAGGGCGATGATCCACCACATGGACGTGGTCTTACTGAGCGCGCGGATCACACCACCTACGCCGATGATGGGGGCATAGATGACCATGCGCATCATCATGATGACCACCATCTGGATTTGAGTAATGTCATTTGTGGATCGTGTGATAAGGGAGGCGGTACTGAATTTATCAATCTCTGTGCTCGAAAAGCTCTCGACCTTCTCGAAGATATTGCGACGAAGGTCTCGGGCGAGGCCAGCGGCGGTCTTGGCAGAAAGATAGGAGACGATGATTGTACAGATGACTGAAATAAGAGTTACCCCCAGCATCAAGAGCCCTGCATTAGTTATGTAATCAGTCTGGATTTTTCCCGTATCCATACCCAGGGCTGCGTATTCTGCCTTGACGCTGCCAACCGCCATCTGGTTGATTGTGCTGTCACCGAGAGTGCTAAACTTCTGGCTGATCGCGGATGTGATCGAGGAGATTTGCGATTGAGGCAGATTCTTCAGGATGGAAAATAGGTCACTTCCCATTGGGAGGTTGGACAGGTCTATTCCCAATGCTTGGCCCATTCCTGCTGCCTTGGTCGGATCGCTGATGATCTGGTTGATGCTGGCAACCACCAACCAGGCCTTTCCCAGGACAGGGTTCATTTGGTCGATCCCGGCACTGTCGATTTCCTTCAGGATATAAATCGGCTCGTTGGCAAGAGTGGGATAACGCTCAACCAATGCAGCATATTCCGACAATTCCTGGTTTACGAGCGCATAATTGCCGAGAACAAGTTTCTGTTCATCGGTATTCATGAACAAGACCAGTTTATCCATCTCGCTTTTTCTAACTGCTTCTGGTACAGCATTCTCCACTCCGCCCTGTTGAATACCATTATTAACGATCTTGGATAAATAATCTGGTAGAGCCAGGTCAGCATTCGCTTGCACAAAGAGCAAGGCAATGGCGATCAGGATTAGAAGAGTGTAAGGTTTTAAGTATTTCAATAGTCGTAACATAAGAAAGATGCTCCTAAAAATGATTTCACTTGGATTTCATTTATGTCTACCCTAACAAACGACACGAGGTTATTCCAAAGAACCAAGGTTGGTCAATGTCAAGCATTCTACTCATCGGTTTGCTGAGCCGCTTGTGTCAAAAGGGTAAGAGACGTAATAATCATTGCCTGTTGTTCGGCGGTAAGTGACTTCGTGATGGCTTCGATCCATTTGCCACGCGCTTCGATCCCTTCATCGATAAGCATGCGGCCTTTACCGGTCAATTCCAATCTCTTGGCGCGGCGATCTATGGGGTCTTCATTACGCGCGACAAATCCCATTTGCACCAACCGCTCGACGGCCTGGCTTGCTGCGGCATTGGTGACACCCATTCTCTCCCCGACCTCGGAGACGCCAATGTGACCACGATGGAAGAGGCGCATTAAAATGTTCAGTTGGGAGAAGGATAAACCAGTCGCATCCATGAACCGCTTAAAATCCCTTCCAGAGCGGCGCATAAACACCTCAGCCCATTCACGCACAACAGTGGTTACTTGCACAGATGAATTCATAATTAACGTCCCTTATTAGTTAAGCGAGCTTGAATATATTCGCAGACATTTTCTTTGTCAAGAGAAGAGGAATAAGAGTTGTGTTAGAAATAAGCTAAGGCGGAGAAATTCCGCCTTAGCTTAACAGATGATACTGGCAGAGCTTGTCAGATGATTATCCGAGGGCTACATCCAACAGCATCATGATGGCAAAACCCAGCATGGCTCCCCAGGTGGAGAAATGCGTATCCTTGCTGGATTGAGATTCGGGGATAAGTTCTTCGACTACAACATAGATCATCGCTCCTGCCGCAAAGGCAAGGGCATAAGGAAGTATGGGGCGCATTGCAAGGACCAGGGCAGCCCCGACAACCCCGGCGATTGGTTCCACCAGCCCAGACGCTTGTCCATAGAAGAAACTCTTCACACGGCTCATTCCTTCGCGGCGTAGTGGAACAGACACAGCAGCACCTTCAGGGAAGTTTTGCAGACCGATACCGATTGCCAACGCAATTGCCCCAGCCATTCCAGCCGAAGGGATCCCTGCCGCGACGGCACCAAAGGCCACACCAACAGCAAGTCCTTCGGGAACGTTGTGCAAGGTTATTGCGAGTACCAACAGGATACTCCTTTGCCACGATGTCTTTATACCCTCAGCTTCATTGGTAGGCAATCCAATGTGTAAATGTGGCAGGATGCGATCAACCACCCATAGGAATGCACCACCTAATAAGAACCCAATAACAGCTGGAAACCAGGCTGGCAGGGTTTCAGATTCTTCAGCCATGTCAATAGCGGGTGCTAGCAAGGACCAGAAACTTGCAGCAATCATCACACCCGCGGCAAACCCCAACATACTATCAAGAATCTTGCGATTGATGGACTTAAGAAGAAAACCATTGCAGCGCCAATTGCAGTAACCCCCCAGGTGAAAAGAGTCCCTAGGAGAGCTTGAAGGATGGGATTAAGATTAGTGAACCATGCCGGGATCATTTTGTCTCCGTTCTTGTTTCGATTTAAAGTATTTGATTGGTTAACAAGATGAATGAAATTCGCCAATATTTCAGAAAAAATGGCCGATGATTCTTTATCAGAAGGCCATTGTTGAGAGGAAATTGGTCATCTTGGGGCAAATTCGTATCGGGATTTAGCCTTCTGAAAGAAAAGTTTGATATTGGAATTCATCCAAAACTGGTAATGATCCGGTCAATCTCAGCCAAAGCATATTGGGCTAATGATCGTTGCTTGGAGATCGCGTCATCTTCTGTTATTGGGGTGTCAAGGTCGCCGAGGATGATTATATTCTCGTCATTCAATTGATTAGCAGGACCGGTATAGTTGAAACTTCCGGCGATGATCAATTGTTCATCGATCACCATCAACTTGTGATGTAATTTCCGCGGCTTAATTCCAGTCAAGCCGGGCCGGGGAATGAAGAACAAGGGCAAGCCTGCATTCCTTAGCGTTTCTGATGCAGACCATTTTTGATTGGCTTGTGAGGCATACAAGGCGCCACGTATGGAAATCCCCGCATCCAAGGCTTGCACCAGTTGATCATCGATGCCAGAAGATAATGCAAAGGTGAAAATTGCGAAATCCACGCGCCGTTTTGCCTTGGCGATTTGCTTCATGATCTCCATTTCTGGATTATGGTCAGGAGCAAAAAGGATTTTGATTCTGACGCCTGACACCATCACTTCTTCAGGCTTCGGATCGTGTCCTTCATTCAATTTCCCAAAATGCCCCTGCTGGATCTCTTCATATTCCCGAATAAAGTTCTTGGTTACATCCTTGTCGTGAACGATTATTATATGATTTAGGTTTTTCGTTGTATCCGTAACAGTAAAATTGGCCGAACCCGTGAGAATTGACTTGCTGTCGCGAACCATGAATTTCTGATGAAATATGCCTGGGTTGAAATCTGAATGGGTGTCGATACTTGCCCGGAGGATTGCATCATGCAAAACTCGGTTGGTTTCAAATTCCCCACCGGCTAGGAATGGATTAATCAAGGCTGTCTTTTCCAACAAATAGTCCGCCTCTATTACCAGTTTCACAAGTACTTTACGTTTTTTCGCCCGAACGATGGCCTCGGCAATAGGTTGGGAATCCAATTCCTGTACTGCGATGAATAATTTTTTATTGGCGCCATCAATAAACTTGATGATCGCATCCTGCAAGTCATCAGGTCCACCCAATTGTTGGGGACCCATGTAGATTTCGATATTTCCATTAATTATTGGCATTTTTTCCTCAAATATTAGCGATTGAAAGTTCTTAATTTAATCCCAACAGTAACGATGAGAAATGTTCCATGCACAATTGGAATTTTCAATTCTGCGCGTAGTGGTTATGCTAAATTCCTGATACGGATATCGATATCATGACCTCTTAACAAGTCCACCAATTGTTGTGGATTTGTCGAGCCGAAGTGGTATGGATACAGAATATTGGGCTTGAAAACAAGGGCTGCATCAGCTACCATTTCAGGTGTCATCGTATAAGGGAGGTTCATAGGTAAAAATGCAATATCTATTCCTTTAAGGTTCTTCATTTCAGAAATATTCTCGGTATCTCCGGCAATATAGATGTGAATTCCACCAAAATGCAATACATATCCATTGCCATTCCCTAATGGATGATACGGTTGACCATTCTCGCGTTTATGGACCAGGTTGTAGGCTGGAATTGCCTGGATGCTGATCCAACCCAATTCCCTTTGATCTCCATTCTTCATGATAATCCCACCCGTCAGTTGCTCGGCGCATAATTCGGTGAGAAAAATGGTGGTTTGTGAGTTTCGTATATGCTTTATGGCTTCCAAGTCCAGGTGATCCCTGTGCTCGTGGGTGATCAAGATCACATCGGCCGGAGGAAGTTTGGAATAATCTGCGACGCGACTAAATGGATCAATATGAATTATCTTGTCCATAATTCTTATCATCAGGCTGGCGTGTCCGATGAATGTAATTTCTAAATTACCCTGTGCTGAGGAAAAGGTATCAGATGAAAAAGGTTGACTGTTCATTAATCCACCTCGGAGATTGTTTTCGGATGCAATATTTCACGGTCAGCATGTTCACATTCCTGAAAGATGCGGATCACCTCTTCTTTAATCTCGACTGTCGCGCTGGGTGTCTTGGGGATAAATTTAACCAAGTCACGGGCTTCTTGTAGGAATGCTTTGACTTGTGCCACATAGGAGAAATTATATCTTCCACCTTCTTCGGGAACATGCAATGAACGTGCTTGTTGGATCAAATCCCAAGCCTTTCGCATCCGATCTCTTGAAGAAATGAACTTGGACATGGAAACCTCGGGAAGATTTACCTCGTTTCTGCTTCTGGCAGATGGTGATAACTACTCGGTTGTGGTGTCTCATATTGGAGACTCTGATTAAAGTGGAACTTGTTGATTTCAGATTTCATTTTTCTGTTTCAAGTTATTTTCTCTTGGCGAAAAGTGTGCAACCTTGCACAACTTCCTGCATCTGATACAATAATTGTGACAGATTATATTGTGAAACGAGCATAAAGACTTTTGAGGCATACATGATCAATCTCTCCGCACTCCCCATTGAAAAACCACATTCCCAACACGTCAAGTTGTTGATCCTTGGCTCTGGTCCAGCTGGATTGTCTGCAGCGTTATATGCAGCCCGGGCTGATCTTCAACCAATGGTACTAACCGGTACAGAATTAGGTGGGCAGGCATCACTTACTTATTCAATTGAAAATTACCCTGGTTTTCCAGATGGGATCGGAGGAGCACAATTGGGTGAGTTGTTCCAAAAGCATGCGGAAGGTTTTGGAGCGAAGATTGAATTTGGTTCCGCGGTTAATGTGGATCTGTCGAAACGCCCTTTCAAGGTAGTTTCTGACAACACTGAATACACAACTGACGCGCTTGTCGTTTCAACAGGCGCGGCTCCCAACCACCTCAATATCCCGGGTGAAACCCTGTTGGTGGGTCGGGGGGTCTCTTATTGTGCGACCTGTGATGGCGCATTTTTCAAGGGTAAGAGAGTAGCTGTAGTTGGTGGTGGCGATTCTGCCCTCGAAGAAGGCCTGTTTTTGACACGATATGCGACATCAGTGACCATCATCCATCGCCGGGATTCTCTGCGGGCTGGAGCGCTACTTCAAAAACGTGCCTCCGAAAATCACAAAATCCAATTTGTTTGGAACTCTGTGGTTACGGAAATCCTTGGTAAAGAAAAAGTCGAGTCGTTGAAGTTGAAGGATGTCCTTACAAACGAGGTGAAGATACTTGAGACGGACGGTCTTTTCATCTTTATTGGTCATACTCCCAATACCCAACTTTTTGCCGGTCAATTGGAAATGACCAATGGCTATATCGTTGTCGATGATCGAATGCGTACCAACATCCCGGGAGTTTTTGCAGCGGGGGAAGCTGCTGATTCAAACTTCAAACAAGTGATCACTTCCGCTGGGATGGGCGCAGCTGCTGCCATCGAAGCCACCCGGTTTCTTGAAATGAATTGAAATTCAGAGTGGGCTCTGAAGCATACCCTTCGCTCATCTACCAGGCTGGTTAAACCTGTTATCGTGTGATATTGAAACTTCCTTCTAAAATCCAAGAGAATAGCAGCTGAGTAGGTATAAATTCGCATTAAGTATGATATATAATATTGAACTTGGCATGAACTTGATTATGGAGCGCCCAGTTTGATTTAATTCACTTCGCATAAAGGAGAAAATATGACAGAGAAGATATCGATAATCGGTGCCGGCATGACCGGTGCCACCACTGCCCATTGGTTGGCGGAACGAGAAATCGCCGACCTGGTCCTGGTGGATATCGTCGAGGGCATGCCCCAGGGCAAAGCTCTTGACCTCTTGGAAGCCTTGCCTGTCATCGGCAAGGATGTATCAATCGTCGGGAGCAACGATTATGCAGCAACCAAGGGCTCTGATATCGTGGTGATCACCGCCGGGATACCGCGCAAACCTGGCATGAGCCGTGAAGACTTGCTCACCACAAATGCGAATATCGTCACTTCTGCAATGGAAAACACGCTAAAGTTTTCCCCTGATGCTCTATTTATTATCCTGACGAATCCCCTGGATACCATGGCTTACTTGGCAATGAAGACCAGTAAGCTGCCGCGCGATCGAATTATTGGGCAAGCGGGTATCTTGGATTCAGCAAGGATGCGTGCCTTTGTTGCCTTGGAAACTGGCATTAGTGTTGAGAATATCGCTTGCTATGTTTTGGGCGGGCACGGGGATGAAATGGTTCCTTTGACACGTCATTCCAATGTGGCAGGAATTCCACTGCGGGATTTCTTGCCCCCTGAAAGATTGGAAGCCATCGTCAATCGCACTCGCAAGGGTGGCGGCGAGATCGTCAACCTGCTCAAGACGGGTTCTGCTTTCTACGCGCCTTCGGTTGCTGTCGCCCAAATGGCAGAGGCAATATTAAAAGACAAACACCTGATTGTTCCTGCTTCGGCGTTCATGCAAGGCGAATACGGCTTAAGTGATATGTATTTCGGCGTCCCGGTTCAACTGGGCCGCTCTGGTCTGGAACGGATAATCGAGTACAACCTCGATGCAGATGAAAAGGCAATCCTGGCCAAGTCCGCTGCAGCCGTCAAGGAAAGTATCTCCATCTTGCAAACTTTAGTTCACATCTAACCTAATATGAGAGCCCATCATTTCAAACGGAGGAAAAAATGATCCTGCACGATAAAATTGCATCCCAATTGCCTGATTGGCGCGCCAGGGTGACAAAACTTGTCAAGGAACATGGCGACAAGGTGATCGACCAGGTAACCATCGGTCAGGTATGCGGAGGTATGCGTGATATCAAGTCATTGGTGACCGACGTTTCATTTGTTGATCCGGCCACAGGAATAAAATTGCGCGGAATGCCCATTCCCGAAATTCTGAAGAAGCTCCCCAAACCACGCGGCGGTAAAATACCATACGTAGGCGGCTTGTACTACCTCCTCGTTGTTGGAGATATTCCAAGCCGTGAGCAAGCTCTGGAGGTGGAAGCCGAATGGGCAAAGCGCTCTGAAGTACCTGCGCATGTCTTTAAAATGCTCAAGTCCATGCCAAAAGAAACCCATCCAATGGTACTTCTATCACAGGCAGTTCTGGCCCTGCAAAGTGAGTCAGTTTTTGCGAAGAAATATGCTGAAGGGATAAAGAAGGATATCTATTGGGAATCCACCCTCGAAGATGCGCTCAACCTTACGGCAAAGTTGCCTGTGATCGCTGCTTTTATTTACCGCATGAAATACTTCGGTGAGACCAGGAAACCTAAATACAATCCCAAGCAAGATTATGGAACCAACTTTTCCCGGATGATGGGAATTTCAGATCGAAAAGGTTACGCTGAACTTTCCCGTCTTTATTTCATCCTCCATTCGGATCACGAATCCGGCAATGTGTCGGCACATGCTACCCATTTGGTGGGCTCTGCACTCTCTGACGGATATTATGCATTTTCCGCTGGTCTCAATGGTCTGGCAGGTCCGCTGCACGGCCTTGCCAACCAGGAATGCCTGGGTTGGTTGATCCATGTTCGCGATCAATTTGGTGGGGTTCCGAAGCGGGAGGACCTTTACAAATATGCATGGGATACACTTAATGGTGGCAAGGTGATACCTGGTTACGGCCACGCAGTCCTGCGTGTAACCGACCCGCGCTTCACCGCCCAATTGGAATTCGCAAAGAAGTACTTTCCTGAGGATGTCTTGATCCAAATTGCAGAGATGGTGTACGATGTAGTGCCTCAAGTGCTCAAGGAGCAGGGAAAGGCAAAGAATCCGGCACCAAACGTTGATGCCATCTCGGGAACACTCCAATACTATTATGGTGTGAAAGAATTCGATTTTTACACTGTCTTGTTTGGAGTTGGACGTGCATTGGGCGTGACTGCCAATCATGTCTGGGCGCGTGCCCTTGGACAACCCATCGAAAGACCGAAATCCCTGACGACTGCTATGCTCGAAGCTGCAGCTATCGCATAAAGCTGGGAAAAATATCCGTATCTGAAATCACCCGGCATGATTAATCATGCCGGGTGATTAGTTAACAGGATTATCCGGAATATCCTGAGCCTCTGCTATAAATGCACGCAGGTTGCCAATTGAGATCTGGACCTAGCACCATCCGTGGGGCGCGGCTTACCTCTTGGTATCCATGGCTTGTTAAAGTAAGTAAGGGCAGAATGATTCTGTTCTGGAATTACTATTTTATTACACCCTCTATTCATTTTTTGCGATAATAATCCCAATCCAGCCTCATTATTTTCTGCCAGGATCGCACCTTGGGATAACTCTGGCAAGAAAAATCCGTCAACTTCGTCCTTTGAAGATTCGTGTACACACCCACTGGCGAGGAATCGATTCAAAAAAGAACGTCGATCTTCGGCTGTAATAGAATAGTCGATTCGAAATATTTTTTCATAATCATCCGATCGGCATGGACGCGTGCCCTCTACTGGAAGAACGGAAGGATTGTCTCGAGAGTTCAAGAAAATATAATCAGCAACCCGTCTAAAACCAATTTTCCGATAAATTGGTTCACCCATGCTTGTGGCAATGAGAATTTGCGTTATGCAACCTTTGGTGAAGAAATAATCCACAAGAAACTGGGTGAGTGCAGTCCCAAGTCCATGTCCTCGGTATTCTGGAAGAACGATGATATTTCCCAACCAGCCAACACGCCCATTCAGGATTCCATTTGCGCAACCGACGAGTTCGCCTTCAACTTCAGCAGCAATAGGAAAAAAATAGGACTGCCCAAAATGGAATCCAAATGTGAGGGAAAGATCGGTGTTCCAGTCTGGTGGGCCGAATCCAGTTAACCTTGGAATTTCATCAAAATCCAAAGGTCTGATTATTTTATTGGCCATCACTTCCAACCCAATTCCATGCGTACGTCTAGATGCTCTTGCTGGCAACGGCTATTCGTGATCGGCGATAGAGAATCAATAGCACGACTGAGCTGGTCAACCCAAACGCCAGACCGCCGAGCCAGATGGCTTTAGGTGAGATCAGGTCATTTAATAATCCCCCCATAAGAGGGGCGACCGCACGAGCGAGCCCCCAGGTCAGCCAGTAAATTGACATGTATCGACCGCGCAAATTATCCGGTGCACGACTTGCTGCGAATGCAGTGCCGGTCGGGATTAGAATAAGTTCTCCAAATGTCAAGATGACCATGCTGACCCAGAATCCCCAAAAACTACTCATCATTGCCACGCTGCCGACCCCCAGGGCATAGACGAGCATCCCAATTGATATCATCTTTGCTGCAGGTTGGCGCCGGGTAACCAGGGTGACAAAATACTGCACGAATACGCACATCAACGCGTTTGTAATCGGGAGCCATGCATAACGGACTTCCGAGAGACCAAAATTGGTTTTTGTATAGACCGCAAAGAGGGTCCACATCATGAGGGGCGCGATCATACCAAAAGTGATGGCTGAGACAAAACCAATGAAGAGCTTGTCTGAAAAGACGTGCTTGTAGTCCCTCATGTTTTGGAAAAGACTTTCGTTTTTCTCGTTGCCCACCTTGCGAGTCAGGGTCTCCTTGGCAAATAAAAGGAGAATGACACTGTAAGAGAACATCGCAAAGGCCGCGCAGAAGAAGGCTAAACTGTAAGACTTGGTGACCAACAGGCCGCCTATGGAAGGCCCCAGAGCTATGCCTGCATTGTTCGTCATTCGTAGGATGGAATAGGCCGTAGTTCGCCTTTCGGCAGGGATCAGATCTGCCATCATGGCGTCGGATCCGATTGCATAGAAAGGCATGGACGCACCCATGATCGTCATTGGCAGTAAGAAGCCCAGGTAATTATCAGCTTGACTCATTAATAAATAAGCAATGCCATGAGCTGCTTGCGCTAAAAACATGAGCGGCTTTCTGCCAAAGCGATCGGCAATGGAGCCTCCCACGAAGGAGATCAGCATTCCGATAAATGAACTCAAGCTTATGAGCGAAGCAGCAGTCGTTAACGGAGCAGCCAGTTTTCCGCTAATAAAAATCAATTGAAATGGCCAGATGAGGCTCGATCCGGCTGAACTGAGTAGGACACCAAATGCAACGAGCCAGAACTGGGGCGGGTAGCTTGAGATGAACTGGCGAAATCTGCTTGTCATTGAAAATTAAAAAAGAAAATCCTGTTGGGATTGAATCTATAGGTCTGAGCAGTCATTCCACTAACGTCAAGAATGTTTATGTTTGAAGAAAAACCTTGCGAAGGTGCACCCTTCGCAAGGTTGATTTGATTGGTTGACTACCTGCGGCTGTCCCTATTACCCGGACCTCGCCTGTCACCGCCACCGGGACGGCGATCCCCACCGGGTCGATTACCACCCGGACGACCTCCGCCGCTCTTCCGGGCATCTCGTTCTTGGGCTTCCTCTATAGACCAGCCTTCCAGGACTGCCTGGCGGCTTAATCGGATCTTCCCCATTGGGTCGATCCCGGTGACCATGACGGTCATTTCATCCCCAAGTTTGCATATATCTTCGACCTTTTCCACCCGTTCGCTGTCAAGTTGTGATATATGCACCATTCCATCGGTTCCTGGTAGGATTTCAACGAATGCACCAAAATCAGCCACCCGGACAACCTTGCCGGTATAGATACTCCAACCTGTGGTGTTTCAGTGATGCCTTCAATTCGTTCCCGAGCGATCTCTGCACCAATTCCGTCCGTGGATGCGATATATACCGTACCATCTTCTTGAATATCTATCTTGGTGCCTGTTTCTTCCTGCAGGGCGCGAATATTCTTACCACCAGGCCCAATAATCGCTCCGATTTTATCAACCGGGATTTTTACGGTGGTGATTCGCGGTGCATGCGGTTTCAAATCAGGTCGAGGTGCAGGCAGCGTCTCAATAATCTTGCCCAGGATAAACAGACGTGCTTGTCGGGCTTGTTCAAGTGCCTCAGCCATGATCTTGCCGGTTAATCCCGAGATTTTTATATCCATTTGAAGGGCTGTAATACCAGTCTGCGTGCCGGCTACCTTGAAATCCATATCGCCCAGATGATCTTCTGCGCCTTGGATATCTGTCAGAACCACATACTTGCCATTTTCCATGACAAGACCCATGGCTACTCCCGCAACTGGTGCTTTAATTGGCACACCTGCATCCATCAGCGCGAGGGTGGAACCGCAGACGGATGCCATTGACGAAGAGCCGTTGGAGGCCAGCACTTCGGAGACTAACCGCAAGGCATAAGGGAATTCGCTCTCTGGGGGGATGACAGGTTCAAGAGCTCGTTCTGCAAGAGCTCCATGTCCCATTTCTCGGCGGCTTTGACCTCGCAAGAGGTTTAACTTCTCCTGTCGAAAAAGGGGGGAAATTATAATGATGCATGTAGCGCTTGGTGACAATCGGGCTGAGCGTATCAAGTTCCTGCGCTTCTGAGAGAGTGCCAAGTGTAGCCAGGGTCATTACTTGGGTTTCGCCCCGGGTAAACAATCCCGATCCGTGGGCTGCGTGGTGCGACATCTACTTCGCACCAAATCGGGCGGATTTCTGTAGGTGTACGACCATCAGGACGTTTTCCTAGCTCCAAGATTCGCTCGCGAACCACCCTTTTCTCGGCTTCTGAAAAGGCATCGTTAAATGTATTGCCGATCCATCAAGCAGTGCCTTCCATTTGGATCTCTATTGGTGTTTCATCGGCAGGAATAGGTCAGTGGTTGCTTGCTCCCTGAGAGTACCCATACCACTATTAAATTCATTTTTGGAAAGTGGTTTGTCGAGCAAATCATTCATTGCTCCACTGACATGATCATAGACTTTGCGTTGAATACCTTCATCGGGTAGACTAAGAACGGCTGATTTTTTTGGTTTTCCCGATCTCGGCATTGCATTTTAAGTTGCAGATCAATCAAATGGTTGAAGGGATTGGTGCCCAAATTCAAGCGCAGAAACCATAACATCTTCTGGGATTTCCTTTGCACCACACTCGACCATCAGGATGGCATCACGTGTTCCAGCAATGCGCAGGTCGAGATCGGATTGGCCCATTTCCGTGAAGGTGGGATTGATGACAAATTGGTTGTCTGATTCGAGCCGACTCGAACCGCTGCAACAGGCCCATCCCAGGGAATGTCGGAGATCATCAATGCAGACGAAGCTGCATTGATTCCAAGCATGTCGATGGGATTCTCGGGATCCGCGGATAAGGAATACATGATCACTTGCACTTCATTGCGCATCCCTTTTGGGAAAAGCGGGCGGATGGGGCGATCGGTAAGGCGGGCGGTTAAAATGGCTTCTGTGGATGGACGACCCTCACGACGGAAGAAAGAGCCAGGGATTTTACCCGTGGCATACATTCGTTCTTCATATTCCACACTGAAGGGAAAGAAATCAATCCCCTCGCGAACGCCACCCATGGTGGCGGCTGCAAAGATAACCGTATCGCCTGTGCGAACGGTGACGGCTCCACCGGCCTGCGCGGCGAGTTTTCCAGTTTCAATGGTAATTTCTCGGCTGCCCACTGTGGTGGTATAGCGTTTTATTTCTGGTTTCATATTTATTCTCCTAAATTCGCGGGAAACCATCCCGCTTAACATTTCCCGCCCTTTCAGGGACTGAAGAGCGTGGACAACCATGAAATAGATGTTATCAGCACTATTCAATTCCTGAAGAGCGGACATAAGAAATAAAGAGTAGATGGGCATCTACCATCTACTCGGGCGAACCTTACTTTATTTCCTGCGAAGTTTAAATTGTCAGTCAACCCAAGGTATCGTTGATAATCATGTTTACGCAAGTAAGCGAGCAATCTGCGGCGTTGGCCAACCATCTGAAATAGACCTCGGCGGCTGGACTCATCGTGTTTATGGGTACCGTAAATGTTCAGTCAACTGCAAGATCCGGCTAGTCAAGATAGCAACCTGCACTTCAGGTGATCCGGTATCCGAATCATGGCGGTGGTAATCAGAAATGACCTTTGTTTTTACTTCTTTATCAAGTGGCATGACGTTTGCTATTCCTTTCTGTAGATTTTGAGCAGGTCTCCGCACCAGCAGGATTAGCCGCGGGTGGGACCAGTCAATGCAGGGTGGGATTATACCAGAAACAATTTTAGCTATTCTTTGGACTGAATCACTAGATGAATATCTTTGACAAATACCCTTGGAGGAATATAACGAGGAATCAGGGATGTCTTATTATTTACTCTTTGATTGCTCTCCTGGAAACCTTTTTTTCCAGAGCTAGTAGTTGATCCCGTATCTCCTCTTCTTCAACAACTTGGCTTTGAATAAAATCTTTCATGAATAGGCTTTTGCGCATTCGAAGCGCCATCGGTGCAACAACCCTTAGGTCTTCCGGAAGAACGTGGGTACGCCCATCTGCGGCGGTGTATGCACGCGCTGCCTCAAACCAAGTTATCTCAGCCCGTAAGCTATCTATTCCCATTTTCTGAACGATTTTTATCGCCGGTTTTGAGACTTTATCTGGGATCTTGACCTGGGGTAATAATTTTTTTGCAGACTGGATCTCTCTGGTTGCGGCGAGCATTTCATTTCCATAACGTGCAGTTAAATTATGCGGATTGACAAGATAATCTTGGACGCGGTGGTATGCTTCCAGGCGTTCGTCCTGTTTATCCAATCCACGAACAATGATCCGCAGTCCAAATCTGTCGAGGATCTGTGGTCGGAGTTTTCCTTCTTCTGGATTCATCGAACCGATCAAGACGAAACGAGCTCGATACGTCGCTGATACTGGTCCTCTTCGGACTGAATAGGAGCCTTGTGCTGATGCATCCAGAATTGAGTCGATGATATCGTCCCCAAGCAGGTTGACCTCGTCGATGTAAAGAAGGTTTCGATCCGCTTGCGCAAGGATCCCGCGTCGGATGCGAATACGATCGCTTGTTTCGACTAAGCGCTCGTCAATGCCACCAATGACATCTTCCAAACGGGCATTGAGCGGAATCTCGATTAAGCGGACGCGATCTTCCGCTGTGAGCGCTTTGCCCTCCCCATATTTTTTGGCACAATCCTGGCACACCGCATCGATTCCCCCTGTTTCGATATCTTCAGGCAAGCAACCATAATAGCAGAGCGATCGATCAACATTGGGAAGCAGGTCAATTAGTGAACGAACGGCAGTTGTTTTTGCTGTGCCGCGAGGTCCTAACAGCAGAACCCCGCCTATTGCCGGGTTGATCAAACCAAGCAAGAGGGCTAGTTTCATTTCGCGCTGCCCGACGATAGCAAAAAAAGGAAATGGGACGGCTTCGGCTAGCCCTGCCTCTCCTGTTTGAGATGGTGCTAAAGGTTTTCCAGCTACATGATCAAGTAACTCCCTGAGATTGTGAAAGGTGTGCCCAACTTTTTCTTTAGGTTCGGCAGACTCTTGTCCAAGGTCAAATTGCTCGTTAGGGTTCATGGGTAATCATTCATTCTTTCTGTTCAAGGCGTTTTCTCTGGCGTTCCTGTGCGGCAATAAATCGAGATTTTCTTCAGGCGTTTCAATCAATAGAGGCGGGATGATGGTGGGGTCATCATTTTCATCTACAGCAACGTATACAAAATAAGCTGTGTTGGTTTCTACCTGTACACCAGTGATGGGATTTTCTGCAGTAACCCGAACCTCAACTTCCATGGAGGTCCTTCCTGCATAGGTCACTTCTGCATTGAAGAGCACCAGTTCACCGATGTGGATAGGGTGCCTAAAAACCATTCTATCGATCGCAACGGTCACAGTGCGGTGTTCAGCATGACGGGTGGACGCCAGCGCTCCAGCTTCGTCGGCTAGTTTCATAATCCAACCACCATGAACATTTCCCTGGGTGTTGGCATGTTCTGGTTGCATCATCTGAGCCAGTTGAATTTTGCTGGCGCGTATCGGCTTTGGGGTGTGACGAGTATCCATTAATTTTTCCAAGAATTTCTTATCCAACTAATCAAGATCTTCCTTTAGTTCACCGGCATCGATCGTGTGGAGCCGATCCGGCTCCTCGAGCAGGATATCTAGTTGACCAAAACGGAGATCGGCCATTAGGGGTGCGAGTGGGATATTCGCAGGTACCCGAAGAGGGTCGGGTGGTGCTGGCGGTAATTTATGTGGTGGAAGTATTGCGGTGATCCGTTTTTCTTAAAATTCTCGGTTCGGTGGTTAACTCACCAACATATATCCCTAATACCGAGTAGACATGCTTATCAGAGGTGACCCAACCGATCCATTCACCAAGCCGGTTAAATAAGTAGGGATAACACAGAAAGGCTTCAGCATCTCCCCGAGAGGTATAAATTGGAATAATCGCACGTTGTGTCATATCTTCACCTTGTCAACATCGTTGTATGTCCAGTAGCGGTTTATATAATAATTCCAAAGTAGAACCACGCCAATAGCGATTGCGAGTGTCAAATTCTTGGCTAATAGGTCAGGAGTGTCATTAAGAAGACCGACCTTATGGAAAATACTGTTCATGGGTGGTTCCAGGAAATGGAGAATTGGAACACGAATGGCGATGCCGGCGACATTTACAACAAAGAACATGCCCAATTGCTGGGTTAATTTCTTGGAGCGGGAATCGGGGTAGGTCCAATAGCGGTTCCAAATAAAGTTACTGGTTACTGCACAAATGAACGATATAGTTCCAGCCAGGGTTAGCGAAAAACCAAGCCACCTGGTCAATAAATTCATGACCAGGAAATCGATGATTGCGCCGATCGTACCAACGATCGAGAATTTTATAAAGCGAATTCTTTCTAGGCGGTCAGTGAAGAGGGCAGTCATGGTAAATTCATCGCTTCACGGAAAAACTCAAGTGTGTAAAGAAGGCCTGTTTCAAGGTCGATTTTAGGTTCCCAATGAAGGATATCTCGTGCGCGTTGAAGATCCGGACGACGTCTTTGTGGATCATCGCCAAGACGAGCTTCAGGTCGGTATACAAGGCCCGAATCATTACCGGACAGGCGATTGATGGTCAATGCAATTTCCTGGATGGAGATTTCTGAGTCGCTGCCAATATTCATCGGCAGGTGTTCTACCGATAACAGTAATCGGTAAATTCCATCAATCAAGTCACTCACATAGCAAAAGGAACGAGTTTGCAAGCCGTTACCGAAAATGGTAAGAGGTTCTTTTCGTAAAGCTTGTTGAATCAGGTTTGGGATGGCGCGCCCATCGGTGAGGCTCATGCCAGGGCCATAAGTATTAAATATCCGTACAATGCGCGTATCCACAGCATGTACTCTGTGATATGCCATGACGGCAGCTTCTCCAAATCGTTTTGCTTCATCATACATGGAGCGTAAACCGACTGGATCAACGTGACCCCAATAGCTCTCGGGCTGGGGATGAACAAGAGGGTCGCCATAAACCTCGGAAGTGGACGCAAACAGATACCTGGCTTTACAACGTCTCGCGACGCCAAGAGTGTTAATGGTACCTAGTGACCCAGCTTTCAAGGTTTGAATCTGCAAATTTGGATAGCCTAAAGGCGAATTCGGATTTGGACTGGCCGGTGAAGCAAAATGAAGAATGGCATCTACTTTTTCTGGAAGATCAATAAATTTCGAAACATCGTGTTCTACAAAATGGAACCGATCACACCCGGATAAATGCTGGATATTGTCGGGGTTTCCAGTAATAAAATTATCCATTCCAATAACTGAATGACCTTCAGCAAGAAAATAATCGCAAAGATGTGATCCCAAGAAGCCTGCAGCACCAGTGACCAAGATAAGCATTTTTCGGTTCTCTCTTTACATGGTTTTCTTATTTCCAGTCGATCCTGTTGGTTAACCCATCACCGGTAACTTGTTGTGCATTTCCGTCATTTGTGTTAATGATCCAGATATTCCCATTATTAAGGATCGCCAACAAGCCGTTGTTTGTCATTGGAGCCCAAACAGGTGTTTGTGGTTCAATGCCAATTTGGTTCTCGGGGGGAAAGAGGAGCAGGGGTTCGGAACCATCTCGATCAATTATTGCCAGCCGGTAGCGGCTTGTTGCTGATTGGAGAGGGAAGATCGCCTGTAAGAATGCAATACCAGGCGACATTTCGCCGTTCTCGCCATCAATGGGGGAGACTGCTGGATAGGCAAACATACCTGTTTGAGTAACCAATGAACCTGTGAATCCTGATGTCAAGGAGTATGCGTTAAGTTCGAAGAGAGGCGAATCCTCGGGTTCGGTGATTCCCACCGAAGCTGAATGGCTAATGTAATATATTACCTGTGAATTGTTCCCCCATGCTAGGGCTGGAAGCCAAGCCCAGTCTGCATGAGTATTGAAAGGCGCGATTTCAAACAATTGGTTCATCTCATTGTCTTCCACGTCCACCAAGCCGATTGAATTGGGACGCGAATAGGCTAAACGTTGTCCATCTGGTGACCAGGAAAAGGATGTTCCCCACCAACCATAAATTCCACCTGATGATGCTTCTAATACCTGAATCGGTTTTTCCTGCTCATCCAAATCGGGACCGAATGGCAGGAAATACAGATCATTATTTGCTTGCCAGCCTGGTGCCGTAGCACGTGGCTCGACAGTTGAATACGTTATCGTATATTCGTCACCTGGGCGCCATGCTGCAAAATGGATGATATTCGATATCCTTAAGTTTATTGGTGGCTCTACTGGTTCGTTGACCTGAATGACCCATAGGGTATTTATCTCTTGATCCAGAGGTCGGGACGACTTTCTGCTGAAAAGGAGCCACTGCCCATCCGGGGAAAGGGAGAAGACGCGACCATCAAGATCTCCGCTTGTCACCAGAGGGCGCCTGTTGGAAGTTGCATCCTCCATAACCCAAGCATTTCCGCTGGTAAGGTACACCATCATCCCATCAAAATTAATTATGGAAAAAGCGATTCTTAACACCGATCATAATAATCTCATCGACTGGTGCTTGAATTGTAACTGGCGCTAATTCTGCTTGGCTCACCTTTGCGCCATTTTCATAAAGGATCCTGGTGGTCACTTCTTCTTCGCCGTTCATTCCTGACTGGATCAACCTTTGTTGGTCCGACGGCATTGATTCGTTCAACAATGTTTGGCTCCCAAAAGGGATTATCCTGCGAGTTGTAATAAATTCCTCGTCTACACGCGTGATGATTATTTCGGAATTTTCACCTAAAATTGCATAGGTAGGCGGTTTTACTCGATCCAATTCTCCAAGGGTCAGACCGATCGTGTCAAGAGCATCCTGAACAGTACTACCCTCAGGGATTGTAATTTCCTGGTGTTCACCATCAGCAGTAATTATTACTAGGATGGATGAATTTGGAACCTGGGCTGGCTGACAAGCGGACAAAGATATCAGCATGAATATACAAAAAAGCCAGGCAGCTTTATTCCTGAGGACGCAATGTCTCCGGATGGAGTAGGACAAGAAATGCGATGGGAACTGGAGCATTGGGAAACTGGTATAATCGAACAGCTATTTGAGTTGACCTGTGATCGTCATAATTCCATCAGCTACAACAACATTGACAAGGCGAATTCCTGTGGCCATGGGTCCAACCGCCCCGGTATAAGCTTCTTCTACCATGGCTGTAAGTGCTTCCAATAACCCTGATGGTACAGGCAAGGGTCCGAAGTCAGCTGATTTCATTTCCAGGTTCAATTCTCCCAGTTCATCGACAGAAGCGGTCATGATGACTGCAGCAGTTGCTTGGAAATTTCCTTGTTTGGCAGTACCATACAATTGGATCTCGTTATCCTGAAGAAAAACCTGCGGATTGGTAATGAATGGTTTCGGTTGTTGCTGAATTTTCTCGGCAAGATAAGAAGTGATTTGTTGTTCGGTGATCGAAAACGAGATCTGGTTTGAGATCGCACCACCTTCCCAGGCTTGGGCGATGGCTGTTTGTAGCTCGGAGACTGACTCGCTCGAAACAGGGATCGTGCGATCTGGATATTTTGGACCACCAATAAAAATAGTACATGCAAGCATTGAGACTATGGTGACTGACAAGAGCAAGAGAATGATGAATTTTCTACTCTTCATAGTATTACTCTCCTTGATACTCTGGTGAACGGAGTGATTATAGCATGACTGAATTTGAAAACAAATTGAGGGAAATTCCTTCTGCCATGGAAGCAATCCTATTCGTTTCTCCAGAACCCGTTTCACTTACTCAATTGGCAACGACCTTGGATATTTCGATCTCGGCAGTAGAAGAAGGATTGAAAGGACTTGAAGTTGTGCTGGGCACGCGTGGAATCCGGCTCCAGCGCTCTGGAGGAAGGGTTCAATTGACCACAGCCCCTGAATCAGCACAGATTATAGAAAAATTCCTTGGTCTTGAAGCTTCCTCCCGCCTGAGCCATGCAGCACTGGAAACATTGGCCATTGTCTCTTACCAGCAACCGGTGACTCTGTCCTTATTTGGATGGTATTCGTGGGGTCAACTGTGATGGTGTTATTAAGTCTTTGCTGGGAAAAGCATTGATCCAGGAGGTCGGTAGAGCGGATGGGCCAGGCCGTCCAATTCTGTACGGTACTACATCTGATTTCTTACAACACTTTGGTATAAATTCAATAATGGAATTGCCTCCATTAAACTTGCCGGTACCCGAGACAGAGAACAACCACGATGAGATGTTGAAAGGTTGATCATGGAAGAACGAGTGCAAAAGATCTTGGCACGCGCTGGATATGGTTCTCGACGATCCTGTGAACAGCTCATATCCGAAGGGAGGGTCAAGGTTAATACGAGTGTTGCCGTCCTTGGCTCAAAGGCGGACATTACGGTTGACAAGATTAGTGTGGATGGAAGGGCGATCTCAGCTTCCGAGCCGTTGATGTACATCATGCTTTACAAGCCACGTAACGTCATATCAGCGGTTTCCACTCCGGATCCGCGGCATACAGTACGTGATCTCGTACCTCTTCCGGGAACACTTTATCCTGTAGGACGGCTGGATGTCGACTCGGAAGGATTATTAATCCTAACCAATGATGGTGACCTAACTAATCAATTAACTCATCCTCGATATGAGCATGAAAAAGAATATCGAGTACTTGTGGCGCGCCATCCAGATTCGAAGCAATTATCTGCCTGGCAACGGGGGCTTGTCTTGGAGGATGGTTTTCAAACCCTTCCAGCGGATGTTTCCATTCTGCGCAAGGAGGGGAAAGGAACCTGGCTGGCAGTAAAGATGCGAGAGGGCCATAAACGCCAGATCAGGGAAACCGGCAAAGTAATTGGGCTACCCGTGGTCAAGATTATCCGAGTTCGTATGGGGACTTTATTTCTTGGGAATCTCAAACCTGGCCAATGGCGCCACCTCACTTCCCAAGAAGTGGAATCCTTAAAGAATTACAAGAATTAATAAATTTTACGAATTGTTATCCAATTCGTTCTCAGCTGCCTTCTTCTCATAGAAAAGAAGTAAAGTGCTGCCATACTTGCGTTCATCGAAACGAGACAAATTCTGTAAATCAAGGGAGCGCTCTTCACGAGGATGAATTTGAATTATCACCCATGCGCCCTCCTTCAACCATCCGGGATTGCCATCCAGGGCAAGAAGTGCTTTCGACCACATCTCTTTATATTGGGGAGGGGCAACATAAATAAAATCGAATTGGCGATCGATGGGGGTTTGAACCATGGTAAAAGCATCACCGCGCCGGATTTCAGCTTGTGCGCTAAATCCTGTAACTTGAAGGTTGGCTTTTATGGTTTCAATTGGAAGCCGGTTTAACTCGCTGAAGCGGACAAAAGAAGCTCCCCGGCTGAGAGCTTCTATGCCGATGGCACCAGTTCCACCAAATAGATCCCACCAAATAGTGTCTTGAACATCCGCCCCCAGGATATTGAATATGGCTTGCTTGACCATGTCAGTTACAGGGCGGGTGGTATCGCCGGGTACATCTTTCAATCGGCGTCCCTTGGCTTTTCCAGAGATAACACGCAGGCTTCCCATTTTACCTATCCTCCACACTTTGCCGAAGTGCTCTGATGTTACCATGTGGAGCAATAATGGGAACAACACAACCGGTTCCCAGGATGAAACGTCTTCCATCTGTCTTGGAAATGGCATCCAAAGATTCCCTCAAGACCTCCGCATTATCAGAATAGGTGATTGTCTTTTGACTCACCCCTCCGCAGAGCGCACCAGGAAAACTGCTTTTGGCTGATAAAAGAGAAGGTGTTGTTTCACGATCGTGCCAGTTTACTACCTGGCAGTTGAAACTGGGCGCCAAGTCAAAATATATATCTTCGCCATGCAAATGCAGCAGGTTTATCCAGAGGTTTTGAACTTGTTCAAGGATCTGTAAATCAAGAGACAAACCGAAATCTATGAACTCTTGCTTTGTTATTATGCCGGCTTGGGCATGCTGGACTGCAAAGAATATACCATCGATACCAGTCGAGATGCAGGCTTCCAGAAATCTTCTTGTAGTTTCGGCGATAATTCTCAAGCCATTCATTACCGCGTTTGGGTATTGACGCAGGTGAACGATGAGTTGGGCATTGCCTGCCAGGTTCTTGGCTTGGGCTAGTGGATCAAAGATTGTTTGCACAAGAGGGATTTCTGGACCAAGTTCCTTCCTAAGTATACGGAGACAGGTTATCTGCCTGGCGAGGTGTTCAGCCTTGAGTGGATCGAGGATTGAAAGATTTTCCCAATCTCGTGGAGATTTGATTACGCGCTTTGTGTAACGTCTTGTTCCTTCAAAGTGGCCTTCCCAGGCATCTTCCGCTCCCCAATCCTTTATACAGAAGGACGATGCAGGGGTTACTTTCAC
The DNA here is from genome assembly GCA_963793795.1 of uncultured Chloroflexia bacterium. Classification (GTDB taxonomy): domain Bacteria; phylum Chloroflexota; class Anaerolineae; order Anaerolineales; family Villigracilaceae; genus UBA877. Next base: position 641,126 of record CAWCBN010000007.1, read on the forward strand.
CAGATCAAAATCGTAGGTATGCTGGAAGGCAAGAGTAGCCCGGGCCAGTAATTCTGGATTTTGGTCATCGACTGGGAAATGGCGCCAAAGGATAACTGGAGGCCGGTCTAGGGCAGAGTCATTTGTGAGGCAGGCTTGCAGGCGTTCACGATGGGTGAGCATTTTTACCTAGAAATTCTGGACGGATTTTTATTATCGGTAGCTGAAAAGAAACACAGCCAATCAAGGCTGTGTTTTTGGCGTTATTGATCACTCGCCCAAGTAATCACGTAATTTGCGCCGGATTGACGGATGACGCAGACGACTGAGCGCTTGTGCTTCGATTTGCCTGACGCGCTCGCGAGTCACGCCCATCTTTCGTCCGACTTCCTCAAGTGTGTATGCCTGTCCATCCAGCAAGCCATACCGCAATTGCAAGATGCGGACCTCTCGAGGGGGTAATCCGTTTAATACTTCGCCTAGGTGTTCGCGAAGAAGGTTATAGGTTGCTGTTTCGTCAGGAGGCGCAGCTTCGTCATCCTCGATGAAATCACCAAGCACAGAGTCTTCCTCATCATCTGTGGGTGTTTCAAGAGAGAGAGGACGGCGAGCTACTTGGATCATATTCTCCACTTTTTTGGGTGGAACTTCCAGGGCATCTGCCAATTCTTCCACTGAGGGTTCACGCCCAAGCCGTTGGGTGAGTTGGTGTTGTACCCGTAACAGTTTATTGATCTGGTCGCCCATGTGAACTGGAACTCGAATTGTGCGTCCCTGATCCGCAATGGCGCGAGTCACTGCCTGGCGAATCCACCATGTGGCATAGGTGCTAAATTTGTGTCCACGGCGGTAGTCAAATTTCTTTGTGGCGCGGATTAGGCCAATGTTCCCTTCCTGGATCAGGTCAAGGAAAGGTACTCCGCGTCCCATATATTTTTTTGCGACAGAAATCACCAGCCTGGAATTGGCAGTGATGAGGTGTTCACGAGCTGCCCAACCGTCCTCAATGAGACGACGAAGTTCCATTCTGCGGCGGGGACTGACATTTCCTCGGGCCAACTCTTCCCGAGCCATACGGCCTCGTTCGATTCGTTGAGCCAGGATCACCTCTTCTTCAGCGGTGAGCAATGGAACCCTGCTGACTTCTTTTAAATACAAACCGATGGTGTCATCAGTATCTATATTTGCGAGGTAATCGTCAAGCGATACTTCTGCTTCGACTTCGGCATCCTTTTCTTCGGCAGCTGCCAGCTCATCTTCGGGAGGCTCCACACCCGGAGTGTCTTCGACAAAAGCAACCCCTGCACTTAACAGCGCGGCAAAGGCTTCTTCCAATTGTTCAACGTCTTGCTCGGCTTCTGGGAAGAAATGCAGAATATCGTCTATGGTCACATAGGATTTCTGCCGACCCAATTCAATAAGCCTGGCAATGGCTGAATATTCTTCTTCCTCCTCGATCAGCAATGGGTTTTCCATTATATTTTATGATTCCTTGTTTTCATTTTTTGTTAGATTCAGAATACTCTTTTTTTGGTCAAAAATCAATACCCATTAATGGTTACGGGGTTGTGTTCGTCGATTCAGGTGTCGGGGTTGCAGGATAGGGAGGATTCTCGATCAATTTCACAATGGCATCAACGCTGTATTGACTGATGATGGAAATATTCCCGTCATCAAGTTGAACATAATAACCATTATTGGTGGGTGTTAGATTACCTACTTCGATCTTGTGCTTGACGCCGTTATTATAGGTGAGTTTTACTGTATAGACCGGGACAAGGATGCCGAAATCAGCAAGATTGGTAACCGATCCTAGGTCTGAAATGATTTGCAGGGCGCCGAGTTGAGATTCGGCAGCAGTGACAGCGGATTGATCGGCTTCTCCGCTGTCGGGGATGCTGACAATCCATGACCCATCCAAGTCTCGGCTCATCTCAACGATGTGGTAATCATTGTCAAATATTCTGATTATCTGTAAAACACTATCCGTTTCTTGGAGTAGATACTCGGTTTCAGTAGAATCAGGGGTCAGGTCTTCAGTAGCCTCACTCTTGTTATTTTGGATAAGGTAATAGGCGCCGATCACTATACCCAGGAGGATGAGAAGTAACCAATTTGAGCGCTTCATTATGTGGTTATCCTTTGGAACGTCGAATCAGCCAGGAAGCCACACCACCGGCAATGACCAGCCCGGGAATGATACAAATGAAAGCCAGGCCTAGCATCAGCCAAGCAAAAGTGGAAAGGGGAAGTAAAGTTCGGTCAGTGGGTGTCTTTGCAGTCAAGTTGATCATATTGTCCTGCTCCGCCGCCCAATCGATGGAATTGATAACCAGGTCAGCATTGCCATACTGGTCGATATAAGTGTCGGAGGCAAAGCTGGAATTTCCAAATACGACCAACCTTGTTCTTGTAGATGTATTCTCAGCCGCTACACCCAGGGTGATGGGTCCTGGCGTGTCATTCGACTCGTTGGCATATGTCCCGTCAGACAAGGAGTCAAAATTGGTCTCACCCCATGCGGTATCGATGGTCAATACAAGTGGCGAGAGTGTCACTTCCGATGGAAATGCACCCGACCCAATGCTGCGGGCTATGGGGAAGAAGGTAAGCAAGTTCTTTGAAAGATTATTGGTGATTGCGTGCGTTCCATAACTATATGATATGGCGACAGTTAATGGGTTGGATGTTGGGTCGATGACAATATCATTATTTATTTCCACTCCCCACTCGTCTACCAGGTAGGTTTGTAATGAGTCTTCTTCATTTCCCATATTAGTCAGGACTGTTGGATCTTCTAGGAGAACCAAAGAACCTCCTTGAGTTAAATAATCCCAAATCAAGGTTACTTCGGCATCGGAGATGGGATTTGTTTTTCCGGGGATGATGATCGCCAGTGCGTCGGATGGAATCGAGTTTTCTGCACGCAGGTTTAGTGTTGACACTGTGTAATTCTTTGCTTCCAAGAGGGTTCTTACACGGGTAAAGGATGTCTCACCTGCGTTTTGGATATCCGCCTCTCCGTGACCGGTTAAGAAGTAAACGGCCCTTTGACCAGGATTCATGATTCGCACAAGGGCATTTGTTAACTCGGATTCTGAAGGGTAGGTGACCATTTCCTGTTGGTCATTCATTACCAGTACAATGGTCCCGTCACGAGTAATATTATATTGAGAGGCAAGAGTGGGATTACTGTTCGGATCAATAAAGCGGAAGTCAAATTTTCCGTCACTATTATTCTTATAATCGGTTAGAAGGCTGTTCGCCGTTTCAGTCGAACTATTGGCTGTAAAGAAGCCAATTGCTTCCACGCTTGAAGGAAGTGCCTTTAGTGTATCTATTGTCTCCTGCGCAAGAGTGTGTGATTTATCTTGGGTCCAGTCCCAATCTTGTGGATTTTGGTAGAGTAATAAATTAACCACAAAAACGATACCTATCACCGCAACGAGTGTGATAAGAGCACTGCTGCCATATCTTGCCTGTCGCCCTGTCAGGATGTTGCGTACACGTTGTGGATCCAACAGTGCGAAGAATGCCAAGCCCAGAATTAATAGTGCGATTGCCCCAAGGCCGATGTACTTTATCACCTGGGATGTTTCTGTTGTGGGAGCATACATCCCCATATATGTGATTAACTTAACGGCTATCACAATAATTCCTACCAACAGGGCTGCTCCTGCCAGCCATAAACCAATGGAAGCAAACCGGCGGGTATTCATTTTTGTTCGGGTATTGGTTTTCTTTGTCATTATTGCCACCTTCTCATATCAATTGCTGCTGTTCCGATGACCAAATTCACGACCACAATACTCACATAATAAATTATGTCAGACAATGAGACAGCGCCTGTTCCAAAGCCATTAAAGTAATGAGAACTCATACTCAAATAGGAAAAAACTTCTCCGCCCCCCTGCATGACATATGCAGGCCAACCGATCAGGTACCACATGAAAAAGAGAGCGACAAGGGTGGCAAAGAGCGCTGCAAATTGATTTCTGAAAAGGGAGGATATTGCCGTACCGATTGCGAGGAACGCAGCTGCAACAAGGGCAATGCCGAGATAGTTGGATAACATCAGTAGTTGATCTATACCTGGTGTGACCAACCAGAAATTGAGGATGATCGGGAAGAGTAATGTGATGGCAAGAATTGTCAATATGAAAAGGAATGAGCCGAGCCATTTCCCAATAATTAATTCACCATCTTTGATGGGTGATGTCAGCAGAAGTTCCAATGTACCTGAACGATGCTCTTCAGCGAGTAAGCGCATGGTTAAAGCTGGCGTCGCAAACAACAGCATGAAGGGCATCAATCCAAGTATGTCGCCAGTTGTCGGAGGAGTTACAGAACCATAGTAAGCTGAGCTTGCCGCGCTCCGTAAGATGAGGACGAAATATATCCCTGTAACCAGTAGAATTAGCAATGCAACAATATAAGCGATTGGGCTTATAAAATAGTGACGGAATTCGCGTCGGGTGATGGTCCAGATGTTACGCATTTTGATTCCCTTTCTTGGCTTGGTTGTCATCACTGGTCAACTCCAGGAAAATCTCTTCCAAGCTCAAGTTTACTGGTGATAGCTCGAGCATTTCGAAATTTGCACTAATTACAGCCTTGGCGACGTCAGGCCGGACATCCATGCCTGGGGCAAATTGGAATTCCAGTCTACCATCCGGGCGTAGAAACACATCCTGAACACCATTGATAGCGGACACAATGGGAAGCAGGTCTTCTGCTTCGCCTTTAACTTTTAGTACGGCGCGTTCTGCCCCCATCAAGCGTGCCTGGAGGTTTTCCGGGCTATCTTCAGTGACGATGCGACCCTTGTTTATGATTAATACACGATCGCATAATTGCTGCGCCTCGGACAAGATATGAGTGGAGAGTAAAACAGTCCTCTCCTTGCCAACTTCCCGGATCACATTTCGTACCTCCACCACCTGGGCAGGATCCAGGCCAATCGTTGGTTCATCCAGAATGAGAACTTCAGGTCTGTGCAGGAGGGCTTGGGCTAGACCAATCCGTTGCCGCATACCCTTGGATAAATTGGCGATATAACCTCCAGCCCTTTCGGTCATGTTTACCATTTCCAATGCATCGTCGACCATGTTTTCAGCATCCGGTATATGACGCAAATCAGCCATAAATTTCAAATATTCAAAGACAGTCATATCCGGATAGAGCGGAACTGTCTCTGGAAGGTATCCCACCCTGCGTCGAACTTCGATCGATTCGTTTATAATGTCGTAGCCAGCAACTTCGGCAGTTCCGTAGGTGGGAGGCATGTATCCGGTCAAGATCCTCATTGTGGTGGTCTTTCCAGCACCGTTTGGCCCGAGGAAACCAACCACTTCACCCTGTCTTGCTTCAAAGGATAAGTTCTCGATTGCCCTTCGTGAGCCATAATCCTTGGTTAATCCTGTAGCACGAATCATGAAGTCTCCTTGTTAAGAAGTATATCGAATTGGCGTATAAAACGGCACAGCCGCCAGAAGGCAACAGTGCCGGGATGGGAGGTTTGAATATCTACTGTAGAGTACTATACAATAAATAAGGAGACTAAGTCAATAGGTTTCCCTTATTCTAATCAAACGCTAATAAAAATTCGATTCTGCTAATTATATAATTTTTAGTGGGGGTGGTTGGTGTTGGAGAATTGTTGATGGATATATTTTCTCTAATTAGGTTAGTTAATTTGTTGACGCATCCTTTCTACTCCAGTATAATTAAAAAAAATGTTCTGGCGAGCTTTGTCCGCAGACGTTTTTTTTATTTTTTCCCGATACCATAAATATTATTGGAAGGTGAGTAATGGATATTTTGTGGCTCGGCAGCCGTCATGGATTGAATACGTTCGAACAAATTTCGATAATTGGCGTTGTGATTACTGCTTTTATTAGCCTGCTTTACGCTTGGTTGCTCAGGGGCAATGTTCTCTCGAAGGATAAAGGCACCCAGAAAATGCAAGAAGTCTGGGATGCCATTCGCATTGGAGCAGACAGTTACCTTAGTCGTCAACTTAAAACCATTCTGCCACTTATTGGCGTTTTAACAATCGCTTTATTCTTTAGTGTATATATTGTTCCTCCAACACTCGAAGCCACGGAGGAGTTTGGTAAGAATGCTCAAATCATCGTAGCGATCGGCAGGACAATTGCTTTTATTATGGGGGCGTCGTTTTCATTGCTTGTCGGGCAATTAGGAATGAGGATGGCTATCCAGGCAAATGTTCGATCAGCTTCAGCAGCACGGCGCAGTCTGAACGAAGCCCTGACCATTGCTTATTATTCAGGGACAATAACCGGAATGCTGACTGATGGGCTGGGATTATTCGGGGGTACGATCATCTTCATCATCTTTGGAAAAGCTGCTCCAGATGCCCTGCTTGGTTTTGGTTTTGGCGGAACATTACTTGCCTTGTTTATGCGTGTTGGCGGAGGAATTTTTACCAAGGCTGCCGATGTCGGGGCTGATCTGGTAGGAAAGGTTGAGAAAGATATCCCGGAAGACGATCCACGCAATGCTGCCGTGATTGCTGATCTTGTGGGTGACAATGTTGGTGACTGCGCAGGAATGGCTGCCGACATTTTTGAATCCTATGAAGTGACGATTGTCTCCGGTTTGATACTCGGGTTGACTCTCGTAGCTGCAACAGGAGATCTTAAGTGGATAGTCTATCCGCTGATCATTCGTGCGATAGGGGTAATTTCTTCCATTCTTGGAACTTTTACAGTTCCGATATGGGAGAAAATGCCGAAGAAAGGAATCTTTGGTTTCCTGCATGCGCATGATGCGGAGGATGCCATGTTCCGATCCTACGAGGTATCGAGCGTAAATACTGTCCTTTGGTCCTTTCTGTTGGCGATCTTATATTGCCATGATTGGAAAATGGCAATGCTGACCACCATTGGTGTCGCACTGGCTGTTGCATTCAATCCTTTGACTTCATACTTTACGTCAACTAAAAAGCCCCCGGTAAAAGAGATTGTCAAGTCGACCGATACAGGCCCTGCTACGACCATTCTCTCAGGCTTGTCGGTCGGAATGGAATTATCCGTCTGGGCGCTTATTGTGATTGTTATCAGTTTTATCGGTGCCTTGCTGCTTTATAACGGTCAGGGTGCTCAATATGTTCTCTATGCCGTTGCGATGATCGGTATTGGAATGTTGAGTCACACCGGAAATAATGTCGCAATGGACTCGTACGGACCCATTTCTGACAATGCCAATGGTATCGGTGAAATGGCCTGGCACGGGATGGATGATGATGAAACCAAGAAAGCTCGTCAGATCATGGCTGACCTGGATGCAGTGGGTAACACAACCAAGGCAATCACCAAGGGTGTCGCCATCGCTTCCGCTGTTATCGCAGCAGTCAGCTTGTTTGCATCATTCTTTATTGACGTCGGGCGCGTACAGGAAGCTGCCAACGCAGCAGCTCTCGCTGCTGGAAAGGCCATTCCATTTACAATGCTGTTGAACGAAACAGGCATTCGCGTCTCCGAAACGAGCGTTTTCATTGGCCTACTCTTGGGGGGAGCACTTCCATGGCTTTTCTCTTCACTTTCTATTAAAGCAGTTAGCAGGGCGGCCGGCCTGATCGTCATTGAAGTGCGCCGGCAGTTCAAGATACCTGGTCTGATGGAAGGCAAGGTCAAACCGGATTATGCTCGCGTGGTTGGTATTTCGACGGAGGCCGCACAGAAAGAGCTTATCCCCCTGGCTGTGATCTCGGTCCTGACACCTTTAGCCCTTGGATTGGTCCTGGGTGTGGAATCGCTTGCCGGTTTCTGTGCTGGAATAATTCTGAGCGGACAACTGCTTGCAGTATTCATGGCGAATGCAGGTGGAGCTTGGGATAATGCGAAGAAATCAATCGAAGATGAACCTCGAGATCTTGTTGCAAATACAGGCAAAGGCTCGGAACGCCATAAGGCCGGCGTGGTGGGTGATACGGTCGGAGATCCGCTCAAGGATACCGCTGGTCCGGCACTTAATCCGATGATCAAGGTGGTCAATCTGGTTAGCTTGATTGCCGCCCCGATCATCGTGAAATATGCCAATGCCACTGGCACCACCCTATTTATTGTATGGGGAGTTGCCTTGGTAATGCTTGCCTTGGTTGGTTGGGCGATCGTGCGTTCAAAGGCCCCAGCGAAGGCTCTAATTTAAAAATAATAACAATTAATAGATAATACTATTTTTTAAATCAATAAGAGCACCCTCCCGAAATTTATAATACGGGAGGGTGTAATTATTTGAAAAGGTCTTAACTTGTTTCCCCTGCTGTTACAAACCAATTATGAGGCAATTCTGGCATTTTACCCGGCTAAATTGGCAGCGTCCAGCGTCCGGAATGTACGTCAAGTTCGCCAGCCTGGGTTGCGATGCAGTTCAAACAAGGCCTGTCATAAGACTTATTGGAACATCCTTGGAGCTGATCGAGTAAACCCCGATCTTGATTGCATAACGCTCCATGGACAAGTACAAAGCGAGGTTAGTGGTTCTTGGTAGATCACATCAAATCCGATCCAACTCGACTTGCTGGGAAATCCTGGAATTATTTGGAAGAGGTAAAGGCTGGTTGTATTCTTAATAATAATGAATAACTGCTAATAGTATAACTGCCCCAAGGTGAAATTCCAAGAAGGTTGTTGATTAAAATGAGCTTTCTTGAAAAATTATTGAGTATATTTCCTTTGCCACTCAAATAATTTATTTAATGCCTCGATAGGTGAAAGCCCATTTACATCTAATGATTTCAACTCATCAAGTAAAGGGCTTGTGGCAGGGAAAAGTGCTGCCTGCTGTGCTGCATGTGGATTGATCCTAACTGCCCTGCCAGAAGTCCTTTCCAGTTCAGCCATGATTTCTCCTGCACGCTGGATCACTGGTCTTGGGAGTCCGGCTAACTGTGCTACATGGATACCATAAGAACGGTCTGCTCCCCCTGGGACTATTTTATGCAAGAATACGACTTGACCATCAAATTCAGTGACAGCAACATTGTAATTACGCACTCCGGGTAATAGGTCAGCCAATTGGGTCAATTCATGGTAATGGGTGGCAAAAAGCGTCTTGGCTCTTAGTTGAGGGTGATTATGGATATATTCAACAACAGCCCAAGCAATTGATACACCGTCATATGTGCTGGTCCCGCGACCGATTTCATCCAGGATGAGCAAGGAACGTGGCGAAGCATGATGAAGAATGTTTGACGCCTCGATCATCTCCACCATGAAGGTGGATTGTCCAGCGTGGATTTCATCTTGAGCGCCAATTCGTGTGAAAATTCTGTCCACCAGGCCAATTGCAGCAGAGGAGGCCGGAACAAAGGATCCGATTTGGGCCAATAGGACAATCAGAGCAGCCTGCCGTAAATAGGTGGACTTCCCTGACATATTGGGTCCCGTGATAATTCGAATGATCTCTCCTTTTTCTATACTGATATCGTTGGGAACATATCGATCTCCGCTCAAACTTGCTTCAACTACGGGATGCCTGCCGTCTCGGATATCAAGGCGTTCATCTTCGGATACCTCAGGTCGTTTATATCCTCCCAATGCTGCAGTCTCAGCCAGGGATGACAGGACATCCATAACGGCAATCGCGCGGGCAGTGGTAAGAAGCCTGCTTGCGGATCTCGCCAGGATGGTACAAATTTCCCTGAACAATTTGAGTTCAATCTCTTTAATCCGCTCCTCGGCATTCAGAACCAAGGTTTCATACTCCTTCATTTCCGGGGTGATAAATCTTTCTGCATTTACCAAGGTTTGCTTGCGGATATAATTTTCGGGTACATTTCCTACCTGGCCCTGTGAAACTTCTATGTAATAACCAAATACCTTGTTGTAACCAACCCTCAAGGTCTTAATACCGGAACGGGTTCGTTCTGTTTGTTCGAGGTTGTTTATCCACTCACGGGCGTGGCGGGAAGACTTAATAATACCGTCCAACTCGGCAGAATAACCAGGGCGGATGGCTCCTGAATTCTGAAGTGTATTCGGAGGATCTTCGGCAATCGATGTATTAAGCAGGGATAATTCTTCAATGCATGGATTTAGGTCATTAATAGGGAGGACATCTTCATCATTGGAAATCATTATGCTATTTTTTGGGGTAGCAGCCTCCATTATTAAAGGCGTCATAATGGAAGGAATCCGGGTAAGGGTGTCCCTTATAGCCACAAGATCCGCGGTTGGGCATGAACAGACAATATTCGGTTTGTCAGGCGTTCCAGATCATTGAAGGGTTTTAGATTTGAGCGAATTTCTGCTCGCAAAAGGGAACGTTCGAAGAAGAATTCCACTCCATTCTGTCGCTGTCGAATACGAGTGACATCTAAAAGAGGTTGGTTGATCCACTGATTTAATAATCGTTTCCCCATGGGGGTGACAGTACGATCTATCACCCCAAAGAGGGAATTCTTAGGATCTCCACTGAGCGTCTCTGTTAATTCCAGGTTACGACGAGTTGAGGCATCAAGGGTCATGAACTCGCCCAGTGCATAGTTGCGAAGACTTGTTAATAATCCTAGAGCGCCTGGTTCGGTTTCCTTCAAGTACTGTAGAATGGCACCGGCAGCGCGGATCGCCAGGGGTTTACCATTCAGTCCAAAACCATCAAGAGTAGCGACTTGGAAATGGGACAACAAGGTCTCCCGACATTTACCCGGTTCGAACCTCCAGTCTGCCCAGCCAGTGATTTGACCAGGGATTCCGTTCGGAAGAATGAGATTTTTTGGATGAATGGTTTCAACGGGGCGCAGGCGTGTCAACTCTGCACGGACTGGATTGAAATCCAATCCAGTATCAATTTCTGTGACCGCGAATTCACCAGTGGTGATGTCCACATAGGAGATTCCAGCCCGGTTATCTTCGATAACCAACGCAGCCAAATAGTTGTTAATGTCGCTGGGAAGGAGTCCTGGTTCAATGACCGTACCTGGAGTGACTACTCGTATGACCTTGCGAGGGAAAATTCCTTTTTCAGGTTGGTCCCCCATCTGTTCGCAAATTGCGACGTGGTAACCTTTAGAGATGAGCCGGGACAGGTAATTCTCAACTGCATGGTAAGGTATCCCTGCCAACGGAGCTCGCAATCCCTTTCCGATAGGTCGGGAAGTTAATACGATGTCCAATTCGCGTGCTACTGTCTCTGCATCCTGATCGAATGTTTCATAAAAATCCCCAAGGCGAAAGAAGAGGATTGCATCGGGATATTGCCGTTTAATTTCCAAATATTGTTGGCGAATGGGCGTCACGTCGTCGTTGCTCATGGCATTATTCTACTCGTATTTGTTTTTTTGGACTATAATAAAGCTACCATATCCCACGAAACGGAGGTTTCAAATGGCTAGTGTAACGTACGATCACGTAACAAAGCAGTTCGATAAAGTCATTGCAGTCAATGATCTCAATTTGAACATCGACGACAAGGAATTTTTGGTCTTTGTTGGTCCTTCGGGATGCGGAAAGACCACCGCTCTGCGCCTGTTGGCAGGATTGGAAGAGATCACCCAGGGTTCCATTAGGATCGATGACCGCGTGGTGAACGATGTCCCGCCGAAGGATCGTGATATCGCCATGGTCTTCCAGTCATATGCCTTGTACCCGCATATGACAGTCTACGATAACCTGGCCTTTGGCCTCAAATTACGCAAGACCCCAAAGGACGAAATCAAGCGGCGTGTGAATGAAGCTGCGGAGATCCTTGGTATCGGCGAATTGCTTGCACGAAAACCTCGTCAACTCTCTGGTGGTCAACGTCAACGTGTCGCGGTCGGACGAGCCATCGTTCGTGAACCGAAGGTGTTCCTATTCGACGAACCACTTTCCAACCTGGATGCGAAATTGCGCATAGCAATGCGTGCAGAAATCACAAAGTTGCATCATCGCTTGGGCACCACATTTATTTATGTAACCCATGATCAAATGGAAGCTATGACCATGGCATCTCGCATTGCAGTCATCAATAAAGGTCTCCTCCTGCAGCTGGATACTCCCCAGGTCCTCTATGATAAACCGGATAATATGTTCGTTGCCGGTTTCATTGGTGCCCCTGCCATGAATTTTTTCAAGGCCAAACTTCAGAAAGTGGATGGTAAGTTGGTGGTTGATGCCGGTTCATTTGCTGTCCCGGTACCCGATGATCGCATGAAGGCATTCGATGGCTATGTTGGGAAGGATGTCATTTTCGGTATTCGACCGGAAGATATTAAAAATCCGGCATTTATCCCACCTGGCATTCATGCTGCTCCTGTCGAAACCAAGGTCGATGTCACCGAATTGATGGGTAATGAGATCTTCTTGTACCTGGTGAGTGGCCAGAATAGCATCGTGGCTCGCGTGGATCCACGCACCAATTTCCGGGTTGGAGAAATGGCACAAGTGTCATTCAATATGGACAAGTGCCACCTGTTCGATCCTGAAACTGAACGCGCAATTCGATAAAATCACGGTTATTACGAACCGCCAGGCGCATTTGCACCTGGCGGTTTATTATGCCAGGAGTATAAGATGGATACAAAGTTTAAGTTGGTGTTGGTGCGGCACGGTCAAAGCACCTGGAATTTCGAGAACCGGTTTACCGGCTGGACGGATGTTGATCTGACCGAACTAGGGCGTAAAGAAGCCCATACGGCTGGTCAGCTTTTACGCGAGAAGAACTTTTCATTTGATATCGCATATACATCGGTCTTAAAACGGGCAATTCGCACCCTGAATATCATCCAGGAAGAAATGGACCTTGATTGGATCCCAGTAATCCGTGCCTGGCAACTGAACGAACGACATTACGGTGCCTTACAGGGATTGAACAAAGCAGAAACTGCGGCAAAATTTGGCGAGCCGCAGGTGAAGATATGGAGACGGAGTTATGACACCCCACCTCCTTCTCTTGAAGTAACGGATGAGCGTCATCCACGTTTTGACCCTCGCTATGGTGCATTAACCCCCGAGCAACTTCCAGCCACCGAGTCGTTAAAAATAACCTTGGAGCGAGTGCTTCCTTACTGGCACCTTGTTTTGGCTCCAATGATCAAATCCGGGACACGAGTCCTCGTGGTTGCTCATGGCAACAGTTTACGGGCAATGGTGAAATATCTTGATGATGTTTCCGAAAATGAAATAACCGAATTGAACATCCCCACGGGAATTCCCCTGGTTTATGAACTTAGCGCTGATCTCCGTGCCGTATCTCATTATTATTTAGCAGATGAAGAAACAGTTCGCAAGGCAGCGGAAGCAGTAGCGAATCAAGGTAAAGTAAAATAAAAAATCTCTCATAAAAAAATCTCCTGGAAACAGGAGATTTTTTTGATTTTATATTGTCATCATTATTGTCTTTTACGTCCAAGGATTGTGATCAGCAAAGCAGAAAAAAGTGCTGAAAATATGATGGCAAGGACTATACCGCCTGCAGAATTTGGTGCCCCCTTCACTGGTTGCAAGGTAGGGGAGGCTGTTGAAGAAATAATTCTATTTGTTGGCATCGATGTCGGCCATGATGTCGATGACGGCCTCAGTGTGGGGGTGCCTGTAGGTTCAGTCGGCGTTGCCGTATAAGCTGCTCGGACAAGGATGCTTTGGTTGGGATAAATAACTGACTTATCGTTTAGGTTATTTAATGTATAAAGTTCAGCCAAAGAGATTTTAAACGCCAGAGCAATTCCCAGGAGTGTATCTCCAGGACGGACCAAGTAAGTGATGGTTCCATCCGGATTGGGAGTGTTGGTCGCCAAGATCACAGTTGGCTTGGATACATATGGAGGTGGAGTGTAAACTACGGGTGTACCGCCAGTTGACAAACCGGCATCGAGAACATAGTAGTAAGTGTTCCCCACAACTGCAACACCGCCACCGACATCCTGGAGATTCGTCGAAAGCATGGTATTTTGGTGCGGGGCATCCCCCATCCAAATCTCGACTGCTCCTTCCGCGGTCAGTCCAATACCACCGACAACATTTTCCGAAAAGAAGCCGCCCAGGTTCAAGTCACCGGCAACCGGGTATCCGGCATCCAGAGCACGTTGAAATGGTTTCCTACCATAAGCGTCAATATGGGTGTTGGACACGCCGTTTGCAGCAAGATATTCGGCGTGCGTCTGTGCGATCTGCATGAGGATAGGATTAGGAATATAAGGTGATAGCCCTTTAGACGCTCGCAGCCCGTTGACCGCGGTGATTAATTCACTTGAAGTCGTGAGAGCCATCGCCACCTTGCCGGGTGTCTCAGCATTAACAGCCACCATGAAAGAACTCAATAAGAATAGCAATAGCACGAGAGCGAGCACGGTTTTATGCATAGCAGCAATTATAATGTTAATCACAGTAGGGATTTTTATCCTCTAAGTTCATGACACTATCATGACTGGAAATGATAATAGGCAGAAGTAAAATTAACAGAAATCACCCTATGATCACACTGGCTATTCTAACTGGAGGCAAGTCGACTCGTATGGGGGAGGATAAGTCACTGGTAACCTTCATGGGTCGCCCTCTCATCACCTGCGTGATCGATAGGTTGGAACAACTCGCACACGAAATTATTCTGATTGGCCAGGAATCCCCACTCTACCGGACATTAGGGTTCCGTATGGCACCAGATCTAGTTGTTGATAAGGGGCCTCTGGGTGGATTATACACAGCTCTTGTCCATGCGGAGCAGCCATTGATTGTAGTTGTAGGATGTGATATGCCTTTTGCCAGCATCGAGCTTCTGACCTATGAATTGGAAATACTTCAATCTGGGAATCTGGATGCCGTGATTCCAACCTCTGCTCGCGGCTTGGAACCACTACATGGTATCTACCGCAAGGATACCTGTGTCCCGTTGGTAAAGGAAGCGCTGGATCAAGGCAAGACCCGTTTGATCTCGTGGTTTGATAAAGCCCATGTGCGCACATTGTCTGTAGATGAAACTAACCGTTTCGATCCTCTTGACCGGGTGTTCTTCAATATTAATACACACCAGGATTTACTATTGGCCGAACATATGGGCTGAAAACAAGAAGGAAGACCCTGGAACGACTCCTGCAGGATCGTGATTCTTGGTATCAGATGACCAAGACCTTTCTTGTCGAGATTGCCGTTACATTGAAAGTGAATGTAAATATGTGGTTGGTAATTTTCCCATGAGCACCTCGACTAACTGTCGTTGGGCTTTCCTGTTCACGAAAGACATATTCGCAGCCTAGATGAAGTCACCCATGTTCGTGTTTGTCCAGAAATTGATTATTGGATATCTGGAATCATCTAAACATTGAAGAACCTCCAGTTTTTGAAAGACCTTGGGATGGAGCGGCGAATTATCAATCAGTGATTTCCAGACAGAGCCGAGTGAAGACTTACGTATAACCAAGCAAGATTAAGAAGGAAGCAATTTACCCAATATAACTCTTAACGGATAATCACCTGGAAAGGGAACGAATGACAAATCGACAAGTCCGCTACCGCGCTGTAGATGAAGATATTCGCTACCTTGTGGAAGCGCACGGAAACCAGCCGGAAAATCTTTTGGATGTCTTGGTTTCTCTGCAATCAATCCGTGGATGTCTGGATACCCGGGCCATCACGGATGTTGCCAGGGTAATGGATCTACCTCCTGCCCAAGTCTATGGAGTGGCGACTTTTTATTCTATGTTGAATGTATCCGATACTCCTATTCAGCAAGCCTCAATCCGGGTTTGCGATGGACCTGTATGTTGGTTGTGCGGAGGTGGTTTACCATTGATGGAGCTGGTTGCTGATGAAAATCCCGGAACAAGAGTCGAACGGTCAAGTTGCCTGGGGTTGTGTGATCGCGCACCAGCCGCACTGGTAATGGAAAAACAAGCTGGTCCATTGACCTCCGCCGAATCAATGAAAATAAAAACTCCCATTCCACATTTAAACAATTACTCCCTCCCTCTTCCAGGGGAAATGCGGGTCATGCTTGCACATGCCGGCGAGATAAATCCTGAATCCATCGAATCCGCTTTGAATTATGGCGTTTATTCTGGATTGAAGGCTGCCTTGGGCAAAAAGCCGCAAGCGGTTATTTCTGAGGTGGAAACTTCGGGCTTGACCGGGCGTGGGGGTGCTGGGTTCCCGGTTGGGAGAAAATGGCGTTATGTGTCCGATGCTGTCGCCTCCAGGAAGATCGTGATTTGTAATGCCGACGAGTCAGAGCCACTGATATTCAAGGACAGGGTTCTGATCGATACCAATCCTCATCAATTGTTGGAGGGGATGGCCATTGCAGGATATGCCACAGGGGCTGATACTGGCTATATCTACATCCGTGGGGAATATATCAGCCAGGCACGGCGATTGGAATCAGCTGTGAGGCAGGCTGGGGAAGCTGGGTGGCTCGGAGAGAAGATTGGTGGCAGCGGTTTTACATTCCATATCCATGTCCACTGCGGGGCAGGGGCCTATATTTGCGGAGAGGAAACAGCTTTGATTAAATCGCTGGAAGGCAAGCGTGGCGAACCGCGCCTCCGACCACCTTACCCGCCTACTCATGGGTTTAAAACACTTCCTACTCTGGTCAACAATGTGGAAAGTTTTTGCGCAGTGCCTCACATCCTCACCCGTGGCGCAGATTGGTACAGGCATCTGACCAACTACCCGGTAAGTGGGACAAAGCTCTACATGGTGCTGGGGCACGTGAATCACCCCGGATTATTCGAAGCACCCTTTGGCCTCACTTTACGCCGCATCATCGATGAGTTCGGTGGCGGAATGCGGAACGGATCCAGTTTCCAATTTGCCCTTTGCGGGGGTGCTGCCGGGATGATCGTAAACGAAAAAATGCTGGATATACCTATCGACTACTCCTCCTCCAGCCAGGGAATAACACTTGGAGCTGGAGCCTTCCTGGTGTGCGACCAAAACGTCTCCCCAGTTGCTTTCCTACGGGAAATCATGCATTTTTTTACCGTTAAATCGTGTGGTAAATGTACTCCCTGCCGCGCAGGAACACAACGATCCCATGAATTGCTCATCCGACTCGCTGATGGCAGGGGACAAAAAGAGGATATACAGGAATTATTGGAGATGGCAACTGTGATGCAGGCCACTTCGTTCTGTGGGCTGGGGCAATCGGTGCACTTGCCGGTGAAATCTGCGCTCGACAACTTTGGATCAATATTCTTGGACGGAGTTGGGAGCTGACCTCATGAGTATCAACATTAGAATCAATGATACCGCTATTCAGGCGTTGGAAGGGCAGACAGTCTTGGAAGCGGCTCGGTCAAACGGCATTGTAATTCCCACTCTTTGTCATCACAAGGACCTTTCACCGGTCGGTTCATGTCGCCTCTGTGTTGTGGAAATGGAAAATCGGCCCGGCCAGGTAACCGCCTGCAACCTGTTGGCTGCCGAGGGAATGATCGTTTATACAGAAACCCAGTCGTTGATCAAGTCAAGGAAAGCGATCCTCTCGCTTCTATTGCAGAATTATCATGATTCCGGATATGGCGCCAATGACAAATGCGCCACCGAGTTTGAATATTGGATTCGACATTACGACGTTCATCCTCCTAAGGATATAATTCCCGCTTCTCGTTTCCAGGTGAATGGCGATCCTAATCCTGTGGTTTGGGTGGATTTCAACAAGTGCATCCTGTGCACACGCTGTGTTCGTGCTTGCGCAGAAATACAAGGTAGGTTTGTTTGGGGTGTGGCTGGACGTGGGTCAGAAACTCGCATTGTTGCTGGGGCAGATACTTCCATGCTCGAAGCGCGGTGCGAGTCCTGTGGAGCGTGCGCAGCTTATTGTCCGACAGGCGCTCTAGATCATAAATTATCGATCCACCAGGGAGAACCGGATCGAAAAGTGACCACGACTTGTCCCTATTGTGGTGTTGGCTGCCAATTTGATCTCCATGTTACCGCAGGCAAGGTTGTCAAGGTGGATTCCAATCCGGGCGCTCCTGTTAACGGAATGCACCTTTGTGTCAAAGGGCGCTATGGATATGATTTCATTCATCATAAAGACAGGTTAAAGGCACCCCAGGTGCGACGTTATCTTCTCGAGGGAAAAGAAAAATCCCACGAAGGAAGTTTGTGGGATTGGGTCGAGACAGATTGGGATACTGCTCTTGAGATCACTGCAAAGAAATTATGGAAGATACGAAACGAATCTGGAGGGTCAAGTATCGGCGTTCTATCTTCTGCCAAATGCCTGAATGAAGAAAATTACCTGATGAGCAAACTGGCGCGGCAGGTTCTGGGAACACACAACATCGACCATTGTGCTCGTCTCTGTCACTCCAGCACGGTGACTGGTCTGGCCGCATCCTTCGGTTCAGGTTCCATGTCCAATTCCATGGACGATATTGTAGAACAAGCCGCCGCGTTCTTTGTCATCGGCTCCAATACCACAGAGCAACATCCGGTGTTCGGGACACGTATTCGCCAGGCAGTGTTACGCCGCGGGGCAAAATTGATCGTTGCCGACCCACGGCGGATCGATCTTGCTGAATTCGCACAACAAAAGTATGGCGGAATGCACTTGCGTCACAATTCCGGCACGGATATTCCTTTGCTCAACGGATTAATGCATGTTATTTTGGCTAATGGCTGGGAGGATAAGGAGTTTATTGCCAACCGGACAGAGGATTTCGAGGATTTCAAAAGGGTTATTGATAATTATCCTCCCGACAAAGTAAGTGGAGTCACTGGTATCTCAGTGGATCAGATCAAGCGGGCTGCGGAAATCCTAGCCCAAAATAAACCCACCGCCGTCATCTGGGCAATGGGTATTACACAGCATATTGTTGGCGTTCGCAACGTGATGTGCCTTTCGAATTTACAGATGCTCCTCGGGAATATGGGAATCCCTGGAGGTGGTGTTAATCCGTTGCGTGGCCAAAATAACGTCCAGGGAGCTTGCGATATGGGCGCCCTGCCAAATGTATACACTGGTTACCAGAGTGTGACCAATAATGAAGTACAGAAGCAATTCGAGACTGCCTGGGGTGTTGCGTTGCCAGCCAAGGTCGGAATGACCGTGACCGAGATGATACCCTCTTTGGAAAATGGTAACATCCGTGCCCTATATATCATGGGGGAAGATCCTGTGATGAGTGACCCAGACAGTAACCACATCCGTCACTGCCTGGAGCATTGTGAATTCCTCGCTTTGGAGGAGATATTCGCTTCAGAGACTTCCTTCTATGCGGATGTATTGCTCCCAGGGGCGAGTTTCGCAGAAAAGACAGGTACTTTTACCAATACCGAGAGGCGCATCCAAATGTGTCGAAAAGCGATTGAACCGATCGGCCTGGCAAAACCGGATTGGCAGATCATAACCAGTCTTGCCCAAAGAATTATTTCTCTTGGTGGCCGGCCGATAAGCGACGCACCGCAATCCAAATGGAATTATCCAGACACCTCGACCATCATGGCAGAAGTAAGCGCACTTACCCCCTCCTACGCAGGTGTAACACATAACCGCCTCGAGAAGGGCGAACGGTTGCAATGGCCGGTTAAAGAGCCTGGACGATCCGGGAACCCCGATCTTGCATGTCGGGCAGTTCGCGCGCGGGAAAGGCAAATTCATGCCGATCGACCATGTCCCCCCGGCGGAATCCCCTGATGATGAGTATCCTATCCTTCTCTCCACTGGTCGCGTACTTTACCATTGGCATGGTGGACAAATGACCCGCAGATCAGAAGGTTTGTTGGGCATTTATGGATCTGCGCTAGTGGAGATCCACCCTGAGGATGCTGATCACTGGGGAGCGAAAGATGGGACCAGGTTGCGCATCACCTCGCGGCGTGGGAGCATTATTGCGGAAGCTTGGGTCACACAACGCGTGCCGCCAGGAATGGTCTATGCCAACTTCCATTTCCCGGACTCTTCAGTCAATGAGCTCACACATGCCAGTCTCGATCCGGTAGCAATGATCCCAGAGTATAAGATAGTTGCTGTACGGGTGGAGTTGGCTTAACCAACCACATCTGACAACATTGGAGATTTTCTTGATCTATGAATATCCTGGTTTTTACATATACTCTAAATGGCTTGTTGATGATCGCCTTACCCGTTGGGCTGGCAGTTTGCTTAACCAGACGTTGGAAGCAAAGCTGGAGCATCTGGTGGATTGGCGCCGGTACTTTTATTCTATCGCAATTGGTTCATATTCCGTTCAATTGGGGAGTTGGGCTTCTCCTTAATCGTAGCGGGATGGTCTACTGGTCATCGCTAGCGCAGGCCATTTTTAATTCGGTTTTCTTAGGTTTGAGCGCGGGTTTGTTCGAAGAAGGGGCACGTTATTTTATTCTGAGCATGTGGGGCAAGAGGATACGTTCCTGGAGACAGGGAATTGTATTTGGAGCTGGTCATGGTGGGATGGAGGCTATTCTTTTTGGTCTGATCGCATTATTCGGATTCATTCAACTCATTATTCTTCGCCAGGCAACTCCGGAACAATTGGTTCGACTGGTCGGGACAGAAAGGCTTGCGTTTGTCCAGGCGCAATTAGCGACAGCATGGGCCACCCCTTGGTATCTCACCCTGTTGGGCGCGGTGGAAAGACTCTTCACAATCCCTATTCAGATCTTTCTGGCTGTTTTGGTATTACAGGCTGTCTCGCCGCAATCAAGTTCGCTGGTTGTTCTTTGCGATTCTATTCCATGCTGTTGTGGACGGGTTGGTTGTTTTCCTTCAACCTTATCTGCATGTCTTGATTATTGAAGGGTTGATTGGTTTATTCGCTGTTGTAAGTATTTTGGGGATCTGTCTTTTTCACCAAGCGGATCCAGTAAAAGAGACGGGGACGATCCTTCCCCCTTTTGAGCCAATTCCAGTTAAATTCAGTCGAAGAATCGAATGAAAACCTTGAAAACTCACGTTATCTGGGATAGTATTGCTGGATACTCAATTTTGCAGGAATATGCACAATGATCCAAACATCTAATTTGACGAAGTACTTTAAAGAAACACATGCAGTTGAAAGCCTCAATCTGGATATCAAGGAGGGGGAAGTCTTTGGATTTCTCGGTCCAAATGGTGCTGGAAAAACGACAACAGTTCGCATGCTGACGAGCTTAATTGCACCAACCTCCGGCGCGGCTACTGTTGCTGGGTGGCAAATTGGTCAAAATGATAAGGAAATTAGAAAGATCGTGGGTTTGTTGACTGAAACTCCCGGGATGTATGATAATTTATCCGCCGAGTATAACTTGCGGATCTTTGGTCGGCTATATGAGGTCAGTGATGTGGAAGGGCAGGTTGAAAAGTATCTGAAAATGTTGGGATTGTACGATCGACGTTTGGATTCAGCGGGTACATTTTCTAAAGGTATGAAACAAAAATTGGCCATTGCCCGGGCCCTTCTCCATGAACCGAAGATAATTTTCCTGGACGAACCGACAGCCGGGCTTGACCCTGAAGCCGCCCACCTTGTTCGCGATTTCATTTCTGAACTACGCAAGGAGGGGCGTACAATTTTCCTGTGTACCCACAACCTGGATGAGGCTGATAAATTGTGCGATCGGATAGGGGTTTTTAAGAACCGCTTACTTGTCGTGGACACTCCGACCAACCTGCGAACATCGATCTTTGGGCGGAAAGTGGTGTTTCACTTGCGCAACTTCGATGATAAATTGATTGGCTCAGTTCAAAATATGCCATTTGTGAAACAAGCAAGAGTTGTTGATAATAAGTTGGTGGTTACTTTGGATGATCCCGAATCACAAAACCCGGAAATCATTCGGCTGCTTGGTTGGACTGGGTGCAGATGTACAGTTTGTGGGCGAATTGCGTCATTCCCTGGAAGATGTTTATCTGCAGTTGGTTCAAACAGAGTAGAACAATCCTTCTTGCATTTTAACGTAAATTCGGATCTCCTTGCTTGCTGACGTTTGACCCAATTATCTAAATAATTATTTCAATATTCAGGTGAAAAATGATTAAGATCAAGACGATTATTTATAAGGAATGGGCTGAAGTTTTCAAGAACCGCATGGTGATTTTTACAGTCGCCTTCTTGCCATTGCTGATGACTGCTCTGCCTCTGGGGATAATTATTGGTACCAGGCAAATTGACTCAGGCGTTTCAGGTACCAACTTGGATACCGAGATGCCCACCCAAATGACCGACGCCATGTGTCCGGAAGGAATTGAAGGCAGTGATTGCCTTCAGGTCTTCCTGGTCAGTCAATTTATGATGATGTTCATGATCATCCCGGTGGCTATTCCTGTAACGATTGCAGCGTATTCCATCGTGGGCGAAAAAACGACTCGCAGCTTGGAACCTTTACTGGCAACGCCAATCACTACAACTGAGTTATTGATTGGTAAATGCCTGGCTGCTGTAATCCCGGCAATTCTTGCAACTTATGCTGCTTTCGGTCTATTTGCATTGGGATCGTGGATTCTCGTCTCGGACAAGATCCTCCTATATGCCTTGTTGGATGCTCGCTGGCTGATTGCTGTTTTCATTGTTGGACCCCTAATGGCAGTAATGGCGGTCACTTTTGCGCTGATGGTGTCATCACGTGTGACTGATCCAAGAGTAGCTGAGCAGGTATCGATGGTAATCATTGTTCCAGTGTTGGCTGGATTTTTTGGCCAAATGGCTGGTTTTTTTGTCTTGAATGCAGTGGTTATCAGTTGGGTGGCACTTACAATGTTGGTGATCGATGCTGGATTGCTGCTCCTGGCAACAAAAGTATTTCAACGTGAACAAATCCTGACCCGATGGAAGTGACCTGATGAAGAAAATATTCCTTTCGATAATTATCTCCATAACTTTCATCTATTCTTCCATTTCAGCCATCCATTTCCAGGAATTTGGGATATCACTCAAGCTGTCCAGAGATTTTGGCTACTCTTCTGGAACAGGAGATATCCAAGGATTGTTCTCCATGAAAGTGACCGGACCCGAGAACCTGGTCCGCGTCGAATTCTACATAGATGAATTGTTGATTGGTGAAGCCACCAGCGCTCCATATCGAATTCAATTCACGACCGATGATTATACCGGTGGAATTCATACCATGTATGCAGTTGGGTTCACCAATGATGGGAATAAATTAAATTCACGCGAATTCACAGCAAACT
Source organism: uncultured Chloroflexia bacterium (assembly GCA_963793795.1). Lineage (GTDB taxonomy): Bacteria > Chloroflexota > Anaerolineae > Anaerolineales > Villigracilaceae > UBA877. The sequence goes on from CAWCBN010000007.1 coordinate 664,160, forward strand.
TTGTCAGCGCGGACCAAGGATGGAAGACAACGCAACGAATGATCATTCCTGTTGTGGGTATCCTGGTCGTGGCAATACTTCTGGCAGTGGTCATTCCTGCAGTGGTTACTCGCGGTAAGATTACTCGACTCCGTTGGGAAGCGAACGGGATTATGGTTTTCACGGTGGAGCGATCTGCCCCAAGTGCAGACGCCCATTTGGATTGCATCTCTGGGGTATAAATCTTGGCTTTTCTAGACTGGATCGCTGCCCTTATTGTGGGAAGTGGAGCGTAGTTCGTAATCAATCACTTTCAAAATTACGGAATGCGGAAAAGGCAGAATTAACCTGGTCAGAAAATGAGATAAAGCAGGAATCTGAAGAAGATAGAATTCGTAAAGAAATTGAAAATTCAAAATACCAGGAATAATTCCAAACTGCCGATTACATGTTCATCGATAGAATTCAAATTATCAGTAACCTGCATTTCTTACATTGAAAATTCATTTTCGAGGATGTTGATAATGTCATCCTTGGAAAGGACGATCGGATTCCCCTTCATGCTGCTTGATTGTAAAGCCCTTTCCGCTAGCACCTGGAAATGCTCGCGGTTAATCCCATATGTAGAAAGTGGTGGGATTTCCAAGCCAAGGATCAATTCATGCACCCATTAAATCCCAGTTTCAGTATAAGCCTGGGGATTTCCAGTGAGTATCCTGGCAACATCAGTAAATCGGTCTAGAGAAGTTGATGCGTCGTTTCGTAATCGGAGAGATCTGACTTTTTTCTCCATCACGAAGTGCAATAACCTTGCGCAAACTGCTCCATGGGGGGCTGAAAATAGACCGCCCACGGGAGCTGCTAGACCGTGCACCGCGCCTAGGCGGGCATTGGCCAGGCATATCCCGCCGTACAGGCTGGCAAGGGACATATCTTCTCTGGCCACGGGATCTATGCCATTTCGACACGCTGAAGTAAGTGACCTTGCAACTCTAAGGATTCCATCTTTGGATAAGGCATCCGTAAGTAGGGTGGGGGTATTGCATACATATGGCTCAATGCATTGAGTCAGGGCATCGAGACCTGTACTTGAAGTAATCTCTGTTTGCCAGTATCAATTGCAGATCCGCCACCTAAACCTATTACCAGGATAAAGTCGGATTCTTTGAATATGCGTGTAGCCATTCTCACAATCTCGATATCTGGCTCTCCTTTTACTAATAATAAAGTCGTCTTCAATTCACTTGAATTCAAGAACTGAGCATTTTCGCTGAGCGCTCAACTAAATCAGTGATCAGTAGGGCACGGTTTCCTAAAGAAGCAGCCATTCTTGGCACTTCATCGCTAATTCCATTGCCAAAAACTATCCGGTTGGCAGTAGTAAACTCAAATTGCATCATCATGATCTGCATTAACAGGGAAGACTTTGGAATAGAATCTCCGCGTTCGAGGCTCTGACATCATCGGTTCAGCGATCTCACGCCACTGGTTGTAATGTGCGGTTTCCTTGTGTTTACCAACATCTTCAGGATCCCGGTAGACTTCGATTAATAGGAAATGCGAGGGATCGTCTGTCTGCTGAAGTACATCAAAACCAGCTACTCCAGGTTCTTGAAGGCTGTTCCTGGAATTATCGATACTTGCCGTAATAAAATCGTGGACGCATTCAGGTTTCACATGTATATGAACATGTACAATTATCATATCTTCACCATTCCTTGGATTTGAAATAAATATTAAATAATTACCTCCCGCATGGAGTGTTACGTGCGGGAGGTTTGGCAAGTTGTGATTATTTATGCAATTTTTGTGCTGCGATGAAGCTCAACCCATTTTCTGTTAACGCTCGGGCGGTGTGATTGCAGGCATCGACTTTCAGCATGAAGTTGTTCTGCAGGTTTTCCCAGTCGCCACTCTCGATTACTTCCTTCTTCTCGCGGAAGTAATCCAGTATGTCCGAGGGATGGGATAAAAGTCCTTCTACTTCAGGATCCCCACCTTCATGCTTGGCTGAAATATTCGCCACCTTTGCAGCAACTTCAACCAATTCGTTTCTGCGATCGTATGGTTGAACGACGATGCTCTTCCAGGTCTCCGTGATGTGGTGTTCGAAACGAACCACATCTTCAAAACCAAGAACCTTGCGGAATTGAGCCGTCAATTCCATTGTTTGATTATTGATAGAGTTTGACCAGTTGAAGCCTATCAGCGGCGTGGTTCCGTCCTCGCGGCTGAACAATTTCGCCATGGTCATAATCCAAAGTGCGTGATATGGATTATCCGAACCAAAGAAAACCGAAATCTTGAATTGGATGTCCACACCAATTCGATAGAGCAGGAAACCGAGCAGGATCGTACCGGCATTGAAATTGAGTACATGCTGTACACCAAAATTGGTGTAGTAGTAAAGAAACTCATCGAGCCACGTCAAGGCATGTTCGTTAGGTTGACCTATTCCTCCAAAATAGCCGGTGATCGTAGCCGGGCCTCCCAGGTGGGGGTTGGAGCCGTCGGTTCCTTTGGTATCGAGTGTTTCCACAAATGAACATCCCATGATATCCAGGGCGGCAACAATCGCTGGTAAATCCCCATCATTCTCTGATTCCTTCATCCTGCGTACAGCGATAAAGCGTCCCGGGATCAAGTTGCCTTCACGGATGGCGCGTTCGCACATGGGTCTAATCCAAGGGAAATACTGCAAAGCGCTTACCTCGAGAGTTACCGCCGAGGCATCTGCGAAGGTCATATTCTTGGACTTTGCTCCAAGCACTTTCTCCCGGTAGGCGTCAACGGAAGCAAATGCCCCCTTGTCCTTTTGGTCGCTTAACCACTGCAGGTCTTTTACGTAATCTGGATTCTTGGCTCGCGATTTTCTTCAACAAGGTTCTCAAGTTTTCGGTTTTCCAGGTGTTTCTTATTGATCTCTTCCGGTGTACCGTATTTAGCCACAACCGCCAGGAAATCCATTCATAACTTGAGAATCGGGATCGGTGAAGACCGCATTAATCGAATCGATGCGGTCATTTGGTATCGTGAGAAGTTTTTGTAAGCCATTCATTGAGTTTTCTCCAAGGTTTTCTGGTAATTGCGTTTTTTGATTGTTTTAAGCATCGACATGCTACAACAACTTCTTAACTCATCGTATTCGTCATCCGGCATGCCAAACCAATTTTCCGGTTGAGGGAATTGCCTGTTTGTAACCTCAGAAACATAACCTTTTAATCCATTCAAGATCACCTCGCCGGCATTTCCATAAACCTTGGCCATCTTTGGCTTGAATTTCGGATACAGACCAAACATATCGTGGTAGATGAGTAATTGACCATGCGCGTTTGGGCCAGAACCCAGCGACATGATGATGCAATTCTCTGCTCGTTCAGTAATGATCTGGCAAAGCCGGTCCGGAACCATTTCAAGTAATATCGCAAAAGCGCCTGCTTTTTCAAGTGATTTTGCGTCATCGATGATTTTCTTTGCCAATGTGGCCGACTTGCCCTGTACGCGAAATCCACCTAGAGCACTGACCGACTGCGGTGTTAATCCAAGGTGACCAATTGCTGGAATTCCAGCATCGACTATCCCTTTTATCCGGTCCGCCATGGCAGCGCCGCCTTCCAGCTTGATGGCATCGCAACCACACTCAGCCATGAACCTGCCTGCATTCCGGATGGCTGTCTCCACGGATGGCTGGTAGGTCATGTATGGCATGTCCCCGATCACAAACGCTGTTGGTGCTCCCCGGCGAACTGCCTGAGCATGCCGGACCATATCATCCATTGTGACGGGTAGGGTGCTGTCATATCCCAACATGGTCATCCCAAGGCTGTCGCCGACCAGGATCATCTCCACGCCAGCCTGCTCTTGAAGGTACGCTGTTGGATAGTCATAACAAGTCAACCAGGTGATGGGAGAATTATCAGCGACTTTCTTATACAGGTAGGGGAGGGTGATTTTCTTGCGGGTTTGAGGTACTTCAGGCATTTTATTCTCCTTGAATAACAAGATATGAAATTGGAATTCTTCTCAAGTTACATTCGGGTTGAGCTCATTCAAGTGCAATAAATATAGCATAGAATTCTGGTTTTGTATGGCACATGAAAAGACTCAAAATTTTATTTACTTATTTAGCTTTGAATTGAAACCTTTCATCACCCCTAGACGGATATTCCAGCAGCATGGTAGAATACTGCCCGCTGGAGTAAGTGCTCCTACGAGCACATGCAATGGGGGCTCGTCTAACGGCAGGACGACTGACTCTGGATTAGTTAATAGTGGTTCGAATCCATTGCCCCCAGCTAACCCCTCCTTTATGAGGGGTTTTCCTTTTATTGTTCATGCCCCTTCTTTGGGCAACAAATACTAAATGATTTTCCATTGCGAATCTGTTTTAGGCGATTTTCTCCCAAATAAGATACGACCCTACCTTGAAAGATAGGGTCAATATTGTGGTCCCAAAGGTTTGGGAAGTAAAATCAGCGGTTTCCGATGGGTTCTTTATGAATGATGAAGGTACAGGCAGGATCACCCATGGCATGACATTTATATTCATGAATGCGGAAGTCCCGACCGTTGGAAACCCATTTCATCGCCGCCTGGAGAAATCCCACTGTGACAAAACACACCGGAGCTTTGGCATACTGGCGTGACCAACAAGATGGACATTGATGAATGGTCCATATGAATTTGTCAGATTCCTCCTCAAGGGAGGTTGTTTGATCGGAAACCTGTGTAAATGTCCTGGCAGCTCTTGAAAGCCCGAGACGCATTTTCAGGGATAGAGGCATCACCTTGAACGCCAGATCCATGACACCAGCCAGCTCTCCATAATTGTCCAGGATATCCTGGAATGTTTCCCTTCCAACTCTTAAGGCCAGCCCGCGTCCCCCCCGAACCCCATACAATTCTTCCAAAGCTACCAGGATCGCCGTGTAATCAGCAAATTCAAAACTGCGATCCAAATTTGCTGGAGGGTAATTGTTAATTAAATGCTTCAATCCTGCCAGGTTGAGAAGCGCGTTCAAACCACTGGGTCCGAGTACTGCCTGGTAGGAAAGCAGGGCTATACGACCAAAATTGTTCGTATTATACAAGCCACTTTTTGGGATCTTATTCATCAAGGATTACCGTTAAAGGCTTAATAGCTTCTTAATTTCCTCGCCAGTGCGCTTCATATCCAGGAAGATCAATCCTAGTTTGGCTCCCTGTCCTGCCAAAACTGTGAACACTGCTTCTTCACCGATTGCCATGAGGATGACATAACCATTTTGCCCCCTGACATACACCTGTTCGATATTTCCCCGGGTTAGTTCAGAGGCGATGCGGGAACCAAGGGATATCATCGCAGCTGACATTGCTGAAACAATGTCATCCTCCACGCTGGAGGGCAGGAGAGAGGCAATACTGAGCCCGTCGATGCTGATAACTGCGGAGGCTTCGATGTTTGGGGAAGTCCCTTGAAAATTGCGCAACCGATCCGTGATTAGTTTGTTTAGATCTTCGGTCATGGGAGTCTCCTAATATCCTTAAGTTGGAATTACTTCTTAATGGTACCAATGTAGCATTTTAATTGACCCCAGTCAAGTACCTGGCAGGAGTTGTAAATAATTCGTAAATAGCTCACACATAATACCAACGAGAAAAAATAAGCCTGAAATCAAGGGGAACTATCAAAATGATGGAAAATTCAACAAACCAACCGCCTTCAGAAAAAAAGCCTGAACTTGTAGGTTCAGGCTTTTTTGTTAGCATCAATCTGTCTTAATGGACAAGCTCCACAGCCGGTGCAATTGTGACTTCGAATTGCTCTTCTTCTTCGTAGATGATCAGTCCATCGCCAGTGCCGGACCATAAAATCGTATTTGCGATGATCTGCGACTTCATGCCAGTTTCCGTATTACCGGTTCCCAGTAATTCAAAAGTACCTCTTGGGATCAGGATTGAACCTTCGAAAATAGAATCTGAGTTGCCATTCCATTTAAAAGTACCTGGTATTTCCGTGGGATGCGTAAATCAGAACGTGATTCCAAGCAGGATCATCCAATCCGTTATTTTGAAATACGTAAGGGGTGAGTTGGACTAGTGGCAAGCCAAGATTGGCATTCGCCGCGCCAATACCGCTTAAATCCAATCCTGCATCGGTAAAATACAGCAGAACCCCCATTTCTCTATCGCAATTAACTCATCTCCGCCAGCCAACTTCGCATCCTTGTGTCCTGAAATGCAATAAACGCCTGGCTCCAGGTAGGCATCATCTTCAAGATCCTGGGTTGTGATCCAGCCTGGTGTGACTATATTGGTCGTTGGATCTCTTACTTCCATTAATCTTGGCTCCATTAGCATCTTCGCAAGTTGGTTCGGGAACAGGGAGTGTCACCGGGCAGGGAGTATATTGGGTCATTCCTTGAGAAATGACAGCCGGTCCGGTGCCAAGTTCATTCAGATATATTCTCAGGTACCTTTAATTCCGCCGCGCAGTGTTGAAGTAACTGGTTTGGAGGATTATGCTCCCTAAAGTCACAGTTGCATCAACTACATCACTGGAATTAACCGTAACCCCACCACCTACGATTTTCAAGATGCTGGACCCCATGGCTCTAAATGCCTTATCATCCGTGCATTCCAATGCGACGATGGCACTGCCGGCAAAAGGGCTGCCTAATTGAGAAGACCTGGCCTTTGCAACCGCTTCGACACAATGGCTGAGGGTATTCACGCCGATCACGGGGCCAAAATAAGTATCCACATCTGACCTGATGAGAACCTGGATGAAATTACTATCCCCGGTCAATGGGCTGGAATTCCCATCGCAACCATTGGCAGGTGGATAATTGACCTCACTATCTACCATATAGGGGAGATTGTTTGCAGTAATGATGTTGTTAGCTGCTGTTTCAATCTGCGAATAATTGTAACTGGTCTGCACGACCTTTTGTCTGGCAGCAGCAAGGGCAGCATTATCAGCTGCGCTCTGTGCTTTTCGACGGTCAGCAAAAACATTCCCTCCATCAACCGCCAGGGCTGTGATCGCAACCAGCCCGACGATGGCAAGGACGATCAACACGATGGCTTGCCCTTTTTCTTGAGTTTTGAAATTCATGAGTACCTCCTGCGCTTCCCATTAAGGACAGGTTGTCCTGGGAATCATTATCACACTGGTGGCTGATGCCGATAGAGGGATCGTATTCGCTCCAAGGATTGTGCTGGCCAGCGGTGTGCTTAATGGATAATTGTATGACACAGTTACTTTATAAGGGTTACCCGCAGCTGAAGTTGCTGGGGGTGTCACGGTCACCATTGAAGTGGTCATGGTAACAGGTCTGGTTGATGAACTGGCAGCTCGGGCTTTTATCTTGGTTGCATCCTGGCATATGGAAGCATAAAGAGCGCCTTCCTGGGCAGCATCACGAATGGCCACGAACGAAAAGAAAGCCAGTCCACTGTCAACTGCGATCGCAAGAAGCCAAAGAATGATCATGAGAGAAATTGCCATCTCTACCAGGCTTTGACCCTTGGATGATTTGGATTAAGTCCTTCTTGTTCTCATAGGCTCACTCATCATTGGCAATAACGCCATTCGGGATAAGCGGAAGGAAGGTCAACACAACCCAACACTGTCCTCCGGCTTTCCGAGCGGAACGTCAGGTTAGTCAAGGGGGCAATATGAACAACTGGAACAAACAATCCTTGAACCTCAACCACAATCCGGTCGCCAGATTGAATTTTGTAACTTGAATTATCGTAAACAAAATTTGTACCCTGACATGTTGCTATGCGAGTTGTTCCTCTATAGTATTGGACCGTGATCTGGGAAAAAGCCGACATGAAATCAATATTTTGGGCTTTTTCTAATATTCCCGAGCAATCCAGGTACTGTCCTTTATAGATTCTGGCATTTGCAGCATTATCCCAATCGGAGGCGGAACCATACCTGGCTGCTTCCCTTGCAGCAGTCACTACAGTGCTATAAATAAAAACGGCGCGCCCCACCTCAAAGAGACCAAATATTACCAGGAATAGAACTGGTAATACAAGCGCAAATTCGATCATCCCTTGCGCTTTGGCTTCTTTTTTGTTCGCTCCCAATCTCTTTCCTAACATATTCCTTGCTCCGTCCACCGATCAGGAGAAAGAGAAATTCAACCTTTCAGTCGGATTAAATAATGATGTAACAATTGTAAATTGGATAATAAGACTAATAATACCAGAAAATAAACTTTCAAACATTAACGCTATCTATGAACAATTACTTAAGGAAGGGCAAGCGCTAATAATTTATCACCAGGGTAAAGCAGAACTTCAGTAAAGCGGAAAGAAAATAAGCCCTTCCATAGTGAGATTATACAACTAGATGTTCAAAAAATATCTTACAAAATTCTTAATGAAAATTGGTACAACTCAAATAATTCGACCTGGCCATTCCATGAAAAAGCCCCTTCTTTCGAAGGGGCAGTGGATCAAACCGCAGTTGCTTTTCGACGGAACCAGTTACGCCATTCCTTCTTTTCCCAAAGCACCAATATGGGCGCAGCTACAAATATTGAGGAGTAGGTGCCGCTCAATAAGCCGACCAGGAGAATGATGGAGAATTCCCGCAAGGTGATGCCGCCCATCAGCGCTAGTGCCAACAATAAGAATTCAACGGTCATCAACTGGGTGTTGATCGAACGCTGGAGAGTTTGAACAATGGAGTGGTTGACTAGCGTTTCGAAATCCAGGCGCCTCAGGATGTTGGCGTTCTCTCTGATGCGATCGAAAACAACGATCTTATCCTGAACAGAGAAACCAATAACCGTTAATAAGGCAGTTAGGAACAGGGCATCCATTTCCCAGCCCAGGAAGATCGAACCAAACGCTGAGAGGCTGAATACGATGGCAACATCGTGCAACATGGCGATGACTGCGCACACACCATATCTGGAGGCGTGGGCAATTCCACGGAATGCAAAGGTGATGTACACAACCACTGCAAGGGCTGCCATCCCAACTGCAATGGCTGCACGGGAGGTCACCTGTTTACCAATCGATGGGCCGACGCTGTCCAAACGTAAAACCTCCACCGGAGCACCAGATACCGCCTCCAGGGCGGATTGCACTTTGTCACGCATCGCATTATCGATATAGGATGAGCGAATCTGAAGTGATCCTTTATCTGTGGTCTGAACCTGCGTGTCAGCTACCCCAAGTTCTTCATAGATATTTACGATCTGCTCTGTGGTTGGAGTATTTACAAAATTGACTTCGAGCAAGCTTCCGCCGGTAAAATCGATGGACAGGGGTACTTTATGTTGGACAATCTGTCCAACCAGGATGACCAATCCGGGGACGATCAAAACCAGGGAAAGTGCAAGGAAGAAATAACGTTTACCAAGAATGTTCATTATCCTGGCCTCCTAGATTCCAAACCATTTTTTGAGGTTTGTAGGTTTGAAACGGTCGACGACCAGCGTCAACAGTGTTCGGGTAACAAAAAGTGCGGCAAAAAGGCTGATGGCGACACCCAGAAAGAGGGTCACCGAGAAGCCTTTGACAATTGTCGCTCCAAAACTGGATCCAAACCAGAAAAGGATTGCTGATGTGATGATTGTCGCAATGTTCGAATCGCGAATGGACGACCATGCTCGTTTCCAGCCTTTTTCCAGGGCATTGTTCAGGGTCAGGCCGGAACGTAACTCTTCCTTAATACGTTCGAAAATGAGGATATTGGCGTCCAATGCAGAGCCCGTGCTCAGAAGGAAGCCGGCGACGCCTGGCAAGGTCAGTGTGAAGTGGAAATACTTGAAGATGGCAAAAGCGAGGAAGGCATAGATCAATATGGAGATATCTGCCACCAAGCCGGGAAGGCGGTAATATAATCCCATGAAAAGAATGACCACCACCATGCCTACAAGGCCAGCAATGAGAACTCTTTTGAAGCGAATCCTCTCCCAGGGTGGGACCAATGTAACGGGTGTCAACCACCTTGAGAGGTACTGGCAGTGAACCATATCTCAGTTGAATGGCTAACGCATTGGCGCTATCGATGGTGAAATTACCCTCGATAATTCCGCTTCCGCTGGTGATGGGCTCGTTGATCCGTGGGGATGAAATGACCTGCTTGTCCAGCACGATCCCCACGATCTGACCCTGGTGGGTGGAGGTATGTTCAGCGAAAATACTCGCACCTTTCGAGGTGAGTGTGAAACCTACCACGGGTTCTCCGGTGGTAGGTTGAGAATCTACTCCCACTGCTTCGAGCTCTGCACCAGTCATAATCGTATGATAAGCGTCGGGCATATCTTCAGGAGGTGTGTCGCCCGAATAGGTCTGGATGATGGTGCCTTCCGGGAGCACCGAACTGCCAAAATCCACGAATTCCAGTTGCCCGGTCTGTTGGATAATGGATAGAACTGCGTCTGCATCTTCGAGGCCCGGGAATTCTCCAACTATTCGATTCTCTCCGGCCACTTGGACTGCATTCTCCGAGACTCCCAGGGCATTCGTACGGCTCTCGATGATCGACCGGGCTACATCCATTTGCTCTGCAGTGATCTCAGTCCCTTCCGGGACATCCGCTTCCAGTACAACCTGCAAACCTCCGCGCAGGTCAAGGCCAAGCCGGGTGACAGTATTGCGTTCGAAAATGATTGTTCCGTTGAACGGGTTAACCAGGCGCACAAGATTGGTCGAATCAATCCAGATGGCAAATGCGGCGATTATTAAAATAAGAAACAAGCGGAGAACCAATTTTTTCATACGGGAGACTCCATTCACAAAAATGCCCGCCAGAGGCTGGCGGCGTGGGGATTATACTACCGATGTGGAAAGCAAGGATAGTATTTCGTAAATGAGTGGATCTGTGAATAGTCACCAATTCAAAATGGTTGTATAATATAATAGTTAGCTCATTCAACTAATTGTTGAGGCCATTATGCTTGTATCTGACGATTTGTCAAAGGCAGTTGATCTTTATTGGGAATCGCTACCACCAACCTGGCACCGCACTCGTGCCGTGATACGAGGCCTAGCTGCTGAGAAATTACACCTGACGGTGGAGCAATTCCAGGTGCTCAGGCGTATTCGGCACGGGATCGCCTCGGTGAGCTCCATTGCCCTGGATAGCCGAACAAGCCGCTCTGCAGTCAGTAAGGCAGTGGACGCACTCGTAAATCGGGCATTGGTCTCCCGGCAGCAAGATCCACGCGATCGCCGAAACATTCCTCTCGCCTTAACCGCAGAAGGGGAACGTGCTCTGAGTGCGATATTCAATGAGGCTGAGAACTGGTTGTCAGCTCGATTCTCGCAGCTCTCTTCTGATGAACTAAACCTGGCTATTCGGGGAATGGAAATCCTGCAGAAAGCTTTCTTGAGCCAATAATTCTTAAGAACAGTCCCATGAAATATTTATTCAAATTACGCGCGTATTTGCGACCCTACCTTCGCCAATTAATGACCAACCTGGCGATCCTCCTGACGATCACCATTCTCTCGCTTCTCGTACCAAGAATTTTACAAGGTGTGATCGATACTGGGCTAAATGCGGGTCAAAAACCATTTCTGGTCCGTTCGGCTCTGGTTCTGGTTGGGATAGGCGTAGGCACCGCTTTGCTGAATTTGGGCCAGCGGTTCATCACAGAATGGATAGCAGTCCACGTCGGTTACGACTTGCGTAATGCGATGTATGATCGCATCCAGTATTTGCCATTCACCTATCATGATCACAGCACTACAGGCCAATTGATCAATCGCTGCATTGAAGATGTCCGCGCGGTTCAAAATTTTGCAGGAGGGAGTGTCATCGAGATTATCCAACTGGCCTTGCTCAGCGTGGGTGTGTTGGTGGCGCTTTTCTCAAGCAATCCCTTGTTGGCAGTGATCGCCCTCCTGCCATTAATTCCGATGATCCTTATGACCTCAGATTTTGGGCAGCGCATCACCCGCCTATTTTACGATGTGGACAACACCTTGGGTGATTTATCTGCCCAGCTTCAGGAAAATGTTTCCGGGGTTCATGTTGTGCGTGCTTTTGCCCGGGAGGAGCAGGAGATCAATCGGTTTGACCAGGTCAACCGTTCCTATTTCCAGGCACGTGTTCGCGTGATCGGAGAATGGTCAAAGGTGATGCCAACCACCAACCTGCTGATCGTTTTGGGGACGATATTGATCCTGATGGTTGGTGGCCCCATGGTATTACAGGGGAAGATGACTGTGGGGGAGCTGGTTGCATTCAATGCTTACCTCTTGATGCTCTCGGCACCAGTCCAGCAGATTGCCTGGCTTGTCAACGCCATGGGTGAGGCAGAAGCAGGTGCTCAACGTGTTCTGGAGATTCTTGAGCACGATCCTGAGATTCAATCTCCGCCCGGTGCAATCGTACTGGACCAAATTAAAGGTAGTATTGAATTCTCGGGGGTTTCTCTTTGTTACCAAGGCGAACGCATCGATAGCCCTATCTGACATCAACCTGAGTATCCAGCCCAACCAGGTTATTGCCCTGATAGGCCAAACTGGTTCGGGGAAGACTTCTCTCGTTAATCTCATCCCGCGTTTCTACGACGTCACCTCAGGTGTCGTTAAGGTGGATGGTGTGGATGTCCGCCAGGCGGACCTTGTAAGTCTGCGCAAAGGGATTGGCATCGTACTGCAGACTACCCTGCTCTTTTCTGACAGTATCCGCGAAAATATCAGTTATGGTTGTCCACAGGCAACTGAAGAACAGGTAATCTCTGCGGCAAAGGCAGCCCAGGCGCATGACTTCATCTTGAAATTTGAGAAAGGCTATGACACTGTTGTGGGAGAACGTGGCGTCACCCTGAGTGGTGGTCAACGGCAGCGGATTGCCATTGCACGCGCCTTACTGATGGATCCACGCATCCTAATTCTTGATGATTCAACTTCATCCGTCGATACCCAGACAGAGCAATTGATCCAGGAAGCTCTTGACCGGGTGATGAAAGGAAGGACCACCTTTGTGATTGCCCATCGTTTGGCTACCGTTCGGCGCGCAGATCTGATCCTCGTCATGGATCATGGTCGGATTGTTGAACGTGGCTGCCATGAAGAATTATTGGCACTCGGTGGTCTATATAAAGAGATCCATGATCTGCAACTCAGTCAGCAATACCAGTACATTGAAGAAGATGATGAAATTGATGAGGAGTTCCTTGCCCGTGAACGGGAAATGGAATCAATCAAGAACAGGCGGAATGCCGACAGGTCATTGGCTTGAATCAGGATATCGAATTCAAATAATGACAATTCCTAGCCTTACTTAATTTGAACGAAATCAAAGACATCCCATGACAGTCATTACTCCACCTGCATACGTAACTCAATCAGAAGAGCTCTACGACAAGGCAATCGACAAGAAGACTGCCCGCCGTTTGGTTTCCTTGGTTCGCCCCTATGTTTGGCGATTGATCTTGTCCATGTTCCTGATGCTGGGAGCCTCAGTTGCCTCGGTTTCGGGACCCTATTTTGTTAAGTTGGCCATCGACAACGGTCTTGCAAAAGGTGATCTGGCCTCACTTCGAATCACTATTTTGGCTTTCCTGCTCCTGTCCGTAGCCCAATGGTGCTTTACATATTTCAGGGTCAATATTATGGCTTGGGTAGGTCAGGCCGTCATTTATGACCTTCGGAAAAAATTATTCGGGCACCTTCAGGAATTATCACTGGGCTTTTACAGCCGCTACTCGGTGGGGCGGGTCATCACCCGGGCGATCAATGATGTGGAAACTTTACGTGATTTCCTGACCTGGGCAGTGCTTGCGATAACGAGAGATGTCTTTACATTGGGATTAATCATTTTCGTCATGCTGGACATGAATCTTCGGCTGGCACTCCTCACTTTTTGTGTCCTCCCATTCATGGTCGTCATCACGATTCTCTTCCGGCGTGCATCAAGAGCTGCGTACCGTAAAGTGCGTTCTGCAATATCCTGGGTCAATTCCGTTCTGGCGGAAAATGTCAACGGTGTCCGGGTTGTACAGGCATTCTCCAGGCAGAAACAAAATTATGAGCATTTTCGGGATTATGTAAACCGCTATCATCTGGAACGGGCTGTCGCCACCGCAAAAATCTCTTCACTTTTCAGCCCGGCGGTGGATATCCTGGGTGCGATCGCTACCGGCTTGGTCGTATGGCTGGGTGGTGCTGCAGTTCTTGGACAGTCCATTACCCCCGGTGTCCTCGTAGCCTTTATTCTTTATATCGATCGTTTTTTCGAGCCAATCCGTGACCTGAGCAGGCGCTACGATACTCTCCAATCCACCATGATCAGTTGGGATCGAATAGTCACCTTGTTGGATGCACCTCCGGAAATCCAGGATGCCAAAGATGCCACAATCCTGCCCCAACTCAAGGGCGAAGTGACATTTGAGGATGTCTCATTCCATTATTCTGACGATCCCAGCCCGGTGCTTCAAAACATTAACCTCCATATCCAGGCAGGTGAAACCGTTGCCTTGGTCGGAGAAACCGGGGCTGGGAAGACCACCTCGGTTAAACTATTATCGCGTTTCCATGACCCAACCGAGGGTCGACTCCTGGTGGATGGTTATGACCTGCGTTCAGTCACCCAAGCTTCTCTCCGGCGGCAAATGGGGGTTGTCCTTCAGGATCCATTCCTCTTAATGGATCGGTGGCAGAAAATATCCGCTTTGGGAAACCAGAAGCGACCGATTCAGAAGTTGAGAATGCAGCCAGGGCGGTGGGTGCTCACGAATTTATAATCAATTTACGCAAAGGGTACGATACCTCCGTTGAAGAAGGAGGCGTGATGTTGTCTGTTGGACAGCGCCAGTTGATCTCCTTCGCCCGGGCATTGTTGGCAGATCCCCGGATCTTGATCCTTGATGAAGCAACCTCTTCCGTGGACACCCAGACCGAAATGCTGATCCAGAAAGCTTTAAGAAAGTTATTGATGGGACGCACCTCTTTTGTGATTGCCCACCGCCTCTCCACGGTTGTAAATGCCGGTCGCATAGTTGTCATTCACAACGGCTGCATAGAAGAACAGGGGAATCACGCAGAGTTAATGGAACGTCGGGGAATGTATTATTCCTTGTACCAAACCGGATTTTCTGAAACAACTGAGGTTGCCTGAAAAGAAATCCCCTGGAAGAATTCTCCAGGGGATCAAGAATTTGGTCTGCTCAGGGGCTGACCACGGACCATGCTGCTTGCCCAGTCATGAGATTAGGCATAGAAACCACCACTTTAAGTAGATATTCGCCGCAATCGGTTTTATAGGCCCCACCCGGGTCAAAAGACTTCGTGCCAAATTCTGTAATGACCAGGTTCGCGTTCTCGGTCTTATTTCGTAGAGTCCCATCACCATTAAAAATCTCAAGATGGTAAGTCACTGTCGCAGGTCCATTGGTTGTAATGGAAACTGTAAATGTAACTGCGTTAGGCCCTCCACAATATCCATGAACTAGCGGAGGATTCACTGCAACCGCGACATCCGTCACCAACCCGGTTGGAATGGCAAGCTTGGCTACGCCGGATAGGTTGCCGCTGGTACTTGTCAATGAAGCTTTTACCCAACACAGCGAATTGATTTCCCGAGGATCCTTGATCTGCCACCAACTGCTGTCATTAATTGTGCCCAGGATCGGCAATACTTCTCCAACGCGTAGCGAGCCTGTCGTCAAGAAAGTTGATCCTGGTCCATAACGGCAATTTACATCCTGGCTGATGGGAGTAACCGTGGGTGCGGATGAACTTGGCGTTAATGTGGATGTTGAGGTATTTGTAGGCGTAACCGAGGAACCCTCAAGAGGAGTTGTTGAGGTGGGAAGTTGGTCCAGTAAAGGAGCCATGTAGATGCTGAAAGCGGTTGGTAGTTCCGGATTGGAGGCAACCGGAATTGGGTATTCGCCCAGATCAGGAAAGGAACCCGTATAAGTCCAACCCACAAATGCAACAGACACATGACAGGAACCTTCGGGTAAGTACTTGAAAAGGAAATTACCCTCCGAATCAGTCAGTTGCGTCTGGGTTGTTCCGCAATCGGACAGGGTCACCTCAACACCTTCCACCCTTGACATCTGCTCACTGTCAGTCAGGACACCATCACCATTCAGATCACCATATACAACCCCCTGGACAATTCCACCAACTGTTGGTGCCGGTGTTGAAGGAATAATACAAGCCAGAATCGAGAAAATCAGGAACATTCCTGGAATAAATAATCTTGTTCGCATAACTTTCTCCTTTCTATGTGCTCGGTTCTATTATTTTATCGCATTTATAGGTTCAAATTTCCTATGAAGCTGTCGATTCCTTGACGAGTGAGGGGACACGGTGATAAACTTATCGAAATAATACTGAAAGGAGGCTCGAACAAGTTATGTTGAAAATTGGATCTGCTCTCATGGTTTTTGTTTGCGCGCCTCCAATGGAAGTGTGGATGTAGGTTTTGTATACCCATCAACCTGCCGCAGGCGCGCCGCCTGCGGCTTTTGATTCTCGGATGGTCGCAGGTGGGAAACCCTTCTTTCTTCTTTCACAAGAGACGATTACATGGATACCAGCAAGAATCTCAAGTATTTTGACGAACTGGATGATGAAGGTCGTTTTGAATTCACCGGCGTTGCTCCGCAAAAACGCTCCAAGCCAAAAACGAATAAAGTACCACTGGCAATTCAACAATTCGTTCAGCGCCAGGATGACACCCGAAGTACATTCAAATTTACTTATCAAGCAGCTCGATTCGAAGAAGGCTGGTTGCTTAATTCATTAGGCTTCTTTTATGAGCAAAAGTGGATCTCCGATGTCCTTCGCAAGATCAAGGCAGGCAAGGAAGCCTCAGTGTATTTGTGCAGGTCCGGAGAGCTCGTTGATACCCCCTATGTAGCTGCCAAGGTGTACAGGCCGCGTATGCTGCGAAACTTACGCAATGATCACTTATATCAAGAAGGGCGTGTGATTCTTGATGACGAAGGTCGGGAAGTGCATAATTCACATTCCTTGCACGCAGTGATCACACGCGCCGGATATGGTGAGAAGATCCGTCACCAATCCTGGATGGCATACGAGTACACCACCTTGCAAGCATTGTTCCAAGCCAAAGCTGATGTGCCCAGGCCCTATGAAATGGGCCATAATGCGATTCTGATGGGGTACATCGGAGATCTGGCTGCGCCAGCCCCCGCACTCAACGAAGTCAACCTGGGCCGCGATGAAACCATGCCTCTATTCCAACGTGTAATGGAAAACATCGACATATTGCTCGACAATAATCTCGTTCATGGGGATCTTTCAGCCTACAATATTCTATATTGGAATGGTAGTATTTCTTTAATCGATTTTCCCCAGGTTGTCTCCCCGGGGACAAACCGAAATTCTTATGCGATTTTCACCCGCGATGTGGTTCGAGTTTGCGAATACTTCATGAACCATGGATTACGGCTCAATCCGCACCGGATCGCTTCAAACATGTGGACATCCCATGGTTTCCATGTCCGGCCCGATATCCACCCGGGATTGTTGGATGCAAACGATCCGCAAGATCGCAAGATATGGAGCCTCTCCAAATAGTATGGATAAGTCTTGAAACTTTAGCATGAGACTTACTAGACTATTAAATGACCTTACATGGAGCATGCGTACACCGGCATCTCTGGCAACTCTCCAACGAACAATTATTTCTTTGTTACCATTCAGTGTATACTTATGCCATGCCGGAATTGACGAGCACTCAAAATCCGCGTGTCAAGTACATTGTCAAGCTTCGCGAGGATCGCCGTCAGCGCCGGCGCGATGGTGTCATCCTGGTTGAAGGTCATGATGAACTGGAACTGGCGCTTGCCAGTGGGATGCAACCAGGGGAAGTGTTCTTTTGTGAAGCGCTCTCTGCGACGAATGAGGTTGTCGGTCTTGCGATCCAACCTGTCGCAGTAACCAGGCTGGTTTTTGAGAAAATAAGTCGCCGGGAAGGTCCTGATGGATGGTTGGCAGTATTTCCAGCCCCTCAGCGGACCTTATCATCGCTCCGACTATCCCCTGCACCATTCCTCGTTCTGGCCGAATCGGTGGAAAAGCCAGGCAACTTGGGGGCAATACTACGCACCGCCAATTCTGCAGGTGTGGATGGATTGCTGGTATGCGATCCACGTGTGGATCCCTACAATCCAAATGTAGTTCGTGCCAGTCGAGGGACTCTTTTTACAGTCCCTTTGGTGGAAACAACCTCTGCTGAAGCGCTTGAATGGTTGCAGGAGAAGGGAATATTAATCCTCGCTGCTACTCCACAAGGAGATTTGATCTACTCTGAAATGGATCTTCGTCAACCCATCTGCATAGCGGTCGGTACAGAAGATGAGGGATTAACCAAATTCTGGCTGGAGAATGCGGATATGAACGTCAGGATACCCATGGCGGGGAAAGTGAATTCATTGAACGTATCAACATCTACAGCAATCATTTTATATGAAGCAGTCAGGCAGCGACGTTTATGAGAGATCTAGCAAGAGGAAAATGGAACGAAAATCAAAAGCTCTTACGCCATGCCTTATTTAAGGGAACCGACTTGCCAGGAACGATCCTTCTCTTCATGCAACAACACGCCCTCGTACATGCCAGCGATGTCTCAGGGGTGAACTTTTCTACATTTGAAGATGAACTATGGAACGGGCTGCCGTACGAAGCGGCGGTCCACATCCCGGGAAAAGATTTACACTCCATCGCATGGTGCATCTGGCACATGACCCGCTGCGAGGATATCACCATGAATATGCTTGTTGCTGGTACCACCCAGGTGCTTGAGCTTGGCAGCTGGTTGGGAAGGCTGGGAATCCTGCAGCGTGATACTGGAAATGCGATGGCGCTGGATGAAATGCTGGATTTCAACTCAAAGTTAAATATCCGTGAGCTAAAGGCATATCGCTCCGCAGTTGGCCGGCAGACACGGGAAATTGTCAATGTTCTCCACCGTGAAGACATCCAACGAAGAACGGATCCCCAAGCTCTCAAAAAAATACTGGATGTGAGAGCAGTCCTTCCTTCTGAAAATTGGCTGCTGGATTATTGGGGCGGATTGACGATAGCCGGCTTGTTATTGATGCCTCCTACTCGTCATGCATTTGTACATCTGAACGAAGCGATCAAGATCAAAAATAAAGTAATAAATGATTAACTTTCTTTTACATTGTTCTCCGGGAAATACATAGGAGCGGACCATGACAAATCCCCCGGCTCATGCAAAGTTGACGATCAAACTTGGCCCTGGTGAGGGCCAAGTCTTTGAACTTACCGATAAGGACCAGGTACTTGGCCGTACAGCCCCGGCTGACCTGGTAATTGTTCATCCGGAGATCTCAAAACGGCATGCCAGGATCAGCTTCAAGGATGGCAAGTACTTGCTGGAGGATCTGGGCAGCAGCAATGGAACCTTCGTCCGTGGGCAATCGATCCAGGGACAATATGAATTATCCAATGGAGATGAGATCTTCCTTGGTCCGAATGTTGTTTTGATCTTCAACCTTCAACAACCTCGGTTCCAATCCTTGGAAGAACTGGTATTGAGCAAGGACAATTCAAAGGCGCCCCGGTCAGAAATGACATTGTTGGACGCTGGATCCGAAATCGGCGAAAGTGTCACCTGCAAAACCGGAAATTCCTCCTAGCCTGGTGATCACGATCGCGGGGCAGGAATCTCAAGAATATAATTTGACATCGGCGAGGGTGACTTTGGGACGTGCCGATGATAATGACATCGTCGTCCAATCGCCGATCGTCTCGCGCCACCATGCTGTGATGGAATTAACCACCAGCGGATATGAAATTCATGTCCTGCCTGGAGCAACAAATACGCTTTCATGCCAAGGTCACCCGATCATCGAGCATAAATTATTGGCACATGGTGATGTGTTGCGCATAGATAGTGAAATTGCCGGCGTGATGGTAAGCATGACTTACCACTCACCTTTACAGGCTGCCGCAAAATTACCCTTTGTCATTGATTTTGGGGAAAAAGAAAAATTAACCTTTGGGCGTGACCCCGGTAATGATGTCGTTTTGGACATGCCCAATGTTTCCCGCTTTCACGCCCAGGTGACCCGGGTTGGTAGGCGATATTACGTAACTGACTTGCACAGCTCGAACGGGACCTTCGTAAATGACAAGAAAATAACAGGGGATGTGTGGCTTAATCCGCAAGACACGATCCGAATAAGTACTTACCGGCTTGTTCTTGGGGAGGACCAGTTCACCCGTTACGAAGAAATTGAAGGGTTGCGGGTGGAAGCGCATCATCTCAATAAATGGGTCAGAAAGGACCTTAATCTTCTACAAGATATATCCCTTCTTTGCCAACCGCGTGAGTTTATTGTCGTAGTTGGTCAAAGCGGGGGAGGTAAATCGACACTTGTGGATGCGATTGCCGGGTACAGACCGGCAACCAAGGGAAAGGTTTTCGTAAATAATATCGACTTGTACCAAAACTTTGATGCCATCCGCAACGAGATTGGTTATGTTCCCCAGAGGGACATCATCCATATGGAACTGACGGTTTACCAGGCATTGGATTACGCCGCCCAATTACGAATGCCTCGTGATACCAGCAAAGAAGAGCGCAATAAACGAATTATGGAAGTTTTGAACGATCTGGATCTTACCCATCGAAAAGATGTACAGATCAGTGGTCTGAGTGGTGGACAACAAAAACGTGTTTCAATCGGTGTGGAATTGCTTACCCGACCCGGGTTATTCTTCCTGGATGAACCCACCTCCGGACTTGACCCGGGAACAGAGACTGCTTTTATGCACTTGATGCGCCGGCTCGCAGACCAGGGTCGAACAATCATCATGGTCACCCATGCAACCAAGAATGTGATGTTGGCAGATAAGGTGGCATTCCTGGCACGCGGAGGGTATCTCGCTTGGTTTGGGCCGCCCGATGAGGCCCTGTCTTATTTTGACCAATACCGCAGCGAGCAGGATAGGCGAATCAAATCGATGGAATTTGACCAAATCTATGCCATCCTGGATGATCAAAAGAAAGGAAAAGCCAGGGACTGGGCGGAACGATTCCAGGCTAGTAACGCATTTACAAAGTATATAGTCAATGCATTGAATGAAGATGAGAAGCAACTAGATGCCGCCCTGGTCAAATCGACCAGGAAATCGTCAAAAAAGGTTCTCGCATTTCTTCCTTTCATCAATTTAAAGTCCTTTCACAACGCAACATTAGGATTCTGACCCGGGACAGGTCAAGCCTGGTCTTGATGTTGGCAGCTGCACCTGTAATTGGGGCATTGGATTTACTTCTTGCACCGGCAATGGGAAAAGCGCCTTTTAGCTTCACGGGCGGAAATGCCGCAAGTGGGGGGATTACCTTGTTCTTGATGACCATTTATGCCCTCCTGGTGGGTGGTATGTCTCAGATGCGGGAATTCGTCAAGGAAGCGGATATTTTTCGGCGCGAGCGGTTGGTCAACTTGCGGATCTTGCCCTATGTGGTATCCAAGGTGTGGGTTGCTTTATTGTTGGCCTTCTGGCACGGGCTTGCTTATACAATCATGCACTACATTGCCTTCAAAATGCCGGGTGGTTTCACTGAATTCCTCCAGGTGTATATAACCATGGTGCTGGCGGTCATGACCGCAATGATGCTCGGCTTGTTAGCTTCGGCAATTGCTCCCAATGCTGCCTCAGCTCCATTAACATTAATAATGTTCTTCGTGCCCCTGATCGTATTAAGTGGTGCACTCGCGCCGATTCCACCTGCGATCAGCCAGATTGCCTCCACCCGTTGGGCATTCCAGGGCCTGCTTGGGATAGTTGGGGCAGGTTCCGATGTCGCCGCGGATCCATGTTGGCAATTGGACAAGGATCTTAGGGATGCAATGAATTTGGAGGATAAGACCTACCAACAATGTCGGTGCATGGGGATACAGATATTCGATGAAAATTCCTGCAGTTTCCCCGGGGTTGGTGATTATTATGTCAGTGAGGTGGCTGAAATTGCTCCGTTTGAGCCGGAGGAGCTTCCCCTCCACCCGAGGAACCTTTAATTCCAGAAGCACCAATTGTGCCTGAGGATGAGTACGACCAGGTGAAAATGGTTCAATACCTTAATGCCTTGAGTGACTATCAAAATACTGTAAAGGCAATCCAGGAGAATTTCCGTAACGAAATGGATCTCTATCAGGTGCGTTCCGATGTGTACAAAGGAGAGATGACCAATTATTTGGAAGAATTGGCTCGATATAATATCTCGCGAGTATCGGCAGTAAAGGGAGGGGAAGGGATTATTGAGGGTGTAACTGAAAAATATGGTTGGGCATGGGTATACAAGGATGATCCCGAAATCTACAATCCCTGGTTATTCAAGACCTGGTTCTCTCAAGGCGTGATAATGGTGGTGTATTTTGTCATCATCCTGGTACTGATCAAGAGAAAGGATGTGAAATGAACGGCAAATCTCTTTCTTTTCCAGCATTTTCATCCTTACTTCTCTTGGTTGTCCTGGTTGTGGCTTGTGGCAGGGATGCGACTTTGAATTCCATCTCGCTGACCCTCACTCCGATGAGTTCTTCCATAAGAGGTACGGCCACTGCCCGGGCAGCAAGTGAAGGCTCCAGTGGCGAGCTAGCCACGGCAATCGTGAAAGCCACCCAGCAGGCTGAAATTGTCTACGGCACCCAGACAGCTGTGGCGGCTCTCAATGAACCTGCCCGATTGGCAACTGCTACCGCCATAGCACCCGTGGTGGCAGAGCTGCCCCGTTATGGTATTGACCCGGCGGATGGATATGTAGCCTGGTTACACCCTCCAGTGACCATCGATCTCCAGGGGTACCAACAGACTGGTTATGCCAATGATTTCCAGAATATCCCTGCTGCGGACTTTGTGATGGCTGCCGACATCACTTGGACAACTTTGAATAGCGAATCGGGTTGCGGATTTCATGTTTCGCTCCAATGCTGATACCAATCAACCCAGCCAGTATGTCGTACTTATCTCCCGCCTCTCCAGCGGGCAGAGTGCTTTTTTGGGCATGGTGGATGGTAAGATTGCTAATTTCCACTCATTCTATCCAAAAGATAGGGACAAAGCTTTTAATTGGTTCAACGGCGCGACCAATCGGCTGGCAGTGGTGGCGCGTGGAATATTGATCGACCTCTACACCAACGGAGAGTGGATCGGACAAGTGGACCTCACCCAGCCGCCTTCGAATCCACCTTCTTCTCCCCCCTCTGTTGAACTTCCGCCCGGTGCCAGCGATGATCTGCTCGAGGATTACAATAATCAATTGGCCCAAGTGGATAGCGGCCTTGAACTAATGCGAAACCAGTTGTCGGAGGCTCAAAAGAATCACACCACATCCGAGGTGTTGACCGACGAAGGTTTCCTGGGTTTCATAGGCATGAGTCAATCGGGTGCGATGACCTGCACCTACAATAATGGATGGTTATTTATCTTGAAATAACTCCAGAGAATTTATTTGAAAAGGGCTCACCTGGAATGATGAGCCCTTTTTTCTTTGGTATTGAGCATCCTTTTATTTTATGGCTGGAACTGCATTCGCCATCGGAACACCGTATGCCAGTTCTTTCTCAAACTTAAATTGCTGTGTATACAAGCGGTAATAATGACCGCGTTGTTTAAGCAATTCAGCATGGGTGCCCATCTCGGTGATGCGTCCTTGTTCTATGACCACAATTCGATCAGCTCTGCGGATGGTGCTCAGACGGTGCGCAATAACAAAAGATGTTCTTCCAGCCATCAGTGCTTCCATGCCTCGCTGGATCAAGGCCTCCGTAAGGGTATCCACGCTGGAGGTGGCTTCATCCATGATGAAAATCTCGGGCTTGGCGAGTACGGCTCGAGCTAGGCTGATCAATTGCTTTTGCCCCACCGAGAGCAGGTTTCCACCTTCACCAACTTCCTGAGCGTAGCCTTTCTCGAACGTGGTAATGAAGTCGTGCGCACCGGCGATCTTCGCTGCGGCTTCGATATCTTCCCCTGTAGCGTCCAATCTTCCATAGCGGATATTCTCGCTGATCGAGCCGGAGAATAGGTGTGGGGTCTGGAGGACAATTCCCACTCTTGAGTGGATGCTTTGTAAAGTGTAATCGGTGTAATCCCGTCCATTAATTCGAATGACTCCTTCCATGGGTTCATAAAAACGGCATAGCAGGTTAACAATGGTCGTTTTTCCACCGCCGGTTGGTCCAACAAGAGCGATCGTCTCGCCAGGCTTAACTTGTAGACTGAAGTCTGTGAGTATGGGCTTGCGGTCTTCATAATAAAAATGCACATGGTCGAATTCGATGGCACCTTGCATCGTCTCTGCGGGAAATGCCTCAGTCTTGTTTTGAACCTCGGGAACGGTGTCGATCAATTTGAAGATCCGCTCTGCAGATGCAATGGAATGCTGCATTTCCGCATACACACGTGCCAAGTCCTGCACCGGCCAGATCATGAAGGTCAAGTAGGAGACAAATGCATGGATATCGCCCACGCTGAAGGTGCTGGTTTGGCTCTGCAAGCCGCCATACCAGACGATTGCGCCTAAGGCAAATGCGGATACGATCTGAACTGTTGGCAGGAAGAGGGCCGAAAGCCAGGCTGCGCGATATGATGCATGGAACATATTGTCGGTCAGGACTGAAAATTCTTTTAGATTCTCATCTTCGCGACCCAGAGCTTTGACCACACGCACGCCCTGGATATTCTGGTTGTATTCACCGGTGATTTTCGAGTTCGCTCGCCGGGATTTACGGAACTCCACCAGGATCTGCTTGCGAAATTTGATCGCGACGACCACCAGGATGGGGATGATCGCGAAGACGATCAGGGCTAATCTCCAGTTAATGGCCAGCATGAAGATAACCGAAGCAATAACACTAACGATCGCCCAGGTGACATCGAGCAAGCCCCAGGTCATCAGGCTTGAAACACGCCCGGAGTCCGAGGTCACTCGGGCCATCAGGCGACCTACTGCGTTCTGGCTGTAATAGGATAGTGAGAGATCCTGCAGATGGTTGAAAACCAGTTTGCGCAGGTCGTATTGGATGCGTTCTCCGAGAATGCCGGCAAGGAAGATCAAACCAAAAACCAATCCGCCTTGAATGATCTGCATCCCGCCGTAATAAGAAGCATAACGTAGCAGGGTGGGGATGTCTCCTCGCGCCATTCCATAATCGATCATGTTCTTGTTGATATAAGTAAACAGCGCGTCCAATCCTGCCGTTAAGGCGATGGCAATAAAGAAACCCACAGCCCATCGCCAGTGGGGCAGGAGTAATGCAAAGATACGCTTAAGCGTTGGAGTGGTTAATTGACTGGTATGTTCTTCTTCTTCGATTTCAATGATGTCGTCTGCCATTGGATTTCTCCTGCTAAGCTCCCAAATATCTTCGCCTTCGGAGATCAGTTTGGGTGCTCAGCTGTATAATTAATTAGCGGATTGAAGCTCCTGTTCCAATTCCTCGTCGATGCGGGTTTGGATATCATAGATCTGGCGATACATTCCTTCGCAGGAGACAAGATCTTGATGCTTGCCCATTTGGACGATCTCGCCTTTGTCCATGACAAGGATTAGGTCCGCGTTCATCACCGACTGGATTCGATGTGCGATGATAAAAGTAGTACGATTTTTCATCAAACCATCCAGTGCCAGGCGAATTTCCGCTTCTGTTTCAGTGTCAACACTTGAGGTCAAGTCATCCATGATCAGGATGCGAGGGTTCTTGAGCAACGTCCGCGCGATGGCGACGCGTTGCTTCTGCCCTCCGGAAAGGGTAACGCCCTTTTCGCCTACCAGGGTGTTGTATCCATCTGGGAAGGTCAGGATTACCTCATGAACTGCTGCTGCCTTGGCAGCTTTTTCGATCTCTTCCTTCTCAACTTCACGCCCAACGCCGTAGGTGATGTTTTCCTTGATGGATCGGCTGAATAGGAAGGGTTCTTGCTCAACAATACCGATTTGCTTGCGAAGATATTGGCGCGGGTATTCTTTGAGTTCCACTCCATCCAACAAAATCCGACCATCGGTGTATTCGTGAAATCGAGGTAAAAGGTTTACCAGGGTTGTTTTTCCTGAACCAGTGGAACCAAGTAATGCCACCGATTGTCCGGGACGCACCTTGAAACTGATGTCTTTCAAAACGTCGCTGTTTCCATCACTATATTGGAAGGAAACCTTCTCGAACTCAATTTCACCGCGGACCTGGGATGTGGTTTTTACGGATCCTTCGGTCAGTGGTTCCCTTTCCTGCCGGACGATTTCCATCAACCGTTCATAGGAAACCAAGCCTGTTGATGTATTAACGATAATGCGACCCAGGTTTCGCATTGGCCAAATCAGCCAGACGACAAGGCCCACATATGCTGGGTACGTGCCGAGAGTCAATTCTCCGTTGATAACCAGGATGCCGGCAAAGATGAAACCAGCCAACATTTGGAATCCGCACAGGATATCCGAAAGAGGCCAAAAGAGTGATTGCATACGGATTAGTTTTTGGCCACGTAAAAACTTCTCCCAGTTGTCTTTTTCAAACTTGTCGATTTCGTATCCCTGCCGGGCAAAGGCTTTCACCACGCGCACACCGGTCAGATTTTCCTGCAAGGTGGTGGATAGTTTAGCTTCCTGTTCCTGGTATTTTTCATATGCCTTGGTTACTCGCTTGAAGAACCAGACTGACACTACCACAATGATCGGGATGACGGCAACCGAGACAAGTGCCAATTTCCAGGATAGCATCCAGACAGCAGTGAAGTTAATAATGAAAAGTAGTAGGATACGACCTACACCTATGGCTTGATCGTTGAAAAATGTGCGCACTAAATCCACATCTGAAGTGACACGCTCGATCAAGTCACCCGTGGGGGTCTTACTGTGGTAGGCAAAGGATAATCTCTGGATATGGTCGAACAGGAAGTTGCGCAAGCGGCGTGTGATATTCTCCGCAGAGTATGATGCCAGCCTGCTGGAGAGGTAAGCAAATCCGCCTTCGAAGAGCGATAGCCCGACAAATCCCAAGGCAATCAAGATCAAAGTTTTCTCAAGCGTACCCGCAAATGGCTTGGTGTTCCCAATGACCGTGTCAGCAAAGTTGCGCAGTAATAAATAGGTAGCTGTTTTAGAAGTAGCGGAGATCGCCAGCGCAAGGTTGGCAACAACATAGGCAGACTTATAACCGGACATCATGCGGAACATACCGGAAAGTTTCTTCTTGGTTAGCGCCTGTCGAAAGTCGAAATATGTTGAAGGTGCAATGGTTGCCATCTTAAAGTATTCCTTCCTACTCCCTTTGAAGAAGAGAGAATGATTGTGACAAAAAAACCACGATGCTGGTGTGCACCGTGGTGGATTACCGATGGGATAGTTGACGTTTCAGTCAACAGGCGCACTCCGAGGAGGAAAAATCATACCCTTAACAGCAGATAATGAGGTACGAAGGGGATTAATTTCTACTTTAGTCACGAGTGCGCCTCCTTTCTTTGCTAATTTTGGATTAACGGGAGTAGTCTATCCCGGCTGGCGGAAAATGTCAAGCTTCTCCTGCAGGGATTTCCGATACTCTCTGGGTAAGGTCGTTGATCCATTTCTTGCGATAAGTATCTCCAAGTCCCGGCAATGAATTTCGTGGCTTCCTCGGTCATGGTTAATGCATAAACAAGATGAATTGGCAAACCAAAAATGAAAGCACCAATCGCTGCTGCTGGAACGCCTACCAGCCAAATGACAAATCCATCCAAAATGAGAGAAAAGCGTGTATCGCCTCCCGAGCGCAAGATACCAATGACGATCACATGGTTGGCGGCGCGCATCCACATTGCCATGGCCAGGATATTCAAAATGCTCTTGGCAGATTGGATGACCTCTGGAGAAACTTTATAGAAACGCAACACCAGATCTCCAAAGGCGAACACCAGTACCCCCATGAAGACGCCACCAGTAATTTGCATCACCAGGGAGCGACCGGCATAACGGTATGCCTTCTCGATTTCTCCTTGTCCGATAAGGTTTCCAACCAGGATCGCCGTGGCATTCCCGATTCCCAACAGTACTACAAATGCCATTTGATCGATGGTGGACACGATATTTATGGCCGCCACGGCTCCCGTTCCGATATGCCCGTAAATTGCGTTGTAAGTGGTAATCCCTAGAGACCATAAAGTCTCGTTGGCAATTACAGGTAATACTGGCTTCATAACAGATGTGAGAAACTTGATATCAAATTCAAAGATATCATGCAGGGAGGCAGCTACCGGGTTGGTCTTGTCCCTGTATACCAGAATTAGGACAACCATGCACTCGAGTACCCTGGCAATCAATCCTGCAATTGCGGTGCCCAGGATGCCCATCCCTGGCAGGCCAATCGATGGTATTCCGAATATGAGTGGATATGCCAGAATGATATTGAGACCAAGAGTGGCTGTACTCACCACAAGCGGCAGGCGTACATTTCCCGTGGATCGTAATGCAACATAATACGATGCGGTGAGTGCAAAAAAGCCATAGGACCATCCAAACAAACGCAGGTATTGACTCCCCAGGAGGATGACTTCCGAGTCCTTTGTATAAAGCGAGAGTACACTGCTGGGGAAAAAAGTTGCCAGGATCCAAAAGAATAAGGCCGCAAATAGTCCAATTTTGATTGTCAGGCCAAGAACCCGGCGAATATTAGCGATATCTTGCTTTCCCCATAGTTGGGCTACAAACATCGCTGCTCCACTCACAACGCCAAAAATAATCAGGTTGAGCAGGAACCAGACCTGGTTTGCCAAACCCACAGCTGCCACCGATGCTTCGCCCAGTTGACCGACAAGCATGACAGCCACCATGTTCAGTGATGCAGAGAATAGGTTCTGAAGGGCGATGGGGAGGGCAAATCGGCTCAACAGCCTGAAATATGCACGGTCGCTGATGAAATTTTTGAGGGCGTGGACGATATTAGGCAAATGAAATCCTTGAAAAATTGCTTATTGAGACAATGATAAAATCATGTTTGACATGAACAATAAAACGGTGCCTTGCGCATAGTTATAGATTCTTAAAGCTGCCTGTCCCTTCTTGCCATTCCGCCTATCTTATAGGCTTTGTAACAAATGGGTAAGTTGGTACTTCGTATCTTCCTTACTTCGCCAGGGCAGGGGAGAAGGGTGAAATTATCAACCTGATCAGCTAGAAGCTGAAGATCCAATTGTAATTGATATGAAGGGTTCCCATAAGAAATGGTATTCAGGACTATAATAATTCCCATGACAAATAAAGCTTCCTTATATTGGCCTCCAGCTCTGCCACCACTACACACGTTCCACCAAAACCAATATGAGGTACAACTAACTGGGCCTGTCGAATGTGT
Organism: uncultured Chloroflexia bacterium; assembly: GCA_963793795.1. Taxonomy (GTDB): domain Bacteria; phylum Chloroflexota; class Anaerolineae; order Anaerolineales; family Villigracilaceae; genus UBA877. Next base: position 693,439 of record CAWCBN010000007.1, read on the forward strand.
TACCACAACGATTTCGACTGCCAGGAATATGATGAACGAACTGCTTTCCTTGAGGACTGGGCGGATAAAACTTGCGAACTCAGTGTGTACAAGATTACGTCAAGGAGTTGGACGAGAAAGGTTGGAGTAGCATCGTCTTTCGTGTACCATCTTACTTTCCCGATATTTCCTTCCCTCCAGGATCCAAGGAAAAACTCAATCCCAGGGGATTCATGCTTCCGCGTTCCCAGGCAATCTTTGCGCTAAATAAGATCTCGGACGTTTTTCGCAAGTATTATGGTGCAGGATTCAAGGTCAAGCAATCGGACGGGAATTCTCTGGAAGTGATAGCGGTAAACCTCCTGGCCGGAAACCTGGTCTTGTTATCCGGCATGTATCCCGCCCAGGGTAAAGAGCAGGGTTTTTTGGGAGGAGAGTCCGCACACCTATGGGCCAGTCACCGAGATAGATTTTGACTCATGCACGATCACCGCAATAGACACTGGGGGGAGTGCATTCAATGTTTCTTCATTTGAATCATTTGATGAATTTTGGAGCAAAAAGAGCCGGCTAAACCTTTATACGAAGCCTCGCACGATGACCCTTCTTACTCCTGAAGCCATATAAAAATCAATTCTCGAATATTTCATGGTATCCCTTGTCTAGCTCGTTATCCGCCAGGTGAGCATAACGTTGCGTGATCTGGATGGACGCATGGCGTGCCAAAGCCTGCGCAAGTTTTAGATTTCCGGTAGCCAGCATCACCTTGGTCACAAAATAATGACGGAAAGAATGGGGTGTGATCTTGGTCACATATTCATCTCCAAGAACTTCCAATACTCTCTCATGTACAATATTTCGACCGGTGGTGGTTGTGATAGGCTTGATCTTGTTTCCAGCTCCTTTATCATGACGTGCAAAAAGGGGCAGGGAGGTCAGTGGACGCCCTGACGCACCATCAAGAGACGACCTGGCAGCAAGATAATCTCTCAGTGCTGCGACACTGTGTGAAGAAAAACGAACAACCGCTTGTTTGTTTCCTTTTCCTATGATGATTGCCCGGCTTTCATTCCAATCGATATCCCCTCGGCGGAGAGCACATGCTTCGTGAACCCGTAACCCGGTGTCTGCAAGTGTGATCAAGAAAGCCCGGTCGCGCAATGCGCGTAACCGTTCAACTGGCTTGTCTGACAATTGGTTCGTGATATTATTCACATGTTCTAATATTTGATCGATTGCCTCTCTTGGGAATTGAGGAAAGCGAATCCCTGGTCGGCGAGCGCGCTGGCGTAGTAAAAGGCGTAATCTTGGGAGATTGATATCTGATAATTTTTCGGCCGCTACAAATTCATAAAAACGAACTGCTGCAGCCAGGTAAAGCTGTTCAGTGGCTGGAGACAGGTCCTTGAGTGCATCTGCCAGCCAGGAAATCGCATCTTCATGCAGTGAGGCGATAAGATCCTTTTCGGGATCCACCTGGTGTTCTTTCAATACATTGGAAAATAAATGTATCCCATTGGCGTAGGAGCGCGCCGTGTTCGTGCTGCGGGACAACTTAACTGTTTCTAGAAATTTATCCATTGTTATCCTGATAGAATGGTTTTCCATGGTTGTTGTATGTCCTTTTCATGCTTGTGATAATAATACTTATCGATAACAATAATATTATATTCTCTTCAACCGAATTGTCAACTCCCCCACTTAAGGTAAAATGCTTCCTTGATGTGATATTCTCATAAGTAAGAATCCAATTGATTGCAATTCATTAATTTCATCTACACTTGTTGACATATTCCATCCTTTATTAGCCATGCCTCCCCTGCCCCAGCGAGCCGTCCGCTGATGATTTCTTTACCCACATTTGAATACACACGACCAAAAGAAGGATTATTCACATATGGCATTCGGATCGGTTGATTTTTGGCAATACCGTCGACTTATCAATTTCACCACGTCGATATTCCATCAGTGGGAACAACTTGTTGCAAGTGGATGTATCAACAACTTCCGCATTGTTGCAGAAAAAGCGGCAGGCGTTCATGAAGGCTGGTTCTTTGCTGACTCAGATGCTTATAAATGGTTGGATGCAGCTTCCAGATTACTGAAGTATGATCATCCTGACGTTTCTCGCCTGCGCACACTTGTAGATAATTTTCTTGAACTTGTGCAAAAAGCGCAAGCGCCTCGACGGTTACATATACACCTACAACCAAATTCATTTTCCGGATTCCAGGTGGGAGAATTTACTCATTGAGCATGAACTCTATTGTCATGGTCATTTTATTGAGGCTTGCGTGTCGCATTATGAGGCAACTGGATCCACCACCGCAATCTCCCTGGCTCGAAATTCAGCTGACCTGCTGGTTCGTGAATTTACTACAGGATCGCCACAGAAGACAGATGGACATGAGGAAATTGAAATCGCACTACTCAGGCTTTACCAGGTCACCAATCATCTGCCGTATCTAAACCTGGCCTCTGCGTTTCTCGAACGGCGCGGCAGGATACAAATGATTGCTCCGTATGTAATTTCTCAGAATCACCGGGCCGGTAAACGTAAGCAAAAGGTGGCGAAGGATCGTCTGGCTTTTCATGAAGTCCATCCTGAATATTTACAATATAAACAACCAGGTGATAATTTCAACAGGGCTCCAAGAAATTCCCGTTTGCGGTGGGTGGCGAGCGCTTTATCCGGCAAGTATTTCCAGATGCATGCCCCAATTAGGGATCAAACAATTCCCGTGGGACATGCTGTAAGATTCGGTTACCTGGAAACAGCGACTGCCATGCTCGCACGAATAACTGGAGATCATTCCTTGCTGCCCTCCATGGAGCAAGCTTGGGAACGGATGGTAACGAGATTGATGTTCATGACTGGTGGACTTGGCTCGATTCCCGGGCTTGAGGGTTTTGGCAGGGATGATGAGTTGGATCCATTATATGCTTATGCTGAAACCTGCGCCGCACTGGCCAGTATCTTCTGGAACTGGGAAATGGGATTGATTTTGAGACAAGCAAAATACAGCGACTTGATTGAGTGGCAGCTGTACAATGCGGCTATTGTCGGAATGGGATTACTTGGGAAGGACTACCTTTACAACAATCCACTTGCATGTCTTGGTGGAGTTACTCGCCGTTCATGGTTCTCAGTTCCTTGTTGTCCATCCAATCTTTCCCGTACATTGGCCTCGCTTGATAAATACATCTTTTCACATGACGACCAGAACCTCTGGGTGCACCAGTATATAAGTGGGAACGCTCTCCTGGGTGATAAATGGGCTGTGAATATGGAATCCTTCCCTGCCCTGGGAAGGGAGTGTTAGGATCGAAATCGCTCCCAAGGATGCCGGAGCCTTCATCATCCATCTTCGTCACCCATCCTGGGCTGGGAATGTGACAGTCCTGGTAAATGGTCAACATTTCGAATTTGAACCCAACCAAGTTGCCCTCGGCAAGACTGCATCAGGTTTTGATCCCCGCCTATCATCCTGGCTATCCATCCCCCGTTTGTGGAAACCGGGAGACACAATCCAGTTGGATTTCGAAATGCCTGTACGACTGCGTCGTGCTTCTACACCGGATAAGGCACACAGAGGAAAAGTTGCTGTCACGCGTGGTCCACTGGTTTTCTGCCTGGAAAGCGTGGATAATAAAGCTGTAAATATCTTCAATTGCCAGCTCGAGCAGGAAAGTCTGACTACGCAGTTCTCCCCCAACCTACTCGGCGGAACGCAAATAATCACGGCTCAATCCAGGGAAGGTGAACGATTAACTTTCATCCCTTATCATTTATGGGCAAATCGCGGCGAATCTCTCATGACCGTTTGGGTGAATGGCGGGAACGAAATTTAAAGAAGTTGAATTTTGACAATTAGAAATAATGTTCTATAATGGGGTCATGGACGCTATTGAACAACTTAAAGTGGCATCAGCTCAGATGTCATTTGAACAGGATATCGAGCACAGCAATGATTTTCCTTACCCTGCACTTTCCGACAAGTGTCATGACGGCCTATTCGTTCATCCTGCCATTCTCCCCAATGGTCAAAAGATCAAGTTATTAAAAAACACAACTTTCCTCAGCTTGCGAGCGGGACTGCTATTATTGCCCATTCCGGGCTGGACGTGATATGCGCAGGGTTACCTTTAAGCCAGAAGAATTCGCCCGGTTGTTTATGCTCCTGGCTGAGAAACGGATCGCAGAGGGATTATTTCTTAGCTCTGGTTTGATCGGCGGAGGGGTTAAGACACAGGATAAATTGATCGATGCAGCGGATATTCTCCGTCATAAGTTGGCATTTCGCGGTTACATCCATTTGAAGATAATGCCAGGCGCACAGTATTCCCAGGTCGAGCGCGCCATGTTACTCGCCAACCGTGTTTCAATTAATCTGGAAGCCCCTAACGATTCGCGTTTGGCAAGACTTGCTCCGCACAAACAATTCACGGACGAATTACTTCAACCATTAAAATGGATCCAGGAAATCCGCCAATCACAGCCGGGATATAGGGCGTGGAATGGATATTGGCCTTCCTCTGTGACCCAATTTGTCGCCGGTGGTGCTGGTGAATTAGACTTGGAATTATTATCGACTACGGATTATCTATATCATCAACTTGGCCTGAAAAGAGCCTATTATTCACCCTTCAACCCCATTCCCGACACTCCTCTCGAAAACCAGTCTCCCACCCCGGTGCTACGCGAACACCGCCTCTACCAGGCTTCATTTTTACTGCGCGACTACGGTTTTTGTCTTGAAGAGCTGCCATTTGAAAACAATGGTCTTCTCCCTCTCCACACGGATCCTAAGCTCGCCTGGGCTAACAAGAATCTATCTGAATTGCCCATCGAGGTGAACAGGGCAGACCGTCAGGAATTGTTACGAGTCCCCGGGATTGGATTGAAAGGTGTTGAAACGATCCTGGGCATGCGCCGGCAGAGATGCATCCGTGATCTGTCCATCCTGAAAAAGATGGGAGTATTGGCAGAAAAGGCTGCACCCTTCTTTATTGCTGGATGGAAAACGTCCGTCCTGGCAACCACCTTTATTGTAGACCTATTCGTTTTACATTTAGTAGGGAACATCCTGGGGGAAAATAGCGTCTTATCTATTGGCCTAAAAATGGTAGAATTATTATTCTCATGGAGAAGGAGTCGTACCTATGAAGAACTTCCTTGTATCCCTTTTGTTACTCATCGCTCTTACAGCATGTAATTTGCCTGGCAACGGTATCGCCACCCCTACGGAACCTGCGCCGGATGCCGTTTATACCCAAATGGCTCAAACGGTAGCGGCGGAATTAACCCGTGTGGCCGTCCAGGCATCTCCAACGTCGAATATCCCTACACCGACCTATACACCCTCTCCGTCGGTCACACCGATCCCGACAAAAACGAACACTTCTCAACCTTGCCTGCTCGTTGGCTACACAAGTGCCACTATCGATGTGACCATTCCGGACAACACAGTCATGGCTCCCGGGCAGGCATTTGTCAAAACCTGGCGCTTCACGAATGCCGGCACCTGCTCGTGGAATTCATCTTTCCAATTGGTCTTTGACCATGGCGATTCCCTCGGCGTCTCGAACACTTATTCACAACCATTGACCTCCGGTACCGTTGCTCCTGGACAGACTGTGGACGTATCGGTTAATCTCACCGCCCCTGCAGCCCCTGGTGCTTACACAGGGTACTGGCGCTTCCGCGACAACAATGGAGTTTACTTCGGAATTGGGGGGACTTCACCCTGGGTTGTAAAGATCAAGGTTGTCAATACAACCACAATTACGATACTACCGGTTTTTAGTGAAAGTGGAATTGTGATGGGGGATGGTTTTGTGGGAAACAGCGGGATGATTGGCATGGGAGATAACAATTTGAATTTTGGAATTCAAATGTTCATGTCTTATAACATTTCTGGCATCCCGGTTGGTGCGACCATTACCGAGGTGAAATTGGACATGCGTAACTTTACCATTCAAGGAGATCCATTTGCTGGCTTGGGTGCACTCAACCTGTATAAACAGGATTTCGCAACCTTGGACGTTTCAGATTTTGTATCCCTCTTCCCGTCAGGTGGAAACCTGGCCGACTGGGGATCGACCACAGCGCTGAATACGTTGGAGGCTTCTCCAGAAATAAAAACTGCACTACAAAAGCAATTGGGAACTGCCCGCTTTCAATTGCGTTTTCAATTCGTGAATTTATCAGATGGTGATAACACCATTGATACCATTTTTTATACTCCCTCTGGAAGTGCTCTTAACAATCCTGCCTTGATCGTAGTTTATACAACACCGTAAACTACTTCTGGATTATCCGATCCCAAAATAAAGGCGACGTATGGATGTCGCCTTTATTATTTATTTTTTGTCTTTAACAGCTCATCCCAGGCGCCAACCCAGGGTCGTCCAAGGCGATGTCCCGGTGGGACTGTGATCTTTTGCAAGCGTTGCGCCACCAGGGCAGATGTTGTGGCCACTTCCCCCCAATCATCAGAGAAAATTGCCAAGTTTAACCTTTTTGACATCGGCCCCGCCCAGGCCCACTCCATGCGAAATTTATCGGCTTTTACCCAATAATCTCGCTTTTCCCAGGCTGCGACAGATACATCAATGGTTGCCGCAATTGCCTCCAATGCGAGGACAATAAAAGCAGCCAGATCGTGGGTTTCCCGGCTTGTATCCGTTTGGATTGCCAAATGACGAATCGCCAGGACAACCCCTTTTGTCAGGTGAGTGCGCTCTTTTCCAGCACTTTCAGGATTTACAATTCTGCCCATAATAGCTCCCTTCTTCCCATGGTTCGGGGGAAGATTTCGTCGGATTATACCTTGTAAGCAAATGATTAACAGTTGGATGCATTTATTGACGCCCCTCCCCCTCTAGCGTATAATTCCGCCGCTAACCGAACAACCATATCGACTTCCTGTCGGGGAAGTGCTGGAACTGGCAGACAGGCATGACTTAGGATCATGTGCCGCAAGGCGTAGGGGTTCAAGTCCCCTCTTCCCCACTTGTGGAAAGCACATTATTCTCCCTGGGAGCATGTGTAAATGAAAACAACCAGGGTATTCACCAAAAATACTAAGGCAAGGAAATCAATTGAAAATCGAAACCCAACCCCGTAATGACCATCAGGTCACCATGACCGTTACTCTTGAATCAACGCAGATGGAAAGTGCAAAACATCGCGCTGCTCGCAAGATTTCTGAGAGACAATCCGTTCCAGGATTCCGCCCCGGAAAAGCACCTTATGACGTTATTGTACGTTCATTTGGAGAAGGCGTCATTGTTGAAGAAGCTGTAGATTTGCTTTTGGACGAGATTTACCCGAAAGCACTTGATGAAACCAAGATTGAGCCAGGTGCTTCAGGTTCGTTGGAAAAAATGGAAGACTTGGATAAGGAGCCAAAATTTACTTTTACCATCCCGTTGGCTCCCAAAGTTGTACTGGGAGATTATCGTTCTATTCGTGTCCCCTACGAATGGAAGGAGCCTACGGAAGAAGAAGTAAATAATTCATTGGACGAACTTCGCCAAATGTATGCAAAAACCGAAGCAGTGGAACGTCCGATCCAGGAAAACGATTTTGTTATGGTGGACGTCAAGGGAGTAAGAGCAAAGGCAGTTGAAGGCGAAGCACCATCATTTGAGCGAGCAGGTTACCCGGTATTTATTCGTAATTCGGAGAAATCAGACGAGTGGCCTTATTCGGGTTTTTCAACACAATTGATCGGAAAGTCCAAGGATGAAATAGCCGCTTTTTCACATAAGTTTCCCAAGGACCATGCTGACGAATCATTGCGCGGGCAAACAGTAAAATTCGATGTGCATATCAAAATGGTCCGCGGATCGATCCTGCCTGAACTGAACGATGAATTCGCCAAACAGCTGGGTCCATTTGAAAATGTCCAGGCTTTTCGCGATACACTGAAGGCGAATCTTGCTTCCCGATCAAAATCTGAATATGACGACGGGTTCTATGCGAAGGTACTGGATGCCATTAAAGCCGTCACAGTGATCAATTATGCCCCCCAGACCTTGGATCATGAAGTAGAACACGTCATGGAAGATATTACCGGTAGACTGGCCCAGCAGAACATGGATATGGCCGCTTACTTGAAAACACGTGAGATGGACGAAGAAAAGTTCAAATCCGAAGAAGGCGAGACCAACTGCAGTGAAACGTCTTGAACGTTCTCTTCTCATGGACGAGTTGGCCAGGGCAGAAAAGATTGAAGTCAGCAAAGAGTTACTGGATTCCACATTTCAGCAAACCTGGTACGAAATGGCGGGAAGCGAAGATTTCAAGAAATATATGCGTGGGAAGACCCAACCTCCCAAGCAGATGATGAATGCCGTGGCGATGGAATCGGCCAATCGTGCCTACCTTCAACAGACACTGGAACGCTTAAAACTGATCGCAACCGGTATGGGTCCTGAATTAGCTGGCGAAATAAACGAAAACGATACGCTTTCTGAGAAGAAACCAGTTAAAAAAACCACAGGGATAAAAAAGAAAACTTCCACAAAAGCATCTTCCAGTACAAGTGGCAAGACAACAGACAAACCTGCCTCAAAGCCTGAATAATGTTCAGAAATAAATAGATCGGAGAAAAAATGTCACTTCCTGATATCAAAAACGTAATTCCCATGGTGATTGAATCGTCTGGCCGCGGCGAGCGCGCTTATGACATTTATTCACTCCTTTTAAAAGAACGCATCATCTTTGTTGGTACACCCATCGATGACCAGGTGGCGAATGTCATCGTGGCTCAATTGTTATTTCTCAGCCGGGAGGATCCTGAAAAAGAGATCCAAATGTACATTAACTCTCCAGGTGGAGTGATTTATTCTGGCTTGGCAATCTACGACACCATGCAAATGATCTCCAACCCGATCAGCACCGTAGCAGTGGGTGTGACCGCGTCATTCGGTACCGTGTTATTGACCGCAGGCACCAAGGGCCGCCGCTATGCATTGCCGAATGCCACCATCCACCTTCATCAGCCTTTGGGTGGAGCGCAGGGTCAGGCAACTGACATCGAGATCCAAACCAAGCAGATCCTTCGGTTGCGCACATTACTTAACAATATAATGTCCAAACACACTGGCAAACCGGTTGATGTGATCAAGCAGGATACGGATCGCGATTTCTACCTGGATGCCCGGGAAGCTGTCAGTTATGGCCTCGTGGACCAGGTGCTGGAAGCTCCTGAGAAGAAATAACTAACCGAGACCCTGAGTTTCTAAAATTCAGGGTCTTTTAGAATCGATAATATGATTCCTAATAATATAAAATCTCTCGTCCTCGACATGGATGGTGTTCTTTGGCGTGCGGATTCTCCCATCGGCGATTTGCCTGGGATCTTTGCACGAATTCAGGGAATTGAATCTGAAAGTTGCTTTCGCCACGAATAACAGCACACGCACGCCGGAACAATACATGGAGCGCCTGGTTGGATTCGGCGTGCAGGTTGAGCCATGGCAAGTGATCACCTCCTCCCTGGGTGTTGCGGACATGCTCGGCAGGAAATATCAACCGGGTACCAAATTGTTTGTGATCGGAGAAGCAGGCGTTCTGGACGCCCTGCGGGATAAGGGGTTTGAGCTTCTCGCCACTAGAGAAGCAGACAAAGCCCAGGCTGTGGTAATGGGCATGGATCGGCAAATTAATTTTGAAAAAATGTCCACGGCTGCCTTATTGGTCCAACAGGGGTTGCCATTTTATGCCACTAATTCCGATAAAACCTTCCCCACGCCGCGCGGAGAAATTCCTGGTACGGGCGCGTGGATCTCCGTGGTAACCACTGCAACTGGGATCGAACCGATCATTGCTGGAAAACCCTTCCCATTCCTGCTGGAGCTCGCCAGGGAACGTCTCGGAACTAAACAGGATGAAACCTTGGTGGTAGGTGACCGTCTTGAAACGGATATTGCCGGGGGGCAGGCGGCTGGTATGCCAGTGGCACTCGTCCTCTCGGGTGTGAGTACCAGGGCAGAAGGTTTTGCCTGGCTCCCTGAGGTGGAAATAATCGCAGAAGATTTGACTGAATTGATCGGTTAATGGCTATTTCGTTGATCGGACACCAGAATAGACATATCTCAAATTTGATTTACCTTGTTTTATCGATTGGCATGTACATAAAATGCTCATGATAGAATCAAGTAATCCTATCGTGCCAATTCCATGATGAACAATAACATCTATGATCTTACATTTCAGGACTTGTCTACCCGCCTAATGTCATGGGGTCAAGCTCCGTATCGGGCGCGTCAGGTTTGGGAGGGAATTTATAAACACTTCTGGTTAAACCCAAGTGAATATGTCAATTTGCCCAACACCTTACGGAAGCGCTTAAGCGAAGAATTTATTTTTAATGTGCTTATGCCGATAAGAACATTGGAATCATCCGATGGCATGACTGTCAAGACACTCTTTCAATTGAGTGATCACGAGGCGATTGAAGCTGTTATGATGAAATATGATCGCCGCAGAACCCTGTGTATATCTACACAGGTGGGATGTGCGATGGGTTGTGTCTTCTGTGCCACGGGCCAAATGGGCTTTAAACGCCACCTCAGCTCAAGCGAAATAATCGCTCAGGTCATTTATTATGCGCGCGCGCTCAAACTACAAGGTGAAGTTGTTACCAATGTCGTGATAATGGGTATGGGTGAACCATTTCATAATTATGAAAGCACCATGGTGGCCATTGATCGCTTGAACGATCCGTCGGGCTTTAATTTTGGCGCGCGTCGATTTACTGTTTCATCCGTTGGATTAATCCCTGCTATTCGTCGGTTCACAGAAGAGAAACGCCAGGTAAACCTCGCAATATCGCTGCATGCAGCGGATGATTCATTGCGTGCTTCCATGTTGCCGATTGCCAGGAAATATAAACTGGACGACCTCCTTGCTGCATGTAGGGATTACACACAAATAACTGGTCGCCGTATCTCTTTTGAGTGGGCGCTCGTAAATGGAGTCAACGATACACCAGAGCAAGCGAGATTGTTAGCCTCCAAACTGAAGGAATATTTTCTTTCCCCGCATAGAGGCATGTTATGTCATGTGAACGCGATTCCTCTGAACCCTACAACAGGATACTCGGGTGAAGCAACCACCCGCCAAAGAGCCCAGGATTTCAAGAATATCCTGGTCAGTGAAGGCATAAATTGTACGGTTCGGATGAGGCGCGGGCTGGAAATTCAAGCTGGTTGCGGTCAATTGGTTAATAAGGCTATAAACGAGTAAATACAATAGACACGAAATGGCTACACGCAATATACAAGATATTGAACCACTTTCAATTCTCTTGTCTCTAAACCACACAAGACTATATTTTCTCAAATCCCTTAACTATGCCCATTGCTGAAGAAAAATCATCCTGGCTTCAAAGACCACTGCCCTTTTGGGGGAAAATCACCTCTCGTGAATGCTTGTTATTTGGAGCGATCATTCTCCTCGCATTAGTGAGCCGTACCATCAGTTTGGGTGCACGGGCAATGAGTCACGACGAGAGCATACATGTGTACTACTCCTATTTACTCTCAGAAGGACAAGGTTATTTTCACACGCCTCTTTCTCATGGACCATTACAATTCCATTTGATCGCATTACTTTTCTATTTCTTTGGATCCAATGATTTCATCGCCCGACTGCCCCATGCTATCGCGAGCATTCTGACCATTGCGATGCTTTGGAAGTGGCGAAAATATTTGGGGAATTTCGGAACATTACTAGCTGCAGTGTTCATGCTTATATCACCATATCTTTTATTCTACGGTCGCTACGCCCGAAACGAGTCATTTGTCGCACTTTTTGGAAATCATGACTCTGTATGCAATCCTCTCATATCTCGAAACTGGCAAGAACAAATATCTCTTTTTACTTACTCTTGCCACGGTGCTCCATTTTACTGCCAAGGAGACTGCCTTTATCTATACAGCACAAGCCATGCTGTTCCTGGTATACCAATTCATCCAAAATATGAAATACAAAGAGTGGAAAAAGGAAAAGCTATACAAATGGTTTGTCCTCGCAATGGTCATAGGTATAGTCCTAGTAACCGCTGGTGTAGGAATTGGGAGCATTAATCACACCAAGGTTAACTCGGATTCCACCTCAACATCTGATTCCTCAATCCCTGGAGCCTTGGTCAATGCGGATCAAACAATCGCCGACGGGTCTTCATTCTTTTCTGGTCCGGTTGTTTTAACCATCTTGATTGCAGGAGCAGTTTTTCTTCTTCTTGCGGTGATCATCTTGATTATTGGATACGGATGGTCGAACATTCGTCGTGACCGCTCTTTTGACATGCTCATCCTTCTGGGTACTTTCGTTTTACCCCAACTTGCAGCCTTCCCAGTTACTTGGTTGGGTTTGGATCCACTGAATTACCAGTTTACCTGGCCTGGATGGAACATCCCCGCCATACTCAGCCAAGCACCGGCCATTACTGCCCTTGTCTGGTTTGTCTTGGCGCTTTTGTCGATGATTATCGGATTCCTTTGGGATTACAAGCGCTGGTTAAAGTTTGCAGGTTTATTCTGGATTGTCTATTTCCTTCTCTATACAACATTTTTTACCAATCCGGCTGGTTTTGCCACCGGTGCAGTTGGGTCATTGGGATACTGGCTGGTGCAGCAAGGGGTTGCGCGTGGCGGGCAGCCTTGGTACTACTATTTACTCATCCAAATTCCCTTATACGAATTTCTTCCTGCCCTGGGATTGTTTGTTGCAATTATTTTACGTTTACGAAATCGATCACACCAACTCCAACTTAATCAATCCGAACCAGGTTTATCGACATCTTTTGGAAACGCACCTGTGTTTTCTCTTCTCCTCTGGTGGACATTCTCAAGCATTCTAGCATTTACTTTTGCCGGGGAAAAGATGCCCTGGTTGACAGTTCATATCACCTTGCCGATGATCCTGCTTTCAGCCTGGGGCTTGGGACAACTTTTAGAGAGGTTGGATTGGTCGCTGTTTTCCAGGAACAAGGGACTGGTTGTTACCCTCCTAATCGGATCATTACTGGTTTGCCTGGCAGGTCTATTGATTTCTCTACTGGGTCAGGATCCTCCCTTCCGAGGGAATACGCAAGACCAACTTCTTGCATCCGGCAGATTTCTCCTCTGGTTGCTTTCTTTACTTGCCAGTGCTGGTTTGTTGGTTCACTATTCTTCCAGTTGGAAGGGCACGGATTTCTTCCGGCTGTTAATAGTGGTGATTTTCGGCTTTCTATCTGTCCTTACCATCCGCACCTCATATCGAGCTGCGTACATAAATTCTGATCAACCAAATGAGTACCTTCTTTATGCACATGGAAGTCGCGGCGTAAAGTCCTTTGTTGAAAGAGTGCAAACAATATCCCGCCGCGTTAGCGGAGGATATAACGATCTCGTGATTGCTTATGACGCAGGGGGTAAGACTCAAGGAGTATCCTGGCCGATTAAATGGTACATGAGAGTCTTTCCAAATGCCCGCCCGTATTTCACACCTGACGAAACCATCAGGGAAGCCACGATAATCATCGCTGACCCGCAAAGCTATTCTCAAGTGGAAGACCTACTCGGCGAAGATTATTACCAATTGGAAACCCAGCGCATGATTTGGCCCGAACAAGGTTATTTTCAACTGACCACGGCGCGATTCTACGAGTTGTTTATTGATCGGGATCTGCGCAATGCTATTTTCCAAATCTGGTGGAATCGCGATTTTTCGTTTTACGGTTCAATTACCGGTCAAACTGGATTCGACCTTTCCAATTGGATACTATCGGATCATATGCGCCTTTACATACGCAAGTCAGATCTCCTGAAGATTTGGGAATATGATCTGCTCCATTGATCGGCACATTATCCAGGCTGTTAAAATTAAAATATGAAGATTGGTTCTCCTGTGTAATAATCTTTAGCCCACTTGATTTAAATAATGGCTTACACCATCCCTTCGATGATTACCTCTGCAGGTATTCTCGCACTGACAGGATTTCCGCAACCCCTTATCTTTAGCTAACTAGGGTTGTTGGTAATATCCATCGCGTATGTTTCCGTACGTTGACCCACAAGTTGAGGGACTAATTACAAGGAATATCGTTATGAATGACAGGTATTCAGATTTTGTCGTGATGTTATAATCTTTTCGCGTATATCCCCAAGGGAGAACATTATATGAAACTCCACGAATATCAATCCAAACAAATATTTGCAAAGTATGGCGTCCCGATTCCCAAGGGACGCGTCGCATCCACAGCCATGGAGGCGAGGCAGATCGCCGAAGAACTGGGTGATCGTGTTGTTGTGAAATCCCAAGTCCTGGTCGGCGGTCGGGGTAAGGCAGGTGGAATTCGCCTGGCCAAGATCACCAAAGGAAGCCGAAGAAGTTGCCGCCGCTATCTTGAGCATGGAGATCAAGGGGTTGCCGGTACGCAAGGTGCTTGTTGATCCGGCAGCCAACATCGACCAGGAAATCTATCTTGGCATCACCAATGATCGTGCTGCGCGGCGTCCGGTATTTATGGCTTCAGCAGCAGGCGGAGTTGACATCGAAGAAGTTGCCCGTACAGCTCCCGAGAAGATCATCAAGGTCCATATCGACCCCTTGCTTGGCCTGAGAGATTACCAGGCACGCGATATCGCCGTGGGCATTGACCTCCCTAAAGAATATTGGAAACAATTCGCCGACATATGTCGAGGCCTGTACCGCGCCTACGTGGATTGCGATGCCACCCTTGCGGAAATCAATCCTTTGGTCATCCTAAAAGAGAAAACATTGATGGCCCTGGATGGAAAAATGCTCTTGGATGACAATGCGATCTTTCGTCATCCCGACCTTGCCGACATGCGCGACGTGGATGAGGAAGCGCCGGCTGAAACCGAGGCACGCAAGTACGGGCTCTCTTTCATCAAGCTGGATGGAAACATCGGCTGTATGGTGAACGGTGCGGGTCTGGCGATGACCACCATGGATATCGTCAAACTCTTTGGCGGTGAACCAGCCAATTTCCTGGATATTGGCGGTGGTGCAAGCGCAGATAAAGTTGCTGCTGCACTGCGCATCATCCTTTCTGACAAGAACGTCAAAGCCATATTGTTCAATGTCTTCGGAGGCATCACCCGCTGTGACGAAGTGCCAGGGGTATTCTTACAGCTCTCGATGAGGTAAAACCGAAAATCCCCATGGTAGTTCGATTGGTTGGTACGAATGCCGAGGAAGGTCGGAAATTATTAGCCGACGCCAAGATGATCACAGCTGAGACGTTGGCTGACGCAGCCAAAAAGTCTGTTGCAGCAGCACAATCATAGGAGGCCAATATGAGCATCTTAGTTGACAAGAAAACCCGCTTGCTGGTTCAAGGCATAACAGGTAACGAAGGCCTCTTCCATTCACAACAAATGCTGGCATATGGTACCAAGGTCGTCGCAGGAGTGACTCCGGGCAAAGGTGGTGAGTGGGTCCTGGATGGGAAGGTTCCTGTTTTCGATTCGTGTCGAAATGCAGTGGAGACGACTGGTGCAAACACATCCATCATATTTGTTTCAGCTCGTTTTGCCCCGGATGCGATATTCGAGGCTGCGGACGCAGGTATTCCTTTCATCGTCTGCATCACCGAAGGGATCCCTGTCCAGGATATGATGAGGGTGCGTGAATACTTGGATCAGAAGGGCTGCCGGCTCCTCGGTCCCAATTGCCCTGGTTTACTGACTCCTGGCGAAGCAAAGGTGGGTATTATCCCGGGTAATATTGCCATCCCAGGCAATGTTGGTTGCGTTTCACGCTCTGGTACCCTAACCTATGAAGTACTCTATGCCTTGAAGTTGGAAGGTATGGGAGCATCCACTTGTGTGGGTATCGGTGGTGATCCGATCAATGGCACCAATTTTATTGATTGCCTGCGGATGTTCGAAGATGATCCCAAGACAGAGAAAGTGGTGATGATCGGCGAGATTGGTGGCACTGACGAAGAAAAGGCCGCCCAATTCATCGTAAAGAATATGACCAAGCCGGTTGTATCATTCATAGCTGGTCAAACTGCTCCCCCCGGAAAACGCATGGGACATGCAGGAGCAATTATTGAGGGCGGCTCTGGTACTGCCGCTGAGAAGATCAAAGCCCTTGAAGCAGCAGGCGTGAAAGTCGCCAAGCATCCAGAAGAGATCCCCAGCCTTTTGAAATAAAATAAAAACTCCCGATGCGCACCGTAGCACATCGGGAGTTTTATTAATTTATTGATTGAGAGTTATTTGTTTTGAACACTCACAAAATCCACGGCTTGACCTACAGTGGTGATCTTTTGGGCATCTTCATCCGAAATCTGGGCGCCGAACTTATCTTCAAAAGCCATGATCAGTTCCACTAGGTCAAGAAAATCGGCTTCAAGATCTTCGCGGAACCGTGCCTCGCGGACCACTTTCTCAGCCGGAACGCCTAACAATTCTACAATTATCGCCTTGACTGCCTCAAACGTATCTGCCATATCAGCCTCCTTTGAATTTATGCCGACTATTGTAATCGTTTCGCCGTTATAATTCAATACAAGGAACACGACTGGATGAAAAAAGTTTCGCCTATGGAAAACAGGAAGGCTGAACATATCAAGATCAACCTCGAACAGGATGTTCATTCCGCCAGAACAACGTGGATTGGAACGCTATACATTCATTCATGAAGCACTTCCTGAGATTGATCTGGAAGATATTGACATGTCCATCACTTTGTTTGGGAAGTCACTGCAGGCTCCCATACTAATCTCATCCATGACCGGTGGCACCGGGGAAGCTGAAAGGATCAACCGCAACCTGGCCGAAGCCGCAAGCATTACCGGCATCGCCATGGGTGTTGGCAGCCAGACGGACTGCCATAGAATTTTCTGACCATATTCGTTCTTTTTCAATTACTCGCAGTGTCGCGCCGGATATTTTACTTTTTGCGAACCTGGGTGCGATCCAATTAAATTTTGGTTATGGGATCGAAGAGTGTCAACGCGCCGTCGATATGCTTCAGGCAGACGGGTTGATCCTGCACTTGAATCCTCTTCAAGAGGCTGTTCAAGAAGGTGGAAATACAGGTTTTGGCAGATTGGCAAAAAAAATAGAGATGGTCTGCAGGAATCTTGAGGTGCCCATTATCGCCAAGGAGGTTGGCTGGGGGATTTCTGAGCGAACTGCCAGGATCCTGGTCGATTGCGGCGTGTCTGCGATTGATGTTGCCGGCGCCGGAGGAACAAGCTGGTCGCAAGTTGAGATGTATCGAGCGCCCAACGAGAACACACGGCAACTATCAGCCAGCTTTGTTGACTGGGGTATCCCTACGTCAGAAGCGATATTGAATGTCAAGAGAGCTGCTCCAGGAACAACAATCTTTGCCAGTGGCGGCTTAAGGGATGGTTTGGATATTGCCAAGTGCATAGCGCTCGGTGCTACTCTGGGTGGCATGGCGGGCACTTTCCTTAAACCCGCCACGATATCGTCAGAAAAAGTTGCCGAAAAGGTGGAACTGATCAAGCTGCAGCTAAAAGTGGCAATGTTTGCAACCGGAAGTGCTTCTCCAAAAGATCTGGCGAACAAACTGACCCGAAGAGAATGACCGCCCATAATTCCACCATTCACGCAATCATTTTCGATTTTGGCGGCGTTCTTCTGGAGTGGGATCCCCGCAACCTCTATCGTCACTATTTTGGATCCGGGGAGGCGATGGAGCAGTTTCTGAAAGAAATCAACTTCTTTGAATGGAATGCCGGGCTGGATAAAGGACATCCATTCTCCGAAGGCGTTGCTGAGCTTTCAGAACAATATCCTCAGTATAAAGATCTCATAGTTCTATTCCAGGATAAATGGGAACAGTGCGTTGGTCAGCCTGTCGCAAGAACCATTGGACTTATGCGGCAACTGAAACTTTCCGGTTATGCTGTTTATGGCTTGAGTAATTGGTCGAGTGAGACATTTCCTATTGTCAGAAAAAAGTTTCCTTTCTTTGACATTCTGGATGGGTACATGATTTCTGGAGATGTGAAACTTATCAAACCTGACCCGGCGATTTTCCAGTTGTTTCTAAATAGATTTAAACAAAAGGCTGAAGAATGCTTGTTTATTGACGACTCCCAGAAGAATATTGAAGCCGCACAAGAAGAAGGATTCTCAGCTATTCATTACCAATCCCCAGAGCAACTTGAGCTGGAGCTCAAACAACTTAACCTCATGTAAAGGGTTACGATGATCGAAATTCTTCTACCGGCGATCGAAAGCGAACTGAAACACCAAATCTCCAAATTGGATGAAGAGAATACGCGTGCCTTTCACGAGATATTGACCTACCATATGGGTTGGAGTGGCGAAGGGGCTGGTAAAGAATCTCAAGGAAAGCGCATTCGACCGCTCCTGGTTCTTTTGACATGTTGGGCGAGCGGTGGGAATTGGCAAGCGGCTCTTCCGGCCGCGGCTGCTGTCGAACTCGTCCATAATTTTTCGCTTGTTCACGATGATATCCAGGACAAATCAGATTTACGCCGTGGTCGATTAACGGTTTGGAGGCAATGGGGAGTTCCCCAGGGGATCAACGCAGGGGATGGGTTGTTTGTTCTTTCCAATCTAGCCCTTATGGATCTTCAACGGGATTTTTCCCCAGAGATAGTGGTCAAGGCAGTGAATATTCTACAAAATACTTGCCTCAATCTCACACGTGGCCAGTTCATGGATATTAACAACGAAACTCGACACGACCTGACGGTTTATGATTATTGGTCGATGATTTCGGGAAAAACAGCTGCACTTTTGGCTGCCAGTTGCTCTCTGGGGGCCCTTCTCAGTGGAGCAGATGAACCGACTCAAGAAGCCTATACCAACTTTGGTCATTATTTGGGAATGGCTTTCCAGGTTCAGGATGATATCCTGGGTATTTGGGGTGACTCCGCATTGACAGGGAAATCGATAGATTCCGACCTTATCACCGGTAAGAAGACGCTCCCAATTTTGATTGGGCTGCAGAAAGATAAAAAATTCGCCAAGCGCTGGCAATCAGGTCCAATTTCACCTGGCGAAGCTCCAGGATTAGCCAGCCAGATGAATGCAGAAGGGATCCAACTCGAGTCTCAACGCTATGTTGATCAACTTACCGACCTGGCTCTTCAATCCTTGCGCTTGGCTGTTCCGACTGGAGAAGCAGAAGAATATTTGAGCAACATGGCAGCTCAATTGGTTAACCGTAATCTTAAGCATTCTTTGGTATAATGCGCCCTGCGTGCGGGCGTAGTTCAGTGGTAGAACGCATGCTTCCCAAGCATGATATCGTGGGTTCGAATCCCATCGCCCGCTCTCTATATAAAAACTTCCTACTTCATGGAAACCATAAGTAGGAAGTTTTTTCTATTAGGTTATCATTAATATTGCTTCAATAACTTCAGTGCATTCTCGCAAATCCTATCAACAGTCAATCCATATTCACGATAGATCGTCTGATAAGGTGCAGAGGCGCCGAATTGATTAATTCCCATCATAATTCCTCGTTCACCCACCCAGCGTTCCCATCCCATTGTCACACCAGCCTCAACAGACAATCTCTTCTTCACATAGGAAGGTAAAACACTTTCGCGATATTCCTGGCTTTGTGAGCAGAACAATTCCCAGGACGGGAAAGAGACAACTCGAACACTGACCGCCTCTGCTGCGAGACGCAAACCAGCCTCGAGGATAAGATACACCTCGGATCCGGAAGCCATCAGGATTATCTCCGGATCCCCTTCGCCAAGATCCGCCAGAACATAAGCCCCGCGCGCCAGGCCGGCAGCAGATGAATATAAAGAGCGATCGAGGGTAGGTACATTCTGCCGTGTCAGGGCTAGTACAGTAGGCCCGGAACGCCGTTCCACCGCCACTTCCCATGCCACCGAAGTTTCGTTTGCGTCAGCAGGGCGCAAGACTACCATACCTGGGATTGCACGTAGGCTTACCAAATGTTCAACAGGTTGATGCGTCGGTCCGTCTTCACCCACTCCAATGCTGTCGTGAGTGAATATCCAAATGCTGGGATATCCGGAATGAGCAGAAAGCCGCAGGGGTGTACGCATATAGTCTGCGAATGTAAAAAATGTTGCACCGAACGGGATCAGCCCGCCAAAAACAGCCATCCCATTGACCACCGCCCCCATGGCATGCTCACGCACACCAAAGTAAAAATTTCTCCCAATGGGTGAGCTCGATTGGAAAGCAGGAATCCCATCCATCCAGGTTTTCGTCGATGGCGAAAGGTCAGCCGACCCACCCACCAGTTCCGGTAAAATGCCCGCCAGGGAATTTAGCACTTTTCCGGATGCCACCCGGGTAGCAATTCCCTTCTCGTCTGCAGGAAATTCGGGTATAGACTCCTTCCAATTTGTTGGAAGTTGATTGTTCAGTCGGCGGATTAATTCTCCATAACGTGCAGTGCTTAAGTGGCTATACGCAGTTATTTTTTGCGTCCATGCCTCTTCAAATTGTTTACCCTTCTCTACCGATTCCCGAAAGAATGCCAGCACTTCATCTGGAACCAGGAAACGTGGTTCTGCCGGCCAACCCAGGTTCGCCTTGGCCAAGGCGAGTTCCTGTTCACCGAGCGGTTCTCCATGTGCTTTACTCGTCCCCTGCCGGTTAGGCGAACCATAACCGATCGTAGTTCGGCAGATGATTAAGGATGGTCTTGGATCATTTTTTGCCTTCAAGGTGGCCTCATGAATGGCTTCGACATCATTTCCATCCTCCACATTCTGAACATGCCACCCATAGGCTACAAATCGAGCCGCGCGATCTTCGGTAAAAGCGATGTCTGTGGGACCATCGATGGATATCCGGTTATCGTCGTAGAAATAGATCAGGTTACCCAATTTGAGATGGCCTGCCAGCGAAGCCGCTTCAGCAGTGATGCCTTCCATCAAATCGCCGTCTGTGACAATAGCATAGATGTAATTGTCGAAAATATCGATCTCTGGCAGGTTGAATTCGGCTGCCAGGTGGGTTCGTGCAATTGCCATTCCAACACCGTTTGTGAATCCCTGCCCCAGGGGGCCAGTGGTCACTTCTACACCCGGCGTGAGTCCGTATTCTGGATGTCCCGGGGTCAGGCTGCCCCATTGCCGAAAACTCTGCAACTGTTCCAAAGAAAGCTCATAACCGGTCAGGTAAAGCAATGAATATAGAAGCGCACACCCATGACCACCAGATAGGATAAATCGATCCCTGCCAGGCCAGGATGGATTTTTGGGGTTATGCCTGAGATGCCTCGTCCAGATTGTATAAGCAATTGAAGCACAGCCCATTGGCAAGCCGGGGTGACCTGAGTTTGCTTTTTGGACCATATCTGCAGAAAGAAATCGCAAAGTGTTGATGGCATCCGCTTGGATATTGGCTAAATGAGTCATTTTTTCCCTTTCTCAAAGGTAGATTTTACCAGAATAGATTGTAAGGTTGCAGCAGGATACTAATTTATCTATGAAGCAGAATTTTGTGTTCCTCGGTTTGTCTGTCATGCTATCGAATTAATGGACGAGATTCCCTTGCTTCTAGAAAGGATGATTTACGGCATGTGTGTAACCACATTGAATCACAGCAATAATTTATTTCAAAATGGTACAATCCTTGGATGACTCCGAAACCAACACTGACCATCATAGGGGGCGGACTGGCAGGATCAGAGGCTGCCTGGCAAGCTGCAAAACACGGACTGCACGTACACTTGTTCGAGATGCGACCGGCTGTTTCCACAGGCGCACATCAAACTGCTGATCTCGCAGAGCTTGTCTGTTCCAACTCCTTGGGTTCGATCCAGCTGGATAGACCCTCAGGTGTGCTCAAAGAAGAGTTACACCAAATGAAGTCGTTGCTGCTTTCCATTGCAGAGTCGGCAGCACTTCCCGCAGGCAGTGCCCTTGCAGTCGATAGGGAAATGTTCGCTCATTTGGTCACCGAAAAAATCCTTTCGAATCCCGATATTGAGCTCATCCGCGAAGAGGTGACCCAAATTCCCGACGGTCTGACGGTGGTTGCCTCTGGTCCATTAACCTCCAAATCGCTTTCCCATTCCGTGGCGGACCTTACTGGTGAGCAATTCTTGTACTTCTTTGATGCGATAGCACCGACAGTAGCAGGTGATTCGATAAATATGGACGTTGCCTTTCGAGCCTCCCGCTTTAATTTTGGAGAGCAGGACGAGGGTGATTACATCAATTGTCCTTTTACTAAACAGGAATATCTTGATTTTGTTGCAGCACTTGTGAGTGCAGAACGGATATCTTTAAAAGAGTTTGAGTTCAGAAATAAATCTTGGCATCACTGCAGGTTTACATAAATACTTCGAAGGTTGTCTGCCAGTGGAAGTGATCGCCCGGAGAGGCATTCAATCGTTGGCTTTTGGTCCGATGCGACCGATCGGATTAAAAGATCCTCGAACCGGAAAAGGCGTGCATGCCATCGTCCAACTCCGCCAGGACAACCTTGCAGGTAGTCTTTACAACCTGGTGGGGTTTCAGACCAACCTGACTTATCCAGAACAAAAACGAATTTTTCGCATGATCCCGGGATTGGAGAACGCAGAATTCGTCCGCTACGGTCAAATGCATCGCAATACTTTTATTGCCTCTCCAAGAATCCTTTCCCCCACCTTGCAATTTCGAAGCCGGCCCGATCTCTTGTTTGCCGGGCAGATCACTGGCGTGGAAGGCTATATGGGAAACATTGCCACCGGCCTGCTGGCGGGTTGGAATGCAGCCCGAGTAGCATTTGGACAGACACCACTCACTGTCCCACGCGAAACAATGCTGGGTTCTCTTTGCCACTACATCAGTAACGCCGACTTGAAGGATTTTCAACCGATGAAAGCCAATTTCGGGATCCTCCCACCTTTGACTCTTGATCGCCGAATTGGACGACGAGAGAGATCGAAACTATATGCTCAACGCGCAATCAAGGCGATGGAAGAATTTATTACGAATACGAGTAATCCCTGATGGCTATGCGCTACAAACAAAATAATTCAGCATTCTTGCTTCTGCTTTTGACCCTTGGTATTTTCGTGGTGTTGATCACCTTCCTGGAGAAACCAAAACAATTCAGCGGTCAGCGCGCTTATCGGGACGTAGAGATCCAGGTGGAGTTTGGACCACGCACTCCTGGTAGTTCGGCTCACGAATTGGTAATTTCATATATCACCAATGAATTAGCCAAGGCTGGTTGGAAGACAGAGATCCAGGAAGCAGAATGGCATGGTCATGAAATTCGTAACATTAGGGCATTTCGGGATGGGACCAATGTTGCCGCAGGGATATTGCTTGGCGCTCATTACGATTCTCGATTACTGGCTGATCTGGATGTGAATCCACTTCCAGGTCAGGCTGTTCCAGGTGCAAACGATGGCGCATCAGGTGTCGCCATACTCCTGGAGCTTGCGCGCACGCTCCCCTCAAATACTGTGCCAGTTGAGCTGATTTTCTTTGATGCCGAAGATAATGGCAACATCGAGGATTGGGATTGGATTATTGGATCACGGTTATTTGTCGAAAATATGACTGAATCCCCCAAGGCTGTTGTCATTGTGGATATGGTTGGAGACAAAGACTTGAATATTTATTTTGAAAAGAATTCCGATCCAACCCTGGTCAATGAGATATGGTCGCAAGCCGCACTCTTGGGATACATCCAATTCATTCCTGAACATAAATACAGCATCCTTGATGACCATTTTCCATTTCTGGAAAAAGGCATTCCTGCTGTGGATATCATTGACTTCGATTATCCCTATTACCACACCTCGGCTGATACCACGGATAAGGTGTCACCAGAAAGCTTGGAAGCAGTAGGTCGGACTTTGTATGAATGGATACTATCCAGGTAGAATTCGCCGCATTGCAAAATACAGCAACCTGGCTTACACTTACTTCATTAAGTGTTCATCACCCGGTGAGTCCCGTCCCGAGAAGGTTCTTGGCTCACCTCGGGCACAATCCCAATCTGCGTTGACCAGGATACGATAATCAAAATGGCAAAACGAACCCCCCAATCAACTGAACTGCCTCGAGAGCGAGCTTTCTTGGTCGGCGTTGATCTATATGGTCAAGAGCATATCTTGACACTCGAAGATTCAATCGCTGAACTTGCCTTGCTTTGCGATACAGCCGGACTGGAAGTCGTCGGTGAATTGACCCAAAAACTTAACCACCCCAATCCTAACACCTACATTGGATCAGGAAAGGTGGAAGAACTGAAAGCCCTCGTTGAGGAAACCCTTGCGGAGGTTGTTGTCTTTGACGAGGAATTAAACCCCCGTCATCTCCGCGAATTGGAGGAGTCACTTGGCAAGAACATTCGCGTTCTTGACCGGACCGCGGTCATCCTGGATATTTTTGCCCAACACGCCCACACCAGCGATGGGCAACTCCAGGTGAAACTGGCCCAATATGAATATTATCTGCCCCGCCTTACAGGTCAATGGACCCACCTGGCTCGTCAAGCCGGCGGCGGAGGCGGTAGAGCGGGTTCGGTGGGCGGTGTTGGGTTGCGTGGCCCCGGCGAAACTCAGCTGGAAGTGGACCGCAGGACCATCAGGCGGGAAATCGCTCACTTGAAAGATGACCTTGAAAAGGTACGCGGTCATCGTGAACGTTACCGCGCCCAACGAAAACGCTCGCGCTTGCCTGTAGTTGCTCTGGTTGGATACACAAATGCCGGCAAATCCACACTATTGAATCGACTGGCAGGCGCAGATGTCTTTGTTGCCGACCAGTTGTTTGCCACTCTCGATCCCACCACACGCCGGGTGGAACTCTCGAACAGCGACACTGCCTTATTTACCGACACTGTCGGCTTCATCCAAAAACTGCCCACCACCTTGATCGCTGCGTTCCGCGCAACATTGGAGGAGATCACCGAAGCTGACCTGCTGATCCACGTTGTGGACATCTCTCATCCGAACGCGATAAACCAGGCCGAAGCAGTCCAGGAAACATTGGAAGAGATTGGCGCAAGCCACATCCCTGTTGTGGTAGCCCTGAACAAGCTGGACTTGTTGGCTGACCAGGAATCAGCCCGAAAGGTGTTGGAATACTTCCCTTCTGCAGTGGCGATCTCAGCTTTGACCGGAAAGGGGATGGATGATCTTCTCGAACTTGTTCGCCATTCCCTTTACGAAACCTTTGTTCCTCTTCATATCCATTTACCATACCAACAAGGACAATTAATTTCGCTTTTCCATGAGTTTGGCCAGGTGGAGCGGATAGAACATAATCGCAGTGGCGTGACCATCCAAGGAAGAATTCCGGGTAGGCTGGCAGCTCGGTTCGATGCCTGGAAAGTCAAACCTGGCAAAGATCAGGGCTTGGAGGAACAAAGGATCGAGGAATAGAAATAGGATATTTAATGAATATTCGATTCTTTCAAAATAAATTAATGAGAAAAGAGATATGGGAAAACTGATTGCACGCCGCGATTTTTTAAGACTACTCATGGCTGGAGCGACTGGCTTGGCCCTCGAACAGTACTTGGCTGCATGCAATCCTGTCCCCGTGGCAACTCCTGACCTCTCCACTTCGGCAACATCGCCTACCGAACCCCATGAGACCAACCAGGTTGAAACCATTTCTGAGACTCCGACCTCGACCACCGCGAATACGCCCGACTTGGTGGTAGTGCGAGGCGGCGAACCTGATGTCATGCTACAACGTGCCCTTGCATCATTTGGAGGAATGTCAGCTTTTGTCACCCCCGGATCAAAAGTGGTGATAAAGCCCAATATCTGTGTCGCCTACAACACCTACGAATATGCTTCCACGACAAATCCGTGGGTGGTGGGTGCATTGGTGAAATTGTGTTTGGAGGCAGGGGCAGAGAATGTGACCGTTTTTGATTTTCCATTTGGTGGTACTGCCGAAGATGCCTATGGTCGCAGTGGCATACGCGAACAAGTCGAAGCCAACGGCGGCAAAATGGAGATCATGAGTTACCTTAAATTCATATCTACCCAGATCCCCAATGCACTTGATTTGAAGGAAACCGAGGCATATAAGGAAGCGCTTGACGCAGATGTACTAATTAATGTACCCATAGCCAAGCATCACGGTTCAACTCGCCTGACCCTCGGTCTAAAGAATTTGATGGGGTTGGTCCTGGACCGAGGTGCCTTGCACGTCAACCTGGGTCAAAGGATTGCCGACCTGGGCAGTCTCTTCCGCCCGGAATTGACGATCATCGATGCTGTGCGGATACTGACCGCCAACGGTCCAACCGGAGGCGATCTCAACGATGTAAAAAAGCTGGACACCATCATAATCAGCCCGGATATTGTCGCTGCGGACAGCTATGCCACCAGCTTGTTTGGTCTGACACCATCTGATATTGATTACATTCCAGCAGCAGCCTCCATTGGATTAGGTCGCATGGATCTGGAAAATCTCAATATTGAAGAGATCAATCTCTCCTAGGCTGCTCTCGATATGGCGATAAAGAACGAACATAAGTCCAGGCGAGTGAATAACCGGGGTTGGATAAGAGTCCGGAAGACTGTCCAGTACACCATGCTGGCTGTTTTTATCCTATTTTTTATAATGTCCCGGCGTGATGGCGGTTGGGCTGGAAGCTTGGTGAACCTGCCCATGCGCCTGGATCCACTCCTGGTCCTGGCGAACCTCCTTTCAAGCCGTACTTTTTTGGCCGGATCCTCACTAGCGCTCATCACCTTGGTCCTGGCGCTCCTGTTTGGTCGCGCCTGGTGTGGTTGGGTATGCCCGCTGGGAACAACGCTCGATATCTTTTCCCTGAAGAAGATTCGTGGCAACCGCCTCCCGCCTGGAGAAAAATGGCGTTCTGTCAAGTATGTTTTGATGATTTCGATATTAACAGCTTCGGCATTTGGCAGCCTTACACTCCTTGTCCTCGATCCCATAACATTATTCTACCGGGTTCTGACCATCTCCATTTGGCCTGCTCTCGACAGGAGCGTGATGTTCTTCGAGCGCCTGTTGTATGAGATTCCTTTCCTCTCCGGACCCATAGAAATCATTGATTCCTTTTTACGACCCAGGATCCTGCCAACTGCGCCAGCCTTTTTCCAAGGAGCGCTCTTATTTGGCTTGTTCTTTCTTGCAATCATCTTCTTGAATTATTTTGCTGAACGTTTCTGGTGCCGTTACCTGTGTCCCTTGGGTGGATTTTTAGCCCTGGTCAGCAAGATAGCTTTATTTCAACGAAAAGTTGGCGGCGATTGTAAAGGATGTGTGCTCTGTACCAGAGCCTGTCCAACCGGGACCATTGATCCTCAGAAACTCTACGCCAGCGATCCCAGTGAGTGCACGATGTGCCTGGAATGCCTGGAGCCTTGCCCAAGAAGCATGATCACTTTTAATCCAGGATTGCCCAAAGCGGTCTGGAGTAATTACGATCCGAGTCGAAGGCAAACATTATTGACAATCGGCGTGACTTCTGTGGCGGTTGTCCTCTCAAGTTCAGGCGTGCTTGCCAAGCGCGAACCCTCTTTCCTGATCCGCCCTCCCGGGGCACGTGAAATCAATAATGATGTCCTGGCGATGACGAAATGCATCCGCTGTTCAGCCTGCATGCGCGCTTGTCCCACAAGCGTTATTCAATCGGGAATGCTCGAGGCTGGCGTGGAAGGGTTCGGGGCACCGATCTTGAACATGCGCATGGGGTATTGCGATTTTTCGTGTAATGCCTGCGGGCAAGTCTGCCCGGTCCAGGCAATTCCTCCCCTCAGCCTCGAAGACAAACGCACTCAGACGATTGGCAAAGCATACATCGATATCAACCGCTGTATTGCCTGGGCAGATCATACTCCTTGCATCGTTTGCGAAGAAATGTGCCCTCTACCCCAGAAAGCTATTCTTCTGGAGGAAGTGGAGGCCTGGTCACCGGATGAGACCCATCGCCTGGTGAAGCTCCCCCATGTATTGCGAGATATTTGCATTGGGTGTGGGATCTGTGAATACAAGTGCCCTGTGAATGGTGAGGCTGCGATCAGGGTCTACGTACCCTCAGCGCCCGTTCCATTCTAATGAACCACCCAGAATTATCTCCCCCTGCATAAAAAGCCCCTGGAACTGTCCAGGGGCTTGGCATTCTCACCGATTTCAGGTCACAATTTGGGACCCGCGTTCACCACTTCCTTTGGTGTATCCACCTCAAATTTCTTCATGTTATCAATGAAGCGGGAAGCCAGTTGCCTGTATCGCTTCCAATATTCATCCTCGTTCTGCCATGCATGTGCCGGGTACATCACCTCTTCGGGTACATCCGGGCAGGTCTTTGGAACCTCGAATCCAAATACTGGATCGGAGTAATATTCCACATTTTCCAGGGCACCATCCAGGGCGGCGTTCAATAAATTTCTTGTATAGCGAATGCTGATTCGTTTACCAACTCCATAAGGTCCTCCCACCCAGCCAGTGTTGACCAGCCAGCATTTCACGCCATACCGCTCGATCTTTCTTCGCAGCAGCTCGGCATAGTAAGCCGGCCTGTGAACCATAAATGGCCCACCAAAACATGCTGAGAAGGTGATCTCAGGTTCATCGCGCAACCCCACTTCGGTCCCGGCAATCTTGGAAGTATACCCAGAAATGAAGTGATACATGGCTTGTTCGACATTCAGGCGTGCGATTGGCGGCAGTACACCGGAGGCATCACAAGTCAGAAAGATGATATTCTTCGGATGACCACCACGCTTCGATGCTACCGAATTCTCGATATATGCCAGCGGATAGGCTGCACGGGTGTTTTCTGTCATGGATGCGTCGTCAAGGTCGACGGAACGCGTCACTGGATCAAAAACTACGTTCTCCAGTACAGTACCGAAACGCCGAGTACAAGCATGGATCTGAGGTTCTGCACTTGCGGAAAGCTCGATCACCTTGGCATAACAGCCGTCCTCAAAATTAAATACGCCGTTGTCACTCCAGCCATGTTCATCGTCGCCGATCAGGCCTCGCTTGGGATCCGCAGACAGGGTTGTTTTCCCGGTTCCCGAAAGACCAAAGAATAATGCCGTATCGCCTTCCTTGCCCACATTCGCTGAACAATGCATGGTCATCACGCCATCCCGTAACGGGAGGAGATAGTTCAACAACGTGAAGACGGATTTCTTGATCTCTCCCCCATAACCCGTATTGCCTATGATGCATAACTTTTGAGCAAAATTCAATACGATAAATGTTTCCGTGGGGGTCTGGTCGATCTGCGGAAATGATCTGAATCCAGGCACCGAGATGACGGTAAATTCCGGGACATGTCGCCGGTATTCTTCCATCGTCTGTGGTTTGATGAACATGTTTCGGGCAAAGAGACTGTGCCAGGCCAATTCTGTAACGATCCTCACCGGGAGACGATAATCCGGGTCTGAGCCGCCATAACGCGTCCTGGACAAAAAGGTCGCGTCCTTGCAGGTAGCCCTGCAGGCGCGAGAACAATACATCGAATTTTTCTGTGGAAAATGGACGGTTATATTGTCCCCACCAGATATTCTCTTCAGTGGTGCCTTCACGGACCACGAATTTATCGCTCGCCGCCCGGGCGGTGTGCTTGCCCGTGTTGACAATGATCGGTCCCATTTGCGAAATGCTTGCCTCGCCGCGGAAGATGATCTCCTCGTAGAGAGCTTCGGTTGGCAGGTTCCAGTAGACCTTTCTCAAGTTACTGAGCCCAATGGCGTCCAATCCATAATCCGAACGAATGGCTTGAGCCTGTCCTTCTGCTGGCGATTTAATATTTAAAATATTGTTCATTCTTCATTGTTCCTTGTTGGAGGGAGAAAGGTAAAATAACACAAATTATCTGAGGCGTACTATCCACTTTCTTACAACCAATCCCTCACAAGCTTTCGATCTCCTATGTAAATCTCGCTGGGTGCATTCGGGTCGAGCGCCCATTTCATGCGTTCAATACCTTCGGTCAAATCCTTGACCGACCCGGCATAACTTAACCTCAAATGGCCTTCCATGCCAAATTCCTTGCCCGGCACAGTCACGACCAGGGCTTTTTTCAACAAGAAATTGTGACAGCTCGGTTGAGGAGTTCGCCACGCTCTTGCGGATATAGGCCCTGAAATCTGGTAATGCGTAGAAAGTGCCTTGAGGCTTTGTGCACCGAATATCAGTAAAGGAGTGTAATTCCTGCATCAACACATCACGATTATTCTGAATTGACAATCGCAGGGCTTCAACGATTGACTGCATCCCCAACAGTGCACCCTCGGCAGCAGATTGCATCACTGGGGAGACACAAGTCGTCGTTTGGGATTGTACATTCGTCATTATTTCGACCAGCCTGCGTGGTGCAGCCACCCAGCCAATTCGGAAACCGGTCATCCCGTATAGCTTGGCCACACCATTTACCACGATCACCTTGGAATTTTCGATGTCTTTTTCGGTGTACGCATAGGCGGGTATCGCCTGTTTTCCGTCGAATACCAACTTATGATAGATATCATCGCAGATCATGTAGATGCCTTTGCTTTCGCAAAGATCGACGATCTTTGATATCAGCTCAGCAGGATAGACCATTCCTGATGGATTATTCGGGCTGTTAACGATGATTGCCTTGGTATAGGATCCGACAACGCGCTCGATCTCATCAAAGCGCGGGACAAATGAACCATCTTCCGGCGTGACAACCACAGGAATTGCCCCGACCATGCGGATCATTTCCGGGTAGGATACCCAGTATGGAGCCAGGACGATCACTTCATCCTGTGGGTTGCATAATGGTGAATAAAACATTCCAAAGGGATTGTTTCGCACCATCTGAAACGATGATGTTATACGAGGCAACCACTCGTGTATAGTTATCTTCCATGTAGCGTAAAATGGCTTTTTTAAGGGACGGTGTACCGTCCGTCGGCACATATTTCACGTCACCGGAAGTAAGTTTCGCCGCAGAACTTAGAATGGCAGCGATGGGGGTCTTATTTTTTGGCTCACCTATACCCAGGTGGATGACTGGTTCGCCTTTTTCACGCAAAAGCCTCGCTTCTTCGTTAAGCGCGATCGTCGGTGAAGCGGGTATTGAACTGGCGACTTGACTTAAACTCATTCTGCATCTCCTGTGAAACATAAATAACTAATGTAATGTTACAAGAAAGGGAGAATACGGGGAGGGATCCTCCACTAAGGTCTATTATAATTTAGATACGACCCTGCCCAAGTGAAAGGTGTCATGCTTTACCGAAAAACAAGTCATATTAAAACAAAAAGCCGTGATTGCCACGGCTTTTGTGGTAAACATTACGATTTCTTCTTATCGTCTTTCTTGATCTCGACGACCTCACGTCCTTTGTAGTGTCCACAATTGGGGCATACGATGTGGGGCAAAATCATGGTCCCACAGTTGCCACATGCTACCAGGTTCGCGACTTCCAAAGCATCATGGGCGCGCCGGCGGTCACGGCGACCTTTGGAATGTTTACGTTTTGGATGAGGGGGCATTTCTTACTCCTTAAAGATTCTCAACAAGTGGTTGGATGATTCCGGTTAAGCGGGCTGATTATAGCACGAAGTCCATAGAGCGTCAAGCCTGTGGGCCTTGGCGCAAATATGCTTCCATGAAACCATCCAGGTTACCATCGAGGACGGATTGAGTGTTTCCAGTTTCGTACTCGGTACGGTGGTCTTTGACCAACTGGTAAGGATGAATAACATAGGAACGTATCTGGCTGCCCCATTCTGCCTTGGTGTACTCGCCGCGCAGAACGGCGATCTCATCATCCTTTTCCACTTTTCTCATTTCAAGCAATCGCGAGCGCAAGATCCCCATGGCAAATTCCCGGTTTTGGGTCTGTGAACGCTCGTTCTGACAGGTGATCACGATCCCTGTTGGTAAATGCGTAAGGCGAATGGCCGTGGCATTCTTCTGAACATTTTGCCCGCCGGCTCCGGAGGACTTGAATACATCGATCTTGATATCTGCCGGGTCAAGCTGAACTTCGGGATTGTCAAAAGCAACTTGAGGTAAAACCTCTACCAGGGCAAACGAGGTGTGCCGTCGATGGGCGGCATCGAAGGGCGACAGCCTCACAAGGCGGTGCACGCCTTTTTCTGAACGAAGGTATCCAAAGGCATATTTGCCATCTACGGCGATGGTTACGGATTTTATTCCGGCCTCTTCGCCCTCGGACGTATCCAATACCTCTGTCTTATATCCGCGCTGCTCTGCCCAACGCAAGTACATTCGTAGCAGCATGGCTGCCCAATCTTGAGAATCAGTGCCCCCTGCTCCGGCGTGAATCGCCAAAAAAGCATCATCTGTATCGTACTCACCGGAAAGCATGGCGGTAAAATTACGCTTCCCCAATTCATCTTCGATGATCGCGATCTCGGTTTCGAGATCCTGGCGCAGGGTCTCATCGTCCAGGGCGGAAAGTTCCATGGCATCCTGCATCCTTCTTTCGAACTTGCGCCAATCTTCCACGTCCGAGCGGAGCGATGCAGCCTGCTTGCTTACCTGTTGGGCATGACTGGGATCATTCCAAAAATCAGGGGAATTGATTTCTTTTTCAAGTTCAGAAACCCGAAGTTCTTTTTCGGGTAAGTCAAAGACGCTCCATTAACTGGTGCAATATGTCCCCTGCTGTTTTTAGTCGTTCCAATAGGTCCTGCATATTCTCTCCTTCGATACCGTTTTCTGATAATTGTTTAGGTTACAGGGGGTAACCACTACCTTGCAAGGATACCCCTGACAAATGACTCTGGGTTAAAAGGTGTCAGGTCCTCAGTTTTTTCTCCCAAACCAGCAAATAGGATGGGCAAGCCAAGTTCGTGCTGAATGGCAAAAGCCATTCCGCCGCGTGCGATGAGTCAAGCTTGGCAAGGATTACCCCGCTCACGTCGACAGCTTCTTTGAATGAGCGCGCCTGTGCGATCGCATTCTGTCCCGTGGTGGCATCCAGTACCAGCCAAACCGCATGTGGCGCACCGGGTAATGATTTCCCCGCTACCCTGTGGACCTTTTTTAACTCTTCCATCAAGTTATAACGGGTGTGAAGCCGCCCGGCAGTGTCCACCAAAACGATGTCAAAGCCTTTCGAAATCGCGGATTGAATGGCATCATAAACAACCGCTCCTGGATCAGAACCCATTTGTCCCGCAATGATTGGAAGTCCAAGCCTCTCAGCCCAGATCTGCAATTGATCCACGGCGGCAGCACGGAAGGTATCCCCTGCGACTAGGAGGACTTTCTTTCCACGCTCTGAATAATATTTCCCCAATTTTGCAATAGACGTTGTTTTTCCAGAGCCGTTCACACCCACCAGGAAGATGACTGCGGGTATCGATGAAAATTGCGGCTCTACAGGGTCATCAAGTCGTGCAAGAAGCTCACCTTCCAGTAGAGCCATTAGGTCAGACGCGCGCGTCAACCCATTATTTTTTACAGCAATGCGTAATGAATTTAGAACTGAGGTGGCAGTTTCGATCCCCAGGTCGGCCTGGATGAGAATCTCTTCCAATTGTTCCCAGATCTCCGTATTGATCTCGGTGGCACCGAATAAGCCAGCCAAGCGTCCCAGCGCGGCTTTGCTGCTCCGGGAAAGACCATTCTTCCACTGTGTAAGAAAATCCACCATAACTGTGGGATTATACTCGAATGTAACTTTTTTAACTCTTGCTGCATCCAAGGTATGTTATACTCGCCCCGACTCGGAGGAAACGATGACTATAGGCTGGACAGAAATTTCCGCCAACTGGAAAGAAGAAAATACATTCATTGCCACCAACGCTGCTGGCGGAACTGTCCAGATGGGTATCCTGGACGGAAAACCGGGTGTAGGTCCAATGTCTTTGTTACTTGTCGGACTCGCTGGCTGCACTGGGATGGATATTGTCAGTATCCTCCAGAAGAAACGGGCGAATTTAACCGCCATGCAAGTCAAAGTGCGGGCGAAACGCGCCGAAGATTACCCAATGATCTGGACAGATATCCATGTCCAATACTTGATTTGGGGAGAAAATATTCAAACCAGGGATGTCGAGCAGGCAATTGAACTTTCGGAACAAAAATATTGCTCCGTGGGTATCATGCTGGCAAAGTCAGCTACCGTAACTTCAGAATATCACATTCTACTTCCCGGTGAGAACTTATAATTAATCAAATTCTGCTTGGGATGAAAAATCAAGACGATTTCAGGAGAAAGAGACGATGAACGAACCAATTCATGTAACTGATGCAACTTTTGAAAAATCTGTCCTTCAAAATACCCAGCCGGTAATTGTGGATTTCTGGGCACCCTGGTGCGGACCATGCAAGATGGTTACACCCATGTTGGAAAAAATTGCCCTGGAAAACCAAGGGAAACTTGTGATTGCCAAAGTGAACACTGATGAAAATCCCGACTACGCCATGAAATACGGTGTACAAGGTATCCCCACACTATTATTCATGTTTGCCGGCAAGATCATTCACCGCCAGGTTGGCGCCCTCCCGGAGCGGATGTTGCGGGATGCCGTAACCCAATTCCTGGAATTAGCCAAATAATTTGCCGGTCATTTACTCCTCCCAAAAAGAAAATAGGCTCCTGATAAGAAGCCTATTTTCTTTTTAATATCATTGCGAATTACTGTTCCACAGCCCTTTCGATCTTGGCTCCGAGAGACCGCAACTTCTCATCCACTCGTTCGTATCCACGATCGATTTGGCCGGCATTACGGATGGTTGTTTTCCCTTCTGCCGTAAGGGCAGCAAGCAGGAGCGACATTCCCGCGCGAATATCCGGGCTCTCCACTTTCTCGCCATACAACTGCGTCGGGCCGTTCACAATGCATCGGTGTGGATCGCATAGGATGATCTGGGCACCCATGCTTTTTAGCTTATCTGTAAAATACATCCGCCCTTCGAACATCCAGTTATGGAAAAGTACGCTACCCCTTGATTGGGTCGCAACCACTATCGCGATGCTCATTAAGTCAGTTGGAAAAGCGGGCCATATATTTGTCTTGATTTCCGGGATGGCGCCTCCCAGGTCCATTTCAATCTTCAATTTCTGGCGTGAAGGCACGAATACATCTTCCCCATCGGTATCCCAATGTACTCCAAGACGCCTGAAGACCATCCTGATCATGTCCAGGTATTGGGGAGCTGCTTTATGGATGCATATTTCCCCTCTAGTGACTATCGCTGCCCCAATGAAACTGACCACTTCCAGGTAGTCTGGGCCGATGGTGAATTCTCCGCCATGTAATTGGTCCACCCCTTCAATTGTCAGCGTGTTGGAGCCGATCCCATGGATATTTGCCCCAAGTGTCTTCAACATCAGGCAAAGTTCCTGCACGTGCGGCTCGGAGGCAGCATTGCGAATGATTGTTTTCCCCTTGGCTGTCACTGCAGCCATGATTGTATTTTCAGTTCCAGTGACACTATGCTTCATCTAATAGTATTTCGCTGCCCTTTAACCGCTTCGGTGCATGAAAATCAAATGACCGCCGGTAGTGGACATCCGCCCCAGGCGCCCGAAGCGCAAGAAGATGGGTGTCAACTCGGCGTCTCCCGATCACATCTCCACCCGGAGGCGGGAGATGGGCTTCCCCGGCACGTGCAGTCAAGGGACCAGCCAACAGGATGGAAGCGCGGATCCGCGCGCACAGGTCCGGATCCAGGTCAGCTGGGCGGACAGACCGGGCAGTGATCCGCCAGGAATTGTTTCCCAGGTCTTCCATATCCACACCCAGGCTGGATATAAGCTGCCTCATGTCGCGCACATCACGGATATTCGGCACATTATGCAGGATCACAGGAGCATCGGTCAACAATGTGGCTGCCAATATCGGCAGGGCAGAATTTTTATTCCCGGAAGGAGTGACCTCCCCTTTCAAGGGGATTCCTCCCTCTATAATAAATTTTTCCATGACAACCTCCTGGAACCTTTCTTCTTGGATTGTATGCTGAAACGCTTAGTTCGCCAAGTAAGTTCTACAAGTACTATTGGTTGGTAAAAGGAGAGATTAAAATATGCACAGGGGATTTCTGATCCCTCGGGTACTTTCCATTGTTGGTTATATTATCAATGACATTGTTTCCGTTATAATGGATTGATGGATTACCTAATACTTCTCATTCCCGTAATCATCGGTTTGTTATGCGGTGCATTGGTCAATTATCTTTCCGACGTGCTTCCTGCCACCCGCAGCTTGAGCCGGCCTGCCTGTTGGAACTGTAATGCAGCCCGTAAGTGGCTGGATTTCTTGTTCCTTCGAAAATGCAGTCATTGTTCTTCCCCGGTTACACCAAGATCATGGATCGTTGTGATCCTGTTGTTGGTGGTCTCCATTCTCGTTTGGCTTATCCCGCGTGTCCTGCCATACCCCCTTTCCATGCTGGTCATCGTATATTTTTCAGTCGTCGCCATCATTGACTTGGAGCATCGGGTGGTCATGCATCCCACCAGCTTGGTTGGCGCGGTGATCGCCCTGGGTACAGGAATTTACCTGCGCGGTAGTACTTCCATTCTACAAGGCATTACCACATCGCTGATTGGCGGAGCGGTGGGATTTGTGACAATGCTGGTTTTTTATTATCTGGGTATCGTCTATGTTCGCCGAATGGCAAGAAAGAAGGGGCTGCCTTCAGACGAGGTGGCTCTCGGTTTCGGAGATGTCACTTTATCGGGTATCATCGGTCTGCTCCTTGGTTGGCCGACCATCATCGGTGGTCTTCTTTATGGCGTGCTTGCGGGTGGCTTGGTAAGTTTGATTATTGTTGTTGCGATGTTGGTAACCAGGAAGTACCAAGCCTTTAAAGCCATCCCCTATGCACCATTCTTAATCCTTGCTGCAACCTATCTCTTGTTCTTCTAAATTACCTCAAATTAAAGAGGCGCAGAAAATCCCTCCATTTTCCGCGCCTAACCTTATGTGCAAACGACTGATCCGTTTGTCTAGCTATCCTTATCTTCCTTTACCTTTGTGATCAGGGGTGCTGTTCCCAGCCGGTAACCGAACCCGCGGACCGTCCTCACCCAGGTGGGGGCTGAAGGAGTATTTTCGACTTTCTTTCGTAGCAGAAGGATATACCGCCTGACCAGGGAAGGATCATCCCGATCGAATCCCCACACCTCCTGCATCAAATCCTGGTCGGACACCACCCCACCTTTTCGACGGACCAATGCCTCCAGTAATCGGAATTCAGTTGGAGTCAACTCAAGCGATTGTCCGCCCACTGTAGCCTGGAATTTCTTTAGATCAAGAACGATGTCTCCGTGCACCAGGAGGTCAGTGTGCTCTTCTGTGACCCTCAGCCGGTTCAAGACGGCTTGTATCCGAGCGCTTAGTTCCGTAAAACTGAACGGCTTGGTGACATAATCATCCACGCCCAATCGAAAACCGCGTAATTTATCGGATTCTGTTGTCTTTCCGGAGAGCATGATTACAGGTACATCTGCCATTTCACGCAGGCGGGCACATACCTCCCATCCATCCATTCCCGGGAGCATCACGTCCAAAATGACAAGGTCAGGATGTTCGTTATACGCCAACCTTAGGCCTTCTTTACCTGTTGAAGCCTCATAAACTTCGAATCCATTTTTTCTCAGGTATTGACTTAACATCTGCATGAGTACCTGGTCATCATCGATCAACAAGACCCTGTTGTTCATGGATTCACCTGCGAGTCATAATATAGATGCCACATAAATTTCATGGATCACCTTAAAAGGAGGGATGGGATATTGATTATTAAAGGATTTACATCCATTATGGTTGGTTAAGGGTATTCTTATCATGATTATACTCATGTTCTGTGCATGAATACCCTATCTATCACAAATGTCATTTCTAATGCGCCCCAATTTCATAACCCTGTCCATCATAACGAAATCACTAATCTCACCCCATGATCCTGCTTCTGGGGCACTATTTGGATATAATCACGCCAATCTTGCCTGCCTGGAATGTAATGAAACCCAAAATTGAAATTTATTGGAGGCTCTCATGTGTGGAATTGTAGGTTACATCGGTCCACGCAATGCAACACCCATCATCTTGTCCGGCTTGAAACGGTTGGAGTACCGGGGATACGATTCCGCGGGTTTGGCAGTGATCAATGCGGGCAGGATAGAAATTCGCAGGGAGGCTGGCAAGTTATCCCAGCTGAATGATCTGGTGAACGATTTGCCGATCAGTGGTTCTCCTGGAATTGGGCATACACGTTGGGCGACCCATGGCGCTCCATCTGCGAGAAATGCCCATCCCCACCTTGGTTCCACAGGCAGAACAGTAGTAGTCCATAATGGTATCGTTGAAAATTTCATTGAACTGCGCGATGAGCTTATCGCAGAGGGTGAAATTTTCAATTCTGACACCGACACCGAAGTCATCGTTCATCTCCTAGAGCTCCAACTTTCCCAGGGGTTGAACCTGGTTGACGCCTCTCGCGTCACCTTGAACCAATTACAAGGCGCTCACGGTGTAGTCTTCATGTCGGCAAATGAGCCGGATAAACTGGTGTGCGCAAGGATCGGAAATGCCGGTGGGGTCGTTCTCGGGCTGGGCAAAGGTGAGAATTTCATCGCCAGCGATATCCCCGCCATTCTTGAACATACGCGAAACGTGGTGTTCCTCGAATCGCGTCAAATGGCTGTGGTAACCCGGGATTCGATCACCGTGGAGACACTGGATGGTCATCAGGTTATCCCGGAAGTCCATACCATCGCTTGGGACTCGGTGTCCGCAGAAAAGGGTGAATACCGCCACTTCATGCAAAAAGAAATCCACGAACAGGTTCGCTCCTTAACCGACACCCTGGCGGGCCGCGTGGATTTCCAGGAGAGTCAAGTCCGTCTTCCCGAGCTTAACCTTTCGGTTGAAATGGCAGCCAGGATTAAAAGGATCATTATCACTGCTTGTGGAACGGCAGCCTATGCTGGCATGGTTGGAAAATACCTGATCGAGAAGATTGCGCGCATTCCCACGGAAGTGGTGATAGGTTCTGAATTACGCTACAGTGATCCGATCCTGGACAAGGATTGCGTTGTCCTTGCCATCTCACAATCTGGTGAGACCGCGGATACCCTGGCAGCCATGGAAGAAGGTCGGCGAAAAGGCGCAACAATATGGAGCATTGTCAATGCACTTGGATCACAAGCAATGAGAATAGCCGATGGATCCATTTCAATGCAGGTCGGTCCCGAGATCGGCGTTGCCTCTACCAAGGCATTTACAGCTCCCCTGATCGATCAATATTTGCTTGCAGTACTGCTTGCAGATCTGCGCGGCACAATTGACCAGGAAACACGTAGTAAACTGGTGAGTGATCTGCGCTTGATCCCCAATATTGTTGGGCGTGCGCTGGCACGCGAAGCGGAAGTGGAAAAAGTAGCCCACGCATTGAAAGACGTGCGTGACTGTCTTTACCTGGGGCGCGGGATCAATATGCCGATTGCTTATGAGGGTGCCCTGAAACTGAAAGAAATATCCTATGTCCATGCCGAAGGTTATCCTGCTGGAGAGATGAAGCACGGTCCGATCGCGTTGATCGATGAAAATATGCCTGTCGTGGCAATTTCCCCACGCGATCCTTGGTATGAAAAAATGGTCAGTCAGATCCAACAAGCCAAGGCACGTGGTGGCATTGTCATCGCAGTAGGCACCGAGGGCGACGACTACCTGGCTTCCCAGGCGGATTTCACCCTTTGGATCCCGGAGTGTCCCTGGATGCTCTCTCCGGTCGTGACGATCATTCCCCTGCAACTATTGGCCTATCACATCGCCGCCTTGCGCGGTCTGGATGTGGATCAACCGAGAAATCTCGCAAAAAGCGTTACTGTGGAGTAATGGCGAATTAAATAAAGTCGAAGTAGAGACCTATCTCCACTGCTCCATTAGGCTTGTTTCTTGCAGAAATACCTTCAGTTCCCCTTTTTCCTGGTCAATGAAGTAACTGCAGCGCAGATAACCCCTACCAGGCCCCAGATGACCAGGTAGATTGGGTACCGGACAGCCAGGATGGGGCGAGAAAGGGTATTCAGTTTTTGTATCTCATTACTGGTCACCGAGTCCACACCTGCCAACCAGAGTCGCGAAAATTGCCAGGTCTCATCCACGGTCCAAACGTTGACCCATAAGCCGGCACTCCGATAAGCAGTGATCATTCGGTTGGAGATACCAAATTCACTATTTACAACCTTGTAACCCAAGTCATTAAGCTCCTGGGGTGAGGGTGGATTGTCATAGTCAACCCCCTTTGCCAGGATGGCTTCGGGTATAACGGATAAGATCACTGGGATCTCATCGCTGGTGGCAAGGATCCAGGTCTGTTTGTCAACGCCTGTTACCTGGATTTCATTCAAACAAAGGACCAGGATTTCGTCGTATTGGGGATGATCGACCGGGGGGGATCGAAGATCGTAGATCAGCTGGATTGGTTTTCCCGCAATGAATTCCAATAAATCTGTAAATCTTGGTATAGGTTCGCCTGCAAAGGACACCGGGCCGGGAAACCATTTCCCGGCATCCAGACGCGAGATTTCCGCCCAGGTAAATTGACCAGCTGGTGTTTCCTCGCGACCTGGAAATATCTCAGCCACATTCGTCGTTCGTTCCAGGGTCGAATCATGCACCAAGAACAACACGCCATCGTAACTGATGGTGATATCTGTCTCCAGGCCAAAAATCCCCATATCGGAAGCGGCATTCATGGATGCCATTGTATTTTCTGGGGCAAGAAGTGAGGCGCCTCGATGGGCGATTAATCTCGGCTTATCCGGCATTTTCCCCTCATAAGCCATACCCGGAGGTAGAACAGTCGGAAGGATCCATAGAATGACAAAAGCCAGGATCAGAAGGCTTTTCGCCCACGAGTTCGTAATCTTCGGTAAGAAATGCTGGAGTCCCCAACCGGCGAGAAACAACAAGACAGCATCCGGAAAAATGCGAAAATATTGATACATTTGTCCCAGCCTGGATACTTGTACAGGATTCTTTATGAATAAAACGATAAAGCTGCCGTAAAAGAGAAGCAAATAAATGCTTCCAAGGCTCGTCAAAATCCACGCCGCTGCTGGCCTGAATTTCTTATTTTTCCGGAGACTGATCATTCCACTGAATATTGCACAGAGCAAACTAATGATCAGAAACAGGAGCAGGAAGTCAAACTTGAAACCAGTCACATCTGCCAGAAATTGATTGACTTCTTGCTTGAAGGTGAGGTTGGTCAGCCAGAAGAGAATGAAAAGCAAGGAATGGATCAGGACTACGCTGGACATGGTCGCTCCTTTACGAGATCAACAGTAAATGGAAACGTATCAATTATTCTTGACTTATTATATTGACTATAGGCAGATAATACTATACCACCGTGAAAATGCACTGGGGCAATCCTTGCCGGTTCTTTTCCAATTTGGCTGTTTGTTCCACTTGATGCCCTGGCATGTTCTTCTCGAGTAGGAAGGCGTCCAAGCGGCATAATTCAGGATGACTTGCAATGATCGCGGAAAAAGGACAATGTCCCAGGATGATGCGTGCCCCCAAGAAGCCAGCCTCCCAACGCGCCTGGTAATGCATCCCGTTTAGACTGCGAATCAGGGCGGATAATTTCTTTGGGAGTGAAGCATCGCCTGCTTCTGCGAAACCCTTACCCAGCCTTTCCGCAAGGGATTGCAGCTTTGCAGACTGGACATCCACCGGAGCATCACCGAGCCATTCGGAAAGGAGCGCAGAGGATAGCTCTTCCAACCCATCTCCCAGCACACGTCTGGAAATGCCATAGACATTTTCGGGTCTCCCCTTTCCTTCCTTGTGTTGCCCAACAACCTCTACAAGTTCATTGGTTTCAAGTATTACGAGATGGTGGCGAATGTTCGCCCGTGTCATGCCCAAAGCAAGTGCCAGGTCTTGTGCTGATGCGGAGTGATGTTTTTTAAGTAGTCCAGGATGCGCAATCGTGTTGGGGTATTCATGAATTGATTATACTATTTTTGCAAATATATATTAACTTTAATCAATTGACGTAGTCCAATCAGTCGACTATAATCCGCCCGACTTATCAACTTCCTTCCGGAGAAGATCCATGGCTTCAAATGAGTTGAATTCTCCCAAATACGCTATTCCACCAGATGTGCAAGGCCAGGTGACCATAACCAACCTGGACCGCATCTATAACTGGGGTCGAAGTGCCTCTGTCTGGCCATTGATGTTTGGTCTTGCCTGCTGTGCCATCGAAATGATCTGTGCGGCAGCCAGTCGCTACGATATCGCTCGGTTTGGGATGGAGGTGATGCGCCCCTCACCACGCCAGAGTGATTTGATGATCGTTTCTGGAACTGTCACCAAGAAAATGATTCCCATCATCGTGCGCCTGTACAATCAGATGCCGGAACCCAAATATGTACTAGCCATGGGAGCCTGCGCCTCCGGAGGAGGACCTTTTAAGGAAGGGTATAACGTGGTCTCGGGAGTGGATAAGTTCATCCCGGTGGACGTCTATGTTCCTGGCTGCCCACCCACACCCCAAGCATTGCTCAATGGCTTGATGAAGGTACAGGAGCGGATCAGGGGAGAACATTGGCGGGATTCCCGTTGGTATCAAAAAGGTCCCGACCTGGCCGAGACGCCAATTCCGATGCTCGGCCCGGATTTGATCGACCCGCGCAAGATTGAGTTGATTAAAACCAACCATAAGCAAGGACAGGAGGCATAAGATGGCACTCCCCAGCCCAGTCGCCATTAAGTCCCTGGACCTGTCCGAACGGTTCCCTGGTACAGTCACACCCGATACTCGTCCGGGTTATTCCGGGTGGATCGTAGAAAAAGGGAAACTGCTCGAAGTAGCCGCCACCCTGAGGGATGAATTTAATTATGACTATCTTTCCCATGTAACCGGCGTTGATTATCTTCCCGATGCCAGGATGGAAGTTGTTTACCAGGTTTACAAAACAACAGGTGGGCCTGGGCTTATGTTCAAAGTTCAGGCGCCGCGTGAAGATCCCGTGGAAATTCCTTCCCTCGTGTCCGTTTATCCTGGCGCGGAGTTGCAAGAACGTGAAGCATGGGACCTGCTCGGAATAAAGTTCACCGGTCACCCAGACCTGCGGCGTATTCTCATGTGGGAAGGCTTTTCCGGTCATCCCTTGCGTAAGGATTGGAAAGAAGCATATTACGAAGAGGATGTAAAGCCGTTTAAAACCCGCTGGCCCGAAGGGAGACATATTCCTGCTGAAAGCAAAAATCCCTTTGGCGACAATATTCGCTATCCGGATGGGTTTGACCCCGAGAAGTGGATCCCGGAAGATCCGGAAAAGGCCCTTTATGGAGCCCTGGCAAAAATCCAGGTGCAGGATGAAAGCGGGATTAATACCGATCACATCATCGTGAACATGGGTCCGCAGCATCCTTCAACGCACGGGGTTTTCCGGGTGGCAGTTATGCTGGATGGAGAGACAATCGTAAGCCTCAAACCAGTGATGGGCTATCTTCATCGTAATCATGAGAAGATTGGTGAACGGAACACCTATTTGATGAACATGCCCTATACCGATCGCCTGGATTATCTCTCGTCGATGAGCAATAACTTTGGTTATGCGCTGGCCGTGGAGAAATTGATGAATGTCAGTCCGCCTGAACGTGCAGAATACCTGCGCGTAATGATGGCGGAAATGACCCGCATTTCAAACCACCTGATGGCCATCGGCGCGTTGACGAACGACCTCGGTGTTTACTTCACACCCATGTTATATGCGCTTGAAGAGCGCGAACTGATCCTGGATATATTTGAGGCTGTATCGGGCTCGCGCATGATGTGCAACTATTTCCGTTTCGGTGGAGTTGTGCGCGATCTTCCCGAAGGCACGTTGGAAAAAATAAAGACCTCTTCTTTGAGCGTCTCCCTTTGCGCATTGATGAATTGGAACGGTTCATCAGCCAGAACGAAGTCGTCCTTGCTCGTGGAATAGGCCAGGGAGTGCTAACCCCGGAGGATGCCATCCGCTATTCTGCCGCTGGCCCACTACTGCGCGCTTCCGGGATTCCATACGACATCCGCCGCGCCGAGCCTTATTCGATCTACGAGCGTTTCGATTTTGAGGTCTGTGTGCGGCAAAATGGCGATATTTACGATCGCCTTATGATCCGTTTTGAAGAAATTCGCCAAAGCATTCGCATTGTTCAGCAGGCAATCAAACAGCTTCCGGAAGGCCCAGTCATGGCATTCAAGCCAGCATATCAGGTCCGCGTACCTGCTGGCGAAGTCTATGGTCGGGTTGAGGGTCCAAAAGGCGAACTTGGTTTTTATATCATCTCCAATGGCAAGCCGTCCCCGTGGCGTTACCATGTGCGCGCTCCATCTTTCATTAACCTGACTTCTTTTGGACCGATTTGTACCGGCTTGAAGGTGGCTGACGTAGTCGCAGTGCTCGGCTCGATCGACATAGTCCTGGGTGAAGTTGATCGGTAACAGGAGAAACATGAAAGACAACATGCTTGGAAAAGGCATTCTTACAAGGGCTCGGGGTATCTCTCAAACGGTTTTTCGAAACATATCTGGATGATTTGAAATGGATAGGCAGGCGCTATCGGACTGACGAAGGGATTGCCCACCGGGCCAGCAAGGATGGACGCGGGATCTTCACCGTCCAATATCCTGAAGAAAAGATCCCGGTGCCCGAAGAATTCCGCTTTGTGCCTTTCCTTGTTTATGAAGAGGGTCCAAACGGCGAGAAGA
This sequence comes from uncultured Chloroflexia bacterium, assembly GCA_963793795.1. Classification (GTDB taxonomy): domain Bacteria; phylum Chloroflexota; class Anaerolineae; order Anaerolineales; family Villigracilaceae; genus UBA877. The sequence goes on from CAWCBN010000007.1 coordinate 738,088, forward strand.
TCATGCGCTGTACTTCGTGCGGGATATGCTCAAGAGTGTGTCCACCGCAATGTATCTGGATTGTCCGTTCAGTCGATCCAGCAACCGGGCGGCCGATCCCGGACCCGGCAGAATTCTACGTGGACGCGGATATCTGCATGAATTGTGGTCTATGTGCTGAGTATTGCCCATTTGACGCGATCAAGATGGATCATGATTACGAATTGGCTTCATTCGGTCGAAACATGTATGACAAGGCCCGCCTGGCAAAACCTGTGTTGTATTATGATGGCATTCGTCCGATCAACGCCTCGCGTGAGAATGCCGCCCGCGCAGCCAAGGAAGCGGCACGCGCTGCCGTAAAAGCCGAATAAGTTAGAAAATTCTTTCATTACTGGAATTGAGTTGAGATGACTGAAAAGAGTAAATCCGAAGATGTGCTTTCCGCTTTAAGCAAGGTAAATGATCCCGAATTACATAAAGATCTCGTCACCTTGAATATGATCCATGACCTGGAGATCAAAGGAGATACGGTCAATTTCACGATTGTATTGACAACTCCAGCCTGCCCGCTAAAGGGTCGAATAGAAAAGGATGCGCGCGAGGCGGTGCTAACAGTCCCCGGGGTAAAAACGGTGAATGTCAAATTTGATTCAAACGTCCCCAACGATGGACGCATGCGCGGCCTGATGCAATTACCCGTTCGCAACGCAATTGCGGTCGCTTCGGGAAAGGGTGGTGTGGGGAAAAGCACCCTCAGTGTGAACATGGCAGTCGCCCTGGCACAAATGGGAGCACGGGTTGGTCTCCTGGATGCCGACATCTACGGTCCCAATCTTCCGACCATGATGGGGGTCCATGATATTCCCGGTACCAAGGAAAACAAGTTGATCCCCGCTGAAGCATATGGGGTTAAGTTGATCTCGATGGGCTTCCTGGTGCGACCTGGTCAGCCACTTATCTGGCGAGGGCCGATGCTTAACTCTGCCATTCGCCAGTTTCTCGGGGATGTGGAATGGGGCGAATTGGATTACATGATCATCGACCTGCCACCGGGTACTGGCGATGCACCGTTGTCTCTTGCACAGTCTCTCCCCCTCTCCGGCGTGGTCATAGTCACCTTGCCCCAGGCTGTATCGCTCGAAGATGCCAGTCGCGGTTTGAACATGTTCAAAACCCTGGAAGTCCCGATTCTTGGAATCGTTGAAAATATGCGCGGTGAGTTCTTTGGTTCAGGTGGCGGTGAGGATTTGGCCAGGATAACCGGGGTGCCGTTTTTGGGGGCAGTTCCAATGGAGCCACCTGTTCGTATCGGTGGCGACACCGGAGAACCAGTCGTAGTCACCCTTCCTCAATCTGAAATCGGCCAGAATGTTCCGTTCAATTGCAGAACAAGTTGCTGCCCGTGTCAGTGTGGAGGCCTTGAGCCATCCACAAGCCCCAACCATTAACGTTGTATAATGAATCCCATGCCTCAGCTTATTGTTGGTGTTCGTTTTGTTCAAATTGGAAAATCGTACCACTTCGATGCATCCGCCCTTCCGCACATCAAGGAAGGCGATCATGTCATCGTGGAAACTTCCCGCGGCAAGCAGCTTGGTGAAGTCACACAAATTGTCAAGAATCCGGTTTCGACACCCGAAGGCTGGAAACCTGTCGAGCGGATTGCCACTCCACGTGACTTGGTTCTCCGCCGCATGTGGGCACAACAGGAGTTGGAGGCAATGATCGCTTGCCGGGAGCGGGCCTCACAGTTGAGGTTGGTGGAATTAAAATTGTTGCTGCCGAATTTTCTTTTGATGGCGCCCGCTTGACTCTCATGTTCAGCTCTGAAATCGGAAGAAAAAGCAGAATTGAAATCCCTGCGCCATGATATGCAAAAACAGCACCCCAAGTCGCAGGTTGAGATGCGCCAGATTGGTCCCCGCGACATGGCGAAAATATTGGGAGGCATGGGGGCTTGCGGCATGGAAAACCGCTGCTGTTCCAAATTCCTGACCGAATTTAGTCCAATATCGATAAAAATGGCGAAAGAACAGGGCATCTCGCTCACCCCGCAGGAAATTACCGGGATGTGCGGACGATTGCGCTGCTGCCTGGTTTATGAATATGAGCAGTATTCTGAGGCCCGAAAAGAACTGCCGAAAAGAAACAAACGTGTGGTCACGCCATTGGGAGAAGGGAAAGTCGTTGAGGTAAATCCCTTACAGATGACCATCCGTGTCGAGATCCAAGACCTGGATGGCGCGAGTTTGATCGGGATCAAATCGAACCTTGGGATGAGCTGGAAGCCCTCCGGCGAAAAGCCGAACAACCCTGTGAGAATTGCAGCTAACAAACAATGACGGATACCTTCGAGAATTGGTCGATCCCACAGAAGATCCTGGTCATCCTGGCACACCCGGATGACCCGGAATTTTTTTGCGGTGCCACCCTTGCCCGCTGGGCACGCACTGGTCACGAGATCCATTACCTGTTACTTACCTGCGGCGACAAGGGAGGCGGATGGCGAGACAACTCCGGCTGACCTGTGCTCTTTCCGCCGCCAGGAACAACTGAATGCAGCCCGGGTTATTGGAGTGAAGGAAGTAAGGTTTCTTGATCGGGAGGATGGTTACCTGGTTCCCGGACTGGATCTTCGCAAGGAGATCGTCCGGGAAATCCGCCGCGAACGACCAGATGTGCTTGTCACCTGTGATCCAACCAACCTTTTCCCGTCCGTTGGATATGGGATCAATCACCCTGACCACCGCGCCGCTGGACAGGTGGTCCTGGATGCGGTCTTTCCTGCTGCAGGTAATGTCCACTTCTTTCCTGAGTTGATCGGATGCAGAGAATTTGCCCCCCCACACACCCCGCGAAGTGTGGATCTCTCTTACCAGCCAGCCAAATATGATCCTCGATGTGACCGACTATTGGGAGATCAAGATCAAGGCCCTGATGGAACATAGATCTCAAATCGGAGATCCTGTCAAATTCGAAGAGCGCATTCGTGCCCGCCACACAACAGAAAGTACTCCTGAGAATCCACGCTACGAAGAACGATTTCGTACCTTGGTTTTACGCCGGCAATGAACCAGGTTGAGCAAAAAAGGGAGAAGATGCAGCCATGACGGATTTTGTTTCTGAAGCAAACGACTTGTTTGGGTACATGCGCGAATTGCGCCGCGACTTCCACATGCACCCTGAACTTGGTTTCCAGGAGTTTCGAACCGCAGGAATCGTAGCCCGGGAACTCAAGCAATTGGGCCTGGAAGTGAGCACCGGAGTGGGTCAAACCGGTGTGGTGGCACTCATTGAAGGTTCAAAACCCGGCCCGGTCATCCTGGTTCGCGCCGATATGGATGCTCTTCCAATCACCGAAGAAACCGGGGCCGAATATGCCTCACAGACCACGGGCGTGATGCATGCCTGCGGTCATGATGGACATTCCGCTGCTCTACTGGCAGTGGCAAGGATGCTCCATGCCCATCGCGATGAACTAGCCGGAACTGTGAAGTTGGTCTTCCAGCCGGCCGAAGAAGGTGCTGGTGGTGCAGAAAAGATGATCGCGGATGGCGTGCTGGATAATCCCAAGGTGGATTTGACCCTCGCCCTGCATGTCTGGAACGAGCGACCCCTTGGATGGATTGGGGTATCCGCTGGCCCTTCCATGGCAGGTGGCGAAATGTTTAGGATCGTTGTGATCGGTAAGGGTGGTCATGGTGCTGTTCCGCATTTAGCTATCGATCCAATTCTCGCAGCCGCACAGGTGGTTTCTTCCATTCAAGGGATTGTCGCACGAAATGTAAGCCCGTTGCAAACCGCCGTGATCAGCGTATGCAGCATTCACGGGGGCGATGCTTTCAATGTCATTCCTCAAACTGTAGAGCTTAAGGGGACGATCCGCACTTTTGATCCCGCCACCCGGGCACAAGTCATCCAACGATTTAATGAGATTGTGCAACCAGGTTGCTTCAGGGATGGGCTGCAAAGCGGAAATGGAAATTACCCAAATCGCCCCAGCCGTGATCAATCATGCAGGCACCGCCAAAATTGTTCAAAAAGTTGCCCGCCGACTGTTTCCTGAGATCCAGGTCGATACTATCAAACTATGTCACCATGGGTTCAGAAGACATGGCATATATCATGGAGAAAGTACCTGGTTGCTTCTTCTTCATTGGATCGGCGAATCCTGATAAAGGCTTGGATGCCGGGCATCACCATCCCAAGTTTGACTTTGATGAAGCCTGTTTGCCCCATGGCGCCGCCCTCATGGCCTCCGTGGTGGCTGAAATTCTTCATCAATGAACGTCACACAGTTCCCAACAGACTTGTGAACAAATCGATAAGTTAATTTCTCGTTAGGAAGATATTTATTGTTAATTCGTCGTATATGGGAGTCGCTATGAAAGATAAGATCATCAACGATTTTAGTATCACCATCGCCACGGTCAATGGGTCGGGGTCTCAAACTGCGAATGTCACCTTGCTGCGCGCCCTTTTTAAGATGGGCATCCCAGTTTCAGGAAAGAACCTGTTTCCTTCCAATATTCAAGGATTGCCCACCTGGTACACCATCCGCCTTAGCAAGGATGGATATACAGCGCGACGTGATGAGACACAGGTCGTTGTTTCATTAAACCCATCTTCTTTCGCCCATGACCTGGCATCAGTCCAACCCGGCGGTGCTTTCTTTTACCCAGACGACATCAAGTCGCCTATCGATCGGAAGGATATATCCCTCTATCCCATGCCGGTCAAGGCCTTGGCGCGCACCGCAGACGTATCCCCAAACTTGCGCGATTACATTGCCAACATGGTTTATGTTGGCATTCTTGCAGAAATGCTCGCTATCGACATGGATGCGATCCATCAAGCCTTATCCTTCCATTTCAAAGCCAAGGAACAACCTGTCAAATCCAACTTCGGCATCGTCCAGGCGGCTGCAGAATGGGCGCGGCAAAATCTGACCAAATCGGACCCCTATTTCGTTGAACCGATTGATAAGACTTCGGATCTGATCATGGCCGATGGAAACACCGCAGCAGCCATTGGTTCTATCTACGGAGGAGTTCAATTTGCTGCCTGGTATCCCATCACCCCGGCTTCATCCTTGGCTGAAGCCTTGAACGTTTATTTGCCCCAATTGCGCAAGCAGGACGGCAAGGCTACCTATGCTGTGATTCAGGCCGAAGATGAATTGGCTGCCATTGGAATGACAGTTGGTGCTGGGTGGGCTGGTTTGCGCGCCATGACCTCCACTTCCGGTCCCGGTATCAGCCTGATGTCCGAATATGCCGGGATGGCGTACTATACTGAAACGCCTATTGTAGTCTGGGACGTACAAAGGATTGGCCCTTCCACCGGTCTGCCCACCCGTACTGCTCAGGGTGATTTGACTGAAATCTACTATTTAAGCCACGGCGATAAACAGCACATCATTCTTTTGCCTGGCTCGGTAAATGAATGTTATGAATTCGGCTGGAAAGCCTTTGATATCGCCGAATCTCTCCAGATGCCTGTATTCGTTCTAATTGATCTCGACCTGGGAATGAACCAGTGGATGTCCAAACCGTTCATTTATCCTGACACACCGATGAATCGGGGGAAGGTGTTATGGGAAACCGATCTTGAAAAAACAAATGGTCTCTGGGGTCGCTACAAGGATTTGGATGGCGATGGAGTACCCTATCGCACCATCCCCGGAAATATGCATCCTGCCTCGGGTTGGTTGGCACGCGGCACCGGGCACGACGATAACGCCCGTTATACCGAAGACAATCAAGCCTGGGAAGCAAACATGGAGCGGCTGAAGAAAAAATATGCCACCGCCCGGGCTTTCGTCCCCGCACCCATCCTGGATGTTCCAGACGGAGCACGGATAGGGATCATCTCGTATGGTTCATCCCAGCCAGCCGTTGAGGAAGCGCGCGACTTGATTGAAAGAACAAGCGATATCAAATGCGCTTTAATGAGGATACGCGCTTTACCATTCTCCGATGAAGTCTCGGATTTCATTGGGAAATTTGATCGTATCTATATCGTTGAAGGCAACCGTGATGGACAGTTGCGGCAGATCCTGAGTGCCGTGATGCCCGACCAGGCACCGAAATTTCGTTCTGCCTGTCATTCCGACGGATTGCCTTTGACAGCACGGTGGGTCAAGGATGCCATCCTTGCTCAGGAGGTGAAATGATGACTACCCCGATCCCTGTTACCAATACCGGTACGGTAAACAAAGCTGGCCTGGCCAGAAGTGATTACAAGGGCTTGCCTTCCACATTGTGCCAGGGGTGCGGGCACAACTCCATCGCCAACCAGATTATCGCCGCTTGCTACGAACTGGATCTTGTCCCGGAAAAAGTAATGAAATTCTCCGGAATAGGTTGTTCATCGAAAAGCCCGACTTACTTCTTGGGACGTTCGTTTGGTTTCAACAGCCTGCATGGACGAATGTCATCCGTTGCCACGGGAGCGATCTTTGGTGATGTAAGCCTCAAGGCAATCGGCGTAAGTGGTGATGGTGATACGGCTTCCATCGGTATGGGTGGATTTAAACATCTTGTCCGCCGTAATGTGCCCTTGACCTATATTGTTGAGAATAACGGCGTCTATGGTCTCACCAAGGGCCAGTTCTCTGCAACGGCCGAATTGGGGTTAACCCTGAAACACCAGGGATTAAACCCCTACATGCCGGTGGACATTTGCATGGAAGCTCTTGCCTCCAAGGCGACCTTTGTTGCAAGGTCCTTCGCCGGTGACCCGAAACAGGCCAAGGAATTGATCAAAGCTGCCATCAGTCATCGTGGCATCGCTGTATTGGATATTATCAGTCCCTGTGTCACCTTTAATAATCAGGAGAACGCATTTCATTCTTACACATGGGGGAAGGACCATGAAGCCCCCTTGCATGAGATCTCCTTCATTCCGGCACTTGACGAAATCGAATTGCCGGGAGATTTCGCTGAAGGTACTCAGAGAGAAGTAACCCTGCACGACGGTTCGAGGATCATTTTGAAGAAGCTCGAACACGACTATGATCCCACCGATCGTGGTAAGGCATTCCAGATGCTCGAAGATGCCGAACGAAATAATGTGCTGGTGACCGGATTAATCTATATCGACCCCAATCGCCCCACCTTGACAGACACACTCAACCTGGTCGAAACTCCACTCAACCGCTTGGTCGAGTTTGACCTTCGCCCTGCCCAGGAGACCTTGACCAGGATCAACGCCTCGATGTTTTAAGTCCGCAACCTGATGCTGTGATATTAATGTCTGGCAATACTGGGTGACAGTTGTCAGACATTTTTTCATCCCGTAACGGCGGGTGATTTTTCCATGATAGACTTAGCTTATGAATACCATACCTAGACTCTGAGCTGCATTTCGAATTTATTCATTCATCTGGTCCAGGTGGTCAGAATGTCAACAAGGTTGCCTCGGCTGTTAAACTTCGCTTTGATGTTCGTAACTCCCCTTCAATTACCGAGGAGGTTAAGTCACGCCTGGTCCAGGTCGCAGGAAAACGGGTTTCCACAAATGGAATCCTGATCATCGAGGCCAAACGCTACCGTCTGCAGGAAAATAACCGCCAGGACGCTATTCGGCGGCTGCAGGAATTAATGAACAAGGCACTGGTTCCGCCGAAAATCCGCCGGCGTACGAGACCGAGTGCCGCATCCAGGGAAAAACGTTTGGAGGAGAAGAAAAAGCGCGGGGAAATAAAAAGGGAACGAGGCACGATTGATCACTAGTGAGCTGGATCAACCATGCCCCGTTTGAATAAACATTCGTCGAGCTTGATTCTTAGCGCACGGTATGCAGTAATGCCATGTTGGGTTGGGGAAAATCCCGCACCGGAAAACCAGAGACGATCACTACCTGCTGTCCCATTCGCACCGTTTCTTTTTCTTTAAGTGCCTTTTCCACTTCTAGAATCATCCCTTCAACCGTATTAGCCCAGGGCACATGGTGGGGTATGACTCCCCAGCATACTGACAGGCGCTGATAAGTTCCATCAACAGGTGTAAAGGCAAGTACTGGCACACATGGGCGGGCTTTCGACAATAATATGGCAGTCCGTCCTGTGCGGGTGAAAACTGCGATCCTCTCCACGTCCCGATCGTGAGCCAGCTCGCGGGCAGCCAGGCAAATCGCAACAGCATCATCATTCCCGGCCTGGATGATTTGCTCGTGACCCCATTTGTCGAAATCCGACTCAGCATGACGAACAATTCGCGCCATCATTTTCACGGTTTCTAATGGATATGCGCCTGCAGCGGTTTCTCCCGAGAGCATCACTGCATCTGTCCCATCATAAATCGCATTGGCTACATCCGATGCCTCTGCACGGGTCGGTAAAGGATTATGGATCATGGACTCAAGCATCTGAGTCGCTGTGATGACGATCTTTCCCTTGCGGTTGGCTTCCCGAATGATCGTTTTTTGAGCGCCGGGTACATCTTCCGGAGCCATCTCAACTCCCAGGTCACCCCGCGCCACCATCACCCCGTCTGCCACGTCCAAAATGCCATCCAAATTCGACAAGGCTTCAGGTCTTTCCAGCTTGGCAATGACCAAGGGAGCCTGCTCTCCCAACCGTTCTGAGACGATTCGCTTGACCACGGCTACATCATCAGGCACGCGAACAAACGAGATGGCAACAATATCCACGTGCTGTGCCAGGCCAAACTCAAGGTCGTCCGCATCTTTCTCGGAGAAGGCAGGAATATTCAACGATATTCCGGGAAGGTTGATCCCTTTATGCGAAGTTAATTCTCCCCCGACCTGCACTTCAGCATGAACCAGGCTTTTCTGTACAGAGTTGACACCCAGCGCAATACGTCCATCGTCGAGTAAAACTCGATCACCTTTCCGAACCGAATAGAATAATTGAGGAAAATCTACGGGAATGCAATCTCCTTTTGGTTTCTCCCCATCTTCAGGATAAAGAACAACCGGTTGCCCGGAAACCAGGGTAAGTGGTTCAGAAAGAATGCCTACGCGGATTTTCGGTCCTTGTAGATCTTGCATGATCGCCAACGGATGGTTGAGCAGCCGTGACTTATCGCGCAATTTTGCGATTATTTCACCATGTGATTCCTGCGTTCCGTGTGAAAAATTCAGTCGGGCTACATCCATCCCCGCCTGGATCAAGGATTCGATGACCGCCCCATCCTTGCTGGCAGGTCCTATTGTGGCTACGATCTTCGCTTTTCTGTCCATGGTTATATTATAAGTCAAAGGGCAGCACCACTTGCTGCCCTCTTGATAACGTTTCGATGCCTTTCGTATAATTATTCTAGCTCCAGTGCAGGTCCCGTGCCTGCTTTTCCAAATCGGCACGGAAATCAGGGTGAGACTATACCGACCAACTCTTTCACACGTTGCCGGATGGATTTTCCATAGAGGTAAGCTACTCCATATTCCGTGACAATATAGTGCACATGGTTGCGACCTGTCACCACGCCGGCACCTGGCTTTAGGGTGGTGACGATCTTGCTCAGCAAGGTTCCATCTTTCATCACGTTGACGCTGGGCATGGCAATGATTGGCACGCCTCCCTTTGAGCGGGATGCCCCGTAGATAAAATCAAGTTGCCCACCGATGCCGCTGAAAAACTTGGGTCCGATGCTGTCGGCACACACCTGGCCGGTGAGATCCACCTCGATCGCTGAATTGATTGCCACCATGCGGTCGTTTTGCGCGATGACAAAAGGATCGTTCACATATTCTGTCCGGTGAAATTCACACAAAGGATTGTCGTCAACCCAGCGAGTACAAGCGTTGTGACCCAAGGATGAATCCGACTACTATTTTGCCGACATGAATGGTCTTGCGAGCATTCGTCAGCACACCGGCTTCAACAAGATCGATCACTCCGTCCGAGATCATTTCTGAATGGACACCAAGATCTTTTTTATGAAACAGGAATTTCAAAACAGCATCTGGAATGCCGCCAATGCCCATCTGCATGGTGGCGCCGTCCGGAATGAGATCTGCCACATAACCGGCGATGCGCTCGGCGGTTTTATCGCCTTCCTCGGCCATCGGCATTTCCACGATCGGGTAGCTGACCGGAACGATATGTGTCAGCCGGCTGACATGCAGGAACGAATCGCCCAGTGTTCTTGGCATCTGGTCATTGACTTCGGCAATAATGATCTTGGCAGATTCGGCAGGCGACTTGGTGAGCCCAACTTCCACGCCCAATGAACAAAAACCATGCTCATCAGGTGGTGACACATGGATCAATGCCACATCAACCGGCAGAATTTTATTCTTAAAGAGCAATGGAAATTCAGATAATAACACCGGCGTGAAATCTGCACGCCCTTCCTGGACAGCCTTGCGTACATTGGCGCTGATAAAAAGGGTATTCACCCTAAAGTGTTCTTCCAAGCCTGGGGCTGACATAGTCAGCCGGGCCGATGGAAAGTGCCTGGCATATTTCTACATTTCTCAGCGTGGGAGCGTATTTTACCAGGGCGCCCAGCAGTTTCTGTGGCACCGAGACGTTGCCAGTCATGAAGACACGATTTCCGGATTTGATCCACGTAACCGCTTCTTCTGCAGTGGTAACGCGGGATTGATAAATCTGATTCCAGTCCATAATTTCTCCTTAATTTCCCAAGCGGGACAAGTGCCTTAACTCGCCTTTGTAGGTATTGACCCCAAATTCAATGGCGGGGTTTTTCTTGATCGCATCATCCAGGCCCAGGTTTACGATATCCAGGATATAAGGCAATGCCACGTTGACAAAGCCATTCGTCGCCGTCCGCGCAACAACACCGGGCATATTCGGAACACAATAATGCACAACTCCAAATTCAACAAAGGTGGGTTGGTCGTGCGTGGTGGGACGTGAAGTCTCAACACAACCGCCCTGGTCGATGCTGATATCTATGATCACCGAGCGAGGCTTCATTGCCTTCACCATCTCGCGAGTGACAAGCAGTGGTGCCCGTTCGCCCGATACCAGGACAGCACCAATTAATACATCCGCAAATTCCACAGCCTTGGCGATATTTCGCTCAGTGGATGGCATGGTGGCGATGCTTGCACTGCATTGGCTGACCCGTTGAAGAGCATTCATATCCTTGTCCAGTACGGTGACATGCGCTCCGCAACCGACAAAGGCGCGTGAGGCATACATACCTGTTGTTCCACCTCCTAGGATGACTACTTCCGCCGGAGGGACTCCCGGAATTCCCCCCAGCAGGATCCCACGTCCGCCCTGGTCACTTTGCAGCAGCCGTGCAGCCACCTGTGCCGCCATGGCACCGCCGATTTGGCTGAACGGGCGTAGTATGGGCAGAGAGCCGTCCTTCTCCTGTATCTGTTCATATGCAATGGCTGTGATTTTGTCTTTAAGCAGGGTATCGACCTTGCTGCGACGGGCTGAAGCCATGTGAAGCAGCCCCATGATCATCGTGTTGGGCTGCAGCCAGTCCATTTCTTGATCGGTGGGACGTGCGATCTTGAGCAGCACATCCGCGCGACCAAATACCTCGTCAACCGAATAAACGATCCTCGCGCCTGCTTCTTCATAATTCTTGTCTGCATACCCCGCCCCCAAGCCAGCAGAACTTTCCACAAACACCTTGTGCCCATTAAGACACAGGGCTTCTACACCCGATGGCGAAAGCCCAACACGAAATTCAAAAGGCCGGCGTTCTTTCGGGATGCAAATGTTCATCATGCCTCCTTGAGACTATTCAAACTGGAACACTACCCGGATGAGCTTGATTTTACATCAAGTTAGATATTTCACGAATGGAAATATCCATTGACTTTATATTTTTCATGCCACTCTGAATAACCTCGCCAGGACTGCTTTTTGGGCATGCAGCCGGTTGTGGGCTTGCGGGAATATCACCGAGTGTGGTCCGTCCGCCACCTCGTCGGTCAGCTCATGGTTCCGATGAGCGGGAAGGCAGTGCATCACGATAACATCTTTGTCTGCTTCGTTAACCAGCCGTGCATTAACCTGGTAAGGAGAAAAGACCTTTTCACGTTTTTCTGTTTCGTCTTCCTGTCCCATGCTGATCCAGGTGTCAGTGTAAATGACCTGCGCATTTTTCACCGCATCGTGAGGATCTTGCAGGAATGCCAGCTTGGAGCCGCTGATGGCAGCGGACTTCCGCGCGGTATCAACTGCTGCCGGCTGGCATATCGTACCCTTCGGGATTGGCGATCGTGAAATTCCAGCCCAATTTGGTCGATATTTGCATCAAGGACACTGCCACGTTGTTCCCATCCCCGACAAACACAACGTTCAATCCCTTGGCTTTTCCAAATTTCTCTTGTATTGTTTGTGCGTCAGCCATCGCCTGGCAGGGGTGGCTGAAGTCGCTCAATCCGTTGATTACCGGGATTGACGACCATTTTGCAAGTTCCACCACGTGGGCATGTTCAAAAACACGCGCCATTACTGCTTGGACATATCCTGAAAGGACGCGCGAGATGTCAGCAACAGACTCGCGCTTTCCGAGGCCTATCTCGTTTGGTGAGAGATAAAGCGCATCTCCGCCCATGTGACGCATCGCCATGTCAAAAGAAACCCGTGTTCGCAGGCTGGGTTTTTGAAAGATCATCCCCAGTACTTTTCCTTTGAACAAGGGGGGATTCCCGGATGGCAAAATGCTCCTTCTTCAGTCGGATGGCCAAGTCGAGTAAATCTTGAATCTCGTCAGGTGAGTGGTCTGAAATATCAAGAAAATGTTTCATGTTCATTGTTCTCCAATCTCAGAAATGTTTCTATAGTATCAAGCGCCTTTATGGCTAAGTCAAGTGAATACTTGTCAAATGTGGAGTGTAGTTAGTCACATGATAAATTAATTGGATCTACCAATCAGCATTGGGATTGGTTCACTCGGCATCCGACTTGCATTCCAGGTACGCCAATTCTCAAATTAAACTGGACTTAAGGTAGGAATTGGGCAGATAAGGTCTTTGGAAATACACTACCGGCAGGGATAACTTTTCAGTTAAATTATCCCCGAAGTTCAAAGTACATACAGGGACATTCATGGTGATCAGGGTGGTAATGATCGCTTCGGTTTCATCCAGGATTCCACCAAAGGAGGCCCGCTTTATCAGTACCACTACGGGTCGCAAATTGCGGCGCTGTAGGTCCTCCACTGCCAGCAACAGTTCAGGTTCAGCGGCAGGAGTGATGAGAATGACGCCTGTTCCCAAAGGTAAGTTTTTGGCTTGCAAGGTCACCAGCCCGAGGACAGGTATTTTGCCATCAGGTTGAAGGAAAGCCAGCGTTTCCAATAATTTTCCAACCTGGCGTTCGCCGCGTTCGCTCGAAAGTACGGTGTATTTCATGGTCGAACAAGCCATTCCGACTGAACGGCGATTTCTCAAAAAATGTTGTGCCAATGATCCTGCAGCACTTAGGCCATATTCAAAAGTATCCCGAGGCAAACCAATCCTTGGTTTACGTAAAAGGAGTTTTTCTTCGGTTATCGCAAGGCTTTCTTCTTGCAAGCGGAAATGTTTGTCACTCTGGGCATCCACGAACAACCAGATCTCCGCTTGCGGATCTTGTTCGAATTCTTTCACCATGAAGTGCCCACGCTGCGCTGTTTTTGGCCAGTGGATGCGTTTCATCGGATCCCCAGGAACAAACTCACGAATTCCGGCGGCGTGGGGCGTTACGTCGGCCGTCTTGGTCCGGATGGTTTTCCCTCCGGGTAAAAGACCGGGAGGAGGGGGAAATTCCGAAATGGGATAGATCATGGGTAAAACGATCATGGTTTCCAAAGCAGGGATGAGTTTCTCAACGGGAAAAAGGCCAAATGGATCTCCTGCCAATACCCGGGTTGGTCCCAACAAAAAGGCACCCCGTCGGGTCAGGAGGCTCCTGGCGTTATAGAAGCGTTTTTCGCCTTTTCCAATGCGCGTCAGCAAGCGCGAACCGGATGCGCCTGGGAGCAGCGACTCATTAACCACTTCCACCCACGGGCAACCCGGCCATGTGGTTATGCTTACTTCGAAGCGTTCTTCGAAAACCTCCCCCACGCTGGCACGTAACAAGCGGGCATCCCGTCGGACATGGATTCCTCGTGCCAAGAACATGGACCAGGATCCTGCACCCACCAGGAGAAATAAGCCAAGATATGCGATCCGGATAAAAACAAGATTCGCAGTAGTAAACCAGGCGAGGGTGGCAACGACGACAGTTGCTATGAGGAACCAGCGAAATACTGAAGAGGTTTTCATCAGTTATGAATTAACTTATGCCTAACATGAAGATTCCCTGGTCAGTTTATTTCAAAGCCGAGAAATCACCACCTGGTACTGGCTGGCTATCCAAAATCTCCTGGACAATTCGTTCCGCGGTTAATTCGCGCAACCGGGCTGCAGGCCCGACAATGACTCGATGTGCCAGGACAGGGACGGCAGCTTTTTTGATGTCGTCCGGCAGAACGAATTCGCGTTCATCCAATGCCGCCATTGCCTGCCCAACCCTGAACAAACCCAAGGAACCCCTTGGGCTGGCTCCCAGGTATACATCTTCATGTTGTCGTGTCCTGTTGACCAGATCCACGGCGTATTCTTTGACCAAAGTGGAAACATATACTTGCTTGATCCCATCGATCGCCTCCAATAATTCCTCGACGGTGATCACCTTCTCAAGCGTTTCAACCGGATGTTGGATCTGTTGGCGTCCCAGGATGTCGACTTCATCCGTTGGGCTGGGATAACCCATGCGGACCCTCAGCAGGAAACGATCCAACTGGGCCTCGGGAAGCGGGAAAGTCCCTTCGTATTCTATGGGGTTCTGGGTTGCCAGCACCATGAATGGTCTCGGCAGGATATGCGTCGTTCCGTCCACGGTCACCTGGCGTTCTTCCATTGCTTCCAGGAGGGCTGCCTGTGTCTTTGGTGTGGCGCGGTTAATTTCATCCACCAGCACAACTTGGGCAAAGACCGGTCCTGGGCGGAATTCGAACTCTTTGCTGTTCTGGTTAAAATATCGATACACCGGTCACATCGCTGGGAAGCATGTCCGGTGTGAATTGGAGGCGGTTGAACGAACAGCCCAAGGACTTTGCCAGGCTGCGTGCCAGCATTGTTTTTCCAACGCCGGGTACATCTTCGATCAATACATGTCCCTGGCAGAGCAAGCCAACGACGATCAGCTCGATGGATGGTCGTTTACCGACGATCACTCGCTCCAGGTTGGCGATTAATTTTTGCCCAAATGCGCTGACGGTTTTCATAATTAGTCCTTTTCATCAAGATATTTTTTACTGTGGAAGAAGATAATCCATCTTTTGGAAAGGGTAAACTCTTCCGACACAGGGTGCACTTGCTGAGCACTGATCTAAATGTATTAAAGATAAGAAATGGACAGGTATATCCTTCAAGATATACCATTTTACAGCTGGGGTACCCTTTTAATCTTACCGAAAGGGTGTTAATTTATTGACGGATATGCCAAGCCTATCGCCTGGCTATCCAATCCAATTGAGACTATCAATGAGTACGGTTGTGCTGTAGTTCAAAGTTACTTTCATTCCTAAATCTATCCTGCATGCCATTTTACTTTCAATTGTTACCCATTGCTCGCAAATTTAAATCCAGATCCCGTCAGTATAACCACAACCGGATCGGGTAGTGAAGGACATTTCTTCATTGCGCCCCAAACGATGGCCGAGGTCGGTTCGACGTAAAAACCCCGCTGAGCCAATTCATCCCTCCCTGCTAGTATCTCGTCTTCATCAACAGCAATGATCGTTCCTCTGCTTTTTGTTATTGCCTGGAGAACTGCCTCAGAGCGAACAGGAAAACGAACTTTTACCCCTTCCGCCAGGGTTGGATTTTCTGCAACAAAACCCAGACCTGAAAGTCCAGCCGTAAACATCGCCCAGAAAGGAGCGCAAGCGCTTGCCTGTACTCCAATGAGTTGAGGGACAGCCTGTTCCACTTTTCTTTTAATAGTACTTCTGTCCAATATCCCCTTGTTATAATCTGGCTACGCGCAATGCATCGAATCCTTTGCTTAACCCGAGCAGCAATCCTCCCTGCCCGACCGGAACGATCACACTACCTGGAAAATTGCCATTCAATTGTTCCACAATCTCGTACGCCGCTGTCGCGTAACCGGGAAGATTAAATGGCAACCAGGCATGACTCGCATAAACTGCCCCTCCACCAGCCGCCCTTTGGACCTCCCTGGCTACATCCGAACGTGTGCCATCCACAGGTTTGAGCGCTGCACCAAAGGCTTCAATCTGGCGGCGTTTGGGTCCTGACGCGCTTGCTGGGACATACACCTCCATTTTGATCCCCGCTCGTGCCGCATATGCTGCAATCGATGCACCAGCATTTCCGGAAGAATTTTCGATCGCCGAACGGATTCCGCGTGCTTTCAACCAACTGATGATCACCGCCGATCCACGATCCTTAAAGGAGCCGGTGGGATTCAGATATTCGCATTTGAAAGCAATCCTTCTACCCAATCCCTCCCCCCAAATCAAGGGAGTATTCCCCTCACCTAGTGTGATCGGTTCCAAATCAGGAGGTAAGCCGAATGAAGATCGAAACCTCCAAATACCTGTTTGGGAAATATTATTCGGCAGTTCCAACGACCAGGGTTCTTTATAATCAAACACCCCACCACATTCCACACATCGAAAGGGCAACCCGGATTCTGGGTAAGGTCGTCCACAATTGGTGCAGGTGATCATTCAATTGCTCTTTTAAGGGAAATTGTTTACCGTAAATCCGTTCGTAGAAATCTATTAACGATTTGGATCGGAAATATGTTCGCCTTCAACCCAGAATTCGCCATCTGGGCCGACTTCTTTCTTCCAGACAGGCAGGATTTCTTTGACCCGGTCAATTCCATAACGGGCAGCCTCAAAAACACCGGTATGGCGGTGGGCAGCCGTGCAAGCGACCAGAATGGTTGGAGTCTGAGGTTCAAGGCGACCAACGCGTTGAACGATGGCAATCCCGATGATATCAGGCCATTTCTGACGGATTTCATCCGCTATTTGGTTTAATATCACTTCAGCCATTGGGTTGTAGGCCTCATATTCAAGGTACGCCGTCTGGTAAGTTCTGCCATGCTGGGTGGTGCCCCTGACCATGCCGCTAAAAAAGGCGGCAGCGCCAGTTGTTGGCATTGTGATTTGTGCCAGGTATGCATTAAGGTCGATTGGATCTTGGGTGATGGCAACAACGGTAGGGTATTCCATAAATTTCGTCCGTGGTGGTCAGCCTGGTTTCTCATCCTCCGGAAACTGGAGGAAAGAAGGCTATTTCCGCTTTTTCCGGGATCACTTGTTCGTCACCGGCGTAGTGATGGTCGATTGCAGCCAGCATCGAAGTTCTTACTTTTTCCAGCCTGGGGTACTTGGTTACCAACAAATCAGTCAGGACACCAACCGTGGTTCCTGAAGGAATTTCCATTTCGATTGTCCGGCTGCCAACATAGTCTCGTAATGTTGCGAAGAGTAATATTTTTATCGGATGCATATCCTATCTTTTCTGCGGTAGCGCATTATGTCATTCTATTTGAGAACGAAATCGCCAGACTTCCCACCATGTTTCTCTACCAGGTGGATATTTTGGATCCTCATGGTCTTTTCAGCCGCTTTCGCCATATCGTAGACAGTTAATGCAGCCACCGCTACGGCGGTTAAAGCCTCCATTTCCACTCCGGTCTTCCCTGTGGTTCGTACAGAGGCTGTAATGGTGACTCCCGGCAAGGTTTCATCCAAATCCAGTTTTACACTGATATGGCTGATTGGCAGTGGATGGCATAATGGGATCAGGTCTGCTGTTCTCTTTGCAGCTGCGATTCCGGCAACCTGGGCTACCGTTAGTACATCACCTTTCTGCAGCAACCCGGCGCGGATTAAGTCGAAGGTTTCGCGTTTCATCACCACTTCCCCATGGGCAATGGCTTGACGCACTGTATCGGGCTTGGAGCTTACATCGACCATACTGGCATTTCCAGATTCGTCGAGATGTGTCAGTCGAGAAGGCATATTTGAATTATAAGTTATAATGCGCCTGCCATGGAACTGAACATAGCTGGACACCAAACCGGAAATTACAATGTAGCCATACCAGTATATGAAGGACCTCTTGATCTCCTCTTACAGCTGATTGAACGCTCAGAACTGGATATCACTGCAGTATCCATTGCCCTCGTCACCGATCAATACCTGGATTACATTCATAAAATGGCAGTACCAGCGGACGAGATGTCCGCATTTCTTGTTGTTGCCGCCAAAATGATCCAGATAAAATCTGAAGCACTCTTACCACGCCAGGTTGTGCGTGAACCCGGCGAGGAAGATCCTGCCGAAGCCCTGGCGAGACAATTGCGGATCTATAAACGGTTCAAGGAATTGTCGGTGTGGCTGGATGATCGTCAAACGAGACACCTTCGCACGCATTTACGTATCGCACCACCCCCCCATCTTGAAGGGCACGTTGATCTCTCCGATGTGAGCCTCACAGACTTGCTGGATGCTGCCAAGGCTATCTTGCTCCAGGAGCAGGATATGGCTACTCTTGGAACGATTATTTCAGCCCCTCGAATTACCATTCGGGAGAAGATTGCCTGGATCGCAGAACGACTTGGCTCTACAAATCGCTCCAACTTCAGCGAATTGATCGGTGAGCATCCATCCAGGCTCGAAATTGTGGTTACATTCCTGGCTTTGTTGGAACTCGTCAAACGGTATCGGGTTTCAGCTGTTCAAGACGGATTGTTCCAGGACATCGCAATCGAGAAAGCAGACGATTGGTTGAAAGATGAGGAGCTGGAGATCGAGTTTGAATAAAGTGAATTCCTGTCAAATTTCCCTTTTCTTCTTAATAAACCACCCCACACAAAATAAAAATATTACTGCACCGGCAGTATCAAATAAGAAAATATCCAATAAGCTGGCATGCCTGCCAGGAATGAAGGTTTGGTGGAATTCGTCAGAAATTGCATATAAGATTGTGATCAATAAGACCAACCACACTTTTTTCCCATTCCATTTCATGGCATACCAATACGAGAGAGCAAGCAGACCGTAACCGATAAAATGCCCGCTTTTCTTAACCAAGGTATCCCAAAAACCAAATGATGGCATCTCTCTTGAAGGAATGGAAGACAGAATGAAGATGCCTGCCATTATTAATATGGCGGGAATCCAGCGGATGATTTGCTGACGAATTTTCATGTTTTTGGTCAACCCTTGATGTGCGAAACTGCTGGTTCATATTCCAACACGTTGCTTTATTGATTAACAGGTCATCCACGCCATTGAACCTTGCCCGGGAGTTTTCCCATAAACGCGAAAAGGAGCCGCCTCGAATTGAGACAGCTCCTTTCCCGTTCATATTCCTTACTTCAATTGCAGACCAGAGTTGATCTTCGAGAATACATTGCCGATGATCGGGCCGAGTATCAACAAGACAGCAATAACTACGACAGCAACCAAGACAAGAATCAAAGCATACTCGACAAGACCCTGGCCCTTTTCCTTAGGGGCAAATAACATTGTGTTTCACCTCCTTTCACATTGGATTTCTCTATGGAAGTAGAGATGACACTATTATATGCCTTCCCAGAGGGAATTACAAGCCGGTTGGCTAGGAATTCACCCATTACAGTTCCGTTAAGAATCGGATGAGTTCGCAATTGAATTGATCCGCTTGGTCGACACTTACAGCATGCCCCGCACCATCGATGATCACCTGCCTTGCACCCGGGATGCCGTTTTTCAAGAGTGTTTGCCGCTCTGGAGATACGGTCGTATCTTCGTTCCCGGTAAGGATCAACGTTTCTGCTTTTATCTCGCTTAGCCACTGCCGGGAGTCGAACCTGCCCAAGGAAAACATCGCAGACCTGTACGCGCGCTTATTTGAGCGCGCAATCGTCTTCTCCAGGAGTTCCCTTTGAAGTCCTTGATCTGGTTTAGGAAAAACACGCAGTGCTACCCGACGGGCTTGCGCCTTCAATCCAAATATCAATAGAAGGAAGGCTCTCAACAGAAAGTAAAACCACGTCTCCAGGCTCTCAGCACGAAGAACAGAAAAAGTACTTACCAGGACAAGTTTTCTTACTATTTGCGGATGAGTTCGGGCGATTTGCTGCGCAATCACTCCTCCCATCGAAAGCCCAACAATATGAGCAGATTCGATCCCCAAACGGCTCAACAGGTCTACCATGGAATTAGCCACACCAGGAATGGTCCATCCATCCCCCACAAAAGCAGACTCCCCAAATCCAGGGAGATCCGGGGCAATAGGGCGAAAACCTGTGTCTGCGAGGGTTGTAAGCTGGAATTGCCAGGAAATGGAAGTAGCTCCAAGACCGTGCAGAAGCAATACAGCAGGTGATCCACGTGGATTCGGATCCAGGTAATGAATATCATTCATTATTTTATTTCTTCCCTATATGGCGTCACCAGGTTGATTGATTCTCTTATCATTTATATGAAAATCCCATGGATCGATCCACTAACCAGATGTATTGATTATTTAATTCCCGAATAAATCCGGTTTTTTCCCGGCAGTAATTCCTTTCCAGAGTTGTTGGATATGAAGGCGATCATGTTCCGCCATGAACTTGGTCAATTCCAGCAAAGTGGTCGGGCCAAATATGGCATGTCGCGCTTGCCTATCCCAGGAAACCATTTCGCTGGTTAATATCTGTAATAACACTGAGCGAGCTTGCGTAAACACTGAAAGTGCCTGTTTCCCGTCTTGCATGGAATAATTCCGCTCGGCTGCCCACACATCCGATGCAATGCCTGGCAAGAAAATATTGTTCTCCGCCAGGATACCTTTCACTCGCGGGACATTGATCTCCACCTCCACATCTCGCAGGTGGCAGAGGATTTCCGTAAGCGACCATTCGCCTACGCCACTGTCTCGCCTCCAATGCTCAGTTGTTAAGGCAGCTGTGATAGTGCTTAGGGCTGCAGGAGTGGAACGCAGGAGGCTTACAATGGCATTCGAAGTGGATAGATTTGGTATAAGGGATTCCGAACTCGCACTTTCCAACCACATGCGCAAGTCGGCAAAAGTGCCTTGGGGAATATCAGAATATGCTTTGTCATACCCTTCCTTAACCAAAATACCGGTATTCCCGCATCCCTCGCCGGTAACAGGTCCATGTCAAGATCATTCCCCACCATTACCACCGGGCCTTCAGGCCATCCCATCTGGGCAAGAAATTCAGGAAAATAAGCCGGGACCTCCTTGGTGAAATGGAATGTCTCGTATGAGGAGATCAAAGCAAAAGGATACTCCTCAGGAGGCAAGCCGGCCCAGCGTAATCGATGCAAAATGGCTTTACGGGGAAATAATGGGTTAGTTGCGACAGCCACCCGATGACCTTCCGCAAAAGCCCATTTTACGAAGTCGATCGCTTCGGTTCGTTGGCTGGAGACATACTTCAGGCTTGGAAATATATCATCATAGAAACAATCAATTTTTGCTTGAACAGTCTCACGTTTAATTTTCAACCTGGAGTAAAAATGGGTATTAAACACCTCGCGCAAGGTGAGAGATGGGTCTTCATTTTGCATCATTGCTTTTGTCCCACCCATTAATGCCGGGAGCATGATTTCGGGCAACACATCTTCTGCAAGTGCTGAAGAAAGAGATGAAAAATATGCAGGAGCGAATTCCTGCATATTCGAGTTCAACAATGTATCATCCAGGTCTAGCAGCAATGTGATTTTCATTGATTTTTTCTCAATTTCCTAGTTTATTGTTTTCCCCCACAACAAATACTCATTTTTTAACTTCAAATACCGGCGGTAGCGGGTGACATTCCCCACAACCAATATGCGGATCGAATCCAGCTCGGCTGGTCTTCTCACAGAATGTGTCCACTTGAACCCTCTTTTGGAAGACAGCATGAAGTGGTCGGGAGATTTTCCCTCGCAATACCATCGATTTGCATGAATTGGCTCGTCCGATGGCAGGCACCGGGCACGTAGTACATAATTTTGGGAACCACGCCGTCCCAAGCAATCGGCATTCTTCATGGTTCTTGCCACGATGGTAATCACCGTAGAAGTAGGAGCATTCTGTTCCGGCAGGGTTTTTCATGGTCGCTGAATTGATCTGAGAATTTTTAGCTGGAATAATAAAGACTCTATACCCGCGTCACATACGTGCCGTCCCGCGTGTCCACCCGGATGGTATCGCCTTCCTTGACGAAGTTCGGACACTGCACTTCGGCACCAGTCTCGACTTTTACCTTCTTGGTAACACCCGTTGCGGTATCCCCACGTACTGCTACCTCCGAATGGATTACTTTCAAGTCAACAGTCAAAGGAAGCTCAATATCGAGGGCTTCGCCGTTGTAGAATGTCAGCTTGCAGGACATCCCTTCCATCAGGAAATTCATTAAATCACCAAGTATGTCCCGGGAGATTCCAGGCTGATCGAATGTTTCCTGGTCCATGAAATAATAGATATCCCCATCATTGTACAAGTATTGAACACTGTGGAAATCGAGGCGTGCATCCTGCACCTGGGAACCCGAAATAAAGGTCTTCTCCAGGTTGGATCCGGTGCGTAAATTGCGCGCTTTGATCTTGATCGTGGCATTACCACGTCCAGGTTTGTGGTGGCTGTATTCAATCACTTTGAAGAGATTTCCTTCAAGTTCAAAAGTGACCCCTTTTCGAAGATCGTTCACATCAATCATGGCAGTGCTATCCTTTTTTACACATATGTATTCAGAGCGGCGGGATTATACCATCCTGCAGTGGAGAGGTGGAAGGAACAAAAGAGCGGGTAGGACTAGTGGTGTCTTTCAGCTTCGGGATCATCTTGAAGCAATTCCACGGCATGCGGGAGTACTGGCAGGATAATTCCAAGGTTTTCCACCGCGGCTTTCGGACTGCCGGGAAGGTCAATGATGATCACCTTGTCCCGAATGCCCACCACGGCTCGAGAGAGCATGGCATGTGGGGTAACTTTAATACTCTCCGCGCGCATGGCTTCAGCTAGCCCGGGAGCTTCACGCTGGATGACCGCACGCGTAGCTTCCGGGGTCACGTCACGGGGAGCAAAACCTGTTCCTCCGGTCACGAGAATGATGTCCAGGTCACCTTGTTCAACCCAATGGATCAATGTCCTGCTGATGAGAGCTTGATCATCGGGAACCACAGCTTTTCTGACAACGGTCCATCCATGCCTGGTGACCAGTTCTTCCAAGGCTGGTCCGGATAGATCCGCGCGTTCTCCACGTGCAGATCGGTCCGAAGCTGTCATAATGGCTGCCCGGAGAATCATACGAGGTCTTTTCCGAAAATCTGGACGCGGTCCATGTGCATCCATCCCCGCTTTTTATAAAATTCCATGGCATGAGTGTTCTCGTTCGTCACCAGGAGGTAACACTTGACGCACCCTTTATCTTTCAAGCGTCTTTCCACTTCATCCATCAACATGCTGCCGATTCCATGCTCGCGCTCAGAAGAGTCTACAGCCAGGTGATAGATCATCCCCCTGCGGCCATCAAAACCGCCAATCACTGTACCGACAAGGCGACCTTCCAATTCCGCTACTAGGAAGAGATCTGGATCCCGGCTTGTTTTCTTGCGGATTTCTTCAGGTTCATCGGAAATCCGCAGTTGGATCCCCGGGCCTGCATTTTCCCAGAGCACTTTTACCCCTGGGTAATCGTCCGGGAAGATAAAAGCACGCAAGTTCACTTGCACACGGCTATCCATTACAACGCCTGTAATTTCTTGATTAATTCATCCGGCATAAATGGTTTCAGGAGAAAGTCATTCGCCCCAGCTTCCCGGCATTCGGTTGCCCTGTCCAACCCGGACACCATGATAACCCTTGTATCCTTCAAGTCTGCCGATTGCCGCAGCTTGCGCACCAAGTCAATTCCATTCAGATTACCCAGAAGGACATCCAAAATGATGATATCCGGGCTTTCCTGGCGGATATGGTCCAGTAGATCCCCATTCATTTCCAACAATGATTTGGTGACATACCCTTCCATCTTAAGAAGTGTACTGAGCAGAGTGATCATGGTGAAATCATCATCCACCACCAAAACTTTGGTCATGGTTTTTTGCTCTCTGGGGTCGATTTCTTTGGGCGTGGCGTTCGGACAGGTTTTTCAAGTGCTGCTTTCAGTACATCATTGACAGACTCGGCAAAGATGAAGGTTAGTTTCTTCTTAATTTCTTCGGGTAAATCCTCCAGGTCCAGCGAATTCCTTTTGGGAAGAATGACAGTATTCATGCCGGCGCGATGAGCCGCCAGCATTTTCTCCTTGATGCCCCCCACTGGCAGCACCTGGCCTCGAAGCGTGATCTCTCCTGTCATGCTTACCCCCTTCTTGACTGCTCTACCGGTAATAAGGGAAACCAATGCGGTAGCGATCGTTACCCCGGCTGAGGGGCCATCCTTTGGTTGAGCGCCGGCTGGAATATGGAGGTGGATATCGAGCTTGTCGAAGAAATCTTTGGGGATGTGGATCTCCTCGGCATGAGACCGAACATAGGATAACGCAGCCCGGGCAGATTCCTGCATTACGTTTCCTACCGACCCTGTCACTTGGAATCCTTTAGCACCTGGCATTCCGGTGGCTTCGATGAACAGGATATCGCCACCATAAGGAGTCCATGCCAGGCCTGGGACTACCCCGGGAATGGCAGTGCGGGAATCGATTTCTTCGGTTTCCATGTACAAGGCATGTCCAAGTAATTCCCGCGCTGATTTCGCCGTTACCTTCTCTGTCTGCTTCTTTCCTTCGGCAATCCGCGTCCCAATCTTGCGACAGATGGCGCCAATTTTTCGTTCGAGATTTCGTACTCCTGCTTCGCGAGTATATTCATTGATGATGACCTTTAATGCATCCTTCGTAAAGGAGATTTCTTCTGTACGCAGACTGTTCTCGCGCATTTGGCGAGGGATCAAGTATCCCTTGGCAATGGTAACTTTTTCGCTTTCCGTATATCCGGATAAATTGATGATCTCCATCCTGTCCAAGAGAGGCGCAGGAATGGTTTCGTATTGGTTTGCCGTGGTGATGAAGAATACCTGGGACAGGTCGTACGCCACTTCAAGGTAATTATCTCGAAATTCCACATTTTGTTCAGGATCCAACACCTCGAGCAGAGCTGATGCCGGGTCTCCATGGAAATCGAAGGTCAACTTATCGATTTCGTCGAGCATGAAGACAGGATTGCGGGATTCCGCGCGGCGTAATGCTTGTAAAATGCGGCCAGGCATGGCTCCAATGTAAGTCCGGCGATGGCCGCGGATTTCCGCTTCGTCTCGCACTCCTCCAAGGGAAGCGCGGATGAATTTTCTGTCCATGGCGCGGGCGATCGATTGACCCAGTGAGGTTTTGCCTACCCCAGGAGGTCCGATGAAACACAGGATCACACCTTCACGCTCGCGCCGGATCATGTCCTTCGGAGGGGCTTTTTTATCATCTTTTCTCTCCAGGCGCAGCTTGCGGATGGCAAGGAACTCGAGAATCCTTTCTTTTACATCTCCCAAGCCATAATGATCCTGGTCCAGAACCTGGCGGGCATGGGCAATATCCAGGTTGTCCTGGGTGGTTTGGCTCCATGGAACAGACACCAGCCAATCCAGGTAGGTGCGGATGACGCCGTACTCGGCAGCCGCTGTCGGCAACCGGCTTAGGCGGTCCAGTTCACGCCGGGCCATTTTCCCGGCTTCTTCTGGCATCTTGGCGGCATCGATCTTCTGGCGGAATTCCTCCACCTCGACGGCTTGCTCATCCTTCTCGCCCAATTCCTTCTGAATCGCCTTCATTTGCTCACGAAGAAAATATTCGCGTTGCACCTTTTCGATCTCTGAACGGGCTTCATTTTGAATCTTGGCGCCCAGTTGAAGTACCTCGGCTTCGTGGACAAGCAAATCGACCAGTTTTTCCAATTTGGCATGGGTAGAATCAAGCTCGAGGATGTTTTGGGCATCCTTTAGTTCAATTCGCTGGAAATTGGCAATGGTATAAACAGTTTGAAGTGGATCTTCAAGCGAGGTTATCGAGGACACCAGCTCGCGTGGAATGGAGGGAATCAATTGGGATATTTGTTCGAATTGGTCCCTTGCCGTCCTTGCCAGGGCTTCGATCTCCAACCCGGTCTCCACTATTTCGGGAGCGATTTCGACTTTTGCCTTCAAGTATGGTTCTTCAGACACAAACTCGACTACGCGAAAACGCATTAAGCCCTGCACCAACAACCTTATCGTGTTGTCTGGGGCTCGAAAAAGACGATGGACCGAAGCAATCGTGCCTACGGGATACAGGTCGTCAGGACCGGGATTCTCCAAATCGGGATTCCGGGAGGCAATCAACCCTACCAGTTTATCCGTGGTGCTGGACACATCATCCACGAGGTGGATGGACCTCGGTTGCCCGATGGTAAGCGGTACCGCTGTTTGGGGATAAACAACCACGCCGCGCAAAGGCAGGATCGGGATTGTATCCGGTAACTTGGAGACCTCACCTTCGCTGGGTGCAGTTACATCCTGGTCACCACCCTGGTCATCTTTCTTTTGAAAACGGGTGAAAATGGAAGGCAGTTAACCATTCATCGATTGCAGGAGAAATCTCTAGCAACCATTCAGAGGATTCGATTGAATCGTATCGCCAGCGGGAAGCAGACATGAAATTTATCCCTGTACCGAAATCCCCAAGGGTTTTAACTTGGGAAATATAATCACCAAGAATCCGTCTTCATAATTGGCTTCTGCGTGTTGCACATCCAAGCCGGAAGGGATTTCAACCCCACTGCTGAATTCACCGTATCGAATTTCCATTTGGCGGTAAGCTCGATGTTCGGACGAATCTGCCCGTATGCCGCTGATCACAAGAGAGTTATCATCGATTTCAACGTTAAAGTCAGACTCCCGCATCCCAGCCACTTCGATACGGACCACAAAACTGACTTCCGTTTCATATACATCCGTGGGGGGACTCCAGGCATACGAGTGGACACCTACATGCCAGCCGATGGCTTGTAACGAGCCATGGGTTCCGTCAATTTTCAATTCGGATTTTCGGGCTATGGTTAACATGTCAATCTTCCTTGATTATTCTATAAGGCAGATTTTGCTGCCGCCAGCACTTCCGCATAGTCCGGCTCTGTGCCTAAGGCGGGCATATAAGCAACGTAACTAATTGCGTTGTTCCTGTTCACGATGAAAACAGCGCGGCGTAATACGCGGAACTCTTTTATCAGGCAACCATACTTCGAGCCAAAATCGACACTCATATGATCGGAAAGGGTCATTACCTGGTCGATGCCTGCTGCCCCACAATAACGCTTTAGTACGTATGGCAGATCGGTGCTGATCGTCAGGATGGCAATATCCTTACTCAATCCAGCCGCTTCCAGGTTAAAGCGCCGCGTCTTCCGGTCGCAGACCTCGGTATCGAGGGAGGGCAGGGATGCAATGATTCGTACTTTGCCAACTGTACCTTCAAGACCTGGGAATGATGCCCAATCCTGGGTCTGCACCTGGAACTCGGGGGCACTGTCACCAGTCTTGAGATCATTGCCGATAACAGTCACTTCTTGACCTCGGAATTTCACAAGTCCAAATCGTTCAATTGTCATAATGACCTCCTCCAGCTCGCGCCCTAATTGTCTTTCATCGGAAATATCTATAGAGGACAAGCAGCGCCCCTGGCGCGGCTCGAACGCGCAGCCTACTGCTTAGAAGGCAGGTGCTCTGTCCATTGAGCTACAGGGGCATGGTAATGTATAGATTAAGGATTGTACGGTCTCAATCCCTTATATACTCGCGGGCCTGCTATCGTCTTCATGATCACATCTGCCTGGCGGTTGAGTTTTCGACCAAGCTCTTCAGCGGTCATCGGGGTATTACCGCCCGCCAATAAGAGGCGGAAGACAGCTTCCACCAGCATTGTGTGGGTATCCAGGAAGCCGGGTTGCTGGGCACAATGGCTGATCAGGGTGGATTGAAGCCCATCCATGGAATGGATCTCCGCAGTCTCGGGATCAACCCAATCGATCACTTGGTCTTCCAAGAGATCAGAGAATGAGGCTTGGTGTTCCGCGCATAGCATGTCGTTGACCGCAATGTGCCAGTTGTTATCATTGGCGCGCCACCACTCAAAATCTACATGAAATGGGGTTTTTAGGGTGGGTTTAAGCAGGCTGAATTTTTTCAATTCATTCATCTTCAGTCTCCTTCCCTACCATGCGGAAATGCATATCACCGACGTGCTTGTAGCCAGATGAGCTCATCAGAAACGAGACTAGCGGACCTGGTGGACATCGGCGGACAATATTGATCGCAGAGTATAGCTCCTGTGCATGAACATGTCCTTGAACGTTCAACTTGGTCAATTCCTGCATCATTCCTGCCACGAGAGCATCGAAGGGTATGCGTTGCTTGGCAACCTGCTCACTTGCCAGGTCGACACCCTCAACATCAGGTACTGCAATCACCATGCGCTCGTTAAATTCGCTGGAGATGTTCTGTTTCAAAGTGGCAAAAACAATCCCGCCGTCTGAACCCACCAGGACTGTCCTCACCCAATCGCGGATGGGGCGTCGCGTCCGAGGCTCAATAATGACCATGCCTGGTTTCGAACTGCGCCGTAGCGTAACCAGGCTCCCGGGTATCAATCCAGCCTTGTGGTACAAGCTGGTCAAGCCGGCAACATAACCATGTTGACGTACGACCCAGGCTGGGATTTCTTCTTTGGATTGTGCATCCACAACAGTAAAGCGGACACGCGGTGACTCGTAAGCGGTTGGAAAGAACTTCCTCGACCGCGCAGAAATCGGCAAGGTGCCAGCCCGCCAATGAGAATACGAGAGACAAATGGTCACTTCCTGGGCATCCTGGGTTGGCGGCTCGCTTTCGCCGAGTTCATCGTCAATGGACGCCTCGAACACCAGCATTTCCTTTGTAAATTGGCTGCGGTCGTAAGGGATATCGATATACCGCAGCGGGGCAGGAATTTGTTGGACATCTGCCGGTTCGAGGCGCTTCAAACACCATAATAACCTCTCCCGCTGGTCCCACCTCATCGAAACGACCATCTTTTTGAAGCGCAAAGTTGAGGGAAAACTCCATCAACTTCGAATTTTCCTTGGAAGGCAATGCCACCTGCTCGATCAAAGTGGAGGTTGGCAATGGTTTGCCGCCGTTCTCATCCAAAACTGCCTCTGCCAGGTTGAGGTAGCCGGCATTCACATCCATGAGGAGCGCACGCGGGAACCACTTCCCGGCAACTTG
This sequence comes from uncultured Chloroflexia bacterium, assembly GCA_963793795.1. Classification (GTDB taxonomy): domain Bacteria; phylum Chloroflexota; class Anaerolineae; order Anaerolineales; family Villigracilaceae; genus UBA877. The sequence goes on from CAWCBN010000007.1 coordinate 767,311, forward strand.
AACTAGGTTTTTATCTCCCCGGAGACTTTTCGCGAGCGCCATCTCGAGGGACTGCCCATGATCGGCCAGGATCGCTTCGGGATTCAATTGGATATCATCCACGGCTGTCTCTTCAGGATTGTTAAGTTTGTGCAGCGGAAAACTAGCAGCAAACTCCTTCTTTGCACCATTTTCAAGCTCGACTTCAATGACCTCAAACTCACCCATTGTCGGGTTCACGCCAGGTCGCACACCAATCACCTTCCCCTTTAACCAATCCAGTGCGGGAAAAGCCAGCTTCTGCCCGATTTTGAACTGCGCTGCGGGTAGATAGGTATCACAATCCGCCTTCTTTTGACGCGTCGCCACGGATCGTTCATGATTGATCCGTTCATCAATAAGAATCGGGAGAAGCTCTTTTTCAGAAAGAGGGGTTTCTTTTTCAAAAAGATACGTACTGATAAATTCCAACTCAGGCTGGCTGGGAGTAAATTGGGTCCAATAATCCGGAGGCAAAGTGAGAGAAACGTTAACCATAGATCCCTGACATGATTTTATTCCAGGTAAAACTGGGGAAATGATTTGTTTTTAAGCTGTATTATTATACCCTACCTTGACAGACCCCCTTGCATGACTTACGATTAGTCCAAAGGTGTGAAATGCGTATCGGGATGATGGCAGATGTATATAAGCCGCATATCAGTGGGATAACGAATTACATATCCCTCAATAAACGTTATCTCGAGCTGGCTGGTCACGAGGTATTCATTTTCACATTCGGGGATTTGGATTTTCCGGATGACGAAAGCAATGTAATTCGCTCCCCGGGCCTGCCTCTCACGGATACCGGGTATTACCTAAGCTTTCGTTACTCTCGCAAAGCAAAAGCCTTGCTCCAAAGCATGGATATCATTCATGTCCATCATCCATTCCTCAGCGGGCGGCTTGCATTGCGATACAGTCGTCCACTGCGTATCCCCGTGGTTTTTACGAATCACACCCGCTACGACATCTACGCTCAAACCTATTTGCCCCTGCTCCCCGAAGAACTGAGTGATTCATTTCTTCAAACGTATATGCCGCCCTTCTGTTCTGCCGTTGACAGGGTGATCTCACCTTCTGCAGGGATGGCGGGAGTTCTCCAACGCTTGGGCGTGAACGGACCCATCGAGGTCATCCCCAATGGGGTTGAATTAAGCCGATATAAGCTAGCCTGTGGTGACTGTCGGGCGGAATTCGGGTTTAAACCCGGGGAAATACTCCTGGTTTATTCAGGCCGCGTGGCTCCGGAAAAAAACCTCGAATTCCTCCTGGAGGCCTTTGCAGGTGTAGTGGAAGCAGTTGACGACCTTCATTTACTAATCATCGGTGGTGGACCTGACGAAGAAAAGATTCGCCAGTTGGCTTCCCAGACCTCCAAGCCAGAGCGCATTCACTTCACCGGGATGATTCCATATGACAATTTACCTCGCTACCTGTCAATGTGCGATATCTTTGTCACCGCCTCGATATCAGAGGTTCACCCACTTTCGGTGATAGAGGCCATGGCGACCGGTCTTCCAGTCTTGGGCATACAATCTGTTGGCGTGGGGGATACTGTCGAAGACGGGGTGACTGGATTCCTCTCGACGAACAACCTGGCTGCTTTTTCAGCGAAACTCACCCGGTTGTGCCTGGATAAGCCCCTGCGCCGAAAATTGGGCACGGCCTCAAAAAAAGCGGCTGAAAAATATTCCGTTGAAAGAACAACGGAAATGATCATTTCTCTATACGAGCGATTGGTATTTAATGGTCAACGGAGGCTGCGCGGATTGCGTTACCGGGTTCGCAGCCTGGTGGAAAGATTTCGGGAATGACCCGGGATAAACGTATACTGGGACGCTGGGGTGAAGAAATCGGGTGTAATTACCTTGCAGAGAGGGGATATACCATTCTCGAACGAAACATGAGAACTCCTCATGGGGAGATTGATATTTTAGCCAGTAAGGAGAACATCCTGGTCTTTGTTGAAGTAAAGACCCGCTCGTCCAACAGGTTCGGCTTCCCTGAGACTGCTGTCAGCCCGCGCAAACAAGCCCACATGCTACGCGCAGCAGAAGCCTATTTCGATAATCATCCCGACGGACCGGAAACCTGGCAATTCGATGTCCTCGCCATCACCTCAGAGCCTGGCTGCCCTCCACAGATCGAGCATTTTGAAAATATCATTGGATAAAGTATTGGCACCCAACTCAATCTCTCCAGTCACGGCTCCAAAGATTCCCCTTATAGTGATAGTCGGCCCGACCGCTTCTGGGAAAACGGATCTTTCCCTCAAACTTGCCGGGAGTCTGAATGCCGAGATCGTCTCTGCTGATTTGCGCCTCTTTTACCGTGGGATGGATATCGGCACTGCCAAGCCATCACCATACGATCGAGCCCGGATCCCCCATCACCTCATTGATGTTGCTGATCCAGATCAAACCTGGACGCTATCCCTCTTCCAGCAGGCGGCAATGGAGGTGATCCAGGATATAAATCAACGCGGCAAGATTGCCTTGCTTGTTGGCGGTACCGGGCAATATATCCAGGCTGTCCTTCAAGGTTGGTCCCCTCCCGCCACGCCTCCGGACATGGCTTTGCGAGCAAAATTGGAAAATCGGGTTATCAAAGATGGTTATGCGCAGTTGCACGAAGAACTACGCCAGGTCGATCCCCAGGCAGCCGAAAAGATTGATCCCAGGAACTATCGTCGCACGATCAGGGCCCTGGAAGTATTCCACCTGACTGGCAAGAAATTCTCAGAACTACGCCGCCAGTCCTCCAGTCCGTACAATCCTCTAACCATCGGCTTGAGCCGTCCCCGACCCGAGCTGTATACCCGAATTGACTCACGGATCGAATCGATGTTCTCCCAAGGGTTATTGGAGGAAGTACGCACCTTACTTTCGAAAGGCTATTCAGCTTCTCTACCTTCCATGTCCTCGATTGGGTATTGGGAATGTGCCCAGGTTCTCCAAGGTACGTTGACTATAGAGCAGGCTAAAGTCAATATGCGCAGGCGAACGCGCGTTTTTGTTCGCCGCCAGGCCAACTGGTTCAAGGCAGACGACCCCGGCATTCACTGGTTTCCAGTGATGGATAATTACGAAAAAGACATCTTGCAGTTGGTGAAGGATTTTCTACAAGCTAGCTAGCGCTTATGCTATACTCTTTGCAATTAAGAATACAAGGATAGTGGATGGCAGTTGAAATCAGGGAAGTACATACCACGCGGGAATTAAAGGCTTTCGTCAAGTTTCCGTTCTCTCTGTATCGTGGCACCCCCCAATGGGTGCCAGGTCTGGTGAACGATGAGCTCAACACCCTCAGGCGGGATAGAAATCCGGCCTTTGAATATTGCGAGGCACGTTATTGGCTCGCTTATAAGGACGGTCTTCCGGTTGGTCGTATCGCTGCGATCCTGAACCACCTCCACATCGAGAAGTGGGGCCAGGATTTTATGCGTTTTGGCTGGATAGATTTCATTGACGACTTTGAAGTTTCCGCAGCTCTCCTGTCAGCCGTGGAAACCTGGGCAAATGAAAAGGGAATGAAGGCAGTCCATGGACCGTTGGGCTTCACCAGCATGGATCATGCCGGTATGCTCGTGGAAGGGTTTGCGGAAATTGCCACCATGGCAACCATTTACAATTTCCCGTATTATCCTGAACACCTCGAGCGGTTGGGCTATGCCAAGCATACGGATTGGGTGGAATACGAAATTGCCATGTCCCCCATTCCCAATGAAACAATAGCCCGGATCGCGGACCTGTCCATGCGGCGTAATCACTTGCACATGCTGAAACCGAGGAGTAAGAAAGAGCTATTGCCCTATGCCCGCGAGTTGTTCAACCTATATAACGAAGAATATCGCAACCTTTACAGTGCTGTGCCGTTGAACCCTGCACAGATTGAATCCGCGATCCGCCAGTATTTCGGCATCATTTCTCCTAAATTCGTTCCCGTGATCCTTGACCAACAAGGAGAGATGGTTGCATTCGGCATCGTGATGCCTTCTCTCTCCCGGGCGCTGCAGTTGGCTCATGGACGGATGTTTCCACTTGGCTTTCTTCATCTAATTAAGGCACTACGAAAAAACGACCGTGCTGATATGTACCTTGTAGCCGTGAAAGGCGAATATCAAGGCAAGGGGGTCAATGCCATCTTGATGGATCATGTTCACCGGCTATTTATTAAAATGGGGATCAAATTCATTGAAACCAACCCTGAGTTGGAGACCAATTCCAACGTTCAGGGTCAGTGGAAATATTATGAAAAACGTCTCCACAAGCGAAGAAGAGCATTTATCAAGTACCTGGGTGAAAAATTAAATTAAGCAAAGGGTTCTTTCATGACAATCACACTAAGAGAAGTCTCTTCTCCTGGAGACTTGAAGACATTCATCAATTTCCCGCTTGTCCTGTACAAAAATAATCCTTATTATGTCCCGGCATTATTCTTTGACGAAAAGAATACCCTGAGCAAGGATAAAAATCCGGCGTTTGAGCACTCTGAAGCGCGCTATTGGCTGGCATACAAGGACGGTGTGGTGGCTGGGCGTATTGCCGCCATTTTGAACCATAAACACATCGAAAAGTGGGGACAAAAATACCTGCGCTTTGGGTGGATCGATTTCGTCGACGATTTGGAAGTATCCTCCACCTTATTAGGCGCAGTGGAGAATTGGGCGCGCGCCACCGGGTATGGATGCGATTTATGGTCCGTTGGGTTTTACGGATCTCGACCGCGAGGGGATGCTCGTCGATGGTTTCGAAGAACTCGCCACCCTTTCCACGCTGTATAGCTATCCGTATTATCCAATCCACATGGAACATCACGGTTTCGCCAAGGATACGGATTGGTTGGAATATGAGATGGAAGTTCCCAAGCAACCGGATCCCAGGATAGCCCGTATTGCAGATATAGCGAAACGGAGGAACAACCTCCATCTTTTAGAAGCCCGCAATAAAAAAGAGCTCTTGCTTTACGCCAACGAATTGTTTGATCTCCTTGACGATGCGTACTCCCATCTTTACGGCACTGTCCCGTTATCCCGTAGTCAGGTGGACGCTTACATAAAACAATATTTCGGTTTCATCAAGCCCGAATTCGTTCCCATCGTTCTCGATGAAAACAACCGCATGGTTGCATTCGGCATCACGATGCCATCCTTATCGAAAGCACTGCAGCGCTCACGTGGACGATTATTTCCTGCGGGTTTTCTACACCTCATGAAGGCACTCAAGACGTATGATACTTTTGACCTTTATTTGGTGGCAGTGCGCAAGGAATACCAGAACAAAGGCGTAAATGCGATCCTCATGGATCGGATGAACCAGGTATTTAACCAACTGGGTGTGAAAAAAGTGGAATCCAACCCCGAGCTGGAGACGAATGTCAATGTCCAGGGGCAATGGAAATACTACAATCGTCGGCGCCACAAGCAACGCCGGGTCTACCTGAAACACCTTGAGTAGAACCACGACCAATTTTCGTAGAATATGGTGGATTGTTCCATGTCAATGAAGGGAAAAGTTGCAGTAGTCACCGGTGGTACCCAGGGATTGGGCGAAGCAGTTGCCCGGTTGTTTGCTGAACGTGGTGCCTCGGGGCTGGTGATTTGTGGTCGGAATACGATCAACGGCGAAACCATTGCCAGTGAGCTTTCCGGGAGAGGTTGCCTGACCTCATTTGTTAATGCAGATTTGGCACAGTTGGAAGACTGCCGAAAAGTGATAAAGCAGGCAGATTCCAACATTCGGAAGGCTGGATGCCCTGGTAAATGCAGCCGGGATCACAAACCGGGGCACACTCCTGGATACGTCCCCTGATCTGTTCGACCAGATCATGGCGGTTAATTTCAAAGCACCATTCTTCCTGATGCAGGAAGCAGTCAGGATAATGATCCGCGAGAACACCCGGGGCACGATCGTCAACATCCTGAGCATGGCGGCCAATGGTGGGCAGCCATTTCTGAGTGCTTACAGCGCTTCCAAGGCCGCGCTTGCCAACCTGACCAAGAACACAGCCTTTGCTCTGCTGCGTAATCAAATCCGGGTGAATGGACTGAATATCGGCTGGTTGGATACTCCGGGAGAGGATCGCACGCAGAAGCTGGATGGCGCTGGCGATAACTGGTTGGTGAAAGCCGAAGCGATACAGCCTTTTGGCCGCCTCCTTAAACCTCGCGAGGTGGCCCAGGCAGTTGCTTTCCTGTCTTGTGAAGAATCAGGCATGATGACAGGTGCCATCATTGATTTCGACCAATCTGTTACCGGCTGTTTTGAAAGCCCACCGCATCCAATTTCCCCTGGAGGCTCTTAATGCCATTACAACCCATTTCCATGGAGCAGCTCGTCACCCGATCCTGCCACCTATGGGATATCCAATCGTTACTGCTTGCTTCGGGAGATTTCAATCTCAAGGACTTTAATGCCATGACAGTGGGCTGGGGCAGCCTCGGATACATGTGGCGCCGGCCTTTTGTCCAGGTGGTTGTCCGCCCGGTGAGATTTACATTTGGTTTCATGGAACGATTTGATACCTTTACCCTGACGGCATTTCCGGAAGAATACAATACCGCCTTATCCCTCCTTGGTACCAGGTCTGGACGGGATGGGGATAAGATTACTGAATCAGGGTTGACCCCCATCCCCAGCACACTCGTGCCTGCTCCCGGGTTTGCTGAAGCAGAGCTGATACTGGAGTGCAGGAAATTATATTGGGATGATTTGGAACCCGATCATTTTCTAGATGAGGGAATTAACGCTCATTATCCCTCGAAGGACTATCATCGGATCTATTTTGGCGAAATACTGGCGATCTTTGGCACAGACAAATACTCAAGCCAGAAATAGGACCCGAATTGGTCATTTCTGAATGTTCTTGGTGGTCGGAATGGTAGATTTCTCAGTTGCCAGACACATACTTCCATTGGACGACATCCCTTTTTTCCATTTCATGTTTGATGATCTTCGTAAGTAGAGTTTGATTCCCACCAGCAGGCATCCTGGTGAAAGTTTAACTCATCGATCGATGAGGACTCAGGAAGCCTGATTTCTTCGTAATTTCCATTTTCCCTGATATAAAGCCTTATAGTATCCCCTTCTCTCTCAAATGTGAGCGAGATCAAACCTGGTTTTCCGTCGCTGAAACCTTGTTCCAGGAGTGGGCGGAGTACTTCCGTGGACATCCCGCCGATGTCGTTCGCATCCTCTGGATCCAACGAATAATGAGCTACTGCTGCCTCAATAAAATCCTGCAACTCGCTCAATGCTCCTGGCGCGATCACCCTGCATATGGAATGAATTTCATTCTTATCTGTAAGTTTTCGTCTTATTGCAATGAGCGCAATGTCGTCGAATTGTTTCTGACCACCCATAAACTTCCGTAATTCCGTTTTGATCTCATAGACCATGCTGAAGAGCGATGTCCATGGGACCTGTATATAATTCATAAAACGCGTTTCTGAATATGCTGTCGCACTCTCGTCCTCGGCATCTGTGGTCCCGTCGGTGAACGCAACCAGGAAGTCGCCCTCGTGAAGTTTCGTCTTTTCAATCCGGAAGTCAGCATCTGCATATAAACCTACAGCAGGGCCGGTAGGCTGCAGCCTGCATGAAATCTTTCCCGCCGAATCTAATATCGCCGGTGGTTGGTGCCCTGCATTTACGTAATAGAGATCTCCATTTTCAGGATCGACGAACGCGAAGAATACCGTGACAAACATGTTGGCATTTCCATGGATCTTGGCAATGTAATTATTGGTATTAAAAACAATATTCCTCAAAATTTCTTCAATCGAACTGTGATTAACCATAGAACTGAAGGATCTAAACAGGCTGCGGATTAAGACCATGAACAAGGCAGCCCCCACCCCTTTATCGCACACATCTCCAATGACCAAGGCAGTTAGTTTTGTGTTCTCTACTTGGAAGACATCGTAAAAGTCCCCCGCCACCTGCCTCGCACCTTCAAAATAAGTGGCTATCTCGTAACCGGGGAGGTTTGGGATCGTTTCCGGAAAAAAACCCGATTGGATCTGGCGGCCAATTTCCAGGTCACGTTCAGCGATGTCGAGGGCCTTTTCGGTTTTGGAGTGTAGTTTGGCGTTTTCGATCGATGAGCCAACCTGGCTGGCAATGATCTCTGCCAGCCTTACTTCTTTCTCAAGAAGTATATGACCGGGATCTTTGAACTGCATTTCAATGATCCCAATGGCTTCTCCGTGGGTAAATAACGGCACATGAAATACCGCCTGTAGTTCACCCATCATGGATTCACCATCCGCAGTGGCCAGGTCGGGAACCCGGAATAGGTCTGGCTTGGTCTTCTCGATCACATCTCGCGGCAATAAATTCTTTTCATGTAGGAGTGATTTTTGGGGTGAACCATTCTTGTCTGGATCAATTGAATGGTAAGCCAGGTAATCTATGGATTCACCCCTCTCTCCGAGTAATCCGATTCCAGCGTTTCTTACCGGAAAGATTGTGACCAGTTCCGCGCACAATTCCTGGAGGATCAAGGATAAATTCAGGGACTGGCTGCAGATTGAAGCGATGCGGTTGATGGCGGCAAGTTCTTCCGCCCGTGCCTCCACATCAGCTTTTGTTTTTTGCAATACCTCTTCAGACTCAATCCTGCTGGTGATATCTCTCAGTAATCCCCTGCCCCCAATTACCCTGTCACCTTCCAGGATGGGTGTGATCGTTGCCTCCCCTATATGTGCGATTCCATCCCTTGTGTGGTACTTATAGTGGAATAGGTCAACCGCCTCCTTGGTTCTGTACAAATTGACAAAATTTTGGAAAACTGATCGTGCAGTTTCACGGTCGGTGAAATGACGAAAGTGCTTGCCGATGATCTCGTTCTTATCAGGGTATCCCAGGTGGGCAGCAAAAGCCTGGTTGATATTGGTGACCACTCCTTGGAGATCTGTTTCGAAATAATAATCTTTTAAGTCATCAATGATGGATTTCAAGTTGCGCTGAGCGTAGGCAAGCCGCTCTTCAAGATTACGAACGTTGCTGATGTCATCAAGCCGTATCAGGCGACCGTGGTAATTCCCATCACGATCCCTGATTCGGGTGATTTTCACAGCATAAGTTTTTTGAGTGCCGTGGTCAGGGACAAAGAATTCACCATTGATGTCACTATCACCGGTAAGCCCATCTTTATGGATCTCAATGAATTTTCCAAGAAGACCAGGCAAACCTAGGAATGGATAGCCTAGGATTTCGTGTTCTTGCGTCTGGAAAATAGCACGGGCGGCAGCATTGATGGTAACGACATGATTTTCCTCATTCAAAACAACAACGCCGATGGGGATATCGTCCATCAGCGCTTCTTGGAACTCACGGGGTATAGACACCTTGCCACTCCATCTGGTAAATTAACAAATCGAAAGGTGAAGAATTTAGGGATTGAATATATTCAGAGTATTATTGTCTTATATCTATTTTACTATCATTGCGCGTGTTGTGCGCTGTTCTCATTTATTTCTAATTAGCCATTAAGGTCAATTGATCAATCTCATCCGGAATCCTGATCGATATCCACCCATTTATGCATTACGAGCCCTTGCGGTACTGAACATATGCCTCGGTGAAGGGGTCCAGGCGTTTTCGATTAGTATATAATCTACCAAAGTGAGTAAGTTTATTTATCCACCCTGGATATTCGTGACATTAGTTGATCGGACAATCTTTTTATGAAACACAATTATCGAATACTATCAATTTTACTTCTTTGCCAGGTGACATTTTTTCCAGGTCCCTGGGCAAATAATCCATCCGGCGCATCCGATCTGGATACCTGGAATATCATTCCGTTTCCGGTATCGATCACTCCAGGCGATGGGGTTTTCATCCTGGAATCGGAAGCCGATATTTATGTCAACCCTGGTTCTGATGAATTGAATGGGATCGGTCAGTACCTTGCCGGGAAACTGAATCCGGCTACTGGTTATGATATCTCTGTAATTGCGGCAGAAAATGTACCTGCATACGGGAATATTTACCTTGCTCTGGTCACCGATTCTTCCCTGGGATCGGAAGGGTACCGCTTAAGCGTGACCCCCGGGCAAGTGACCCTGGAGGCATACCAGCCTGCAGGGCTCTTCAGGGGTATTCAGACGATCCGCCAGGTCCTCCCCCGGCCATCGACAGCCCATTGACGATCTCAGCGTCCTGGGAAATCCCGGCAGTAACGATAGTGGATTCGCCTCGTTATGAATACCGCTCCTTTATGTTGGATGTTTCCAGGCATTTTCAGAGTGTCGAAAACGTGAAGCGCGTGATCGACCAGGCAGCCTACTACAAGTTGAATTATTTTCATCTCCACCTGGCTGACGACCAGGGCTGGCGGATCGAAATAAATGGCTGGCCGAATTTGACGGCTTACGGTGGTCAGACCCAGGTTGGCGGAAATTGTGCGGATTGTTTTTACACCCAGGAACAGTACGTGGAGTTGGTCAACCATGCTGCCGCACGCTATATAACCTTGGTTCCAGAAATTGAAATGCCTGGGCATACCAATGCAGCCTTATCCTCTTATCCAGGGTTGAACTGTAATGGAAACTCCCCGCCTAGGCGTACAGACATAGAAGTGGGATACAGCTCGCTGTGCACCACCCAACCACTCTCAACGGCGGTGGTCGGTTTTGTCAATGACGTGATTTCCCAGGTCGCAATGATTACACCCGGACCCTATTTTCATATCGGTGGGGACGAATCACTGGCTACCTCCCAGGACGAATATTCAGCTTTCATTTCATACGCCCAATCTGTTGTCAATACAAATGGTAAAGCCATGCTGGGATGGGAGGAAGTCGCTCAAATTCCCGACCTGGCTTCCACCTCAGTTGTTCAATTCTGGTACAGCGCCACCTACGCGGAATCTGCAGTGGAACATGGCGCTAAAATTGTGATGTCACCTTGTGCCAAGGCCTACCTGGATTTCAAGTATGATCCCGGCACTCGTTTGGGGCTGGACTGGTGTGGTTATACACTCTCTACAAGATGCCTATTCGTGGAATCCGGGAACTTACCTGGATGGAGTTTCGGATGCGGACATCCTCGGCATCGAAGGACCGCTCTGGAGCGAAACCATCGTGACCCTGGATGACATTGAATACATGCTTTGGCCCCGTTTGGCCGGCCTTGCGGAGATCGGCTGGTCACCGCTGGAAAATCGCTCCTGGTCCGAATTTATTGCCCGCCTGGGCAGTCATGGCCCGCGCTGGCAGCTCCTCGGCATCGATTTCTTCCCCTCCGGTGATGTTCCCTGGGAATCGCTGGACAACCTGGTCACCCAGGAAACGATCGCACCAACCAGCCTGGCAACACCTCTTCCGACTGAAACCGTTACTGGCGAAGGACAGGTCTCGTCAGCAGAAAATGAGGCGGCAGTTATGACCACTTTACAAGATTTCGTCGTCTTGATAAAAACACATCCCGTGGAAATTTCGATTACATTGTTGGGATTCCTTCTCCTGTTCCTCGCTGGCTTCTGGACCGGCAATGCCGGTCGCCCGGTGAATGGTCTGCGCATGAATATTCACAAGTTCATTGCCTTGGGATTGGCAGCCTATCTCATCGTGTTCATGGTTCGCATACAAAAGGGTAACGGATGGGATCCCCTCGAAACGATTGCCGTGTCCGTCAGTGGAATCCTGGCCTTCACTGCCATCCTCACCGGTGGTCTTTCCAGCCTGAAGGTGCAGGTTCCCGTGGCTTCTTTGATTCACAAGATCACCCCCTATCTTGTCATCATTTCCACCTTTATCACCCTTTGGATCGTCCTCACCTGATGATTTATTGTGATTTCAACTATACGGTCAAGGAAATCGGCTTATGCATGAAAAACCCTGGTTGGCGCATTACGATCCTGGTGTTCCGCCGCATCTTGAATATCCCTCGGTGCCGGTAACCCATTTCCTCGATGAAGGCGCCCGCCTCTGCCCGACGCGAACATGTATCACATTCCAAAACGAGCAGCTCAGCTATGCCCAGGTGGCTGACCTTACCCACAAAGCTGCGGCCTATTTACAGACCCTTGGGATGAGTAAAGGGGAAAAAATTGGCATCTTCATGCCGAATTGCACCGAATTCATCCTGGCATTTTTTGCCATCTTGAGAACAGGCGCGGCTGTTGTAGCCGTCAATCCACTGTACACTCCTAACGAAATCGTCTACCAGGTGAATGATGCGGGTATCAAAACGATATTCACTGCCGGATCGCTGTACGACCGCATCAAGTCAGCTCAACCTAATACCAATATTCGCCGCGTGATAGTCACCGGGGAGGAGAATATAACTGCGGGTGACATCCACATGAAGGAATTGTTTACGGGACCGAAATCTTCTCTTCCCATTGTCGGAGCCGATGACATTGCCTTGCTTCAATATACAGGTGGCACGACGGGGATTGCCAAGGGGGCTGTGGCACTTCACCGCAACTTGGTTGCCAACGTCCTGCAATTCAAGTCCTGGATGACTACCCTGGCGGAAGAACAGGAAACCTTTTTATTAGCATTACCGGTCTACCATATCTACGGCATGCTGTGTGGCATGTTGCTGGGGCTGGCAATGCGCGCCGAGCTGGTTGTCATCCCCAATCCACGGGACATTTCCACCTTGCTGGCAGCCATCCAGGCTCATCATGTAACCTATTTCCCGGCAGCCCCCACTTTATACAACGCCATCAATAACCACCCTGACGTGATCGCTGGGAAGGTGGATCTCACCTCCATTAAGGCCTGCATTTCCGGTTCAGCACCACTGATGAAACAGACCAAGGAACATTTTGAACAGCTTACTGGAGGGCGGATCGTGGAAGGCTACGGATTATCCGAAGCCCCCACTGCCACTCACTGTAATCCCGTAAAGAACGAGAACCGCATGGGATCGATCGGGCTGCCTCTCCCGGATGTGGATGCGAAAATCGTAAGTCTTGAAGATGGTGAGACCGAACTCCCTGCGGGGATTCCAGGTGAGCTCGTGATAAAAAGCCCCCAGGTGATGCAAGGGTACCACAACATGCCCCAGGAAACAGCCATCGCATTACGCAATGGCTGGCTTTACACTGGGGATATCGCCCGCATGGATCCGGATGGGTATTTCTACATCGTCGACCGGAAAAAAGAGCTTATCAAGCCTGGAGGGATGGAGGTCTGGCCGAGGGAAGTCGAGGAAGTGATCGGCTCGCATCCGGATGTAGCCGAAGTGGCTGTGGCGGGGATCCCTGACGATTACCGCGGTGAGACTGTCAAGGCTTGGATCGTAGCACGTTCCGGCAGCACCCTCACTCAGGCAGAAATCCTGAACTGGTGCCGCGACAGGCTGGCACCTTTCAAGATACCAACCCATATCGAGTTTCGCCAGCAATTGCCCAGGTCAACAGTGGGAAAAGTATTAAAAGAGAACTTATTATGGATGACAATAAAGGTTAATGGCAAGAAAAGAGCCTCCCGGTTGGAGGCTCTTCTTTTTGTCTTTATTATGCTGGTTGAGGAGTACCGCTCTTCTTGGGTACCGGCGGCGGGAATATCTTCTCGAACTCATCCCGGGTAAGCGTTTCCACTTCCAATAACTTGTTGGCAATGGCATCCAGCTCGACACGATACTTGTTCAGTATTGACAAGGCCGTTTTGTAGGCTTCGTCAACCAGGCTGCGCACCTCGCGGTCGATCAGTTCTGCGACCGCCTCGGAATAATCGCGCTGCTCTGAGATCTCCCGGCCCAGGAAGATGAGTTCTTCTTTCTGTCCGTAAGCCATCTGGCCCAGGTCATTGCTCATCCCCAGCCTGGTCACCATGACCCGCGCAATCTTGGAAACATTTTCCAGGTCATTCGAGGCGCCAGACGTGATGTCGTTGAATACGATCTGTTCAGCGGCCCGTCCGCCCAGGAAAAAGGCAAGTTGAGCCAGCATTTTCTTGCGCGAGGTGAGAATGCGGTCATCCTCCGGGCGGTTCCAGGTAAGTCCGCCTGCCTGCCCGCGTCCAACGATGGTGATCTTTTGCACCGGGTCAGCTTCCGGGATGGCATTGATCACGACTGCATGTCCTGCCTCGTGATACGCGATGATGCGTTTTTCCTCTTCACTGATCAAGCGGGATTTCCGTTCCGGGCCCATAACGACCCGCTCGATGGCTTCTTCCATTTCAGGTTGACCGATCGCCTTCTTGTTGCGTCGGGCAGCCAGAATGGCGCTCTCGTTGACCAGGTTCTCCAGGTCAGCACCCACAAATCCCGGTGTGCCACGCGCAATCGAACCCAGGTCGACATCCGGTTCGAACGGCTTGCCGCGTGAATGCACCTTCAGGATGGCCTCGCGACCGCGCATGTCCGGCCGGTCGAGGGTTACGCGCCGGTCAAAACGCCCGGGACGCAGAAGAGCAGGGTCTAGAATGTCAGGTCGGTTCGTGGCCGCGACAATGATCACGTTGGTGTCCGTGTCGAAACCGTCCATCTCGACCAGCATTTGGTTCAGGGTTTGCTCACGTTCATCATGTGATCCACCCAACCCGGCACCTCGCTGACGACCTACTGCATCAATCTCATCTACAAATACGATGCACGGGCTGTGCTTCTTGGCCTGTTCGAAAAGATCCCGGACACGCGAAGCACCAACACCGACAAACATTTCCACGAACTCAGAGCCCGAAATGGAAAAGAAAGGCACGCCTGCTTCTCCAGACACTGCCTTGGCAAGCAAGGTCTTCCCTGTTCCGGGAGGGCCTACCAACAAGACACCTTTTGGGATTCGCGCACCGAGTTGAATGAATTTTTGAGGTTCCTTCAGGAACTCAACCACCTCGCGCAGCTCTTCCTTGGATTCGTCCACGCCTGCGACGTCCTCGAAGGTGACCGTGGGGTGTTCCCCGCTGAACATTCTTGCCTTTGACTTGCCGAATGCCATGGCAGCATTATTGCTGCCCTGTGCCTGGCGGAAAATGAACCAGAACATGACACCCAGGAATAAAACTGGCAGGAAATAACTTGCCAGGGTAAGGATGCCACTCCATGGACTCAATGGTTTTGCTTCGATGATCAATTTGTCAGGGCTGAGATTGGATGCAGAAACGCCCAACGCTAGTAGCTGGGAGACAAGGGTTGTTTCTGGCTCCTTCTGGGAGATATGCTCGATCTCAGCAGCACCTCCACTTTTGGTGATCACCAATAAACTGTTATCGTTATCAACAACAATACGCGTAACTTCTCCCGCCTGGACCATACCCGCTACTTCATTTATGGTCAATGGACCTTCTGAATTGGGCTGCTGGCGAATATTAAAATAGATCATCGCCACGATGGCAATTCCCAATAAAAGGTAGATTATGAACGACTGATTTCGTGAATTCACACAAGCCTCCTGTAAATGCTGGGTGGATTATACCAACCTCTTCATCCAAGTACCAGACAAGCATAATATTTATTACATATTTCTAATAAATCCACTTGATTTGGCCTATCCCTCCTGATCGATCCTAATAAACCAATGGAAATCGCCTCTATTACAAATATGGTACACTATGGGACAACTGGTTTATGATTTATGGAAAATAAAAGACCCATACAGATCCTGTGCATCGAAGACGAGCACGAAATGATCGATCTCATCCGCTTGATCCTCGCCCGGCGTGGCTTTAAAGTACGCGGGGCAACCAGCGGTAAAGAAGGCTTGGAATGCGATCAAGAATGAACGTCCCGATTTGGTGCTTCTCGATCTGATGATGCCCGAAATGGATGGTTGGGAGGTCTACCAATCGATGAAAGCCGAGGAAACCTCCCGCCAAATCCCGGTGATCATTGTCACTGCCAAAGCCCAGAGCATCGATCGGGTTCTTGGACTCCATATTGCCAAGGTGGATGATTACATTGCCAAGCCCTTCAGCCCACAGGAACTGATGAACAGCGTCGCCAAGGTGCTTCACCTCGAGAAATGATCTCTGGAAAATACAAGGACAAGGGCGGTCGCCACCCTGCAATCCTCCATGGATACGAGAAATATTATCAACACCACCACCCCACTGCCCGCACCGCTGCGGGCAGGCTTTTGTGACAGTTTTATCTGCCGCCTGCGTGGCTTGATGTTCAAATCACACCTGGAAAAGAACGCTGGATTGCTCCTGGTCCAAAACCGTGACAGTCGAATTGATTCCAGCATCCACATGCTCTTCGTCTTTATGGATCTTGCGGTGATATGGATCAATTCTGATCAGATCGTGGTGGACCGCCTCCTCGCCAGGTCATGGAAGCTTGCGTATTTCCCTGCCAGCCCGGCACGGTACATCCTCGAAATTCATCCAGCTCGGCTGGACGAATTTCATATCGGGGATCACATCGAATTCACCCATGAATAAGCGCATCCTGCCGGTATTCCTTGCCCTCTTGGTCGTCTCGAGCTTCCTTGTTCCAGCACCTGTTTCAGCTCAAACAACGGAAGCCCCTCCGGGACCTGTTTATATTGTCCAGGAAGGCGACACGCTCTGGGATATTGCCGCCCTCTTCAATGTCAGCCTGACCGATCTGGTCACTTACAACAATCTGGCTGGTCAGGACATCTACGTTGGTGACCGAATTGTTGTTCCAGGTCTGCAGGATCTCGCTGGCGTCTTGAGCATTCAACCAGTCCCCCTGGGAGAGACCTTGCACAGCCTGAGTCGGCAATATAACCTTGACCAGGACGTGCTGCAAAAATTGAACAGGATCATCAGCCCGGCTGAGCTGTATGCCGGCTATGGTTTGATCGTCCTGCAACAGGAAGTAGCCTTTCCTTTCGGAGGCATTGGTTCACTCCAACCAGGCGAAACGCTGCTCGAGCTGGCCGTCCGGAATTCAACTTCTCCATGGGCCCTTTCCCTAGTCAACAAATTGGCAGGAGCGGTGTATGCCCTCCCTGGTGATCTTATAGCCACACCGGGGGCTAAACAAGCCATCCATCTCTATGGGTTACCAGGGTCAATTCTTGAATTGACGATGGATCCCCTCCCGATCCCCCAGGGTCAAACTTCCCAGGTACGCTTGAAACTGGAGCAAGGTGCCACGCCTTCAGGTAACCTTGCCGGGCGGGAGCTCCAATTCTTCCCGACCGAAGCTGGTGAGTGGGTGGCTTTACAGGGTGTGCATGTAATGTCCGAACCGGGTTTATACCCATTTCGCCTGGACATCCTTCGAGCAACTGGAATCACCCAATCATTTGAGCAGATGGTATACATCCAGGACGGTTACTTCCGCCAGGATCCGATCCTCCAGGTGGAACCGTCGACCATCGATCCAGCAGTCACTGAACCGGAAAACGAGTTCCTCCTGGAGCTCGTCACACCCATTCAACCTGAAAAACTCTGGTCAGGCACCTTTGTTCTGCCAGTGGATCAACAATTTTGCATCCGCTCCATGTACGGGAACCGCCGTTCCTATAACGGCAGCGATTATATTTACTTCCATACGGGTGTGGATTATGGAGTCTGCTCCGAAAGTCATCCTTTTGATATCTATGCCCCGGGCGCAGGTGTGGTCGTCTTTTCGGGGCCGCTGACCGTGCGTGGCAATGCCACCATCATTGACCACGGTTGGGGCATCTATTCCGGTCTTTGGCACCAGGAAGAGACCTATGTCAGTGTAGGCGAAAGAGTGGAAGCCGGACAATTGATCGGTATGATTGGCGCAACTGGTCGGGTTACCGGGCCTCATCTACATTGGGAAGTCTGGGCAAATGGCGTCCAGGTGAACCCGATCCAGTGGCTCGATGAAGAATTTCCTCATCCATAATCCTCCATTCTTTGGCACACCAATCCCCCCTCGCTGAAGGTATATTTTTTGCCGGTGAGTAACACAAATTTCACTATGTTCTAGTTCCACAGGAGCTAATACATTAGCAAGTTTTCCCACATGGTAGGGAAGAAAATGAATGGGATAAATAAAAACGGGCGAAGACATCGCCCGTTTTTATCAACATTGGGATTGTTCCAATTAATGTATCAAGACCTGGCGAACCTGCGGCAGTTCGACCAACCAGAGAATGAGGGCAGATAAAAGTATGGAGATGACCGAGAAAACGAAATACAGGCCGTCAAATGCCGAGGTTTCCGTGCTTTGCGGCAGGAGCATCAATAACCGGCTGATAATATTAAAGCCGTGAGTGAAAGCGATCATATATAATGCCCACGGCGCTACCACTTTACGCAGCAATTGCGCTGTTGCCAGGATGGTCAATAATACCAAAATGGCAGGCAACCACCATTTCTGGGAGGAGAGTTCAAAAACCGAAGGAGGGAAAAGCAGGAGTGGAATGATCTGCAGGAAAAGCACTGTGTATAAGAAACCCTTGTTGCGTAAAAAAGAATTCTTCATGGCGTCGCCTTTCCAACAAAACTGACCGAAATTATTATGTTGGATTGTATGCACATCCCCAAATTTGTCAAGCGTGGTTCCTGGCGAATATAGGGGATATGGATTTTAATCTCCTATTAATACTTGACAAATCCAGACTATCCAACTATAGTTTCCCAATTAAATCACCTGCGAGGAGGTGGTCTTCCAAAAAAGAATATTAGGCATATCTTCATCCCTATCAATAGGGAGGCATTTGGTCAAGAACCGAATGTTTAACACAATGTCAAATCAATATTCCCGGAGGAGAAAATTACTATGAAGTCGTTCAAACTGTTAAGTGTTTTCGTAGCCAGCATCATGCTGCTTGCAGCATGTGGTGGTGGCGGCGGTGGTGAACTGAAGATCGCCGTCCTTGCACCCCTTTCCGGTGCAGTACCAACCTTTGGCGAAATGACCCGTGATGGTGCCCTGCTCGCAATTGAAGAGTGGAACGCCAAGGGTGGTGTTCTTGGAATGACCATCGTTCCGATCGTTGAAGACAGCCAATGCACCCCTGACCCGGCTGTGAATGCTGCCAACAAGGTCATCAACCAGGATGGCGTTCACTATATCATCGGCGAAGTATGCTCCAAGGCTTCCATTCCGATCTCTGAGATCGCCAATGCTGCCAAGGTCATCCAGATCAGCCCCACCTCGACCAATCCAGACGTGACCGTTGATGCCAACAAAGTGACCAAGAAATATATCTACCGCGCTTGCTTCATCGATCCGTTCCAGGGACTGGTAGGCGCCAAGTTTGCGTATGAGAACCTGGGTGCCCGCAAGGCATTCGTCATGATCGACCAGGCCAATGACTACGTCAAGGGTCTTGCTGAATTCTTCATGAGCGCATTTACCGATCTCGGTGGCGAGATTGTCGGCCAGGCATCCTACACGGGCACCGACACCGATTTCTCCGCCATCCTGACCCAGATTGCCGATACCAACCCGGATGTTGTTTATCTCCCCGACTACTACAACATCGTCAACTTGGTAACCCAACAAGCGCTTGACAAGGGCATCAACGTACCCTTCATGGGTGGTGATGGCTGGGATTCAGCCGACCTGAACAAGGTTTCTGCTGCCGGTGGTTATTACACCAACCACTACTCGCCGGACGATCCTGCTCCAGTAGCTCAGACTTTCCGTTCCAACTTCGAAGCCAAGTACGGAAAGACCCCGGATGCTCTCGCAGCCCTTGCGTATGATGCAACCAACCTGCTTATCCAGGCGATCGAAAACGCCGGCGCAGATGACACCGATAAGGTAGTGGATGCACTCAATAGCATTACCTATACAGCAGTATCTGGTGTCATCACATTTGACCCTCAACACAATCCGATCAAGTCAGCTACGATCTTGAAAGTGACTCCCGATAAGATCGTGTTCGAAGCGATCGTGAACCCGTAACTTGCTTTGCTCCCAAATGGGGCAGCCTTTCAGGCTGCCCCATCTTTTCATATACTTTAAATCCAGCCTTCAGATAGAAGGAGGGTAATTCCAATGCAGATTCATGCAAGACCCAAGAAACCCCCGATCATCGTCGCGCCAAACTCATTCCTGGCGTGGATCGGAAGATCATTCATCATCTTGTTGGCCGTGGTTGTGGCATATATTCTTATAATAAATATGATCAGCAAACCCAGCCTGTTCATCCAGAACGTGATCGATGGGCTGCAAGTAGGATTTGTGTATGCATTAATTGCCC
This sequence comes from uncultured Chloroflexia bacterium, assembly GCA_963793795.1. Lineage (GTDB taxonomy): Bacteria > Chloroflexota > Anaerolineae > Anaerolineales > Villigracilaceae > UBA877. Next base: position 787,396 of record CAWCBN010000007.1, read on the forward strand.
TCGGGTATACGATGGTCTACGGCATCGTCAAGTTGATCAACTTTGCCCATGGGGATGTGTTCATGGTGGGAGCATTTGTCAGTTTCTTTGCCATTGATCGCTTCACCCTTCACCGATGGCCTATGCAGATTTTTCCTAATATAAACGAATCCGCTGGCATCGCGATCGGCACGATCACCACGATCCTACTCAGCATGGTTGTTTGTGTGCTACTGGCAGTAACGATCGAACGCGTGGCTTATAAACCATTGCGTGATGCTCCCCGCATCGCCGCATTGATCACTGCCATTGGTGTTTCGTTCTTCCTGGAATATTTCGGGCTGCTGAATTTCGTTTTCTCTGCTCGGTTCATCCCATATACCAGGCCTTTTGAAAGGGTCACCTGGTATATTTCCGCAGGCATTCACCAGATCCAAGCAGGTGTGACGCCTCCAGAAGGCGCAGTTACTTTTTCCAATCATTTCATCATCATTGTCCTGGCTACATTTGGAGTTCTTCTCTTCCTTCAATTCCTGGTTAAACGGACAAAGATTGGTGTTGCCATGCGGGCTTCTTCATTTGACAAGCCCACCTCACGCCTGATGGGTATCCAGGTGGATAGGGTGATCTCCTTCACCTTTGCAATCGGTGCTGCTTTCGCTGCACTGGGTGGCGTCCTGTATGCGATCGCCTATCCATCCATCCGCACCTTGATGGGGGTTTATCCTGGCCTGAAAGCCTTCGTTGCTGCGGTGCTGGGGGGGATTGGCAGCATCCCGGGTGCATTTGTAGGAGCATTGATCATGGGTCAAGCCAAATCAATGACCGCCAGTTACATTTCCACTCCCATGCGTGATGCGATCGCCTTCTCCATCTTGATAATCGTACTTCTTATCAAGCCAACGGGTATTTTTGGCGAACCGGAAAAAGAGAAGGCATGAGGCGACCATGAACATTTCAGTGCTTCTTTCTGTCGTCAAGATCATCGTCATCATCGCCTACCTGTTTGGCTTGTTTTGGGTGATGGGTGTCAAGGTAAAACCGGTCACAATTGGCAATAAAACAGTAAACCTGAGCCTGCTGGTGAATGTCCTCGGCGCAGCGTTTGGGTTTGGCATCATCCAGTTGGGACTGACGAGTATTGGTGGTTTCCAACTCTTGAATAACTTTGACAGGGGGCTTCTCTACCAGGCGTGTACTATGACCATGGTCGCCTTGGGATTGAACCTGATCTACGGTTTCAACGGTCAGTTCAGCCTGGGTCAATGGGGCTTCTATGGAATTGGTGCATACGCTGCCGCTGATGTGACCTTTCGCTGGACGAACGGTGATTCCAGTGGACTGATCGTCCTGGGTGTCGGCGTCCTCCTAGGCGGACTCTCCATTTGGGCCATCGGAAAGTTCACCTCGAATCTCCGGCGTATGCCTGTATTGTCCTCATTCACCCTGTACCTGCTCGGGATCATCGCCGCTGGATTCATCGCTGTACTGGCAGGTCGCTATTTAGGTCCCATTCTTAATCCGGCGCTGGGAACCAACATAGCCCCGGGTCCGCTTGCCAAGGGGATTTGGATGCAGGTGGTATATTTCCTGGCGGTCATCTTCGCAGGAGCATTCGCGGCCGAGGTAAGTTTTCTCTTTGGTCTTCCGGTTCTATCCCTGGGTTCTGACTACTTTGGTATCGCCACGCTCGGTTTCACCATCGTGGTCTACACCCTGATGGTGAATACCGACACGATCCTTCCTTTCCCGGAAATGCGCGGTGGTCGAGGCATGATCGGAATCCCAAAGTTAACCACCTGGTTCTGGGCGTTCCTGTTCATGATCCTGGTGATCATTGCCATGCGGAATATTCTGAGATCTTCACATGGGCGTGCCATCTTGTCTGTACGTGAGGATGAAATTGCCGCCCGCTCGATGGGTGTCGATGTGGCCGGATCCAAATTAATGTCATTTGTCGTTGGCTCGTTTTTTGCAGGAATTGGTGGAGGGGTATACGCTCACTACATTGGTTTCCTAAGTCCGGGAGCCTTTGATTTCCTAACCGGGTTCAATCCATTGATCATCATCGTGTTTGGTGGGTTGGGGAGCATGACCGGCACGATCACTGCCTCCTTTGGATGGATCTTCTTCCTCGAAGGATTATTACGCGATGTCCTTGGAAAGATCAGCCCGGAAGCTCCCTCCTGGCGTTATGTGCTCTACCCCCTGACCTTGCTGATCTTGATGCTTGTCCGCCCGCAAGGATTGCTTGGATCGGTGGAATGGGGTTTCCTGAAATCAAGGAAGATCCCCCTTAAGCAAAATAAGGACGAAGGAGGCGCAGCATGAACGAGGCGCTTGATAAAACCCCTGTCCTTGAAATTGAAGGTCTGACCAAGTACTTTGGCGGACTGCGCGCAGTCAATGATTTCAACCTCACCATAACCGAAGGCGAATTGGTCGGGTTGATCGGTCCCAACGGCGCAGGCAAGACCACCATCTTCAACCAGATCACTGGCATTTACCTGCCCACCAAGGGTAAGGTAAAATTCTACGGTATCAACATGGTTGGCTTTGAACCGCACGAGATTACCCGGGCAGGTATCGGGCGGACTTTCCAGAATATTCGCCTTTTCTCCAACCTTTCTGTGCTGGATAATGTCCGCATTGCCTTCCATGCCCAATGCGGCTATGGCATGTTCGATAGCATCGCTTCGACGCCCAGGTTTGAACGCCGGGAAAAGGAGATCATTGAGCAGTCGCAGGAACTGCTGGATATCATGAAGCTCTCCCGATTACAGAACGAGATTGCCAGGAACCTGCCCTACGGTGAACAGCGTCGCGTTGAAATTGCACGCGCCCTGGCATGCGGTCCGCGACTTCTCCTTCTCGACGAACCCGCTGCCGGGATGAATCCCCGTGAGATCTCGCAACTGATGGAATTGATCCACTTCGTCCGTGACAATTTCAAACTGACGGTCCTTCTGATCGAACACCAGATGCGCCTGGTGATGGGCATTTGTGAGCGCATCACGGTGCTCGATTTTGGCGAGGTGATCGCCCGCGGCAACCCCAAAGAGATCCAGAACAATCCAAAAGTGATCGAAGCCTATCTCGGAAAGGGAGCCTGAAATGTTACTCGAAGTAAAAGACCTTCAAGTCTATTATGGCGCGATCCACGCTTTACATGGCATCTCTTTCAACATCGAAGAAGGTGAGATCGTTACCCTGATCGGCGCCAACGGGGCTGGAAAATCCACCACGCTGCGCACCATTTCTGGCTTGATCCGTCCACGCTCCGGGACGGTCTCCTACAGGGGCGAAGATATCACCCTTACTCCTGCCGAGATGATCGTCCGCAAAGGCATCAGCCATGTGCCCGAAGGGCGCAAGATCTTTGCACCGCTGACCGTCAAAGAAAACCTCGAAATGGGTGCCTATATCATCAACGACAAGGCTGAGATCAACCGGCTGATGGAGCGCGTCTTTAAGTCCTTCCCCCGCCTGAAGGAACGCATCTCCCAGCTGGGTGGCACCCTCTCCGGGGGCGAGCAGCAAATGCTGGCCACCGGTCGTGGCTTGATGAGCAAGCCCTCCTTGCTACTGCTGGATGAACCCTCGATGGGGACTCAGTCCCATTCTTGTGCAGGAGATCTTCAATATCATCAAGGAGATCAATGCCCAGGGCACCAGCATCCTGCTGGTGGAGCAAAATGCCCAGATCGCCCTCTCCGTGGCTCACCGGGCATACGTTCTGGAAACCGGCTCCATCTTTCTCTCCGGTCCTGCCAGGGAGATTGCCGAGAATCCAAAGGTGAAAGCGGCTTACCTGGGTGTCTGAGGCTTCCCAGGGAACAATTTTGGGCGAGGAATGCTCCTCGCCCTTTTCTTTACCAGGTGGAATCTGACCAAAGAGGTAAAATCAGGGTACCGTCCCAAGGACATGCAAATGACCTGGCGTCTCTCCATCTTTCCTCTCTTATTCTTACTCCTTACAGCCTGCGGTTCTGCGGAATACACCTGCACGGACCAGCTGGGCTGCCTGGTGATTTCTCCGGATCAGCCGATCCTCATCGGTGTCCTGGCAACAACGCATGCCGAAAAAGCCCCGGAAGGGTTGGCATTGCTTGCAGCAGTCCAGGAATTTGTCGTTAAGTTCGGAGCACTATCCAACCACGATGTTGTACTGACCTGGGAAGGGACGGATTGCACCGAGGATGGTGCTCGCCTCGCTGCGGCACTCCTTGTCCAAGTTCCCGACTTGCTGGCCGTGATCGGACCGAGTTGCCCGCAGGATATCCCCTTTTCTGTGCCCATCTTCGAAGACGCAGGTATTTTGGTCGTTGAGCCGTCTCTAGGGGGGCAGGCTGCCTTTGATCAGTTGATCGCAGCGATTAATATAAGTGGCATTTCGCAGGATGATGGTACATTGATCATCCCGCGTTCCACCCTGCAGGAGGCTTTGACCAGCCAGCCATGACCACCGCAGAGATCATTGCCATTGGCACGGAACTCCTCCTGGGCGAAACAACGGATACCAACACCCGTTATATCGCCCGTTCCTTGCGCGGGTTGGGAGTCAATCTCTTTCGCACTCAGGTGATCGGCGACAACGCCGAACGGATCGCTGCCTTGATGCGCGAAGCCCTGGACCGGGCTGATTTTGTCATCACCACAGGTGGTCTGGGTCCGACCGTGGACGACCCCACCCGGGATGCTGCTGCACGCGCGGCTGGGCTTTTCCTGGAATATCATCCGGAACTGTGGGAGCAGATCAAAACGCGCATCGCTCGATACGGCCGCACCCCAACGGAAAATCAAAAGCGACAGGCCTTTCTACCCCAGTTCGCCATCCCCATAGAAAACCCCGTCGGAACTGCGCCGGCATTCATCCTTGAAAGCGGTCAAAAATCGTTGATCTGTCTTCCAGGCGTTCCGCGTGAGATGGAAACCCTTCTAGAAAAAGCAGTTATTCCATATCTACAACTTAGGTATAAGCTGGACGAGGTCATCCAGGTCCGCAATCTGCATGTCAGCGGTGTGGGAGAAGGCATCCTGGATAGCCGCATCGGCGATTTGGAAACATTGTCCAATCCTACGGTTGGACTGACTGCGCACTCGGGGATCGTCACCATCCGCATTACCGCCAAGGCTGGGACACGGGATCAAGCCGAAGAATTGATCACCCGCATTGAAACGGACCTGCGGACCCGTCTTGGTGACGATATTTTTGGCTCGGATGACGACACCCTGGAAGGAATAGCTCTTTCTACCGCTCAAAAACGCGGCTGGCGGCTTTCGACTTTGGAATATCAAACCGGTGGCGCTCTTAAAAGCCGGTTAGGACGTATAGGCAACGATACTTACCTTGATGGGCAGATCCTGGAGGCTGGACCGGAAAATCTCATTGATATATTGAAAGAGAGCCTCTCCAAAATTTCTACTACTGCTGCACTGGGACTTGTCTGTTCGCAGGATGGAAATGAACAAAAGGCAACCATTGCCCTGGTCACACCGGATCACTGTGAAGAACGCACCCTCTCCTATGGAGGGCATCCTGCCAACCTGGTGCGTTGGTCGGTAAACCATGCCCTCGATCTGTTACGCCGGGTCGCGCTAAAGGTTGGCTAGATGTCAAAGAAGACACTCAAGCGCTTCGTGGCAAGTTTATGGGGTGTGAATCTCACCCTGGCATTGATCCTGGCGGCTGCCTGGGTGGTGCGGGCGAAACCGGCAATCAATTTCCTGAATATGAATCCGACGATAACAGCCTCACGGTGACCAGCACTCAAATCCTTACTTCGACTCCTTCTGCCACTTTCACATTAACCTCTTCCCGAACCGTAGCCCCAACGAAAACCCCACGCCCCACTCGCGCCCAAACGGTAACTCCCTCTCCATTGCCGTTCAGCAGTGGTCCCATCGTGATCGGGTACTCGGTGGAAAAGAGACCCCTTGAAGTCCTTCGCTTTGGTACCGGGTCAAGTGGGCGGCTAATCGTGGCGGGAATGCATGGCGGTAGCGAGTACAATACCATCCAATTGGCCGATCAATTGATCGCCTATGTCACTGAAAACCCATCTGTCGTGCCTGATAATACAACGCTTTACTTCCTTCGTAATCTCAACCCGGATGGGGAGGCCTTAGGTCACACTCCCCAGGGTCGGGCAAACGCCAACGGGGTGGACTTGAACAGGAATTGGGATGCCAATTGGCAGGCAGACTGGCCTCGAGATACCTGCTGGAATGCGACGGCGGTGACCTCCGGGAAAAGCCCCGGCTCGGAACCGGAAACGAAGGCATTAATCGCCTTTATCCTGGATCACGCCATCGATGCCATCATCAACTATCACAGTGCCGCCCTGGGTATCTTCGCCGGCGGACTTCCAGCCGATGCGGGCACCCTCCGATTGGCGGAGGCTGTGGCTGCGGTCACTACCTACCCATATCCTCCCATCGATATCGGCTGTGAATATACCGGTGGGTTCACCGATTGGGCAGACGAGATGGGCATCGCCGCGTTGGACGTGGAATTATCTGACAAAAAACATACTGACTTTGAAATGAACTTGCTCGTTTTGAAAGTTCTCCTCGATTGGGAAACAGCTAAATGACCTTTTAGACTTTGGAGGACCAATGACACAAATGGTAGATCTGATCCTACGTAATGCTTTTATCCTGACCATGGATGCGGAGCTGTCGCAGTTTGAAAATGGTGCCATCGCCATCCAGGGGAATTCCATTCTTGCCATCGGGGAAGAAAAGGATATTGCTGCAAAATTCTCGGCAAAGACCGACCTGGATTGCGCTGGAAAGATAGTCATGCCCGGCTTGATCAATGCCCATACCCATGTTCCCATGACCTTGATGCGTGGGTTGGCTGATGACCTGAGGTTGGATGTATGGCTGCAGGGGTACATCTGGCCCGTGGAACGTGAATTCGTATCTCCTGATTTTGTTCAGTTGGGAGCCAGCCTGGCATGTGCAGAAATGATCCGCAGTGGTGTGACTTGTTTTGCGGATATGTATTTTTTCGAAGAAGATGTTGCCAAGGCAGTGGCGGGAGCCGGGATGCGCGCCGTTTGTTCGCAGACGGTGCTGAAATTCCCATCTCCGGACGCACTTGCTTTCGAGGATTTATTGTCGTCTGCACGCGAATTCATCCAGCGTTGGAAGGGTCACGAATTGATCGTCCCTTCCGTCGCTCCCCATGCTCCTTACACCTGCACCCCGGAAATCCTGCGCCTCACGGCAGCGCTGGCGGTCGAGTTCGATGTGCCGCTTCATACCCACCTGGCTGAAACAGCCCTCGAAGTCGAGAATATGCGCCGTGAGAACGGCATGCCGGTGATCCCATATGTCAAGAAACAGGGATTGTTCGATGCCAAGGTATTGGCGGCCCACTGCGTTCACATCGACGAAGGCGAAATGCGCACCCTGCTGCATGCCGGCGCGGGTGTCGCTCATAACCCATCTTCCAATTTGAAACTGGCATCCGGGTTTGCCCCGGTGCAGAAGATGTTGGATCTCGGGCTAAACGTGGGCATTGGTACTGATGGTCCAGCCTCCAACAATGACCTGGATATGTTCGAAGAAGTTCGCCTGGCGGCATTCGTTGCCAAGGCGGTCAGCAATGATCCAACGGTGGTCCCAGCCAGGCAGGCTCTGCTGATGGCCACCCGCCTCGGAGCTCAGGCCTTGCATATTGGCGAGTTGACCGGATCACTGGAAGCAGGAAAGCGCGCGGACCTGATCCTTGTTGACCTTTCTCCCCTGCATAACTCGCCCCGCTTTATGCGCGACCAGGACAATACCTATGCGCAACTCGTCTATGCTGCCAAGGCATCCGATGTCACCGACGTGATGGTCAACGGCAGGTGGTTGATGCAGTCGCGACAACTCTTTGCCCTGGATGAAGACGAAGCTTAAAGCTGCTGCCCAGGAATATGCCCGGCGGATGGACATTTTCCTGATCCAGCGTGAGCAATCCATATTCTCGAAACTGGTGGCATTGGGCGGTTCTGCGGAGGAGGAATTTTTTGAAGTCCAGGTTAAAGTGAAACTTGAATCACCCGATTCGGTGATGGAAGCGATCAAGAAGCCCGAGATCAGCATCGTCCGCTTGAAGCATTATCATCAACATGACATTTATTTCCACTTCGAAGACCTCTCCCAGGGCTGGATGCGCTACCGGGAAGACGAGAGCATCGATCCCCGTGGACAGGTCACCGGCGTGCGTGCCCGCTTGACCCTCATCGGTCCTTCCCGTGAAGGTGATTTCGCCCACGATGTCTTGCTCAGCCGCATCCGTTATTTTGCTCCGGCAACGAACAGCCTGCGCTTCTACCGCGAATATTTCAAACCAAGTGATGAGACGCCAATTGACAAGGATCGCCTGCGTTGGTTGGTAATGTATCGCGAAGAAGAGTTCTTTATCAACCTTGATCGAGTTGACAATCCGGACCTGGGATATTTCCTCGAGATCAAGAGCCGCACCTGGAGCCGTCGCGATGCCGAGGAAAAAGCCGGGCTCGTAAGCGAATTGATCATCCTGCTGGGAGGCCAACTCGAGAACACCGTGACGCTCGATTACGTGGAGATCGCCGAAGGAAAATAGCGCTGTAATTCGTGCTCCCCACGCAGGATCTCCCCTAAAAATGCAAGACAAACGGGTAGGCAAATAGGATGCCTACCCGTTACTTATAAATTGACACTCGGGATTGTTTCACTTCCCCGGCACCTAGGGGCAATAATTTTGTTCATGCTGCTCCAGGGTCTCCGCAAAATTATGGTAACCGGAGCCATCACATTTGGCCTGGAAGTAATAATAGGCTGACTGCGCCGGGCGTGCCACTGCTGCCAGCGCAGCCTCCCCGGGGTTGGATATCGGACCCGGGGGCAGCCCGGTATAGATATAGGTATTATAGGGGGAATCAAATTGCAGGTCTGCAGCGGTGAGGGGTGTTGTCCACCAGGAATTCTGGGTCGCGTTGTATCCAATCCCATACTGGACGGTTGGATCCGTCTGCAATCTCATCCCGATGGCTAGGCGGTTGATAAAAAACCGAAGCGATCATCGGCATTTCTTCGTCCTGGATGGCTTCCCTTTCGATAATGGATGCCAGGGTTACCGCCTGGTACACCGTTAATCCATGGGACGCAAATTCTCCCGGGTAATCAGCTGGCAAATGAGATGCAAAGCCCTGCAGCAGGATGGACACCAGGTGGGTGGCATCGGTGGTGCGCGGCAGGATGTACACATCCGGGAAAAGGAATCCTTCTGCGGACGCCCCAGTTGGAATTAGATCCAAGTAAAAACCGGTTCCTGAAGCAGCAGCCAGGAATTCATCAGCCGTTATCGATAATCCCGAGGTGGGAAGGGAAGCCGCGATCTCTTCCATTCGCCAGCCAGGCAGGATGGAAAAGGTGATTTCTGTCAGTGTAGCTGACTCCAGCATCCCGGCTATGCTGGTTGCGCTCATTGCAGGGCTGAGCCGGAAGGTGCCCGTCTGGATATAAGCATCCATCCCGTTCCAGGCAAGGTATACACCAAAGAGTTGGGCATTGGGGATGAGCCCCGCCTGTTCCAGTCGCGCCGAGATCCCGGGAACGCTATCCCCAGGTTGGATGATGAATAGCTGTTCCTCTCCATTGGGATTACGGGGAACTGTCAGGTCTGAGGAGTGTGAAAGCAGTTGCCACCCAAAACTGAATCTCTGCCATGCGTTCAACTTCGGGTTGGGAGGGCCAAAGGAATTCTCAGCCACCAGGGGAACTAGAAAACCCAGGGCAAGTCCGCCCAGGACCAGCAACGGACATGGAGGTCAGCAGCAATGGAAGGCAAGAACGACGGCGCATTGGGTGATTATCCTTCAAATTTGATAGTTATGTTGGGTTTGGTCGGTCGAGGTAGGACTGGAGCAGGATGGTGGCTGCCAGAGAATCCAGGTGGCCGGATCGTTTCTTGCGCGGTATGCCCATCTGGATGCTTGCAAGGCGTGCATCCTGGGTGGTCAAGGCCTCATCCCACAAAATAACCGGGATCTCGGTTTGGGACCGCAGGGCTTCCGCGAACCGGGATGCGCGTCTGCCCTCGAAGTTGGGTTCGCCGTTTTCATCAAAGGATTGCCCGACTACGATCAGTCCCGCCTCGTTTTCTTTGGCAAGTTCCACCACGATGCCTGCATCCAAAATGCGCGAGACATGTTTGACCACTGTCAGCGGTTTCGCAATGCTGCCAGTCGGGTCGCTGATGGCAAGCCCGATGTGCTTGCTACCAGGATCAACACCCAGGATACGCTGACTTGTTTTAAAGATCATTCGAAAACCTGTTGCACGGATATCCTGAATGGGATGAAAGGCATCCGCCTCCACCAGCTTGGCGATGTGTGGATGACCGGTGCTCCATCCAGGAGGAATGCGGAGCTCAAGTAGGCTGATGCTGCGCGAATGTTTTTTCCGATCAAGAGGAATTGAGAAGAAGCAATATCCAGGTCGGCATATATGGGTCGTGAAACAAGGAGGTGGAAATTAACACTCCCATCCTCCTGCATTTCATAGCCTTCCGGAATGGAAATCTCAATCTCCCCCGGGAAGGGTGCAAATTTCTCCGGCAGGGAGGCATCCAGGGACGCTGCTGCCAGCGTATTGAGATCCACTGAATCAATGGCCAGTCCCAAACATCGGACATCAGCCACATGAGCAAGCATGTCTCCCGGCTGCCCTTCAGCAGGATAGCTGGTTTCTTCAACCAGGTCGATCTTGACAGTTGGCTGGAGTATTTTCTTTCCTTCGTCAGTGATGCTTTCCGCCAAGGCTGATCTGGCATTCATCCTGCAGGGAGGCCATCATCGTTTCCCGCAGCAGGGATCTTTCATCAAAAGAAGGGAAAAGGGCAGTCTTCTCGCTCCCTCCACTCATGGCTTGCGGGTTGGTCACCGAAACGGAAAAACCAAGATCACCTTCCACGGAGGTCAAGGATCCCGCAGCGAGGTTCCCTTTCAATCCGGGTTCCAAGGCCCTGACATGAACATCCACTGTCTTCTCCAAGCCGGGAACAAGCACCGCATCCTCAGTGGTGGCAAATCGAGTGAAGGGTGCCTCGATCGACCTGATGACGGTATTCGCCGGGATGGAAACCTGGAACTCTGTCATGTTGGTGAACTGCACGGATCCTGTAGCAAAGGCGTCTGGGATGAGCATCTCGTTTTGAACTGGGAGGGTCTTGATTGAATGTAACACCAATGCCAGGGGATGTGCGGGGATGACTCCAGCAAGGCTGACCGCTGACACGTTCGGATCTGCATGGACGGCCAGTGACAGGTTTTGGATCCTGGTCTGGGGTTGGTAATCGATGGTGGCGGAAGGCAGGAAAAGCAACAACACAACCAGGACTGCCAGGATACTGAGGGAAAAAAGCATAATCCGCGCGGAAGGAGTAACTTGCTTTGACGTGTCCGTGCCCGGAAGTGCTTGCTTCAAAGAGCGAAGATCCGGGTGCGGAGTTTTTCTGCTCTCAACTTCTGAAAAGCTGGCTTATCCATCCACTTGCCGCGCCGGGCGGCAGCAGGTGTACGGAAAACGGGAATTGCAAGCATGGCACATAAGCTGCGAATTGCTATGGTACTGCTCACAATGGCAAGTCTTGCACCAAGCGTGGCCGAATATCGTTTGAGCAACAGCAGGTCAAGTTGTCGGCTGAAATTGGAATTGGTTTTAGGGAATATCATCAGGATGCGTTCAGCTTTTGCCCACGACATCTTGTCGCGGGCAGTGGCCAGGTTATCCGCATCCTCCAATTGTATGACCTGCGTTTTCATCACCACCCATTATAACGTAGGTCAAATTTTCATTGATTCATAACCAACGCACCTCTGGGCGCTCCAGGATCCGCTCCTTCCACCTGGCCGTGCCCGATGCCGTATGGGTGAATGAACGTAATGCAACCAGGATGAATAAGAACATGGTCACCGGGTGAACAAGGACCAGGTAAGCTGGGAATTTAAAACGGCGGTAAGCGGTAGTCCAAAGGACGAGCGAGAGTGCTACGGCAAGGGTCGCTTCTTCCGGGGTCAGTGGTGTCAAGCGGATGGCGCACCCAAAGTGAGATCAAGGCTACAGATGGCTCCAGGAAGACCACACCAAGGATGGTCAACCCGGCGAAAAATGGGATGATGCGGAAATCAAAGACCGCGAAGATGCTTTTCCCAAGTCCATTGACTGCTTCCCAAAATCCACGGTACATACGGCACGAAATGTGGCGTGTCGCGCTCATCAAGCGCCATTGACCTCCCCATGCAATGATATTCTGTCCCAGGCAGATATCATCCACGATCTCCCCACGTACCGCCTCATAGCCACCGACAGCTTCGAATGCCGTTCTTCGGAAAAGCATGAACTGCCCTATCGTGATCGAAAGTGCTTTCCAGCGCAGCTTTTGAACAAGGAATGACGGGAATGAAAGTGAAGATCCCAAAACCCAGGAAGGGAACCAGTAATTTCTCACCCCAGGTGACCACCTCCTGGCGCGGGAATGCAGTCACCAGGTCGGCTTGCTCGGATATCGAGCGCGGAAATGCTTGCCTTGAGCATGTCCGCTGCATGGATGGTATCCGCATCCGTGAAGAGCAGAAATTCCCCGCTGGAGGCTTGATAAAGCTGGTGGCAGGCCCAATGCTTTCCCAGCCATCCTTCCGGCAGGGGTGAACCATTCAGCACACGAAGACGTGAATTCTTCCTCGAAATGCGCTGGAGGATATCGAGGGTATCATCTTTCGAATGGTCGTCCAGGACGATCACTTCGTAATCCGGATAATCCTGGGACAACAATGACACGACGCAGGCTTCGATATTATGCTCTTCATTCCTTGCCGGAACCAGGATCGAGATAAACGGGAGAGTATCTGCAACAGGGTATTGGTCAAAACGGCGAATGGTGAAATAGTTGACCAGCACCGTGATCAAGCCCAGGATGAGGAATAGAATGACAAAAAGAGCATGCGGGTGCCAGGGAAGTGTCACGCGTCCCTCCGGGTGATCATGGTTGTTACCCACTGGCGTAATTGTGGTCTGCGCCTCAATTCCCTGCGATGCAACCAGAAGATGACCGCGGCATTCAGCGCAGCCAGGCTGACCATCCAGGGTTCCCCAATGAATATCGTAAATCCCAGGAGTGAAACCATCCCAGCGCAAGCTGACCAGCCGTCTTCAGATTGGATAAGGCTGAAGGGAATGGCAAGGGCGCCATAGGCTGGGAAAGCCCATAACCCGACCAGGCCCAGCCAAACCCCTCCGGTGGCACCCAGCGCTTTCCCTCCCCGAAATCGAAGGAACGCTGAGAAGGCATGCCCCAGGACTGGCGAGAGTGCCACCGGGATCAATCCCCATTCTGAAATTCCGTTGTGTTGCGCCAGGAGGACGGGCAGGGTGCCTTTAAAGATGTCGAGCAGGATGGCGGGCACACCGGCTTTTAGGCCGCCTGCTTTCAACGCATTCGACCCTCCCGGGTTACCATCCCCAAACTTGCGGATGTCTTTCCTGGCGATCAATTTTCCTATGATGAGAGAGAAAGGGATGGATCCCAGGAAGTAACCGAAAAGGGACCAGAAGATGATTTCGACCATCCAGGACTCCTTTGGCGCAAGATCTTATATGCATTAACACATTTGGGCCGCGAGGTTGCGGCCCAAATATTTTTATTTGTGGAAATTTCTTGGCTGCCCGGGATTATTCCAACTTCCCTTTAATCCAGCTGCGGACGCTTGCCAGCGCCTCAGGCAATTTGCCTGCATCCTTCCCACCTCCGAACGCAAGGTGTGGCGCGCCTCCCCCCCGGCACCCAATTGGCGGGACACGTGCCCAACCAGGTCGCCTGCCTTAATCCCCTTCTTGATCAAGTCCTGGGTCACGGCAACCATAACGATCACTTGTTCATTGTTGATCGACGCGATCACACATGCACTGTTCGAAGGATATTTCTCCCGGAACTTGTCCGCCAATTGAGCCAGTGTGTCTTTGTTCAGGCTGTCCAGTTGCAGGGTGAGCAGATTTACACCAGAAACGTTTTCTGCGCGGTCCAGTTGAGCGTTGAATTTTGAGCTCGCCAGGTCAGTTTGCAGGGAAGCAACCTGCCTGCGAAGTGTTGCAGATTTTTCCATTAATGCGTTCACACGCTCTGGTACTTCCTCCAAGGAACTCTTGATCGACCCAGCCACTTGTTTGAGCACCTTGAAGCGCCTGGCGATCAGTTCATATGCTCCGCGCCCTGTCACAGCTTCAATGCGTCGCACGCCGGCTGCTGCAGAGGATTCCGACAATATGAGGAAAACACCTACGTCCGAGGTCCGCTCAAGGTGCGTCCCACCGCACAGCTCGTAGGAATAATGATCGCCTATGGTTATGGTCCTTACTAGTTCGCCGTATTTCTCTCCAAAGAGCGCCATCGCTCCCTCAGATTCTGCCTGCTGGCGCGATTTCTCCACCGGCTGAACGGCATAATCTGCTGCGACTGCATCATTGACGATCTTCTCGACAAGTTCTAATTGCTCGCTGGTCATCGCCTCCGGATGGTTGAAATCAAACCTGAATCGCTCGGGACCCACATAAGAACCTGCCTGGCGGGCATTCCCACCCAGGACCTGGTGGAGGGCGGCATGCAGGAGATGAGTGGCGGTATGGTTGCGGCGGATGTCGTGACGCCTGGGAAAATCCACACTTGCAATAGCCAGGTCACCCACCTTTGGGTGCCCGAAAACCACTTCGCCCACATGCACGATCGCTCCCGCCGCCGGCCTGCGCATGTCATCCACCTCGATCTCCCAGGATCCGTCCATGGCAGAGATGGTACCCGTATCAGAGACCTGGCCGCCCGATTCAACATAAAAACCTGTCTTGGGAAGCAAGACTTCCACCTGGTCGCCTGCTCCGGTTTCAGTAAGCAGTTGCCCGCCGGATGCCAACACCAGGATTGGACCCTCGACCTGGAACCATTCGTACGGATTGTGCTCCACACCATGGGAGCCAAGTTTGCTGTTCTTCTCCAATTCCTTGAGCATCCCGGCGTAAAATTCAACGTCCCCTCCGCCCATCCTGCCCATGGCTTTTCCACCTCCCGAAGCCAGGCGGTGTTCTTCCATTCCGATCCGGAAGCCTGCCTCGTCCACTTCCAGGCCTTCTTCCCGGGCAATATCACGCGAAATTTCAAAAGGAAGACCGTAAGTCGCATAAAGTTCAAAAGCGATTTTTCCATCCAGGACCTTCTTGCCGGATTTCTTCACATCTTCCAACAAGCCTTGCAGGTAGGCAGTGCCAGATTCAACCGTGCGTGCAAAGCGGATCTCCTCGCGCCTCAGGTTGTCCAGGATCGTCTCTCGGCTCTTTTCAAGTTCAGGGTAAAAGTCACCGTAAGCATCAATGATCGCTTGCGCTGCCTTCGCCAGGAATGGTTCATGCAATCCGATCTTGGTTCCAAAACGGGCTGCCCGGCGAACGATCATGCGGCAAATATAGTTGCGTCCAATGTTTCCCGGCACAACCCCATCCGCGATAAGAAAGGATGCCGCCCTGGCATGGTCCGCAATGACCCGGTAAGGGGTGAAATTGGCGTACATTTCCTCCACCGAATCGCCGGTCAACGCTCGCACAGCCTCCAGTGCGCCTTGGAACAGGTCGATCTTGTAATCCGAGATCCACTCCCTGGAGCACGGAAACGATGCGTTCGAAGCCCATGCCGGTATCCACATGGGTCGCTGCGAGTGGCTCGAGGGTATCTGGTCCGGTGCGGTTGTACTGGATAAACACATTGTTCCACAATTCCAGGAAGCGGGTGCATTCGCCGTTTACACCGCAGCGATGTGGCTGACCGCTCAAATTGTCGAATTCTTCGCCACGATCGAAATGGATCTCCGAGCACGGACCGCAGGGACCCGTTTCCGCCATCTCCCAGAAATTCTCCTTGCGTCCAAAAAAGAGAATGTGCTCCGGGTCCATTCCAGGTTGTCTCTTCCAAATCTCAGCCGCATCGTCATCCCTGGGAATGTTCCCCTTGTCATCCTGGAAGCATGTAGCATAAAGCCTGTCCTTGGGTAAACCCCACACGTCGGTTAACAACTGCCATGCCCATGCAATGGCATCTTTCTTGTAATAGTCACCGAAAGACCAGTTTCCAAGCATCTCGAAGAAGGTATGGTGGAAGTCATCCCTGCCAACATCCTCGAGGTCGTTGTGTTTACCGGCTACACGCATACATTTCTGCGAATTCACCGCGCGTTTATACGGGCGCTTGTCCGTTCCCAGGAACACATCCTTGAATTGCACCATGCCAGCATTTGTGAATAAAAGGGTTGAATCGCCGCCAGGGACTAGTGATGCGGACGGCACGAAGGTGTGCTTGTGTTCCACAAAAAAGTCGATAAAAGTTTGGCGAATTTCCGCCCCGGTGAATTTCTTTTGAGTCATTCCAGCTCCAATCAGTAAAGAATGGGCGAATTATACTCAATACTACCAAGGCTGGATACTTTGCCGGAGTGGGCCTTTATGATGAGGAGTTGTTTGTTATCATGATTTGATATTCCCGGCTTTTTCCAGCTATAATAGCCGCCATGTCGGAGTATGGGTTCAACCTTCTTGGTGTGGCTGGATCTGGAATTGTGATCCTGGCCATCTTCTATTCTGCATGGATCTACCGCGGGAAAAATCACCAGAGATACTCCATTTTGAACCATTTCATCTCAGAACTCGGAGAGGTCGGCATCTCGAAGGGTGCACTCCTGTTCAACGTGAGCCTGGTGATTGGGGGAATTCTCTTACTCCCCTTCATTTTTCACCTGGGTCTGCGCTTTCAAAGCATTCTTGGCTGGCTCGGAGTTGTTGCCGGGATCGTCACTGCCGGTGGTGTCACTGCAGTGGGAATCTTCCCCATGAACAACCTAAAACCGCATGGTCATGCTGCCATGGCCTTCTTCCGTGGAGGCTTGTTGATGGTCCTTTTCTTCGGCTTGGCGATCCTGTTTCAGCCCGCTGGTGAGGTTGTGGTGCCGAGGGAGACGTCGATTTTAAGCCTGGTTGCCCTGAGCTCCTTCGGGAGCTTCCTTTACCTGCTGACCCGCAAGAAGGAGAGTAAACAAGAGGAAAGCCTCGATCCTGAGGTTCTACCTGAACGGCCTCGATTTTGGATCCTCCCTTTCCTGGAATGGCTGGTCTTCTTTTCAACCATTTTTTGGTTGCTTGGATTGGCACTACTGACTTTGTAAATATCACATTCCGTTTGAAGATTTATTATTGGCATCTATGACAACTCCCTACTGGCTCCAGGATTCCATTTTTTACCATATTTTTCCGGACCGTTTCGCCAATGGAGATCGGGAAAACGATCCGCCCAACCTCCACAAGTGGGGTTCACCCCCCACATCTTCTGGATTCCAGGGAGGCGATCTGCGCGGGATCATTCAACACTTCGACTACCTGCTCGACCTGGGCATCAACGCAATATACCTAAATCCCATCTTCGCGGCTACATCGACCCACCGCTACAATACTTCCGACTATTTCAGTATTGATCCAAAGCTTGGAACCCTCAAAGATTTCCATGCCCTGGTGGAAATTGCCCATCGAAACGATGTGCGCCTGGTCCTGGATGGAGTCTTCAACCATTGTGGTCGTGGTTTTTTTGCCTTCGTCGATGTGCTTGAGAACGGAGAGAGCTCTTCATATAAAGACTGGTTCCACATCAAGCGCTTTCCTCTTGACGCATATGCACCCGGAGAATCCCAGAATTATCTAGCCTGGTGGAACTATAGGTCACTTCCCAAAGCTCAATACATCCAACCCCAAGGTCAGGAAATACATTTATCAAGTTGCACGCTACTGGATCGACCAGGGTGCCGATGGCTGGAGACTGGATGTTCCCAACGAGATAGACGATGATGGCTTCTGGGCGGAATTTCGCCGAGTGGTGCGCGATGCCAATCGTGATGCCTGCCTGATTGGCGAGATTTGGGATGTGAATCCGCGCTGGGCGAACAAGGATCATTTCGACGGCTTGATCAATTATCCCGTCAGAGATGCCATATTGGCCTTCCTGCAAGGTCGTGAGAACGCGCAACAATTCGGTGAACGTCTCCAGGTCATGATCAACGCCTATCCGCGCGAGAATCTTTTTGCCATGTATGTGCCTCTGGACAGCCATGACACCGAACGATTTAAAACCCTGGTGGGAGGCAACCTGGAAAAAGTAAAATTGGCTTTCCAGTTCCAGATGGCTTTCCCCGGTGCACCGGCAATTTATTATGGCGATGAGATCGGCCTGGAAGGCGGTAAAGATCCGGACAACCGGCGCGCCTTTCCTTGGCAGGAAGCCAGTTGGAACCAGGAGCTGCGCTACTGGATCAAATCGCTTATTGCGTTGAGAAAACGATCCTCAGCCTTGAGACGTGGTGATTTCAAACAACTATATGCCGAGGATGGAGTGTATGCATTCTCCCGCATCCTGGGCAGCGAAAAAATCCTTGTCGTTCTCAATGCCTCCAGTCATGTTAAGAGCATAGAGGTACCTTCGACTGAGCTTGGCTGGGAGAATGGACGGACGGTTCACGGGTTGATCGATGGTAAAAACCATCTTGTTTCTTCCAACAAAGTTTCTCTCATCCTGCCTGCCTGGCAGGGGACCTGGATCGGCTGATTTCTTCCAAATCCATGCATTTTGGCTTGGAGGATGATGTCCAACTTGGAATTGGGTTGCCTTTGCCTGGTCGAGGATTTTTGAATGGTAATTCTCTACCTCTATGGTAGACTCTGTCCCATAGCCAACTTGTAGAAAGGAGCAGCAATGAACGTAGGAAAACGTATTTCTTCCCCATTGATCACAGTTCAACCTGATCTGCCCATCTCGGAAGCACTGGATTTGATGAAACGGGAGAAAATCCGCCATATCCCCGTGATCCAGAAAGGGACAATGGTGGGTATCGTCACCCGTAACGACCTGCTCAATGCATCTCCGTCCAAGGCCACCTCGCTCAGCATCTGGGAGATCAACTACCTGCTCAACAAGATCACCGTGGCTGATGTGATGACGAAAAATGTCATTACCACCTCGGAGGATACACCCGTTGAGGAGGCCGCCCGGATCATGACTGATAACCAGATCAGCTGCCTGCCCATCCTGCGCGGAGAGGAATTGATTGGTATCATCACGGAGACCGATCTCTTCAAACTATTCCTGGAGCTCCTGGGTGCTCGCCACAAGGGTGTCCGGCTTACCGTCCAGGTGAAGAATGAACCCGGCACGCTTGCCACGCTTACCCACGCGATATCTGAAGCCGGTGGAAACATCATCGCCCTGGGCACATTTGCTGGCGATTCCCTGAATTCCTCGCTGGTGACGATTAAAGTATCAGGCTTGGAAGAAATGAAATTGAAGCAACTTCTCGATCCAATTGTCGAGCAAGTGATTGATGTTGTCACGCTGTGATTTTTCGCATGTGGAGATAACTACTCGAATAATCGATCGTTGAGCTTAGCTCCGTTCAGGCCTGTGAATCCACCTGGACGGAGTGTGCTTATCCGCAGGTTGAACCACACTCCAATTGCTGGGAACCAATGGGCCAGCATCTTTCACCGTGTCCGTTGAAATCCATCCATGTCTGCCATTCGCGTCCTCAACCTCTCCAAGACATTCAAAACCAAGCGTAAAAGCGCCGGATTGCGTGGCAGCTTTCACGCCCTATTTCGACCTGAATACAGATCGATTGCGGCGATCAGTGAGATATCCTTCGAAATGGAATCTGGGGAGCTGCTTGGTTTCATCGGTCCGAATGGTGCCGGCAAATCGACAACGATCAAGATCCTCACCGGCATCCTGTTCCCCACCAGCGGGCAGGCTGAAGTCCTGGGATACGTCCCGTGGAAACAACGCCGCCAGCTGGCGTACCACATTGGCACCGTTTTTGGGCAGCGGCCGCAGTTGTGGTATCACCTGCCAGCCATGGACACGTTTACGCTCTTTGGCAAGATCTACGAACTGGATGACCGCCAGACCAGGCGCCGTATCGGCGAGTTGGCTGAAGCCTTCGAAATCTCCGACCTGCTGGAGACACCTGTCCGCAAGCTATCCCTGGGGCAGCGCATGCGCTGCGAAGTGGCTGCTTCCCTGCTGCACAAGCCCAGGCTGCTCTTGCTGGATGAACCGTCGATCGGCTTGGATGTTGTTGCCAAGCAGCATATCCGTGATGCCCTGCGGGATATGGCGGCCCGTGAGAATGTGGGCGTGTTGTTGACCTCGCACGATGCCGGTGATCTGGAAGCCCTCTGCAAGCGGGTGATCATCATCAATCATGGCAAGATCGTTTACCAGGACAAGGTCTCCACATTGAAACGATCCTTCCTTACATCAAAATTGGTCGAAGTCCGCTACAGCCACCAGGTGGATGAGAATTTCAAGATTGCCGGTGCCGAGGTGTTGAAAATTGCCCGGGAACGTTATGGCGTCAAATTACGCTTCGATACCCTCCAAACTCCTGCCGAAGCGGTCCTGGCACGCTTGACTGCAGTCGGCCAGGTGATGGATATCACCATTTCAGATCCCCCTCTCGAAGAAGTGATCGCTGCGATCTACCAGGAGACAGCAGATCGATAAAAGTTCCAATTCAACACAAGAAAAATCACCGTAAAGATTCATTCAACATAATGAAAAAGTATCTGGCCATATTCAAGATCACCCTCCTTAACAACCTGGCATATCCCACGGAATTGATCTGGCGTTCATTGATGATCCTGGTCTTCATGTGGATCTTCTACCAGCTGTGGAGTGTGGTCTATCAAGGATCGGCAGGCGGGATCCTGGCAGGAATGTCCCTGCGCGACATCATGTGGTACTTCCTTCTCGCCGAGACTCTTGAGCTTGGTCGCCCGCGCCTGGCGCGCGTGATCTCTTCTCAAGTCAAGGATGGATCGATCGCATATCTTCTGAACAAACCTTATAATTTCCTGCTCTACCAACTCTCCAGCGGATTGGGCGACAGCCTGCCCCGCATGTGCATGCTGTTCATCATTGGGGGAGCTTTGATCTGGGGAATGGCTGGTCCGCCTCCCGATCTCTCCAATTGGCCGTTTGCTTTCGTCGCTCTTGGCGGTGCCTGGCTTCTGCATTTTTGCATTAACGCGCTCATCGGTTTGGCTGCATTTGTGACCGAAGAGGTGGCACCTTTCGAATGGATTTATGCGAAACTTACATTTGTCCTGGGTGGCATGCTCATCCCATTGGATTTCTACCCGGCCTGGTTGCAAACGATAAGCAGGTCCCTGCCATTCCCCTACATGATGTATGCCCCGGCACGCATGTTTGTTCACCCCGAACTCTCTCTTTTCTTGCAGCTGTTGGCGGGACAATTCATCTGGTTGGTCGTTTTGGGTAGCCTGCTGGTATTTGCTTTTTCCCGAAGCGTACGCCGTCTCGCAATCAACGGTGGTTAGCCTGGGACTCCATCATCACGAACTGGCAGAATCCATAAAATGATATTGCGTGAAGTAAAATTCCTGTTCGCCCTCTGGAAAACCAACCTCTCAGCAGTGATGGAATATCGCGTTGCCTTCATTTCCCAAGTCATCGGGATGATCTTGAACGATGGCGTCTATTTTATTATCTGGATCATCTTCTTTGATCGTTTCAAGAACATCAATGGCTGGGGTATTGGGGACATGTTCCTCGTTTTCGGGGTCAGTGCGGCCTCCTTCGGGCTGGCTTCCATGCTGTTTGGTAATGCCTTCAACCTCAGCGAGATCATCGTCCGCGGCAGGCTGGATTACTACCTTTCCCTGCCTCGTCCTGCCCTTCTGCACATCCTCGCCGGCCGGACGGATCCCAGCGGTGTCGGGGACTTGCTCTACGGATTTATCAGCTACTTCGCCTCTGGAACGGTCAGCCTGGATGGGTTGGGACGCTTCCTGCTGGGTATCATCATGGCAATGATTGTGTTCATCGCCTTCCTGGTGTCTGTACAAAGCCTGGCCTTTTGGATCGGCACCGGCGGTAGTTTCACCAGCCTGGCAGTGAATGCGATGATCACTTTTGCCCTTTACCCGATCACCATCTTTAACAACACTGCCAAAATAATTCTATTCCTGGTGATCCCTGCTGCTTTCATGGGTGCATTGCCTGCAGGGTTTGTACGAACGTTCTCGTGGTCCACCCTGGGATTAATGACCTTGGGCGCGGCAGGATTTATGGCTTTCGCCAGCCTCATTTTCCACATTGGCCTGCGCCGCTACGAAAGCGGATCTGCCATCCAGGTGGAAGTATGACTTGGTTGCCCTTCCAGGATTCCCCACCCCGGTGGCTTGCGCCGCAGCCTCCATCATGCTAGATTCAGTGGCTAGGAGAAATTCATGGACCTGAACACTGTTTACATTCATCGTCTCGATGAAGCTCGTGCCGGGTTGGAATCCCTCCTCCCCCGGGTGGATGGAAACAAGCAAATCTACCCGAATTGGACGTTGAAGGAGTTGCTTGACCATATCACTGGCTGGGATGAGATGGTGCTGGATGCTCTGAGTGCCCACCTGGATGGTCGCATGCCTGCCAACCCGGTAGAAAAAGGGATCGATGCCTATAATGAGCTCAGCATTCAAAAACGCCTCGGGCTCACCTTGGGCGATTCCTATGCTGAATTTACTGCCGTTCGACAACGACTTACCGGGATCATTCGTCAAGCAGCCGAAGTCAAACTGGCTCGAATTAATGGTTGTCCCCTGGGGAGGCAAAGCGACGGTCTCCGAATTCCTGGAGATCTTTGCCCACCACGAAGAAGAACACACCGCTGACCTGCTTCACTGGTTGGCAAATCCTGACCAGCCCATCCTTGAACCAACAAGATAATATCCTGCCACAACCATTGTCACAATTATTAATAAGGAGAATATTATGTCACAAAGCGTCGTTTCGCAAATTGTCATTAAAGCCACCCCGGCTGAGGTTTATCTAGCATTCACCCGTTCACTGCGCCTGGAACAATGGCTGTGCGACTTTGCCACGGTTCAACCACGCCCCGCCGGACGCATGTACCTTTGGTGGAATGGGGATTTTTACTCGTCCGGAGAGTACATCCAACTGGAAGAAAACAAGGCGCTGAAATTCAAATGGCATGCCCGTTTTGATCCTGCTCCATCTGAAGTGGCTGTCTTACTGGGTGAGGAAAAGGATGGAACCCGGGTGACAATGACCCACATCGTTCCCGATGGAGAGGATTGGAAGGAAAGAGCCACTGGTTTCAAGCATGAATGGGACTCCACTTTGCCCAACCTGGCATCGCTGCTGGAAACAGGTCTTGACCGGCGCACATACGATCGACCCATGTTGGGCATCATGGTCAATGATTTCAACCCGGAGGTTGCCAAGTCATTGGGGATCCCGGTTTCCGAAGGCATTCGCCTGCTGGAAACGATTGAAGGGATGGGAGCCAGGTCAGCTGGTCTTCAACATGATGACTTGGTTATCGAATTCAATGGCAAACCGATCACCAACGATTTCGGCAGCCTGGCTTTGGCTTTGCAGGGGAAAAAAGGCGGTGACAAGGTCGAGGTCGTTTTTTATCGCGGACCGGAGAAGCACACCACCACCATGGAGCTTACCCGGCGGGCGGTGCCACAAATTCCCGCAGAACCCCGCGATCTTGCTGCCCAGCTGCGCGTGAATTATGAACAGGCTCAAAAAATGCTCACGGACGCCTTTTTAGGTGCAAGCGAAGAGGAAGCTCATTTCGTCCCCGCGCAAGGCGAATGGAGCGCCATACAGACCCTTGCCCACCTGGTCCTTGTTGAACGTGAAGTGCTAACGAATATTGATGAAGTTCTTGGTGGTTTCGTGAGACACTCAGATGAGTATGGCGGAAATAGCACCATCCATAATGATGCCATCGCCACATCTTATGGCAGCGTGAAAAGCCTGCTTGCGGAATTCAAGCGCCTTTCAGAGGAAGTGATCGCCTACGTCTCCAATCTTCCAGCGAATTTTGTCGCCATCAAGAGTGATTACCTCAACCTCGGTAACTCACTGCTCAATGGATCATTGCCGCACACGCAGAGGCATGTCGAACAGATCACGAATGCGATATTGGCTGCCCGGAAATAAGCACCCAAGGACCAGGCTCGGGAGATGGGTAAACTGATCATCGTGGTTGGGAATACTGGGGCAGGCAAGACCACCCTCGTGCGTATCCTGGGCGAACAAATGGGCCTCGCGACTGGTTACGAAGAGAATTCGGTGCACCCCTTCCAGGTGCTGTTCAAAAATGACCCTCGCCATGCCTTCGCCAATCAAGTGGACTACCTGCTCAGCCGCGCGGAGCAGGAATATGCAATTCGCAAAGCAAATGGACCTGGCATCCTGGATGGCGGATTGGACCTGGATTTCCACGTATTCACCCGCCTGTTCCACCGCAAGGGTTGGCTGGATGATGCTGAAATGTCACTTTTGACCAGGTTGTATCACGACTTCCGAAACTTTTTACCCTCGCCGGAAGTCATCATCAACATGGAAGCCAGTATCGAGACCATCACCCAACGTTTCAAGAGGCGTGATCGCTCGCTGGAGATTGCCAGCTTGGAGGACTTGCTGAACATCGAGATGCTTTTGCGGGATTGGCTTGCGGGGACCGATCGGGAAAAAGTCATCAACTTTGATGCCAACGTCGATGCGGCAAGGAACAGGCCGCACCTTTCCGATTTGCAGGATCAAATCAGGCAAAAATTGGGAGAAGCATGAACAGGAAAATGCTCTTCACATTCTGCATATCTATCTTTGTCTTGTTGGCCTGTACCTGCCCATCCACTTCTTTGTGGACTGCTACCCGTGTGCCAAGCCCAACTGTTACCCTGCAGCAGGTTGAAACGCCTGGGTCCTCAAAAATCAATCCGCCACCTCCCATCTCCCTGGATTCGTTCCCATTCCAATTGGACTGGAACGATCGCCAGCCATTTGAAACCAACCTCGTTCCAGAGGCTCTCTCTGTTTTACAATCTCTTCCGGGGGCAAGCGTTTATCACCTCGCCTTGAGTTTCAGTGATCCACCCAACCAGGCGATCGGCGTGGAAGAAATTTTCTACACGAATACAGAGACCATTCCCCTGGACGAAGTAGATCTTGCCCTCTTTCCCAACCTGCTGGGAGGCAAGCTCGAAATCCAGCGTGCATGGGTGGACGGCATGGAGGTCCACCCGGACATTCAAAAGTGGTTGATGCGCATTCCATTTTCTTCATCCTTGCAACCGGGCGAAACAGTCACCCTCCGGCTGGAATTCCAGGTGGAGATCCCCAGCGGCGGAGGAAATCTGTATTACGGCATCTTTGGTTATAACGAGGGCATACTTTCCTTCGCTCATGGGTATCCAACCATCCTGGTCCATAACGGGGAAGGCTGGAACAACCAGGCTCCTGACCTGGATGGCGATCCACTATTTTCGGATGCAAGCTTCTACCTGGTCAAGATCGATGCACCCTTGTCTTTGTCAATCGTTGCCTCCGGTGCCGAGATTGAACGGCAGGAATTGGATGGCAGGCAGCAGATCCTGCTCGCCGATGGTCCCGCCCGCGATTTTTACCTGGCAGCCTCCAGCGGCTTGATCAAGACCAGCGATACCTGGCAGGACGTCACTGTGAACGCCTATGCCCGGGATATGAGCCAATCAGCATCCCAGGAGGCACTCCAGGTTGGGATCAAAGCAATTGAGCTCTTCAGCCAGCGATATGGACCCTACCCATATACTGAATTCGACATCGCCCCGATCGTCACCGCGGCAGGCGGCGTTGAATACCCAGGGATGACTGCGGTCTCGGACACTCTTTATCTTTTCGGTGATTTCCTGGAAATCGTGGTTGTTCACGAAGCCGCCCACATGTGGTTCTACAATCTGGTCGGCAATGATACCCTTGATCAGCCCTGGTTGGACGAATCCCTCGCCCAGTTTGCCACTTGGCAATACTTCCTGGATCGTTACGGAGATGCAGCCGCGCAAGAGTTCCTGCAAGGTGATCTTCAACTCAGGTGGGACATGGCAAGTGATCCGACCATCCCCATTGGCTTGCCGGTAAGTTCATACGAAAGCATGGATTACGATGCGATCATTTATGGTCGTGGGGCTTTCTTTTTTATGGAACTTCGCCAGCGGATGGGCGTGGAGAAATTCGATGAATTCATGCGCGATTATGTAGCCCGGTTTAGTTGGGACATTTCCACTACTGACGGATTTAAGCTCCTGGCTGAGCAGCACTGTGGATGTGACCTGACCCCACTTTTTTCTGAGTGGGTGAACCCATGATCCTTAATCCAAATCTGTCCTTCTTTTCTTTTCTCTCAACAACCCAATGCCAAGCCTGCGCAGCCGCCTGATCCAATCCATTATCCGCGATGTGAAGGATTCCTTCCTGGCAGACATACCTTTGGAAAAAAGGCGCCTCCAGGTGGATGAAGCCGCCCGGCGCGGCATTCGTATTCCGCGTGGGGTGTCGACCGAGGAGTTATCCATAGGGAATGTACCTGCCGTATGGCTTGAACCTGAGGATCACATCCCTGGCCGAGCACTGCTCTACCTGCACGGTGGAGGGTATGTCCTCGGTTCGATCCATACTCACAGCGGTCTTGCCGGTCGGATTGCCCTGGCAGCGAGAGCCAGGGTGCTCCTGATCGAATACCGCCTCGCCCCCGAAAATTCCTTCCCAGCCGCATTGGATGATGCCACCAGTGCCTATTTCTGGCTCCACGAACAAGGTTTCGATCCTCGTCACCTTTCGATCGGAGGTGACTCAGCCGGGGGTGGACTGGCTGTATCCACGGCACTCCACTTGAAGGAGCAGGGTATTCCATTGCCTGCTGCCCTCTTCCTGATCTCCCCGTGGACTGACTTGACCTTTTCGGGGAATTCCGTGGTTACACGCAAAGAGCGGGATCCTGTCCTTTCCCTGGACGATGAATGGCTTCAGTCTGCCTACGCAGGCGCTTACCCGCTTGATCATCCGCTTGTCTCACCTCTTTTTGCCGACCATCACGGTCTACCCCCAACCCTGCTCCAGGTTGGGAGCGAGGAAATCCTTTACGATGATTCCGCCCGGCTGGCAGAGAAATTGAACCTTGCCGGTGTCAAGAACCAATTCGAAACCTGGGATGGGATGTGGCATGTCTTCCAGGGATTCGCCCCTTATATACCCGAGGCGCAAAGTGCCATTGACCGCATCGGAGAATTCCTTAACAGCTATCTTGGAAAATAATAGGAGTGCCGCATGAGTGCTTACGTTATCGTGGACGTTGAGGTGGATGACCCCGCTGGCTACGAAGACTACAAGAAGTTGGCTCCACCTTCCATACAGCTCTACGGAGGCAAATATCTCGCCCGAGGGGGTATCACCGAGACCCTGGAAGGGAAATGGAATCCCAACCGGCTGGTGATCCTCGAATTTGAGAACAAGGAAGCAGCAAAGGCCTGGTTGAATTCTCCGGAATACGCGCCCGCACGCCAATTACGTCACAAATATGCTCAGACTAATATGGTCCTCGTCGAGGGATTGTGAACAAGGATCTAGGTAAACCGTTGGCCCTGGGTCGCACCGCTGAAATTTATGCCTGGGAGGAAGGCAGGGTGCTGAAGCTTTTCTTCGATTGGTTCGAACTGGGCGATATCGAATTTGAACAAAAGTTGAACAACAACATTCACGCCAGTGGTTTACCGGTTCCAGCTCCGGGGGAAATCATCCAGGTAAATGGGCGTAATGGGTTGATCTATGCGCGCATCGATGGATTGAACATGTGGGAGACGCTTGGGAAACAGCCCTGGCGCTTGATGGAATTTGCCCGCACGACTGCCAAATTGCAGGCGGAGATGCACGCCAATCCAACCCGCCCCAACATTCCCTCGCAGCGGCACCGGTTGGAGTACAAAATTTTGCATGCTGAAATCCTCCCTCAAGCCCTCAAGGAGGCAGCGCTTGCAGAGCTCGCCTGGCTTCCGGACGGGGAATCCATCTGTCACGGCGATTTCCATCCGGGCAACATCCTCATTACCTGCAAGCGTGCCGTGGTCATCGATTGGATCGATGCATCCATCGGCAACCCCCTTGCCGATGTTGCCCGCAGCTCGATCATCGCCGCTGGGCGCTGCCGGCAGTCCCAATTTGCTAAAGCCCCTTTTACGTTTGCTCCTTTACTTGTTCCACCTTGTTTATATTCACCAGTATTTTTCGATTAATCCCGGTGGGCAGCAGGAATACAAACGTTGGTTGCCCGTCGTTGCAGCCCGCACGAGACTGAGTGAGAACATCCACGAACAGCAAAAGTGGTTGCTCAAAAGAGCGCGTATTGGTTTGCCAGCACTGGTTGATTGAGGTGACAATCTTGCAGGAGCAAAAAATCCGCCTTGGTGAGCAAGGCGGGGTTTTTGGTGGGGAAAAGATTTAATGTTTGATCGAGCCAGTCGAGCGCATACTTAAAGACTTGAACTTGCTCCGGTTCATTATGGATCTCGTGAAAAAGACCCTCCATATTTTTAGGGTGCACTTGTCCTTGGGAGCCCTTGCCGCCCAGTCGATGCTTCCTGCAGGATAGCTCAGTTTGTCCGCTCCTCCATGCATCACCAGTACTGGGATAGGGAAAACAGGAGCACTCTGCTTTGCCAGGGCTATCGCGTCGAGACTTGCCAAACCCAAACCAGCGGAAATTTGATGATGAACCAAAGGATCTTCAATATAATTTTGCACGACTGTTTGGTCCCTGCTTAATGTGGCTGGATCCAACCCGTTCGAGAGTGTGAAGGACGGCCACGCTTTTCCCATCAGCTTCGCAAGTATAACTTTCACTTTTTGTTCTTCAATGGCACTTTTACAGTGAAGGACCTGTGACCACCGCACCTGAGATCTTCACCTTGCATTGGGGCACATAGGCAAGAGCTAGAAATCCGCCAAGACTATGTGCGTAGATAAACAATGGGATGCCCGGGTAGAGGTCTTCCACTTGGGCAAAAAATTGATCCACATCATCAAACAAGACCTTTAAGTTCCGTGCATGCCCGCGTGGACCGCCCAATTCCCCGTGTCCGCGCAGGTCAAAACCGATCATGGCATAACCGCGCTCGCAGAAAGCCTCGGCAACATGCGCATACCGTTTCACATGCTCTCCCACTCCGTGAATAACCACGACGATTGCCTTGATCTCCCCCTCGGGGATCCATCCGATGGAGAACATCTTTATGCCGTCAGTGGTATTCCAATTCCATTTAGTTGTTTTCATATGTGTTTATTCGCTTTCGAAGGAAATTTCGTCTTGTTATGGTGTCTTCGCCAATGAATGTAATTCATCTTATTACTTTTCAAAGATCCACTTGTCCGTATCGCGCCCCCACGTCACAAGGTCATCCGGCTTGAACCATAAGGTCACTTCTTTTTCTCCATTTTCCACCGAATCGGAGGCATGGGTCAGGTTGCGTCCCACCTCGAGGGCAAAATCGTGCCGCAGCGAGCCGGGTGCCGCCTCGGTTGGTCGCGTGGCGCCCATCGTTTGGCGGATCGCCGCGATGGCATTGGGGCCTTCCCACACCATTGCCATCACCGGGGCCGAGGTGATGTATTGGATCAGTCCTGCATAAAAAGGTTTGCCTTGGTGGATGGCATAATGGGTTTCGGCCAATTCCTGGCTGACTTGCATGAACCTGGCTGCCACAAGACGCAGGCCGCGGCGCTCCAGGCGGCTGATCACCTCACCGACCAGGCTGCGTTGAACTCCGTCAGGTTTTACCAAAACTAAAGAGCGTTCCATCTTCTTCTACTCCAATAATAGGGATTTTAGAAAATAACGCGTCATCATCAGACCCCCGGTGTCTTCGGCACCGGGGGTTGATCATGCTATCCTAGCAATTCTTCTGCCTTTGTATAGGCATCCAGGGCTTCCTGCAAGCGTCCTGCCCGCATATAGGCATCACCCAGTGTTTGCCAGACGATGCTTTCAACGGGATGGCGGTCACTCGCTGTGCGAAGATCCTGGATTGTTTCTTCCAGTAAACGATTCTTCCGAATCAGCGAGGAATAGGCTTTCATCAATTCCAACGGCTCATTTTCTTCCAGGGCACCCCTGGCATCAGCAAGCAACAACGCATCCTTGTCCGGTGACTGGGCTGGAGCGGGTGGGGTCTCTTCGCTGGGGCTTTCCACTTTCGCCTCAATATTGGCCTCACCCAGGTCTTCAGGTGTTTGAGCTGCCACATCTTCAGGAGCTGCCACATCTTCAGGTTGTGTCACAGCTTCAGGAGCTTCCGTGTCCTGTTCCGCCGGCTTCCATTCTCCAGGAGCTGTCGCCTCCGGTACGACCGGCGTTTCAAATTCACCAGGAGGCCATGAACCTGGTTCCTGCTCGGCAATTTGCTGTTCTGCTGAAGGTTCATCCAATTTTCGCATCCACTCCGGTAATTCGGTGGGGATGTTTTCACTCTCCGTTTTTGATTCGGAGATTGGGGGTTGGATTTCCTTCATCCAATCGGGGAAATCCATTTCCACTTTTGGTGTTGGCTGCCCTGTCTCCAATTCTTGAGCAGGTTCTGAGGGCGATTGCTTCTTCTTTTTTCCCGTCCAGCCATGCCGGAAGTTCGCCTATCTCTGCAAGTTTCGCTTCGCTTTCAATCTCTGGGAACTGGTCAACGGGAGTAGCCTGTTCTGCAGGTTCTTGCGCGGGAAGCGCTTCCTCAACAGGTGCAGGTGCTGGCTCTTCACTGGCAACCATCGGTTCTTCCGGTTTTTCTGATTTAGTAGAAATACCCTTTAACCAATCGGTAAATTCATCCGTGCCAGTGTCCGGTGGGATCTCCTGGTCAACATTCTTCAAGCCATGGCTTGCTTCAAGATCCTCCAGCCAGTTTAATGATGCTTCTTCATCAGCAGGTTGAGCTGAAATCATCGAGGGCCTGTTTAAGAGCCGTTGGTGCTTCAGTCCCAATTGCCTGGTCGGCAAGCTGGTCCTTCGTCACCTCTTCCAACGATCCTTCAAAGCCTGGGGGGAGTTCCGATTCCGCCAAACCTGCTTCCTGGTCCTTGGGTGCTTCTTCGGGTATTGATCCGCTCTCCTGGCCGGCTTGATCCTTGGCGAAGTCCTTCAACCAATCAGGAAGTTGTTCAGGGCGATCTTCTGGTTTCGTGATCAATTCTTCGCTCTTGGCTCCTTGCTGTGCAGCCAGGCCTTCCAACCATGCCAGGGTATCGTCTTCGATGTTTACAGGCTGGGGAACGGAGCCGTCCTCAGGAGGAGCTGGAGTTTCGCCCACCAGGGCAGGCGTTTGGCTTGTTGCCTCCACGGCAGCATCAGGACTCTCGAGCTGATCGTCTGCCGCTGCAATTCCTTCATCGGTAGGTTCATTCGCCAATTCCGCTGCCCCGAGCACACCGGCAGCCGCGCCAAGTCCAGCCATCCATTCCGGGAAAGTGGTTACCGGCGGTGGGACACTTTGCGCCGCCGAGTTTTCAAGACCGGGCTGCGAGGCTTGCACCTCTTGACCTTCCGTAACCTCACCAGGTGCAACTTCTTCGCGGGATGGCTCGTCTGATACAGCTTCTACTTGACTCTTCCGGAAATGCATCTTGAGGCAATGAAGAGAATTCTGTCTGTTCTTGCGCCTCAATGGATATGGATGGTACGCTCTCCTGCTCAACTACATCTTGTGCTAGGTCTAGAGCTTGTGGTTCACCTGGAAGTGGTTCAGTCTGGAGATTCTCAGCCGCCGGTGCTTCTTCTGCCAGGGGTTCCTCGGGCACCTTGCTACCTTCATTCACGGACTCTGCGCTGGTAAACAGGCTCCCCATCCAATCCGGGAAATTCCCATGCTTTGCCGGTGGAGGTACAGGGACCAATTCTTCTTGTGTTTCTGGAAGTGATTGGTCCTCATGTTCTGCTTGGAGTTCAGGTGCGAGACTCTCCTCTAAAGGCGACTCTTCTGCCTGGGAACCAACTGGTGTTTCAACTATGGATTCTGTGGGCTCACCCAGGCCGGATAACCACTCAGGTAGTTGGCTTTCTACAGCTGGGATAGCAGCCTGCGCAGGTTCCTCAGTGATTTCCGCAAGCGGTTCAGATTCTTCCACTACTTGTAATTCAGGAGGCAAGCCTTCGGCAGCCTCAACATTTTCACCGACAGGTTCTGATGCGGGCTCCTCGGACTCTTCCGCAACAGGTTCCAGGGTGGAGCTGGTCAGCCAATCTGGAAAAGCGCTTTCCTCGCCGGTGAAGGTTCCGCTGGTTCCTCGGCATCCACGATCTGCTCATTCGGGGTTTCGACTTCAGCATCCTGGGTTGCAGGAATTTCAACCTCTGGTTTGCTGGATTCCTCGGATGGCTCCTCGATGGAAGGAGTACCCATTCCAGGACTCAATTCATCGACATCCTCGTTTGTAAAGTAAGCGGCTTCTTCGCTGACCGGTGCAGTGATCTCTGCCTCAGGAGTTTCTTCACTTATCACTTCCGCAGTTGGTTCTACTTGGTCAGGCAATTTCAAGTCAAATTCTTCATCCTCGATGAACGGAGCAATTCCTTGTGCCTCAGAGCCTTCTTGTGCGCCGGTGGCAATACCAAGCCCGGCCAGCCATGCAGGTAAATCTTCTTCTTCGGACTTGCTCTTCTGGGAGTCTGCTTCACTGCGGCTCAGCTCAGCGGGTACCATTGATTTCAACCAGTCCGGCATCTCAGCCTTGGCGATGGACTCATCGGGCTGGGATTGCTCTTCTGCCGGCTGTTTTTCGCCAGGTTTTGGGGCGGAGGCCATCCACCCTGCATCACGCAGAAATTCCGGTATGTCCTTGTCCTGCCCAGTTGAGCTGGTTGGGGATTCAGAGCCCTGCGGCTTCTGCGTCTGCCCTGGTTGATCCCTTTTGCCCAACAACCATTCGATCTGCGCTTCGTCCCGCTTATCTTCCTCCAGTTTGACTCCCAGCGAGGTAGCCCACCCCGGCTGTTCGGTTTTGGTTTGCCTGCTGGCTTTATAGATTAATCTTTCCAGGGTGACAGCTCCATCAGCCACTTGGTCGGCTTCAAATACCGAGCCGGTGGTAAAAGCGATATACGGATCCATCATCCGCAAGCGTTGGCGGTAAATTTGAGTATTTTCAGCCCGCGAGGTTCCCGGCAGGACTTCCACCAGGACGCGCAGGGCATCCATGCAGTAGGGATATTTTCTCAGCAACTGGGCAGCGACATCCGCGGATTCCACTTTCTGCCCGGCTCTCATGTAGGCACGCGCCAACATCACTTGCAGATCAGGTCGATTGGGATCGTCAGCAAGAATGGTGCGCAATTCAGCGATCGCCTGGACGAAAAGGTCGCCTTGCGCATACATGTTGGCTAAAGCATCCCGGCTCAAGCGGATCTTGGTCGGTTCCATCCCGTCGCGCCGCCCATAAAGACGGCGTAATTCATTCTGAATCGCCGGGTTTGACGGCTGGACTTCAAAGGCACGCTCCATGTGCCAGATTGCCTCATCCCGCTTGTTCTCGTCGTCACGGATGATGCTCATCCCCACGTGGGATACAAAATCGTCCGGCACAGCATTCAGAACGCGCTGAAAAATATCCGTGGCGTCACCGTATCGCCTGCTCTCCAGGTAAGCTTTGCCAAGCAGTCGATATGTCTCGATATGCATGGAATAAGAATCGAGTATATGATGACAATGGGCGATCGCCTCTTCCAATTGTCCCCCGCTGATCAAACCCTCGATCTCTTGATTGTATACGCGCAAGGATATCTTATCCATGGGATACTCCTGAAGCAATTATGCACCATAAAATTGGATAATGCAATCTATTTAATGCCATATTATCAGAAACTGAGCATTTTGATAGGCAGCCCGTTCGTGGGATTTATTCATAGAAAAGCGGCAAGGCCGGTACCGGGTCATCATTCCAGGCGAATGCCGAGCGGAGGTGTCCCCGCGCCTCGACGAGTTTCTCCGTCTCGTTGGCATGGATGCTTACGAGTGGCTGTCCAGCCTCCACCCAATCGCCAACTTTCCGGTGCACCACCAGGCCAACGGCATGGTCGATCGGGTCGCCCTTCCTGGTGCGCCCGGCACCAAGGAGAACGGATGCTTCGCCCACCAAACCGCGTGTATCTGGGTGAGGTATCCGCTCCGCTCAGAGGTCACAACTTCCACCATTTTCGCTTCCGGCAGGCGAGCAGGATCATCCACAAATTCAACATCCCCACCCTGGGCTTCGACCAGCAGGCGGAACTTGTCGAACGCCGTTCCTGATCGGATGGCTCCCTCAGCCAGCCTCCTGCCAGAAACAAGGTCTGTGGCACGCTGCCCCAATACCAGCATGTGGGCAGCGACATGCAGGCAGTGTTCTCGAAAATCCTGCGGACCACCGCCATGTAAAGTATCAATTGCCTCGCGCACCTCCAGGGCATTGCCCACTGCATACCCCAGGGGTTGGTTCATATCCGAAAGCAGGGTGGTTACCTGTCGTCCGGCAAGTATTCCAATGTTAACCATCAATTTGGCTAATATTCGCGCATCTTCCAGTTTCTGCATAAAGGCACCCAGGCCGACTTTGACATCCAGGACGATCGCCTGGGCACCACTGGCGATCTTCTTGCTCATGATCGATGAAGCCATCAAGGGGATGGATTCCACCGTACCGGAAACATCCCTCAAGGCGTAGAGCTTCCCATCCGCAGGAGCCAGGTCCATACTTTGCCCTGTCAGGACGACGCCGGTTTCTTTCAACTGGCGCTTGAATTCCTCAGTGGTCAGGTCGCAGCGGTACCCCGGGATCGATTCGATCTTGTCCAGCGTTCCCCCGCTGAATCCCAGGCCGCGGCCGGACATTTTCCCCACCGGCAATCCACAGGCAGCCGCCACCGGCAAAACGACAAAGGTGGTTTTGTCGCCCACTCCGCCGGAAGAGTGCTTGTCCACGGCGATGTCGACAATACCGGATAGATCCAGGATATTGCCCGAATGCGCCATTGCCAGGGTCAGGTCGGTGGTTTCCCGTGCATTCATACCATTCAATAGGACAGCCATTGCAAAGGCAGTTGCCTGGTAATCTGTGATTACTCCTTCACAAAAACCGCTAACAAAGAATTCGATCTCTTCGCTGGTCAGTTCCTGCCGGTCGCGTTTCTTGATGATAATGTCTACTGCACGCATATCTACCTCCTTCCAGGGTCGAGCCTGGAATTTTACAACGGGTGTGGCTGATCTTTGTTTGCCACGGTGATAATTTTACCTGATTGCCGTTCACCCGGAGTGTGAATGTCTGACAAATAAGCGTCTCTCCACTAAAAAGGTCGGTCTCGGGTATTCAGCCTCTTTCCCAGCCGCATGTCGAGAGTTCAGCACAAAGCCCGCCAGCGTCTCCAGGGCGCCGACGTGCAAAGGGGAGGCAACGCATGCGGCAAGCGCCTCAAATATCCGCCCACCAGCCAGTGAAGGTTCTTCAGATCCCAACATGGCGATCGGACCAAAATTTGTATTCAAGGTCTCAATTTTCCAGTAAAGTGCGAACCGTTTTCCATACCTGGTCGAACATTGACTCGGTCAGGCGCCCGGTTTGGGTGTTCTGGCGGCTGGGATGATACGAGCTCACCAGCCAGCGTCCTCCAGGCAGGGAATGGACGCCATTATGGAGGAAAGAGATTTCTTCCCGTGTGGAAAGAATGCGCAGAATATTATCGAAGGCGATCCTTCCCAGTGCCACCAGGATTTTCGGCTGGATGATCTTCAATTCGCGCTCCATGTAAGGGAGGCAATTGGATATTTCACTGGTTGATGGCTTGTTATCCGGCGGAGCACAGCGGCAAACCGGAGCCGTATACAGGTCAAGCAGGACCAATCCATCCGCACGGGAGCTCGAAAATGGCTGGGAGGCAAATCCGGCGCGGTGGAGGGCGGGATACAGGAAGTCTCCCGATGCATCGCCGGTGAATTGCCTGCCGGTGCGGTTCGAGCCGTGCGCGCCAGGTGCCAGTCCCACGACGAATACTCTCGCTTCTGGGTCGCCAAAGCCGGGTACAGGTTTCCCCCAGTACTCCTGGTCACGGAAGGCGCGGCGTTTTTCGCGCGCAACCTGTTCGCGCCATTCCACCAGGCGCGGGCATTTGCGGCAACCGATGACCTCGCGATTCAGTTCTGAGAGCTGATCCATGCCTTGATCCTGACTGCCATGTCTTCGAGTGCCGGCTCGGGCGCTGTGCCGCCGCCCTGGGAAAGAGCGGGGTCTCCTCCACCTCGCCCGCCAAGGGGCAGGAGAAGTTCAGCCAACAATTGCCTCGCATCCAGGTGACAATCTCGGTGGATGGCTGTCACCACGGAATATTTCTGCCCATCGTGGGATGCCAGCACTGCCACCAGACCCGGGTGACCGGCGATTTTGACCGCCAGGCTGCGAAGCACAGGAGCAGTTCTGTCATGGAATTGCTTCACAACAAGCCTCACCGCTCCCACCGACTCCGCATGGTCCATTAGTTCCCTGGCCTCCACGTCGAGCGCCTGTTCGCGCAGGAGAGTGACCTCATCATGCATGGATAGGGTTTGATCGATCAACTTCTGCGTGGCTTCCAAAATACCTTCAGGGCGGGTATTCAACAAGGCAGCCGTTTTCTGGACCGCCTGGGCATATAGATCAAGAACCTCCAGCGCCTGGAACCCTGCCACAAAATGGATGCGAAACTTGCGATTGATCCGTTCGCTGCGCAGGATCTTCAAAATGCCAATACTCCCCGTCCGGGAGCAATGCGTCCCGCCGCAAGGGGTGTGATCGTAACCTTCCACCTCAACCACGCGTATGCTCCCGCTGACCTTGGGAGGCTTGCGAAAAGGAATGGAGGCCACTTCAGCATCGGTGATGAAATAACTCTTGACCTGTCGATCCTCAAAGATCAACTGGTTGACCGCTGCCTCCACTGCTGCCAGGTCTTCATTTTTTACCTCGTCAACCTCCAGGTCGATGGTAGACGGTGTATACGCATTGATGTTGGCTGATACCGAATCAATGTTCAGCAAGCGAAGAAAGGCTGCACTCAGGATATGCTGCCCGGTGTGGTGCTGCATGGCGCGCTGGCGGCGATCACGATCCACCTTCGCCATGTATGTACCATTTGCCAGGTGACTGTCCAGGACATGGACGATGCGGTCGTCATCCGCCTTGTACACATCCAGGACAGTCGCCTCGCCGATCGAGCCGCTGTCATGTTCCTGGCCCCCGGAGGCTGGGGTAAAAACAGGTGGCAGGAAGAACGGCAGCAAACTTCCCATCGGGGAGAGGCCAGGTTTCCATTACCTCGGCGGTAAATTCCAGTTGGAATGGATCGTCAATATAAAGGATCTTCGTCATAGGATCAACATCGCATCACCGAAGGAATAAAAACGGTACCCTTCTTCCTTGGCCTTGGAATAAGCATGCAGTGTATTTTCCCTGCCTGCAAATGCGCTGACCAGCATGATCAGGGTGGATTTGGGCAGGTGGAAATTGGTGACCATGGCATCCACAAGCTTGAATACATATCCCGGGGTGATATACAGGCTGGTGTTGCCTGAATAAGGGTGGATATCCTGTTCCCCCGGCTGATCCAGCTGCGGCGCTTTCCAGGGTGCGCACCGAGGTGGTGCCGACCGCGACTACTTTGCAGCCTTTCGCCCGGGCACGGTTGATCTCGTCTGCCGCCGCCTGGTTCAGCTCGCACCATTCTGTGTGGATCTGATGCTCAGCAGGATCAGACTCGGTTACCGGTGCAAAAGTATCCAGGCCTACATGCAAGGTCACGTAGGCTAACCGAACACCTTTCTCCTGTAATTCGTCAAGCAGTCGCGGCGTGAAGTGCAACCCGGCGGTTGGCGCAGCTGCCGACCCCGGCTCACGGGCGTACACAGTCTGGTAGCGTTCCGGGTCGAGTAATTTTTCATGAATATAGGGTGGCAGAGGAACATTGCCCACGCTGGGCAGATAAGGTTCGATCGGCTCTGAAAAACACATCCGGCGGCGCGACCCGTCCAGCACCTCCAACACCCTCACTTCAGGCCCGCCCTCCACCTGGAGGAGCTTGCCGGTTGCCAATCCCTTCCCACCCACCAGGCATTCCCAGTTCAACAGGTTCTCGCGCCGTAAAAGCAGGATTTCCACCCGGCCTCCCGTGGGTTTACGGGCATAAATGCGCGCCGGTATCACCCGCGTCTGGTTTAGGACCAGCAGGTCACCGGGGTGGAGATAATGACCAATATTACTAAATACAGCATGATCCAGTTCCCCTGTTTTGCGCCTCATTACAAGCAGGCGGGAAGCATCGCGCGGCTCAATGGGAGTCTGGGCGATGTATTCAGGGGGAAGATCGTAATCGAAATCGGATGTTTTCATGGGGAGTGATCGTAATGTATCGACCGACTAACCCTGGTAATGTAGGGTAAATCCGCCAACCTTGAGGCTTGAGCCGATTGACCTCTAAAGTCGATGGTCATATCAAGCGCGGCTGGGTATTCTCGTTGTATTCAACCCCCAGGTGTTCGTACGCTGCCCTGGTCGCCACGCGACCCTGCGGAGTGCGGTCAAGGAAACCAAGCTGCAGGAGGTACGGTTCGACCACCTCCATGATGGTCTCTGGCTCCTCGCTGATTGCCGCTGCAATGGTGTTCAATCCCACCGGTCCGCCGTTGTACTTGTTGATGACGATTTTCAACACCCGCCGGTCGACATCATCCAAGCCCAGCGGATCCACCTGCAACAGGTTGAGGGCTTCGTGGGCGACGCTGCGGGTGATCACTCCGCTGGCACGCACCTGGGCATAATCCCGCACCCTGCGCAGCAGGCGTAATGCCACGCGCGGGGTGCCCCGCGCCCGGCGGGCGATTTCCCCGATTCCTTCCTCATCTGCTTCAACTGCCAATCTTGTCGTGGCACGCTTGACGATGGCATGCATCGCCCGAATGCCGTAATAATCCAGGCGGTAGACCGCCCCGAAACGAGCCCGCAAAGGCGCGGTCATCAGTGCCAGCCGTGTGGTCGCGCCAACCACGGTGAAACGCGGCAGTTTTAGCCGGATGGAACGGGCTGATGGACCCTTGCCGATGACAATGTCCAGGGCAAAATCCTCCATCGCCGGGTAGAGCACTTCTTCCACGGCTTTGCCTAGCCGATGGACCTCATCGATGAAAAGTACATCCCCAGCCCGCAGGTTGGTCAGGATGGCTGCCAGGTCGCCGGCACGTTCTATGGCAGGACCGGACGTGATCTTGATGTTGACGCCCATCTCGTTCGCCACCACATGTGCCAGGGTCGTTTTTCCCAACCCGGGAGGACCATAGAATAGCACATGGTCGAGTGCTTCACTGCGTTGGCGGGCTGCGGCGATCAGGATGGCCAGGTTTTCTTTCACCTGCTCTTGCCCGATCAGGTCAGACAGAGTTTGTGGACGCAGGGTGGTATCCAGCCTGTCGTCAGGTTTGGGATCGGGGTCGAGGATGCGCTTGATGGGTTCGGTCATAAGTCGATTATAACCTGAGTGGGAACGAATGTTCGCAATCCTCGTCACCACACTCGATCCTGTTCAGGTGAGGGATGGCAGTCGTCAACCAGCCTAGCCATCCAAGGGATTTCTACTGAAAGATTAACCAAAGGTTAGCACTATAAAGTTAACATTGCCCGGCAGGGCACTCCGCGCTATAATCCTTGCAGACACAAGGAGTAACCTATGGCAGAAAAAACCGCCACCAACCGAAAGCCGCTGGAAGGAAAGATCCCTGAGGGGACCCGCGCTCACTATAAAACCGCTCGAGAGGAATTTCGCATGAGCCTGGAAGGCCTGTTCCCGCCTGAATTCAGGGAACACCACCGCAAGGCACGCACTGAGATGCTGCTGGCCTGGCGGAGCATGATCGATGCTTCCCTCGAGCGCATGGAAAAAGGAAAGAAATAAAACTAACCAGACCGCCCCGGTAAACGGGGCGGTTCTTCTTTCTATGGGTGGAAACGCCTCCTGCCGCCTCGCCGGCTGAATAATATCCAAAAGAAAGTGATTCCAGCAAAAGCGAAGCCGCCGTAAGAGAGCAATTCATCACCTTTTATATAGAATAACACCCCGCTGATCAGGAATGCGGCGAAGAGGACACTGCCCACCAGTCGATCCACCGCCCGTTCCAGGGAAGTCACCTGGCGTGAGACTGCGGGCACCTGCACCGAAAGATCACCTCGCTCCATTTGCGCCAGTAACCTGCCTGCCTGGGATGGCAGTCCTACCAGGTCTTTTAAAACATTACCGATTTCGTCCAGCCATACCCGCCAGTTGGAACCGGCTTCTTGAGAGATCATCTTGGAGGCATAGGGAGCGATCTGCGCCCACAGGTTAAAATCCTTGTTCAAGCCGGTGCAGATTCCCGAAAGGATGGCGACCGTCCGGCCAAGCATGAGCAGGTTCTGGGGCAGCTGGAATGGCATCTCGAACATCAACTCGCGGAACTTGTCGGCAAATCTGAACATCTCGGCATGGTTGATCTGGCGTAATTCGCTCATTGACTTGCCCCAGAAGAGTTCGAATAATTGTGCTTCCGCCTGCTCGATCATCTTTAGATCAGCCGTTGGCAGCAGCACATCCAGGGTCTGGTAGGAGCGCACCAGCCTGGCCGCATCCTTTGTCCCCACCCCGATGACCATCTCGCGCAATCCCTGGCGCAGGTTCCCGGGCACATGCCCGACCATGCCAAAATCCACAAAAGTAAGTTTCCAATCCACCTTGCCGGTTTCATCCACGAGCGGTGTAACGAAAAGGTTGCCGGGATGGGGATCCGCATGGAAGAAACCGTCTTCGAAGATCTGCTTGAGGTAGGTATCCAGCAGTTCGTTCGCCACCTCTTCCCGGTCGATTCCAGCCGCTGAGATGGCCTCGTAATCCGTGATCTTGATCGCGAAAACATCCTCCAGTACCAACACCTTGCGCGTGGTGTGACTCCACACCACTCGAGGCACATGCACCCTTCCCACCTCTTTAAAGTTCTCGGCAAACATTTCTGCGTTGGAACCTTCAGCCAGGTAATCCACCTCTGCGCGTGTAATCGTCGAAAATTCTTCAACCAGGTCTGGCACATCCACCCGCTTCGAGATCGGTTTGTATCGTTTCAACCAACTTCCAAAGCGGCGCAGCGCGGAAAGGTCCACTTCGATCAATTGATCGATATAAGGGCGTTGTACCTTGACAACCACGTTGCAAAATTCCCCATTCGCATCCGCGCTGCATAACCTGGCTCGGTGAACCTGCCCGAGGGAGGCTGCCGCCAGGGGTATTTCTTCGAAGGAATCAAATTTCTGCTCAAGTGGCGCGCCAAGTTCAGCCTCGGTCAGCGAACGGATATGTTCGAATGCCTCCGCAGGCACTTCATCTTGCAACCCGGATAATTCCTTCGTGATTTCAGGAGGCAGGACATCCAGCCGTGAAGAGAGGAATTGACCCACCTTGATCATCACCCCGCCCATGCGGATCGCCAGTGACCGGAAACGAACGGCAACTTTGCGGTATCGTTCAGAGCGCGTTCTGCGTACCAGGGCACGGAATCCAAGGCTGGAGAGGACGATCTCCCATGCAATGAACATCAGTGCGGCACCTGTAAAGAATGCCATGATGCGCCAATACCTGGCGCGTAATTGAGCAGCTCTCATTGGATCTCCTGTTGCTGTGATTGTAACACCAAGAATAAATTAAGCATCAAAAGCTTGCGCTTGAGGTCGTTTTCCGTTATGCTTGCCCCATGCAATAAAATCAAATCGGAGAGCATTGATGTCCAACATCGTTTTCCCGAAGGATTTTGTTTGGGGGGTGGCTTCCTCCGCATATCAGATCGAAGGTGCTTGGAATAAGGACGGCAAGGGGGTGTCCATCTGGGATACCTTCACCCATATCCCTGGAAAGATTATCAATAACGAAAATGGCGACGTTGCCATTGATCACTACCATCACTATAAGGAAGATGTGGAGTTAATGGCGGAGCTGGGTCTCCGCCATTATCGTTTTTCAACGGCGTGGACACGCATCCTTCCTTCCGGAAGCGGAGCTGTGAATCCCAAGGGAGTGGCATTTTATGACCGGCTCATCGACACCCTGCTCAAGCACAAGATCAAGCCTTACCTATGCCTGTTCCACTGGGACCTCCCCCAGGCGCTGCAGGACAAGGGAGGTTGGGCAAATCGTGACACAGCCCGCTTATTTGCCGAATACGCCCGGGTGGTTGCACATCATTTTGGCGACCGCCTGGATGTGATCATTACCCATAACGAACCCTGGGTGGCTGCCTTTGCCGGGTACTACGAAGGGATGCATGCACCCGGCATCAAGGATATCGGCGCTGCTATTAAAGCCCAGCATCACCTCCTTCTTTCCCACGGACTTGCCGCACAGGCGATCCGCTCGGAAGCGAAGAAGCCCATCCAGGTGGGCATTGTTCTCAACTTCAGCCCCGTCTATCCTGCTTCCAACAACAGGAAAGATATCGAGTCCTCGGAATGGGCTGATTTCATACATGTTACGCATGGTCTTGGATCCTCTGCTCAAAGGCATGTCTCCGCTCCAGGAGAGCAAGCTGTTTAGACCATTTGTCAAAGGACTGATC
Source organism: uncultured Chloroflexia bacterium (assembly GCA_963793795.1). GTDB lineage: Bacteria > Chloroflexota > Anaerolineae > Anaerolineales > Villigracilaceae > UBA877. The sequence continues at coordinate 829,951 of CAWCBN010000007.1, forward strand.
CAGCCTGGCGACATGGACACGATCCGTTCCCTGGACTTGCTGGGTATCAACTATTATTCCCGTCTGGTGATGAAACACTCCTCCAGGATCCCGCTGATCGGCATGGAACAGGTGCAACCGGAGGGAAATGAGTATTCTGGCATGTGGGAGATTTTCCCGGAAGGACTATATGGGCTGTTAAAGCGCATCCAGCAGGATTACGCGCCAACCTGCGAGATGATGGTCACCGAAAACGGCGTGCCGGTTCCGGATGGACTGGACTTCGATGGACGTGTGCGCGACGAACGCCGCATCCGCTATATCAAGAACCACCTCTTTCAACTTCACCGTGCCATCGAAGACGGCGTTCCGATCAAGGGTTATTTCTACTGGTCATTTTTGGATAATTTCGAATGGGCGCTTGGCTACGGGCAGCGTTTTGGCCTTGTTTATGTGGATCGTTCCACGCAGAAACGGACCATCAAGGACAGCGGTCGCTGGTTCGCCGGTGTGATCAGGGAGAATGGTTTTGATCTTTGAGTGGGTTCGGGTAACGTTCCAGTTGATCAAATTCTAAAATTCAGCAGTACATTCCAAGCGATGAAGGGTATGTGATGCGTAGAATAATCATAATTATGCTCGTGACAATCCTGGTTTCTGTTCCGCTCGCCTCGGTATCCGCTGCCGACAACCTGCTGGTTTATTATGCCGGACCGGAGGGGAGTGTAAAGACTGCCCTGGAACTTGCCAGGTTCACCTTGGTATCCGACCCAGCCCAGGCGGATGTGCTTTTCCTGAACGGCGTTCTCCCGGATCCCGAAGGCATCGCTGCCCAGGTGGAGCGTGGTGCGGGCCTGGTGTTGGTCCTTGGCCCGGACCTCACTGCGCAGGATGTGGAAACGGCAACCGGGATTCCAGTCACCCTGGAAGCACAAAGCGACGCGGTCAGCCTGACCGAGATCAAAATAGACGATCCCCTCACCACCGGGATCATCTGGAACGGTGCGCCCCAGGTGCGCGAACGCAGTGAAAGCCTTACTCCCCTCTCTTCTGTCCAACCGCTGGTCACCACCTATGAATCAGGCGCGTGGATCCTTTGGCAGGCAAGACCGCAGGTTTTCATCTTCAATGCCTACCTGACCGCGGATTTTAATCCCCAGATCCAGGAGTGGGCTTATTTTAACTACCTGGTCTACCACCTGGTGGTGCGCGCTGCTGCCCAGGCTCCGCTTTCTTTTGCCGATTACCCCGTCTCCCCCGTTCCGCACGCTGCGGCAACGAATGGACTGCTGGTCCTGATGGGTGTGATGGTGCTTACAACCTTTGGAATTTTCTACTTCGTCAGGCGGTACAGCCTGAGGCATCCCGAAGAATTGGATAAGATCGTGTCCGACCGGGCCAGGTTCGAGGTCCGTGAGGCAAAAACGGAATGGGAGAATGTCGGCTTCCACCGCCCACTGGGTGGATTCCTGGTCGCCCTGAGCATCGGGCTGGTGTTATTCATCCCGCTGATCATCTATCAGAACTTGATCCTGCCTTCCTACATCCTGCCTTCCGCCCAGGCACTGGGAATCTGGGGGCGGGTCACCCAATTCTTCAGCCTGGCGTGGAACTTCTTCGATATGGGGACAAGCATCGCCTTTATCAAGTATCTCGCCGAACACCGCGTCAAGGACCCCAAAAAGGGGATTCAATATGGCCAGGTATTCATCTGGTGGCAGGCGCTCTCGGGCGCGATCCAGGTGGCGATCGTGATCAGCCTTGCCAGCACCATGGCGCCGCGCTCGGCCTATGCCCTGTACGCCTGGAGCGTAATCATCCATGCCCTGATCCAACTCCCCGGTTTTTACCAGGTCCTGCGCCATTCCCTGACCGGGTTCCAGCGCCTCGATTACTCCCGTCTGCTGGATATCTTCGTGACTTTCATTCCCATGCTGGTCCAGCCGATTTTCGTCACAATAATGTTTGCCTGGGGACGCAACCACCCGGCTTTTGGGGGTGCGATGGGCGGGTTGCTGGGGCTGGGAATTTCAGCCTATGCCGCGGAATTGGCGATGTTCCTGATGGGAATCTTGTTCTACCGGCGGGTGGGCTACAATATGCGTATCTTGTTCCTGGCGCACTTCGACTGGGAGGTGGTCAAGACCAGTTTCAAGTTCGGTGTCTTCGAAATGCTGGGCTCGGCTGCCTGGTCGTTCGGTCAAGCCATGGAGATTGCCATCACCCAGACGCGGTTGATCAATTATGCCGAGATCTGGGGGAACTGGGGCATGGCGCAGAATTTCATTTACGCATTCAACGTCACCCAGACCCTGAATGATGGCGTCATGCCGGCGATATCCGAGGCGATTTCGAACGGTAAACGCATCCTCGCCCAGTACTACAGCGTGATGGCGTACAAATATAACGGTCTCACCAGCGCGTTCATCGGTGCCGTACTCCTGTCTGTGGCACCAAAATTCATCCTCGGCTCCACTGGCGTGGAGTTCCAGCGTGCCGCCATTTATGTCATCCCGCTCACCATCTGGGGGGCAGTCCAGTACCCTTCCTGGGTCGGTGACAATGTCCAGTTGGGTTCCAATAAGCCCTACCTTAAATCGATCCTGGTCTTCTCGGAGCAGTTGATCCGGGTTGTTCTCGGTTTCCTGCTCATCGCCCGTTTCCAGGTGACCGGCTTGGTCATCGCTTATTTCGTCGGCCTGTTCGCCAAGGGCATCACCGCCTACCTGGTCAACCACAAGGTCTGCTTTCCCCAGCGCTTCTTCAGTTGGCAGTCCCTGGTCGCCCCGCTGCTGGCAGGCGCTGCCCATTTCGGCATCCTCACCCTGCTCAACAACTGGCTCTGGAAAGGAGACCAGCTCACCAGCATCCTGATCTTCTTTATCGGCATTCTGCCCAGTTTCCCGGTTTACATGTTCCTGTATGGCCTGTTTGGCGGATGGGACGAGGCAACATTGGCAGAGCTTCACGATGCAGTCACGATTACCGGCGCGACGCGCTGGTTAACCCGCTGGGGCATCTATGAACCCACCCGGCTGGGATCCCGCATCAGCCCGCTTCAAAATCGTTTCCCGATCACCAATCGCAGCGAAGCGATGCGCGAAGCGCGTCTCCTGACCGAGGAAAAAGTAAAGCTGTAAATCCCACCACCACCTAGCATTACGACTATTAGGTGGTCAGCAGCACATTCAGGAAATAGTTATGTCCACGATTTCGCTTAAAGATGGTCGTTTTCTTTCCTATGCTGAATACGGAGATCCGCAGGGAAAACCCGTCTTCTTTTTCCACGGCACACCTGGTTCACGATTTTTCATCCACCCAATGAGATAACCACCCGACTTGGCGTCCGCCTAATCGCAATTGACCGTCCCGGATATGGAGGTTCGACCCTCCAGCCCCACCGTCGGCTGTTGGACTGGCCCTCAGACATTGCCAGCCTGGCAAATGCCCTGCAAATTGACCTATTTTATGTAGTCGGTTACTCAGGAGGTGGACCCCATGCACTGGCATGCGCCTACGCCTTTCCCAAGCGGGTCATTGCCGCCCTGATTCTCTCGGGTGCTGGCGTGGCAGGGTCGCCTGGCGCTACCAGGAATATGACGCTGCGCAACAAATTTGCCTTCCAGGTCGGCAGTCACCTCCCCTGGCCTATCTTCCGTAGCTTGACCCGCATGCTCTACCGTCAACGTTCCGTTGACCCGGAAAAGGTTAATGAACCTGCGGACTGGAAAACGTCCACCTGCAGATGACGAGGTGCTTTCAATCCCGGAAATTCGCAACATGTGCGTGGAGAGCGAGATCGAGGCCTTCCGTCCAGGAATTGAAGGCTTATGCTGGGACGCCTTTGTGATCACCCACCCGTGGCGATTCCGTCTGGAGAAAATCCTTGTCCCTGTGCAGCTCTGGCACGGCAGTGCCGACAGGACCACCACTCCGTGGATGGCTGAATTTATGGCTGGTAGGATACCCAACTGCCATCTGACCATCTGCCCTGATGAAGGGCATTTATTACTGATCCCTCACTGGGAGGAAGCACTTTCCAGCCTCATTACAAAATGAATAAGAAGAGCTTTTTTCCAAAACACTTTCAAGAAAAAAATTAAAAGAATGTAAAATAGGTCTTGGAGTTGATCAAGCAACCGAAGAACAAGAATGCAGTATCAACATGACTGAAATGGTGAATCCCTACATTGCAGGCGCTCCGGTCACGGAAAAACGCATGTTTTTCGGCCGTGAGGACGTGTTTCAATGGATCACCAACAGCCTCAGCGGGCAATATGCCGACCACATCCTGGTCATCCACGGTCAAAGACGGGTGGGGAAAACATCCGTGCTCAAGCAATTGGGCAATCGCCTGCCGCCCAGGTACATCCCGGTCTTTTTTGACCTCCAGGGGCGTACACACACGACCTTCGATCGCTTCCTTTGGTGGTTGGCGCGTGAGATCTCCCGGGTGTTAAAACAGGAACGGAATATTGATATCCCGGTCCCCGAGAAGGAAGTGTTTACCAGGGACATAGAGTATTTTGATAACCGCTTCCTGGGGGAGGTTCATGACGCCATACACGGGCAGACCCTGCTGTTGACCTTTGATGAATTCGACAACCTTGAAGAGACGGAAGTAAAGGAAGAACTAGCCCGCCCCCTGGTGGATTACTTGAAACAGATGATGGGCAGGGAGGGAGTGAATTTCATCTTTTCCATCGGATCCTCGGGGCGCAAGCTGGAGAACATGCAAGCCGCCTACACGGATTTCTTTAAATCCGCCTTGTACAAGAAGATCAGTTTCCTATCCGAGGAACAGGCGCATAAATTGATCACGGATCCTGTCGCTGGCGTGATCGAATATGATCGTGCAGCGGTGGAACGTATCTACGCCATCACCTCCGGGCATCCTTATTTCACCCAGCTCGTCTGCCATGAACTCTTTTCCCGATGTCAGCGCACGGAATTGCGCAACGTCACCAGGTTGGATGTGGATGCCATCCTGGAGGATGTCGTCGAGCGCGGCACGGTGAATTTAAAATTTGTTTGGGACGAAGCCTCGGACCTGGAAAAGTGGAGCCTGGCTGCCCTTGCCCAGCTCGAAAAAGCCGACACTCACTCCCTGGCAGAGCACCTGCGCAAGAACCGTGTCCGCTTTAGCGAGAACGACTTGAACTCCAGTCTGCTGCGTCTGCGGGAAAAGGATGTCCTGACCAGGGAAAATCGTTTTGTGATCCACTTGCTCAGGCTCTGGCTGCTGAAAAACCGCCCCATGGACCAGGTACGGGAGGAGCTGACCGAAGTCAATCCGATCGCCAACCGTTACATCGAGATCGGGTTGGAATTCAAGGACAGCGGTCAATACGCCAAGGCGATTGAGAGCTTCCAGGAAGCATTGGCGGTCGCCAGGGAAAATGTCCAGGCGCAGGTTTCCATTGGGCTGGTCTACATGGACCAGAAATCCTATGAGAAGGCCATCCTCGAATTCGAACGCGCACTCGTGATGGACGATGAGGATGTGTCTGCCATTGCCGGGCTTTGCGAAGCCCACCTGGCTCTCGGGGATGCAGCTTTTGCCGGTAAACGCATTGGGAGGCAGTGCAGTCTTACCAGCGTGTCCTGGAGATCAACGCAGAACACACCGAGGCCCGCCAGCGCATGGCTGAGATCACCCGCCAGCGCGCCGAAAAAGCTTTACAGGATGGCAAGGAAGAAGAAGCGCTGGCTGTCTTCGCAGACGCACTCAAATACTCACCGGAAGATCGAGTCCTGATGGATCGACTCGACCAGGTCCGAGTGGAAAATAAGGAAAAGATCCTTGCCCGGCTGATGAACCGTGCCGCGAAGGAATTAACCGCTAAGAACTGGTCGACGGCATTGAAAACGCTGGAAGAAGCCTCCCAACTGGCTCCAGGGGATGCTTCGATATCGAAAAAAGTGGCCGAACTCCGCATCAAGGTGGCAGAGGAACGCATCAGTGTTGACCTGGCCCGGGCCGATGCCGCCGCCAGGAACAAACAATGGCAGGAAGCAGAAGCCATTCTCACCTCCCTGCAGGCGGAACGACCTGACCCGAAAATCCAGGCCAAGTTGGAGGACATCCACGTTCAGAAGCTCGCTGCCCAACTGCTGGGTATTAAGACCCAGGCTTCTGCCCTCACCCGCCTTGAGAAATACGACGAAGCGCTGCAAGCTTGGGAAACATATCTTCGCCACGCTCCCGATAACCGGGCGGAAGCTGAAGAAGCCATTCAACGCATCCGTACCATTTCGAGCTTGGCGCGCGATTACGTCGACGCCCAGGAGGCCATCCGCAGGAAACATTACGGACGGGCGATCGAGTTGCTCCAGGGGATTATCGCTCGCGACCCGATGTACAAGGCCACTTCCCGCTTGCTGGCAGAGGCGGTGCAGGCAAACCGCGCCACTCCGTTCTGGAATAGGGGTTGGGTTTGGGGAATATTGGGCACCCTGGGTGTTGCTGCCCTGGTCGTGCTGGGAATCACCTTTGGTCCGCGTTTGTGGACGGATATTTCTGCGTTATTTCAGAGGACACCCCCCGCAGGACCAAGCCAGGAGCTCCCCTCCCTGGACTCCATCCTCGCTTATATGGCCGAAAATCAAGGCTTCGTGGAAGATTTTTCAGGTCCTGAGTTACGCCTTTGACCAATTGGCTGAAAATACCCCTATTGCAGGGTATGTGCAAAGTGGCATTTTAAAAATGCCGTTGCAAGCTGGCACACCGATGGAAAAAGTCTCTTTTTCTGAACCATTAATGCAAAGTGCCTATTTCGGCATGGAATTCGATTTTTACTTCGAGTACAAATTCGGGGAAAAGCATCATCGGCATGGGTTTCCCAAATTTTGGTGAAGGTGATCAAGGTAAATAACGATATATTTGTCGAATGGGATGAGGCCAACCTGGCCAAATTCAGTTGGTCTGCCGGCCTTTCCGACAGGTCGATTGATCAGCGGGGTAATTTTAACGAAGGCTTGCAGGGGCAGTGGCATACCCTGCGCGTGCTTTATTACTGCTCCCGGTTGGTGGTCTCCGTCGATGACGTAGAACTTCAAACCATCGACGGGATTGGACGCTCCACGCAATCCAACTGGATCGTGGCGGCCACGGATGCCGAGGCGAACATCTGGCTGGACAATGTTCAATTCTGGAACCTGGATGACTATATATCATGTCCCGCAAGTTCAGCGCCTCCAACGGTCACAGCCCTGGGTACTGCCCAACCCACCCTGGATGCGCGTAAGCTGAATCCAGCCAACGGGCATTATTATCAACCCATGGGCTTCGCTAAATCATGGCATGATGCCGAAGATGTCTGTAAACAACAGGGTGCTCACCTGGTCACCATCCAGGATGAAGAGGAGAATAACTTTGTCTGGATGCTCCAAGACCAATCCGGTCCTGTCTGGTTTGGAGCATCTGATGAAGTGGAAGAAGGAAATTGGGTCTGGGTGACAGGGGAGCCATGGGATTTTTCCAATTGGGATACTAATGAACCCAGTAATAGTGGTGGCGAAGAACATTACTTGTCATTATTTGTCACTCCTAAATGGAACGATACTGGAGATATGCTCCAGGATTTCATCTGCGAATGGGAGCCTGTTGTTGATACCAGCTTCTATTCATCCATTCAGACCTACATAACGGTTCAACCGCCCACCTTCGAAGATGATTTCTCGACTCCGCGCCCGGTCTGGGGCAAGACCAACAAGGGCCTGCCCATTGATTCCTTTGTAGGAGGCTGGGGTTCTGGTTGTCGATGATACCTGCGGAACAGCCTGTGAGAGTGATCCCGAGGTTGCTGCTGCCGACGTCAGTTTTCCTGCCAACGGGATGTTGGATGCCAAGAATTTCGCCATGCAATTCAATTACTCTTTTGCCTCCGGAAAAACCGAAGCCACTCACATGGGTGTGCTCTTCAGAACATATTTTATTCTTTTCAATAGGGAAGGCGACAAAATAAATTGGGAGCTTTATCGTAACGATGCAACCAAGACGCTGACGGATAGCGGTACTCTGCAGCCGGATTTGTTGCCTGCGAATACCCTGCTTGTTGTGTTGTACCAGGAATACCTGCTGGTCTATTTGGATGGGGACCTGGTTGTTGCCAAGGACGGGATATCGAAACAGAGGGAAACGTGAACATCTTCTTTGGGGATGATGGCTCTTCCATGAAATTTGATGATCTCAAATTCTGGAATCTCGACGAGATGAGTCTATTCGTCCCAACAGCAACGCCCGCTTTCGAGGGCAGCTCCACCTTTACGAATATTCAGGCATACATATCCCAGCAGTCCCCAACCTTCGAAGATGATTTCTCGTCACCAGACATGGTCTGGGGAGGCACGGACGAAGGCGCTGCCATTTACGCAATGGTCAGCAACGACGCCTTGAAAATCACCGATCATGCCGCAGGCGGGGGGACGGATCCAGGATCGGTTCAAGGTGTGCTTTTCCCGGTCAATGGGCTGCTGGATGCCTCCGATTTCGCCCTGCAGGTCAAATTTCAATTTGAAGGCTTAAGCAAGGTCGGCCTTCAGTTTAAATCCACGGCGAAAATGAACACCGGCTATCGTTTTGTGTTTACCCCTGGTTCCTGGGATTTATTTTATTCCAACACCTGGATTACCGGTGGATGGTGGACATTATCGACCGATTTTCACGAAGCCTTGTTGATCGTTAAAGGTGATTTTGTCGCCTTATTCATGAATAACAAATTAATCTACGAAGGAACCCTGCCAACCTCCGCGGACAAAGGCAACCAGATCATCGCGAGTGGGATCCATGGCTCATTTGGGTATTTCGAGGTGGTGAAGTTCTGGAACCTGGAAGGTACAACAACCGAAAGCCTGGCAAGTACTCCCACCACAACCGGCACGTCTCCCACTGAACCCATTTTGGCGTTCCTTTCAAGCCAGTCCCCCACTTTTGAAGAAAATTTTGAACCGATTAAATTCGGCTGGGGAAATAATAGTGAATTATTAGGGATTTATTCTTTTGTAAAGGATGGAAGGTTGGACATCGAGGATAGCATCGTACCTGATGCCGGTGAGAATCCTTACGGTCCTGATTACCGAATTCCAGGGGTTTCCTTCCCGATCAATGGATTATTTGACGCCTATGATTTTTCGCTTCAATTCAATTTCAGGTTCGACACGCTGGCAGAAGTAAGAGTCCAGTTCCGCTCCACCTATAAACTGGATACAGGTTTTCGGCTTACCTTCTTTTCCGGGAACCAATGGGACCTTAAAATCATACCCGGGTGGAACAGAGATCGCCAGCGGGAGTATCCAATGGCCTGATGACATCGCTGTGATATTGATCGTAAAGGGTGATTATGTATCCTTCCTGGTAAATGGTGACCTGATTTACGAAGGGAATGATCTATCGGGTTTTACCACAACCAATCGGATTGTCGTCTTTGGTAATCACGACAGTGCAACTGGTTCTTTCGATGACTTCATATTCTGGAACCTGGACGGGGTCGATATCCCTCAATAAGGCAATTCATATGTACAATAATCCTTTCACATTCGGTAATCCCATCAAGGAACCGGGTCGTTTCATCGGGCGCGAAGCCGAGATCCGCCAGATCGTCAACCGGCTGCTCTCCAGCGCCCACGAATTGACCTCGGTCATCGGTGAACGGCGCATCGGCAAGACCTCGTTGCTTCTCCACCTGGCGAACGGGCAGGTGGCAGTCAAGCTCGGCCTGACCCCGACAAATTCTGCCTTGTCTACGTGGATTTTCAGGGGCTCACCGATATCACCCCCCAGCGCTTCTGGCAGCGAGTGTTGAAGAAGATGTCCCGCACCATTTGCGATGATAGCTTGAAACCTGCCATCGAAAAAGCCAGCGGGCAGGAGGACCTGGATCTCTTCGACCTGGAGGACCTCTTCCAGGCCTCCCAGGAAAAAGGCCTGACCACGGTTCTCTTGTTGGATGAATTTGAATATGTCACCCAGAATCCCAATTTCAAGGGTGATTTCTTCGGTGGATTACGCGCCCTCGCCATTCACCACGGTGTAGCGTTGATCCCTGCCACCCGCCGCGAACTCGTGGACCTGTGCCATTCGGAGGAGATCAAGGGGTCACCCTTCTTCAATATCTTTGCCAATGTTGTTCTGCGCCCCTTCAGCCATGCCCAGGTGGATGGTCTCTTGAATAGCTACAGTTCTGCTGCACAACTTGAACTAACTCCTGCAGAACACGAATTTATCTGGAGCCTGGGAGGCGGTTACCCGCTCTTCGTGCAAATGGCCGGTTATTACCTTGTCGAAGGTCACAACCAGGGATTGACAACAGAACCATTGGCAAAATATGCCATCGAAAACTTCAACCAGCAAGCGGACGCGCATTACACTTACCTGTGGACGCACTGTTCCGAAAGCGAAAAGATCACCCTGTTGTCGATCCTGACTCTCGGGCTGCAAAAGGCATCCCGCAAAACCATACCCAGCCTCGAAAACCTTTCCCGCCTGCGCCCGCGCGCCGCCCAGGACTTGCAAGCTTTGGTGAGGCGCGGCATGGTGGTGGAACTGGAGGGACACTACTCCTTTTTCTCCACCACACTGGAAAGCTGGGTACGCCAGGAGATCCTCGCCGCGCCGGGCGAGGAAGAGAAACAATCCACTGCCGACGAGTGGCTGCGTGCGGGTGGACGTGACCAATTGGAGCCGGTCAAGGGCGTCCTCCCCAGGTTCAAGAAAAAGTACTGGCCGTTGCTTGCCGATATTGCCAAGGAACTGTCTTTCGAGTTTGCTGCTGCAGGGGCAATGGAATTGATCAAGATCCTGCTTTAATTACTATTCTCCAGGAGTCATAATGGCAACACTGCATCTCGTCACGCACACCCACTGGGATCGTGAATGGTACCGTTCATTTCAAAACTTCCGCCTGAGGCTGGTTCACCTGATCGACGGCCTGCTCGATCTCCTGGACAGCGACATGGAATTCAAGCATTTCATGCTCGATGGTCAGACCATCGTGCTGGACGATTATCTGCTCATGCGCCCGGAAAACGAGGAAAAGCTGCGCCGTTTTGTGCGCAATGGCAGGCTGATCATCGGTCCGTTCCATATCCTGCCTGACGAATTCCTGGTCAGCCCGGAAGCCACCATCCGCAACCTGCTCGAGGGGGATCGCACCTGCCGCAAGTTTGGCCCGAAGATGCAGGTGGGCTACATCCCCGACCCGTTCGGGCACATCGGTCAATTGCCCCAGATCCTGCAAGGATTCAATATCCACACCGCCTGTGTACAGCGCGGCCTCTCGGACGAACGCCACTGAGTTCTGGTGGCAGGCTCCGGATGGTTCACGCGTCTTCATGGCTTATCTGAGGGATGGCTATGGCAATGCCGCCGGGTTGCCCACTTCCGACCCGCAACAATTCAATGCCGAAGTCTGCCGCCTGCGTGACTCGCTGTTACCCCACTCGAATTCCCGGCGCCACCTCCTGCTGATGCACGGCACTGACCACCAGGAGCCCCCGGTGGATACCTCGACAGCCATTGCTGCTGCACAGGGTCACCTGGATGGCGACAAACTCGTCCATTCCACGCTTGCCGAATACCTGGCGGCGGTACAAGTTTCACTCAAGCGCGAACCTCCCCACCGTGCAAGGCGAATTGCGGGATTGCAAGCGCTCACACCTGTTACCCGGGGTTTGTCTGCACGCATGTGGATCAAGCAACGCAACCGCGCCAGTGAGACTGCTGCTTGAAAAATGGGCGGAACCATTCTCCGCTTTCCAGGGAGTCGTCCTGCCCCATGAACCCGGAGTCCATTCATGCTGGATCAAGAAATCGCCCCTCCTCCACCAGGCATGGCGCCTGCTCATGGAAAACCACCCGCACGACTCGATCTGCGGCTGCTCCATCGACCAGGTCCATGATGAAATGAAAGTCCGTTTCGACCAGGTGGATCAAATCGGCGAATGAGCTCACCCGCCAGAGCCTGGAAACCCTCGCTTCCCAGGTCAACACCACCCGAGGTGAATCTTCGCTGCCCGCTCCCCAATCCGCGCTTGTCGTTTTCAATCCTCTCTCCTTCACCCGCAGCGATGTTGTCGATGTGGAAGTGGAAAGTGCGACCGCGTTTGACTTGGTTGACGAGCAGGGAAAGATCATTCCTTACCAAAAGCAGGGACTCGGCTCACAGGAACTGATCCACCTGGAAATGACCCCCAAGGAATTGCAGGGGCTTTACACCAATATCCACGACGGGCGGGTGATGGGGATGTCCATCCTTGGGCTGCGCTTGGAACGAATGGAGGATACTGTTCTCCTGGAAGCCACCGTCAGCGAACGTCGCCAGCCGGATCCTGAAATCTGGAGGCGCGGCGTAATAGAGATAGAAAATGCGATCGCTGATCCATCGGTAAAATCCTTCCGCGTGCGCGCTCGCTCATTGGACACCAACAAGATCACCTTCACTGCCAGCGATGTGCCCGGCCTCGGCTGGAAAACGCTGTTTATCCAACCTCGACAGGCGGAGGCGGAGGCTCCAGCCCAGATTCCACCCCTGGCAGCGCCTCTTCCTGCCGCTGGCAAGACTTCCCTTTTTCCAGAAGCTCGCCTCCCGCCCCAGGAAATCCCGGTCGCCATATAGGATCGAAAACGAATTCCTGGTCGTCGAGGCCTGCAAAGACGGCACCTTGAAAATCACAGAAAAATCGACTGGCAGGATTCATGCCGGTATGAATCAGTTCATGGACGGTGGAGATTGCGGCGATGAGTACAACTACTGCCCTCCCGCCAGGGACCAGGTGGTCGCCCCTGGTTTAAAGGGTGTTTCGATCACCCGTGGGCCTGTCCAACAAACCCTCATCCTGCATATGGAACTCATCACAGCGAAATCATTGGATGGCAGTGCCAGGACGCGTGCCAGGGAAGGTGTCAGTATGCCGATCACATCGGTCGTCACCCTGACCAGCGGTTCATCTCGTGTGGATATACGCACAACGGTTGATAATCGCGCCAGGGATCACCGTCTGCGCGTTCACTTCCCGGCGCCATTCACTTCTGAGAGCGCTGAACACGATGGTCATTTCGAGATCGTGGACCGTGCCATCGGCCTCCCCGCATTCGATGCCTCCTGGGTGGAAGAACCCCGTCCCGAGGTCCCGCAGCGGGTGTTCACCAGCGTGACGAATGGGACTGAACGCCTGACCATCGCCAATCGCGGCCTGCCGGAGGTGGAAGTGCTCAAGAATGCTGCCGGTAATGCCGAGATCGCCCTTACCCTGCTGCGATGCGTGGGCTGGCTTTCGCGGGATGATTTTTCGAATCGGAAAGGTCATGCCGGTCCTTTCATCGAAACTCCTGGTGCTCAAGTGCCCGGCGAGTGGACCTTCGACTACTCGATCATCCTTGACCCGGACTCCTTGCCAGCTTATCAGCATGCCTACGCCTTCGAGGCACCCTTCAAGGCTTTTGCTACCGACATCCACGCGGGTACGGTAAATGCTGGCGGGTCTTTCCTCCAAGTTACCCCGCAGGAATTCCTGGTCAGTGCAGTCAAGCGTTCAGAAGATGGCAGGGGATGGATCGTGAGGGGCTACAACGTGAGCGGTAAGGAAATCCAGGTGGCTCTGCAACCCTGGCGCACTTTCAGGCGGGTCGCTCAAACCAACCTGGCTGAAGAGCTGATCAAACCCCTCAAAGCGGATAAGGAGGGACGGATCGCCCTCCCGCTGCGAGGCCATGAGATCGTCACTGTCAAATTTAGGGATTGAGTAACAGGTTTCCCCGTAAAAAATAATCCAGAAGTGCCCGTATTTGTCCCGGGCACTTTATTCTTTCACCCCATACATTTGGTCGGGAGCCAGGATTTCCGGGAAACGCTCCCGTAATCCTGAGCGCATCTCGTAGCATAAGTGACAGGCATCTGCGTAGGTTTCTTTGTGCTCCAGCTTGTATTCCCTGACCAGCCCGGCTGGGCCGCCACGCAATAAAGGACCAATGATGGGGTGTTTGTCAGCATCATAAGTATCCTGGATATCCCGCAACACGGTGGTAAATAGGTTGCCAATGGAGATCCCCTGGCAAATGTGCAGGTATCCGAGCGGATCCAGGTGCACCCGACCGGGATCGCGCAAGTTCTCGTGCGGGCACTCCGTGAATTGGTCCCAGGGATGTTGAGGTGCACGCTCGGCCATCTGGCTGGCACGGCCGCGGTACATGACTGCGCCTTCGTCGTGGAGCTGCCCAATCAATTCTGGCGAACACTGTTCGGGTTGGGCAATCTGGATCATCCCGGTGGAGATATCCAGCCACTTGGCCGCCACGAGTGCATTCTGCGGGTACTCGCCCAGGCATTCGTCGCAGTGATACAGGTCACTGCTCACGGTCAGGTCGTTTATCCTTCCGGCAAAAGGCTGGAGGTTCTCCAGGGCATCTTCAACGGTCACCGCCCAATAGGCATTGGACACAATTCCCACCGAAAAGCCCATATCTGCCGCCATTTTGACCCCCTTGGCAAGCACAGCATAATACAGGAATGGTTCACCACCCTCGAAGTAAATAGACTCGACCCCTGCTTCTTTTGCCTGGTTCAGCGCTTGCTTCACCTGCTCAAGGGAAAGCGTGCCGCTTTGCCTGGGACTGCCCCACACAAAACAATGCTCGCATTCATAGATGCATTGGTAAGTCAAAAGGATGTGAAGACCTGAGAACCTCATACAGCACTCCTTTATAAATCAACTGTATCAAAAATACCGGCAAGAGTCACGGGTCAAAAATCACCTTGAGGGCTATAATTAAAGTAACCCATTCAGGAGGCTTTATGGCCGCGGTTCATGCGTCAACTCACCCCCTTATATTCCATAAACTTTCCCGCCTGCGTGACAGGAACACCGAGCCCAAGAAATTTCGCGAGCTGGTCCGCGAGATCGCCGGGTTGCTTGCCTACGAGGCAACTGCAGACCTGGAGACGGTTTCCTGCCAGGTCGATACCCCCCTGGCACCCGTGACAGCCGCCCAACTCAAGGAAAAGATCGGTCTTGTGCCCATCCTCCGCGCCGGCTTGGGTATGGTGGAAGGGGTCTGGGAACTGATCCCCCAGGCCGAGGTCTGGCATATTGGCCTCTACCGGGACGAAAAAACGCTCAAGCCGGTGGAATACTATAATAAACTGCCGGTCGAACCGACCGTCACCGTCTGCCTCATCCTTGATCCCATGCTCGCCACCGGTGGATCCGCAGTTGCCACTGTGGATGTGCTCAAACGCTGGGGAGTGAAAAAGATCAAGTTCGTTGGGATCATCGGCGCACCGGAAGGGATCGCCGCCCTGCAGGCTGCCCATCCCGATGTGCCCATCTTCCTGGCCGCCATCGACGATCACCTCAACGAACGTGGCTACATCGTTCCCGGCTTGGGTGATGCCGGCGATCGCCAGTTCGGTACAGGCTAGGCTTTTTCCGCAAACTTTACCCACCAATCATGCTCATCTGGAAGATAGTCATCCTCGTTCTTGGTACGGCTGCCCTGGTATTTTTCTCACGCGCCTCGCTCATGAAACCAGGCACGCATGGCTTCTACCGCTTCTTCGCCTGGGAAACCATCCTGCTCCTTTTCCTCCACATTGTTACCTTTTGGTACACGAACCCCTTCGCCTGGTACCAGTGCATCTCCTGGATCATCCTCACCGTAAGTTTCGTGCCTTTACTTTGGGGGATCCGCTTATTACGGAAGCAGGGCAAACCGGTTGAAGTGCGGGAATCCGAAAGTAACTTGCTGGCGTTTGAGAAAACGACACACCTGGTTACCACTGGCATTTACCGCTATATCCGCCACCCTCTTTACAGCTCTCTTCTCCTGCTTGCCTGGGGGATCTTCTTCAAACTACCCTCCTGGGTTGGAGGCGCACTGGTTATGGTCGCTACCGGGTTCCTTTTTCTGACTGCGCTTGCCGACGAACAAGAATGCCTGCGTTTCTTCGGGGACGATTACCGGGAGTACATGAAGAAGACCAGGCGCTTTATCCCGTTTCTGTTGTAGGAGGCCGCATGCATGTGATCGCAGACTTTACCGTTGTTCCCGTGGGGATGGGAGTTTCCCTCTCCAGGTACATCGCTGCTTGCCAGGAAGTGCTCGCTTCCAGCGGTTTGACCTACGAACTCCATGCCAATGGCACCAATGTGGAAGGCGAATGGGATGATGTCCTGAATATCATCCGCCGCTGTCATGAAACCCTGCATGCCATGGGCGTGCCGCGCCTCCACACCGACATCAGGCTTGGTACTCGCATCGACAAGCCGCAAACAATGGCGGATAAATTGAAAAGTGTGCGGGAAAAGGTACACTGAGAAAATGACCCCTGATCAGCTCAAAGATTTATCTGAATTCATCGTCCGTGCCAAGGCAGCCACGTATGTAGGCGGTGGAACTCCCGCAACTCCTTGCCGTCTGGGTTCGCATGACCTCCAATTCAAAGAGGATGAATGGTCCTACCTGGACAGTTATTTTGGCGGGCGCGATTTCATCGGGCAGGAGGTTGTCCACCTAGCCGGTCAACCTGTATGGGGAATGAATTATTATGGCTATATTATTAGGGAGGATTTGATCACCCCGGAACAGGCAGGTGGCGTGATCAAGGCAAGTCTCTCCCAAATGTACCTGGAGAAGCGCTTCCTGGGAGGTTTTTCTCATACCGCAGGTGAATTTACCTATGTGGACTCCAGCGAAGGGGATGTCACCCGTTTTCGAGGCAGGGAGATGATCCTGCGGGGTGATATTGTGACCTACGAACTCCTCTACCATGGGGGATTGATCAAGGGTTAAAGAAAAGGAAAACCGCCTTTCGGCGGTTTTTTTATCCCACTTCCAGGCGTGTGAGGTGGGAAAGGAGCTTGTGTAACAGGTAGAACGGGAGGATCAGCAGGAGATGAATGGCCGAGCTTAATCCAAAGATCAACGCCAATGCCTGCAGGAACTCGTTGACCGGCGGAGCTGCGTTTGCCAGCATCCATGGTCCCGCGCCAGCCAGGACGGCGATCCCGATCAGCACTGCGATGAGGATCCCCACAGGCAGCCATGCCTGTCGGTCTGAAATCGAAGGCATCATGGTGCTGCTCACCGTAAATGTCAAATAGAACCACAACCAGAAATCGGGGAGTGAAGGAACGAGCTTCAATCCATTCCAGAATTGGGTCCAATCCACGAGCTGGACGTAATCCCAGAGCGGGAGCAACTCCATCCTGTAAATTGCGATCAGCGCCACCACCAGGCTTCCGGTCACCAGCGGTGCCAGTCCGATCAACGCATCCCGCAGGAAGCCTCCCGAGGCGGCCTCCACGTAACCAAGTTGCAGTCTGCCGTCCGGGCGTGCTTGGGGGACCAGGGAGAACCGCCCGGTACGAACGCCAAGGATCTTGGCGGTTGCCAGGTGGCTGAATTCGTGCAGGAATACCCCCGGCAGGAAGATCATCGCAAAGAGCACCTGCGTCACACCTGGTCGGCGGGTTAACAGCAGGAAGAATGCCTGGATCTCGCGATGAAGCAAGCGCTGCAGGAACACCAGCGCGAACAGGGAGAGAAGCAACCAAAGGAGTCCGTCAATGGAGGAGAGGAATGTCATGCGCAGCAGTGAGGGCGGAAAATAATCAGTCTTGTCGAACGTGAATCGATGGATCCGTGGGGGAAGTCCCTGCTTATCCTGGCGACCGGTAATAAATTACCCGGCTGCAGCTTTCACGATGGCCGGGAACTCATCCAGTTTCAGGCTGGCGCCTCCCACGAGGGCTCCATCGATATCCGCTTCACCAAAAAACTCAGCCGCGTTGACTGCGGTGACCGACCCACCGTAGAGCACGCGCACCATTTGGGAGGCGTCCTCACCATACATCCGTGAGAATGCCGGGCGGATGACATCTTTCACGACTGCATTGGCATTCGGTCCGCTGGAGGCGCTGCCCCGTGCCAATTGCCCAAACCGGCTCGTATGCAATCACGACCGTCCGGGCAAAGGCTGGGTCCAGCCCCTTCAGTCCCTCCAACATCTGCCGGGTGACCACTTCTGCAGTCCGGCCGGCTTCATACTCGGCCAGGGTTTCACCCACGCAGACGATCGGCGTCAATCCGGAAATATGCGCTGCAAGGGTTTTCTTGTTCACGGTCTCGTCGGTTTCACCAAAGTAGGCGCGTCTTTCAGAGTGGCCGATGATCACATACTTGCAAAATTCCGCCACCATACCCGGCGCCACCTGACCTGTGTAGGCTCCCTTGGCTTCCCAGAACATATCCTGCGCCCCCAGCCCAATATCGGTCCCAACCAGCAGGGCTGCGACAGGGAAGAGTGCCATGAACGGGGGGCAAAGCACTTTCTCCACCCCGGAGAACTCTCTCAAGACAGGAACCATCGACGCCACCAGGGATCTCGCCTCGGCAATGGTCTTGTTCATTTTCCAGTTACCAGCAACAAAAGGAACGCGTTTCATCAATATCGCCTCATAAACGGGACGGGCTGCTTGCCCGTCCCGATTTAATGAACTATTTATCCAGCAAGGCTGCCACACCGGGCAGTTCTTTACCCTCGAGAAATTCGAGCGAGGCCCCGCCCCCCGTCGAGACATGGGTCATTTGCTTGGCAACCCCGGCTTTCTTCACCGCGCTGGCACTGTCACCGCCACCAATTACGGTGGTGGCGCCTGATTCTGCCAGCATCTTCGCCAGGGCAAAGGTTCCTTCGGCAAACTTGGGCATTTCAAAGACGCCAACCGGGCCATTCCAGACGATGAGCTTTGCCCCATGAAGAGCGGTTTTATACGCCGCCAGGGTCTTGGGTCCGACGTCCAGCATCCGCCAACCTGCCGGGATCTTATCAACATCCACCACCTGGCTCCGGGCTTCGGCATCAAACTTGTCGGCGATGACCGCATCCACCGGCAGGAGGATCTTGTCAGCGTGCCGTGCAAGGATTGCCTTGGCTGTTTCCAGGGATGTGGTTTCCACCAGGCTGTCCTGCATATTCAGTCCCTTGGCAGCCAGGAAAGTGTTCGCCATGCCGCCGCCGATGATCAGTCGATCGCACTTTGCCAGCAGGTTTTCCACCACCAGGATCTTGTCGCTGATCTTGGCACCACCAAGGATGGCAATATACGGATGCTCTGGATTTGCCGTGGCTCGGCCCAGGTATTCAAGCTCCTGTTCCATCAGGAACCCGGAGACCGCAGGCAGGAAGCGCGCCACACCCTCGGTGGAGGAGTGCGCACGATGGGCTGAACCAAAAGCATCGTTGACATACACATCACCCAGGGCAGCCATCTTTTTCGCCAGGTCCAGGTCATTCTTCTCTTCTTCAGGGTGGAAGCGTGTATTCTCAAGCAGGAGCACCTCCCCCGGCTTGAGTTCTTTCGCCATCTTTTCCACCTCAGGTCCGATACAGTCCGGAGCCATCTTCACCGTGAAACCCAGGTGCCCGGAGAGCACCTCGGCTGCCGCTTTCAGGCTGAACTCGGGATCCGGTCCACCCTTGGGACGCCCGAGGTGGCTCATCAAGATCAGTGAGGCTCCCTGTTCCAGGACATACTTGATCGTCGGCAGGGAGGCCTTGATGCGCTTGTCATCTGTGACCTTGCCGGCTTCCATGGGAACATTGAAATCCACGCGCATCAGCACGCGCTTATTCTTCAGATCGATATCGCGAACAGTCTTCTTGTTCATTGGGAACTCCAGTGCCAGGGACTAGGCATCGGGGTACCAGGCTGGTAAAAGCCCGATACCCCGATCTCGTCTCCGAATTAATTAGAGGTATTTTGCCATCAGCGCGGCCAGGTCGGCCGTTCGTACTGAGTAACCCCATTCGTTATCATACCAGGCGACCACCTTTAGGAAAGTGCTCTCCGCCTTGCCCAGGACAGTCGTGAAGGGCAGATCGATGGACGAAGAGTGCGGATCACCCTTGTAATCGACACTCACCAGCGGCTCATCCACTGCCTGCAGGATCCCCTTGAAACGAGGCAGCTTGGCTGCATCGCGGAAGGTCTGGCGTAAAGCCTCTGCGGTTGTCGCCTTCTCGACTTCCATGGTGAAATCCACGACGGATACCGTGGGTGTCGGTACGCGAATGGCATAACCGTCGAATTTTCCCGCCAGGTCCGGAATGACCAGCTTGAGTGCCTTGGCAGCCCCGGTTGTGGTCGGGATCATGCTCAAGGCAGCCGCGCGCGCCCGGCGCAGGTCCGAATGCGGCAGGTCCAGGATCTTCTGGTCGTTGGTGTAGGCGTGGATGGTGGTCATGAATCCGCGCACGATCGTGAAATTATCGTGGACCACCTTGACTGCCGGGGCCAGGCAGTTCGTGGTGCAGGAGGCATTCGAGACAACATGATGCTTGGTCGGGTCATATTTATCCTCATTGACGCCCAGCACCACGGTCAGGTCCTCCCCCTCGGCGGGTGAGGTGATGATCACTTTCTTGGCTTTTCCAGCTGTAATGTGGTTGGCGGCACCCTTGACCACCTTGCCCTTCTTGTTGACACCATCTTCCTTGATCGTGAAAATGCCGGTGCCCTCAACGACGATCTCCACGCCCAGGTCGCCCCAGGGGATGGCAGCCGGGTCGGTTTCTTTGAAAGCCTTCACTTTCCTTCCGTCGATCACCAGGCCATCTTCGTGAACTTCCACGGTACCATCAAAACGGCCGTAGTTTGAATCGTACTTGAGCAGGTGAGCCATGGTTGGCATGTCACCTATATCGTTGAAAGCAACGACTTCCAGTTCATCCGGATGGAAATCCCTGATGGCTTTCAGCACTTGCCGCCCGATGCGGCCAAAACCATTGATACCTACTTTTACTGTCATACAAATCTCCTTTATTACATAAAATAATGTCAACGCGAGGCGTTGTACAGGCTTATACCAGTGGTCCGGTCCTTTCGTTGTACAAATCCATCAGGGCTTGAGCCAATTTGGTCGAATCATGATGGAATGGATCGCCGCGATCGGAAAGGTCAGCCTGGTAGAGACGTTTATCCTTTTCCATCTGCGCATCCACCCGGACCCATTGCGAAGCACCATTAAATTTCGAATCATACCATGAATTACATACAATGACATCAAAAATATCGCTGCCCACCACTTCTTCCACGCTGTGCACATGGTCGCTGCAGTTATAGGCTTCCGTTTCGCCGGGTTGGGTGGCGATATTGGCGATGAATACTTTTAATCCCTTGTTGACTCGAATTGCCTCCAGTACATCTCGAACCAGGAGGTTGGGCAGGATGCTGGTATACAGGCTGCCCGGTCCGACCACGATCATGTCCGCAGACAGTATTGCCTGGATGGCTGGAGGAAAAGCCGAGGCGTCATTGGGTTCCAGCCACACCCGGCGCACCCTTCCTGCAGTCTTGGGGATTTGGCTCTCCCCTTCCACCCGCACCTCGGTCTGGGCATGCGTGAGTTGGATATCGGCGATCAGCTTCACATTGTACAAGGTGGATGGGAGCACCCTGCCGTGCACCGAAAGCACCCGCCCTGATTCGGCGATGGCTTCTTCGAAGCTGCCGGTCACATCCACAAGCGCAGAAATGAACAGGTTGCCGAAGGAATGTCCGCCCAATCCCGTGTCCCCCCCAAAGCGGTACTGGAACAACTGGGTCAGCAAGGCTTCATCATCGGATAACGCCGCCAGGCAGTTGCGGATATCCCCCGGAGGCAGCACGCCCAGCGAGCGGCGCAATTCTCCGGACGAACCGCCGTCATCCGCCACGGAGACGATTGCTGTCAGGTTGTTGGTATTTTCTTTCAAGCCGCGCAGGACCGAGGCTATCCCATGCCCGCCTCCGATGACCACGATGCGCGGGCCGCGTTCACGCTTGCGAAAATCTGCCACCTGGTCGACCAGCCTCTTGCCAGGTTGCAGGAATGGGACAAGCAGAGACCGGTTGACCCCCCAGGTGCCCAGGACAACCAGGCCTATACCCAGTGCAGCAAAGATTAGTATTCTTAACGGTCGGGTCAGGAACTGTAATGAGAGAAAAGATACCGCAGGCAACCACCAGGTATCCGGGGCTGAACGATAGATGTCGAGTAAGAGGAAAGCCAATCCCACGCCGCTGAGTGTTAACCCCGCCAGGAGCACCGCAAACCAGCGTTTCACTCCCAATCCCGGCACGAACCAGCGGAACATGGACCACACCTTGCGCAAAGCAGGACGGCTCTTCTTGTGTTCGGTCATTAATCAGCAGTGTAGCAGCCTTTGGATGAATAGTCAACCAACCTTCATTTCGTTGCCGATGGAGAACCATAATGGTCTGGTTCCCACGTTTATATTTCACACTTTCAAGAAAATGCCTGGTTGATTAGCCTCTCCCATCCATTTAATGCAATTCACCCCCAAACTGCCATGTTATAATCCTGCTGGAGAATATGCCCGCATGATCAGCGACACCTGGTCGTGCGTTTCGTTCTTTCCCGAAGAGTAGAGGAGTTCTTTCAAGGAATTGATCCGTTCAAGGCAAGGATGAAAGTTCAGTTCAACTTTTCTGAATCCACCCCACTTTGAAAATCATGCCTTCCAGTGAAAAGGGAACTTGATTTTCAATTCTCCAAGCCCCTCAGAACTGCAATCCTCTGCAACAAGCAATTTTCACACCTCTTGGACCAGTCTTTTTTATCATTTACCATTTTTATCTCAAAGGAGCAAATGTTATGGAACCGCTGAAGTTACCAGGAACGAAGGCCCGCGCGATGATCAAGCGCGATTCGGCTGTCATCTCGCCGTCTTACCCACGCGGAATACCGCTTGTCATGGATCACGGCAAAGGCTGCGAGATATGGGACGTGGACGGGAACCGTTTTCTCGATTTTGCTGCCGGGATCGCGGTCAATTCCACCGGGCACAGCCATCCCAAGGTGGTCAAGGCCATCCAGGATCAAGCCGAAAAATTCCTGCACATCTCTTCTGATTTCTATCACGAGCAATGGGTGGCCTTGGGGGAAAAGTTGAATGAAATCGCCCCCTTCGAAGAAGCGGCTGTTTCGTTTATGAACAATTCCGGTACGGAAGCGGTGGAAACTGCCATCAAGTTGGCCCGTTATCACACCGGACGCTCGAACTTCATCGGTTTTACCGGCGCTTTCCATGGTCGAACGATGGGCGCAGTCACCTTCACAGCGAGTAAACCCACTTATCACCGCGGTTTTTACCCTTTGATGAACGGCGTGGTTCACGCGCCTTACCCGAATCCGTACCGCCCGGTGCTCGACCGCTTGCCTGGAGAAGATTACGGTGAGACCTGCGTCCGTTATATCGAGGAGGAGATCCTCGGCCATATCCTGCCCCCGGACGAAGTTGCCGGAATCCTGTTGGAGACCGTCCAGGGTGAAGGCGGTTACGTCATCCCACCGCCCGGTTTTCTACCCGCTCTGCGCGACCTTTGTGACAAGTACGAGATCCTGTTGATCGTGGATGAAGTCCAGTGCGGCATGGGGCGAACGGGAAAATGGTGGGCTGTCGAACACTTTGACGTCGAGCC
This sequence comes from uncultured Chloroflexia bacterium, assembly GCA_963793795.1. Classification (GTDB taxonomy): domain Bacteria; phylum Chloroflexota; class Anaerolineae; order Anaerolineales; family Villigracilaceae; genus UBA877. The sequence continues at coordinate 853,411 of CAWCBN010000007.1, forward strand.
GGATGTACTCACAACGGCAAAAGGCATTGCCTCGGGAATGCCTCTGGGCGCATGCATCGCAAGAAAATCCGTCATGGACTGGCCGCGTGGGGCGCATGGCAATACCTTTGGAGGTAATCCCATCGCCTGTGCAGCCGCATTGGCTACTCTTGAACTGATCGAGAACGAGTACATGGAGAACGCGGCTGTCGTTGGCGAATATACTCTCGACGCCATGCATGAGATCATGTCCCGCCATCCATCCATTGGTGATGTTCGTGGAATTGGATTGATGATCGGCGTGGAGTTTGTAAAGGACCGCAAGACCAAGGTGCCTGCCGATGAACTCACCAACCGGATCGTTGATCTGGCTTTCGAGCGCGGGCTGGTGCTGCTCTCCTGCGGAAAATCGGTCATCCGCATCACGCCTCCTCTTTGTATCACCAAGGACGAGATCGATGAAGGTCTCAAGGTCCTTGATGAGGCCATCGGGCTGGCTGAAAAAGAGATTAAATAACTTATAATTTAATCAAGAAGACTTTTATCCCGGGAGAGAGATCTTCCGGGATTTTTTTTGGCAACTTTGATAAAACTCTAACAGACCGGCTGCATGCCGGTGATAAAATAAACCGGTCGTTGATCAATTCGTCATCGCAAGTACATGATCGTTATGCTTCCTGATTTCCGCGTTCGCCAACGCGACTACCTGCTCGAGATCTCGCGCGCCCTCACCCAGGAACTTGACCTGGAGAAGTTGTTGGCGCGCATTTTGCGCATCGCCATGGAGATGCTTGCCGGTCAGGCTGGATTGATCGCCTTGAAAGAATCCTCCGGATGGAATGTCGCCACCGCCCACGGCATCGCGCCCGCTTTTATGAGCTACCTGCAACCTCTCCTGGCCGAGGAACGTGTCACGGAGTTGGACATCGCAGAACTGAATCGCATGTTGAAGACCCTGACCTACACCGCCAGCATGGGTTTGCTGAACGGTGTCGGGATACCCCTCGCCGCCCATGGCAAGGTGATCGGGGTGATCTTCATTTTCCGCAATTATCCGGATATTTTCTCCCCCAATGACAAGCTTTTGCTGCAATCTTTTGCTGATCAAGCCGCAATAGCCGTTCACAACGCGCAGCTCTACCGCCAGGTCAGCTATGAAAAACTGCGCCTGGATGCATTGCTCGATTCTGCCGCCGATGGCATCCTGATCCTGAACGCCGACCACACCATCGAACGCTGTAACACCGCCTTCGAGCGCCTGAGCGGGCAGCCGCGCGGCAGCATCCAGGGGGAAGCCCATAACAAGGTGATCCGCTGGGCGCACCATCCGGAGGGATTGACCCTCGAGGAGGCCGTGACCGGGGGGTGGCCTCTCACCACGCATGCCTACCTGTACGTGGAAGGTGACCTGGCCCGCCACGATCCGCCAAACCTGCCTGTAGGTATCACCTATGCACCCCTGCTGACCCCGGATGGCAAATTACGTAACATCATCGTCACCATGCGGGATATCACCAAGTTTCGCAATGCAGAAGAGATCAAGAACACTTTTGTCTCGATCGTCAGTCATGAATTGAAAACACCCGTAGCCCTCATTAAAGGATATGTTTCCACGTTGCGCCGCGAGGATGCCACCTGGGATCGTTCCGTGGTTCAGGACAGCCTGGCGGTTATCGAAGAGGAGGCCGATCACCTCACCTCCATGATCGAGGACCTTCTCGATGCCTCGCGTCTCCAGGCTGGTGGTCTGAACACAAGCCTGTCGGATGTTTCATTGCCCGCCCTGGCAGGACGTCTAGCCGAACGTTTCCAGACTCAAAGCAAGAGCCACGCAATCGTGGTGGATTTCCCAGATAGATTCCCCGTAATCCTCGCCGACGAGAACAGGATCTCCCAGTTGCTTTCGAATTTACTTTCCAATGCGCTGAAGTACGCCCCGGACGGTGAGATTCGCATCCATGGTGAAACCCGCCCCGAACAGGTCATCGTCACCATCAGCGACCAGGGCCCCGGTATCAACCCGGAGGACATCCCTTTCATCTTCAATCGCTTCTACCGCTCGGACAAAGCCGTCCGCAAGACGAAAGGTGCCGGGCTGGGGCTGTACCTCGCCAAGGCGATCGTGGAAGCCCACGGTGGTCGCATCTGGGTCGATCCACAACCCGGATCAGGCGCCCGCCTGTGTTTTTCCCTGCCGCGGAAGTAGGGTGGAATGTCAACCGGGCAGTTGTCCGGAATTTGAAGTAAAATAGACCGTTCGCCAGAAAAAACCTTCCATCGGACTAGAAACATGCCTCCTCAAAAAACCCAGATCTCTTGCCCCCAATGCCGCCAGCCCGTCGTAGCCATCGTGGAACAACTCTTCGATGTCACCACCGATCCTGGGGCCAAACAACGCCTGCTCGGTGGGGTATCCAATTTCGCTGCCTGCCGCGCTTGCGGCTTTAACGGACCGCTCGCCACCCCCATCGTTTACCACGACAATGAAAAAGAACTCTTGCTTACTTACTTCCCTTCAGAACTCAGGATGTCCGTAAATGACCAGGAGCGACTTGTCGGTCCGCTGATTACACAGGTGACCAACAAGCTGCCTCCCGAGAAACGCAAGGGCTACCTCTTGCGCCCGCAAAGCTTTCTCACCTACCAGAGCTTGATGGAACGTATCCTCGGCGCGGACGGTATCACCCCGGAAATGCTCCAATCCCAACAGAAACGTGTCAACCTGGTGGAGCGCCTGTTGACCGCCGCCAGTCCTGAGGCACGTTCGCAGCTCATCAAGCAGGATCCTACCCTCTTCGATGCCGATTTCTTCACCATCTTCTCCCGCCTGGTCGAAGGCGCCATGGGTTCCGGGCAGGAAGCCGCGGTAAAACAGATCGAGGCGGTTCAGAAGCAGCTCCTCGAAGAAACAGAATACGGGCGTAAGATCACAGAGCAGAACAACGAGATCCAGGAAGCGGTCAGGATTCTCCAGGCTGCCGGTAAGAACCTCGATCGTGACCGCTTGATGCAGATCCTGATCGATGCCCCCAATGATACGCGCTTGAACGCCCTGGTCAGCATGACCCGCCCGGGATTGGATTACCTTTTCTTCCAGGCTCTCACTGCCCGGATTGAAAAAGCAGTCTCAGCTGAAAGGCAGAAATTGGAAGAACTGAGAAGCAAACTCCTGGACATCACCCGGCGGATCGACCAACGCATGGAAGCGGAAGTCAAGCATGCCAACGAACTTCTCGAGACGATCCTCGGTTCTGCCGATATACAGAAATCCACCCTTGAACATCTCCCCGAGTTCGGTGATATTTTCGTCCAGGTCCTGAACCAGGCGCTTCAAGAAGCGAATCGCAAGATCGACACCCAACGCATGCCCAAGCTCCAACAGGTCGCTGCAGTGATCCAACAGGCGAATAATCCGCCTGAATTGGAATTGCTCCAGGATTTGCTGGACACTCCTGATGCAACCGAACTGGAGAAACGCATCGCTGCCCATGGCGAGGAGATCACCCCCGAATTCGTATCCGTGATCGCCACCCTGATGGGACGCACAGAGGGCGGGGAGGGCGAGAAACCCTCCGCTGAAGCGGCAGCAATGCTGGAAAAACTCCAGGAAGTTTACCGCGCAGTCCTGAAGTTCACCATGAAGAAGAATATAGGATAGAAGAAAACAGAAAGAAGTAAATCCTGCGATAACGATATCGCAGGATTTTTATTTTGGATTGTCCAGCATGATGCCATGCCCCCGCACGGTCACGATATAGGCATGTCCCGGGTCGATCACTGACAGGCGGTCGCGCAGCCGGCGAATTAAGGCATCCAGCGCCTGGTCACTGACTCCTATCGCCTGTTCATCACCCCACGAAGCACTGACCAGTTCCTCACGCGGCACCACCTGTCCCTGGCGCTCGAGGAGCACTTGCAACACGTGAAATTGAAGCGCAGAAAGTGGCGGATCCACGAGAACCTCGTCAATCCAGGTCTGGCGTGAGCGCAGGTCCAGGTGTAATCGCCCTGAAGAAGTTTCCGCCACCACCAGTGGCATGGTTGCATCGGATGTCAGGAAGATGAATTGCTGGGCAACGGCGATCTGCACCAGGTCTCCCTCTTGCAGAAAAAGCTTGGTTTCCACCGGTTTGCCATTGCAATGGGTGCCGTTCTTGCTGCCCAGGTCTTCGAGAGCCACCCCTTGAATTGAAGGAGTCAACCGGGCGTGAAACCGCGATACCATCCGGTCCGGTATCACCACGTCACAGGTCCCTTCGCGTCCGATCAACAGGGATTTGTTCAATGTCCAACGCTGCCCGTTCAGTGGTCCAGCTTGAGCGATCAATAAGGGTGCTTCTTCCATATTCCCAACCATAATCTTGCGGTTGATTATACAACAGAAGCGAAAAGCCAGTATAATCATCCCAGGAAAAGAGAATTCGCTGTGCGCCACCGACGCCGATATCCAGGCCACAGCCAGATCTCCTAACGGAATCAAATGACCACCGCGCTCAAGACCGACGAGGTTCTGAACGGTCGCTACCGCATCCGCGAGCGAATCGGCCAGGGAGGCATGGGAAACATCTACCTGGCTGACGACTTGCGCCTGGAAGGGCGCAAATGTGCACTCAAGGAAGTGGAACACGATCGGGCAGTCCCAGCCAATCTGCTCAAGGAGGCCCGCCAGCAATTCCGGCGTGAAGCCACCGTCTTGGCACGCCTCGACCACCCCAACCTCCCCAAAGTCTCGGATTTCTTTGCTGTCGGACCGCGCGACTACCTGGTGATGGATTACATCCCGGGAAAGGACTTGCGTGCTTTGATGCTGGAGGCAAAGAAGAATAGCACTTTCCTGAGTGAACAGAAGGTGCTTGCCTGGTCCTACCAGTTGGCAGATGCCCTGTCCTACCTGCACCAACAAGACCCACCCCTTGTCCATCGCGATGTCAAGCCGTCCAACTTGAAGATTACACCCACCAATATGCTCAAGCTGGTGGATTTTGGTCTTGTCAAGGCTCTCGTCCCGGACGAAATGACCATAACCGTCATCCAGGGGAGAGGCACAGCCTTGTATACCCCCCTCGAGCAATACGGCGGTGACGGACTGCACACTGACGCCCGTTCGGATATCTATGCCTTTGGCTGCACCCTCTACCACCTGCTGACCAACACTCCGCCTGTGGATGCCCGGCAACGCTTCCTGCAGCCCGAAAGCCTGCCCGCACCTCACGCAGTGAATTCAGCCATCAGTTCACGTACCGAAAAAGCCATCCTGTGGGCCATGTCTCTCCATCCCAATGACCGCCCGACCAATATCGAAGAATTCCGCAATTATCTGATGGGTACGCGTGATTTACCCACCCGTCCAGTACCGCAGCAGGGTCAAGCAAAATCCCTGCTCAGCCTGCTCTCTTCTCCTGCCGAAAAGGTCATGGTTTGGATCGTGGGGGGTTTACTACTGCTTAGCCTGGTCGCCTCGTTGGTCCGTTAAGATAGAAAATCGCCGTATAGTCATGTACGGCGCCTTGATTCTTTCAATCCCTTCATCTCTATAACCATTCCCTATAATTGATGGCTATACGCTGTTAATCACTTTCCGGTTAACTCATCGCCTAACCCGCAACCACACATACCCGGCAGCCGCGCCAAGCATCGCCCCGGCGATCACGATCCCACCCACCCCCAGGTATTGCGTATTATGAATAAAATCCGTCACACCAGGCAGCCGAACTGCCAGGGTGCTGTATCCCAATAATCCACCCAGTGCCGCGCATAATCCCAAGCGCAGCCCCCAAAGTGGTGAGGCGAATTTTCGCCCTGCCATGAATGCCAGCCAGGTGGATCCTCCCAGCAAAACGACCATCAGCGCCCATCCGCCAAAATTGGGGAGAGGAGCCGGTGAGCTGGTATTCTCCGTGCCAGGTGTGACAGCACTTTCAGGGGTGGGAGTGAAGGTCATCTCGGGTGTCGGCGCTACCACAGTCACGCTGAAGCTTTCTCCGGAAACATCCATTTGCAGGGTAAAAGAGACAGTTGCCGGATCACTGGTCGCACGTATCTCCAGCAGGCCGGAACGATCGATATTGAAGGAAGCCCTTGCCACACCCTGGCTGGTCACCGCCTCCACCTGTTGCATCACGCCGCTGACCCCACTCTGGGTCAGGGTGAACTGCACGCCGGTGCCATCCGGTACCGGGTTGTCGTTATGGTCCAGGATCACACCCGTCCGCACCGATACACTATCGCCGACCCGAAACACAGCCGTTGGAACTGCTTCCGGGGTGCTGGTTTCCGTGGAAACTGGAGGCGAAGGGAATTCCACCTGCAGTGTGATCACCTGGCTCGGATCCGGGGTCAAAGCCGAGAAGAGATCGTATCCTGCCCCAGACACGGATACTGGCAGTGCGCCATTGGGGGTCATTTCGCGAAACAGGAGCCGAACCGCGACATCGATGAACGGCGAAGAATTACTGTAAAGGCAGTAATATGCCGTCAGTTTGGAGATATCCGTGGAATCCAGGTAAAACGGTGCGTTAAAGGCGAACACGACTACATTCTTATTGCGCAAGAGGTCCTGACGTTCAGAAAGGAACCGGCGCAGGAGCAGTGTCTGTGGTTGGTCGGGCGCGGCATCCAGCATGTTAATGACCAGCCAATCCGCCTGGTAAATGCTGCGTTCCAGGGTTGAGTCGCCCGCGCCATTATCCAGGATTGTTGCGAGAGAATCCAGGGCAAACGAATTCAGCCGTAATTCATTGGTCAATCCATCCACGTTCGGCCCATACAGGCGCAGGGTCGCGTTTTGCATCTCCTGAACTCCGATCAAGGATGTCTCCGCGCATATCGTACACTGGGATACGGCCCGCGTGTCGGTGATAAAAACGATATTGTCTGCTAAAGCCGGCGACTCCGGCAGGACCGCGTCCAGGTCAGCCAGGGCTGGGCTGACCAGCGTGGCAGCCTGGCTGGCAACCTGGAAAGTGATCGCGCTCGAATTGCCGATATTGATCACTTTTCCTTTCAGCGGGATCACATTATTCAGTTCGAATCCACTGTACACCTGTGTCTTGGCAGCCAGGATGCGCGTCACTGCATCATCAACCAGTTGGGCAAAGGCGGTATCCTCACGATATTTCTGGACGAAGAAATTGAGGATATTCACCACTGTCTGATAATTCTCCGGCAAATCGTTGGAGTGGATGTTCCCCAGGTAGAGCAGGTCGTTTCCTGCCAGGAAGGCATCCCGGACGACCTGCCGGGCATTGAAACTCGTTCCCCCGGGATCGTAAAATCGTCTGACCGTATCGCTGCCCAGGTCCTCGCTCACCGTCAACCCCTCCAGCCGCCCGCCATTCACTTAATTCAGGCAGCGAAAGGATCTGGGTCAAAGCTTGCGAGTCGAAGCTGACCGGGCGCGTGGTGGCACGGATGTTCCCCTGGAATCCCTGGTAGCGGATGTGCGAGACCAGTAAACCATCTGTGGTGCTTGCCTCGTCAGTGGCCCCTCCGGTGACGGAGAAGAACGGCGCCAGGTCGATCTGTTTCAGGGAATCCAGGCTCTTTCGAACCGTGGCGGGTTCTTCCCCTGCCGGTCGATCGGTGGAGCCTCTACCGGGAAAGTTCCGCGCGATCACCAGCAACCTGTCTTCGCTGCCGCTGTGCAGCCCGCGGATATATGCCTGCCCCATCTGCCCCACCCAGTACGGGTCTCCACCAAAAACGCTGGACCCCAGGCCGTTAGCCAGGGTGGCATCCGGGAATTCCAGCACATCCAGGGATGGACCAATGAAAAAATTAAATCCTAAATCAGAGAGCTCTTCCCCGACGATATGACCGACCTGTTCAGCGAGTGAGACATCCCAGGTGGCGCCGATCGCCATCTGCTCCGGGATTGCGGTCAGACCGCTGATCGCCAGGTCGCCGTATCCGCTTCCGACAGTCTGGGAAATGCCGACCAATAACGGTATATAACTTAGCGCTGCCGGTCCGCCGGTGTTAGGGTCAACTGTTGGGCGCTGGGAGGATTGCCATTCAATGGTTTGCAGTTGGGCGATTAGATCGTAGGTATAGGACAGGCTGCCGGGGCCTTCCAGGAAATTATCGTTTCCGGCAAGCAATACCACGCCACCGATGTGATGTTCCATGATCAAGTCGTAAATTTGGGATCTCGGATCGGTCTCCGTGCCCGTAAAACTGACCAGGAACAACTGGCCCACCCGTTCTTCCGCAGTCATGTCGGTAAGCAACTGCTGCGCCTGCTCCTGGACATGGATGGCTTCGGTCTTTGCATGAAACGCGCCAAATTCCTGCCGGCTGGATGGAGATCAGGCAGATTACCAGGAATACAAAACGCCAGGAATGCTTCATCTTCATGCGGAATACCGCTTGCAGAGTTCTGAATGCACCTCGGGTTGGATATTTCCACCCGAAATGACCACGGCTGCAGGTAATCTTACCTTACCCGATAATACCGCTGCCAACCCAACCGCACCGGAACCTTCCAGGACCTGTCCATACTTTTTCCATGCAAATGCGATCGCCTGGCCGATCTGTTCCTCGCTTACTGTGACCAGGTCGTCTGCATATTTCCTTACCATCGGGATCGTCAGCGAACCGGTTTCCACGGCGCCACTCAAACCATCCGCCAGCGTGGGCAGGTCCACAACCCCATCCTGGTGGCCTAAATGGAACAAGGAATGCATGAACGCGGATGCTTCCGTGTTCACACCCACCAAGCGCGGGCGATGCTTTTTTTCGGCGATTGCCGCGCCTATCCCGCTGATCAAACCTCCACCACCAACCGGCACGACGATGGTCATATTGTCCACTTGGGGCAATTCTTCCAGCATTTCCAGCCCGACCGTTCCTTGACCGGCGATCACCTGTCCATCGTTATACGCGGAGATCCAGGTTTGTTTCTGTTCCTGTGCAAACTGGATGGCAGTCTTTTCTGCCAGCTCGTAGCCTCCGGGCACGAAGCGCACCTCCGCCCCCAGGTTCTTCATTGCCTCCACCTTCGCCTTAACGGCATGATCCGAAGCAAATACGATCACCGGCGCCCCGACAAGTTGCCCTGCCAGCGCCACCCCCTGCCCGTGGTTTCCCGCCGAGGCTGTCACCAGCCCGGCAGCTTGTTCCCATTTCTCAAGGGATAGTACCTTGTTCAAGGCTCCCGCGCCTTGAAAGAGCCGGTCAGCTGCTGATTTTCCCACTTCAGGTAGATATTCAACTCGGCGTCATTGGTCAACGACGTACGCCGAACATGCGCCGCGAGGCGCTTGGCTGCCTGGTCGAACCATTCGGCTGGGATCACTTCTCTCTACTCAATAATCCGAGGAGTAAGGCAGGATCATTCGTGATGATCCCATCCACGCCAATAGAGATAAGTCTTTTCATCTCTGCTTCACCGTTGACAGTCCAAACATTTACGCCCTTCCCGGATGAATGAACTCGTTTTACCAATATTCGTGTCGTATCCATAAAAAAGGGATTTAAAGCCTCAAATGTCGCCTCTTTCCACTCGTAAAGCCTGGTTTTCCATCCGCGCCATAACTCCCTGGCAAGCAATCCGCGTGGTACATCCGGGAGCAAAGAATGTACCTGGCGTAAATTTCGAGCGTCAAAAGATGAGAAGAATAATTGCTTTTGGATGTTATGCCTGCGGACTACTTCCACGACCTTTTCAACAAGAGGATCGCCAGGCGTGGCGTAATTGGTCAGTTCCACGTTCATGTGCAGGCGCGTGCCCACTTCCTCGAAGATCTCATCCAGGGTGGGAATTCGTTCTCCGGGGAATTTTCCATCGAATCGCGCCCCAGCATGCAGGTTCCGCAGCTCGGCAAACGTCATCTTGCTGACCTGCCCGTGTCCATTTGTCGTCCGGTCAACGGTCTGGTCATGCAGGGCGATCACCCGCAGGTCCGCTGTTAACTTCACGTCGAACTCGACCGCGTCTGCTCCCTTGTCTGCTGCCATCCGAAAAGCAGACAGAGTATTCTCGGGTGCATGAGCCGAATCGCCGCGGTGACCGATGACCAGGGGCGTTTTTAGATCACTCCACATTCTTCATCTCCACAAAATAAGCCTGTGCGGCGCGGTCGAGCATTTCCTGGTTCATGATCGGATCGCAAGCCAGGAAACGGGCGATATCCAGGATCTGGTCGCACAGGTCGCGTGGATGGGAGGCGCGCAACTTGCGGTTGCGCTTGATGTACCATTCCTGCAGCAGGTAAGCCAGCCCTTCGTCGTTATATTGGATCCCTTTCTGCAGGGACACGCGCTTGAAGATCTCGCGATATTCTTCGAAGGAGGGATCGCCGATCTCCACCTTGTGGCGCAACCGCCTCAGGAAGGCTTCATCCACGAGGTCTCGCGGCGGCAGGTTGGTGGCGAACACGACCAGCACATCGAAGGGAATTTCCACTTTCGCCCCGGTGTGCAAGGTGAGGAAATCCACCCGGTTCTCCAGGGGGACGATCCAGCGATTGAGCAGGTCGCGCGGGCGAACCTGCTGCCGTCCGAAATCATCGATGAGCAGGATGCCGCCATTCGCCTTGACCTGGAATGGAGCTTCGTAGAATTTGTGCACATCATCAAAAACAAGGTCCAGGCCTGCCAGGGTCAACTCGCCACCGGTGATGACAAACGGACGGCGGATCTTCACCCAGCGCGGGTCGCGCCGGATACCCTTGTACATGCCGCCGGTCCCGCTGGACTGGGTGTCCGACTTCGCCTGCCAGCTGGTGGTTGACCGAGTCGTAAATTTAACCACCTGTCCGTCCAGGTAAAGGGCATAGGGGATATACATGGTCATGCTCAGGAACAGGTTCCCAAACGCTTTTGCAACGCTTGTTTTACCATTCCCGGGAGGCCCATACAGGAAGATGGATGTCCCCGAATTGAGTGCCGGGCCGAGCCGTTGAAAAGTAGTTTCAGAAAGCACCAGGTGGGAAAGGATCTGGCGCAACATATTGCTGGTGATTGCCACTTTGCCGCGGTTCTGGCGCCGCACCGATTCATTGTACACTTCAAGGGGTACCGGGGCAGGTCCCGCATATTGGCTGCGTTCCAGGGCTTCGCGGGCGCGCATGATCCCTGCGCCGGTGATCGCGTACTGGTAGGATCCTTCACCCAGTCCCATCTGCGAAGATTTGACTTCGATCAGTTTCTCCCGCTTCAGTGCTTCCAGGATCTGGTCGACGATCCCGGCAAAGGGCAGGGCAATCTCTTCTGCCACCTTGAAATCCGGACATGTAGCCCTGGTAATATAAGAGCTTCAAGGCCAGGTCTTCCAACCACAGTATGGAAAGCCCGGTTTCCTCCAATTTGTTAATTGGTTTTGGATAAAAAGGTGGATTACTTTCATAACTGGAACCAGAATTCGTACCAGCCATTGTTTCAGCCTCCGAGATGTGATGCGTTATTATAGCATGTGGAAAGAATCAGAAGCTCACTTTTCGTTTATAATTTTGCCAATGTACCTCTCCGTCATCATCCCTGTCTTCAATGAAAAGAAAACACTGAACGAGGTGGTCACTCGTGTCCTGCGAACCAGGCTGGCGGACGAGATCATCCTGGTGGACGATTGTTCAACAGACGGAACCCGCGACCTGCTCACCGCGATGGAGGCTACACCGGCTATCCGCTTGATCACCCACGACAGGAACCAGGGAAAAGGGGCTGCCATCCGCACCGGGATCGCCGCGGCGAGGGGCGAAGTGATCCTGATCCAGGATGCCGACCTGGAATACGATCCCTGCGATTATCCTGCGTTGCTGAAACCCATCCAGGAAGGCCGGGCGCAGGTGGTGTACGGCTCCCGTTTCATGGCTGGGCCGCGCCGCGTGATGAATTTCTGGTTCATGCTGGGCAACAAGATCCTGACCCATGTCACCAACTTGCTTTTTGGCACCCATCCTCAGCGACATGGAAACCGGGTACAAGGTTTTTAGGCACCAGGTGGTCGACGGCATGGAATTGCGCGCCCATCGCTTCGACTTTGAACCCGAATTTACCGCCAAGGTTCTAAAGCGCGGTTATTCCATCCTGGAAGTACCCATCTCATTCAATCCAAGGGATTATTCAGAGGGGAAAAAGATCCGCATGAAAGATGCCTTTGCGGCACTCTGGGCATTGATCAAATACCGTTTAATGGATTGAAAATTCCACTCACAAATGGAAATCTGCCACCAATTAATCCGGCGAGCCGGCAGGTTTGATATCCTTCAGGTTCAATTGCCGCGTGACCCGCCCGTTGTATTCATTTGCCTCGAAGGTGTAGAGAATATCCACCCTGGACGGCAGGTTACTTTTCAGATCGCCCATCCGGAAACCGATGGCATCCAGCGTGTCATGTCCATCGCTGAGGCTCAACTTCAAGTGCTTTGCATCCGCGCCTACCGTGCGCGAATTGATCACCTTGACATTGTGCGTGGCGAAGACCGCTTCCGGATTCCCGTATCCGGTGGGCTGTAGATAGCCCAGGTTTTTCAGCAGTTCGCTGGTCAGGGCAGAGAATGAGGATCTCCATGTCAGCCGACAGGGTCTGGCGCAGGTCCAGGTCTGCCAGTCGGGAATGGGCGATCTCCTTCAGCCTGGTCTTCAAAGCCTGCAGGTTGCCATTCGACACGGTGAAGCCTGCCGCTGCTGCATGCCCGCCATGCCGGATGAGCAGGTCAGCACACAGGTCAAGCGCTTCGGTGATGTGGAACTCGGGTATGGACCGGCACGAACAGCGCGTTGTTTCCTCGCCTTTTTGACCGACGATGGCAGGCTTGTAATAGATCTCTGAAAGGCGTGACGCGGCGAGACCCACAACACCGGTGTTGAAGCCGGGATCGACCGCGAACAGGATGGAAGCATGTGGATCTTCACTCAGCGCCAATATCTCGGCTTCATTCTGGATCTTGCGCGTCAGCACCTGGCGTTCGCGGTTGCGCATGTCCAGTTTTTGCGCCAGGCGACCGGCTTCTGCCAGGTCGGTGGTCATCAACAGATTGTATGCATCCAGCGCCGATTCCAGCCTCCCGGCAGCATTGAGCCGCGGTCCCAGCATGAAACCGATGTGGGTGGCATTGATATCCGGCAGGGAAACCCCGGCAACATTTGCCAGGGAAAAAAGACCCTGGCGCCTTGGCTGGCGCATCTGCTTCAAGCCAGCTCTCACCAGGGCGCGATTCTCTCCGGCCAATGGAGCGAGGTCGGCGACGGTACCGAGCGCCACCAGGTCGAGCAGGTCTTCCAGTTGGAGTCCCGAATCCGGTTGCGGCATGCTTTCGAACAACGCCTGGGCAACCTTGTAGGCGATGCCAACCCCCGCCAGGTATTTGTCCGGGTATGGATCTCCGGCTTGTTTCGGATTGAGCACGGTGAAGGCGTCCGGCAGGTCCCCAAAAGGTTCGTGGTGGTCGGTGATGATCATGTCCAGTCCCAGCTCCCTGGCGTGCTGGGCTTCGGCAGGGGAACGGATGCCGCAATCCACGCTGATGACCAGTTTCACGCCCTCAGCCGCCAGGCTTATCGAGGGCCTCGTTGTTGATCCCATAACCTTCGTCGAACCGGTTGGGAATATAGGGTTGTACTTTTCCGCCGAATGCCTGCAACGTCTGCACCAGCAGCACCGTGGCAGTGACACCGTCCACATCGTAATCACCGTAAATGGCGATCGCTTCGCCATTCGAAATCGCTCCGCGGATCCGCTCGATCGCTTTTTGCATGCCCTTCATTTGGAGAGGCGAGGTGTCGAACACCGTCTCCGCACGCAGGAAAGCGCTGCCTCGGCATCCGTGGCATACCCGCGGTTAAAGAGCATCTGTTGCAAAATTGATTGGAAATTCAGCCAGGTTTTGCGCCGCCTGCGGCGTCAGTGGCGGAGAGATGATCCAGCGCGTCCGTCGACTCATTTTATTTTCCACTTCTTCGTGCTCAGGAGGTTTCAGAGTGAGGGAGTATAAACGTTGAATACCAACAATGGAAGGGCTGTCGTATAATTCGGTATCTTCCCAAGGAGAATGCCATGAATTACAGCCCTTTTCTTTCCATTGGTACTGCAGTACTCGAGGTCAGTGCGGCAGTGTGGGCGTTGCGCGGTCCCGGGCGCAAACCCATCCTCGCACCACCGCCGCCATCCTGTTCTTCCTCGCCGGGTACCAGATCATCGAAGCCGCCTTGTGTACGGGCTTGCTGCCGGTGACCGGTTCCCTCCTGCCCCGGCTGGCTTTCATTGTCGTCGCCTGGCTGCCTCCCACCGGCCTGTTATTGGTGGCCCGGCTTTACCCAACCAGTACGCAAACGCTTTTCCGCTTTGCCGGCGTCATGTACGTGTGCTGCGCGGGCCTGGCAGCCGGAATAGCTCTCCAGCCCAATTTTGTGAGTGAATCGGTTTGCATGATCGTTTTTGCCCGCTACACCAATCCAACCCCCCTCTTCCGTTGGTATGGCATCTTTTACCAATCCGGATTGTTCAGCATGTTGCTCCTCTCTGCGTACGGTGTGACCATCTGCGAAGACCACCGTCAACGGCTTCTTTTAGGGCAGGTACTGCTTGGGTGCATCGCTTTCATCTTCCCTGCTCTGGTGACCATCACGGTCATCCCCATTGCAGCAGACGCCCTGCCCTCCATCCTCTGCCATTTTGCCCTTCTCTTGGCGCTGTTCCTCATCCGCCTGCTGAAGATCGAAAATGCCACCAGCCTCGAACTTGCCACCGAGAATATCCCCCAACCCGAGACATTGACTTCGACGACTGCCTGATCCGATGACTACTCCTCCTTCCAACCCCAAGATCGAAACCCTACCCCAGCTCCCCGATGTGACCCTGGAACAGCTTCCTGAACGCCTTCGCCTGGCAGCCGCGCGCGCCGGGTGGAATACCCTCGTTCCGGTGCAGAATTGGGCAATCCCTTACCTGTTGGCCGGGCGCAACATGATGATCCAGGCCCGAACCGGCAGCGGAAAGACCGGCGCATTTCTGCTGCCCATGCTGGTCCGCCTCAACCCATCCGAGGCTTTCTGCCAGGCGCTCATCCTGGTTCCCACCCGCGAACTTGCCCGCCAGGTCTGGCAGGAAGCGGAAAAGATCTGCGCGCCGGCAGGGCTGCGTACCGTGGCAGTGTACGGCGGTGTGGGATACTCGGCGCAGATCGAAGCCATCAAGGCAGGCGCAGCCATCATCGTTGGCACTCCCGGTCGGGTGCTCGATCACCTGCTCAAGCGCAGCTTATCGCTCGAGCATATTAAAAATGTTGATCTACGACGAAGCCGACCGGATGCTCTCCATGGGCTTCTACCCTGACATGCAGGAGCTGCAGCGTTATCTGCCCAGGCGCCCCATCCACACCTGCATGTTCTCCGCCACCTTTCCCGAATCGGTCATGTATACCGCCAGGCAATTCATCCGCGATCCGCAGTTCATCAGCCTGAGCACAGACCATATCCACGTCGCCGAAATCGACCACCGTCTATTACGTGGTGCCCGGCCTGGACAAGGACCGCGCCCTCGTGCGCCTGATCGAGATCGAAAATCCGAACTCGGCGTTGATCTTCTGCAACACCAAGTCGCGTGTCCATTATGTTTCGGTGGTCCTGCAGCGCTTTGGCTATGATGCCGACGAACTCTCCGCCGACCTCTCCCAGGCTGACCGCGAGCGGGTGCTGGACCGTGTCCGCAAGGGATCGCTGCGTTTCCTGGTGGCTACGGATGTGGCTGCCCGCGGGCTGGACATTCCCGCCCTCTCGCATGTCATCCAATACGAACCTCCGCAGGAAACGGAAGCTTACATTCATCGTTCCGGGCGGACCGGTCGCGCTGGAGCCAGCGGGGTGGCGATCACGCTGGTCAATCGCCTGGAGAAATTTCTTATCGACCGCATCGGGAAGGAGTTCAAGATCCCGCTGGAGGAGCGTCCCATTCCCAGCGATGCGGATGTCGAAGCCGTGGTGGCAGAGCGCATGACTGCCTTGCTGGAATCCCGCCTGCGCGGGCGTGACCGGCTGCAAGCCGAGCGCTCGCGTCGCTTTGCACCCCTTGCCCGCACCCTGGTGGAGAATGAAGAGGAACTCCCTGTCATCACCATGCTGCTCGACGATGCCTACCAGCAAATCTTGCATGCACCCGCGCTTCAACCGGTCGATTTAGCTCAACCCAAAACACAAAAACCAGCTGCCGGCAGGGAACGCAACCGTCCCCCGAATCGCGGCAAGAGACCTTTTAGGAAATAACTGACCGGCAGGGTTCTGCCGGCCAGGATTTCCGTCCAATTTTCAACTTGCAGTTGATCAGTATATGCTTTCAGCGATCTTGATCAACTCCTGCAGGGTCAGTTCCTCACCAAAATAGGCGATCTGTAACGCGACTCCATTGGCTTGCCAGCGCAGCACGCTGACCGTTGGATCATTCACCCACTGGAAACCTCCTTCGCCAGCCGGCTCCCAGGCACCCTGTACAAACATCCCCGTGCCTGTGCCTATCGTTACTTCCTCGATCGTTGCATTTTCTCCCACCACCTTGAACTCATAAGCGGCTTCGGCTGCTGCCCGGTCACCGACGATAAAGCCGCACAAGTCGCAATCCGCATCGTTGGCGACCAGCTGCTCGCTCAGGCGCAGACCATGCTCCCCGCCCAGTTCCATTTTTGCAGGATCCGGGTAAAAGAGATGGGCGATCGGGTGCTCACCTTGTTCGCATGCCGCGCCCCTGAGGGAGAGAGTAGCGGGCATCCAAGCAGGCATGAGCACCGTGAACCTGGCTTGTTGCTGGGCTTGAAATCGGTCCAGTGGATACAAGGTGCGCAGGGTGACCTCGCCCGGCGTGTCCGTTGGCATCGGCATCAAAAAAGCCGCCTTGGCTGCCGGGTCAGTAACTCAGGCTCGCCGCGATGGTGACCAGATCATCGCGAACTCATGCTCTCCGGTGGAGCCATGTACATGATTTCATATGCCATGCCGTTCGCTTGCCAGCGCAGGCGTTGCATGAACGGCTCATCATCCCAACCCCACTGCCCCGTATCCCCGATGGCTTTCCAAACGCCGGTCACGTATTCGCCCTGGACGTCACCCACCTGAACGGACTGTACCTCCGCGCTGGCTCCCACGATGTCGCAAATCTCGCATTGGTTATCCTCTGTCACCGCCTGTTGCAGCAGCACAAGCCCGGTTCCCTCCATCCCAAGATAGTTGTATGAAATTAAGATGGTTCTGCGGTTGGGATCCGCCATGGCACCGTTATACACCAATGTATCCGGCACCCAGGTAGGCACGGATGCATTGATCCCGGTGAGTTGTTCCGCCTCCTCAAGACCAATATCGAACGTCCATGCCCAGTCCTCCCCGGGTGGCATGGGTGTCACGGGTCGGGTATCACTCGCTGCGCGGGTGAAGAAATGCAGCACTTCCTGTGCCCAGGCGCGTCCCTGGGGGGTCAGGAGCAATGTGGCGGAGAGCAGGACCAATGCCAGCCCAACTCCAGTAAACAGTTGCTGGCGAATACGTCCCGCCGCGCTCCACGGCGCATGCGCCATGCGCTTGTGAAAGCGCAATGTCGGTGAAGGTTTAATTTTTTCCAATTGTTCTTCCAATGGTTCAGGGATCATTTTCTTTCATCCTCTGGTTGCCACGCCGCGCGCAACTTGTCCAGCGCACGCTGCATGGTCACCGAAACTGTGTTTTCAGGGATATCCAGGTGGGCAGCGATCTGGTTGACTTTCCAACCCACCAGGTACCGCAGCACCAGCATCTCTCGGGCAGGACCAGGGATCGATCCCAGGCGGACCCATAGTCCCTCCTGCTCTTCTTTTAATGACCTCGCCTTCAGGAGATGTTCTTTCATCGGGAAGGTTTGCCTCCAGGTCACCGTCCACATCCGGGTGCCCGGACTTGCGCCGGTAGGCATCGATCACCTGCCGGCGGGCGATGGTGAAAAGCCATCCCAGCGCGCTTCCGTCATCACCGGCGAAACCCTTGCGCGCCCGCCAGGCCCGTAAATAGGTCTCGGAAGCCAGGTCTTCAGCCTCCTGCTGTTTTCCACCCATCATGCCATAGATATAGCGGAACACGGACAGGTGGGTGTTTTCATACAAGGCGCTGAATGTTTCCCGGCTGGAAATGGGTGACCTCGAGATGCTCTTGAAAAGATCGAGGATCGACCGTTCTTGTTTGATCAATATTTTCTCCTGATTTGGGATGGCACGCGCATGCTTCACTATATAAGACGTAAACCAGGCTGAAATCTGACATCCAACTTGGAACTGCCGGACAGAGTATAATCCGCTTCTGGGGTTGCATTGGTTCAGGTAGTTCCTTCGTAAGTAAAGGAGAGAATATGAATACCAACCAGAAGATCACCATTTTCCTGCTTTTTTGTGCGGTGGTGGTAGCCCAGGTCATCGCCACGCAGCTGGTGACCTTTGTGGCTTCCTTGCTGCTCCCAAACATGGGGGATTTCCCCGAGACACACCCGGTGATGTTTATTCTCATCCTCGGGATCACCTACTCGATCGGTATCTACGCGGTCGGGCTGTTGGCTTTGAAATTCCGCTGGTTGAGGGTCAAACCCATTCTTCACTCGCGCCTGGTCGGCACCCTGCTCGGAGCATACCTCCCCCTGGTCGTCGCCGTTTTCATTTACCATCCCCTGGAACCTGGAAATCCTTTCTTCTTCATCGCCATCTTCACCAGTATTTTAGGTTTCCACCTCCCTACCTGGCTCATCCGTCCTGCTGACAAATGACCTTGGCTACTGCAACATCCATTCCACCCCTGGACCTCCACCACGCCGCACGCTTCGCCGACCTGGCACTTGCAGGCATCACCCGCGAGTATCCCAATGCTCCCGGCTTGGTGCTGAACGTCAGCTGAAGATGCCCAGACTCCGCGCCGCCTACACCCTGCATTCTACGGCTGCTTCGACTGGCATTCCTCTGTTCATGGGCACTGGATGTTGGCGCGGCTGCTGCGCTTGTTCCCTGACCTCCCCCAGGCTGGCGAAATCCGCCTAGGCCATGGAAGGCAACCTGACCGCAGCCAACTTGAAAGTGGAAGCGGATTATTTCAAGGCACCCAACCACAGTTCCTTCGAGCGCACCTACGGCTGGGCCTGGCTGTTAAGACTTGCCGAGGAGCTGACATCCTGGCAGGATTCGGCAGCTGCAGCCTGGTCACGCAATCTGCAGCCCCTGGTGGAATTCATCGTCAATGGTTACCTTGATTTCCTCCCCCGGCAGGCATATCCCATCCGGGTCGGCACCCACGCCAATACTGCCTTTGGGCTCACCTTTGCCCTCGATTATGCCCACGCCTGCCATCACAGCCCCTTGGAAAAGTTGATCGTTCAGCGTGCGCTCGCATATTACGCTGGCGACCGTGACTATCCCGCCTCCTGGGAGCCGGGCGGCAATGATTTTCTCTCCCCCGCATTGGTTGAAGCTGATTTGATGTGGCGCATCCTGACACAAGCTGAATATGCGCGCTGGTTCCACGCCTTCCTGCCCCAGCTTCCCGGCAGCCTGTTCTCTCCGGTTGCGGTCTCCGATCGCGGTGACCTGCAACTGGTGCACCTCGACGGCTTGAACTTGAGCCGCGCCTGGTGCATGAAGAATATCGCCGCACACTTGCCCGAGGAACATCCATTTCGGGACGAATTGCTCAACTCAGCCAGCGCCCATGCCCGCGCAGGTCTCGATCACGTGGCCTCCGGGCACTACGGTGGCGAGCACTGGCTGGCATCATTTGCAGTCTACCTGATGACTTCATCATGACTGGGAAAATGATAGATGGATATCAAGAACACATCGATTGAAGCAAAATGGTGTTTCACCACTCTGGTCCTTGTATAAAGGATGGTGGCATCAGTTCCCAGAGTAGATCGGAATATTGCCATGTTTCTTTTGCTCGTGAAGAATTAGAAGCTCCGTTTTCGTCCAAAACTCCCTTTCTTACACATACTTTGAACTGTAGTAAAGGAAACCCATGCCAAAAATAATGCTGATCGCCACCATCTTCATCACACTCGCCTTGCTCTTGTACACTATTGGTGTTTGGGCGGAAAGGATCGCCGGAAGGCTGAAAGGCTGGCACCTGCTATTTTTTTGGGGTGGACTGACGTGCGATACGATTGGTACAGCTATCATGATGGACTACGCCGGTGGACTGGGATCTGATATCCACGGTGTTACCGGGGTAACAGCCATCTTGTTGATGGTTATCCACGCTGTCTGGGCTAGCGCGGTGCTCGTCAGGAAGAACGAAAAGGCCATCACCAATTTCCACAGGTTCAGTATTCTTGTCTGGATCATCTGGCTTGTTCCATACTTTAACGGCTTCTTTGCCGGTATGCGCCAATGATTTCATAGTAATTTTCAATCCGGATAGGCTCATCCATGCATTCACTTTCTTCTTGGTTGTACCGAGTATCAACAGGCTGGGTCACACTGGTTGCCCTGGCCATCTTCGTTCTTTTTATCGTCCTAATACTGCCCGGGCAAGCCGGCAACTCCACCTCCAACTCCGCTGAAGCTGGCAGCCCAGACCTCTCGCTGATATATTCACCGGCAGACCTCTATTCCATGGCAGAAGCCTATGGCCCAACAGGACGAACGGAATATATCCGCATCCGCTTCACCTTTGACCTTGTCTGGCCCCTGGTCTACGCCCTTTTCCTCACAACTGCTTTAAGTTGGATATTTTCAATCGTTCTTTACCCCTCAAAACGCGGTCGGCTGCTAAACTTGTTGCCCCTGGCGGGGATGTTGTTGGACTACCTTGAGAATACTGCCACCTCGCTGGTCATGCATCGTTTCCCTGCCCATACTCCCATCGTAGATTTCCTGGCACCAATATTCACCTTCAGCAAATGGCTTGCCCTTGGGGCAAGTTTTCTCCTTCTGCTTGTGGGAATTGTTTTTGCCATCTGGAAATGGCGGCTTCGCAGGTAGCGAATTACTTCACTCAGGGGATGGAAATTGGATTGATCTATCGTCAAATTAAAGCCTGATATTCACTTTATTGTCCCGGGGGACGAAAATCAATGCTCCTGGCGACAACCGCGTCCATCTCGGCAGCAGTCAATAATTCCACGGCCTTGATTTGGAATGTACCGCTCACATTGCCCGCCAGGGTGACGGCAGTTGCGCTCACCTTGTCCGGTAGATTGACGATGATGTAGAAATCGTTCTCGCCGTTGGAAAAATAGAACGCCTCCAAAGATCCCCCCACACTTCCCAAGGCCTGTTTAGCCGCCTCGATGCGCTTGCTCCCGCCCTCGGCAAGCAACCCGCGGTAACCTTCCGGGGTATAGGTTCCATGGAATAGGTATTTTGCCATTTTTCACCTCACAATCTGGCACCATCCGACCAGAGCACCACCTGGCGCTGGATCATATCCCTGCAAATTTGAGCAATCCTTGCCTTCCCTGCCAGGTTGACCAATTCCACCGGGACAAGCCGGTATTCCATAGAATGATGTTTGTATCTCTGCCCGCCTGTCTCTACCCTTTCACATAAGACAACTTCTCACAGATCAGCCCCTCCTTGAATTTGAATACATCCACCCCTCGGACATGGCTCTTCGCTCCCACGCTCGTCCACCCACTCATATTTCCAGCGCATCACGCAGTGAAATCCCAGGCCGAAGGCATCCTCGATCTCGATATGTGCCTGGGGGGAATCGCGGAAGAATTGCTCCCAAAAGCGGGTGATCTCCTCCTTCCCCGTGTACCGCGTGCCGTCCGGGGCGGGTGACGTGTTTTCGAAAACACAATCCTCGCTCATCAGCTTCATCATCCCGGGGATATCATGCCGGTTGAAGGCTGCATTAAAGTCCAAGACCGTGCGGATCGCGGTTTCAAATCGGGACAGGTGTACCGGGCTCAAGTTACCCTGCTGCTTTCTTCTCCCGCTTGTTTCCGGCCTTTTTCTTTGCCTTCGCCAGGTTCTCCTCCACCCGGAACTTGACCACCCGGGTGACCAGTTCCAGGGGCAGTGGCTGGTCGTTTGGGAACTGCACCGAGCCCTTTCCCTGGACATAGGGGGATAGATCCTGCTTGAAAGCCTCGATCCCGGTTGGCACCGGGTAGAAACCGATGTGGTTTGTGTGCGCAGCAAAATGGACCAGGTTGCCGTTCAGGTGGAAAGTGGGCATCTGGTAGCTGATCTTTTCCTGCGCCAGCGGAGCGGCAGCCCGGATGGTTGCCCGCATCGCCTGCAACCGCGCCTGCACCTCGGCAGGAAATCTTGCTATGTATTCATCGATGGTATGGTAATCGGCAGGTTTATTATCCATAACTCTCCTTCTTTGGGTATAACTAGCCCCTGGACTTTATTCTAAGAGGAATGTGCCTTCCAGGCGAATATCCCGCGAAGAGGATCCCACCAGGATCTTGAATTCGCCCGGTTCCGCCACCCATTTCCTGGCAACGGGGTCAAAATAAGCCAAGGATCGCTCATCCAACGAGAAGGTCAAAGTTTTAGTCTGTCCCGGTTTGAGTTCGATCTTGGCAAAGCCTTTCAACTCCTTTGTCGGGCGCGGCAGGGAGGCCTGCGGATCGGCGACGTAGAGCTGCACCACTTCCTTGCCGGAGACCTTGCCGGTGTTCTTGACCTCGAGCGACACTTCCACCTCGGCCTTCCCCTTGACCGGCTTTGAAATGACCAGGTTGCTGTATTCGAACTCTGTATACGACAATCCATGCCCGAAGGGGAACAAGGGTGTGATATCCCGGGTATCGAAGTACCGGTATCCCACGAAAATACCTTCACCATAGACCACCTCGCGGCAGCCCGGGTATGAGTTGTTGGTATAAGCCGGGCAGTCCTGCAGCCGCACGGGGAAGGTGACCGGCAATTTTCCGGAGGGATTCACCTCGCCAAGCAGTACCGCGCTCAGCGCGTTGCCGCTCTCCTGCCCGGGATAATAAGCCAGCACCACGGCTGCCACCCGGTCCAGCCACGGCATCGCCACCGGCGCGCCTGCGTTCAACACCACCACGGTGCGCGGGTTGGCGGCTGCCACGGCATTGATCAGTGCCTCCTGGTTTCCCATCAAGTTCATCGAAGGTCGGTCTGTCCCCTCCGTTTCGAATCCCTCGGGATAGCCGGCAAAGACCACGGCAACATCGCAACTGCGCGCCGCTTCAACGGCGCGTGCCAGCCGGGGGTCCACCCCGCTTGGGAAGGTCATTCCGATCCCCAGGTTGAAGTGGATCACTTCCTGTTGGGCAGGGCGCACGTACTCGATGAGCAGTTCGTGCACTTTTCCTGCCTGCAATTCGATCGTGCCGGATGAACTTTGGCCGCCATGCCAGGCGGAATCCTGCGCGGCACCCTGCAAGACCTGTTTGCCGTCCACGAATACCCTCACCGAACCGGCATGGGTCATCACGAATTGGTACGTGCCGTCCTCGGGTACGCTCAGGTTGCCCGTCCAAGTCCCCGCCACGGGTTTAACCTGCCCATTGAGCCAGTTCACATTGAACCAGAAATCGGTGCCCATCCTCTCCTGGGTGAAGATGGATTCCCCGGTAACATCTTCTGTGGCAAAGAATGTACCCCGTAAACCATCCTTCATCCAGGCTTGTGGAACTGTGGACGGTTGGTCGTAGTTGTCGCAGCCCGGCTCATGGACGATCTCGACCTTGTCCGCCAGGCGTGAACGCAAGGCTCCCAGGGGGCTGACCCGGTAGGGTGGATTGCACGTGCGAACTCCCACCGCCGGTGATGACCGCCTCGGCTGCGTTGGGACCGATGACAGCCAGTGATTCGATCCCGGTTAGCGGTAGGACGCCGCCTTCGTTCTTCAGCAAGGTGATCGCTTCTTCTGCCAGGCGCGCGCGCCAGTGCTGCGTGCTCCACCGTGTTTACCGAACCGGTAGAAGTGCTGTCATCCATACGCCCCGAGAGCAGGACGAGCCGCAGGATGCGACTCACCGCCTTGTCGATCGCCGCCTCCTCGATCTGCCAATTGTTCACCGCGTCAATTAATAATTTGTAGTATTTCGCCGGGCCGGGCATCTCCAGGTCCAACCCACCCTGGATGGATTCGAAAATGGTGTGGTTGGCGCCCCAGTCGGAAATGACCGCCCCCTCGAATCCCCACTCGTCCCGCAGGATCTTGTTCATCAGCGTGTCGTTTTGGCTGGCATACACACCGTTGATCCGGTTGTAGGAGCACATCACCGTCCAGGGCTGCGCTTCCCTGACTGCCATTTCGAATTGTGCCAGGTAGATCTCGCGCATGGTGCGCTCGTCCACCTGGGTGGAAGCGCGGAAACGCTCGATCTCGTAATTGTTCAAGGCAAAATGCTTGAGCGAAGTGCCCACCCCGCGACTCTGCACGCCCTTGATGAATCCAACTGCCGTTCGCCCTGCGAGGTATGGATCTTCCGCATAGGTTTCGAAGTTGCGCCCGCCCAGCGGATGGCGGACGATGTTCACGCACGGTCCCAGGAGGATGTCGCAACCCATGGCACGCGTTTCCTCTCCCAATGCCTGTCCCACCTCCTCCACCAGGTCCGGGTTCCATGCCGCGCCCATCGAGATGCCGGTTGGGAAGGCGGTGGTCGGTCCGACCATCCTCCCCGTTTCCGGGTTGGAGGCGCGCACGCCATGCGGACCATCGGTCATTACAATTGAAGGGATGCCCAGGCGCTCGATGGGCACCGTGTACCATTGGTCACGACCCGAGAGCAGGGAGATTTTCTCTTCCAGGGTTAATTTTCCAAGCAACTCTGACACACGGGCGGCGATGTTACTGGATTTTGGCATACGATTTTCTCCAATGCGTAATTTGAAATGCGGTTCTTGGAATTTTAATTACTCTGACCTGGGTATATTTTAACATGATGGCGGTGCTGTAATAATCCAAAATATCCTTTCTTTTCAATGTTTCCTTGACGGTTTCTCTCGCCAACCGCATTACGCCCAATATGCAGGATTTTCCCAATCATTGAACAAGAAGACAATGGCATTTCCCCCATGACAGTTTTAACAAGAGAAATATGGATTCTTCTCCCCCTCGATTCAGGAATTTCCTTTTCGAGGCCGATTTATGATCTCAAAATCCTTCCTGCTGTGAACTATTTCCGGATGAAAGAAAGGCTGAACTCCAGTGCACAGGTGTTATTGACTTTCGAACCCGGGTCATCAAGAAAGGCTTTCACGATCGAGAAAGAACAGGCGCCGCGATCAGAACCGTTGCCCAAAACCCCATGTGCAAAAGTGGAGAATTCCACAAATTGCGAGTTGCTTAAGGATTCCGCAACCAAACTCCCCCAGGCAGGTGGAGTGATCGGATCGAATTCGCCTGCCAGGATCAATGTCGGGATATCGCTGGATACAGGTTGGTTTTCCAAAGGAGGTGGCTGACCCAATCCCCAGGTCGTGCAACCTCCCGACGCTTCACCCTCGCCAAAAGCTTCCACCCAGCGCGGATTCACACTGCTATTGACCTGCTCCCATCTCTCCAGGGAAAAGAACGGCACCTCTTCATAGCAATGGAGCGAATAGAACATCCCTTCATTCCATTCATCATCGGAAAAGATTAAATATTGAAGATACTCTCCCAGGCCACTCGTCTTGCCAGTTTTTATGCCTTCGAAACGCCAGGGGAGCTCGGGGATTTGGCCACCCATGTAGAGTATCCTGAATGTCAGCCAGATAAATCGGTCTCCGTTGAGTACCACTTTATAGAATTTGCCGGTGGAGGCGCGGTAAATATCGAAAGTTTAACGGCTGGGCATCCAGTTGATCGACCAGGTCGTAAAAAGACTCTTCCAGGTTTGGATAATTCTCAGCGCATATCGGGTCGACAGCGCAGCGTGTGAAGACCAACTCCAGCGTCCTCTCGCTATTCAGCGCGATCGTTTCGAAAAGGTTGACTTGAACAGGCAGGGTGGAATCCAGGACAACACTTCGTATACCCTCCGGGAAATCACGCATCACGGTCAATGCCAGGCGGGTGCCATAGGAGCTGCCGTACAGGTTCCACTGGGACACACCCAATGCCTTCCGCAAAGAGTCAACATCTGCCACGCTGGCCGCGCTTGTATAACCAGCCAGGTCAATACCTTGCGCTTCGAGCCTCTCACGGCAGGTTTTCAGTGCCTGGACGTAGTGCTCATCCGATTCCGTCATCCGCAGGTCCTGGGTCCAATCCAGGTATGCTTGTTCTTCCGCTTCAGGGCAGTTGAGCGAAGGGGTGGAATAACCCACCCCACGTTGGTCGAAAAAGATCACATCCCGGCTGGCATGCGCAAAATTGAACATTGAGGCAAGGTTTTGCAGGTAATCCAGAGTAAATCCTCCCGGTCCCCCATCCAGGAAAAGGATCGGATCCGCTTCCGGGTGCTTGTTTTGCGTGTGAAGAATGGCAACATGCAGGCGGATCTTGTTCCCATCCGGGTTGGCCCAATTCTCTGGGATGGTAAGAAAACCGCACTCCACTTCCATCCCCTGGGGAACTTCGAACTCGCAATCTGCCTTTGAAAAATTGGAAGGTTTGCATCCACTTAGCGGGATGAGGATCAATAAAAGGATTAATAATGGGATCAACAAGCGATCACGGCACATTAGTGCCTCCACCTAGGACGGTAGATCAGGAAGATGTCACAAAAGAAAAATGTACCCCGAAATAATCCAACTCACGTCCAGATATTCATTAGGATCTCTTGGTCACTTGACTTGTTCCACCAATACCATCGTCCTGTGAAACAGAGGATCACACTCTTCCGGGATAACCAGGTCCGCACCACTGCATGTGTGCCAGTTGCTCCCGGAAATAGAACGGCAGATCACCCAGGCAGGTACCTGCACCTCCGTGCGGATCGGTGGCCCCGAATACAAGCCTTCCCAGTCGGTGCAGCAGGATCGCGCCGGCGCACATCACGCACGGCTCCAGGGTTGTATACAGGGTCATCTCCCTTGACCGCGCCCACAGGTCAGCAGGGACAGCGCGCATGGCTTCCATCTCGGCGTGCCGGGTGAGCGCCAATTCCGGCTTCCAGATGGAATTCGCCCCCCGGGCGATCACTTGTCCATCTAAAAGGATCACAGCGCCGATAGGCAGGTTGCCGCTCAATTCGGCTTGATGGGCGACCTTGACTGCTTCGCGCAGGTAAATGATGTCTTCGCTGGTCGTACATCCTTGCATGGGATACCTCCTTTAATCCTAATGCGGAATAAGGAACTCCCCCAGCAGGAAGAACACCACAAATGCCCCGGGAAGGAGGGTCAGCCAGACGAAAACGGACCGTTCCTTTTTGGCAAGGATTGCGATCAGGCCGATTACGCCTGAAGCCAGCCCGCAAAGCAGCATGAAAATACCGTAGAAGGGGAGCATTGTCATTTGCCATGGGACAATCACCTGCATGGGCATAAAGACAAATGTATTAAAAGAGAACAGCACCACGTAAGCGATCCCCAATCCCAACGCCCACCAACCTGTCCTGGTCGACGGAAGTTTCATGAAAGTATTCGACGGCTTCTCCAAAATCCACCTCCAGCTTGTATGAAGTCTCTTCCAGCTCGCGCTAGGAATTCAATACCTGCCCTCTCACAAGAGGTCTAAGAGGACATCCTCAATATAAATCAATTCGAATTCATTTACAATATCGAGAAATTATTCACAAGTTATCCCGGCACGCCGGTCTCTGTGCACCTTTTCAGGTCAATCCAGCTTCCACAAGCGGGGGATCAGGACGGGGGTGCGTTTCTTGTAGGCTTCGTAGTCCTCTTGTCCACCCCACTTCTCCTGTGCCTTCTTCTCCAACAAGGGGATCCCGCTCACCCGGGTGAGAAGTAGAATGACAAACAGCGGAGAGATCAAGGTCAACCATTGCCATCCTTGCAGGGTCGGAAGTGCGATGATCGCCACGCCGATCCACAGCAGGATCTCCCCGAAATAATTGGGATGGCGTGAACGCGACCATAGTCCTGTCTGGATGAACCTGCCTTTATTATCTGGATTTGCCTGGAATCGGCTCTTCTGGGCATCGGCGACAACCTCAATGGAGAAGCCGGTCACCCAGACCAGGAAACCCAGCAAGGCGAGGCGGTCCAGTGCCGGTTGTCTGCTGCTCGTGATCGCCGCCAGGGCGGCAGCCAGCGTGAAGGAAATCCACAATGCCTGGATCGTCCATGTGTTCAAAAAGCGCATGAAGGACGGCTTGATCTGGTCAAAGCGGTCATCCTTCCCGGCTTTTCGGACACGGCGGAACAGGAAGATTCCCAGCCGCAGCGCCCAGATGCTGACCAGGGCTAACAGGAGCAGTGGATCTGCCGTTGTATGCCCGGCTCAGGATCACCGCCAGGCTGGTACCAGCAGGTACGTGAGGCTGCCGGTAATGTCGAAGAATTTTTCAGTCTGGTAAATAAATGCTGGAACGAAAGCCACCCATTGGATAAGAAAGGCGATCGCCACGACGAAGGTGAACACGGGGATCCCTTCAACGACCTTGCCGTTGTCGCTCCCTGCCCGGGCGAGCAAGCCTCCAACCAGGACCAGGATGGGAAATGCCAGGATTTGATTTCGCAACGAGGATTTCAAGTCTTATTTCCTTTCGCCAACAAAGTCGATGATCCTTTTGGAAAGATCTTCGCTTGAATTATACACTTTCACGTCCGCCAGCAAGATTTTCAAGAATGGCAAATCTCTGCTGGAAAATTTCGACCGCATGTCCTCCAGGTGAGTATGATAGTCAGGACTCTTCCCTGGAGGACCCGGAATTATTATTCCACCTAGGCTGGAAGTGTAATTTACCTGGTGGTTTGTCGTTACAACCAAAAGAATTGATTTTTACCCCAAACGTGTCACTTATAACCTCGATCTCGTTAACGATTGGGCGAAAAACCTCATTCAGCAATCCTCTCTACCCTGCTAAAGCAGCTTCTTACCGCAATGCGGGCACATCAGCGGTGCGCTTGCCCACCACACATTCACCGCAGCCTTCCAGCCTCCCAGCCATGAATCGCAATTCGGGCAACGCCAATTCCGCCAGGACAGGTAACATCAAAATCCCGGCAAGCAGGAAGACGATCACCCATGAACAGTTGAGATCCTTGGACTGGAGATTGCCTGAGGATATGATCGCGATCAGGATGACAACATATAGGATCATGGCGAGAAAGAAACATGCGTAGTAAATTCTCTCTCTTTTTCGACGGGCGAGAAAGGCGGTGACGATTTTCTCGCCTTCTTCCTTGTCCTCCTCCTCTTTCGCATGGACTGTTGCCACGATTCCCTGCATAAGAAGGTCGGGATGCTCCCGGATAAGCGCCTGATGAACGGGATTCTGCAAGGCTTGCATCGCCGCGAGTCGGACTTCGGATTCTTCATCCTGGGCTAGGATGGTTGACAGGGATCGAATGATTTCATCGTTGGTAAAGGTGAGTTCAGCTAGTATGTGGATGGCCGTGAGTCTTCGCCCTGGAAAACTTGAGCCTAAATCTCGCAGAGTGGTCTTCAATTCGATCGAGTCGGGACCTTGCATGTCAACACCTCCTTCAACAATCCATTGCAGATCGGTCAGACAGGCAGGAATTACCTTAACTTACCGATCCTTGCCTGGATGTCTTCTCCAAAACGGCGGACAAAAACCTCCACATAATCCTTGGGCTCCAGGTTTTGATCTTTTATCAAGGGGGTCAGGTCCATCGCATAGGAAAGACCGCTGGTCAGGTCCACCCCATGAGATTCGAAGTAGGTGGCGTTGGCCCGGCGCCTTCCCATCGAGGCCAGGTCGTAGCGCTTGCCCCCGGCGATTTGCGAATCGAACACCCCCAGCAGGGCAGCCTGCAGGTTCTCGTGTTCCGAGACGTCCAGGGTAACCTTGTCGGCATCCTGCATCCAGTCCAGCCCCCGCCAGACCTCGCAGCCGAATACCTTTTCCGGTTGTTCCGCTGGCGCCAGTTGGCGCAATGCCGCGATCGTCCGCAGCGCCACCGCCACATGGGTATCGTGCTTGTCAGCCAGGTTGTGGGTGTAAACGAAACGAGGCCGGGCGGCATGCAGTATCGCCAGGAGGTCCTGCACCGCTTCCAGCCTGGAGGCATCCTTGACCACCTTGCTGGGTAGGTCCAGCATCACCTGCGCGGCATATTCGCCGACAAAGGCTGCCTTGCGCTGCTCTTTTATGCGAACCAGGCGCATTTCTTCATCCGTGTATGTCGGCGTAAATGTGATCGCGTGGCGAGCCGCGTCCATCCGTGACGACCACACCGCTGAACCAAGCATCCTGCCGCTGAAAGCATTCCAGGATGGGTTGCGCCGCCATGATCTCGATATCATCCTGGTGGGCTGCTATGCACAGGTGCGTGGTGCGTTCCAGGGCTTCGCTGACCGGTCGATTGTCAGGGACGTAGATCTCGGCTGTTTTCATGTGGAATTTCATGCTGTTCCTCCATTGCCAATCCGGTCGCTCCCCTGCACGACGGGCAGGCTTGCCGCCGCCACCGATTGCCCGATGCGGCGGATCCTTTCGTCGGGCAAGTGCAGTTCTACATGTTCCAGCAGATCGGGATACTCAGCCGCAAAGACCTTTCGGGCACCTTCCAGGAGCAGGTCCCCACCCCTGCCGGAGGTGCAGCGTCCCAGGATCAGCACATGTCTCAGGTCATAAAACTCGGCAAATTGGGCGATGCCGTAACCCAGGGAGATGCCCATGCTTTGCCAGATCTGGACCGCCCCTTCGTGTCCTGACTCCAATTTTTCCTGGACGAATTTCAATTTTTCTGCATCGGTCACATCCGACCGGTATCTCGATCCCGGCTGCCGGCGCCAGTCGAAAGACGTATTGCTGGGAAAAATAGGATGCGCCGCAACCCCGGTCTCCCGACCATTCTTCCACCACGGCATTGGGATTGAGGTCGATGGGCGCAAATGCCAGCTCGTTCAGCCAACCCATGATGCGTCCGTCCATGTTAACGTACCCGGAGGCCAGGCTGGAACCCAGGGCAATGCCCAGGATCCCGTTCTCGCCGATCGACATGGAACCCGCCAGTGCGGTCACGTCGCCGTCATTGATCACCTCCAGGGGCACACCCATCTCCTGGCGGATGCGCAGGAACATTTCCCGGATCATGCCAAACTTGTCGGCAGGGATGCCGCGGAAAAGTGACGCCACCATCGGGCGGTTATCGATAAAGATCCCGGCTGAACTGCCCCCTATGGCATCCAGGCGCGGCATCTTCCCGGCTGCGGTTCGCAAGGCGGTCATGATCTCCCGGTAGTGATACTCCGGATCGGTGTTCTTGCGCGGCTCCCAGATCACTTCCTCGCTGTAGACAGGATTCCCGTCCACCACTGCGCTCACCTTGCGGTCGGAGGCGCCCAAGTCAAACCCGATCCGGTATCCCTCCAGGTTGCGGCCGAGAAGTTTTCCGAGTTCATTTGGCGCAGGCACCTCTTCCAAGTCACACCCGATGACCCTGAATTCCTTTTCGTAGACCAGTTTCCCCAGGAAGTGGTGATCAAATTTCCGTTCCCCGTAAGCGGAATAGGCTTGACCCAGGTGTTCGGCGATCTTGCGTGGACCTGCAAAATAGACCGTATGCCCGCCGCGCTGCCAGAGCAGGAATTTGACGATTCTTTCCACGTACCAGAAATTTTCTTCGAACGCAGGATGCCCCTCTGGATAGACCATGACTTGGAAATGTGAGCATTCACCCCCGCCGCGTTCAAGGGCGATCAACGCCGGGACGCCGGCGGATCCCATTTTTTGCCTCAAAGCGCGCGCCGCCAACCCGGCCGGGCGGAATCCAGGATCCAGGGGCGGAGTCAGCTTGGGTTTGATCAATTCCATTGGATGGTGCCCTCCCAGGTTTGGGGATGATTTTCCGTGACAAGCATACTGCCAACCACCAGTTTCTGCAAGGAATTCGCTTCTCATCGCTCACAAATTATTTTCCTTGTGCTGGTGACGAAAGGATCGCAGTGGTATGATTAATTTCTAGGAGGCAGTCATGGACCAAATGTACGCATTGCTGGAGGTTGCCGCCTCCAGGCACCAATTATCCCGGACGGAAAAACAGACCGCCGGCACATTATTCGATGAGATGGTTGCTGTACTTGAAGCCTATAAAAATCCTCCGGGTTTCAGGCTGGCATCTGGTGAGCTGGCCAAGGGAGCCACGGGCAGGATCGCCCTGAATGCCTATTTCCAATTGTTGGGTCGCCTGGCGTTGGGTCCGGACTATGCCTGGCAGGACAAACGTTTCACCCTGCGGCACCTGGAGCTTCAATGTGCGATCATGAATAGCCACTTCACCCATGGTGCTGTAAAAGGCCTGTATTGCTGCCCGACTTGCACATTGTCCGTCCTGCCTCTGTACTGTGTCGGGGCTTTCAGAAGTCTTGATTGTGACGAATTAAAAAACAATGTGGTCACGGCAGTGCGGGAGAGAAAAGGACGCATGGCAGCCAACTTCAGCCAGAAATATGCCCGCTGGGCATTTCGATTTGTTGAGAATTGATCGTGTCCTCCAGGTTTCTACGCACGTTACTCTTTTCAGCGTTGGTGCTTTTTCTCCTTTTCGCGGGGAGTCATCCTGTCAGCTCGGAAACCCCCACTCCTGCTCCCGTCGTGCATGCAGTGCTCTTCATTTCGCCCACCTGCCGCCACTGCCAGCAGGTGTTGACCGATGTCCTTCCAAAAATTAGTGAAGAGTACGGCGACCGGTTGGAAGTGATCATTTTCGACATCAACTTCCCGGAAGGCAGGTCCCTCTTCCTGGCAGCCGTCCAAACGTATGCTGTGCCCAGCAGCGTTGTTCCTTTGTTGATCGTTGGCGATGCATATCTCCTCGGCAGCGTGGACATTCGGGAGGAATTTCCCGAAACGATCGACCGGTACCTTGCCCTCGGTGGTGTGGATCTGCCCGCGCTCCCCGGGCTGCTGGAGGCGCTCCATTCTCAACAGGAAACGCAGGCATTCGGGACCTCGCTGGCTACTTCTTCTACCGCCTCCACCCCAAGGGCCTGCGAGCCCCGATCAAGGTTCCGGAGGTGGCTGCAACATCCTGCCGGTTGCCACTCCCACTGTAGTCTCCCCTGGTTTCGCCGACAGAGTGCAGCAGGACCCGCTTGCCAATGTCCTTGCCTTGCTTGTCCTGGCAGGATTGCTCATCTCCCTCCCATTGGGAGCCTGGATGTTGCTGAGGGGTGGAAACATTTCCAGCCGCAAGCAGGTTCAATGGTTTATTCCACTCCTATGCATTGCCGGCCTGGTCGTGGCAGGGTACCTGGCTTACGTGGAAACGGCGCAAATTGAAGCCTATTGTGGCGCCGTGGGGGATTGCAATACTGTCCAGCAGAGCGAATACGCACGCCTGTTCGGTTTCCTGCCCATCGGCGTGTTGGGCATGGCAGGTTATCTGGCCATCCTGGCAGCCTGGCTGGTGTCCCGGCGCGCCAGGGGAAAGTTGGCTGCTTACGCCTCGCTGCTGCAGCTTGCGCTTGCAGCTTTCGGGATCCTTTTTTCGATCTGGCTGACCTGCCTGGAATTGTTCGTCATCGGCGCGGTCTGTGCTTGGTGCCTCGCCTCCGCTGCGCTCATGACCGCCCTTTTCCTGGCGTGCGTGAGCCCGGGGAAAGCCGCCTTGATATCCCTGAAAGACCGCTCATCACAGCGAGATGGACAATAAACTATTCCCCCTTGGAACCAGCCCGCCATTGTTTTAACTGGTACCAAGGGATTACTCGGTTCACCTTGACAAGACCATTGTTTGAAACTATCATTGCCCGCATATACTTATAACTGGTATACTTGATATACCAATGGAGAACATCGATGGCAGAAATCCATGGCTACTCCCCGGCAGAAGTGTGTCAAATGTTCAAGATCGCCAAGACCACCTTGTTCCGCTGGGAGCAGGAATTTCAGATCAACCCAAAAAGAAAATTGAGCAACGACGAGCGCGAGTATTCAGACGAGAACATCAAGCAGATCGCCTGGGTGCAGCTCGGTACGCTTACGAATCTCTTCGAAAAGGCCGCTATGGCCGAAGACCAGGAGAAGATGAGGCAGATCCTGGAAGAGATCAGCCGCATCAAGGCCTTGTACACGGCTCCGTTGCTCGGCTTGACCGAACTCGGCGAATACAAGTCCATCCCCGAGTCTGTCCTGCGCGCGCTGCTGCTAAGAGCATCGGTGCTCGAAATGAACGATCCTCAATATAAAGCCATCATCCGTTTGCTGTATGCCCGCTTGCTCGTCAGGCCTCCCGTCGAGAGGGATGCAGGATAACCACCATGTTTGATTACCGCGCCCGGCGGTCAGACGCCAATAAAGCCATCCTGGACCTGTTTGCTGCCACGACAGGCCTGCCGATCGGTCTGTTCGAAAAGAAGGTTGGCGCACTGGCAGGGACATTCTCCACGGCCTCGCTGGACAATTTTGAGAATTACTGCAAGTTGATCTGGTCCTTCCCGGGAGGCAAGGCTGCCTGTGAACGGGATCATTGTTACCGCGCCGAGCAGGCCTTCAAGATCGAATCCCACCTTGCCTGTTGCCACGCCGGTTTGTGGAACCAGGCCCTGCCGGTGGTGGTCGAAGGGGAACCGCGCGCCGTACTGTTGTTCGGTGAAATGAGAATTGATGATCCGACAAAATCCGCTATTGCGGAAAATCGCCTGCAGCAGGTGGTGAAAAGATTAAGCCTCGATCCCAGCCAGGAAGATGTTCTGCGAAAAGCCTTCAACCAGGTAAAACTGGTGAACCTGGAGCGGATCAACGAGTTGAACAGGAAGCTTTCACCCATCGAAGCGTACCTGTTCAGCATGATCGACCGCGAGCAGGGCATCGAGCACGACCTTGAAAAAGTGGTCCATGAATTACAGACCCGGCTGCAGGGGGTCATTGCCCGTGCCGAGAATCTGATGATGGAGGCAGGCACGCTCAAGGCAGGCGAATTGCGTACCATGACCAACGACCTGTTGAGCAGTGCGGAAGCCTTGGCAGTCGTGGTGAACAACCTTGGAGATTTCCAACGCGCCTACCGCTTCCAGCCTGGCAAGTTGCGCCCCCTGTTTACCGAAGCCTGGCGGATCTATTCGGCCGAGGCCAGGGAGCGCAATATCAGCATGCGCATCAACATGGAACGTATCGCGGACCAGGAACCCGAAATCGAGATGTCAAGGCAACACCTTGAATTGGCCGTCAACAACCTGATCCATAATGCCATCAAGTATTCTTACACCGGAGGACCTGGTCGGGAGCGTTTTGTCGAGGTGGATGGCTGCCGGGCTGGGAAATGCTACAAGATCAGCATCACCAACTACGGGATTGGGATCCTGCCGAAGGAGATCGATGAACTTTTGATCTTTGAAGATGGCTACCAGGGCATTTTAACCAATGGCGAGTACCGCACCGGCTCGGGAAAAGGCCTGGCGTTCGCCAAGCGCGTGATCGACCGGCACATGGGCAGGATCGAGGTGGAAAGCAAACAAGTTGGGGATGCCGAAACATCCCGCAGCAGCCCATTCCTGACCAAGTTCACCATCACCCTGCCGCTCAGGCAGGAACCAGCGGAGGCATGTAATGATTAAAAATATTGTCTGGATCGAGGATGATATCGGGATTATCCGTCCGGTGGTCCGTCCACTGGAAAATGCCGGGCACAGGATCACTTTCATGTCCGATATTAAGACCGCGCTTGAAAATATGGATGTGATCCGGCACGCGGACCTGCTATTGATCGACATGATCTTTCCACCCGGAGGTACCGATGAGCACTTCCCCCGCTACAGTGGGCTCGGACTCCTGGAAAAGATGCGCAATGAACTGAAGATCACAACTCCTGTGGTGATCCTGACAGTTGTCACCAATGAAGAGGCCCACGAGGAATTGAAGAAACTGGACGTGGCCGACATCATCCATAAGCCCGTGCGTCCTTCTGAGCTAAAGGAGCGGGTGGAAAAGGTCCTCGGTCTCTAAAGCCCTCTCTTCACGATAACTACAATATAATGAGTATGAATTCCACCCACCTGGGATTTCATTCCTGGGTGGGTGTACCGTACCTGGACGGGTCTTCCGG
This sequence comes from uncultured Chloroflexia bacterium, assembly GCA_963793795.1. GTDB lineage: Bacteria > Chloroflexota > Anaerolineae > Anaerolineales > Villigracilaceae > UBA877. The sequence continues at coordinate 889,386 of CAWCBN010000007.1, forward strand.
ATGTTTTTAGGTCAACCAGTGACGTATGGGGATGTAGATTTAATATATATATGCCTACACGCAACAGGCTTACAATTACGATTTCTCCCCTACCCGGGTAAGTATTTGTCCACCAGGGACCATGCAAATGGTTCTCCATGCCCCGGGTAGACTGTTCTAATTTCCATTTCCTGCAAGCGCCTGAGGCTCTCCCCAGCTTCGGTAGTGTTGTCAAGGAGTGTATTCAACGCCGGCTTGTCGATATTGACGAACAGGTCGCCGCAGAGCAGGTCCCCTTCGCTGGTCAACACCCCGATCGAGCCGCGCGAATGCCCCGGCAGGGAGAGCACTCTCGCTTGCAAGCCAAATTCCTCCAGGTCCTGACCATCCACGAATAGGATGTCGGCAGCGAAGCGTTCCGACTTGCCAAATCCTGAAAATAAGGGCAGCAATACCTTGATGATCGGGTTGGGCTTCTTGCGGTTGGCGAACATGTCCCCCTGCTCCACCATCCGCGCATCCTCCGGGTGCATTCCCACCGGGGCTGAGAACGTTTCCCGCAGGAAAGCGGCATTGCCGCTGTGATCGAAGTCTCCGTGGGTAAGCAGCACCAGTCGCAGGCTCCCCGCGGTACAACCCAGGGCTTGCAGCGCGGAGGCTAAAACCTGGCGTCTTGCCGAATTCCCGGTGTCGATGAGCAAATAACCACGCTTGCCTTCGACCAGGTAACAATTCACCCTGCCCATGTGCAGGGGCATCTCCAGGACGATGGTCTTGATCGAGTTAGGCATGACGGTCTCCTAATTCTTTTCCAAAACTAATCCATGGAAAGAAGTGGCAAGCGGACGGTGAACCTGGATCGTCTTCAACTATGCTCCAGTCAATTATTGTATGCAATCCTGCTAAACCTCGGTAGATGCTCCGCTTACTCTCCTCGAATTGGAAGAATACGCCTTTTTAATCGAGTCGATCAAGACAGGTAAAGACACAAGAAAATGCGGAGCAAAAACTATTATTGCAGAAAGGAGGGTGAGAGTCAAGCAGAATGGGCAAGAACGGTCATGGTGGTATTAGTTGTCCGGTTAAGCAAAGGCAAGTGGTGGTGTTCTTTTAGGGATGGGTTGTAAAAATCATCGGAAGGGGGATACAATTCCTTGTGCACCCCGGCTAACATGCAAATGATGGAGAAGATATGAAAACGAAGTTGCCCACAACCCTCACCCTGCTCTTGGTCATCTTTCTTGTCCTGGCTGGATGCACGGCAGGAGGAAGTTCGCCCACATCAACTCAGCCTGCCTCCCCGGCAGTAGACCTGGATACGAACAGCCCATTTGTGACCGTGGTTGACGGACAGTTCATCCTCGGCGGGAAACCTTACCGCTTCGTAGGTGCCAACTTCTGGCAGGGGATGAACCTGGGCGTGGATGGACCGGAGGGCAACCGGGCTCTCTTGCTTGCCGACCTGGACCAGTTGCAGCAGCTCGGCGTTACCAACCTGCGCGTCATGGCCTCCTCCGAGGGGCCGAACACGGAGCCCTACCGCATGGTGCCGGCCCTGATGACCTCAGCCCGGCGAGTATGATGCGAGTGTCCTGGACGGGTTGGATTTCTTCCTCGCCGAATTGGGCAAGCGCAACTTGAAGGCTGTCATGGTGCTGAACAACTACTGGCAGTGGTCCGGGGGCATGGGTCAGTATGTGGCCTGGCACGAAGGCAGTTCCATCCCCTATCCCGGGGACTGGGGGATGTTCATGGAATACGTGGCAAAATTCTACGCATGCGAAGAATGCCAGGCAGTGGTACCAGGCGCATATCGCCATGCTGGTCGCCCATGTCAACCCGTACACCGGCATTGCTTACCGGGATGACCCGGCCATCTTTTCGTGGGAGCTCGCCAACGAGCCGCGCCGCTACCCTGAATCCTGGATCGATGACACGGCCGCCTATATCAAGTCGCTCGACCCCAACCACATGGTGACCACCGGGTCCGAAGGCACCCCGCCCGGTGAAAGGATCGATTTCATCGAAGCCCACAACGGTCCCAACATCGATTACGCCACGATCCACATCTGGCCGCAGAACTGGGGCTGGTACGAGCCCAGGAACGCCGAAAACACCTATCCGGATGCAGAGGTTCGGGCCATCATGTACTTCCAGAACCACGACCGGGATGCCGCCATCCTTAATAAACCCCTGGTGCTCGAGGAATTCGGCCTGGCGCGCGACTGGGAGCCCCTGCAGGATCCGTTTGACCCGGCCTCACCGGTCAAATATCGCGACCAGTTCTATTCAGCCCTGTACGAACAGGTGCAGCTTTCTATTTCCTCTGGCGGCCTGGCTGCAGGAGACAATTTCTGGGCTTTTGCCGGGAGTGCACGACCCGGTTACCCCTGGGTTGGCGATCCGCCTCACGAAACTCCGGGATGGTATTCGGTCTATGATACCGACCAGTCCACCCTGGCGCTGATCAAAGCCCATGCGGATGCGCTTGCCGCGCTGGGGCTTACCCCCTGACCGATAATAGGATCTACTTCCTGGTGTCATTGCGAGCCGTTTTTAGGCGACGCAATCCCCTTTTGGAGGAGCATGAATGCGTGGTTTCTGATTGCTGCATCGGATAAGACGTTCCTTGCTATGACACGTTCAACGGAAATCCTTTGATAGTTAGTCGATACCTTTCACAGTATTTACTCACTGGTGTCATTGCGAGCGCCGTGTCCCCGAAGGGGGAAGCGACGCAATCCCCAGTTCGTAGGGTAAAGCTGACTATTTTTGGATTGCTTCAGTCGCTACACTCCTTCGCAATGACATATTCAACGAAATTCTTATGGGTGTAGAGTAGATACCTTTCGCAAATAGAATATTTGTGCTAGTATAAAGAGAGTCCCATGCGGTGCTCGGTCAAGTTGGAAGCCACACCGGCAAAGGAGGTACTGAATAAATAAACACGAAATCTGGAAATTGACAAAATAATGGATATTCTGCCTGGTATGATATTTACAGGGCGATCATCTACATTATAAATAAGATTTCCCATGAACCCTTTTCGGCGAAATTCGGTAATTCTAGGTTGTGTTGATTAATTATTAATAATTATTTATTCCTGCCCCGGCAAAAGGTTCCCTGCCATGAAAAAGAATTCTTCAAATCGCTCCACGTCCATCCTGATCCTTATACTTGCAGCCCTCCTCCTGGCAGGCTGCACCGCCCGCCCGCAGGCGCCGGCAAGCACTCCCACTTCTCCCCCTCCCACAGAACAACCTGGTGCCGGACAAGGAAAAAACAAGCCGCAGATCCTGTCGGCTGTCCACGATCGCGACACAGTCGGGCGTTACGAATCGATCGAGATCAGCGTGGGATTGGAGGCTACATACGATAATCCCTATGATGCCCGCCAGGTACGCTTGCAGGCGGATTTCAAGGGTCCGCGTGGGGCAAAATTCTCCGTTCCCGGGTTCTGGGATGGCAAGGACACCTGGAAGGTGCGCTTCACCCCCTCCGAGGAAGGCGATTGGAGCTACACGCTGGTCGTCGAAGATACCCAGGGGAAAAGCCAGCCATTCAAAGGGGGCTTTAACGTACTAGCCTCTGACTCTGCATGGCTGGTTGCAACCGGGAAACTGGGTTGACAAGACATTCAGCGGGCACTACCTGGTGTATCACGATGGCACACCCTTTTATGGGCTTGGACACTGCGACTCACTGAACATTCTCATTGACGGCTTCAATGTGGACCATGGCGTCGTCCTTTTCAATGACATGCTGGATGCCGGCGAGAATTACGTCGTCTGGTGGCCCCAGTACAGCAACTCGCTTGTCTCGGGCAGCTATGACGACTATTCACTCCCCAACATGACGGTCATTGATGCTGTCGTGGCAGATGCGCAAAAGAAAAACATCTTCCTGGTCTTTACCATCTGGGATCACCCCAACCTGCGTGACGATACCCACCCCTGGGGACCCGGCAACTGGAATCGCAACGGTTTCAGCCAGCTGGGGGAGATCAAAACCTTCTTCACTGGCGAAGAAATGTGGGCCTGGCAGGAAAACCTGTACCGCTACATCATCGCCCGTTGGGGATACAGCCCGGCCATCGGCATGTGGATGACGGTCTCGGAGATCAATGGCACCAATTCCTACACCCAAACCAATCCCTGGCATGAAAAAGTGAACGACTATTTCGTGGAAAACGACCCCTTCCGGCATCCGACAACTGCCAGCCAATCCGGTGGCGGCATGGATATCGCCTGGCCTCAGGGTCACCGGGTGATGGATGCCCCCCAGGTGCATATTTACGATCCACTCAACGACAATCCTGTCGGCGCTGCCGAAGTCCTCGCAAAATGGACGAGCACGATGTGGGCTGAAGCTGAGAAACCCAACTGGGTGGGCGAATTCGGGGTTCCGCAGACATCCTATTATCCCGAGCTCTACCACAACGCCATTTGGGCGGCACTGGCAGCCGGTTCTGCCATGACCCCGGCGGAATGGAACAGCGGTGGCGCCTGGGGACGCATGACCCCCGGGATGCTTGCCGACCTGGGACGCCTGGGGGATTTCGTCAACGGTCTTCCGCTCGCCCGTTGGGATCCTGCTACCCCTGCGCATCCGTACCTCGGACCCCCATGTGCGCGGCTGGGGAGTGGCTGGAGAACAGGGCGGACTGTTCTGGATCCAGGATTTCAGCATGGAAGGCGGGAGCATCGAAGAGGTGCGTGCCTACACGGTCGTGAAATCCGGCGTCCAGGCGCAGGTCACCGGGTTGGCTGCGGGTGCCTTTACCATTACGCCATACGACACCCAATCGGGAGAATTCCTGGATCCCTTCAGCGTGACCTGCATCGCTGACCAGCCCTGCGACATCCCTCTCCCCGATTTTCAAGCAGATATGGCCTTCAAGATCACCCGCTAGGGATTATTTCCCGCCAATTCTTCTGAAAACTACGCTGCCTTTTGACATTTTCTGCATATAATTCATTCTTAACCCCATCACTTTACTCCTGGAGCTCCCATGTCGATAAACTGGAATACGTTCAACGCCTCTTTTTCTCCAATCAAGGGTTACGCTGACCTGTGCCGTCGCTGGAATGAGACTTATAACTATCCATTCGCGCGCGAAGTTTTCAATTACACCATGCCGCAATTGGCAGAATTCACTCGGCAGGGGGTGGGAGGAGACTTGCGCCACCGCTATGAGGAATACACCGCGATCCTGGTCGCCCTCTTCGACCGGCTAAACCAGGCAAGGGTGAAGGACGTATTGGCCTTGAAGGAGAGGATAGTAGTCCGCGATCACCTGGAGGTTTTCCTTGAAGAAGGCGTGATCGATAGCCGTGAACTCGTAACGGTGCTCAAGTACCTCACCTATTGGTTCATCCCGGGGAGTAAGCGCCTGGGAGGCTTGATCCGGAAGAATCCCACCCAGGATTCGGCGGTAAAAATCCTGGCAGGGGTGGGCATCCGCACCAACCTGGAGTTGCTCCATCGCGGGCGTACCCCGGGCTTGCGGAAAACGCTGGCGATGGAAAGCGGTCTGCCGGAGGGGATGGTCACGGAGTTGGTCAACCTTGCCGATCTTTCGCGCATGCCGTGGGCCAGCAAGGCCACCATCGCCAATCTCTTCGGCGCCGGGTATGGCAGCCTGTCAAGTCTGGCAAATGCAGATCCGCAGGAATGTGCTTCTGCTTTTTACAGGTATGGGGAATCGATCGGCAAGAATCTGAAATTCGGCAACGAGATCGAGAACTGCCAGCGCATCGCCAGGATCCTGCCGGTCATCTTGCGGGAAGATCCAAATTCATAATGGAACATGAAGCATATCGAGCTGACGTTGACACTCAATAACTAGGACGTCACTCACCATAACTTGAAGCTCGACCTTCGTTCTCACCCCCAGCCTGGAGTTGGATCGTTTAATTGGTGATGCCGCCGGTGGATTACCGGTCTACTTGGCAACCGGCAGGGTAAAGGAAAAACGACTCCCCTTTCCGGCGCCTTGGCTCTCCACCCAGATCCTGCCTCCCTGGGCTTCCACCAGGTGCTTGGCGATTGCCAGCCCCACCCCTGAACCGCCGCCGGCATGTCGTGAGCGGCTTTTATCCACCCGGTAGAAACGTGTGAACAGGTGGGGAATGTTTTCAGCGGCGATGCCGATGCCTGTGTCGTTCACATGGACGATGACCTCTTCGCCCACCTTCTCGGCTGAGAGGGTCACCTTGCCGCCCGGAAGTGTATACTGGACTGCGTTCACCACCAGGTTGGTTAACACCTGGATGAGGCGGGACTTATCCGCCCTGACCGGTGGTAGTCCGGAGGGGATGTCGCTGAACAGTTCAATCGCGCCTGCCCTGGCTTGAGGGGAGATGCGCTTGATGATCGACTGGACGATGACAGCCAGGTCCACTGAATGGAGATCCAACGAGAAAGCGCGCGCCTCCACCCGGCTTAACTCCTGCAAGTCATTCACCAGGCTCGCCAGCCGTTCAGCCTCCTGGTGGATCTGGCGGTAGGTCTCCTCGGTCGCCGGGAGCACCCCGTCGATCAATCCCTCCATGGATCCCTTGATCGTCGTGAGTGGCGTGCGCAACTCGTGGCTGACATCGCCGAGGAGTTGCCGGCGCATCGTTTCAGTTTGCTCAAGTTTTTCAGCCATCCGGTTGAACGAATTTGCCAGCTGACCGAGTTCGTCCTCACCGCTTTCCTCAACGCGCTCGTCATAATGTCCATCCGCAATTCGCCGGCTGGCAACGGTCAGGCCGCGCACGGGCGCGATCACGCCGCGGCTCAGGAAAAGGCTGATCACGATCGCCACCAATCCGGCTGCCAGGAAGGCGAACAACAAGGCTTCATTGAAACTGGCCTTGAAGTTCAGATATAGCTCGGCCATCGCTGCAACGCCCGGTCGAAGTCCCTGCATCATGCCAAGCTTGCTCCCCATGCCGAGGATGTGGCGATTGAAAGCAGGGCGTACCGTCAAGCTGGTCGCCGCACCTAGAATGAGAGCTCCAACCAGGATCACAAGCAAATAGGAGAGGAATAACCTGACTCCAAGATGGCGGCGTATGAAATTGGTCATGACAATTCGTCCTCAAAGCGATATCCCACCCCGCGAACGGTGGTGATGAATTCCCCTGGTCCCAGTTTCTGGCGTACATGCCCCAGGTGGACATCCACCACCCGCTGTTCGCCATAATACGTGCCTCCCCAGACCATCTCGAGCAAATTTTCCCGGGAAAGTACCCTGCCCTGTACTTCGGCCAGGGTCCTGAGCAGGTCGAATTCTATGGCAGTCAATTCCACCGGCGCATCGTCGACGGTCACCCGGCGCGCACCGGTGTCGATGCGCACATGACGAAATGACAGCACCGGGCTGGATCCAGGGGTAATTCCCGGCTGGCGTCTCAGCGCAGCCTTGATCCGCGCAACCAGTTCGCGCGGGCTGAACGGCTTGGTCACGTAATCATCCGCCCCCACGGACAGGCCAACAATCTTGTCTGTCTCTTCTGTCCGGGCTGTAAGCAGGATCACATACACATTCGACTCTCGGCGCAGCTGGGTAAGGAGTTCGAGCCCGTCCATGCCGGGTAACATCAAGTCGAGCACCACCAGGTCCGGCTTGAAAGCGCGCGCAGCCTTCAATCCGGAAGGGCCATCAGAAGCCGTAAAGACCTCGTAGCCTTCCGGCTTAAGGTAGGCTTTCACCAGGCTGACTATGGAAGGTTCGTCGTCAATAACAAGGATCTTGACCATAAGGGTATTGTATCGTAAAAAAAGGACGGGCATTGTGCCCGTCCTTTGAGCACGGATTAATAATCCATTTCTTCGATAAACGTTCCATGCCAACTGTGTACGTACACCTGGCTGCTGAACCCGTTAACGCTCAGCATCCCGACAGGTTTGCCGTCGCGCAGGATGTCAATGGTGTAATAACCGTAGAATGCTTCTGCGTCCGATCCAGTGGTCAGCCCGGGCTTGGCTTGATCCAGGAATTGTTGGGCAGCCAGGAGGGCCTGCTCCGCGGTCACCGTCATTTCGGCGGAGACATCCGCAGGGGAGGCATCCGTATCGAATTGGCCCATCATCCCACCATGACCGGACATCATCTCCTGGTGGTTCAATGCTCCAAATTTCAGATTCCACATCATGTTAGGACCGGGTTCTGGAGTTGCAATCTTGGTAACCGGATCCACGAGCAGTTCGAAGGCACCCATACCGCTGCTCTCCTCGACCACGCGGACATAGGCGTTGTTGTCAAAAACCATCACTTCGGCAATCTTCAGGCCTTCGATGTCCAGATTGGCTAGGTAAGCAGTGGCTGACTGGAAAGCCTCGTCCACGGTCAGGGGCAGGCCGGCAGCGGTTCCATACCCTCCCATCATGCGCATCCCGGGACCGAATCCCGGCTGGGGGTCGCGATCGTAGTACCCCATCCCCCCGCCCGGCATCCTGTAAGGGCGGACCTCATCGAATGGGCGGTTGTTTTCCACGATCACCCTGCCGCCAAGGCGGATCCATTCAGGGTTTGTTTGCCGCCCGATGCACACACCTGTAAGAACCAGGGCGCCGGCGATTACCAGGCTCCCAATGCTGATCAATGTAATTTTTAGCGCTTTGTTCATTTTGTTTCTACCTCCTTGGTCGATATGCTTGTAACCAGATCTTGCATAACCCAAGTATAAAGTGAGTGGGTAAAAGGAAGGTGATAAAACCATAAAGATTGTGTAAAGGTTGGAAGGTCAACCAGGGCATGCGTGGGTGGGCGAGCGATGGGATTGAAAACTGGCGATTGATGGAAAGCCGCGGGGAGAGAAATCCGTTCGGCTGCACGGGAGAAGGAACACGAATTGTTCACTGGAGAACCTGTTTGGAGCGTCTTGGAAGTAAAAATACAATAATGTCGAAGAGAAACAAGTATCATCTATATGTATTATGGTTAAATCGTTGTACAATTCTTTTGGTGAACCCAGATGGAATCCAGGACCTTCTTGACCTTGATGATCTCCCTATCCCTTAGCCTCGCCGGCACCGGTTGCACTGCCTGGCAGGAGCCGTACAGCCTTTCCTGGTGGCTCCTCGGGATTTTGGGGGTGGTCATCCTCCTGGCTTCCTTGGCTGGTTCGCTGGCTTACTTCCGTTACCACCGGCGCTTGCGCAATATGGAGGCGGACCTCGGTCGCCGTTCCGGGCTGGTTGAACAGCAGCGCCACGAACTCGAGTCGCTCTACCGTGCGGATGACGAGCTGCGCCGCCATCTGCACCTGGACGATGTTCTGCAGTCGCTGGTGGACTCTGCTGTCGAACTCCTTCATGCTGATAAGGGCGCCTTGCTGGTCTGGGACGAACAAAGGGAAACGCTTTACGCGCGTGCCACCCACGGATTCAAGCCTGAAACCGTGGCACACATGTTCATCGAAAAAGGGGAAGGATTGGCGGGCAAGGTGGCGCTCAGCGGTGAGTTGTCCATGGTTGAGGATACCCAAATGAACGGGCGGGTGACCCCTTCCATTGTCGAAGCTGAGAACCTGCGCGCCCTCATGCAGGTGCCCATCCGCGTCGCCGGTGAGGTGTTCGGTGTTTTCAGCGCGGATTACCTCAATCCGCACCACTTTTCCGAGCAGGAGCAGCGCTTGTTGATGGCTTTTGCCCAACGTGCCGGGCTGGCGATCGAGACGGCGCGCTTGTACGAACGCGAGCAGCAGCTTGCCGTCTTGCAGGAGCGCAACCGCCTGGCGCGCGACCTGCACAATTCGGTGACCCAGTCGCTTTATGGAGTGACTCTTTTTGCCGAGGTAGCAAACCAGTTGGTCCGCTCAGGCGACATGGATAAGGCGGCTGATAACCTTATCGAATTAAAAGGCATGGCTCTTGACGCCCTGGCTGAGATGCGCCTGCTGATCTATGAATTGCGCCCCTCGGTCTTCGAGCAGGAAGGGCTGGCGGCTGCCCTCCAGGCCAGGCTGGACGCCGTGGAAGGGCGCGTGGGTCTGGAGACCAATCTCACCATCGCGGGGCAGATCGCCCTGCCTTCCCACGTTGAAGAGGGGCTGTACCGCATCACCCAGGAGGCGCTAAATAACGTGCTTAAGCACGCCAATGCGCACACCGTCAGGGTCAAATTGACCCAGGATGAACAACTTGTTTGCCTGGAAGTCGCCGACGACGGCGAAGGTTTTGACGTACAACAGGCGTGCGAAGCAGGATGCATGGGCCTGCGTGGCATGAAGGAGAGGGCTGAGGAGATGAACGCTGAATTTGAAGTACTAAGCCAGTTGGGGCATGGCACCCGGATCATTGTCCGGAGGCCGGTTGCATGAACACAACAACTCCCATTCGCGTGTTCCTTGCCGAGGATCATGCCATCGTCCGCAAGGGTGTGCGCACATTGCTATCCATGGAGGCGGATATCCAGGTGGTCGGGGAGGCATCCAACGGGAAGGAAGCCGTGGAAAAAGTTCGCGAGCTACGTCCAGACGTGATCCTGATGGACCTGGTGATGCCCGGCATGGACGGCATCCAGGCCATCCAGCAGATCAAGGCAGAACAGCCGCACGCCCGGGTACTCGTGCTGACCAGCTTTGCCACCGACGACAAGATCTTCCCGGCGATTAAGGCCGGGGCGCAGGGATACTTATTGAAGGATTCCGACCCGAGTCCGAGCTGGTCGAAGCCATCCGCCAGGTGAACGCCGGGGAATGCACCCTGCACCCGATAATCGCCCGCAAGGTGCTGCAGGAATTAAGCCTGTCACCCAAGGATCGCCCCACCACCGAGCCTCTCACCGCGCGGGAGCTGGAGGTGCTGCGCATGGTAGCCCAAGGGAAGAGCAACCGCCAGATCGCCGAGGAACTGGTGCTCAGCCTGGGTACTGTCCGCGGTCACTTGAGCAACATCCTGGGGAAATTACACCTCGCCAGCCGCACGCAGGCAACACTCTATGCCCTGCGCGAGGGATTGGCCTCGCTCGAAGACGCCGATCTGGAGGATATCGAGCCTGAGGAATAGGAGAAGCGACTGACTGGGATCTATCAAGCCATATCTTTTGTCCTATTTCAATAATCTTTAAGCAACACCAGGACTGCCGACAAGGCAGTCCTTTTTAGTCTCCAAAAACACGCCAATAATAGGATGGCAGGAGGCGCGCATTTTGCTATCATGCAATCAGGAAGAGATCCTTGTTAATCGGAGGAATGGAGCATGCATAAAAAGATCCGCATCCTGATCATCGATGACAGCCACTCCTTCCGGCTGGGAATGAGGGCATTGCTGGATATCCAACCCGACATGCAGGTGGTTGGTGAAGGCAGCAGCGGGGACCAGGTGCTGGGCCTGGTACAAGCCCAACATCCCGACCTGGTCCTACTCGACGCCCAGATGCCCGGGTTGACCGGTATTGAGGTCACCCGTGCGCTGAAGAATTGCTGTCCACAGGTCAAGGTGATCCTGATGACCATGTTTGCAGATTACCGCCCTTCGGCCATCGCGGCTGGAGCCGATACCTTCCTGACCAAGGGCATCCCACCTGAACATGTCCTGGCGCTCATTCGCGGAATAGCCCATGCCAGGGACCCGGAACGAAACGAGAGTGACCCATGAGATCAAGCCGTACGTTCGCATCACCAGTCCTGCAGACCGATCAGTACCGCTCCTTGCGGGTATTTTTGCGTTTCAGACTGCCACATCTGCCCCGCTGGTTCGGACACCTGAAGCCCAAGGATTCCATTACCGAAGGCGGCAATAGCTTTGAGCCTGGTCACGAACGGTTTGCCGGCGCTGGCTATTACTCGATCACGGAGCAGGACCACGACCTGGAAAAATTGGTCGAGAACAAGACGCTTATGTTGATGACAATCATCAATCGCTGATAGGCAAATGGATAAAAGGACTTCTGGGAATGGTGGTCCTGGGTTGGATCAAGGCAGACCTTTACTACCATGTGCCCCGCAAGCAAAATCTATGAAATAAAATGGAATTGACCGAGGAAACATGAAAACAAGCATTAAAGCCCACGAACATCGCACAAGACCTGGCGGCATGGCCGGGTTCACCATCGTCTGGCTGGGGCAGTTGGTCTCCGTATTGGCCAGCAACATGTCCGGATTTGCCCTGAGCATCTGGATGTTCCAAAAAACAGGCAGCGCGTTCGCCATGACTGCCATGCAGGTCAGTTTTGTCCTGCCCTTCATGATCATCACACCCTTTGCCGGCGCGCTGGTGGACCGGCACAATCGAAAATTGATGATGATGGTCAGCGACCTGGCCGCGGTCCTGGCCACAATAAGCATCCTCTTCTTCCAGGCTTTTGGGCAGCTTCAATTCTGGCACCTTTATGTCGCCAACGTTCTCTTCGGCCTGGGATTTGCATTCCAGTGGCCAGCCTATTCGGCTGCCATCAGCACCATGGTGCCGAAGGAAAAATACGGCAAGGCAAACGGCATGATGTCATTGATCGATTCCGGCCCGGCGGTCTTCTCCCCGCTCCTGGCTGGAGCCTTGTTGCCCTTCCTGGGCCTCGAGGGTATCCTGGGCATTGATGTGCTCACCTTCTTCCTGGCCATCGGGGCGCTGGCCTTTGTCCACATCCCGCAGCCGGAAAAAACGGTGGAGGGCCAGGCTGGAAAAGGCAGTATTTTAAAAGAAGCCGCCTATGGTTTCAAGTACATCTTCGAACGCAAGAGCCTGCGGGTTTACCTGACAGTCATCGTTGCGCTTAACCTTGGTTCGGGATTTTCTGATGGCATCATGGCACCCATGATCCTCTCACGCACAGATCAAAACACAATGGTGTTTGGCGCTATCCAGACGGCAGGCGCGGTAGGTGGTGTGATTGGCGGCCTGGTCATGAGCGCATGGGGAGGCTTCAGAAGCGCACCCACACCATGCTGGCATTTTGGCCCTTCTTCGCCATCGCTGGGCATATCTTGTTCGGTATCAGCCGTTGGCCCATCTTATGGATGGCTACCACCTTTCTCGCATGGGCAACTTTCCCGATCACCAACGGTGCTGCCCAGGCGATCTGGCAAGCCAAGGTTGCTCCGGATGTGCAGGGACGCGTTTTCTCCGCCCGGCGCTTATCGCCTGGTTCACCACCCCGATCATGCCGCTGGTGTCTGGCAGCCTGGCAGACCTGGTCACCGAGCCTGCCATGCGTGCCCAAACTCCCTTTTCGCAGGCTGCCTCCTGGCTGGTCGGCAGTGGTCCCGGCTCTGGGATGGGGCTGCAGTTCATCCTGTCAGGCTTCCTTTTCCTCGCGGTCGTGTCATCGCATTCCTCACCCCCGCATTCCGCAATATGGAAACGATCCTGCCGGACCACGACCAGATGGAAAAGATTCCAGATCCTACCCCAGCACCTGGTGACATAAAAAATAGGAACATCCCCAGGTTGTGCAACAACCTGCTTGATAGAAATCGGAAAAAGGAGGCAATACGTACTACTTTGGATTGGCTCGATATCCTGTTCGTGAGCTGGGGTTTCCTTTTCCAGGTGCTCCTGATCGTCCATTTCTCCCTGCGAAAATGGCACTTCAACACCGCCATGCGCCTGGGTCCGGCCATCTACGCCCTGGGTGTGCCTGCAGCCGTTATCAGTCTCCTGCAGGTGGTGAACGCCAAGCCATGGTGGCTGTGGCTGGGTGGATTCCTGTGCCTTGCCTGGGGAATCTTTGGCTATACGATCGAGTATGTAATAAAGATACAGTGGCGTAATCCCCCGCGTTGGCAGGTATTCATTCCATATCTTCTGTTATATCTGTCAACGCTTATGTTCTATTGGTGGCCGATGAGATCTTAAGCCGTTATGGTTTGCTTTCGCACTCCTGTTCGTCATCAGTACAGTTCTGAATACCCATCCCATAAAATTAAGCAGTTCTTGAATGTGGATTAGCAAATGTGCTTGAATTGCACTAACACTTTGAAAAACATTTTATATCATCCAGATACTTCTCAGTAATTGAATATATTTGGATCAAAATCCTGGCAGGTGTGTAGCAATCGGCCGCTGGTTCAGTGCCTCCATGCTGTTCCGGTATGTACAAACCGGGCAGTTGACCGAAGCAGGTGGCGGTTCAGGATCATCCAACACAGCCAACACCTCGCTCAGCAGGGAGAGAAAAGCGCCATCATCACGTGGCACATCCATCCAGGTAGCCTGGTTGACAAAAACCAGCTCTTCTGTAGGGGCACACTCGAAACGCTGCGGAGAAATGATAAACAACCCCATACGGCTGACCGGGGAAAGCCCCAGTGCATTGGGTGCCGGTCTCTCAAGGGCATAGGCATAAGCTGTCAATTGCCGGCTGTAAAAAGCAACATGTTCTTCCCGGGGATCTGAAGTTTTATAATCCACAATCCCAAACGTCCCATCGGCAAACTCAATGACGGCATCAAATCGCCCGTTGATATAACATTTCGAGACCGAGCCTGGCACCTGCAATGGGCACCGACTTAACAAATCTCTCACGATACTTGATAGTGCCGGGAGGCAATAGCGCGCTAATGGTGCTGGAAGGCTTACCGTGGTAGAACTCGCTGGTCAGGTTGGCCATCTTGCCAAATATCCCCGGGAAGGGAGTGCGCAGGGTGAGGTTATGTTTCACCTTCTGGTAGAAGCAGAATTTGCATTCGTCCCAGGCGAAAGTCAAGTCAGATGGGCTAATTTTATATAGGGCCATGCGACCTCCTTTTCAGCTACGGGCAGTCGGTTCGCTTGATCAGAAGTTTACCCCCTCAGCCAGCCAACAACAAATAGGGCTATTGGAGGAAAGGTAAGCCTTTGCGACCGGTACAGTTAATGATTACCAGATTATCCCACAAGTCAAGAGAAGCTCAGCTTCCCGAACAACAGGCCAAGCGCATTCAGATTCTTTCACATGAAAATAACTTCAAAAACCACAGCTAACTGTACCTCACTGAGCTTGGACTCATGGGATTGTGCGGTGAACTAATCTCCTGTTATCGAGTAAACCTTTATTTCGGGGATTAGTTTTACTCGCCCTGCCCTTACCGCAATTGAGCTTGGTTAAAGAACAACAGGTAAAGATGGAGCTCACTCATTTGAGATCCGCTGGTTTTGGCGTTATTTTTTCCATAAATCAAACTGCTCCACCATGAGCAAGGTCTATCAATTCAAATTTACTCTACACAATAACCATACAAATATGATAATGCATCCCACTTGTAGACATAGTTTTATAAAATGGAACCAATACTTGGATTTTATGGATTCCAGGGAGAGGAAGACGATGAAGAAGGCTGCTCTCATTCCGTCAATTAAGCTTTTTGTGGTGGGCTTTGCGGTAGCCGTGGTATTGCTGGGGATTTCACTGGCTGTCATACTCGTTGTGGATGATCCACAAACAAAAGTCAATTTCATGGACTTGTCCTCCCCGGTTGTCGATTTCACCGCTGCCTTCTTCCTTTTCATCGCTGCAAATAAATTTGCCCACCGGTCGAAAAGACTTGGCCTGGCTCGGGGAATCATCGCCTGGCACTCTTGTCATATTCACTTGGCGATGCAACCTGGGCATTCCTCGAGGTTGGTCTGAAAGTTCTTCCATTTCCTTCCATTGCTGACGCCTTCTACCTTGCTTATTATCCACTTTTCCTTGCCGGTGTATTTCTCATGCAGGCAAAATCCACCAGTCTGGAGCCCGGATCAACAAAATCCTCGAATCAGGCGTTTTGATCCTGTCTTCCATCTTGCTCTATTGGAATTTCCTCTTGGCCCAATTATCCAATCCAATATCGGTCTGCCAAATCTTGAACAAATCATACTTTTCGCCTACCCGGTCGGAGATTTGGTACTTTTCATTGCTTTGATCATAATCATTTACAATCATTCAAAGGAGATGGACAGACATTCGATGATCTTCTTGGGAGGCAGTATCCTGGCAATGATCATCACCAATTCCATTTATAGCTTCCAATCCCTTCTGGGGACATACAGTTCGGGTGGCATTCTGGACCTGGGCTGGATAGCCAGCGCTCTTTTGGCAGGACAGGCGGGCCTGGCCGGAATGGTTGTCTTCCGGTCAACACCAAAGACTAATAATATCGCCTGGATCGAAACGTTTGACCGCAGCCTGAAGCCTATTGGACAATTCCTTCCCTATGATGGCTGATGGCAGCTTTTGGATTGTTGGTGGTTGGAGGAATCAGCACATTGCCGATGAGTTTTTTGGCATTGTCGTGGAGTGTCGGGGGAATTATTTTACTTGTGCTGATCCGGCAAATCAATGTCTTGAATGAAAACAGATTACTGAACTCTAATCTTCAGATCACCAACCAGGAATTGCAGGAGGAAATTATTGAACGGAAGAACGTTGAACAGCAATTATCTTATGACAATCTCCATGATGCACTGACTGGATTGGCTAACCGGATTTATCCTGGATTGCTTGGGACAGGCGATCGAATATTCCAAAAGATCAGATGAATATCAATTTGCCGTTCTATTCATGGACCTGGATCAATTCAAGGTCGTCAATGACAGTCTGGGACACCTTTTGGGAGATCAATTACTCAATATGGTTGCTCAAAGGTTGAAGGATTCATTGCGTTCCAGCGATACCATTGCCCGGTTCGGGGGAGATGAATTTGAGATCCTTTTGAAAATCAGTCCGGCGGAAGATTCTCCACAATGGTCGCGAAAAAGATTTATAAAATATTACAATCTCCCTTCTTGGTGGAAGGCAATGAACTTTTCGTATCTGCCAGTCTGGGGATCGTTTTGATCTTTGTGGGTATGATCGCGTTGAGGATTTGCTGCAGGATGCAGATATTGCCATGTATCGTGCCAAGGCTCTTGAGGTGGACGCTCGGTGGTTTTCGATGTCGAAATGCGACACCAGGCGTATTCTCGTCTTGAAATTGAGAAAGAATTGCGCAACGCTTTGGAAAATGAGGAATTCCGCCTGTACTATCAACCCATCATGGCCCTTAAGGAGAATCGCTTGATTAGTTTTGAAGCACTGATCCGCTGGTACCATCCAACCAGGGGGATCTTGCTTCCCAATGAGTTCCTTCAAATTGCTGAAGAATCAGGCTTGATTATGCCGATGGCAGAATGGGTGCTTCATACCGCCTGCAAGCAGATGAAAAGGTGGCAGGAGGAATATCCTCTATTGCGTAACGCAAGTGTAAGTGTGAACATCTCGAGTAGACAATTGTCTTATCTTAGTTTCTGCGATAGGGTGATCAATGCATTGGAAATAAGCGGTTTGGAAGCAAAACATCTCATCCTGGAGATCACTGAGGAGTGTTAATCAAGAACTACGCCACAGCCAATGAAATATTCATGAAATTGCGCGACTATGGGATTTATTTGCAGATCGATGATTTTGGAACTGGCTATTCTGCACTTGGATATCTTCAGCGTTTCCCCATTAATGCCATCAAGATCGATAAATCCTTCATTCACGAGATGGACAAGAACCATCGCGGCCTTGAGCTTGTACGCGCGATCGTCTCCATGGCAAAAGAGTTGGGTATGGAGGCAATAGCAGAGGGGATTGAAACCAATAAGCAACTGAATGACCTTCAAGAAATGTACTGCGGATTTGGTCAAGGTTTCCTGCTGAGCAAGCCGTTCGAACCCGGGGCTCTGGAAAAGGTTCTTGCAACCCTTTCCAAAGGCCAAATTCAGCAAGAGCAGAATATCTTAGTGGCAGATATTCTCACCAGTGACCCTGGATAATCTCCCTTGAGCCTTGTAAGAAGCTTTTGCCTATAAGTAAGTGTATATAGAAAACCGCAGTGGCCTAATCCCCTGCGTTAGCAGGTATTCATTCCCTATCTTCTTTTATACCTGTCAACGCTTATGTTCTATTGGTGGCCGATGAGACTCCTTTTTAGGCCTTTATGGTTTGCTTTCGCACTCCTGTTCGTCACCAGTACAATTCTGAATACCACATCCCACAAGGGCCATTCAGAAACAGAATCGACGAAATTTTAAAACCTAACAGGATTGTTTGAACTCGACCACCCGGAAGCGTTTATACTTGGGTTCGACAGTCCATTCGTTAATGATGGAGCAACCTGGCGTGGGCATTAATTTCACTTCTTGCGTGAAGCCTTTCGCTTTTCTTTCCTGACCCGCAATTGAACAGATTTATTATTTCAACATTCCTGCCCAACACACCTTTTGATGCAGAAATCCTCCCGGAGGCTAGGTTCCTGATGGCTCTGATTCCCTGGTTGTTTGTCGCATTCCTGGCTGTGGCAGCCGGGGTGTTCCTGGTCAAATACCTGGTTTGTCCTCCACTGCAGATGAACATCTACCTGGTCATCCTGGTGCTGTTGGTTGTGGAGTTGATGATCCTGGAGATCTTTGTATTTACCGGCGAGCAGTTCATCAGGGTTACCGCCCTCATTGTGCTTGGTCTCATCATTGGCTATCTTGCTGCGACTTTCAACCTGCTAGCCTCGCGTGAAACACACCAATTACCACCGATCACCCGCAAAGGCACGGATAAGGTCAGCGGTCATACTGCTGTGATCTACTTCACCCATGGCGAGCCTCCCGCCTACGATCCGAATCCCTGGCTGGAAACAATGCGCGAATTTGACCATGACAGGGTTCCCTTCGTCCCGTTCCTGATCCGGCCTTTCTTTTTTTCTGCCCTGCGCAGGGAATATCTGCAGGCAGGCGGCAGCGCGCACAACAGGATCCATGAATATATTTTCAGGGCATTGCAGGAATCCTTTACCGATGATGAGAAGAAGGGGATGAGCTTTCACCTGGCGTACCTTGATAGCCATCCGCGCCCCGATGAAGCCGCTATCCAGGCGATCAACGAAGGCGCTGATCGAAATCATCCTAATGCCGGTCTTCATCACCATTTCAAGTCACACCCAGGCAGCGCAGGAGATGGTGGCAGCACTGCAACCAGAGATGTACGGAGTCAAGCTTGTCCTGGCTGAGCCGCTGTGGAATGCGGAAGCCTTGCGGATGAGCTTTGTCCGCCGCGCCGAGCATGCCCGGGGGTCAATTCCCCATGGCGAGATCGGAATCCTGCTGGTTGGACATGGTCAGCCGAAAGCCTGGGATGCCAAGTACCCCACCCAGACGGAACAGGAGAACCTTTATCGAAACGGGATTTGGGAATTGCTCACCTGGCAGGGATACCCCCCGGAGAATGTTCAGCAAGCCTGGATGAATTTCCAGAAGCCAACCATTGCCAAGGGCATGCGTACCTTGATCGCCACCGGTGTCAAGAAGATCCTGGTTTTCTCTGCCAGTATCAGCGCCGCTTCCCTGCACAGCGAAGTGGACGTCCCTGCCGCGGTACAAAGGATCAAAATCCCACCTGGAATCGAGGTGGTCAACATGGGTGCCTTTGGCGATCCACTGGATCCCCTCTTATTGGATGCGATAAGGAAAAAGATACTCCTCTTCAAGTAACAGGATTTCTTTCATCAAGTTGTTGATGGTTCACTCTGGGGGATTGAACAAGTGATTCAATTTAACGGGGGAATGGATGTGCCCACCTGTCAGGAGCACAGAACAAGAACGCATTTACCTGTCGATTGTTTGCAGGATCGACACCTCCGGGGTGCTGTACACCAATTCGTATTGACCCGACGCAAGCAGTCCATCTTGTAACGCGCTGTCCAAGGCTTCCATTGTGACAGTGGATGGAGACTCGAGCCTGCGAATATAAATAAAATCCACTGTTTTCCCGGTGTCATCCAACCAGGAGGTGATGCATCCCATCCCTGCGTAGATGCATCCCTGGACTTGGCGAGCCTGGTTAAACACCTCGTAAAAATCCCGGGCGAGACTCCATTCATGACCCTGTGTCGTGGCGACACTGACCCGCCCGGTCAAGGCAGGAAACCATTCCGAAACCGGGTCAGTGAGGGGTTCAAACCCGGTGATGAGTAGGAAATTACTCCTGGCAGGTGTATGCGACCTGATCCAAGAAAATGCATGCTCGTCAGCAACATTCAAAGTTAAGGTATTTGCTGCCAGCAGAGTCACGGTAAAAGCTGAAATCACCCACTGCGCCAGCAGGATCCCGAAGGCAAGCTTGGCTATCGAGCCAGAGAATATTGGTATTTCACCATCCTGCAGGTCTTTCGTATTTACTCGGTTCGAGAGAAGAGTAAGGATTTCATCGATTGCCATGGCTGCAAGGATTGCGATGACAGGTGACAGGTATAAAGGTGCGCTGCGCGGCTCAGAAAGGAAAATCACCACCAGGTACACCGGGAGAAGGAACTTTTTCTGCGCCAGCGCAAGGAATAAACCAACCAGGGCAAGAACGCCGATGGTCTGCAAACCGATCTCGTTGGTCAGCTCGAATTTAAATATGCTGAGAATCCCACCGATATCGTGCCAGCTGGTGCTCCCTGCCGCCAGGAACGGGGATAACCCGTGTTCCCGGAGTACGGTGATCCACCACGGTGAAGTTATGGCCAATGTCAGTGTGGCAACCAGCAGGGATTTCAACATCCCGGATTTATTTCTTCCAAGGAAGCACCACAGCACCAGGGCGCCAACGACTGCATGCAGGGCGGCTTCGGGATGGGAGAGGACGCTGGCAGCACCCAGGATGGAGGTCAGGATCACATACCGAAATCCAGGCCGTGAATACAGGCGTTGGATACTAAAGAGCAACAGCAGGTAGAAAAGGAATCCGGGCGCACGCGTGATCCCGCCGCCCATGATCAGCCAGTCGAAAGTCGCGGGTGTCAGCGCGAATACCATGACCGCCAGCGAAAGGAGGGATTCCGACTTGACCAGCTCGCGGGCGAACAGGTAAAAAGCCGGGATGGTCAGCACGCTCAGGATGGCAGGCAACAGGCGAAAAATACCCAGCAACGACCACCCGGTCAGGTCGGCGAGCAGCCCGGCCAGGAAGAATCCGAGCGGAGGATATGCAAATGGAATTCCAAGCCCGTTATATGCACTGGTTTCCGGGAGCCGGTAGTGATTTTCCCTCAACTCGGAAGTCATCGTGTAAAACATCCCGCCATCATTGATCGGGTATTCCAGCCGGGTCACCTGTACCAGGCGGATGGTTCCTCCGATCAGGACGGCAATGATCAAGAAAAGTAGCGAGGGGGTTATTCTCAGTTTTTTCATCCCGGCATCCCTGGCTTGAATTCCAGTATCGAGGCAGGATAACTTTCAAAGCAAGTATATCAAATCGGCAGGCGGTCATGCCGATTTTTGCATAACTGCATGAAGTTAGCCTCCTGCCGTTCCATGGAATCCCTGCCTCTCTCCAGGGAGAAGGAGACTGGGCGGCGGTTATAATTGTTCCACCAAGCCCACATGAATTTGGGAACACTGAGCCGAATATCCACCCCATGTCAAACCCATCCACCTATGACCTGATCGAAGCCTGCCGGGAACCTGGTTGCCCAATATGCCGCCTGGAACAGCGCCACGTGCAGCGCTACCTGGAGCACCAGTTCTACGAAAACGTCAATGACGTCGATTACCGCCATCTCTTGCGGCAAAGCATGGGCTTCTGCAGGGAGCATGCCTGGCAGATCGTCGACGAAAGGCTGGGGGATGTACTGGGGATAGCCATCCTGCATCACGATTTGATCGGCACTGCCCTGGATAGGCTCGGGAAGGCCGATCCTCTCCTTGGTAAAGAAGCCACTGGACGGAAGAAGAGACTACCTGAGCAGGCAGGCGACCTGCCACAAAGGACACTCTCTGCCATCACCGCGCACAAACGCTGCCCGGCGTGTCACCAGCGTGACGAGGTGGAAGCCAGCCTCGTTTCCTCCCTGATGGAAAATATCGGGAACAGCGAGATCCAGGCTGCGCTGCACCTGTCTGAGGGTCTGTGCCTGCCCCATTTGCGCCTCTGCCTGAAACAGGCAAAAGGAACAACCTCTGGCGAAGCATTATTGATTGTGCAACGCCAAAAGATGGAAGCCCTCCACCGGGAATTGGGAGAATTGATTCGCAAGAATGACTACCGCTTTGCCAGGGAAGCGCTGGGGACTGAAAGGGACTCCTGGTTGCGGGCGGTCGGGATGGTCGTCGGGAGGGCGGTTCGGAAGAAGTAGAGGTTATTGACAGATCCCCGGAAATTATCCATTATCCCACGGTGCATATAGGATTACCCATCCTGGATCAGGGACAATCGATCCATTCAATTGGCTGGCTGCCAGCCTGCCCCAATCCAAATCCATAGGGGAAGAGAGCCGCATCACAGCCGGTCAGTTCGGTGGAATTGTGGATGTTCAGCGGCAGTTGATCGTTCGTACGCGGCCAGGTATAAGGCAGAGTGCCGGTGAAAGGCTTGTCCCCGAACAGGACATCCGCCACGGCAGCTCCTTCCGAACCCGGCAGCCAGGCTGCGACCCAGGCGTCCGCAGTCAAGTACTGGGGTGTGATCACCAGGGGGCGACCGGAGAGGATCACCACCACCAGTTTTTCCACCAGCGGTCGTACACTATCGATCACCGCGATGTCAGTCGCCGAAAGACCCAGGTCCGCAGTATCCCCCAGTCCTTCTGCATACGGTTGCTCGGCGACGACCACGATTCCTACCGCAGCGATCCCTGTAAATTCCGGGAAACTGCCGGTGTTGCTGTATAGTACCTGCGTCCCCGGATCGGCCAGAGCTCTGATTCCCTCCAGGATCGTCGTTCCCTCAAGAACATTTCCCGTCACGCCCTGCCACTCCAGCGTCCACCCCCCCGCCTGGAGCCCGGTGCTGCTGGCGCCTTCACCGGCAACCAGGATCGCACCGGCAGCCTTGTCGATCGGCAGGGCTGCATTCTCGTTGCGCAGCAACACCAGCGACTTGTGCACGGCTTCCTGCGCCAATGCCCGGTGGGCATCGGAACGAACGGTTATGGACAGGTCAGGATCACCGTACGGATTTTCGAACAAGCCAAGCATGAATTTTACCCGCAGGATGCGACTCACTGCGTCATCGATGCGCGCTTCCGGTATATCCCCGTTTTCAATTGCTTGTTTCATCGTGGAGATGAAATACTTAAAATCGTAGGGCACCATGTTCATATCGATCCCGGCATTGATCGCCGTCACCACGGCAGTGTAATAATCCGGGTCCACCTGGTCGATACCGCCCCAGTCTGAAACGACAAAACCCTGGAAACCGAGCTCGTCCTTGAGCACGTCGGTCAGCCAGAATTTCTGGGCATGCATCTTGGTGCCGCGCCAGGAACTGAAGGAAGCCATCACCGTCAACACGCCGCTTTCAATGGATGCCTGGTAGGGCGGCAGGTACAGGCTGCGCATGCCGGCTTCATTCGTTTGCACATTCCCCTGGTCGAGGATGTAATCATCGTTTCGCGCCGAATTCCAAATCGTTCCGCCATCCCCCAGGAAGTGCTTGGAGGTGGCTGCAGCCCAAAATGCCTGTCCGCTGGTGGCAGGGGTGCCTTCCGGCAGGTTCTGGAAGCCTTCCACATAGGCTTGAGAGAGTTCGGTCACCATGCCTGTCTCTTCGCCCAACCCCTCGTACGTGCGACCCCAGCGGATGTCCTGTACCACGGCAACCACCGGTGCAAAATTCCAATGGATGCCGGCAGCCAGCATTTCTTCTGCAGTAGCCTGTCCGATCCGGCGAACGAGGTCCGGGTCACGCGTTGCCCCCAGGCCGACATTCTGCGGAAATATGGTCGCCCCATTGACATGCGCGAAACCATGCACCGAGTTCAACACCGTACAAAATCGGGATGCCCAGGCGCGTCTGCAAAGCCTGGTCCTGGTAACTGCGCACCAGGTCGGTCCAGTCTCGCAGGCTGTTGTCATCTGAAATACTTCCCCCGCCACTCAACACAGAGCCGAGGAAAAATGTCTTCACTTCTGCGGGGGTGACGCTGTAATTCTCCGGCTGGGTCATCTGCCCGATCTTTTCCTCCAGTGTCATGCGGCTCAACAGGTCTTCCACCCGCACCTCGACCGGCTGGCTCGGATCCGTGTACAGCGCAACCTCACCTACCGGGGTTTCATCACCAGCCAAGGATGTAGGCTGATCGCTGGGATTGGTGAGCGAACATCCGGCCAAGAGGAAGACGGCAAGCAGGAGATTGACAAGCCGTTTCATTGAGGATTTCCTTTCGACCGAACTTCATCCAAGATCTGTCCATCCGCCAGGTGGATCAGCAAATGGGCATAACTGTCCACCAGGGGATCGTGGGAAACAACCAACAAGTGTGATCTTTTCCTTCTCGACCAGGTCACGGAACAGGGTGAGAATCTCGTGGGTGGTCTTGCTGTCCAGTTCACCGGTGGGTTCGTCCGCCAGGATCAGCTTGGCATGGTTGGCAAGGGAACGGGCAACCGCCAGGCGCTGCTGCTGCCCGCCTGACATTTCATAAGGGCGGTGGTCGCGCCAGCGGGTAAGACCGACCACATCAAGACATTCCAGGGCTCTCGTTTCGCGGGCAACGGCACCATCCCCCTTTATGCGCAGCAGCAACTCGACATTCTCATAGGCGGAGAGGGTTGGCAGCAAGCCGAAGGATTGGAAGACCAGCCCAATTTGATCCCGGCGCCAGGAGGTCATTGCCCGTTCATCCATCTCAGCGAGTTCATGCCCAAGCACGTTGATACTGCCCGAGGTGGGCCGGTCCAGCCCAGCCAGGCAGTTCAACAGCGTGGTCTTCCCGCTGCCCGAGCGACCTTTCAAGGCGACGAATTGCCCGGCAGGGACGCGCAAATTTATGCCGCGCAAGGCGGGAATTCCGTCCCCCTGCGGCGAATCTTCCCCTGCCTTTTGCTTCAGGCCGCGCGTAGGATACACGCGCCACAGGTCGCGGGTCTCAACAGCATATTCAAACAACGGAGTATCAGTCATTCTTCGCTCCGCGTTTCCTGTTGACGATTCCCTTTAAAGGCGTGAACACTGAAAGCAATTTCTGAAATGCTTTTGGAACCCTTTTGTGTTCTGTGGGCAATTCCTTTATCAAATCTCCTTCACCTACGGTTGCCGTTGGTGAGGGCATATGCTCGCCCTCGGGTTCCATCCCATGTTGAGGTCTCAGGTGGATGCCGTCCTCGGTCACCTCCACGCGTACATGGCGGCGGAAACCGAAGCGATCCAGGTATTCCCTGGGAATGGACACCCTGCCTGCGGAATCAAGGATCAGGAGTTCTTCGAATGCATGGCTTTCACCATGGGTTTCGCCGTCTTTCTTGCTCCGGGGAATGCGCAAGGTTTCGCTGGCCAATTTCCCATCCCGCACCGCCACCACGCGATCCACGTGCTTTGCGATCGTGGAATCGTGGCTGACAATGACCACGGTCAACCCGAGCTGCTGGTTAAGCGACTGGAACAGGTCATAGATGGTCTTTGCCGTCACCGTGTCAAGTTCACCGGTGGGCTCGTCTGCCAGGAGGAGAACCGGCTCGTTCGCCAGGGCGATGGCAACTGCCACGCGCTGTTGCTCCCCGCCGGACAATTCTTCCAGCCGGTGTTCCTTGCGGTCCGTCAAGCCAACCAGTTCCAACAATTCCTCCGCCCGTTGGCGGTATTTCTTTCCTGAAACGCCAGCCATTAACATCGGCAGTTGGATATTTTCAAGTGCAGTCAGGTAGGGGATCAGGTTCCTGGCACCATACTGCCAGACAAACCCGACCGTGCGTGTGCGGTACCGATCGAGCTGTTGCTGGTTCAGCGTGCCAAGATCCTTGCCCAGTACCACCGCACGTCCGCCAGTCGGGCGGTCCAATCCGCCGAGGATGTTCAACAGGGTTGACTTGCCGCTCCCGCTGGCGCCCACCACGCCAACGATCTCGCCCCTGGCGACGGAAAAATCCAGCCCTTGCAGTGCCTGCACTTCCACGAAGCCTTTTGCACGGCCGCCACCCGGGTCGATCTGGTAGATCTTGACCAGGTTCTCACACAGGATCAACATTTCTCTTTTCATCAGCTAGTCTCCCCCAGTTTCACGGCCTGGAAGATCTTCATCCTGACCAGGATGGAGGAGAGCACCAGCAGTGCCGCCACGAACAGTGCGATGAACAAGGCGTAGATCTCCAGGATCGAGCCCCAGGCAATGGCGATCCGGAAGGGAGGATACTGCGCGGCGGCATCCGCACCGATCTGCAGGAAGGGGACAAACAGTTGGCTGGCAAAAACACCGAGCAGCGTCCCTGCACCGATCCCCAGCAAAACCAGGGCTGCCAGCTCTGCTGCAAGCATGCTGGTCATTTGCCGCACAGATAGGCCGATCGCCCGCAGCATGCCCATCTCGATGAACCTGCGCCGGAAGGAGAACAGGGCATATAACATGAAACCAAGCACGGTCAGCAATGCCGAGGCGATAAAACCGACCGAAAGCAAGCCAAACAATCCCTGCCGCTCGGGGCGTTCCTGTTCCGTCAGGATCAGCTCTTCTGCGGATGTCCAATTACCGATGAAGGTGTTCAATCCATTCTTGACCAGTCGGGACTGGTCGGCTTGCAGGTCAAGCAGGACGCTGTATCCCCGCACTGCGTAGATGATATCTTCGGGATCCGTTCCGGGTACGGTGCGCAGCCAGACCTCGTGCGGATACTCTGCACCGGCCGACATGTACAGATAATCCAGGTTTGCCACGAAGAATGGACCCTTGCCCGGGTACCAGGTTGGGAACAGGTCAAATGTGCCGACAATGCGCAGGGTCAGCGGCACACTCTGACCCGGTACGCCCGTCTTGATCCCCAGGATAAAGGTATCCCCAATTTCCATGCCCTGGTCTTCGAGCAGGCTGGAGGGGACCAGTACGCCGTCCATGTTGGCACCCAGCTCATTCATCAGTGACAGCAGTGGTCGATCGGCAAAATCCCGCTGCCAATAGGCGGTCTGGGGGAAGGTCAGCCGATCAATGCCGATGAATTTACCTTCCACGGCTCCCGAAGGCAGCGCTGCGGTGCTGGAATAGCGGCTCACCCGTGTGACCGCAGTCACCCCCTGCAAGCCGAGATGTTCATCCACCGGGCGGAAATCGTATACCGCTGAGGAGGCATCTTCGTTGAAGGTGGTACCCAACTCATGGATGCTCATATCCGCGCCAACCTGGTAAAACATCTGCTTTTCCAGGTGTTGGTCCAGGGTGCGCGCCAGGGAGGCAGTAAAAGCTGAAAGGCTCAATGTTAGCAAGAGCAGGATCAGCTGCGAGCTGTAGAATGCCGGCGTGCGTGCAAGGTATCGCGCTGCCATCAGGAATCCGACGCTACGGGTGGGTTTCAGGATCACCGAAAGGAGCGCCATCAGGCGGGGCACAAGGCGCAGGGTGAACAAGGCCACCGAAAAGATGCCGATCGCCGGTACGATGAGCAGCAGGGGATTTTGTAGCGGATCCGGCACCCCTTCCGCACCTGCAAGGGCTTGCTTGCTGGCTGATTGCAGCAGCCAATACCCATAAGCCGCCGGAATCAGCAGGAGAATGTCCAGCCAGAATCGCTGCCACCAGGGTGAGCGCTGCATGCGGGCACGTTCTTTCTTATACGTGATGATCGTTGTACCAGCAGAAGTCAACGTGGGTAAAAGGAACTGCACCAGCAGAACCAGGCCGATCCCCAACAAGCCATACCCGATCACCGATGCAGTCAGGCTGACCCGCAATCCTCCGCTGGTGCTGAAATCCATGAAGCTGCGCGCCCGACCGATGGCGTGGGCGATCAAGTAACCTGGCAGAATGCCTGAGACCAGGGCAACCAGGCCCAGCAGGATGCCCTGCAGCATGCTGATCCCCACCACCTTGATCGAACTGGCCCCACGGCTGCGCAGGATGGCCATTTCACCGCGTTGCTGGTTGACGAACAAGCCGGTCACCAGGCTGAGGAAGGTCAGGATCATCGCCAGGATGGGTACGCTGAATGCGAACAGCAGGTAGGTCAAGGAGGGAACATTTTTCTGGTAACGTTCGAGCGCCTCCAGCGGTAGAATCAACCAACTCTGTGTCAGGCAGCAGAATGCTGGCATGCTCGCTGATCTGGTTGATGTGTTTTTCCAGGTTGGTCACGTCGCCGGCATGAATGTTCGATCCATCCGCAGTGATATACCAGCTTGTGGAACGCAGTTCATCCGGAAGCTGTTCACTGATCACGCCGGTATAGGTCCCAACATCGAACAACAACCAGTTGTCGACGATCTCCTCCCAATAGGGAGCAGATGGGTCGGCAGGTTTCCACAACCCGACGATCACCACCGGGATTTCGTGGTTCTTGCGACGCAGGTTGTATAAATCTCCCACCTGGACGCCAAACTCCTGGGCTAGGGTCTCGCTGGCGATCGCCTCCACCGGCTGAATGCCAAACATGGGGGAAAGGAAAGTGGACGGAAGGTTGCCTGCGATGATCTCGACAGCCTCCCCCAGGGGATCGATCGTGGCGATCTTGGCAGGTGTCAGGTAGAACTGGCTGCTGGTGACCAGCGGATTCGCCGGGGGGTATAGAAAATATCCATCCGTGCGGAAACATCGGAATGTGTTCAGGGTGGGAACCCCGATGGTTCTCAGGGCAGCCCCCATGAGGTACTGGTCAGCCTGGACCGCGTCTTCCCACTGCGGGCTGTTGTTCCCCACGCCCTGGAAATTGAAGGCAAATGTCAACGGCGCGTAATCGGCGGGTTTGCCAAGCAGGCTGGCTTCGTTCCCGGAAAAAAGCTCTTCACGGAAAAGGCGGAAGTAGGTGGCATCGGCATACAGCGGGATGCTGAAGATAAATCCCGCGGCAATGATCAATCCAGCCAAAGCCGATAGGCTCAGGAAGCGCTGGGTCGCCAGCCGTTTCAACGCGACCCGGATGACCGCCCATGCCGGTAAAAAGAAGCTGATGAATTTCTTGATCAGGGTCATGGACCGACAACAACCTGTCCTTCCACCAGGCCGGAAACGATCTCGACCATGTCGCGCGTCGCCAGCCCGACCAGGATATCAATGCGTTTCGGCCCGCTCTCCGTGTTCTCGATCACAAAAGTGCGACCGCTCACCTGGCGAACGGCCTCCGGCGGTAACCACAGCACCCCGGGCTTGTTAACCAGCTCGATGCGGACTGAGACTGTGCCTCCCGGTGCATATTCTTCCACCGGCGGCTGGGGATCCAGCACCACGTGCACGCTGCGGTCGTCTTCACTCCCCGTGCCGTAAGGGGAAGGCAACTGGCGGATCGTGCCGGTCCAGACTGTGCCGGGAGCGTCAGTCGGCGATACCAGCACGGGCATCCCCTCGAACATGAGACTCACCTGCTCCTGCCAGCGCGAGGCATCCAGGTCGGCGACGATCTCCAATTGGGAACCGTCACCGATCACGAAAGCCGGCGTGGTCGGGCTGACAGCTCTGCCCGGTCCGACCGCCGAGATGATCACACCGGATGTGGGGGCATAAACCCTGGCCCTGGAGATCTGTGATTCAATATCACCCTGGAAATCAGCATCAGGATCGATGCCTAGGCTGATCAACACTTCGTTATAGTCCATCAGGGCAAGTTCCACCTGCAGCTCCTGTATCTGGATGTCGTAAGAAGGCCTTCCTTCGGCGCGATACTTTTCCAGCGTGAGCCTGGCACTCTCGAGCTGGATGGCTGCCCGGCGGATCTGGTTGCCGGCAGCAATGGCCTCAGCCTTCAACTGCTGGAGTTCCACCAGCTCACCCAAGAGTTGACCCTCGACCACCGTATCGTTTGCCTGGGTATAGACTGCACTGACATGCCCGCTCATCTGGAAATAAGCGGTCTGCAAGGCAAGTGCTTGCACCCGCCCCAGCAGCTCGGTTTCGATCTTGATGTCACCGGTCTTTACGGTGTAAGTAGTTTGAACGGGTGTCGGATAGGGGGTGGCTGAATCGATCTCATTGCTGCCGGCTTCACCGCACCCGCTCAGCAGGAGGATCGACACAACCAGGAGATAGGGTACTTTTCGAAGGAGCTTACTTGCCATGGGGTTACCTCAAATTGGAATTCTGAATGATCATGCCATCCCGCAGGCGATGATCCAAACTTTTCTCTTTTTAAAAAACAAGCCTTTGGAACACGCCAGGCCTCTTGCGATCTGGGAATTTATCGCAAATAATGGAGGCGAGATGGACAGAAGGCGGTGACAAGTATAACATGCCAACCATGTGAGTAAAGAGAATTTTCCGACATCAACTCCCACCCATGGATGGATTTCCCCAGTTAGATATGACACAGGGAGTTCGTTAAAATCCTTCGAGGGCTGTCCTCCCTAGCAGGTCAATCGCTTCAGTTCTGTAATCACCTGGTCAAAATAGAGGGTTGCCCGTCGGATCAGTCCGATCATGGTCAGGAACCCATGGATCATGCCGTTGCAGCGCATCGTTGTCACCTGTACCCCGGCCGCCTGCATCCGCCTGGCATAAGCTTCGCCTTCGTCGCGTAACACATCGAACTCGGCGGTCACCACCACTGCGGGGGGCAAACCGCCCAGGTCGGTTTCCATCGAGGGGGATATTCTTGGGTCGCTGCGGTCGATGGGAGCAGGGGCATACTGGTCCAGGAACCATTCGATGTCTGCCTTGGGTAACCCATAAGCACCGCCCCCAAACTCCTTGTAGGACGGGGTATCAAGGTTCACGCAATCCGTTCCCGGGTAGAACAGGAACTGGCCCGCCAGGCGAGGCCCGTCCTTGCGCAACAGCTGCGCGACGACCGCGCTGAGTGTGCCGCCGGCGGAATCGCCTCCCACCAACAGCTTCCCGGCGACTGCGCTCAACTCGTCAGCGTGCCCGGCAGCCCATTTGACGGCTGCCAGGGCATCTTCCACTGCGGCAGGAAAGGGGTGTTCCGGTGCCATGCGGTAATCCACCGAAAGCACTGCACACCCGCCGCGTTTACACAGGAAACGGGCGATGTTATCCCCGCTCTCCAGGCCGCCCAATACCCACCCACCGCCGTGGAAATAGATGAACAAAGGATGTGCTATTCCACCGTCCGGCAGGTAGAGGCGTGCCGGGATCATGCCGTCCGGACCGGGGATCTCCAGGTCGCGCAAGGCATATACAGGTTCAAAAAGACCTCCGATGGATTTCAACGTGCGGATGCTGGCGTCAAAATCCTTGCGTGCTCCCAGGACTGTTCCGCTTGCAAGAGGTTTCTCGCCAATAGCCATCTGCCCTTTACGCAGAAAGCCGGTCTGTTCGTCCAATTTTCCACCGAGCAAAGGTGAAAAATTTGAATTCAAGTTCAACAACTTCATCCGGACGATCGCCCACGCCAATAGGATATTCTTTATTAATCCATTCATGGCTTCCTCCTTAAAACTCCATCCAGATCATCATCCAATGTTAATGTATCACACAATTCCTCTGTCGGTAAAGCCGGATAAAAATGATGCTAAATAATGACTTGTAGGTTCCAGAGAGAGGATGTATAAAGAAACCAGGTGCCTCTTGCCCAGCATTCAAAGTTTCCTGATCCGTCCATTGCTACGTCTGCAAAGGCTTGCCCAGCATCACGCCCTCCATCGAATTCACGCGCTGCCTTTCCCGCTGGACGGAATTATTGTATTCGATCCCAGCAGGTGTTGGCTGGTATCAGGCTGAAGCTGACGGTCTTCTGTACGAATGGTTGATACCTGAGAAAAAGGTAACCGAGACTGTCCTTTTTTACATCCATGGTGGTGGATTCGTCCTTCCACTTTACAATCCATCACGTTACGTGATGGGATCATTGGCTCGTCAGACAGGCATGCGGGTCTTGTGTGCCGGTTATCGACTTGCCCCTGAATTTCCCTACCCTGGTGGATTGGAAGATTGCCTGCGCCTCTACCGCTTGTTGGTCAGGGAAGGCATCCTCGATCCAAAGAAAACCATCTTTATTGGCGAATCTGCAGGGGCGAATCTCGCCATTGCATCCTTGCTTGCTCTCAGGGATTCAGGTGAAGCCCTTCCAGTTGCAGTTGTGACTATTTCTCCGGCTCTTTAACCTGGAGGTGACTGCCGACCTTCTTTCCAGGGATGATCCCTTGGTTTCCACCCAATTCGTCCTGCGTCAATTTAGCGCATATTGTGGAATTGTGGACCGTCGATCACCGTGTCTATCCCCAATCCATGCCGACCTGCATGGGTTTCCACCCTTGCTGGTCCAGGTGGGTTCCGACGAGATTTTTGTCGGGATCGCCAGTATTTTACCTCCCGGGCAGGGCAGGCAGGGGTCAGGGTCACATACCATGCCTGGGAAGGAATGTGGCATTTCTGGCACCTCTTCGCACCATGGCTTCCAGAAGCCCGACAAGCCATCGATGAGGTCGCTTGTTTTGTCAAGCAATTCCAAAGCGACTGAGCGTATCCAAACGATTTCGTCTTCCCTGGTTTATAATCGTCCCAATGTTTGAATTCAGCCTCACCGCCAAAAACGGACGCGCCCGCAGCGGAAGTTTCAGTACGCCCCACGGCGATCTGCTCACACCGGTTTTCGCCCCGGTCGGCACGCAGGCCACCGTCAAGACGCTCACGCCGCAACACTTGAAGGAAATTGGCGCTTCGCTTGTCCTTGCCAATACGTATCATCTTTACCTGCGTCCTGGAGACGAGCTGGTGGGCGACATGGGAGGCTTGCATCGAATTCATGCAGTGGCCCGGACCCATGTTGACCAACTCGGGCGGTTTCCAGGTCTTTTCGCTCTCCGAAACGCGCAAGATCGATGAGGATGGCGTCACTTTCAAATCGCACATCGACGGCTCGAGCCACCGCTTCACACCGGAACGCTCCATCCAGATCCAGGAGAACCTCGGCGCGGATATCATCATGGCCTTTGACGAGTGTTCCGATCCCAACAACCATGCCTACACGCAAATCGCCATGGAGCGCACCCATCGCTGGGCAGAACGATCCCTGGCTGCCCACACCCGGCCTGACCAGGCTCTTTTCGGCATCCTCCAGGGCGGTGTGGATCCTGACCTCCGCGCCGCCTCGGCAAAGTTCATCTCCTCCCTGCCGTTCCCCGGGATTGCCATCGGCGGCCTCTCTGTCGGCGAGACAAAAGCAGAAATGCATGCCACCCTGGACGTGGTCACTCCGCTCCTGCCCGAAATCAAAACCGCGTTACCTGATGGGCGTTGGCACTCCCGAGGACCTGATCAACGGCGTTGCCCGCGGCGTGGATATCTTCGATTGCGTCCTGCCCACCCGCCTGGCGCGGCACAATGCCGCCTTCTCCCCCGAGGGCAGGCTGAACCTGATGAATGCCAGCTTTGCCCGGGACAGGCGCCCGATCGATGAAAGCTGCGACTGCTACACCTGCCGCACCTTCACCCGCGCCTACCTGCGCCACCTGGTTGTAGCCAGGGAATTGCTTGCAGGGACGCTGCTCTCGATCCATAATTTACGCGCCTTGATCCGGCTGATGGAAGAGATGCGCGGGTACATCGTGGAAGGCGTCTTTGAAACCAAAGTACCGGAATTACTCGATAGATGGCAGAATAATGCCAGGCGGGAGAAGACGGATGAACATCTCCTCTGAAAATAAGCATTGCTCGAACAGCAAGAAGGAAGGTGATTAATACCCTCCTACATGGATATTACAGGATAAAAAAATAGGATACCCCTACCATTGAAGAAAACTTTCTACTCAAAGGTTCGCAACCTGGTTACGAAATATCACCTTTCATCCACTATAATTTAAACACTCAATGACCCTCTTCCATTCCTTCCTCCTCGGCCTGATCCAGGGCCTGACCGAATTCATCCCGGTGTCGTCCACGGCGCACCTGCTCATCGGGCAGCAACTGCTCGGCATCCCCGCCAGCGACGCCATGTTCTCCTTCCTGGTCATCGTTCAACTCGGAACTCTCGTTTCCTTGATGATCTTCTACTGGAAAGACCTGTGGCATATCCTGCGTGCCACCCTTGCCAGCATCCCCGGCTTGTTGAAGACCATCACCAGGAAAAAGGACAATTCCATCCTGCCAGCTGATGCCCGCCTCGGCTGGTATATCCTCCTCGCCACCATCCCTGCCCTCGTGGCGGGTTACCTGCTCAAGGATGCTGTCGAACAATTATTCCGCAAACCCCTGCTCGAAGCAGCCATCCGACTGTTCTCCGCGGCGATCCTGCTAACCCTGGCGGAGTGGCTTTCCAGTAAAATCCGCCGCCTGGACACGATGAACTGGCTCGATGCCCTGGTGATCGGCCTTTTCCAGGTGATTTCCGTTTTCCCGGGCGCCTCCCGCTCCGGGACGACCATCTCGGCAGGGATGTTGCGCGGTTTCGACAGGAAATCAGCGGCGCGCTTCGCCTTCCTGATGTCGCTGCCGGTCATGCTGGCAGCCGGTGCTTACGAGATGCTGGACGTGCTCAAACTCCCGGACCTGTCCACTTTTCTCCTCCCCCTGGCAATTGGTTTCGTCACCGCCGCCATCGTCGGCTGGCTGGCGGTGCGCTGGTTGATCAACTACCTGGGCAAACATTCGCTTTTTGTGTTCGCCGGGTATTGTGCCGTGGTTGGGCTGGCAACCTTGTTGTTCCATTTCCTATAATGCCGGATCCAATTCCAGGTCAATAAAATTATTCATGGACTGGATAGAATTGAACATAGGATTCTTCATTTTTTTCATTGAAGGAATCATTTCCGTAAATAGAGAGGCATGATGGATTTTCGCACCCACACCCCCCACATGATCGCCATGCTAAAGAAACTGGTGGAGAACAAATCGCCATCCCACGAGAAAGCCGTCGTTGACGTGGTTGGCAGGATCATCGCCGAGGAATGCCGCCGCATGGGAGGCCAGGTTGAGATCTTTCCGCGGCCCATGGTCGGAGATATCGTCCAGGCTCGCTGGGGCACCGGGATGTGGGGGATCCTGCTGCTCTGCCACATGGATACCGTCTTTCCGCCCGGCACGCTCAAGAAAATGCCTTTCTACAAGGAAGGTGACCGCATCCATGGTCCTGGCGTGTCCGATATGAAAGGTGGGATCGTGGTGGCGCTTACCGCCCTGGAAGCCGTGATCAGGTCGGGAAAAATGCCTTACCCGGTGACAGCGCTGTTCACGTCAGATGAGGAGATTGGCAGCCACGCCTCCCGCGGACTGATCGAAAAACTGGCGGAATTCTCCCGCGTGGTGCTGGTCATGGAGCCGGGAATGATCGATGGCTCGCTGAAGACCTGGCGCAAAGGGGTTGGCGAATTCACCATCAAGGTGCGCGGCCGTGCCGCTCATGCCGGAAGCGACCATGAAAAAGGCCGCAATGCCATCGAGGAGATCGCCCACCAGGTACTCGCCATCCAAAAATTGACCGATTACAGCCAGGGGACCACCCTCAATGTCGGCGTGGTCCACGGAGGCATCGCCAGCAACGTGGTCCCGGATGAGGCCAGGATCGAAGTGGACCTGCGTGTTTTGCAGCCCGGTGAGGCCGAACGCATTACCGTGCAGATATATGGACTCCAACCGGTGATCGAGGGTACCAAGATCGAAGTCACAGGGGGATTGAACCGCCCGCCGATGCCTTACAACGAGGTCAACCAGTCTGCCTTTGAAAAGGCGCGGTTGATCGCCAAGCGCCTGGGGATGACCCTCAAGGCAAGCGGTACCGGCGGTGCCTCGGATGCCAATTTCATTGCCCCGCTGGGAGTCCCGGTGCTGGATGGGTTGGGTCCGCTGGGAGCTGAATACCACTCCGAGAGGGAGTACATCATCGCTTCCAGCCTGGCCGAGCGCGCCAGCCTGTTGGCAGCCTTATTGCAGGACTGGTAGGGTTTCCGGCAAAGGCAGGGAGATGTTGTTGAGGAAATTCGCCTGCTCAAAGGCAAAGATCGATCCATTCCCTGCGGCTGGTCAGGAGCTGATCCATGCGCCGTCTTGAGGCAAAAGCATACTTCATCCTTCTTCTGGTAAGCGTTCTGGCAGCCTGCTCGAACTCCCCCACCACCCCGGCTTCTCCTTTGCGTATCCAGTACACTCTTTCTGCACAACCCTGGCTGGCAGACGTGGAAGCCTGTGCAGGGGAAAGAACCGTCCTTCCCGAATTGAGCGCGTCCGATTTTCAAGATCTCAGCCGCGCCGATATGGCTATACGTATCGGGGAGGATTCTCTCCCGGTTCGCTCGCATACCAATTGGGCAGCGATGAGATCGTTGTCATTCTCAATCTGGAGAATAATCTCTCAAAATTGACCGCCCAGGAGGTGTCGGGCCTGTTCAGCGGTGCGATCCAGGATTGGCAGGAGATCGGCGGTTCGCCTGCCGCGGTGCAGGCCTGGGTATTCCCCCCGGGAGACGACATTCAACGCTTGTTCGTGGGCTCCACCCTCTCCGGCCTCCCGGTCACCAGCATGGCAAATCTGGCAACCTCTCCCGAGGAGATGATCACCGCTATCAGCGAGGATGTGAACGCCGTGGGCCTCCTCACCCGCCGATGGGTGAGCGATGGAGTCAAAGCGGTCTACTCTGCCGGCGAATTTCCGGTGTTGGTGTTCCTGCCGGAAGAACCCGGGGCAGGCATGGAAGACGTTGTCGCCTGCTTGCAGAAATAGGTTGGATGCCTGCATGGCTGGGTGAACGACTAATCTTCCATCCCCTTGGTTTCATCCAGTCCCGGTGAGGGACTCGAACGCTAATTCCCCAATCCCTTCTCCAGCGCTGCACCCGCCCGCAAGAGCCTTGCCTCCCCCATATGCCGGGTCACCAGTTGAACCCCGAACGGCAATCCGCCCGATGAACCGGCGGGAATGGAAAGCGCCGGCAACCCGGTCAGGTTGAAGGGCGAGGTGAAACGGGTCAACCTGTTTGCCGCTTCCACGGCATCCGTACCTTCGATCAGCGGAGCCGTGATGGGGGTCGTCGGCAGGAGGAGCAGGTCGAATTTCCCAAAGAATTGCTCAAAACGCCGTCTTGCCTCGTTTTGCGCTTTGCGCGCCAGGATGTAATCACTCGAGCTGGTCGCCGCACCGGCTTCCAGGCGCCGGCGCACATCCTCGCCAAACCAATCGGGGTGATCTGCGAGCCTTTGGCGGTGAAAGCAGGCCGCATCCGCCTGGGTCATGCATCCGTTCGCCTTGCCCAGCTCGCGCAGCCAGGAGAGATCCACTTTCTCCACCTGCGCACCCAGGTCCTTGAGCAGCTGTGCAGATGCCTGCACCCCCTCCCATATGGCTGGGTCGCAAGCCTCCACGTATTCCCCGGCAGCCAGCGCCACCCGCCATCCTGCAACGCCTTTTTCCAGGGATGCCAGGAAATCCTCCACTGGTGCATCCAACGAAGCCGGATCGTGAGGGTCATACCCTGCGAGCACGGCCAACAGGATCGCCGTGTCGCCCACGCAGCGGGTGAGCGTGCCCACGTGGTCCAGGTTCCAGGAAAGGGGCACCACGCCACGGGTGCTGATCCGCCCCCGGGTGGGCTTCAATCCCACCACCCCGCACAGCGAGGCGGGGATGCGTACGCTGCCTCCCGTATCCGTACCCAGCGCTGCCAGGCACATCCCGCTGGCCACGGCGACCGCCGATCCCGAGGATGATCCCCCGGGAATGCGCTCCAGGTCGTGCGGATTTCTTGCCGCCCCGAAATGCGGGTTGACACCGGTCACACCCAGGGCAAATTCGTGGGTGTTGGTCTTGCCCAACAGCGCCGCACCCGCCAGCTTGAGCCTGCGCACGATATCGGCATCTTCACCCGCCGGCGTATCCCCGAAGAAGCGCGACCCTGCCGTGGTGGGCACACCCGCCACGTCGATGAGGTCCTTGACCAGGATGGGAATGCCGAGAAGGAGGAGCTTGATCCAGGTTGGCAGGGCGGTGCCTCAGCAGGAGGTCGGCCTGCCTGGCTTGGGAGAGCGCCAGTTCAGGCGTCAGGGTGAGGATGGCATTCAGCTGCGGGTTGAGGCGTTCGATCTGCTCCAGGCAGGCAAGGGTGAGTGCCTCTGCGCTGAATTCACCGTTGCGCATGCCTACCAGGGCTGATGTGATGGTCAGTTTTCCGGGATCGATTTCCATGGTGAGTCGAATATAATACCAAACGGTATTGGTGACAACCGAATACCGGAGCAACCCATTGGCGCCAGGCAGGCAAAGCCTTCCATTGGATCAGGTTCTTTCCACTTATTGAGGACAAGAGATGGACATCATTACAGCAACACCTGCTCATTTCAAAGGTATTTGCGGGATCACCAATCTACTCTACCCGGAAAACTGCATCTCCGTTGAAGATATGGAGGAAGCCGATAAGCGGCGGGATCCGAGATTCAAGTTCCATCGCTGGGTCGCCATCGACCAGGACCAGGTCATTGGAGCAGGTTCTTTCAGCCAATCCATCTGGTTTGATCACCCTCAAAAATTCATGTTTTGGATCGGGGTACACCCGGCCTGGCAGCGCAGGGGAGTCGGTTCCGCCCTTTACGAAACGATCCTGGAAGGATTGCATCCTTTCCATCCCCTTGCCATGCGCAGCACAGCCACGGAAGACCAGCCGGAAAGCATCCGGTTCTTAGCCAAGCGCGGCTTCCGCGAGGTGATCAGGGATGTGCGTTCTGAACTGGATGTGCAGGCGTTTGACCTGGCGCGTTTTGCCAGGCTGGACAAGCGCTTCCAAGGCAGCGGGATCGAGATCAAGACCCTGCCTGAGTTGGAAAACGATCCCGACCGAAATCGTAAACTTTACGACCTGGACTGGGAAATGAGCCTCCTGGTGCCGGGAGACCTGGCTGCCGGGATGGGACGCAGGGGACTCGACAAGTATGTCGAGTATGCCATCAGCGGACCCCATGCCATCCCTGAAGCCTTCTTTGTGGCGGTGAAAGGGCAGGAGTACATTGGTTTAAGCCATGCAATACTGATCGAGGAAGGTGTTTCCCTGTACCAGGGGTTGACGGGGGTAAAACCACCATACCAACGCCTGGGTCTCGGGTTGTCAATGAAACTTCGGGTAATCGCATATGCCAGGAAGAATGGGTATGTCCTCATCCGGGCGGAGAACGATTTCAAGAATTTACCCATGCTGGCAATGAATAAACAGCTGGGATACGTGCGCAAGCACGATCTCATCACCTTTCAAAAACAATGCCAACCTGAGGAGAATTGACCCTGCGGGCATCCTTCAAGACCTGCCTCATCTGATATGTTCGACATGGCGTTCGGGCAATAACATCCCTGGCCCATTTATTTGCCATTTCAAGTATTGGTGCTAGCAGGGAAATGAGTACCAGTGTCAAATCACTTCTCCCAAAAAGAGAAGAATTGCCACCGCCAAGATCATAATCCCCCAACTGCAAGAGAAATGGTTAATAAATAATAGGATACAGAAGGATTATCTTAAAATCCCTCTGTATCCCAATCCATAAAAATCTAGAACAACCCGACCACCTTGCCGGTCTCCAGGTCCAGGTCCACATCGTAGAAGACCGGGCGGGTTGGCAGGCCAGGCATGGTGCGCATCTCGCCCAGCAAGGGGTAGAGGAAGCCCGCACCCACCGAGGCACGGATGTCGCGGATCGGCACGCGAAAACCGGTCGGCGCGCCCTTGATGGAAGCATCATGCGTGAAGGACAGGTGCGTCTTCGCCATGCACAGGGGCAGGTTGGCAAATCCAAGCTTGGTGTACAGCTCGATCTTCTTTTCCGCTTCTGGGGAATAGTCCACCCCCTCGGCGCCGTAGATTTCCTTACAAACCAGCTCGATTTTTTCCTTGATCGGGAGTTCCAATGGGTAAAGGAACCTGAAGGAGGAGGGTTTCTCGCACGCCTTGATGACCGCTTCAGCGAGAGGGACGGCTCCCTTGCCGCCATCCATCCAGTGGGTAGAAACCACAGCCTCCATCGCGCCTGCCTTGAGCGCAGCCTCGCGGACCAGGTTCACTTCGGCCTGGGTATCTGTCGTGAATGAGTTGATCGCCACCACCACGTTCACGCCGAACTTGAGGGCGTTCTGGATGTGGCGTTCCATGTTGACAAGACCCTTCTCGAGCAGGAGCAGGTTCTCCTCGGTGTATTCGGGTGCCAACGGCTTGCCGGCAACCACCTTGGGACCCCCGCCATGCATCTTCAAGGCGCGCACCGTGGCGACCAGCACCACCACCTGCGGGATCAGCCCGGAATAGCGGCACTTGATGTCGAAGAATTTCTCCATGCCGATATCCGCGCCAAAACCGGATTCGGTGATCACGTAATCGGCCAGTTTGAGGGCAATGCGGTCGGCGATGATCGACGATTGCCCGTGGGCGATGTTGGCGAACGGACCGGCATGTACAAAGGCAGGTGTGCCCTCCAGGCTCTGCATCAGGTTCGGCTTGATGGCATCCTTCATCAAGACTGTCAGGGCACCGGCAACACCCAGGTCCTCGGCGGTGACGGCGCCGCCCTTCCTGTCCGTGGCAACCACCATGCGGCCCAGGCGCTCGCGCATGTCTGCCAGGTCGGTGGTCAACGCCAGGATGGCCATGATCTCGCTCGCCACGGTGATATCGAATCCCGAGCGGTGCTCGTGACCCAGCTCTTCCTTGCCCAGGCCGACCATGACCTCGCGCAGGAACCTGTCATTGGTATCCATCACGCGCCGCCAGGCAATGCCATCCGGATCGATGTCCAGGCGGGCAAAGCGGCTGCGCTCCTCGGGGGTCAACTCGTTGGGATCTGTCTTGGCGATGCCCAGCCGCTCCAGGCGCTTTAACATCGATGGAGAAAAGCGGCGCACTCCTTGCTTGTTGGGCGGGCAGAGTGCATCGTATAATTTCGTGTCGTCCTGCTGTGACTCGTGGAACATGCGCGCATCCATCGCCGCAGCACACAGGTTATGCGCCGCGGTAATGGCATGGATGTCACCGGTCAGGTGCAGGTTGAAATCTTCCATCGGGATGATCTGCGAATATCCGCCGCCGGCAGCGCCACCCTTGATGCCAAAGGTCGGCCCCTGCGAGGGTTGGCGGATGACGGTGAACACGCTTCGGCCCAGGTGCGCACCGAGCGCCTGGCTGAGTCCCACCGTGGTGGTGGTCTTGCCCTCACCCAGCGGGGTGGGTGTGATGGCGGTGACATCGATGTAGTTGCCGGTGGGGCGCTCCTTCAGCCTTTCCAGGATCTCCAGCTTGACCTTGGCCTTGTAGGGACCGTAAAGCTCGAGTTCTTCCGGCAGGATGCCCAGTTCCTCGGCGATCTGCAGGATGGGTTTGATCGTGCCCTCCTGTGCGATTTCAATATCCGACGGCACTGGCGTGCGTAACTTGAGAGCGGTGGGGGTGAATTTGCGGGTCATGAAATCATTCCTTTGGAAGGAGATGGGATTTTTCTAGCGACGATTATAACCTCGTGAATGAGAGACATGTTTCCTTTTTTTCAGCGCCGGCGGTCACAGATGGGGGGTCATGGGAAAAGAAGCTG
The DNA here is from genome assembly GCA_963793795.1 of uncultured Chloroflexia bacterium. Taxonomy (GTDB): domain Bacteria; phylum Chloroflexota; class Anaerolineae; order Anaerolineales; family Villigracilaceae; genus UBA877. The sequence goes on from CAWCBN010000007.1 coordinate 930,611, forward strand.
CCAATTTCGTCCTTTATAGTGAGGCCTGGGAGGCAGGTTTTCAGGGATTATCAATGATTTGAGGTGAAGCGCTGCCCTTCGAGAATGTGATCGTCCTGACCAGCCTTCCCTGCAAATCAAAAACCAGCACCATGCTCGTCTGGCTGCCGATCGTTTGCTCGTGAACCACGTCCAGGCCGACCGGGAGGCTGACCTGGCACCCGGCGGCATCGATGAGATTGGCATCCAGGCGGAGGGAGCAGGTAGTGGGACCGCTTCCCCCGATGTTCAACAGCATTACGGAAATCCTGCCTGCCTGCGTATCGACAGCACCAAAAGGCGAATATCCTCCAGGTTGGATGAACCATCCAGGTAGGTTCCGCTGAAATTCTGGGAGATCATCTGCATGTGGATATACGTGCTACGCGGCTGCATCTTGGCATCCACGAAACTGTAGTCTGAGCCGTAGCACCTGCCGCCGTTCTCGAACATCGACCAGGTCGCGCCGTACAGTCCGCCGTACTTCATGATATAGCCGTAGACTTGGGCAAACATCTGCCCGTTCTCGAATGAGCACACCCGCGGACCATCACTGCTGTTGAACTCGCCGATCCCCCACTGCAGGGCGTCCTCCCCTGAACGCCCGCGGACTGCATTCGCCCGGTCGACCAGCTGGCGCGTCCTCTGGATGCGATCCAGGAATGCCTGCGCGCCGGCTGTCGCCAATTGTTCGATGGGGATATTCTCCGGCGGGTAACCGACGTACATGTGCCAGGAGATGCCATCGATATAATAATAATCCTGACCCGGCACCATCCCGGAAATATCCGCCGGGCTGTCATCCCCGCTCAACAGGGAAGCATAATAATCATCATAAAAATAACACTCATCCGGGGCAAAGATTTGGATCGTCGGGTCAACTGCTTTCATCGCCGCGGCGATGGGCTTGATGTACGCTGCCACCTGGCTGGCTGATTCGCCTGTCACGTGGTTGCAGAAAGGTTCGTTGCCGATATTCCAGTACCGGACCGTATTCCCGGTCTCGATGTTGAAATAGCGCACCACTTCCGCAGCCGCTTCCGGACCGTCAAAGCGGGAGACCTGGATCATTGCCTCTGCCCCCATCGCCTTGATCTGTTTGACCCAGTCACTGAGCATATTGTTGGGGATCATGTTCTTATCAAAGGCGATCCCGCCAATGCGCACAATGCGCAAACCTGCCTGTGCGGCGATATTCCAGACGCGGTAATCCGGGTACATCCAGGCATTGTTACCCACCAGGAGAGGGCTGATCGCCGGACCGGATACGTCCAGTGCAGGCAGGCTGGTCCCGGTTGTGGCCGGATTGGTTTGCTCCGGGAGAATCTCACTGGAAGCGGGTGCCTGGCAGCCTGCCAGCATGAGTCATACTGATCAAAATGGACAATCCAAGACTCGGAAGTTGGGATGCATTTCTGCTGGACATGCGTAAATTCCTTGGATGCAAAGGGTTCCTAGGACAGTATTATACATGCTCCCATCCTCTCCCCTGTAAATGGGAAAATCTGGACAATGACCGGTCGGTACAAAATTCCCTTGCTTGCCCTCACGTTGGGGGTGTACAATCACAGCAAGCCTTACCGATCCGAAGTTCCTGCTTGTAGCCCCGCACGTCCTGCGAGGAGTCCTGTATGAGCATTGATACGCATCCGGCGCTTCCCGAATTCGAATATTACCGGCCTCAATCGCTTGCCGAAGCCAGCGATTTCCTGTCCAGCCATGCTGGCAGAGCGCGTCCGTTCCTGGGTGGAACGGACGTTTTAGTGCGCATGCGCGACGGATTCCTGCGACCGGAATTCCTGGTGGATGTCAAGCACCTGGAGGGTCTGGACAAGCTTATCTTCGACCCGGAAGACGGTCTGACCATCGGTGCGGCTGTGAGCATGAACCGGGTCATCGCCTCGCCGCAGGTGCACGCACGGTACGCCCTGCTGGCTGAGGCTTGCCAGTCGGTGGCCTCCTACCAGTTGCGCAACCGGGCTACGGTCATTGGGAACATCTGCAACGCCTCCCCGGCTGGGGATACCATCGGCGCTTGCCTGCTCTTCGACGGGGTGTTGCACATCCACGGCGTGGACGGCCTCCGCCAGGAGCCATTGTCGTCTTTCTTCCTCGGGCCTGGAAAAACAACCCTGAAACCCGGCGACATTGTCACCGCGCTGCGCCTGCCCGCCCCACCCGCCGGCTGCCAGGGTACCTACCTCAAGCTGGGGCGCAACAAGCTCAGCGACCTTTCCATTGTTGCGGTGACCGTCCTGGCTTACCCCACCGCGGACCAGGCCAGCGGATACCGCTTCCGCCTGGCACTGGCTTCCGTGGCGCCTGTTCCATTGCTGGTGCCGGGTGTCGAAACGCTCCTCGCCGGGGCACCGGTCACTCACGAGGCACTCAGCGCAGCCGCGGAACTGGCAGCTACTGCCTGCTCCCCCATCGACGATGTCCGCGGCAGTGCGCGCTACCGCCGGCAGATGGTGCGCAATTTGTCGTTACAGGCTCTTGAACGGGTGTGGTCAAAGTGTAGCGGTAATTCACCTGTGCCCGCAAGGGGATGAATTACCGCTACTTGCAAAATTCGGAGGTCTGCATGTCCTTCCATAAAATCGCCCTCACCGTGAACGGGAGTTCGGAACAGGTGGTCGTTGCCTCGAACATGACCCTCATGCGCCTGTTGCGCGAGACGCTCGCCCTGACCGGCACGAAGAACGGCTGTTCGGCGGGGGAATGCGGTGCATGCACCGTATTGATGAACGGTGAACCTGTCAACAGTTGCATGGTCCTGGCTGCCGAATGTGACGGCGCTGCCATCCTCACAGTGGAGGGCCTCGCCCACGACGACCGCCTCGACCCGATACAGCAAGCCATGATCCAGGAGGGAGGCGTGCAGTGCGGATTCTGCACCCCCGGTGTGCTGATGTCGGCGCGTGCCCTGCTGGACCGCGATCCCGACCCATCGGACGCCGCCATCGAGCAGGCGCTGGTCGGCAACCTGTGCCGCTGCACCGGCTACACCCGCCTCTTCAGGAGCATCAAGACTGCCGCCAGGCTGCAGAAGTCCGAGTTGGCAGGAGGACTCAGATGACCAAGCCTTCCTCCCAACCACGCAGCCCGATCGGGGAAAGCACCCCGCGCATCGATGCGCACGACAAGGTGACCGGCACGGCACAATACGCCGATGACATCCAGTTTGGCAATGCCCTGCTGTTCGCCCGCATCAAGCGCAGCCCGCACCCGCACGCCCTGATCAGGAACGTGGACACCACGCGGGCGCGCGCGCTGCCGGGCGTGAAAGCGGTGGTCACCGGGGCGGATTTCCCCGGCTTCATCGGTCTTTACCTGCAGGACCGCCACATCTTCTGCCGTGAGCGTGTGCGCTACGTGGGCGACCCGGTCGCCGGTGTGGCTGCCTCCAGCCCGGAGATCGCCCAGCAGGCGCTCGACCTGATCGACGTGGAGTACGAGGTTCTGCCGCCGGTCCTGGATCCTGAATTTGGGATCAGCCCCGAGGCGCCCTTGCTTCACCCGGACCTGGACAAGTACGCCGTGGTCAACTTCATCTTCCCCCAAGCGGGGACCAACATCTCCAACCACTTCAAGATCCGCAAAGGGGACGTGGAGGGTGCCTGGGAGAAGTGCGCCGCAGTCGTCGAGCGCAAGTACCGCATCCCGCATATCCAGCATGTACCCCTCGAACCGCATATCGCCATCGCCCGGGTGGACACCTCCGGCGAAGTTACGCTGTGGGGCAGTTCCCAATCTCCGTTTGCCCAGCGCGACCTGATCGCCCAATCGCTGGGTATTGACCAGAGCAGCATGCGCGTGGTGGCACCCCTGGTCGGGGGAGGCTTCGGCGGGAAGGCCGGTGTCAGCATGGAAGCCCTGGCGGTGGCGATCGCCACACGGGTCAAGGGGCACCCGGTCAAGCTGCTGCTGACCCGTGAGGAGGAGTTCTTCACCGCTTTCGTCCGCCAGGGATTGGTGGCCTATTTCAAGATGGGCTGTGACAGAAATGGCAAGCTGTTGGCGATGCAGAACACGTTCTACTGGGACGGCGGTGCCTATACGGAGTACGGTGTCAATATCACGCGTGCCGCCGGGTACAGCAGCACGGGACCCTACGAGGTCCCCAACGTCAAGACCGACAGCCTGTGCGTCTACACCAACCACCCGGTGGGCGGTCCGATGCGCGGTTTCGGCATGCCCGAGATGCATGCCGGGCTGGAACAATGCATCGATGAATTGGCACTGCAGCTGGGGATGGACGCCGTCGAGTTCCGCCGGCGCAACTGCCTGACCTCCGGCAGCACCCTCGGCACGGGCGGCAGGATGCACCCCACCGGTGTTGCCGAATGCCTGGAAAAATGCGCCCAGGCGATCGGTTGGGGCAGGAAAAGCCCACCCAGTGGGCCGAACAAGCGCCGCGGCAAGGGTATCGCCATCATGTGGAAGGCGCCTGCCATGCCTCCCAATGCCGGTTCCAGCGCCTGGGTGGAACTCTCCGAGGATGGCAAGCTCACCCTGGGGATCGGCTGCCAGGATATCGGGCAGGGATCATTCACCGTTGCAGCCCAGATGGCTGCCGCGGCCTTCGGTGTCCCCTACGAGAGCGTCCGCCTGGCGACACCCGTCGATACCCGCTACAGTCCATATGAGTGGCAGACCGTTGCCAGCCGCATCACCTGGAGCACTGGGCAATGCCATCATCGCCGCGGCACAGGATGCCCGCCAGCAGGTGCTTGATTTGGTGTCCCAGGCATGGGAGGAACCGGTGGAGGACCTGGATATTGTCAACGGCGTGGTCGTCTCCTTCAAGACCGAAAAAGAGATCCCGCTGAAGAAACTGGTGGTCTACGGCCTGCCCCGCCCGGACGGCAAGGGCTGGATGGGCGGTCCGATCATCGGGCGGGGTAACTTCATGCCCTCCAATGTCACCGGATTGGACGCCGAGACCGGGCAGGGCGAGCAGGCGGTGGTCCATTTCACCACCGGGGCCCAGGCGGTGGAACTGGAAGTGGACCTGGACACCGGGCGGATCGAGATCCTCAAGGCGGTGGCAGCCTTCGACGTGGGCAAGGCGATCAACCCCGACATGGTGCGGGCGCAGATGGAAGGCGGCCTCGTCCAGGGGATCAGTTCAGCGTTGTTCGAGCAGTTGAAATTGAAAGATGGCGTGGTGCAGAATCCCAGTTTTGTGGATTATCGCATTGCCACCGCTGCGGATGTGCCCGTGGAGATGCAATCCTTCATCGTTGAGGTCCCCCAGGAAGACGGTCCGTGGGGAGCGCGCGGCATCGGCGAACATTCCATGGTGCCCACCGTCCCGGCGATCGCCAATGCCATTTATGACGCCATCGGCATCCGCTTCGATGGACCGCCGTTCACAGCAGAAAAAGTCTATCTCGCCATGCTGGATGCCGGGATCGTGAAGTGAAACCATGATTGTCAAAACACTGATCAAGCCAAGCGAATACCACGATTCGGTCAGCCTGATGCTGGTCGCCCGCGAACTGTCCCGGCAGGAGGGGGTGCTGGATGCCGCCGTGGTCATGGGCACCGAGGCCAACCGCTCCATCCTGGAAGGGGCGGGCTTGTTGACCGAGGTTGCCAGGAAGGCAACCCCCAATGACCTGGTGCTCGTGGTTAAAACCGGCGAAGAAGCGACAGCGCTTGCCGCACTACAGGTTGCCGAAGGCTTGTTGAAGAAGAAAGCTGCATCCGTTGAAGCAGGGTCCTTCCGACCGCGCACACTGCGGAGTGCTTTATCCATGCAAGCGGGTGCCAACCTGGTGGTCATCTCCGTGGCAGGGCGTTATGCCGCTGCCGAGGCCTGGGAAGCCCTTCACCGCGGCTTGCATGTCCTGCTGTTCAGTGACAATGTGTCCCTGGAAGACGAGATCGCCCTGAAAATCTACGCCCGCGACCACGGCTTGCTGCTGATGGGACCAGGTGCCGGGACGAGCATCATCAACCACGTCGCCCTCGGCTTTGCCAACGTGATCCCTCCCGGACCGGTGGGTATCGTGTCTGCCGCCGGCACCGGGCTGCAGGAGGTCACCACCCTTTTGGCGCGTTATGGGGTGGGCATCAGCCAGGGCATCGGCACCGGCGGGCGCGATCTCAAACTGGAGGTCGGCGGGATCATGATGCTGGAGGCGATCAAGGCACTCCAGCAGGATCCAGCCACGCAGGTGATCGTGCTGGTCAGCAAGCCTCCCGCCCAGGCGGTCGTGGAAAGCATCCTGGATCAAGTCCGGGCAAGCGACAAGCCGGCAGTCATTTGTTTCCTGGGAGGCGACGCAGGTGCCCTGGAAAATCTCCCCGCAGTGACCCCGGCGCGCACCCTGCAGGAATGCGCCTTCCTGGCAGCCCGGAAGATCAATTCAGCCCTCGGCGATTGGCAAACATTCGTCGACGAGGAGAGCTTGCATCTTTCCGTGCAGGCAGGTGCGCTCAGGCAACAACTCCGTTCCGGGCAGCGCTACCTGCGCGGCCTGTTCTCCGGTGGCACGCTGTGTTATGAAGCGCAGGTGATCTGGAAGGATCTCCTGGGCAGCCCGGTATATTCCAATGCACCTCTGCCCGGCAGTCCATCCCTGCCCAATTCAACCCGCAGCAAGGAACATTGCGCCGTCGACCTGGGAGAAGAGGAGTTCACCGTCGGTCGCCCGCACCCAATGATCGATAACGACCTGCGCATCCGCCGCATAATGCAGGAAGCCCACGATCCGCAGGTGGCCGTGATCATGCTCGACGTGGTCATCGGTTATGGGGCGCATCCCGATCCGGCAGGGGAACTTGGTCCCGCCATCCGCAAGGCGAAGGAACTCGCCGGGGGCGAATTGATCGTCGTTGCCTCGGTCACCGGTACCGAACAGGATCCACAGCGGTTGAGTTCGCAGGTAACAGCCCTGCAGTCAGCCGGCGCGATACTCTGCGACAGCAACGCTGCGGCAGCCCGGTTGTGTGCGGGTATTGTCGCTTCACCAACGGAGGACCAGCCATGACAGGGATCAATGACCTGTTTGGGAAAGAGTTGGGCGTGCTGAACCTGGGTTTGGCAGGCATGGCCCAGTCGGTGCGCGACCAGGGAGTGAAGGTCACCGATGTCGCCTGGCAACCCCCGCAGGAAGGGATCACGCGCCTGCACCATACCCGCAGCGGCATTGACATGGATGCCGCCAACCAGGAGGTCGTCGATCGCATCCGCCGCGGGGGCGCGGTCCTGGTGGGCATGGGCATCGCCCGCGAGGTCATCCCAGGGATGCACGACACACTGATCCTGCATGCCGGGCCGCCCATCGAGTGGGCGCGCATGTGCGGACCCACGCGCGGCGCTGTGATGGGGGCACTGATCTATGAAGGGCTGGCAGCGGACGAGGCGGATGCGCGCCGCGTGGCTGCCTCCGGCTTGATCGAGTATTCCCCCTGCCACCATCACCACGCCGTTGGACCGATGGCTGGCGTCATTTCGCCGCGCATGCCGGTCTTTATCCTAGAGAACAAGACTTTCGGCAACCGCACTTACTGCACCCAGAATGAAGGCCTGGGCAAGGTATTGCGCTACGGCGCCATGGGTGCGGATGTGTACGCCCGCCTGAAATGGATGGAGACGGACCTCTACCCGGCTCTCGACCGGGCGTTATGCTCCATGCAGAACGGCATCGACATCAAGAGCCTGATCGCCCAGGCGTTGCACATGGGCGATGAGTGCCACAATCGCAACCGGGCTGCCACTTCGTTGTTCCTGCGCCAGATCGCTCCCGCGCTGGCGCGCACCAACCGCGACAACGAAGTGCTCGCCAGGGTGATCGAGTTCATCGACCGCAACGACCACTTCTTCCTGAACCTGAGCATGCCCGCCGGTAAGGCCATGCTCGAGGCTGCGGAAGGCATCCCCGGCAGCAGCATCGTCACCGTGATGGCGCGCAACGGCACGGATTTTGGCATCCGCCTGGGCAGCATGCCCGAACGCTGGTTCACCGCGCCCGCTGGCAGGGTCCAGGGCTTGTACTTCCCGCAGTACAGCGAAGCAGACGCCAACCCGGACATTGGCGACAGCACCATCACCGAGACTGCCGGGTACGGCGGCATGGCGATGGCAGCCGCGCCTGCGATCACGCAGTTCGTCGGCGGCACACCGCAGATGGCCACCCAGGCGACCATGGAAATGTACGAGATCACCTTCAGCGAACATGAACACCTGACCATCCCGGCGCTCAACTTCCGCGGCACACCACTGGGCATCGATGTGCGCCGGGTGATGGAGACCGGCATCCTGCCGCAGATCAATACCGGCATCGCCCACAAGAATCCCGGCGTGGGCATGGTCGGTGCTGGCATCCTGCGTGCCCCGGAGGCGTGTTTCCGGGCTGCGTTCGAAGCATTGAAGGAAATGTAGAAATTTTTCTTGATCCATTCCTTGAAAAACCATTAATCCATAAGGAGAGTTGCATGAAATTCATCGATCTCACCATCCCCCTCGGCATTGCCACCCCGGCATGGCCGACTTACGAACCGCTGCAATTAAAGTACTTCAAACGCCTGGCACCCAACGGCGCCAACGGCCAGGTGCTGACCCATTCCAACCACCTGGGCACCCACCTGGACGGCGAGATCCACTTTCACACCCCGGGCAAGGACATCGCTTCGCTGGATTTGGATTTCCTCGTCCACGAGGCCGCCGTGGTCGACCTGAGTGATGTCTGCGGCGATTACGATATCTACACGAGCAAAATGGTCGAACAACGCGTCGAGGTGCTTCCCGGCGACATCCTCATTATCCACACCGGTTATCACCATTTCGGCTGGGATTCGCCCAACGCCGACGAGATCCGCTACATGGTCAAGCACCCCGGGCCGGACCGCGAGTTCGCCGAGTGGGCCAAGGCCAGGAAATTGCGCTGGATCGGGGTGGACTGTGGCAGCGCCGACCACCCGATGAATACCATCATCCGCGATTGGATGCCGCGCCAGGCGCGCCAGGCTGACAAGGTCTTCCGCAAGAAGTACGGTATGCCCCTGGCGGATTATTTCGACGACAGCAAGTACCAGTTGATGCACCTGGAGATGTTCCCCTTCGGCATCATCCACGCCGAGTGCCTGGGCGGTGAGATCGATCTGCTGCTCAACCGCCGCGTCCAAATTGGGATGTTCCCCTGGCGCTTCGTGGACGGCGAATCGAGCATTGCCCGCTGTGTGGCGATGGTGGAGGACGGTGAATACGAGCTGCTCGCAGCCCGCAAAGCCTTCATGCAGAAAACAAAGTTCGGCGACGCCTATAACCCGGCTCACCTGGAGAGCATTAACGCCCTGAGCAATAAGAACATGGAGTGAGCCTTGTCCCCAATATCCAATTAAATCAACATCGACCTGTGCAATAAATTTGGATAGGCCATTTTCATCACTGGATTTCTTCACCTTCGCCTTTCATCGGCAAGAGGTTCCTGGTCTCCGGTGAATAGTGAGAGTAAAAATAAAATTAGGAGAGTCGATCATGCCCATTGACATGGAATTGGAAATGGTACTGCGCCCGCCGCAGATCCCCATGCCCCCCTACCCGCCCAAGGTGATCACCCTGGCAAACGGCAAGAAAATGGTCGTTCGCCAGGCTGTGCGCGAGGATGTGCCCACGATCCTGAAATCCGTGCATCCCTGCCTGTTCATCGAAAGGGACTATTACGACGTCGTCAGTGCCCGCCTGTACGGCGAACTGCTCGCCTGGTACCGCTACCGGGTCAAGAGCGAATACTGCCTGATGGGCCAGGTGGATGGTTACCTGGTGGGCGTGGTCAACGGCCGGCTGGAAAACGAAAAGGTCGGCATGAGCTACCACACACTGGCGATCGACCGCGGCCTGCGCATCGGGTCGCACCTGTTTGCCGCCAAGATGGAATACCACATGGATTACATGGGGCAGGAGGAGATTTTGATCGTCGCCGAAAGCCCGATCGGTTTCCGCCGCTGGATGATCGAATACCCGCTGGAAGCAACGAAGATCCCCCACGAACTCGGAGGCGGCGACTCCTACCGGCTGACGCGCGAGATCTACCTCGAAAGCCAAGCCGCGCCTGGTGGTCGGCGATCGCCCCGTCCCACCGCAGTTGCTCAGGGAAGCCCAGGCGGATATCAAGTTCGCCGACGATGACACCATCCGCGAGCGCATCGCCGGGTTGAAAGGCAGGTGAAACCATGAGAGAAGTAGCCATCATTGGTGCCGGCATGATCCCCTTCGGCCGGCGTGACGAAGACACCCTGATGGAGATGCTGGCTTATGCCTCGCTCAAGGCGCTGGATGATGCCGGGCTGGGCGATGGGACGGTGGATGCCGTCTATGTCGCCAACATGGGTGCCGGCATGCTCCAGCACCAGTCCGCCATCGCCAGTTCACTGGTGGACCGCCTCAGCCTGCTGCCCGCAGCAGCCGATACCGTCGAAAATGGTCCGGCCTCGGGTGCTTCGGCGGTCAAGAACGGCCTGCTGGCGATCGCCTCGGGCTATTACGACACCGTCCTGGTGGTCGGCGGTGAGAAGATGCGCGAGGTCACCGGCTGGCGCGCCACCGATTTCGTTGCCACCATGACCCACCCGCAGGCGGAATACCCGCTCGGGATCACCCTGCCCGGCATGGCTGGCATGTTCACCCGCCTGTACATGGAGAAATACGGCGTGACCCGCGAGCACCTGCTGGCGGTCTCACTCAAGAACCAGGAAATGGGCACGCGCAATCCCTATGCCCACGTGGAGATGGCCCTGGACCGGGACGGCATCTTCGACAGCCCGCACGCCGTGGTCAACAACCCTGTCTCCGCCGACCCGCTGCACCTGTACGACCTGTGCCCGGTCAGCGACGGCGCTGCTGCGCTCGTGCTGAGCACGGTGGAGAACGCCAGGAAGACCGGCAAGCCCTACGTGGTCATCGCCGGCTTCGGGCAGGCGACGGACACCCACACCCTGGCAGAGCGTGACGATCCCACCGACCTCAAGGCGGTCCGGCTCGCTGCCGAACAAGCCTATGCCATGGCGAAGATCAAGCCGTCCGATGTGGATGTGGCCGAACTGCATGACGCCTTCACCATCCTCGAGATCGCCGAGAGCGAACACGTCGGCTTCTTCAAGAAGGGCGAGGGTGGCAAAGCGGCTGTGTCCGGAAAGACGCGCCTCGGTGGGCAGATCCCGATCAACCTCTCCGGCGGTCTCAAAGCCCGCGGTCACCCGGTGGGCGCGACCGGCGTGGCACAGATCGTTGACATCGTCTGGCAGTTGCGCCACGAGCTGCCCGAGAACCGCCAGGTCAAGGATGCCGCCATCGGGCTGACGGTCAACTTCGGCGGTTTCGGCAACAACGTCCTGTGCTTCATCCTGCGGAGGGTACAGCCATGAAAGCGATCGCCATCACCGCCTACAAGTGCAAGAAATGCGGCAAGCTGCATTATCCCTACCACGACCGCTGCCTGGAATGCCGCGGGCGCGAGTTCGAGAAGGTCAAGCCGCAGGGCAAGGCGCGCTTGTTGACCTTTACCACCATCTTCAACCTGCCGTGGGGTTTCGACCAGCGTTACCTGATCCTGGGCGTTGCCGAATTCGAGAACAAGGTCCGGGCCATGGGGCAGATCAAGGCCGAATCCGTCGACCAGCTCAAGATCGGCATGCAGGTGAAAGCCTGCTGGGAGCCGGTCCGCGTCCAATACGGCGAGGATGTTTACGGGTTGAAATTCGAGTTGTGAGCGAAATTTACCCGACGGTTGGGTAAATTAGCTGCAATTAACCACTCTAGAATTGGAGCGCTCCATGAAATCGAGCGGAACTCCCGATAATCCTGCATACCTGGACACCTCCCTACCATTCGATGAACGGGTCCGGGACCTGGTCGGGCGCCTGACCCTGGATGAAAAAGTGGGCTTGATGAGCCACCCGGCGCAGGGCATCCCCCGCCTGGGCATCCCCGCTTACAACTATTGGAGCGAGGCGCTTGCACGGTGTTGCCCGCAATGGGCGTGCCACCGTCTTTCCCCAGGCGATCGGCATGGCTGCCACCTGGGATAAGGAATTGATCCGCCGGGTGGCATCTGCCATCGGCGACGAAGGCCGCGCCAAGTACCATGCCGCATTGCGCCGCAATGGTTACACCGATATCTACCAGGGGCTGACCTTCTGGTCGCCGAACGTGAACATTTTCCGTGACCCGCGCTGGGGGCGCGGCCAGGAAACCTGGGGCGAGGATCCGTTCCTCACCGGCGAGATGGCTGCCGCCTTCGTCGAAGGCTTGCAAGGTGATCATCCCAGATATCTCAAGGCAGCCGCCTGCGCCAAGCACTTCGCCGTTCATTCCGGACCCGAGAAAGATCGCCATACCTTCAATGCAGTCGTGACCCGGCGCGAGCTGTACGATACCTACCTGCCCGCCTTCAGGAAGCTGGTCATGGAGGCGAAGGTGGAAGCGGTGATGGGCGCCTACAACCGCACACTAGGCGAGCCCTGCTGTGCCAGTAAACTTCTTCTCGAAGACATCCTGCGCGGCGAGTGGGGCTTCAAGGGGCATGTCGTTTCAGATTGCGGAGCGTTATCTGATTTTCATCGTACTCACAAGCTGACCGTGGATGAAGCCGAGTCAGCCGCGTTGGCGTTGAAATTCGGCTGCGACCTGGGCTGCGATCACGTTTTCAACGCAATTCCGGCGGCCATCCAGCGCGGCATGACCACGGAAGCCCATGTGGACCGCGCCCTCGAACGCACACTGCTCACCCGCTTCAAGCTGGGCATGTTCGATCCTGATGCCCAGGTGCCTTTCGCCTCCACCCCCATCGAGGTGGTGGGCTGTGCCGAACATCGTCAACTGGCCAAGCGCGCGGCAGCCGAATCGGTGGTCCTGCTCAAGAACAAGGGCAACATCCTGCCGATCAAGCCCTCCACGAAAAAGATCTTTGTCACCGGGCCTACTGCCACCAGCCTGGAAGTGTTGTTGGGCAATTACTACGGTTTCAACGATCACATGGTCACACTGCTGGAAGGCATCACGGGACGCATCCCGGAGGGCATGGGCATGGAATATGCTGCCGGTGCGATGCTGACCCAGCCGCGCGCGATCAAGCATACCTGGGCACCAGGGATGGCACAGGAGGCCGACCTTGCCATCGTGTGCGCCGGTCTCTCCCCCTTCCTGGAAGGCGAGGAGGGTGAATCACTGCTCACTGCGCAAAATGGCGACCGTCAGGACATCACCCTGCCCGAAAGCCAGTCGGATTACATCCGGGAGCTGTCCATCCACGGCGCCAGGATCGTGCTCGTCCTGACAGGTGGCAGCCCCATCGCCTTGGGCGATATCGAGGAAATGGTGGATGCCATCCTGTACGTCTGGTATCCCGGGATGGAGGGCGGCGTGCCGTGGCGGATGTACTTTTCGGCGATGTGTCTCCCTCGGGCAGGCTTCCGGTCACTTTCCCCCGTTCACTCGATCAACTCCCCGCATTCGATGATTACAGCATGCTTGGGCGCACCTATCGCTACATGACTGAGGAACCGCTTTATCCCTTCGGCTTTGGCTTAAATTACAGCCAGTTTTGAATATTCGCATTTGCTCCTCGACAAGCAAGTGCTTGGCAGTGGAGAGCCCCTCAACCTGAGCCTGGTGGTGACCAACACGGGTGTTCGGGAAGCAGACGAGGTGGTCCAGTTCTACCTGAGCGACATCCAGGCCTCCTGTATTGTCCCGATCCATCATCTCGTTGGTTTTGAGCGGATTCTCTGAAAGCAGGCGAAAGCCGCACCGTGAAATTTACTCTCACACCCGAAATGATGTCCTTCTTCAACGACGAAGGGGAATCCACCCTCGAACCCGGCATGTTCCGGCTGGAGGTGGGCGGTTGCTCACCCGGGATGCGCGGGCAGGCGCTGGGAGCTCCGGCTCCCCAGATTGCCATGTTCAAAGTAGAATAACGCATCGCTTGATCGGGCATCCAACGGATCAGGCTACACGAAACCAACATACATCATTGTAGTGTTATGAGTTCACCAACCAGGTTCGAAAAATTTTCTATCCAGGAGCCTCGCATGACAGAATTACACCCCAAAACCCGAACACAAATTCACCTTTGGCCTGTGGACGGTCGGCAATCGCGGCGTCGATCCGTTTGGCAGCGCCAGTGCGCGAGCACAAATCCCCGGCTGAGCTGGTTTACCTGCTCGGCGAAGTCGGCGCCTACGGCGTCAACTTCCACGACAATGACCTGATCCCGATCGATGCCACGCCAGCCGAAGCGCGAAGCCATCAAGAAGGATTTCCGCAAGGCGCTGGCCGATACCGGGCTGGTCGTCCCCATGGCGACCACCAACCTGTTCAGCGACCCGATCTTCAAGGACGGCGCTTTCACCAGCAACGATCCCAAGGTGCGCGCCTATGCCCTGCAGAAGACGATGAAAGCCATTGACCTGGGCGTGGAGTTCGGCGCGAAGGTCTATGTCTTCTGGGGCGGGCGCGAAGGCACCGAGACCGATTCCAGCAAGAGCGCGGTGGATGCCATCAAGCGCAGCCGCGAGGCGATGAACTTCCTGTGCGAATACGCCCTCGATCAAAAATATGACCTGAAGTTTGCCCTGGAAGCCAAGCCCAACGAACCGCGCGGCGACATCTACAACCCGACCACCGGGCACATGCTGGCCTTCATCGCCACCCTCGACCACCCCGAAATGGTCGGCGTCAACCCCGAAGTGGCCCACGAGCACATGGCGGGCATCAACTTCATGCACGGCGTCGCCCAGGCCTGGGAAGCCGGCAAGCTCTTCCACATCGACCTGAACGACCAGTATCCCGGGCGCTACGACCAGGACCTGCGCTTTGGCTCACGCGATATCAAGGCAGCCTTCTACCTGGTCAAGTTCCTGGAGGATGTGGGATACGCAGGGCTCGCGCCACTTCGATGCCCACGCCTACCGCACCGAGGATTACGAGGGCGTCAAGGATTTTGCGCGCGGCTGCATGCGCACCTATCTCATCCTGAAAGAAAAAGCCGCCCAGTTCAACGCGGACCCCGAAATCCAGGCACTGCTGGCTGAGATCAACGCCGACGACGGCAGCATGGCACCCTACTTTGGCAAATATTCCGCCGAAAAGGCTGCCGCGCTCAGAGCCCATTCATTTGACCGCAAGGCCATTGCTCAGCGGGGCTTGAAATACGAACGCCTCGACCAGCTCACCATCGACCTGCTGCTGGGTGTGCGCTGATGCTTTTCCGTTCCGAAGACCTCCTTCCTCTTCCGCGCGGCGAGGTGATCAAGGCAGTGGAACACGGCAATCCCTTGCGGGTGCCGCTGGTCCAGGCGCGCTGGTGGGGGGAAGGGCTGGTGGAGCAGTATGGCGGGCGCCTCAAGGAACTGGAACGTTACCCGGAAGACGTGGAATTCCTTTGGCTCGACCTTTCCAATTATTCCGAATGGGAATTGCCCTGGGAACTGAAGCTGGATGGTCCGTATGATGCCCGCTGTGTCCTCGACGATTGGGGGAAACTCGACGAATTCATCGCCCACATGCCCGATCCTGAGACCGATCCGCGCTTCGACATGCTGAAAACCCAGGCCCTGGCAGGCGCGCAAGGCTGACCGTTACCTCTTATATGCCTGCTGGCGGCTCTTTTTCGAACGCCCCTGGGAGATCCGCGGCATGAAAACGCTGTTCATGGACTATTACCTGCACCCCGCCGAGGTCCACCGCCTGCATGAAGCGCTCTGCGACCTGTACCTGCGTTACTTGCAGCGGGCGGTGCGCGAGTTGCAACCGGACGGCTACTGGACCAGTGACGACCTGGGGCATCAGAAACAGCTTTTTATGTCTCCCGGCATGTTCCGAGAATTGCTCAAGCCGTATTACAGCCGCATCGGCAGGTACCTTCGCGAGAACAACCTGCACTGGTGGCTGCATTCCTGCGGTAACAACAGCCTGGCCCTCTCAGACCTTGCTGACGCGGGTGTGAATGTCTTCCATCCGGTGCAAAAAGGGACAATGGATGAGGCTGCCGTGGCGCGCGAATTTGGTGACCGGTTGACCTTCCTTGCCGGCGTGGATGTACAGCATGTCCTGCAGGAAGCTGATCCGCAGGGTGTGCGCGCTGAAGTGCGTTTCCTGGTCGACACCTTCGACCGCCCCGATGGAGGGCTGTGCCTGGCAGCCGGAAACGGTATCGTCGCTGGCACCCCGTTTGAGAACATCGAAGCTTTCCTTGACGAAGCAATCAATTACGGCACCAACCACCGCAGGAAGTGGCACTAGGGAGCAAAACTATGCAAACAACCAGATTTCATGAAATTGAATGTGTCCCCCTGGCCAATGGAGCACTCAGCCTGCTGGTGAGCCAGTCCATCGGACCGCGCATCCTCTCGCTGCGCCTGCATGGGCAGGCCAACCTGTTTGTTGAGCTGCCCGGGGTGCAGGTCCAGCGCTCGGACGGCAAGGTGTACCGCCATTACGGCGGGCACCGCCTGTGGGTTGCTCCGGAAGTCATGCCGGGCACCTATGGCGTGGACGACTTGCCGGTGGAAGTCTCACCAATACCTGATGGATTGACGGTGACTCAACCTCTCGATCCGGACACCGGGATCCAGAAATCCTTGCGCATCGAGCTGATTGATGACCTGCCCCAGGTCAGGGTCACCCATATGCTTGCCAACCTGGGCTCGGCAGCACTGGAATGCGCACCCTGGGCGATCACGCAGCTTCGCACGGGTGGGGTCGCCATCCTGCCCCAGAACCGCCTGGATACGGGATCTGCTACCCAACCGTTCCCTGGTCTCCTGGCCCTACACCGACCTGTCCAATTCCAATCTTCATTTTGGCACCGATTTCATCTGGTTCCGAGCCCAAATGGGACTCTCCGTTCAAGCTCGGTTTCCCCAACCCGCGTGCGGCTGGCTGGCATACTGGCTGGAAGGGAATGTGTTCGTCAAGCGCGCCTGCTATGAAACGGGGGCTGCTTATTTCGATTTCGGCAGTTCCAGTGAATGCTACTGTAACAACCTTTTCCTGGAATTGGAAACCCTGGCGCCTGTCCATGTCCTGCTACCGGGGGCATCGGTCTCGCATGTGGAAACCTGGGAAATCCACAGGTGGAAGGAAACTCCCAAAGACGAGCAAGCCATCCGGGATCTTGTCGCCGGGTTGAACCTGGACGGGGAAGTATGAACTACCTGCTGGGTATTGACACCTCCACCACGTCCAGCAAGGCTTTATTGATCGACACAGCCGGGAACGTGGTGGCTGTCGCCTCCTCCCCACACACGCTCCAGTCCCCGAGACCTCTCTGGTCGGAGCAGGACCCGCTGGAGTGGTGGGGCGCGGTTTCGACCGCTATCCACGCCGTGCTGCTGCAAGCCGGGATCACTGGAAGCCAGGTCGTGGCTGTGGGATTGACCGGGCAGATGCATGGGCTGGTACTGCTCGACAAAGCGGGGAATGTACTCCGACCAGCCATCCTGTGGAATGACCAGCGCACCCAGGCGCAGTGTGACGAGATCCACCGGCGGATGGGCCGGGAGGCGTTCATCCGCATCACCGGCAACCTGGCCCTCACCGGTTTCACAGCCCCCAAGCTCCTCTGGGTGGCGCAGAACGAGCCCGAGATTTATGCCCAGGCTCGCCATGTTCTCCTGCCCAAGGATTACATCCGCTACCGCCTTACAGGTGAATTTGCCATGGATAAGGCGGACGGCTCCGGGACGGTGCTGTTCGACCTGCAGCGGCGGGATTGGTCGGACGAGGTTCTTTCTGCCCTCGAAATCTCCCGGGATTGGATGCCGCCCACCTTCGAAGGAACTCAATTCACCGGTCGGGTGAGTGCGGAGGCGGCAGCCGCGACCGGCTTGCATGCCGGCACGCCCGTTGCCGCAGGCGGTGGCGACCAGTCTGCGCAAGCGGTGGGAGTGGGCGCCGTGGAGCCCGGGGTGGTGGCACTGACCGTGGGCACCAGCGGTGTGGTTTTCGCCACCACTCCTGCAGCCTTGATCGAACCTGAGGGACGCCTGCACGCTTTCTGCCATGCTGTGCCGGGCAGGTGGCATTTCATGGGCGTCATGCTCTCTGCGGCAGGCAGCCTGCAGTGGTACCGCGATACGCTTGCCCCTTCCCTGGGTTTCGATGAGCTGGTAAAGGAAGCCGAAAGTGTCCCTGCTGGTTGTGAGGGGCTCCAATTTCTGCCCTATCTCTCCGGGGAGCGCACTCCCTATCCCGACCCGCTGGCGCGCGGCGCGTTCATCGGGCTGACCGTCCGTCACGGTCGTGGCCACCTGACCCGCGCCGTGCTGGAGGGGGTGTCTTTCGGCTTGAAGGATATCTTCCGACTGCTGCAGGATGCCGGCTTGGGGGCGATCACGCAGGTGCGCGCCTCGGGGGGTGGCACCCGCTCCGCCGTGTGGCGCCAGGTGCTTGCCTCGGTGCTCGAAACGCAGCTGGTCACCGTCAACACGACGGAAGGGGCAGCCTTTGGAGCCGCTCTGCTCGCTGGGGTGGGAGCTGGCGCATGGGTAGATGTCCCGGCAGCTTGCAGGTCAGCAGTCAGGATCAGCGGTGAGACCAGTCCGGACCCGATCCAGGTGGACGCCTATCGGCGCGCTTATCCACTTTACCGTGAGCTGTACCCGGCGCTCAAGCCCAGCTTTGACCGGATGGGAAGTTTGTGAAGGAAAAAAGGAGGTTTGCCATCGGGAATTACACTTTTTTCCCTTGATGCCAGCAGACGTAGGTTATTCCTTGACAAACACATCAAGATGTGATAATTTTTAAGGTGCATTTGTATAAAATTTATTCCCTTGATAATCCAGGTATATTTTTTTACCTACTAGAGTGAAACGTTTCACTTTTCATCATATCGACCACCAGATCGAGTGAATCGCTCGAACCTGCTGCGCCCTTTGTCCCAGGGAATGATAATGAAGAATCGCTTCCAGAATGCCTACGGTCATTTTTCGGATGATGGAAGAGAATATATCATCACCACGCCCATGACCCCCCGCCCGTGGGGTAATGTGATCAGCAATGGGGACTACGGCATGATGGTCTCCCAGACCGGCTCAGGGTACAGCTGGCGGGGCAACGCCGGGCAGAACCGCATCACACGTTCATTCCAGGATTTGATCAAAGACAACTGGGGGAAGTATTTCTATATCCGCGACCTACAAAGCAAAAATTTCTGGTCGGCAGCCTACAAGCCGGTCATGCACGCCTATGAATCCTTTTCGGTGACCCATGGATTGGGTTATTCCCGGTTCCAACAGCAGGTGGAAGGCATTGCCAGCGAGCTGACCGTTTTTGTCGCCGCCAGTGACCCGGTGGAAGTGTTCCAACTAACACTGGTCAACCACACTGACAGGCACCGCGAGCTGGACGTCACCTCGTACGCCGAATGGCTGCTGGGTTTTGCGCCGGACGAACACCGCGAATTCCATAAACTCTTCATTGAAACAACCGCCGATCTCCCGGGAAGCAGGCTGACTGCCCGCAAGTGCTTGTGGGGCTTCCCGGACGACAAAGGCAGGCACAACAATACCAGCTGGCCCTACACGGCCTTCATGGCAGTTAGCGAATCTTTGAAATCTTTCGACTGCGATAAGGAGTCGTTCATCGGTCTATACAACAACGATGACAAGCCGCGGGCGATGACCGAGGAACTCCTGGCGGGCAGGAGCGGCAGGTTTACCGACGCCATCGCCGCCCTGCAGGTACAGGTGAATCTCGACCCGGGCGAATCGAAAACGGTGGTCTTCACGCTTGGCGCTGCCGAAGACGGCCGCGAAGATGTTGGGGAATTGATCGATCGCTACACCTCACCCGGCAAGAGCGAAGAAGCGTTGCAGCAGGTAAAGGAATTCTGGTCGCGTTTCGTCGACCGGGAACACGTTGAAACCCCGGACGACGCCTTGAACGTGATGACCAATTACTGGTTGAAATACCAGTCGATCTCCTGCCGCCTGTGGGGTCTTTCGGCTTTTTACCAGGTTTCCGCCGGGTACGGTTTTCGGGACCAGTTGCAGGACAGCCAGGTGTTCCTGGCCAGCGAGCCGGAATATGCCCGCCGGCAGTTGCTCAAGCATGCCGCCCAGCAATTCGTTGAAGGGGATGTGTTGCATTGGTGGTTCTCCATCCGGGGCGGCGGGCCGCGCACCAATTGCTCGGACGACCTGCTCTGGTTGCCATTCATCCTGGATTCCTACCTGAAGGAAACCAATGACCTGGGCATCCTGGATGAAAAGGTTCCCTACCTGAATGGCCCGCCAGAAACGCTCTATGACCACTGCAAGCGTGCCATCGAACGCTCCTTCTCCCGTTTTTCACCGCGTGGCATCCCCCTGATGGGCGATCATGACTGGAACGACGGTCTCAGCGCGGTCGGGACGCTGCTGAAGGGCGAGAGTTTCTGGGTGGCCGAATTCCTCTACATGATCCTTGGCAGCTTCATCCCCCTTGCAGGACAACGTGGCGAGCATGTCTTTGCCGGGAAATGCGAGACGGTGCGCCAGAATCTCAAGGAAGCATTGAACCGTTACGGCTGGGATGGCGAGTGGTATCTCCAGGCGACCACGGACGATGGTCTCCTGTTGGGTTCAAAGGACAACGACGAGGGCAGGATCTATCTCATGCCCAACAACTGGGCGGTGATCAGCGGCGCAGCGGATCCCGATCGTGCCAGGGAGGCGATGGCAGCGGTCACCAAGTACTTATTGAAAGATTATGGCACTCTCTTGAATTACCCGGCTTTCACCAAGCCTCGCCCTGATATCGGCTATGTAACCCGGTACGCACCGGGTTTGCGCGAGAATGGTGGTGTCTATACGCATGCCGCGACCTGGTCGGTGTGGGCGTATACCCTGGTTGGTGAGCCCGAGCTGGCTTATGAAGCCTACCGCCGGATCTGCCCGCCCAACCGCTGCGATGATATCGACACCTACAAAGCCGAGCCTTATGTGACCCCCGGGAACGTGGATGGGCCGATCTCCGAGTACTACGGCCGCGGTGGGTGGACCTGGTATACCGGCTCCTCCCAGTGGCTGCACCGCATGGCCACCCACTGGATCCTGGGCATCCGACCCCAGGTGAATGGATTGCTGATCGATCCATCCATCCCGGCAGAGTGGCCTGAATTCCGAGTGACCCGCTGGTTCCGGAATGCGCAATACGACATCCATGTGACCAATCCTGAACATGTGAACAAGGGAATTTGCTCGATGGCTGTCGATGGGAAGACAATCATGGGTAACTTGGTTCCTGTGTTCTCGGACGGGAAGACCCATAGGGTTGAAGTGGTTATGGGTTAGTTATATAATTAGGTTACACAAGCATGACACATGAATTGGAAAGGAGGTGCTTATCGAAGTAAAGTGTCCGAAATCAAAATCGCCTACCTCTATCAACATAAACATCACAAGGAGAGAAAAAATGAAAGCTCGACTGATCATATTCGTGATCACCGCAACATTGCTAGTCAGCCTTATAGGGTGTGGTCCCAAGGCTACGCCGACCCCCGAACCCATTGTTCCGACCGTTGAACCCACCGCACCCCCGGAACCCACACCCACCGAAGCCCCCCCTGAGCCAGTGACCCTGCGCTACGCCAACTGGAACCTGGGAACCGAAGAAGAGAACAACATCCAGCGCCAACTGATCAAGGCGTACACAGACCTTCACCCCAATGTGACCATCGAGTTCGTCGATATGTCGGGCGAAGGTGGCTGGGATGCCATCCTGACCTCCTACGCTGCCAAGGGCGAGTTGCCGGATGTATTCATGGCCAACAACGTCCCGTTGTATGTCAAGAATGGCTGGTTGGCGGATCTCACCGGCATGGTTGAGACAGATGCCGACTGGGTGAATGTCCCCCAGGCGCTTAAAAACAACCTGACCTACTCAGGCAAGGTTATGGGCCTGCCGGCTGCCCAGTTCATCATGGGTTATTTCGTCAACCAGGACATCTACGAAGCAGCCAACCTGGACGCACCTGCTTACGGCTTCAGCGTGGATGAGTGGAAAACCGCAGTCGAATCGCTCAACGATGTTGCCAATGGCGTCCTGGGCCTTGACGAGCAGGAATTCGTCATGGGCTGGTATTCCAACACCGCTGATCCCGCCTTGCTGTGGTTCAGCTTTGACGGCGCCAAGATGAATTACAACTCAGCCGCCTTCAAGTCAGCAGTCTCCGTCACCGGCGATATGAAACCATACACCTGGCAGGGCCTCACGGATGAGCAGAAAGTCAACTTCGTCTCTGTAGGTCCATGGGAACTGTTCCTGAACCAGGAAGTCGGCATGCGTTGGGATGCCTCCTGGTCTGTCCCTGGCTACGTCACGAACGCCACCTTCAACTGGGACTTTGCTGGCATCCCCGGCGGCACCCAGGCGCTGGTTTTTGACCCGATCGTGGTCTCCAAGACCGCTGCGAATCCTGAGGAAGCCTATAACTTTGCCAAGTGGATGACCTTCTCGGGCGAAGCTTACGTGGTGGAAGCAGGCCTGGCGCAAGCCGCCGGTTCAGCTCCCAAGATGCCGGTATCCGTCACTCCGGATGCCCTTGCGCTGTACAAGACCTTCGTTGACAAGCCGGGTCTCAATGCCGCCCTGGAAAACCTGGATAACAGCCTGGTCGAATCCCTGGCGAAAGTCATCCCAGGCTACATCAATGCCCGCTGGGAAGGCAAACCTGGCATCGACGTTGGCACCGACCTGGATGTGAACATGTGGTACATGTTCAACTTCGCCAATGACGGTCGCTACAAGTACGAGGATTACTCCGAAAAGCTGGAAACATTTGCCAACCAAATCCTGGCAGATGCAGCCGCCGAGATGAATCCGTAAATTGAAGTCATGAATAGGGCGTTGCACGATCGCAACGCCCTATTTCTTATCAATTAAACTTCAGCTAGAATTTTAATCAGGCTTCGCTGGTGGCTTTGATTCTTCCCATCCGGGTTGAATTTATCTGCCACAGGAAGAAACTGAATTGCATGTTGAGTAAATCCTTCCTTAAGGATTAATCGATGATGCATCGATCTTCACTCCAGGGACGTTTCACTCAATTAGCTCGGCTCGGGGGGGTATTCCTGATGCTGGTCGCTTCCCTGCCGATGCCGGCGACCGCGGCAAGCCTGGAATTGCGCGACCCGGCCCGAGCGACACGCCAGATTGCTCCCGGATTATCGGAAACCATTCCCAAACTGGAGTTCCAGGCCGATTCCTTTGGTCTGCCGCTCGTGCATGACTCCATTTCTGACCAATACGCCAAGCCCAGCGTTTTCCTTCAAGTTGATGACGCTATTTCCTTTAGCGCCGAGATTCCCGAGACCGGGACCTATGTCGTCTACTTCGACATGGCTGCTGCAGAAAGCTTCATTAAACCGCCCAAGGGCCAGCTCCTGGTGGACGGCAATTTTCCCCTGCCGGATGCCCAGAGCATCGGATTCCCGATCTTCCACCAGAACAGCGCCGACACATTCCCCCTTGACCGCTATGGCAACGAAGCCCTGATCCGCCAGGAAAGGCTCATCCGCTGGTCCAAGGTTGCCATGCGGGATGTTAATTTCAGCCAGGAATATCCCCTGCAGGTCAATTTATCCCAGGGAAAACATGATTTCGAGTTTCGCCTGACCCAGGAATCGATGTACCTGGGAAGCATTTATCTGCAACCCTTTTCCACCTACCCCGACTACGAACAATACCTGTCTGACAATCCTTATCCGGATTCATCCGGCGTGATGATCACACTTGAGGCGGAGTTCCCGTCCTTCAAGAGTGACACCTCGATCCGGCCTGTCTCCAGCCGCAGCCTGGATGTGACCCCTTACGACACCTACAAGCTCTTGTTGAACACCCTTGGGGGGGAATCCTGGAAGAATAGCGGTACAACAGTCTATTACGAGTTCAACGTGCCCGCGGACGGCATGTATTCCATCACCCTGCGCGCCCAGCAGAATACCCGCAATAACTTCACCGTTTTCCGGAAAATTACGATCAACGATAACGTCCTCTTCGAGCAGCTTAACCAGGTGCCATTCCGTTATTCCCCGGATTGGCAGGATATCACCCTGGGCGGCGATACAGCCTACAAGTTCTACCTGACAAAAGGGTCCAACCTCCTGGGGATCGAAGCGACCAACTCGCCCTACTACTCAGCCATCGAAAAGATCAAGAAAGTGCTCCTGGATATTAACGCCCTTTCCCTGGAGGTCAAGAAACTCACCGGGAACCAGGTG
Organism: uncultured Chloroflexia bacterium; assembly: GCA_963793795.1. Classification (GTDB taxonomy): domain Bacteria; phylum Chloroflexota; class Anaerolineae; order Anaerolineales; family Villigracilaceae; genus UBA877. The sequence goes on from CAWCBN010000007.1 coordinate 954,845, forward strand.
GATCGATACCGTGAATGGGTGATATCCGACTACATCCCTGACATCGAGGAGCGGCTCATCGCTATTGCCGATGATCTGCGCACCGACCTGGATGTGTTGACCGCCATAAACCAGGTCGGCGGCTCGCAGGAAATCATGTCCTACCAGGTGGCAATTGATAACATCATGTTCCTGGCTGATGATCCTGACAAGATACCCATCTACCTGAACCGCTTTTCTGAAGGTTCGGGTTCTGCCGCCCAGCTGCTTGGGGATTTATTACCCCTGCTGCAAAGCCAGCCCCTTGCGCTGGACAAGATTTATATCCATTCGCCGGACACAACGCCAGGGCAGGTTGCTGTACCATTCTGGACTTCTCTTACTGAAGGGCTCAAGCGTTTCGTCTATTCATTCAAACCCAACCTCTACCAGGGCATCACTGCCGAGGAAGGCGAACTGGAAGTGTGGGTCAATCGACCCCGGCAGTATGTGGACCTGATCCAGCTCATCACGGACCAGGCATTCACCCAGGAGACAGGCATCCGGGTCAAATTCTCCATCCTGCCAAACGAATCCAAGCTGGTGCTCGCCAACGCTGCCAACATCCAACCCGATGCAGCCATCGGGATCAGCACCAACATCCCCTATGAGCTCGCCATCCGCAACGCCCTGTATGACCTGCGTTCCTTCGAAGATTTCGATTCCTTCATCCGTATCTTTTCCCCCGGTGCCTTCCTAAGCTACATCATCAATGACTCTGTCTATGCCATCCCGGAGACACAGGACTTCTGGGTTACCTTTTACCGCCAGGATATTCTTGATTCGCTGGGAATCCCGGTCCCCAAGACCTGGAACGAGGTGATCGAGATCCTGCCGGAGCTGCAGCGCAATGGCATGAACTATAACACCCCGCTTTCGAGTGGCGCAGGGACGAAAAATTACCTCCTGACAGCTCCATACATTTTTAATTACGACGCCAGGTTGTACAGCGATGACGGGTTTTCAACCGGTTTGTCCAGCGACGAAGCCCTGGCAGCCATCAAGTTTATGACCGAGAGCTTCACCATTTATGGGATGCCGCTGGAAACAGCCAGCTTCTACAACAGCTTCCGCTATGGCGACCTGCCCCTGGGGATCTCCAATGTTGAAACCTACATCAAGTTATTGACCGCCGCCCCGGAGATCGCTGGGTTGTGGGATATTGACCTGTACCCGGCGACCGTGCTGGAGGATGGGACTGAGAATCGGTACGCCACCGGATCTGCCCAGGCTTGCATCGTGTTTGCCAAGACGCAAAGAGCTGAAGATGCCTGGCAGTTCCTGAAGTGGTGGATGTCCACGGACACCCAGATCGAATTCCAACAGCAGTTGATCCTCAACTACGGCAACGAATACTTGTGGTATTCAGCCAACCTGGATGCCTTCCCCTACCTGCCGATCCCGGAGAAGCACAAGGCAGTCATCCTGGAACAGTGGCAGTGGTTGCAGGAGCCGGTCAAGCTCCCCGGAAGCTACATGGAAGAAAGACAGTTATCCAACGCCTGGAACGAGATCGTGTTTAATGGGGTTAATCCCACGCGTGGCGATCGACAATTCCATCGTTATCATCAACCGTGAGATCACCCGTAAAATGGAAGAGTTTGGCTACCTCCAGGACGGAGTGGTCCTCAAGCAATTCAAGATGCCGACGATCGAGAGCGTGAAAAGGTGGATGGAAGATGCAAAGTGATGTGCTGAGGCAGGCAAAAACAGGTTTCGGGAAATGGTTTTCCAGGGAAGGAAACGCCTATGCTTTCCTGTCCACCTATGTTCTCCTGTTCATCCTTTTTATTATTGTTCCCGTTTTCCTGGCGTTCCTGCTCTCGTTCACCTATTTCGACACCATTCAATTCCCGAAATTCAACGGATTACGAAATTACATCGTCCTCCTGACCCAGGACGACATCTTCATGAAATATGTCCTGCCGAACACGATCAAGTTTGCCGTGATCGTCGGTCCGGGCGGGTACGTGTTGTCCTTCCTACTTGCCTGGATCCTGACCCAGCTGCCCAGGATTCCCCGCACCCTGTTTGCCCTGATCCTGTATTCACCTTCCATGACCTCCGGTGTGGCGATGTCTGTTGTTTGGAGGGCATTGTTTAGCGGTGACCAGACCGGCTATCTCAACGCCTTGCTCATGGGTTGGCGGGTCATCCAGGAGCCGATCCAGTGGCTCCAATCGCCCCAATACCTGATGACCATCATGATCGTCGTCACCCTGTGGAGCAGCATGGGGGTTGGCTTCCTGGCAATGCTTGCCGGCATCCTGGAGATCAACCCCGAGCTCTACGAGGCTGGCAGCCTGGATGGGATCAGCAACCGCTTCCAGGAGATCATTTACATCACCATTCCCTCCATGAAGCCCCAAATGTTATTTGGAGCGGTGATGGCGATCGTATCCACGTTCCAGGCAGGCGCCATCGGTGTCACCCTCTCGGGTGCCAACCCCACCCCGCAATACGCCGGGCAGTTGATCGTCAACCATATTGAGGATTATGGTTTCATCCGCTACGAAATGGGCTATGCCGCGGCAGTCTCGGTGGTGCTGCTGCTGATGGTACTCCTGTTCACCAGGTTCTCGAACCGGTTGTTCGCCGGGGATAATTAAGGCGAAGACATGAAAATAAGCTTCCTGCGACGTTTCACGGGTGAACATAACCGGGGCATAAATCCGAAAGGATTTCATGTCGGTCAGATCAAGTTCTACCTGGTCCTGCTGCCGATCACCGTGGTCATGGTCCTGCCGATCATCTTCATCGTCTCCAACGCCCTAAAACCCCCGGATGAATTGTTCGCTTTCCCGCCGCGTTTCTTTGTCACCAACCCCACGTTTAAGAATTTTAGCGACCTTTTTTCGAAGATGACCAATTCCGGCATCCCGGTCAGTCGCTACCTGTTCAACAGCATCATGATCACCCTGGTGACCATCGCCGCTTCCATCCTGGTATCCACCACGGCAGCTTATGCCTTGTCCAAGAAAAAGTTCAAGCTTAAGAAAGCCCTCTTCGCCATCAACACGGTAGCCCTGATGTTCGTTCCCATCGCCGTCACAATACCGCGCTTCCTGATCATTGAGAAGGTGGGGCTGATGGACACTTTCGCCGTCCACATCCTGCCGGGACTGGCCATGCCGGTTGGCTTGTTCCTGATCAAGCAGTTCATTGACGGCATCCCGGACGAGGTCCTGGAAGCTGCGCAGATCGACGGCGCATCCGACCTGTTGATCTACTGGCGGATCATCATCCCGATGATCATCCCGGCAGTCGCCACGATCGCCATCCTGACCTTCCAGGCAGCCTGGAACAATTCGGATACTTCCAGCTTGTTTATTAATGACGAAAGCCTGAAGACCTTTGCCTTCTACCTGAGCACCCTTACCTCGACCACGACCGGCGCGAACACGGTGGCAGGTCAGGGGATGGCAGCGGCAGCCTCCTTGATCATGTTTCTCCCCAACCTGGTCATCTTCATCCTGCTGCAAAGCCAGGTGATGAGTACCATGTCGCATTCAGGGATCAAGGGATGAAAAAGACACTTCGCCTCGCCCTTTTGGTAATCCTGCTGGCATGCACGAGCACAAGCGTGCGTGCTGAATCCCCCTACACCACCTGGGCCCTGGGACCGGGTGGACACGGTTTCATTACCCAGGATGCCTATACCCCGGTCGACGAGATTGTCCTGCCCATCTCGGGGGCGGAAGACATGTTCGTCACACCGGACGGATTGATCTACATTGCCGACTCAGGCAATGGGCAGATCTTGAAACTCAGGGATTTCCAGGTCATCGCCACATATGGTGTGGGGATCTTGAAAACGCCCTCCGGCCTGTACGTAGACGAAAAGGGGACCATGTATGTTGCCGACGCTGGGCAGGATGCCATTATTATCCTGGACCAGGGTGGTAACCTGATCAGGCAGTTCGGACGACCCGTGGAACCACTTTTCGGGATCAACGAGGAATTTCTACCCAGGAAGGTCGCCGTGGATGCCCGTCAGAACCTGTTCATCATCAGCGAGGGTTCCGTCAACGGCATCGTCCAGATGAACACCAATGGAAATTTCATCGGCTATTTCGGAGCCAACCCGGCGAAGATGTCGTTGAAAATGATCCTGCAGAGGATGTTCCTGACCAAGGCACAATTGAGCAAGATGGTAAAAAATGAAGCCGCGTCTCCTTCCAACATCTTTATCGATGACCATTCGATGGTGTATACGGTCACTGCAGGAACGTCGTTTTACGAGTCCATCAGTAAATTCACCGTGTCAGGAAAGAATGTCATGCGGGGTACCCTGGGTTCGTATTCCTTCCAGGATATCGATGTCAGCGATGACGGCTTGATCCTGGCGGTGGACGACCACGGGCAAATCTACGAATACGACACGAACGGGTTGCTATTGTTCATTTTTGGTGCCCAGGACCGGGGTGAGCAGCGCCTGGGAACTTTGAGCAACCCCTCGGCGATCGCCCGCTACCAGGAGAATATATATGTCCTGGACAAGGATAAGAACGCCATCGTCGTCTTTCAAACCACCTCTTTTGCAAAGAAGGTGCACGAGGGCATCGGTCTCTACATGGATGGTTTCTACGCCGAAGCCAAGCCGTATTTTGAGGAAGTACTGAATTACAACGGCTCCTTTATCATCTCCTATTACGCCATCGCCGACGCCTACTTCAAGGCTGGCGATTACAAGAATGCGCTGGCATCCTATCGTTATGCCGAAAACCAGAACGGCTATTCACAAGCGTATTGGGAATTGCGCAACCTGGTACTGCAGAAATACCTGGCGGGCGCTCTTTTATGGCTCACCGGTTTGCTGGTGGGGTTGACAATCTTCAACCGGCTGGAGCGGCGTTACCATTGGTTTGACCCGCTGAGGAACTGGTTCGGGAAACTCGGGAAGATCAAGCTGATCGACGATTTTGCCTTCATGTTCCGTTTCATCAAGCAGCCGGCGGACAGCTTCTATTACATCAAGAAGAACCAGCGCGGCAGCCTGATCTTTGCTTTACTCATTTATGCCTGGGTGATCGGGGTCAGGATCCTCACCTTGTACCTGACCGGTTTCTCCTTCACCTTGTATCCATCGCCCTCGCGCATCCGGGTCGAAAATGAGCTGGTCTACGCCCTGCTGTTGATCGTCATCTGGAACGCGGCGAATTACCTCGTTTCCACCATCAGCGACGGTGAAGGCCGTGTGCGCGATGTGATCATTGGCAGCGCCTACAGCCTGTTCCCGTTCGCCTTGTTCGCCCTGCCGATTGCGCTCATCTCGAACGTCCTCACGTTGAACGAGGTTTTCATCTACACCTTCTCCATCGACATCATGTGGTTCTGGGTGGGATTAATGCTCTTCATCATGGTGAAGGAAGTCCACAATTATTCCTTCAGCGAGACAGTCAGGAATGTGGTGGTGACCATTTTCACCATGGCTTTGTTCCTTCTGACCGGGTACATCCTGTATGTCCTTTTCAACCAGTTGTTTGACTTCATCTCGGCGATCGTACAAGAGGTAGGATTGCGTGGCTAATCCCAAGCGGATATTCACAGGCTTGCTGCTGCTCGTCCTGGTCCTGGGCTCGAATATTACCGGGCGCGCATCCACGGCGCAGGCACCTGGCGTTGGAGGCGGTTCGACCGTGCGTCAAGCTACGACCGGGATGGATAGGAACGCCCACCTGGAGATTCCCGATTCCTACCAGCAAGTGGCTGAAAATGAGAATTTCATCCTCTACGCCGACCAGGCTACGCTGGCATTCAAGGTCCTCGACAAGCGCAGTGGTTACCTGTGGCATTCCAACCTGGACGAAAAAGCCGACGGCGACCGCCTGAACAAGACCTGGACCGCCTTCGCTCAGAGCGGGATCACCATCGACTACCTGGACCCGAAAGCGATCACAGAACGCCTCTCCATCGCCAATACGAACCAGACCATCGAGTTCAGGAAGACAGGACAGGGATTCGAGGCGGAGGTGACGTTCACGGATGTCGCCATCACCATCCCGGTCACCGTTACGCTGGAACCTGCTGGCGTGGTCGTGGATGTACCCTTCGCTGCGATCCGGCAGGAAAGCCCGGATTATAAGCTCGGCATCCTGCATGTCTATCCATTCATGGGAGCGACCCGCGCCGACAGCATCCCCGGCTACATGTTCATCCCCGACGGCTGCGGCAGCCTGATCCGCTTCACCGCTGAATCCAGGGCAAAGAACATGTTCTACGGGCGCTATTATGGCGTCGACCTGGGCATGATCGGTACCATACCTTGGGATCCAACGATAAATCGTCCTTATAAGTTATCCCTCCCGGTGATCGGCATGGTCCATGAAGAGAAAAAGAATGCCTTCATCGCCGTTGTGGAGAAGGGTGCCGCCTATGGCGAGATCTATGCCCACCCATCGGGCGTGATCACCAACTTCAATTTCCTGTACAACGCTTTCACCTATAACGAGAGCTACTTCCAAGCCACCAATCGCTCCGGTGCCGGGGTCACCACCCTGCAGCCGGAGACAAACGCATTCGACATCTCCATCCACTACCGCTTCCTCACCGGGGAGCAGGGTGACTATGTCGGCATGGCGCGCAGTTACCAGCAGTACCTGGTCGATAAAGGGGTGCTGAAAGGCTATCCAGGGCAAAACAACAACATTGGCATCCGCTTGGAGTTCCTCGGTGCTGAACGGGAGAAGGTATTGTTCTGGTACCGCCATATCGCCATGACCACGATCGAACAGGTGGGAGATATCCTGGAAAAGCTGGAGATCAGCGATCCCGAGGTGATCTATTATGGATGGCAGCCGCTGGGCGCATCCAGTATGCCGCCCAGGACCCTCCAATTGGAAAGAACACTCGGCACCCTGGAGCAAATGAAGACGTTAATCCAGGAAATCGAGGCAAAGAACGGTCGTTTTGCCTTCTATCTCGACCCGCAGGCGGCAATCACTGGTGAAAAAGGGTATTCCCCGCGCAATGACCTGGCGATGTCGATCACCAATTTCAACCTGGAGGGATATAACCGAAACCCCAACTTTTTCCTGAATATGGACTCCCTCAACCAGCGCTATTCCTCGCTCAGTTCGGATGTCTTTTCACAAATGAATGCCGGGCTGGCGCTGGATGGGATCGGGTCAATATTGTACAGCGATTTTAAACGGGGCAATTTCCTAAACCGCGAGCAGGCGATCCAGAAGTACCAGGAGATGCTCGCTGAAAACGGCGGCGTTCTCTCAATGTACCTGCCGAACGATTACTTTTTTGGCTCCATCTCCGCCTATTATGGTATGCCCTTGGGCACCAGCGGTTACCTTTACACCACCGATTCGGTGCCGTTCCTGCAGATCGTCCTCGCCGGTCACATCCCCTATTACGGTGGAGGGCTCAATTTCTCCTCCAACCTGGAAGAAGACCTCCTGCGGCATATCGATTTCGGTGTTTATCCGTCTTATTTCCTCACCCAGGAAGTCACTGCCAAGATCCTGAACACGGATTCAAACTGGATCTTTACCTCTTCCTATGCCCAATGGGGCGACGAAGTGGAACAGACCTATCAATGGTTGAACAGCCTGCTGGGTCCCGTGGAAGGGCAGGAAATCATCTCCCGCCAGGTGCTTGCCGAAAGTGTATATGCCACCACCTATGCGAATAATAAACAGATCATTGTCAATTATGGCAACGCTCCCTACAACATTGGCGGGATCGTGGTGCCTGGCCGGAATGCCGTGATCCGGGAGGTGACGCCATGAACTCGGGCAAGATCAAGGTCAGGAAAGAGATGAGGAATCGCACCCGGAAGGCTCTGTACGGTTATTCATTTGTTATGCTCTGGATCATCGGCTTCGTGATTTTCACCCTGGTTCCCCTGGTCCAAACCTACCTCTACAGCATGAACAATGTGACCGTCCTGGCAACCGGGATCGACCTAAAGTTCATCCGTTGGGAGAATTATTCCCGCGCCTTGTTCACCGACCCGAAATTCGTGGAGTTGTTGATCGAATACGTGGTTGAGACCCTGGTTTCCGTCCCGATCGTATTGATCTTCTCCATGATCATCGCCATGTTCCTCAACCTCAAGTTCCGCGGCAAGGGCATTTTCCGCACCATCTTCTTCCTGCCGGTGGTCATCACCAGCGGACCGGTCATCCAGGAACTCACCGCCCAGGGAGCCACCTCGGTTCCCGGGATCGCCAACTCGGCTGTGGTAGCGACTTTCGTCTCCGAACTGCCGCGTTACCTGCGCAACCCGGTCGAATACCTGCTGACCTCCTTCATCCTGATCCTGTGGTTTTCCGGGGTGCAGATCCTGATCTACCTATCCAGCCTGCAAAAGATCAGCAAGAGCTTGTACGAGGCCGCCTCGATCGACGGTGCTTCGGCATGGGAGTCCTTCTGGAAGATCACCCTGCCCTCGATCTCCACCACCACGGTGATCAATGCGGTGTATACCATCATCACCCTGTCGCACTTTTCTGAGAACAAGGTCATCAAGTATATTTTCAGCCAGACCTATGCAGTGGAGGGCGGGATCGGCTATGCGAGTGCCATGTCCTTCATTTACTTCATTGCACTGGCGTTGCTGCTGGTGATCATCTACCTGGTCCTGAATCCCCGGACCAAAGGCAGGTACGACTGATATGCAGAACCTCCTGGGTAAACGAATCAAGCGGGTCCACCTGGACCGCCTGAGAAGCATCTTCCTGGGCAGCCGGACCAGTTACGGGCTGGTATTCAATACCGTGCTGTACCTGCTGTTGATCGCCATCGGTTTTGTCTACCTTTATCCGCTCCTGTTCATGTTCGTCACCAGCATGAAATCACCGGGTGACCTGCTGAACCCAATGGTGCAGTGGATCCCATCTGAATTCTTCTGGGGAAACTATGCCAAGGCTCTGCGGGTCTTGGATTACCCCAATACCCTTTTGAATTCGATCATGGTCAGCGTGATCCCCTCGGTCATCCAGGCAGCCGTCTGTTCGTTGGTCGGTTATGGGCTGGCGCGTTACCGCTTCTGGGGAAAGAACATCCTCTTTGCCCTCATCCTTGCCACCTTCATCATCCCGGCCCAGAACACCGTGATCCCGCAGATGCTGACCTATCGCAATCTCGGCCTCCTGGGGACCATTTGGAGCCTCATCCTGCCTGCCATGATGGGACAGGGTTTCAGGAGTGCCATATTCATCCTGATCTTCTACCAGACGTTCCAGACCCTGCCCAAGGTGTTGGAAGAAGCCGCCAGCCTGGATGGCGCCTCCGACCTGAAGATCTTTTTCCGCATCGCCCTTCCCACGGCGATACCCGCTTTTATCATCTCGATCATCTTCTCGATCGTCTGGTACTGGAATGAAACCTACCTGACCGTGATCTTCCTTGAAGGCGGCATCCAGACCCTTCCGATGCAATTATCGAAATTCGTGCAAGCCTACGAAAACCTCTACCCACCCGGCATGGTGAACATTTTTGACCGGTTGAACGAAGCCGTGAAGCTGAGCGGTACATTCCTCAATATCCTCCCCCTGCTGCTGATGTACTTCCTGTTGCAAAAGTGGTTCGTGGAATCCATCGAAAGGTCAGGCATCACCGGTGAATAAGTATTTTTCTCTCCTGCTGGTTTGTCTCGTGATTCTCACCGGTTGTTCAGGCCCCGGTGATATTCAGGGGACTGCCACTTCCACGCTCCCGGTTGCGCTGGAGGCGACTACCACTGCTCCTCCGCCGACGCTTGAACCGACCTTGCACTCCTGAAGTCAGTATTGAAGAGGTGATCGAGTACGAGATGAAGGGATCCTTCGATTTCTTCTGGGAACAAGCCAATACCGATGTGAACAGCCCGGGATACGGACTGATCCGCGATCGCTACCCGGGTTCGGAGGGCATCGCCAGCATCGCCTCGGTAGGCTTCGGTCTCAGCGCCTACCCGATCGGCGTGGAAAAAGGTTACATTACCTACGAAGAAGGCTATGAGCGTGCCAACGGAACGATGGATACACTGCTCGCCATGGACCGCCAGGAAGGCTTCTACTTCCATTTTGTCGACATGAAGAGCGGAGAACGAGCCTGGAGCAGCGAAATCTCGGATATCGACACCTCCATCCTGCTGATGGGAGTGCTGACCGCCGGTCAGTATTTTGGTGGCGAAGTCCTGGAGAAAGCCAACCAGATCTATGCTGACGTGAACTGGCCCTGGTTCATTGACCAGGCGAACAACACTTTCTACATGGCTTACCGACCTGGCCAGGGATTTGAAGGTCATTGGGATTTTTATGCCGAGCAGTTGATGATGTATGTTCTTGCTGCCGGGTCGGATACCCACCCTGTCGATGATTCCACCTATTATGGTTTCACCCGCCATGCTGCAAAATACGGGGATGGCAAACCTTTCATCCACTCATGGTTCGGATCGATCTTCACCTACCAGTTCAGCCACGCCTGGATCGATTTCAGGGAGTACCGGGACAAAAAGGGTGTCAACTGGTTCGAGAATTCAGTGGAAGCCTCCCTGGCAAACTACAATTTTGCCGTCAAGATGGACAAGAAATATAGTACCCTCGGACCCGACGCCTGGGGGCTCTCCGCCTGTGACGGCCCGCAGGGATACGGTGGAACCTATGGTGCTCCCCCATCGGGGTATGACTTCAAATCCCACACCGTCGATGACACCATTCCACCGTACGGTGCCATCGGCTCGATCATCTTCCTGCCCGACCAGGCGAAGCAGGCCATGTTGAATTATTATTCCATCGATGAGCTGCACAGCGATTATGGCTTCCTGGATTCTTATAACCTCACCGAAGATTGGGTGGCAAGTGATGTCATCGGGATCGACAAGGGAATCTCCCTGCTCATGCTGGCCAATTACCAGGATGACCTGGTTCACCTGATCCTCATGCAAAATGTGAATATCTTGAAAGGTCTCGAGCGGCTCGGATTGCAAAGGCCAGCCCAGTGATCCGATGACCACGATCAAGGATGTCGCCCGGCATGCAAATGTCAGCATCACCTCCGCCTCGTACGCCCTGAACAACACGGGCACGATCAGCGCGGCGACGCGCAAGCGCGTCCTCGAGTCTGCCAGGGACCTGAACTACCATCCCAATGCCTTTGCCAGGAATCTCAGGAACCGTAAAACTCACACCATCGGTGTCTTTATCACCCGATTCGGCGGCTCTTTCTACGAGGAGATCCTGGAGGGCATCCATGATGCCGTGCTCAAGACGGATTACGAGCTGATCATTTGCCCCGAAACCCGCCAGGCGCGCAAAATGCTGATCTACAGGCAGGTGGACGGGGCCATTGTTTTTGATACCAAGGTCGAGAGCGAATTGATCAGCAGGCTGGCAGCCAGGAAATTTCCCATCGTGGTCCTGGATCGCTTCTTGGAGGTCGATTATCTCTTCCCTTTATTGGTCGATAATCAAAAAGGGGTCAAGGAAGCTTTCTACCATCTTTATGACCAGGGGGCGCGCCGAATTTTCTTCGTCTCCGGGGCACTGGATTCGGTTGACAATGCTGAACGGATGAAAGCGTTCCTGCAGGAAGCGGAAAAGAATGACCTGCCCATCCAAACCTTTTATGGGAATTTTACCGAGGAGTCCGGTTACGATGTGGGCAGGATGCTCATTGAGAACCAGAATCTCCCACAGGCGGTATTCTGTGCCAATGACCAGATGGCGATCGGATTCATCAAGGCAATGCAGGCAAGCCATTTACGCGTCCCTGAAGACATCGCCGTCGTTGGTTTCGACGATATCCAGCTTGCCCGCTACATGCAGCCGACCCTGACCACGATCGGCGCTTCACGTTTCCTCTGGGGTTCATTGGCAGCCACCCAGTTGATCGATTTCATCGAGAAGGACATCCCATTCCAATCCTACCGCATCCCCACCCGGCTGATCCAGCGTGACTCCTCGCGGATTCAGCGCAATCCGCCGGGTAGATAACGGACCTCACCTACATGAATATCACAGAGATCTTGCTCGCTGAACTGAAGGGTTCAGTCGAATTCTTCCTGGATTACACCAACCTGGATCCAACCAGCCGTGGTTTCGGCTTGACGGTCGATTCGACCAAGAAACCCGGCAGTGCTTCGATCGCCTCGGTGGGTTTTGCCCTGACCGCCTGGGTTATCGCTGTCGAGCGGGGCCTCATCGACAGGCAAAAGGGATTGGAGCTCACCCGCGGGACCCTGCACACCCTGCTCCAGAATGCCAGCCACTACCGCGGCTTCTTTGCCCATTTCCTGCACATGGACAGCGCAGAACGGGTGGGAAAGTGTGAATTCTCCACCATCGATACCGCCCTGTGCCTGAACGGCGTGATCACCGCCGCGGCGTATTTCCGGGATTCCGGAATCGACGAGGCGGCTGCCCAGCTGCTTGAACGAACTGACTGGAATTTTCTTGTATTTGCACAGGACAGCCGGACGCTCTTCCGCATGGCATACAATCCCGATGCACGCGGCGACTACGTGCGTGGGGTTCCCGGCTTATTCGGTCAATGGGACATGGCCGCCGAGCAGAAAATGATGTACCTGCAAGCGGCGTGCCAGCTGGATCCTCCCCTGGCAAAGGACTTGTATCACGGTTTCTCACGCGACACCGGGGAATTCGACGGGCAGAAGGTCATCGTCAACCCGGGAGGCAACCTGTTCGCCTACCAGTTCAGCGAAGCCTGGCTGGATGTGGCAAGCTACCTTGATCCGGACGGCAACGATTGGTTCCAAAACACCCGGCTGGCGGCATTGGCAAACCGGAGTCACTGCATCAAGCATTCAGATCGGTTCAAGACCTACCATGCCAATAGCTGGGGGATGAGTGCCGGTGACAGCCCGTGGGGCTATGATGTCTCCGGCAGTGAGCCCTGCCTGCACCACCCCAAGCCGAACGGTACGGTCTCGATCTACTCTGCCCTGTCCTGCCTGCCATACATACCTGAACTAGTCACCGGGATGATACTCCATCTATATCATGACCATCCGCAAACCTGGGGAAAATACGGCTTTTTTGACGCCTACAACCTGGCGGTGTCGCCTCCCTGGTACAGCCATTCCCTCTACGGGATCGATAAAGGCTGTTCGATGATCATGATCGAGAATCACCTGAGCGGGCTGGTCTGGGAGACGTACACCAACAGTCCCTATATTCAAAAAGGCCTGGCAGTATTGGGATTTACGAAACGGGAAAGTCCCGCGCAACGAGAAGGTCCCGAGCAGCGAGGAAAGTCTCGCAGAGCGGGAAAGTCCCGCGGAGCGGGAAAGTCCCGCAGAGCGGGAAGGAGCCTTCAATGGGTAAATTCATTGCACGAAATGGTCAATTCTGGATCGACGACCAGCCGATCCTGGTGCAAGCCGGCGAATTCCATTATTACCGCACGCCTGCCGACCAGTGGCGCCACCGCCTGGGCTTGCTGAAATCGGCAGGATTCAACGCCCTGGCATCTTACATCCCCTGGTGCTGGCACGAGGTGGAAGAAGGCGCTTTCGATTTCGACGGTCACGGACACCCGATGCGCAACCTGGCCGGCTTCCTGGACCTGGCTGCGGAGATGGGCTTGTGGATCATTCCCCGTCCCGGTCCGTACATCATGGCCGAAACGATCAACGAGGGCATCCCGCAATGGGTCTTCAGCAAGTATCCCCAGGTAGCGTTTATCAACCAGGAGAACAAAATCCAGAATATCGTCAGTTACCTTCACGCCGATTTCCTGGCATGCGTGGAGCGCTGGTACCGGGCGATCTTTGGCATCCTGTCTCCGCGCCAGGTCACCCGCGGCGGGAAGATCCTCATGGTGCAGCTGGATAACGAGATTGGCATGATGCACTGGGTCAGGAACATCCTGGACATCAACCCCGACACGCTTTCCAGGTTTGCCGCCCACCTTGCCAAAACCTACGCTTCCACTCTATCCAATCGCTACCCGGCCGGTGATTTGCAGGACTTCCTCCGCGAGGGCATCGTCAATCCAAAGGAACCCTTCGCAACCCGGATCGTGGAAGATTACCGCCGATTCTTCCGTGATTATCTCCACGACTATGCGCAATACCTGTTGAAAGTGGCAAGAACCTGCGGATTGGAGGTCCCGCCGGTGATCAACATCCACGGCTTCGCCAACGGCGGCAAGACCTTCCCCATCGGCATCTCGCAACTGGTGAAGGTCATGGAGATCGACGGGATGATCAGCGCCACCGACGTCTATCCCGGGCACATCGGGGAAGGCAACTTCCACCAGCTGCTGGCGGTCAACGAGATGACCAAGGCGCTGCACAACCCGGAGCAGCCGCTTTTCTCCATCGAGTTCCAGGCCGGAGGGAACAACGACTTTGGCACCGGCCAAACCTCGCTCTTCGACCTGCATACCAGGTTGTGCCTCTCCTCGGGGATGCGCGCCATCAACCATTACCTCTTCTGTGACGGCGAGAACGACCCCCTGCTCAGCCCGGTGAAGCGCCACGACTGGGGTCACCCCGTCCGCAAGGACGGCACGCTGCGCCGGCATTACCACCGCTACCCCATGCTCTCCCGCGTGCTCGACGCTTACGGGCAGGACCTGACCCTCTCCCAGCCGCAGGCAGTGACGACCATCGGTTTCATGCTGGACCAGTTCATGACCGAGGTGAACACCAGGGCTACCCAGGAGGCCACCCATATCATCACCCACCAACGCGACGCCATCCTGTTCGATTTCTTCGCCCGGGGGCTGGCCCTTACCCACCGAGCCTTCAATGCACTGGAGCTCAGCCGCGCCAGGCTCGATCCCACCACCACGCCGCTGCTCTGGGTGATGATCGAAAAGCAGTGCGACGCCTCCGTCCAGCAGAAGCTGGTCGATTATGTCCGCCAGGGAGGCAAGCTCGCCCTTGCCGGGCGGATGTGCGCTGAAGATTTTGCCCACCAGGAATGCACCATCCTGAAAGAGGCGCTGGGAATCACCCGAGTATCCGGCGGGATCCCCTTTGCCTCCGCAATAATCAGTGCCTTCCAGCACCATGACATCCCGGTCTCTTTCCTGGAGACGTACACTGGCGCATTCGACGAAGTCTTCGCCCGGGATGAAAAAGGGGAGGTTGCCGGGTTCATCCAGGCGCTCGGCAAGGGAAAAGTACTCCTGTTGGGCGCGGCAATGACCGCCAATACCCTGGATGACCTGGATGTGTTCAACCAGGTGGCGCTCAGAATGGGCTGCCCCTCTCCCTTCGAGCTGAGCGACTGGGCGGATGTGCGCCTGAGCCAGGGAGAGAACGGCAGTTTCCTGTTCATCAACAATTACCAGGATGACCCGGTCGAATTGACGATCAGCTACATGGGAAAACGGTTGCTGGGGGGTGACCCGGTCAGGCTGTTCGCCAGGCGCGGGGCCATCCTGCCGCTTGACTGGCAGGTGACCCCGGGTGTAAGGCTGCATTATGCCACTTCGGAGATCATCAACAGGATGGAAGTGGATGCCAAGCTGGTCCTGGAAACAGAATTCCCCGAATTTGAAGCCGAAATCAGCCTGCAGGGATACAAGGTCGATCCATCCCTGGAAGCTCAACAGCTCGAGACGGGTCGTTTCCGCATCCTTGGCAGAAATGGCGAGATCATTTTATGGAAGAAACAGGCTGATTGATCCGCGAGTCCAGGGAGCAGGATAAAAATCAAGAGCATCGCTTGAGCGGTGCTCTTTCATAATCAATGATTCTGTGCCGTGAAAAGGTTGAAAATTCCCAGTAGTAATGTTCTTAGGCAGCCTGCTTGTCGAACCCGAAGGCTGCAGCCCCTAATAACCCAGCCTTGGGATTCAGGATCACATGCACGGGGACATTCGTCAACAATTCGCGGAAACGACCCTTGCTGCGGATCGCCTCCAGGAAGGACGGCTTCTGCAAGGCGGAAAGGATGCGCGGCGGGATGCCGCCACCCAGGTAGATGCCGCCCGTCGCCATCACCTTGAGCGTTTGGTTCCCGGCTTCCGAGCCAAGGATGTCAACGAACATTTCCAGCGTCCTGCTGCACAGCCGGCATGCTTTTGCAGGATCGAGGGCGTTGTTGATGATCACCGGGGTGGGATCGTTACAAGCAGCAAGCGCTTCCGCCAGCCATCCGGGTTCTTCCTCGATACCCGACTCCTTCAGGAAGGCGTAGATGTTGGGGATGCCCAGCCCTCCCGAACACACCCGCTCGAAGCTCACATGTTTATGCCCTTTTCTCTCATGCAGGAACGTGAGCAGATCGATCTGCAGCGAATTGACCGGCGCAAAAGAGGCATGGCTTCCCTCGGAGGCATGGGCGGTATACCTGCCATTGTCCACCGTCAGGTAAGCCTCGCCCAGCCCCGTGCCGGGTGCCAGCACGGCGATATTGCCTCCCGGCAACGGCTTGCCGATGCTCAGGTGGAAGACATCACCAGGTTCCAGGGTCGGAACGGCATAGGCTACGGCTTCCAGGTCGTTCATCAGGCTGACATTCTTCCACCCAAAGGCAGCCTTCAACACTTCCGCATCGATGACCCATGGCAGGTTGGTGATGCGTGCCTTGTCCGGCGACCACCGGACCGGCAACGGCGAAGCAGGCGCTGTCCACCGGCTTGTCGATCTCCCGAAGGTACTCGGCGATCATCGCTTCCAGGCTGGCGTATTGCCCGCTCGGATAGCTTTTCTCCAGCATAGCCTGGTTCGAACCCCTGGCGGAAAAAAAAGCCAGGACTGTCTTCGTGCCGCCAATATCACCTGCGATCAGCATCGTCTTCTTCCTTTGCTCCTAGGCCCACCACATCGCGGCCGGTTGCTCGGTCAACAACACATCCTTGAGGAAGGCAACCGCCTTGCCCAGCCCTTCTTCGATGGACGCCAGGGGATCTTCATGCTCGATGGACATCACATAATCATAACCGGAAAGGCGTAACGCGCTGACGATTCCCCGCCAGGTGAACTGGTCGTGACCGTAACCAACGGTGCGGAAGGTCCAGGAACGCTGGGGCAACTTGCTGTAAGGCTTGGTATCCAGGACGCCGTTCACTGCGATGTTGCGCGGGTCCATGTAGGTATCCTTGGCATGGAAGTGGTAGATGGCACCTTCCAGGTAGTGGATGGAGGCAGCCGGGTCGATCCCCTGCCAGAACAGGTGGCTGGGATCATAGTTGGCGCCGATCACCGGGCCAACCGCTTTGCGCAGGCGCAGCAGCGTTTCGGGATTATAAACCACGAAACCGGGGTGCATCTCGAAGGCCAGTTTCACGCCCGCCTTCTCGGCAAACGGACCGGCTTCCAGCCAGTAAGGGATCACCTTTTCATTCCACTGCCACTCCAGCACCTTGAGGAATTCGGGAGGCCAGGCGCAGGTGACCCAGTTGGGGTATGTCGCCGTTTCCGAATCGCCCGGGCAACCCGAAAAGAGGTTGACGACGCCCACTTCCATTTCCGAGGCCAGGCGCACGGTCTCACGGTAGACTCGATCCGACTCGGCTGCAAAAACTCTGTCTGGCGAGAGCGGATTCCCGTGGCAGGATAGGGCGCTGATCATCAGGCCGCGATCCTCGATGTTCTTCTTGTATGCCTTGATAGCCTGCTTGATCCTTGAGCAGTTCGGTCGGGTTGCAGTGGGCATTCCCGGGGTAGGAGCCGGTACCGAGCTCTACCGCCTGCACACCCATACCGGCAAGCTGGTCCAGGGCGGCATCCAAAGGACGGTCCTGGAAAAGAGCAGTTAACACGCCAAGTTTCATAAGCAATCCTCCTTTTTGGATGCGATCATGCAGGTATGGTCAATACCTTCTCGTCAGTTGCCGCCACTCCCGGGGGAATGTAGGGGGTTTTGACATGCTGGTAGAGCACCAGTTTATGCTCGCCGGGTGTGAGACCGCCCGGCCTGGCAACCGTCAGGATGCCGACATCACCAAACTCCCATTTTACAACAGGTTCATCTCCCACGGCGGTTAAAGGCAGGCTTATTCCACTCACCGTCAACGTTATCTGCTCCAGCGGGACCAGCTCCCCATCCACCGTCAGGCGCGTTTCGCCGAGCAGCGATAAGACCACGCCGCGGTAATAAGGCAGGCGTTCCCCCACCTGGAAGCCAATGACCTTGCCATCCCGAACCACGTTCCTGAATTCTTCACCAACGAGCACATATTTATCATACATGGATTTTTTCTCCTGTGGATATCCTGGTTCTAGCCCTCTTTGAGCAGCTTCTTCAGCATCTGCTGGTGCAAGCCCACCTGCCCGACGCTGTCCACCGGCAGGGCGTCCTGGATCCAGCGGTTGCCTTCGTACTCGCTGGAGATCCAGCCCGAATACCCGCCTTCGACCAGCACCGGGATGATTTCTTCGTACGGGACGCTGTATTCCGTCAGATCCGGCAGCATTTCCCAGAATTTTCCGTGAATGTGATAGATATACGCCATGGACTCCAGCATCTTGCGCGGGTCGGAATAGATCATGTGGGTGCCCATGAAGGCCCACATGATATCCACCTCGCGCCCGCCCATGCGCATGATGGTTCCCGGCAGATCCTGGTCAACGGCAGCATGCAGGGTATGGGCAGCATGCAGGGTATGGTTGTTGTAGGCATTCACCAGGTAGTCAATGATCTCCGGTTTCATGCCCTCGCGCTTGTAACGCTCGCTGACGACACGCGGCAGGCGCTTGGTATACAGGCTGAAGTCCACCGCAAAACCGATATAGGGTGATTGGATCCGCTTCACCATTTTGATGAATTCCAGTTCGAACGGGGTGTCCAGGTCGCTGGGGGCGTGGATCTCCAGCGCCAGCTTGACCTTGTGCTTTTCCGCAGCTGGGGCCAGTCGCTCCACCACCTCCGGCTTGACATCATGGATCACGCGGATGATCGGGATGCCAAGTTTTTTGGCATTCAAAATGTCGAGCGTCATTGAATTCGACCTGCTCGTCCTCGGTCATGACGCGCCCCTTGTACTTGTTCCAGTCCAGGAAGTTGTCCAGGCACACCGGCTCCAGGCCATATTTATCCATCCAGCCGTGCCACTGCCTGGCAAATTCGTCGGAGACATTGGGGTAGCCGCGGATCATCTGGTCGCCCAGGATCTCCACCCCGGGGATACCGAGCTGCGCACAGGCTGCAAGGATCTGCTCCAGGGTCATCCGGTGGTGAAAATACTCCTCCTGGAAACTGTACAGGCTTACCGAACGCTTGATGGGAGTTTTGTCAGTCATATTCATCCTCTTTCGGATTAAAGCTATATTTCGTCTGCTATAATGCTTTGGAGTGTTCGTTCATCAGGAACTCCATGCTCAGTGTATAGGTTACACCACAAACACTGCATGGTAACTACGCTTCGTTTCGCTTTTTATTTCGCATCTGTTCATTAGTGAATTTCACGCCTGGATTTTAAACCACAACCAGACCGAGAATGAGCGGTCATCGCCAGTATAAAATCACCGATTATCGTTTTGGATTGATGCTTGTTGGGTACAGGGAGAAAATTGGAATCACCCAAAAGGAGATCGGGGATTCTCTGAACGTATCCCGGCGCACCATCCAGCATTGGGAAGCTGGATCGGCATTCCCGGACACGACCCATTTAAAATCCCTGATCGCCTACATTCTCGCCCATGCAGGCTTCAACAAGGGCAGCGAATCCGACGAAGCGCTCTCACTCTGGCACCAGGCTGATGAAAGCGCAGCACGCCGAAGGTCCATGTTCGACCAGAACTGGTTTCGTGAGTTGCTCAGCAGCCAGGTGCAGGCACAACCCGCTGAGAAAGCCAGCAGGTACGCATTGGATATAAGCGAACCACTCTCTGGCTCACCCCGCCTGGATTGGGGAGATGCTCCGGATGTCATCCCTGTCCACGGCAGGGAAAATGAACTTGCTGATCTTCAACAAATGATCATCCAGGATCAATGCCGCCTGGTGACCATCCTGGGAATGGGCGGGATTGGCAAGACGACCATCGCCGTGAAGTTCGTTCAAGACTTCTCCGCCAGGTTTGACTACGTGATCTGGCGTTCCCTGCGTAATGCACCCACCATGCAGAATTTGATCCTCGAGTTTCTGCAGATCCTTTCCCCGGTCCACCCTTCAAAACCCACGATCAAGGTATTGGTCGATCTTTTGCAGCAGCACAGGTGCCTGCTGGTGCTGGATAATGTGGAAACGCTCCACCGGTCAGGGAATCTCTGGGGATGTATCGAGAAGGCTACGAGGAATACCGGATGCTTTTCCAGGGTATTGCCCAATCCAGGCACCAGAGCTGCCTGCTGCTGACCAGCCGCGAAATGCCGATAGAGCTCGACTTCGATGAGGGGGCCACCTCTCCCATCCGCACGATCAAGGTGCACGGGCTGACCAGCAGTGCCGGCCAGGCAATGCTTACAGACAAAGGCCTGTTCGGCTCGGCAAATTCCTGGGAAGTCTTTATCCACTACTATACCGGGAATCCCCTGGCCTTGAAGATCGCCGCCACCACCGTCCGCAATCTATTCGGCGGTGACCTGGCTGCTTTCCTCAAGGAAGCACCGGTAACCCTGCACACCCTCAACCAATTATTGAGCAACCAGTTCGAGCATCTCTCCCTCTGGAGCGCGATATCCTGTTCTGGTTGGCGATCGAGCGGGAACCCGTGTCGCTGAAATCCCTGCGCCGGGTTTTTCCAGATGAAACCTCCACCAGTGAGCTTCTTTCCGGCCTAAATTCCCTGCTCCAGCGCTCCCTGGTCGAGCGCGGCGAACAGGCGGCTGTCTTTTTCCTGCTGCCTGTCCTGCTCGAGTTTGTCACCGACCGGTTGGTGAATATCGTGGTGGAACAACTGGACAACGGCAGGCTGGAGGCGATCAGCACATATCCCCTGATCAAGAGCCGGACCCCGGACTACATCCGCGACAGCCAGGAAAGAATGATCCTGCAGCCGGTATTGTTCCAGATGAAACGCCACTTTGGCAGCCTGGCTCTGCTTTCCGAACACCTGAGGTTCCTGGTTGCGGACACACGGATGATTCCCCGCAAGCAGCAAAGATATGCTGGTGGAAACCTGCTCAACCTCCTGGCTCATTTGAATGGACATATCCGCGCGGAGGATTTCTCCGGGCTGGTGATCCGCCAGGCATTCCTGCAGGGTTTCGAAGCCCAGGATGCCAATTTTTCCAGGGCGGAATTCGTTGACTCCCTGTTCACCGAGCCAATGGATACCATCAGCGCCATGATGCTAGCCCAAGTGGAACATACCTTGCCGCTGTCACCTACAACGGTCATATCCGCTGCTGGAACCTGCTGGAAGGGAAACCGATCTGGACGGTCACCAATGCCAGGCGGGCATGGTCGCTAGCATTCAATCAAGATGAAAGCATGCTGGCATGCAGCAATTTCCGCGGCCAGGTAAGCATCTGGGAGGTAGCCACCGGGCGGCACCTGCAGACCTACGGCGAAGGGGATTCCTGGGTTCATGCAGTAGCCTTCCACCCGAAAGGCCAATTCATTGCCAGCGGAGGCATCGACTGCCAGGTAAGCATCTGGGATCTTGTTGACACGAAAAACCGCTTCAACTTGAAAGGTCATTCGGGGCGGATCTGGTCACTGGCATTCAGCCAGGATGGTAAATTCCTCGTTTCCGGTGGGGATGATGAAACCATCCATGTCTGGGATCCGTACAATGGTGAGCTTCTCAGGACGATCCACCATCCCACCAAGGGACGAAAAAGCGTTGCCTTCCATCCCAATGGGAAATGGATTGCCAGTTGCTGCGAGAAGGATCCCGAGATCCGCCTATGGGATGTGCATACCGGCAGGTTGTTGAACAGCATGGTCAGTCATTCGGGGGGACCGACCTCGATCGCCTTCAATCCGGAAGGCACACACCTGGCTTCCGGTGGGAACAACGGTTCCGTGGAACTCTGGCAGATCACCGCCGGGCACCGGTCGCATCATGTCAAGATGCTGGCTGGTCACCAGCGCTATATCAATGTCATCGCCTATGGGCGGAATGACAATCTCGCCGCGTTATCCTATGGCAGGGATATCAAGATTTGGAATGCTGCCAGTGGTAAATTATTGTCGGTCACCGAGGGGTACAGCCGGCTGATCGGGGCAAATGCTTTCAGCCCGGACGGCAAGCTGCTTTTGTCCGGCGATACCGGTGGCAGGGTCAAAGCCTGGGACATGACCAACCACGCCCAACTCCCCGAGAGCGAAGGGCTCACCGGCCCCATCTGGGCGATCGCCTTCAGCCCGGACGGGAAGCTGTTTGCCACCGCTGGGGACGATCGCTCGATCAGGTTGTGGAACACTGCATCACGTGAATGCCTCAAGACCTTTTCGGGAATGCCGGGTCCCATTTGGCACCTGGCATTTAACGACGCTGGAACGGTCCTCGCCGGGGGTGGCTCAACGCATAGCATCAAGCTGTGGGATACCAGCCTGGAGGCGGGCGCCACCGAACTGATCAGCCTGGAGGTGTCCGATGATGTCTGGTCGTTTGCCTTCGACCCGTCCGGGGAATATATCGTCAGCGGGCATCAATCGGGTGCCGTGATCGTCTGGAAGGCGAAGACTGGCAGGGTGATGGCAACCCTGAAGCACAGCAGCGTTCCGGTGGGTGCGATCCGTTTTTCCCAGGATGGTAAAACCTTCATAACAAGCAGCAATCTCCAGGTGCTGAAATTCTGGGACCTGGCAACTGCACAGTGCATTCGCAGCGTACCTGAGGATACAGAAGGGAACAGGACAAAGGCCGTGGTGATCGGCAGCGAGGGGAAGCTCATTGCAACCGGGAGCGGAGATGGTTCCATTTATCTCTGGCATTATGATCCCGTGAAAAATGAGCTGCAGCGCCAAAAGATCGAAGGATTTACCAGCCGGGCGTGGACAATTGCATTGAGCAAGGATGAGCAATATGTGGCAAGCGGAGACGAAGAAGGAACGACCCTGCTGATCTCTACAAAAACCGGGAAGGTTGTCGAAAGAATCTCAGTGGATCGTCCTTACGAACGGATGAACATCTGGGGGGCAAGCGGTTTGAATGCCGCCGAACTGGCAGCCTTCAAGGCACTGGGTGCCGTCGAAACCGAACCCGGGTCAAAACCGTGATCTATCAGTTTACTGAATAAGTAAGGCTAGCGCCGAAAGGAAACAGGGGATCCTTAAATCGTGGGGCAGGTCTTCTTTTTGCTGCCTGACGGCATCCATTGAACTCGGCAGCTCGAACGGCAGGTGACCACCCGGCTGGAAGCGCCCGAAAATCACGTCCATAACCGCGGCATCGCTGGCACCAAAGCTGGCGAGCAGCGCTGCCGCCGAAGCGGCTATTTCCGGGATCACTGCCGGGCGCTCCAGGGTGATTTCGACGATCGCCGGCTTGCGCTTCAGGATTCCCAGGATGCGTTCCAGTTCCGCGGGCTTGAAATCCAGGTCGCCGGCATGGAATAAGAAATCCAGGACATCCTTATTGCGGGGTTCGAACGGCGTCTTGAGCCGCAGGATCGCCAGGTCTGCCTCATCCAGGTCGTGAACAACCTCCCCATAAGAAGCGGCTATTTCCTCTGACAGGTTTTCCAGGAACAACCTGGGCCTGCCGTGCAGCGGCAGGGTCCGGCCGTCCGCGCGGGGTGAATTCTTCAACAGCACGATGGATTTACGCTGGGCAAGTTCGCCTGCCTTGCGGAACGAATCCTGTCCCACGATCTGGCCTGCAGCCTCTTCATCAACATAGGGATCATCGAACAGCCCCAGGATGAACTTGTCACGCAGGATGCGCCGCACGGATTCGTCGATCCGGGATTCGGGCAGTTCGCCTGAGCGCACCAGGTCGATGAGCACTTGCGGGCAAACCTCGCCACCGAATTGGTCCACGCCGGCATCCAGTGCTTTGAGGGCGCGTTCCTTGACGCTCAGGTGCTCCACTCCCCAGGCGCGGGCGTGCATCACCCGGTTGCCGATGGTTACATCGGTCAGCAGTCCCCAATCCGTGCACACAACTCCAGCAAAGCCATACTTCTCGCGCAGCAGGTTGGTGATCACACCCTTGTTGAAGCCAAACCCCACCGGCTCCAGTTCGTGTTCCAACCGGCATGCCATAATAAGGCATGATCTGGGCTGTGCCGGCCTCAAAGGCGGCCTCGAACGGACCCAGGTGATGGTCAAAATTATTGCCGGGATAGACCTGCTCCCTGCCGTAGGGGAAATGGGCGTCTTCGCCGTCCTTCTGCGGGCCGCCGCCGGGAAAGTGCTTGGTCATGCAAGCCACGCTTTGGGGTCCCAATTTCTCGCCCTGGAAGCCGCGGATGTAGGCTTTGACCATTCGCCCAGCCAGCTCGGCGTCCTCGCCAAAGGTGCCGTTGATGCGTGCCCAGCGCGGTTCCGTCGCCAGGTCTGCCATGGGATGCAGCGCCACCCGGATGCCCACTGCCAGGTATTCCTGCCGGGCGATATCCCCGAATTGCTCCACGACCTGTTCATCGCCGATCGCTGCCAGCCCGATGGGCTCGGGCCATTGCGAAAAGGACCCTGAAAACAGGTTGGTCATTGGATTGTCGCTGAAGGCATGCCGTGGATCCGAGGAGATCGTCACCGGTATCCCCAGCCGGGTGCCTTCCGCCAGTTCCTGGATCTTGTTATGCCAGGCTGCCGCCAGGCGCGGCTCCGGCAGTTGGTGCACGTTGAAATGGTTGATGAATTTTTCGCAGATTAAGCCTGATGTGGATACCGGCCCGAAAGGTGACATGCCTTCCACCGGTTCACCATCCTGTCCCGCGGCCAGCATGGTATGGAACATCAAGCCGGCTTTCTCTTCCAGGGTTGCCTGTGACAGGAGATCCTCCACCCGTTCTTCCACGGGTCGCCTCGGATCCTCATAGATATCCAGCCTGCCGTTCTTGTTCAGGTCGCGTACCCATCGGCCATCCGGTAACTGCAGGAGGTTTGTTTTCGTGTTGCGTGGTTTCATGGATATTGCCTCGATCTCCCAGGTGAATTTTATCCTTGGGGCGTGGAATGGTGATTTGTTTAGGTCAAGCCTGGCTCTCAGACAGCAGGCGGGATAGGTTCTTGAAGCTGATCGTGACGGATTCAAGTTCATCCAGCGAGGTCATGTCCTGCTCAACAATAACGTAGCGGGCATGTCCGTAGGTGCGACCTGCCTGGAGGATATCGGCAATATTCATCACCCCGCTGCCGATCTCGGCGAACTGCGCCGCGTTGATCGTGGCAAGAGCATCCCACATTGTCAATGCCGGGTTTTGTTGGAACAGGTCAAACAAGTTGACCGGCTTCACGCCAGGCGGCAGGTCCTTCTGGTGGAGCAGGTCGCAGCGTCCACCCAGCTTGCGGATCCATGCCAGCGGATCCTGTCCACCTCTTACCGCCCAGTATAAGTCAAATTCGATCTTGACCAGCTCGCTGTCCAGGTTCTCCAGCAAGAGGTCCATGACCATGCAGCCGTCGAACTCCTGGAATTCCTGGAAGTGATTGTGGTAATACAACTGGACTGCCTGCTTCCTGCTTAATTCACCGGCATGGTTCAATGTCCTGCAAAAATCCAGGATGCCCTGCCGGTCATTGAACAGGGCAAAGGGAATCACCAGCGCTTCAGCCCCAGTCTCGAGGCAGGATGCGCTGACCTTCTCCCAATCCATCCCTTCCTGGATCATGACATGGCAGCCGATCGCTTTCAATCCCAGTCGGTCGAGAAGGCGCTTGTGCACCGCAGGCTGCAAGTCATTGCCAAAGACCAGCCCGTCGCCGGTCACGGTTGTGAGCAATTCCAGGTTGCGGTATCCGATGGAAGCAACTCTCTCCAGGGTTCCCGCATAGTCCTTCTGGAGTTCATTCCTTACTGAATAGAGCTGTAAACCAATCTCCATGTTTGTTCCTTCGTTCTTCATGAGTGTATCTCGAATTCGCCTTCCAGCCCTTGCGTGGAATCCGGGCCAATCCAGACCTTGAACTTGCCTGGTTCAACACGATATTGCATGTCCAACCCGTGGAAGCCCAGTTCGGAGGCAGGTATCTTGAAGACCACTTTTCGTACCTCCCCGGGTTCCAGGGAGATCCTTTGGAATCCCTTCAACTCCTTGACCGGACGGGTGACCGACCCCACCAGGTCGCGCACATACAGTTGGACGATCTCCTCCCCCATGCGCTCGCTGGTATTCTTGACCAGCGCGCTGGCTTCCAATGTTCCACTGACCGGGATCGACGGGGTCAAAATCTGCAATTGGCTGTATTCGAACCTGGAATAGGTCAAGCCCTGGCCGAAGGAGAACAACGGGGCGTTGGGCTCATCCATGTAGGTCGAACGGAATGGATCCTGGTACTGGGTGGTTCCCGAACCTGTTGCCGGGCGCCCGGTGGATTTGTGGGCATAATACACCGGGATCTGCCCCTCGGCGCGCGGCCAACTGGCGGTCAGCTTCCCGGAAGGATTGGCGATGCCGAAGAGGAGATCCGCCACTGCCTGTCCGGCGCGAATCCCGCCGTGCCAGGCGACCAGCAGCGCGTCCGCCTGGTTCACCAGCCTGGGCACCACCAGGGGACGCCCGCACATGAGCACGACCACCAGCGGCTTTCCGGTGGCGGAAAGTGCGTCGACGAGTTCCTGCTGCCTGCCCGGCAATCCCAGGTGGGCACGCGAATGCGCCTCACCCGACATCCCCGCGCTTTCGCCGAGGACCAATACGACCACGTCTGCTTCCCTGGCTGCAGCGATGGCAGCCGGGAGGTCCAATTCCTCCTCGCCGCTGATCGCGCATCCCTGGGCATGGACCAGGTTCCTGGCATCGATATATTTCTGGAACCCTGCCAGTACCGTGTCCACGTCGGAAGCATTACCGGTGAAAGCCCAGGTGCCCAGCAGGTCGGTGCGGTTGTCCACCAGGGGTCCGACCAGGGCATATTTCCTGTCTTCCTTTTGAAGCGGAAGGATCTGGTTTTCGTTCTTCAGCAACACCATCGATTGCGTGGCCACTTCAAGCGCCAGCTCACGAAAACCAGGATTTAGCACGTACTGCTTTGAAAGTCCTTCATCGGTGAATGGATTATCAAACAAGCCCAGCTCGAACTTGAGCCGCAACACCCTGCGTACTGCCTCGTCCAGGACCTCCAGCGGCACGCTTCCATCCAGGACCAGTTGCTCCAGGTGCCGGGCATACCCGCCGCTTTCCATGTCGATATCCACTCCCGCCAGGATGGACAGGCGGGTTGCCTCCTGCAGGTCCGCTGCCACCCCGTGCGGAACGAGCTCACCAACGGCATTGTAATCACTGACCACCGGTCCATGCCAGTTCCATTCCTCTTTCAAAACCGTACGCAAGAGGAAGTCATTACTGCTTCCCGGTACACCGCTGGTCTCGTTGAACGAGCTCATCGTGCTGCCTGCCCCGGCGTCGAACGCAGCCTTGAACGGCGGCAGGTAAACATCCCGCAGCGTTCGTTCGGACAACTCCACGGTGTTGTAATCCCGCCCGGCCTCCGCCGCGCCATAGCCGGCATAATGCTTGGGGCAGGCGGAAACGCGGCGCCCGGTCGGCAGGTCGGGGCTTTGGAAGCCCCGCACCTGTGCCCGGGCCATCGCCATGCCCAGGAAAGGATCCTCGCCGGCGCCTTCGGCGATCCGCCCCCAGCGCGGGTCACGGGCGATATCCACCATGGGGGCATAGATCCAGTTGATGCCCACGCTGGATGCTTCGGTAGCCGCCATCCTGGCGAGCGCGCTCGATCAGCTCCGGGTTCCAGGTGCAGGAGGCTGCCAGGGGGATCGGAAAAATTGTCCGGAATCCGTGCAGGACATCATGACCGACCAGCAGCGGGATGCGCAAACGGCTCTCTTCCATTGCAAGATGCTGCAAATGATTGTTGAGTTGCACACTGGAAGAGTTGATCGCACTGACCTGCCCATTGCGGACATGCTCTTCGATGGTCGCGCTCAGCTGGAGAGGGATCTCGTAGGGCAATCCTTTTTCATCGGCAAGCTTTTGTTGGCGCGCCACCTCGCTCCAGTCTATGGAGCCAAAGGCATTCTCCAGGAGTGTCTGACCCACTTTCTCTTTCAGGGTCATCCTGGAGAGCAGGTCGTCGATCTTTGCCTCGATATCCTGTGTGTTCAATTTTCTTTTCATTTCATCCATGCATGATGCCCTGCTATCAAGCTGCTGGCAGGGTTTCCTCCTGACCGTGAATTTTTCTCTTTTGAAGTTCTGCGTCAACCGCCAGGATCTTCTCGGGCGGGAAATCCTCCAGCATGGTGGCAGCCAGCCCCAGGAAAGACAGCCGCGCACCCCATTCAGCCGGTGGATGTGCCACGAGTCCGGGGAAGTGCCTGCCCAGTACCTGCCGGGATTCATCATTCCCGAGAAGCATGGCGATGCTGCTGTCCACGCTGAGTAATCCAGGCTTCTCGATCTCCCGATAATCGAACCAGTCGAAAAACGCCGGGGCAGGAGCTGCCTGCCGGCCGCCAGAGGCGTAAAGGCCGAAATAGACACCGGTGAAACCGCCCGCCACCTCGGTGGATAAATAGCGTGTCTCGCCAAAGGATAACCACTGTTCCCCGCCTGCGCCGTCCACAATGATGAAGGAATAGAATAGCCGGTTGGCACGCACCTGCAGGGTCACCTGGCCGTCCGGGATCTCCTTTTCCGCCACCACGGCGGAGAGACTGCCGATCCGACGCCGCACCCGGACAACCCGCCTGCCGCGTTCCCGGGTAACGAAGAGATCATAGTGGTGGCGTGGATCCTTCCAGATGGTGATGCCGGCCTCTTCGCTGTCGTCCGCCGGGTTGAAGTCCAGGAGCGTTGCGGCTTCGCAGTTGAAATGTTCCTGGCGGCAGCCAACCCAGCTCACTCCCATACCATCATCGAGCCGCTTGCCACTTCCCTGCAGGCACAGGGCTCCCTGCCGGCGGGTGAGTGACCAGGAATCGGGGGTTGGCACGCCCAGGAAGTTCCATTTCATTCCGAGCTTGCCTGGTTCGAAATCATCCCTTTCTGGGGGCAGATCCCACGGGACGGACACCAGGTGAGGCGATTCCATTTCAAGCTCAATTCGCCCGCCGATTCCGAAATGTGGCCAACCGTGCTCATCCCAGGTGACGGGCGCCAGGAATGTCTCGCGACCCAGGTGCTGGGCTTGCGGAAAAACCGGGCGCACGCCCAGGCAGACAGCCCACCAGCTCCCGTCGGCAGCTTCCAACATGTCGGCATGACCCACCGCCTGGATGGGGCTGCTGGTACTGCGGTGCGTGAAGATGGGGTTGTGCGGGCAGCTCTCCCACGGCCCCCAGGGGGAATCGCTGCGGGCGATGCACTCGCAGTGACCGTACTCCGTGCCGCCCTCGGCGATCATCAGGTAATAGGCATCCCCGATATGGTACAGGTGCGGGCCTTCGGGAAAGGAACCACCCGTGCCAGTCCAGATCAAGCGCGGCTTGGTGATCAGCCTGCCGGTGGCCAGGTCGATCTCACTTTGAATGATCCCCTGCTCTTTCTGCCCGGGGTCGCCCAGCATGCCTGTGCTGGTCAGGTAAACATGTCCCTTCGTCAAAGAGCAGGGATGGGTCGATGCCGGGCTGCTCCAGCCAGGTGGGATTCGACCACGATCCGAAAGGATCGCGGCTGGTCACATAAAAGTTGCCCCCGCCGCGTAACATTGGTGGTGACCATGTAGAAAATACCCTGGTGATGGCGGATCGTGGGAGCGAATATTCCCGAGGACACCCCCTTGCTTGGCAGCGGCAGTTGCTCCGCCCGGTCCAGGCAGGCGCCGATCTGCCGCCAGTGCACCAGGTCGCGGCTGTGGAATAACGGCACACCGGGGAAATAGGCAAAGGAGCTGTTGACCAGGAAATAATCCTCACCAACACGGCAGATGCTGGGGTCGGGATGGCAGCCGGGGAGAACAGGGTTATGGAATGTGGCTGGCAAGCCGCTTGTGGCTGGCAAGCTACGGGTGGATGTTCTCATTCTCAAGGCTTTCTTCCCAAGTGAATTTTATGCTGTCCGGCTGGTAATTGGAGGGATCGATCCTCCAGGATAAGTTCCACCGGGATTGGAGAAACGATCTTGACGGATTGATGCGTTGCCTCCACGGAGATGGAGCCTGAAGGTGTTGGCACCTCTCCCTTGATCCACTCCAGCCTGCCGAGGCGCGGCGCAATGCGCGCCTTCTTGAAGCCCGGTTCAACCGGCTGTGACCCCCAAAGTATAAACCAACATGTCGCGTGCCGGCGTGCAGCTCCAGCCATGCGCGTGGGTTCCCGAAGCCCAGTTTTCACCGATGGTGTCGTACCCATCCTTGTAGGAAATCCGCCCAGCGCAGGTACAGGTCCGGCAGGCGATCTGCCCTTCCAGCCAGTACTACCGCGTCATGAACCACATAACTCATGAAGGGCATGGAGAGCACGATCTCATTTTCGGCATCCCAATCGATGGTGTAAATGCCGCGCTGTTGCTGCTCGAATTTCTCCTGGCTTTGCCCACCGCCCGCCCAGGAGCGGATCACCAGGTCGCTTCTCATCGGTAATGGTATCGATGATGCGTTCCCAGCGTTCCTGCGGTGCCAGCCCGGAAACGATCGCCAGCGCGCCGGCGATCTGGCTCATCTCGGGTCGGGGGACCCCATCGACAATATGGTCGATATAGGAACCGCGCTTCTCGTCCCAGAATACCTCAAATCCCGCCTTTGCCTTTTCATACAGTTCCTCTGCCCAGGCCTGGCTGCTGAATTCGCCCAGCCATCCGGCCATCTCGGCGAATTCGGAGAGGCCGCGCGCCCATTCCGCGGTGAGCAGGGAACTGGTATCGGTGGTGGACACGCTCGACCAATCCACCAGGTTCCACTCGGGCACATCCTTGAGCACGCCTGCCGAGGTCTGGTATGGAGCGTACCAGCGCAGCACCCTCGCTGCCGTTGGCAGCCAGCTGAGGATGGCCTCACGATCGGCACTGTACCGGTACAAGTTGTACACCCCATGCAGCCAGTGCAGCGACCAATCGGGAAGTGTGAAGCTGCCCATCAGCTCCAGCAGGCTCACGGTGAACATGGGCAGGATGCCGTCCGAGCGGGGCGAGTTACCCAGCTCCACGTAGCGCTTGGCCAGGCGCCAGTCCCGGTTCGCCGCCAGCGTCACCATCTGGTGCACCACCCCATCCCCTGTCCAGGCGCGCTGCTCGCGCGTCGGGACAGTCCACGAAGGCATCCGGAGAGCACAACTGCACCGTGCGGATGCCTGCCTGGTAGATCTGCTCCAGCCGGGGATCGGAACAGGAGAAGCTTGCCGTCTCCTGCCAGGGATGCAGGTACTCGCGCACCGAGAAATCCTGCAGCACCACCCTGCCGGGTGCGGAGTGCACCAGCAGATAGGCGTAGCGGAATCCGATGGCATCGAACAACCCAAAGCTGTCCTCCCGGCCGCGGGCGGTATAGCGTGTTCCCGAGCGCATCCGTCCAAAATGCGGGCCGAGGCGGATCGGCTCTTCTGTATACGAGATGTCCAGTACCGTCCCCGGTGCACATTCAAGCCTGAACTGCACCATTCCCGAGACGATCCGCCCCATGTCGATCGTGATCCAGACTCGCGCCGCCCCCCGGAACATCCAGGGACAACGGCAACCGACCTTCGCTCGCCTTCCCCGCCCGGGGAGAGTCGAGGGCACTGTCCACCCGGTCCATCGGTGAAGCGAGCGGCTGGATATCCACTTTTTCAAGGGTTTCAACACGGATGACCGCCGGCTTCCTGGTTTCGCCATCCAGCATTCCGATGGGACGCGGGGATAGCGGTCCGTAGGGATGGGTGGGAGGCTGCGAGCGGCAGGTCCCCGAATGCATCGCCGGGACAACCTGCGCCTGGCCCCAGCCAGCATCGTTAAAGTCGGCAATTTTCCAACCCGGGTCAAAGCGGCGGGCGTCGAATAGCTCCAGCGGCACGCCTTCCACGACCATGTCACGCCCGTCCTGTGAATCGTGGTCCCAGGCATCCGGGCGCCTGGCCTTCCAGGAAGCATCGCTAGCCAGCCATTGCCCCTCGCCCAGGTGGCATTCGAAGACCATGACCCCGTTCCTACCCAGGGTGCGGTTGGGGGTGGCTGGCATCCAGAATGCCTTCTCCGTCCCGTAGTACTTGACATACACGGCAATGACGTTCTCCCCCTTCACCAGGTACGGTGCGAGGTCATACAGGTCATAATGCAGCCGCCGCGATTGGCTGCGGACGGGTCCGCGCCCCAATTCCGTGCCGTTGATGAACAAAGCATAGCGCGAAGTCGGCGGTAATGCGCGCCGGGGCACGCACAGGAAGTTGTTCGAGAAGGAACGTCTTGCGGAAGAGTCCGTGGGATTCCCGGGCGTGCGGATCGATCATGGCAGAGAACATGCCGCTGGGGACCACCGGTTCTTCCGGCACCCAAATCCAGTGGCCTCGCCAGCGAATCTCGGGGAAATCGAGAGGAGTTATTGTGGTGGGTGTCATGTAAACTCCTTATTCAGGTAGGTTCCGTTCAGTCAGGCTGGAAGACGCTTCATATAGACGAGCGACCATCGGGGGGAAATCTTGGGTGGCGAATTACCTGATTTAGAATTCGTATTTCTTCGAGAAATAACGACTTTCTAACTATCTACATCCCTAATACTTGAATAACTCAAGAAAAAAACAACTCAAATTGTCGTTGCATCGCAGGATATATTTCTCATCACCATTGAGCGTCCGGCCTGCCTTCCACTCGCCAGCCTTAAATTCACCTTCTTCGAGGCGTAGAATTTCCACCTTCACATTCTCGCCGGGTTTGGGAAAGATCTTGATCGTACTCATCATCCCGATGATGAAGAAACTATTATCTCCAACTTCAAAGATCATCCCGGCGGCAAGTGGTTTTTTCGGTTGCCTTGGTGAGTAAGAGATCTGAAGATCATATTGTTCAAAAGTGAGGAACACACCCAGGTCAGTATCTGCTTGCTTCACATAACTTTTCAGGTGCGGCGTACCTCGATGCTGAAAATAAAGTGGCTTAATATTCTCCATCAACCCATAAATTTTTGCAAGGTAGGCTTTGCTTCCCTCCGTTTCGAATGCGCTTGGATCGATGTTCAATGCCAGCATTACCTCCATGGGAGGCTTATCTATTTCATCTGGATCCAGGGCAAGGTCTTCAATGGCGAACGGCGAATACCCGATGGCGTTAAAGTGTCCAAAAGCGTAGAGTGCATAGGAGGCAGTGATTGCATCCTTTCGGATTTCCGGGATGAAGAGGGCATTCCCATCCCTGGTGTACTCCTCCATCACCTGAGGCACGTAGGGAACATAGATATCCGGTGCCAAACAGAACAAAGAGGGTGCCACCAACTTCCACACTTTATGCATGGTTGCTACGGGGCCCCCGCTGGGGTAAGAGCCTGCATACCACGGAAACTGCCTCAGCCAGGCATTGGCATAACAAGGCAGGTGATATTCTGATTGGGCGGCTTTTGTAATGAACTCCACGGCTTTGGCAAAATGATATGCCATAAAATATTCACCAGCCTCAGCACCAAAACAATCCTTCCAATGACCTTTCCTGGAGAAAGTTTTTTCAATTTCCACCGGCACGCTTTTGCCGAATTCCACCTCAGCCAATTCTGAATAATCCCTGTCCGTTCCCAGCAAGCCGATCTCGTTCTCAACTTGAATGGCGATCACTGTGTTCTCTGATTCGTCAATTTCCTTCAGATGTGCCATGACATGCGCCAAGGCTCGGGCATCTTTTTCGATTGCATCCTGGCAAAACGGCGAGATGGAGTTTATTGGCTCCCCATTTACTTTCCTGGCCCGGAAATACTTGCCTGTATCTTTTTTCATCCACGCAGGAATATAAGTGGATTCGGAATTTTTCCATAACCCAAACCAGATAAGCACAAGATGCTTCCGGTTTCTTCTCGCTTGCTGAATAATCCCATCCATGAGGGAATGATCGAAACATCCTTCGACCTTTTCAATTAACTCCCAATAAATCGGTACAATAACCGTATTCAGATTCAGACCATCCAAGTTTGGCCAAATGGTTTTTATCCATGTATGCAAGATCACTAGCGCTCGAATTATGGATTTCTCCGCCCAGGATGATGAACGGTGCATTATCGATGAATAATGTATCAATGCCGTTATATTTTTTAATCTCCGGTAATTTTCCCATTGATTGATCCTCCGTTCTGAAATGATCTTTGATATATAGGAAAGAACCTGCTCACATTTTCGCCAATCCATGACTGGAATAATAATTCTTTCCCGTGTCCACCATCGCCCTGACATTTTCGAGCCGGGCATCCACGGGCACTGAACAGCCTGAACTCAGGATGAAGCCCCCACCATCCCCAACAACGTCGATGAGCTTCCGGCAGTAGGCAGCCACCTCTTCAGGTGTCCCCAGTTTGAGCAAGGCTGCTGGCACATCCCCCGAGATACACATGTGCCCTTTCAGCACCTGCTTGGCTTTAAATATATCCGTCATCCCGTCCAGGTCGAGCACAACACTACCCCGGGGCAGCTCGAGGAAGTATTCCAAGAAAGGCGTCCAGTTCGAGTCGCAGTGTAACCAGGGGGTGATGTCCGCCTCCACCAGGGCATTGATGAGCCGTTTCTCGAAAGGCCAATAGAACTTCTCGAATTGCCGGGGTGAGAGCATGGAGCCGGTTGTCTGGCCAATCTGCAGGCTGAGGTAGCCCCATTTCTTCCGTGTTTTTACCTGATTAAAATTCTTGATCCCCAGAGGAATCTGTTCATCCAGGCATGCTTCCGCCGCGGCGAGGAATTTTTCAGGTCGCCGATACAGATCTGCAATGAGTGCCTGGAAGGAGCGTGTGAAGCGGAAACCTTCCAGGGGGATGAAAGGACCAAATCCGAATAGCGTGGGTACACCCAGCGCCTCCCAGGTATCCAAATCCTGCATCTCGCGGGCGAAGACCTCGCCCATCCGGTTTCCGAATTGCTCCACCGGCACAGGCATCCCTTTATCCACCAGCCGGGCATAAACCATTTGAATGTAGGCAAGCCACCCGTTCCGGATGATGAAATCATAGTCTTCCACCCTCATGATCTCCTGCTCATCAAGCTGCCAGAGCTCATCCTCGCCAAGGTGATAACCGGGAAGCCGCGTGACAATTCCCAAGACAGAGAGGCCCAGATCATTCATCCCTGCCTGCAGGGCACAATCACAACCTCCCAGGTCAGCAAAGGTTTGTTGCAGCACCTCCATACCCACATCCGCGCTGCGGACCACCTCAGCAAGTTTCACGCCGTGGGAGTGGGCAGCGAAAGAGGTATCGATCTTGGGAGCAACGGGCACCCTGTCCACCGGCCTTAGCTCGATGGCCGCCCGCAAGCGGTCGTAAGGGCTCATCTCTTCCATCATGCTGCTCCCGGTTCGTTTGTCCAGCGGTTGGCGAAATTCACCGCATCCTGCGCATTGGAGCCAAATGCATCTGCACCAGCGTACTTCATCACCACCTCGGTGACAGAGCCACCGCCGATCATCACCTTTACACCTGGACGTAATCCTGCTGCCCCCATTGCTTCAACGGTAGCCTTCATGGAATCAAATGCCGTGGTGAGCAAGCCTGACAGTCCGACTATCTTGGCGCCAGTGCGCTGGACTGCTTCGATAAATTTCACCACCGGCACATCGATGCCCAGGTCGGTCACCTCATAGCCGGCAGCGCGCAGCATGCCCACCACCAGGTCCTTGCCGATATTGTGGATGTCACCTTTCACGGTGCCAAAGACGATCTTCCCACGCGTGGGGCCTGATCCGCTGGAGGTCTCCAGTGGCAGTAATGCCACCACCTGCTTGAAGATTTCTCCAGCCATGACCAACTCGGAGATGTAATACTCGCCACGTTCAAAAAACTGTCCCACCCGGGTGATCCCTTCCCGACAGGCAGCCAGGAGCTCCTGCGGATCCTCCCCGGAAACCAACCCATCTCGGACCAGTTTCATTACCAATTCTTCGTCCAATCCCGCCAATGCCTGGGTCAATAGTTCGTTCATACTCGTGTTACTCCTTCAATCTCCCAATAAAACTTGTGCACATCGACCACCAGGCCTTCAACTGTTCAAAGCCGGTCGTTATTCCTTCAGCTAGAACCTTCAATTTCGTATTTAATTTTTCAGCGTGCTGGGGCCAAACAGGTGGCAGCGCACCCAGTGGTCTGCGGACAGGTTGCTCGTTTCCGGCATCACCTGGCGGCAGATCTCCATTGCTTGGGCGCAGCGCGGGGCAAAGGGGCAGCCCGGGGGAGGATCGATCAGCGAGGGGATCTCGCCGCGTGCCTGGACCGTCTTCGTCGCCAGCCCTGCTTCCGGGTTGGGTACCGCGGAAAGCAGCAGCTTCGTATAGGGATGTGCAGGTGCGTTCATCAATTCGCTGGATTCGGCTCCCTCCACCATGTGCCCGGCATACATCACGATGGTGCGGTCGCCGATATAACGGGCGCTGGCAAGGTCATGGGTGATGTACAGGAAACCGATCCCGCCTTCTTCTTTCAACTGCTCGATCAGGTTGAGCACGCCCATGCGGATCGAGACATCCAGCATGGAGATGGGCTCATCCGCCAGGATGATCTGCGGATCGACTGCCAGGGCGCGCGCCACGGCAACCCGCTGCCGCTGCCCGCCGGATAACTGGTAGGGATATTTCTGGCAAAACTCCTCCGCCGGGGTGAGACCAACCGAGTTCAACAAGTCCTGCACGGCTCTCTGGCAATGGCTTTCCTTGCGATGGATGCGGATCGGGCGCTCGATATGGAAACCCACCGTTCGCGCCGGGTTCAGGGAGCCGTAGGGATCCTGGAAGATCATCTGGATCGCCCTGCGGTAGCGCAGGGAGGCGCCCCGGGGTTCCTCCTTGAGCACATTGTGCCCATCCAGCAATATCTCTCCTCGCGTGGGTTCGATGAGGCGGGCGACCAGGCGCGCCGTGGTCGACTTGCCGCTGCCCGACTCGCCCACCAGGGCGACCACCTCGCCGCGGCAAACGGTGAACGAGGCATCGTTCAAGGCATGGACATGACGTAATCGCAGGGCATTCCCGATCGGGAAGTGCTTGGTCAAATGGCGGACTTCGAGGACGACCTGCTTGGTGGAAGCTTCTCCGCATGGCATCATCACTACCTCATTATCCTGTGCCTTGGTTTCGCTCACGACAACCCTCCCGGTAAAGGCATGCCTTCATGGACAGCCACCCAATGCCCCGGCAGCACCTCAGCCAGGTGGGGAGTCACTTCTGATTCCTTGTGTGAACAGACGGTGCAGCGCGGGTGGAACTTGCAGCCCGTGGGTGGGTTCACCAGGTTGGGCGGCGAGCCGGGAATGCCGGTCAATTTTCGCTTTTTCCCGCTCAGCGAAGGGAACGAGCTCAACAGCCCCTGGGTGTAGGGGTGGATCGGGTTGGTGAAGATTTCGCGTGAGGGCGCCTTTTCGACGATCTCACCGGCATACATGATCGCCATGTTGTCCGAGAACTCGACCATCAGGGATACATCGTGGGTGATGAAGAGGATGGAAAAGCCCATCGTATCCTTCAGCTGCTGGATCTGCTGCAGGATGTCCTTCTGCACCACCACGTCCAGGGCGGTCGTGGGCTCGTCCATGATCATCAGCGCCGGCTTTAATGCCAGGGCGATGGCGATGACCACCCGCTGGCGCATGCCCCCGGATAACTGGTGCGGAAAAGATTTCAGCCGGTCGCTCTCGATTCCGACGATCTTGAGCAGCTCGGCTGAGCGCTCGCGGGCTTCCTTTTGTTTCACCCTGTTGTGCCGGATGATCACGTCGTCGATCTGTTCACCGATGGTGATGACCGGGTTTAAAGAATTCATCGCGCTCTGGAAGACCATCGAGACCTTGCACCAGCGGAAATTCTCCAGCGCTTCGTCATCCATCTTGAGCACTTCTTCGCCATCGAAGAGGATCTGCCCGCCGGTGATCACCGCCGGGGGTTTCAAGATGCGCAGGATGCTGTGGGCGATGGTCGATTTTCCACAGCCCGATTCTCCCGCCAGGCCAAATACCTGCCCCTGGGTTATCGAGAACGAGACGTCGTTGACCGCTTTCGCCGGGCCGCGCGGGGTCAGGTATTCCACATAGAGATTGTGAATGTCCAGCAGCGGTTGCGTCTCCATAGCCGGCATGGACGCGGGTTGTAGTTTCGATTCAATGTTCATGGGGCACCACCGGGGTGGCACGCATGCGCTTGATGCGCGCCTTGCTCAAGACCGATTTGATATCCCGCTCCGCCGTCAGGCGCGGATTGGTGATCTCGTCCATGCCGTAGTTGATCAATGCCAGCCCAAAGGCGACCAGGGCAACCGCCAGGCCGGAGGGTACGAAAGCCCACCAGGCACCGATCATCAAGGCGCCGCCATTTTGCGCCCAGAACAGGTTGGTTCCCCAGGTCGTATCCTGTGTGCTTGCCAATCCAAGGAATGCCAACCCGGTCGAGGCCATGATGCCGTAGATCACTGCGCCGATGAAACCACCGACGATGATGTTGACCATGTTGGGCAGGATGTGGACAAAGATGACTTTGAGCGCCGGTTCTCCACTAACCACCGCTGCGGCGACAAAATCCTTCTCGCGCAGCGACATGGTTTGGGCACGAATGATGCGGGCGTTATACGCCCAGCCGGTGAATGCCAGCGCCAGGATGATCGTCATCGTACCCGGCTTCAGGTACGCCGAGAGCAGCACCAGCAGCGGCAGCCCCGGGATGACCAGGAACAGGTTCATTATGAAATTCAGGATGTCATCGACAATGCCGCGAAAATAACCCGAGATCATGCCGATGACCGTGGCGATCACCACCATCAATGCCCCCGATCCAAAACCGATCAGCAGCGAAAGCCTGCCTCCCCAGACAAGCTGGCGGAAGACATCCTTGCCCTGCGGATTGGTACCCATGATGTGTTCTGCTGAAGGCGCCTGGTTGGTTGCGCCGACAAATTCCTTGGGATCACCCGGGGCGACCAGCGGCGCAAAAACAGCTGCCAGCACGAATGATCATGACAATGACAAAGCCGATGCGCGCCTTGGGGCTGCCCAACAAGGTGTATAACCGCGCTCGTGCGCGGGATCCTGAATTGAAAACCTCTGCGCGGCTCGACCGGGGAGGATCGGGTTGCTTGTTATCCGTGGCATTTGTCATTTTGCCCTCCTTATCCTGCTCGCACGCGCGGGTCCAGGCGTGTATAGAGGATATCGACCAGGAAATTCGCTGCCAGGATACCCATCGTGATCATCATGAACAAGCCTTGCATCAAGGGATAATCACGACCATTGACGGCATAAATGAGCATGAATCCCAGCCCGGGATAGGAAAAAACCGTCTCGATCAGGATCTGCCCGCTCAGCACCGCTCCCAAGGCAATGCCGAAGCCGGTGACCCCGGGCAGCAAGGCATTGCGTGCCGCGTACCTGAACATGATGCGGATCTGCTTGAGTCCCTTGGCTTCTGCCAGGGTCACATAATCGTCGGACAGGATGCTCACCATCACATTGCGCATCCCCAGCGCCCAACCGCCGATCCCCAACAGGACAGCCGTGGAGGCGGGCAGGATCATGTGTTCAATGACACTCTTGATAAAGGGCAGGTTGAACCCTTGTGGGAGGCGTGGTATTATAGGCATGGGCGATCGGCAACAGGTCCAGCTTCACCCCAAAGATATACAGCAATGCCAGTGCCAGGAAGAATGCCGGGAACGAACCGATCAGGATTAACAACGGCGGCACGATCGAATCGACGACTCCACCCCTGCGCCAGGAACCGATGATGCCGATCAGGTTGCCCATGATGAAGCTGAAGATCAATGAAACAGACCCGAGCAGGAAGGTCCACACCAGGCCGGTGGAGATCACCTTGGTCACCGGGGCCGGGAAATAGGTATAGGAAATTCCAAAATTCCCCCGGAATAAATTGCGATAAATAGGTGAAAAATTGCTGCACCAGGGGTGCGTCGCTCAGGCCAAGCGCGGCACGCACTGACTGCAGATGCATCCGGGCTGAGTTTACCGGCAGCGGTTCCCAGGATGATGGTCGCCGGATCCCCGGGCAATAAGCGGGGTAAAAAGAAATTGATCGTGATGGCCACCAGCAAGGGCAGCCAGGTAAAATCCCAAGCGACGCAAGATGAAGCGCATCATTGCCTCCCGCAGAAAGACGGACCAAACGGTTTAACTTTCCAGTCGATATGGAGAACGGCTGTATAAGTTAAGGCTTCTTGTTTTTACACCACTTAATGGTTGAGGATATCATAAAAAAACGGGGTATGCGTTTTGCCTGGTGGTTGTTACGTAATTCGGCTGGCGCATACCCCTTTGGGTATTCGGGACTTTACTTGGGTGTGACCGTCAGCATGACGATGATCTGCTCGGGATCCACTCCACCTTGCGGGAAGGCAAGCGAGTAGTTGTTCTCCTGCGTGGGCCAACCAGAGAAGAATTCATTGTTGAAGACGCCCCAGTCGAGGCCGCTCCACAGCGGGATCACGGGAGCTTCGTCAGCAAAGACCTGTTGCAACTGGTGGGCCAGCTCAACCTGCTGGGCCTTGTCGCCGGTGGCTGTCATTTGGGCAAGTAATGCGTCTGCAGCCGGGCTGCCGTAGTGGGCAAAGTTCTGCATGGTGAAGGCACCCCACGGAACGACTGTGGCAGAGCCCATCATACCTCATATACTGACCGTATGGGGTCGGGCTGGTGTAGCCGAACCATAGGGCAATCTGGTAATCACCCATCGGCACCGTGCCGAAGAAGGCACCGGCATCGATCATGTTGGTTTCGACGTTCATGCCAATTTCTGCCCAGTTCTGGACCATGATCTCACCCGCCGAGATCCAGTCGGTGAAGCCCTGGACCATGGTCAGCTTGAAGACCATCGGGGAGCCATCCTTGTTGGTGCGGAAGCCATCCGTGCCCAGCTTGTAGCCGGCATCTTCGAGCATCTGGCCGGCTTTTTCGGGATTATAGGTCGTCCAATCTCCCAAGGCGCTCGGATCAGCAACTTTCCAATCCTTGTAAACAGCGCTGATACCGGTCACATCCGCAGCTTGTGCTTTTCCATTGAAGGAAACCTGCAGGATCTGGTCGCGGTTGATCGCCATGCTCATCGCCTTGCGCACAATGACATCCTCGAAGGGCGGTGTGTTCGGATTGAGGTGCATCAGCACGGTCATGCCGGATGGATTGGGGTTGTAGCGAGATGTTCGGGTTGTGGGCAATGACGGCCTGGTCGATGCTGGGCAGAACCGTTCCAGCCCAGTCGATCTCACCAGCGACCCAGGCAGCCACCTGGGATTCATTTCCGGAGTATGCGGTGACGCGCAGGCTCTGGTAGGATGGTTTGCAAGGCTGCCAGTAATAGGGATTCTTGTCGAGTTGGTAAACCTGGGATTGGAAATCGACCAGCTCGGTGAAAGGACCAGTTCCAACCGGTTTTTCGTTGGGCCAGGTTGCCGGGTCGACAACATCCTTCCAGATGTGCTCGGGGACGATGTCCTGGTTGGTGATGTCATAGACGCTCATGGTATCCACTGCCTTGAAGGTAAAGACAACCGTCAGGTCATCCGCTGCCGTGAAGGTATCCACGGCACCATTCAACGCGGTCAACCCGGAGCCGTTGAGACCGGCGGTGTTCTTGAGCAGGTTGAAGGTAAAGATCACGTCGTTCGCCGTGAAGGGTTCACCATCCGACCACTTGACGCCTTCGTGCAGCTTGAAGGTCAGGGTCTTGAAGTCCTCGCTCCAGGTGTAGCTGTCAGCCAGCCACGGAACCAGTTCTGCTTTGAGGGTGTTGAAGACCATCAGGGGTTCGAAGATGCCCTTGAGTGTCGGCCAGTTGGGGTTGTTGGCGAAGGGATTGAAATTCACCACGATGGCATTGATGATTGCCGCGCCGTTCAGAACGGCATCCGAGGTCTGGCACTCTTCTGTGGCTTCCGTCGCTTCTGCAGTGGCAGGAACATCAGTGACTGAAGGTTCAGGTTCGGCTGTGGGCTTGGGTCCACAACCGGCCACCATGGCAACGATCACCAGGGCCGAGAGGAACAAAAAGATCGTTCTATTTTTCATGACTCTTCTCCTTTGAGAAATTGACGGCCAGTGATGGGATGGTTTCTTACTTATTTCAGGTGCCTGCTTGACAATTGGCCACGCTTGTCCGCAGGACAGGGTCCACCAATTTAGCAATTACATCTTAACACGGGCTATATAAGGGTTCAATTCGCACTGATTCGCATTAACCTTCATGTAGATTCGCATTTACCCCAAAATCGATCTCCACCAGGAAGACCAAAGCACATATCCGTATCGTCCAGAACCAACACCCAATCGGGTTCGGCATTGGTTGCAGGCGGTGAAAATTCTATTGCACCCTGGCACGGGAAGGTTCCAATCATGATGGATCTGGCAGTCCTGGGATCAAACCAATATCCGTGACATGTCTGTCCGGATGTCTTGGATAGATCAACGGAAAAAGGTATACCACCGGCACTGTACACCAATACATAACTCCCGTCCGCTGCCCGCGTGGCACAGGTATAGTTGGTTCCAGTTCCCGGGTGAGAGAGGAGTACAGATTGATCTGGGATCCGTTCCAGGTATGGGCGTGACTCCAGTAATCTGCGCGGCATGCTGAAGCTGGGACGCCCCGGAGAGATGCAAGGCTTCCTTCCAGGTTTTCAAAGGCTTCCAGATGGGATTTGGAGGCTCGAGCGAATTCTGATCATAAAACTGGAAGATTCCATTCGCCCCATAGGTATGACCACAAGCACCGGAGAACAAAGCCCAGTAAGCAGCTTTGCGAACATCATACGCCCCAAAATAACCTGCACCCAGAGCCACGGGCATATCTTCATAATTCGGTTCAGCATCCAGGCAAGGTTTTGGCGGAGAATAGTTGTAATCATGCAGCAAGAAATTGTAATTATCCCTGTCCCAGACGAAATGACCGGATTGGAGCATGTTGAAATCCATCCACGCTTCATCCGGGAAAAACATACTGGAAGATGAAACGCCCATGGGATGGTAGGTCATCAAATGGCGCCCGGAATCACCACGCTTGAGACCGTATGCCAGCGACCGCCAGATGGACGCCTGTATTCGTTGTCCGGATTCCGGTCACCACCCAGGATCCAAATGATGGGATGATCACGGTAGCGGGTGCCCAGGTACTCACCATAGGTGAAAGCATTCTCCGGTGTGAATATCTCCGGCCCAACACCCCATCTTACCGGCCCAACCTTGTCTCCCCATGTGGGAAGTAGCCCTACCACCAACCCCAGCGAAGCCGCTTTTTCAATGACAACATCCATAAAGTGAAAATAGGCCTCCACGGGTTTGGTGGGATCACAATTATTGAGAGGCAGGTGGCCATAGCGATTGGGGAGGTGCAGACCATCGAATTCTGAGATGGCAACAGCCTGGATGACAGTGAACCCTTTTTCTGCACGATCTCGCAGATAATATCCTACCTCATCTTCGTCCAAGCGTTGAAAGATGAACCAGGCAGTGTCAGCCAAATAGAAAAAAGGTGAGCCATCCTGGCGGATCAGAAACCGCTTATTCTCGCTGATCTTGAGCATATGGTCAATCCTTTTTTTCCAACTGGAGCCATTCCCAGAAGCGCTCGATCCAGGCATCCGAGGGCAAACCTCTGGGAAGCATACCGAATCCGTGGTCGCCGCTGGAATAGATATGCAATTCGACCGGGTGCCCGGACACGCCTCCAGGCTGTATATAGCTCCAGGCTGGGGGTCACGGCGATCTCGTCGTTGTTTGTCAATACCATGAATAAAGGCGGAGCATCCTGGCGTGGCTTGCACATCCTTGATCAACGCGCCGTAAACAACGGCAGCGAAATCAGGGCGGCTGGCGGCATCATAAAGGAGAGAAACGTATGCCGCGATATGCCCGCCGGCGGAAAAGCCCATGATCCCAATCCGGGATGGATCAACACCCCACTCCGTAGCCCGGCTGCGTACAGTCTTCACTGCCTGAAGGCCGTCGGCTATCGCCATTGGTCTCACCGACCGGGTCACCGCCTCCAAGTGGCTTTCATTCTCTTCAAAAGGCATCGCCCGTGTTGCTTTCATTTGCTGGGCATATTCTTCAGGAGAATCGGATGTGTGAATCACGCGATACTTTAAGCACAAAAGCAGCCACGCCTCGTTTCTGCAACCAGCGTGCCACATCATGGCCTTCATGGTAGATCGCCAGTCCATGGAATGCTCCGCCGGGGCAGACGATGATTGCCGTTCCGTTGGCCGCCTGTGGGTCGGGCAGGTACGGGATGAGGGCAGGACTGGGTCACATTGCGTACACCAACCAATCCCAACAGGGGGTGCCGGAAACTCTTCCACCTCCGGGTAGTTCCAATCTTCGGATCCCGGTGCTGCTTGCTGATAAAGCGGAATGATCTCCAATTTGCTATCCTATTGAGCCAATTCCAATATTTTGTTGTCCCCACCC
The DNA here is from genome assembly GCA_963793795.1 of uncultured Chloroflexia bacterium. Taxonomy (GTDB): domain Bacteria; phylum Chloroflexota; class Anaerolineae; order Anaerolineales; family Villigracilaceae; genus UBA877. The sequence goes on from CAWCBN010000007.1 coordinate 999,279, forward strand.
GTCAACAGGAAGGGAAGATAAGAGATCCGCAGGACGACATCTGCTTCAATTTTATGCAAGCCCCTTGCCAGACCGCCCGGTTTTTGCACGGTCACAATGCCTTCCTCGCCGAATTCCCAGCGGTCTTCATATTCCGTTTCCATCTCATCCAATGTGTACGCGTTGCCGTGCAGGGTGATCCTGATCGCTTCTCGAGGAAAGCGCTGTCCATCCAGGACCACGCCCAGGCTCTCGATCATGGATATCCCGATGCCGCGGTAATAGGGCAGGCGTGCCTTGAACTGGAACCCGGTGAGCTTACCTGCTTCGAGGACATTCCTGAAGTCATGCTCACAGATCATGTACTTATCGAACATGGTTCAAACTCCTCTCACTCGCCTTCGCCGAGCAAGCGCTTCAGCATCACCTGATGCCGGCGCACCTGCTCCACGCTGTCCACTTCGAAGGCATCCTGGATGTGCCGGTTGCCTTCGTACTCGCTGGAAATGTAACCGATGTAGCCTCCCTCCTGCAGGACGGAGACCACGTCAGCGTAGGGGATGCTGTACTCGGTGCAATCCTCCAGCATCTCGTTAAATTTCCCGTGGATGTGGAAGATATAGGGCATGAAGTCCAGCAGTCGGCGCGGGTCCACATAGGTCATGTGCTGGATGTCATTGGCCATCGCCAGGTCGAGCGCATTGGCGCCCATCTTCTTGACTTCCTCGACCAGGTTGCCTGTGCCTTCATGGCGGGCATATACTTCGCTGATGTATTGGACAATGTTGGGGTGCGCCCCCTGGCGGATATAGCGATTGCTGCGCACGCGCGGGAAGCGTTTTTCGAAAATGCCCATGTCGGGGAGGATGCCCAGGTAAGGGCTGCCAACCTTGGCGTCCGTATCCAGGTGACGTTGGATCCATTCATGGTCAAAATTGAACGGAGCATGGATCTCGATACCCATGCGCACGTTGTACTGCTCGGCATACGGCGCAGCCTTCGCCATGATCTCGGGTGGCGTATTGACAATGCAGCGCATCACCGTGCAGCCCAGCTTGTTGGCGTGCTTCAGGTCGCGGATGACCGATTGAAGCATTTCCTCCTCGGTCATCAGGCGCCCCTTGAATTTCTTGGTATCCAGGAACATGTCGTGGCAGGTGGGCGTGGTGCCATACTGCGCCATCCACCCGTGCCAGCGGTCATAGAACGCCTCGGAGATATCCGGAAAACCGGGCATCATCTGCTCGCCGATACTCTCGATCCCCAACGCACCCATTTTCGCCGAGGCGGCTATACAATCCTCGAGGGTCATCTTCCGCAGGAAGTATTCCTCCTGGAAGCTGTACAAGCTCACGCCGCGCTTGATGGAATTGCCTGGCTTCTTCTCCATTACTTCTCCTCGCAATCGATCGCTAAGAACATTCCGTCTCCGCTTCCAGGATGCAGCGCGCCAGGAGGTGGATGCGAACCACCTGCAGTGCAAGTCAGGCGCAACCCGGCAGGCGTCACTTCCACGTGCATGCCCGGGCTGTTAACCGCATAGGTGGTCTGGTGTTCCCAGATGGTCTCCCCGTTCACGTGCAGGCTGCCCACCCGGGAGGAAAAATACACGTCCAGCACGCCTGAGTTGGGCAGGTCGATGTCCAGGCGGAAGATATCCCCTTCCTGTGTCCAGGTCATGGGGATCTCTTCCTGCCTCGGCCTGGGTTCCAGTTCTGGATCCGGGGGACTCTCGGGCTCCAGGGGAACGTAAATCTGGGGAACAACGATAATGTGCTTCTTGAGCAGATCGATTGCCATGTGGTTGTCTTTATCTATGCGAAAGCGGTTCAAAATGTCTTTGCAGCAGGTCTGCCCGTATTGGCGAAAAGAAATCCACCAGGATGGCGGTTTCAGAGCCATCATTACGCTCGGCATGCGGCATGCTGCCGGGGATCTGGTAGAACTCACCACTCTTCACATGTGGTCTTCGCCGTTGATCGTAAAAATGACCTCACCCTGCAGGCACAAGCCCATTTGCTCATGCGGGTGGATATGCTCGGGTGCCCGGGCACCTCCCGCCCAGGTGGAATACAACACGGTCATATTCTTGCCGTCCCCAAGCAGCTTGGCTGACACGCCCGTGTGCTTGTCCAGGGACCAGGTTTCCACTTCTGCCGGGTTAAGAACATACTTCATTGGAATCTCGCTTAATCGCCAAGCAGGCGTGAACACATGGCATGCCAGGCGGCAACCTGTTCGAAACCGATCGGCTCTTCGGTGAAGGCTTGCCCCTCCCACTCCGCCGAGATCGTGCCCTGGTAGCCTTCCCGCTTGAGCAGGTTCATCAATTCCGGATAAGGGATGGATGGCTCAATGCCATTCGATGTCACTTCATAATATTTACCGTGCACGTGGCTTACCCGCGGCAGGATCTCGGCCCATTTCTCCACCGGCATGCGCCCGAACATGGTCATCGTCATGTTGACCTGCCCGGCAACGCCCTGGTTAACTCCGAATTGCTTGCTGGCCTCTGCCAGTGCGCCAAACTTGGCCGGGATGGGGTCATTCGTCTCCCAGATCTGCCTGGTGACAGCGATCAGCTCTTCCGGTGCCCCGGCACGGCGCAGGTTGTTCCAGTGCCCTTCCGGGACACGGGTCATCGAGGTGCTGAAATCGGGGATGAAGCCCAGGAAAGGCGAATCCAGGCGCTCGAACATCTCGCGGAGGTGGACGACCTCGGGATGATCCACGCTGAGTGGCGAATGCAGCTCGACCGCCAGCTGGACCTGGTATTTTTCCGCCAGGGAAAGGAGGTTCTCCAGGGTGAGTTCACCCGCGGAAGGTGGCACGCGCATGATCGGGAAGCCCAGCTTCTTTGCAGAAATCAACTGGCGCTTGACCACGTCAAGGATCTCCTCCGCGGTCATCAGCCGGTCCCGGCGCCGTCCAATGTCGATGTTGGCTCCCAGGCAGGTGGGCGTCAGCCCGTATTTGTCCAGCATGTTGCGGAAATGCCGCGCTTCGTCATCGGGGATATCCGGAAAACTGCGGAAACTCTGGAAGCCGACCACCTCAATACCGGGGCCCAGCTTCATCTCGGCAACCCTGGCGATCATCGTGTCCAGCGTATAGAGCTGCTGCTGCCACTCATTGGTGAAGCTGAACAGGGTAACTCCCAATTTTGGAGCATGGTTATTCATTTGGACCTCCCTTGCCTGGCGACCTGGGTCGAGGCGAACCGGGTGGCTATGGTCAGGAATCTACCCGGTCCGATCATCATGTAGGGGAAGCGCAGGGAGATCTCCGTCTCAATGGTATGTGCCGCCCCCGGCTTGAGCCTCCCGGGCTGGTGCACTTGCAGGCTGGCATGGTCCTGGACGAACCAGAATTCTTCATACCTCTCGAGTAATTCCTTCAATGAATACGTGTGTTGGTTAACCTCGAAATCGACCAACTCCAACGGCACCTGTTCTCCATCCAATTTCACATCCAGGATTTCCACGCTGGACAAGGGCAGTGAACGGTACCAGTTCAAGCGCACATCGAAGGCATAACCATCCTCCAGTACGCGCAGGCTGTCTTCCACGATCAGTTTTACAGTGGCTCCCATGTGCCAGGTTGCTCCTTTCCACACCTGATTGAAAAGAATTACATCCGCTCTTTAAGAAAATTCTGCACAGCATCCATGTAAGCAATGGGCTGTTCCCGGCGGATATTGTGTCCACTGCCGGGGATGTTGACATGCCTGGACCCGGGCAGCCCGGCTACCAATTCATCGGCAGCCTGTTGGGGAAAAAGCCCACCCTTGTCGGGGTCGGCAGTCAGGATCAGGACCGGGCAGGTCACCCGGGAAACGACCTGGTCCATGTCGTCCATATTGATGTACTCATCATCAAACACCTTTAAATTCACCTGTTGCTTGGATTCCGCCCAGGGCTGCCTTTCGGCTTCGGGCCATGCGGGATCCTGTACACGGCTCAACTGGATGAGCTCGGTGAGGCTTTTCTGCTTGTTCAGGGCAGCCCCCTCCCGCCATTTTTTCCGCATCTCGCTGAATTCTTCGCCTGCCGGTGACATCATGTCGAACGCGGGCGGATCCTCCAGCACGGCGCAGCCCGGCAGCTGTGGATACAGCCCGGCGCAAACGATGGCTGTTGCCGCGCCCATCGAGTGACCCACCAGGCAAGGTTTATACAATCCAAGCCCTTCGATCACCCCAGCCATGTCACGGGCGAGGTCGAGCAGGGTCGTTTTCGCCTGTGAAATATCGGATCTTCCATGCCCGCGTGCATCGTATAGAACGATTTCGTAGGAACGGGAGAGCTGCTCGGCGACCGGCAGGAAACAGCGCCCGTTATCGGTAAAACCATGGGCGAACAGCAGGGCAGGTTTGTCCGTGCCTGTCAGGTAGACATGCAGCTTGAGCCCATTCACAATCAAGTCAATCTCGCGGAGATTCATTTTAATTTCCAATCAATTGGTCACACATGAGACGCCATGCCTGGGTTTGCTCAAATCCTACAGCTTGCCCGGTAAAGGCATGCCCCTCCCATTCTGCAGAGACGCTGCCCGACCATCCGGTTTCCAACAGCAGGGACATGATCTGCGGGTAGGGAATGCTCGGCTCGATCCCATCAGGCGTTACGCCGTAGAACTTGCCGTGCATATGGCGGACATAGGGGAGCAAATCGCGCAGCCCTTCCACCGGCATGTTCCCGAACATGGTCAGGCTGGTATTCAACTGCCCCATCACCGCCGGATTTGCGCCAAACCTCTGCCCGGCATCTGCCAGCAGTTTGAATTTCTCGAACATGGGCAGGTTCATTTTCCAGGTGGCTTTAACCGCCTCGATCAGCCCTTCCACGGAGCCGGCATGGCGCAAGCTCTCCCAGTACACTTCGGGCGGGGCGATCATGCAGGAACTGAAATCGGGGATGAAACCGAGTGCCGGCGATTGGATGCGGCGATAATACTCCAGCAGCTCCGTGACCACCGGGTGATCCGTGGAAAGCGGCGCGTGCAGCTCGCTGGCCACATGCACTCCGGCTTTTTCCGCCACCGGGATGATCTTTTCCAGCACGTCCGGCTTGGCGAATGCCTGGATGCGCACGACAGGAAAGCCCAATTTTTGCGCCGTAACGATCTGGCGGGTGATGTACTCCTGCGTTTCACCGGGGGTCATCAGGCGGTCTTTTTGAATACCCACATCCAGGTTGGCTCCCAGGCAGCTGGGGACCAGGTTGTATTTTTCAAATAGATCGCGGAAATAACGGGCATATTCCGGGGTCACATCGGGAAAACTGCGAATGGTCTGGAACCCCACCACTTCAATCGCCGGCCCCAGCTTGAGCTGAGCAACCTTCGCCAGCAAGCCTTCCAGGTCATATTGTCTTTGGAGCCATTCATTGGTGAAACTGTAGAGGGTGGCACCCAGGACGGGCTTGGCTTTCGTTTCCATGATATCCTCGCTCTCTATGCAGCCACCTGGACTGTCGAAACTCGCGTCGGCATGGTAAGGAATTTGCCCGGTCCAACCAGGATATAAGGGGCACGCAACGTGATCTCAGCTTCGAGAGTGTGCTCCCTTCCCCTGGCAACCTTTTCGGGATGGGTCACCGTCAGAACAGCCGAATCCTGGACAAACCAGTATTCACCGGTTTTCGTTCCCAGGTCTTCCAGGGAATATGAATGCTCGTTGATCCCAAAGGCGATGGATTCGGGCGCAATCTCCTCTCCATCCAACTTTAGGCGAACTTTCTCCACGCATGAAAGCGGTAACGAACGGTACCAGTTCAAGCGTACCTTGACCTCAAAACCATCCGCGGTGGCACGCAGGCTGTTTTCTTCGATCAGGGAGACTGCAGCGGCATGGGTGTTCTCCTATTCTCCATGCAGGACAACGGTCTGCCTGGTTTTCGCAGACTGGTAGATGGCAGAGATCATTTCCTGGGTCTTGAATGCTTCTTCGGCGGTGATGTCCGGCTGGACACCGGCAGCCAGGCTTTCATAGAAATTCTTGATCTGCTTGATATGGGTCACACCCCAGTAAGGGCGTGGGGTCTTCCAGGTGATCGGCATGGTCACCGGCTCGCCAATGACACCCCACTTGACAATGTTTGAAATGCGGATTGCTGTGAACTCTGGTTGAAGAATGCCTGGTATGCCGCTTCGTTCAGCGTGTCGTTGGGATTGTTGATCACGTTCAATTCTCTGCCATCCCGATAGGTGATCACCGCCCGGTCAAACTCCATCAGCGCCGTGCCCTTTTCACAGTGGGTCTCCACCATGACCGGCGAGTTGTAGGTATAGTTATTGGTGGCATAGAAGACCGACTGGACGCCGTTGCGGTACTTGATCAATCCTTCGGCAGTATCTTCGGTTTCGATCACCGGGTGATTGCGGTTGTCGATGGAAGCCTGGATGCTGACGATCTCGTCATTGACAAACCAGCGCGCCAGGTCCAGGACGTGGATGGCCTGGTCGATGATCAAGGAGCCGCCTTCCTTCTCCCAGGATGCCATGCCAATCACTCTTATGTAGTATTCATTCGGCTTGAACCAGGCCAGCAGGATCCGTTCCCCGACGACCTTGCCCAGGCTGCCGCTGTCCAGGGCTTCCTTGATCGCCACCGAGGCGGAGTTGTAGCGGTTCTGGCTGATCACCCCGATGGTCACCTTGTTCCTTGCCCGGCTTCGATCTCCGCCCTGGCATCTTCCGTGTTGATCGCCATGGGTTTTTCGCAGAGCACATGCTTGCCTGCATTGGCGGCATCGATGACCATGCGGGCATGCAGGTAATGAGGGGTCATCACGTGGATGACATCGATATCCTCCCGCTTGAGCATTTCGTGATAGTCTTCATACGCATCGCATTGGAACAGCCGCGAGGCTGCTTCACGCGCTGGAGGCTTGATATCGCAGACTGCCTTGACCTCCACATTCGGAATGGTGTGAAGCGGAAATGCATGGACACCAAAGATGGCTCCACAGCCGATGATCCCAACTCCGAATTTCTTCATGATCTACCTCCGGGAATGCTGATGACTGCGCCGGAGTCTACCGGCGCAGTCACATGCTTGCTGACTACCACCTAATCAAAATGAACCAATTCACCGCTGGCTGCAGATTGATAGATCGCCTCAAGAATCCGGGTGACCGTGTACGCCTGCTCGGGTTTCACGACCAGCTCGGTGTCATGGCGGATGGCATTCAGCCAGGTCTGCATTTCAAGCGTGCCGCCGGCAAAGTCTTCGGGTTTGCCGCGCCGCCGATGAACATGGCGCCCATGGAGTAATTCTGGATGTACAGCTTGCCGTTGTTCTCGCCGTTCACGCGGACATGCAGGCTGTCTGCGGACTGGAAATCTGCCACGCGGACGATCGGGCCGCTGGCTGGGAACATGTCCGCGCCGGCTTTGGTGCCCATCAGCATGGTCATGGCTTCGTTTGCCACGATCATATTGATCGCCCAGGAGGCTTCCAGGACGACCGTTGCCCCGTTCTTGAATTTGACCATGCCAAAGGCGCTGTCTTCCACTTCGTATTTCGCCGGATCCCAGGCGCCCATGCCATTCGCCGGGCTGCCCATCTTGCCGATCATGTCGTAGGTCGACCCCAGGGCAGACACCGGCTCATAGTTGTTCATCATCCACAGGGTCAGGTCGAGAGCGTGGGTGCCCAGGTCGATCAACGGTCCGCCGCCCTGCAGCTCCTTGTTCATGAACACGCCCCAGATGGGAACGCCGCGCCGGCGGGTGGCAAAAGCTTTGCCCAGGTAGATATCGCCCAGCTCACCCTTGTCGCAAAGCGACTTGATGAACTGGCTGTCCGAGCGGAAGCGATTCTGGTAGCCGATGGTGAGCTTCTTGCCGGTTGCCTTGGCTGCATCCAGCATCGCTTTGGCTTCTGCGCTGGTCTTCGCCATGGGCTTCTCGCACATGACGTGCTTGCCGGCGTGCAGGGCGGCCACCGTGATCTCGCTGTGGGAGCTGTTGGGGGTGCAGACATGGACAACTTCAATGTCCTTGCGTGCGATCAGCTGCCGGTAATCTTCATAGACCTGGGCATCCGGATGTGCCGAAATTCTTGGCGGAGGCAACCGCCCGCTCCTTGATGATGTCGCAAAAAGCCACGACTTCCACATCCTCGTGCAAGGACAGCATGGGAAGATGTTTCCGGTTCGCAATAAAACCACAACCAACAATGCCAATCCTGATCTTTGCCATGCTCTTTATCCTTTCTGAAATAGGACCGTCTAAGGACGGCCAGGTAGGTTCCTGGATCCTGCAGGCAATCTCAGCCTGAAGGACCATTTTCCAACATTAGTTTATACCAGAATGGAATTGAAGTAACTACGCTTCGCTTCGCTTTTTGTTTCGCATTCGCACCATGGTGCGCTGGCAGCTGTGCTGCCCCACGGCAAGATGCTACTGAGTGCCCCGCTCGCCATTGTCGTCTGTGCTGATCCGCAAGCGGCGAAGTATCCCGCCTTTTGGGTGCAGGATTGCTCGGATACCACGCAGAACCTCTCCTCGCGGCGCATGCCCGCGGACTGGGAGCTGTCTGGGCTGGAGTCTTTCCACTGGAGGAACGCGTGACCGCCTTGAAGCGCATCCTGAGGTTGCCCGAAGCGGTTATCCCATTGTGCGTCGTCCCCATAGGTTACCCTGCTGCGCCACCCGAAGCTGTGGAGAAACGCTTCAACGAGTCAAGGCTGCATAACAACCAATGGTTGAAATAGGACGTAAAGGCTTCCGCATAAGTATGTCTTTATCATGCGAAATGGAGCTGCGATATGGAAAATCCGATTAATTTGGAACACCCTTTGTCTATGCGCAAAGGGTGTTCATTATAAATGTGACGAATTGGGATTGAAATCTTGTCCAAAATCTCATATTTACACGATTGTCAACCTCAAGTCTACACTAGACAGGAAAGCCGACTCTCCTTCAACGTAGCTTTGTGAAATAAATCCCTAAATTGACAATTCCTATATAAGTTATATACTATTATTATCCAAATGGCAGTTTAATAGTAGATTTCACTTGCAAAGAGGTACTTTACCAGATGGGAAGAAATGTTTTGGGGGTGAGAAGATTGCATTTTGGATATTTTTTATTATGGATTTATAGATTTCTTTTTGATTACTGTTCATTCCAACCCCGGCTGCGATAATTTCTTAAGGAAAATAACTTTGACCGACGGATCCTCAACGCTACAAACCACGTGTTGCAGCAAGACGGAGGCAATATCTCTTTTTTTCCATATTTCAAAAGGAGTGAGATCATGTATAAGTATGCCTGCAGGGATCTTGGAGTTGATTGCGACTATGTCGTAAGTGGCGAAACTACTGAGGAAGTTAAGGAGAAGGTTTTTGCCCATGCGGGAGTGGTGCATGCAGAAATGTTAAAGGCAATGAATAAAGATGAAATTGCACAAATGACCATTGCAGTAGAAAAAGCAATCAAACTTATTTAGTGCCCGGGATGAAGGGGAGATCGAATCCTACCTTGCCTCCTTCCCTCCTTCGCAGAGTAAGCCATTATCGCTCCTGCAACATCTTTGAAATGGTGGCACCAACCGGGTCGGTACCACCATTTTATAATAGGTTATCCAGCAGCTCCATCATTTCCTTGTCACCACCGGCAGGGGGGCTCCAATCCACCTGCACCACTTCCACCCCCTGCTCCTCCAGGCTCCTGGCGAAACCTCTCAGCCCGATATTGATCACCACCAGCGGTTCAGTAAGCAATTCCTGCCTGTCGTTTTCCATGTTCTATCCTTTCCCCAGCAGCAACGCGCAGGCTGCGGTTGCCCTGGCATTGCTGTGGAAGGTGTGAACGCCCGCCTCACGCAGGATCTTCTCCTGCAGGACCAGGTTCTGCGGATCCTGCCTCGGTTCCGCACAACGAAGCGACCACCGAAAGCGACCCGCCGCGCCGCTTGGCCGTTTCCTTTGCCTGTTGAATGGCATCCACCAGTTCCCCGGCAGGATCCATTGAGGCGTTGTAACCCAGGATGAAATCCAGGAAGAGGACTGCCATGCTGGCATCCTGGCTTTCTTGCAGGATACGCCGCTTGCGCATGGTGCCGTCGATCATCGGGTGCGGTCGCCCGACCATGTAGAAATCCGCGCCCATGTCCACGATGGTGTGCTCCACGCTGCGATCGGGGTGCTCAAGGGCATCCGCGGCGTCGAAGGGGCTGTTGGAATGGATGCGCAGTCCCTTTTCGCGCAGGATCTGCTGTGCCTGGTAGGTGAAAGTGCCACCAGCAAAGATGCCGCGCAGGTACTTCTGCTGCGGGTTTCGCCCGGCCAATCTCCCGGGCAAAGCGCTCACGCTCCTGCGGGGTAAATTCCTCTCCCGGCACCTGCTGGCTCATTCCCCAGGGCACGGATTGCCAAGCGGACAGCTTCATCGATGGTGCCTGCCGGTTGGAAATTGGTCTTGCCGGTCAATAGAGCCCGGCTCCACACCCAGCAGGCAGCCGATCACCGGCTTGGGGCACATGGCGATGCGTTTGAGCAAGCGCTCCAGCGTTTCGGGGTCAGGCGGTTTGTAAACCAGGGTGATGACCTTGGTTTGCTCATCCCCTTCCAGCATTTCCAGGGCGGCAAAGGTGGTCAGCCCGCCTATCTGACTTGTGAGATCATGACTCCCCGTTCCGATGGCATGCGAGATGCCCAACCCGGCATTATGCACCTGGCTGGTGAATTCCTGCAGCCCGGTGCCGGCCGCGCCGATGACACCGATGGCGCCCCGGCGCACTACATTGGCAAAGCCAATGCCGATCCCGCCAATGATGCTGGTACCGCAATCCGGTCCCATGACCAGCAGCCCTTTCCCGGCTGCCAGGTTCTTGATCTCCAGCTCGTCTGCCAGGGTCACATTGTCGCTGAACAGGAAGACATTCAACCCGGCTTCCAGTGCCCGGCGCGCCTCCCGGGCGGCATACTCGCCGGGGATGGAAATGACCGCCAGGTTGGCACGCGGCTTCCCGGCGAGGCCATCCTCCAGGGTGTGCACCTGGCTGGCCACGGGAATGGTCTCTTCGACGGCATTCAGCCACTCGTCGATCCGCCCAAGCACATCCTCCAGTACAGCCTGTCTCTCTGCCACGACTGCCACGACCAGGTCATTCGGCTGGGCGGCCTCGATCTGCTTGTCCTGGACGCCGATATTGGCAAACAGGACCTTGTTGGCAGGGCTGCCCATCAGGACGGCTGCCTGCAGGACACCCTTGACTTCCGAGATGCGCCGGTTGACGCTCATCAGGAAGACGGAATCGTAATACTGGTTTTTGCGGATGACGAACCCTGAGACCATGAAGGTACCTCTTATTTCGTGGACTTATCCAGCTTCATATTTCTTGCTGAAGGCGATGAGAGCCTTTTTAAAGCAATCCAGCGGCGCACGCACCATCCCGGCGCCGATCTTCGGGTAACCCGGGTCCTTGTGAGCGATGGCGGTGTCGATAATGGGTGCGATCCCGGTTTGGATGACCTTGCGGATGTCGATGCCGATCGCGGTGCCGACAAAACCCAGGGCTGGCAGGCGGTAGGTGGGATGGGTGCCCACGGTGATCTTCCTCATCTCGCGGGAATATGCCAGCGCCTCTTCCGGGGTGCCGCCGACCAGGCTGAGGATGCCCGGCGCGCCGCCAATGGTGAATGCCCCCCAACCGACTGTCTCGGTGATGGCCGAGTCGCCCATGTCCAGCCCAGCATCCTCGACAGTGTAACCGGGCATGTAAAGACCCTCCACCCGCGGCGAGGGGGCGGTGAACCATGTTTCGCCCAACCCGCTGACGCGAATGCCGAACTCCGTCCCGTTGCGGCACATGGCGGTCACCACCGTGCTGTACTCAATGCCCATGACCGGATCGGCGATCGCCTTGCCGCATGCCATGGCGATGCCCAGGAAGATCAACTCGTGGTTGGTCACATAACCGAGCGTGGGGAGCAGGTCGGACTTGGGGATTTCCACTTTCGCCATGCCAAATGCCATGGCATTGGCAAACAAGCTGGAGGAGGCGGTGTGCCGGTTGTGCAGCTCATCGCCCATCTGCAACGCCTTGGTGATGATCGGCTTGAGATCCAAGCCGCCCAGCGCTTGCAGTCCCTTGCGCAGGGTGGGTGCCCAGGTGTCGCGCCACATTTACAGTGCTTTCAATGCCTGCGGGCTGTAATCACCAAATTGTTGGTTGCCTTCCACCTGGCGGCAAAAGGCGCGGTTGCCAAATGCACGGTTCTCCACCACCCAGACCGGGGAGGAGACGGATATCGTTCCAGCCATGGGACCCACCGCCTGGTGATGATGATTGGGTTCCAGGCGGATGCCACCCTTCCCAAGCAGGGAGTTGGCTTCATCGACAGTATTTGCCCAGCCCTCAAAGATCACCTGCCCGATGATCGCCCCGCGCTGGGCACCGCACATGCGTGCCCATTCGATCGGCGGACCGGAATGCAGCACCATCCTGTCCACCAACCCGGGGATGACCTCCCCCGCTGGAGCGATATCCACCAGCACCGGCTCGCCCAGGTTGAGGCGGCGCAAGGCTTCTTCATTGGCTTTTTCGATCTTTTGCTTGATATCCATGAGACATCCTTTCTACTTCCGGGTTATGGGCACCAGCCGCAGGCAAAAAAGCGGGATGAGAACCAGCCAACAGGTTTTACCTCGTGGAGCGAATGGTGGTCGTGTGTATAAAACCTGATAAAAAAGTTCTTCTGGACGTGCCTGCCTTGCCGCGCCAGCCAAATCGTGTGAATTGGGATGAATAAATCCAAAGCACCGTGGCTGATAATTGCCTATACGCAACAGTCATTTCATTGACCATTAGCTCAAGGGCGAAACTTTACGGAAGGATAAAATAATTGCGCAAGAAGAATAATCTTGGGTCACCGTCAAAAGCTGGCGGTGACCCAAATGGTAACTTATATTACTTGGGGCTGCCGACCACGCCCTTCACGAACCAATCCACTGAGCCCATCACCTCATCGCTCAGCACTTCACCTTCCGCCACGCGCACGGTGCCGTCCTGGTCCACGATCGGACCGGCAAAGACAACCAGCGTGCCGGCATCAATCAATGCCTGCACTTCCGCCACCTTGGCCTGCACTTCCTGCAGGAACTTTCGGTCCAAACGGAGCGATCGCCATGCAGCCGTCAGCCAGGCCGCAGCGCACGAAGATCGGTTCCCAGGTGCCGTCGAGGACGGTGGAGGCCAGCCAGGTCAGCGTGCCGCCCAGTGTGAAGCCGGTACCAGAGATCCAGTACTCGGGGGCATACTGTTGGGCTGCCAGGTTCTGGAAGCCAATGGTGTAGACGCCGCGGGATTCAGCTGTGGAAATGATGGTCGCCGGGGAATCCACGTGCATGGTGATGACATCACAGCCCTGGTTGATCAGGGCATTGGTGGTATCCGCATCCTTGGTGGCATCTCCCCAGGCAAAGGTGTAAGCCACATTGACTTCCACATCCGGGTTGACGGATTGGATGCCCAGGGTGAAGGCATTGATGAAGGTCAGGGACCAGCCCAGGGGGAAGGCAGCCACGAAACCGATCTTGTTGCTTTCGGTCATCATGCCTGCCGCCACGCCCATCATATACCAGCCATTGGGGGGTGTGCCGAAGAAGTTGGCGAAGTTCTCACCCATTTCCCAGCCGCCGGCATGTTCGAAGATGACATCCGGGTGGGCATATGAGAGCTCCAGGGCGGGGTATTGGTGGTTGAAGGCGGTGGCAATGATCATTTTAGCGCCTTCAGCGATCATATTTTCCATCGTCGTGGTCGCGCCGGCTTCATCGGGTACATTCTCGGCCTCGATGATCTCCACGCAGCCGATGTTGTCCTTGATCGCCATGACGGCTTCATGCATGGCCTGGTTATAACCGGCATCCGTGATCGGGCCACCGTACAGTGCGCCGATGATCAGGCAAGGGCGGTTCTTCGGTCAGCCACTGCCGTCGGGGACTTCCGTGGCGACTCGTGCAGCTCGGGGCCGGGCTGGCTGCAGGCTGAGAGCAGCATGACTGTGCTGATCAAACTGCCATTAGTACGTAGAAAAATTTGCTTTTCATTTCTTCTTCTCCTGTTCATGGAATGGGGTTGGAGTGGATATTATGCTGGATGGGACGGATTATTGTTTGGCACCTCCTTGATAAAGGTGGAGATTATTCGCTTCCTTGATAGACCCTGCCCAGGCTGGCAGGTGCAGAATGCTTGCGATTCCCGCCCCAGGCGACCAGGACAACCAGGGTCAGGATATACGGGATGGTATCCAGCAGGAACGGGGAAACCTGGACCCCGCTGGACTGCAGCAGCAACTGGAAGGCAACCGCGGCACTGAACACCAGCGCCCCGACGATGGCGCGCAGGGGATGCCACTTGGAAAAGATGACCAGCGCCACGGCAATAAAGCCGCGCCCGGCGGTCATGTACTCGGTCCAGTTCATGGCATAGACGATGGCCAGATGGGCTGCCCCCATGCCCACCAGCATGCCGCCCACGAAGAGCGCCTCGTAGCGGATGCGGCGCGGGTCACGACCGGAGGCAAATGCCGTATCGGTATTTTCACCCACGGCACGCACTCCCAGCCCCCAGCGTGTGCGGTACAGCAGGAACCAGACGGCGAAGGCAACGGGGATGACCAGGAAGATGAGCAGGTCAAACTTGAACAAGCGACGAATAGACAGGCGGCAGCCCTGCCAGTACCCGGCAGCAGGATCTTGGGCAGGCTGGTGATCTTGACACCCACAACCGATTTCCCGATCGAGTGCGCTCAAGCCAAAACCGAAGAACATCAGCGCCAACCCGCTGGCGAGTTGGTTGGCCTTGCGGGTGATGACCAGGTAGCCGAGCACCATGTTCATCAAGCCTCCAGCAAGAATGGAGACCAGGATGCCAAAATAGGGATTGCCGGTGAGGGAAGTGACGGCGAACCCGGAGGAGGCGCTGACCAGGAGCACCCCTTCCAATCCCAGGTTGACGATGCCCGCACGTTCGTCGATCACCTCGCCAAGCGTGGTGTAAAGCAGGGAGGTTCCGGAAAAGATGGCGCTGGAAAGCACGCCAAGCAGGGAAAGCAGGGTCATGATTTCTTTCCTTTGAAGAAGGTTGGGCGGGCGAGCACCACGAAGAGCGTGAAAGCCAGCAGGATGTTGATGACTGCATATGGCAAGCCCACGGTCAGTTGCAGGTAGTTCCCACCGGTGAAAATGACGGCGACGACGAAGGACATCAACAGGATGCCCAGCGGATTCCCGCCGGCAAGCCAGCAGATCATGAAACCCATGAAACCCAGGCCCATGGAGAAATTCAGGAACAACACACCATAAAAACCGGAAACCTGCGACATGCCCGCCAGCCCGGCGATGGCACCCCCAACGCACATGAGGATCACCAGGTATTTCTTCACCGGGATGCCGTTCCGACGGGCAGCCTGCTGGTTGTTCCAGATGGAGTACATTTCCAGCCCCCAGCGGGTGTATTTCATGAACAACCAGAAAGCGACCAGGAGCACCAATCCAAAAACCAATCCCAGGTGGATGCGGGTACCGAAGAAGGTGGGCAGTTGGGCAGCCTCAACAAAATTATCAGTCTTGACCGTATCCATCGGTGAATGCCAAAAACCAAAGATGAGGAAACCGATCAACTTGGGAGCCACCGAGTTCAGCAGCAAGGTCGTGATCGTCTCGTTCACCAAGCCGACGGACTTGAGGTAACCGGGAACAAATGCCCACAGGGCACCTCCCAGCATACCCAGCAGCATCATCGTCGGCAGCAGCAGCCAGCCGGGCCAGTGGGAAAATGTCAGGGCACCGAAGGTGGCGAAGGCCGCGCCGATATATAGCTGACCCTCACCGCCCACATTGATCAAGCCCACCCGGGATGGCAGGGCCACCGCCAGGGCGGTCAGCAGCATCGGGATCATCGCAACGATGACCTCCGAAAATCCCTTGGCGCTGCCAAAGGTGGCGCGGAAGATATCCTTGTAGGCTGTGATGGGATCCGTGCCCGAGATCAACAGGATGACAGCAAAGAAGAGCAGCGCCACCACCATCATTAACAGGTAGCGCAGGATGGTGGACGGGACCTGCTTTTGCAAAAAGGAAGCGCGTTCCAGCTTGGCACTGCTTTCAGTCATGGAGGACCTCGGAACCAGTCATGAGATGACCCACCTGGTGGATGTCGGTCTCCTGGGGGGTGAATGACCCGGCGATCCGCCCATCATACAGGACCACCAGGCGATCACTCAAGGCTGAACAGCTCCTCCAGGTCTTCGGAGATCAGCAAAACTCCGGCCCCCTGGCTGCGGGCATCGATCAATGCCTGGCGGGCGGCAATGGTGCTTTGCACATCCAGGCCGCGGGTCAGATAGGAGGCGATGATCAATTCCGGCTTCCCTGCCATTTCCCGAACGATGACCATGCGCTGCAGGTTACCGCCGGAGAGCGAACGTGCCGGGACATGCAGCGGGAAAGTGAAATCCCAGCTGTTTCATGGTGACGTCCGCCTCGCGCCAGATGGTTTTCCAATCCATGCGCAGCCCCCCCACAGGGAATAATGCTTGGTGCGGGTGAGTGCCAGGTTTGCCATCACCGGCATGAGCGGGGCGATGGACATGCTGAGCGGATTTTCGGGGATGAAAGCCACCCCGCTGCGGCGGACTTCCTGGACGGAGCGGCGGGTGAAATCCCTGCCAAACAGGAATTTCTGCCCCGCCTGGATGCGGATCATCCCCAGGGCAACATCGCCCAATTCCTTCTGTCCGTTCCCCGAAACACCTGCCACACCCACGATCTCACCCGGGTGCACCTGGAGGTTGATCTCTTCGAGGCTGGTTTCCAATCCCTCTCCCTTCGTGCACACGCCCTTCAATTCCAGCAAGGGAGGGGAGGAGGAAGACTTGCAGACTCTTCTTCCTCCCTCCTGGAGAGAAGATATTTTCTTTTCAAACATGAGGCTGATCAATTTCTCTTCGCTGGCTTCCGCCTGTACCAGGCTGCCTGCCAGTTTTCCGCCGCGCAACACAGTGATGCGGTCCGCGTGGGCGAGAACTTCTTTCAGCTTGTGGGTGATGAGCACGATGGCATACCCATCGTCGCGCAGGCTTTTCAGGGTGGTGAACAAGGCTTCCGCTTCGTGGGGAGCAAGCACCCGGGTGGGTTCATCCAGGATCAAAAGGCGGGCATCCGCCAGTAATAGTTTTACGATCTCCACCTTTTGCTGCTCGCCGATGGAGAGCTGCGCAACCAGTGAGCGTGGATCCACTTGCAAACCATAGCGTTCCCCCACCTCCAGGATACGCTGGTCAATTTCCTTCATGTTTAGCACTGCGGGCAGGCGGGGCAGGAAGAGCGCCAGGTTTTCCGCCACGCTCAACGCCGGGATGAGGGTGAAATCCTGGAAGACCATGCCGATCTGCAGGTCGCGGGCATCATGCGGTGATTGGATCGAAACCAGCTGCTCATTGCGGAAGATCTGGCCGGCATCCGCCCGGTAGAAGCCATACAGGATCTTCATCAGCGTGCTCTTGCCGGCGCCATTCTCGCCCAACAATGCGTGGATCTCGGAGGCAAAAATATCCAGGTCGATATGATCGTTGGCCTGCACGCCCGGGAATGACTTGCAGATGCCGCGCATGCGAAAATTTGTGCAAAGGGATTGGATTGGATGGGGTACCGGTGGGCATGAATTTCCTCACAACAGGTTAGCCTCCTGGCAGGTGTGACACCTGAGGGGCTTTACATGCCTCATCATATAGACTTTCCTCGCTTTTATTAAGCGTAAGAAACAACGATTTTTATATAGGGGGATACCCGTGAATAATTACGCGACGCTACCGCGTGGAAAATACGCGGCGCGGATCACTGGCTGATCAGTTTTTCTATTCGATCATGCCGTGCTCGCGGGCATAACGGACCAGTTCCACCCGGCTGTGCAGGCCGAGCTTGTCCAGGATGTTCGCCCGGTGCCCTTCCACGGTACGGATGCTGATGGTCAACTGCTCCGCCACCTGCCGGTTGGTGCAGCCTTCCACGATCAGCTTCAGGATTTCCACCTCCGCGGGGTGAGAGATTCAGTGGACACCTTGGGTTGTAAGTCGACCGGTTTCGATTCGCCCAGCAGGAGGCGAACCATGGAGGGATCCACGTAGAGGTCACCGCGCAGGATGGTCTGGATGGCGGCGATCAATTCAGATTCAGCAGCACGCTTGAGGATGTACCCGGAAGCCCCACCCTTGATGGCTTCCCTGAGCAGGGCTTCATCTTCATGCAGGGTCAGGATCAGGATGCGCAGCCCGGGGTGGCTTGCTTTCAGGTGGCGGGTCACTGCGATGCCATCCAGGTCCGGCATGCTCAGGTCGAGAACCAGCACATCCGGCTGGCTTTTCTCCACCAGTTCCATGGCTTCCACGCCGCCGGCTGCCTCCCCCACCAGCTCGAAACCCGGCTCGGCATGGATCAGGGCACGCAATCCCGCCCGAACGATGGCATGGTCATCAGCGATCAGCACCCTAGTCATGGCTGGGGACCTCCGCTTTCACGGTGGTGCCTTTCCCCGGTGAGCTCTCGATCACCAGGCTGCCGCCCAACATCTCGACCCGCTCGCGCATGCCAAACAAGCCCAGGTGCGATTCCAATCCCGGCGAACTCGGCAGGAACCCGACCCCGTCATCCTCCACGATCATCACCAGGCCGTGGTTGTGGCGGTTAAGCAGCACGTCCACCCGGCTGGCATGCGCATGCGAAACCACGTTGGTGAGCGACTCCTGGATGATGCGGAAGATGGCGGTCTCCACCACGATCGGCAGCCGCACACCTTCCATGCCCACCGCCTCAAAATCAACGGGAATCCCGTACTGGCGGTGTGAATTCGTGGATGAACTGCATGACCGTCGTCACCAGTCCCAGGTGGTCCAGGCTGGCAGGTCTCAGGTTGACCGCCAACCTGTGCAGGTTGTCCTGGATGACGTTGGCGCTGTTCTTTAACTCATCGATGCGTTCGCGCAGCGACCCGGGATGGTCCAGGTCGCGTTCCAGCAAGCCAAGTTGAACCGAGAGAGCGGTCAGCAGCTGCCCGGATTCATCGTGCAGCTCGCGGGAGAGGTTCAGGCGTTCCTCCTCCTGGGCTTTCATCAGGCGCTGGGAGAGAGCGTGGAGCTGCTTGTTGCTCCGCCGGACCTCTTCCAGCAGGAGGGCATTTTGGATGGCCACGGATGCCAGGTTGGCATAGGATTGGAGCAACACCTGGTTGTCGGGGGTAAAGAAGAACCTCTCCCGGCTGAGCAGACTGCAGCCTGCCGATCGGACGGTTGCTGAAAATCAGTGGAAAAAGCCCATACGACTGGTAGGGGTGGTCCTGCCCTTCGTTGACCCGGTTCATCCCGGCGAGGTCATGGATCACCGGTGAGGCAGGATTCGCCTGAGGTTCTGCCGGCAGGACCTTTTTCATCAGGCCTTCGAGCAAATTTGGTGAAACACCGTGGACATACACCTGGCTTTTCGATTCGTCGTACAGGTCAATGGTCTCGATCCAGGCGGTATCCAGCCCCAGGCGGGTGACCGCCAGCCGGCAGATCGTCTCGAATATGTTCGTGATCTCGAAATTATCCAGCAGGGTGCGCGAGGTGTCATTCAGGGTTGCCAGGTCATCCGCCCTTTTGCTCAGGGCATTACTCGCCCGCCGGCGTTCCATCGTGGCGGCAGCCAGGATCAGACCGGTGAGGGCAACCACCGCGGTGAAGGTTTGCAGCAGCACCAGGCTGTCATTCTTTGACTCCAGCGAAAAAGGACCCATCCCGGAGGCTGTGCCAAAGATGGCGATGCCTGAAACCGTAGCAATGGCGAGGGTGGCACCGTGTTGACCAAAGCGGATGGCAGCCCAGATGATGAAGGGGAAGAGCACGTAGATCATCGCCTGGTGAAGGATGCCTCCGGGTGACAGGCTGCCGAAGACAAACCAGGTCCCTGCTGCCACGATTAGCAGGAGGAGTCCGCCCTCAACGTAAGCCCGCCGGTGAAGCGCGACCTTCGGTAAGACTGACCAGGTAAGCAGCACCGGCGCCACCACCAATGCCCCAAGCAGGTCGCCGATCCACCAGGTGATCCAGATGGCCCAGAAATATTGCCATTCTGCCAACCTGGTGACCATCAGGGTGGCGGTGCCCAGGCTGGCACCGATCGTCGTACACACCAGCGCAACCAGCACCAATCCAACCACGTCCTGGATGCGGTCAATTTCATGGTGGAAGCCGACGATCTTGTTCAGGAAGTAGGCAGCCACCAGGGCTTCCAGGGTATTGCCGATCGACATGCCAATGGCAAGGTTGAAAGGAGCGCCGGTCAGCAGGGAGCCGAGCAGGACTCCCAGGGTGATCCCGGGCCAATAGCGATAACCGAGCAGGAGCAGCGCCGCCAGCCCGATGCCGGTGGGCGGCCAGACCGGCGAAGTGTTGGCTTGCACATAAGCCATCTTCAATCCCAGGCGGGCGGCGAGATGATAGATCACAGCCAATAAGAGGACTGTGAGACATATCGGATGGCGGGGTTAATTCGGGAGAACCTGGTTGAGAGAGAATTTGTCATGGCGTGAGTTATCGCGAAGATTGGCAATGTTGGGTGATTAGGCTATTATACGCTAACAAAAAAATGAGCAGAGGAGGAAGTGAGCAGCCTGATTCCACTAAACACATACAACACGCCCGGGAATCCAGGCGTGACTTCATAATTACAATAAAATACTTCGAATTATCGGTGACTTGGCGGTTTCAGGGACAGGGAATTACGAGGGATGAAATTTGAGCGTAGAATTTCTTGTCTCTGGCACCTCAGGATCTCGGGGACCTTTTTTAGTCGATCGGGATGCTTATTACAAAGCGAGACGGGTACGTTGTAATCAAGCGTACCCGTCCCGGATGGTTTTGTGTTTGTAGTTTTTCCCCCAAAGCCTCAATGCGAAATTACAGGGAATGGATCAGCTTACCGGTTTGGCATAAGTCTTGGAACCGCCAAAATCAAGGTTGACGCAAGGCTCATTGCCGACCACCCAAGCATCGTGCCCGGGAGGAATGATTCCCACATCGCCCGGTCCAAACTCAGCCGTGGAGCCGTCGTCATGGCGGATACTCAACCGGCCTGAAACGACATAGAGCAGGTGGGGAACCTGGCAGCTTTCCGTCTTGGCGATCGGTTTGACCGATTCCGACCAGCGCCAGCCTGGTTCAAAAGTGTTGCGGATCACCGGGGATTCTTCAAATTTCAAGACTTCGACTTTTCCCTTGGGAATGGGTCGCGTTTCATCAGGAACAGAAAAAGACTTCTTAAGCATTTTACTCATCGGATACCTCCAATTTGAATGATCGAACAACTAATCTGTCAGCACTCTGGTACTACTAAGAGTGTTCCGGGATCTTTTGGTATTACAGGCAGGGTGTTGCAATACTACATCACCTCCTTTGCTTCTTAATTACGATCTTTTGTTTTTTAGATACATAATCATCATATTCGGACAATTTTTATCACATTTATCATATTGTGTCAAGAGGTATGAATTGAATCAGGGTATGCCGATGAGAAAGCAGTGGTTAGGATCGCACGCAGGATAGTGGGCGAATGGGAATCAAAAACACCGCTTACGCGGTGTCCTGTAGGGCGGGTGGGGGTCGAACCCACACGGTGTCACCACCGGCGGATTTTATTTACCCAGAATGTTTTCCGAACACGAGGGATCATTCTTATTATAAAACTACCCCAAGAAGATCATTGACTAAAATAATCAAGACGGCAGATGGACGTCTGCTTTGATATCGCAGTCACTTATCTTCTTACAAATATGGGTTGTGGGTGTCAATTGCATAGGTTTCTCCATCAATAATGAAATACGATGGCTATGGCTGCACGTTTATCCGGGCTTCAGCTCCAGCCCTGGTCGGCCCATCAATCCAAGGAGGACTATTCGCCATCTTCCCGATTCTCCATCAGGCTACCCCTGTTGATGTGTTCTTATTCTGCTCATGATGCTCCGGATGATCCATCACCGGTGTATGATCATGGTAGAACCCAGAGCTGTGCATCCGGTTGTGCAAGCTGCGCTGCGCCGATGTTAATACCAGTCTCATGCGCTTATAGACCACGTCGCTGGCACGCGTACCAACCGTGTCCAGGTAAGCCAGCACACCTTCAATTTGCTCCAGGATGGTGAGCATGTCAGCCGCGGCTTGTAGCGGCGATCCCTCCACGTCCACCATCACCGGCGATGAGTGGGCTGCGATTATCTCGGGCTTGTCTGCATAATGCCCGCGCAAGAGCAGGGCCAACCAGGAGCTCTTCTCCACCTTGACCGTCCAATGGCCACTTGCCTGTTCAGTTGCCACGGAGACGCTTTCCCGTATCTCCCCGTTGACGATCAACTCGACCCTTGAAATCGGGACCGTGACACTGGCAACTTGCCAGGTCACATCCAGGGTTCCTCCACTGGCTGCCAACCCGATGCGGCTTCCCGGCAAGTGACCTTCGACGGCGAACTCCAGGAGCGGGCCATAGGTTACGAAGGTCCCGGCGCGCCGCACGGCATCTTTCCAGTTCTCGTAGGTGAACGGCTTGTCTTTTGGAATCAATGCATAGGTGCGCACTGTCCCCACTGCCGTATCTGCCGACATTTTGTCCGTTCCACCAACTGCCGCGACGAGATATCCACAGTTCAGAAAGCGGTACCAGTCTGAAAGTGAGTACGGGTCAATACCCCCATAGAGATTACCCCACGAGGTCATCTCCAGCGCGTCGACAACACCACTGACAATACCAGCAGCATATTCGGCCCGGGGATATGGAAAATGTGGCAAGACAACCAGCCCATCCTGCTGTTTGCATTGCCTGGCCCACTCGGTCAGTAGGATCTCAACCGGATCACCAAGAGCTGAATTCGTCCGGACCACCGGTTGTCATCGGTGCGATGATTTTGCCACTATAGCCCAATAGTGAGATGTGACCCAGGACGTGCTGACGGTTCTCCGTCCCTACGCGCACGAGATGCTCACCGTCGCCACCAGCCTCTTTGGAGCCCCAGGTTGTCTTGCCGTCGAAATCGCCAACATTGGTCATCAACTCACCCCATTGGCTGGCCAGCAGGTTGACCACGTTCACCCCCTCAGCGGCGCCTTCCAATAGCGCGGACACCGGCGAAAGGAAATGGACATGTGTGTCGGCGGTGACCCAGCCCTTTTCACGCCACGGCAATACTTTCTCGATTTCGATGATGATATCTTGCATTCCCGCCGTCACCTCGACTACCTTTCGCACCGGTCGGATTTCAAACCCCTTTGAGACCTCAACATAAACTTTGCCCACCGGTAGATCGATCGTTGTCTCCCCGGGAATATAAGTGCAGGAGTGTGGATTGGCCCCCCTGCCTTCCCATCCACCGCCATGAGCGAAATCCACGCTGTAATCCTCGAACCACGCCGAGTTGAGGATGCGGTGGCGATCCACCGGTGCCAGGTATTCGTCCCACTCACCGTGGATGTGCAACTTAACCGGCACGCACTTGCTGGATCCCTGTTCGACTACACGCAGTGTAACACGCTGCAGCGTTGATCTGACCGGCTGCAAAGGGATCTTCGCTTGGGGGCTCTCAACGACGCTCTGGACTGGAATGATCCCGCCCCCTGCAAGATGAAAGCAGGCATCTCGATGCGCCGTGTATTCGATGAGGACCTGCTGTTCGGAGCGCACGGGTAACCTGTTGTTGTATGTCTCAGTCCACGTTTCGTTGGGATACACCAAGCGTGGTATTGCGGAAATCACCTGACCCATATCGAGCTGAACCTGCTGCAACTGCCCGTGTTCGTCAAGGTCGGGCAGGAAGGACTCGCCCTCCGGTAGTGTGAGCAGCGCCTTGCAACGCCGTTCCCAGCGGAGAGGCAAGTGGTCAGCATCACCGGCTGAGATCGCAGAGACGATCACGATGCCTGCGAGCGGTTCGAAGCGCACACCGGTGATGGCTTTCCCTGGATGCGGATTTTCCCAAGCCCACAACCAGTTGGTCCAAGGACTCCCGTCAGCTGAGTTTGTGCGTGTTTGGGCTGAACCCCAGTCAGGACCTAATTGCTGGTGCGGCGGTCGTATCGGGTGGGGTTTGCGATGCGCCACAGCCTCGAAGCAATTCTCCCCCCAATGGCGCTGAAACGCACCCAGGTGATGCCGGCGGTGGATCGCCGCGCGTTCCTCAGTCCCATCCAAATAAAGAAGTACATAATCCGCAGCGTGTTCGGCCAGTTGCCCCTCCCCACGCATTGGCGAGATAAATCCGCCAGGGGTTCGTTCGACACGCCGTATGTCCGATGTGTGCATGAAGACCAGCCAGCGCGCGACCAGTGGTGGAAACTCAACAGCCACGGGGTGATCCTGGATCACGACGACATCCCCGATATCAAAAGGTATACCCCAACCAACGCACTGACCACTCGGGGCGTGCTCTGCTGCCTGCGACATCTCGTTTGAGACGCCTATGTCACTCAACCGGGAAAGGATCGTGTTGCCCTGGAATGGAACGGGTCTGAAACGAGGTGAACTGGGACCATCTTTCATGCTGGGCATTTTGACCTCTCTTTGTGGGTTTGATCCAAATTAGGTAGCTGGCGAAAGAGATGGGGCAAAAAAAGTGGTGTTCGCTGGAGATGTTCATGAAACGATCTCGCTGGTGGTGCTCATTTCCGTCTGGTTCCCATTTGAACATGCGGACTTACGCGCCCCAAGAAGATATATATACTGGAATAAAGCGATCAAGATTAATTCAAACATTATGGATTTTTGACAATATAGACAAATGAAATCAGGCCTGGTTAAGTATAGCACGGCAGTTTCTCCCCGCTGTCAAAATAACCGGAAAATCAACATTATTTCTATACATGGCATTATCATAGATGGTGGGGCGTGAGGGGCTTTACTATTCTGCAGAGATATTTGGTACAAACATATCAGGATACAGGAGTTGCTTATCGTCGAGCTGGGCTTGTGATGATTCTGAATTCTTTGAATTGGCTTAGTGAATCTTTGTTTTCAATACTGAAAGCGAAGAGGAATTATGCTCAAGGGGCTGAGCATGAGTTTTATCTTTTACTAGGATTATATAGGAGTGCTTGACGCAATTACGTCCCCCAAAGGACTCTACAAGTTATTTTCAGTGTCGTGTGCCCCTATATATGGCAAAATTGGCCGAAAAAACCGGCCAATATATCATCTGTGGGGCGAGAGGGGGTCGAACCCTCACGGTGTCACCACCGGCGGATTTTAAGTCCGCAGCGTCTGCCAATTCCGCCACCGCCCCATCGCGGGCTATTATACAACCTTTTTCACCAGGCGCGCATAGCGTGAGGCAAAATGGACCCAAAAAGGCGCCAGGCGCCCGTCCACCCGCGCCTCCCGGATGACCGAGCGCAGCTCATCGGCGGTCGAGAACGGCGTTGTGACCAGGCGAGATCTAGAAGCTCCAACCTTGATGATCGAGGTTCTGAACAATACACAAATCGCTGGAAGAATGACCATCAGCCCCTCGACCGTCGCATCCCACGTCAGTACCCAGTCCAAGTCAGGCGTCACCTGCCGCGCGGAAGCCGTTACCCAAGCGCAGCGTAATCGCATAATTGCCAGGCCTATCATGGTCCTCCCCCAAGTGGACTACATCCATACTCCCCGGTCGATGGATGCTGTCGGGGAGTAAGCACTCTATAATGATAATGAGAGAAGAACTTTAAACATGAAGTCCAATACAATCAAAAGGAGTTTTCAAAATGGATAATACAGTTCTGATTATTGCTGTGGTTGTGGTACTGGCGGTTATTGGCGTCGTATTGGGTGTGATTTTCAACAGCCGCGGTCGTTCGCAACGCCTCCAAAAGAAATATGGACCTGAGTACGTCCGCACAGTTGAGATCGCTGGTAACGAGAAGAAAGCACAAGCAGAGTTGGAAGAACGGCAGAAGCATGTTGCTACGTTGAATATTCGTCCTCTTTCTGTGAGCGAGCGCGAGAGATATCAGTCTGAATGGAGAGCCATCCAGGATAAATTCGTCGATGAACCTGGACAAGCGACTGTGGAAGCTGACCAACTGATCATGGATGTCATGAAAGTGCGTGCTTATCCGGAATTTGATGTTGATCAGCGGACATCTGATCTTTCGGTCAATTATCCTAACCTGGTGAGCAATTACCGCGCAGCTCGGGAGATTGCATTAAAAAATGAGCAGCATTCGGCAAATACGGAAGAATTAAGACAGGCATTGATCTATTACCGATCCATGTTCGATGAACTTCTGAAGGAAGAGACTGTTGTACCAGAAAGGAAATAGAGATGAACGAACAGAATTTTGGAGAATCCACGAATCCCTTTGATAATGTTGAGAAAACCGACCAGGGCGAGATCAGCCCGGAATTAATTCCAGATTTCTATTACCGAAAATGACCCGGCGAATTTGGCTCTTATCCACGAGACATCCATGTCCACAGCAGATCCCGTTGACCCTATGGACGGAACATTAGTCCATGAAGCTCCAGTGGGCGAGACGATAACCCATGAAGAAGCCCACACTAGCGTAAGGGCTGAACCACCGGCGCCTCTGCTTAACCGAGAGGAAGCAGAGCTTCTTCGCAAGCGCTGGAATGAGATCCAGGGCAAGTTTGTGGACGAACCGCGATCTGCTGTCCAGCAGGCGGATGTGCTGGTATCTGAAGTTGTTGAAAAGATCACCCAGATGTTTGCCAGCGAACATAGCTCGCTGGAAGTTCAGTGGAATCAGGGTATTGATGTCTCCACTGAAGATCTCCGCAAGGCATTGCAGCACTACCGCTCTTTCTTCAACCGGTTGGTCGTTTGACCGGAGGAGAGTTGGACGTTGATGTTGCGGTCTCCCCCCAGTAGCGGGGGCAAACACACCCCGACTGATGGTTGTGGCCGGGGATTGTTTGCATTTAGATGAAGTGAGGGAGTTGAACCCACACGTTGTCACCAATGGCTGATTTTAAGTCCGCAGCGACTGCCAATTCCGCCACCGCCTCATCGCCGGCTATTATCCAAACTGTTTCCTCAGCCGCGCATAGCGTGAGGCAAAGTGGACCCAAAAAGGCGCCAGGCGCCCGTCCACCCGCGCCTCCCGGATGACCGAGCGCAGCTCATCGGCGGTCGAGAACGGCGGTGTGACCAGGCAGGCTGTGCCGAGCTCGAAGGCGGCATGGGCGTCCGTGCCGGCTGTCCCTGCCAGGCCGTGCTGAGTGGCGAAATCCTGGGCCTTGCGGTTATCCTCCCCCGAAAGGCAGCGCGCATTGAACACTTCCACCGCGTCCACCAGTGGGGCGATCTCCAGCAGGTCATCCAGCCGCCATGCCCCGTTGCGCCAGCGGTCGAACGGGTGCGAAACGCTGATGAACGCGCCCTGGTCCCTCAAGCGCAGGATGGCCTCCTGCGGACTGAGCCCGCGCGGCACCGCCTCGGTCACGAAGGCAGCCAGGAGTTCGCCCTGCGTGGTCATGACCTCCTCGCCGACAATGAACAGCTCCGGGTCCAGGGCATGGGCTGCCAGCGCTCCGCTGATGGAATTGTGATCGGTCACCACCAGGCGGTCCAGCCCGCGACGGCGGGCGCTGCGCTGGAGTGCCTCCGGGGTGGAGAGCGAATCCTTCGATGCGAAGCTATGGGTGTGGAAGTCGACGCGCAGCATTGTTTTCATGATATGTTAGCCAGGTGCCTGGGTGATTAATTCTTTATTGATTTCCGCAGATCCAGCCAGGATAAATACAGCGGAACTCACGGTAGGCGTAATCTGCTGGATTCTACTCCATCTTCGCCCTGTGCTGAATTCATCAAGTAATTCAGCTGCCGTTATAATGGGGGAATGACCCCTTCGCTTGAATCCTCTCCCTTCAAAAGTAAAATCGTGCCACCGCGTGTTGCCCTCGAATCGACGGTCATTACGCACGGGCTGCCGCGCCCGCAGAACCTGCAGCTTGCCCGGGACATGGAACGCATCGTGCGCGAGAACGGAGCCGAGCCGGCAACCATCGTGGTGTTGGACGGCTGATATTCGCATCGGGCTCACGGATGCAGAGCTGGAGCGCCTCGCCTACGCAGAACCTGTACGCAAGATCAGCCGTCGTGACTTTGCCACCGCGAGGGTGAAACAGGAATGCGGCGGGACGACCGTCGCTGCGACGATGCTGGCTGCCCAGCGTGCCGGGATCAAGGTCTTTGCCACGGGCGGCATCGGCGGCGTCCACGATGTGGGCACGCTCGACATCTCCGCCGATTTACAGGCACTCGCCAGCATCCCCATGGTCGTGGTCTGCGCCGGGGCAAAGGCGATCCTGGACCTGCCTGCCACGTTGGAGGCACTCGAAACGCTGTCCGTCCCCGTGATAGGTTACCAGGCGGATGAATTTCCGGCGTTCTATTCGCGCCAGAGTGGTCTCCCCGTCAGCGCCAGGCTGGACTTTCCCGCAGAGATCGTCCAGTTCGCCAAGGCGCACTGGGACCTGGGCATGAATTCATCAATACTGGTCTGCCAGCCGCTATCCCCCGAGGAAGAGATCCCCCAGGAAAAGATCACCACAGCCATCCTGCAGGCGCGCCGTGAAGGCCACGAACAGGGCATCCACGGTCAAGCGCTGACCCCCTTCCTGCTCTCAAGGTTGGCAGAGCTGACCGGGGGTGAATCGTTGCGCGCCAACCTGGCATTGCTGCTCAACAATGCCCGTCTCGCCGCGCAGATCGCCTGCGCATTTGGCTTGGACAACCGGGTGAAGATCAGGGGAGTGTAACCGCCAGGCAAACCGCGCCGGGGCGTAGCATCCGGAAGACCTATTTTGTCGGGGTCTGGGAAGGCCAGCGTGTATCCGACGGGCGGGGGGTTGCCGAGGGGTAGGGTGTGCGCGTCTTGGACGGGGTGATGGTCGGCGAAGTCGTGGAAGTAGGTGTCGGCGGGTCGCCCACCACGCGGAACTCACCCAGCGCTTTCCAATCCATCCCGATGAACAACACCACGTGGTAGGTGCCGGGCAGCCACTGCTCGCTACCCAGGTTCCACACCGAGAAGGCGTATCCGCCCGTTCCGCCCTTCCAGGGTTCGGTTTCATAATAGATCAACTCGCCGTCACGGTACCAGATCGCCGTCCACTGCACGCCGTCGAGCCATCAGGTCGTAGGAAAAGGTGGCATAGATCTGGGTAAGCGGATTCTGGAACACCGTGTGCGGGTCCACGGGCTGAAAGTTGGCCATCGAGGTGGAGAACAGGATCGGGCTGAAGACAGATTGCGGGTCGGGCGTCACCAGGCTGGTGAACTGGATGGCGATCGCTTCCGGTACGAAGGCGGTCGGGGTGATGGTGGGGGTATAACTGATCGCCGGGGTCGGTGTGATCGACGGGATGGGGGAGATGGTCGGCGTCAGGCTGATGGTCGGTGTCAAGGAGATGGTCGGAGTGACTGAGGAGGTGGGGCTGGGCGGGAAATAGGTGTACGCCACCGGTTCGGCATACCTGCCGACCAGGACAGCCATCCCCAGCAGGACAAACGACAGGATCAGGGTGCGCCACCCGCTGCGAATCTGTTCCTGGCGCATGCGGTAATAGGCAACCCCGCGGCCTTGCGGATGAGCCGCAACCCCTGGCGGATGCTCCAAAATGCCCCCAGGACGATCAGGATCACCGCCATGATCACTGCAGAGCGGATATCGAGGTTCATCCTGGTGATTATACCTGAGAGAAAAGGGGAAGAAGGCTGCGGGGAAAAGGTCTGCGATGCGTGGGCAGGAAGCCAGAACGGTGCTGTCAGAGTTCTATCGGGAGAAACCCTGCCGAAATAAAGAATATGGTTTTTTCCCTAAGGCGTTTCCGGCACAACAGGATGTGGTGCCGCTTTCCTTAGCAGCAGGATGCCGAGAACACCAAGAGGTACGCTGAAACACAGGATTCGCAGGGTGGTGATGAGTTCGTCCCCGACCATGGAGGTCGTTAGCGCTTGCAGCGGGAGTATCGCATTGCCGACGAGGTGAAGCAGCACCGCGGGCCAAATGCTTCCGCCCAGCAGCACCAGTGCTCCCCACCAGATGGCGATCAAACATCCTTCCAAGGTCAGGAGAAGTGCGATGGATAGCGATATCCCTTGGGCGAAAACATTCGTCATATGCAGGGCAGCAAAGATCAGCGATGTAAGCACGACACTGCCGATCAACCCCCGCCGAGTTTTTCCCCATACACGAACCAGGCTATAGAGAACAATCCCACGGAATAGGATCTCCTCGCACAGGCTGACCATCAATTGGGTCATGGCGATGGTGCGCGCCTCCGGCAAGCGGACCAGGGCTGAAAAGTCAAAGCCCAGCCTGCCAAAATAGGAATACAAGCTGGCAATGCTGAAGTAGATCATGCCACCCAGGGCGAGCAGCCAAACCTGCCAGCGACCCAAGCGGGCAACACCCGATGCCTCCAGCCAATCCAGGCGCCAAATCAGCAACAGGACGACAACGGTGACAAGCAGGCGACCGATCGTGCCGGTTACCGCATCACCAAAAGGCCGGTGGAGTGCGCTCGAGGCGATTCCTGTGACTAGCATCAAAAGGACAAACCAGGCAATCGTCAAACCGAGCACAAAGATGACCGGGTGACGCGTTAATGAAAGACCTGAGAGTGTTCATCCAGCCATTTACCTCCTTATCGCCCGTTGCCTGTTTCCGTGTACGCCAGTGTGGACAAGTCTATTCGTTGCGTCACCGTCTTTCCTCTCACCCAAGCGGATTGCGGGCCGTCAGGGCTTCAGCGACAAATCCCCACCGCCACACTCATCGTCATGCCTTGCGCAGCACATTCAACGATGCTACTTTTCTCTCACCCTGGTCTCCGGAGGCGAAGTCGTGCAGGTCATACAAGTAGTACATGAAACCTTCCTGTCCATACTTCTTATCGGACCCATTGAGATAGCCACCATCCACTGCAGCGGACAGGACTTTTCCAGTGATCAATGACCATATTCCTTGTCCTGAAAGGTCGACGTTGGAATGCAGGGTGCACTCCAGGGATAGAAATGCTTCCTGGATGCGAGGCGCATTAATATTCCGGGCCTTTTCTGCCGTAAAACCCCCGGCAGCGATCTCATCCGTATCTTCCGAATTGTTGACAATTGTTTGATAACAGGCATCAAAATACCGGGCGCTGATGAAATTAATGCAAAATTCCTTCGTGCGCAGGATGTTGTGATAGGTATGGGTTTTCTGCAGGACGGGAGTGATGGCAAAATAGCCGCCGCAATCCCCGCAAAATGAACTCCAGGATTGAAAGCAGGCATTTGGTTTGCCGTTCTCTTTCAGGGTGGTGATCAGGAAAAGGGAATGCGGGATGCCCAATGCCATTTCGAAGTGGGAGAAGATTTGAAACTCACCCGGCCATCGATCCTTGAAATTATCCGGCAACACATCAGGAATTTCAATTTTCACTCTATTTTCTCCTTAGTGACAAAAAGCCTAACGGAATGGCTCACACATGAGGTGCCGAGGCAGGCATGATGCCTCCCGGACAGGCAGCGTCGTCAGGCGGCAGCTTTCTTTGCATTCGTTATCCACCTGGGGGAAAAACCGATCTTCTGCCCGAGGATCAGATTCAATTGGGCGGCATGTTCCTGGACGTGGCGCATGTTATCCAACAACAGCGCGGCAAAAGTGACTTCGCCCCACGGGAAAACACAGTGTTGCTGCGCCCTCTCAGCCGTTAGCCCTTCAATCGTCTTTTGACACTTTTTCCGGCAATGTTCCAAATAGTTCAGTAACTCGACCTTGCTAAAAGGTCTCTCCGGGACAATTCCTGCCGCATCCAGCTCATCGAGAGTGAACGGGGCGGGGGGCAGGAAACCATCCACTGCGCCGGATAAGTACAGGTCAAGCCAGAAAAGAGTGTGATAGCAGACGTTCCAAAACTCGGCAATCCTGGGCAACCTTGGTTCGTCCCAAAGCCGAATCTCCCACATCGCATCGGGACAGGCGAGAAGCGCTTTCTCGAGCATATCAATGCTGGCACCAAACTGCTGTGAGAGTGCTGCTTTGAAGGTGTACGTCCAAATTGTGACCTCCTGAAGGAGTTGATTGATTTGATGTCGCCTAATTTATAGGTTGATTTAGTAAAGTGTGAAGGACGACCGTCAGCAACTGCCTGGTTTTTTGGAAAATCCTTTGATGTTTTGGTTTATCAGATTGGGGTGGCTTGCATTATTTTTGGTTGATTAATGTAACTCTTGTCTTCCATAATTACAGTTTCGTTACTTTAATCGTGCAAATAATAGAAAATATCCTATCAGAAAAAACAGAACACTCGCCACTCCTGTTGCGATTGCAATGTTGTTGTCTTGTCCTTTCCAGACTAAGAAAAGGTGTCCTAAAATATCGCCCCCAAAAAAAGGAAAACGGCGATCAAAATTTTCCAGGCAGGCTTATAAACTCGGAACTCAATTCCCAGATTTGGACCTAAAGGCCACCCGCGGTCATCAAAGTTCGAGTCAAAACGCACACTCCCAATCGATGCGGTCAATAAATCACTCCTGTTAGTGGCGAATTTAAAATATTTCGGCACTATGCGGTCTCAATTCAATTTTACTCGCGCCGATTATGTCTATGGGACTCTTCTCGTTTACAGAAATTTGGACAGTCTGTATAGGTTTATTTTGATCTTGTGAAGGTGTATAAGAAATTAGTTCAAAAGCACCTTTTACAACCTTCCTCCGCTTGATAATAGCTATTAAACTTTTCTTATTTCCTTTGTTCCCGAATTGGTATCTTCTGATACTTGATGGTCAGGTTTCTTCCGTCTTCGCTTGGATTGAGTTTCGCAATCTCCCGAGAAATTATCGCCCATCAAATTGCATTGGCGATCCCCCCAAAACATTAATCGCTTGATTCCCAATTAACATCACATTCTCCAGCGGATAATTCATGTAGTGCATCAAAGTCATTAGAAGTTGTCACCCATTTTCGAAATGGAGTCTCCAAGATCAATCAAGGGCTTCAATATTCTTTCAAGCACATCTTGATCTACTCTCGGATATTTTGTGAGCATCAAATCAAAAAAAAAGGTTTCACCTCCTGTGCTGGTATCAGAGTCACTTCCGCTAACCTCGTTGCGACCCAAAGGACTTGATTTGCCGGAGTACTTGCTGCTGGCGATGGATTTCCCTTTTGGTAATCATTTGTTTAGCATAAATTAATAGTGTTTTCCCTACGGCTTATGTTGAAGTTGCTGCCTGGACAGCCGAGGGGGACATTTGTGATGTCCGATAGTCATATCGATACACAAAACCCTCTGGCAGCGCCAGAATGTTGTGGACATCTTGATAATATTGGGGTCTTGTGGAAGTATCGAATATCACCCAAAAGAATTCTTGCTGATCTCCTGCCATATACTCACCTTGGTCTAGGTCAGAATTTCTCATAAAAGTTGACTGATCTATTTCATTTTTCTTTTCGAAGTGAACGAACTGATCCATATCATTTCTGTCTGCTAATGCCTTTTTTAACCAAATAGACTTCCAGTATTCTGTCGCATCGTCAACATTTAACGCAACAATGGCGTTTTCCTGCTTTCCAACTCTCAATAAATCCAAATTGCTGTCACTCAAATATCCAATATATAAACTCTTCTTGATGAGGTTGAGGACCAATTTAGACTGATATTGCATAAAATTAATATTCTGCATATGGCATTCCCTTTATTAAAAGATCGTGAAACTTTCCGGCTTGCTTGTCCATTCTCTCTGGAAAACACTCTTTTGCAATTTTCCTAGCATTTTCAATCGTTTTCTCTGTCAGCATAATGGTCGTGCGTTCTGAAGTTGCTCCAATATGGTTATACATCTCGTGGTTATAGTTTTTATAAATGCTAGATGGTGTAATTTGGTTGAGAACGATCCGTCTAAAGATCGGCGCATGTTCTCCAGTAGCACCTGTAGTAATAAGTGCTAGGAGCATGTCGTTCGAATACCTTCTTTGAAACTCAGCCTGAATAGGGTTGGATAGTGATAGCAATGCCATGAGCTTTCCACTATTCAAAAACCTGTAAGGTGGAAGAGCCATACATATTGATAATTCCATTATTCGTCTTAATCCCGTATCTTTTACGAGTTTTGCATTTGAGTCTATGTGACTCCAACTTAGAATTTGTCCCTATCTTGATTGAATATGCTGTACCTGCAAAGACCAATGACTCCCCATCAATGATTTTCGCTTTTGTCCAATATCGTAAATTAACGCTGAGAACCTTCTTCCCACACCTGAAGAATTGGGGATTTTTTGAAAATGGCGGTAATATCGAAAAATTCTTTTTTCAGCACAAGTTTTGCATATTCTAATTTCTGGTTTAATCTTAGAAATATCGATATCTTTTCCGTCATTAATTGATTAATTCTTCCGCTTTCTCCATTTCAACCAAGAAATCTTTTTCACTTTCCAAATTCACCATACGATTTTGTCGTACAGTGTCATCATTTCCACTCTCAACTCCTCCTCGTTAGTAGGAAATGATCTGGAGTGAAATTAAATTTTATGAATTTTTCCTTTTCACTTATTGTGATTTCGTTGCCTATTCTTTTTAAGTCTTCTTGAAGTTCTTTCAAGAAATCAAGTCGAAGGGCGTCGGTTGGAGATAAATAGGCAATTCCCATTCAGATTCCCTCCAGTATCCTTTACTACAGAAGACTTACCGTGAAAAATCCCAGCTTACCAGGTATGGTGACGAAATCAATTCGACGTGGGTCAGATAGCACAAAGCCATATGGTCCCTCAAACCATGTACTTTTATGTGAAGATACACAAGCGATCAATTTCACTGTACCTATAAGCCCGCCGCGGTCAAAATCGTTCGGCTCGGGGATTATTATTTTTATATCTTTCTTTAACTATTTTATACCCTGTATTATCAAAAGTTTTACTGGCGTGTATAAAAAATGTGCCCCGATAATTAGTTGGCCAAGATCGATTTTCAATGTCTTTATAACCATTGATTATCAGCCAAGCCCATGGTTGCCTAATACTAAGTGCTAATTTGACATCAGGTATCATTTATCCCTCAAGTTTTCAAATAATACTGCAATTCAAAATAATGGTGAGTAATAAATCACATCCAACCATTCCATAGATGCTTTTCGAATTGATTGGCAGTACAATTATTTTTATCTTCTCTACAGACTCTCATTATCATGCAATTTCGCTGTTAATCAAATTCTATTTTGGAATAATTTTCTACAGCAAAACTTGATCTATTCGATAATGTCCTAATCAGGGCCATTCAACACAAATATTATACATCTATCTTGTGGAGGCCAATCCCTCCAAGCTCGATCAACTCTCCTCCCTTCCTCTCCCCAAATCCCGCTTGACGCCCTCCCCATCTTCTCCCAAATCGAAATCAGATTTGGGGAGGGAGGGGCGTGCAGCGCTGGGTGGGGCTGATTCTTCAGGTGACAGTATATCCTCCTCACCAAATCTACCCGCTCCCTCCATCCACCTCCCCAAATCCAACTTGACACCCGGGCAGGGATGTGCTACATTTTTCCCATGTTCGTCTTCCTCAAGCTCGGCGGCTCGCTCATCACCGACAAAACCCGGCCCTACACCCCCCGCCTGGAGCGGCTGGATGACCTGGCCGCCCGATCGCCACCGCGGGGCGAGCTCCCCGAACTGCGCCGCTGCTCGGGCACGGCTCCGGGTCGATTGTCACCAGGCAGCCGCCAGCCTGGGCACCCGCCAGGGTGTTGCCGGACCCGAGGCCTGGCGTGGCTTTGCCGAGGTGTGGTACCAGGCTCGGCATTGAACCGCATCGTGCTCGATGCGCTACGCCGTTCCGGCCTGCCCGCCGTCACCTCTCCCCCTTTGCCCTGGTGCGTGCCGAGGATGGCAGGGTGAAGCAGTGGGACCCGGGAGCGATCCAGGAATGCCTGGAGCATAAGTTGCTTCCGGTCATCCACGGCGACGTCATCTCGACTCCGCACGCGGGGGCACGATCCTCTCCACCGAGGACCTCTTCGCCCACCTGGACCCTGCTCCGCCCGCAACGCATCCTGCTTGTGTGTGTGT
>CAWCBN010000008.1:0-60763 GCA_963793795.1 uncultured Chloroflexia bacterium
GAGAAGCAGACAATGTCAGCTCCTGCTGCCAGGGATTCCTGGACTGTGGGCTCATGAAGCATCCCATATTCCGCGGTGTCCAGCAATGTTCCGGAACCCAGGTCATCCACGCAGGGGATCCCGGCCCTGTGGGCGACGGCAGCAATCT
The DNA here is from genome assembly GCA_963793795.1 of uncultured Chloroflexia bacterium. Lineage (GTDB taxonomy): Bacteria > Chloroflexota > Anaerolineae > Anaerolineales > Villigracilaceae > UBA877. The sequence goes on from CAWCBN010000008.1 coordinate 149, forward strand.
CAATCAACTCCGGTTCTTCGGTAAAACCCACCAGCTTGAAATTCGAACGATGGGCATGCATGATCAGTGCGGTTGAGGCTCCGAGGGCTTCTTCGTAATCAGCAATGCGGACTTTATTCGTCGTCCCGACTTCCACCAACCTTGAACCGGATTGCTTCATTACATCCGGGATGCGAAACCCTCCGCCGACTTCCACCAATTGCGAACGGGCGATCACCACCTGACGGCGGGCGGCAAGGGCGGAGAGCACCAGCAGGACCGCGGCGGCATTATTATTGACCACCACTGCCGCTTCCGCATGGGTCAGGGCTTTTAATAAAACCTCGGCGTGATGCAGGCGTGAACCCCGCTTGCCGGTTTCAAGGTCAAATTCCAGGTTGGAATAACTGCGCGAAACCGCCTCCATGGCGGTGATCGTGGAGGCGGACAAGGGGGCGCGTCCCAGGTTGGTGTGCAGGATGACACCCGTCGCGTTGATGACCGGCAGCAGGGTGGGAGTCGTCCTTTCCTGGAGGGACAATGCAGCCAAATTAAGCAGGCTGTCGTGATCCGGAATGGGCGCGTCCGGGTTCCCGGTGATTCTCGCCCGAAGCAGGTCGAGAGCCTCGCGCAAGGCAGACAAGGTTAATGGACGCCCATAGGTGGTGATCAACCCGGCGGCAACCCGTGTCTGCAACAGCTTTTCAACCGAAGGCAGATCACGCAGGCTGGTCATCGTGATTCGATTCTTCTTCTTTCGGGGGACGCCAAAGCGAACGTTCGCGCATGCGAATGAGGTACTCGATCACAAACAGGCCCAGCCCCAACCCAACCAGGATACCCAACGAGACCAGGCGCTCCTGCTGCAGCCAGGCGATCAGTCCGCCAAAAACACCCACCCAGGCGGCCTGGCGGACAATGATGTGGGCCTCGGCAGGCGGCTTGGAGGGGAAGCGCAGGTTCAGGAACCAGGTAGCAGGGAGGGCCAGGGCGGTCAGTGCCAGCGTGCCCCCAAAAAAGAAGACCCAGCGCGACCAGACGGTGGGTTCGAGATAAATGACAGCCGCGAAGAACAATCCGGCGCCAAGGAGGAAGAGAACAATGGCGGCGACTAAAAAAGGACGAAAAGGAGGGTGGGAGGGTGTGTCCATCCCCATGATTATATCGCAAGTGTATTTCAACGTCTCCGAGAGTTGACAGGATGCAGAATCCAACGTTGCCTGTCCCAGTCCTGTGCCCTGCTGCCTCACTGCTTGTGGAAATCCCTCATTCAAGTCGGTAAACAGAATGCCCCTGGCAGGATTCCCTGACAGGGGCAAAAAGTGAATCCACTGGATCGTGGGAGTTTAGGGGATCAATGAAAATAGGAGCAGGTTGGGTGAACCTCGCCCGGCGTTGGCGACAACATTGGGCGTGGCTGCGCCAACAATGGCGGCAGCAACAGTGGCAGGTGTGGCACCGGGATGGCTACCCAGATACAAGGCGGCAACACCGGTCACGTGCGGCGAAGCCATGGAAGTACCACTGATGGTATTGGTGGCTGTATTGCTGCCAATCCAGGCGGAGGTGATGCTCGATCCCGGGGCGAACAGGTCAACGCATTTTCCATAGTTGGAATAGGAGGCGCGCGCATCGCTGCTGGTGGTCGCGCCTACCGTGATGGCGGTTGGCACACGCGCAGGCGAGAACTTGCAGGCGTCCCGGTTGCTGTTACCAGCGGAAACTGAATAGGTGACACCGGCTGAGATGGAGTTTTTAACCGCGGTATCGAGCGAAGTGGAAGCGCCGCCACCCAGGCTCATGTTCGCCACGGCGGAATTTGTGTGGTGTGAGGTGACCCAGTTAATGCCGGCGATCACACCGGAGGTGGTGCCCGAGCCGCTGCAATTCAGTACACGCACGGCAACAATCGTGACTCCCTTGGCTACACCGTAAGTGGAACCGCCGACCGTACCGGCAACATGGGTGCCATGACCGTTGCAGTCAACGCCGTTCCTGCCATCGCCAACTGCATCGTAGCCCACGGAAGCACGTCCGCCAAATTCATTGTGCGAGGCAAGAATGCCCGTATCAATGATATACGCGGTAACACCGGCACCGGTGGGGGTATAGGTGTAGGTGTTATTGAGGGGCAGGGCGCGCTGGTCGATGCGGTCCAGGCCCCAGGTCGCCGGAGATTGGGTGGCATCAATGGAGATGGCCTGATCCGCCTCAATGTATTCCACCCTGGGATTGTGGACCAATCCGTTGAGGGCTTGCTCGGGCAGGGAGGCGGCGAAGCCAACCAGCGCATCCTGGTATACGAAGTGGATGGAGGCACCCTTGCCGCGTGCATTTTCGACAGTTTGATCGACATCTCTCCCGCCGGTACCCGCTTTGAACACGACGATGTATTCACCGGGGATCGCATCAGGCGAATCAACGCCGTAGATCGGAGCCGTGGAGGGGCCATTCCCTGCGAGCGCAGGCTGGGCTATTGAGAGTGCCAGCAGCAGGGCAACCAGGATGAACCAGAATTTTTCGAGTCGCATTTTTTGCTCCTTCTTGGATGGCGATATAAAGCCAGTTAAGAATTCGTGCGCAGCTTTATACCAGTGAGGGATACAATCCTTTCATCACCATGTGCATTTCACAACCTGTAATTATTTACCTTGACTTGTTGATTTTATTGGGATAATTTGGCTATTATAAATCGTTTAATGAAAAATGCAATGTATGCTTGTGATTTTAAGGAATTGAACCTAAAAGAAAGAAGGTAAAACTCTTTACGGGATTACAGTCTGCCAGTGGGGTATAATTGGGGGAACACCTTTAGTAATCTTTAAGGAATTCTTGAGCAATTTTTAAGCAATACCAAGTACGTGTCGTGAATATAGATTTTTTATCCATCCTGTTGAGATTTATGGAACATCATCCTTCCCACTCTCTAAAGGTCCGGAATAAAGGGGAGAAACCATGAGAGACTGCTTGCCCCCGCCTTTGCTAGCAAAAATAGTGTTCGATTACGACAACGCGGCACACAGGGCGGACACCACTTTTACAGCCGCCATTTCCCGCCTTAAATCCAGCCCTGCTTCGGGAATCCCCCACGGAATTACTTTTCCAACCCGGAGAGGTGATCTTCGAGGAGGGCGAAGCCGGTGACGCTGCTTATATCATCCGCTCGGGTGTTGTTGCGGAATTAAAAGGCGAGCTGGAGCATCCACTGGTATTGGGCTATTATGAGACCGGCGAAGTGGTCGGAGAGATTTCCATGATCGACGACAAGCCGCGTTCGGCTACCCTGGTTGCGATACGCCTGACCCGTCTTGTCCGCATCCGCAAAGACATCTTCAGGGAACTGCTCTCCTCCCAGCCCGAAGCCTGTGCCTGCCTGTTACTGACCCTGGCAAACCGCCAACGCGAGAATAATGATGAACGCGAATCGACCAGGGACAAGTACATCGACACGGGCAGTGAGGTGGTCAACCTGCGCGCGGAGAAGGAACACTTGATCGAACTGCAGCATATCCGCGAAGAGATGACCAACCTGGTGGTTCATGATTTCCGCGTTCCCCTGGGCAATATCACCAATGCGCTTGGCCTGCTGCACATGCTGCTCCCCGCGGATATTTGGGAGGAAAACCGGGAGGTGTTCGATATCGCCCGCGCCAGTGCAGAACGCCTCACCCGCCTATCTAAATCGCTGCTTGAAATGTCCCGGCTCGAATCGGGTGAGATCACCATTCATTGGAGTGGGATCGATATCGAGGACCTGATCATTTTCGCCTGCAACCATATCAACCTGCACCTGCGCAGTGGAATTACCATCAAGAGGCAGGTTGCTTTGCGCATTCCTCAAGTTCGCGGCGACCAGGATCTCCTGGTGCGGGTCTTGCTCAACCTGCTGGATAACGCCATCAAGTACAGCCCGCCGGAAGGAAATATCATCGTCTCGGCAGAATCCCAACGCGGCCAGGTCATCGTATCCGTGTCCGACGACGGACCCGGGATCCCACTCGACCGCCGCGAGAGGCTTTTTGAACGTTTTGCGCGGGTGGATACAACCAGCCGCGGCGGTTTCGGGCTTGGACTCGTATATTGCCGCCTGGCGGTGGAAGCCCACGGGGGCAAAATCTGGGTGGAAGATAATGAACAAGGACAGGGAAGCAAATTTGTGTTCTGCCTTCCCATACTTGAAAAGTAAAGTACAATCCCTCCCTGTTCTATGACAATCAATCCTTCACCTGCTGAATTCACTTTGTCGCGCCGCGCTACCAACCGCTCCTCCCCGGTGCGCTGGATATTAAGCCATGGGATGCGCCACTGGTGGCTGGTTTTGATCATGGTCATCGGTGCGTATGGCAATGCCCAACTGGCGGCGTACGTCCCGGTGCTGACCGGAAGAGCCTTCGACCAGGTCACCGCCACCCCTGCGATCACCTCGGGCCTGCTCACCATTGCTTTGTTGATCGGCGGCTCGCAGGTGGTGCGTGCCGTCCTCCAACTCGGGCGCAACTTTGGGGCAGAGGTCATTGCCCAGAAGGTGGAGCGTGACGTTCGCGACGAGCTGTATGTCTCCCTGCTCGGCAAGAGCATGACCTTCCACAGCCTGCAGCCGGTGGGGGATACGATGGCGCGCGCCACCAATGATGTCCGCGAGGTGAATTACCTGTTCAGCCCCGGTGTGAACCTGGTGGTGGGTTCGCTGCTTTTCCTGGTGATGCCCATTGCGTTTGCGCCGCAGTATCACTGGTCTCTCATTCTCACCCCCCTGCTTTACACCATCCTGTACTTTTTTGCCTTGAGACGCTATCTCAAGAATATGGAACCGGTCACCGACGAGGTGCGCGCTTCCTTTGGGCAGATGAATACACATCTTTCCGAAGCACTGGATGGGATCGAAGTCATGAAAGGGGCTGCCCAGGAGGAAGCGGAGGTCAGGCGGTTCGAGGCCAATGCACGCCGCGTACGGTCAGCCAATGTCCGCCAGGGCGACCTGGAGGCACGCTTCGTTCCATTGCTGATGATGGCGGTGGCACTGGGCGTGGGTCTATTCCACTCCATCCTGCTCTACCGGCAGGGCCTGCTCCAGGTGGGGGACGTGGTTGCCTACATGGGGTTGCTGTTGATGCTCGATTTTCCCACCTGGACCTCCATCTGGGCGTATTCGCAGATCTCGCTCGGACTTGCCGGGTGCACGGCGCATCCTGGAGTTGATGAACCGTGAGAACGACCTCGATCAGAACGAAGCCGGTCGTGCCGGCGAGATGAAGGGCGAGGTGGAGTTCCGTGATGTCTGCTTCCTTTATAAAGAGGGCGAGCCAACCCTTGAGAGTGTCTCCTTCAAGGTCAGCCCCGGGCAGACCGTTGCCATTGTCGGGCAGACAGGTTCGGGGAAGACTTCGTTGATGAAACTGGTCAACCGCACCTACGATGTCGGCAGCGGAGCGGTGTTGGTGGACGGCATGGACGTCCGTCAATGGAACCTGGCAGCCCTGCGCCGGCAGATCTCGATCATCGAACAGGACATCTTCCTGTTCTCGCGCAGCATTGCGGAGAATATTGCCTTTGGAAAACCCGGTGCCGAACCCGGAGGAGATCGTCGAGGCTGCCCGGGCAGCCCAGGCGGAAGAATTCATCGAAGTCCTTGGAGAAGAAGTACGAGACCGTGATTGGCGAGCGGGGTGTGACCCTTTCGGGCGGTCAGCGCCAGCGCCTGGCACTGGCACGCGCCTTCCTGACCGATCCGCGCATCCTGGTCCTGGATGATTCGACCAGCGCCATCGACAGTGCCACGGAAGACCTCATCCAGCGGGCGATCTCCGCGGCAGCCAGGGGGCGCACTACCTTTATCATCACGCATCGTCTTTCACAGATCCGCTGGGCGGACCTGATCATTGTCCTGCGCAAAGGGCGAATTGCCGCCATCGGTAAGCATGAAGACCTGATGGTCAGCTCTGAAGCCTATGCGCGCATCTTCAGAGAGTAAAGAGGAGTAGAAGGAGAGCAGGAACGAATATCCAGATGTGCTCTGCTTCATTCATAAATCTCTTCTTGCACCGCTAAAAGGGAAAAAATGGGTTTCTTTGAAGGACTGAATGACGAAAAGTACGACCGCAAGTACAAGGATAAGGACCTTGTGCGGCGGATCATTGCGCAGTTCAATCCTTTCCGCAAGGGAATTGTAAATATTTCCCTGCTCACCATCCTCATGTCCATGGTGGGCGCGATCACCCCGATCATCGCCGGGCGGGCTATTGATTTCCTGAAGAGTCCCAGCCCATGGATCGTCCTGTTTGCCATCCCATTGGCGGTTACCCTTGTCGGAGTGACGGATTGGGGGCTGAACTGGGTTCGACGCAGCCTGACGGTCCGCGTGCTGGGTGACGTGGTACTCCAACTGCGAACGCGCGCCTTCCGCGCCGCCGCCGACCACGATCTTTCATTCTATGACCAGTTCTCGTCCGGGCGGATCGTCTCGCGGATCAATTCCGACACAAACGACCTGAGCAACCTGGTGATCATCGTCACCGACGTGGTTTCCCAGTTCATCCAGGCGATCATCCTCGGGGTGGTGCTGGTGCGCACGGAATGGAAGCTGGCGTTGATCCTTTTCGCCTTCATGCCGGTCGTATTTGGCATTGCGATCGGTTTCCGCCAGCTGGCACGCGTGACCACGAAGAAGGGCATGCAAGCCATGGCGGATGTCAATGCCGCGATCAAGGAGACCGTTTCGGGAATCTCCATCGCCAAGAACTTCCGCCAGGAATTGGCCATTTTTGGCGATTTCGACGGTGCCAACCGCAAATCCTACCGCTACAACATCCAGCGTGGTTTCATCCTCTCGCTCATTTTCCCGGTGCTCAATGCAACCACCGGCATCTTCACCGCCATCCTGGTGTACTTTGGCGGGTTGAACGCTGCGAGTGCATTGATCACTGCCGGAGCGTGGTACCTGTTCCTGCTCAGCCTGGACCGGTTCCTGTGGCCGGTGATGAATCTCTCGGCTTTCTGGGCGCAGATCCAGAGCGGATTGTCGGCAGCAGAGCGCGTTTTTGCCCTGCTGGATGCCGAACCGGCTGTCATCCAGACCGACCAACAGCAGGTGAGCGACCTGAAGGGGGGGATACGCTTTGAAGGAGTCACCTTCCGCTATGCAAGCAACGAGCCGGTGCTCTCCGATTTCAACCTGACCATCCGTCCCGGGGAGAACCTGGCCTTCGTGGGGCATACCGGCTCGGGCAAAACCTCCATCGCCCGGTTGATCGCCCGCTTCTACGAGTACGAGGCAGGGAAGATCCTGATCGACGGCAAAGACATCCGCTCCTTCAACCTGGAATCCTACCGCCGCAGCCTGGGGATCGTCTCACAGGTGCCGTTCCTGTTCTCGGGCACGGTAGCGGAGAATGTCCGTTATGCCCGGCCGGAAGTGAGTGATGCCGAGATGCTTTCCATGGCCAGGCGCATCGGGGAAGGCGACTGGCTGGAGACCCTGCCGGACGGGTTCGAGACCCAGGTGGGCGAGCGCGGCGGGATGCTGTCCATGGGGCAGCGCCAGTTGGTGGCTCTGATGCGCGTGCTGGTGCAGCGCCCGGCGATCTTCATCCTGGACGAAGCCACCGCCAGCATCGACCCGTTCACCGAGTGGCAGATCCAGCAGGCGCTGCACTTGATCCTGGTTGAATCGACCAGCATCCTGATCGCCCACCGCCTGTCCACGGTCAAAGCCGCCGACCGGATCATCGTCCTGGAAAAAGGGAAGATCATCGAGGAGGGAAACCATGATGGGCTGCTGCTCAAAGGCGGACATTATGCCACGCTGTACAACACCTACTTCAGGCATCAAAGCCTGGCATACGTGGAGCAGGTGAAGGACTTGGTGGCGAAGTAGCCTCATTCCACGAATGAGACCGGGTATTTTCTGATTATCTCTTGGAAATTGAGCGTCCGGCACAGCATGAGATATGGGTGCCGGACAATTTTTCCCTTTTAAGGGGGCTTGACCTCTTGTTTTTTTCTTCCATCTGGCATACCATTTACACCGGTCCTTCTGGAGGAAAAATGAAAAAATTGAAGGTAAATCCTGGTCTGAAAGCCCTGCTTTCGTGGCCTGCCTTGTCCTTTTCGTAAGCCTGGGTTGCCTTTGCCTGCCCGGCGGGATTCTTAGCAAGACCCACTCCGACGCCGAGGCAGGACTTCTCTTCCCCCCACACCGGCAAATTCCCCGACCCAGGTCGTGACCGAGGTTCCACTGGCACCGAAACAACCTGAATACCAACGCACCCTGGTTGTTGATCGAGAGCGACGCGGGGCTATGGGCAGCCAACCCGGATGGTTCCAGCCTGGCCCAGTTGACAACGATCGATTATTGGGAATATGACCTGCAGAAAGCCATCCAGCCCGGGGGTAACCTGGTGGCATTCCTCAGCCCGGCAGAATATGACTTTCACGATATGTCGCTCAACCTGCTTTCGCTTCCCGATGGAAATATCACCCAAATCACTGCCCTGACCTCACCGCTAACCGAGGCGTATGCTGACTCACTGCCCGGCGAGGCAGGAATGGAAGCCCTGCGCGCGGTCCGCGACCAGCACAACCTTGCCTGGTCACCGGACGGCAGCCGCCTGGCGTTTGTCGGCCTGATGGATGGTCCCACGGCTGAGATCTATGTTTACGAGGTTGCCACAGGTGAAATCCGGCGCGTCAGCCAGGACGAGGCGCAGAACTACTGGCCTTCCTGGTCACCGGACGGGAACATCCTGCTTTATTTTGGCGCGGAAGCATTTGGCACCGGTGCCGGGTTTAATACAACCGGAGTCTGGATGGCACGCGGTCCGGAGATGGATGTCACCTGGATAACTGTCCCCGAGAAAGGGAGCGAAGAGCTGGTCGGCTGGATGGATGCCACCACCGCGGTGCTGTCCACCTGGACACCGGCGTTTGGAAGCGAGCAGCTGCGCCTGTATGATGTGATGACTACACAAAAGACCATGCTGCATGAAAGCCCGTTCCTCTCCGCGGCAGCGGACAGCTGGCGGGTGCTGTACGCTGACAATGATGGTCTTTACCTGTACAGCCATGATGATCAAACGACTGTCCAGCTCAGCCAGGAGAAAGCCACCTGGATCGAGCCGGTGGAAGCGGGGGAATATTACTTCACGGTGCATCTCGAGGACGGAAGGATGGCCACCTTTGGGAGCAGCGAATACGAGCACCAGGTCTCCCCGATCGCAACAGGCAGGGGTGACCTGCAGGTTGCCATGTATGGGGTCATCTGGGGCTGGACCAGCCAGGATGAATTTCAGCCCGGCGCGTGGATCACCGGCCCCGGGGTGGACATCGGGCAAATCTTCACCGGCAGTGCCCGCCTGCCCATTTGGGACTTGCACAATAACCTGTTTTTCTTTGCGGACGACGGCAGCGCAGGATTCGACCTGTACCGCACCACCTTTGATGCCTATTACCAGGACCTGATGATGGTTGGATCCGTTCCCGCCCAAGTGCGGGGGGTAGGCTGGCTGGGGAGCGAATGACCTGGCAAAAAGGGATGAATAGAGACAGCTTTTGAAGGCGTTGGCCTCGAAATGGATACGATCCCCGGTTATTTCCCCGGGGATCGCTTTTTCATCTGCCAGTTTTTATTTTTACCCGGCTTTATTTCTTCACCCAGCCGAGACCGATGCGCCCGCGTTCAGGCTCGATCCTGAGGATCTCCACGTCGAGGATATCCCCCACCTTTAGCAGCGTCCCGTGCGGGAGTTGCGACTTGTGCAACAGGCCGTCCTGCTTGACACCGATGTCGATGAATGCGCCGAAGTCCACCACGTTACGCACGGTGCCCTTGAGCGTCATCCCGGCAACCAGGTCTTCCATTTTGAGCACATCCGAGCGCAGGATGGGCGCGGGTGTCTCCAGGCGTGGATCACGCCCCGGGCGGACCAATTGCTCGAGGATATCCTTCAAGGTCGGGAGTCCGCAGCCCAGCTCGGAGGCAAGTTTATCAGAAGGGGAACGGCTCAACAGGTGGTCCAAAGCCTCCTTGCGCTCGTGCAGCGAAGCGGAAGGGGATGAACCGGCTTTTTCCAGCACGGCCTCAGCCACGGGATAGGATTCAGGGTGGATGGCGGAGGCATCCAACGGGTTGCTCCCGGAGCGGATGCGCATGAACCCGGCGGATTGCTCGAAGGCTTTCGGCCCCAGCCCGGATACATGGTGCAGTTCGGCCCGCGAGCGAAACTCGCCGTTGGCATCCCGGTAGGCGACGATATTCCCAGCCAGCCTGGGTCCGACTCCAGCCACGTGGGTCAACAGGGCAGGGGAGGCGGTGTTCACATCCACACCGACATTGTTGACCACGCTCTCCACCACGCCATCCAGCGAATGACCGAGGGCAGGCTGATCCACGTCATGCTGGTACAGTCCCACACCGATGGACTTGGGATCGATCTTGACCAGTTCGGCAAGCGGATCCTGGGCGCGGCGGGCGATGGATACCGCCCCGCGAATGGTTACATCCAGGTTGGGGAATTCCTGCCGGGCGAGAGAGGAAGCGGAGTAGACCGATGCGCCGGCCTCGTTGACGATCAGGTATTTGACCGCCTGGGCGCCGCGGGTCAGCTCGGCAGCCAGTTTCTCGGTCTCGCGGGAGGCGGTCCCGTTGCCGATGGTGATCAGGGTCACGTGGTGGCGCTTGAGCATGTCTTCCAGGGTGGTTAATGCGCCGTTCCAGTCATTCTTCGGTTCGTGGGGGTAGATGGTACCGGTATCCAGCAATTTTCCGGTGGGGTCGACGACGGCAACCTTGCAGCCGGTGCGGAATCCGGGATCGATACCCAGCACTGTCTGCCCGGCGAGGGGCGGGGCGTTGAGCAGGGCGCGCAGGTTGACCGCAAAGACATTGATGGCGTGGCTGTCGGCTCGTTCGCTAAGTTCGCGGCGCACATCCCGCTCGATGGCGGGCAGCAACAGCCTCTCGGCGGCATCATTGACGGCAAGTTCCAGTTGATCGATGAAGGGCGAGAGCATGTCACCCTCGAATTCATCCAGGATGGCGCTGCGCCAATCGCGCTCATCCAGCTCGACGCGCACGCGCAGCATGCCTTCCTTCTCGCCGCGGTTGATCGCCAGCACCTGGTGCGGCTGGAGGCGGTCGACACGATTCGCGAAAGCGTAATAACTCTCGTAGACGCGTTTCTCGTCCACGGCCTCTTCGACTTTCACTGCGCTCAAGCGGGCAAATTTCAGCGCCTTTTCGCGCGTCGCGGCGCGCACGTTGGCATTGTCGCTGATGGTTTCAGCCACGATATCGCGTGCCCCCTGAAGTGCATCTTCCACGGTGGGCACGGCTTCATTCAGAAAGGCAGCTGCGATCTCCTGCAATGAACGTGTGTCCATGGCCTGCTGCAGGATCATCTCTGCCAGCGGTTCCAGGCCTTTTTCACGGGCGACCATCGCCCGAGTGCGCCGCTTGGGGCGGTAAGGCGCATACAGGTCTTCCAGGGCTGTCAGGGTTCCGGCAGCTTCCAGGGCTGACTTGAGTTCGGGGGTCAGTTTTCCCTGCTCCTCAATGGATCTCAGGATGGCCAGGCGGCGCTCATCCAGCGTGCGCAGGCGGATGAGTTCATCGGCGATGATGCGCACCTGTTCGTCGTCGAGCGTGCCAGTCATCTCCTTGCGGTAACGGGCGATGAAGGGGACTGTATTGCCCTCGTCAAGCAGGCGTATGGTGGCTTCCACCTGGGAAGCTTTTACATTAAGTTGGGCGGCAATGGTTTCGGCGTGGCTCATGAACATCAATCCGTTACAGGTGCTTGGTGAATATCACCAGGTCATCACCGTCGGCGTAGAAATCCTTGATCGTCGCTTCGAGAGTGTAACCTGTGCCAAGATAGAATTTGCGCGTGGGCTCGTACTTGGGCAGACCGGAGGTCTCCACGAAGAGCAACCTCCCGCCCAGTTCCTTGACGGCTGCTTCGGTGGCGCTCAGCAGGAGGCGGCCCACACCGCTGCGGTGGAGGGTGGAATCCACGGCGATCCAGTACAGGTCGTAGGTGCCGGAGGTCAGGGAACGTGGGCCGTAACAGGAGTAGCCAAGGATGAGCCCATCTTCGTCGCGCTCCGCCAGCCAGTAATAGCCGGAACCGTCTGCACCTTGTGCCTGGTATTCTTCCCAGAGCTCGTCCACACATTCAACTTCTTCCGGGCTGAATACGCCGGCATTGGCGGTAATGGCGTGGATTCGGGCACCGTCGCCTGGTGTGAGGGGAGTGATCATGCTATCCATCCTTCTCTTTTTAATGCGTTGATTAATATCTTTTCAACCATCTGAGGGTAGGTCATCCCGGCTGCCTGTGCCGATTTCCAAAAGCCGGCATCCGGGGCAAGGTCCGGGATCTCGTTAATGTCAATCACGTAGGGAATTCCGTTATCGAAGCGAATATCCACTCGGCAAAAATCGCGCAGTCCAACGGCACGGAAGGAGCCCTCGGCTGCCTTCCTCACTGCCGCTGCCTCCACCGGGGTCAGGTCGGCGGGGATGCGCGGCAGGATGCCGGTATAGTAGGCGGATTGTTCGTTCCACTTGAATTCATAGGTCAGCAGGCGCTCCAGTGGATTGGTGATGTCGCCGTAATCCTCTTCGGTGATGGGCAGCACATCGATGGGATCATTCCCGATCAGGGAGACTGCCAGTTCGCGCCCGGAGATGAATTCTTCCACCATTGCCGGCTCGGCGTAAGTCTCCAGTACCATCTCCACCTGTTTGCGGAGCTCCTGGCGATTGCTGACCACCGAATCAAGCGTAATCCCAATGGAACCATCCTCAACCGAGGGCTTGACGATGACTGGAAACCTGAGGTGAAATTTCTCATCCGGCTGCAGGAAAACCTGGCTGCGAGGGGTGGGAACATTGTGTTTCCGCAGGGAGACCTTGGTGCGGGGTTTATCGATGCATAATTCGATCGAATCAGCCGGGGCACCGGTGTGCTTAAACCCCATCGCTTCCACCAGGCGGATGACCTTGACAGCAGCCTGGTTGCTGCCGTCAAATCCGTCGCAGTTGTTGAAGATAAAAGTACGCTCGGGGGATAGCCTGCGCAGGCTTTGGGCAAGTTTTTCCAGGGAACCGCGGACAGCAATCTTCCTGGTCGGATAGCCCAGGCTGACCAGGGCTTCATACAGGTATTGAGTTGTTTTTACCGTATATTCAACCGCAAGGCGATCTTGCGGATTACCATTCTTTATATGCAAATCATCGTTATACAAAAGAGCAATTTTTGGACGACCGGCACTCATTGGAGCATCAAACAGGTAAGCCCTCCTTTCAAGCGGATTCCTGAATTCATCAACATGTTAATATTACACGGTATTGCTTGTTAAAATATTAAGAATCTGTCTCCCATTTCTCCAGGTTTTTTGTGCGGAACTGATCGCAGGCAACCATTGTATCGTTGAGGATTGATTTGTGGAATAGGAATACAGCGGGACTCAAGGATCTCATCCCATTATGTTTGACGTGCCCTCGTTTCTAATGTAAACTGTGTCAATCCCTTTTCCAAGCGAGGTACGCCTTGAAGAAAAGATCCCGATTTTATCCTGCCTTTGTCGTCATCGTTTTTGCCCTGTTCATGCTTCTCCACCAGACGGATAAACTCCTGATCGGATCCCTGCAATTGCCGGTCAGCGAAACATTTGGACTGGACGATTTCAAGTGGGGCTTGGTAAATTCCGGGGCGTTGATCGTTGGTACGATCCTTTACCCGCTTTGGGGATACCTGTACGACCGCTTTGCGCGTCCCAAGCTGCTGGCGCTGGCGGCTTTTCTGTGGGGTGCCACCACCTGGCTCAGTTCCATCGTCCGCACTTACCCGGCATTCCTGGTGACCCGCTCTTCGACCGGCATCGACGACAGCTCCTACCCGGGGCTGTACAGCCTGGTTGCAGATTATTTCGCTCCCAAGGTGCGCGGCAAGATCTACGGTGTGCTGCAATTGACCCAGCCCATCGGTTACCTGCTGGGGATGATCCTGGCGCTGATGATCGCCCCCATGTTGGAAGGAAAGATCTTCCACCTGGAAGGCTGGCGTTCGATCTTCCTGGTCACGGGATTCCTGGGCATCATCATGGCCGTTGTCATTTTCTTTGGCATCAAGGAAGTGCCGCGCGGCAAGTCCGAGCCGGAATTTGCGGGCATGGAAGAATACCACCAGGTCCGCTTCAACTGGAAGGCGGTGCGGGACGTGCTTAAGAAACGCACCATGTGGTTCGTCTTCCTGCAAGGTTTTGCCGGCGTCTTTCCCTGGAATGTGATCACATTTTTCTTCTTCGGTTACTTGATGCGCGAGCGCGGCTATGATAACAATGCCGTGCTTTTCACCATGGGACCCATCGTGATCGTCCTGGCGGCTGGATATTTCATTGGCGGAGCGCTGGGGGATTGGTTGTTCAAACGCACCCCCAAGGGTCGCATCCTTGTTTCCTGCGCAGGGGTTTTGCTGGGCGCCATTTTCCTGTTCTTTGCCCTCACCACACCGGTCTCCAATCCGACGCAATTCTTTATTCTCATGTGCCTCACCGCCGTGTTCATGCCCTTCTCTTCCCCCAACGTGATCGCGACCATCTTCGATATCACCCCGCCCGAGGTGCGTTCCACCTCCCAGGCGGTGGAATATTTCGTCGAGAACAGCGGTGCCGCCCTGGCGCCCACCCTGGCAGGCGCACTTTCGTTGTACTTTGCCAGGACGGTCGACCCTTCCACAAGCCTGCAACTCTCCATCCTAACGGTGTGCATCTCGGCTTGGGTGCTGTGTTTCTTCCTCTACCTGGGTGCCCTCTTCTTCATCGGGAGGGACGTGAAATCGCTGCGGGCACAAATGGCTGCCCGCGCAGCCGGGAAGAATAGCGAAAATCCTGCATAATCTGCCTTGATCCCCTTCTCCAGGCTGCTGGGGGAGGGGATTTCATAATATGAATATCATCCAGGTCGATCCATCCAACCGAAGGCAGGTGAACGATTTCCTGCGCCTGCCTGCCCGCATCTACCGGGATATCCCACAATGGGTCCCGCCCCTGGCAGGCGAGGAACGCCTGCGCCTGGACACGAAGCATTATCCATTCTACCGGCATTCCGAAGCCGCATTCTACCTTGCCCAACAGGATGACATTCCGCAAGGCCGCCTGGCAGTGCTGGAAAACAAGCTCTACAACCAGCACAACCATGAAAGGACAGCATTTTTCTACCTTTTCGAATCCAGTCCAAATCGGGATGTTTCTCGCGGGCTTTTCGAGGTTGCATTTTCCTGGGCACGGGGGCGAGGGCTGGACAAGATGGTCGGCCCGAAAGGCTTTACCGCGCTGGATGGGATGGGACTGCTGGTGAGGGGCTTCGAACACCGGCCTGCCTTTGGGCTGCCGTACAACCCTTCCCATTACCCCGGATTGATCGAGAGCCAGGGCTTCCAGCCGAATGGTGATATTGTTTCCGGTTACCTGGGTTCCGACATCCTGTTCCCGGAGCGCATCCATGAGCTGGCTGCCCGCCTGCAGGAGCGGCGCGGGCTGCACATTGCGCGTTTCCAGAAACGGGCGCAGCTCCGCCACGCCCTGCGCCACCTGCAGGAACTTTATAACGGCGCGCTGGGAGGGACGACCGGTGGAACACCCATCACCGAGGCTGAGATCAAAACACTGGCCAGGCAGATGCTCTGGTTTGCAGATCCGAAACTGATCAAGATCGTGATGAAAGCTGAACGACCGGTGGGCTTCCTGCTGGCTTATCCCGACATCTCTGCGGCGGTGCAAAAGACGAAAGGAAAGCTCTTCCCCTTCGGTTGGTGGAGCATGCTGCGCGAGCTACGCAGTACCGATTGGATCAATATCAATGGCGCCGGTATGATCGAGGAATATCGCGGCCTGGGTGGAACTGCCATCCTGTACAGCGAGTTATTTAAAAGCATTACATCCAACCCCCGCTACCGCCATGCGGAGGTGGTGCAGATCGGGAGGGAGAACGATAAGATGCAACGTGAATTGGAAAATTTTGGTGTAGACTTCTACAAAGTCCACCGCATGTACATTAAAACTCTTTAGGAACTGGAAAAGGAGTACGCCATGGTCATGATCGTTGCCGATACCACTTCCGGGCTGCCAGGTGTGCAGGCGAGATCCCTCGGCATCCCGCTCGTTCCCCAGATCGTCGTATTTGGGGACGAGTCCTTTCGGGATGACAGCGAAATGGATACAGCCACTTTCTTAAAGAAACTCAAGGCATCTTCCCAGCTCCCGAAAACATCCGCCCCGCCGCCGCCCCTGTATGCGCCGATCTTCGCAGAAGCCATGCGCAAGAAGGAAGATGTGATCGTCATCGCCCCGTCTGCCAAGGTCAGCGGAACCGTGCGCTCAGCGGAAGTGGCTGCCCAGGATCATCCCGAGCTCAAGGTGCATGTTGTCGATACGCAGACCATTGCCGGGAACCTGGCCACGCTGGTCCTGCTTGCCAACCAATGGGCTCAGGAAGGTGCCACAACGGAGACCATCCTGGGGCGATTGGAGCAATGGATCCCGCGCGGCAGGCTCTTTTTCCTGGTCAACACACTGGAATACCTGCAGAAAGGCGGGCGAATCGGCGGCGCCAAGGCCCTCGTTGGCGAGCTTTTACAGGTGAAACCCATCCTGAACATCCACCAGGGACAGGTTGAGCCATTCGAGCAGCAGCGCACCAAGAAACGGGCACTGGCGCGCCTAGTGGAGATCGTTGAAGAGCAATGCCCCAGGACGGAGCAGGCACACCTGTGCGTAATGCAGATCGATGCACAGGAGGAAGCCGGCTTGCTTGCCGATACGCTGCGTGCCAGGATGGGTATTGCACAGATACCCATCTATGAATTGCCTCCGGCCATTGCGGTGCATGGCGGTCCGGGAGCCCTGGCGGTGGGCTTTTTCGTCGCCTGAAACCGCTATGGTATAATTCGCAGGCTAAAAAACAAATCACCACGCATGTGGTTATCAAGGAGTGTACTATGTCTGGACATAGCCATTGGGCAACCATCCGCCGCAAGAAAGGTGCGGCAGACGCCAAGAAAGGCGCCATATTCACCCGACTGGCCCGAGAGATCGTCATGGCTGCACGGGATGGTGGTGGAGATCCCGGCACGAATGTACGTCTTTCCCTGGCGATCGAAAAAGCGCGTGCCGGCAACATGCCGAAGGATAATATCGAACGCGCCGTTCGGCGAGGCGCCGGCGAGGACAAGGACGCAACCATCATCGAAGAACTCACCTTCGAAGGCTACGGACCGCACGGTGCGGCGATCATGATCGACACGGTCACCGACAACCGCAACCGCACCATTGCCGACCTGCGCCATGTATTCAGCCGTTCGGGCGGGAACATGGCTGAAGCCGGCGCAGTGGCCTGGCAGTTCGACCGCAAATCCTATTTCTCCTTCCCTGCAGAGCAACTTGGTTACGATGCGGCATTTGAACTCGCCATTGAAGCCGGCGCAGATGACGTGGTGGATGGCGGCGATGTGATCGAGATCATTGGCCCGGTGGAGGCCTTCAAAAAGATCGGTGACGCCCTGCGTGCCAAGGATGTCTCCCCTGACGATGCCGGTTTACGCTTGATCGCCAAGCAGGAACTCGACCTGTCGGTGGACGCCACGCTCTCCCTGCTGAGGCTCATCGAAAATATCGAAGACATGGACGACGTGCAGGATGTTTTCCACAACGTGAGACTTTCCGAGGAGGCACTCGCAGCCCTCGAGGCGGAGTAGCATGACCCTGGCACTGGGCATCGACCCCGGGACGGCGACCACAGGTTTCGGCCTGGTTCGCTGCCTGGATGACGGCAGCCTGGAAATGGTGGCGTACGGCACCATCCAGACTCCTGCAGGGCAACCCGCCCACCAGCGCCTGGCAACTCTCTATCATCGACTACAAGAAATATTGATTCTCCACCGCCCGGATGTGGTCGCGGTGGAGAAGTTGTTTTTCCAGCGCAATGTCAGCACTGCCATCGGCGTGGGGCAGGCGCGCGGCGTGGTGCTGCTGTCCATCGCCGAAGCCGGGCTGGAGGTCTTCGAGTACACCCCCAACGAGGTCAAGCAGGCTGTGGCAGGCTACGGCGCGGCGCAGAAGCGGCAGGTGCAGGAGATGGTGCGCACCCTGCTGGGCATGCCCGAGATCCCGCAACCGGATGATGCCGCGGATGCACTGGCTGTTGCCATCACCCACCTGAACACCCGGCGGTATGAATAACGATCGCCACCCGGCAGCGCTGAAAACATTTGTGGACTATTCGACCTTCGTGTTAGAATGAAATGATGATAGCAACCCTGCGTGGCGAGATCACCCAGATCGAAGACAACGCCGTGATCGTTGAGACAGGCGGCGTGGGCCTGCGCGTCTTTGTCCCCGCCCCACTGCGCGGCCGCATGCTGGTAGGTGAGGCAGCCCTGCTTTACACCCACCTGGTCGTACGTGAAGATGCCTGGAACCTGTACGGATTTGAATCCAAGGCTGACCGCGACCTGTTCAACATGCTGCTGGGAGTGGACGGCGTGGGTCCGCGCACGGCACTGGCGGTCATGTCGGGGGTGACGGTGGACGTCATCCAGCGCGCCGTCTTTGGCGATGATCCGGACCTGCTGGGACGCGTCCCCGGCGTGGGCAAGAAGACCGCCCAGAAGATCGTGCTGCACCTGCACGACCGTCTCAAGCCCACAGATACGTTGAAAGCGGTGGCAGCCATGTCGGATGCGGACAGCGAAGTGCTGGCTGCGCTCACTGCGCTGGGCTACTCCGTGGTCGAAGCGCAAACTGCCATCCAATTCATCCCCAAGGATGCCCCGGAAGATGTCGGAGAACGCCTGCGCCTGGCGCTGCAGCAGTTCACGGGGAAGTAGGAAACGGGCAAGAGATGAAGTCACGGAGTGGGCGGCAGCTACCGCCCGCTTTTTCGTCATGGCAATGTATAATCCTACTAATTATTAAATCGAGTGTCCAGTTCACACCAACACCAATGGGATAGCGTGAATTCAGGAGGAAGTATGCTGGCTCAAAAAGTGGCATTCATCGGTTCGGGGGCGATGGGCGAGGCAATGATCTCCAGCCTGCTGCGCGGCGGATTGGCTGAACCTCACGCCCTGTTCGCCTCCAGCCCGCGCCGAGAGCGCGTGGATGAACTCCAGAAAAAATATGGCATCCACCCCTTCACGGATAACCGTGAGGCTGGTTCAGTGGCTGACGTGGTGGTGCTTTCGGTCAAGCCGCAGCGCCTGACCGAGGTATTGCACAACCTGAAAGGAGCCATCCAACCCCAGGCACTGGTCCTCTCCATTGTCGCCGGCGCGACCATCGAAAAGATCAGCCGCGGGTTGACCCACAAGGCGGTGGTACGTGCCATGCCCAACACCCCGGCGCAGATCGGCGAAGGCATCACGGTCTGGATCGCTTCCCCGGCTGTCAGCGAGGCACAAAGGGATATTGCCCGCCTCATCCTGGGTGCTTTTGGCGAGGAACTCATGGTGGACGACGAGGCGTACCTGGACATGGCAACCGCCCTTTCGGGCACCGGTCCGGCATATGCTTTCATGTTCATGGAGGCGATGATCGATGCCGGCGTGCACATGGGTTTCCCGCGGCATATTTCGGAACGCCTGGTCGTGCAGACCCTGCGCGGCGCGGTGGATTATTACGAGATGGTGAACAAGCAGAGCGGCACCCACGTGGCCGCGCTGCGCAACCAGGTCACTTCGCCGGGAGGGACTTCCGCGGAGGCGCTCTATTATCTTGAGAAAGCCGGGTTCCGCACTGCTGTCTCGCGCGCCATCTGGGCTGCCTACCAGCGCTCGCTTGAACTGGGCAGGGAAAAACCGCTCCACTTCCCGGAGAAGGATCCGGGAGAAGCCTGATCGAACACCAGGGGATTTCACTTGATCCAACTTCCAGGCTTCATCGCCCTGCCCCTGTTCCGCAGGATCTACCCCCATGTGCGCAAGTCCGAGGGCAGCCCGGTTGCGCCCATTTGCCGCAGGGTCACATCCGTTGACCCGGCAGCGGCTTATGCGTTCAACCGCCTCTTCAATGCCAGCTTGCTCTTCCAGGCGAGGCAACCGATCGAGTATGATCTGCCCTATCCCAAACTCGAATTCCTGAACTACCTGTGCGATTGGCGCGGGCTGGTAGCGCACGGCACGCAAATGCCCGACCTGCAAGTACTGCAGCCGGTCCGCTACAGCTCGGATCCTTCCGAATTCGGCAACCGCCGGCAGATCTTCTCCACGCCGGATGCCATCTGGGCGCTCTGGTTTGCCATTGTGGATCGAAGCAAGGTGCGGGTCATGCGCAATGGTTGCGTCGGGATTGGGAGCGAGGCATCCCGGGAGAAATATTATCATTTTGAATTGTCCCGTGAATTGGAGAGCAAGTTTCCATTCACTGCGGGCACCCTTTACCTGGCAAAGGCACAAGACTTTCCCTCCAGGCACAAAATTCCCCTGTTGAACTTCTTTGGCGGCGATTTCGAGGAATGGGGGAGTGCCGAAGAGGTGCTCCCGCTGGCAAAGATCCACGTGGAACCGCAGGATTTTCCCTACCTGGAACAGGTGCAATACTGCCTTCAGCCGGGAGGCTGAAATCCCTCCCGGTCGCTTCTTGGTATAATTCGGGGCGCTTCCGTTCTTTGTCTCTATTTCTTATTACTACTCTCTACTTTCTATTTTCTACTCTCCATTCTTTTTTCTTCCCTGGTCTGCATGTCCCTCATCACTGCCTCCAACCTCTCCAAGTCCTTCGGCCCGGTCGACCTGTTCAGCGGGGTCAGCTTTGGGGTTGCCAAGGGCTCGCGCCTGGCGATCATTGGACCAAACGGCATCGGCAAGACCACCTTGCTGCGCATCCTGGTCGGGCTGGAGGAAGCCTCGGGCGGGACGATCTCGCGCGCCCGCTCCATGCGGGTCGGATATCTCCCCCAGGAAGCTGAATTTGACATTAGCGGCACGGTATGGGATGCGTGCATGGAGGTCTTTTCAGACCTGCAGTCCCGACAGGAAGAACTACACCGGCTGGAAGCGCAGATGTCCGATCCGGCACAGGTCGAGGGGGTGATGGAACGTTATGGAAAACTCCAACAGGAGTTCGAACGGCGCGGCGGGTACACCTACTCCACGCGCATCGGGCAGGTGCTCACCG
This sequence comes from uncultured Chloroflexia bacterium, assembly GCA_963793795.1. Classification (GTDB taxonomy): domain Bacteria; phylum Chloroflexota; class Anaerolineae; order Anaerolineales; family Villigracilaceae; genus UBA877. The sequence continues at coordinate 21,299 of CAWCBN010000008.1, forward strand.
GGCTTGGCTTTGCTGCCGAGGATTACCACCTGCCCCTCGAGCATCTCTCCGGGGGGCAACGCACGCGTGCTTACCTGGCCCGCCTGCTGCTCTCCGATCCCGACCTGCTCCTGCTGGATGAGCCCACCAATCACCTCGATATTGCTGCGGTCGAATGGCTGGAAAGCTACCTGAGCCTGTGGGATGGGGCTGCGCTGCTGGTATCGCACGACCGCTATTTCCTCGACAAGGTTTGCACCGGCATCCTGGAGATGAGCTCGGCCAGGTTGGAACACTATCCCGGCAATTACAGCGTCTACCTGCGCGAGCGCCAGATCCGTGCCGATTACCGCCAGGAACAATTCGAGTCGGAAAAGGGAAAGCTGCTGAAAGATGTGGAATACATCAAGAAGAACATCTCGGGGCAGAATGTTTCCCAGGCCAAGGGCCGCCTGCGCCGCTTGAGCCGCATCGTCCAGGCAATCGAACAGGTTGGCATCCAGGTCGTATTCGGGCAGAAATGGGCCGAGACGGTCGACGATGTAACCGTCGCCACCTCACCGTTCAGCCCGGAGGAAGCCGAGCGCCGTGTGCGCGGGCTGCGCTCCCCGGTGCGTGTCCTGCCCCGCCTGCATCTCAAACTGCGCACCAGCAGCCGCTCCGGCGAACTGGTACTGCGCACCTCGAACCTGGTCATCGGTTACCCGGGGCGCGTATTATTCCAGTCTCCCGATATCGTCCTGCGGCGTGGAGAATGTGCCGCGTTGATCGGCCCCAACGGTGCGGGAAAAACCACTTTCCTTAAAACCGCCCTGGGACAGGTGAAACCACTATCCGGCGAGGTGAAGATGGGTGCTTCGCTGCAGATCGGTTACTTTGCCCAGGCGCACGAGGGGCTTGACCCCAAGAACACACTGCTCAAGGAGATCGACCTGGTCATGCCGCACTGGCTGCCGGGGCAGATCCGCGACTACCTGGGCAAATTCCTGTTCTCGGGTGATGACGTTTACAAAACGGTGGACATGCTCTCGGGAGGCGAGCGCGGCAGGCTGGCGCTGGCAAAACTGGCACTCCTGGATACCAACCTGCTCCTGCTCGACGAGCCGACCAACCATCTCGATATCATCTCGCAGGAGATCCTGCAAGCCGTGCTGGACGATTATCCCGGCACCATCCTGCTGGTGACCCACGATCGTTACCTGATCGACGCACTGGGCACACAGATCTGGGAGATCGAGCCGGATGAAACCCGACTGACCACCTTCGAGGGCACCTACAGCCAGCGCAAGGAAGAGCGGGAACGCCTGGCAGCCCTGCATGCCGCCGAGCAAGCGGATCAGGATTCGAAGAGCCGCGCCCATGCCAGGAAAACGACCGATCCCTCCGCCCGGGAGGAACGGCGCCGCCTGGCAAGGATCCAGGAACTTGAAAACAAGATCGCTGCCCTGGAAGAGGATTTATCCCAGCTTGGTTTTCGCCTCGAGAACCCTCCCCCAGACCCGGGCAAGGTGGGCAAACTGGGCCGGGAGTACGCCCACGTGCAATACGAGATGGACCTGTTGATCAATGAGTGGGAAGGGTTGCAAACCTGAGTGATCAAAGAGCCGGAGGCAATGTCGCCTCCGGCTTTGTTGATTAACATGGATAGTTGCGCTATTTCCAGGGCTTTTTGATGCCGCTTGTCAATTCTCGCCGTTTGGTTCTGCCGGTTCCGTGTGGACGGTTACGTCTGCCAACGGGACAATCTCGCGCACGGCGAAAAAGGTCATCACCGTGGCGAACAGGTCACTTGCCGAGTGGGCTGGTTCGGTGGATGCCCAGGGAGTTGGTCAACAGCCCGACCACCAGCTTGAAGGCCGTCAGGCCCACCGCAGCCAAAACTGAGAGCAGGGCGACCGATCTTTTTTCTTTTTGTGCCAATTCTTGCGACATTAATTACTCCAGGTTAACATGGCGATTATATGCACAAAATTGACAGCTTGAAAATAACAATGTTACGAATATTGAAATAATTGTGCTATTATGGCAGAGGAGGCGTAGTATGAACAGAACCACCCGGGCTCTCTTATTCTGGACACCGCGTATCCTGGGGATCCTTTTCGTAGTATTCATCAGCCTTTTCTCGCTGGATGTATTCGAAAGCGGAGCTGGATTCTGGGCTACGCTGGGAGGCTTCATCATTCATAACATCCCATCCCTGGTCCTGATCGTTGCCCTGGTGATCGGCTGGCGCTGGGAGTGGGCAGGTGCTGCCGGTTTTTTCGCCTTCGCCCTATGGTTGCTGATCATTAATTTCCAGGGCGATTGGCTGATCGGGTTGGTTTTTGCCGGGGTGCCACTGCTGGTGGGAGCTTTGTTCCTGCTGGGCTGGATTTGGAGGAAGAAAATCCGCCCGTCATCCAAAGAATAATCCCAGGAGACCATCTCTCCTTCCTGTTGCGCGTTTATTTTGTCCTCTCCCTGCACCGGCAGGTGATAAAGATTAAACTGATTCATTCTTCTTTAATTACTAGGAAGCTTTAATGATCCACATCTTCAATGGTTTCACTTGCAATATGCGTCGTCCATTCAAGATGAAGACCGGTACTGTGTGCACCCTGGTGGAGTCAGACCAGGGTCTTATTTTGATCGACACAGGCCCCGGACTGGAGGATTATGCCCATCCGCATGGCTTATTGCACTTTTACAAGACCTTTTTCGATACCCCATGCGACCGCCAGGAAGCAGCCATTACCCAAGTGAAGCGATTGGGATATCGCCCGGAGGATGTCCGTCACATCGTGCTGACGCACATGCACTTCGATCACTGCGGCGGCTTGCCGGATTTCCCCTGGGCAAAGGTACACGTCCACCGAAAAGAATATGACAAGTTCATCAGCGGGTTCCATGGTTGGAAGGATGCCGCCTATGTCCAACGCCACATTGCCCGGGTTCCTGAGTGGTCATTTTACGAGACCGGTTGTGACAAATGGTATGACTTTAATGCCGCCCGCCTGCCCTTCGAGCCGGAAATGTGGCTGGTGGAACTTCACGGACATTCCGAGGGGCATTGCGGAGTGGCGGTGAAAACAGCGGACGGATGGTATTTCAATGCCGCGGATGCCGGGGCTGTCTACAATGACGCCACTCCAGCCTGGCTGATCAAACTCGTACTGGGTCCCTACGATCCTCTTTTGCGCTGTTTCATGAAACTCCATCCAGATATCCAGCTGGTTAATTCACACATGTGGCTGGATTGGTTTGAAAAGGAGACAATCACCTGATATGTTGAATCGAATCCGCGAAATCATCATCGGCGCACCGCTCCCCACACAACAATCTGCGCATGAAAAATTGAACAAAATCCGCGCCCTGGCAGCTTTTTCCCCGGACGCGCTTTCATCCATCGCCTACGCCAACCAGGAGATCTACCTTGGGCTTGTTGTGGCGGGTACCGCCGGACTGAATATGGCCCTGCCGATCGGATTGGTCATCGTTGGCTTGCTGATGATCGTCTCCCTGTCCTATTTCCAAACCCTGCATGGCTATCCCTCCGGCGGCGGGTCGTACGTGGTGGCGCGTTCCAACCTGGGCACAGGTCCGGGCTTGATTGCCGGAGCTGCCCTGCTGATCGACTATATCCTGAATGTGGCTGTCAGTGTGACCGCAGGTGTGGCAGCCATAGCGTCTGCGTTTCCCTTTCTCTGGCCGTACAAGGTGGAAATTGCACTGGTCCTGTTGGTGCTGATCACCCTGGCGAACCTGCGCGGCCTGCGCGAGACCGGCACATTGATGTCCATCCCGGTGTATTTATTCCTGGGAACCTACCTGCTGATGATCGCCTATGGATTGATCCGGCTGGCAATAGAGGGGCCTACGGCAGCAGTGAACGCACCCGCAGCCATCCAACCATTGGGCATTCTCCTGATCCTGCACGCTTTTTCCACCGGTTGCACGGCATTGACGGGGATCGAGTCGATCAGCAACGGTGTGCCATCCTTCCGCCCACCTGAAGCCAGGAATGCCGGGCGGACATTGATCGCCATGGCGATCCTGATGGGCATCCTTTTCATCGGCAGCATCGGATTGACCCAGTTCCTTGGCGTGGTCGCAGGTCCTCAGGAGACAATCCTCTCGGCCTTGGCGCGGCGCCTGATGGGCAACGGCCTGCCTTATTACATTATCCAGGCGACGACATTATTGATCCTGGCGGTGGCAGCCAATACCAGTTTTGCGGGTTTCCCGCGTGTGGCAGCCATCCTGGCCAAGGATAATTTTCTGCCGCGCCAGTTGACCAACCTTGGCGACCGGCTGGTCTATTCCAACGGGATCCTGGTATTGTCGCTGGTCTCGGGGATCCTGGTAGTGGTTTTCAAAGGGGATTCGCATGCCCTGATCCCACTCTTTGCCATCGGAGCATTCCTGGCGTTCACGTTGTCCCAAGCAGGCATGGTCGTGCACTGGTGGAAGGAACGCGGCAGCAGCTGGCTGGTCAAAGCCATCATCAACGGGGTGGGTGCGATGACAACCGGGATCACCCTACTGGTGGTGGGGGTGAGCAAATTTGGTCAAGGAGCCTGGATCACCGTTATCATCCTGCCGATCCTGGTCTTCATGTTCCTGAAAGTCCGCCATCATTACCGGGTGGTGGCAGATGAACTCACCCTGCGCGGCCTGCCGCCGTCCTTGCGCCCAGCCCCGCCCCTGCGCGTGGTGGTGCCGGTATCCGGAGTCCACCGTGCCATGGTGGAGGCGATCAATTTCGCCCGTTCGATCTCCAATGAAGTCACGGCAGTCTACATCGAGTTGGAACCCGGCGCAGGGGAAACAATGCTCGCAATCTGGCAGGAATGGTGGCCGGATGTGCCCATGGTGGTTGTTCCCTCGCCCTACCGTTCGATCATCAGTCCGCTGATCAAGTATCTTGATGAGACCGATGAGCAGCTTAACGATGGACGCCTGGCCGCGGTCATCCTGCCCGAGTTCATCCCGGTGCGTTGGTGGCAGAACCTGTTGCACAACCAGACAGCCTGGTTGTTAAAAGCCGCCCTGTTATACCGCCGCCGCCAGCGCGGGTATCAGCGTGTGATTATCGATATCCCCTATCACCTGAAACAGGGCTAGCGTTTGCGGGGGAAACCAAGTAAAAGGAAGAAAAAAATTGCGCAGCACCGCTGCGCAATTTGTGATTAATGGATCTCTCCAACCACTTCCCCCTCCACCTTGTCTGCCCAGGGGTAGATCTCGGTCCCCCGGGCGGCTTCGCGGATGGCGGGGTCATCAGAGTAATGGCCGCGCTTTTCGGGCGGGATCAGTTCGGCGATGTGGCGCATGATCTCATGACCGATCTCATCCAGCTGGGCGCGGCGTTCACGCCCGGCGCCCGAGGCGTTGAAGGGGCCGAAGGGTTTGCCGATATTCACGCGGACCTTTGCCCGTTTACCCCGGAAAAGTGAAGGGAATACCTCGGTAAAGCCGTCCAATCCCACCGGCAGCAGCGGAGCACCGGTGCGGGCAGCCAGGAAGGCAGTGCCCGGCCTGGGAGGTCGCAGCACCGTGGCCCAGTTGCCGGCCTCGGGGAAAATCCCCAGGAAACCGCCCCGCTTCAGGATCGCCTCGGCAGCCAGCAGTGCTCCCCGCGACCCGGTGCCGCGGTAGAGCTTGTGATACCCCCACAGGAACGGGATGATGCGCGTCCATAATGGGGCATGGGGAGTCACAGCACCCCCGACAAACTCGATCGGCCAGGGGAAGGCGCGCACGAAAGCCGTGGGATCGATGAAGCTGAAGTGGTTGCCCACCACCATCAGGGGACCTTTCTGAGGCAGGTTTTCCAGGCCGTTGATCTCGATGCGGGTTAGCAGGGCAAATGCAGGGTAGGAGAGCTGCTTCAAGATGAAGCGGATGGGGCGCCTGCGGAAGGGATGGATTTGTTCAACCATGAGAATGAATAACCGTTATACCAATCAATCGAAGCTAAGCGGTTCCTTGTGGGTGACCTTCTTGACCCGCAGGAGGAATATAAGGCCGATGACCAGGAAGGCAACGACTGTGCCCAGTGCCCAGTACATGGCGTTCTTGTTGGCCAACTCCACGGCGACATTATGCCTGAGATACCAACCCAGCATCAGTGCAAAGGTGGAACCGAAGACGAAGGGTCCCACCGCGGTGGAGGTGCGCCCGGCAACCGAAAGGAAACCGTAGAACTCGGTGGTCTTCGATTGGGGAGAGAGCTGGCTGACCAGGGTGCGGCTGACGGCCTGCACGCCGGATAGCGAAAAGCCTGCCAGTGCCCCAATAAAGTAGAACAGGACCTTGGAGTCGGTGATAAAGAGACAGCCGATCACAGCCATCAACATGATCAGCGCATAGACGATGGCCTGCTTGCTGCTGTACTTGTTGGATATCCAGCCAAAGAGGAACGAGCCGGCAGCCCCTGCCACCTGCAGGATGATGATCAGGATGATCAGTTCAGAAGTCTTGAAACCGAAAAGGATGGCAGCCACCAGGGCTGCGTTGTCCATCAACATCATGATCCCGTCGTTGTAGATCAGGAAAGCGATGGCGTACTTGATGAATTCCTTATAGCGTTTGACATCCTTGAATGTTTCGCCAAGCTTCTTGAAAGCCATGCGGAAGGTCGAAGTGCCTGCGGGGAGCCGTTCGGGTTCATTAATCTGCCTGACCCGCAGGAAGACGGGAATGGCTGAGACCAGGAAGAAAAGGGCAGTGATGAGAAAAGCAAGGCGGACCATCAACTGGCCACCCACCACCTGGATGGGGATCAGCACCAGGACCAAACAGGCGATGCCGCCAAGCATGCCCATCGCCCAGCCATTGCCGGAGATCTTGCCGATCGTCTCGGGAGTGGAGATATCCACCAGCAGCGAATCATAGAACACCTGCGCGGCGCGGTAACCGATCTCTGCCAGGATGAAGAAGGTCATTGCCATGAAGATATCCCCTTCTTTGACAAAGAACAGCAAACCGGTGAAGACCACCGCCATGGCTGTGAAAACGAACAGCAGCTTCTTCTTCGCCCGTGAAAAATCCGCGATGGTTCCCAGGACGGGGCTGATCAAGGCCACCATGAGGGCGGCGATCACGACAGCATAGTTCCACAGGGTCGTACCGGGCAGGGTCGAGTCCTTGGCAACCACCTCGACAAAATACTTGGAGAAGACTGCAAGCAGGATCACCGCGGCATAGGCAGAGTTGCCAAAATCGTACAGGTACCATGCCCAAAGCTGGCGCTTGCGTTGTTTTTCATCACTAAGGATAGGTGACATAGTTCCCTCATTTGAAAGGATAATGTATTTTACCAATGGATTGGTAAAATCTGTTATTATCTTATACAACAAATCTGGAATGGAAAAGTTGTGGATTATGACGAAGCCAAATGATCCTGTCGCCTCCAATGAAGAAAACCGGCGGGCATGGGACGAAAACGCGGCCTTCTGGGATGAGAAGATGGGGGAGGGCAACGATTTTGCCAACCTGTTGTGTTGGCCGGCGATCCAGCGCTTGTTGGAGCCTCAGGCGGGTCAGCGCATCCTGGAGATCGCCTGCGGCAACGGGTTGTTCTCACGCCGCCTGGGAGAATTGGCTGCCCGGGTGACGGCAACTGATTTCTCCGCCGAGCTGATCAAGCTTGCCCTGGCGCGCACACCTGCCTCGCTGCCGGTCGAATACCAGGTAGTAGATGCCACCGACCGGGCGGCGCTGCTTGCCCTGGGGGAAGGCACCTTCGACTCCGCTCTATGCAACATGGCGCTTTTCGACATTGCCGACATCGAACCGCTGTTTGCCACACTGCCGGTGCTGCTCAAGCCCGGGGGATGCTTCGTCTTTACCCTGACCCACCCGGCATTCAACAATGCCTCCTGCGTGCATGTCGCCGAGGAACAGGACGTGGAAGGGGAGATGCGCCTGGTCTATTCAGTCAAGGTCTCCCGCTACATGAGCACGTACCAGGCACACGGTATCGCCATCCGCGGCCAGCCGGTGCCCCAGCTCTATTTCGAGCGCCCGCTCCAGTACTACCTTAACCTCGGATTCAGCAACGGTTTCGTGCTGGATGGATTCGAGGAGCGCGCCTTCCCGCCTGAGCATCCACAGTACAACCCCCTGGGCTGGGGAGGCAGGTTCAGCGAGTTCCCGCCCGCGCTGGCGGTTCGCATGCGCCTGTCCTGACCTGCGTCCCACACTCCACATCCGTCCCCATGGTCTATTACCTGATCGAATTCCTCGACGAGCTCATTTTTGGCGTATCCGAAGCCGCCTGGCCGTTCATCCAGAGTGACCTGGGATTGAACTATACCCAGATCGGGATCCTGATGACGGTGCCGGGGATCTTTTCCACCATCGTTGAACCGTTCCTGGGCATCCTGGGGGATGTCTGGAAGCGCAGGCTGCTCATCCTGGGAGGGGGTGGCTGTTATGTTCTGGGGCTCATCCTGACCGGGATGAGTCACTCCTTCACTGCATTGCTCATCGCCATCATGCTCACATTTCCTGCTTCGGGGGCGTTTGTCAGCCTGGCCCAGGCTTCGTTGATGGACAGGGATCCTGCCCGCCACGACCATAACATGGCGCGCTGGACGCTGGCAGGTTCGCTGGGGGTCGTGCTGGGTCCCGTCCTGCTGGTGGGAGTCTCCGCCCTGGGGTTCGGCTGGCGTGGGGCTTTCCTGGCGCTGGCATTCCTGGCAGGGGTTGCGCTGCTCGTCGCCTGGCGCAAGATCCCTGCCGATGCCCTCCACCTGCCAAAATTCCCTTCTACCACCGTACTTTTCTCCGGTTTCCGGGAGGCTTTTCGAGCGCTGAAGAATCCAGGCGTGCTGCGCTGGCTGATCCTGCTGGAGTTCTCCGACCTGATGCTGGATGTGCTGCTGGGTTTCCTGGCGCTCTACTTCCATGACGTTGCCGGGCTCAGCGAGACCGGTGCCGCCAGCGCGGTGCTGGTGTGGCTGGTGTGCGGCTTGCTGGGCGATCTCCTGCTCATCCCGCTGCTCGAAAAAGTGGACGGCTTGCGCTACCTGCGCTGGAGTGTGCTGATCGAGCTGGTGCTATTCCCGGCCTTCCTGCTCGCTCCCTGGATTTGGTTGAAGCTGGTGCTGGCAGGCATCCTCGGCTTTTTCAATTCGGGCTGGTACGCCATCCTGCAGGGCAGGCTGTACACTTCCATGCCGGGCAAATCCGGCTCGGTGATCGCCATCGGGAATGTCACCGGGATTATCGGCGGGCTGCTGCCGCTTGGCATCGGGCTGGCTGCGGATGCCTTCGGCCTGAAGACGGCCATCTGGCTGCTGCTGGCGGGGCCGATCGCGTTGCTGATCGGCCTGCCCCGCCGTTCCGCAGCGACGCTGCCCCAGGGTCCATGACCCGCCAATTGGATATTGCGCTCCGATAACCATGAACCATTCACTATATTTTCACATCCCCTTCTGCATCCAGCGCTGTGCCTACTGCGATTTCAACACCTATGCCGGGCAGGAAACCAACATTCCCGCATACCTCCAGGCGCTGTGCCGGGAGGTTGAACTTGTAGGCAAATCCTATATTTCCGGAAATGACGGGAAGGGGAAGGTCACCGCCCACACGGTGTTTTTTGGCGGAGGCACACCCTCGCTGCTGACCCCGGCACAATTCGAACAGATCCTGCAGGTGGTACACGATTCCTTCGAAGTGCTCCCGGAGGCGGAAATATCGCTGGAAGCCAACCCAGGGACGCTCAGCCTGGACTCGCTGCGCGGCCTGCGCGCGCTGGGATTCAACCGCCTCAGCCTGGGGGTCCAGTCAGCCCATGCGGACGAACTACGGCTGCTGGGACGCATCCACGATTACGGCGAGGTCCTTGATGCGGTGAAGTGGTCGCGCCAGGCGGGATTCGCCAACCTGAACCTGGACCTGATCTTCGGGCTGCCGGAACAGACCCTGGAGCGTTGGTCGGAGACGCTCTCGAAAGCGGTGGCACTGGAACCGGAACATCTCTCGCTGTATGCCCTGACCATCGAGCATGGCACACCCTTCGGGCGCTGGGCGGCGAGCGGACGTCTGCCCATCCCGGATCCCGACCTGGCGGCGGAGATGTACGAATGGGCGGGGGAGTTCCTGGAGGGGCACGGCTTTCTGCAATACGAGATCTCGAACTGGGGAAGAACAAAGAGCTCAGGCAGAAAGATGGAGGCCGGGGAGGTAAATCCCTTTTACGCCTGCCGTCACAATCTGCAGTACTGGCGCGGGGATCCGTACCTCGGCTTTGGTGCCGGGGCGCACGGCTACGCCGCGGGTGTACGTTACTCGAACGTTCTGCGGATCAAGACCTACGTCCAGCGGCTTATGAATCCGGACCCGCGCAGACGGATCGGCCATTCCCACTCTCCCATGCGGTGGCGGCTCATCAGCGCATTACCAGGCGAACGGCGATGCAGGAAACCATGCTGACCGGGCTGCGGCTGACCAGGGAAGGCGTCTCGGCGCAGGATTTCCTGCGTCGGCACGGGATGGAGCTGAGGGATGTTTTTGGCCGGGAGATCGAGGAGCTGGTCCGCCTGGGATTGCTGGAGTGGGCAGGGGAGAGCCGGGTAAGGCTTACTCCCCGGGGGCGATTACTGGGAAACCAGGTATTTATCCGCTTTGTGGGGGAGTGATGGATCCAGGTAGGCAAGGAAACCCAGTTTTAGATGAAGCGATTGCACCTGGTCCCAGGTTGAGGCTCCGCCCTGGCGGAAGGGCATGCAGCAGGCGAGGTCCACCGGCACCCCGGTGGATTTCCCCGATTTCATCGCTTGTCCAATCCCACAACCTCAAGAAGATCGCCCGTCCAGTCGTTCGGAGGGCGTTTTTCAATTTGGGTTAAGGGCACATGTATGTGTTGTTCAAACCATCGGTGTATATGACCAGGGAGTCACCTTCGAAGAGTGTCTGTGCCGCCACCTGCATATTGACCGTCGTGTCGCTGACCGTGTACGTCCCGGGGGTCACCTGTTTCAGGTTGTCCGGTGCCTCGGTCTGACCGCTGAGCAGGAAACCACCAGGATCGACCTGCATGGCATGGTAGGTGCAGTTCTTGATGTATATGGGATCGGCGGGAGCGACGGATTTCTTCTCCAGGGTGTTCAAGTCGCCAGTGACGCTGGAATACTGCGTCTCGGCTGCCACCCAACCGAAGGTGGTGGGGGCACTCGGAATGGGGATATACAGCCAACCGCCGGTGACATCCCGGGCAAGGGCAGTAACACTCTTCCCGGCAGCAATGACACCCACCACGTTGTAATAGATTCCCGGGCCGCGGCGAATATTCAGACTCTCGGCATTCACCGTGAATACAACGCCTTGTTGAGCGGTTGGTGGTACCCCGGTGGATGTGGGGGTGAGGACAGGGCTGGTTTGGGTTGCCAACTCCTGCGTTGCGCTGGGTTCCATCGTGTTCACGGCAGATCTCGTGACAGTCGACCCTGCGACGGGTGGCTCAGTGGCGGGAGGCGGGGTGGCAGGGGCAGTGACCAGGTTGCACGCCAGCATGGTGACCAGCAGTAAGCTGAGCGGGGGAATTAATTTCAAAGAGGATTTCATGGGATAGGCTCCGTAGGATAATATTATAATTATCATACAAATTATCCTAATTAGCAAGGATATTGATGATGTGGAAGCCAGGTTTCATAATTATGGTTTTCACAAACCCTAAAAGCAAAAAAGAAAAAAGTTGGTATAATCAGGCGGCTGGAAAGCTCCCAATTTTAAGGTTAAGGATCGCAAATGAGAGAGTATACGACCGAATTTCTGCGCAATATCGCCCTCGTCTCGCATGGTTCCGGTGGAAAGACCATGTTGAGTGAAGCATTCCTGCACGCCACGGGGGGCACCACCCGCCTGGGTAAGATTGATGACGGGACGACCGCCTCAGATTTCGAAGATGAAGAGATCCGCCGCAAGCTGTCGCTCTCCACGAGCGTGCTCCCGGTGGAATACAAGAACCACAAGATCAATGTGCTGGACACCCCGGGGTATACCGATTTCGTGGGTGAAGTGATCTCAGCGCTGCGCGTCTCAGACGGCGTGCTTGTGCTGGTGGACTCGGTCGCCGGGCTCGAGGTGGGTACCGAGATCGCCTGGCACCACTGCGATGCTTTCAAGCTGCCGCGTTTCGTGGTCGTCAACAAGATGGACCGCGACAATGCCGACTTTAAGAAAGCGCTGGCCACGGTACAGGAATTCTCCCCCGTGCGCCTCATCCCGGTGCAGATACCCTGGGGTGAAAAGGCCGGCTTCAAGGGTGTGATCGACCTGGTTTCGATGAAGGCTTTCGCCAACGAAGGCAAGACTGCCGAAGAGATCCCCGCAGAGCTGAAAGCTGCAGCAGAAGAAGCCCGCACCGCGCTCATCGAGGCCGCTGCCGAAGGCGACGACTCCCTGATGGAGAAATACTTCGAGAACGGCGCCCTGTCGGACGAAGAGCTCTCCAAGGGCCTCAAGGCCGTCGTCCGCTCAGGCACCTACATCCCGGTCTTTGTGGCAGCCGGCGCACATGAGAAGGGCATCCTGCCGCTGCTCGACGCGGTGATCAACCTGTTCCCCTCTCCCGCCGATGCGCCCCAGGTGGTCGCCCAGGGAAAAGAAGGCGAAGAGAAACTGGTCTGCTCTGATTCCAGTCCGCTTGCCCTGTACGTGTGGAAGACCACCGCTGACCCGTTCGTTGGCAAGCTGACCTACTTCCGCATCTACTCAGGGTTGCTCCAGGGCGATGCGCGCATCTGGAACCAGGTGAAGGGCACCGAGGAGCGCATGGCCTCCCTCTCCCTGCTGCGCGGCAAGGAAGGCATCCCGATGAAGCTGCTGCACGCCGGTGACATCGGAACAGTGGCGAAACTCTCCGCTACAAGCACAGGCGATACGCTGTGCGACAAGGGGCACCCGCTGACCCTGCCCAAGCCAAAATACCCGAACGCCCTGTATCGGGTCGCCATCAATCCCAAGACACAGGCTGACGCAGCCAAGATCTCACCCACGCTCACCCGCCTGTGCGAAGAAGACATGACCCTTTCCTGGTACAACGAACCCTCCACTCTGCAAACCATCCTGCAGGGCATGGGTGACCAGCATATCGATGTGGCCATCCGCCGCGCTGAAGGCAAGCTGCAGGTGGGGCTGATGCCGATCGAGCCGAAGGTGCCCTATCGCGAAGGCATCACCAAGAAGGGCGATGCCATGTACCGCCACAAGAAACAAACCGGCGGCGCGGGGCAATTTGGCGAGGTCTGGTTGAGGATCGAGCCATACTTCGAAGGTGACTTTGATTTTACCGACGAACTGGTCGGCATGAACCTTTCCAAGTCGTACCTTTCGCCGATCGAAAAGGGTATCCGGTCGACACTGCAACAGGGTGTCATTGCCGGTTTCCCGATGAACAACGTGCGCGTCATTGTCTATGACGGCAAGGAACACCCGGTGGACTCGAAGCCGGTGGCCTTTGAAATCGCCGGGCGCGAGGCTTTCAAGCTGGCCGTGGCTGAAGCTGGCCCCGTGCTCTTCGAGCCGATCATGAATGTGCGCGTCACCGTCCCGGATGCCTTCATGGGCGACATCATGAGCGACATGAACACCCGCCGCGGTCGCGTGCAGGGCACCGAATCCGAGCGCGGGCGCACGGTGGTGGTGGCACACGTCCCGCTGGCAGAGATGCTGCGCTATACCACCCACCTGCGGTCGATGACCGGCGGGCGCGGGATTTTCGCCATGGAACTTGATCATTATGATACCATCCCGACTCACATCGCCGGGACCATCATCGAAGCCCACAAGAAGGAACTTGCCGATAAGAAGGACGAGTAATCCCGTTCCCGGCATTTGATTAGAGAATTCTCGCGAGGCAGGTACGCCGACCTGCCTCTTTTTATTTACCTTTTAACACTTGGAAATTCACCGTAATCATTGACAGGCATCCAATTTAATATTACAATTTACATGAATTTAGTCATAAATATTCTGGAGAATTAATAATGCAAGCATGCATGTGTCCCGGGCGGGGCTTTTAGCTGCCGTCCGACTTGAAACAAATCGACAAGTGAAGACGGCAGGCTGGATCCCCGCGAGCAAAAATGGTTCGCAGGCGCCCCGCGCCGTCTTTTTGTTTCCCTGGGTGTAATTTTGGAAGGAATGGAGATAATTATGAAAATCGCAAATGATGTCACCGAGCTGGTCGGCAATACGCCTTTGGTACGCTTGAACCGGGTACCTGCAGGAGTGGGAGCTGAGATCGTCGCCAAGCTCGAATTCTATAACCCGGCACACAGCGTCAAGGATCGCATTGGCCTGGCGATGATCGAGGCCGCCGAACGCGCCGGAGACTTGAGACCGGATCGCGTGATCGTCGAACCCACCAGCGGCAACACGGGCATCGCCCTGGCGATGGTTGCCGCAGCCAGGGGTTACAAGGTGGTCCTGACCATGCCTGAGACGATGAGCAGGGAACGGCGGATACTGCTGCGTGCCTACGGCGCGGAGCTCATCCTAACACCCGGAGCGGAAGGCATGGGCGGCGCCATCCGCAAAGCCGAAGAGTTGGTCGCCTCGGACCCGGAAAAATACTACATGCCCCAGCAATTCAAGAATCCGGCCAACCCGGAGGTCCATCGGCGGACAACCGCAGAGGAGATCTGGCGGGATACGGACGGGAAAGTGGACATCCTCGTCGCCGGGGTTGGCACGGGCGGGACGATCACCGGGGTGGGCGAGGTGATCAAGTCGCGCAAGCCCGGTTTCAAGGTCGTGGCAGTGGAACCGGACGCCTCGCCGGTCCTTTCGGGCGGGCAGAAGGGTCCGCACAAGATCCAGGGGATCGGGGCAGGTTTTATCCCGGCTGTGCTTAACACAGCCATCTATGATGAGATCATCCGGGTCAAGGATGAGGATGCCCTTGAGACGGCGCGACAAGTGGCGCGACAGGAAGGCCTGTTGGTGGGGATCTCCTCCGGCGCGGCGGTATGGGCTGCTCTGGAAGTGGCAAAGCGGAAGGAAAATGAGGGCAAGCTGATCGTCGTCATCCTCCCTCCTTTGGCGAACGCTATCTCTCCACGGCATTGTTTGCCGGCCTGGATGGATGAGGAGGTGAAAATGGTAACCGAAGCGCTGAATACTACTCCCACCGCCCGCCCTGAACGCGGGTTGGTGAACTATTTCCACATGATCCGCAGTGACCTGGCCTCCGTACTGGAACGCGACCCCGCAGCCCGTTCCCGCCTGGAAGTTTTCCTGGTGTATTCCGGGCTGCATGCCATCTGGATGCATCGCATCAGCCATTGGCTCTGGACGCATCGCCTGCGTTTCCCGGCGCGCTGGTTATCCCAGGTGACCCGCAACCTGACCGGGATCGAGATCCACCCGGGCGCCGTCATCGGCCGCGGCTTCTTCATCGATCACGGCATGGGTGTCGTCATCGGCGAAACCGCCGAGATCGGCGCGGACGTAACCCTTTACCACGGGGTGACCCTTGGGGGTACCAGCCTGGAGAAGGGCAAACGCCATCCCACGCTCGGCGACAGGGTCGTGGTTGGGGCGGGTGCCAAGATCCTCGGGGCGATCACCATCGGGGAGGACAGCCGCATCGGCGCCAACGCCGTCGTGGTCAAGACCGTACCCCCCAACTCGGTGGTGGTGGGCGTGCCCGGGCAGATCGTCCAGCGCGCACAGCCGCACCGCCCCACGGATGCCCTCGACCTGAACCACGCCTCCCTCCCGGACGTGGTCGGGGTGGCGCTCAGGCAGCTGCTCGCCAGGGTGGAAACCCTGGAGGAGCACATCGACAGCCAAGAGCTGAAGCGCCACATCCATGCGCCTGCAGGTGAATCCTGGCAGGAAGGGGATTTTCACATCTAGTTGCAGTAAAATAGTGCCATGCCAGTGATTCGCATACCCGCTCCCCTGCGCCACTATTCCGGCGGGCAGCCCGAGGTGGCTGTGCAGGGCGAAACTGTCGCTGCAGCGATGGAAGACTTGATGAACCTCTTCCCCGCCTTCCGACCGCAGCTCTACAAGCAGGACGGCTCGCTGCGTTCCTTCGTCAATCTCTTCCTGGAAGGACGTAACATCCGTGACCTGCAGGGATTGAGCACACCTGTCGAGCCAGGCACCACCATTCAACTTGATCCCTTCCATTGCAGGCGGTTGACATGTTACCCGAGCTGTCGCGTGAAGAGATCCTGCGCTATTCCCGCCACCTGCTCGTCCCCGAGGTGGGGCTGGATGGTCAACGAAAACTGAAAGCCTCTTCGGCGCTCATCCTCGGCACCGGCGGCCTCGGTTCGCCCGTAGCCCTGTACCTGGCAGCAGCCGGGGTGGGGCGCATTGGGCTGGTGGATTACGACAGGGTGGATGCCTCCAACCTGCAGCGCCAGGTGGTTCACGGCACCTCGGCGGTGGGGCGCCTTAAGGTCGAGTCGGCACGCGAACGGCTGCTGGACCTCAACCCGGGCATCCAGGTGGACGCTTACAACGAACCTTTCACCTCCGCCAACGCCATGCGCATCGCCGAGCCGTACGATGTCATCATCGACGGCACGGACAATTTCCCCACTCGCTATCTTTCCAATGATCTCTGCGTTTTGACCGGCAAGCCGAATGTCTTCGGGGCGGTCTTCCGCTTCGATGGGCAGGCCAGCGTGTTCGACGCCCGCACAGGACCCTGTTACCGCTGCCTGTTCCCCGAACCGCCTCCTCCCGGCCTGGTACCCAGTTGTGCCGACGCCGGTGTGCTGGGCATCCTGCCGGGGACGATCGGTACCATCCAGGCCACCGAG
Source organism: uncultured Chloroflexia bacterium (assembly GCA_963793795.1). Taxonomy (GTDB): domain Bacteria; phylum Chloroflexota; class Anaerolineae; order Anaerolineales; family Villigracilaceae; genus UBA877. The sequence goes on from CAWCBN010000008.1 coordinate 38,050, forward strand.
GCGCTCAAGCTGCTGCTGGGGATTGGCTCTTCGCTCTCCGGAAGGCTCCTGCTCTACAATGCGCTGGACATGTCGTTCGAGTTTGTGACCCTGAAGAAGAATCCCAACTGCAAGGTCTGCGGCACCCACCCGGAAATCACCGCCTTGATCGATTACGACGAATTTTGCGGCGTGCCCGGCATCGGTCATGCCGAAAATCCTTCAGAAGCTGAATGGGATATTTCTGCCCGGGAGCTATCCGTACGGTTAAAAGCTGAAAGACCACCCAGCCTGGTGGATGTGCGCGAACCGCATGAACTGGTCATCTCCTCCCTGCCCGGGGCGGTGAACATCCCGCTGGGCGAAATGGCGGGGCGCCTGTCCGAGCTGGATTCAGCGCAGGAGCTGGTGCTCTTCTGCAAGTCGGGGACGCGTTCAACCCGTGCACTCGAGCTGCTGCTGAGCGCCGGCTTCAGGAAGGTAAAGAATCTCAAGGGGGGGATCAATGCCTGGGCACAGGAAGTGGACCCACGGCTGCCGGTGTATTGACCGGGTAATTTCACGGATGACAATCACCATGGTCTGGTAGGGGCGCCGCATGTTGCCGCGTATTGTCCGGAAATTTCCCGAATGACAATAACCATGGTCTCGTAGGGACGCCGCATGTTGCCGCGTATTGGCCGGTCAATTTCCCGAATGACAATGATCATGGTCTTGTAGGGCGACGCTGCAGGTGTATTGCCGGATATTTTTCGGATTACAAAAACCATGGTCTCGTAGGGGCGACGCATGTTGCCGCGTATTGTCCGGAAATTTCACGAATGACAATATACCATGGTCTGGTAGGGGCGACGCATGCGTCGCCCCTACCGGTATTCATCATCAATCCCCCAATTGCCCGGGTTGGCATGGATATACCCGGCGATGCGTTCATAATCCGATTGATCGCGCAGGATGTGTTCATAATAGTTCCGCTGCCAGAGGTTGGAGGAATTCAATTCGCGTCCGGCCCGCCGGGATACGGCGGATTTGAACGAACCCACGATCGCGCCCAATGATTGCGGAACCGGTCCACGTGGTGGAGAGGCGGGTGCATTCGGATCGAAAGATGAGGGGGATGCATGTTGATCGTAATACGTGGACCATGTATGTTGGTTGTTTGGTAGGGACGACGCATGTCGGTTGTTTTGTAGGGGCGACGCATGCGTCGCCCCTACGACATGTTGAAACGGTGCGCCATTATTCATGGGATGGATGAACACAATCCCATGAACATGATTCGGCATGACCACAAATTCATCAATATCCACATTTTGGAAATGGGATGGAATTTCCTCCCAACAATTTTTTACGATCTCCCCCAACGAATTCAAGCATACCTGCCCATCCAATACCTCCCCGAACAAACATTCCCGGCGGAATGCCACCACCGTGATGAAATACCCCCCTGCGCTGGTATAGTCATATCCTTTCAGACGAGTCGAACGGCGGTGATGCTCTCTATCATCAGTCATGGTCTATCCATGATTCTTAGATCAAGAGATGTGGGCACAATCATACCATCCCTCCGGAATGAAGAAAAAGGAGCAACAATACAATTCCGCCGACACCCAGTAGGGTACAATTGCGACCATGTCTACCAAAACCCTGCTGGCCGTCCTGGCACACCCCGACGATGAATCCTTTGGCATGGGCGGAACCCTGGCCCTCTACGCGGCGCGCGGCGTGGATGTGTACCTGGTCTGCGCCACGCGCGGCGAGGTCGGCGAGGCGGACGCAGAGCACATGCAGGGATTCAACTCCGTGGCGGAGATGCGCGAGTCCGAGTTGCGCTGCGCGGCGGGCATTCTCGGGTTGAAGGGGGTCTTCTTCCTGGGATATCGCGATTCAGGCATGCCCGGATCGGCGGATAACCGGCACCCGGATGCCCAGGTCAGCCACCCGGTCGACGAGGTGGCAGGACGCGTGGTCAGGTACATGCGCGAGCTGAAGCCGCAGGTTGTCGTGACGTTCGATCCCATCGGCGGCTACCACCACCCGGATCACATCCACATCCAGCAGGCCACCACCCTGGCATTCGAGAGGTCCGAGGATGCCGCATTCCACCCGGAAGCAGGTCAGCCCTTTGCACCCCAGGCGCTGTATTATCACACCTTTCCGCACGGCTTCCTGAGGGTGGCGGTATTCCTGCTGCGCCTGTTCGGCAGGGACCCGCGCAAGTTCGGCAAGAACCAGGATATCGACCTGGCAGCGATCGCCGCAGTGGATTTTCCGACCCACGCCCGGATCAACATCCGCCAGGTGCGCGAGAAGAAGGACCAGGCTGGGGCATGTCACCACAGCCAGGGCGGCGGACAGATGCGCCGGGGGATGATGGGCTGGTTCCGTCTCCTGTTTGACAGGTATGAAACCTTCATGCGTGCTTCTCCTCCGGTTGCCCGTCATACCAGGAAAACAAACGACCTTTTCATCCAATAAAACGGGAACCTTATCCATGGTTCTGCCGTCTGCAAGGAACGGCTGAAAAGCATGATAGAATTTTGGTCTGACGTGCCAATGGCAGCCTCAATCCCTTAACCAGAACTGTATCCAGGCGAATCAATGACTGAATCCACCCCTTCAACTCCCATTCGTCGCTTTGACCTCAAGCAGGCGTTTGCCTTCCTGCTCCACCCGCGCCAGGGTTTCGAGCGCATTGCCGGGCTGGAGAAACCGTCCTGGCTGACACCGATGCTGGTGCTCAGCATCACACTGCTGTTGCGTGTGATCGTGACCGGTATCCTGCGCGCCCGGGCTGCAGCCATGGGCGAGGTGGTCCTGCCGCCCGACTGGCAGTGGTGGACCCCGGATATGCAGAAAAATTACATCCAGGCCCAACAAGCCACCCAGGGACCGGCGTTCCTGTATGTCATCCCGTCGATCACCGGGCTGGCAGGCTTGTGGATGGGCTGGGGGATCATCAGTGGCATTTTCCACCTGGGTTCCACCTTGCTGGGTGGGCGCGGCAAGATGTCTTCGGCATTGAACGTGTTCGCCTGGGCCAGCCTGCCATTCGCCGTCCGTGACATTCTTAGGATAATCTTCATGCTGGTTGAGCGCGCATCCATTGCCAGCCCGGGGTTATCGGGTTTCGTCACCGGCACCGAGGGCGGGGCATTGTTCTTCGCCAGCCTGCTCAAGCATGTCGACCTGTTCCTGGTCTGGCACGCCTTCCTGCTGGTCCTGGGATTCAGCCGGTTGGACAGCCTGCCGAGAGGCAAGGCGGTTGCCGTTGTGGTGATCGTCCTGGCATTGATCCTGGCAGCCCGCGGCGGATTGGGAATGCTCTCTTCCAGCCTGGGCGGGATGATGATCAACCGGCCCTTCTTCTTCTAAATTTCATGGATCCTGCATTCGTCCGCATCCGCGGTCTAAACAAACATTACCAGATGGGCGGTACCACCGTCCGCGCCCTGGACGGTGTGGACATCGACATCCTGCGCAACACCTTTACCGTGGTCATTGGCCCGTCCGGCTCCGGGAAAAGCACCCTGCTTTACCTGGTCGGCGGCCTGGACCGCCCCACGGCAGGCGAGATCGAATTTGATGGGAAGCGGCTGGACGCGATGGACGAGAACCAGCTGGCCATCTTCCGCCGGCAGAAGGTGGGCTTCATCTTTCAATCCTTCAACCTGATCCAGAGCATGAACGCGGCTGAGAATGTCGGCTTCCCCATGCAGTTCGCCGGCATACCCGGCGAAGGAACGCGGCCGGCAGACCGCTGACCTCCTCGCAAGGGTGGGACTATCGGACAGGTCCTCCCACCGCCCGAACGAACTATCCGGAGGCCAGCAGCAGCGTGTTGCCATCGCCCGCGCACTGGTCAACGACCCTGAAATGATCCTTGCCGACGAACCGACCGGCAACCTGGACTCTTCAGCAGGCATCAGCATCATGCACCTGCTGGCAGAACTGCACAGCTCCGGTCGTACCGTGCTTGTGGTCAGCCACGACCCGCGCATGATGCGTTTTGCGACGCACAAGATCTACCTGCTGGATGGGCGCGTGGTCAGTGAAGCAGATTACCAGGCTGCAAGCCTGGAGTAGGACGATACCCTGTCCTGCCATCTTATTGGAGAAACCATGTCAAATCGAAACAAGCTACTTTCCGTGTTTATCCTTGGGCTCCTGGTCCTGGCGGCCTTTGCCGTGCCCATGGCGGTCAATGCTGCGCTGGCAGTCTCGAGTGTCAGTCCCAACCTGGTCGTCAACCACCTGACCACCACGATCACGATCAGCGGGAGTGACTTTACCAACGCCTCGATCGTGCGCTTGGACACATCGGCTTTGACCACCACCTACGTCAGCCCTTCCACGTTGACCGCGGTGGTCCCGGCGGGATTTGCCCCGGATGTCTATGATGTCCAGGTGGAAGTGCCGGGCGTCGGGTCGGCGACACTGCCGGGTGGTTTGACCATCCTGGCTCCCACGGCAACACCTTCACAGCCCTATGCCCGCCCGCAGATCGTCATCGATTCGTATGATTTCTCCACCAATGCCATCTCCTTCGGACAGGAATTCAACCTGAACGTCGTCCTGGACAATGCCGGGGGCTCCACAGCCTACAGCATGCAGATCGCTTTCACTTCCACCGAACTGCTGATGCTCAAGAATGGAGGCGTCACAGCGGTGGGCAGCCTGGGCACGGTTGGGAAAGCCGAGCTCAGCCAGACCATGACGGCTGCTGTTTCGTTGTACGGACTCACCCGGGTCAGCCTGGATATGAATGTGACCTATTACGACGCCGTTGGGGCAAGCTTCACTGACAAGTTCACCATCTACATCCCGGTTGCTTCGACGGTCAGCGGAGGCACCGGCGTCCTTCCCACAGCCACACCCACAGGGGTAAACCGCTCGCAACTGGTGATCACTGACTACAAGACGGACATCGATCCGCTCCAGCCGGGCTTGACCTTCAAGCTCAGCTTGACGGTACAGAATGTGGGCACGCTGGGTGCGAAGAGCGTCACCATGGTGGTGGGCGGCGGCTCAACCGGCGGCAGTGGGACGCCCCAGGCGGGGATCAACGCCGGTTTTGGCGAGTTCACCACGTTCGCCCCGGTGGGGACCTCCAATGTCAAGTCGTTGGGCAATATCGACGCCCTGGATTCGAAAATCGCCACCCAGGACCTGATCGTCAATGTCAGTGCCGCGCCCGGCGCTTATCCGATGAAGATCTCGTTCCTTTACACGGATGCCAAGGGCAACGCGGTGAACGATGAACAGGTGATCACCCTGCTGGTCTACAACCTGCCGCACGTGGAGATCGGTTATTACCAGCCTGTCCAGCCTTTCTTTGCCGGTCAGCCCGGTCTGCTTCCGATCCAGGTGATCAACATGGGCCGAAATTTTGTTGTTTTGGGCACCATGAAGGTGGAAACGAGCGGCGGGATGATCGAGAACGGCAGCATGCTGATCGGGACGCTGGAAATGGGCGGTTATTTCCCGCTGGACGCCACGTTCACCCCTTACATGGCTGGAAAGTACGAAGTCATGGTCAGCATTTCATACACGGACGACTTCAGCCAGGCGCGCACGGTTTCACAGGTACTGGTCGTGGATGTGCTCGAAGGATTCAGCGAGCCCACCCCGGATCCGAACCAACCCATTGAGCCATTCCCCCCAGCCTCAGCGGAGACTTTCTGGCAAAAAGCCTGGCGTTTCATCCTGGGCCTGCTGGGCCTGGACAGCGGAGTCAGCACGCCGCAAGTCGACAATATGAAGCCGACGTTCGAGACCGTGCCTGCCGAACCTGTTCCTGCCGAACCTGTTCCTGCAGGTAAGGGCTAGATCCGGGTCTCCTGCCGGGAAATATGAAATTCCTTGACCTGCTTCGCCTGATCTTCGGAAACCTCAACCGCCGCAAGGGGCGCGTTGCCCTGACCGCGATCGGCGTGATCATCGGCACCGCGGCGGTGGTCATCCTGGTTTCGCTGGCCATCGGCTTGCAGAAGAATGCCACCGAGCAGCTTTACGGCATCGGTGATTTGACCCTGATCCAGGTCATGCCGACCTACGGTGAAGGAGGCATGGACGGTGGTGTCGCCCCGGCGGTCAAGCTCGGTGGTGGAGGCGGAGGAGGCGGGGGCTCGACCAGTGAGACCCGCTTGCTGACCAACCAGGCATTGACCGAGATCCGTTCCATCGAGGGCGTGGTGGCCGTGGTCCCGCGCGAGTACCTGTATGCCGGGCTGATGGTCAAGTACAAGCGCCTGGAAGGCTATGCCAACGTGATGGGGATCGGCACCAATGACCTGGCGGAAATGGGCGCCGAGGCCAGCCTGGGGTCGCCCATCCTGGAACGCGGCACGGTCATCATCGGTCCGCAGGTGGCGAACAATTTCTATGACCCGCGGCTGCGGCCGGGCCAGGAACCACCCGCCCCGCCGGACCTGTTCGGCCAGAACCTGACCTTTGTGTTCATGAAATGGGATAACCAGGGCAACGAGATCCGCAAGACGGTCACCTACCGGGTGAGCGGCGTCCTGACCGAGACCATGGGGGAGACCGATTGGTCGGTGATCATGCGGCTCGAGGATGTCAAGGCCCTGAATGAATGGGCCACCGGCACGCGCATCAATTACAACAAGACCGGTTACAACATGGCGGTGGCGAAGGTGGATTCGGTGGAGAATGTCCTGGATATCAGCGACCAGATCACCGAGATGGGCTTCCAGGCCTACACCCCGCAGTCGTACGTGGAGGGGATCAATAATTTTTACGTGATCCTGCAGTTCATCTTCGGCGGGGTGGGGGCGATCGCCCTGCTGGTGGCGGCGATCGGGATCGCCAATACCATGGCGATGGCCATCCTGGAGCGGACGCGCGAGATCGGCCTGATGAAAGCCATCGGGGCGACCAACCGGGATGTGCTGACCATCTTCCTGGGCGAGGCGGCGGGGATCGGCTTCATCGGCGGGCTGGGCGGCGTGGTGATCGGCTGGCTGGCGGGGCAGGGGATCAACGTGCTGGCGCTGGTCTACCTGGCGCAGCAGTCGCAGGAAACACGGCGGGCTGCCGCCCAGCGTGGCAGTCTCCACCCCGCTGTGGCTGCCGATCTTTGCCCTGGTCTTTGCCGTCATCATCGGGCTGCTCTCGGGCCTGTATCCCGCCCTGCGCGCGGCAACGATGGTGCCGGTCAATGCGCTGAAGTATGAATAAATAAAGGTAATACGGTAATTAGGTGATCAGGGGAAATCGATAGATATGAGTGGTGTGAAACAAGTGAAATTGCTAGAAAGCATAAATAGCAAGTTAGGCTTTTTTGTCGTGTTAACAATATTAGCAATTCTTCTGTCGATAATAAATGTCTTTTTTTCTCTTTTTAATTTTACCCATTAGAATTATTCTATTAGGATACCAGTAAAAAATTACTGGAATGTACTGAAGTTAAGCATATAACTAATTTCTCACATTCAAGATTACGTTTGATGATTATGGAATTTGGACTAATATTGGAACTTTGTAATTCACTTAAGATGTAAATGAGCAAGGATCATAAATGAAAAAAACTATTCCACTTATTTTGTTGATTGCAGGTTTTCTTTTTGGGTGTAAACCATCAGATGCGCAGATTCAAGAAGCTCTTGCGAAGACGCAAGAAGCTATGGCAAAGACCCAAACCGCTATGCGCACGCCTTTGGCAGATGTAAACTTAGACCCTATTATGATTTAATCTGGTGATTTGGCATCACCATACAAGAGTGGTCAAATTGCATACCGTTGGCGCGAAGGATTGGTTCAGGCATACCCCCCAGATAATGTAATTCTTCAAAAAGTTGGATGGGATATAAGTCAAGGTTTTGAAGATGACTATCTTGTAATTGCCTTATATGAATTATTGGATTATCTTGACCAATCCTATCATGCGATTGTAGACGATTTAACTTTTGCAGAATTAACGACAGCAGAGGTAGGTGATCCAATCAACGATGGGTATTTCCACCTTCTCTGGTCATGGTTTCATTGTTTTCACACGCTGTAGTGCTTTAGCTGCTATAAGAATAAGTGGAGCCAACATGACAAGAGACATATTAGAACCTTTTGCCCAAAGAGTTGATAGACGTATTAATTCCCTTCTTTGCAATGAATAATCTACATGTCTTTTAGGATTAAAAGTATGGATAATTATTGTTGAAAAGAACTCTCGAATGAATGAACGACCCGGTAATATTACCTAGTCGGTTTTAATTCTTAGGAATAGAATTGACTGGACAATATGGTTTTGTAATTTCATTAACAATCTAGTTGGTTTTCTATTTGTTCCGTCCAATAATGTCAGGTCGAATTCGGAGATCAATGAAGGGTAGTTATGAACAAAGAATTAAAACTTGAAGGTTATTGGTGCTTACCTACGACACCTGAAAATGAAGTTTTCGGGCATTTCACATTTGAACCTGGTAAAAGCTTGTTAATTAAATTACAGGGAGATATTTCGACTCCGCCTGAATTACCTCATTTCCAGCCAGTCTTTGCTGAGCAACCCTTAATAATCGGAACCGAAACAAATCAAGGCAAAGATATTACTCTTTATAAATGTCAGCAGACCGGAGCAATTGGGTTTGGCCACACGAAGACCTCCTTTATAGCAAGAGCAGCTTTTATTGGAGCTCATTTTATTAGCGTAGGGGATGTGAAATTTAAAAGTATCTCTGTTCGATTTTCAAATCTTGAGAGATGGGCAAATAAGCATCCATTCAAAACAGAATTCATAGAAAACATATTTTCGTAATATAACATTCATTATGAAACACCCGATACAATAAAAGCTGAGATCAATGATCCTTGAAATACGGCTGGTATTTTACGGCCCCAACATATCTAATCCCGCAGGGAATAAATGTTAATATTTCGTATGAGTTGAGAATTGATATTGATTTCCAAATTGAAAAACCTTTTGAGTGATTGTCTCTCAATTATTCACCGCATACAAAATTTCCTCGGATTAGCTATGGGTGTCCCAACATTCCCTGTTTCGATTAAGAGGTTTATCGGATTTAATAAAGACCGGATTGAATAATGGTAAAAGTTATTGCATACCAATTGATATTTACTACTCAGCCGCTTCATGGCCTGACACTTTGATTGAAACCCACGAATCCACAATGTTATTCACATTGTCAGCGATTGAGGCCAATTTTGAAGTTTATTTGCGAAATTGGATTGAAAAATTTGACCTTCTTGCGCCAAGCATAAATTTATATTTTTCGGTTTTATATAATCCCCATAGTTATGCAGAAGTAAAATTTCTTAGCTTAGCTCAGGCAATCGAAACCTATCACCGGAGAGTTTTTGGGGGTAAATATCTAAGCGATAAAGAATATCATTCGAGTATATTTCTAAAATTGATCGATGCTATACCAAATGTGATAGATAAAGATTTTTTAACGAGCTTGAAAAGCAGACTACATTATGGAAATGAATATTCATTTAGAACACGTATAAGAGAAATTGTTGTAAAGCATTAAGGAAGAATTACCTTTTGCTTTTGTTCAATCATTGAAAGATAGGAAGATATTTATTACTAAAGTTGTTGACACAAGAAATTATTGGACCCATTACTCAACAGAATTGGCTGATAAGGCTGCTTTAAGCGGAGAAGAGAGGTTTAGGCTTACTGCCAGTCTCCAACTCCTTCTAGAGGTTCGTTTTTTAATGGAATTGGGGTTTGATTCACCAACAATAAGAAATCTTATTCAGAGAAGCGACAGGTATAAGTTAGTCAAAAGTAGAGGGCTTTAGTAAAGAGGGTGTTTTCTCCTTTATTATCTAAAATAATATCGAGCCCCAAGGCTCAATATTATTATTTTTCTATTCCCGAAATGACGATAGTGCATTAGTTGTTACCTTTTACTGATGAACTATCCAACCTCCCAAAATAAGGCCGTTTTTCATTATTATCTTCTCTTGACGTTTCCCCAATGCAGGTATATACTTGAAACAATTAGAAATAATGTTCTATAATTGAGTGTAACCGAGAAAAGGAGCACCTCATGACCAAGCGTAATATCGTCCATATCGAGATCCCCGCTGCAAACGTCGCCAAGGCAGCCGAATTTTACAACAAGCTGTTCGGCTGGCAGGTGACCGTCGATGAGAAATTCAATTACTCCATGTGGGAACCCGCGCTGCCGCCGGGCGGCGGCTTCAGCCCGCTGGGGGAGGATGTCAAGGTGGGTGACGTCCTGATCTACGTGGACAGCGACGACATCGAAGCCGACCTGAAGCAAGCGGAAGCCCTGGGAGCCACATCCGTACGTGCCAAGACGGAGATCCCCGGTATTGGCTGGTTCGGCATATTCAAGGATCCCACCGGTAACATGATCGCGCTGTACACCAGCCTCAATCCCGAATTCAACAAATAATAATGCCTGAAGGTAAAAAAAATTGGCGGACCTAGCGTCCGCCTGTTTTGATTCATCGCTCCCCCGCTGCACCTTCAGTCTCCATCCATCACGAGGTGCCTCTTGGGAACATTCCTTCCCGCGTGGGCTTGAGGTTGAGCCCTTCCAGCCGCGCGCCTGCCCGGTTGACCACGAGGATCGAGATGGAACCGGGAGTCACGCTCAATTTCTGGAACTGGTCGAGCGGCATGCCCAGGAAGTGAGCCAACACCAGCTTGATCGGGTCGGCATGGAAGAAGAGCGCCACCTGCTCCCGGGGCTTGTGCATGTGCAGGATCTCTTCGACCTCCCTGACCATGCGCTGTTGCAGTTCGGCAAAGCTTTCCCCGCCCGGGAAGCGAAACGAGGCGGGTTCACACTGCACCTGTTTCCATTCCGGCAGCCTGCGCAATTCCTTGAGCTGCCTGCCTGCCCATTCGCCAACATTTGTATCCGTTAACCCCGGACGAACCTGGACCGGCAGGCCGAGGGCTTCCGCCAACGGGGTGGCGGTTTCCACGGCGCGCTGCAGCGGGCTGGAGTAGATCGCCCTTAATGGCAGGGATTTCAACGCCTCCCGGAGTGCCACCGCCTGTTCGAGGCCGCGCTCGTTCAAAGGGACACCCGGGGTATTCCCGACCAGGATGCCCTTTTTGAGCCAATCGTTCTCGCCGTGGCGGATCAACAGCAGGATGGGCATTTCAGGCAGCTTCCTTCAGCAGGCGCAGTGCCCGCAGCGTGACCCACTTGTTGGCGACCTTCTTCGGGCCGAAGTCCACCCAGGTCTTGCCGCTGTAATCGTATTCCATCATCCACCTGCCGTGTTCATCCTGCTTATCCTGGATTAAAGCCAGGGTGGTTGCCAGCCGGGGGTCATGGGCGTAGCCCAATCCGACCAGCGCCTCAGCGACCTGCAGCAGGTCGGTGACGTAGAACACCGGGAAGCCGAATTTCCACCAGTTCCCGCTGGGTTTGGGCGCCCAACCGTTGGGGTAGGCGGCGGTCGCCGGGTCAACGCTGAAAAAGAAATCCACGCCGTGCTGGATGGCCCTCTGGATGAGCGGGGTGCGCTTCTCCACAGGCCAGGCGGAGAAGGCCAGCATCACCTTGACTCCTCCCCAGGCACAGGGCAGCTTGTTGTTCGACCCGCAGGCGAAGGTGGGACCGCACTTGCCGGCGTAGTAGCGCACCGGTGCCTTCTTCTCTTCCATGGGAGCGATCCCCTCCGCGGTGACAGTGCGCGCCATCCATTCGAAGGCTTTCTCCAGGCGCGGGTCGGTGCCACCCAGGCTTACAAGGGCGTGACACAGGTTGCCCTGCATGCAGTCGGCTGTGCCAGAAGGAGCGCCATTCGTGCTGAAGATGCCGTCACGGGTAAAACCGTGGTCCAGCATGTAATTGCTTGCCACCTTGATGCGTTCATCCTCATCGATGGATGCCCCCAGTTGTGCCAGCAGGATCAACGACCAGACCGTGGAGAAGTACTTGGGGTAATAACCGGCTCCCGCCTCGGACCAGTACCCTTCAGGCTGCATGTTGTCCAGGATCGTGGCGATCGGACCCTGTGTGTGGGCAGCCCGGCGCGCCTGGAGCAATTGCGGGTCGCCTGCCGGAAGGTCGAACAGGTGGCGCAGCGCCAGGTAGCGGATGCCCGGCTCGGATTGGTCCAACAGCCAGGGCAGGGGATCGCCTTTGAGTTGCGCTTGCCAGTTCATGGGGAACTCCTCGTGGAACGGGGAAAATTAACGGCTTGGCTTGGAATCTCATAAATTACTGCGAAAAGCCATGCGGACGCCTCACTTGATCTTGCGCTTGATCGCCTGCACCTCATCTTCGCTCAGCTCGGGCACATCCTCGCGGCGTTCGATGCCCAGGGCTTTGCGCTGCGCCTCACGCCACATCTCCAGCCGCTGCTTTGCCTGGGCTTCATAGCCCTGCTCGGAAGGCCGGTAAAAATAGGTGCCCAGCAGCTCCCCGGGCAGGTACTGCTGCGGGGTGAAGTGACCTTCCTGCATGTGCGGGTACACATAGCCCTTGCCGTGACCCAACCCGACAGCGTCGCGGTTGTCATCCTTCAGGTGGATGGGCACGTCCCCCACGCCTTCCTTCTCGATGCGCTCGAATGCCTTGAAATACGCCCCGGCGCTGTTGGACTTGGGTGCCGTCGCCAGGTACAGCGTGGCTTCCACCATCGGGTAGATGCCCTCCGGCAGGCCGATGAAGGTGAAGGCCTGCATGGCTGCCGTTGCCACCACCAACCCCAGCGGGTCGGCCAGGCCGATGTCCTCGCTGGCCAGGATGATCAAGCGGCGCAGGATGAAGCGCGGGTCCTCCCCGGCATAGACCATCTTCGCCAGCCAGTAGAGCGCCGCGTCGGGATCCGAGCCGCGCACCGACTTGATGAACGCCGAGATGGTGTCGTAGTGGGCGTCGCCGTCCTTGTCGTAGAGCACCGCCCGGCGCTGGATCGATTCCTGGGCGACGTCGGTGGTGATGTGGATGAACCCGTCCTCACCGGGGGGCGTGGACTCGACCGCCAGCTCGAGGGCATTGAGGGCGTTGCGGGCGTCGCCGCCGGAGACGTCCACCAGGTGGTCGCGCGCATCCGCGTCCAGGCGGATCTTGCGTTTGCCATAGCCGCGCTCCGCATCCTTGAGCGCCATTTCCAGGATGCGGTCAGTCTGCTCGCTGGTCAGGGGCAGGAGCTGGAAGACCCGGCTGCGCGAGACCAGCGCGCCGATGACCTCGAAGTAGGGATTCTCCGTCGTCGCGCCGATGAACAGGATCGTGCCGTTCTCCACGTGGGGCAGCAGGGCGTCCTGCTGGGCCTTGTTCCAGCGGTGCACCTCGTCGACGAACAGGGTGGTCTTTTTCTGGTACAGGCGGCGCCGTTCGTGGGCGGCCTCGATGACCACCTTCAGTTCAGCCTTGCCCGCCAGCACCGCCGAGAGGGTCTCGAAATGGCTCTGGGTGCGGTTGGCGATGACCTGCGCCAGGGTGGTCTTGCCCGTGCCGGGAGGTCCCCACAGGATGATCGAGGAGAACAGCCGGTCGGCCTCGATGGCGCGGCGCAGCAGCTTGCCTGGACCGACAATATGGTCCTGCCCGACGTACTCCTCCAGGGTGCGCGGGCGCATGCGCGCTGCCAGCGGTGCTTCCGCCTGGAGCTGCTGTTTCATGGCATGGTCGAAGAGGTCCATGCACACATTATAACTCTAACGGTTTTCTAACCGTTTTATCGCTTGTAATCGTTTGCTTGTGGTTGTATAATACGGATAATAATAGTCCAAATAGTGAAATTTATCTTTGGACCTTCGCCGCTTTTTCCAGCACCGGTGTAACTGGCTGTTGGACGGCACTTCCGAAGAATATAGGAATTAGGGAGAAAGAACATGAGAGAACTGATCATCGCTGAATTCATCACTCTGGACGGTGTGATCCAGGCGCCGGGTGGTGCCGAGGAGGACACCGAGGGCGGCTTTGCGCATGGCGGCTGGACGCTGCCGTTTTGGCACGATGATATTGGTACTCACTTTTTTAATGCGATGTCCCAGGCGGATGCGCTCCTGTTGGGCCGAAAGACATGGCAAATCCACGGTGGTGCATTTGAACCGATGATTGGTGATCCATTTGGCGATGCCATGAATAACATCCGCAAGTACGTGGTGTCCACCACTTTGAAATCCGCATCGGCATGGCGAAACTCCATTCTCATCGGCGACAACGTCGTTGAATCCATCCGCCAGCTTAAACAGCAGCCCGGCAAGAACATCCTCCTGGATGGGAGCAGCGTTCTGGCTCAAGTGCTGGCGCAAAATGACCTGGTGGATGAGTACAGCCTGCATGTGTACCCCATCGTGCTGGGTGGCGGCAAACGGCTATATCCAGAAAGCAAGCGCCTCAACCTGGCATTGGTGGAGGTGTCACCACTTCCCACGGGCGTTGTGTTCATGCGTTATCGACGTCCCCCGGTCGAAAAATAGGAAAATCCTCTCACTAACACGACACCCGGATTGATTTGAAGAAATGGTATCACTCGAAAAAAGAGGCTGGACATGGGCAGGTTGATCTACTCGGCGATCGCATCACTCGATGGTTACATTGAAGACACCACCGGCAGGTTCGACTGGGCTATGCCGAGTGACGAGGTGCACAGCTTCGTCAACGACCTCGAACGCGACGCTGGCACCCATCTCTACGGACGCCGTATGTACGAAACGATGCTTGTGTGGGAGACCGACCCCGGCTTAGCTTCCCACTCTCCGATCACGCGCGACTACTCCGGGATATGGCAGGCGGCGGACAAGATCGTCTTTTCCAGAACACTCCAGGCTGTGTCCACGAGCAGGACGCGGATCGAAAGGGAATTCGATCCCGACAAGATCAGAGAATTGAAGGACTTTACCGTGCGTGACCTCCTCATCGGTGGTCCCGGTCTCGCGGCTCATGCGTTCAGATCCGGATTGATCGACGAGTGCCATTTGCTTCTCGTGCCTGTCATCGTGGGAGGCGGAAAACCATTTTTCCCCAACAATATCCGCCTGGATCTGGAACTCCAGGAAGTCCGTCGCTTTGGAAATGGCATGGTCTTTCTGCGCTACAGAATAAAGCCGACCCGTACCACCTGAGAATGCACGCGAGTGAATGGGTTTATCTAGCTGCGTTCTCTCGCCTCTCCCACCCACGGGTAACGAGCCGTTGGGTGGCTGCACAATAAATATTTAGTCAACCCTTTCTACAAGGAGCAAGAAACATGATTAGCAAAGAAACAAGTATTGTGATCAATCGCCCGGTCGAACAAGTATTTGCGACCATGGCAGATGCCAAGAACCAACCCAAGTGGGACTCTGCATTGTCGGAAGTACGCCTTATGCCGGATGGTCCCGTGGGTGTCGGTACCAAGATATCTGAAGTCCGCACCTTTTTGGGGCGCACCTCTGTGAACACCACAGAAGTGATCGAATTCGAACCCAATGCAAGGATTACCCGCAAGACCGCTGGCGAAGGACCATTTAAAGTGGGTGGATTTCTCACTTTCAATCCCGCACCCAATGGCACAACAGTCAACTGGAAGTGGGATCTTCAGTTCTCGGGTTTTTTGGCCCTCGTGGGGCCGTTCATCGCGTCAGCAATGATCAAGGGAGCTGACAAAAGTTTGATCGGTTTGAAGAATCTACTGGAAGGCAGGGCAGAAATTCAGTAAGGCAAGGATGGGGTGGTCGTCAAGTTGTAAAGCCATTCCCAATGAGTAAATTGGACAGGTGAGCTACGGCGCCATTTTCGTGCATTTACATGGCTTCGAATATATCTCGCTAGCGTTCAAGGTTCGCACACCGCCCACCGAGCCAACTGCCGGTCCGTTCCTATAAACGAGGTTTGAAAGGTAAAGTTAATTGTCAATCGCGAAACTCTCCCTTTATTCTGCCTGGTCGGCACTCGTAAGCGCCGCCGCGACCATCATGGGGCTGGTGACGTTGCTGATCTTTTTTGCGCAAGGTGAACCATGGGGCACCCTCAACGATATCACCAGTGTCATTCTCGCGCTTTCGCTCCTGCCGGTCCTGTTCATGCTCCACCGCATCCTTCGCCGGGATGCTCCTGCTGTCAGTATGGTGGCATTGATGATCGGAGGGATAGGCTTGCTGGCAGCCACGCTGGTTCAGTCGCTGCTCATCCTGAAAGTGATCACTTTTGACCAGACTGCCGTTCTAGCTCCCGCAGCTTTTGGCTTGTTCGGGGCCTCGCTCATGGTCTATGGATTCCTGGGCTTCAGCAATACTTTGTTACCTCGGCGGTTGATATGGTTGAGCATCATTGCGGGAGCTGGTTATGTATTGGTGATCACAGGATTTATCCTGGGCGGACAGGATCATCCTCTGGCGGCAATAGGTGGCTTGATTTCCGTGATCGGTTATCCCATTTGGGCCATTTGGTTTGGCCGACTGGTTCTATCAGGCAAAATGACACCCCAGGGCATGAGCTAACCCAGCGCCCTCTCCAATGGCGGGACTCTGATCCTTGTCCGCCTTGATTGTTATGAAAACCTAGTCGAAAGGAATTATGAATGGTGACTTACGTTAGCCATATTGCTCTTGTTGTTCCTGATTTGCAGGAAGCCGAAAGATTTTATCAAAACCTTTTTGATATGGAGTTGATCGGACGGGAGTTGGAAAAGGAAGATGGCTTGGGGTACACCTTGCCTTTCAACAAAGGGTGGGAGGACGCAAGAACAGCCGGGGCGGTCCTGGATATGACTGCGTTAAGGAAAGGGAGCTTCGTTTTGGCGCTATTCAGGGGGACGAAACCTCCCGGTCAGGTTTACGTGATTGGACTGGGCACTGCCAAGAAAGAAATATAAGCCATCCATCAAAGGCTTCACCCAGAGATTAAAGGTGGAAGTATTTCAACCCGATAGACTTGAATTTATTGACCCTTATCATATAACCTGGCAAATAGCGGTTGAACCAATTTTTCGCACAGCCGGAGATTTCGCAAATCGATGGATTAGTCTCTAAGGATTTTGGACACGTAGAATTAGGAATTTAGGAGAAACTCATGACATCAAGCAACTTCTCAACCTCAACCACCGGCTGGATCGCAATCGCCACGGGCGTCATCGCCATTCTTGCGCTGATATTCCTCGCAATCATGTTTTCAGGAAATCAGTTCTTTGGCAGGATCAATGATATCTTCAACAGCCTTATCGGTATCTCAAGCGTGGTCCTGGCGTGGATGCTTTACGCCGAACAGCATGCCAAATCACCAGTGCTGAGTCAAATTGGCCTCGCCCTCGCGGTTATCGGCGCAATTTTTACGATCATCGGATCGATCCTGATCATTTTCGGCTACACAGACTTTGTGCTGGCTGGGTGGTATTCAAGCATCGGTTATGCGCTGATCGGAATGTGGCTGGCGGCATTTAGTGTTCTCGTTTTTACGCAGTGACGCTTTGCCGCATGCCCTGGTCATTTTTGGGATTATCGTCGGCGCGTTCATGATCGTCGGTCTGCTAGGTATTCCAGGAATAATTGCTGGAATTGACAGCATGGAGTCCATGCCGTGGTATCTCTACGTTGCTTTTTTTGGGTGGCTCGGAACCTATATCCTGTATCCCATCTGGGCGATCTGGCTGGGGCGGATTCTCCTACTCAAATAAAGGCACAACAGACTACCTGTTCGAGTGCCAGGGTGAGCGGGAATTTTTACATCTCCAGCTCTGTTTCCGCTATGTATTGCTGTTTCATGGCATGATCGAAGAGGTCCATCAATCCAGCTCCTTGAACGGATTGATCACCTGGGTTTGCCCATAGGTTTGACCATGGTTCAAATCCTCTGACATGAGCAGCTTGCAGCCAAGGCTGGTCGCGCTTTGCACTACCTGTGCATCACAGGAGGACAATTGGAAGTCCTGCTGAAGGTCAATGGCCTGGAGCAGATCCCCGGCATCCGGTGTGTGCAAATGCCAATGCGCCAGGTCGGCAACCAGCTGGCGGGCGGTTTGTGGGATCATGGGCATGGCGATCTTGCGCGTGACCGTATACATAGAATTCCTGCAACACCTGGATACTCAGGCAGCCGTTATCATTTTCCCAACAAGCTTCCACCAACTGAACTGCCCGAGCATGTTTCTGCCCGGCTGAGAGATCGTAGGCATAAACGAGGATATTGGTATCCAGGAAATAGCGCACCCCGGGATCAACGTTCATGCAGGCTCTCCCGTTGAATGGCAATTTGTCCGTGAGTGCCCAGGTTAAAACCGCGTTTCAGCTCAGCCAGGTTGCGTTGACGGGCGCCATCATAGGCTTCCTGGTGGGAAACCAGGTCCGCCAGGGTTTGGGTCAGCAAGCCTGAGAGCGAAGTGTTTTTTTGCACGGCAAGGATCTTGGCTTTACGCAAGATGTTGCGGGGAATTGACAGGGTGACATTTTGAGTGTTTTCCATCACAACCTCCGATATCATAGTTCACGTAAACAAGTGTATCACGTAATTACGTGAAGGAAAAGAGGTAGATGATCGAAAAGGTTTATCCCTGTGCTATAAGGCTCCATCGGATGTACTTGTTGCCCATCGGGATGATCAAGAAACCGTCAAATTCAAACTAAACCTTTCAGTCTGGCATAAATTGCGGGATAATAAATGCCTCTCTTCGCCCTCAGGCGAGCGGGCAACGCATACTGTTAGCCAGCTAATTACAATTCACATTGCTGAATGAATGGGAGGGTCATCATGTTCATCTATCTAAAAGCCGTTACAAAGGCAGTTTTAGCAATCTTCCTTATTACCCTACTGATCTTATCTTCTCCCTGGGATTGTGAATCCAGCCCATGCCCAATCCCCTCTGAATGATTTCTCTGAGGTGGATGCCTATATCAACGAGACGATGCGCAATCTGCCTATCAAAGGCCTGGCGCTGGCAATAGTGAAAGGTGACCAGATCCTTTATATGCAAGGCTATGGTATTGCCAACGCACAGGGCGACCCGGCCACGCCACAGACTCCATGGCCAATGGGTTCGGTTACAAAATCGTTCACCGCTCTCGCTATTCGACAATTGGCCGCCGCAGGGAAAGTGAACCTCGACACCGGGTTGCAAGACCTACCTGCCCGAGTTTCAACTGGCCGACCCACATGTCGCCTCCGCCATAACCATCCGTGATCTACTTGACCACACGAGTGGTATATCCAAACTGGAAGGCGAAGCGCCATACCTCAATTCACCAACCACGACATTTGCTGAAGATCTTGACCACCTGGCCGGATATCGGCCCGTCTACCAGCCGGGTGAACACGAAGAATATAGCAACTGGAATTACGTTCTACTGGGGCAGGTGGTATCACGCGTCAGCGGTCAGCCCTATGCGGAATATGTGGACGAGAACATCTTCACGCCACTGGGAATGTCTCAGTTCCACTTTTGCTGAATATGCGCACTGTGCCTCATATAGCCACCGGAAACCTGATTTCGTTCGGTTTCTCTGTTCCTTATGATGAAAAATTTGTGCCGGGGATGGTAGGTGCCGGCTACCTGACTTCCACCAGTGAAGATATGGCTCATTATCTCAGCCTGTTCCTGGGCGAGGGGAAGTATCAGGACAAATCGCTGCTGCCTGTAAATGGAAGGGGTCGGTATGGCCCGATGTGGCATTGGATCCCAGGCAGCCC
This sequence comes from uncultured Chloroflexia bacterium, assembly GCA_963793795.1. Classification (GTDB taxonomy): domain Bacteria; phylum Chloroflexota; class Anaerolineae; order Anaerolineales; family Villigracilaceae; genus UBA877. Next base: position 57,612 of record CAWCBN010000008.1, read on the forward strand.
TACCCCCGATATTGTCTATGGACTCTCAGGCGGGCACAACAGCATCAGCACGACCTGCCTCACCTACCCGCAGCAGGAATTGGGCATGGTACTCTTGTTGAACACCCGCCTCGATCAACTTCCGGGGGTAACCTCCTATGATATTGCCCGGGGCATTGGCAATATCGTCCTGCAACTCCCTTATCAGGCTCTGTCCAGTTCCGTACTTTATAAACCCTGGGTTATTTTTGATCTTTCGATCCTCCTGTTCATCACGGTCATCATCTGGCAGGCATCCAGGCTGAAAGGATGGAGAAATCGATACCTGTCTTCCAGGAAGTTTATAAAGGTCTTGGTCTGGATAGGGATCGTTTTCAGCTTGCTGATATGCGCTGCAATATTTTACCTCCCCACACTGCTCGGCACTCGCTGGGACTCATTGCTCTTCATGCGTCCTGATATCGGGATCCCGCTTATCGGTATCGCGGTTCTCCTTGGAACCATGGGGTTATTCAAAGTTGTAAGGAACCTTGTTTGATTTCCATATTTATTGCGATGAACTGGACGCCCGCCGTTGAGACGCTTGATCCATACTAGAGTCTTCCAATAATGAGGTTCTGAATGATGCCGGAGAACAGTAATTCCAAGCTTCAAACAAATAATGATACCAAGATTTCACCAATGCTGTTACAAAAATGGGGTGGAATAGCCTCCATCCTGATGGTTGTGGCCTACCTTGTGGCTCTCTATATCTACCTTACCGGGAACTTGAAAGCTCCCAGCGGGCCGTTCGTCTACGCCCTGGCCGATTTCCTGTACGGGCCGCTGTGTGCAGCCAGCCTGGTCACGGTCCTCCTTGCCCTGCGTGAGCGCTTTGGCGGGGCGGCGGCGCAACGCATGTCCTTGTCACTGTTGACCACCATCCTTGCCGCTGCAATGATGGTCCTGGTTTCCAGCGTCCGGGCTTCCAGCCGCCATTTTCAAGTACTGCATCCCAACATCGTGCAGGGGATGATCGCTGCCGGCTGGCACTTCCTGGGCTGGGCGCTGCTGCTGGTTGGCTCGGCGGGCTGGACAACACGCAGCCTGCCGCGCACGTTGAGTGTCCTGTCCCTGGTTGCCGGGTTCCTGTCGCTGTTCGTGTTTCTCTTTCCAAATCTCGAACCTTTCAGCGCACCACTGGTCGTGATTTGGGCTGCCTGGCTGGGGATCCTTTTGTGGAAGGGCAAGCCGGGGGAACTAGCGACTGAAATAAAAACCATGTAGGCAGTGTGCTTGCGGCCCGGCACTGCTGCGCTCCCGATAAATAAGATTTTGTTTTGGACCGACAGGCTACTATAGTCGAATAGATCCATGTCGGAACGATCATGGTCCATGGTATGACGCAATCATCCTGCAGGTGTCAACTGCAGCTGAAGCCGCCAGTTAAGCCGTTCAGCATAAAAGATTTGCGCGATAATAATGGGGTAAGCAGGATTTTTTCCGAGGCTGATGAGGCTTATTTAAATTAAGTATCCAACCAAACCGGGCGAAAGGAACCAATCCGAAAGGTAGGCAAGCAAATGACTCTTTCAACCATCTCAGCATTTGTAGCCAGGTCTGTCGGGGCAACTCTTGAACCATTCTCCTATGAACCGCCCAAGCTGGGTGACCATGACGTCAGGGTCGCAGTCACGCATTGCGGTGTGTGCCACACGGACATCCACGCCATAGACGATTACTATTCGATCACCCATTTTCCCTTCGTGCCGGGTCATGAAATCGTCGGACATGTGACGGCTGCAGGTCCGGCGGTCAATGAAGTGAAACTGGGTGACCGGGTCGGCATCGGCTGGCAGGGACGTTCCTGCGGTCATTGTGAGTGGTGCCTGAAAGGGGAAACTCAGCTGTGCATGGAGATCGGTGATACAACCGTCATGGTTCCGTACGGGGGATTCGCGACATCGGTCAGCGCCGATTCAAGGTTCGTGTATCTGCTCCCAGAAAGCATGTCCTCCGAGTGCGCCGCGGTGTTAATGTGCGCGGGACTTTCAGTTTATGCAGCCCTGCAAGCGCACCTGACCAACCCCCAGCTCAAGGTCGCTGTTCACGGTGTAGGCGGGCTCGGTCACCTCGCCATCCAGTTCGCCCACGCCATTGGCTGCGAGGTCACTGCAATTTCGTCCTCCCCTGCCAAGAGGGAACAAGCCCTCGGATTCGGTGCTGACCATTTCATCGACATCAACGATATCCCCAGCCTGCGCAAGGTTTATTACGGCTTCGACCTTGTCCTGTCGACGACAAGCCAGGGAACCTGCCTGGAAATCCTGCTCAATACCCTGAAGAAGAGGGGCAAACTGGTCATGGTCGGTTTTCCGGATCTCCAGATGAATTCGACTGACCTGGTGGCGCACGAGCTGACATTCAGCGGTTCCCTGCTGGGTAATGCTGCAACGATCGCGGGATGTTGGCGTTTGCCCAGGAGCACGGGATCACGCCCCTGGTTGAGCTGATGCCCATGTCGCAGGTGAATGAAGCGCTCCGCAAAGTGAAGGAGAACAAGGCACGCTATCGCATCGTGCTGGTCAATGACCTGTGAAGAAGCGGGTAAAATTAACGATCAGCACGAAGGCCTGCAAATGTCTGCAGCCGCGTCATGCTGAACTGGATGGCATTACATGTTTTTGGAGAAGGGAAGGCATGACCGCGATAAAGAGATTCAGAATAGCATTGCAGGAAAATCAACTACCCGGGGATATCATCAGCGAATCTTTGCAGATTATGAAAATATCAGCGACAAGGTTGGGAGAGAAAAAGAGCTGCCTTTTTACTGCGGCATTCAAGTACGTGGAAATCCTTCTGGATATGCTATGAAAACAAGTGATCAACAAGGGTAAGTCTTCTGTACATCGGTTAGCGGTACTGTGTGTATTATTTGACAGGCATTCATATCGAACCTATGGAGATTGCCATGCATGAACGAATGCTGGATAAAACCAAACAACCTTCAGACAATGAGATGATCGCCTGGATCGGGCAACCCATCGCCGGGGCATGGACATCCTTGCGTCAATTCCTGGTGGACACTTATGCCATCCTTCCGGTCTTCAACGCCGGCGGGCAGCGCTATGGCTGGAATCTGCAGCACCGCGTCGGCGGGCGACCCTTGTGCGAAATGTACCCTGAACAAGGCT
>CAWCBN010000009.1:0-18401 GCA_963793795.1 uncultured Chloroflexia bacterium
AGTTGAGTTCAATTCCTTGCAGAGATGAGCCATGGTTCGAATCAAAAAAGGGATACGACGCATGAATTGGACGATTGAAACAGAGAACCCTCGGCAAGCGCTACAAGGATGTCACCGCGGTGGACGGATCTTTCCCTGCGGGTCGCCGAAGGAGAGATCTATGCTTTCCTGGGTTTGAACGGGGCGGGAAAGACGACCACCATCCGCATGCTGTTGGGGATGATCAGACCCACTCGCGGAAGTGCCACCGTTTTGGGAAGCGGGTCCGCCTGGGCAGCCGGGAACCCTGGGCTGAAGTCGGGTACCTGGTGGAAGTGCCGCACGCCTACCCCGAGCTGACCGTCCGTGAGAACCTGGAAGTTGCCCGGCGTCTTCATCCGGGGACAGAAAGGAAAGCTGTCAGCCAGGTGATCGAGCGCCTGGGTCTGGCGGCATACGCGGACCGGCGGGCAGGTACCTCTCCCATGGGCAATGCCCAGCGCCTGGGGCTGGCCAAAGCCCTGCTGCACGATCCAAAATTGATCCTTTTGGACGAGCCAGCCAACGGTTTGGACCCGGCCGGGATCGTTGAGATCCGTGAACTCCTGCTTGAGCTGACCCGGGAACAGGGCGTCACGGTTTTCATGTCCAGCCACATCCTGGCTGAAGTGTCCCGCCTGGCGGACCGGATCGGGATCATCCATGAGGGCCGCCTGCTCCAGGAGATGGATGTCGCCGAGATGGAACGCAACCGGCGCAGGCGGCTGCTGGTGCGAGCACGGGATATCGAGACCGCCCAACAGGTACTGTCCAGTGCCGGTTATCCGGCGAGATCCTTCCGGATGGGATCCTGGAGCTCGATCAGACCGCTGCGATCGAAAGCCCTGACGACATTGCCAGCCTGCTGGTCCAGGCCGGGACCCCGCCGACACAATTGCTGGTGGAGGAAGAGGAACTGGAACAATATTTCCTCCGGCTGGTGGGATCGAGCGGAGGCAAAAAATGAAGACGCTTTCAAATATGGTCTGGATCGAACTGCGGAAAGTGATCCGCTCACGGGTGCCTTTCTTCACCGCCCTGGGATTCCTGATGATGCCGTTGATCGGTGCACTCCTGATTTTTATCTACAAGGACCCCCAGCTTGCCCGGCAGCTTGGCTTGCTCGGCACCAAAGCCAACCTGGTGGTCGGCAGCGCTGACTGGCCGGGTTACTTGACCCTGATGGTCGAGTTCACTGCCCTGGGAGGTTCTTCTTTTTCTGCCTGGCCATCAGTTGGACTTTCGGTCGGGAATTCACTGACGGCACACTGAAAGACCTTCTGGCTGTACCGGTTCCACGCTTCGATATCCTCCTGGCAAAATTCATTGTCGTTGCTCTCTGGTGTGCTGCGTTGATCGTGGAAACATATATCGTCGGTCTGATTCTCGGGGCGGTCATCCGGCTGCCGGGAGGCTCGCTGGCTGTACTCCTGCATGGCACCGGTCTCCTGGCGGTCACTGCCGTGATGTCGATACGCTTGTCATGCCATTCGCTTTCTTTGCCAGCGTGGGGCGCGGCTATCTTATTGCCCATCGGGATCGCTGATCCTAACGGTAATTTTGGGGAACCTGTCCATCACCCTCGGATGGGGGGAATACTTCCCCTGGTCGGTCCCAGCCCTGGTTCTGCAGGAGACACCCATTCCTCCCTTCAGTTATGCTCTCGTCGCCCTGACTGGTTTGACCGGGGTAATGGGGACCTACCTGTGGTGGAAATATGCAGACCAAAACCGGTAGGATTGATTTCTGATCAAGATTCTGCCTTTCCATCCCAGGGAGGCAAGGGAATTTTCCCAAAACCCCGGCAGGCCGTACCCAGTCATATTCCACCCAGGGCAAGGGGATGAAGGCTGCCATCTAGTTACCGCTTGGGTGATGGATTCGTACTGCCGGTTCTTCCTTTTGTCACCCACCTACACAACAACCTACTATAGTGAACAAGTGCAGCGGTGTTCCCCTTGATGAATGGCGGTTGGGGATGGGATATCCGCTTCAGGGTGCCGTAAATCATACGGGTGTAAGCCAGTCAAAGCTCACACCCGTGATACGCCCAGTTCAAGTGGGGGATGTTTTATGAGGTCAAGCCTCAAACCTGGCTGATCATGCTTCCCGGGCGCGTTTGCCCAGGAAAAACTTGCGCCAGTCGCCGCGGCTGGATTGAAGGGCAAGGAAGATGTACAGCGATGCGGTCCAGGAGCCCATCACCATCATCAGGATCACCCAGAGTATGGAAGGCAGGACAGCCTTCTCGCGGTAGACGATCCAGCAGGAGAAAAGCGTGAAACCGGTATACAGGTCCACCAGCGAGACGATGCCCCAGGGCATGGCGAGCAAGCGGGCTCCTTCGGTACTGAAATCGCCTGTGATGAATGCATACAGGATGATGGCGGTCATGGCAAGCAGGCCGAGCAGGGAAATGGCTTTGGCAAGTTTCATGGGGTACTCCTTCCGATGATATGTCTTCCATTGGATTTTTTGGATACACCGGCGAAGCCGATCACGCCGGGGCCGATATGTGCGCCGAGCACAGGTGTGATCTCTTCGATCATGATCTCGCCGTCAGGAAGGAGGTGCCTGACACCTTCCAGGAATATACTGGCGCGCTCGAGGGCATTGGAGTGCAGGATGGCTGCCTTTTCGTAGGGGCGGTGATGGGCGATCATGTCCGCAAGCCTGCGCAACGCCCCTTCACGCGTCCGGGCCGGTTCCGCCCTCGATTTTCCATTGTACATCGTCAGGATCGGCCTGAGTTGCAGCAGCGATCCGAGGAAGGATATGACCGATTTCATACGCCCACTGCGGCTCAGGAACACCAGCGTATCCAGCATGGCGAAAACATGGGTACGTTTGACCTGGTCATCCAGCCTGGAAAGGATCTCAGTCTTCGGGCATCCTTCTTCAGCTAACTGGGCTGCTTTCAAAACCTGGAAACCGGTCCCCAGGCTGAGCTGGCGCGAATCAACAACGGTTACCGGCACAGACGTCGTTTCTTTCGCTGCTTGCCGCGCAAAGGCGGCGATGGCACTCAAATGCTCGGAGATGTGGATGGAAAGGATTTCGGTGGCTCCTTGGGCAGCGAGTTGCTCGTAGGTCTGGCGAAAGACCTCTATACTGGGTGCGGCGGTGGTCGGGGGTGGGGAGAAATCCGCCAAGCCTGTGTAGAATTCACTGCGGGTCATGTCGATCCCATCCCGATATCCTTTATCACCGATGTTGATATACAGCGGGATGACCGTGATCTGGTGCTCTTTTATCAATCCGGCAGGCAGGTCGCAGGTGCTATCAGTCACAATGCAGATTTTCATCTCCTCTCCTTTCTCTTGTGCCAATAACCTATCAATCACCAGGCAAATCCACATTAACTACATGGGGATACAACAGCCTCCCCATTCCATTCTCTAGCAGGCGCTCCCATGTGCAACAAATACTCCGGGCAGGATCATGCCTGTTCCCTGCCGCCCCTGGCGAGTTTGGAGATCTCCTCCCGGGTGGAATAGATCTTGACCAGCTTGCCGTCGCGCATCTGCAGCACACGGTCGACGTACTCGCACATGCGCAGGTCATGGGTCACCATGATGCCGGCGCGTTTCTGCTCATGGATGAGCCCGGCGAAGGTTTCCACCACCTGGTAGGCACGCTCGGTGTCCAGGCTGGCAGTGGGTTCGTCGGCGAGCACCAGGCTGGGGTTGTGGATCAAAGCCCGGGCTATGGCGACGCGCTGTTGCTGCCCGCCGGACATCTGGCCCGGCAGGTTTTTCATGCGTTCGGCCAGGCCAAGGCGCGCCAGCAGCTCGCGGGCGCGCAGTTTGCCGGCCTTGTCCAGGCGCTTGTTGAGGCGCAGCATCAATTCCACGTTTTCCACTGCGCTGAGGTAGGGCACCAGGTTGTTGGCCTGGAAGGTGAAGCCGATCTTCTCGCGGCGCATGAGCACCCGATCGGTATCGCTCATCCCTGCCAGGTCTTCCCCGTCGAGCAGGATCTGCCCGGAGCTGGGCTTGAGCAGCGCGGCAAGAATGGACAGCATGGTCGTTTTGCCGGAACCGCTGGGCCCAACCAGGGCAACAAACTCACCCGCCTCGACTTGCAAGGAGACTTCATTCACGGCAAAAATGGTGCCGGCATCGGCCTGGTATTTCTTGACCACGGCATGGGTTTCAAGAGCATATTTTGTATTGGTAGTGTTCATGAGTTCAACCCCAGTGCCTTGAGCGGCTCAACACGCACGGCATAACGGATGGAGACCAACCCGCCCAATGGACCGATGACCAACAGCGCCGCCAGTGCAATGGCCGAGGTGGTACCGTTGAAGACAATCGGCACCGTGGGTGGGAAGAAGAGTGAGAAAGAGAAAGTGAACAAGGCACCGATCAGCACGCCGACAACGGTGATGACCACGATCTGGATCACCGCGGCCAGGGCGACGATCGGGTTGGAGGTGCCGATGGCTTTCAGCACGCCGATCTGGGATACCTTCTGCAGGATTTGGATCTGGAAAAAGCCGCCGATGACCAGGATGCCGATGAACAGGGTGAAACCGCCCTGGGTGTTGAGGGTACTCTGCTGGGCGGTGTAACCGGGTAGTGCCTGGATGGCGTCCTTGAGCGTGGCCACCTGGACGTTCTCCACCCTGGCCAGGAGTTCCTGGCTGACCGCCTCAATTGCCTGCGGATCGACCAGCTTGACGGCGATCACGTTGGCGGTGGCATCGGTGAAGTTCAATTCTGCCTCGGACTGCGGGCGGATCCTGTCCCAGGTGTAAAACGGGACAAATATGGACGGCTGCAGGCTGTATTGCTGCCCACTGGCGATACCGACGATCTTCAATGAATAGAAGACATCCGAAGTGCCCTGGGTGACGCGGACCTTGAGCGTGTCGCCCAAGGCCAATTCACTGCGCAAGGCAGTGTTGCGGTCGATGATCACTTCTTCGGCGTCCTCTCCGGAAAGCTGCCGCCCTTCGACCACTGCCGGTTCTCCGACATGGCTGGGTTCCACGCCCAACAAGGCCACCTTGAGCGGTTCCGCATCCCCTGCCAGCACCAGGGTGGCGCTGGAGGTGCCGATCATGCCGGCATCCGCCACGCCGTCCACCTGGCGCACCTCATCAACCCGCTCCGTGCCCAGGCGGCTGGCCTGTATGAGCAGGTCCGACTTGGCCTGGTAAACCAGCAACTCGCCGTCCAACTTGGAGATGTACTCGCGGTTGCCATTGCCCAAGCCTTCGCCCAGGGCGGCGATGAACAACACCAGCAGGGTGATCAGGGCGATCACCAGGCTGACCAGGAAGAAGCGCCCGCGGTTGCGCCAGATTTCTTTAAGGGCCAGGAAGCTGGCAACGGAAAGGGCTTGTTTCATTTTCCGCTCCCTTCTCCGTCAGTGGATTTTTCCACGCCGGGACCCACCGGTCCTTCGAAAGAGGCATCCCATTTCGTATCCAGCACGCCTTCCAACAACAGTTGCAGCGGGGGATGGTCGGCGATGTTATCGTAGTAATAGGGCAGTTCGATGCGCCCCTCAGGACTGATGATGAAAGTGCCCGACATTTGCATGGCGTCCTGCCCACGCGGCGGATTTTCCACCTTATCCCTTCTTGCGCGCCTGGCGGATCGCTGCCCAGACCTTGCGGTTGAGGAAGGTCTGGAACAGGTTGCCGCGTTCCAACCCGAAGGCATGGTAAGCCTTGCGTTGCGGGTCAGCCAGCGCCAGCAGCCCGGGGGCATACCTGGCGCTAAATTCGGCGGTTGCCTGCGGATCAGCCTGCATGACGACTGCCAGGTCCAGCCCGGCTGCCTGGATGGCTTCCCTGCCTGCTGACAGTTGTTCGAGCATTTCCTTGCACTGCGTGCAGCCGAAGTGGCGGGTGAATGCCAACAGCAGGGGTTTTTCCGCCCACAGGCTGGAAAGCTGCACCGGGTTGCCGGAGGTGTCCTGCAGCTGCAGGTCTGGGGCAGGGCTGTTAAAGTTGAGTTGTTTCTTTCTGTGTGTCATAAATCTCCTGGGATAAAAAAGCGAATCATTTTTTATTTTAATCCTAACCGTCTTTTTTGAAAATAATCGCTGAAACCTGGCAGTATCAATGAAACCCTTCAGCCTGGGAACTATAGGCTGAAGGCATTTCGTGATCAAACGACCATGCCGATGCTGGGCATGGACAGATGCACTTGCTAATGCAGGTTTTAATCAGTCAGCATCCCCTTCGTACGCCCGCTGCAGTCCCCGGATGTCGATCTTGACCATTTTCAACATCGCTTGCATCACCCGCTGGGAACGGACAGGGTCCGGTCCGCCCATCAGCTCGCCCAGGCACGCGGGACGATCTGCCAGGAGAGCCCGTACTTATCCTTGAGCCAGCCGCACTGTTGCTCCTTGCCCTGTGCAGTCAATTTTTCCCACAGCGTGTCGACTTCCGACTGGTCTTCGCAATTGACGAAGAATGAGACGGCTTCGTTGAATTTGAACTCCGGCCCGCCGTTCAGGGCGGTGATTTCCTGCCCATCGAGCACAAAGGAGACGATAAAAGCTTTGCCGTCCGGGCCGGATGAGATGCTCAGGATCTTTGAATTCTTGAAAATGGAGACGTAGAATTCTGCGGCTTCCTGCGCCTGTCCATCGAACCATAAGAAGGGGGTGATCTTGTTCATGGGAACTCCTTGTTGAACTGCCCGATTATAGGCGCATTTGCCGAAATAAACAAGATAAATCATATCTGAATAATATTAGAAAAGGTCCCAGCCGCGTGGGTGCTCTCCATGCCAACCGGGACCAAGTCTGAAGGTTATTTCAGCCAGGATTATGGCTTGTCGACCTGCTTCGCAGCAATGGCAGCCTGGATTTCAGCGTATTTCACCTGGTTTAGTGGATAGAATGCCAGCGCCAGGTTACCGAGAAGGAGCAGCACTGCCGGCAACGGACCGACCAGCAAGCGGATACCCAGGACGGCACGCGCCGATTGGACCACATCCGGCACATAGCCGAAGATGTCCAGGCTCTGCCCGACCAGGAAGCCGGCGAAGGCGCCTCCCAGGGCGATGAAGAAGGTCCAGGCGCTGTAATAAACCCCCTCGCGGCGCACTCCCGAGCGGGCATAACCATACTCGATCGTATCCGGCGCCATCGACCAGGGCAGCACGTAGTGCGCGGAAAATCCGATGCCTGCCAGCACCATGATCGCCAGTGCGCCGGTCTTGCCCAGCGTATCGGCGATAAAGGCGAAAAGCAGCACTGCACTGAGGGTCAGGAACATGCCGATGATGTAGGCTGTGCGCTTGTTGACCTTCTTCGAAAACCAGACCCAGAAGGGGATGGTGGCGATGGTCACCACCAACAGGATGATCATTGCCGGGGTGGCAGCGGCCTCGTCCTGGAAGATGTATTTGTAATAATAGATCAGCATGGCTTCCATGATCGCCACGGCGGTGCTGTTGGTGAACCAGGAGGCCAACAGGAACATGAAAGGCTTGTTGGTGAAGACATCCTTGAGCGATTTGGTGATGCTCTCTCCCCTGGGGGGTGCAGTAAAGGCTGGTTCGCGCACGCTGAAGAAGGTGGCGAGCAGGGAAAGGGCTGCCAGCAGGCCGAATATGGCGGACATGCCGGTGAAACCGGCAGAGCGCGATGCGAAAAGGCTCATGATCGGCAGGGCGGCACCCGCGCCGAGGATGGTGCCGATCACTGCAAAGGCTTGCTTGTAGCCGACAATATTGGTTCGTTCGTGATACTCCTGGCTGATCTCGGGCAGCAGGGCGTTGTAGGGGATATTGGTGAAGGAATAGACCGTGCAGAAGAACACATATGCAAGCATTGCCCAGACGAACTTGCCCGCCTGCGCTTCGATCCCCGGATTGGTGAACATCAGGACGAAGGCAAGCCCAAAGGGGATGGAGAAGATGAGGATATACGGGCGCCGGCGTCCCCAGCGCGAGCGGGTGCGGTCGGAGATATAACCGATGAGCGGGTCGATCACTGCATCCCAGATCTTGCCAACCAGGAGGGCAGTGCCGGCGAGGGCGGCACTCAACCGCACTTCGTCGGTGAGGAAGTTCATCAACCAGAAGGAGGTAATGGTGAAGAAGATGCTGCTGCTGAATTCACCGGCTCCAAAACCGAGCTTTGTCCTGCGCGATATTTTTGTCATGGTAGTCACCTTTTTTAGTGGATCAGGAAATAAGTGCAACTCAGGGCGATCAGTAACTGGCCCCCGGCATAGCAGATGGGGCCGAGGAAGAACTTGCCGCGGCTTATAAAAACGATGCAATCCGTATTCGATGTCACCCAGGAAGAGCATGGAGCAGCCGGCAGTGACCAGCCATGCTGAAAGCGTTGAGAATCCAGTGCCAAAGAGGGTGGATATTGCCCGGGTGACCATGAAGGGCATCACCAGTCCATAAACCAGCACCGGGATGCGGAAATTGCCCAATCCCTTCCAATACAGGCGCATCAGGAAAAGGTAAAGCAGGAAGAAAACGGCTGCCACGAAAAGGTCCTGGCGTTGGAATCCGCTGAAACGGATGAAAGTGAGCGCGTATTCAAGGTATGCGACCACGAAGACGGCAATGGCGGCATACAGTATCCTGTCGTTGGTCATGTCGATGTTGAAGATGTCTGCCAGGAAGCACAGGCCCAGCCCCACCAGGATCCAGGTGGTGTAGCCCTTGTCCGCCTGCGGGGCAAGGAAGCTGAGCGCGGCAATGACAATGGCCAGGAAGGTAAGTACCGGCTGGATGACGGCGGTCTTCTTCAGATCCTCGCGGTTGCGGGCGACCAGGTAGAAAACGATGAGGATGAGGTAAACCGGAACGGGTATCCATGAATAGGCCATCTGATCCTCCTTTCCTTATTTCACCTCGTCCGGTCGCACCTCGCGACCGGTCGCCGCGGACTGCAGCGCGGCCAGGGTGAATTGCAGAACCGCCTTGCCGGTGGGACCATCCAGCCGGGGCTGACCGCCAGACTTCAGTTTTTCGATGAAATCAACCGTCGTGGCGCTAAAGCTGTCGTGCCACTCCACGCCCTGCACCGGCACCGCGCTGGTCTTGCCGTCCTTGAAGAGCATCAGCTCGGGCAGGTCCACCGTCCGGGCGGTGTAGCGGTTGATGAACAGGATGCCCTTCTCGCCGACGACCTCGATACGGTCGTCATCGGCGTAATAGTCGGAGTGGATGCGCATCTTGGGGGTATGTTCGATGTCGAGCTGCCCGTAACACTGGCGGCGCTTTGAACTGGAACATGATCATCGCCGGGGCATCGATCTTCACAACGCCGACGGCTTCCTTGACCGGTGTATGTTCGATCCAGGCGTACACCCTTTCCACGGGTCCGCCCAGGTAATAACCCACCGAGAACAGGTGGTAGCCGTGGTCGAAGACCAGCGGACCGCCGCCGCACTGTTGCTCGTTGAAGCGCCACAGCCAAGATGAGAGGGGTACATCCCAGGAGGTGCCTGACCCGGTGCTGACGTGCATGCGCACCGCGCGCACTGCGCCGATCTCTCCGGCGTCGATCATCTCCCTGGCTTTTACCGCCGGGGCATAATAGACAAAGGTCTCATAGACCCTCAGCACCACGCCCGCCTTGTCCGCTGCGGCGATCATTTCATCCGCCTCGGCCGCGGAGAGTGCCATCGGCTTCTGCACCGAGATATGTTTGCCTGCCTGGGCAGCCTGGACGGTCATGGAGCAATGCAGGTGATGTGGGGTGAGCAGTTCCACCACGTCCACTTCCCTGTCCTCCAGGACCTGCTGGTAATCGGTGTACACTTTCTCCACGCCCCAGGCTTTGGCCTGCTTGCGGGCACGCAACCTGTTGGGATCGCAAACGGCGACGATTTTTGCGTCTTCACGCCCGCGATACCCCAACTGGTGCAGGTCCGAAATGCGTCCACAGCCGACGATGGCAACGCGGATCGGGTTCATTGTGCCTCCTTTATCATCATTTCATAACCCGATCTCATGCCTCAGGTTCTGCACGTCTTCGCTCCAGGGACCCACGTTCCAGCGACCATAGACACCCATGCCGCCCAGCGGGTCGGGACCGAAATAGACCGGCAGGTGGATCAGCGCCAGGCCGGCATGCCTGCCAGCCTCATCCAGGGCACTGCGCAACGACTCTGGCGTGCGGCCTCCGTCCAGGGCAAGCAGACCAGGGACCGAGCGGCCCCAGGCGAGGTAGTCCACCTGCAGGGTGTTCCAGGTGGCGAAGCCGGCACCGTACTGGGCTTCCTGCAGCCCGGTGATGGCACCCATGCGCCCGTTGTCGAGCAGCAGGATGATGCCATGTGCTCCATGCTCCACGCCGTCGATCAGGATCTGTGGGTTCATGGTGAAGGAGCCGTCGCCGGTAAGAGCCAGGGCATGGAAAGGCTTGGAAGCCACTCCGGTTGCCAGCAGTGCTGAAACGGCGAAACCCATGTAGGAGGCGCCGGTCTCGGTGAAGGTCTGACCGGGGTGGTCGTCCTCGGCAACCTGGAAACCGTTGGCCTGCACATCCCCGGCGTCGAAGAAGCACACCGAGCCGTGCTGGCGCGCCCAGCGCGTTGCCACCTGGATGGCAGCCGGCTGGGTGAGCACAGTGCCGCCCCAGTAGTCATCCTGCAGCACAGGGTGGCGCATCCGTTCCGCCTTTAATTCCAGCCATTCAGCTTTTTTCAGCGCACAGGCGTCCAGCCAATCCCCTTTTACCCTCTTGCTGTTTCGGATGGACTGAGTTCAGCTTCTCAAGCGTGAGGCGGATATCGCCGACCAGCGCCAGGGTGTGGCGGTAGTGGGTGGCATCCTCAACGTCCGCATTGATGTTGATGACCCGCTTGACATTCGGGTAGCCGGTGCGCGAGCAATCCGACTGGCACACGGCGCGCGTGCCCACGGCTATGAGCAGGTCGGCGTTCTCCATGGCGTAATTTCCGGAAATGGAGCCCTTCGATCCGCCAACGGTCATGTTCTGCGCGTGGGAGTGGGGGATGCAGCCGCTGGCGATGGGAGTATGCACGAGCACGGCACCGGAATGTTCCAGCAGGGTCGCCAGTTCTGCGCCGGCATTCCTGCCGCCGCCGCCGACCTTGACGACGATCTTCCCAGCCTCGGCGATCCATTCGCTTGCCAGCGCATAATCGCCTTGCGCTGCGCCCAGCGCCACGTGGAGAGCCAAGGGCAGCTCGTCCAGGTTGAAGGCAGGCAGCCAGGCTGCCTGGGTGTTCATCGGCAGCAGCAGGAAGAACGGCCCGGCGCGGTAGGGATGATCCACGGTCGCGGCGCCGCGCTGCAAGGCGGCGGAGAGGGCCAGGGGGGTATGCAGGCTGTAGGCGCTGCCCAGGGTCGAGGCCAGTTGCAGGAACAGCCCCTGCTGGTGCCTGGGCACCTGCTGCATGTTGAAGCCTTCGTCCTCGCTGGTCTCGTCGCCGAGCAGGTACCACACGCCGATGCCGTCCGAGGCCGGGACCAGGGAGGCTGCCATGGCTTGCAGCGCGCCGGGACCGATGGAGGTGACCACGGCGGCCTTTTCTCCGGTCACCCAGCGCAGCGCCGTGGCAGCATGCGAGGCTTCGATCTCGCTGCGCAAGCCGCAGGCGCGGAAGAGTCCGGCTCCCTGGTAAATGCGCAACACTTCGCCCACCTCGGTGGACCCATGACCGAAGACGGTGAAAAAAGTGCGCACCCCCTGGCGCAGCAATCCAATGACCAACGCTTCGGAGAGGGTGAGGTCGAGGCGCGTGGGCAACATGCCGGAGGCAAGCGCACTGGCATGGGCGATCCGCTGACGGGTCAATTCTTCCTGGGAGGGTCTTTTGTTCATCGTCATTCCTTCCATCACCAGCCTGGCTTCTTCACCGCACCTGGAAAGAAGCCTGCAGCAAATCCTCCGCCCGCGAGGAAGTGCCGATCCAAAGATGATACTTGCCTGGCTCCACCTTCCAGCCTTCATCCCATAGCGCCAGGGAACGGGCGGACAGGTCAAAGGTGAGCTCCTGTTCTTCCCCAGCCTGGAGGGTCACCTTGCGAAATCCCTTCAATTCCTTCACCGGGCGGTCGTAGGCTGAACTCCCGGCTCCGGCGTACAACTGCACCACCTCCGCCCCGGCGTAGTTCCCCGTGTTTTTCAGGTGGACACTGGCATGCAGGGTTCCTTCCACGCCGATCGTTGCCTCCCGGATCTGTAAGCGGTCCAGGGAGAATGTTGTGTACGACAGTCCATACCCAAAGGCGAAGGCGGGTATGTCCTTTTGTTTGTCCATCAGCCGGTAACCGTGATACAAGTCGTATTCGATCTCCCTGGCATCGGCATCGAAAAAGGGCAATTGTTTTGGTGACCTGGGAAAGACGCAGGGGAGCTTGCCGGATGGATTGGCATCCCCTGCAAGCAGGTTCGCCAGGGCGGTTCCGCCCTCCATGCCGGGATACCACAGCATCAGGATGGCCGGGACGCACTCGCGCCAGGCTTCGGTGATGATCGCCGAGCCGCCTTCCATCACCACCACGCAGCGCGGATTAGCCCTGGAGGCCTGCAGGATGAGCGCTTCGTCAGCGGGGGAGAGGGTCAAGGATCTGCGGTCGCCGCCCTTTTCCTTCGCCACCAGCGGGGTGGCATTGACAAATTCGCCCTCGTCGTTATGCGTGTAACCGACAACCAGGAGCACCAGGTCGGCAGCGTGGGCTGCCTCGACTGCCTTGTTCAAGTCACTGCCATCATGGTAATCAATTTCCAGGCTGGGGAAGCGCTGGCGTAGTCCCTGGAGCGGAGTGATCACCTGCGGCGGGCGCACCATGCTGCTGCCACCGTCGCCGGTGTTGGGTGTATCCGCCAGCCTGCCCAACACGGCGATCTTTCGTGCCAGTGGATCTAGGGGCAGCAGCGGCTTGCTGTCCAGCAGATCGTTCTTGAGTAAAACAGCCGACTGCTCAGCGGCTTGTCGCGCCAGCGCCCGGTGGGCGGTACCGGCGACCACTTCCGTGCGGTAACCCCCTGCCTCACCGATACGGCTGAAGCGGATCTTCTGGCGCAGGATGCGCAGGACGGCGGCATCGATGATCTGCAACGGTACCAATCCCTTGCGGACCAACCTTTCCAGCCGGCGACCGTAATGCATCGGGAAGGGCATCTCGATGTCCAGACCGGCGAGCGCGGCAGCTTTTCCGTTCCGCACTGCAAAAACGAAATCGGAAATGACGAAGCCTGTGAAACCCCATTCTTCTTTAAGATACCAGTGAGCAGTCGGTGATTATGACTGCAATACTCCCCATTGAGCTTGTTGTAGGCGCTCATCACCGAGGCGGCACCTTCGTCCACGCAGCGTTTGAAATGCGGCAGGTAGACCTCGTGCAGCACCCTTTCACTCGCCCTGACATTGACCTTGAAGCGTGCCCGTTCGATGCTGTTGGCGGCAAAATGCTTGATGCAGGCCATGATGTGACGCTGCACGCCGCGCACCAGCGCCGCTCCCATCTCGCCGAGATGGTAAGGATCCTCGCCGTAGGTCTCCTGTGCCCGACCCCAGGCGGGGTGACGCAGCAGGTTGATGCACACGCCACCGAAGTAGTTGGCACCCTGGGCACGCGCTTCCACGCCGATGGCATCCCCGATGCGCTCCTCCAGGTCCACGTCCCACGAGGCGCCGCGCGCCATCGAGACCGGGAAACAGGTGGAGTGATACATGACCACACCGCGCGGCCCATCGCTGAAGCGGATGCCGGGGATGCCCAGGCGCAGGTTCTCGCCAGCCGGCAGCGGTTCGGTGTTGTAGGCGCGTGCCATCTTGATCCCGCCGGATAGGAGCGGCGTATCGGCTGACATCTGCCCGACCTTCTCGCGCAGCGTCATTTTGGCGAGAACCTGGCGCGCTATAGAATCGATTTCATCCGTTGAAAGGCTTTCAGTCCCGGTGAGCGACCCCCATTCAGGTTCGACCATGTGTGGCATGCATGTACCTCCATAGGACGAGAAAGACTGCCCCAATTCTACCCCAAAGGGGCGCAGTCCCGAAATTTTGGGTCCCGCCTTGTAAAGTATTCCCTAAGCGTCTACAATCAGCTTATATCTCTTCCCCTGCGCCTGTAAGGGTAGCGGTAATTCGTGCCGGGGAAGAATCAATAAGTCAATTCCTGTACAAAAAGGAATTTTCTTTAGGAATTTAATGATCGCTTGAAGGGAATTAATAAAATGAAATCAGAAAAAGAAAGAGAATCTGATGATTTGAGAATTGTCTATCAATTATTATTGGAAGATATAAAATTACAAAAAAATCAGCAATGGTTAACCACGTATTATGTAATTGGTATATATATTGCCTTATCTTCTATTACGTTAAGTCAATCATCAAAGTCCTTCATAATATCTGCATTAATCCTTTATCTTGTAATTATTGTTGTCCTTCTCTTAATGATAAGTGGCATTCACCTTCTTGATGTATACCAGAAAGAAATGATTAAGAGCAGGAAATGTAAAACAGAAGCAATAAATAGATTATCGCCAATTATTTATGAAATATTAAAACCTAAATATGATGAATATCTAGATAAAAATATTACCGATAAGCTTAAAGCAGCTATGATTATTGGGGGAATATTTGTAATTCTATTAGCATTAGCTAAATTGATTCCCATATTTTTAAATTCATATGGTATTTGTAGGTTATTATTCTTCAAATAATGGATAAATTCCCTCGGCGCGCACTGGATCACCATAACGGCTGGGTTGCAGTGTCGCCTGGAGTGAGATAGGGCCGGGATCGGAGGCGATGTTCTTAGGAGACAAGAACAGATGGTGGCATTTCACCTGTCCTTGTTAAGGTAGCGGCAATTCATGAATTGCCGCTACCAGATTTGCCTCACCAGAAATTCATCTGCCCGAATTGTCTCGTAAAATTATCAGATGGGTTCATTGATTTTGCGCAGGCGGATGACCTTTTTAAGGATATGGAAAAATGATCGCTGCAGTTGATATCGGTGGTACCAAGATCGCCGTGGGGATGGTGGATGAATTTGGGGCGGGTGCTGGCTCGGCTCGAGCAACCCACCGATGCGGAGGATGGCCCGGAGAGCGGCTTCGAGCGCATCTGCGCCATGCTGACCAAGGCTGCCTCGCAGGTGAGCCAACCTCTCAAGGGCATTGGTATCGGCTGCACGGGACCGGTGGATCCGTTCACCGGCACCCTTAGAGCGCATCGAGTTCATGCCCTCCTGGGAAGGGCTCAGGTTGACTGAAAGGCTGTCGCAGCGCTTCGGCGTTACGGCGGCCATGGAGAACGATGCCGATGCGGCTGCACTGGGCGAATCGGCTTGGGGAGCAGGAAAAGGTGCCGGGCGCTTTATCTTTGTCACCATCAGCACCGGGATCGGCGCCGGGATCGTCCTGGACGGTCAGCTCTATCGCGGCGTGGACGGCGCACACCCTGAGATCGGCCACCACATCATCGACCCCTCCGGTCCCGCGTGCGCCTGCGGGGCACGCGGCTGCTGGGAAAGCCTTGCCAGCGGATTGGCGCTTGCGCAGCGCTCCGGGTATGCCTCCGCCCGTGAGGCTTGCGCCGCGGCGGAACAAGGCGAAGCAAGGGCGTGTGCTGCCGTGCGTGAGGAGGGCCGTTACCTGGGGATCGGCCTGGCGAACCTGGTCACAATCTTCACCCCCGACCGGATCGCCCTGGGAGGTGGATTGATGCGCAGCCGCGACCTTTTCTGGGAGACCATCCAGGACAGCATCCGCCAGTATTGCGGCATGGTCCCGCATGAAAAAACCAGAATTGTGCCAGCCATGATGGGCGATGACAGCGGGTTGGCAGGCGCGGCGTGCGCCTGGATGCATCGTTATCCAGGAGGACGAGGATCTAGCAATGAAACAAGAGAAAACATCCAAATTGATCCTGATGGGTGCCGTTACCGGGGATGTGATCGGTTCGGTTCACGAATACAATGCCCCCAAGACAACCGAATTCGACCTGTTTTCTCCGCACAGTTGGGTTACTGACGACAGCGTCCTGACACTCGCCATCGCCGATGCGATTTTACGGAAAAGAAGTTACCTGGAGTGCGTTCGGGAATATGCCCGCCAATATCCTGAAAGCGGTTATGGGGGCATGTTCCGCCAATGGATGTACTCGAAAAATCCGCAACCTTATAACAGTTACGGCAATGGTTCCGCCATGCGGGTCAGCCCGGTGGGCTGGGCTTTTGAGAATGTTGAAGATGTGCTCATGGAGGCCGAGGCCAGCGCAGCGATCACCCACAACCATCCGGAGGGCATCAAGGGCGCGCAGGCAGTCGCGCTGGCAATCTTCCGCGCCCGAAAAAAGGCAACGAAAGCGGAGATCAAGGACGAAATTGGGACTTGCTTTGGTTACGATCTTTCGAAAAGCCTGGACGAGATCCGACCCGGGTATAGATTTGATGAAACCTGCCAGGAGACGGTTCCACCGGCGATCATTGCCTTCCTGGAATCCAACGACTTTGAGGATGCCATCCGCAAAGCCATCTCCCTGGGAGGGGATGCGGACACTTTGGCTGCCATCACCGGCTCGATCGCGGAGGCATTTTATGGCAGCGTCCCCGAAATGATCGCCCGGGAAGTCAGGAAATGCATGCCGGCAAACCTATGGGAAGTGGTCCAGGAATTCAATCGCAAGTACAACCTGCAGGAATGATCCCCTCGAGGATCTGATCCAAAGCAAGGAAAAGTTAAGCAGGAAGGGCGGACCCCAGGTCCGCCCTTCCCTTTCATCTTTCAATCCTGCCCGCTGATTGCAGGCTCAGTTTCCTTGGGTTTGCCGCCCAGCTTGGGAGCCACAGGCTTGTTTTTAATGTACTGCTCGAGCAGAGACGGCGCCTCGGGGTGGTCAACGTGCATGGCATGGTCGTAGTCTCCGGCGGGGACGGGGGCATCCAGTTTTGAGGGACGGTGGACACCGAAGATGTCCCAGAAGCGACTTAAGGATGTGATCAGGTTATAGCGGTATTCCTGCATTTTCAGCGATTGCCACTCGACGATGGAAGCCATGGAGCCCTGGACGCGCGCTTTCTCGCGCACGATGCGGTGAATTGCCTGGGGGTCGCGCTTGCCGATCGGGGAGATCAGCAGGGCATTGGCGGCCAGGATCAGGATGCTGAAGGAGATCAGCACCACCCAGCCGCCCTCCGCCCATTTGCCAACGATCTGCCCGACGAACACGGCGGCTGCCAGGATACCCACGCCCCCTGCCAGGGCGGACCCCGTCCGGCGCTTGCGGCCGGTGTAGGTTGCCAGGACATGCTTGCGGATGGCAAGGCCCATCACCGTGATGGGCATGAACACGCCCACGCCGTAGATAGGGCATGGCCACTGACGTCTGGCCGCGCACCAGGAACATGAGGCAATACGGCGATGATGAAACCGGCGGTCACGGAACGGGTGAAGGTGCCCTTGCGGGTTGCGGTAGACGACGATTTCGGGGATTCGCCGATGGCGACATCCCGCCAGGCGGTGGCCTGCAGGTCCTGCAAGGCGGTCATCGAGGCGGCTGCCAGCAGGAGCACGGCCAGGATCTGGTAAACCCAGAAGAGGATCACCCCGCCGGGGAACTGCCCGAAGCCGATGGAGGCCAGGTTGCCGACCAGCGTGCGTCCCAGCGTGCCGTCGAAAACATTGAAGCGGATGGCGAAGAAGGTCAGCATGAAGGTGGTCAGGCCGCCGTAGAACAGGAAGGAGGTCTGCACGAAGCGCCCAATGCCGGCTTTGCCGCTGTAGAAATCCCACAGACCCTTGAGTTGCGGCAGGTGCTTCTTGCCCCATTTGACGAGCCCGGCATCTTCGTTGATGACAAACTGGATGCCGTTGGACATGGCTTCCAGACCGGTCAGGGCCACCATGCCTTTCATGGAAGCCGTCAGCATGTGATACAGCGCCTGCCAGATGGTCGGTGCTGCCTGGACAGTTTCTGCGGCTGGCACGGCGGCGACGCCCCGCCCATTGGCAATCAACAGGCCGATCGACCATGACGATGGTCAGCAGGACGAAAATGCCCAGCAGGGTGAAGACCACCTGGGCCGATTCGCCCCGCCCGCGGATGGTCAGGCAGCAGGTGATGCCGCCAGCACCGCGCCGATCAGGAAGTGCAGCCACCAGTATTTCCCATACAGGTTCAGGATCGAGAGCAGTTGGTCGCCGCCCGAAGGGCGGAGACCACGATGGTGAAGACGTAGTCCTGGATGAGGACGACGGCCACGATCAGGCTCAGGCCGGGCTCAGGTAGCGCATGGAGGCGGTGTACGAGCCGCCGCCCTCGTTGAAGATTCCCAGCGAGTACATGTACAGCGCGCCGAATGAAAGTTGGCGATCGCGATGATCGCCAGCCGCGATGTAGCCGCAATGCTGCAGGCCATAGGGATGCAGGGCGTGCATCATCTCGCCGGTGGCATAGAAGTAGC
>CAWCBN010000010.1:0-484417 GCA_963793795.1 uncultured Chloroflexia bacterium
CAACCACGTCGGAAAGGATCAAGCTGATGATGGTCGCCCCATTCGCCAACCGCACCAAGCCGCCCCCCTTGATCCGATCCAAATGCCGGCGCAAGACATTGATTTCCTCCACACGTGCGCCGCAGGAAAGCAATAAAGATGTCAGCAATTGCAAGATCACCAAGTGAGACATCATTCACTGGTGCAGCGACCAGTGCTGATCCGCCGCCGGAGATGAGACAGAAAAGCAAGTCATCACTCCCAAGCGACGAGATAAATTCAATGACCAACCCCCCCGCCAGAAGGCTGTTCTCATCCGGGATCGGATGACCTCCCGTGATTACCTTGATCGGAGGAGCAAGCCTTGTATTGTGATTTCCTGTATGCTTGGAAACCACCAGCCCGGAAATGAGCCTGTCACCCAGGATTTCCGCCAGTGTTCCTGCCATTGCCAAGGAAGCCTTGCCAATTCCCAAAAGAGTCACCCGCCGATAAGAAGACAGGTTGAAACACTCCCTGCCGATGCTGATCACTTCGCCAGTCCGCTGCACGAATTTCTCACCGCCTCGCCGGGTTCCACTGCCTGGATGGCAGCTGCCAGGATGCGGGTGATGGAAGCGCCTTGTGAAGAAGAATGGAGAGTGGAGGTCCAGAAGGACTCTGCAGAAATCACGCACCTATGATAGCATTAAAATCTTGGTAACAAGAGAGACACCAAAGCCACAGCTGGAAAACATCACATTCAAATTTTAAGACCAATCATTGGAGTATTGTGAATAAACACAAAGTTTTCGTCACCCGCCGGCTGCTCGAACCAGGCTTGACTTTAATCCACGATTTCTGCGCTGCTGAGGTTTGGCCTGAACCAATCCCACCCAGCCGTGAAATCCTTCTTCAACGTGTACCCGGACTGGATGGCCTGCTATGCCTGCTGACTGACAGGATCGATTCCGCCCTGATGGACGCTGCCGGGACTAGGCTTGAAGGTCATCAGCAATTGTGGTGTGGGCGTGGACCATATCGATGTTTCTGCCGCCACGGCGCGGCGGATCCCGATCGGGAACACACCCGGCGTATTGACCGAAGCCACTGCCGATCTTGCCTTTGCATTGTTAATGGCTGCCGCCCGCCGGGTGGTGGAGGGCGCCAACCATGTCAGAACCGGCGCCTGGAAGACGTGGAGCCTGGACTATTTACTCGGCGCAGACATGGTTGGTGCGACCCTGGGTATCGTGGGATATGGCCGGATCGGTCGCGCAGTCGCCCGCCGTGCCAGCGGTTTCGGTATGCATATTCTTTTTACGGATCCAAATCTAGTCCGTCCTGAACAAGGCGTTGATGCTGTCCCTGTTGACTTGGATACGCTGCTGCGGGATTCCGATTTCGTCACCTTGCATTGTCCCCTGACCGAGGCGACCACCGGCCTGATGAATAGAGAAGCATTTGAAAAAATGAAACCACATGCTGTATTGGTTAACACCTCCCGCGGACCTGTGGTGGACCAGGTGGCCCTATACGAAGCCCTTGTGAAGCACAAGATCAGCGCGGCAGCATTGGATGTGACCGTCCCTGAACCACTGCCCATAGATAACCCTCTACTGTCCCTGGATAATTGCATCATCACCCCACATATTGCCAGCGCCAGCCGCCATACGCGCTCGGAGATGAGTCGCATGGCTGCGGAGAACCTGATCGCCGGGTTGAAGGGGGAACGTCTACCAAACTGTGTCAACCCGGAAGTTTATGATTGAAAGCGACCAGGCTGAGACTTATCTTGCACCCTCTCCATTCGGAAGGGATTATTATATTAATGGTACCGGTTTTCCAGTCCTGGCGGAATCGAAGAGGTGTTGAATGATGGAAACAGTGGCGCGGCTGTCCGCCAGGCTGACAGCAGGAGGAGCACCGTCCAGGATGGAATCCGCCATGGCTTCCACCTCACCGACATAGGTGCCCGTTCCTTTGACCTGGATCAATTCGGGTTTTCGTTTACTGGTCATATAAAGGTTTTCTTTTGAGGTCGGGTTGAACGGCTGGGGGACTACCAGGGCAGCTTCTGTACCGACAATCTCCATGAAAACGTGATATGGGCTGGCGGTGCTGCAATCCATTTGAAAGAAGATATTCTTCGGGAAGCGCAGTTGAGCGACAAACGATTTATCCACGCCGGTTGGACCCAGAGTTTGCCAGGCAAAGGCTTCCAGCGGCTCGCTGGCAAGTACAAAGCGGGCATAGCTTAATGGATAGATGCCAATGTCCCAGAGGGCTCCACCTCCCATTTCAGGATTTAAGCGAAAGTCATCGGGCTTGGTGCCAGAGTAGGTGAAAGAACCGCGCACCATCCTGACCTCGCCCAATCTCCCTCCCTGGATAATCTCGCGCACTTTTTGCGACGTGGCATGGGAGCGGTACATCAATGCCTCAGCAACAACCCGGTTGTGTTTATCAGCCGCAGCGGATATGGAGTCAACTTCCTCAACCGAGAGTGCCAAAGGTTTCTCGCAAAGGACATGTTTCCCGGCTTCCACGGCCTTCACGGTCCAGGCAGCATGAAGGTGATTTGGCAACGGATTGTAGATCACATCGATGTCAGGATCGTTCAGCAGGGCTTCATAACTGCCGTAAGCACGCGGAATTTTGTTCTTCTGGGCATACCCATCAGCAACGGACTTTTCGCGACTGGCGACTGCCAGAAGGGTGTTCCGCCTGGATGTTCGTAAAGGATCCATGAGCGCCTTGTTGATGTTTGCCGTGGACAATAATCCCCAGCGGAGTTTATTGGTCATGAGTGATTCCTTTCCGAGTAGCCACTTTCAATGGATATGCAACGGCTCAAGTATAATCTGGCAATGCCATTACCAGGTAAGCAAAAGACTTTCCTCCGCCAGTTACTGCACGGCTTTGGTTGGACGCGCTCAAGCTCGGTGCTTCTGGGAGGATTCTTCCTGGTGGTCATGCTTATCGTCTACATCTGGTGGCCGATTGCCGAAGAAGTACTGGCATACATCAATTGGGGTGGATCCTGGTGGCTCTTTTTCGACTGGCTTCTTGTTGGCATCTTCCTATTCATGACTCTGACCATCATGTCGCGCGCGGATCTGCGCGTGGATGCATTGATCGTCCTGGTTGGCACACTGGGCGGCTTGGTGATCGAATCCTGGGGTACCCAGACCAACCTATGGTTCTATTTCACCGCCCAGCGTCCGCCTCTGTGGATCATCCCAGCCTGGCCGATTGCCAGCCTTTCCATCGACAGGATCACCCGGCTGGGAAACTTTTTGATCAATAAATTATCAAATGAAAACACACAAGAAAGCCATGGATCTCTTCTTTTTCAGGTTTTATATTGGTTGATCTTTAGCAGTTTTTTGATTCTGATGCTGGTTTTCGTCGCCCCTACAATCGGTAAATCCTACACGATCCTGGCGATCCTTCTCGTGGTCCTGCTGATCCTTACTCCCACGGACCACCGCATGGCCGTGATGACCTTCGTGGCAGGGGCGGGATTGGGTTATTTTCTGGAATTGTGGGGGACCACACGCCAATGCTGGACATATTACACGTACCAGACGCCTCCACTTTTCGCAGTACTTGCGCACGGCATGGCTGCGGTTTCATTCTGGAGAGCGGGTCTCCTGATGAGACAGGTGTGGGGAAAATTAACGAAATGGTTTCGTTTTAGGGAAAGCAACCTGCAGAAGACTTGAACCTATAACACCCATAGCTCAGCTTACGCAGAAACCACTATCAGGGATTTACAGGCTGAGTCAAATTCAAGTGGACTAATTTTCCGTTGGCTGCATCGGCTACCCACAATCCACCAGTTCCATCGAAAGCGATTCCGGAGGGCACCTGGTATGCATTCGTCGCGCAACCATCCCAGACGTGAACCGGATCACCGACGGGAGAGAACTCAATCAGGCGGCATAATTCGGGATCTGAGATAAATACATTTCCAGTTGCTGCCACGGTAATGAAAGGCTTGTTCTCCAGAGATTGACCATACCAGCCATCCACAGGCCATTCAGCCAGAGGGGTAAAGACCAAACCGGATGCATCCGGGGCAAGAACCTGCACGCGCTGATTCCATGTGTCTGTCACATACAGGTTGCCGAAGACATCCAATGCAATTGCCACCGGTTCATCGAATTGTCCAAGGCCCATACCGGGCATGCCTACCTGGGCGAGGTACTTTCCATCAGGATCGAAAATAACGATCGCTTTGTTGCCAGTATCCGCCACAAACACATTTCCCCTTGAGTTTACGGCGAGACCGCGTGGACCATAGAAACCGATATCGATGCCATTCGATGGATAGGTGTTCCACATTTTCAGAAACTTTCCTTCGCCTGTGAATTTCTGGATGCGGTAATTCCAAGTATCAGCCACGTACACGCTTCCGTCGGGACCCACAGCAACACCCCAAGGTTCATTAAAGGTTCCTTCTGGAGCAGAGCCCATTGCAGCATTTGAATAACTGCCCCAGACATGCAGGATTTCTCCGTCAGGAGCAATATGCTGTATGCGGTGGTTCAGGGAATCAGCTATATAGATGCTCCCATCCGGCGCTACAGCGACCTGGCGTGGTGAACGGAAGAAGCCCGCTTCAGACCCGATTCCTCCCAGCACCATGTCAGGTGTTGCTGGCAGGGTGATACCGGCATAAACGTCCACAGGTTCGGATAGCTCGGAAGCCTCGGCACCATAAGGCCAAAGAACATTGGTGAGGTCGCGGCGTAAGTAGGTCTTCAACCGTTCAGACACCCCCCAGTCTTTTAATGTATAGGTATTGCTACCCCGTAATTCCGCCCAGGAGGTGAAATCGCGGTTGAACCAGATCTGCCAGACTGCCTGCCGGGTAGCCCGGTCGGTAAAGAAAGGCTTGATGTGCGGCCAGGCGTATTCCAGGTAGTCAAACAGGTTCATCTCCGGGATCTCCTGGCCCAGGGCAGTGTATTCCTGCGCCAGCTTGTTGCGCCGTTCAAAAGCGATGTTATCCCATTTCAAACTCCAATAATCCTGGTTTTGCCACCAGAGACGCATGCCGTCCATTTCTATATAGTTTTTCTGTACCACCGGAATGACCTTGGCTTCGTTTTGGATGCCAACAGCAATGATGACAGCCCGGCGGGCATCCCGGGTGGGATTTGCATCGAAATCGATCTTGTTCGGATAACGACGCAGGTACCACCAGTAGGGATACCTCACATAATTATCATAGGCGACAACAAGGTCCGTGGTACCCGTGGTGCGATAGGAAATTTCCTCAATCTGTTGATAAAGAGCCTTTGGATCAGGCGTGCCATGGGCATAGACCAAGTATTCGAATGGATAATCATAATTAATAAATGCAGCTTTATAAGCACTACGCCCGGTGATCAGAGCCAACAGGATGAATATTCCAAGACTGCCTGCACGTACATAATGACCCCATTTCCAAGAGGTCAGCCGTGTCCAAGGCTTGGCATCGATCAACCATCCTGTTACCCAGGCGGTGGCAAGGATCATCGGTAAGGCCATGTGGATGGTGATCCATGGCATCCTCTCACCGGCATATGTGAAATATCACCATGCTGAAAAGAGACCAGTAAATGGTTAACGAGGCGATCGGGACCGGCTGTTCAGAACCTTCTTGGATGGTCGCTGATTGGAACGGTTTTCCGGGTTCAGAACGCCATAGACGCCCAAAGATGGCTACCAACCCTGCCAGCAATGTCCCGAGTGCAGGCAGGAATTCGTACATTGGTACTTGTATCAATAAATAATAAAAGTATGGTTGTCCACCACGTCCAGCAATATGTTGATTAAACCAATAGGAAAATGAACTGACAAACCCACTTACCAAGCCCTGGGGATAAGTAAAAAATGTCGTGTACAAAATGACAGTTGGGAGGAAGAAAACCACAGCATAAAACAACCACTGTTTTCTAAACCACCACAGGCCGATCCCAACTGCGGCTGAGAACAATATGATTGCCACCAAGACGACCCAGATTGCTGAAGGAGAAGTGATCGCTAGGAGCTCAATGGTCGGCTTACCCAGTTTGCCCAGGATGGGATTCACCAGCCACTTGATGGGAATGGCGGTCAAGAGGGGCAGGATCAAGGTTCCAAGTAAAATCATCAGATCTAGGGAGCGCTCAGAGCGGAGGCCTTCCCAGCCAAAACCGCGGATAATGGCTACACCTGCCAGGATGGCAGCCACCAATCCCAGGAAACCCAGAACTCCCACCAGGACGATTTCATTGACCGGGTACGGGGTCTCGATTTCAGCAGGCTTCATCACTTGATATAGTGCCACAGCTGAGAGTAGCAAGATCAGTGAGCTTAATAATCCACCAAAGAAGAATGCACGCAGTCGAGGCAGGAACCAGGCACGCCTGGAGACATGGTCCACGAAATGGAAGAAAAGGAAGATGAAGATACCTCCAGCAAACATGTAGGAGGTGGCCTTATCGGTGAAATGGAACGCATTGGCAATAACGAACAAGAAGAGCGACCATTTCTCACCGCGCTCGAGGTAGCGCAGTACCGAGTAAATAAGCAGGATCGCCCACAAAACGATAAAGATCTCATTCCGGGCATAGCGGGAATAAAAGAGCATGAAGGGAGAAATGAGCAGAAGCACGCCTGCCACAAGAGCACCCGCGCGACCCAGGTAGCGTCGAAATAGCAAGAGACCTATTGCGATGACCCCCACCCCAAACAAGGCAACCGGGATGCGGGTTGTGAAGTCATTATCTCCAAATAAGGCATAAGATAAAGCGATGAGATGGAATTGCAGAGGCCCGTAACTCATCGGGTCATAGGAATATCCACGACCGGTGTACAGGCTGAAAGTGGGTACCACATGGTTGATCTCATCATGGCTCATGGCACACGCTCCCGAGGTCATAGAAACGCGAGACAACTGCCAGGAGCAGGATGATCACGACCAGCAAGGTTTCGTAGTTGGCTGGAATCCAACGTTTGAGCGGGGTATCCAGCCGGGAGGTTTTTTCGATGGATGGCATCATTGACGCAATTGTACCAAATCGGATATGGGAACCAGTTCCCTGAACGCAGCTAGATACTTCCCCAACGAGCATACACAGCTTGAGACAGCAATCGACCAGCAGATTTTTCTTCCGTAACCAATTCCCCGCATTCTACTATCGCCATGGAAGACCCTTCATCATCTCAGCCAAGGTCTCATAGGCATGAATTGCCGGGAATTTGACGGCATAAATTGTCATAATAATGAAAAGAGGTTTGTCGCTGAGGGCCTCTTTGCAGGCGGCAAGCAATTCCGGCAGTGATTAAACACTTCCCAGACCTCTCCCTTTGGACCGCGTCCAAACTTGGGTGGATCGAGCAGGATGCCATCGTATTTAACTCCACGGCGGGATTCCCTTTGCACAAATTTTAAGCGCATCATCTTCCATCCAGCGGATGGATTTGGATTCCAACCCGGAAAGGAACTGGTTCTGCCGTGCCCAAGTAATGGATTTCTTCGAGGCATCCACATGGGTAACACGCGCTCCTGCAGCGGCTGCAGCCAACGAAGCCAAGCCCGTATAGCCGAATAAATTCAACACATTCAATGGCATTCCGCCCGGAGTCTGTTTATCCTTAATTTTGCGATGGAGCGCGCCATCCAATCCCAATTGGCAGCACATTCCGGAAAAACTCCCAGGTGTCGGCCTGGGGTGGTCATCACATTAAATTTTAAGTCCCCCAACCTTGTCTGGGGACGCTCCAGGCTGTAGCTCCAACGGATAACCCAATTCCCAGCTGGCAGGGATTTGTCTCCGGCAAACCCAATGCCCTCCGCTCTCTTCATTGGTAGGTTGAAAGCTGGCATCAGCAGCATCCCATTTCCCCTGCGGTAAGCTGCGTGACCACACTGCCTGGACTTCAGGGCGAACAAACACAAAAGCCCCAAAACGTTCCAATTTCTGCCCATTTCCGCTGTCAAGCAGTTCGTAATCTCTCCAGTTTGGGGAATTAAGTAGGTGAATTTCGGGAATCATGGTCTCCTATCAACAAAATTGTAACGTGAATATCACATAAGTACTACTTGTAATCCCAGGCTTAATTGTGCTAAAATAGGGATGCAGTGGAAGAAAATGGGTCAAAGTGGGACGCCGGAACGATCCGGCGTTCTGGTCAAATATAACGGGTTAGAACTAATGTTCCTTGGGCAATTCCGTCACTCCTTCGATGATAAAGGCCGGCTGACCATCCCGGCCAGGCTCCGGATTCTGCCGGAAGAAGGTGCATACGTGATCCAGGGTCTTGACCGCAACTTGATGGTCTTGCCACCTGATTCCTTCAAAATCATATACGACCGCCTGAACGGATTAAGCATAACTGATCCAGGAGCACGTCTATTGCGACGGATCATACTTGGTAATGCCATGTTAGTAAAACTTGATGGTGCCGGACGCATCCTGATCTCGGCGAACCTTCGCGAGTACGCCAAGTTGGCTGGCGAGGTTGTATTCGTCGGTCAGGGTGATTATTTCGAGATTTGGTCACCTGACTTGTGGAACGAACAAGACATTCTTGTCAACGATGCTGAAACCAACGCACAACGCTTTGCCACTCTCGATCTACGAACTCGTTGACATGGAAGCAGCGCACCAACCAGTACTTTACCAAGAGATTATACACGCTTTACACCCCGGCAGTAGTGGGCGCTACGTTGACGGGACACTCGGAGCAGGCGGTCATGCCTCTGGCATCCTGGCAGCCAGTGGTCCAGGAGGTCTCCTGCTCGGTCTGGACGTAGACCCGTGGGCTTTGGATCTGGCACACCACGCCCTCGCTCCCTTCGGGGAGCGCGCTTTCATTAAGTCCTCTTCCTTCCTCCGGCTTGATGAAATGATTTCCTCCTTGGGATGGGAAAAAGTGGATGGTATCCTTCTCGACTTAGGCGCCTCATCGATGCAGTTCGACACACCCGGACGGGGTTTCTCCTTCCTTCTGGATGGTCCCCTTGATATGCGCTTCGATCCGTCCCTACCCCTGACTGCTGCCGAGATCGTCAATACCTGGCCTGAACAGGAATTGGCAGACTTGATCTATCGTTACGGTGAAGAGAACGCATCACGGCGTATCGCAAGGGCTATTGTAAATGCCCGTCCAGTTTCTCGAACGCACGATCTGGCTGCAATAATTGAAAAGGTAAAGCCCCGAAAAGGCTTTCACCATCCAGCTACCCAAACCTTCCAGGCACTTCGCATCGCTGTCAATGCTGAGCTGGAAGCAATTGAGAAGACACTGCCGATAGCAATAAGTTCTCTAAACAAGGAGGCGTGCTGGCAGTCATCTCCTTTCATTCACTGGAAGACCGGCTTGTCAAGGAATTCTTCCGCCGGGAAAGCCGGGATTGCATATGCCCACCGAAACAACCCATCTGCACATGCAATCACAAGGCCTCGATCAAAGAAATCACCCGACGACCAGTTATCCCGTCGGTGGAAGAGATCACCCGAAACCCTCGTTCTCGCAGTGCAAAGTTGAGGGTTGCCGAGAAACTGTAACTTCTAGTGCACATTTGAGACCGGCAAGCCTTTGGTTGGTGGTCTGAAATTTGCACTTCAAGTTTCTGGAACAGAACGACCAATGGGTGTTGGCTCTTCTGTGTCAAAGATACTGGCATGGTAAGAACGGAGGTGCAGTGTCTTGAAGAGAAAAAAATAATTTTATGATGAAAAATATAAAGGATTTATCCCAGATCGTTCTGAAAGTAAGACAGGCCTCATGGAGAGTACAGCGCCAGTGGATAGGCCTGGTTTTGCTTGGAATAGTTCTTATCGCCATGGTGGCAGGTATTTATTTAAATGTAACCGCCCGCGCCACCATATTTGGACGCGAGATCTTGAATATGACCGCAGAAAACGATATGAACAAGCGCATTAATTCGGATCTGAGCACCCAGCTTGCATCGCTTACCTCCGCAGAGATTATGCGGGAGCGAGCTGAGGAACTTGGTTTTCAACCTGTCACATCGGAAGATATCACCTACATCACCGTGCCCGGATACACAGGTGCCAAAGCAATCGACTTTTCCACATTAACCAGCGGTCCAAAACCATCCCTTTTGCGATCCGATTATTACGAAACCCTTTTCGATTGGTTTACACGCCAAATCGTTGCCGGGGCTGTGCCATGAGACCACCGCTTGCCTGGCGTTACCTTGTAGTCACCGCCGTGCTCGGTTTGATCGGTTTGATCATCACATTTCAAATCGTCCGTCTTCAGACTGACCCTGATATCAAGGTCTTGATCGGCCGGAGTGACAATGTAGTCAGGTATTTCAATCCCCCACGCGGCGAGATTTATGATCGCGCCGGGCGGCTTCTTGCTGGAAATGTCACTGTCTATGAAGTAGGTGTCAGCCTGGAAGAAGTGACCGATCCTGCAGCAATCGCGTTGGCCGCCCAATTGTACTTGGGGCAAAATTATGACACAGTATTGAGCCTCCTCGCCAATCCGCCAGAAGGAAGTGTTTACATGCGGATTGCAGACTATGTTCCGGAGGATCAAGCCAAGCAACTAATGGAGTTGCAGAAAAAGATGAATGAAGATCCCAACGGCAATAAAATTGCTGCATTGGGATTCCGGGCTCATCTTGGGCGGAGATATCCCGAAAATGAACTGGCCTCCAATCTGCTCGGATTTGTGACCCACGAGGAATACGGATATTTCGGTGTGGAAGCAAGGTACAACAACCAGTTATCCGGCATTCCGGTCGCCCATCTTGTTCCCATCGATCCACGGCGTGCAGGGGAATTACCCAGCATTCCTCCCGGAAGATTCGATCATCCTGACCATTGACCGGGAAATCCAATACGCCACACAGGAAATCCTCGATCAAGCGATCCTTGAAACGGGATCCGAGTCGGGCACGGTAATAGTAATGAATCCACGCACGGGTGAGATCCTTGCCCTGGCAACAACTCCTCATTTCGATCCGAATGACTACCAATCCGTAAACGACATATTCACTGGTGAGACTCCTTTCAATCGCGCGATCAGCCAGGCGTACGAACCTGGTTCCGTTTTGAAGATCTTGACCATGGCTGGTGCTCTGGATAGCGGTGCTGTAACTCCTGGAACTGTGTTCCTGGATACCGGTGTTATTACTGTCGGCGGCGTAAACATCCATAACTGGGATGGTGGTGCCTGGGGTTACCAGGATATGACCGGGTGCCTGGGACATTCGCTCAATGTTTGCCTGGCATGGGTGGCGACCGAGATGGGGAATGAGAGTTTCTACGATTACATGCAAAGATTTGGGATCGGCCATCCCACCGGGATTGACCTGGCTGGAGAAGTTACCGGGCGGTTGAAGCTTCCAGGGGACAGCGACTGGTACCCGATTGACCTTGCGACAAACGCCTTCGGGCAGGGCGTATCGGTCACCCCCATGCAGATGGTCATGGCTGCATCAGCGCTTGCCAACAACGGACAAATGGTGCATCCCCGGGTTCTCTACGCCACGATCCAGAATGGTCGCCAACATAACGTGGCTACGCAGATCGTTGGCAATCCCATTACAGCTGAAACCGCTAACACCCTGAGTGATATGCTCGCAATTGCTCTCGAAACTGAAGCTTCACGAGGTCTCGTTCCCGGTTACCGTGTTGCCGGGAAGACGGGAACAGCCCAGGTTCCCACGCCCTACGGGTATTATGATGATGAGTTGACCAATGGCTCATTTATTGGATGGGGTCCATTGCCCGATCCTCAGTTCCTCGTCTACGTCTGGCTTGAGAAACCCCAGAGTTCACCTTGGGGCTCGGTAGTAGCCGCCCCTGTTTTCAGGGAAGTGGTTGAACAGCTGGTTGTCATCCTCGGCATCCCACCTGATGCTGTCCGTTCATCGCTAGCAGGACAATAAATGTTGACCCTGGCTGACTTATTCGAAGCCCTAACCACCATCCGCCCGACTGAAGCCACAGCGATAATCACCGAAGCGGCTGTTGACTCGCGCCAGGTGATTCCTGGGGGATTGTTTGTAGCCATTCCCGGTGAGAATGTGGATGGGCACGACTATGTTGCCGATGCTTTTACCCGGGGAGCTTCATTTGCTTTAATCGAGCACGATATCTCTTCACCTTTTCCAACCGTCAACCTGGCAGATCCTTCAGATAATTATTCTTCGATATCTCTTAATCCTCCACTCTGCTTGCGCGTGGAGAACAGCCTTTCTGCCCTGCAAAAGGTCGCTAGGTTCTGGAGACGAAAACTTGATCTCAAAGTGATAGGCATCACTGGTTCTGTTGGAAAATCGACAACAAAAGAAGCCATCGCTGAGGTTTTGTCCAGGCGCTATCGAACGTTGAAGAGTCCTGGCAACCTGAACAATGAGATTGGTCTTCCATTAACAATCTTGAAACTGGGCTTCGGCTATGAACGTGCGGTGCTCGAGATGGGCTTCTATGTTCCTGGTGAAATTGCCTTCCTTTGCGATATTGCTCAGCCAAACATCGGAGTGGTCAGCAATGTGGGAACTGTCCATGCTGAGCGCGCCGGTTCCCAGGAAGCTATTTTTCACGGCAAGTCTGAGCTGATCCTGGCGCTACCTGCCGATGGAGTAGCCATTTTGAACTACGACGATCCTTGGGTACGCCAGATGGCCACACTCACCCAGGCGCGAATTTTCTTTTACGGTCTTGATCCGGCAGCCGAATTATGGGCGGATAATGTTGAAGGCATGGGATTGGACGGGATCCGGTTTCGTTTGCATTACCACCGCGAAACCCTGCATGTCCATCTTCCGATGATCGGGCAGCATTCCGTACAAACTGCCTTGCGGGCTGCTGCTGTTGGCTTGGTGGATGGCTTGACCTGGCAGGAGATCCTCGATGGATTGAATTTCGGACAGACGCAGTTGCGCCTCACGGCTGTACGCGCCACAAATGGAGCCTTGGTTTTAGACGACACTTATAATGCCTCTCCTGAATTTACACTAGCGGCGTTGAACTTGTTGGCAGAAATGGAAGGTCGGCGTGTGGCAGTATTGGGAGATATGCTTGAGCTCGGCCCTTACGAAAAGCAGGGACATGAAATGGTTGGTATCCGTGCTGCCAAGGTTGTTCAACGCCTGATAACGGTAGGCCCGCGAGCACATATGATCGCCTCGGCCGCGCAAAAAGCGGGCATGAAGGCAAATAGGATCAATGAGTTCGAAACCACCGAGGAAGTCATTACCCACCTTCAAAAATCTTTGAACGAGAAGGATGTGGTCCTGGTCAAAGGTTCCCGTGGAGTCCATATGGACCGGATCGTTGTCGCACTGGAGGATCTCACATGAGCAACTCCACACTGGCACTCAGCTTGACCGCCCTGGCCTTCATGACAACCATCATTTGGGGTGATCCTTTGCTGCGTACCCTGCGCCATTTCAAGATCGGCAAACTGATCCGCGTGGAAGAACCAGGCAAGCATTTTACCAAGATGGGCACCCCCACCATGGGTGGTGTGATGATCATCCTGCCTGTGGCATTCATCACCGTTTTGTTGAATGCAGCCAGCTTGATCGGAATGAAACTGATCGGCCAATCTGTCCTGGTGCCTGTGCTTGTGCTTTTTGTCTATGGTGGACTGGGTGCATTGGATGATTGGCAAGGAATTCGCGGGAAACGCAAAGGGCAGGGGTTGCGAATTCGCACCAAGTTACTCGCCCAGGTCGTTCTCGCCACCGTGATTGCGTGTGTGCTCAAGTTCTTATTGAAAGTACCAGATCTGTATTTGCCGGGTGTACTCGGAGAGATCACAGTCAGTGCGTGGTTCTACATACCAGTAGCTGCATTTATCATCGTCGGTGCCTCGAATGCAGTCAACTTTACGGATGGTCTGGATGGCCTGGCAGGCCTTATCTCTGCTACGATCTTCGCTTCCTATGGAGTGATCGCCCTTATGCAAGGCCAGGTGTTTGTCTCCAGGTTTTGTTTCACCCTGGTAGGGGCATTGTTTGGTTTCCTATGGTTCAACGTTCATCCAGCACAACTTTTCATGGGAGATACAGGATCCTTGGCGCTGGGGGCAGCAATTG
Organism: uncultured Chloroflexia bacterium; assembly: GCA_963793795.1. Lineage (GTDB taxonomy): Bacteria > Chloroflexota > Anaerolineae > Anaerolineales > Villigracilaceae > UBA877. Next base: position 14,027 of record CAWCBN010000010.1, read on the forward strand.
CAGTAGTTGCCCTGATGACTGGTCAATGGGCACTGCTCCCCATTATTGCCATTATCCCGGTGAGTGAAGCAGTGGCAGACATCCTTCAGATCGGATACTTCCGTCTCACCAAGGGAAAACGCCTGTTCAAAATGGCGCCACTTCATCTGCACTTTGAATTACTTGGCTGGTCAGAAACACAGATCGTCCAGCGCTTTTGGCTAATCAGCTTGATCGGTGCCATGCTGGGCATCGGCTTGGCAATGGTGTGATGATGATGAATTGGACTGGAAAGCGCGTCCTTATTCTCGGAGCTGCCCGCCAGGGGCTGGCTGCGGCACGCTGGCTGGTCCGTCATGGAAGCATAGTGACCCTCAACGACCACCGCTCACCGGAAAAGATGATCTATGCACGAGAGTCCCTTTCTGGGTTGCCCGTTACCTGGGTTTTAGGTGGTCATCCTATCGTAATACTCGATACGACAGATGTCCTCTGCATTTCCGGTGGAGTGCCGTTGGATAACCCGATCATTATTGAAGCAATCCGCCGCGGCATCCCCACGACGAATGACACCCAAATCTTCATGGAAGTCGTTCCCTGCCTTACGGTGGGCATCACCGGGTCGGCGGGCAAGACAACAACAACTGCGTTGGTCGGATCCATGGCCAGCAAGGATAAGGGTGACAGCCGTACCATGGGTGCTGAAACAAGCGATAGCTCATCTGCAATCCAACATCCATGCGCTTTCGTGGGTGGCAATATCGGTGATCCGCTGTTGAACTATGTCGATGATATGACAAGAAATGATCTCGCCATTCTTGAGATCTCGAGTTTCCAATTGGAGCAAATGACCCTCTCCCCCAACATTGCCGCGGTGCTCAATATCACACCCAACCACCTTGACCGGCATGGGACCATGGAAGTCTACACGGCTGCGAAGAAGAGGCTGATCGATTTTCAGTCCAAAGAGGATATTGCTGTGCTATCCCGTGACGATCCCGGTTCATGGAATTTGCGCCAGGCTGTCCGAGGGAGATTACTTTCATTCGGTTTCAGCCCATTGCCGGATGGCATGGATGGGACCTTCCTGGCTGGTGAAATTCTTCATCTGCGTCACCGTGATGTGGATATACCGCTGCTGAGGAAGGAAAGCTTGCAACTTCGAGGCGACCACAATGTGATGAACGTACTGGCAGCATTTGCCATCGGCGATGCAGCCGGGTTGAAATTGGATGCCATGTTGGAAGCTGCTGATGAATTCCAGGGTGAACCCCACCGCTTGGAATTTATCCGCGAGTGGAAAGGCATCCTCTGGTACAACGATTTGATTGCCACCGCCCCCGAGAGAACGATGGCGGCTATTCGGTCCTTCACTGAACCAATCGTGCTTCTGCTTGGAGGGCGCGACAAGAATTTACCCTGGAATGATCTTGCAGCCCTCGTCCAACAGCGCGTGAACCACGTGGTGCTCTTTGGCGAGGCAGCGCGCAAGATCCAATCTGCCTTGGAACAATTCAAAGGTACGGTCACAATCGTATCCTGTCAGAAACTTGCTGAAGCGGTCGGAGAAGCTGCAAGGATTGCCAACCCGGGAGATGTTGTCCTTTTTTCCCCGGGAGGCACAAGCTTCGACGAATTCAATGATTTTGAAGAACGCGGTGAGGCGTACAGAAAATGGGTATTGGAACTTACGTGAATCAGTCCAAACCAGCAGGTACTGCCGAGCGTCGAATTAAGGTGCTGGGTGGTGACCTGATCCTGGTTGCAGCCGTGGTAGTCTTGTGTATATTCGGACTGCTGATGGTCTTTTCCGCCAGCCCGGATTATTCGCTATTGGAGTATGGCAAGCCTTACTTTGTTTTCAACAAGCAGATCCTCTGGATGGTGCTGGGTGGAGTTATCGCTTTCATCGTTTCACGCTTGAAGTACCAATTGATACGTAAATATGCAGTGGTGATGATGGGCCTGGCGGTTTTTCTGCTGATCGCTGTTTTGCTGAGAGGCGAAGAGCGTTTAAATTCTGTACGCTCGTTCTTTGGTGGCTCCATACAACCAGCCGAGTTTGCCAAACTGATTACGATCTTATACCTATCCGTCTGGCTTTACAGTAAACGAGATCACTTGAAGAATATTCAGCTTGGTTTACTTCCATTGGGGGTCATATTGGGCACCCTTGGAGGATTGATCTATCTCCAGCCTGATTTAAGCGCCGCCGCGACCATCTTCATCCTGGGCGGTCTATTATTCTTCCTGGCAGACGGAGACCTCAAGCAAATCTTCATTTTCCTCCTGGTTGCATTGTCTGTTGGCTGGGCGGTTATCCAAATCAGCTCAACCGGTCAAAGTCGCCTGAGCGAGTACATCGCAGGGCTTAAGAATCCCCTGAATTCCAGCCCCCACATGCTATACGCACTCGAATCGATCGTTCAGGGAAGACTCTTCGGCGTGGGTATCGGTCAAGCCACCACCAAGGTGGAAGGTTTACCAATGGCTCCTACAGACAGTATTTTTGCTGTCATTATCGAAGAGTTGGGACTTTTTGGAGCAATTGTTGTTATTGGACTTTATGGCGTCATCCTTTGGAGAGGAATGAAGATCTCTGCCAATGCACCCGATCCATTGGGGAAATTATTGGCCGGCGGTCTCACTTGTTGGATCATCATCGAAGCGGCCATGAATATGGCTGTGTTGGTTGGCTTGCTACCTTTTGCTGGTAACGTGCTGCCATTTGTTGGAGCAGGCGGTTCTAATCTTATTTCAATGCTTACCGCCATCGGAATCCTGTTGAGCATATCACGCCAGCAGGGTATGAAACCATCGGAATCAGTTGTGAGCGAACGGAGGTCTTTTAATGCGTCTGCTGATCTGCGCAGGCGGGACCGGCGGGGGAGTGTATCCCGCCAGCGCCGTCCTTAGCACCATCCAGCGCCAAAACGCCGATATCAAGGTCCTTTGGGTCGGCGGTGAAGGAGGCATGGAGGCCCGCCTGGTGGAGCGGGCCAATATCCCGTTTAAAGCCATACCGGCAGCGGGTATCCATGGTGTTGGCCTGCGGCAGTTGCCTGGAAATATGATCAAGCTTGTACGCGGCGTGAAGATGTCCAAAAAGATTCTGCACGAGTTTCGCCCGGATGTGCTCTTCTTCACTGGCGGATACGTAGCTGTTCCAATGGCTCTGGCTGGCATGAGGATCCCATCGGTCCTGTTTGTTCCGGATATCGAACCCGGCCTTGCTCTGAAGACACTCGGCAGGTTTGCTGATCGGATCGCCGTCACTGCCGAGGACTCCCGCAAGTATTTCTCCCGAACGAAGCGGATCATCCTGACCGGCTATCCTGTTCGTCCTGAACTCACCACCTGGTCGCGTTCCGAGGCATGCCGTAAGCTAGGCCTTTCCGAGAACCTCCCCACCCTGCTCATCGCCGGCGGATCGAAGGGAGCGCGTTCAATCAATCATGCAGTCCTCGCTCACCTGCCTGAGCTGCTTGAGGTAGCCCAGATCATTCATCTTAGCGGTGAACTGGACTGGACGGAAATAGATCAAAAAGCCAGAGAAATGGGAAATCCACAGTACCATGCTTTTCCATACCTCCACGAAGACATGGGTGCAGCCCTGGCTGCCTCCGACCTGGTGATCTCCCGTGCAGGAGCCTCCATACTGGGAGAGTATCCCTTCTTTGGCTTGCCATCCATTCTTGTGCCTTACCCATATGCTTGGCGTTATCAGAAAGTCAATGCCGGGTACATGGTCAACCATGGTGCGGCAGTCATGCTGGAAGACAATAACCTGGAAATTGAATTGCCCATTTTGGTCCGAAGTATTCTCAGTGATCGGGCGAGAATGGAATCGATGCACAACGCAGTAAAGAACCTTGCCCGACCCCAGGCTGCGTCTGAAATTGGAAGTCTTCTATTGGAATTGGCTGGGAGAAGAGAGGACAGATGATAGGCATAACGGTCCTGTTTTGGATTTTTGTCATCCTTTTCGCCATTATTGGTGCCCTGCGTGGCTGGGCAAAAGAATTGATGGTAGCTTTCAGCCTTCTCCTCGCGCTCACATTCATCACCTTGTTAGAAAGTTACGTTCCATTCATCAGAGACTCGATGAAGAATGACAGCAAGCAACTCTATTTTTGGCTGCGATTCGCGATCATTGGTTTGCTGGTCTTTTTTGGATACCAGACACCCAATATTGCCAGGTTTGCACCCAAAATGAGTTGCGAGAAAATCCAGGATGCCTTGCTTGGTTTTGTTTTGGGCGCAGTCAATGGATATTTAATCGTTGGATCGCTCTGGTTTTTCCTGTTCGATGCTGGCTACCCGTTCCCAGCTATCCAGGCTCCTCCGCTAGGCTCGGAATTGGAAAGAATTTCTCTTGCTATGTTGAAGTATATGCCCCCCGAGCTCCTCGGTATCCCTGGCATTTACTTTGCCATTGTTATTGCCTTCATCTTTGTCATTGTGGTGTTCCTTTAAACTTATGGCTCACATTCACTTGATCGGCATTGGAGGTACCGGCCTCTCGGCCATCGCTCGTATCCTTTTAGAAATGGGATACATGGTGACCGGATCTGACCGCGCTGAATCCCCCTTCACGTTGAGCCTGCAAGCAGCCGGCGTGAAGATCAGCATCGGTCACAGTGCGGATAATATTCAAGGTGCCGACCTTGTAGTGCGTTCATCTGCCATACCGGATGACAATCCGGAGGTGGTTGCAGCCCAGAATCTCGGAATCCCGGTCCTGAAGCGCGCCGATTTTCTTGGTTCTCTGATGGCAGGCAAGATCGGTATTGCCGTTGCCGGGACTCACGGCAAGACTACCACTGCCTCCATGGCTGCCTGGGTACTTTCCGCCCTTGGTCAGGATCCGAGTTTCATCGTTGGTGGTGTGGTGACCGACCTGGGGACCAATGCCCGCTCAGGAAATGGCGCATACTTTGTCATCGAAGCCGACGAATATGACCGCATGTTCCTCGGTCTCAAACCCTCCTATGAAATAGTCACGTATGTTGAACATGATCATCCTGACTGCTACCCTACCGAGGAAGATTTCGCGGCTGCATTCCATGAGTTTGTCAGGTTACTCCCTGATAAGGGTGTCCTTATTGCGAGTGCAGAAGACCAGGGAACGCGTTCCTTGATCCTGAAAGCCAGGGAGATGGGAAAATCGGTGCTCACGTACGGCATGTCCAATGCATCTGGCGGCACTTCCATTTCTGTGGACTCCTATATTGAGTATTACCAACCCAATGATCTTGGAGGATTCACTTTTAACGGTCATGTGATCGATCGTTCGGTAAGAGTTGCCTTGAAAGTGCCTGGTATTCATAACATCCTCAATGCCCTAGCCGTGTTGACCTTGGTCCATCAGCTGGGGTTGGACCTGTATCTGGCAGCTCAGAAATTGGGTGAATTTCACGGTACAGGCCGCAGGTTTGAATTGCGGGGTGAGGTTGCCGGGATCATCGTGATCGATGATTATGCCCACCACCCAACCGAGATTCGAGCCACTCTCGCGGCTGCACGCGGACGCTACCCTGGTCATCGCATTTGGGCAGTATGGCAACCGCACACTTATTCAAGAACGATCACCTTGCTCGATGGATTTGTCCATTCCTTTGAAGACGCAGATGAAGTATTGGTGACCGAGATCTATGCCTCGCGGGAGAAAAGCCAAGATTTTTCAGCAAAACAGATCGTTAGTCACATGCCGCACCCATCCGCACGATATTCTGGCAGCCTGGAAAATACTGCCAATGTATTGATCTCTGATCTGCGTGGCGGGGATGTGGTACTGGTCCTTTCAGCCGGGGATGCCGACCAGGTCAGCAACATGGTGCTGGCCCAAATGAAGGAGAATGAGAATGGCTGATAAGAAAAGCGTGTATGAAATAGAACTGACCGAATCACCTCCAGTTTGGATGGTTTCGGACAATGACCCAACTCCTGATCCGGACAAGGGACATAGCCAAGATCAATATCAACCAGTCCATCGCCAGAAGGAATTCACGGTCAAGAAGTTGATTGCTTTTATGAAAGCCGATGATAAATAATCCTTTTTGATAACTATGGATAATTCTACCCTCGCTGCACTGCGCGACTTGTTTGGAGACCGGGTCCAGGAAAATGTTCCTCTGTCGGGCTTCACTTCAGCGCGCATTGGCGGACCGGCGGATGTATTGGTGGTCATTCGGTCTGCTGATGAACTGGTTCGAGCTGTGCAGGTACTCTGGGATATTCATGCTCCATTCCAGGTTTTGGGTGGCGGTTCTAACGTTCTGGTCAGCGACAAGGGCGTTCGTGGCGCGATCTTGATCAACCGGGCAAGGCAGGTCAAATTTTTCTCAAAGACTGTTCCTCCGACAGTTCACGCCGAATCCGGGGCTACATTGAACGATATCGCCCAGCGTGCTGCCCGTCACAACTTGAGCGGGCTCGAATGGGCTGCTTCCGTTCCGGGGTCCCTGGGAGGGGCTGTTTACGGGAATGCCGGTGCGTTCGGTGGCGAGATGTCCCACAATTTGGTCTCAGTTGAGATCCTGCACCGTGAGGATGGGCTACAGGTCTGGCCAGTGGAGAAATTGAATTATGGTTACCGGACATCGATACTCAAGCGCGAGAGACAACCTGTGTTCTTACTGTCAGCTACGCTGAAACTTTCCCATGGAGAACTGGCTTCCATCCAATCCAGGATGGCGACCAACACCGAAAAACGCCACGCAACCCAGCCTCCAGGAGCCAGTATGGGTTCGATGTTCAAGAATCCGCCGCATGATAAGGCAGGGAGACTTATCGAGGCTGCGGGTCTCAAAGGCACCCGCATTGGGAATGCTGAGATCAGCAACCAGCACGCCAATTTTTTTCTGAATACCAACGACACCCGGGCTGTGGACATGAAAGCATTGTTGGATCTGACCCGCAAAACTGTGTTCGACAAGTTCGGAGTGGATCTTGAGCCTGAAATTGAGATCATCGGTGAATGGTAAGGAAAGTACATAGAAGAGACTAGTAATAATGACCATGGACAAGAAACTGCGCATTGCTGTAATATTTGGTGGAAGGTCGGGAGAGCATGAAGTATCCCTATCTTCCGCGCAATCTGTCTTGGAAGTGCTCAATCCGGACAAATATGAGATGTACCAGGTCGGGATCGCACATGACGGCCAATGGCTCACCGGCATCGATGCCCGCAACGATCTGGAAAAAGGGAACCTTGACAATCTCACACCCTGCACCCTGCTGCCAATTTCTTCACAGAAACCCGCAATTTTCCTTCTCCTGGACACAGAGAATGGCAAAACGTTAACGCTCCTTTCAGAGATAGATGTTGTTTTCCCTGCCCTCCATGGAACGTTCGGTGAAGATGGCTCCCTCCAGGGGTTGCTCGAATTGGCTGATGTGGCTTATATAGGCGCCGCTGTGACCGGTTCAGCGGTTGGAATGGATAAAGGTATTTTTAAGGATGTAATGCGCTCCAATGGCATCCCGACTGTGGAATCCACCATTGTTCTGCGTACCGAGATAGAAACGAAACTGGCAGATGTGATCAGTAAAGGCGAGAACTTGTCACCCTATCCGCTATTTGTGAAACCGGCCAACCTTGGTTCATCGGTCGGCATTAGCAAGTGCAATAACCGTTCCGACCTGGTCGAAGGATTGATTGAAGCAGCATCTTACGACAGGCGTATTTTGATTGAAAAAGGCGTGGATGCCCGGGAAATTGAAGTCGCAGTCCTGGGAAACGATGATCCGCAGGCTTCGGTTGCCGGAGAGATCCTGCCGAGTCGTGAATTTTATTCCTACGAGTCCAAGTACCTGGATGGGACATCCGGGTTGCTGATTCCTGCTCCCCTTCCCGCGGATACATCCGAGCAGATTCGTAACCTCGCCATCCAAGCCTATAAAGCGATCGACTGTTCTGGCATGGCGCGTGTGGATTTCTTCCTTGAGAAAGAGACAGGCAAAGTATTTTTGAACGAAGTGAATACGATACCCGGTTTTACCAGTATTAGCATGTATCCAAAGCTCTGGGATGCGTCTGGATTGCCTTATCCCCAGCTGGTGGATCGCCTCATTGACCTAGCCCTGGAACGCAAAAAAGACCGTGACCGAACCGAACGTAGTTTTCGGAGAACATTATGACATCAAAATCTGCTATCAATCGCACTGATTTCGTCCGCCAAAATCGTGGAAACCGGACGAGCAATTTGACAAGGACCAGGAAACCGGCTGCCACATCGAGGCAATCCTATCGTACCGAGACATTATTCCTGCCGGTCAAACCGCAAATCAAGCGCACTTCCCAATCCACTCGCACCATCCGAAGTACAAGCGGTTCCAACCGTGCCCGGAGCTACGATATCGCTTTCCGCCTGGGCAGCACTGATGTGCGCGCTCCGGCAATCGGCCTGCCGAACTTGGATTTTTCCAACCCACGCTGGATCTCAGGCTTGATTGCTGCAGTCTTATCCATTCTGCTACTGATGATGTGGAATTCCTCTTTATTTACCGTCTTTACGGCAGTGGTGACCGGCAACCAACGACTTGGCGTTGAAGAGATCAATACCCAATTGGGAATCGTTGGGGAGCCGGTCTTCAAAGCGGTGCCAGAGCAGATCACCGAGAACCTGCGCCTGGCTTTTCCCGACCTGGAGAATGTCCATGTGCGCGTCGGGCTGCCCAATCGCGTGATTGTGCAGGTCATCGAAAGGACCCCCGTTGTATCCTGGTTTCAGGAGGGTGCCATGACCTGGATTGATGCAAATGGAATAGCTTTCATGCCGCGCGGGGAAGTACCCGGTTTGGTGCAAGTGGCAGCGAACGCCGCTCCTTCAGATATTCTAGGCACTGAGGATGAACCAAGTTATGAACATCGCTTTATCGATCCGGGCTTGATCCAGGTTATCAAAAACATGGCGGGGTATGTGCCGAGCGGTGTGCCAATGATCTTTGATCCTCAATATGGGATTGGTTGGCAGGAACCGCGCGGTTGGGTGGTTTATTTTGGTCAGAACAGCCTGGATATACCCGTGAAGCTCTCTATCTATCAATCCTTGGTAGATAAACTTATCACCCAGGGCATCCAGCCCACGCTCATCAGCATGGAACACCTGGATGCACCATTCTACAAGTAAAAAAATATGGACGAAATCGTTGTAGGAATCGATGTAGGTACAACCAAGATCTGCACATTGGTCGGGAGGCTGGAAGAGGAAGCCATCCGCATCATTGGTGTGGGTGTTGAGCCATCCGATGGCATCAAGAAAGGCGTGATCGTCAACCTTTCGGCAGCCTCGGAAGCAATCAACCGTTCTGTCCGCAAAGCCGAACAGAATTCTGGTGTCGAGATCACCGGAGCCCTGGTCAGCCTGGCAGGAGCACATGTCTCGTCGGTGAACAGTCGGGGTGTTGCAGGTGTTTCAGGCGATGCAATCGACGATATCGATGTTGAACGCGCGATGGATGCCGCACGCGCGGTAGCCATCCCTCACAATCGGGAAATCATCCACATCGTTCCGCGTGGGTACACCGTGGATGGTCAGGATGGTATCACCACGCCGATAGGAATGCGCGGGTACAGGCTGGAAGTTGAAACTCATATCATTACTGCAGCCCAGGCAACGGTGGAGAACCTGCGCGAAAGCATCGGAGCCGCTGGAGTGGAAGTCTTGCACTTCATCTTAAACCCTCTTGCATCCGGCGAGGTGGTACTGACCGATAATGAGCGTGACATGGGCGTGGTGGTATGCGATATCGGTGGCGGTACTACCGACCTGGCAATCTACGTGGATGGTCATGTATGGCACACCATGGTCCTTGCCGTAGGCGGTAACCATATCACCAGCGACATTGCCACTGGCTTGCGTTTACCTTTGGATCAAGCCGAAGAGATCAAAAAACGATACGGATTTGCCCAAAAATCCGGTGTTGGTGCAGAAGAGTATTTCACTGTAAAAGCCTTTGGCGAAGACCAGCCTGTGGAGATCAACCGCCAAGACCTGGCACACATTATTGAAGCCCGTGTCGAAGAATTCTTCCTTCTCACCATGCAGGAGATCAAACGTTCCGGATACGATGGCCTTCTGCCTGCCGGGATGGTGCTCACCGGTGGAACGAGTGCTTTACCAGGTATTCGTAACCTTGCCACCCAGGTACTCGGCCTGCCTGTACGTACAGCACAACCAGAAAACTTGGTTGGTTTAGTGGATCAACTAAAAAACCCGGCGTATTCAACCAGCGTTGGCTTGCTCTATTGGGCAGCCGCCCTCACAGAAGATGACCTCCGCCAGGCACGTGGCAACAGTCGCCGCAGCGGGAGAGGAGAAAATCCCTTGAACCTTACCCCGGTAAAGAACTTGCTAAAACGATTGCTCCCATCGAGCGATAATTAATAACAATTGCCATCATCTCATTCTAATCATCACTCTTAGTTTTCAGGACACTCATCAAGGAGGAACATAATGGACGCAAGGAAAAACCAAGCAGAATCGTTTGCCCGCATCAAAGTAGTAGGCGTAGGCGGAGGCGGCGTCAATGCCGTCAACCGGATGATCGAGGAAGGCATCCAGGGCGTGGAATTCGTCGCCATCAATACCGATGCCCAGGCCTTGATGCTTTCCAAAGCCTCCACCCGGGTGAGGATCGGTGAGAAACTGACCCGCGGCCTGGGCTCAGGCGGAAATCCGGAGACTGGGCGCAAAGCTGCCGAAGAATCAGCCGAAGACCTGTATAACGTGATGAAAGGTGCTGACATGGTCTTCATCACGGCAGGCCTGGGAGGCGGAACTGGCACGGGTGCCGCTCCGATCGTGGCCCAGGTTGCCAAGGAAGTTGGGGCGTTGACCATCGGCGTGGTGACGCGTCCCTTCACCTTTGAAGGCAACCGGCGCATGCAATCGGCCGAAGCAGGAATGGCCAAGCTTAAGGAACAAGCCGATACCCTGATCGTCATTCCCAACGATCGCTTGCTCCAAATCATGGACAAACGCACCAGCCTCAACGATGCCTTCAGGGTGGCGGATGATGTACTTCGACAGGGTATCCAGGGCATTTCAGAGCTCATCACGGTTCCGGGCCTGATCAACCTGGACTTCGCGGACGTGAAAGCGATCATGTCCGAAGGTGGAGCAGCACTGATGGCGGTCGGAAAAGCTTCGGGTGAAGATCGTGCCCGCCTGGCTGCCGAACAGGCCATCTCCAGCCAGCTGCTCGACATTACCATCGATGGCGCGCGAGGTGTCTTGTTTAATGTCACCGGTGGACCCACCTTGACCTTGTTCGAGGTCAACCAGGCTGCCGCGCTCATCCGCGAAACTGCTCATCCTGACGTGAACTTGATCTTCGGTGCTGTCATTGATCCTGATATGACTGAAGAAGTCCGTGTTACCGTCATCGCCACCGGTTTCGAGCGGACCGGGATGCCGCGCCGGGTGAATACAGTTCGCCCTTCCATCCAACAACGTCCCGCCGAACGCATGATGGAATCAGTTGGCATGGATGCACAAAAAGTTTCCACGCAAAATGCCGAATTCAGGCCGCAGACTTTCAATACTGAAGACCTGGATATCCCGACTTTCCTGCGCAACCGCAAGTAGATTACCTGTAGAACGCTTTTGAACGCCTGCTGAACTTGCGCTTTTCCGACGCGTGTGTCCCTCCTTGCTCAGAAGTATGGGAGCAGCCTGCTTGGCTGCTCCTTTTCTTATTCTTCTTGAATTCGGACTTGATCCGGGTCCACTGCTAATTCGACCTCATCCCCGTACCCAATGCCTGGAATGTGCTCCGCTAATACCTCAATCAGAGAAGGATCCTGGAAGTGGCGGATCTTTGTCTCAGGATGGGGGTAATAGATCAAGCCTGGATACTTCCGGTTCTTAAAAAAGATGATGCAAGGGGAAAAAGAAAAAGTCTCAGGTGGATGAAGATCCGTCCAGGGAACAAAGGGAAAGGTAATTTCAGGTCTAAATATTTCAAATCGCAAAGGTGCGATCGAAATATTGAGCGTACCAAGAAAGAATTGGTCAAGATCGAGTCCGCGTTCCTTGAAAAACGGCTTTTGCTTGGTAAGAGCGGGATATGGATAATCTTTGGAGGGCCGGGACGCCACTTGGTGACCGCGCAGGATTACACCATGGATGAACAGGCGATCAATTCCCATAATTCATCATTCTGCTCGAAGAAATGGCTTTGAACGTTAGAGGGCTCATACAGGGCTCACTCCAGAACCGCCTCCCATAGGGTGACTAATCCTTCCTGCCTAAATTCATTTCATCCAGGAGTGCCAGCAGTTCGGCATTATCGGGGATATCACTCATTTCATTACCATAATGAACATAACGGACCATGCCGTTTTTGTCGATAATTACTTGTGCGGGCATCCGCCCTAGCTTGAATATATTTAACCTCCTGCCCATAAAGCTTGAGCACGCTGTGCTGGGGATCGGGTAACCCAATAAAGGGTAAATTATTATCTCGGAAGTAATCCTCAAAAACAGATGCATTTTCTGGACCAGCAACCAAAATTTCTGCTTGCCGGTTCTGAAACTCAGAAAAGTCCTGGCGCAACTGCGCCATATGCGCGCGGCAAAATGGTCACATGAATGTGCGGTTAAAGATCAGGATCACATTCCTGCCCCGGAAATCAAGCAAGCGAATCAATCTGCCTGTATAATCCGCCAGGGTGAAATCTGGTGCAGGGGTATTCACGGCAATCTTCGGCATTCTTCCTCCTCAATAGGTGCTATTTCAACGGCAATAGAATACAACTTCATCCATTTCATGGGAGGGAACAGCATCCTAGTGAATGGTCTGCAGAAACTCGTTCACAGCCTGCATGAACAATGCAGGTCGTTCTTCGTGTGGTACATGACCGGCTTGCAGGATAATTTCCAATGTGGCATTGGGCAGTTCCCTGGCCAACCTCACCGAATACTCTGTTGGGACGATCCTGTCGGTATCGCCTGTGATTACCAGGACAGGCAATGAAAACTCGTCAAGGTGTTCAGGTAGATCACCTGCCTGACCTGCCATGGTGAAATACCAAAGTGACATGTCCCAATTGGTAGCTGAAAGTGGCTTGGTATAACCATCCCAAGTTTCTTGGGGATCTGGGATGGATCGTACCAAGCCATCTTGATCAAATCCAGTCCCTTTTTCTGAATGGAACGGATAAACAATGGACCAAGATGCTGTATCTGTGGCAGATGGAGTATTGGACCCAACCATGACATGCGTCCTCCATCCTCATATACTGCGGGATCAACCAAGATAAGCGCTTGAACCCTGTCTTTGTGTTGCAGGTAGAAGTTCATTGCAACACTACCGCCGGCTGAGTTCCCCACCAGGATCACCTTATCTAGCCCAAAATGATCGATCACTCCCTGTAGTAAGTCAACATTTGCCTGTGTTCCATATGGATTCTCCCCCTCCCATTCCATCGGACGATCCGTCAAGCCGAAGGCAGGCCGGTCATAGGCGATGACTGTTCCCAACTGGCCAAACGGTTCCATCACCGCATGCCACGAATAAAGGCTGGCTCCAAAACCGTGTAAAAGGATGAAAGCCGACTTACCTTGCCCAACCTTCTTGATATGAACAGCCAATCCATTTATTTCGATGAATTGGCTGTCATGATCGGCCAATTCCTGGTTGGTTTTCGTTCCCTTCAAAGGTAGGACGGGAATTAGGAAAGGACCAATAAACAATACAATCAGTAAGGAAATCAGCAGGATGCTGATCGTTCGAAAGATCCGGCTTTTTCTCACTTCATTATTTCCGGGATCTAAATAGGAATGCAACTCCCAATGATAATGCCACCAATCCAAAACATGTCCAGGTCGCCAGTGTCACAAGACCAGCTGAGGGGAACTTAACTGCAATTCCTGCCAAAGCCCACAAAATAACGAATGCATACGCAATGTCACGGCGGTTGAAATTCATTAGGGCGGAAATCACAAGCACCGCTGCCAGGATGATCACCATCCAGATCTCATCGGAGAGCCCAAAACCTTTCCAACCAATAAAGTCCAAGACGTCGGTCACATTGGCAACTGTAGCAACGGTTATCCAGCCCAGGTAAACGCTGAAAGGGACACGCACCGCCCAGGTTTCTGCGAGCGTAACTGCTGTCCGCCCCGTCCCAAGACGTAGATAGACTGCAATTAGTGTTGCCAGCAGGATGAGCATGGCTCCCAAGGTGCCGATAAACTGCTCATAATGCCAAAGAAAGATCCAGGTGCTGTTTGCCAGGCCACCCAATACTACCCACCATCCCGTGGCTTGTAGACGGGGATTTATTTTCTGCGATGGCAGAGCCTGGTAGAAGGCATAAGCCAGCAGCCCGATGTAGATCAATCCCCATATCGAGAATACGTAGCCGGACGGGACGAAATAGACATTGAACCGGTCTGAGATCTCTCCAGTGTTCAACCCATTTATGGGTAGCGCGTTGGCAAGGATATTAATGGTAATCGTTGCAATCACCACCAGAACAACAACGATTTGGCGATAAGTGTTCTTATTCATATCAATTTACCTCCTCATATTTGTATAGAATTTTTTCCATTCCAAAATTAGAAGATATCGGTCTAGATCAATTCTCCGATGTACTCAACTGCCAAGTTGATGTAACAGTGTAACAATCCAGCCCATACCAGTCCAGAAAACGAAGTTCCCTCATAACCAAGAATAACCTATTACTTACTGTAATGATTAGGGACTGTTTTGAAGATCAAGACAGTCTCTAAAACTTCACATTACAGCAGTATCCCAACTAAAATCCATTTAATCATCGATAAGAATGAATAACCTGTGAAGAGAAGGTTGGTTCAGGAAAAGGAAGATATTGTTAAGAAATGAATACCTAAGGATCCTCTTAATATATTCACCGAGGATCAGGGTAGATTAAAGGTAAGCACCAGGAACTTCGCCATTTCATCACGGGTCACATAGTTCTCAGGGCAGTATTTAAGCGGGGTTGCTGAACAGCCTCCGGTAATCCCTTCACCATATAACTCTTCGATCCATCCCGCGGCCCAATGGCTTATCGGTACATCGCTAAATATGCCTACAGGGGGTTGGGGAACATGCGCGGATCCATACTTGGTCCGCAGCAGGAAGGCAGCCATCTCAGCCCGCGTGACCGGAGTCTCGGGACAGTAGAAGAGCGGTGACTGCCAGCAACCCTTGGTGATGCCATACCAATATAAGAGCTCGATATGGTTCACTGCCCAATAGGTTAGCGGTACATCTCCAAAAATATTGCCTGTGCCTGTTGGAGGGATGTAGGTTGGACCCCACTTGGCGCGTGCCAGGAAGAGAGCCATCTCGGCACGTGTGTTCATGGCGTTCGGGCAATAACGCAGCGGCACCGGAAAGCAGCCAATGGTAAGGCCGCCTCGGTAAAGACGTTCTATGAAATCCCATGCCCAATAGGTGTAGGGAACATCTACAAAGGTGGGTACAGTCGTAAACTGCCACCACGCACCATTATCGGCGTAGGTATCGCCTGTGGCGCTCTTGGCACGTACTTGCCAAAAGTAGACTTTTCCGGTAACCAGTCCATCCACAGTAACATTAGGGTTGGCTGGCGAATAGACCCAGTTGGTGTCGCAGGCATTGTTATTCACGGTATCAACGCATAATTCGTATCCCGCAGCACCGCTGCTGGGAGACCAGGTGAGGGTAACTGATGTACTTATATATAATGAAGAACTTGCCGGGGTTAATTTTCCAAACGGACCTGGCACAGCCAGGTTGACTCGATGTTTTTCTCCTGACAACATCATAGCCAAGGGGATCGAAGAACTCTCTTCTGATGCCCGGGCAGGAATAACGCCTGCCAGCAGGCTAATGAGCAAAAAAAAGATAAAGGTAATCGCACAAAGGGATTTTGAATTCATCTGATTTTCCTCTTTTGCCAGGATACTGTCAACAGGATTGTTTTTCCAATTAGCCCTCAGTATTTGAATGAGACCTATAAAATAATAAACTGGAGCTTCGCTTAATTCCAAAAAAAAAGAAGTTTTGGATGAATTTCCTCTTCGATATATTTTACATCTGGGGAGTATCGGTTACAAGTAACTTCCATCCTTTCTTCAGAAAATTAAGAATAAGAACAGCCAAAGTCATGAAAAAACGGGAAGAAAGGAGCCCTTCAATAAAAAAGCCCTCCGAAGGAGCCACCTTCGGAGGGCAAATTACTTGGGAAGTGAAACTTACGGTAGATCGAACGCGCGAACCAGGAAAGCTGCTGTCTCTGAGCGAATTACAAGTTTCGCAGGGCAGAAGCTCAGCGGTATGAGGCCGCAGCCTGTAGTGATACCGTCAGCATAGATTTGCTCGATCCATGCAGCAGCCCAGTGGCTGGTGGGCACATCAGCAAAGAGACCGGTCGCCGCAGGAGGGTAAAGGAGCACCGTGCTTCGCGCGACCAAGGAAGACAGCCATTTCTGCACGGGTTACAGAAGCTCCGGGGCAGAAGCGCAGCGGTGCTGTATTACAGCCCGTGGTGATGCCATCTGCATAGAGTTGCTCAATGAATGCAGCAGCCCAATGGTCGGTAGGCACATCGCTAAAGACGCCAGTTGCCACAGGTGGGACGAAGCCTGCACCATGCATTCCGCGCACCAGGAAGACTGCCATCTCAGCACGAGGTGATAGCCTCAGGGCAGAAGGCCAGAGGTGATGTGGTGCAACCTGTGGTGAGACCGGCATCATAGAGACGCACGATCCATGGCCAACCCCAATAACCGGTGGCAACATCGGAGAATTCCACCAGGCGAAATTCAAGCGGCCTTCGATGGCGGGGGAGACTGTGCCAAGGTGGGTAACGTAGTTGATCACAGCATCGCGGACATACAACTGCGTGTCCGCAACGATTTGGTTGAGCGGCCAGAGGGTAACACCTGCATTGTTGAAGTTGCAGGATCCGGCAGCCAGGTAATTGACCGTGGAAACGTTGTAGAAGGTGGTGGCATCATTGAAGTCAATCGCCTTGCCACCGTATGTGAAGGATACAACGTTGTTCCCATTCGGCAAGGCTGGATTCAGATCGTTATAGGTGATCACATTACCAGCATTGGTATCGATCATGCAGGTGGTGTAGTAGGAATAACCACCGTAACCGGAAATATACTTGTAATAATAATAGTTCCGGTATGCACGTTCGAGGACTGCTTTGATCTGCGGACCATTCATGCTAAAACCAGGAGTGAATTCTCATAAGGCATGGCAGCGAACATGTCCGAGATCTTCAGGGAGTAGGATCCAGGCGTGGCGCCGGTGGCGATCAACTTGTTGGTCATCGCGCCGGAAAGATGGAAGACCACATTTAACCGTCTTGTCTTCCAACTCCCAGACAGAAGCATCCGCCTGCAGGTTGGCACCATTGGTTTCCTGTGTAAAGGCACTCATCGTGTCGATGGGAGCCGTGGTGGCACCAATGGTCTTGTCGTTGTAAGCAGCCAACAGGGCGACATACGGATCGACGATCGCCTTGACCGCTGCATCTTCAACAATGCTTGAGGTCACCGAGAGATAGCGCCCGGTCTGGCTGACGACTTCATAATTTCCACCGCCGAGGGGCTCAGGCCAATGGAAACTTCGCCCAGGGTGTTGTTGTAGCGGTAGGCATGGTTGATCACCACAGGATCGCCGTCCATGTTGGGAACGATCGTCGGCAGGTACTTGTAAGCACCCGAATAGGCTGTCTGCTTTGATGGATCGGTGTGGCTGTGACCGCCAATGATAGCGTCGATGCCATTCGTAGTCATTGCCAGATTGGTGTCGACATTGGCATCCACTTCGACACTGGACGGGTTCTCAGTGAAACCGATATGGGTGACGGCAATGACGACATCATTGGTGGGATTAAGAGCTGTGGCAAGCTCCTGCGCCTTGGCGATCGGGTCACTGAAGGTCAGGCCGGGGATGTTGCTGGGCAGTTCATAATTCGGGATGCGATGGTTGCCAATCCCCAGGATGGCAATATCAATGTCACCCTTGTCACCACATAGGGTTTAAGTTAGCAGTGACAAGTCCATAGACATCCGGAGTGGCTTCGCTCACATTGGCTTGCAGGAGCGGAAAGTGGCCTGGCTGAGAACGCTCTTGAAAACCGCGCTGCCAAAGTTGAACTCGTGGTGCCCAAGGTCATGGCATCATAACCCATGGTATTGAAGGCCTTACCAGGGCTGAATGTGCAGTGCGGATCGACAATTGCCGTGCCGTCAGACGTGAATCCGGTCGGTGCGGTCTTGAAGTAATAGCTCATCGCATCGCCCTGGATATTATCGCCGGAGCTGAGCAGCAGGGTAAAGTCAGGGTTGTGGAGCTTTTCCTGCTTGATCAAGTCGCAAGCTGAGTGTAGCCCACATAGGTGCCCTTCGCCAGGTTACCGTGCGAGTCGTCGTGGTGCAGGATGGTCAAAGGCGGCAATCTCGGTTCCGCCGTCATAGGTGTTATCGCCGTCTCCATCGCGGAGAATGCGATCATCCAGGTGCCGTCCCCATCGGGTCCGAGATAAGCAGTCGCATCGCTACCATAAGTGGCAGTGACATAGGCATCGACGGCGTTGAGCATATCACCCATAGGTGATATTGGTCATGTACTTGAAGCCGCCATAGCCATCACCACCAGCCGGGGCAAGGAACTCATTGGTGCCGACCTTGTATGTCTTTTCCAGGTCGAAAGGCAACCAGGTATCTGATGCCTTATCAAGGACTGTGATATCGTAGGCACCCCACGCATAGGGTTGCGGTCCGGGAAGTGCATCGACATATTGAAATATTTATACTTCAATCCAGCAGGCTGGATGAGGCCAGCTACGTTGGGACCGTAATTAATATCTTCCAGGATCTGGGCACCGGTCATCGTGCCTACCACGGTGGCATTGCCAAAGGGCAGGATGGTGAACATATTGCCGTAGGTCAACAGCCCAGGTGCATGCGTGCCAACGACACAACCGGTATTCGAACCACGCTACCGGCGACCCATAGCACCAATCGGTGCGGATACCGCCGGAGTTGTTGAAGAAAAGGTCGATGTCATTGGCTGGTTCGGCATCCGTGTTGAGGTAATTGTAGATGGCATCATCGATGAAGGTAGCCATCATATTGTCTACGGTACCGCCGCTGCGCGGCAGGTCTACGGCTCGAATAGCCGACAGGCTGGGTTGACGATGGCCAGATGAGTTGGGATCGTGTGGCGTAACTCACTGATGAACGTCTCGCAACGGTGGGATCTTGAAGCGTCTGCTCGTGGCGATTGCTGTTCGTTGTCCAGACTACCGCAGACGTCCCCGGCGGTAGACACGGTGATATCAGCGCGGCCAACCCGGCGGCCATTGTAGTGGGCCTGGGCAATTGTGGTGGTGCCAACAACAGTCGCGGCAGCAGAAAGGTTGGTATGGCTGTGCCCGCCAATAATCAGGTTGACCGGCTTGTTGGCGGTATTCAGCCGCGTTGCCAGGGTCTGATCGCCGTAAACGGGGATGCCGTAGCCATAGCCGCCGTCCGTATAGCCGAGGTGGCTGAGGACGACGATCACATCCGCGCCCGCGGATTTCATCTCGTCGTAGTAGTACAGGATCGATGCGGCCGGGTCCTTGAAGCACAGACCGGCGGTCGCGGAGGAGACCGTAATGGTTGGGGTTTCGGTGGTCGTCACGCCAATAAACGCCACCTGGACCGTGTGGGGACCGACGCCCATATCAACGATCTCATAAGGCGCATCGGCAAAAGCCGGGGGTGTCCAACCAGCGGGTGGCGCAGTTGCCGGTATCATTTTGAAAACGATATTGGCAGTCACATAGGGGTATGCAGCCTGGGTCGTGCGGTTGCCGAGACGGACCGTCTGGCCCCAGTCAAATTCGTGAATACTGAAGGTTGCCATGTCATAAGACATCGCGTTGTAAGTGGCAATGGTTGGTATCCCTTTCCCGGTAGCCGTACCATCACCCAGATTCAAAAGCAGGCTGCCCTGCATTTCATCACCGGCGTCTACCAGGAGAACATTGTCTGTGCCGACTGCAGTGCGTACCGAATTCACATAGGTTCGCGACGCGCGCCATCCCTGGATTGCTTCCAGACGGCTTCCAACTGGCCGTGGAAGTCGTTCGTATGCAGGATGGTGAATGGGAGAACATCATCGGGGGCTGCCGAAGCGCGCAAAGCCACAACGGTCGAGGAAAACAAGGAAAACAGGACGACGAGTGAAGGAGATCGTTCAGCACTCGCCGGGTCTTTTTAGTGTTCATAGGTTGCATTCTCCAGGAGATAACTATTGTAGGATTTAAGTTGGTTTCATATTTGCTAAGACTTTAATATTTATTGTCAGAAATGGAATTTGTTTGGTAATTACCCTCCCATCACCTTCCTGTTTTCAAACTTGCCAATCATGCGAGTGACACTGCTAAGGCCCGATCGGCTGGATGATGATATTGTCGATCTCAAGTTTTTCCGTCCCCACTCAACA
Source organism: uncultured Chloroflexia bacterium (assembly GCA_963793795.1). Classification (GTDB taxonomy): domain Bacteria; phylum Chloroflexota; class Anaerolineae; order Anaerolineales; family Villigracilaceae; genus UBA877. The sequence continues at coordinate 34,478 of CAWCBN010000010.1, forward strand.
ATTACCCAACATACAATATTTTACCCTTAATTCACACGCTTAAAAATTAATTATGACCTGAAAAGAGCCAAAATCTAGATGCTACGTTTCCTGATTTTTCTTGCAGTTTGTCATATTCCGGCATCCACGACGGATATTAACGGTTAATGCCACCCCGAAACCATAGAGCGGACTGCCAGTCCGCTCAAATCTTAATCCTGATATTCCGAATTCATACTCGCCGATAAATACCATATCCCCTTCTTGTGCGCCAGCCTTGTGCAGAGCTTCATCAATACCGAGACGCTCCATTAATTTCTGGAAGCGCCGCACCGAGCCGGGCTGGTCCCAAGGCGTCATTTCAGCAGCCCGTTCGATGGCCTTGCTCTGGATGCGCCAGCCTTCCGCTTCATGGATGATCTTGAAATTTCGCGGGTCCTCGATAGGACGGTATACAGGGATTCCCGGGTCAACAGCCTCAAGCGCAGGGGCTTCGGTCAATTCCTGGTAAGCGTTGAGCAGGAGGTCACGAACCCCTGTGCGTGCCAGGGCAGAAATGAGCCTCACCTCCACCTTTTGCTTCTTGAATTGCTTCTTTAGTTCTGTCCAGCGCTCCTGGACCTCAGGCTGATCGGCTTTATTGACTGCCACAAGCTGAGGTTTCCGGCCGATCCGTGGGTCAAAGAGCGCCATTTCTGCATTGGTCTGGGCAAAGTCAGCGAGAGGATCGGCAGAGAGGCCGTCGAGCAAGTGGATTAGCACACGTGTGCGCTGAATGTGGCGGAGGAATTCAAAACCCAACCCGGCACCCTGGCTGGCTCCCTCGATCAAGCCGGGGATATCGGCTAGAACTACCGTGGTGTCCGTATCCACAGTAGCCACGCCCAGGTTTGGTTCCAGGGTGGTAAAAGGATATGCAGCGATCTTCGGCTTGGCGTTGGTCAGAACGGAGAGCAGTGTGGACTTGCCAGCGTTGGGTACACCGATAAGACCTATATCAGCAATGAGCTTCAGCTCGAGGCGTAAGCGTTTCTCCTCACCCGGTTCTCCACGTTCAGCAGTGCGCGAACCTGGTTGATGGAACTCTTGAAATCAATGTTGCTGCTCCACCACGTCCGCCCTTGCAGACAACGAGGCGCTGGCCAGGATTGGTCAGATCACCCAGCAATTCACCAGTAGCATTGTTATACACTACCGTTCCAGGTGGAACCGGGACGACCAGGTTTTCAGCCCCGCGGCCATATCGATCCTGGCTGCCTCCACCCTTGCCATCATTGGCTGCGTAGCGTGTGGTATGGCGGAAGGCGGTTAGTGTATTGAGCGTGGGGCGTACTTCGAGGATCACGTCCCCACCCCGCCCACCATCCCCGCCGTCGGGACCGCCACGGGGTATATATTTTTCACGGCGAAAATGAACCATGCCATCCCCGCCCTTACCGGATTTCACTTCAATCTCTGCTTGGTCAATAAACATGCTGTCTTCTTTCTACTTTCTGAGCCCGTTACATCATTTCAGGGGCGGTAATGCCCAGGAGAGCCAGAGCATTGGCAAGAACGATCTGCGTGGCGGCAACGAGTTGCAGGCGGGCAGCGCGAACACTGGGACTGGCCTGGACGACAGGACATGCATCGTAGAAGGAGGCAATGCTTTAGCGATCTCGTAAGCATTGGTGGCGATCACGAGTGGCTTGTAATCCGTGGCGGCGCGTTGCACTTCACTTGGGAAGCGGGAAATCAGGTCGATCAACTGGACTTCAGCGTGTTCGAGAGTATAGTCAAAGCCTGAAGTCTGGAGGTCGGCGAGCTCAACCCCCGCCTTGCGCAATATGGAGTTGCAACGCACATGGGCGTATTGGATAGGGAGCAGCCTGGCCATTGAAATCGAGCGCGGATTGCCAGTCAAACGTGACCAGGCGGGTATTCTCGCGTGCCAGGATGGATACTTGAGCGCACCCAAGTCCAACAGCTTTGGCCACTTTGTCGAGCTGTTCTTCGTTCAGCGAAGGATTTTTCTTGAGAGCTTCCTGCCTGGCACGCAGTTGCTTCGCGTAATAGGTCTTCCAGCAGCACTACTGTCCCTTCACGGGAGGACATGACCACATTGCCTGGCAAGGTTACCAACTCGTAGGAAATGTGTCCGCATTTTTTGGCAGGCTCGTATCCAGAAGATCTCCAGGATCTTGAACACCTGGGTAAAATGCAGGCTCTGGCGTACATCCACCAGGTAAAGGGATTTTTCCAGGTCAGGATAATCACCAAATTTATGCTTGACCAGGGCAAGATCCTCGGTGGCATAAAGCGCGGTCCCATCCGAACGTAGGATGACCGAGGGTGCGGAACGTTCCTTTATCCAGGCCAAGCACTTCGTCGATCTTGACCACCACCGCCCCACCCTGTGGTCGTTCATCCGTGGCGATTTCACTGCGAACAAGCTCTTCGACAATTTCCTTGCCTGGTTTTTCTTCCTGGCTGTTGAAATAGTATTTATCAAATCGTATATCCAGGGCGGAATACATCTGGCGGAAGCCTTCGAGGGACCACTCACGGGTGCGTTCCCAGAGAGCAACCACTTCAGGATCACGTTGATCCCAACGTGCGTAGACTGCACGTACTTCGGTCTCGAACTCTGGGGTCTTCTTCAAGGCGATGCGTGGCTTCAGCGTAGATATCTCCCATCCACTTGGTGATATCCACCGACGGTTCCTCGCCGTTGTGGTACTTCAGGTATCCCCACAGCCATTTTATGACATGCAAACCCATGTCGCCGGGATAATTGGCACGCACCACATCATAACCGGCATACTCCAGGATCCGGCAGATGGAATTGCCAAGGATCGTGCCGCGCAGGTGACCGACATGGAAAGCTTTGTGTGTGTTGGGGTGGGAAAATTCCAGCATGACTTGAGAGCCGTTGCGAGGACCAGCTCCAAAAGCGGTTCGTTCTTCCAGGACGGTATCCACTACGCGGCGGGTATATTCTGTTGTTGAAAAATAAAGGTTGAGATAACCTTTCACTGCCTCCACACGGCTAATCCCAGGAATACCCTTTATGGATCCCTGCAATTGCTCGGAAATCTGCTGGGCACGCTGGGGAACCGGGATTCCTTTGCCTTTTCCTGCCTTGGCTTCTGCAGCTGCAGTCGAGAAGAAGAGGTACTGATTCCCCATTCTCCGCTGAAAGGGATTGGCTTCCAATCCAGCTCAATGACCGGAAGATCGTTTGCCTCACAGAAGGTTTTAATTCTTGCCTGGATGTCTTTTTGTTCTTGTTGAAACATAAGCTCTCGCTTGGAAAATTATATCATCTGGAGGATCGATCGAGAAAAAGGAAGGGTGACCGGTGTGTAGAGTTAGGTATCCAGCTGAACGCTTCATATCCTTGATCGATGGAATAACTGGAATCTCTCTAATTGAGACCAATTCTCATGATATAAGCATAGGTGGGCAGCTGATCAATGAAACCCATAGGTAGTGAAGAATGCCTCTGTCGGCGCAAGTTTATCAGCTGGTATATTTCATGCATATTTTCCAGGTTCTTAGACGCATTCTTTGAAAGGCGTTGGGCGGCAGATTGATCATGGTTATTATTCTCGCGCGCACATTCTTCAGTATTGAGTAATGGAGGTATTCACTTCCGTATCATAGAGGAGATACTTATGAATGATAGGGACTTGAAGCTGCGCCTGACCCAAAGTGCGGTTCTTGCGGGTAGCGCTCGCGCTGCTCCAGCACACTCAGCGGGCAGTGGACGCCGACCAGCCAGGCTGGCAGATCAGAAAAGACCTCGACACAATCTCGTACCCATTCTCGTCTGGATCAATACATGATCGGCAAGGACGTTCCAAGCCAGAAAATGATAAGGAGCGTATGGCGCGATGCATTCCCAGGACCAGGCGTTCGCCTGTTTTACCGGGTTTGTCTGCCAAGCCAAGTACATCATCCCATAAGAGGACGATCCAGGTAACGTCCAGGCATCATCCAAATGAACTTATCAATTCCCACCTCCAGGAAAGGTTCGTCCAGGAGATCCTGCAAAGAATGCAGGATGCTGGTCTTCCCAGAACTTGAGGCGCCATTGATCAGGATGACTTTACCGTATTTCATTGAGTTTCCATTTTGAACCACGAAAGCGGGAGGCCCATCGTTCCGGGCGCTCCCGCTCATGATCATGTAATCCAAAATTTACCGATTACTTTTTCGCGGTGGCAGTTTTCCTGGTGGAAGCTTTCTTGGGAGCGGCTTCTGCCTTGGGAGCTGCGACTTTGCGGGTGGTCTTCTTCTTGGGCTCTTCTTCAACCGGAGCTTCGACCACAGGCTCTTCGACCTTGACTTCAAGCGGCTTCATGGCTGCAAAGGCTTTCATGAGACGGCTCTTCCGACGGGCAGCATTGTTTTTGTGGATGACACCCTTTTCGGCGGCCTTGTCCAGGGCGCTGATAGCCTTCAGGAGTTCTTCCTTGGACTCAGGAGCACTGGTCTCGATGGCAGCACGAACATTCTTGACTGCAGATCGGGCTTCACCGCGATAAACACGGTTCGTCAGGCGGTGCTTGTCGTTCTGCCGGTTTCGTTTGATTTGAGACTTGATATTAGCCAACTTACTTCCTCCAAATGAATTCCTTGCTATTGCACGGCGTGTTATTTTACAGCACGGGAGGGAATTTGTCCAGTCATTTGAGGCGGTATTTCCAAGTTTCATTCATGTTCCGCTGGAAATGCTGCCTGCATAGAATTCGTTACTTATGATGAAGATGTTGAAAGAAAACACAGTGACCTGGATGATCACCGTGTCGAACAACCGGCTGAAAGAAATCAGTCGATCAATTCGAATTTTTCAGGCAGTGTGTTGCAGACCGGGCATCTATCAGTCATCCTGCCTATGTGGGTGTAACCACAGACCGGGCACACATAATAATCACCCTCCGGCAGATCCTTTCCCTGCCCGAGAGTCTCGGCCGCCTGGCGATAAAATGCCTCGTGAACCTTCTCCACCTCCAAGGCATACTTAAAGGACCGGGCCGCGCGCTTGTCGCCTTCGCTCTCCGCTTCGGCGAGCATCGGCGGATACATGGAGACCACTTCATAATTTTCACCACCAATGGCAGCCTGCAGGTTCTCCGCGGTGGATTGGACACCATCAAAGGCGCGCAAGTGATTAAGTGCATGGACAGTTTCTGCATGAGCAGCAGCACGGAAAAGTTTGGCTATCTGCGGAAAACCATCAGCATCGGCTTTCCTGGCAAATGCAAGGTATTTACGATTGGCTTGGGATTTACCAGCAAAAGCTGCCTGTAGATTATCGATTGATTTTGACATTATTGCCTCCATTTGGTCATATTCAGGTTTATGGTTATTAAAGCACAATTCGAGGGAATCCCGGCGGGGATTTGGTCACATTTCATGGGTGATGAAACTCCTCGATTGTCATCCCCTGCAGGGAGAGGCTCAAGATGAAATCCGGACTCAATTTCGGACAGGGAGAATGAGCATTTTGGATGCGGAGCCGTCTTGAGTAAGAGGAGCGAGCAGGGCGAGATGTGCTTGTTCATCGGTGAGCATCCCAGCAGTGGAGAGTAGGCAGGAAGGAAAAGCGGGTGCTTTTAATGTGAGGGCTGACAGGAGGCAGAGAATCGGGAAGGTTTTTTAATTATAAACAGAGGAACGAAGGAGGAACGAATAGCCTGGGGGAAGGGACGGCATTGCTCGGGTGGTTCTACATATTAATAACCTTCTCATGGTGGAGATGGTGGGCATAAGGGTCCTTTAGGTTCGTTTTTGAGGGGCATGTTTATTAACCCATTGCCGGAAACCAAGCATAAAGTAATTATAGCACAAATGTTCTATTTTGCAAAGGGGGAAAATCTAACCTCAGACATGAATGCGGATCCTTGAATCTCCCCTAGCTATCGCCTCTGATCCTTTCACTTGCGCTAACTGCCTTGTCTCAACTCGTTTTACCTGTCCGAAATAATGTCTTAACCCAATGTACACCGTTGACTCCCTACCGCGAAGACGGTATGATAACGGCGTCTACAGGCTGGCCGGGCGATCGCGGTCCTGCGCGGTGCGTGGGATCGAGGAAAGTCCGCACTCCATAGAGCACGGCGTCGGATAGCACCCGGGGTGGGGAAACCGCCGTGAGGCGTTAACCTACCGGACAAGGGCCACAGAAACAAGTCGCCCCCACCCTTCGGGGTGAGGGTCAGAGTGAAAAGGTGGTGTAAGGGACCACCGGCGTTTGCAGTAATGCAGGCGGCCAGGTAACCCCCGTCGGGAGCAAGGCCAAGCAGGGACGAAACCGTCTGAGGACGGGAGGAGGCTGCTCGTCACCTCATGCGCGCTTTCCTTTGGTGAGAGCGCCAGTCCCGGGTAGGCCGCTAGAGCGGCGCGGACGCGCCCCCCAGAGAGATGATCGCCCCACGAGGCGCAGGGATGGAATCCTTCGGGATGTAAACCTGCATCGTAACCTTGTGGACAGAATGCGGCTTATAGGTCAGCCTGTAGACATTCCTGATATTCGTGGACCGAACCCCCCAGGGGGTCGATGCGGCTTATAGGTCAGCCTGTAGACATTCCTGATATTCGTGGACAGAACCCCCGCAAGGGGGCTCGATGCGGCTTATAGGTCAGCCTGTAGACATCAATACTGCTATATAGATATCTTTACCTCTTCCACGGTAAATAGAACATGGGAACGGCAGATAGACTGCCGTTCCCATGTTCTCATCCTTCACCCAGGTTAAGGTTTGATGTAAATGTTATATTCGAACACCTGCTGACCGGCTGGGAAGTCGAAGGTGCCATCATTCAGGGGAGCGGTGATAGTCAAGGTGGTAACCGCCTGGTGTTGACCGCCTGCCCAATCCTTGACCGCCGCCAGGTAGGCTGTGCATTTTTGCCCATCCTGGGAGTCATAATCCAATTTCAGGAATTGATCCAGGGGGATGGATTGACCATTGAGCATGAATTCCACCTTCATTTTACCCAGGTTGTCATCCAGTGCCAGTTGATCCACCGCACACCAACCCCAAGCCCATAACAGGGTCTCAGATTTGTTCAATGAAATGGTGAAGGTGAAATCCTTGGGTACTGTCACATAATCGGCATTGGTATAACTCTCGCGAGCCTTCTCTTCGAACTGCTTGGCACTCGAGAGAGCCGATTCGGTATCCGAAGTGGATAATATCGTTGGCTGGGATGCTGGAGAAATGCCAGCTCCAAGTGGCAAGAGAACCGCACGCTCTCCATATTGCAGGACTACGTCTTCCGTAGAGGCAACAGTCTCAAAAGTGCGCGGTACCCACAAGGAGGGCTGTACTCCAGTCCCTTCCAGAAATATGCTGCCATCCGGAAGCAGATACCGCCCGGTGGGGAATTGCATGGATAGTCCTGCGGGCATAAGGAACTGACCGCGACTGACTTCTCCGAACATACTTGCTGACGGGAACATCCCCACCACTTCCGCTCCTTCCAGTTGACCAAACCCGTAAGCTTCCTGTTCACAGGCGCTGGCACAAGCTGGCCCAACCAGGATCACCACTTTATCAAAGCGATACTGGTTAGTGTTGGGGAGTGTCTTGTCGGGGAGACCTTCCGCCTCGAACTGCTGGCTGTTTTCATTGTAATAATAAGATTGACCCAGGGGGATTTCCTGGTCGGTGAAGAAACCCGCCAGCCCCAGGGGCGTCCCGCCTCCGTTGAAACGCATGTCAATGATGATCCCGGGTACTTGTGCAGCCTCGAATGCCTGCAGGGCACGCTCGAAGAGCTTGATGGTCAACTGGATATCATCGGCTTCAGAATATAACGCCACATAACCAACACCTAAATCGAGGATCTTGAATTCCACTGGTAACAGGTTGGCAGGGGCATTGAAGTAAACCGATGTCCGGTTGAAGGAATCGCGTTCAGCAACAGCCTTCAAAGTGGCTTCCTGGGATTGCCCTCCAGGGTTGGTAAAAACCACTTCCGCCTGGTCCCCTGGTTTGCCACGCAGCAGGTAGCGTGCCTGTTGGTAACGAACCAGCCATGCGGTGGATTGAGGCAGCGACCAGGGGACAACTGCGCTGACCGCAGCGGAGATAGGTTGGTTGTTCCATTCGACCAATTCTGCACCAACCTGCATTCCGGCTTTTTCAGCTGGACCTCCGGGCATAAGGTAAATGACCACGAAACTGCCATCATCCAGTTCACTCATGGCGAATCCATAACCACCTTCGGTCGCGGCGATAAACAGGTTGTACCAATATTCGCCACCATCCATCCCCACATGTCCATCCATGAACGACCAGGTCAGATCGCGCAAAGCCAGGTAGAAGGCTTCAGGATCGTTTTCGGCCTCAGCTTGTTCCACCCGAGGGCGAAGTTCTGCCACCAACTCATCATAATCAGGTTGCTTGCCTTCGATGCTGTTAAACGCATAATTCGTTCGCAGGAAATCGATCAATTTATCAAAGGAGACTGTAAAGGTATCTGCAGAATAGTCCTTGACGGCATAATCCAACGGCTCAGAAAGGGCAATTTCCGGTTCGGGTTCCTTGGTAAAAGTGAAAGGCGACTGGTCCAAGTCTACAATATTCCACCCGGCTGGAATACTGGCGAGCGGATCATCATCAGTAAACAGCAGCATATCCTCACCATAACCGCTGGGGAATTGCTGGTTTCCATCCAGCGCCCAGACAACCAACTTTCCGCCATTGATCTCATCCTGCCGCTCCGGATCAGCCGTCACGGAGGCAAAGCCTGTCACCCAGCCACGTGAACGATCATCGCCTTCTGAATAAGGCCCACTGTACACATTCGGCCAATAAGCCACAGCGAAAACTTGCACTCCTTCATCAGCCTGATCGTCATGATCCACATCGGCGAAGGTGCCTGTCGGCCTTGCTGGCAACTGCAGAACATAATCTGCATGCATTGCATCCTCATCCATGCTCATGAAACCGAGAGTCTGGGAGGCAACCGGGATCTCCCATTCCTCGTCGCGGATGATGAAACCATACATATCGACCAATGCCACTGCGTGTTCTTCAAAGATCATTGCAATAAATGAATTGGTGAAGTCCATGCTCCCGGTGACCTGATAGGGTTCGTTTTCATTCGCCACATCAGGAGGATACAAAGTGGAAGATTGGGCCGGGGGCTTGAATGTGCATGCCGACACCAACAGGACTAAAGCAGCAAGGAAGAATAATCTGGGCAAAGTTCTTTTCATACCTTTTCCTCTAGGTGATTTTCGAATATTATACAACCGATATGATTCGGGATTGGCAGGACGAGTTGGACAGAGCGCGGCGGGCCAGGCTGGATGGCAACGAAGGCAGAGCCAGGGTCTGCGCTCGACGGGCAGCGGGAATGGCTGCAAGGAAATACCTCGAGAGAAAAGGTATCCAACTGAAAACTTCAAGCATTTTTGATGCCTTGCGCGCCCTGGATTTACAATCTGATCTGGCACCCGATTTGAGATCTGCAACCTCGCATTTGTTATTAAGGGTGAATGAGGAATTTGCCCTTCCGTATGAAGTGGATCTGATCGCCGATGCACTGACATTGATCAAGAGTTTGGACTCCCATGAGTGATAACAACAATATCATCCTGTATGGCACAAATTGGTGTGGAGGGAGCCGCCGGATTAGTCGTTTTTTTGATGAGCATGAAATACCATATCATTACGTCAATATTGACGCAGACAAGAACGCAGCCCTATTTGTGGAGAGTGTCAACCGCGGCTTCCGCAGTGTGCCCACCATTGTCTGGCCGGACGGCTCGATGCTTGTCGAACCATCGCTGAGCGAACTGGCAAAAAAAATGGGCGTCGATCTTCCGTGACGCCCTGAAACTTGCTATCCTCTACTTGTTCAACTTTTTCTTTCGCCCCAACAGGTTGTATAACGCCGTGCGCGTTAATGCCAGCAAGAGTCCCATCGACAACAAACCTGCAAGCATTAACACGATCCATTGCCAGGAATCTGAACGAGCCTTTGTCAGGGTGTTACGTAAAGAATTGATACGGTTGCCAAGCCCATGAACAAACTCCTTGCGTGGGGCGACCGGACGTAACATCCCGGCAAGCCTGTTTTCGATCCCATCCAACATTCCTGTTTCCATACATCAATCTCCTCCTATATCAACACCTTCCAGGTCATCACGTAACGAAAGGAGGGTACGGTGATATAGACTTTTTACAGCGCCTTCACTGCGGCCCATGATCTCCCCGATCTCGGTATTCGAGAGGTGCTCAACAAATTTGAGGATGAGCAGGTTCTGCCTTTCTGCAGGGAGATGGCGGATGATCCGCAGCAGGGATTCCTGTTCCTGGTTTTGCACCACTGCAGCCTCGGGGGCAACTCCTTTATAATGGATCGTGGGCGCATCGGAGAGCGGGATTTCCTGGTGGCGAGCGCGATCACGGTGCCAATTGGCGATTAGGTTATGCGCAATACGGTACAGCCATGCCGAAAAAGGCAGGCCGCGGTCGGTGTAATTATGAATATGGTGCAGCGCCCGATAGAAAACCCTGGCTGTCAGATCTTCAGCATCGTGGACGTTGCCTGTGCGGTAATAAACATAATTGTAAATACGCTCCACGTATTGTTCATACAGGAGCCCAAATGCATCCTTGTCACCCTGCGAGGCACGTGCCAGGGTGTCTTCTTCCTTTATTTCCGGCACTTATTTCACCTTACCGGTTGGGTTATGAAGAATAACCCAACCCAGATACGAAAGTCGCGCCAACCTGGTTGGCAGTTTTCCTGACCAAACAATGCCAAGAAACTTAATCCGACAAAGTATATCATGTTTGGTTGTGCTATAATAGCTCAAGTGCTCCGGGCACTCCCCGGTCGCCTGTACCTTCGTTATTGGGGATGACAGGCTTCGACGGGAGAGGCTGGCTCCGGAATGCGAGCCGAGAGGCGCCGAGCTCGTTAAACCAGCGCAAACAATCAAGTGCTAACAACACTTCCTACGCCGCAATGCCCCTCGCTGCATAAGCGATGAGCTGACCGGTCGGTCTCCTTAGCGAGGCCGCGTCCACCCAACCCGCACTCCGCCCCGGGGAGGGATTGGGCGACACAATGGGCAGAGTGCCGCGCACGACTCCGCTGACTGCGCGAAAGAGGACCTTCGGGTTCCGGCGGATGGCCGCAAGCCGTGTTTGCCGGCTGTATGACCTGCGGTGACGAGCCTCAACCGGCTACGCTCGTAGATTTTCGAGGTCGATTTTCGGACGCGGGTTCAATTCCCGCCATCTCCACCTTGTAAAACACACCTGAAAGGGTGTGTTTTGAGTTCGGACAGGGCCCCCACTGGGGGATGTATTCAATTCCCGCCATCTCCACCTTGTAAAACACACCTGAAAGGGTGTGTTTTGCGTTCGGACAGGGCCCCCACTGGGGGATGTATTCAATTCCCGCCATCTCCACCTTGTGAAACACACCTGAAAAGGTGTGTTTTGCGTTCGGACAGGGCCCCCACTGGGGGATGTATTCAATTCCCGCCATCTCCAAGCCCCAATAAGCCTGGAAGCGAATTGATCGCATTCTCAATTGCTCAATTCATTCCCATCGATAATATTTCTACACTCTGTTAACGTTTTTCTTGCATGGGCGCGGTATGCTTGAGATAAATGAATTCTTTGGCACCTTGCCAGGTGCATTCCAATCAGGAGTAACGCAATGGGTAAAATCATCGGTATTGATCTCGGCACCACCAACAGCGTGGTAGCTGTCATGGAAGGCGGGCAACCCACCGTGATCACAACGGCGGAGGGTGGACGCTTGTGTCCTTCGGTAGTTGCCTTCAACAAGAACAACGAACGCATGGTCGGACAGACTGCCAAACGCCAATCGGTCATCAACTCGGAAAATACGATCTACTCCATCAAGCGCTTCATGGGTCGGCGTTTTGATGAAGTGGAGAACGAACGAAAAATGGTTCCCTTCCAGGTCACTGAAGGCCCTCAAAGTGAAGCGCGGGTCAAGATTCCGGTCACCAATCGCGAGTACAGCCCGCAGGAAATATCGGCAATGATCCTTGCGAAACTCAAGGCAGACGCTGAAGCCTATCTTGGCCAGACCGTTACCGAAGCAGTGATTACCGTTCCAGCGTACTTCAACGACAGCCAGCGGCAGGCCACAAAGGATGCCGGCCGCATCGCCGGACTGGATGTCAAGCGTATCATCAACGAGCCCACTGCCTCGGCACTTGCCTATGGACTGGATAAAAAGAAGAACGAAACAATTCTTGTCTTCGACCTCGGCGGTGGAACATTCGATGTCTCCGTCCTGGATGTGGGTGAAGGCGTGATCGAGGTCAAGTCCACGAATGGGGATACACACCTGGGCGGTGACGACTGGGACCAGCGTGTCGTCAATTGGGCTGCAGACGAATTCAGGAAGCAGGAAGGCATTGATCTGCGCCAGGATCGCCAGGCCTTGCAGCGACTGCGCGAGGCTGCAGAAAAAGCCAAGATCGAGCTCTCCAGCATGCTGGAAACCGAGATCAATCTGCCTTATATCACAGCGGATGCAAATGGTCCTAAGCACCTTGTGCTTAAGCTGACCCGAGCCAAGTTCGAACAAATGACTGAAGACCTTCTCAACAGGTGTCGGCTGCCCTTTGAATCAGCCCTGAAGGACGCTGGATTGCAAGCCTCCAGCTTGAACGAAGTTGTACTCGTCGGTGGGTCCACGCGCATGCCCATGGTCCAGGACCTTGTGCGCAAACTGACCGATGGCAAGGAACCCAACAAGGGTGTCAATCCCGATGAGGTCGTCGCTGTCGGTGCGGCCATCCAGGCCGGAGTGCTGGGAGGCGAAGTAAAAGATATCCTGCTTCTCGACGTGACACCTTTATCCCTGGGGGTGGAAACACTCGGTGGTGTCATGACGCGCATGATCGAACGCAACACCACCATCCCGGTGCGCAAGACGGAAACCTATTCAACCGCGGCAGACAGCCAGACAGCCGTGGACATCCACATTATGCAAGGGGAGCGCCCGATGGCCAATGACAACATGTCGCTGGGTCGCTTCCGCCTCGACGGTATTCCGCCTGCGCCGCGTGGTATTCCACAAATTGAAGTTACTTTCGATATCGATGCCAATGGCATCCTGAACGTGACTGCCAAGGATAAAGCCAGCGGTAAAGAGCAAAAAATCACAGTGACTGCATCCACCAACTTGAGCAAGGACGAGGTAGCACGAAAAGTTGAAGATGCCAAGCGCTACGAAACCGAAGACAAGAAGCGGCGTGAGCTCATTGATGCTCGCAACAACGCCGACAGCCTCGTCTATCAAACTGAAAAGGCATTGCGGGATCTTGGTGAGAAAGTCCCATCTTCCGATCGCGGAAACATTGAATCCAAGATCAACGATCTGAAACAGGCTGCTCAGAGTGAAGACCTGGAGCGGATCAAAAAAGCCAGTGACGAGTTGCAGAATGTCTTTTACGCTCTCAGCCAGCAGCTCTATGCACAGCCAGGTCAGACCCCACCTGAAGGCGGTCCGCAGAGCCCCGAACCCGGGACACCTCCCCCGCCGGATGATGGTGACGTGATCGACGGTCAGGCAAGGAATCTCTAGATCATCGAAAAACAAAAGGACGGTATGCCAATCCTGGCATACCGTCCTTTTCATATGCTTTTCATTTCGATTGCATCTTAATGCTTTATAATCCTGCCCATGCGTAAACGAACCCGCAACATCCTCATTGGTCTGGCAGCTTTTATTTTAGTTGGCATTGGCCTGTATAACATCCCTTTCATTAACGATAAACTCGCCTGGCGGGTGGAAGACCTGCAGACAAGCATCTATTATTTCTTTAATCCGCCCGGGGAGATGGTCTTTATTCCCACCCAGAAACCCCAGGCTACTCCCACGCTGCGACCAACAAACACCCCCACTCCGGCAGTTACATCTGCATATACTCCCACCATCACAGGTACGCCTGTCCCGGGGAAGGTGATATTGGAGAACGTCAAGTTCATTGACCAGATGCACCGCTGGAATTACTGCGGTCCGGCCAACCTGGCAATGGCGCTCTCCTATGTTGGCTGGGAAGGAGAACCCGGCAATACCATGGAGATCAGGGACCAGGTTGGTGCAGTGGTCAAGCCTGGCGTGGATGACGAAACATTGACTTTCATTGAACGCTCTCAGACCGATGTTAACGTGATGCCGTATGAGATGGTGGATTTTGTCAACGATCATACACCATACAAAGCCCTCTTCCGTTATGGGGGAACCGTGGAATTGCTCAAGCAATTGATCGCCGCTGGATTCCCTGTTGTGGCGGAGAAAGGTATCTACCAGACCCTGCCACCGGATAACACGATGCAGTGGGCCGGTCATTATGCCTTTACGACCGGATACGATGACACATCAAGCGAATTCATCTATCAGGATTCCTACACTCCCAATGAAACTGTCCCCTATGAACAACAGGGGAAAAATGTTCGGGCAAGTTATGAGGAATACTTGACCAGTTGGCGGGCATTCAACTATGTGTTCGTCGTTGTTTACCCACCTGCACGGGAAGTTGAACTCTATTCTGTTCTCGGTTCATGGGCGGATGAAGGCTGGGCGGCCCAAAAAGCTCTTGAAACTGCTGAAAAGGACATCCAGGAACAGGCCGGGATACAGGCATTTTTCAGTTGGTTCAATAAAGGCACCAGCCATGGCCTCCTGACAGATTATGGACAGGGAGCCCTGGCATTCGACCAGGCGTTTGCACTCTATTACGCTTTACCCGAGGATGACCGCCCTTACCGGGTGATGTGGTATCAGACGGGTCCCTACCGCGCTTATTACTACACCAGCCGCTTCCAGGATGTGATCAACCTGGCAGATGTCACCGAAACCACATTATTCTCGCATCGCGTCCTGGAAGAAACCCTGTACTGGCGCGCCCTGGCAGAAACCGACCTGGGTTACTACGAGAATGCCTATGCAGACATGCGCCGGGCAGTCCACTATAATCCCAATTTCGGACCAGGTTTCACAAAGCTGGCGGAATGGGGTATCAGTCCATAATCCGGAGTTCATTTCCAATGAGACTCCTCCACTTTTCGGATGCCCACATCGACATGGCCAATTTTGGCCGCCATGACCCCATCTCGGGCTTGCCGCTACGCGTCCTGGATTTCCTCAAATCACTGGATGTCATTGTCGATACCGCCATCAATGAAAAGGTGGATATGGTACTCTTTGCCGGAGATGCTTACAAGGACCGCTCTCCGGCACCCACCTTCCAAAGGGAATGGGGCAAGCGAATCATCCGACTTTCCAAGGCGGGAAATCCGGACGTTGTTGTTGGTGGGCAACCATGATGTTTCCCCGGCTCTGGGACGTGCTCATGCCATCCAAGAGTTCGATACCCTGGATATCCCGTCCATCACCGTGTTGGCCAAGCCGAGAGTCGTCACTTCGCAGGAATTGGGATTGCCAGTCCAGGTACTCGCTTTGCCATGGATCTCGCGATCGGGTTTGCTGGCAGATGGAAATACCAACGTCGATGAAGTGTTCACAGGCATAGAACAACGAGTGACTGAACTCGTCCAAACGTGGTTGGATCAAGTCGATCCCGCCCTGCCAACCATCCTGACCGCCCACGCTTCCATCCAGGGAGCCCAATACGGCTCGGAACGCATGGTCATGCTGGGCGCCGACCTCGTTTTACCCGGATCATTGGTGCGGGACCCGCGACTGGACTATGTAGCGCTTGGCCACATCCACAAAGCTCAAGACCTGAACGAAGGTGCCCATCCACCTGTCATTTACCCGGGTTCCATTGAACGCGTGGATTTTGGGGAGGCTGGGGATGAGAAGTTTTTCGTGATCGCCGATGTTCAAAAAGGGAAAACTAAAGTCGATTGGCGAAAATTAACCGGGATTCGTCCATTTATCGATCGTTTCGTTGAGCTCGAGTCTGCAGAAAACGTTATGGAGAACCTCAGGTCCTCCTTGCCCAGCCAGGAAATCCTCAAGGATGCCATTGTCAGGTTGACAGTCCAATACCCACGTGAATGGGATACGCTCATTGACGAGGCAACCTTGCGCCGCTATACAGATGGATGCTTTCGAATTCCATCTTATCAAGCGCCCCCAGATAGATGCGCGCATCCGGCTATCTGCTGACCAGATGGTGAGTAATCTTAGCCCCCTGGAGTTACTGGAACAATACTGGCTGGCGGGTAAGGTTGAGGATATTGAAAGAAATGAGCTCAGGAACCTGGCTGCTCGTATTGTCTCAGGCGAGACAGATGAGGCTGGTTCATAGACTGGGTGCGTCAAATGAAAAGGTAGGATCCAGGGCGCTGACTCACCTGGCAATTAAATGCTTGTTTCCCCTCATGATCTTTACCTAGGCATTCAGACTTGCTCATGTTTTATACTCCCCGGTATGACCAATCCCTGACCAGGCGGATAACCAATGCGCTGGATTTACATCTCCCCCCATTTCGATGACGCTGTCCTTTCCTGCGGCGGCCTGATTGCTGACCAGACTCGTGATGGGATCCCGGTCGAAATTTGGACCATTTGTGCAGGCGAGGCACCCGAGGGGCCATTATCGAAATTTGCCAGAAAGACCCACAAGGATTGGGGGACCGGAAATGCCGCTGATACTGTAGAAATAAGAAGAGAAGAAGATCGGGAAGCAGCTCACCACGTAGGAGCAGCAATTCTGCATTTTGACTTCCCAGATTGTATCTACCGCCGTGCTTCGAATAAGTCCCTTCTTTACCCAACGAGTGTCTTCAGCCCCTGGAATCCTGGCGAAAGTAAATTGTACAAGGAAATTGCCACTTCCATCAAAGGGAAACTTCAACAAGACGACATCCTCGTTTGCCCGCTTGCAATTGGAAACCACGTGGATCATATCATTGTCCGGCATGCCCTGGAGAGCCTGGAGTTCTCCCTGCTCTATTACGCCGATATCCCTTACCTGCTTAATCGTCCAGGGTCTCTTCAGTCGGTCGTGGCGGGATTACTGGAGAAGACTTATCCGGTCTCCGCTCAGGGATTTCATGCATGGATCGATGGGATTTCGGCTTACAGGTCACAGGTTGGAGGCCTGTTCAAGACCAAGCGGCGTATGCATATCGCCATCTCCCGTTACTGGGAAAGCAGGCATGGCATCCGGTTGTGGCGAGGTTCCTGACAGGAAGCTTGATTTTCATCGGGAATCATGTATAATAGCGGCGGGTAGGAAATCTTGTACTTCTGCATCTCTGTAACAGAGATGCTTGTATTTTCTAAGGACTTGAAAAATGCCTCCGACATTCCTGACCAAAGCAGGTAAGCAAAAACTAGAAGATGAGCTCGAATACCTTCGCATTGAGAAACGTGCCGAGGTAGCCAACCGTTTGCATGAAGCGATGGAAGGCGGCGAGCTCATCGAGAACGCAGAATATGAGGCTGCCAAGAACGAGCAAGCCTTTGTGGAAGGCCGCATCCAGGAATTGGAGATCATCCTGGCATCGGCTCGCCTCATTGAAGAAAAGGAAAAGGACAAGTCAGGGTCCATCCAGGTCGGTTCCACCATCACGATCAGCGAAGATGGGGCAGACCCTGAGAAATTCACCATTGTCGGGGCTGCGGAAGCCAATCCTCGCGAAGGCAAGATCTCCAATGAGTCACCCATCGGCAGAGCCATTCTCAACCACCATGCAGGTGAAGAGTTGAATGTGGAAGCTCCCGGTGGCATGTTCAAAGTAAAAATCATCAAGGTCGAATAGCCTGGGGCCCGCCTTTTGATGCCCCGCGCAACCTTTTGGAAGCGCGGGGCTTTTTATTGTAAAATACACCAGAAAGGTCTCCCTATGACAGAATACTCCTCCCTCGAAAAAATCCGCATAGAAAAACTCGAGGCGCTCCGCAAGGAAGGGTTCGAACCGTATCCCACCCGCGCCGAGAGGACACATACCAGCGCAGACGCCTTGGAAGCATTCCAGGCTGCAGAAAAGAATCTCCCGGAAGGTCAACCCCCTTCTGAAGTCAAGGTCACCCTTGCCGGGCGTATCCGCGCCACCCGCCCAATGGGAAAATTGACCTTCGCCCATATCGAGGACGGCACCGGTAAGATCCAGCTTTTTTTCCGTGTGAATGAACTGGGACAGGATCGCGTTGATTTCTTCAGTAACCGGTTCGACCTGGGAGATTTCATCCAAGCTTCCGGGATCCTGATGCGAACGCGCACCGGCGAGATCACCCTGTTGGTCCACGATTACAAGATGCTTGCCAAGGCGATCTCGCCTCTCCCGGCGGCAAAGGATGAAACCCTCGAAGATGGGACGATCATTCGCCACGCGGCTCTGGAAGATCCCGAACTGCGCGCCCGCCAACGTTATGCAGACCTGGCGGTCAATCCCCAGGTGCGCGAGGTCTTTCGCAAACGGACAACCCTGGTTCACGCCCTGCGCGAGTTCCTGGATGGGCACGGATTTCTTGAAGTGGAAACCCCCATCCTGCAACCATTGTATGGCGGAGCTGCGGCGCGACCGTTCATCACCCACCACAACGAACTCAACCAGGACATGTACCTGCGCATCTCGTTCGAACTGTATCTCAAGCGTCTCCTGGTGGGAAACCTGGAAAAGGTGTACGAGCTGGGGCGTGATTTCCGCAATGAAGGCGTCTCATTCAAGCATAATCCAGAATTTACTCAACTCGAATTTTACTGGGCATATGCTGATTATCTCCAGGTGATGGAATTGACCGAGCAGATGGTGGCCTTCGTATGCATCAAAGTGAATGGAAGCACCAAGGTCACCTACCAGGGCGAGGAGCTGGATTTCACCCCACCATGGAGGCGGATATCGATGCGGGAGGGTATCCTGCAAACAAGCGGGATCGACATCGCAGCCCATACATCAGCTGAATCTCTCTTTACAGCAATCGCCGCCAAAGGGAAGACTCCCGATCCGCAAGCCACACGCGGGAAAATGATCGATTTCCTGCTGGGCGAGTATCTTGAACCCACACTGATCCAGCCTACTTTCTTATACGATTACCCACGCGATATATCCCCACTGGCAAAATCCAAACCAGGGGACCCATTAACAGTGGAACGGTTCGAAGGTTATGTCTCCGGTTTTGAGTTGTGCAATGCTTTCACAGAATTAAATGATCCAGTAGACCAGGAATCTCGCTTCCTGGAGATGGGACGAGATTATTCTGACGAGGAAGAAGAGAAACATCCCATGGACGAGGATTACCTGCGCGCCATGCGTTACGGTATGCCTCCTTGTGGAGGATTTGGCATGGGCGTGGATCGCCTGGCCATGATGCTAACGGATCAATTCAATATCCGCGAAGTGCTGCTCTTTCCGCCTGTGCGCAAGGAAGAATGATACCGACCTGGGGTGGCTTGGTGTCCACCCCAGTTTTGTTTGTGGAGTAAAATAAGGTCGATGGACGAATTCACCCTCATCCGTGACGCCCAACATGGCGACCTGGAGGCTTTCAACAGTCTGGTCCTTGTCTACCAGACAGTTGTATTCAACACCGCTCTGCGTGTCCTGGCCGATGAAGAACTTGCAGCAGATGCCACCCAGGAGGCCTTCCTGTCTGCCTTCCGGGCACTCAATTCCTACCGCGGAGGATCGTTCAAGGCTTGGCTGTTACGCACTGTCACCAATGCCTGTTACGATGAATTGCGCCGCAAGAAACGACGCCCGACCACACCGCTCGAACCGGAGACAGAAGACGGTGACGATGTGGAGACCCCGCGCTGGCTAGCTGATCCCTCCGCATCACCCGAAGAACAACTTGACCAAGCTGAACTTGAACACGCCATCCAGCATTGCCTGGATGCACTGCCAACCGATTTCAAAACCGTCGTTGTACTGGCCGATCTACAAGGGCTTGATTACACGGAAGTAGCCCGCGCTGCCCATGTTCCTCTCGGCACGATAAAGAGCCGACTGGCACGTGCACGCCTGCGACTGCGCGAATGCCTGCAAGCCTTTCGGGAACTTTTACCCGCCACCTTCCGTCATGGTGAGGAGCGTGGTGCATGAAAATATCAAATCGCGATATTGAGAGAATCTCGGCCTTCCTGGACAATGAACTTTCGCAGGCCGAAAAATCGCGCCTGGAATTACGCCTCTCCACAGAACCGGAACTAGCCGTGGAACTGGAGGAACTGCGCCAGTTGCGCACCTTCATGCGCAGTACTCCTCAACGCCGCGTACCGCGCAATTTCACCCTGACACGGCGCATGGCAGGCATCAAGCCACCGGTCCCCCGCAGCGTTCCAGTGTTCTCCTGGGCTTCAGCGGTCGCCTTGTTGCTCTTTGTCTTCACTTTGGGCGGTAACCTGGTTGGAAAATTTTCATTCGGAGCAGCCGCCCCGATGATGGCCCAGGCACCGGTGACGAAAAATGGTGTTGGTGCAGGACCGGCTGACACTGAACCCACTGTCTCTTTGGAAGATAGGGTTTACATGACCGCAACGCCGGAGATCGCAGCATCTACACTTGCTGAGCCCCCCGCAGCCCCTGAGGCGAGCAGTGAAGTAGCTGCACAGGATAATACTGACCCAGCGGTCAATCCCTGGTTGGTCGTTTGGCCCGCAGCAGCTGTCTTGTTTATAGGAGCGGCAGTGTTTATCCGGGGAATCAATATCCGTACCTTCAGAAGGAAAACAAAAGTACGCTGAGAATCCGCCGCTGTATAATTACAGCGGTTTTTTTATCTTCCATTTATAGGTATAATTTAACAGGAGGTGGCTATGGCAACGATATCACCCATCCGTCCTTCTCCCATTGCTGGAACCTGGTATGAGGGGAATCCTAAAATCCTGGCTCGTGCCGTGGATGCCTATATGGATCTGGCAGTTCTTCCTGAATTGCCGGGAGAAGTGATCGCAGTCATTGCCCCGCACGCCGGGCATATCTATTCGGGACCCGTGGCAGGTTATGCCTTTGCTGCCATCCGCGGCCGAAACCCGGATCGTGTGGCGGTCATCTCGCCGATGCACCAACCATATTATGAACCGTTATTAACGACAGCCCACGAGGCTTATTCCACCCCGTTGGGCAACATCCCTGTTGATAGGGATGCACTGGCAATCCTCGACCGGGAACTAAATCAGACACTCGGTTTTGGAATCACTCCTGTGTCCCATGACCGCGAACACTCCCTTGAGATCGAGCTGCCCTTCCTGCAGCGCGCAATGACCTCCGACTTTAAGCTCATTCCCATTATGGTTCGCAGCCAGTCGAAGAATACCGCTGCCATGCTGGGCAGGGCACTGGCCAACTTGCTCAAAGACCAGGATGCGATCCTGGTTGCTTCGACGGATCTCTCCCATTTCTACGACCAAAAAATAGCCAGAGAACTTGATTCTGAGATGCTGCATTGTTTTGAAGCTTTCGATCCTGACACCATTTTTGATGCGGAAGCAAGTGGGCGCGGGCAGGCCTGCGGACATGCTGCCGTGGCAGCTGTCTTGTGGGCTGCCCAAGGCCTGGGTGCAGATATGGTAAAAGTGCTCCAATATGCCACATCCGGGGATGTGACCGGCGATACAACTTCAGTTGTGGGGTATGGTGCAGCGGTGGTCTTAAGGACGCAGGGGAAGATGTCCACGGCAAGCTGAAGAGGCAGTGGTAATTTCCAATCGAAGGCCTCCCAAGAGGGGAATTATATTATCCGTTTATAATGGTGGCATGGCATTTGCCCGCATCGCTGTAAATGTACCCGGCCAGACTGGCGAGTACGACTATATCATCCCCCCCGAACTGGAGGGAAGGATCGGGATGGGGAATCTTGTCAGCGTGCCATTCGGAAAACAGACCGTACAGGGTGTGGTATTGGAATTGGTGCCTGTGCCTGGCGTCGCAGAGACCAAATCCATCCTGGATCTCATCGATCCTCTCCCCTGCCTGACAGCAACGCAGATCAGCCTGGCGCGCTGGATGGCAGAATATTACCTGTCACCGCTGGCAACCATGCTGGACCTGATGCTCCCCACCGGGCTCAGCCAGCACGCAGATAGTTGCTACTCCTTGCGGGACAATGGATCCCCAGTCGGTGCTGTCGGTCAATCGTCCCTGGTCCAACGCCGGTTGGTCACGCTCTTGCGTGAAAAAGGGAGCCTGCGCGGTCGCCAGATCGACCGTCACTTCAAGAACGTGGACTGGAGGAAGACAGCTCAATACCTAACCAGGAGTGGAGTGCTGACCAGCCACTCGGTGCTATCACCGCCGACCGTCCGCCCCAAGTTCGTACGCACCGCGCAATTGGCAGTCCCACTCGAAGAGGCGGAGGCTGCCATGCCTGGATTGGGAAAAACCGAAGCCACCCTCGCCCGCCGTCAGTCTGCCATGCGCTTCCTGATGCGAGATCCCCAGGCTGTCAATGTCTCCTGGATCTATGCAGAAAGTGGCTGCAATATCTCTGACCTTCAGGAACTGGATGAACGCAGCTTGATCATCCTGCGCGAAACGTGAGATTTGGAGGGACCCACTCGAGAAAGTGGAAGGCAGCCTGGACACGAACACTCCTCCAGTGGAATTGACTCCCGATCAACAGGCTGCATGGGAACCCATACAGAAAGCCTTCCAAGGTCATCCAAGCAGCAAAGTCCAGGATCTTCCTGCTGCTTTCCTGCTCCACGGGGTCACCGGCTCAGGCAAGACGGAGCTTTACCTGAGGGCGGCACAGGAAGCAATCCGGCGTGGAAGATCAGTGATCCTCCTCGTTCCAGAGATTGCATTGACCCCTCAAACCGTCCGCCGTGTCCTTGGTCGATTCCCCGGGCAGGTAGGGTTGATCCACTCCAAGCTCTCGCCAGGCGAACGATACGATACCTGGAGGCGCGCCAGGCTGGGATTGCTGAAAGTGATCATTGGACCTCGCTCAGCGCTCTTTGCCCCGCTGTCCAATATCGGGCTTATTGTGGCTGATGAATGTCATGATGGCTCTTATCATCAATCCGAACCACCATTTTACAATGCCGTTTTGACAGCCCAAGAGTATGCCCGCTTGTGCGGGGCGGTCTGCATCCTGGGTTCTGCCACACCGACCATTGTGCAACGCTACCAGGCATCCAGGCCTGATGCAGATTCCAGCTTGCGCCTGGCCTTGCCCCGGCGGATCGTTAATCCCGAAATGCCTCCGGTTCAGACCGTGGATATGCGGGCAGAGCTAAAAAACGGTAACCGGGGTATTTTCAGCCAGGCGCTTATTGATGCGCTGGATCTCACCCTCAAGCGGGGAGAACAGGCGATCCTGTTCTTGAACCGCCGTGGTACTGCCACCTATGTTTTCTGCCGCGATTGTGGATACGTAGCGAAATGTCCCCAATGCGATTCCCCGCTCACCCAGCATGTCGAAACGCTTGAACAACCAGGCGGTCAGACTACCAGCAGGCTGACCTGTCATCGCTGCAACTATCACCGCCAGCTTCCGATAACCTGTCCCAACTGCCAAAGCGCGCAGATCCGCGCATTTGGTTTGGGTAGTGAGAAGGTGGAGGCAGAGGTTCAAGCGTTGTTTCCGTCCGCTCGCACTTTACGCTGGGATTGGGAAACCACCCGCCAGAAGGACTCGCACGAGATCATCCTAAGCCACTTTGCCGCCCACCGGGCCGATGTTCTGGTTGGAACACAAATGCTCGCGAAAGGTCTCGATTTACCCCTGGTTACATTGGTGGGTATCGTGCTGGCAGAAGTTGGCCTCAACCTGCCGGATCCGTTTGCGTGCGAGCGGTCCTTTAACCTGTTGACTCAAGTCTCAGGCAGGGCTGGTCGTTCAAAGCGCGGTGGTCGGGTGATCCTGCAAACCTTCCAGCCTGAACATTACGCCATCCAGGCAGCCTCCAGGCATGACGTGGATGGATTTTATGCTCGCGAGTTGAACGAGCGCAAAAGACTTGGTTATCCGCCGTTTACCCGCCTGGTGAGGTTGGAGTATCGCCATTTCTTAAGCGAAAAAGCCGAGGCTGAAACCCGCCGCGTGGCTGAATTGATACAAAATCAGATCGCTTCAGGCGGGCATCAGCAGACAAATATCATCGGACCGGCTCCATGCTTCTTTTCCCGGTTGGCAGGGCTGCATCGCTGGCAAGTGATCTTGCGCGGGCCGGAGCCAGAGCTTCTTGTAAGAGAACTCAAGCTCGACAACTGGCGTATCGAAGTGGACCCGGTAAGTTTGCTCTAATTTATTCGATTCAATAATAAAAGGAGTATTCCATGGGATCGTTCTCTCGCGGTTGGTCATTCCTCAAACAAGCCTGGCAAATGGCGATGAAGGATAGGGATCTTCTCAAGCCATCCTTCTATTCACTGGTGACAGGATTCATCGTTTCGGTCATTTTCGTCCCACTAATAATCGGCGCATCGTTCCTGACCGGTGGAGAGAACACACTGGTCGGACAGGTTATCATGTTCATTCTTGGCGCAGTGATGATCTTCATTCAGTACACTGTCGGATACATATTTTCGGCAATGACCGTCTACCTGGTGTACGGTTACCTGGCAGAAGGGGATGGGATCATGGCGAAAGCCTGGAAGGTGGTGAAACGCGACTTATTTGACCTGGTGAGTATGGCTGCAGCATCGACTGCCGTGAATTTGATAAAAAATGCTGTCAAGGGCAAGGGAAAATCGCAAGGCAGAAACATGCTTTCAGGCCTGATCGATACTGTCTGGACGGAGGCAGCTTTTCTCATCCTGCCTGCCATGGTCATCGAAGACATTAACCTTAAGAATGCGCTCGTGCGCGCTGGGAATATTATCAGGAAGAACTTGTTGCTTGTGGGCATCAGCACAGTAGGCGTGAAGGCGGTCAACGGGTTGATCGGTTTCCTCCTGGGGGCGTTGGGCATTGGGCTTGGCATTGGCCTGGGCTATGGAATTATCACCGTCACTTCATCATCCACTTTCGGGCTGGTCAGCGGGATTGGGCTGGGAGTGATCCTGGCAGGTATCTTTATCATGTTTGCCACTGTTGTGACCTCTTACACAGCCACTGCATATCACACCTGTCTGTACCTGTGGGCACGGGAAGTGGAACGAGCTGGCGAAACTGGCAATCTGGACAAGGTCCAGGCACCGGCTCCCCTAGCTGCAGTGTTGGGAAATTGACTTTTCCCGCACCGACAAGCGTGTTTTGATTGTTAATGGATCCGAGGAATTCAACAGAATAATTGATAACCCAACTATGCAGAATATCAAAGTAGCCCTTGAAGAAAAGATCCTCGCCCTGCACGCGAATATCTATTTCGATCACCTGAATGAATCCCAGCTCCAGGAGATATCGAAGCATATCCGTTTACGTGGGTTTTTGCGAGGAGAAACATTGTTTTTCGAGGGTGATCCTTGCGCAGGTCTGCACATCCTGCAAACCGGGTGCGTCAAGCTTTTCCGAATTTCCCCTCATGGCAGGCAATATATCGTGAGATTGTTGCAGGAAGGCGACACTTTCGGAGAGGTGGCAGTCTTCGACGACAAGGATAATCCGGTGAATGCTGAGGCGATCGAGCCCAGCCGGGTCTGGGTGATTGAACCGGGATTTATTCGCATGATGGTCGCCACCAACCCTGATTTTGCCCAGAAAGTCATCAATAACCTGAGTGGAAACCTGCGCATGCTCGTACACGCCATTAGCGAGATGGCTTTCTACCAGGTCACACACCGCCTGGCTCGCCTGATTTCCACCCTGCCTGAAAACGAGTTGAACGATGAGATCGCGCCTCACATGACGCAGGAACAACTCGCTTTCCGCCTTGGTACTGTGCGCGAGGTGGTGGCGCGATCATTGCGTGAACTGGAGCGTTCTGGTGCCATTCAAACGGGTAACCGGCGAATCACGATCGCCAATCCCGTTCTCCTGGAGCAGTGGATACAAGGTCCCTGGAATTGATAGCAGCAAAATACAACAAGAAGTCCTGAGAAGAGTAACCTCAGGGCTTCTTGTTGCCATGTGATCCACGCAATATTGGTGTTCTTTTAAGGTGCAGGCGTAGGGACAGGATCCAGCGTATAGTAGATCCCCGTCTCCAATAGCTTCGGATCCTCCGCTGCCTGGGCTGCTTTCATTTGGGCCTGTCGCGCCAGATCTGTAGCCTTGGACAGGATGGAGAGGGCGTATTCCGGGTTGTGGAAGCCCATCGAATTTTCTGCAGAGACGAAATCCCACATGAATTGTGCATGGCGATGGAGCTGACGCGCTTCATCTAATAGCGCAGAGTCAGACCCCTTATTCGCTACCGCACTTTGCAGGGCTGTAATCGCATCCACCAGGGCATCCTCGGTGGCCTGCTTGGCTGTGAAAACCTGGTCCTGGATATCGTTCACCCGCCCCACCACGTATTCCACATCGGTATGACATTGCCCGCAAGCCGCCTGGGTGCTTTCAGGGGTAAGGAGCGGGCTGTGAATATTATGGTCGCTAAATTTCATCGCCCCGTCACGCGTGTATGGCATATGGCAATCAGCGCAAGCCACGCCGGCATTGTAATGTGTGCTGCCGGCAGTGAAGAACTCATACTCGGGGTGTTGCGCTTTGAGGGCAAGGGTGTCGGTTCCGGGATACTTCCAATCGGAAAAACCGATTTCATCATAATGAGCGAGAATCTGATCGATATTGGTTCCCTTCTCCCAAGGGTAAGTCAACACCTTGGCGTCGCCGACCATGTAGTATTCCACATGGCAATTGGCGCAAACCAGGGAGCGCATCTCCTGGCGTGAGAAGGTTCTCCAATCGAGATCCTGGGCTTCAAGGGCAATCTCGAGAGAAGGATTGGTCACAATCAGTCGCATTGTGCCGGCCTCGTGACAGTTGGCGCATCCGATCGTCTCGGTGAGATTGGCTGACATCTCTGAGAACAACATCGCGTCGTAGCCTTCCAGGCCTAATTCATTCCACAATGCAGGATTATTCGAAGATTTACATGAATAGCAGGTGGCATGGGTGGTTTCGTTGACTCGCCGGGTGGCATTGACATCTTCCAGGGCGTAGGCATGACCACGATCGTCGTTGTAATCCTTGCTGAATGGGTAACCCCCGAACAGGATCACCTGGCGCGGATCGCGTTCCAGGTGAGAGAAACCACTAGAACCGCCATAAGCGGTATCTGTGTTGTTTTCGGCAATCGCCAGGTACGAAGAGTATTGCTGAGGAAAATTCGTTCCCCAAATGGATGAATCTGGTTCCATGGGCTCGATGGTCACAAGCGGTTGAATAACGGACCGTTCCTGGGGAGGTTGGTTCTTGAGAAAGAGCAAGGTGCCAACAAGTGCCACCGCCAAGACCAGGATGATCCCCAATAAAATGAGAGTCATTGATTTTTTCATTTTCCGTATACCTCCGAATCTTGATATGGTGCCAAGGTCAGGCCGCGTTCCCCATGTGCGACCGAGCGATGACAATCCCAGCAATTGCGGTCGAGAGGCATTGGATTGTCCAGGATGCCTTCCACTGTGTCGAGATGACAGCGGACGCAATTTTCCTGGACAATGCCAACCGTTTCTGAATTGGCGCGTATGGCGACAGGATATGCGTGCAAGATGAACGAGTAAACATCGCGCATCCCCGATTTGCCCTTGTAGAAATAATAATTGACCAGGTTATCGTGAGGGATATGGCAATCAGAACAGGTAGCCCATCCTGCATGCGGGGCATGGAACCAGTTTTCGTATTGAGAATCCATCACATGGCAGTTGTTGCAGGTTGCCGGATCCTTCCCCATGTAGGAAGGTGCTTCCGTAACCCAGGCAAATACTCCCATGGCAAAAACAAAAAACAGGATACTTAGGTAGAAAGGCCATCTGGATGACATAAGATTCTCTCGGGAATAGGATCTTTGCCTTAATGAACCATTAATTTACCACAGTTTCAGGGTGAATTTTGAGACTTTGGTCACAATCTAATGGTGGATTCCTTAACTCACTGCAATTATTGAACCGTTTTGTGTTTTTTCCACCTCGATGCGCGTGGGGAAAGAATCCTTCAGTTCATCCAGGTGGGTGATCACCAGGATCTTGGCAAAATCGTCCTGCACTGCCCGGATGGCCTGGATCAAGCGCTGGCGGCCCAGGACGTCCTGCGAACCAAAGCCCTCATCAACCACCAGCATCTGCAAGCGTGCCCCTTTGCGGCTGGCTAACATCTCCGAAAGCGCCAATCGGATGGCAAAATTCACTCGAAAAGCCTCACCACCCGAATACATTTCATAATCCCTCACCCCGGCACCGTCGCTGATTTGGATGTCGAGGGTTTCCTTCAGGTCGTCGCGCTTCTTGTCTTTATAGGTGGACTGGGTGACAAAACGTACCGACATGGCTCCATCGGAAAGTCGATCCAACAATTCATTGGCCTTGGTCTCGATCTCGGGGAGAGCCTGCTCGATCAGCAGCGCAGGAACACCATCCTTGCCAAAGGCGCGCTCCAATGATTTATATTGGTCGATTCTTCTGGCGAACTCTTCCCGGTCAGCCTGGAGCCTTTTCCTGCGAACTCGCAGATCATCGAGCACGCTCACCTTCTGACGGGCTGCGCCGACCTCCTGGTTTAAACGATTTTCCTGCTCCTGGACTTCGAACATGGCTCTTTCAGCTGATTTCAGGTCGGGTGAAGCAGCTTCTGCCGAGGCTTGCTCAGTAACAGCCTCATCATAATCGTTCTGCAGGCTTTTGATCTCGGATTGCAAAGATTCGATTTGGGAAACCAGGTTGGAGATCTCGTCCTTGAGAGGCTTGATGGCTGCCCGGGCAGATTCCAGGGTACGGTATTCAATCTCCGCGTTGCGCAACCGGGATTCTGTAACCCGTAACGCATCATGGATGGATGCGTCATAACCCATTTCCGCCAAATCCCGGTCCATTTCTGCCAGTTTCAGATCGCGCCAATTCAGCATATGACTCATTCTCAAGCAAGGATGTGACCTCTGCCAATCGATTTACGCCTTGCAGTTCCCAATCATTAATCGCTTTTTTATAATTCTCCAACCTCTCCGTGAATTGCGAGATAAGGCTGGCCAGTTGATTGCGATCAGTTTCCTGGGAGGCAAGTTCAACGATCCGCGCATCAAATGAGATGATCTGTTGTGCCAATTCGTCTTGGGTGGTCTTATTCTTTCGCCACTGGTCTCCTTTGGCTTTTCCCTCGTTGATCAATTGTTCCAATGTGGATTGGCGGTGTTCAGTGCTGAGCGGTTGTCCGCATAAAGGACAGTCAGCACCATGTGCAGATTCTAGTCTCTTGATGCGTACATCGAGTTCGTCCATCTCCGATTTCAGCCCTGCATTGGCAGCGCGCAATTCGGCATGTTTCACTTGCGCTTCCGTGGAGCGTTTCAACAACTCTTCTTTTTCACCTAATTTCAGATCCACAACTCGTTAAGACGGCTATGCGCATCCTGGATCTCACCTTCCAAATTTCCACCCGCAATCCGATCCGCATCGATCATTCGCGAGAGCTCACCCAGGGATGATTGTTCCTGCTGGAGCTTTGCCCTCACCGAATTGATCTCGTCAAGGTATGGCTGCCTGCGTCTCTCCTGCTCGCGATAGTTGGCTGCGATCCCCTCCCAGTGTTCCAATTCCTGGCGTAAGGACTTCCAGGTTGCATAGCTCGAATTCGATCTCGTCGGCGCGGTCAAGCAGGTCTGCATGACTGGCATGCTCAGCCTGTTTGGCTGCCAGCCGTTCCTGCAAAGCAGTACTATTTCTTTGTCGCTGACCCAGGCCCGAGCCGAGTTTCTGGACCAGGTCTTTCAGTTTTTCCAGGGTTGCCTGCGCTTGCCTGGCGGTTCCCAGGGCAGTTTCTTGAGTTCGGCGTAAAACAGTCAGGCGCAGCAATTCCGCTTCGAGTTCCATCAGGCGCGCCTGGCGTTGAGGTTCCTCCGTCAATTCGGCATCAATCTCCTTCAATCGCCCGTCAATCGAATCCAGTTCGCGCTCAATAGTCCTTGCGTTGGTTGGCAGCTCGTTCTCTGTAGACTTCCCAGATTTCGAGGCCCAGGATGCTCCCCAGGATCTCCTTGCGTTTCGAAGGCGGTTGTTGAGTAAATTGATCAGCTCGACCCTGGAGGAAAAAGGAAACGTTGATAAAAGTTTCATAGTCAAGCCGCAACATCTGTTCGATGCGCGCTTGTGTCTCGCGAACGCTATGCTCCGTAAGAGGACGCCAGGATATTTCCTTTAATGCCAGTGTGGACGGATGACCGGGATCCAAAGCGATCTGGAATTCCAGGACCGTGGTTTTCCCTCGCGCCAGGGATCGAATTACCCGGTATAAATTCTCTTCATAATGGAAAATGAAGGCTACCTCAGCCGTTTTCGATTGTAAATTGATAATTGACTCGTCACGCTTGCGCGCCTGGCCAAAAAGCACCCAGGTAATCGCATCCAACAGGGATGACTTGCCCGCCCCATTTGAACCCGAAATGCATGCCAGGTGGATCGAGGTGAAATCCAATTCCACCGGATCACGATAGGATAGAAATCCATTAAGACTGAGATGAATGGGGTTCACAAACCTATTTTAACTCAATTGCCAGATGAGTATGGTATCATACCGCTGTGTTTGCGAATGTGTCCAAACAGACCCGTACCCGACTGATCCTGGTTGGGGTATTTTTGGTGACCTTACCTTGTTATTGCCTGGGAGGGATTGTCTTAAGCCTGGCTCCTGATCGAAATGCGGTCACCACTCCAACCAATTCGCCTACAGCTCACCCAAACCCCGCTCATTTCCCTGACTCCCACGAACACAGCCACGCCCACACACACGCCAACGATCTCTCTCACTCCCAGCGCTTCCGCAACGACCACAGCCACCGCAACACCCACCTCCACACCAACTCCCACTTTCACAGGAACCAAGACTCCCACCGTTTACACGCCGACCTCAACTTCAGAGACAAGCGGCAGACCTCCCCCATAACCATTGAAAAGAAAACATGCCTGAACTTCTCCCCTTCCTCAAAGACCTGCTCTCTGCTCCCGGTTTATCCGGTTACGAAGATCCTGCAGCCAGTATCATCGCCGCTCGCTGGACCCCTTTGGTTCACGAAATCAGCCGCAGCAGAATTGGCTCATTACACGGGTTCCGACACGGTACCGGCGTGGAACCACGCCCATCCATAATGATCGCCACGCACATGGATGCCATCGGACTGATGGTGACTGGTGTGGTCGAAGGTTTCCTCCGCGTTACCAGTGTTGGTGGGGTGGATCCACGCGTCCTACCCGGACAGCTGGTTACAATCCACGGGCGCGAAACCCTGACAGGTGTGGTCGCCCAGCCTTCCACGCGGTTGCTGCCGCCCGAACTTGGAGATGGACCCGTCCCCCTCGAACACCTGTTGATCGACACTGGTCTTGGCACAAAAAAATGTGGCAGACCTGGTTCGAGTGGGTGACCTGGTATCTTACGCTACTGAGCCATTCGAAATGAACGGAGATATCATCTGCGGCCACACCCTGGACAACCGTTCCTCGGTGGCTGCGTTGACAGTCTGCCTGGAAGAATTGCAAAATCGAGGTCATGCCTGGGATGTTTGGGCGGTTGCCACGGTCCAGGAAGAGACAGGCTATACCGGCGGGTATACATCCGCCTTCGAATTGCAGCCGTCGATTGGCCTGATCGTCGATGTTACATTTGCCAAAGGTCCCGGCGCCAGCGATTGGAACACTGTCCCGTTTGGAAAAGGTCCCACACTTTGCATGGGACCCAATATTCATCCAGCGGTGTTTAATTCATTAAAAGAGCTCGCTGATCGACTCGAGATCCCATACAGCCTTGAATTTGCGCCCCGGCATACTGGCACAGATACCTTTCCCATGCAGGTGACAGCCGGAGGTATCCCATGCGCATTGTTGGGTCTTCCGTTGCGCTATATGCACACCCCCGTGGAAATGGTATCAGTAAAAGACATTCAACGCACCGGCCGGTTGATGGCAGAGTTTATCGCCGGTCTGTCGCCGGACTACATGGAAAAGATCACCTGGGAGAATTAACAACATGGCTTCTATCGGAAACTCCCAAATAAAGCTTCTCGAAAAACTTTGCAACGCTTGCGCAGTCTCCGGTGATGAGGGCGAAGTACGTGCGATCATCCGATCCGAATTACAAGGTTTCAGCGATGATGTGAAAGTGGATGCCCTCGGAAATGTCCTTGCCACCCGCAGCGGAACTTCAAAAAAACGCCTGCGTGTCATGCTCTCCGCCCACATGGATGAAGTAGGATTCATGCTCGTGGGGGAAGATGGCGAAGGGTTGTACCGGTTTGAAATCGTCGGTGGAATCGATATTCGTCACCTGGTAGGCAAGAAGGTCTGGGTTGGCAAGGATCACATTCCCGGCGTGATCGGGGCGCGACCCATCCACCTCACCACGGTCGACGAACGCAAGCGCTCCATTCCGCTGGATGCCCTGCGCATTGATATCGGGCCAGCCAACAAGGCTAAATTGGGTGATCGCGCCACCTTCGCCACCAAGTTCCAGCGCAGTGGTCCATCAATCATCGCCAAGGCATTGGATAATCGCTTCGGTGTTGCCACGCTTATCGAATTGTTCAAGAATCCGCCGACCAATATCGACCTGATTGCCGCTTTTACGGTACAGGAAGAGATCGGGGCACGCGGGGCTAAGGCCGCTGCTTACAACTTGAACCCGGACCTGGCGATCGCGATCGACTCAACCCCAGCCAACGATTTGCCGACCTGGGATGGAGAGGAAAACTCGGCATACAATACCCGGCTCGGGTACGGTCCTGCCATCTATGTGGCGGATGGAGCTACATTATCCGACCCCCGGCTCGTCCGACTCATGTCTGAAACCGGCGACTTGGAAAAGATCCCTTACCAGTTGCGCCAGCCGGGTGGTGGTGGAACCGACGCAGGAGCCATCCACAGGGAAAGAGCAGGAATTCCAAGTCTTTCCGTCTCCGTTCCTCATCGTTATACCCACTCTTCGGCGCTCCTTGCTCGACTTGACGATTGGAAGAATACCCTGAGATTGCTCCATGCAGCTCTGGGCAGGATATCTCCTGAAATCCTGGCAACACAACGATAAGCTTTCGACTCTCACACCGAAAAGCAGGCTCATTTGAACAATAGGAATTTCATATGAAACAACTCATCCAAAAATTGACCGAAACATTCTCCCCTTCCGGCCATGAAAACACCATTCGTGAGGTCATCCGCCAGGAAATCAAACCGCTGGCTGATGAAATTCGCGTGGATGCATTAGGCAACCTGATTGCCCGAAAAGGCAACCAAGGAAAAAATGGCAAACGCATCATGTTGGCCGGACACATGGATGAAATCGGCTTGATCGCCACACATATCGACGATAACGGCTTCGTCCGCTTCACCGGCATTGGCGGTATTCGCCCCCTCGCGCTGACCGGCAGTCGCGTCCGTTTTGTGAACGGTGTTCCCGGGGTCATCAATACGGATCGGATCACTGACCTGGGAAAGGCACCCACACTGGAGCAGGGCTACATCGATGTAGGTGCAACCAGCAGGAAGGATTGCCCGATCAAGGTCGGTGATGTCTGCGGATTCGAACGACCTTTCCTGGAGATGGGTAAACGCCTGGTTGCCAAGTCAATGGATGACCGCATTGCCTGCGCGGTGATGATCGAAACCATGCGAGCGATAAAAGAAAGCCCGCATGAGCTGTATTTCGTGTTCACAACGCAGGAAGAGGTTGGCGTGCGCGGGGCGGCAACGTCCGCATTTGGCATCGACCCGGATATCGGTCTGGCGGTGGATGTGACTGCCACCGGGGATACACCCAAGTGCTTAAAGATGGATGTAGGCTTGGGAAAAGGACCTGCCATCAAGGTCAAGGATGCAGGGATGCTGGCTGATCCTCGCGTGGTTGACTGGATGATCAGAACGGCAGAAAAAGCAAAAATTCCATACCAACGCGAGGTGCTCGAAGGTGGGTCTACCGATGCGCGCGCCATCCAATTAACTCGCGCTGGCGTTCCAGTGGGTTGCCTTTCAATTCCTTGCCGGTATGTCCACACTCCCTCCGAAATGGTGGATTACGATGACGTGCAGAATGCAGTAAAACTTCTGACCATCCTGGTCAGCAAGACATTTGACTTATAAGAACATCGGAGGAGACAGTCGTCAGAACGATTGCAAATTCCTGATCACAAGTTGGTCAACGGAGAGATGTGTGAGCAGGGAATGCACCGTTGTGCGGATAGCATATTTCAACGGTGACCGAACAGGAAAATGAAGAGGGGATAAAAGAACAAGAAGAAACCGGCAGGATCCCTGCCGGTTTTTGGCTAATCGTGCTTGTCTTCTTTCTTTTCTTTCCTGGGCAAGCCCCAGAGCAGGATTGCCACTCCTACGCCGGCTGCGAAAGCACCCAACGCGCCCCAAGCAGTAAAGACGGTCATGGCGATCAGCAAGCCAGCCAGGCCTAGGAACACTGCGA
Source organism: uncultured Chloroflexia bacterium (assembly GCA_963793795.1). Classification (GTDB taxonomy): domain Bacteria; phylum Chloroflexota; class Anaerolineae; order Anaerolineales; family Villigracilaceae; genus UBA877. The sequence continues at coordinate 68,873 of CAWCBN010000010.1, forward strand.
TCTGTACCTGCCAGAGCGTCGTCTTCTTCAGCAGGTCAAGCGCCAGCCAGCCAAAACCCACACCAAATGCTGCCAGGCCGACAAAGCGGATCAGGGAAGAGATGATATCAAAGATCTCATACAGAATGCTAGGCATACGTTTCTCCTTGTGACAAGAATGGATTAGTTAGGTCCAGGCCCATATCATCCACAGGCCGACCATGACCAGGCCAATTATAAATCGAATTGCGACCGCCCACCCACACCCGACAAGCATCCCTTTCATGGAACTGAATGCTTTTTTGGAATTCCTCAGGCGCGCCAACTCCACCAGGAACAGGGTTAACAAGGCTGCCAGCACTCCGCCAACAACAGGGAGAAGGAAATTCCCGGCGATTGCTCCCACCATAGCCAGCAGGATCACCCACCAGGGTGCCCCTTCTTTGTGCGCCGATGTTCCCATCAACACATTATCAACGAACGATCCGACAATCATCAGGATGGACATGATGGCAAACATGATCCAGCCCAGAACCCCAAAACCGGAAAATATCCCATAACCAAGGGCTGCTGCCCAGATGATGACCAGTCCTGGCAGGATGGGGATGAGCAACACTGCCAAGCCAAACAACATGAAGGTCAGGGTTACAGTCCTGCCGATCAACTCAGGTGTTAGTGTTTCCCAGAATGGCATCTGTTTATCTCAGCCTGTCAAAGTAGGATGAAATGTTACCGGCGGATGACTTCAATCCCGCCCATCCAGGGCAGGAGCGCTTCTGGTACCTTCACAGAACCATCCGCTTGCTGGTAATTCTCCAGTACCGCGATCAACGTCCGCGGCATTCCCAACCCGGAACCATTCAGCGTGTGCACAAATTTGACTTTCGAGCCGTCTGCCGGGCGGTAACGGATGCTTGCCCGCCTCGCCTGAAAATCGGTCACATTGGACACCGAGGATACCTCCAGCCATTCCTGCAATCCAGGAGCCCAGACTTCAATGTCATAAGTGATGGCCGACCCAAAGCCGATATCCCCAGTGCAGAGCTGTTTCACACGGTAGGTTAATCCCAAACCGGAGCAGGTCGCTTCTGCGTCCGCACGCATCTTCTCGAGGAGCGTGTTTGACTCTTCCGGTTTACTATAGATATACATCTCGACTTTATCGAATTGGTGTCCGCGCTTGATACCACGTACATCTCTGCCTGCGCTCATCTTCTCACGCCGAAAGCAGGGAGTGTAGGCTGTATAGCAGATCGGTAATTGTTTTTCATCCAGGATCTCATCCATGTGGAGACCTGTCAGCGGCACCTCGGCTGTGGGTACCATCCAGAGATCCTCTTCGGCATCATGATACAAGTTCTCGCTGAACTTGGGTAACTGCCCGGCGCCGAAGAGTGTGGCTGCCTTGACCATGAATGGCGTGTATTGCTCGGTGTAACCCTGGCGGATGTGCAGATCCAGCATGTAGGCAATCAACGCTCGTTGGAGTTGCGCCCCAGCTCCTTTCAAAACATAGAATCGGGAACCGGTAATCTTAACCCCACGGTCAAAGTCGAGAATTCCAAGCGCAGGACCGAGATCCCAATGGATCTGTGGTTCAAAGTCGAATTCCGGGAGCTGTCCCACCGTCCGCAGGACGACATTCTCGCTTTCATCCTTGCCCACAGGTGTACGTGAGTCGGGGATATTGGGGATGATAGCTGTTAACCCCTTCAGCTCATCATCCACCTGCGCCACCAGTTTGTCAAGGTCGGCGATCCTGTCACCCACGATTCGCATGGAAGTGATCTTCGCTTGCCTCTCGACAGGATCTTTTAATATCCCAATCTCCTTCGAGACCACATTTCTCTCTGCCTTGAGTGATTCCACTTCGGTCAACAGGAGACGGCGGCGTTCATCCAACGCCAGAATGGAATCCACAGGCGAGGGATCCAACTGCCGTTCACGCATAGCCTTGCGAACCAGGTCAGGTTGTTCACGAATCAGGTTTATGTCCAGCACACAGCACCTCCAGAAAGGGATTACCCGGCATATTTGAATAAATATAAAGCCCCCTCCACCTGCAGGACGAGGGGGCGGCTCGTGGTGCCACCTGCTTTACTTCTTGGATGTGCAATAACGGGCACTCCCGTCCCTTTTCAAGTGCACCCACCGGGCACACTCCTGCAAGGGCCTGACCGGAGGGGATTTCACCGAACTCCCGCCTGCCTCGCACCTGCCGGCAGGTCTCTGGATCAGGATTTCGGGTACTCGTTTCCGGGTAACGTTTCCAATGAGGTAATTATACCAAATGACAATCCTTTCCCATGATATACTAGGAGCCCTATGAGAGTTGTCCATATCCCACGTCTATTCGCCGATATTTTTTGCCATTCTCCTTTTGATTTCATTTTTGGTTGGGATATCCCTGGCTTTCAAAGGTGCGCAAGCCGCAGTAGTGGCAACAACGACCACACCAGCTCCATCTGGCGCACAAACAGTATCCCCCACACCAACTCTTGTCCGCCCAGGATGCGTCTGCCAACATGACAGGCATCATCATCCTGGGAATCTTATTGGTGGCGATCATCGCCATTGGCGTGTTGTGGGGTGGGCGGGTTACGCACAAGTAGTATTTACAGATCAAATGCCACCTCTCAGATATGGCAAGTACCAACCCAGGGTTGTCAACTTGTCCATTCGACTGGTATAATCTTTTCAATTCATCTCCGGAGTTGTATCTAATGGAACAAATCGAAGCCCAACTCGGGCCGGGGGATTTGCCCGAGAATATCACGCCTTCCGAAGGCAGCAACAATCAAACAAATATGGAAACCCTGCTTAACCAGGAAGGGATGGCGCTTGATTTCCCTCAACAGGGTGAAATCCGTACGGGTGTTATCGCCAGCATCAGCCCGACACAGATCCTGGTCAGCGTCGGGGCAAAATCAGAAGGCGTCATCACCGGCCGCGAACTGGAATCAATCGAAGCCGAAGAGCGCGCTACGCTGACTGTGGGACAGGAAATCCTTGTCTTCGTATTATCCGCCGAAGACGCCAGTGGGAACGTAGTCCTATCTTACACTCGCGCCCAGGAACAAAAAGGCTGGGCCGAAGTGGAGAAGATGCTCGAGGACGGCGCTTCCTTCGAAGGAAAAGTGGAAGGTTTCAACAAGGGTGGCCTGATTGTCCCCATTTACGGCTTGCGCGGCTTTATCCCGGCTTCCCAATTAGGGATCACCCGTCGCATGGGCGTGAGTGGTGATACTCCGGATGCCCGCTATGCAAAAATGATCGGTGAACCCATCACCGTGCGTGTCATCGAAGTGGATCGAAAACGCCGCCGTTTGATCCTTTCTGAACGAGCTGCATCCAGCGAAACCCGCCAGTCGATCAAGGAACGAGTCATCGAATCCCTTGAAGAAGGCAAGGTGTACACTGGAAAGGTCACCAGCCTGGCAGATTTTGGTGCGTTCGTCAACGTCAACGGGGCTGACGGCCTGGTGCACCTATCCGAGATTTCCTGGGAACATGTTCAACATCCCTCCGAGGTTCTTGAAGTGGGACAGGAAATCCAGGTTAAGATAATCAACGTGGACCGCGAAAAGAAGCGTATCGGTCTTTCCATTCGCGCCTTGCAGAACGATCCATGGCAACAAAAAGTGGAGAAGTTCAAGGTGGGTCAACTGGTGGAAGGAGATCATCACCCGGCTGACCAAGTTTGGTGCTTTTGCCCGGCTGGAAGGCGACCTGGAAGGCTTGATCCATATCTCCGAGATCAGCGAAACCCGAATTGAGCACCCCAAGGAAAAACTTCACGACGGCGAAGTCCTCACCTTGCGGATCATCCGTATCGATCCAGACCAACGCCGCATTGGATTGAGCCTGCGGAAGGTAGACTCAGGCGCTTATAAAGACCTCGACTTCAAACAGATTGACCTCGATGGGGTCACGCTGGAAGGCGAAACTGAGTAATTCTTGAATTACAGACCCGGTTTCACCTCTTCATGAGGGAAACCGGGTTTTCGTTTTCTGCCCATGTCCCTACCCCTGATCGTTGATGCCCACCAGGATCTTGCCTGGAATATCCAGGTCTTTGACCGTGATTACACTCGCCCGGTGGCTGAAACACGCCGCATAGAAGCTGACGCCAACTCCCCAGCCATCCAGTACTGAGGGGAATGCACTGATCGGGTGGCCGGAATACCAGCAGGGCCGCGTATCGATCGTTTTCAGCACCCTTTTTGTCAGTCCTGCAAGGCTCAAGCATGAATGGGACACCATCTATTATCGCGATTTCAGTGAAGCACGCCGCCTGTATCGTAAGCAACTGGATATCTACAATGAACTAGTCGATCGTCACCCGGACAAATTCCGCCTGGTCACCTCCCAATCACAACTGGAGATGATCCTTAAAGATTGGGACGACGCAGCCAACATGACGCATCCTGTAGGCCTGGTTCCATTGATGGAAGGTGCTGAATGTGTGGGTTCCCCTGCTGAACTGGAAGGTTGGTGGGAGTCCGGGGTGCGCATTATTGGACTGGCCTGGGCTGGAAACCGCTATTGCGGTGGAACAAGGGAACCAGGTCCACTCACGGACGAAGGCCAGGCCTTGATCAAAGTGATGGCAAGTATCGGTTTCACGCTGGATATCAGTCACATGGATGAACTCGCCACCCGCCAGGTGTTGGACCTTTATCCTGGCCCCATTATTGCCAGCCATGCCAATTCTGCAGCCATCATCCCTGAATATACTGGCAACCGCCATCTTTCTGACGACATTATCAAAACCTTGATCGCCCGCGACGGGATCATGGGTTTGGTTCCAAGCTGCAAGTTCCTTAATTATGGATGGAAACGCGGCGATCCGCGCCAGGCAGTAACCTTGGAAATGGCAGCTGCACACATCGACCATGTGTGCCAGATCGCCGGGAATAGCCTGCATATCGGTTTTGGCAGCGATTTCGACGGCGGCTTTGGTGTGGAAGCAGTTCCAGGCGAATTAGACACCATTGCAGATTTACAAAAAATTGGCCCAATCCTGGCTGCCAAAGGTTATACTAAAGAAGATATCTCCGCAATTTTTGGCGGAAACTGGATCCGTCACCTCAATTCCACTTTACCCACATGACAAATCCTGAATCATCCCTCTCACCAGATACCACCCCCCTTTCCTACCCATCACGGAACAGGATACAGATCAGCCTGTTGCTTACCCTGGTCGGCCTGGTTGTCTTTCTCCTGGGAGCACGACCTTCATTGTTTGGGCTGGACCGCAGTCCGGTTGTGGGATTTGTCCAGATCGCTGTTTTCTCAGTGGGTCTCGGGATCATTTGCCTGGGTGGATATATCGGCTTGACCGGCTTTTGGAAGAATGGATATCGAACCATCGCAGCGGATTTCGGCTCGCGCTTGGTGGCAACCGGGTATGTGATCGCGGTTTTCGCCGGAATGGCGGACGTATTCGGGATGGGGACCCAGATCCTGCCACGTGTCCTGTACTTCGGACCCTGGCAGGCAACAGGTGTTGAGATTGGGGAATTGGTGATTGCGATCGGGCTTATCCTGCTGATCCCATACCAGAGACGACCAGGAATTCCTCCACACCAGCTGAAATGAGATGGATTTTCAAGGACCTTGCCAATTTCACCATACGCTTTGCAAATGGTTCAACAGGGAAAACCATATCGGATCACTCTGAGGAGTTCGGCATTCCACCAACTTTACTAATAGGGAATATTAAAAATAACATCCTTCCCGATCAACTCTCGGGAAGGATGTTATTTTTAATTCTTTCGCTACCCGATCACGGCATCCAGTTCACAAAGCGCAAGCCTTGGTCGGTCTGTTCCACCGTGGAAAATGTGCCGATCACTTCGAACCAGGTATTGCCGGGTTTGAAGGGGAAGGGTGTCCCATCCGGGTAGGTCAGCGATACAACAGAATCAGGGGAGTTGCGCTGCCAAAGCACCTGGTAGGACTGGCCGTCCCGGAATGCATAGGCGGTTCCACTGCCCAGGAATTGGATGTCCATCACTTCCGGCGTACGGTTGTAATATTCGCTCAGCACAAAGACAACAACAACATTATCGAAGGCCAGGGGTTCACCGGTCAGCTGATCAATCGATTGACCGTACTTCTCACTAAGGCCAATATCATAGTCATCCGCCGTATCAGAGAAACGTAGAAATTTGCCGAGAGTGGGATCGTACTGCCAGCGGTTATAGATGGCACCTGAGAAGCGGACAACGAATTGCTCTGCCGCCTGTCCTCCCTGGGGAACTTCGGGATTGAAGGACATTCCATCCAGGTTCTGCCTTCCGTTTTCTACTTTTTGCTGGGTAATAAACTGGCTCAAGCTTGCGGTGTTGACCACAAGATGATTGTAAACATTGGGATCATAGCGATAAAGCGGAGTTGAATCCCCTTCCAGAACCAACCGGTCCGAAAATTCCGAATCGAATAAACGGTTGAGAACTTTTTCATAGGCACCGCCAAAGGCAAAGACAGCTTTATAGCCACGAACCAGGTGGACATCGATGAAACGACCAGAACGGATCGGGCCGGCAATCTCTGCATCATTGCCGTAAAAGATGGCCGTAAAGCGGGAGGTGCCTTCTTCCGTGTAATGCTCGAAAACAATATCAGCCAAAGAAAGACCCCATTGCGGACGCACGGCATTGCGCGGCAGGTTGGAAATTTTTACCGCCAGCGGGCGGCGTTCCAGCAGGGATGGATCCGGCACTTGTAAACCGGTCAGAGGATTTACACCTGCGGGGAAATTAGTTGGACCAGAAATTCCTAGTGTCGGAGTCTGGGTCGCATCCACAGGAGTGCTTGATGATTCAAGGGTTGCTTCTTGGGTCGGGGAACTGGTTGGAATTGGGGATTCTTGTGTGGGTGTAGGAGTATTTCCGTTTTTCCCACATGCCGCCACCACGAGCGTGAGCAGTACGAATACAAACAAAGCTTTTTTCATTAATGATACCTCCATATACCAAGTCAAGAATCATACCGCAATAACATTGTTTTGAGAACACGAGCATGAGAAAATCATGAGCATGTGCAGGGATAACTGTTCTCCACACATGCAGAAATGGATTAAGGGCAGGTGCGGTATAATCACGCCCGTGAATAAGCGGTTGGAGGATCTTAGCGAACAGGAACTGCGTCGTCTTTTACTGGGGAAGCGTCGGGAGGCACGTCAGAAACGCTTGGAGAAATTCCGTCGTACCGGGCGTGCTGTCTCACTTGCACCTGATATATCGCCTACTGCCCTTGATAATTGGAACATTCAATCTCCGCAGGATGAGCCAGACTCCAGGAGTACACGGCCACACTCTTCGAGGCGCCGGTGGCTGGATCGCATCCTTCTGGTGGTCGAAGTCCTGGCAGTCCTTGGCCTGCTGGGAGTGCTTGCAAATGGCTTGGGATTGATCGAAACTTTGAATGCAGAGGTATCGGCTGCCCTACGACAGGATACACTGACACCTACGCCACTGATTACAGCCATAGTCCTGCCGGGCGGGCACACACCGCCCTCGTCCGAAGGCATTACAAGATTCAACGACGCCGAGATTCCGGAACACCTGCGCCCACTAGTCCAGTCGTTTGAAAACCTGCCAATCCCCACCCCGGCCCCATTACAGGCCATTCGCATCCAGATCGAGGCAATCGGTGTGGATGCACCCATTGTGCAGGGGGATACCTGGGATCAACTAAGGAAAGGTGTCGGCCAACACCTTGGGTCAGGGAACCCGGGCCAGCCTGGGAACCTGGTGCTGTCAGCGCACAATGATGTCTTCGGTGAAATCTTCCGGGACCTCGACCAGTTGCAAGCTGGCGACCAGGTGGTCCTTTTCACCGCTCAACAGCAACATGTATATATCGTAACCGGAAGCGCCATTGTTGAGCCCACACAAGTGGATGTCATGTCGCCAACCAACGAACCAACAGTAACATTGATCAGTTGTTTCCCTTACATGGTGGATAATAAACGCATTATCATCTTTGCCAAACTTCAAAATCAATAGGAGTATTCATGAGTAAGAAAACAAAACGTCAGTCAGTAAATCCCAGTATTGCGGCTCAAAAATATGAATTTTCACCCGATTACAGCCAGGTGAAGCGCGACCTGGGCCGGATCGGTATTCTGGCCAGTATTTTCATCTTGTTACTGGTAGTACTCTCCTTTTTCCAGGATAAACTGCTGGCATTGATTCTCAAGTAACATAGAACCTTCCAGTGACTAATATCCGGTTAACGGATTGAAACTGGTATTCACCATGCTTATTTCTCAGAAAGAAGATGGTTCCGCTCTCGACATGCCCTAGGTGATAAAGCCAATCAGTTTTCAAATAGGGTAACTGGCTCTCAGGAGTATTTCCTTTGGGAATATTTTCAACAACGACCGCATACTTCCTGAATATCGGCTCTTTTTCTTGATTACATAACTTATGCATGCTAAGTTGAGATGTCACCAACCGAACTGACAGTCAAGCTGGATAAATATGCTTACCGGGGAGATACTCTGGGTCGTAGCCCGGATGGCCGTGTTGTTTTTTCGCCATTTACCCTGCCTGGTGAAACAGTACGCCTGCGCGTGGTGGAAGAAAAGCACAGTCATCTACGCGCTGAATTGATCGAAGTTCTCGATGCGTCACCATTACGGATAAAGCCGAAATGCCTCCATTTTGGGGAATGTGGAGGCTGTCATTACCAGCATCTTTCTTATGAATCCCAGCTCTCGGTAAAAGCAGAGATCCTGCGCGACCAATTGACCCGCATCGGTAAGCTGGAAAATATCCCGTTGCATGCGATAATCCCTTCACCGATGGCGTGGAATTATCGCAACCACATGCAATTCCACCTGGCAGACGATGGAAAGCTTGGACTTATCAGAGGAGATGGAAGCATCTTAAGAATCTCCGAATGCCACCTGCCCGAGACCACATTAAATGAAATATGGCCCGGGTTGGTTTTTGAACCAGGCTTGCACATGGAACGGCTTTCTTTGCGCTTGGGGATGGAAGGGGAAGCCATGCTGGTGCTGGAATCCCCCGAACCTCCTGAATTGGAGCTCGAAGCTGGCCTTTCTGTCGTTCACTTGCTGGAGGATGAGGCGGTCGTGATGGCCGGAGATGATCATTTGGTCATGCTGGTGAACGGTAAAACATTTCGAGTATCGGCAGGAGCTTTTTTCCAGGTTAATACGGGCATGGCTGAAAAGATGGTACTCCACCTGCTGGAACACCTGCCTGTGACAACGGGCACAGTCATGATGGATATTTACTGTGGAGTCGGGTTGTTCAGCGCTTTTTTTGCCGGCAAGGTTGGACGTCTGATCGGCATTGAGACTTCTCCCGCAGCATGCGAGGATTTTACAGCCAACCTGGATGAATTTGACAATGTTGAGCTCTACCAGGCTCCAGCCGAAGGCATTCTCGCCCACCTGGACATTCACCCCGATATTGTCATCGTGGATCCACCCCGTTCAGGCTTGGATAAAAGGGTGTTGGAGGCATTGCTTGTAATGGGTCCGGAACGAATAGCGTATGTGTCCTGCGACCCATCGACCCTGGCTCGTGATGCAGCTCGTATGATCGCTGGGGGGTACCGGTTGCTGGAAGTCACACCTTTTGATCTCTTTCCGCAGACCTACCACATCGAAAGCATCTCCCTTTTCGAGAGGATGTCGCTCACCTAAGGCTTTTTTGTGGTGTCGGGAAGTTCATTCCCCGTTATTTCGATACGCAGGGTGATTGTGGCTGTTAGTTATTCGTTTTTTTCGCCGTGAAAGCAGACCGGCTCCTGGAGGAGCCGGTTTTATTGTCTTCTAGAACGTCAATCCTTTTTGTTTAAGCGGGGAGAACAGGCGAATGAGTGTTACCAGCCAGCTGGTTCTCATCAGGTTCCTCCCCCGCATTTCACTTTCTTCTGCCAGCGATTCTACGGCACTCATAATTCGGATGGAATTCCTTCGCACGCATCCCCGCTCCTCCTCGTTTCCCAGCATATATAATGGCTTTCCAACTGTAATCACATAAGGACCATGGAAATACCAGAATGCCTCGCTTGGTTCTCCGCTGATCCCCGAGCGAATGTTCAGACGCCAATCGCGGCGCAAGAAAATACCTACAGGGATGACTGGCACATTGGCTCTTAATGCCAGCCTGGCTGCCCCGGCACGCGGCGGAAGGAAGCCCCCATCTTCCGGGCTGATACGCCCCTCGATGAAAATGGCTACCGAACTGCCTTTCTCCATGCGCAGGCGAGCATGTTCAATGGCATCCGTACCACCGGTAATCGAAAGCGGTACTGGGATCTCGCGAACCTTGCGCAGGAACCAACCAAAGAAGGGCACATGGAAAGCCTTTTCAGTGATCATCACATTCATTTCTTCCCGTGATACCAGGTGAATGAGAAATGGATCTGTGGCGCTGGGATGATTGGCAACGAATAATTTGGGACCGGCTGGCAATACGCCCTGATGTTTCACCTCGAAACGCAGCATGGTGAAGGCGAACGCACGGATGGTCAAACGGCTAATTGGATATAGGATTTTATTCTTCACGCAGATTCTCTTAACCTCGAAAGTATGCATATCAAACACCCTGAGTGAAAAAGGGTTGCTCGAAAACAGGGTAATGCTACCCGCACAATCCGCCTCGCACCTATCCGCCAGCTATCAAAGGGCTATCTCTTTGTTGCCTTCCAGGGATGGATCCAGGTATCTCGCTACATCGGATCCAAATCATACTTGATGCATTTAAATGAAAACCCTCCCCGGGATGGTCAGGGGGAGGGCTCTGTGTACTTGTTGATGAATGAATTATTGTTTTTCTTCCGGAACAGGCTTATTCTCTGCTCTCTTCCTGAATGCGGTCAGCAGGAGCATCACACCGACAACAAGCAATGCAGCGGCCGGCCAGAAATCGTCGAAGCGATTGCCAAGGATGAAAGCCAGGACTGCCGCAGCCAAAAGTCCTACTGCCGGATATTTGGCCCAATCCGTTGGCTGGGTCTTTCGACGCAGCCAGAGGACGGCAAAGGTTGCAGTCAGCCCCAGGAAGAATATCCCGCCGAAGAAATCCTTCCCAGATTTTATCCATCTTCGGCAATAGCATCGAGAGCAGTACCACCAATCCAATGCTGGCAAAGACACCCCCTGGGATGAGCGCCCACCAGTTATTCTTCGACCAGAAGTAGATCACAAGGAATGGCAAGGCAAATAGGAACATGACCACCGTACCGGTTAGGTCTCCGCCGGTAAAGGCAGCGATCAGCGGTATCGTACCAACCACTGCTAGAACTGCAGCCGGAATGAGGGCCCAGCGTTTGCTGTGGTCGAATAAGAAGATCCCAAGGAAGATCAGGCCAATTGCATAAAGAACAAGCGCCCCGATCCATTCACCTGCTGCAAAGGTGGAAACCAATGTAACAATGGAGAGGACGATCAGTATAGTGGCCGGGATGAGCGCCCAGCGTTTATTGCGATCGAGCAGGTACGCCACCAGGAACGGAAGTCCGACGGAGAGCAATACGATTGCCCCGATCCACTCTCCGGGTGCCGTGTCTGCGATTATCGTGATCAAAGAAAGCACTGTCAGGACAAAAGCCGGGATAAGCAGTCCCCAGCTCTTGCGTTCCACGGCGAAACCCACGTAGAATGGAATTGCGATCGCAGCCAGGATGGGAGCTCCCAGGTAGGATCCTTCAAAGTCGTTGGTTGCCAACCATATGGTCAGTGCCAGGCCGGCAAAGATGAAAGCTGGGAAGAGCCAGCCCCAATTCTTTACCCCGTTAAGGAAGTAACTTAGGAAGAATAGGAGGCTCGCACCTGCAAAGACCAACGTCCATACTTGATCCGAGAGATCCTCGAAATCAATGTATCCCAGCGCCTGGGCTAATAATCGCCCCGCTGACCAGGATGAGGACGATACCCCAAAAAATATTGCTGATTTTTCCTTTCATGGCATTCTCCTTTCAAAATATTGTACAACTTTTCGTTTCTTTTGTTACACTGAATATTCGTCCAGATAAGTTATTCCTCCATATTTTGATTGCTCCTCGAATACTATACAATACGTCAATATTACCTGGTTGGTTGCTAGTGAACCTATTCCTTTGCTATCCGGCAATCACGTAAACCCTGAAAATTGGGCATGAAAACCGCCATCGGGATGATGGCGGTTCTTCTTCTAATTTGGTAAGTCTCTGCTTATCCACTCATTTCCCAGGCAAGGACCTTGCGAAATCCAAACCCAGTTGGATCCAGCGCTTCAGGTCTTCCTCGTTTGCGCATCCTGCGGGTTCGACCATTACCCATCCCTTCATTGCCTTGCCGGTGATATCAAACAATTTCGTATTCGGACGGGACAAAGCTGCCTGATGGTTCTCGATCCCGACCCTCACAATAAGATCGTTCTTATAAACCCCGCAGGCCATGTTGCCATTCACAAGTATGCATATCCCACCGAACGCTTTCTTCTCTTCCACCTTGGGATAGGAACTGATTACATTTCGTATGCGAGCGGCCAAGAGTTCATCGAATGGCATGTGGGGTCATCCTTATTCAAAGGACATCCAGAAAGAATATCTCATCACTTCGGGAACCTTCTTAAAACCACCGCTTCAGTCGGCAGGAGTCCCTTTTCCCCAAGTTTCATTCCGGCAGGTGCCGGGCCGGCTTTTTCAGGCGCTCCCTGGTACACATAAACCGGCGTGCCTTCAATGGCATACTTGAGTTCAAGGTAAGCCTGCCCGGTGAGCATCCCTTCCATGTCAACCGCGCAGGATGTAACCCAGCCGATCACACGCCCACGCTTGTCGAGGACAGGATCACCATTGTGAGCCATGCGGACACCTTTTTCGGTGAACCGGAACCGGGCGACAACACCTTTGCGTTCCTGTTCCCGCGCCACGAATGCCTCCCGGCCAATGAACCAGGGTTTGCTGGTCTTCACATAAGCACCAAAACCGGCTTCACCTACCCCCAGGTCTGGCTGATCCTGCTTTCCCGAGCCCTCGCCCATTTCATGGCCATAGAGCGGTAAACCCGCCTCCGTACGCAGGGAATCGCGTGCACCCAGGCCGATGGGACGCACGCCGAATTTCATACCCGCCTTCAGGATGGCGTGCCAGAAATCTATTGCCCGGGCAGGATGAACGAACAACTCAAAAGCCATCTTCTCGCCCGTATACCCGGTGCGTGATACGATCAGGTCGAAACCTCCCACCACCGCATCGCAAAGGTTGGTACGATTGAGCGCCGTGATGCGCCGGCGCGTCTCGGCGTTGACACCCATGGCAAGCAAGATCTCCAGGCTCTTCGGCCCTTGCAGGGCGATATCAACGCGCATATCATCACCCGATCTGCGAATCGCGCAGGTTGCGAATGACTGCGTTGTACCCGAGCGTGCGTGAACCTGGACGGGCATTGTCGATCTTGACTTTGCCGTCCCGCACCGCTTCCAGCCAGGCCCTGTCCTTGTCATCGTTGGAGGCATTGACCACCATCAAGAATTTATCCGCACTACGGCGGTAGATGAGGGTGTCATCAATCACATTCGCATCCGGATCAAGGAATTGTGAGTAGAGGCTCTCTCCCGGGAGCAAGGCGCCACATTGGTTGGCCACCACCGAATCAAGGAAGGAGGCCGCTTCGTCACCTTCAACCTGGTAAACACCCATGTGGGATACATCAAACAACCCCGCGGCCTGGCGCGTGGCAAGATGTTCTTCCATTACTGAGGAGTACCAGACCGGCATTTCCCAGCCTGCAAAGGGGATGATCTTGGCACCCATTTCCTTGTGGATTTCGAATAGAGGGGTGCGGCGCAAGGTCTCACCGGGAGGGATCCATTTGAATTTGGGAAGTTCCGGCTCAGCGGACGATCGAGTGGCACCGATGTAATACGGCTTGAGAGAACTGACGGGATCCCCCTGGGCGGAGACTGGTTTCTCTTTCGATTCGAGGATCACAATGGGTCCGGGCATTCGCAATGGCGAACCGTCGGGAGTTCCATCCAAGTTGAATGATATATACGCATCCGACAGGTCGCGCAGCCAGGTGACAGCCTTGTTTGCCATGTCAACGGGAAGCGAAAGGCGGAAGTGATCACGGGACACTGCTGTGACAACTCCATTGACTGCGCCAAGCGGGGTGATGATCCTGGTCGGCTGGCTCTCGCCAGATTTTATGGTGGAGATATCCGAGGTCAGGGCATAATCCAGGAATTGACGCACATCGTTTCCGGACAGGTCATATACACCTGAAGTGGACTTGTCATCCAAGTAATAGAAGTGGGGATAACCATGGCTCGCGGGTTCCAAGTCGATGCCCGCAGCCAAGGCAAGATCGCGCACCCGGATGCGCGCCGCATTCAGGATCTTAAAATCGACCTTGGCCCGGCGCAAATCCTTCCCCCTGACTGCCTTGACACGATGGGGAACAGCGTTCAAGAGAACATCAGCAATGATGTCGGCCAAGGCTTGCGATGTGGCTTCATCGAAGCCGCGTTGGGTGATCCAGGGAGTACCCAGGCGGATGCCGGATGGATCCAAAGCGCTAACATCGCCGGGAATGGTGTTGCGGTTGCAGACGATTCCCACCAAATCCAGGATGCGCGCAGCCATGTCACCCGAGAGGCTGGTGCCGTCCGGACCCTTGATGGTTGATACATCGACATTGAGCAGGTGTGAGTTAGTCCCACCGTAAGGGATGCGCAGGCCGCGTTCCTTCAGACGCTCGGAGATCACCAGGGCATTTTTCAAAGTTTGTCTCTGCAGCAGCTCAAACTGGCGGGTGCGTGCCAGCTTGAATGTCAGGGCAAGGGCTGCAAAAATGTGCACATGCGGACCGCCCTGTTCACCGGGGAACACTGCCTTGTCGACCAGTTCGGCAAGATCCGGGTAGGTGGTGAGAATGACCGCCCCACGCGGGCCGTCCAGGGTCTTGTGCGTGGTGGTGGTGATGACATGGGCGTATCCAACCGGGGATGGGATGACACCTGCTGCTACCAACCCACCAATATGGGAGATGTCCGCCAGCAGGTAGGCACCTGCTGCGTCGGCAATCTGGCGGAATTTTTTCCAGTCCGGGATCCAAGGATAGGACGAGAATCCGGCAATGATCATTTTTGGCTTGTGTTCCTTGGCAAGGGTCATCACGGAGTCATAATTGATCTGTTCGTTGTGCGGATCCACAGTATAAGAAACAATTTTGTAATATTTTCCTGAACGATTGACGGGGGAACCATGCGAAAGATGACCTCCATGGATCAGGTTCATTCCCATCACCGTATCACCCGGCTGCAAAAGGGCATGATATACGGCATTGTTCGCCGGACCGCCGGATAATGCCTGGACATTGACATAAATCTGCTCAGCTTTAACGCCATTGGCGGCAAAGGCTTCCGCACAACGCCGTTTGGCAAGGACTCAACGATATCCGCGTACTCCGTCCCCTTGTAATAACGCGGATCGGAATAGCGGCGAAAATCTGCCAGGCGTTCAGGGTAATTCAGGAGATCCTTCTGTGCCAGTCGTTGGTCGGTTTTCTTTGGATAACCTTCAGCATAAATATTCTGGAATGCTGAGGACATGGCCTCGCGCACTGCAAGGGGAGCCTGGCTCTCGGACGGGATCAGGATCAGTTTGCGCGCCTGCCGCTCTGATTCGATCTGGGTCAATTCGTATACTTCAGGATCAAGGTCAGCAAGGGAACCACGGAAAAGGAAATCAGACATTTGAGGGACTCCTGATGAATTGGGTGCTGGCAATAGGTAAAGAAAAACAATGAGCAAGAGTAGTATATGCCGGGGGAAGAGGCAGGTCAAGTGAAGAAAAGCATACTGCAGGAATAACAATCTCTGCCTTAATCATTTTCCAAGTGGTGAATGCACAGACCAGGAAGTGGTGTCACTCAAATCCAGCACCGTGAGTTCCAATTTCACAAGATATAAGACCAGGCAAAGATAAGTTGCAGAAATGCTTGGGTGTTCGTTTTTCTTATTCCATTATTTGGAGAAGATAGTGGGATGCCTATCGGGGGGTGTGGACAACCGTAACCTTATATAGAAATTGAAAGACCTTATACCCAAAGCAGCTTGCAGATGAGAATTTTCTTCTGGCTTTGCCTGGAACCATGCCGTACAAGCTTAGCATGTAGGCTTGTGAGCTATCTGGTTTTGAACCGAGAGTCACATATGTCGATCCCGAGTTGGAGAATCACATAGACCTGGTGATCAAGGGAATGGGTGTCTCCCTGGCTTTGAAATTATTAGCTCTGTACCACTCTCATCCAAAAATTTCCATCCTGGATGTCACTCCGAGTGTGACCACACATATTGATCTTTGTTATCTTAAAGGGGCGAAATTATCCGATGCGGCGAAGCACCTGATGCTTTGCGCAGGCATCAACGGATCGAGCTTATCCCAATGAATTTCCTCACTCGTGAAAATAGATATCCTGTAAGGAAGCTTTAACCATTGTTCTTTGCTCAGGCAGACGTGGATTCTCCTGGCTTCTCATACCTACGGTCAAATTGGGTTTTGTAAAGAGTTGCATACAGACCATTTCTGGATAATAAGTCCGGGTGGGTACCGCGTTCAACAATCCGACCCCGGTCCATGACAAGGATCAGGTCCGCTGCCAGGATGGTGCTCAGCCGGTGGGCGATGACGATGCTGGTGCGACCAGCCATGACCCGCTTCAGTGCATCCTGGATCAATGCTTCAGACTCGCTGTCCAACGAACTGGTGGCCTCGTCCAGGACGAGAATCCGCGGGTCTTTAGGATCACGCGCGCAAGGGCGATGCGTTGTCTTTCGCCTCCGCTCAAGCGATAACCGCGTTCACCAACGATGGTGTCATAGCCGTTGGGCAGTTCCCGGATGAAATCGTGAATATTGGCGGCTTGGGCTGCTGCCTCCAGCTCAGCATGGGAGGCGTCCAGGCGCGCGTAGAGCAAATTAGTGCGGATGGTATCGTGAAACAGGTGCGTTTCCTGGGTGACCACGCCGATCTGCTCGCTGAGCGAATCGAGCGTTACCTCACGCAAGTCATGTCCATCGAGCAGGATCGTCCGCTCGTGGGATCATACAGGCGCGGAATGAGGTAGGTCAGGGTGGTCTTCCCCGCCCCGCTGGGACCTACCAGCGCTACAAGTTGTCCCGGCATGGCTTTAAAGCTGATTCCCTCAAGCGCATCTTCGCGCGCCTGAGACCGAATGGCAATTTCAGCTTCCGAGACTGATCCAGTTTCTTGATCATGCGTCTCCAAATTGGTGCCACTCAACCGTGGCTCAGGAGTTTGCTTTCCATCCTTTGCAGTTGTCCCAGAAAGCGGAGCCAAAACGCCATCGATCTGGCCAAATCGTTTAACCTGGTTGAGCAGGTTCTTGTTACCCATTTCATATTTGAATGAAACGTCATCGAAAACCAACTCCCCATTAACATTGCGAAGAGTAAATGCATCCTTTTGATCATCGATCTCGATGGGAAGATCAATGATCTCGAAGACGCGTTCGAAGCTGACCAGGGAGGTGGAAAAATCCACCGGGGCATTCGTGAGTTGCTGCAGCGCGCTGTACAGGTTGCCAAGGTAAGCACCGAAAGCCACGATGGTGCCGATCGTAAAGGTATGCAGGATAACCAGGTATCCCCCTATTCCGTAAATGAGGGCTGAGCCTACCGCACTGACCAGCCCGACAATGACCATGAGTATCGAGCCCCACATCGCCCGGTCTATCCCAAAATTACGGACTTCGCCAGCGCGGTCCCTGAACCTGTCCACTTCTTCATGCCTTCGCCCAAACAGCTTGACCAGCAACGCTCCGCCGATATTTAATGTCTCGGTTGCCATGGCGTTCATCGAAGCATTCGCCTCGAGCTGTTTGCGGGCAATGATTCGTAATGTCCCAGCCATGCGCCGCGCTGCCAGGATGAACAGGGGCATGATCATCACGCTGATCAACGTCAGCCGCCATTCCATGGTTAGCATGACGATTATGAGGGCGATGACCTGGATGATATTGGTAACGATCGTTACAATGATGTTAGCGATGGCATTTTGAGCGCCGATCACATCGTTATTCAGCCGGCTGATCAATTCGCCCACTGGGTGTTGGTGAAGAAGCGCAAGGACATGCGCTGCATACGCGAATATAAAGCCAGGCGAAGATCATAAGTGACACCTTCACCTACGTGCACGTTCAAGCGGCGGTTGGCTATGTTGATCGCACCTCCAATCAGTGGCAATGCCAGGAGCGTGATTGCCAAGCCTATCAGGCGCGTGATGTTGCCGCTTGAAATCGTCCTGTCGATCAAGTCCCGCGATGATCAACGGATTTGATAATGAGATTCCAGTAGATAGCAGGATAAGGATGAGCATTCCCACAATTTGCCAGCGATATGGGGTGGCATATTGCAGGACGCGCTTCAATAGATCCCATGTAACCTTGGGTTTTTCCTCTGGGGCGTTGATAATATTCTTAAATCCCCCGCGTCCTCCTCCACCACCACCTTGCATCATCATTTCACCTCATTCAATAATTCTTAACCAGTGTCAAATCCCTGTGTAATACCCTAGGTGAACAATCATAACATGGGGACATTGGACGCATCAAGAACAAAATATGTGGGAAAGAGAAGAACGAAAACTTTGTTTACCGCGCTGGTCTACCTCTCCGACGATCACCGAAATAGCCTGGGTGCGAAATCGTACAGACTCTTCCGCCAGGTTTGCCATTCGTGAGAGGTGCCAGGGAATTCAACAAAAACGGACTTGATGCCTATGGCAGCCAGCTCGGCGAGGTTTGCTTTCGTTGCGTGGTAAATGCCTTTCTTCGGCGGTGCCCGCATGCGCACCTCGAAGACTGTGCCATTCTTGCGCAGCTGGGTGGCAAAACGCTGATAGTCCCACCTTAGCCAGTGAATACGTCCAGGATTTCGCCGGAGACCATCGAGAGGAAGGAAGGATAGAGATGGTGGGCGCAAAGGGATTCAATAATTCCCCTCTGGGGACCCCTGACCTGTAAATAATTAGTGGGCGCAAAGGGATTCGAAAAATTCCCCTTCTGGGGACCCCTGACCTGTAAATAATAGTGGGCGCAATGGGAATCGAAAAATCTCCCCTTCTGGGGACCCCTGACCTGTAAATAATAAGTGGGCGCAAAGGGACTCGAAGAATCTCCCCTTCTGGGGACCCCTGACCTGTAAATATTAAGTGGGCGCAAAGGAACTCGAAGAATCTCCCCTTCTGGGGACCCCTGACTTAAAAATTAAGTGGGCGCAAAGGGACTCGAAAATTTCCCTTCTGGGGACCCCTGACCTTTAAGAATATTTTAAGTGGGCGCAAATGAGAGACATCGACTGAAAATCTCCCTTCTGGGGGACCCCTGACCCTTTAAGATTTAAGTGGGCGCAAAGGGATCTCGAAAAATCTCCCCTTCTGGGGACCCCTGACCTTTAAAATATTAAGTGGGCGCAAAGGGACTCGAACCCCTGACCTTCTCTGTGTAAGAGAGACGCTCTAACCAACTGAGCTATGCGCCCAACGGGGGCTATTATACCGGGATTTATCCATCTGTGTTACACTTTCAAAAATTCACCCCCTGGAGTTCCTTATGCGCATTGTCCGTTTTCAAATCAAGAACGACGCCCCAATGTATGGTTGGGTTCTGGAAAACAAGATCGGTCTGATCGTGGGCGATATTTTTGGGGAATACCGCCGCATGGAAGCAGATATCCCGATCTCCGAGGTAAAACTGCGTGCACCAGCGCAACCTTCCAAGATCATCTGCGTCGGCCGCAATTATGTCGAACATGCCAGGGAACACAATGCCGAGGTGCCCAAGATGCCCCTCATCTTTATGAAACCGCCCTCCTCCGTTCTGGATCCCGGCGAAGCCATCATCCTGCCTCCCCAGTCCCAGCAGGTCGAACATGAAGCTGAATTGGTGGTCGTGATCGGCAGACGTGGACGCCATATCACGCCCGAGTCGGCAAGAGATCATGTGTATGGATACACAGTGGGTAATGATGTCACTGCTCGCGATCTGCAACATACGGATGGTCAGTGGACGCGTGCCAAGGGGTTCGATACCTTCTGCCCCTTCGGCCCCTGGATCGACACCGATTTCGACCCCGCCGACGCCGTCGTGACCTGCAAGGTCAACGGACAGCCGCGCCAGATGGCCTCCACGCGTGACATGGTCTTCAATGTCAGTACGCTGATCGCCTTCATTTCATCTGTGATGACCCTCGAGCCTGGCGATTTGATCTTCACCGGCACCCCGGCCGGGGTGGGAGCCTTGAACGCAGGGGATAGTGTCGAGGTCGAGATCGAGGGCTTGGGCAAACTAATAAACTCGGTAGCAGTGTAATCCAATGAATGGCACGACCTCCGGCACCGTCTTCGACATTCGTCGTTACTCCATTCATGACGGGCCCGGCATTCGCACAGCCGTATTCTTCAAGGGTTGCTTGCTGGCTTGCCGTTGGTGCCACAATCCTGAAGGTGGTTCCTTCACTCCAGAACTGATCTTTCATCCTTCTCGCTGCATTTTGTGCGACGACTGCCTGGACACTTGCCCGAATGGAGCGATCGAAAGGAGTAACGACGAGATCCACGTTGACCGTACGCGCTGCCGGGTGAGTGGATTCTGCGCTGTTGCCTGTCCTGCTGAAGCACTGGAAGTTGTGGGGATGACCCTTTCAGTCGACCAGGTGATGGCAAGGATCGAGGCCGATCGGATTTTTTATGAACAATCCCAAGGTGGCGTAACCTTCACGGGGGGAGAACCTCTCGCCCAACCTCGGTTTCTGCAGGCCCTCCTGGTCAACTGTCATGAGAGCGGCTTGCATTCGGCTGTGGACACCTCAGGGTATGCCCCCTGGCCTGTTTTCAAAGAAATCCTCCCCTATGTTGATTTATTTCTTTATGACCTGAAACTGCTGGATGATGAACGCCACCGCGAATGGACGGGGGTGTCAAATGTGGATATCCTATCAAACCTGCGCAGTCTCTCGGCAGCAGGTCAGGACATCCTGGTTCGCATCCCCTTGATCCCGGGAATCAATGACGACGATGGTAACTTGCTGGCCATGGGAGAGTTTATCTCTTCGTTACCGCATGTTCCTTCAGTCGAATTGCTGGCATACCACAATATGGCTGCTTCAAAGTATTCAGCACTCGGGAAGCCATTCGAATTAAATTCTCTCCAGCCGCCAGGCACTGGGCAGATGGAAAAGGGTACACGTGTCTTGGAAACCTTCGGCCTGGAGGTGCACCATTAATTCCCGGATTACAGCAATGAAAATTGGTTCCCTTATATTCTCTTGTTTGTTTATTCTTACCTCTTCGCGCGCCAGCTCCCACCCCTGCCCCCACCCCAGCTCCCACCCCGGCTCCTACACCCACCCCGACCCAAATTCCGTTTCCTTATGCAGGACAGTCGTTGATCGATGTCACCTATTGCAATTTGGACGGTCAGGATCTATTGCTGGACATGTACTTCCCCACTGAAGGCGGACCATGGCCTATGGTGGTACATGTCCACGGAGGGGCATGGATGCGCGGGGATAAATCGGAAGCCATGGGACTGGGGGCAGCCTTGAATGCCGAAGGGTATGTTGTCGCCGCGGTAAATTATCGCTTGTATCCATTTGCCCGCTTCCCTGCTTATATCGAGGACGTGAAGTGCGCCATACGTTTCCTGCGTGCCCATGCTGCCGAGTACAACCTCGACCCGGACCATATCGCTGCCATGGGAGCCAGCGCCGGTGGGCACCTCGTGGCCCTCCTGGGTACCTCTGACGGGGCTTCCAACTTTGATGTGGGCGAATACCTCGACCAGTCAAGCCGGATCCAGGCTGTGATCGACCTGTCGGGTCCATCGGACCTCTCTTTGGATTTCCAGAACGGCGATATCGCTGCCCTGATGATCATTGCCTTCGGTCCTAAGCAGATCGCTGCCGCCAGCCCGGTGACTCACGTTACCGCAGATGATCCGCCTTTCCTGATCATCCACGGCGACAAAGATCCGGTCATTGAAGTACAGCATGCCTACATCTTGAATGATGCACTGGAAGCGGCTGGTGTTCCCGTTGACCTGGTCATCGTCAAGAACGGCGATCATTCATTGACTGCTTTCGATGGCTCAGCCTCGCCAACCCTGGGCGAGATCTGGCAGCTTGAGTTGGATTTCCTGGCCGCGCATCTCAAGTAGTACTGGCATAGGATCATAAAACCACTCAATAATTGGAGTCCCTCTTAGGTTGTCGGGAGGATTTTATTATTCACGGTAGGTCTCTAGAAATGAATTTGTGAGGCAAAGATGTCCATGACAGATCGTGTTAAAATGCTGCGCCAACAATCTCTGCAGGCAAAGGAGACCCTCTCTTCCGAACGTGCTGAATTGTTGACCGAATTTTATAGAAGTATGGGAACACTGGGTGGCATCCCCCTCTCCATCCCGATGCAACGCGCACTGGCATTCCAATACCTGGTCGAACACAAGGCAATCTACATCGGCGACGGGGAGCTAATCGTCGGCGAAAAAGGACCTGCCCCAAAGTGTGCGCCTACATATCCAGAGTTATGCTGCCATTCCCTGCAAGACCTAGACATCCTTGACTCGCGTCCAAAAACACCTTTCAAGGTCAATCCGGAAACGAGGCAGTCATTCTTGGAAAACGTCATCCCATTCTGGGGTGGCAGATCGTTACGCGACCTGATCTTTGCAGAAATGCCTGATGAATGGAAAGCTGCATACGAAGCTGGGATCTTCACCGAGTTCATGGAGCAGCGCGCCCCGGGTCACACTGTCTTGGATGGAAAGATTTACACCCGGGGAATGCTCGACTTCATTGCCCAGATAGAAGCGAGCCTGGCTTCCCTGGATTATTTGGACGATCCCCAAGCATATGCCAGGCAGGAAGAACTCAAAGCCATGCGTATTTGTGCGCAGGCTTTGATCCATTTGGGGGAACGCTACGCCGAAGAGGCGACCCGCCTGGTAGGGCTTGAGCAGGATCCAGGGCGGCGTGCGGAGTTGGAGAAGATTGTCGCTGTCTGCACCCGGGTTCCGGCGCGAGCGCCGCGCGATTTCCATGAGGCATTGCAATATTACTGGTTTGTCCACCTCGGCGTGACCACCGAGCTCAACACCTGGGACTCATTCTGCCCGGGTCATCTTGACCGCCACCTGGTTTCTTTCTATGACCTGGCCCAACACGGTCGTGAATATTACGAAGAATTGCTGCAGTGCTTCTGGATCAAGTTCAATAACCAACCCGCCCCTCCAAAAGTGGGTGTTACCGCGGAAGAAAGTGGCACCTACACCGATTTTGCACAGATCAATATCGGCGGCTTGCTTGTGGACGGATCGGATGGTGTCAATGAAGTCTCCTATCTTCTGCTTGACGTGATCGAGGAAATGCGCCTCCTGCAGCCATCCTCGTCCATCCAGGTCAGCAGGATGAACCCTGATCGCTTGATCAAGCGGGCAGCCAGGATCATCCGTACCGGATTTCGGACAACCCTCCGTGTTCAACGCCGACCTGGTCGTGCAGGAAATGGTGCGGGTGGGAAAAACCCTGGCAGATGCACGTGAGGGTGGAACAAGTGGTTGCGTGGAGACAGGTGCGTTTGGCAAGGAAGCTTACATCCTGACCGGCTACTTCAACATCCCAAAGATCCTGGAGTTAACCCTCCACGACGGGTTGGATCCACGGTCAGGTCAACAGCTTGGCCTCAGGACAGGCGATCCCAGGAAGTTCGCAACCTTTGAAGACTTGTTTGCCGCATTCGAAAAACAGTTGTTGTACTTCGTAGAGATTAAAGTACGAGGGAATAATATCATTGAGCGCCTGTATGCAGCCTACATGCCTGCACCCTTCCTTTCGATCCTGGTGGATGATTGCATCCAGAGGGGCAAGGACTACCACGACGGTGGCCCCCGCTATGACACCTCCTACATCCAGGGGGTGGGGATGGGCACGATCACCGATTGCCTCTCGGCGATCAAGACGCATGTCTTCGAGCAGAAGACAATATCGATGGATAAAATGCTGGAGATGTTGGCGGCTGATTTCTCTGGTTATGAGAGAGAACGCCTGAGCCCTGGTCAATAAAACGCCGCGCTATGGCAACGACGATCCAGCCGCAGATGATTTGCTGGTGCGCGTTTTTGAGGCCTATTTCAAAGCCATCGATGGCCGCAGGAACACGCGCGGCGGCACGTATCACATCAACCTCCTTCCCACCACTTGCCACATTTATTTTGGCTCGGTGACTGGTGCCACGCCCGACGGACGCAAAGCATGGACTCCATTGTCTGAGGGCATCTCGCCAGTCCAGGGTGCCGACCGGCATGGCCCAACCGCGGTGCTCAAGTCCGCCGCACGGATGGACCACGTCCGTACCGGCGGTACCCTGCTCAATCAAAAATTCACTCCCGCCCTGTTGGCTGATGAGACAGGTCTGGATGCCCTGGTTGGGCTAATCCGGTCATACTTCAAGTTGGACGGTCACCATATCCAGTTCAACGTGATTGATGCCGAAACGCTCCGCAAGGCGCAGAAAGATCCGCAGCAGTACCGGGACCTAATCGTGCGTGTGGCTGGCTATTCGGATTACTTCTGTGACTTGAGCGAAGCGTTGCAAAATGAGATTATCTCCCGGACTGAACAAAAAAGCTTCTAGCTCTCTCATGGAGAGCAACCTAATCCACATGCTCTTTCTTCCCTAATCCCCAGGACATCAAAATCAACGAGTAGAGATTTTGGTATAATCCTTCAAAAGTGCCTGTTCCAGCGCTTTGAGGCTTACCATCTTCAGGTTAAGTTGTCCGAAGGATACCCTTATTCAGCCTTGATAAGTTTGTTCTCGCACCTAAGCGATGCATCTCACTAATATATTTCTTTTGATAAAGAGAAGTGATCGTTTTTACCGCCTCAGGTCTGATCATTTTTTTGGTTCAGCCCAGTTGGGGGAATGCCCACTTTTCTCTACACCCTCAAGACTTGAGGGGGATTGAAAAGTGAAAAAATTGCAGGACACTTATTCCACAGGAAATGGTAAGAAGGACGTTGGAAAGAATTCACCTGCAAGAATGTTGGTGATCACGATTTGTGGTATTGTCATCGCGGAAGCGATTGCCATGGTTGTGCTTTTACCGATCAGGCACTGGCCTTACGTGCTTCAGGTCCTGATTGATGCCACGGTCATGGCAATTATTATCTTTCCGTTACTTTTCTTTTTTACATTAAAACCTTTGCTCCAATCTATCCAACAAAAGAACCGGGCTGACATGATCAGCAAGGCCCGCTTGAGATTGATCAGGTATGTCTATTCTCACACACTGGATGAACTTCTTCAAGCCAGCCTGGATGAAATCGAAGCACTTACGGGCAGCTCAATTGGTTTCTTCCATTTCCTGGAGGCAGATCAAAGGACCCTTTCCTTGCAGGCTTGGTCGACAAATACCCTGGAAAAGATGTGCACTGCAGAAGGCAAAGGCAGCCATTATGATGTGGATCGGGCTGGAGTATGGGCAGATTGTATCCGTCTTCGCCAGGTGATCATCCACAACGACTACGTAACTCTGCCAAACAGGAAGGGGTTACCTGAGGGGCATGCCCAGGTGATCCGGGAAATTACGGTTCCGATCATTCGGAATGAAAAGATCCTGGCAATCCTGGGTGTGGGGAATAAACCAGCACTTTATACTCCCAGGGATGTGGAGGACATTTCCACAATTGCCGATTTTGTCTGGGACATCGTTGAGAAAAAGAAAGCTGAAATTGCTCTTAGAGAAAACGAAGAAAAATTTCACACCTTGATGGATTGGACTTACGACTGGGAAAAGTGGCTTGATCCAAAAGGCAACACTATCTATATGTCCCCCTCCTGTAAGCGCATCACAGGCTATTCACCGGAGGAATTCATTGAAAACCCCGAGCTGTTGAAACAAATCATACATCCTGACGATCAACGTATGTACTTGGAGCATCATCGAATCCTTCATGACCAACACGTTGGCCCTTCGACGACCGAATACAGGATCATCGATCGTGAGGGAAATGAGCATTGGATCGAGCATGTATGTCGTCCTCTCTTTGGGGAGAGCAATCGGTACTTGGGGCGAAGAGTCAGTAACCGGGATATAACCGAACGGAAGAACGTTGAGGAAGAAATTCGTAGAAAAAATCAAAAGGAAGCTATTCTCACCCAGGTTATTCAGAATATTCAAAACGATATCGCCCGCGATCTTCATGACACGTTGGGACAGAATATAAGTTACATGCGTATGAATCTCGAATATCTGGCTGACACCATGACCAGGGAAAAACCAGAGCAAATATCCAGGATTCAGAGCTTGACAAGGGCGGCAAATGAATCTTATGAGCTCATTCGTTCCATGCTGACACAATTGAAATCCGGAGATTCAACGGATCCAGATTCAGTTGTTTACACGCTATGCAGAACAAGTGGCGGAGAGAAGCTCCTTCCAGGTTGATATTTCCAGTGCTGGCGATCCCAAATATCTTCCCCCCCAAGTTGTCCGACAGATATTTTTTGCATTTAGAGAGGTGCTTAATAACATAGAAAAACACGCCGCTGCAAACCTGGTCAAAATTAATTTCACCTGGAACGATACGGGGCTTCATTTACATATCTCGGATAACGGAAAAGGATTTGAACAGGATCAAAGGCTATCCGGGGACCATTATGGGCTCAATTTCATGCAAGAAAGAGTAGAGCAGTTGAAGGGTTCTTTTTCTATAAACTCCAAATCCGGTCAAGGCACAACGATTAAGATTTTCGTTCCTGTCGATAAATGAGCATGATCTCTTTATAGGAAGGACCAGTAAGAAGTATGAAGATTGTTATTGTGGATGACCACGTTCTATTTCGAGAAGGCTTGGCATCGATCCTGCGAGGGGAGGCTGACATCCAGGTGGTTGGCATGGCAGGGTCAGTTCAGGAGACCATCGATCTGATAAAGACTGTCGAACCAGAGATTATTCTCATGGATTTCAACCTGCCTGACGGCACCGGCGCTGAAGCCTCCCGCAAAATTCTTCAAGAACACCCTCACTGCAAAATAGTCTTTTTGAGCCATGTCAGACAAGGATGAAGACATGTTCGCCGCGATTCGCAGTGGGGCAAAAGGCTACTTGCTAAAGAACCTGAGCCCATCAAAATTGGTGACCTCATTGAGAGCCGTGCTGATGGGGGAAAGTGCGATGTCACGGACCATGACACTGCGCTTGATGGAAGAGTTTTCCAGGACCAAGGAAGCAGATCGAAAAGCTGATCCCAGTTCTTCCAAATTAACTTCTCGAGAGAAGGATGTATTGGTTGAACTTGCCTCCGGTAAAACCAATAAAGAGATCGCCCACACGCTATTTATTTCCGAAAATACAGTTAAGTATTATGTTCATTCCATCCTTGAAAAATTAAACCTTACGGATCGAAAAGAAGCAGCAAGTTTTGCCAAAGACCACAAATTAGTCAGCTAAGGATTAACCAGGGGATTAACCCACTTCTCCAAAAGACCATCCGCCGGATGGTCTTTTTTTCATCCTTCCATGATGAGGCTGATGGATATTATTCTTCCTTCGTTTCCAGTATTCTATCCTTGGGTATCACTTACGAAGAACAAAGCTGGATCACGGCTTTGGAATCGATATTGACCCAAGGAGATTATTACGTGACAAAAATAAGAACAATCCTGCTCTGGGGAAAGGAAGATATTTTGATCTCTTCGGTTAAGAATATCCTTACCTCTGCTGATCAATTGGAAGTGGTAGTTCTTCCGGAAAGTGCAACTATCGAAGCGATTTACTTTGCGGTAATAAAAACCCATGCTGACACAGTCATTATTCAACAGGGTGATCATTGCGACTCAAGCAAATGGACTTTGCAGCTTTTGAAAAATCATCCCGGATTGAGAGTGATCACGGTCAATCTGGATAATAACGAGATCGAAGTCTTCACCAAGAAAGAAATAGTGGTTAGGGCTGCTACGGACTTGCTCTCTGTTATTGAGATTGGTTCTTAGGAAGAATTCTTTGCCAGTAGAACTTCCAATAGAGAAAGGAGTGCGATGGGAACAATTCGTTCAACAATCAATCTAACCGGTCATATCTTTCATATTTTAAAAAGGAGATCAAACATGTTCAAGCGAAATATACTTTCTGGTTTACTCTCTACTCTGATGATCCTCACTCTCACACTAGGCAGCATCATCCCGGTGAGTGCCCAGAATCGGACCTTCACCTCCGCTCAAACCTCAGGCAATTCAGCCATGCCTGCCGGTCCCACGGATGAAACCAAGGTGCCCCACTATTTCGGCCCTTATCCGAACTGGGCCAATAGTCCTTTCCGTACGCCTGATGTTCTGGTGGAACTAAGCGGGGGTGGAGGCACAGGGGCTGCTGCACAAGCTGCGGTGGATCCCATCTCAGGCTCCATCACCGGCATTTCCGTCACCAGCCCGGGCAGCGGATACACTTCCGCCCCGGCTGTCGTGATCACCGGTCTTGGGGTCGATGCAGCCGCCACCGCCCTGGTGGACTATTCCGGGGTTGTCACCTCAATTACTGTCGATCTGGCAGGAGGTGGATACACGGCTCCAGCTGTCACCATTTTAGGAGGTGGCGCGACCACGGATGCAGTTGCGACTGCTTTTGGTGGCGTGGATGCTGTTGCTGTAACCGATGGCGGTTTGGCATACACCTTCCCGACCGTGGAATTTGGCCTTCCCATTGATCCTCTTGGCGTCCAAGCTACAGGTCATGCGATCATGGATCCTGTTACTGGAACCATAACATCTGTCGTGGTGGACAGTGCTGGTTCCGGCTACTCTGCCGCCCCTAGCGTCACGATTCATGATGGGACCGTTGAAACTCCTATCGCGGGTGCCACGCCTGCTACAGCCACGGCGACTATTGCAATTCAAAACGTGACGCTGGTATCCTTTGGAGCAGGCTACACGTCCGCTCCTGCTGTGGCATTCTTCGATGCAGGATCAGGGGCTGGTGCAGCCGCCACAGCGACCATCACGACCTCCGGAGGATCAGTAACAGGCATCGTCGTGGATAATCCTGGTGCAGGTTATATGACCCCGGGTATTAAGAAATTTACCGACCAATTGCCCGGACTCTGCGCCCCCCCGGCGTGCCCGTTATCCGGAAAATATATTCCTCTCGCAGTTGCGGAAGTCAAGACTTACAACGGAGTGGAAGCAGATGAGTTTGTGATCGGTCTAGTACAATACCGCACCTCCTTCTCTTCCAGCCTGCCTGCTACACTCGTGCGCGGTTATGTCCAGCTTGAAACTCCTGCCAATGCAGGTATCAGCCAACATTTCCCCTTGGTCAATGAGATGCTGGATGGAACCTCCCAGCCAGTCCTTATCGATGGTTTGCAGGCATATTCGCTGACCCCGCCACAATATTTAGGGCCGACCATCCTTGCCACCAAGGATCGACCTGTTCGCATCGTCTTCTACAACCTGCTGCCCATTGGTGCTGCCGGCGATCTATTCCTTCCGGTCGACTCAAGCCTTATGGGATCAGGCATGGGACCCATGGGAATGATGGCACCCATGAACGATGGCACCGTGATGGACGAAGTCCGCAATCCCCTCTGCAGTGAGTCGCCCAAGTCTAATATGTGCTTCAAGGATAACCGGGCTACCCTGCACCTGCACGGTGGTGTCACACCCTGGATATCGGATGGAACGCCTCATCAATGGATCACTCCCGCTGGTGAGGACACCATGTGGCCTGAGGGTGTAAGTGTCGAGAATGTGCCGGATATGAACGTCTGCAATTCGCCCACTGACGGATGCCAGACATTCTATTACACCAACCAGCAATCCGCCCGCCTGATGTTCTACCATGATCATGCCTGGGGGATCACCCGCTTGAATGTCTATGCTGGTGAAGCTGCCGGTTACTTGATCTCGGATGCGACGGAACAGCAACTGGTCGATTCAGGCACGATCCCTGCCGAACAGATCCCGCTCATTATCCAGGACAAGACCTTTGTTCCGGATGCTGCCCAACTCGCCTTTCAGGATCCCACCTGGGATACCGCCCGTTGGGGAACCAAAGGTAGTCTCTGGGTTCACCATGTCTATATGCCTGCTCAAAATCCTGGCGATCCCTCCGGCATGTCCGCTTACGGTCGTTGGATGTATGGACCCTGGTTCTGGCCTCCGGCGAGTACCACGGTCTATGGTCCGATCCGAAATCCATATTTTGATGTGAACTGCAACCTTGACGATCCGAACACCTGGCAATATGAGACCGATCCGTTCTGCGAACCGGAGCTGATCCCGGGAACCCCGAACATATCGGTCGGTATGGAGCAGTTCAATGACACCCCGGTGGTCAATGGTATTGCTTATCCGACAGTCACACTGGAACCCAAGTCCTATCGCCTGCGCATCCTTAGTGCGGCTAATGATCGCTTCTTCAACCTGCAATGGTATGTTGCGGATCCGACCACGGGTACCGATTTCGGAAGTGGCATTGAAAGCTCTTGATCTTGCTGCAGCCCAGCTTGACCCGAACGTGTCTCCCAACCCGGATACAAGCATCAGCTTGCCCGGTCCCGATTGGGTTCAGATCGGCTCAGAAGGTGGATTCCTCCCAGCGCCAGTCGTCATCGATGGTCAACAGGTTACCACCTGGATCACCGACCCCACTCGATTCGATGTAGGCAATGTCGACAAGCATTCACTGCTTCTCGCTCCAGCAGAGCGCGCAGACGTCATCGTCGATTTCTCACAATTCGCCGGCAAGACACTGATCCTTTACAATGACGCCCCTGCCGCCTTCCCTGCCCGCGTTCCAAGCTACGACTACTACACTGGCGCTCCCGACATGAGCCCCAACGGTGCTGCAGGCAATTGTGCCAGGCTACGGACCGAATACGCGCACGGTTATGCAGGTGAAGATCGCTGCCAGCACTCCGGCTGCATCCTTCGACTTGGTCAAACTGGTCAATGCCTTCAAACACCAAACCGATGGCTCCGGCGTATTCGAATTTGGGCAGCATCCCATCATCGTTGGTCAGTCTGCGTACAACTCTGCTTACGGTGCGAACTTTGCTTCCGGTGGAAACTGCAATATTCCTGGAAGTATTGCGCAGCGCTGTGACGGATTTGTCCGTGTCAATGACACCTCAGCCTTTAGTTTCAATACCCTCCTGTCGCAGTATTCAAAAATGACCATCCCGCTTCAGCCAAAGGCCATCCACGATGAGATGAATGCATCGACCTTTGATGAATTTGGGCGCATGCAGGCGAACTTGGGTATCGAAGCTCAGCCTCCCACGCCAGGGCAACAGAATGTCACCTTGTATCCTTATGTCAACCCTGCAACTGAGTTGATAGATGCCACTAATCTGCCTTTGGGCGACCTCAATGTAACTCCCATCTCCAGCTCGGTTGATGGAACCCAACTTTGGCGGATTACCCACAATGGTGTTGACACGCATCCCATCCATTTCCATCTTTATGATGTGCAGGTGGTCAACCGTGTCACCTGGGACAATATCATCATTCCACCGGATGCAAATGAGCTCGGTTGGAAGGATACGGTGCGCATTTCCCCACTGGAAGACACCATTGTTGCCTTGAGGCCGATCATTCCCACCCTGCCTTTTGAACTTCCAAACTCCATCCGTATGCTGAATCCAATGATGCCCGCCGGCTCGACTGAAATGTTCAATAATGTCGATCCGCAAGGCAATCCGACTGACCGCCATCCTCAACCAGCTGGTCAACTTTGGTTGGGAGTATGTCTACCACTGTCATATTCTCAGCCATGAAGAAATGGATATGATGAGACCGGTATCGGTGGCAC
This sequence comes from uncultured Chloroflexia bacterium, assembly GCA_963793795.1. Classification (GTDB taxonomy): domain Bacteria; phylum Chloroflexota; class Anaerolineae; order Anaerolineales; family Villigracilaceae; genus UBA877. The sequence goes on from CAWCBN010000010.1 coordinate 100,723, forward strand.
TGCCTCCGCTCAAAGCTGACGGTCTGGCATTTGCGATCATTGGTGCGGGTAACAACAAGCAACTTGTTCTCTCGTGGAACGATAACTCGATCAATGAGACTGCATTCCTGGTTCAAAAGTCCGCAGATGGCGTCGCTTGGACTGACGTCGGTGTCAGCCAGTCACCCCTGGATCAGCTAAACGTTCATGGCATTCGAAGCTTCACTGATACTACATTCAATGCAAGTGTGCCAACCCTGTACCGGGTGGTCGCCCAGAACTCGGTCGGCTACGGGCTGGAGTACCCAACGATGACTGTCCAGTCTGTCTCTGACTCCTTGGGCGTCAACGCACCTGCTGCCCCGACCAACCTGGCCGCGACCGTGCAAGCTGGTTCGCAGGTGAGCTTGACCTTCCGCGACAACGCTACTAACGAAGCAGGCTTCTCCATTGAGCGGTCCACCAATGGCATAGACTTTGTGGTCATCGGCACTGCCCCGGCACGCAACAATACCGGTAACGTGACCTTCATCGATAATTCGGTCTTGCCTGAAACAACCTTCATCTACCGGGTGGCTGCCTTCAACCTGGCTGGTTCTTCGGCTTACTCCAACACGGCTCAAGTATACGTACCTGGTGCATTGCCGCTGGCGCCCTCCAGCCTCACCGCCACGTTGCAAGCTGGGCCTCAGATCGGCCTGGCATTCATTGACAACGCAACCAACGAAGCCGGCTTTGTACTTGAGCGCTCTGTAAACGGAGGTCCTTTTGTCCTGTTGGTCAACCTGGCAGCAAGGAACAATACCGGCAATGTCACATCGATTGACAACGGAATACTTCCCGGGACCACCTACCAATATCGTGTGGCCGCGGTCAATTCTGCCGGTCAGTCGGCATTTGCAGTATCCAACACGCCTCACCATCCCTGACATGCCGGCAGCACCTGGCAGCGTTACGGCGGTAAATGGTCCAAGCAGTGGCAGAACCCGCTCTGTAATCCTCACCTGGACTGACTCCTCCAGCAATGAGACAGGTTTCACCATCCAGAGCGCCACCAACGCAGCCTTCACCACTGGTCTCACCACCGTGATTGTTGCCCCGGGAACGACGACCTATACCCGGTCAGGACTGGTTCGGAACACCAATTACTACTTCCGGATCAGGTCGAATAATGGCCCCTATATCTTCTCTGCCTGGGTGAATGCAACTCCGTTCCCAATCCTAACCCTTAAATAACCAATCTTTACCAATCCTGGCGTCAGTCAAAGACTGACGCCAGGATCTTTATAAAGCTGGCATGAGTTGCATTTAATGGAATCCTTTATCAAATATAGAGTGATTAATGGAAATTGCATTGAAGTCTCACTTTACCTTACTGTGGTTTCACGCAGTAAATGTCACTACCAAGAAATAATTCGCACTTGAAACAAACGGTGGAGGGAGTCATCCCTCCCCCAACCCATACCTTCATTTGAAAGATCGCACCAAATCTTCGAAAGGAGAATGCCGAAATGCTTACCAGAAGAGATTTTCTCAAGCTTAGTGCAGCGGGGGTGTTATCCCTGTATGCCGCCTCGCGCGGCAGGTTCAGCCTGCGCGCCCAGGCTGCCATCCCCGGCGGCACGCTCGATCCAGCCGCAGTTGGCAAGTACATGACCCCCCTGCTCATTCCACCCGTCATGCCAAGAGCGGGGACGATTAAATTGACAGGGGGGAAGACCGGTGACTATTACGAAATCTCGATGAGGCAGTTCAGCCAGCAGATCCTTCCGGCTGGCCTTCCCGCAACCACCGTCTGGGGCTATGGCGCTGTCCGTGGCGCCGGCAAGAATCCGCTGCTGCTGCACAACGCCCCCTCGCTGACCATCGAGGCCAAGGCTGGCTCGCCGGTGCGCATCAAGTGGATCAACGAACTGGTGGATGGCGCTGGCAACTACTTGCCGCACCTTCTTCCCGTGGACCCGACCCTGCACTGGGCAAACCCGCCCGGAGGTACGATGGGACGTGATATGCGCCCCGAATTTACCAGCACACCCGGACCCTACACCGGCCCGGTGCCGATGGTCAGCCACGTCCACGGTGCGGTGGGCGTCCACGACGACAGCGACGGTTATGCCGAAGCCTGGTACCTTCCGGTAACCATCAATCTGCCGGCAGGATATGCCACCGAAGGCACCTGGTACGATTTCTTCAAGGCTAAGGCAGCTGCCAATTACGGCGTGACATGGGGACCCGGGTTCGCCACCTTCCAGTATCCGAACGAAAACCGGGCCTCCACCATCTGGTACCACGACCACACCCTGGGCATGACCCGCCTGAATGTCTACGCTGGTCCGGCTGGTTTCTATATCATCCGCGGCGGCCCAGCTGGAGATCGCGCCGTGTTGGACAGCCGCAGCGGTTTGCCGGCGCTGCTGCCCGGCCCCGCCCCCAAGGAAGGCGACAAGTTCCCGCCCAACAAGGCTTATTACGAGATCCCCATCGCCATCCAGGACCGCGCCTTCAAGGAAGATGGCTCGCTGTTCTACCCCGATACCCGTGCGTTCTTCGACGGGATTACGAGGACCTTTTCATCCCGGACACGAGCGATATCTCCCCGATCTGGAATCCCGAGTTCTTTGGCAACATGATCATGGTCAACGGCAACACCTGGCCATTCCAGACCGTGGAACAGCGCCGTTATCGCTTCCGCTTCCTGAACGGCTGCGACTCGCGCTTCCTGATCCTGGACTTTAGCCAGCATCCCCGGCGTGGAAGTCTGGCAGATTGGCAACGAGGGCGGCTTCCTGGCTGCGCCGGTGAATATCACGGGGCTGAGGCAACCAGCTGCTGCTGGGTCTCGCCGAGCGGGCAGATATGATCGTTGACTTCAGCAATGTGCCGCTAGGCAATTATGTGCTCGGCAACATCGGTCCCGATGAACCCTTCGGTGGGGGAGTGCCGGGAGTGGATTTCCCCGAGGCTGACCCGGATACCACCGGCCAGATCCTGCAGTTCAACGTCGTGCCTGCGGTTGCTCCCGATCCACCACACCCGCGCAGTTCCTGGTACTTCCGGCGATTGCACCGCTCCCTCCGGCGACAGTTACGCGCCCCGTGGCGCTGATCGAGGAAATGTCGATGAGCTTTGCCGATGCCCCGGCGGAGGCCCTGCTTGGCACCGTGGCAGGCGATCCCGAACATCGCTCCAGGTGTGTGGACGAAGCGCATGTGGATGGAGCCCGTCACCGAGAATCCCGCGTTGGGCACAACGGAGATCTGGGAGATCTATAACGCCACCGCCGATGCACACCCGATGCACATCCACGAAGTGGTCTTCGAAGTGGTGGATCGCCAGTTTATCTTTGTTGATGAAATGAACCAGACCGTGCAGGTTGTGCCAGAATTGTTACCCCTGCCGCCCGAACCCTGGGAGACAGGTTTCAAGGATACGGTCATCGCCTATCCCGGCCAGGTCACCCGTGTGCGTGCCCAGTTCAACAACCCCGGCCAGTTCGCCTGGCACTGCCACATTGTCTCACACGAAGACAACGAGATGATGCGGCCCTACCGGATTGGACCTGAGCAACCCGGCCAGCCAATGCCGATGGCACACGAAGGGATGTAACCTCGTGCCTCTCCCATCGTCGTACTCCGCTTGACTCTGGGAGAGGCACGAGGAATTTCAGATGTGCTGGGGAGGACCTTTATCTCCCCAGCACAGGAAAAAAAGACTTCGCATTATTTTTTTTTTTGGAAAACAATTGTGAAATAGATTACGAAAAGAAATTGATCACTGTTATCTCAAACCTGCCCTATCCAACACCAGGCAGGGATTATGCAGAGAAAGGAAGGAAATTATGAACACAAGATCCATCAGCCGGCGTGATTTCCTGGGGTTGGCCGGTTTTGGCAGTGCAGCCCTGCTGCTCAATAAACCCATCCGTGCAATGGGCCTGCGGTCATTCACCAGCAATCCCTCGCCTCAATTCGAAGGAGGATTGGAAATGAAAGCAAAGAATGTAAGTCGACGTGATTTCATGAAACTGGCCGGCGCTGGCTCGTTTGCCCTCCTGTTAGTGAGCGGAGGCTCACCCTTGAGGGTACTCACCGCGGGCAATTTGAACCACCCGTCCTTGAAGTATTCATCTGGTTTGCAAGACCAGATGGAACCATTTATGCCGGATGCCGAGATCTCCATTACCGCCGCCCCAAAGGCGGTCCAGATCCTGTCGGGCGCGCAGACGAATGTCTGGGGTTACGAGGGTCAGCTCTTGAGCGGCTCCGGCGTGACCGTGCAGAACCTGCCCGGCAACTACCTGGGTCCGATCCTGCGCGTGCAGAGCGGCACGAAACTGCGCATCTTTTTCCATAACAACCTCGCCGAAGACAGCGTCATCCACCCGCACGGCCTGCGTGTGCCCGAGGATGTGACGGGCACCCGATGCAGGCCATCGGACCGGGCGAGACCAAGGTCTACGAGTTCCAGGTCATCGACCGGGCCGGGCCGTACTGGTTCCACCCTCACCCGCACATGCGCACCGCCGAGCAGGTGGTGATGGGCCTCGCCGGGCTGTTTTACGTGACCGACGCCGAGGAAGAGCTGGCTGTGCCCGGTGCCGCCACCGGTGCCAACGATGTGCCGGTCATCATTCAGGACCGGATCTTCGACGGCGACAACCAGATCGTCTACCAGGACAACATGATGTGGGGCTACCTCGGGAATCGCATCCTGGTCAACGGCAAGCCGAACACTGTCTTTTCGTTGGAACCGCGCTCCTACCGGCTGCGCCTGCTCAACGGTTCCAACGCCCGCACCTACAAGCTGGCATGGAGCAACAACATGCCATTGAAAGTCATCGGCACCGATGGCGGCCTGCTGCCTGCAATTGGCTTCCAGGAGTTACGTGATGCTGATGCCGGGCGAGCGGGTCGATATCTGGGTCGATTTCTCCAAGCTGGCAGGTAAGCAGGTCACACTGCGCAGCCTCTCCTTTGATCCTGGCGGCATGGGTGGCGGTGGCATGGGTGGCGGTGGCATGGGCGGTGGCGGAATGGGTGGCGGCGGCATGGGTGGTGGCGGCGGTGGCATGGGCTCGGGATTGCCCATGGGCGCAGCGTTCGACATCCTGACGGTGAACGTCGGAAGAAAAGCGACCACGAAACCCGTCCTTGGCCCGCTCCCAGCCCTATCCGTGCGCTTTGACTCCAGCGAATGTCCCCAATTTCGACACCCCGCGCCCCTTTACACTCGAAATGGGCCACATGATGACCTGGACGATCAACGGGCGTGTGTTCGAGATGATGGAGGTCGCCGAGGACGAGATGGTGTACCTGGGTGAGACCATGGCCTGGGAATGGATCAACAACTCCCCCATCCCGCACCCGATGCACATGCACAACGTCCAGTTCCAGGTCGTCCAGCGGACCACTCCCTCCACGATCCAGTTACGGCACGATCAACCAGGGCTTCGTCGACAGCGGCTGGAAGGATACTGTCCTGGTCTGGCCCGGCGAACGGGTCAAGATCGCCATGAAGTTCGGGCCTTACGAGGGCATGTACATGTATCACTGCCATATCCTGGAACATGAAGACATGACGATGATGCGCAATTACATGATCATGGATCCAATGATGCCACAAATGTAGAAAGCACATCAGAGACTTCGGCTGTGACCCAATGAGGTTACCTTGCAGGTTGAGAGTATCGATCTGGGCTTGGATTATGCAGGCGACTTATGTTAATAGCGATCTGGAATTCTTGATTTTCGTCCCTTGTATCCTATCCGAATCGGTTCCTCTATAAGGAGAATACGATGATTACTAGACGTGGTTTTCTAAATTTCGGAGCAATTTGCATGACTGTCCTGTTAGTATTAACACAAACAGGATTCGTCCTACCAGCGCAAGCGGCCGACCTCCCGAATGGAGATGCGTCCCCAGCCTGCATGCATTGTGGCGGAGGAGGTGGCGGCGGTGGCGGTGGAGGAGGTGGTGGCGGGCAATTGACCCAGGCTGAGATCGATGGTCTGATGTACATGCGCGAGGAAGAGAAACTGGCTCGCGATTCATACTTGACGTTATATGCCAGATGGCATCTGCCCATTTTTTCCAAAATATCAAACAGTGAAGTGATGCACATGTCCAGGATCAAGTATTTGCTTGATCGTTATGGTTTGCCTGATCCTGCAGCCGGTAGACAGATCGGCGAATTCGCCAATCCGACATTGCAGCAGCTCTACAATAATTTGATGATCCAGGGCAGTCAATCAGCTACGGAAGCGTTGAAGGTCGGTGTATTGATCGAAGAAGTGGATATTCAAGATCTTCAAACTTACCTTGCGCAGACAAACAAAAGCGATATCATCAATGTCTATACCAATCTCATGTACGCCTCCTACAACCACTTGAGCATGTTTACCAGTCAACTGGGAAAATAAACCTGCCTCGAGATGGACAACATGTTTTTTGAAGTTGTTCAACGAGGTTATTACCAGGAGGCGAGATGTTTTCCTAATTGTTGAGGAGAATATTCTCTGCTATTATTGTGGCCGGGTTGCTGTTTCTAGATTATTTTATTGTCAAAGGTCAGATTCAGGCCTCGTCTCGAAAAACACTCCTCAGGTTCATCACCGGGGTTGTCTCTCACTGACAGCCCCAATTTCATCTCCTGATTATAAACATCCTCCTGGGTGAAAACGAGGCTTTACTCCGTCTCGGGAATTCACAAAATCGATCAGGTTATCATTTCTTACCACAAAATGATGGGGGCGCTTAACCATTTCGGGCGGGTAAGAGATTGATCACGGCGTCTACGAACCTGGAATTCTTGTTGACACATGGAGCGAGTCGAAGAAGCCAGCGTTTTATAGCATCTGCTATTTCTCCTGATAGGCATCCAATGTGCCCGGTCCAAAGTAATTTATAATAATATGATCGATTAGAGGAGAAACCATGAAACGGATTTTGTATCCCCTTATATGCCTATCATTCTCGCTCCTCGCCTGCAGCATTCAGGCGACTGTTACTCCCACGCAACCGCCAGTGGTGACGGAACCCCCTGCTGACGTCACCGAACCTCCTCAACCCACCGAGCCACCGCTGCTTCCCAACACAATCTGCAACGAGTTGTCGTTTTCCTGGATCCTGCGCTGGCTTCCAGTTACACCTGTGAAACCATCCCTGAAAGTTCGGAGATGATGGAGATTTATCCGCAGCATACCAGGCTTACCTTGCAGGGTTACCTCCTTGCGGATAAATTCTTTTCCCCCACAATTTCCATCTACCCTCTGGAAAGATACTGGGAGCTGATGCCGGATTTCATCCCTGGGCGGGTTGCATCGTTACAGAGCCTAGCAGCGGGTACACCACCTGTCGATGGCAGCCTTCCTTTCCTGCCTGTTTTCAATGCTGCGCAGGTCTTTCATGCCCAATACCAGGTGCTACCTTTCTTTAGCGGGAATGGCATTCGATATTTGACCTTGTTCGCCCAATATTTCGCCCCGATCAACAACCATGACTTGTTCTACACCTACCAGGGCATCACCAGCGATGGGAATTACTGGGTCAGTGCCACATTACCCATCAACCATCCCATGCTGCCGGATAATGGCGACAATCCTCCCGATGGCATGAGCTGGGAAGATTTCAGCGATAATTACGAAACATACCTTGTAGATATCACCTCCCAGTTGAACTCACAACCTGGGGGTGGATTTACCCCTTCCATTGCAATTTTGGACTCGCTGATCGGCAGTATCACCATTGGTCCATAAAGGGAGACCGGGGTGACCTGAAGCGGAGATTACCTGATATTTTTTCTTATTGAACGGTTGTGATGATTGTCCGCTTAGCCCCGCTTGCCAACAATACCTGGCTGAGTTTATTTGCATCGCCCTGGTTAACCAGGGCGATCATATTACCCCCACGCCCTCCACCGCTAAGCTTGGCCCCCAACGCTCCTGCTTTCCGCGCCATCTCCACCAATTTGTCCAGCTCTTTACTCGATACGGTCAGCTCTTGCAGCAAGGCATGGTTGGCATCCATGAGGGAACCAAGCCTTTGCCATTCGCCTGTAACGATCATGTCACGCGCCTGGGTCACGATGGAGGCAATTTCATCAAAAACCATTTCACAGCGGTCTTTATCTGCTTCCCACATTCCACGCACCTCGCCCACAGACTCTTTCGTCAGGGCGGAGATTCCCGTGTCGGCGATGACCAGGGTGAACGGTTTACCCACCTGTAGGGGCTCGATACGATCCCGCCCTCCCTCTGCCATGAGAGCCGTGGATTTTTGAAAGATGACCGGTTTCCCCCAGGTAATGACCGAGTTGTCGATCCCGGAGGGTGTTCCATGGTGGATCTTTTCCACGTCGTAAGCGAGGGCAGACACCTGTTCATCAGGTAGGGAGCTGCCGAGGAATGCGGTTAATGCCCGGATGATGGCAACGCTCACCGCTGCCCCCGAACCGAGCCCGGATGCGATGGGAATGGTGGAAGTGACCTTGATCCTGCATGGAGAATACGGAGCTTTCAGGGTGGTGAATACGCTCCTGATCACCACTGCCAGGGGATCATCGTCTGGCGAGACTGGATAGATCCGCATGCAGACCAATGCCTGGAGCCTCCACCCGGAGTTCATCACCTGCCAGCGGGATTACGCTGGCAGTGGCGCGCACCTGGGTTACTGGCACAGCCAGGGCTGGGCGTCCGTAGACAACGGCATGCTCGCCAAACAGGATGATTTTTCCTGGTGCAGACGCTGAGATCATGTTAAGTAGAAAATTACCAGCACTGCGATTCCCCACAAGAGAATAGTAAGTTGGAATGGGCGGTCCGTCAGCAGGATTTCTTCCGGTTCACCACCGATATTCTTGACCTGGATCAGGTACAGGTAACGCAGGATGGCATACAGGACAAAGGGGATGGTCAACATCAGGGCATGGTTCCCGGGAGCCTCGGGACGAAAGAAGGTATATAGTGAGTACGCAACAATGGTGGTTCCGGAAACGATGTTGATGAACTGGTCCAATAGGGGAATGGTGTAGCCGTCGAGCACCCTGCGGTGATTGGATGCATCTGTGGAAAGCAATGCCAATTCGGCGCGGCGTTTTCCAAATCCAAGGTAAAGGGCTAGCAGGCTCATCAACACGTACAACCAGGGGGAGAATCGCTCCACTACGATCAGGGTCGTGCCGGCATGCACGCGCAACACAAAACCTGCTGCCAGGATGAGTACGTCCAGGATGGGCACATGTTTGAGCCATTTCGAGTATGCCAGCATCATCAGGAAGTATCCCAGCAGGGTCAGAGCAAATTGCCAGGCGAGGAAAAATCCACCTCCCAGGGTGATGACCACGAGGATGACCGCCGCAATAATGGCCACCGGCAGGGGGATCTTCCCAGAAGCGATGGGGCGGTTCTTCTTGACCGGATGCTGGCGATCGAATTCTACATCGAAGAGATCATTGATGATGTACACTGCGCTGGAGATGAGGCAAAAAAGCACAAATCCTAGACAGGTGCGCAGGACGTCATTAAGGAACAAAAGCTTGCCATCAAAAACCAGTGCGGCAAAAGAGGAAGGCATTCTTTGTCCACTGGCGAGGGCGCATGGTTACCACAAGAGCGTGTAACATGGCTATATTTTACTTGATTGCATGAGGATTGTTTGATGATCGCTTCATTACTGTTTTGCAAACAATTATTTTTCCAACCACTATCCGATATTCGGAACTAGGCGGTCGAACACATCAGCCCACCCCCAAAGAACATCATTTGAGCACAATTGAATAAAAAGAGTTGGAGCGAATTTCTATTAACCAATTCCAGGAAGTTTTTTCTACACTCACAACTATGGATCCACGGCAGTATTCAAGGATATAAATTATGTTATAATCCGGTTAGAACAAATGTGCTGAATACGGGTTGTTTGTATGTCACACCCATTTGACTGGTATCCGTTTATCTCGGAGGATTTTCTTTAACACCCACTTGTCCTAAATGCTCTTTCGGATTGTTGTTTTCGGATCACAAATGACTGGATCAGCAATTAGCTTGATTTGTCCGTTGCGCACCTGCGACGAGTTCAAAACCAATGCAGAACCTTTCTGGAGAGCAACGCAGGATGGCTTTCACCTCGTCTTGGTCCTAACTTAACTTGTGAGTAGATTGATTTCCTCGCCACTCGTTAGCTGAATTGGATTAATTAAACACATCTCTCCAAATCGAAGAAAAAGGACCTCATGCCAGCCATCGCCAACCACAATGCCTTGAGATAATATGTAGAAAAACCCGAGTAATCACTACCTGAATTTACCCAAGCATTCGTTCCTCCTACAACGCCTGTTAACAATTAAATTATTCTTCTACATTATTCTCTCCCTCTGCCAATCTTTCGCCTGGATCACCTCCATGTCCAGAAGTGTCCCTTCTTCCTTCGCTCCGCCAGCACCCGCCAGGGTGCCTGGTTGCCTGATTGCCTGGTTGCCGGAATTTCTGATCAAATGAAAAGGATATTTTATGGAAGATCTAACCAAACTCCCAAATATTGGACCAGCCCTGGCTGAAAAACTCCACAATGCTGGGATCACATCTTATGAAGAACTTGCCTCACTCGGCAGCATCGAAGCTCTGCTGAAGATCCGCTCATTCATTGATCCCCAAGCCTGCTATAACATGCTGTATGCCATGGAGGGTGCCATTCGGGGAGTGCGCTGGCACGCCATACCTAGGGAGGAAAGGCAGGAATTGAAAGAGAAATTCGATAAGGCAATTGGCAACTGCATCTGATCAGTGCGCGACAAGGTAAAATCAAGCTATGCCCAAGCTTCGCCTGGATATCCTGCTCGTTGAACGGGGAATGGCGGAAAGCCGCGCCAAAGCCCAAGCCTTGATCATGGCCGGCCAGGTGCGTGTGGATGGTCAAGTGGTCGATCGGGCAGCCGCGAAACTTCTCGAGGATGCAAAAATCAGCCTCGATAAAGGTCCTCGTTTTGTCTCGCGTGGAGGAGAAAAACTGGACGCGGCTTTGGCCACCTTCCCCATTTCTTTGGCTGGCAGGATTTGTGTGGATGTTGGCGCATCTACGGGCGGATTCACCGATTGTCTGCTCCAAAATGGAGCGGAAAAGGTCTTTGCGATTGACGTGGGTAAAGGCATCCTCCATTGGAAATTGCGCACCGATCCACGCGTGGTTGTCATGGAAGAAACCAATGCCCGCTTCGTGGAATCTTTGCCCCAAGCGGTGGACTTGGTGGTGATCGACGCATCCTTCATCTCTTTAAAGATCCTGCTTCCCGTAGTATTGGATTGGTTTCGCCCAATTCAGCCATCGCCCTCCGCAATCAATACCTCAAAGGGTGAGGTCATCGCCCTCATCAAGCCGCAGTTTGAGGCTGGGAGGAAGGAGACTGCAAGGAATAAAGGGGTGATCAGGGACCCACTGGTTCACCGGGCGGTGTTAGTGGATGTGCTGACTTTTGCCAGCGAGCAGGGTTTTGAAAACCGCGGCTTGATGCGCAGTCCAATTCTGGGCCCCAAGGGAAATATAGAGTTCTTGGTGTGGTTGGGAATCGGCGATAAGGGGAAAAGCCTGGATTCGCTGATCAAGGATGTACTGGATTAAAGACGATTTGCTGCTTGAGATTCTCAAAATATCCGGGATGGTAGTGAAACCAGAAAATCCATGAAAAGTTCAATTCCAGACTAGTACTTTTGGATGTCCCGTGTTAGGTGGTTGTAAATACCCAAAAGATTGACGCTTCGACGGTTAACCTGTTTAATAAGAATAGAAAAGGAGTCAAAATGAAAAAAGGTACCATAATAACGAGTATCCTCTTGGCAATGTTGTCTATCGTTGCCCTAGCCGGTACTGCAACGGCGGCATCCGCTTCGGTTGTTCCAACCACCATCAGCGGGACGATTGAGAACATCAAAGCGGTAACTGATACGGAGGCAGATTCAACCACCGTTCGTGTCAAGCTTTTGGACAGTAACAATAAACTCATCACTGTTCATGTCAGCGTGGAGACTGCCCTTTTGTTGAACCTGGTGACTCTGGATCCGGTAACGAATCTTCCAGTGGTCAACGAGACCATGATCGGACAGGTGATCACGATCGATCCTGCCCTGGTAATTGAAGACGATCCAGAGGAAACGGATGGAGAGAACAAGGTAGCCAGCCTGTTGGCTAAGTTCTTCAACATCGAATATGCGACGGTCTTTGGGTTCCACGAAGATGGTTTTGGATTTGGCGAGATCTCCCAATCCTTGTGGATGGCTGACAAACTCGGTGATATCACCCTTGCTGAACAGATCCTGGCAGCCAAGGTGAGCGGTGATTACAGTGCTTTCACTCTGCCTGGTGATACGATCCCGACAAATTGGGGACAATTCCGCAAAGCAGTGCTGGGTCAAGGTGGCAAGGCAAATCAAGGCCAAATCATTTCGGGAAAGGCTGAGCCTCTCGCAGGTGAGGATGACGTTGATGCACCCGAAACTACCTTGAGCAATAATGACCAGCCCGGTGCAAGCCTGAATTCCGTTCCAGGCAACCAGGGAAAGAAAGGCAACACCGTGAAACCTGGTAATGGGAAAGGTCCAAAGAACAAGAAGTAATAACCCATACCAGGAAAGTAGATCATTACCGGAGCAACCAAAGGGTTGCTCTGGTTCTTTTTATTCCTGCTTGATAGAACCTGACAGGGTCTTCGGTTAAAATTGGATTTAAGGAGTACCATATGCGTCCAGTAGCCATTATCGGAATCGGTCAGACGAATATCAACGAGCATTGGCAGGCATCCATTCGCGAGATTGCCAGCCAGGCTGTGAAAGCGGCATTGAAAGACGCCGGGCGGGAGAGCGCCGATGGCTTGTTCGTGGGCAACATGATGTCCTCCATCCTGGATCTGCAGAACAACCTCTCCATCTTGGTGGCAGATTTCAGTGGATTAAAGGGAGTGGAGTTTGTCAAGGTGGAAGCGGCTTGTGGTTCCGGTGGTGCTGCATTACGAGCCGGATTGATGGCAATTGCGTCGGGCGAACTTGAGTCCGCCCTTGTTGTTGGCGTCGAAAAAATGACCGACCGCCACCCGCATGAGGTCACTGCCGCGCTTGCGACCGCTGCAGATGCTGATTATGAGGTCGAAATGGGTGTTTCTTTTGTCGGGCTGAACGCCCTCATCATGCGCCGCTACATGTACGAATATGGCTGGAAGCATGCTGACTTTGCCCCCTTTGCCATCAACGCCCACGCCAATGCAATTCACAACCCTTTTGCCCGCCTGCATCATACGATTACTGTGGATGACTTTGAAAAGTCAGCAATGATCGCAACACCGATCAACCTGCTGGATGCTTCACCTATCGGCGACGGCTCAGCTGCACTCTATCTTGTTCCCGCCGAAACGCTGAGCGGGGGAACCCGGATCCTGGTGGCTGGCTCTGCGGCTGCCACCGACACGATCGCCATCCACGATCGCCGCGAAGGACTCTTCCTGGAAGCAGCTTATGCCTCTGCCCAGGAGGCTTATCGACAAGCCGCTGTTAGCCCGCAGGACATTAATGTTTTTGAGTTGCATGATGCATTTACCATCATGTCTGCGCTCTCCCTGGAAGCCTGTGGTTTTGCTGAACGCGGCCAGGGGATCCGCCTGGGACTGGAAGGTGCCATCATGTCCTCCGGTCGGATTCCAGTCACCACGCGTGGTGGATTAAAAGCCCGCGGCCACCCGGTTGGGGCAACGGGGGTGTACCAGGTGGTGGAGGTTGTACAACAATTGAGAGGTGAGTGCGGTCCAACCCAGGTGCCCGGAGCGCGCATTGGAATGGCGCAAAACATCGGAGGCAGTGGGGCCACGATCGTGACCCATATATTAAGACGAGAATGAAGTTGGATTGAGTGAACCTCCCGTCCAGTTTTGTTGTACAATACCGCCCATGAAACTAAGAGGTACTCGCCGATTAATCAGGTTCCTTCTTCGCCTGCTGACGCGGATTGAAGTTCTAGGTTTGGAAAATGTGCCTGCAAGCGGAAATTTTATCATTGCCTGCAATCACCTCGGGATTGTAGATGTGCTCTTCCCTTTCTATATTCTCGAAAATAACAATCTCGTTTTGTTGGTAGGCGAGAAATGGGAGAATACCTGGATCGGTCGTTGGTTGGGCAACAAGCTAAATTTCGTCTTCGTGGATCGCTTCAATCCGGACATTCGTGCCATCCGTGAAGTGATTTCCCGCATGAAACTGGGTGAGATACTCGTCATCACGCCTGAAGGGACTCGTTCCAAAGTAGGACACCTTATCGAAGGAAAACCCGGGGTTAGCTACCTGGCGGCGAAACTTGGTTTACCGATTCTCCCGGTTGGCATTTCCGGCTCATTTGATCCCCTTTTCTTCGGGCAGTTGAAAAGGCTCAGGAGACCGCATGTCACCATCAATGTTGGTCCTTTCTTTAAACTGCCTGTCCTGCCATCCGAGAACCAGGGAAGGGAAGAGGCTCTTTTGCAGGATACCGATGAGATTATGTGCCGCATTGCCGCATTGCTTCCGGCAACCCAACGCGGTTTCTATGCAGCCCATCCACGTCTGAACGAGCTGCTCTAAAATCCAGGAAAAATGGATCGTTAACTCCTTTAGGATCCATCTTTCCCCGGAATCAACACACAATCCGATCCAACCAGGTCTACTAACAGACAAACATCATGAAAAGATCCACTCATAGGATTTTACGTTTTATCGTCCGCTCCCTGCTGAAGCTGGTTGCCCGGGTGGAAGTGCTCGGGTTTGAGAATCTTCCCAAAACTGGCGGGTATGTGATCGCAGCAAACCATGTTGGCAGGTTGGACGCGGCCCTGCCCTATTTCATCCTGGATCGGCCGGACATCATCATGGTGGTGGCGGAGAAATACCATGAGGTGCCTTTTTTTCGCTGGCTGGTCAAGATCACGAACGGCATGTTCATCGACCGGTTCAACTCCGATATTGGCACCATCCGGGAGACCCTGCGCAGGTTAAGGGCTGGAGAGATCTTCGTCATTACTCCCGAGGGAACGCGATCCAGGTCAGGAAATTTGATCGAGGCCAAACCCGGGGCGATCTACATGGCGTGGAAAGCCGGGGTCCCGGTTCTGCCGGTGGCACTGACCGGTTGTGAGGACGACGTGGTCGTGGATCGCCTGATACATTTCAAGCGCTTGCATATAAAAGCCGTTGCCGGGAATTTCTTCAGCCTGCCCCAGGAAGTAAAAGGTGAGAACCGGGATGCAGTCATGCAGCAGTTTACTGATGAGGTCATGTGTCGCATCGCCTCCCTGTTGCCGGAGGAACGCCGGGGTTACTATGCACAACACCCGCGCCTCAAGGAATTACTGAGCTGACCAGGGAGTGCGGAATGGTGAATTCTCCTGATAATCCAGCTGTGAATATTGGTTTCCTGGTTGAAGTTGAATTGATCAGCCAGGACGGTGAGGCTGAAAGCCTGGTTTTCACCTTGGTGGAAGACAAGCAGGCTGACTTTAAAGCCGGGTTCCTGGGCGTGAGCACTCCCCTCGCTCAGGCCATTCTGGGCAATACTGCTGGAGAAGTTATACTTTACCAAGCCGGTGACTTAAGAAGTGTCAAAATCCTGTCAGTGCGTCGTAGTGACCACGTTCAATCGGAAGATATTACGTCCAGGAGGCAAGCTGTCATCAGGAAGGCGATTGACCACTCCGATTATGTCAACGCGATGATCTTTGCCGGTTCGGTCAACAGCAAATGGGGTGATTATGATATCGGCAAGCTAGACCCTTCTGAATGGGGGGATGAAAATACCGAAGAATCAGACCAGGAAGATAAAGAATAAAACCGCCAGGATGGAACACCTGGCGGTTTTCATTGACAATTATCGAGGATCAACAACGCGACCCATGAACAGGATCGTCCCCGTGGGCACGTCCCGGATGGCAAAAAAGAACGGGCGATCAATGGTGAGTTTGATTGCTTCCGGCGGCAGGGAGGCTGGAGCCATCATTACGACAGTAGCGGCTGCAGCCTCAGTACCTCTTTCATCCACAGCAATGAACGCTTTATGGAGTGCATCGCTGATAAAGAGGCGGTGGTGTGCATCCATGCCAGAGAAATCCGCCAGATTCTCATCGAACGCATCACTCATCCCCATATCGATGAGGAAGTTTTTTAAGGTCAACGACGTCTCGAACTTGAATTTGGGCAGGGATAGATCCACCATCTGTGGTTGCAGTTCCATCACGATCCCGTTGTAAACCTCTGCTACCAATTCGCTCGCAAAGGATTTAAATTCTCCGGCATTTGGAACGATGATCAGCATATCGGTCAAACCACCCTTGTACGGGAGGACGACTGCTTGCCAGCCATTATCGGAGGCATAATTTAAGCGCAATGACTCCTCTGCCATCATCGGGACATTGACAGTCTCTCCATCAAGAAGGTGAAAAGGCTTTTGTGTCGTGGAATTTGGGCTGAATTCATACTCCCAGGTGGCTTTGAAGTAGATTGCATTGACCAACACCAACCGCGTCCTCGGGTCGATGGCTCCAGTAGGGATGATATCCTGGATGCGTTTCTTTGTCTGTTCGGAAATCCAGGCGTTGATCTGCCGGCGGGCATCTTCGGGAGCGTTCTCAAAGTTCACCAGGCGCATCCCGGTACCGTAGTTAGATGCCAACAGGTCGAGAAAACCGGGTAGGAAGGTCCAGTTTCGCTGTCCCCAAATTGAGTTGGCAATGGTCAACTCGAAACGATTTTCTTCATCCACGCCTGCAGCTTGTTCCGGGCGGTGGGAGATATCGAGATCCAAAGCATTGAAAGCCGGGTGTAATTTGCCAGGAGGCAGGGTGTATTGCAGCACGTTTGCCATTTGATTCGCAGTCTCGCCTGCCGCGCCACCGTACGCCATGGCAAGAGCCAGTGAGATGCTGTATGGGGAGAAAACCTGGTTCCCGGCTGAGCCAATTGCCTGGTATAGATCAAATGCAAAACCTGTGTTCCCGGACACCAGAGCTGAGAGGTCTTCACCGCCTACGCCTGGATCAGAGTTTCGTTCCAGCTGGGAACTGGTCACCTTAACGCTTGCACACGCGGTGGAGAACAAGCAAAACAATAGGATGGGGGCCAGAATCCCGGGCAGGTGTTTTTTCATTCTGCACACTCCTCTCGGATGATTACACCACCCCATAGATGAAAAATGGATTTGATTTGTTCCCGAACTTCGAGAATGTCTGGAATCCTTCAACAGCTGCCAAGTTGAAAAATTCTCAACTTTGACAGCTTTTTGGAGAGTAGCAATATTTCCGAATCTAGAGAGAGCCCGATTTGCCAATTCCCGCCAGTTTATAAAACAGGCGCATTCGGTTGGCGATGCAGGAACTCCCCCATCCCTGCCTTGCCCAACCAGCGTCCTTCGTCCACGATCAAGCAGCCGCGCAGGAAGACTTTTTCAGGCATGCCCACCAGGTCCCAGCCTTCATATAAGTTGTAATCAGTACGCTGCTGGGCTATGGAGACACCATACTTGACCGTCTTCCCCGGGTCCCAAATCACCAGGTCGGCATCCGAACCAGGCAGGAGAGCACCCTTGCGCGGATAGAGGCCGAAAATCTTCGCCGGGTTGGTCGAGGTGAGGGCAACAAACTGGTTTGGCGTGATTTTCCCTGCGCGAACACCTGCCGACCAGAGAACCGCCAAGCGGTCGCCCACCCCGGGCAAGCCATTGGGGATCTTTGTGAAGTCGTCGCGGCCAAGCTCCTTGCCTGGGATGGCGATTTCTTTCCCTTCATATAGAATGGGACGGGTACCATCGTAAAAGAACGGGCAATGGTCCGTGCCGATAGTCTGGATGGTGCCTGCCGCGAGTCCACGCCACAGGCGGGTGTTGTCTGCACTGGTCCGCAGCGGAGGCGAACAGACCCACTTGGCGCCGTCCGGGCGGTGCAGGTTTTCCTCGGTAAAAAATAAGTACTGCGGGCAGGTTTCACCCATCACTTTCAGGCCGCGTTCCCGGGCATACTCGAGCATATCCACTTCCCCGGCAACATTCATGTGAACCAGGTAGAGCGGAGATTCGGCAGTACCTGCAAGGGCAAAACCCCGCAGGGCAGATTCAACTGCCCCCCATGCAGGGCGGGTTGCAGCATGCCATTCAGGGGTGCGGTGACCGGCTGCCAGTGCTTCAGCTACGAGCAGGTCGATTAAATCGCCATTCTCTGCATGGAGGAGCATTAGCATGCCTTCTTCCCGGGCAAGGCGCAAGGCTTTGAAGATTGCACCATCGTCCAGGCGCAGGCGTCCATTGTAGGCGGTGAAGGTCTTGACAGTGGTAATGCCCATGGCAACCAGGTAGGGCATTTCACGTGCGATGGCATCATCGAAGCGGGTCAGGTTCATATGGGCAGCATAATCCACGGCTGCTTTTTCCGCCTTTTGATGCCAGGTGTCCACAGACTCACGGAAAGTAGGGAAATCGAATGAGACAAAATCAATCACCGTGGTTGTTCCCCCAAATGCAGCCGCTTTCGTGCCGGTATAATGATCGTCAGAGGATACCGTGCCGAACATCGGCAGATCGAGGTGAACATGTGGGTCCACGCCTCCAGGGAGGATATACTTCCCGGATGCATCGATGATCTCGGCATCCGCGGCCTGCAAGCCTGGAGCTATGGCAACGATCTTCCCATCTTGAAGAAGAAGATCCGCAAGAAAAGTGGAAGTATCCGTGATCAGCGTTCCATTGGTGATAAGCAGGGATGACATGGAAGCGCCTCCTGGGGCTGGATTCGTAGGAGAATTCTACTTGATTAATGAAAAGAGGTGGGAATTCGGTGATCATGATGTCTGGAAAGTGTAAGAAGTGAGAGCGAACGACCGGGAGCTCCCCCTCAGGTGGAATCATAAAATAGGTTTTTCTCAAGCACACCCGGTAGGTTGCTTGCTGGAAAAATGGAACGGTGAGCTTATAATTCAACCATGGATGATATTCTCAGGATCGCATCTTCAAGCTTCGGGATCCCCGTGACGGATCTCACTCCAATGCGCGGTGGCCACTTTGCCCGGGTATACCTCTTTCAGCGCGCAGGGATGGACCTCATCATGCGCTTGACCCCTTCGAACAAGGATGTCGATGTGCAGGCACAAAGGTCAATCTTCGACTGGATGGCATTCCTGGCTACCCATGGCGCTGCCGTCCCTCAGCCCCAGCCTTCCCTGAAAGGCAACCTGATCGAGGTCATATCGAGCGCCGAAGGAGATTGGCTGGCAGTGGTTTTCACCCGCGCCGCGGGGATCCTTTCTGAGGAGATACCCATCCAGCAATGGGACCAACCTCTTTTCCGAGCGCTCGGGAAAGCGATCGGTAGGGTGCATGCCATATCCCGGGATTATCAACCGGCACCTGGATACTGTTTCCCGCATTGGGATCAAGGTGGGAATCTGTTCAACCGGCATATCCAAAATGAGCATTGGTTGAAAGAGAAGCAATCCTACCTTTTGGAACAAGTTCTGAGAATTCAAAAATTCCCCGACACCTATGGCTTGATCCACGGCGATCTGCATTTTGGGAATTTTTTTGTTCATGAACCCTCCCAGGTTATTACTCTGATCGATTTTGATGATTGTGCTTATGGCTGGTTCAGCATGGATATTGCCATCCTGTTGTTCGATATCCTGGTTCTCTATCAGGGATATGAAAGGGATAAATTCGGTCGTGATTTCCTGCGCAGTTTCCTGGCTGGGTATATCCCCGAAAATCCCTTGCCGGCGTCCTGGGTGGATCAGCTACCTCTGTTCCTGAAGCTGCTCGAGATCAACCTGTATGACATGCTGGCCAAGTATTACCCAAATGAACTTGACGAATGGGGAGCAAAGTTCATGCCGGGCAGGAAAGAACGACTTGAAAACGACCTTCCCTATATTAATCTTGACTGGATGCCTGGGTGATTGATCGACCAACCAAAGTAAGAAATGGAAGATGTCCCAAAAGTGGACTGCCCCCTGTTTTTTTATTCACATATTCGTTCAGTTTTCTTGCATTATTGGGAAGAAGGGCTATTTTAAGCTGATAAACGCCACTTCCCCCACTTTTTCCAATCCCTAAGCTGAATTCAGAATTTTGCAACGACCCAATAGATCGTTTATACCAGGCCGGGTTACTTGGACAACGAGTAGCGGTTCTTTCCCTCGTTCTTGGCTATATACATCGCCTGGTCGGCTTTGCGTAACAGCGAATCGGGATCTGAACCGTGATCAGGATAAACGCTGACACCGATGCTCGCTGTAATTGAGATTGTGCTGTCCATGACCTGGATTGGCTTTCCAAGGGCAGCGACAACTTTTTCCATGATTGTGTCGATAAAAACAGGTGTTTCTAGATCATGGAGGATCAGCGCGAACTCATCGCCTGCCAGGCGGGCTACTGTATCACTCAAGCGCATGCACTTGGATAAAGCATCCCCCACAGCCTCCAGGACCATGTCACCCACGGCGTGTCCGAAGGAATCATTGACCCTCTTGAAGTCATCAAGATCGATAAAGAACAAGGCAAAACCAGTCTTGTTTCGTTGCCCCTTCTTAACCGCCTGGTCCAGCCTGTCATAGAGTAAGAGACGGTTTGGTAAGCCTGTCAGGTTGTCATGTGTAGCCAGGAATTCCAGGCGGTTATTTGCCTTGCTTAATTCGGAAGTACGTTGCTCTACTTTTTGTTCGAGCTCCAGGTTGGCCACCTCAAGCTGCCTATACGCACTTGCGAGTTCCAAGGATATTCTTTTGGAGGATTCCAGGGTTTGAACTTGAAATTTTGAAAATCGGGTGACCAGAAAGACACAGGCGATCACAATCACCCCCATTGTCAGTCCGCTGTACACCCAGTATTCCCCATCCAATGGGTTATCGAAGCAAATCAACCAATCATGCAAAAAGCCATAATTGGCCAGGATTCCAAAAGCCGTGTAAGTGACCAGGGAGACCAAGGCCGCTACCAACCCTGTCCGGGTATTGATCAAGGTTACCGCAAGGATCGGAACGATGACCAGGTAAATACGCCCATCACCTGCCAATCCGCCGCGCAGCATAGCCACCACGCCGGTCAGGAATGTCAATGCTACCAGGAACCAGCCCCTTGCCGTGGAGCCCAGGCTGCGCCGCAGGGCAACAAAGACCAGCACCGCATAGAAAGCGATGTAGACCACCGGACCTTGCCATCCTATTCCTTTATATATGAAGATTTGGTAGATCGTCTGGATTAATGCCGGAAGGATAGCCAAGGCAATGATCGGCAGGAGTATATTCAAAACACCATATCGCCAGTCTTTAATGATACTGGCGGGTTCCTGTGCTTGTGCGATCAGGTCTACTACCGGGTCTGGTTTCGGAACTTTATGTAAAGAAGCCATTGATACCACTTTGGTCCGATTATTATAAGAGATTGGCGAAATGAAAAAATTACAAAAGAGTAATAATAAAATAACAAAAGAGTTAGGAAAATCCTCGGCATTGAAAGACAATCAAGGTCATTTTTATGGTTCGTCAACACCTGGGAGTGGATTCCATGGATCCCAGCCGGGAAGTTCACGGCGTGGTCCCTGTCAAATTCCCTTCAGACGTTTGTTATAATCCTTCCATGCATCGTTTGCTGCGCGTTCTAAACGTGCTTTTCCTTGTACTTTTCTTGATGATTGTCTCCGTCCACTTGGGTGGAAGCGACTTGGTTATCCCAGACAAGCCTGAAGAACGCGCCCAGCGTTACGCCAGGGTTTATGAATTCGATTACCTGGATTGGACACTTAATGCGATCGGGATCAAGATCGGGCAGGCAGCGATTGGTACCCCCTTCTATTTCAACCAGGCAGACCGCTACAAGATCGTCAGCGATTACCTGACGCTAATGGATGAAATTCTGAACAGCGAAAACCAAGTGGGGAATATCTATGCTGATCCCTCCGTCTCAGACCCGGCTTCCGCATCCGCACAGTTGCGTGCGAAACTGGAGGGCTTGTATGCTCGACAGCAGCGGCTCGCTCCTCTGGCGGAATCGGTTCTCGAACAACAGGTAGCCACGGTGCTGCTCGAACTTGGCCTGACAACCGCGGGTCAGCCCATCCCGCCTGTTTCATTCCACATCAGTCCGCTTCCTTACCACCTGGTCATTTCACCGCGCAACAAGATACAACAGGATGCGAGCATCTCCCTGGTACCGGATCTGACTGTGGACAGGCAGGCTGCCCTGGAAGAACAGGTGGCCTCAGCCCTGGATATCTCCGCCCTGGTGGTCCCGGTGGGCGGGATTGGCTCCTATCCCACCATGGTCATGCGTACCACCTCGCTGAACTGGCTTACGGATACCATTGCCCACGAGTGGATCCATAACTGGCTCAACCTGCGACCGCTGGGGATCAATTACACCTCGACACCCGAATTGCGCACCATGAACGAAACGACCGCATCGATTGCCGGCGCCGAGATCGCCTTGCTCTTGTTGGACAACTTCTACCCGGAACTGGCCGCCCAATATCTTCTCGACTCCATTGAACATGAATCGGGACCCATCCCGCCGGGTGGGTTCCCGTTACCCGAATTCGATTATCAGACCGAAATGCACATCACCCGCATATACGTGGACGCGCTGCTTGCTGAGCACAAGATCGAAGAGGCTGAAATCTACATGGAACAACGCCGGCAAGTCTTCTGGGAGAACGGGTACCAGATCCGCAAGCTGAACCAGGCTTATTTCGCCTTCTATGGTGCTTATGCAGATGTGCCCGGAGGCACAGCCGGGGAAGACCCGGTCGGACCTGCTGTTCGCCTCCTGCGTTCGCAAAACACCAGCCTCGCTGATTTCCTCAAAAAAATCGCCGCAATGTCCTCTTATGAAGAACTTCAGAAAGCAATCAGCCCATGAAAACCAATTCATCATCGATGACAAGTCGAAAATCAAGCCTGTGGATCTTGATCTGCATTTTCCTATTCACGGCTTGCACTTCTCCCACACCTTCTCCTGCCATATCCACACCTGGTCCTACTCCCTCACCCGAGAAGATGCCCTGTACGATCCTGCCTTATGGTGAGAATCCAGCCGAGGCGATGGCTGCATTTATTGACGAATTTGGCCACGTGGCTGGGCCTGAAGACGCCCTTGTGACCATACTCGTATTCACCGATTTCCAATGCCCCGGTTGTGCCTTGCTCGCAACCAGCCTTGAACAGGTTCGGAATGCTCATCCCGCAGATGTCAGGTTGATCGTTCGTTACCTGCCGGACCAGCGTTTTAATAAGAGTACTTTGGCAATGCAGGCTGCGGAAGCTGCCGACCAGCAGGGGAAATTCTGGGAGATGTATCTCCTGTTGTTTGAAAAGCAACCCGATTGGTATGGCATGGATCCGGCTGCATTCCCAGCCTGGGCTGGGGAACAAGCAGCCGGGCTTGGGATGGACGCAGATCAGTTTGAGGTCGATTTCAACGGTGAGGTGGTTCAGGCACGCGTCACCCAATCTCTCCAGGCTGCTGCCAGCATTTCCTATCTGCCGCCACTGTTGTTTATCAACAACGCCTCGCCTTACAATGGCATGGCGGACGCATCCAGCCTGGATACGATGGTACGTCTTGCAATGCTTGAAGAACGCAAGCTCCATTCATGCCCAGGGTGGACTGTCGACCCATCGAGGCAATACATAGTTACCCTCCACACCGCCAAGGGGGATGCCGTTATACAGTTGTACCCGGAAAAGGCGCCTTTGGCAGTGAACAACTTCGTCTTTTTAGCCCGCTCCGGCTGGTATGACCAAATACCCTTTTATCGTATCGATCCGGATTTTGTCGCCCAGACCGGGGATCCTTCAGGGACCGGTTTCGGTAATCCCGGGTACTACTTTTCCACGGAAGCCGCTGCTGGTCTATCTTTTGACCGGCCCGGGTTGTTGGCAATGGCAAATACCGGGGTGGATACAAACGGCAGTCAGTTCTTCATCACCTATTCCGCTGATCACAGCCTGGATGGCAAGTTCACCATATTTGGCGAAGTGTTGACCGGTATGGATGTCCTAGCCAGCCTCTCAGCAGGTGATCTTTTGTTGAGCGTGAAGGTTGAAGATCATTAAGTGGATCACACCAGCAATAAAATGAAATTCACCTCTGAATGAACCTACTGGAGAGATATGAGAAGCTTCTTTTCATCCCAAAGAAATCGCTCCATCCTTCTATTGATATTCAGCGTGATTGCCATCCTTACCCTATCCGGACGGGCAGCGTATTTGGCTGTGAAAGGCATGTCCATTCAAGGATCGAATTTTTCATCCCTGGTGTTTGATGTCCTGGGAATGCTCACCTGTGCCGCCCTGTTAATGCCGTTGTTCATCAGTAGCGTTAATCAATTGCGCGGACGTCAACTTCGTTACATCGTTCTACCACCTGCCAAATTCCGCTTCATATTGATCCTGCTCATTATCTGGATCGTGATGATCGTGGTTGCCAGCCTGGCTGGCGGCTTGTTTGAACTCGGCTGGCTCCTGGCAGCACCTGCCTTCATTGTGGCGATGTTCCTCCCGGTGGCAGTTCTATCCTGGATGGGAGCCGGTGGCCTGGCGCATGGGACATTGCGCCGGTTTTGGGCTGCCTTTGGACTGGGTTTGGCTGGTTCCACCGGATTGGCGCTCTTTTTCGAATACCTTTTGGTGGGTGTGGCAGTGCTCATCGGGTTGGTTGTCACCCTGATCCGCCCGGAACTACACTCCCTCCTGCAAGACATCCAGTACCAGGTCACCAGTGCCGGGAGCATGGAAGAGATCCTGACCCTGCTGGCACCCTACATCACCAATCCATGGATTTTCCTGGGCATTCTGTTCTTTGCCGCAGTACTTACCCCTCTCATCGAAGAGGCAGTCAAGCCTCTGGCGGTCTGGTTGCTGGGACGCAGCCTGCGTTCGCCGGCAGAGGGTTTTGCCCTGGGCGCCCTGGGTGGCGCAGGATTTGCATTACTGGAAGGATTGCTCTCTTCCGGCAACATGATGGGGGTGCTCTATTTTGGATTACCCGCGCGGGCGGCAAGCACCCTAATGCATATCACCCTCAGTGGCATTATGGGTTGGGGGATCACTTCCGCCATGTTGGAGAAACGCATTACCCGGCTTATTATTGCCTACCTGTTATCCATCAGCCTGCACGGGTTATGGAATGGGTCGGCTTTGCTGGCTGTGTATGGATCATTGCGCGTTTCCCTGCTGGACTCCAACATGGACACGATCAGCATCCTTTCCATGCTGGTTGGGGTTGGGATGATCATCGTTGTCTTTATTGCCATCGCCATCCTCCTACCGACGCTGAACCATAAACTTCGCTCCTCCCAATCTGATATAATCGCCCCGCTCGCACCCCAACCCGAAAAGGACGCTCATGGACTGGATCCTAAAAGCATTTGATTTTGTCTTGCATGTTGACACCTATCTCGAGCAGGTCATCTCGCTCTATGGCGGGTGGGTCTATGCGCTTCTATTCCTTGTCGTTTTCATGGAAACCGGCTTCGTAGTCACACCTTTCCTGCCGGGGGATTCGCTGATATTTGCCGCGGCCACGTTTGCAGCCCGTGGGGCGATAAATCCATTGCTCATGTTCGTCCTACTGGGAGTTGCAGCCATCGCCGGGGATACGGTCAACTACTGGATCGGACGTCGTATCGGTCAGCGCGCCTATACGGGTGAGATCAAGTGGATCAAGCCGGAATACATGCAGCGCACCCATGCTTTTTTTGAGAAGCACGGTGGAAAGACCATTTTCCTGGCTCGTTTCGTACCGATCATCCGCACCTTCGCGCCATTTGTAGCTGGGATCAGCCACATGTCATACGGTTTCTTCATCCGCTGGAACGTCATCGGAGGGGTCACCTGGGTGGCAGTGTTCACCCTGCTTGGCTATTACTTCGGCAACATCCCCTTTGTCCAAAAGAATTTCGAACTGGTCATCGTCGCCATCATCCTGATCTCGCTCATTCCGGCAGTTGTGGAAGGGATCAAGGCAAAGAAGGAATTGAGTGGGGAAAAAGTGAAAAACCAGGGCTAAGTGACAGCAGAAAATAATCTAAATAAATATTTATTGAATAAAAGAGAGGCCTTCCAAAGCGGGAGGCCTCTCTTTTTATAACCGAGCACAAACCGTTGGTAGAGGTCAGGGTACTAACTTCAGATATGATTGTGAGTTGTTCAACACCGCCTGGTCATCCCACAACATTGGATAATACTTTCCATTCGCCCACAGGGGAGCCAAATCGTCATAATGAGAATTGAAGGCATGGCCAGATTGCCCGGTGGTATGCACGGTGACCGAGTTGCCCAGCCTTCCCAAGTCCACGATCATGCGCATGGATGGCAGCCAGTCGACACCAAATCCCTCGCCAACCGTCCAGCCGGTGGCATTGACCACCGACTTCACCCCCGCCTGTTGCGAATGGTCCACGGTTGAAGATCGCCTCAATCAGGCCAATCCCCGACTTGCCGAGTGTCTGGTTCTTAAAGGTGGCCGTGTGCATCGTTCCCCCAGGTTGGCCATTTCGCCAAGTTCTTTCCACTCTCTGCCTCTGTATCCAGCACGGTCTGGGAAAATGCACTTAGGAAAATGTCATCCCGGGTCTCGGCATTATCCGGAGTTGATTTATCATCCCACCAGGAGTTTTCTGGATCGTTTACAAGGTTGCGGATGACTTCATAATACTTGGAACCACCGGATGGGAAATAACCTTCGGGGAAGGATTCATCGTGGAATGTGGCTTCCAATAGGTTTGACCAGAATCGCTCGAATACCAATGCAGATGGTGAGGTGACTTCGTCTTGAAAATCCCAATTTGCAAAGAAATACTGCTTCACTTCTTCAGCACGTCCGTCCATTGGTAGGGACATTAGGATGGGGACAAGCGCCTCGGCATTCAGGTTGGTGGCGTCAGCCTGCATTTTCATGATATAGGCAATATCGATCGGGCTGGAGGCAGCCTCGATCATCCCCGCGATCCGCTCCGCGCGGAAACCGTAATCCCAATCGGTTGTCACCAGGTAAGGATAATCTCGCGGCACCGATTGGTTATTGGCAGTGACGATATACCCGGCTTCTGGATTGAACATATAAGGCAGCTGTTCGAAGGGAACAAAACCAGTCCACTCATACTCGTCTGTCCAACCAAGTACAGGGCATTGTCCCATCACCACTCCTGCGGATGGGCACAAGACCCGGTATCCTGGTAACCGATATTACCGTCAACATCAGCATAAAGGAGATTCTGCGCCGGGACAGTAAAGCTGCGTGCAGCCGACGGAAATCATCCCAGCCCTGGGCCTTGTTGAAACCCCAGACTGCCTCGAAGATGTGTTGGGGGGCAAGGGCAGTCCAGGCAAGGAGATGACGAATTTTCCGGGAAGGTCCATCCCAGCCTGCTGGGCAAATTCCTCCAGTCCATATACATCCGAGATCACCGGCCCGTGGCGGGTGGAACGCACCACCAGGTCCACCGCCATCCTCACCGCCCACCAGTATGGTTTCTGAGCGCAACTCAAAATCCACCCATTGACCATTGACCTCATACTGGTTCGGGTTGTCCGGGTTGACCCTTTCCATATATAGATCCATCACATCGGGGCCATTGTTGGTGAAAGCCCAGGCGATCCTTTCATTGTGACCAATGATCACACCCGGAACACCAGCGAATGAAAATCCAGCCACTTCGTATGGACAGGCGTCGTTCTTCGGCTGGCAATGCAAACCGACCTGGTACCAGATGGAAGGCATCTGGATCCCAAGATGTGGATCATTCGCCAGCAGGGGCATCCCGGTGGAAGTCTTTTTGCCCGAGAGCACCCACGAATTTGAACCGATGCCCGTGCCCGAAGGGCCGAGAACGGCATCAAGCAGGGCCAGATTCTCGGAAGTTGCCACTAAGCTGGCAAAGGAAAGTTGATCGATCGGTTGTGGATCTGTTGATATCCTGGTTGCATTGCGCTGTGCGGATGTGGATACGGCTGGCAGGGAAAAACTGTCCACGATGACCGGGTGGTCGGAAGGATATGCAGGGAAAAGGTCGGCAAGTTGCTGCGTGGAAAAGGTTTTCATCAACAGTGCTCGCTCGATCTCTTCATCTATATTGCCTCGCAGATCCCAAGCCATAGCCTTGGCCCAGGTTAGCGAGTTGACCGGGGTCCAGGCTTCAGGCTTGTAATCCGGGATCAGCAGTCCGAGAATGGCGTATTCCAGGCTGATGGCACTCCCGGAATGGTCGGACAGGTAGGCATTGACCCCCTGCGAATAGGCCTCAAGAATAGCCACCGCTTCGGAGCTTGATTCGGCAAATTCCTGTTCAGCAATATGCATCCATCCCATCGTTCGCAGGAAGGCATCCGTCTCCACCTGGTCAGCCCCGAACATCTCCGAAAGGCGCCCTGCGCCAATATGCCTCCAAAAATCCATCTGCCAGAAACGGTCCTGGGCATGCAAGTAACCCTGGGCAAAGAACAAGTCATGCAGGCTGGATGCATATATATTTGGAATACCCTTGTCATCCCTGTAAATATTCACTTCTGCTTCCAGCCCGGAGAGAATGATTTCACCATCCAACTTAGGAAAGGATCGCCTGGCGGTGTAAATTCCAAATGCTGAAAGAAGCGTTGCGATCAACAGGATGGTGACCAATCCACGTACCACAATACGTTGCAGTTTTGAAGACATAAATGCTCCTTGGAGATGTTTTTGGACTCATTCAATCCAGGTATATGGTTACTTAACCCAAAAAGACGCCCCGGGAGGCGTCTTTTCAAAGCGGATAAGCGGAGCTACTATTTTGGGAGCTGGGAGTCGAACAAGTCTTTCAATGTTCCCAGGGGCGACTCATCCTCCGCTGGGCGGTGTCCGCAATCCACTCGATTCAGGTTTTCGCCACAGGTTAAGCACAAGCCTTTACAATCTGGCTTGCAGATTGGCTGGATGGGGACTTCCAACAAGGCGTATTCTCGCAACAGCGGTTCAAGGTCGATCTGCCCCTCTTCAGGGACGAGCAGGTTGGACTCGGACAGCGAGTGCTTGTCAAAGGCATATAGGTCTGTAAAGGTCCAACTGATCGCCTGAGTGAATTCATCCAGGCAGCGAACGCACTCCAGGCTCATCTTCGCACCGAACTCCCCCTGCAGCAGAAGCCCCTGCTGGGTGCGGGAGAAAGTGGCTGCCCCGGAAAAATCTTGTACGGTCAGGTCTTCTCCCAGGCGCATTTTTGCATAATCGAAAGTAAATTCACGGTTTGAGCCAACAGCAGAATTGATCAGGAAACCTATATTAACCCGCAAGGGGTGGCGAGGATTGGTCATATTTCTACCTATACGAAAGGAGTTGGGATGAAATGAAGCTCAGCCGCCGCGGAGATCCAGTTCTTCTTTTCCACCCAGTTTCTCCTTGATGCGCGCCACTACAACTTCAAGCGCCATGGGCTGGTGGACAAAGTCCAGGTCGTCCGTCCGGATGGTAAGAACCGGGCACAGGTCAAAGGCATTGAGCCACTCATCATAAAAAGTATCAAGCAAGGACAGGTATTCAATCGAGATCCCTGTCTCCATGTTTCGCGCCCTGCGGCGAATTCGATCCATTAAAACTTGCACCGGGCACTTGAGATAGACCAGCAAGTTGGGCGCAGGGAGCGCATCCACCACGAGATCGAACAGTTTACGATAGGCAAGGTAATCTCGTTCAGCCAGGTTGCCCATATGATGCAGGGCGCGGGCAAAGATATAGGCGTCCTCCTGGATGCTGCGATCCAGGATGGCAGAGCGGGGATCATTTGCTGCATCGAGATACTGGTCAGCACGGTGCCCCAGGAAATAGATCTGTAGATGGAAAGACCAGGCACGCATATCTGCATAGAAGTCAGGCAGGTAGGGATTATCCGCCACGGACTCGTAATCTGTGCGCCAGCCAAGGCGGGAACCGATCCGCTCAGCAAGAGAGGTCTTTCCCGCTCCGATATTCCCGGCAACAACCACCAATCTTTTGCTCATTGAACCTTCCTGATCAGATTAATATAATTTTACACGATATACCGGCTTTCGAGTTTATGAGTATAATGTGGAATAAAAGGAGATAAATATGCCCCTATTTGGTAAGAAACAATCTGCCCAGGTTCCGGCGGTCCCTGTCGAAGAAGTTAAAACCCGCCTGCTTGCCTTGAACCGCCCCTCTGCCCCGTTTCGGATTATCGAAGGCGGTAGCGACGGGGTGGACCTGGTCGCTGAATGGAAGATCGTGGACGCACAATGGTACGAGATCTTCGCCAAGGCCAACCTCACCAAAGTCTTCCGCATATATATGAAGTTCGATACCGCGAAGAGTGAACTCCGCGCCCAGGATCACGAATACTCCGTTTCCTGGCGCGCCGGTATCCCTTCGATCACTTTGGCTGCAAGTACTTTTAAGGGACAAATGACCTCGGTCGAGTTTGGTACGGCTTATGGCTTTACCGAGACGCTTGCCCCGGGACAGATTTACAATTACAGATTCAACACCAATGAGCTCAAAAAGCCCATCCAGGAGGCTCTGAAGGCACTCGGATGGACTTACAAAGCCATCTCCTTTGGCAAATTATGAACTGGGATTGAAAAAAGCGGGCGAAGTTTTCCTTCGCCCGCCTGGTTATTTCCGAAAGAGATCAGCACTCGCTGTAACCGCAAGTGTAGCACTTGCGACATCCCTCTTCATTCACCATCGAAGCTTCTCCACATTCCGGGCACAGGTCACCCATCCTGAGGGCGGATTGCCTTGCAGAGGATTCAGGTTCTGAAGCCAGGGATTGGTCCACCATAACAGGAACAGGCTGGGGATCCGGTATGGCCTCGTTTTGATCCACCTTGTGAGCCAAATTACCATTCAGGTATTCATCCAGGGCTTTACCGACGCCATCCGGGAGCGAGCGCACCCGGTTGGGACCAAAACCGAGAGTCCGGCTTCCGCCGATGCCGGAAAGTTGGCGCACCACTTCTTCCAATCGCTCGCGTGGGACGATCGGTGATGCCAGGCGCAAGATGTAGGAGATCAGCCGGCCAATGGCTTCCGAGACTGCAGCAGTTTCTGAGCCTGCTTTGGCTGTGTTGATGAATACCTCGAATGGTTGCAGTCCGCCATTCTCGTTTACGGTGACAAAAGCTTTTCCCAGGGGGGTCTCGACTCTGAAAGTACTTCCCGCCAGTAGGCGTGGACGCGGTTTCTTGCTTTCATGCCAGGCAGCGATCTGGGTGGCAATCTCAGCTTCGGAGACAGGCCTTCCACTTCCTTTGCCACCAAAAGGCAGGATGACAGGTCCTGGAACCGGTGCAGCACCTTGCTGCTTCTTCTCAGCCGTCGCCTTGGTTTCAAGGACCACTTTCTCACGTGAGCCTGTCACATAGACGGTGATACCTTTGCAACCCAGTTCCCAAGCCATCAGGTATGCCTGGGCTACCTCATCAACAGATGCGCCAGGCATGAAGTTGATCGTCTTCGAAAGGGAATTATCCACAAAAGCCTGCAATGCAGCCTGCATGAGCACATGCTCCTCAGCAGTGATATCCCCCGCCACCACGAATACATCCCTCAAGGTCTTGGGAAGTTCGTTAATATCCTGGCAGGTGCCATGCTGCATCACCTGCTCAACGATACCCTTCTGCGCCTCTTCAGAAATGCCCGCATGGTCCAGTGCAGATTCGAAACGGGGACTGGCGTAGGTTAATTCAAGATCCTTGCCATTGTCATTGACATGCCGGACATAAGCCAGGGCAAAGACAGGCTCGCAGCCATAACCCTCACAACCGGCAACCGTAGCGATCGTACCGGTTGGTGCCACTGTCGTCTGGGCAGCATTGCGGATACCGAACTTGAGAATGCCGTCGGTGATCGAATTCCAATCTAGTTCGGGCCGTCCCCAGTCATGGGTATACGGAACCATCGGCTGCGGGGGGGTCCATTTCATATTTTCAAAATCATAGATACTGCCTTTGATCGCCGGGAACGCGCCGCGTAGATGCGCCAGACCTACGCTGGTATGCATGGCTTGGAAACGGATAAATTCCATGACCTGGGACCCAAACTCCTGTCCCTCCGGAGAGCCGTATCGCACTCCCACATGGTACATCAAGTCAGCCAGCCCCATGATCCCCAGCCCGATACGGCGGGCTTTTAGGGCTGCTTCCTTCAATTGAGGAACGGCAGGAACATACGCATTGACTTCCACCACGTTGTCCAGGAAATGAACAGCCAAGTCAACGCTCCGGCGAAGTCCATCCCAATCCACCTTCCCACCTTCACCACAGTGCTCAGCCAGGTTCACCGATCCCAGGCAGCAGTTTTCATAGGGCCCCAGCCATTGCTCACCACAGGGATTGGTGGCTTCCAATTGGTACAGGTGTGGGACAGGATTGGAGCGGTTGGCAGCATCCAGAAAGAGAACGCCTGGTTCCCCATTATGATGTGCCTGGTGGACGATCTTGTTGAACAGGTCACGGGCGCGCACTTTCTTATAAACACGGATCGGGATACCGGCAGCCTCGGTTTGCTCCAGTGTTCCTCGAAACTTGCGGTATTCGGGGCTGCTGACATCCGGGAAACGCAATTCCCATTCAGCATCCTCTTTGACCGCCTGCATGAAGGCATCCGTGATGCCTACCGAGATATTGAAATTGCTAACACTGCCTTCCTGGTCCTTGCAGGCGATGAAATCTTCGATATCTGGATGATCCACACGCAGGACCGCCATGTTGGCGCCGCGCCGAGTCCCTCCCTGGGCGATCTCACCAAATGCATGATCATAAACTCGCAGGAAGCCTACCGGGCCGGTAGCCTGTCCTGCAGAAGATTTGACCAGTGAACCCATTGGGCGCAATCTAGAAAAAGAGAATCCGTTCCCGCCCCCCGTTTGTTGGATGAGGGCAGCATCTCGCAACGATTGAAAAATCCCGGCTGCATCTCGCCCCATATCATCATTGATGGGCAGGACAAAACACGCTGCCAATTGACCCAATGGAGTTCCGGCGCCTGTAAAAGTGGGAGAGTTCGGAAAGAATTTCCTGGATGTCAGGAGGATATAGAATTCCCGAGCCAGGTGGAGTACATCTCCATCCCAGGCTTCATCGGCACGGGCAATGTGATAAGCCACCCTCCAGAACATTTCTTCCGGTGTTTCCACCGGTTCACCATTATCGCCGCGGCGGACATAGCGTCGCACCAGCACCTGGCGAGCATTCTCACCAATACTGACCGGAGGCAGATCACCTGGCAGGCTGGGAGTTGGCAATAATCCCTTGCTGGTGTGATTTGTTGTGAATCCCATTCTCATCTCCTGAATAAAAATAATCTACTACCAATAATATGATCAGTAACGGAAAGCCACCCTGGGGCAACCATGTGCCGCGGGTGGCTTATGCTGCTATTTTCCCAAAAGGAGGTGATCGATTTCCGATCGTAATGATTGCAGATCGTCCATGCGCAAATAAACGATCGCATAACGGATGTAAGCAATCTGGTCCAGTTCCTTGAGCCCTTCCATCACAAGATCGCCAACCACGCGCGAGGCAACTTCCGCCTTGCCTTTTTTTTGCAGGTCAGCTTCCACCTGCCCGACCAGCCGTTCGATATCTTCTGCCGAGACAGGGCGCTTGGCACATGCGATCCGGATGCCACGTTCCAATTTCTGCCGGTCGAATTCCTCGCGGGTACCATTCTTCTTGATGATAAGGGGTGAGGCCAGGATGGGACGCTCGTAGCTGCTGAAACGTTGTCGGCAATTCAGGCACTCACGCCGGCGGCGAATGCCCCCATGGCTGTCGTGTGTAGTGTCAATCACTTTTAAATCTTCGTGCTGACAATAAGGACAGAGCATCCGGTAAACTCCGTGAAACTTAGAACAAATGTAGCCGCCATATATGGTGCTATATCTTCATTATTCCCCTGTATATGGGGCAGTAAGGCAATATTCTAACATACTTGGTAAACACAAACAAGAGGACAGATGGGGGATTATGCGAAGAAAAATAATTGTCTTGCACCTTCCCGTCTTATTGAGCCAGGTTCTTTGCGTCCTGCCATAAGGTTTCCATCTCGTCCAGTGTCAACTCGGAGAGTTTCTTCCCCCGCTGTTTTGCTCCCTCTTCAATATGTGAAAACCGATCCCTGAAACGTTGATTAGTCTCGCGTAATGCCAATTCAGCATCCACCTTCTTCCAGCGTGACAGGTTGACCAGGGCAAAGAAAAGGTCACCTAACTCGGCACTTAATTCGTCGATGTTATTTGCTTTGCGCACTTCCTGCACTTCCTCGGCTATCTTGTCCACTACCCCTTCGATCTCAGGCCAGTCGAAGCCAACTCGGGCGGCGCGGTCCTGGATCTCCTGTGCCTGGGTGAGTGCTGGCAGGGCTGTAGGAACCCCAGCGAGCAGACCCTTCGCATCCCCTTCTTCCTCTCGTTCCTCAGCTTTCAATTTCTCCCAATTTTTCAACACACCCTGCACGCCATCCAGTTGAACATCGCTAAAAACATGTGGGTGCCGGCGTATAATCTTGTCGTGAATACCCTTCAGAATATCCGCCATGTTGAAATCCCCCTCTTCGCTGGCGATTTGGGCATTTAGCACGATCTGGAGCAGCAAGTCACCAAATTCCTCGGCCATTTTAGCCGGCTCACCGGCATCCATGGCTGCCAGCGCTTCATAGGCCTCACCCATCAGGTGCGAACGCAGGGATTGGTGGGTCTGTTCCCTGTCCCAGGGACAGCCATCCGGGGCACGTAAACGAGCAACCACTTCCTGGAAGGCTTCGAAGGAGGTTCCCCGCGCCAAGGGTGGCAGGTAGAGGGCGGTCAGCAGTCCGATATGCCTGGACCTGTCGATCTCATATAGTTGGATCGCCTCCACGACCTCTTCCTCCGTTCCGGCTGCATGAACCAGCCAGACAGGATGATCGTCCGGGTAGACGGTATTCAGGGTCATCTTGACTTCGGCGGCGATGATCTGAGAATAAACTTGGGCGACCAGCACAGCAACATCCGGAGGAAATGCTGCCACGTGTGCCTGGCTCAGATCCACGGCATCCACCAGGGTCAGGCGGGGGAATGGATCAAGACCAACAGCCGTGAAGACTGGTTCCAGGAAGGAAATGCCATTGACGACCTTCACTGGGAGATCCATCTCCCTGGCGCGTCTGGCGATCTCCGGTCCTGTGGCTTCCGCTACGAATGGATCCCCGGGTACGGCATAAACAACTCCCTGAGGTCTTTGCCCGAGTTCCAATACTTTTTCCACGATTCCGGCATAGACCTCTTCGAAACTCTCTGCATTCTCGTACAAGTGATCGAAAGAGAATACCTTTAACTTGGGTGGAAATCCTTTCACTGTTGGATGCAGGCTGGTTCTCAGATGGATCTCGTCCGCTGATCCAAGAACCTCCCACGCGGCGCGGGTGAGTTGGGCCGGATCGCCGGGGCCAAGACCTAGGAGTGTGATTCCGGGCATGGGGTTCTCCTGAATTCTCTAGTCCAATTAAAGCAAAACGCAATGCGTGAAGCGTGAGAGTCTACAACTGCACTTCATCTACGCACGCATTACGTTTTACGTAAATACGTATTAGGAATTAACGCTTGGTGTAAGTCGGAGCCTTGCGGGCGCGCTTCAGACCTGGTTTCTTGCGTTCCTTGATGCGTGCATCGCGGGTCAGCAAACCAAACTTGCGCATGGCGGGTACCAGGTTGGCATCCATCTTCACCAGTGCGCGTGCCAGCCCAAGGGTGATGGCGTCGGTCTGGCCGGTAACACCACCGCCTTTGACATGGACGGTCACATCGTATGTGTGGGCATCCTGGGCTGCTGCCTTGAATGGCGACAGGATGGTTTCCATGTCACCCAGGCGACCAAAATAGACCGGGCCTTCCTTTTCATTGACGATAAACCTGCCTGAGCCAGCCATTAGGCGAACACGGGCTACAGCTTCCTTGCGGCGACCAATGCCTTCAAAATAATGAACAGACATTTTCCTGCTCCTTTATGCAACCTTCTGCGGGTTCTGTGGGCCGTGCGGGTGCTCGGCGCCGGCATAGACCTTGAGGCGCTTGAGAATATGACGTCCCATGCGATTGTGCGGCAGCATGCCCCACACCGCTGAACGGATAACGCGGTCCGGGCGTACCTGCAGTTGGTCGCGCAGACTGATAGTTTTCAGACCACCGGGATAACCGGAATGATGATGATACAGCTTCTCGGTCAATTTGGTGCTCGTTCTGGTCCCGGTGACGGTGATTTTCTGGGCATTCACAACGATCACGAAATCACCCAGCTCTACTCCGGGAGTAAAGGTTGGTTTATGCTTGCCCAGCAAGAGTGCAGCGACCTTGGTAGCCAGGCGGCCCAGGTTTTGGCCTTCAGCGTCCAGCATGACCCATTTACGGTCGATTTCAGCGGCCTTGGGATAATAGGATTTGTACACTTTCTTTTCTCCAAAAGTTCAGACTTTTTCAACCAGATTATCGTATTTGACTTCAACCAGGCTCAAACCGCTTGGATGCGCCAGGCCGGCGGGGATGTGTTTCAGGGTTTCCAGCATTCCCTGGGGGTCGTTGTCTAATGCCTTGACCAGGTCCTGCACGGATACCCGTCCCTGACCCACCGCCACCTGGACGTATACCAGGCGTCGGACCATCCGATAGAGGAAGGCATCCGCCTCGATCTCGAACATCCATTCATCGCCGCTCGCTTGCCATCCGGCAAATTTCACCGTCCGCACCGTGCTGCCTTTGGGAGTGGTCGGGGAACCGAAAGCAGCAAAATCGTGCGTACCGGGCCAAATGGCTGCCAGCGCAGTCAGGTCAGAAACTACTGGCCAGACCCGCCATGAAAACCGTTCCCGCAGGGGATCACGAATTTCCTGGCAGAACAGGCGGTACTGATAGCGGCGTGAAAGGGCATCGAAGCGCGGGTGAAAGCCATCTTGAACGCTGGTCAATTTGCGCACTGCCATGTCTGCAGGAAGATTGGCATTCAAGGCTTTCAGCAATGGACCAGGGCCATGTGCCCAGTCAAGATCGAATGCAGCAACCTGCCCTCTGGCATGAACACCGCTGTCGGTACGCCCCGCCAGCAGGATTGATTTCCCATTCCAACCAATCTTGCGCAGCGCTTTTTCGATCTCACTTTGTACCGTGCGCGTTTTGCCCTGCCGCTGGCTTCCAAAGAAGCCAGTGCCATCATAAGATAAGATAATCTGGTAACGTGCCATTTTCCAGCAATCAGCCTTGCAGATCGATCACTGGTGATTGCAAAAATTACTCTTCAACAAGCTCGATCAAGACCATCTCGGCTTTATCGCCGAAACGTGGACCGAGTTTGAGGATGCGGGTGTAACCGCCATTCCGCCCTACAAAGCGCGGGCCGATCTCGTCAAATAACTTCTTGATCACTTCGTTGCTGTTATTGCCCAGTTGGGCAGCGACGTGACGACGGGCAGCCACTTTCTGATCATCAGTGCCCTCTTTTACATTACGGGCAACAGTGATCATCCGCTCGGCTTCGCCACGGATGGCAGCAGCCTTGGTGGAGGTGGTGCGGATCCGCTCATGAGTAAAGAATTGCTTGATCAAGGTGCGGCGCAGAGCGATGCGCGCGCCCTTGGAACGACTGAGTTTATAACCTGCTACTTGGTGTCGCATTGCTAAATTACTCCAGCTCTTTCTTGATTTCGTCTTTCAGGTAGCCTTTTTCACGCATTCTAAGACGTAATTCATCCAGGCTCTTCTCACCAAAATTACGAATGGACATGACCGCATTATCGCCTTTCTCAAGCAATTCGAGCACATCACCAACGGTGGTAATACCTGTGCGCTTGAGAGAGTTGAAAACCCGCACGGAGAGATCCAGGCTTTCCACTGGTGCTTCGGCTACTTCACTGGTCAGCCTCAGCCCGGATACTTCCTTCTCCATCGTAACTGCCAGGGTTTCTTCACTGATGCCGGCGATAAAGCGCAGGTGTTCGATGAGGATCTTGGCTGCTGTGCTCAGCGCTGTCTCCGGAACCATCGTGCCATCGGTCCAGATCTCCAGAACAAGTTTATCGAAATTGGTGCTCTGACCGACACGGGCTGCCTGGACTTCCCAGTTGACGCGCTTGACCGGGCT
The DNA here is from genome assembly GCA_963793795.1 of uncultured Chloroflexia bacterium. Lineage (GTDB taxonomy): Bacteria > Chloroflexota > Anaerolineae > Anaerolineales > Villigracilaceae > UBA877. The sequence goes on from CAWCBN010000010.1 coordinate 138,828, forward strand.
GAAGATGGCATCCACTGGCAGTTCGCCGATCGGCATCCGACCGCGCTCGTTGGACGGCGCATACCCGCGTCCACGTTCGACGGTGAACTCGATGTCCAAGCGGGTCTTTGCACTGTCAGAAGTGAACAGGTACAGGTCCGGATTGATGATCGTCACTTCAGGAGAAGTGATGATGTCAGCGGCAGTCACAACACCCTCACCGTGCACCTCCAGGTGCATGCGGGTGGTGTCAACATCCTTAAGAATGATGCGCAGTTGCTTGACCTGCAGCATTACCTGCAGAACATCCTCTCGTATTCCCGGGATGTCGCTAAATTCATGCAGCGTATCCGAAATGCGGATGGACGTAACAGCTGCGCCGTCCAGCGAAGAGATCAGGACACGCCGCAGGGCGTTGCCCACTGTCATGCCATAGCCATGTTCCAGAGGGCTGATGATAAACTTGCCATAATTCCGAGCCTCAGCTTCGCGCTCGATCTTAGGCATCACCATGTTTGTTATTGTCACGGTTCACCTTTCCCCGGCGTACAGAACGGTACGCCGCGTCTAGACAGCTGACTCGGATTAGCGCGAGTAATACTCAACGATCAATTGTTCATTCAAGCTGCCTTCGATCTCGGCCCGCTCCGGCATGCGCAGGACATTGCCGGAAAGAGTGTTCAGGTCACGACCGAGCCAGCTTGGAGTATTGCGGTTTTCAGCAAAAGGAGCAAGCTCCTTGAAAAACGTCGTTTCTTTGGAAGCTTCTCGCACTGCCACATTGTCCCCTGCCTTGAGGGTCATGGAGGGAATATCAGAGAGGCGTCCATTAACGGTAAAGTGCCCGTGGTTGACCAGCAAGCGCGCCTGGGCGCGGCTGGCAGCGTAACCAAGCCGGTAGACCACGTTGTCCAGGCGGGATTCAAGTGTCTGTAAAAGAACCAGGCCGGTAATGCCGCGCGACTTCAACGCCTTGGCATAATAGCGTCGGAACTGGCGTTCAAAAACGCCATAGACGCGGCGGGCTTTCTGCTTGGCACGCAGCTGCTTGGCATAGTCGGATTCCCGGCCGGCAGCGCTGCCGCCTCGTCCACCCGAACGTCCATGCTGACCTGGGGCAAAACTGCGCCGGTCAAATGCACACTTGGGAGTATAGCAACGCTCTCCCTTAAGGAATAATTTTTCACCTTCACGCCGGCACAGTTTGCAGGCCGGTCCAGTATTTTTAGCCATACGTACTTTCCTCTCTTACCTGAACTACACGCGGCGTCTCTTGGGAGGCCGGCAGCCATTGTGCGGAACCGGGGTGATATCCGAAATGGATTTCACTTTCAAGCCCAGCGACTGGACAGCACGAATCGCGTTCTCTCGACCGGGTCCGGGACCCTTGACGATGACTTCCACTTCCTGGATACCCATCGCCTGGGCAGCCTTGACGGCTTGTTCGGCGGCCAGGCGGGCTGCAAAAGGTGTGCTTTTGCGTGAGCCCTTGAAGCCAACAGAACCGGCACTGCCCCAACAAAGAGTATTCCCGGCGGGATCGGTAACGGTCACAATTGTATTATTGAATGAAGCGAACACATGCACCTGCCCGGAGGACAAAGTGCGCTTGGCTTTTTTCGCCGTGGTACGGCGCGCAGAGCGAACTGTTTGAGGCATACTTTTCTAGCTCCTGATTACTTCTTACCGCCCTTGCGGCGTCCACGACCGGCAACGGTCTTCTTGGGACCCTTGCGAGTGCGCGAGTTGGTGCGTGTGCGCTGTCCGTGCACAGGCAGGTTACGGCGATGGCGCAAGCCACGATAGCAGCCAATTTCCACCAGGCGTTTGATGTTCATTTGTTCCTGGCGGCGCAGGTCGCCTTCGATCTTCCAATTCTTGGAGATAAATTCACGGATGGCGTTTACTTCAGACTCGGTCAAATCCTTGACACGCGTATCGGGATTGATTCCCGTTGCGGAAAGGATCTCACGCGACCGCGCGGGACCTACGCCGAACAAGTAATTCAGGCCAACTTCGACGCGCTTATTGCGCGGCAGCTCATTACCTTCAATTCTCGCCATGGTTCCTTATCCTTGTCGCTGTTTGTGCTTCGGATTCTCGCAAATGACAAATAGAATGCCCTTGCGTTTTACTATGCGGCACTTCGCACAGCGCTTGCGTATGGATGGTGAAACTCTCATTACAAACTCCTTCTTCCTTGTAGAGCCAAACGTCGAATTATACTTGCTCTATTCACTTCCGTCCAGTTTCCAGCCTGCTTCATGTTCTAAGGAACAGTCAGGATGAGGGGGTCTCCTTCGGTGACAGCCACCGAATGTTCTTGGTGCGCCGTCAGGGAACCGTCAGCAGAGACAACTGTCCACTGGTCAGACAGGACGCGGGTTCTATGCGTTCCAACAAGTACCATCGGTTCAAGTGCGATGGTCATGCCGGGGCGCAAAAGAAGCCCGGTGCCGGGTGTCCCATAATTGGGTACTTGCGGTCCTTCGTGCATGGACCGCCCGACACCGTGTCCCGTATATTCGCGGACGACTTGGAAACCGTTGCCTTCCACGAATTGCTGGATGGCAGCAGAAATGTCGCCCGTTCTATTACCGGCGCGCATCATCGCGATACCCACATACAACGCCTGCTCGGTTACGTCGATGAGCTTCTGCGCTGTCGCAGAGAGCTCCCCTACTCCGGCAGTGAACGCTGAGTCACCCACATAACCTTCGAAAACCGTTCCGCAATCGACGGAAATGATATCGCCTGCTTGCAGCTTGCGTTTTCCTGGTATTCCATGCACCAGCTGCTCGTTGATGCTCGTGCAGATGGAGGCAGGATACGGGGGGTGACCGTAGTTCTTGAATGGTGAGTATGCACCGTGTTGCCGCAGAACTTCCTCAGCAGCCGCGTTGAGGTCTGCAGTGGTAACGCCGGGTTGTAAAAGAGCGCGCACAGCCGCCAAAGCTTGGTGATTGATTCGGCCGGCTTCACGCATGATATCTATCTCTGCCGGTGTCTTGAGGTGAATATTGTTATCCCGGCTCATATCATTTGTTAAGGACTGCAAGTAGATCAGCAGTTACTTTATCAATGGCTTGTTCGCCGTTGATTTCTTCGAGGCAGCCAGCCCGCTGGTAATATTCCACCAGGGGTGCCGTCTGGGACGAATAGACCTGGATGCGGCGGATGACGGTCTCGGATTTATCATCGTCACGCTGGTAAAGTCCCGAACCATCCATGTCACATATACCGGCCTTCTGCGGCGGATTGAACTTCTCGTGAAAGACATGACCGTTTTCACGGCAGGTCCAGCGTCCGCTCAAGCGTTCCACCAGCACAGACTGCAGAGGCATTGATATACGGGACGTGGTTCACACATCCGCCAAATTCTGCCAACAGTTTTTCAAGTGCTTCCGCCTGGATGATCGTGCGGGGAAAACCGTCCAGCAAGGCACCGTTCTGGCAATCTTTTCTGGCAAGCCGTTCGCGGATCATGCCGATGGTCACATCATCCGGAACCAATTCGCCCTTGTTAATGTAAGTCTTGCGCTAACTTGCCAAGTTCAGTTTCATTCTTCATGTTCTCTCGGAACAGGTCGCCGGATGAAATGTGCGGTAATCCAGCAGTTTCAGCCAGTATCTTGGCTTGCGTCCCTTTACCGACGCCAGGAGGTCCGAGAAGAACAATGAAGATGGGCATTACCGTCTATTTGACCAGCAACTTCTCGTCGTAACCGTGTAATTTGAGTTCCGCATCGATGTTCATGAAGGTATCCCGGACAACACCGACAACGATGAGCAGTCCGGTGGAGGTGGTCAGGAACAAAGTCGAGGAATTACCGGTATTGATTCCCACCGCTGTCAGGATGAGCCCGATCAGGTAAGGCAGGATGGCAACCAGGCCCAGGAAGAAGGCACCCGGCAGGGTGATGCGCCGTTGCACGCGGGTGAGGTATTTCTGGGTTGGAGCGCCGCGATTGACGCCGGGGATCTGTGCTCCCACTTTCTTCAAGTTTTCGCCGTAATTCTGTTGCGTGAACATCACATCCGTGTAGAAAAAGGTGAGGACGACAACGAAAAGGAAGTACAGCACCCAGTAGATCCAGGCCTGTGGACCCTGTTGTCCACTGAAGATGGTCTGCATGCCAGTGGCGAATTTCACCACTCCTTCATTCGCTGAACGCAGCATCCAGGAGGCCACCAGGGTTGGGAATTGCAGGATGGCGCCAGCAAAAATGAGCGGGATCATGCCTGCCAGGTTAACCATCAGAGGAAGGGTTCCCTTGACCGGCATGGACATGCGGTTACCCACCCGGCGACCGGGGTACATGACCGGAACATTGCGTCGTCCTTGTTGCACATACACAATGGCAAAGATCACTGCCACCATTACGATGAGCATGGAGATCAACAGGATCCAGCCGTATTGCTTGTCTTGCAGCAGGTTGCCAAAATTGGCCGGGATCCTGGCGACAATTCCGGCAAAGATGATAAGCGAAAGACCCTGGCCGCGTATGCCATATTCCGAGATCAACTCACCCAACCAGATGGCGAACATCGTGCCGCCGACCATGGTCAAAAGGACGGAAACGGAAGACAACCACAGTTCAGGAGTAAATCCAAACGGGACTACCTGGCCGGTCGTGCTTGCAGAGTTGAAGATATTGATCTGGCCGATGGCAGACAGTGCAGCCATGGGTACTGCCAGGTAATACGTCCAACGCTCCTGCCATTTTCGACCTTCACGCGGATCCTCTTCCATCTTGCGTTGCAGAGCCGGGAAAATGGGCACCAGGAGCTGCAAGATGATCTGAGCCGTAATATACGGGTAGACACCCATCGAGAGCAACGAAAAGTTCGATACCGTGCCACCGGACAAAAGGTCCAGGAAAGCCACGAAAGTCCCAGACCCGGTAGCCTGGTTCATGATCTGCTTCAGCAGGGTTCCATTAACTCCCGGAGCGGGAATGTTCGCCGCCATACGATAGATGACCAGGATTAGCAGGGTGATCAGCAGCTTGCGCCGAATATCCTGCGACTTCCAGAGGTACCGCCATCCCGAAAATGCGTTTTTCATAAGAGGCTCTCTTCTTTTGAAAAGATTAGCCGATCAATTCCACACTGCCGCCGGCTGCTTCTATCTTGGACTTGGCGCTGGCAGTCACACGGTGAACGCGCACCTTCAGGGCAGCCTTCAATTCGCCGCGTCCCAGGATCGCCACAGGATTGCGTGAATCGCGCAACAGGTGTGCCTGGGCAAGGGTTTCCGGGGTGATAACAGCATCGGATTTAAATCCAGCCAGTTGGTCAAGATTGACTTCGTTGTACTCGGTCGAATAGGGCGGGGTAAAGCCCTTGCCGCGGACAAAAGGCAGGCGCCGGTAGAAGGGTAGATTTCCGCCCTGTCGATAGAGGCGTCCGCCTTCGCCGGTGCGAGACTTCTGACCCTTGGTGCCTCGACCGGCAGTCTTTCCTTGACCCGCCGATATGCCGTGACCAACGCGCTTGCGTACTTTCTTGGAACCCGGATTGGGTTTCAAATCGTTCAGTTTCATGTCAAATCCCTATTCTTCGATACGGATCAGATGGACAACTTTCGCCAACATGCCGCGCAGGGCAGGAGTATCGAAATGTTCCACAGTCTGGTTCATTTTCTGCAAACCAAGGGCGCGAACGGTCGCTTTCTGCGGTTTGGGGAAACCGATTGAGCTGCGCACCAAGGTGACCTTGATGGTCTTGGCCTCGGTCTTCTTAGCCATTCTTCTTTCTCCTTTCCCAGTATGGCAGCAGTTCTGAAACTGGCTTGCCACGCCGGGAAGCCTCCTCCTGGGCAGACTTGAGGGTATCAAGTGCCTGGAGGGTGGCCTGGACAACATTAAGGACATTCGCCGAACCCAGCGACTTGGTCAGGATATCGTGAACACCCGCAGCTTCCAGGACTGCGCGCACACCACCTGCGGCGATAACGCCTGTACCGGGGGAAGCCGGTTTCAGCAGGACAACCGCGCCGCCTACTTTGCCGGTCGCTTCATGCGGGATGGTGGTGCCGGATAGGTTGATCTTGTGCATATCCTTGCGAGCGCGCTCCGTAGCCTTGCGCATCGCGTCCGGCACAGCATTGGCCTTGCCAACACCCATACCGACTTTGCCGTGGTTATCACCCATGATCAGGGTGACGCGAAACTGGAAACGACGACCGCCTTTAACAACTTTCGCCACGCGAGCGATTTGGATCGGGCGCTCATCGAGCTGTTCAGTTTGTTGTTCAACTTCTGTTACCGGATAATTCATAATTGCGTTCTCCAATCGAGCCCTAGAATTCCAGGCCGCCTTCACGGGCGCCATCGGCCAGAGCTTTGACCCGGCCAGTATATTTGAAACCACCGCGGTCAAAGACGACTGTTTTTATGCCTTTACTGACCGCACGCTCGGCAACCTTCTTGCCGACCAATTTGGCTTGTTCAGCTTTCTTCAGGCCTTTCATCTGGGTGCGCAAATCCTGATCGATAGTCGATGCTGAGACCAGGGTATTTCCGACCTGGTCGTCGATTACCTGGGCATAAATTCCCACCAGGCTGCGGAAAACACACAAGCGCGGCCGCAGGGATGTCCCAGACAGGTGCTTGCGCACACGTGCATGCCGCCGGATGCGGGCTTCAGAACGAGAATTCTCAGCCATAGATTACTTTGCTGCCTTTCCGGCCTTACCAGCCTTGCGACGGATTTGCTCACCGAGGTAATGCAAGCCCTTGCCATGATAAGGCTCGGGAGGGCGAACCATGCGGATATTGGCTGCCACTTGCCCAACCTGCTCTTTATCATAACCACGGACAAAAACCTGGCGAGCCTTCAGATCGATATCGAAAGAAATGCCTTGAGGGGGTTCCATCTCTACAGGATGTGAGTAGCCCATGAAAAGGACCAGGGTTTGGCCTTTCATCTCGGCGCGATAACCAACACCTTCGATCTCCAGGGTACGCACAAAGCCGTCGTTGACGCCATGGATCATGTTCGCCAGGACTGCACGCGTTGTTCCATGCAATGCACGCTCGGCGGGCTTGTCGGATTTGCGGGTGATGGTAATCTGCCCATTCTCCAAGGCAACTCCAATGGTTGGAGAGAAATCGCGCACCATTTCGCCCTTGGGGCCTTTCACACTGACACGCGAACCATTGATATTCACTTGTACACCAGCAGGAACGCTGATGGGTAAACGTCCAACACGAGACATTCTAATCTGCTCCTCTTCTACCAGACCTTGCAGAGGAGCTCGCCGCCAACATTTAATTGGCGGGCTCGCTGGCCGGTCATGATACCCTTGGGGGTGGACAGGATGGCAACACCAATGCCTGACAACACCCAGGGGATATCTTGTTTCTTGGTGTACACACGGCGGCCTGGGCGGCTGATGCGCTCGATGCCCGTAATCACCGGGCGGCGTTCGCGGCGCTCGCCAATGTACTTGATGCGCAGGCGCAGAACCCTCTGTTCCGGTTTTTCGCCATCAGCTACCTCAATGTTCTCCAGGTAGCCCTCTTCCTTCAGGATCTTGGCAATCTCTGCCTTCACCTTGGAGAAGGGCATGGCTGTCATTGCCTGGCCGCTCATCATTGCATTACGGATGCGGGTCAACATATCAGCGATCGGATCATTAACACTCATTTCCTACCTCCATCCGCCTACCACGACGACTTCACGACGCCGGGGATTTTTCCCTCCAGCGCGAGTTCGCGGAAGCAAATCCGGCACAGGCCAAAGCGGCGTATATAACCCGCGGGCGACCACAGCGAAAACAGCGGTTTCGCACACGGGTGGGGAACTTGCGGCGGGCTTCACGATATTTCATGCAAGTGCTAGCCATAGTTACACTTCCTTCTTGAACGGCATGCCCATGAGTTGCAGCATCAGCCGAGCATGATCGTCGGATTTGGCTGTGGTCACTATTGTGACCTCCATGCCTCGTAGTTTATCGATCTTGTCGTATTCGATTTCCGGGAAGATCAATTGATCTTTTATTCCCAGTGTATAGTTGCCACGTCCATCGAACGCTTCGGGGGAAACTCCCCGGAAGTCACGAACGCGTGGCAGGGCGATGTTCAACAAGCGATCGAGGAAGAACCACATCTTCAAACCGCGCAGGGTCACCTTGGTGCCGATGATACGGCCTTCCCGCAGCTTGAAGTTGGCGATGCTCACCCGGGCCTTGGTCATGACCGGTTTTTGACCGGTAATGGTGGTCATGTCTCCCATCGCCGCTTCCAGAGCCTTGGGATTGTCCATTGCTTCGCCCAGGCCGATGTTCAACACGACCTTGGTGATACGTGGGACCTGCATGATATTCTTGTACCCAAATGCTTTCAACAGCGCCGGGACAACTTCTTTTTGATAACGTTCTTGCATTCTATTCATAATTCATTGCTCCAACCGGCTCTAATCAATCTGTGCCTGGCAGTTCTTGCAAACTCGGTGGGCGCCCTTCTCATCACGTTGCACTCCCACACGGGTCGGTTCGCTGCACTTGGGACAAACCAGCATCACGTTTGAAATATGGATCGGGCCTTCAAACTTGATCCTGCCGGGATTTACATTGCGTCCAGCCTGGGTTTGCACCTGGCGCTGGTGCTTGGTGTGAATATTCACACCTTGCACAACCAACCGGTCTTCATCTGGCAGCACCTTGATAACTTCGGCGCGCTTGCCTTTATCTTCCAATTTTCCGCTGATGATCTCAACGGTATCACCTTTACGAATCTTTACTCTCATCGTTCGCTCCTTTAGATCACTTCCGGGGCCAACGAAACGATCTTCATGAAGCCCTTCTCGCGCAATTCACGCGCCACCGGGCCAAAGATGCGGGTGCCCTTCGGATTCTCGCCGTCGGTATCCAGGATCACAGCCGCGTTGTCATCGAAGCGGATGTAAGAACCATCTTCACGACGCCATTCCTTGGCGCAGCGGACAACAACAGCTTTGACGACTTCTGATTTCTTTACCGAACCTTGCGGCGCCGCAGACTGAACCGCTGCGACCACCACGTCACCAATACGTGCGTATCGGCGGGTGGATCCACCCATGAGGTGGATGACAAGCAATTCACGTGCGCCGGTGTTGTCGGCTACTTTTAATCGGGACTCTTTCTGGATCATCGTTACGCCTCCACACCGGAGTCGGCTGTGCGGATCTCGCGCTTGACGATCTTCTCGACCACCCAGCGCTTGTCACGCGAAAGCGGGCGGCTCTCCACGATCTGGACCTGGTCACCGATCTGGCAGCCCATTTCATCATGCGCTTTGACACGCTTGCTCAGGTGGACTACCTTTCGGTACAGCGGGTGGCGGAATGTACGGCCGATCTCCACTACCACGGTCTTGGTCATTTTATTGCTGGTGACAATACCAGTCAAACGACGACGGTTATTCATGCTTCACCTTCCTGGACAGCCGTTGGGGTTATTTCGTGGAGGATGGTTTCCATGCGCGCTGACATCTCGGCGCAGCATCCGGATGCGGCTGGTATCAGTCAATTGGCCGGTAACTTGTTGGAAGCGGTATTTCATCAACTCTTCCCGTGAATCCGACAATTTGGCTTTAAGTTCATCAACAGACAGTTTACGAATTTCTACCGGCTTCATGCCTGCTCTCCTGCGGCCAGGTCATGTCGGGTGATGACCCTGGTCTTGATGGAAAATTTATATCGAGCCAGATTCAACGCATCAAAAGCTTCATTCTCAGGTAAGCCGCCAACTTCAAAGATGACACGGCCTGGCTTGACCACGGAAACCCAATATTCCACACTACCTTTACCTTTGCCCATGCGGGTTTCAGGCGGTTTCTTGGTGTAAGGTTTATCCGGAAATATGCGGATCCAGATTTTTCCGCGGCGCTTCATGGCATGAACAATGGTGCGGCGGGCGGCTTCGATCTGGCGGGCAGTCACCCAACCAGGTTCCAGAGCCTGCAAGCCGTATTCACCAAAGGAAATCTCTACACCACGCGATTCCTTGCCTTTCATTCGGCCGCGCATTTGCTTGCGATACTTTACGCGTTTTGGCATTAACATAACAGCAACCTCATTTATCAGAGATCAGAGAATAGTGAGTGGATGGGCCAGGGTTTCCTGCCGTCTTCCACTTTCCAATCTCTATTCACTCACATACACGCCTTCGGTGGATTCGGCTTTTTCTTCAACTTCGGTCTTCATCTCGCCGTGGTATACCCAGACCTTGACACCAATCTGACCATAGGTGGTGGTAGCTTCGGTTCGCGCAAAATCAATATCTGCGCGCAGTGTTTGCAGAGGCACACGACCATCACGCAACCACGCATTGCGGGCCATTTCGGCTCCGCCCAGGCGGCCGCCCACTTCGATCTTGATGCCCTGGGCGCCCTGGCGCATGGCTTGCTGGATGGCACGTTTCATCGCCCGGCGGTAACTGATGCGGCGCTCCAGCTGGTCGGCTACGTTATTTGCAACCAGGAAAGCATCGCAATCCGGAGCCTTGATCTCCTTGATGTCCAGGTCGATTTTCTTGCCGGTCAATGCCTCAAGTGAGATGCGGATCTTTTTGATCCCTTCACCCTTACGACCGATCAAGATGCCAGGCTTGGCTGTGAAGACCGACACCTTCACTTTGCCGGGGAAACGCTCAACGTCGATCCTCGAAACACCGGCACGTCCTGCTTCCCTGTGGATGGCTTCGCGAATGGCAATATCTTGCTGGAGCTGTTCGCGATATTGTGCGCCTTCAGCGAACCAGCGGCCACGCCAATCCTGGTTTACAACCAGGCGAAATCCAATTGGATGAACTTTGCGACCCATAAATCTCCTTCGTCCTTTCTTTGCCTTACGCGGTCTCGCGCTCGCGCAGGATCACAGTCACATGCGATGTACGGCGCAATATCGGTTTGAAACGACCGCGCGCACCGAAGCGGCGCCATTTGCGGGTGGGAGCTTCGTCGGCAAAGATCTTGACTACAAACAGATCGTCGCGGCTGACGCCGAAGTTCTCCTCGGCATTGGCTACAGCTGATGACAGCATTTTCAATACCGGAACAGCTGCACCTTGAGGCATGAAGCGCAGGATTTCCAGCGCTTGATTTGCGTCCTTGCCTCGTACTGCATCAACGACCAGGCGAACTTTCTGGGCTGAGACGGCTAGGAAACGTATCTGTGCACGAATATCGTGTGCCATTTTTTATCTCCTATCCGACCTTCGTTGCCTTCTCCGCTGCCATGTGGCCGCGGAAGAGGCGCGTCGGTGCAAACTCACCCAGGCGATGGCCAACCATGTTCTCCGTAACGTAGATCGGTACATGGCGGCGACCATCGTGGACCGCGATCGTGTGACCAACCATCTGGGGGAAGATCACGCTGGCACGGCTCCAGGTGCGGATTACTTTCTTTTCGCCCTTTTAATTCATCGCTTCGATCTTTTTAAGCAGTTTCGGCGCAATGAAAGGGCCTTTTTTCAGGGAACGAGACATATTTGCCTACCTCGTATTCTCAGCGCTTAGCGGCTGGACTTGCTGCGACGGCGCACGATATATTTATCGCTATTCTTATTATTGCGCGTCCGATAACCACGTGCCGGACGGCCCCAGGGTGTCTTCGGGCCTGGCATACCGGCTGGCTGACGGCCTTCACCACCACCGTGCGGATGATCCCGCGGGCTCATGGCAGTTCCACGCACTGTGGGACGGATGCCCATATGGCGCTTGCGACCAGCCTTACCGAGTTTAATATTACTGTGGTCAACGTTGCCAACCTGTCCAATCGTTGCATAGCACACCTGCAGAACCAGGCGCACTTCACCTGAAGGCAGGCGGATTTGGGCATACTCGCCCTCTTTTGCCAGCAACTGGGCAGACTCACCGGCTGAACGGACCAATTGACCACCTTTTCCGACCTTGATCTCAAGGTTATGCACCAGTGTACCGACCGGAATATTGGCCAATGGCAAACTGTTGCCCGCGCGGATTTCTGCCTGAGGTCCGGAAAGAACCGTATCGCCAACCTTAAGCCCCAGAGGGGCGACGATGTAACGCTTCTCACCATCAGCATAGAACAACAATGCAAGACGCGCCGTTCGGTTGGGATCGTATTCGATGGCAGCGACTTTCGCGGGGATTTCACGCTTGTCGCGCTTGAAGTCAACAATGCGGATGTATTGGCGGTTACCACCGCCACGATGGCGAACGCTAATGCGACCATGAGCATCGCGACCGGCATGTTCGCGCCTGATAATGGTCAGGCTTCGTTCCGGAGTGGACTTGGTGATCTCTTCGAAGGTATAGCCGGTCATCCCCCGTTGACCTGGCGTAACCGGTTTGTATTTCTTGACGGCCATTACTTCACCCCTTCAAAGATCTCGAGGGTGCTTCCCTCGGCCAGGGTAACGATCGCCTTCTTGAAGCCAGGAACACGCACCAACAGCCTGCGATTGCGGCGACGACTGCGCTTGCCAGCTGTATTCAAAATGTTCACACGGGCGACCTTGACATCGAACAACACTTCCAGCGCATCCTTGACCAATGTACGGGTTGCAAACTCGGCAACCTCGAAGGTGTACTGGCGCAATTTGCTGGACTGATAGTTCGTTTTTTCAGTAACAAGTGGGCGGCGGATAACATCATAAATAGTAGTCATGTTGTCCTCCTATGCCAGGTTGGCTTTCAACACGTCCAATGCTTTTAAGGGCATGACGAGTTTGTTGTAATTCATAAGGTCCCGGATGTTGACATAACTTGCCATCAATAATTTGGCATACGGGAGGTTATTGATAGAGCGTGCCACCAGGTCAAAGGCGGTATCTTTTTCGGCAACCAACACCAGGGCGGTAGCATCACCAACCAGCGCTTTAAGAGATTGCGCCATCACGCGGGTCTTGGGTTCATCCAGCACCAGTTCTTCAACAATTACGATGTCTGCATCCGCAGCTTTGGCGGAGAGTGCTGAACGAAGGGCTGCGCGGCGCATTTTCACCGGCATGTGTTGGGTGTATTTACACGGGCGCGGGGTATGGATCCGACCACCGTGTACCCATTGTGGGGCTCGCGTGGATCCCTGGCGTGCACGACCAGTTCCCTTTTGCTTCCAGGGCTTCCTGCCGCCACCAGAGACTTCGCTGCGCGTCTTGGTCTTATGCGTGCCCAGTCGGGCATTCGCCATCTGTTGCACATAGGCCTGGTGCATCAGATCGATATTCACTGCGGTTTCAAAGATCTCGACAGGCAGTTCCACTGTCTGGACCTTCTCGCCTTTCATGTTGAAAACATCTACTTTCATAGTAACTGTGCTCCAATCATCTGCGCCTATTGCTTGCGCGCGTCCTGAATCATCACCAGGCCGCCTTTGGGGCCGGGCACAGCGCCATAGACACCGAGTAAATTGCGTTCGGTATCCACGAAAACGACCTTCAAACCCTGGGCTGTCACGCGTTCATTGCCCATTTGACCGCGCGGCGGGTTCCGCGATATACGCGGCCAGGGGTGGTCGTGGAGGAGGACGAACCGGGAGCGCGAACACGGTCCGAGGTGCCATGCGTCTTGAAGTGCCCTTTGAAATGATAGCGCTTCACCACACCGGCAAACCCCTTCCCTTTGCTGGTACCGATCACATCCACACGTTCGCCTTTGCTGAATACCTCGACGGTGACCTTGTCGCCAACCTTGTATTCTGCATTCTTGAGGCGGAATTCGCGCAAAAAACGCAGCGGAGGCAATTCGTTGGCCTTGAGATGCCCCAGCTCACCGCCTGCCAGGCGTTTGGGAGCCACCTCGTTAAATCCAAGTTGCACTGCTGCGTAGCCTTCCTTGACAGGAAGGCGTACCTGCGTAACGTAACAAGGCCCAGCTTCGATCAGAGTTACCGGTAAAGCCGCACCGGTCTCGTCGAAGATCTGGGTCATGCCGATCTTCTTGCCTATCAGCCCTTTCAACATACTCGGTTTTCTCCTTCTAAAGATTTGTAGAGACTGTCAGCCTGGGCTTGGCTGCATCATCTCTGGCGTAGCACAGTCAATCAGTCTGGCGCGGCCGCTAGGATTTTGAGGCCCACGACCAGTACCGTTCTTGTGCTACCATTCAATCCAACTGGTCTGATATTCCATCATCAGACCAGTTTGGCGAACTGACGATTACATTAGATTTTTATTTCAATATCCACACCCGCCGGCAGGTTGAGCCGCATCAGCATATCGATCGTCTTTGAATCAGGATCAAGGACATCAATCAGACGGTTGTGAGTGCGAATTTCAAAGTGCTCGTGCGAGTCTTTATCGATAAAAGTTGAGCGCCGAATTGTAAACCGTTCTAGCTTAGTTGGCAAGGGTACAGGACCAACAACATGGGCACCAGAACGCTCGGCTGTCTCGACGATCCGCTTTGCGGATTGGTCGAGAACACGATGATCATAAGCCTTAAGGCGGATGCGGATCTTTTGTTTCGTCATATCGATTTCCTGCTATCTATTTGATGATCTTGGTGATGACACCCGCGCCGACGGTCAGACCGCCTTCACGGATGGCAAACTTCGAGCCCTGCTCCAACGCCACTGGCACGATCAGTTCCACCTGCAAATTCACATTATCTCCCGGCAGAACCATCTCCACGCCTTCCGGCAATGTCACATCGCCCGTCACATCCATCGTCCGGATGTAGAACTGCGGCCGATACCCACTAAAGAATGCACTGTGCCGCCCACCCTCTTCCTTCTTCAGCACGTACACCGACGTCTCAAACTTCGTGTGCGGCGTGATCGACCCCGCCTTCGCCACCACCTGCCCCCGCTCCACATCCGTGCGCTCTATCCCGCGCAACAGCAAGCCCAGGTTGTCTCCTGCCATCCCCTCGTCCATCAGCTTGTGGAACATCTCCACACCAGTGCACACCGAAGTCCGCGTCTCCCGCAAGCCGACGATCTCCACAGGATCCCCTACATGAATCACGCCCCGATCCACGCGTCCCGTCACCACCGTCCCGCGCCCCTTGATCGAGAACACATCCTCGATCGGCATCATGAACGGCTTCTCCACCTCGCGCTTCGGCTCGGGTATGTATTCATCCACCACGCGCAGCAGCTCCTTGATGCTCGCATATTCCGGAGCATTCGGATCCGTGCTCGTGCTCTCCAACGCCTTCAAGGCACTGCCACGCACGATCGGAGTCGTGTCACCAGGAAAACCATACCCGTTCAGCAGTTCGCGGAGTTCCATCTCCACCAACTCCAACAACTCCGGGTCGTCCATCTGGTCCACCTTGTTCAGGTACACCACGATCGACGGCACTTCCACCTGCCGCGCCAGCAATACATGCTCGCGCGTCTGCGGCATCGGCCCGTCCGGCGCAGCCACCACCAGAATCGCCCCGTCCACCTGCGCTGCTCCCGTGATCATGTTCTTGATGTAGTCTCGGTGACCAGGCATGTCCACGTGCGCATAGTGCCGCTTGTCCGTCTCGTATTCCACGTGCGCAATGTTAATCGTGATCCCGCGCGCTTTCTCCTCCGGAGCATTATCGATCAAATCGTACTGCCCGAAATTGCGCCTTCCCCAAAAATTGGCAGTATTTCGTGATCGCCGCCGTCAATGTCGTCTTCCCATGGTCAATATGCCCCATGGTGCCTACATTCATGTGCGGCTTCGTCCGCGCAAACTTCTGCTTCGCCATTGCTCTTTCTCCTTCTAAGTAGAGTAGTTATGAGAACTAAGTGTTCAAGATTTGACGCGCCACCAATTCCGGCACCGGCGCGTAATGATCAAATTCCATCGAGAAGACGCCCCGGCCTTGGGTGGCCGAACGCAGCTCGGTTGCGTAACCAAACATCTCTCCCAGGGGAGCAGTGGCATGAACAGCCTGTGCATTCCCTTGACGCATTTCCATACCCTGGATGTTACCGCGGCGGCCGTTCAAACCGCCCAGGATGTCGCCAAGAAAATCTTCGGGTGCAACCACTTCCAATTTCATGATCGGCTCGAGCAGAACAGGCGTGCCTTTCTGAACACCTTCCTTGAAGGCCATCGAACCTGCCATCTTGAAGGCCATATCATTCGAGTCGACTTCATGGTAGGAACCGTCAAAAAGCCTGACCTTAAGATCGGTGACAGGATATCCAGCCAGGACACCGCTTTCAGCTGATTCCCTGATCCCCTTTTCCACTGAAGGGATGAACTCGCGCGGGATCACGCCGCCAACGATCTTGTTTTCAAACACAATACCACTGCCGCGTTCGCCCGGTTCCATCGAGATGACAACATGGGCATACATCCCGCGTCCACCGGATTGTTTCACGAAGCGCATGTTGACCTCGCGAACGGCCTTGGTGATGGATTCATGGTAGGCTACGCGGGGCTTGCCCACGTTTGCCTGAACGCGGAACTCACGTAACATTCTATCGACGATGACATCCAGGTGCAGCTCACCCATTCCGGAGATGATCGTCTGCCCTGTCGTTTCATCAGAGCGGACACGGAAAGTGGGATCTTCTTCGGATAATTTCCGTAAGGCCTCACCCATCTTGTCCTGGTCGGCTGTTGTCTTCGGCTCGATGGCAATGAAGATAACCGGCTCCGGGAAGGTGATGTTTTCCAACATGAGTAATTTATT
This sequence comes from uncultured Chloroflexia bacterium, assembly GCA_963793795.1. Taxonomy (GTDB): domain Bacteria; phylum Chloroflexota; class Anaerolineae; order Anaerolineales; family Villigracilaceae; genus UBA877. Next base: position 155,399 of record CAWCBN010000010.1, read on the forward strand.
GTCGCACAGGGTATCACCGGTAAAGGTATCCTTGAAACCCAGGACAGCCGCAATATCGCCACAGCGAACTTCGGTAATATCCTCTCGATGGTCAGCATACATGCGCAACAGGCGCCCAATGCGTTCGCGCTTGCCCTTGGTGGAGTTGGTCACCATCTGGCCCTGGTTGAGGGTCCCGGAATACACCCGGAAGTAAGCCAGTCGTCCCACGTAAGGATCCGTAACAATTTTAAAAACCAGTGCACTCAAGGGTGCGTCATCCCTGGGGGGCAGCTCAAATACCTCGTCCGTCCGTGGATCAGTGCCACTAACCGGAGGGACTTCCAGGGGTGAAGGCAGGTAATCGATCACCGCGTCCAAAACTAGTTGAACACCCTTATTGCGCAGGGAACTACCGCAGAAAACCGGGGTGGCTTTGCTGGAAATGACCGCCTTGCGCAGGGCAGATTTCAACTCATCAACACTGATCTCCTCACCTTCAAGGTACTTGACGGTCAGGGCATCATCGAGTTCAGCGATCCGCTCGATCATGAAATGGCGTTGTTCTTTGGCTTCGGCTTTTAAGTCTGGGGGTATTTCTGCCACGCGAGGTTCGCGGCCCAATTCTTCATCCCAGTAGATCGCCTGCATGGTCATCAGGTCGATCACACCCAGGAATCCGCCTTCTGTTCCGATCGGCATCTGGACCGCAATTGGATTCGCTCCCAGGCGTTGCTTGATGGACTCGATTGTGCGCTCGTAGGATGCGCCTACACGATCCATCTTGTTCGCAAAGCAGATCCTGGGCACGCCATAGCGGTCAGCCTGCCGCCAAACAGTTTCGCTCTGTGGCTCCACCCCCTGAACAGCATCGAAGACCACCACCCCGCCGTCAAGCACGCGTAATGAGCGCTGGACCTCTGCCGTAAAATCAATGTGCCCTGGCGTATCAATGATGTTGATCTGATAGCCTTTCCATTCAGCGGTCACTGCCGCGGAGACAATGGTGATGCCTCGCTCGCGTTCCTGTACCATCCAATCGGTAACAGTCGTACCGTCATCCACCGAACCGATGCGGTGCGTCTTGCCCGTATAAAAAAGGATCCGCTCGGTGGTAGTCGTCTTACCGGCATCAATATGTGCAATGATGCCGATATTTCGATAACGATCGAGCGGGAACGCGCGTGTCATGTGATTCTTCTTGGTAAAGTGCAGGCCCGCACTTACATGCGGTAATGAGAGAAGGCTCGGTTGGCCTCCGCCATTTTATGGGTTTCTTCGCGCTTGCGGATGGAGGCGCCTTCGTTCTTGAAAGCATCCATCAACTCATCCGCCAATTTTTCAGCAAAGGACTTGCCGGAACGCGCTGTGGCAGCATCCAGAATCCAGCGAATGGCAAGTGTTGTACGGCGAACCGGGGCAACTTCCATCGGGACCTGGTAGGTGGCACCACCCACACGGCGTGGTCGCACTTCCATCACGGGAGCTACATTTTTAAGTGCAGCTTCGAAGACTTCGACCGGGTCCTTGCCGTTGTTGCGGGTGCTGATCAGTTCCATGGCGTCATACATGACCCGTGTGCCAGTGCTTTTCTTGCCACGCGTGAACATATGATAAATCATGGTTTGAATAGTAATATTGTTGTAGCGCACATCTGGTAGGTTTGGGCGCTTTTCTGGTTTTGCTCGACGCATGTCTCACTCCATCCTAAATTAAGCGGCTGTTTGCTTGGGGCGCTTGGCGCCATACTTCGAACGGCCTTGTTTCCGATTGGCAACACCAGTCGTGTCCAGAGAGCCGCGCACGATATGGTAACGCACACCCGGGAGGTCTTTCACACGACCACCACGAACAAGAACCACGGAATGCTCCTGTAACTGGTGACCTTCCCCTGGAATATAAGCGGTCACTTCGATACCGTTGGTCAGGCGGACGCGGGCGATCTTGCGTAAAGCCGAATTCGGCTTCTTGGGGGTGGTGGTACGCACCACGGTGCACACGCCGCGTTTCTGCGGTGCGCCTTTATCCTGGCGCACACGACGTTGGCGCTTGGTATTCAGCGTATATTGCAGCGCTGGAGACTTGCTCTTGACCTTCTTAGTCTGGCGACCTTTACGGATCAGTTGATTAATTGTTGGCACGTTCGCCTCCGAGACGAATTTCCTTGCAAATAAATAGAACTTGGTTTTGTCAATAAGCGAGGCCATCGTAATACTTGCCTGATGGCCTCACTCGTACGAACGACGTAGTGGACAGTGCAAAGCAACAGCCCTTGTTAGGCAACGAAGGGCTATTCTATCACATCGGGTGAAAGCCCGTCAAGAAGAATCAGCGGTTTTCTTCTTCTCCGCGGCCTTTCTTGATGAAGGGATCACCGATGTCCATCAGGCCGGTGGCGTATTTTGGAGGATGAACTTTCTCCTCATCCTTCCCAAATCGGATCACCTCGCCAGTATCGGTAACGGCCTCCACAGCCAGTCCAAGACTCTGCAGCTCCTTGACCAGGACACGGAAAGATGCCGGAATGCTTGGTTCTTCGATCTGTTCACCCTTGACGATGGCCTCGTAGGTATTCACCCGGCCTTGAACGTCATCGGATTTTACGGTAAGCATTTCCTGCAGCGTATAGGCTGCTCCATAAGCTTCAAGCGCCCAAACTTCCATTTCACCAAAGCGCTGACCACCAAACTGGGCTTTACCGCCCAAAGGCTGTTGTGTGACCAGGCTGTAAGGGCCCGTGGAGCGTGCATGTACTTTGTCTTCGACCAGGTGATGTAACTTGAGGATGGTCATCACACCAACGGTCACAGGTTGATCATATGGAGTGCCAGTTTTACCATCGCGCAGGATTTGCTTGCCCAAGATGGGTGCAGGGACACCGTGTTCGAGCATGGCTTCATGTACCTTGGCATTCACATCACCATCCGCTACGTCCTGGTAACCATAAACGCCAAGCCAGAGTTTTAGGCAGGCAAGTACTGCCCCATCATCAACCATGGTTCGCTTGGATGGTTCGGGAATTCCTTCGGTAAGGATGTTCTCCGGTACAAAACCGTTATCACGCAGCCATTCAATTGCTGTAGCGTGGCGGGCAAAATCCAGTTCGTTCAAGCGATAGACATCATATCCACGCTCACCCAGCCATTGCTCCAGGTATAACCGGCGGACTTCTTCATCGTCCTCCAGCATCTCTGGGGTGTATTCCTGCTGCTTGAGCCATTCCCAGGCAACCTGGCCAATCTTGTTCCAGGCGAAATCGACGATCCAGGCGCGCGCCAGTTCTGCTTCAATCTCTTCTTCCTTGGCTCCGTCAAATACCGGGGTAATGGCACGGAAACCGAGTTTCTGCGCTGCCCAGCCCAGGTGAACTTCCAGCACCTGGCCCAGGTTCATACGACCGGGAACACCAGTCGGATTCAGGACAATGTCAACCGGGGTGCCATCATCAAGGAAGGGCATATCTTCAGCACGGATGACGCGCGAGACAACACCCTTATTCCCATGGCGACCGGCCATCTTGTCACCGGCCGTGATCTTGCGGCGTTGCGCCACGGAGACCCGAACCATCATATCCACGCCGGCTGACAGATCCGCATTATCTTCACGGGTAAAGACCTTTACATCCACGACCTTGCCGCGTTCACCGTGTGGCATGCGCAGCGAGGTGTCTTTCACATCGCGGGATTTCTCGCCAAAGATCGCTCTCAGCAGTCTTTCTTCCGGGGTTAATTCCTTCTCACCCTTTGGAGTGATCTTGCCAACCAGGATGTCGTTCGGACCCACCTCTGCACCAATGCGAATGATCCCGCTCTCATCCAGGTCCTTGATCGCATCTTCACCAACATTGGGGATATCTCGCGTGATCTCCTCGGGGCCAAGTTTCGTATCCCGGGCTTCCACTTCGTATTTTTCGATATGTACCGAGGTAAAGCGATCCTGCTGGACAAGGCGTTCCGAGATGACGATGGCATCTTCGTAATTGGCCCCTTCCCAGGACATGAAAGCTACAGTCACGTTCTGCCCGAGGGCCAATTCGCCGTTGTCGGTCGAGGAAGAATCAGCGATGATATCGCCATGTTTGACCACCTGCCCCTTGATTACCGCCGGGCGTTGGTCGATGCAGGTGGATTGGTTCGAGCGTTGATATTTGCGCAGATGATAGGTGTGTTGATTGCCATCTTTTTCGCGCAGTGTGATCGAGGAACCGGTCACCGAGATCACGTCGCCATCTGCTTCAGCCACAATGACCTGTCCCGAATCCAGGGCAGCATAGCGTTCCATGCCGGTGGATACGAGCGGAATTTCCGGCCGAACCAGGGGCACAGCCTGGGCTTGCATGTTCGAACCCATCAAGGCACGGTTGGCATCGTCGTGTTCCAGGAACGGGATTAGCGCTGCGCTGATGCCCACAACCTGGTGTGGGGCAATGTCCATGTAATCGATATTTTCGGGTGCAGTGAAGGGATAGCCTGAATGGTAGCGGCAGGCGATGCGTGGGTTGGCAAATTCCCGGGCATCGGTAAGTACTGCGTTGGCCTGTGCGATCACGTATTTATCTTCCGCATCAGCACTGAGGTATTCAAAATCGTCCGACACGAACGGGACGATGGTCACATCATGCTTGACCTTGGCAACTGTCTTAAGCATTTTCGCTGTGATGCGTTCACCGGCAGATAACAATACCTCGCCGGTCTTCGGGTGGGTCAGGTTCTCGCGCAGGACGCGGCCTTCCAACTTGGGATCATCGCAAGGCAATTGCTTGACAACCTTGCGGTAGGGGGTTTCGATAAATCCATACTCGTTCACACGTGCGAATGAAGCCAGGCGACCGATCAGACCAATGTTCGGACCTTCCGGGGTTTCGATCGGGCAGATACGGCCATAGTGCGAATGGTGCACGTCACGCACATCGAAGCCGGCCCGCTCACGCCGCAGGCCACCCGGACCCAGGGCAGACAGCGTACGCTTATGGCGCAGTTCAGCCAGGGGATTGGTCTGGTCCATGAACTGTGAAAGCTGCGAAGAACCGAAGAACTCGCGCAGGGCGGCCACCACTGGCCGGATGTTGACCAGCGTAACCGGAGAAAGCTGTTCCTGGTCGCGAATGGACATGCGCTCCTTGATCACGCGTTCCATGCGTCGCAAGCCAATGCGTAATTTGTTTTGGATCAGCTCGCCCACCGTCTTTACGCGGCGATTGCCCAGGTGATCGATATCATCAGGCGGTTGAACGCCATTATTGATCAGGATCATCCGGCGCAGCAAATGAATGATGTCCGTCTTTGTCACCGTGCGGTGCGGGATCGGGATGGAAAGATCCAGTTTCTGATCCAGCTTGTAGCGACCCACACGTTCCAGGTCGTAATGGCGTTGATCGAACAACTGCTCTTCCAGGAACTGGCGGGCATTATCCAGGGTGGCGGGATCACCGGGGCGCATGCGCTTGAAGAATTCGATCAGCGCTTGTTGGGAGACGGACAGGTTACTCGAGAGATCCCATTCCGGTTCCTGTTTGATCGTCGACGGGATGAACATGCGCTCAGGGTTGGTATCCACATCCTTGAACAGATTGATGATCTCTTCGTCGGTACCTTTGACCAGGAAATGGTCACCGCCGTCGCCATCATTGACAGCCGCCAGGGCGCGCAGGAAAACTGTGATCGGTACGGTGCGCTTGCGGTTGAATTTCAGAATGATGTAATCGCTCTTGCGCGTTTCGAACTCCATCCAGGCGCCGCGGTCTGGAATGAGTTTTGCCATTGCCAGCGAACGGCCCGTGGATCGATCCGTGGGCGCTTCGAAATAGACGCCCGGGGAACGGATCAATTGCGAGACAACAACTCTCTCCGTTCCATTGATAATGAAAGTCCCCTTCTCGGTCATTTCAGGGAAATCCCCGAGGAAAATGTCCTGTTTGATCGGTTCGGGAACGTCCGCGCCTGCCAGCAGAACTGATACATACAACGGGCTGGCAAAGGTCAGGTCGCGTTCCACGCACTCTTCGATCGAGTGCTTGGGTTCACCAAACCAGTAACTCAGCCCCCATTGTTGCGACTCGGGGCTGCGGCTTGGGAAGAAGAGCTTCATTCCCTTGTTATACGATTCGATTGGTGACACTTCGTGGAAGAGATCCCCCAACCCTTCTTTCTTCAACCGTATAAATGAATCTATCTGGACTTCGATGAGGTCAGGCAAGCTTGAGAGTGACCGGGATTCGTGCATAGTTCTTCTCGGGCTTGACAGAGGCCATTAGCTAACTCCTGGATTGATAACCTTAACTGGAACTACAGCCACGCGTGCCACCCCACTGGCGGCAGCATTCACGGCGCGAATATGCAAACGATAATTATACCAAGACACCTTTCAAAGTCAAGCACTTTAAGCCACGAATATTCACCAATTTCGAACCCAAATGGTCAAATCGTTGACAAAAACGCCCCCCCATAGTAATATCGAGCCCGCCTGCCGAGGTAGCTCAGTGGTAGAGCAGGGGACTCATAAGCCCTTGGTCGTGGGATCGACTCCCACCCTCGGCACTCAAACCCGCCCATCAGCGGGTTTTTCATTATTTACAACCGCAGCTTTGGCGAACCACCAGTTCTGTAGATAGGATCAATTCCTGTCTCTCCAATTTTCCTTTTTCAATCAACACCTGGAGCATCCGGATCGCTTCCTGTCCAAGCTTCTTGGAAGGCATCATGACCGTGGTCAGCCCCGGATCGACCAGGCCGGCGATTGGGATATTGTTGATACTGGCGATCGCCACATCTTCTGGAACACTTCGCCCTGTTTCTTTTAGGTGCTTGAGTGCGCCCAAAGCCAGCATGTCTGCGATGGTGAAGATCGCACGTGGAGGGCTTGCCAATGCCATTAGTTGGTGTGCCCCGAGCTCTCCGCTTTCCATTTCAAAGCCAGGCACCCGGGCAATCAACCCTTCGTCAAGCTTGATCCCGGCTTCCCGGAGGGCTTTGTAATATCCCGAATTTATTTTGAGTACATTCGCGTTGTCTTCTGTATAGGTGATTAATCCAATCCGCTCGTAATGGTGTTCCAGCAGGTGACGGACAGCCAGGAAACTGGCTTGCTCCAGGTCGAAATTGACCACCGCTCCCTTGCAACTGGGACAATCCACAGTTACGATCGGCAGGCTTGGTTTCTTCTTTAGTCCCAAATAATCAAGGATATCAAATGCGACAATGAGGAGTCCGTCCACGTTTTTGGCGGATAGTTGGGCATAATAACGAAAATACTCCTCGGGATGTTCGTGGGCATCGCACACGAATAGCAACAGTTTCTCCTTCTGTAGACCTTCTTGGATACCTTGCAGGAAATCATAATAAAAAGGGTTGGACATTCTCGGCAGGATCACACCAACAGTATAGCTGCGGGACAGGACTGTCAGTTGGGACAATAAGATTGGATCGAGATCCAGCACATACGTCCTCGCTCCATGCCTGGTGCTCACCAATCCCAACTCCTCCATTCGCATGTAAGCACTGCGTACTGTATGCATGTTAATAGAAAGCTGCATTGCCATCTGGCGTATGGAAGGAAATGGATCGCCGGGCTTGATATTTCCACTGGCGATCAGCCAGGTCAATTGACGCTGGAGCTGTTCTGCCAGGGGTTCTCTTGAAGAAGAGTTCACCGTGATCTGATCAAAGGGTTCCATGGAGATTATTGTAGCATGAAGGGATTTCTGTTATACTGTTATAGTACAGTATAACAGAAATGGAGAAATCACCAGGTCGATTCTTCGGAGGCGAACCATGAAAAGGATTTTCCCGCTTGCCCTCATTCTGTCTTTTTTGACCATTGCCGGCTGTCAGCCGCGCCCGGGTTCCACCGACTACCCACTGGCTGAACCTGGCCCTTATCAAGTCGGTCTGCTGCGGATGGTTGGCTATGTCGATGAGAATCGCGACAACCAGGAGATCATCTTAACGATATGGTATCCAGCTCTACCTTCTACCGATGAAAATCGTAGCCCCATTCCTGACGCTTCGCCGGATATGAGCGCTGCACCTTATCCGCTGATCCTCTCCTCCACAAAACTTGGGATGATTTTGGCACCCAAGTTGGCCACGTACGGCTTCGTTGTCGCCGGTGTCAATGGTCAGGACGCCAAAGGGAACTGGGGCGAATGGTTGATCGATTATCCCCTCGACCTGCTCCTGGCTCTCGATCAGTTGGCATCCAACCCGCCAGCTGGCCTTGTTGGCGTGATCGACACGGAACATACCGGGGTGATGGGATATTCTTTTGACAGCTTCACTGCCCTTGCCCTGGGCGGAGCACGCATCGACCCTGAATATTACCTGGATCAATGTGAGCAAGCATCTTCAAAAAAACAATCTATACCACAGTGGTGGATTGATTACATTTGTGCCCCGGCAAAAGACTGGCAGGCTTTTTCAGCTCACGCCGGGCCGGAAATTCACATCTGTCACCGATGGTCTTTGGCAGTCAATGACTGATGACCGCATTCGGGCGGTCATGCCGATGGGTCCCGAGGGTGCCTGGATGTTTGGCAAACGTGGCTTGGATAGCGTCGACAAGCCAATCCTGGTGATCGCTGCCGCCGAAGATACAATCAACATATATGATCTTGAGGCAGTTTTTATCTACAAGAACTTGGGGTATTCAGACAAGCGAATGATTTCCTTCCTCGACCGGGATCACTTGATGATTCTTAACTCGCTAGTGGTCCCCAGTTTGGAACACTTTGCAACAGCTTTCTTTGGCTATCACCTCCAGGGAAATGAGGCATTTGCTGACTCCTTTTCCAGGAAATTTATCCAGCAACACGAAGGCTTGGCATGGGGGATTCATTAGCCTTGGATATAAAGAAACTTGCCCATTTTTGAATATATATGATCGACAGGTTGATCACACCCTCCTAGATATCAACTGATCGATCTCTTGCTCCTCGTCCTCTGTAACTCGTTATCCGGTATGCGCCGGTGAAGCAGGTCCAGCGAAATATCAATGCATTCCCGGGCCTCATCTGGCGTGGTCGTCCCGATCGTGACCATGTCGCAGTCGCGGATGGTGCTCCAGGCGAACGCCAGCCCCACCACCGGCAGAAGCCTGCCGGCTGCCAGCGGCTTGATCGTCATCACCGGCTTCCTGGCTTCCCGGATGATGCGCATCACCCAGTCCGCCTCCACCTGCATCAGGAATCCGGCCGCGTTATAGATCTGGATGTAGGTTTCCACGTCTGCCCCGGTCTTGTCGGCATAAACGACGGTCTCGGGCATGTGGGTGGATAAGCCCGGGATCATGCCGCGCTGGCGGATAAGCTGGGTGATCCTCTCGATCTCGCGAATCGACCCGCTCAATCGATCCACCAGGGCATCCGTCACAGATTGGTGCGGCATGCAAAACGTGGCCCCCAATTCCAGGCACTGGTCGAAGGCGCCTTCCGGGCCTGACTGGTAGTTCGCCTCTGGGGAAGGATTGAACCACGGGGTAAGGATGCGGATCATCTTCCTTCCGCTGCGCTGCTCTGCATCCCGGATGGCTTCTTCCAGCGCTGGGCTGACGGGAGCCATCACAGCATCCACCCCCCTTTCCAGAAAGACCTCCAGTACCGCGGCGATCTTCTCCCGTTCTTGAAATTCTTTGATGAATTTATCCTTCGCCAGGCTGGTATGGGAATACCCCAGGAACCAGTTGGTTCCGGCGATCAAGCGCGGCAGGCTGATGCCACCGACGAGAGTCCGAGGAAATAATTCATTCATGGGTAGTTTTCCCTGTCCAAATCAGGCTGAACCACCTCGGATGTGAACTTGGTGGTTGGAGTGTTAATGGATCTACCTGGTCAATTATATTACTGAAGGGAGAGGATCATGAAAAGCTCCTGGTAGACAAATTCCGTTCAAAATTCGTGAAAATCGCGGCATAATCCTCGCCTGCGTGTTGGTTCACTTTTTTTTGGCAGTATAATCAGCTAGATGTCAATATTCACTGAAAAACACATCCTTCTTGCGGTCACTGGCTCGATCGCTGCCTATAAAGCCGCTGAACTGGCTTCCAAGTTGACCCAGGCCGGGGCACAGGTGGATGTCGTCCTGACCGCGGGGGCTGAAAAGTTCGTCACTCCGCTTACTTTTCAATCCGTCACCGGGCGAAAAGCTTACACCGATACTGACCTTTGGGGTGGGCAGGCGCATATCCTCCACGTGGGATTGGCACAAAGCACAGATTTGTTGGTGGTGGCGCCTGCCACTGCCAACACCATCGCAAAAATGGCTCACGGCTTGGCCGACAACCTGGTCAGCATCACCGCGCTGGCTGCCCGCTGTCCCATTCTGGTTGCCCCGGCGATGGATGTCGGCATGTACGAGAACCCTGCCACGCAGGAGAATATTCGCATCCTTGCGGAACGCGGGGTTGCCTTTGCCGGACCCGCCGAAGGCCGCATGGCCTCCGGCTTGGTGGGACTCGGTCGATTTGTCGAACCGGTTGAACTGTTCGGGCACATCCGCCTCCTGCTTGGCAGGAACGGCAAATTGGCTGGCAGGAAGGTGGTTGTCACCGCCGGGGGGACGCAGGAACCGCTTGACCCGGTGCGCGTCTTGACGAATCGATCCTCCGGAAAACAGGGGTATGCCCTGGCCCAGGCAGCCATCGACGCAGGCGCAGTCGTCACGCTGGTGTCCACCCCAACGGCGCTCACTCCCCCGGTTGGGGTGCGGCTTGTACCGGTACAGACGGCAGAAGAGATGAGAATTGCCGTGCTGGCAGAGTGCATCGGCGCGGATGCCCTGGTGATGGCTGCAGCCGTCGCCGACTTTCGCCCCAGTGTGGTTTCCGAAAATAAGCTCAAGAAACGAGCCGGGATCCCCCAGATCGAGTTGGAAGCGACCCAGGATATTCTCATGGCAGTTGCGGATCTCGGTTCTGAAGAGGCCGCGCCGGGTGATTGGTTTTGCCGCTGAAAGCCGCGACTTGTTGGAGAATGCAATGACAAAGCTGAAAGTCAAGAAATTGGATATGATTGCAGCCAACGATATTTCGGCTCCTGACGCCGGATTCGGCGTGGATACCAACCGCATAACTTTACTTTTTGCGGATGGTCGGAAGGAAGCCTTGCCATTAATGAACAAGGAACAGGCTGCCGAGATCATCATCGGGAACATCGCAGCGCTCCTGGAGAAGTCAATGACGAAGGTTCTGGTGATATCCGATGTACATGCCAACCAGGTCGCCCTGGAAGCCGTATTGGCAGATGCTGGCGAAGCAGATGAGGTCTGGTGCCTGGGGGATGTGGTGGGGTATGGTCCGCGGCCCAATGAGTGCATCCAACTCATTGGCGGCCTGCCCAAACTTACCTGCATGATGGGCAACCACGATTATGCCTCCATCAACGAGATGACGTTGGAAACCTTCAACACAGATGCCCGCAAGGCTCTGCTCTGGCAGCGCAACGCCATCGATGCGAACAGCAGGGAATTCTTGAAATCCCAATCCACAGGACCATTGGTGATTGGTGATGTAACCCTGGCGCACGGCAGTCCGCGGGATACCATCTGGGAATATATTATGAACACCCTGGTGGCGCGCCTCAACCTGGACCACTTCACAACTTTGGCATGCATGGTTGGGCACTCTCACTTCCAGGCTATCTTCCAGTACCACGCCCAAGAGAATGACCTGACCATCGAAGTACCCAAGTCCGGCGAAAAATACCCGCTCCTCGATCGCGCCATCCTGAATCCGGGTTCCGTCGGTCAGCCGCGCGACCGGGACCCACGTTCAGCTTACGCTTTCTTCTACCCGGAAGAGAGGATCTGGGAACCAAGACGGGTGGAATATGATATCCCCAAGGTCCAGGCACAGATCCTGGCAGCCGGACTTCCCCATCGGCACGCCGAGAGATTATCTGGAGGCTGGTAGGCACAAGGGAGGAACTTTTTTAACGCAAGGGGCGTCAATAGCACAAATCGATAATCGTCCAAGAAGGAGAAATCGCCATGAAAAAGAATATTGTGATTGTCGCCATTGCACTTTCCTTGCTGCTCGCCGCCTGCGGAGTTGGTGCCATGAAGCAGACTTCCAATGAGGCACCGATGATCGCCCCACTTGCTTATGATGAAGGCCGCGGGCTCGGTGGTGAAAATTCCACAGACAGCCAGCCAATGCCCACCTCCGTTGCCTACGACCAGCCCAAGGTGGATACTGGTATTGGCACGCAAGTCCAGGAGCGCATGGTCATCATGAATGTCGACTTGACCATCGTTATCCCTGACCCGCAGGCCAAGATGGACCAGATCACTGCCATGGCCGAAGCGCTGGGTGGATTTGTCGTCTCGATGAATATGTACCAGACCTACCTCTTCGAAGGCGGTACCGCACCGGAAGGTTATGTTTCCATTCGTGTCCCGGCCGACAAGCTGGAATCAGCCCTTGGTCAGATCAAGGCGAACGTGGTCGAAGTCCGCTCCTTGGTCCGCTCCGGGCAGGATGTGACCGCCAGTTATGTGGATCTCAAGTCCCGCCTGTCTGCAATGGAAGACGCCCGCGACCAGTTGAAGACCATCATGGATGCCGCCACGAAGACCGAGGATGTGCTCAGCGTCTTCAACCAGTTGCAATACTACAACGAGCAAATCGAACTCACCAAGGGCCAGATGAAGTACTACGAGGAAGCGTCTGCCTACTCGCTCATCAATATCACCTTGATTGCCGAGGAAACCATCAAGCCCCTCGAGATTGGTCCTTGGACGCCCAAGGGTGCCGCCCAGGATGCATACAAGGCGTTGATCAACTTCCTGCGCAATTTCGTTGAATTCATGATCTGGTTCGTGGTGGTGGTTCTTCCCATCGTGATCATCGTTGTCGGTCCCATCGTCCTGGTTGTATGGTTGATTGTCAGGGGTGTCAGGCGCAGCAAGGCTCGGAAGCAGGTCTTGCCGGCCAAGGAATGAACTTCTCCGGAGTAAACAAGGTCTGGCGACTCGACAGGGTCGCCAGACCTTTTGGTTTATAATCCCGCCAATGGAAAAGCTTGTCCAGGATGCCCGGCAGTTGTTTGGAATCCACCTCACCGGCAGGCAGGTGGTTGCTTTGATGACCTACGAGCGCGCGCTGCTGGAATGGAATGACAAGGTCAACCTGACCGCCATCCGTGATGTGGAAGGCATCCACACCAAGCATTTCCTCGACTCCTTCTCCTGCGAACAAGCTTGGAAGGGAATCCCTCCTGTTTCACTTATAGATGTGGGGACTGGTGCTGGTTTCCCAGGCATCCCGCTCAAGATCCTCTATCCCGCCATGCGCCTGACCCTGGTCGAATCCGTCGGCAAAAAGGCTAATTTCTGCCGCCACGTGGTCGATCTCCTCAAGCTGGAAAATGTGGAGGTGATCACCGCCCGCGCCGAGGAGCTCGGGCAGATGGCGGCGCATCGTGAGAAATATGAGTGGGCGGTGGCGCGTGCCGTTGCCAACCTGCCCGTTCTGGTGGAATACCTGCTGCCGCTGGTGCACCTGGGAGGCTGCATGCTTGCACAAAAAGGGGAAAGTGCTCCAGCCGAGGTGCACCGGGCTGAGAGGGCGATGAAAATTCTTGGAGGCAGGTTGCGCCAATTGCTACCTGTCAACCTCCCCGGAGTGGTTGATGACCGCTACCTGGTGATCGTGGACAAGGTTGCAGCTACGCCAAGAGAATATCCCCGTCACCCGGGTGAACCGGCGAAGAAACCGTTATGATTTTAGGCAATCACACAGGTATTTTTTCTCATTTAATTCTCATTCCCTGGTGTCAAGCACCCCGTCTACAGGCTAAAAGTATGTTACACTGATTGGGTAGTTAAATATTTGGATCTCTGTCGAACCAAGGCCGCCGACCCACATATTCTGGGCAGGCGGTCATTCATATTTCCGGCCGAGCCGGAGAAAGCAGTAACAATGGAAATAAAAATTTATGTAGGAAACCTGGCCAAGTCAACCACCGAGGCTGAAATTAAGCCTCTCTTTGAACAAGCTGGAGAAGTCACCGATATTAACCTGATCAAAGACCGCGATAGCGGCAAGTCAAGAGGCTTCGCCTTCGTCACCATGACCGACCAGGTCAATGCTGATAAGGCCATCAGCATGTTCAATGCCTATTCCCTGGCTGGCAACGAGCTTAAAGTCAATATCGCCAAACCGCGCGTTGAACGCAGCCCGATTGGGTAAGTCAACCAAAAAGAATGGATCCCTTATCGGATCATCCCTCATCGTCCTTTGATGAGGGATTTTCTTTTTCCCACCAGTATTCCAATCATAATCCGGAAGGCTACAGTTCGTTTCCTGAAACCCACCGGGCTTATCACCAACTCTGATACTCTGCCTGCTCCAAGAAAGAATCACCCCACCGTCAAGGCAGGGTTATTAAGAATTATGTGGCAATTGGATTAATGTCGAACTGGTTTTTTTGAGACAATTCAAAGAAGTTTCCTGGCACAGTTGATTCCCTGTGAGCTGGGTCAACACTCGTTTCCGAGGAGCGTGACCACATCTTCCTTGTTGGGGATCATGCACAGGAATTCGAAATTCTCTTCGCCCACATTCTGGTACGAATGCGCCGCACCCTGCGGAATGAAAACCACGTCCCCGGCCTGCACATCGAATTGCTCATCACCAATGGAGATTCGGGCGTGACCGCGCAACACGTACTGCTCGTGTTCCACCGTGTTCGTGTGCCTGGGCATTCCACCGCCAGGTTCCATCACGAAACGGCGCATGGCAAAATTTGGTCCTTGCAGGAGTACCTGGATGGTGGTCAAATCACCAGCTTTCACGACTTGCGATGGGATTTCCGATACATGCATCACGACCATATCACATCCCTCCAGCATGGACAACTTTGATCACGCCTTCATTCGCTTCCCAGATTTCGGTCTTTTCGGTGAAGCCAGCGGTAAAAAGCTTCAGATCAGTCGTAGTCAGCAGGGCTTGCTCAGCTCTTTCCAGGTAGGCGATCAGGTCGGCGCGGCGCTGAATATCCAGTTCAGCCATTACCTCATCCAGCAGCAGCACCGGCCATTGGCCGGTCTTTTGTTTCATCCACTCCACCTCGGCAAGCTTCAACGCCAGCAGTGCAGTGCGCACCTGGCCCCGTGAACCATAATCGCCCAGGTCATAACCGTTTGCCAGGAAGCGGAGCTCATCCCGGTGAGGTCCAATCGTCGTCACCCCGCGCGCGGATCTCCTCGTTGCGTACCTTCATCAAGCGGTCTTGGAAGCCAGCCCGGATCTCATTTTCTTCGAAACCCGATCGGTCCACCACCGTATCCATGCGCAGGGCAATTTGCCCGTTGGATAGTGCCTTGGGATCATATGCCGGCTGGTAATTCAAACGCAGGGTCTCACTGCCATGGGTGAGTTCGCTGTGGATGTTGCGCGCCAGGGCTTCGATCTCTTGCACCGCTGAGATCCGCTCCCGGATCAAGGTTGCCCCGCTGCGGGAGATCGTCGCATCCCAGAAATCAAGCTGCGAGGCATCGCCGCCGCGCTCGCCAAGTGCCTTGAGCAGCGCATTCCGTTGGGTGAGTGCCTGTGCATACTCCCCCAGGCTGCGGGCGTATCCGGGGACCGTTTGGGCCAGGGCCAGGTTCAGGTAGCGGCGCCGGTCCTCAGGTCCGCCCTCGATGATCTGGGTCATCTGCGGGACGAAGATGACGGCATTGAAGTGACCGATGAGATCGGCGAGTGGGCGTTTGATCCCGTCGAGCAGGACCTCCTTGCGCAGCCGTTGACCGTTGAGTGGACCTACCGGTTCGAGGATCAGGCGCACCTCGAGTCTGTGCGAGCTATTTCCGCGCCGGTACTCGGCAGTCAGGCGACCCACCGCCAGGGATTCCTTGGCAGCCACAAAATTGACCAGTTGCCGGTCGGCATGCGTTTGGAAGGATGTAAAGGCTGCCAGGAAGTAAACCGCCTCCAGCACGCTCGTCTTGCCCTGGGCATTGTTGCCCACCAGCAGAACAACCCGCCGGGGAACATCCAGGTCCAGGCGGGCAAAACTTCGGAAATTGGTCAGGGAGAGATGGGTCAGGTACATACGTTAGACATTATCAAGCACCGGCTCATCCGGGGCGGGTTTCCAAACTTTGGTTGCCCGGTCGGTGAAGACGACACCTTCCAGGTGGTCGATTTCGTGCTGGAAGATGCGTGCCATCCAGCCCCGGGCCTTGATCTTGATCGGTTGGCCGCGGCGGGTTCTTCCGCGCAAAGGTCAATGCCAGGGCACGCTCCACTTCACCTTGTAATCCAGGCAGGGACAAGCAGCCCTCGATACCCATCTCGCTCTCGGTGGAGATCTCTTTGATCTCCGGGTTGGCCACCACGAAAAGCTTCTTGGGCGCATCTTCCTCTTCGTCGTCCACGGGATATTCGACAACGATCAGGCGCAGGGATTCTCCCACCTGGGGCGCGGCAAGCCCCACGCCAGGAGCCTGGCGCATGGTTTCGATCATATCTTCAACCAGGGTTTGCAGGGCTGGTCCGAAATCGGTCACCGGCCTGGCTTTGCGGCGCAGCACGGGATCGGGTATGGTAACAATTTCACGGAATGGCATTCTTCACCGGTAAAAGGGAAATTTGGAAGGGTTATTTTACTTCACTTTGGCCATCTTCTGCCGGTGGAATTGGCTTATGCCTTGAAGTTTGTTCCATTTCGCTCTTGAAAATCTCGGCATTTTGGTGGTACGTGGCGAAGAAATCCGCCAGGCGTTCGCGTTCAGCCTGGGAGCGTTCCAGGTCTTGTTTTTGACGCCGTGCCAGGCGACGTTGGTCAATATCCTGCTGGACGGCAGCAGGGTTCATCACATCTTCGAAGACCATCATCAAGCCGCCAGTGGAAATCATGACATCCCCGTAATTGAAAACCACCTCCAGCAGGCCTTCACGGCGCGCTTCGGTATTCAGGATATTGTCCAGCGGGGCGACATTCTTTTTCATTTTCCCCAATGGTGATTTATCAAGATCAAAGATCTCTTCAGCTGTCACCTGGAACTTGTCATTGCTCCAGTCAATCGCCTGGTAAAGCCACCAGAAGAAAAGCGGGACGGACATGAAGATTAGGACATCCGACAGGTTTGAATTTGAATGAATGATTCCGTTGATCAAGAAATCCCGGATTGTCAGGGCAATGCATAAAAATAATAAAATTCCCGGCAACCAGGTCTGTTTGATCAATACCACCCAGTGCTTGCGGTAGGTGATGATGCCTTTTTCTTCGAAACGGATTTTGAACATGGTGAAGGTGGTACCCGGTTTGGTGGTCTGGGATGGCTGGGGGGCAGCTGGCTCAGGTTGAGCAGGCGGTGCAATACCAAGTTTTTGGCGAAGGGTATGTTTCATCGCCTCCATGTTCTCCCGCTTTGAAGAATCTTTGCTGCGGTCCCAATAATCGCGCAGCAAGGCTTCCACCTCTTCTGGATGACCGATCGTTCCGAAAATGATGTTCCCGACGAAAGTGCGGATGTTCACATCGCCGTAAGTGAGCGCCCGGCCGAGGATATCGCTTACCGTGTTGACAGACAGGATGGCGGTCAGTGGGGCTTCCTGTCGGCTGTCGTAGATCAGGATGACCTTCTCAAGGTAGATCACGCGGCGATTGGTGACAATATAATAATCGTTGCTCCAATCCAGCCAGGCAAGGTATGTCCATGCGCATACCATGATGAGTAGTATGCCGGCTAACCACAAGAAGCCTGCCGAGGGATTGAACAGGTAGACGATAAGGGAGATAGCGGGCAGCAGGAGGCCCAGGACCGGCCAGGATAAAGCTTTCCACAGCAGGATCGGGTGTTTTCGTGAAATGAAATAAATAACCTCCCCCTCATCAAGCCAGGGGAAGTGCTTGTTGCGCAATAACTTGTGACTGGATGCCAGGAGCTCGACCCTTGTTCGTAATATCCGCACTTGTTTGGTCAGCTCTTCAAACTCTGTGCGCGCCAGGGTCAACACCACGGTTCTATTTACTGCGCTGGCAGTTGCTGTCCTGCGCGTCTGCCGGAGCAGGGCCTCCTCGCCATAGGAATCCTTATCCGTCAGCTCAGCCAATTTTTCCTGGCTCTTGCGCAACTTGCGTGAAATAATTACTTTTCCACTGAATATAATAAAGAAATGATTGGCTTCTTCCCCCTCCCGTACGATCAATTCGCCGGGATGGAAAGTCCTTTCCTTAAGCCTGGCTGCAACGAAAGCCAGCTCCTCATCCGTCAGACCGCGGAAAAGGTGGAGCTTCTTGAGGAATTCCACTTTTCGGAAAGACTTCATTCACAATAGGATTTTAGCACGAAACAGGGGGACAAACATCCAAAATAGTAGCCATTGGAAGGGCACGTTTTGAGGGGTTTTTGAAGGATGCCTGCATGGTAAAATCATCCCCATGAAGAAATGGCAATTTTGGGTTGGAGTGGCGATCAGCGCCATTTTCCTGTACTTTGTTGTCCGCAAATTGGATTGGGTGGCTTTCTGGCTGACCTTGAAGACTGCCAACTACTGGTGGATCCTCCCCGGGGTGGCTGTCTATTTTGTCGCAGTCTGGGCGCGTGCCTGGCGCTGGCATTACTTGCTCAAGCCGATCAAGTCCATCAGAACACGCCTCATGTTCCCGATCACCTGCATCGGCTACATGGGCAATAATATTTATCCCGCTCGTGCTGGCGAAGTGCTGCGCGCAGTGGTATTAAAGCGCAAGGAAGGTGTGCCCATTTCCGCCTCGCTGGCGACCATCATCGTGGAGCGAATCTTCGATGGGGTGGTCATGCTGGCATTTGTCTTTGTCAACCTGACCCGGCTGGCAGAGCTGGCTAATGTCTTTGTGCCGGTCGGAAAATGGCAAATTACGATCCAGGATCTGGCGGTCTGGGGGAGTGTCGCTTTTGTTGGCGCCCTGGTGCTTTTCCTTCTTGCTGCCATGTTCCCCCGCATCTCTGCCCGCTTCGGCCAATGGTTCATCGACCGCCTGCTTCCCCTCCGTCTTCGTATGAAGACCAGTGGCATCATGCATAAATTCCTGGACGGTTTGGAATCCCTGCGTTCACCCGCCAACGTGTTGATGGTGTTTCTGACCTCGGTGATCATCTGGTTGTTGGAAACTGTCAAATACTGGTTCGTAATGCAAGCCTTCGGTTTCCACGTCAGCTTCTTCATTCTTATGCTGATGAACGGTGTCGTCAACCTGGCGACGACCATCCCCGCCGCGCCCGGATACCTGGGCACTTTCGATGCCCCCGGGATCGCTGTGCTTGTGGCAGACGGGATTGAAAGCGCCGTTGCCACTGGTTACACCTTCGTGCTGCACGTTGCCCTCTGGGTTCCGATCACAATCCTCGGTGCCTATTACATGGCGCGTGAGGGCATCAAGTGGAGCGACTCGCTGAGAAAGGAAACCATAAGTTAATCCCTAATGTTGCGGCAGGCTTTTGAATTGGATCGGCATGCCGTAGGCACTCCTATGCATTCAGGGATGATGGGTGAACCATGAAAATTGCAATCATTGGTGCTGGATTTTCTGGCATGGCAGCAGCATGGGATCTCCGCCGTGCTGGTCACGATGTGACTATATATGAAGCCACCGACACGATCGGCGGTTTGGCTGGCGGGTTCAAAGAACCGGGCTGGGAGTGGTCGGTGGAGAAGTTTTACCATCACTGGTTTGCCAGCGACAGGCACATGCTTGGTCTCATTCGTGAACTTGGCTGGGAGAAGAAAGTTCTCTTCCCGCGTCCCTTGACGGTGATGTATCATCAGGGGAAGTTCTATCCTTTTGATTCCATCATCAAGGCACTGCTGTTCCCTGGGTTGGGATTTGGATTGAACAAGCTGCGTTTCGGACTGGTGGGATTGTTCCTGCGCCTGACCAACAACTGGAAAGCCCTCGAGCACGAAACTGTGGACGGTTGGCTGCGCAAGTGGGCCGGCAGGAAAGTCTACGAGATGATGTGGCAACCCCTGGTCATCGGCAAGTTCGGTGAAAACTATTATAAACAGGTCAACATGGCCTGGATGTGGGCGCGTCTCAAGGCAAGAACCACGCGCCTTGGCACTTTCGAAGGGGGTTTCCAGAAATTTGCTGACATGTTCGCTGACAGGCTGCGTGAGCTGGGAGTGGTGATTTGACTCCGTGCGCCGGTCTCCTTGATGGAACGGGATGAGGCTGCAGGTCAAATTTTGGTACATGGCGAAACGGTCGAAAAGTTTGACAAGGTCCTGGTCACCCTCTCCCCGCATGTCATGAGCCAGCTTGTGCCCTCCTTGCCCGAAAGCTACTTGCAAGGTCTGCGCAACATGAAGTCCATGGGCGCGGTGGTGATTGCACTGGCGCTCAAGCACCAACTGTCCGAGCAAGGTTATTACTGGTACAACCTGCCCAAGAGCGCCGGATATCCTTTCCTGGCGTTGGTTGAACATACCAACTACGTCAGCCCGGACCACTTCGCCGGGGATCACATCGTCTACATGGGTGATTATCTTGACCCGGATCACGAATACTTCAGCTTGAGCAAGGAGGAACTCCTGGAGCGCTTCCTGCCTGCCCTGAAAAAATTCAACCCTCGGTTTGAACCAAGTTGGGTGCGCAACTCCTGGTTGTTCCGCACAGCGTATGCCCAGCCTGTGCCGTTCGTGGATCATTCGAAGAATATCCCCTCCATCCAGACGCCCGTGGCAGGCATCTATTTTGCCTCGATGAGCCAGGTCTACCCGTGGGACCGTGGCACCAATTTCGCCGTCGAGATCGGGCGCCGCGCCGCGAAATTGATCCTCGGGTAGAATGCTACTTGGATTTCCTCATGCCCATCAAGGTTGATCGCCTCGTCCGCACGCGGCGCAAGACAGTTGCTCTCGTGGTTGAACGTGACGGCAAGCTGACGGTCCGCGCCCCGCTGCGATTATCCGAGGCGCGGATTCGCGAATTCGTGGAGGCCCACGCCAACTGGATCGCCAGGAACCAAAAGCGGGTGAAACTGGTTGCCGTCGCTCCAAAGGAATACAAGGATGGTGAAAAATTCCTCTTCCTGGGGCAGGCTTTTCCCCTGGTCATCGTGCCCCGCCAGAAGGCAAATTTAACCTTCGATGGCACAAATTTCCGGCTGGCAAAGTCTGCAATCCCCCGCGCCCAGGAGGCTTTTGTCCGTTGGTACAAGATCGCAGGCATACCAGGAGATCCAGTCACGTCTCCGCTTGCTCTCGGTTCAGCATAAACTGGATCTACGAAAGGTGCGCATATCCTCCGCACGCACCCGCTGGGGATCTTGCAGCGCCAAGGGAACGCTCAGTTTCACCTGGCGCTTGATCATGGCACCACCCCAGGTGGTGGAGTATGTGATCATCCATGAGCTGGTGCATACAAAGGTCAAGAATCACTCGAAAGAATTCTGGGGCGGGGTGGAAAAGATCATGCCCGGATACAAGGCCTGTGTTCGCTGGTTGAAACAGAATGGCAGTCATCTCACCCTTTAGGAGAGCGGCATGATGATCCGTCCCGTTGTCAGCAGGAAAGACCTCGCCAGTTTCATTAATCTCCCCTACGCGCTATACAGGAAGGACCCGGTCTGGATACCTCCACTGCGGGACGAACAGCGCGGCCAATTCGATCCAAAACGTAATCCGCTCCTCGACCATTGCGAGTACCAGTTGTTCCTGCTTGAAGAAAAGGGGAAGATCATCGGGCGAATCGCTGCCTTCATCGACTTGCTGGCCATCGACTTCTGGAAGGAACGTATCGGGCTCTTTGGTTATTTCGAATGCATCGCCGATCCTTTGGCCGCCCGGTCATTGCTGGATGCCGCCCGTACCTGGCTGCTCTCCAGGAATTGCACCTCCATGCGCGGACCCTGGTCCTTCGTCTCCCAGGAATGGGGATCGGTGGTGGAAGGTTTCACTCCCTCGCCGGTGGTCATGGGACCCTACAATCCGCCGTCTTACAATGACTACTATGTTGATTACGGCCTGGAGAAGATCAAGGACCTGCTCTGCTGGTACATTTCAGCAGCCGAGGGCTACACCATCCCGGCGCGCATCCTGACCCTGACTGAAGCCATCCAGAAGCGTTACGCATGTTCGCATTCGTCCTCTTGGACATGAAGCATTACGACCAGGAAGTCAAGATCATCATCGAACTTGCCAACAGCACGATCATTGACAACTGGGGCTTCAGCCCGGTAACCGATGCCGAAGTTCAGGCCATGGCGCGCGACATGAAACCGGTGCTGCAAGCCAAGGGCGTGCTTTTCGCCGAGGATGCCCAGGGCAGACCGATCGGTTTTGCCATCACCCTGCCGGATGTCAATACCCTGCTCAAGGGATTGAACGGTCACCTGTTCCCCTTCGGATTCATCAAGCTGCTCACCGGCATCCAGCGCCTGAAGCGTTACCGCATGTTTGCCCTGGGCGTGATCCCGGAATACCAGGGCAAGGCCATCGACAGCCTGCTTTACCGCGCCATGTACGAGCGCCTGTATACCCCCGAAATTTGGATGGAGATCAATTACGTACTGGAAGACAACTGGCCGATGATCAATGCGATCAAGAAGCTGGGCGCCGTGCCCCTGCGCCGCTACCGGGTGTATCAGAAGAACTTGTAGGAGGATTTATTCGGAACATAACTTCTCTCCATAGCGTCAAGGAAATGTATTCTTCCACTTGTTCGCCGGAGGTAATGCATGGCTCTTTCCCGTCGTGATTTCATGAAATTGGTCGGCGTTTCAGTCTCATCGCTGATGCTCACCCGCTGTCGCTTGCCCGTCGTCACCACCTGCTACCTACCCACCCTTCCCCCCACCGAACCGCCCACCGCCCGTGGTCGCCTGCGCCAATGCTGGCAGAGCTTTGGCGAACTGGCCCAGGCTACGATCGAGGAATCGAACAAGGGGACCAGCGATAATACCTTTGGACAGGCGCTGACCGTGGACCATCGCGCCGCCCTGGACGAACTGGTTGCCAACGGGGAACTCACCTCATCGGTGGCTGACCTTGTCCAGGAGGCATTTGATGCCGCCGTTTACCATATCTGGCGTTCGAATGCCCTGATCACCTGCTATGAGCCTGTGATGGTGAACTATGGGCCTGCCAGCGCCGAGGTTCTCGTCAGGCAGGCAGAGCTGCTCGAGCAGGTTGCCAGCCAGGACGTGATCGATCCGGCAACGATCGATTCCGCACGGGTTGCCATCGAACACGACATGGCCTTCTATGCCTTGACTGACGAAGAAGTATCCCATCTATATGAAAAAATAATTGCTGAATGGCAGACGAATAACCAATCGCCGGTAAATTTTGACCAGGTCGAACTGGAAATCACCCCGGATGCCCAGGCTGCCGCACAATTCATCATCAGCGTGCTCGCCGGTCAATGATCGCCGTCCGCCCCCGCCTCCAATCCCTCATCTTCGAAGTGACCCAGGCATGCAATCATGCCTGCCTGCACTGTTACAACGTCTGGCAGGGGCCGCAGTCCACCCCCTACCCGCGCGGGCAGCTCGACACTGCGCCCACCCTTGACCTGCTCGCCAAGGCTCTCGATGAAACCACCTGCTCCCATGTCACCCTGACCGGTGGTGAACCCCTCCTGCGCCAGGACCTTCCCACCATCCTGGAATTCCTCCAACGCCGGCATATCCGGGTGACGCTGATCAGCAACGGGCGCTTGCTATACACAAGCAGACCATTGCCTCTTTGATCGAGCGCGGCGTAGGCTTGTTCGAATTGCCTTTGTTGAGCCACCGCCGCGAGCTGCATGACGAACTGTCCGGCGCGCCTGGCGCCTGGGATGCAGTTTTGTCTGCCATGGCAAACATCCGCTTGCAGCGTGGACAGGTGGTGGCAGCATTCGTTGCCACGCGCAAGAACATCGCCCACCTGGGCGAGACCCTGCGCCTTGCCTTTGCCTTTGGAGCGCGTGGTGTCATGTTTAACCGCTTCAACCCGGGAGGGCGGGGCAGGGAACACCTGGATGAGCTCCTGCCAAGCGTCGACCAGGTCCGGGATGCGCTCGCGGTGGCTGAGGCCACCTCTGTGGAACTCGGCCTGCCCATCTCCTGTTCCATACCCATCCAACCCTGCCTGGTCGATATCACTGCCTACCCTCACCTGGGCTTTGGTTTTTGCGCCCTCGGCAGCGAGCGCGCCTACTACACCCTCGATCCACTCGGCAATTTGCGCGCCTGCAACCACACTGACTTGATCCTGGGAAACCTGTTCCAGGAATCCTTTGCTGAATTGATCTCCCCCTCGCGCCTCATCCCCTATACCGGTGCCATCCCTGAATCCTGCTCGGAATGTAGCCGCCGCATGGAATGCCAGGGAGGCTGCAAGGCATCCGCGCAGGTATGCAATGGCTCCCTCACCGCGGAAGAGCCCTTCCTGGGGAGTGCTTTGCAGCGTTCCAAAGTGCTCAAGTAGTGATTACTCGCTATGCATGTATTGAAAAAAACATCCCCCATCTCATATGAAAAGATGGGGGATGGACTACAGGGTCACCGGTTTCCCTATGGCCGGGTGGGGTTGGGTTTCCCATAACCGTTTCTGGCTCCACAATAATAGCCATCGATGGAAGTGTTCCCACTCATGTTCCACCTGCCTCGGAACTGGCTCAGGTTCGGATCCATGACCAGGTGGACTTCATAATTCCCGCAATCACTGATTTCTACGCCATCTGCCCGCATCTGGTCAGCGCTCAGGGTCAGGATATCGGTGTACGAACATCCCTCGGTGGAATAGCTGCCAATGATCGTCTTGGCATCCGTCATATCCCAGGTGATCGAAAAGGTGTTTTCGCAATCTGTGGAGTTGTTTGTGCACTGGTTTTGCCATGCAGTCCAGGTGCCCACCCACGCGCTGTAGAAAGAAGTTGGGACAGGAGGAAATTCGACCTCTGGAACAGCTGCAGTGCTTCCCAAAATGGTCAGGTTATCCCCCACCACCCAACATTCCTGTTTGTCATTGACTTTCAACAACCACCATGCCAGGTTAACCGAATTCTTCCCAATCACCAATGCAGTAGTGCCCTTGGTGAGGGTGGTCACCAGTTCAAACTTGCCATCCGGTCCAGACCGGCAATTCGCGCTTGTGGTGATTGTTGCATTAACGATCGGATTCGGAGTTTCCGTTGGAGGAATTTTTATTTCCGTTTGTGTTGGATTGACAATGACCACCGGCGGGGCAACTACTCGAGCAGCCTCAGTTTGAGCGATGGCTTGTGCCACCGCATCCTCAACGGCCTGGGTCTGGGCAACCGCAGTTTTCGCCGCATCTTCAACGCTGATTTGACTGAAAGTAGAGCAAGAGATAAGTAATAATACCAATAAAATGGAGAATTTAAAATATTTGTTCACAGCAGCCTCCTCTCCTAAGATGAAAAAAATCAAGTGCTACCCCCCATTAGCAACCGGTATTATATATCTGATGAGTTGTCTATGGAGGAGATATACCCTGACTTTACAATTTTGATCATCCATCAAGTATTCCTTTTTGCCTCCTGTGATGAATTTGAGGCCAGTATCCCTGGTTTGTGCATCGCGGTAACACCTGTACTGCAAACGGCGCAGCTGGATCGATCAAAGAAATCAGTGCCCAGATCATAACGGAGGATTTTTACTTATATTAAATACACTCCGCCATAACCTTCACCCGTTTTGTGTGAGGTGTTGGCAACATTTATTCGACGTGGTTTTCCGGTTCTAATCTCCTAATGAAAAGCTTTGGTATAATTTAATATCTACTGTTTCCCGAATTTGGAGGGGAGGCATTAGGAACGAGGCACAATCCGGTGCCCATTCAACGTCATAAGGAGAAGAAAGATGTCAAAAAAAGTAAATTTCCTTCTAAGTCTGGCGTTGTTGACTGCAACGGTCCTTGCAGCCTGCGGACCAGCCGCAACACCAACACCTGTGGTCATCACTGACACCGAGCTCAATGTGCTCTGCACCCCCCAGGAAGAGTGGTGCCAGGGGATGAAGCAGGAGTTCGAAGCGCTCTACGGGATCACCGTAAACTACGTCCGCATGTCTTCCGGCGAAGCCCTGGCCCGGGTTGTGGCTGAAAAAGACGCCCCCACCTTTGACATCTGGTGGGGAGGCCCCATGGACAGTTTTGTTTCCGCAAAGAGCCAGGGCTTGCTCGAGGCTTATGATTCCCCGAACTATGCAAATATCCTCAACCCTGATCTGATGAAAGACCCCGACAACCAATATGTTGGCATTTATATTGGAACACTGGGCTTTGCAACCAACACCAATTGGCTCGCAGCTAACCCGGATGCCAAGGCGCCGACTTCCTGGGACGACCTGCTGAAACCCGAGTTCACCGACCAGGTGATGGTTGCCCACCCGTCCTCGTCCGGTACTTCCTATACCGCCCTTTGCACCGTCCTCCAGATGCGTGGTGAAGAAGCTGGATGGGAATATATGAAACAATATGCCGGCCAGATGGCATCCTTCACGAAAAGCGGTGCAGCACCTGCCAAATTCGTCGGTCAGGGTGAGGCTGCGGTTGCAATCGTTTTCTCTCACGATATCGTGAATGAAATCGACAACAATCAGATGCCCCTGGTTCTGACCTTCCCGGAAGAAGGTACCGGTTACGAGATCGGTGCCATGGCAATCCTGAAAGGTGCCGATCACCTGCAGGCTGCCAAGTTGTGGTTTGACTGGGCCATTTCTCCGGAAGGACAGGCGTTGGGACCTAAGTACCATGCCTACCAGGCACCCACGGTCGGTGGTGTCGAACTCTCCCACCCCGAATTGATGGAAGTCAACCTGATCGATTATAATTTCCAGTGGTGCGGTGAACACAAGACCGAGTTCGTCGATAAATTCACCAATGAAATTGCCAATGCTGAAAACCTGAAACAATAGCCTTTACCTTCGAATGCTGGGCGGCTTGCAGCCGCCCAGCATTCTTGTCCGTGGAGGAACATGCAGACCATTTCATCCAGCCCAGATTCCCCCGACGCAAAATCCTCAAGCTTCACCAGAAGAATCCGCGAGTTTTCCCTGATCGGCAGAGATCCAGTCCTCTCCATCAGCTTGTTGCTTTCCGGCATCTTCATTTTTGTTTTTGTGCTCTATCCCTTGTATCGTTCTGCAGCAGGGGGGTTCATTTCCAGAGACGGCGCATGGGACGTCACATACTTTACCCGTTATTTTGACGGCTATTTTGGTCCCGCACTTCGCCGGGCATTTACCGACACGATGCTGATGGGGCTGCTGACTGCCACCTCAGGGACACTGGTTGGTTTCATCTTTGCCTATGCAATCGTCCGCTGCCGGATCCCGGGAAAAAACTTCGTGCACTGGCTGGCGCTGGTCCCGACAGTCTCACCACCCTTTGCGCTGGCATTAAGCATGATCCTGCTATTCGGCCGAAATGGCCTGATCACGCACAAACTGCTCGGGATTGAATTTGTCAAGGGAATGAACGATATTTATGGGCTGGATGGACTTGTGATCGTTCAAACGATCACCTTTTTTTCGGTCTCCTACCTGATCCTCAAGGCGATGCTCGAACGGTTGAACCCGGCGATGGAAGAGGCAGGTGCGAGCCTGGGCGCAGGCCGCTTCCATTTATTCCGGACGATCACCATGCCCCTGCTGATCCCGGGAATTGCAGGCTCTTTCCTGTTGTTATTTGTGGAGTCCCTGGCAGACCTGGGAAACCCGTTATTCATCGCCGGGAACAAGACCGTATTATCAGCGCAGATCTTCATGGCAGTGATCGGAGAGTATAACTTCCAGAAGGCTTCAGCTTTATCCCTGGTATTGATCATTCCGACCCTGGTCATTTTCATGGTTCAGCGTTATTACGTTAATCGACGAACGTATATTTCGGTCACGGGGAAACCTGCTGGTTCGCAGATCGTCGAAAAAGATCCGATCATCCGCTGGGTATTCAATATCCTGGCGTATTTGATCATCGCATTCATCATCCTGCTGTACGCAACGATCATTTATGGTTCGTTCAGCACCGCCTGGGGAGTCAATTTTGCACCAACATTAAAGCACTGGTCAATGACCATCACACGCGGGGTCGAAGCGATACTGGATACCACCTTCCTGAGCGCCATGGCCACCCCGTTCGCGGCCATCCTGGGAATGATCATCGCCTGGTTGGTCGTCAGAAAGAAATTTACCGGCAAGGATGTCCTGGATTTTTCATCCAATCTGGGTGGTGCAGTCCCTGGAACCATCCTGGGGATCGGTTTTGTGCTGGCATTTAATAAACCACCGGTTGCCCTGGCAATCGCCATCTATGCGGTCCTGGCATTGTTCTTCGCACAGGTCGTCGGGAAAAAAGCCGGGGAGCGGATCATCATTCTGATTGCCGGAACCGTCCTGGGTGTGGCACTCACCAAGATAGATCCGGCCAGGCTGTATTATTACCTTGGAGGGATGTATATCTTATTGGCGGCAATCCTGATGATCAACCAGAGAAAATTAGCAAAACCATTGACGGCTGCCTTGATCGGTGTCTATGTGATGTCCACGAATTGGGCTGTGCAATTATCAAAACCGATCGCTGATTACAGCCGCACTCTGGAAAGGGGATTCTGGAGCAACGCCATTTTCCAAATCTCAGATTATATCAAGGTGCTCATCCAACCAACCCCGGCATTGCTGGCGATTGCCCTGGTATTTGCAGGGGTGATCCTGTTGCAAGGCACAAAAGGGAATGGATTCCGGATAGGTCTTGGGATGCTTGGGCTTGCCGTGCCATGCACGCTTTTCTTCATCGGGGTACCTTTTGCAATGGTTGGAGGCGCTTATATCATCATGGCTGCATTCATTGTGCGCAGCCTGCCTGCCTCCGTACGTTCCGGCGTGGCTGCGCTGCAGCAGATCGATCCATCGATCGAAGAAGCCTCCAATATCCTGGGGGCGGATGCGCAATACACCTTCCGAAAAGTCACCCTCCCGCTGATCCTGCCAGCATTGTTTGCCGGCTTGATCTTCAGCTTCACCAGGCATATGACCAGCCTGTCGGCGATAATTTTCCTGGTCAGTGCCAAATGGAGGATCGTAACCGCCTCGATCTTGAGCGAATGGGAACAAGGCGGGGTGAGCATCGCCGCGGCCTACTCAACGGTCATCATCATTTTTGTCATGATCGCCATCCTGGTCCTCAACCTGATCGTTAACAAGATCTTCAAAGGCAGGGGCTCGGTGGACATGAGCCAGGGATTTTAATTCTGGATAATCGAGGTATTCAATGTATCTGACCCTGGAAAATATCACTAAAGTATTTCCTCCACGCGGGGCGGCAAGTGAAGTCACAGCGGTAAAGGATGTAAGTCTTGAAATTAGAAAAGGTGAATTGGTCACCCTGCTCGGGCCCAGCGGATGTGGAAAAACAACCACATTGAGAATGATCGCCGGATTCGAATTCCCAACCTCAGGGCAAAATCATCCTGGATGATAAGGAGATCAATAACCTGCCTCCGCATAAACGTGAGATGTCGATGGTTTTCCAGAGCTATGCCATCTTCCCGCATCTGACCGTCTATGAGAATATTGCCTACGGATTGAATGTACAACGGCTGTCCAAAGCGGTCATCAAAGAACGGGTGGACAAGGTCCTTGAGCTGGTCCACCTGGAGGGATATGGCGATCGCGCCCCCACGCAGCTATCAGGCGGGCAGCAACAGCGCGTGGCACTGGCACGGGCATTGATCATGGAACCAAAAGTCCTTTTGATGGATGAGCCGCTTTCCAACCTGGATGCGAAATTACGGGAAGAGATGCGCACCGAGATCCGGCGCATCCAGAAAGAGATGAACATCACCAGCGTGTACGTCACCCACGATCAGATCGAAGCAATGACGCTTTCCGACAGGATCGTGATCATGAACCAGGGCATCATCGAGCAAATCGGCACACCGGTTGAAATTTACCGATTTCCGAACAGCAGGTTTGTGGCAGATTTCATCGGGAGGGCTAATTTTATTCCCGGTGAGGTCCAGGAGAAGAACGAGGGAAGATTAACGGTAAGAGCGCTTGGCAGGACCATCGAACTCACAAACATAAAAAGGGATTTTTCAAACCAGCAGGCAGTCACCCTGATCATCCGTCCCGAGATGATCCGGATCAAGAAAACAGGCGAATTATTCATGGGGACCATTCGCAGGGCAGTTTATCTTGGCGACGTGATCGAATATGATGTCGAAGTCAGCGGGCAATTGATGACCGGCCTTGAGACCGACCCTTATGCGATGGATCTTTTCCCGGAAGGCGAGCAAGTAGCAGTCGGATTTGCAGAAGGCTGCATCCAGGTCCTGCCCGGCGAGTAAAGCCATGCCTGAGTTCGACATTGTCATGATCGGTAATTTTGCCAAAAATAAATCGATCAGCGACGGCGTTGAAGAAATCGCCTCCGGCGGGGGGTATATTACGGTAGTGTCGTTGTAAAACAGCTGGGAGCACGCGTGGCTGTGGTGACCCCGTCTGTAACCGCATGACTTTCCCAGGTTTGAGGAACTCCGCTCGTAAGGGATGGAAGTATTTGCAATCCCCGGCAGAGGGAAAATCTTAACCATCCGGGGATTAATATTTCTGCTGAATTTTCTATGAAAGAGATAGCCCCTGGCTTTACATAATTGATTATCCTTCAGTAATCCTTAACCGCTTGCCGCCAGGATCAGGCCCGCCACCACCAGTGTGACCCCCACCAGCTTTGGCGGATTTGCAGCTTCCTTGCGCACCAGGATTCCCAGCACCGCGCCGATGGGAATGCTCAATTGCCGGAATGCGAACACATAGCTGACATTACTGACATATGCCATCGCCAAAAGCACCAGTCCATAGGTTGCTGTGATGATGAATCCCATCAACCCGGCCATGCACCACTCCTTGCCCCTCGCCTGGGTCAATATCCGCCGTTCGGGACCCCACAGGAGCAGGAAGACGGTCAGGAAGATTGACAGGCTGATCGTTTCCAACTCCACGAACAACAATGACCATCCCAGGTTGGAGAGTGGTGCTTCGGGCAGGGAGCGCAGCATCCTCAGCGACTGGTCATCCAGCAGGGTATAGGCTGTGATGCATATTGCCGCCAGCAAGGCAAAAAGGACCCACCTCTGGCGGTACGATCTTAACTGGATATCCTTAAAGCTGGGTAACGGCAGCAGGATGCAGCCCAGGGTCACGATCGCAAAGCCAAGATATGCCAGGGGTTGGATCTGGCTGCCGCGCCCCAGGACCACGCTGACCAGGGCGACGAGAACGACCGGCAGGGAACGCGCCAGCGGGTAGGCATGGGACAGGTCCCCGTTGCGGTAGGCCGCGGCCAGGAAGATGTAGTAGATTGCCTGTACCGCTCCTGTTACCGCGATCAATCCCCACACCGAGGCTGGGATTTCTGTAATGCCATCCCTGAAAAGGAACAACACCGGCGAGAAGATGCCCGCCGCTGCCAGGGAGGCCATCAGGAAGAATGCCGCCGGAGGATTCTGGCGTTTGCTGATAAAGTTCCATAAGGCGTGAGTGAATGCTGAAGTGGCAACCAGCAGGAGCGCAATGAAGGTCATCTGATTTCTCGCAGGGAAAGGTACTCGAAGTTTACTCCATGACGGTCACGCGGTACAATCAATTAATCCATGAAGAAAGGAGAAAAATGAAACTCAGCGCGCGCAATGTCTTGAAAGGCAAAGTGATTAAGATCGTCCGGGGTGCAGTCAACGCCGAGGTCACCATCCAGTTACCCGGTGGGGAACAGCTGGTGTCCATCATCACGGTTGGTTCTGTGGATAACCTGGGACTAAAAGAGGGTGCAGAAGTCTACGCAGTGATCAAGGCTTCCAACGTGATGATCGCTGTTGATTAAGGTACTTGCAGCGTGGCTTGTCATTGGGAGGTGGACTTGAATCCTTCCAGGCACGCTTGTGCTACAATATTGTTGGAACTACTCATATATTTCATTCAAGAAATAGGAGGCGTTTTATGACTGGCTTTGTCGGCAACATCGAAGATTTGACATTGAAGAATAAGAATTTTCGTAAAGTGTTGTACACGGGGAAGTATGCCCAGCTGGTCGTGATGTGCCTGCAGCCCGGCGAGGAAATTGGCAACGAGGTCCACGCGGCTGTTGACCAGTTCTTCCGCATCGAAGAAGGCGAAGCAAAGTTCGTCTTCGGAGACTCCGAGGAATATTACGTCCAGGCGAATGAGGCGGTGATCGTCCCCGCGGGAACGTACCACAATGTGGTCAACATGTCCAAGACCAGGCATTTGAAACTGTATACCCTCTATTCGCCGCCCAATCACCCCGATGGCACGATCCATAAGAACAAGGCCGAGGCGGAAGAAGCCGAAAAACACGCCCATCATTAGAGAAATCGCACCTGCTGGTAAGTTCAACACGGTGCGTCTGCGCCTGAAATAACTTCCTGGGTTGGAGTATGCCTTTCAAGCGGCATGGTTTGATCTGCTGCCCAACCCTGGTTTGAGGCACTTGGTTAAGCATACAGCCCTCCTGGTTTGGGAGGGCTGTTTTCTTGCCGGGATCTGCTCGTTTGCGATCCATATCATGCGTTGCAGTAATGATCCGTCGCTGCTATTTCACTTCAACCAGTTCGACGTCGAATTCCAACGTGGCATTTGGAGGGATGACTCCGCCCGCTCCCCGTTCACCATATCCCAGGTGCGCAGGGATCACCAACCGCGCTTTTCCTCCGACCTTCATCAAGGCGATCCCCTCATCCCAGCCTTTGATCACCCTCCCCGTCCCAAGCACGAACTCGATCGGTTCACCCCGCTCGATGGATGAGTCGAATACTTTTCCATCCGGAAACTTCCCGGTGTAGTGCACTCTTACCGTTTTGCCGGCTTCCGCCTGCACGCCTTTGCCGGCGATGGTCTCGATATATTCCAGTCCGCTCTTGGTGATCATGGATTCTCCTTTGTGAATTGACTCGACCTGTCCTCTCGGGTATTATTCCTCTGGCAGGCTTACATTTGAATCCGGCAGATTGTAATTCATTTCATGCCCAAGCGCTTAATAAAATTCCCCTCCTTAGGTAAGGTTCGCATCCACTCCTGGTCGTGGCTGGTCATCTCCTGCCTGCTTATCCTGGTGGAGGTATTCTGGCCGGACAGGCTGTGGTCAACCCTGTTGATCATCCTCGGCGGCACCTGGCTGGTTGGCTACTTGTGGACCCTCGCCCTTAGCAGCAAGCTGGCCGTGAAGCGGGAAATGCGCTACGGCTGGGCACAGGTGGGGGATGTGCTCCAGGAACGTTACACCCTCACCAATCATTCCAGCCTTCCCGCGCTTTGGTTGGAAGTCCTGGATCACTCCAACCTCCCCGATTACCCGGTAGGTCGCGTGACCTCCATCAATGGCAGGGAAGCCATGACCTGGCGTACCGAAGGCACCTGTAGCCGGCGTGGGCTGTACATCCTTGGCCCGACCAGCTTGCGCTCCGGGGATCCCTTTGGCCTCTGCAGCACGGAGATCCATCTGCCCGACTCGACGGTATTGATGGTCCTGCCTCCCGTGTTGCCTCTGCCCGCCATCGAAATTGCTCCCGGTGGATGGACCGGGGATGGGCACCGCATGCGCCGCACCGCATTGGAGACAACAGTCACGGTTGATACCGTGCACGAATACATTCCAGGTGATCCGTTGCGGGCGATACATTGGCCCACCTCTGCCCGCAAGGGCGATCTCTATCGTTCGAAAATTCGACCATATGCCCATGGCCGATTGGTGGATCTTCCTGGACCTGGAGGCCCGTGTCCAGGCCGGAAGCGGTTTCACCTCCACCGAGGAGCATGGGGTCATCCTTGCCGCTTCCCTTGCCGATCGCGGCATACGCCAGGGAAAACAGGTCGGGCTGGTGACTTGTGGCGAAAACCTGTCCTGGTTGCCACCGCAGCGTTCGGCTGGTCACTTGATGGATATTCTGCGCACCCTGGCGGTCGTGCACCCCGGGGATCGCTCATTGGGGGACCTCTTGGTGGAGGCAAGGCACTCTGTCCGTCGTGGTGCCAGCCTCATCATCATCACCCCAAACACCGAGAATGCCTGGGTCGCCCGCATGCTCCACGTGGTCAAGGTTGGGATCACCCCCACGGTCCTGCTCCTTGATCCGGCATCCTTCGGGGGTACCGGTTCAACACGGAATATGGATGTGCTCTTGTCCAACCATGGGAATCCCCCACACGCTGGTTACCAGTGAGCTCCTCGACAGGCCTGAAGCCCATCCCGGAGAGCAGGGGAAGTGGAGATGGAACATCGTCGGCCCTGGAAAAGCCGTGCCGGTCAATCGCCCGGTGGATACCGGCTGGAGGCGCCTGGGATGATCCTCCAGTGGCTGGGTCGTTTGCTTGGCTGGCTCGTCCGCCGAATTGGGGGCATGCAAGTCCTCCTGTTTAGCCTGCTGTGGTGCACATTGACGCTTGCTGGTGTCGGTCTGTCCGTGGTGGTGACCGGTCTGCAAGTTGGCCTGGTCATGGGCGTCGTATTTACCGGCCTCCTCGCTGGCTGGTTGCTGGCTCGCACGCGCCTGCCTGGCTGGGGATTTGGCTTGCTGGGAACGGTCCTGGGCACCTTGATCTTGGTTCTGACCTTGGGGCGGATCGGACACGTTGTCTTCGATCTTCAGCGCAGCATTTTTCCAGTCCTGGGACATCTGGTTCAAAGGCATGAATTGGTTTTCACCCCCTTGGTGTCGGCTTGGCAAGCCTTGGGGGATGCACTTGCCGGGTTGTTTTTCCGCTTCCAGAACTGGTTCCGGGCATTGGATTCCAACGAACCGATCAATGATTTCCTCGTCACGTCGCTATTGTGGGGATTCTTACTTCTGGTCGGTTTCCCTTTGGGCGGTTTGGTGGTTGAAACGCCGCCGGTCTGTCATGCTCGCTCTTCTCCCACCTGGCAGCGACCCTGCTTTACAGCGCCTATAACCACAAAACCGATGACGTGATCATCTGGCTGGTCCTTTTTGCTGGAGCTCTCCTCCTGCTCCAGGCAGCCAGCAACCACAGTGTGTCCGTCCATCGCTGGCAGGATCAACGCCTCGACCGGGTGGAGATCGAACCTGTCCTTGCCATCTCCGTTGCAACCCTGACCATGGGAATGATGCTCGCGGGAGGCTTCATCCCTTCCATTTCTTGGGATGAGATCCACGATAAGATCGATGAGATCTTCAACATCGAAGAGGAACCCGGCACAGGTCCGGGAAACGTGGCTGTTAGCGGTGTTCCCCGGCTTACTTCCCCCCACACCATCGGCCCCGGTCCACAGCTTTCCAGGGAAGTGGTTCTCGAAATCTCAGTGGAAGGCTTTCCCCCCACATCTTCTAATAATGATGGTGATGCCATTGGACTGCAGCAAGCCAGCCAATTTTATTGGCGTTCCCAGGTATACGATATCTATACCGGCAGTGGCTGGTACACCCTGTCCTCCAGGATCAGCGATCAACCTGCATACTCCTCCTTCCTGCCTGGATTCGATCAGGTTTCTTCTACCTCGAATTACCTGCTGACCAGGCAACAGGTTGTTCGTACCATGAAGTATGATAAATCCGTTTTCTCAGTTGGGGAATTGCTGGAGGTCGATCAGCCCTCCAAGGTTTTTCGGTTCGACAATGGCGAAGTCATAGCCGTACGGGTCGAAGCAGACACTTACACCGTAACCTCCCGGCTCCAATCCGCCTCTGTGGAGCAATTGCGCAAGGCTGGGAGGAATTACCCTCCCAATTTTCAAAGCTACTTTGATCTGCCCGAAGGACTCCCTCAGCGGGTGCGTGACTTGGCATTGCAGTTGACCATGACCCAAACGACAGCTTACGATAAAGCGGCTGTTCTCGAAGCCTACTTGCGCCAATTCCCCTATTCCCTGGATGTCCCCGCCCCTCCGATGAGACGCGATGCTGTGGATTTCTTCCTCTTTGACCTGAAAACAGGGTATTGCGATTATTTCGCCTCTGCCATGGTGGTGATGTCCCGTGCAGCAGGCTTGCCCGCCCGCCTGGTGTTGGGATATTCATCAGGGACCTTTGATGCGGCTCAAGGGAAATTTATCATCCGTGCTGACAATGCCCACGCCTGGGCAGAGGTCTACTTCCCGGATGTGGGCTGGGTGGAATTTGAACCAACCTCCAGCCTCTCCAAGCCCACCCGCCCCGGGCAGGAACTCGAGGCTGAACAGGCATACGCCCTCTCTCCGCCCGGGCAGGAGGCCTCGATCAGGTTCTATATCGAACAAACCTGGTTGGGTCAACTTGCCTTGGGACTGCTCGGCATAATTTTGGCTGTGATTGTGATCATGCTCCTGCCTTGGGAGACCTGGAGACTATCCATGCTGCCTGTAGACCGGGTCTTCGACTCCATCTTCCGCCTCCTTTATAAGCGAGGAGTCGTCTTCGGGATTCGGCCGGATCCCTCCCGCACGCCGAACGAGTTCACCCGCGCCCTCTCCGCAAGCCTGGAACGCTCTGCCCGCTACAGGAAGGATGGTGCCTCGATTGCCGTCTATCGTGCCGAGTTGGGCAGGCTGACCGGCATGTATGACCGCCTGCTTTTTACCGCCTCACCGCTGCGCCAGGATGAAAAACGGGATGCCATCCGCACGTGGAAACGCCTCCGCCGCGGCCTCAGGAAGGTTCGCCGGTAAAGCAGACCGGCATCATCACCCCACCGATGCGCCTAATCGCCTACGCTCCGGTGCGCTTAAATCCACCTCCGCTCCGGGGCGTCCAAGATTTGCCATCGTCACCCCCGGCGACTTGCCCAACAGCGTCCGCAAAGTGCCGGTGAAATCGGACCCAAACAACATTATCTACACACTATACCCTGGCGAGATCGTAAAAATACTCGCAGGTCCCATCTGCTCTGATGACTTGGTATTCTGGAAAGTGGAAAATGGCGACATACCTGGAGGTTCTGGTTGGAGGTAGCAGACCGGCATCGTCACTGGTGGCACTATCTTGTAGTTGTTCGAATTTCCAGCAAATTCGAAGGTCCAGCAAACGCCGATGGCGGTTTCTGGAAGGTCAAGAGTGACACTCAACCCAGGTGGCATCGGTTGGACTGCCGAAGGCGACATGACGACATACTGGATCGAGCCTTATAAGCCATGATATAATTTTTGCGCCGTAATGGTTCAGGAGCATGGAATGATCGATACCCTGTAGAAAACCTATTCTTATCCGGGCAACACAACCCGCTGGTTTTCGATTCCGGCCGGGGGCGTATGCCCCCGGTTTTCATTTATTTACAGGATCTTCTATGCTCTCTGCACACCACATCACCAAGGCTTACGGCCTCCAGGACGTACTCTACAACATCACTTTCAGCCTCCCTGCCGGGGAACGCCTCGGCCTCATTGGGTCGAACGGCTGCGGTAAAACCACCCTGCTGCGCATCCTCGCCGGCGTGGAGCAACCCAATTCCGGCACAGTCTCGCTTGGATTCCCTGGCTTGCGCATCGGCTACCTTGCCCAGGGTTTCGACCTCGATTCTTCCCTGACCCTTGCCGAGGCTTGCTCCTCGCATCCCGAGCGGGATGTCGAATCGACTCTTGGTTCGGCTGGCTGCCTCCCTGGCCTCTGATCCAACCAACCGGGATCTCCAGAAAGAATATGAACAAGCCCTGCATGCCCTCGAAATGGATGATTTCCAGCCGGCAGAAGTGCTGGCACCTTTGGGCCTTTCCGATCTCTCTCCCACTCACCTCGTGGGGCAACTCTCCGGAGGTCAGAAGACCCGCCTGATGTTGGCACGCCTGCTGCTGTCCGATCCGCACCTGCTCCTTCTCGACGAGCCGACCAACCACCTCGACATTGCCGCCCTCGAATGGTTGGAGAGATGGCTCAGGCGTTTTCGCGGTGCTGCGCTCATTGTCTCCCACGACCGCACTTTTCTGGATAACACGGTCTCCTCCATCCTCGAACTCAATTCGCTGACCCGCAATCTCAAGCAATATGCTGGGAATTACAGCGACTACATCAAGCAGAAGGAAGCCGAACGCGAGCGTCAGCATGCAAACCTACCTTGACCAGCAGGCCGAGATCAGGCGCATGAAGGCTGATATTGCCCGCACCAAGGAACAAGCCGCCCAGACCGAGCGCGCCGCCAGTTCCATCCGCATTGGCGGACCGGATTACAAGATCAAGGGTTTCAAATCCTACCAACAGGGCATTGCCAAGAAGGTCGCCGCCAAGGCAAAGGCGCGTGAAAAGAAACTGGATCGTTTTCTCGAGTCTGACGAATTGGTCGAACGGCCTCACACTGGCTGGCAGATCAAGCTCCAATTCAAGGCACCCCAGCATGTCAGCCGTGACGTGCTGGTCACCTCCGACCTCAGCATCGGTTACCCGGGCAATCCGCCTCTTCTCGAAGCTCTCCGCCTGCAGGTTCGCGGTGGGGAACGCATCGCCCTGACCGGTCCGAATGGTTGCGGGAAGACCACCCTCTTGCGAACCATCGCCGGAAAACTGGACCCATTGTCCGGCTCCCTTCGCCTCGGCTCTTCTGTAAAGCTTGGCTACATGACCCAGGAACAGGAACTCCTCGACCCGGCAAAGTCGCCCCTGGAATTGGTACAATCGACAGGCATGTTCAATACCACCCAGGCGCGCACCTTCCTGCATGCCTTCCTCTTCGGCGGGGATGACCCCCTGCGTCCGTGTGCCGCGATGAGCTACGGCGAACGCTCACGGCTGGAGTTGGCCTTGCTCGTCTCCCGAGGCAGCACCTTCCTGCTGCTCGACGAGCCCATCAATCACCTCGACATTCCCTCACGGGCGCGCTTCGAGCAAGCCCTGGCGCAATTCAGCGGCACCGTGCTGGCTGTCGTCCACGACCGCTATTTCATCGAACACTTTGCCACACGTTCTCTGGGTCGTGGAGTCAGGACGGGTAAGAATTGCCTGATGCCATATAATTACATCTCAATCCTCATCACACCAAGGTATGATCTTCCCGGATTTACCAATTATTCATCTTTTCAATAGGATTTCCCCCATGCAACTGATCTCCCGCTCCTACCAAGGTGAAAACGACTATTGGCGTGTCCGCAGCTTCCTCCAGGAGGTTTTCCTGCTTAACCACTGCATGGAACATTCCTGGCATGTTGCCCGTTGGGACTATTTACGCTGGCATTTCTATGAGAATTGTCACATCTGTGCTCCGCTGGAGGAAATGACCACCCTCTGGGAAGATGGAAGTGGAAAGGTGGTCGCCGTCCTGCACTCTTTGGATCCCTATGAAGCCTTCATCCATATCCACCCCGCTTTTCGCACTCCGCAATTGGAGAAAGAGATCATCCTCTATGCAGAGTCTTCATTCTCCAACTTCCTTCCGGACGGCTCGCGCCGCATGTACATCCCGGTCGATGAGCATGACTCCTTCCGTAAGGAGATCCTCATCCAGCTTGGATACGCCGGTATCGGCAACCTCGGTTGGGAACACTACCGGGATCTTGGTGGTCCGCTTCCTGAAGCAGAAACCCCATCCGGTTATACCATTCGCTCGATGGGAGAATTGCTTGAGCACCCGGCGCGCAGTTGGGCTTCCTGGCAGGCATTTCATTCTGATGAACCGGATGAGAATTACGATGGTGACTGGTCCTGGTATGCCAACATCCAGCGCTGCCCGCTCTACCGCCGCGACCTGGACGTGGTTGCAGCCACTCTGGACGGACAGATCGCCGCGTTTTGCACCATTTTCTATGACGATGCCACCCGCAGCGCGGTCACCATCCTTGTCGGCACGGCAGCCTCCCACCAGCGCCGCGGGCTGGGTAAAGCAATTATCTATGAAGGGATGCGCCGTCTCAAGCACCTGGGTTGCCTGCGAGTCTTCGCTAAGGCAGACGACAGGGCCGCCGATGCGCTTTATACTTCGGTGATGTCTGGTAAATATGTCTCCGAAACCTGGATCAAGGATTATTGAACGTAAAATCAGATATTACAAGAATTATCCGAGAAGTGGTAATCCAAAAGCTTGAAGATTTACGCTAATATAACGCTCCTTGCTAGTTGTATTTCTGCTCAAATTCTTTTGAAAGGATCTTTATGCAACTTGCTGACCTCATCACCCGCTCAATTCCTACCCTCTCCCTGGGCTGAGGGCGAAAAGATCCCCTGGAACGATCCCGGCTTCAGCGCGCGCATGCTGGGCGAGCACCTCTCTCAGGACCATGATGCCGCCAGCCGCCGTTATACGATCATCGACCGCCATGTGGACTAGGATTTTTCAGGATCTGCTTGGAAGCAAACCCACTTCCGTTCTCGACCTCGGTTGCGGACCCGGGCTTTACTCCAGCCGCCTTGCCCGTCTTGGCTGCTCATGTACCGGCATCGACTTCTCCCCGGCCTCGATCGCTTATGCCCGCCTCCAGGCGCAGGAAGGCGGTCTCGCTTGTCAGTACATCGAAGCCGACTTACGCACAGCCACATTCGGAGCCGGCTTCGGGCTGGTGTTGTTCATTTTCGGCGAATTGAATGTCTTTCGCCCGAGGAGGCACGCCAGATTCTTCACAAGGCATGCCAGGCATTGGATCCGGGTGGTCTCCTCGTCCTGGAACCTCACACCTTTGAAGCAGTAAAGGAATTGGGGCAGACCTCACCCCATTGGTACAGCTCCACGGCAGGATTGTTCTCGCCGGATCCCCACCTCTGCCTGCAGGAGAACTTCTGGGATGCTTTTACTTCGACTGCTACCGAACGGTTCTACGTCCTCGATGTTCAAAGCGGCTCGGTGGCACGTTACGCCGCCACCATGCAAGCCTATACAAACGATGCCTACCTTGCCCTTCTCCATGAATGCGGTTTTCACGACATCCAATTCCACCCTTCCCTGGAAGGGAAAGCGAGTGATGCCTCCCGTATGCTCATGGTCATCACCGCCCGTAAATGAGCATCGTGATTATCGCATAGCGAGCACAGTGAGCAGTTCTTGGATTGTCTGTCCTGGAACTTGACAGGGAAAGGATGGCGATCTCAGTGATAATGAAACCGCCTCCAACCCCTTACCCGGACATCAATGCCATTCTTTATGGCTTTCTATCCGAACTCCGCCGCATTCTCCTGACCAGTTGGTCGGTCTCTACCTGCACGGCTCCCTTGCAAGCGGTGATTTCAATCCCATTACCAGTGATATCGACTTCCTGGTGGTGACCCAACAGCATATTTCTGCTGAGGTTTTTTCTCCCTTAAGAGCATGCATGCCCAACTCTTTGACAGCGAGCTGCCATGGTCGCAGAAATTGGAAGGGGCCTACATCCCCAGGGATGTTCTTTTCCGCCATGATCCGCAGCACCACCCGCTGCCATGGCTGGGAGTGGATGGTCATTTTGCCTGGGAGCGACTCGGCAGCGATTGGGTCATCCAGCGCTGGATCCTGCGCGAGAGAGGCGTGGTTGTGTCCGGGCCCCCCCTTCAATCACTGATCGCGCCTGTCACCGTCGACGATCTGCGCCAGGCTGTCCGTTCATCCTTGAA
The DNA here is from genome assembly GCA_963793795.1 of uncultured Chloroflexia bacterium. Lineage (GTDB taxonomy): Bacteria > Chloroflexota > Anaerolineae > Anaerolineales > Villigracilaceae > UBA877. The sequence goes on from CAWCBN010000010.1 coordinate 196,812, forward strand.
GGAATGGTGGTCACCGCCCTTCCCCTCCCCCGAGCGTTTCAACAGCGACGAATATCTTGTCTACACCGTCCTTACCATGTGCCGGTCATTGTATCGTTCTGGAACACGGTCGCCCTGCCTCCAAGCCAGAAGCTGCCCGTTGGGCCATGGAAAAATATAATGATCCCTGGGGTGACCTTGTCTCTGCAGCCTCCGCCTGGGAACCCGGAGCAACCTTCTCCCGCCGGGACGCTGTTCTTGCCCTGATCATCTTCACCCTGGAACGCTGGGGAATTCATGTTTCCTCATGACTTGCCCCGGTACTTTGTGTAAATCCCTTTTCAAAATAGAACATTTGTCTTATAATCAACTCATGGCACGGGAAGGCCCATTCTCCTGTGCCGCTTTTTTTCTCTCATACTCAGGGACACAAATGTCCTTCAAACTCCAAGTTTATACGCAAATTGGTTCCTTTCTGTGCCTGACATTGGCTTTTACGTCCCCAACATTCTCCCGGAAGATTAACTGTTCCATCAATTGTTCCTCAATGCGATTCTCCCATGCCACAACGAAGTCCTTTTCAGGCATTCTGTCTACTATTCCAGATCTCAAACACTCCCATACCTTATATCTGCATCTCTGCTTTCTGTTCCCTGCCCTCTGCTTTCCTCCCATTTGTTTTATTTGTTCCTCTTTTATGAATCACACACAATCCTTATTCCCTCTCAACTTACTATTCTCTACTCTCTTTCACCTCCTATTCGTTCCAGTCGTTCCTCAAAAATGGATTGCATTTATGACACATCATTATTTGCCTGTTCACCAAATTACCTGATCACCTGATTATCTTTTTGCCTTGGTACCTGATTACCTTTTTACCTGGTCGCCTGATTACCTTCTTACCTAATTACCTTCTCTCCTGCACTTCGCGATACAATCAACCCATCCCACCCAGGAGAATCCCCATGCCCGAAACCACTTCCCTCCCCTCCCGTTCTGAGGTCCCTCTTGCCGAGACCTGGGACCTCGCCTCCATCTTCCCTACCCCCGCTGATTGGGACGCAGCCTGCAAGACGCTGGCCGATCTTCTTCCCTCGCTAGCGCCATATCAGGGTCGGCTCAAGGAAAGCCCGCAGGTGCTGCTCGAAGCCATTCTGAAGCTCGAGGAAGTCGGCACGCTGATGGGCAAGATTTTTGTCTATGCCAGCAATGCCAACTCGGTCGATACCAATGACCAGGCTGCTGCTGCACGCGCCGGACAGGCGCGCAGTCTCGGCGCCCGCGCCGGAGCCGCCATGTCCTTTTTCGATCCCGAATTGATGTCCATCGGTTTCGAGACGCTCAAGGGCTGGATCCGGACATCTCCCGACTTGGCCTTCTTCACCTTCTACATCGACCGTCTTGAGCGCCGCGCTGCCCACGTCCGTTCCGGGGAGGTGGAGGAAGTCCTCGCCCTCACTGGCGATCCCTTCGGGGGAGCGTTCAATGCTTTCAACATGCTCAACAATGCCGACATCAAGTTCCAGCCTGCCGTTGCATCGGATGGTACCCAGCACGAGATCGGTCAAGCCAGCATCGGTGCCCTCGTCACCAACTCCGACCGCATGGTCCGCTGCACCGCATGGCAGAACTACGCCGACGGCTACCTGGCCTTCAAGAACACCTCCGCCGCCATCCTGACCACTGCCATCAAGCAGGATGTCTTCAATTCCCGTGTCCGGCGTTACGAATCCGCACTGCATGCCTCCCTCGAACAAAACAACATTCCCGTCGAGGTCTTCCACAACCTGATCGAGGTCTTCAAGAAGAACCTTCCCACCTGGCACCGCTATTGGCGTCTGCGCAAGAAAGCGCTGGGACTTGACACATTCTGCGTCTACGACATTAAAGCCCCGCTGACCTCCGCCAAGCCGGTCATACCCTTCGAGCAGGCCGTGGACTGGATTTGTGAGGGCATGGCTCCCCTTGGCGAAGAGTACGTCCGCCTCCTGCGCCGGGGTTGCATCGAGGAACGCTGGGTGGACCGGGCTCGTAATCGCGGCAAGCGCGAAGGTGCCTTCTCGTCCGGTTCCTACGGCACTCGCTCTTTCATCATGATGTCTTACGCCGATGACATTTTCAGCCTCTCCACGCTGGCGCATGAGCTCGGTCATTCCATGCACTCCAGCCTCTCGAAAGCCAACCAGCGCTTCCTCTACAGCCGCTACGGGCTCTTCGCTGCCGAGGTCGCCTCCAACTTCAACCAGGCCATGGTGCGCAATCACCTCTTCCGTACCCAGACCGACTCCAGCTTCCAGGTGGCGCTCATCGAAGAAGCCATGTCCAACTACCACCGCTACTTCTTTATCATGCCCACCCTGGCGCGCTTCGAACTCGAAATGCATACCCGCGCCGAAAAAGGCGCACCGCTGAACGCCGACATTCTCACCGACATCCTGGCAGACTTCTTCAAGGAGGGGTATGGCGAGGAGGTCGAGTTCGATCGCCAGCGTGTTGGCATTACCTGGGCGCAGTTCCTGCACATGTACATGAACTTCTACGTCTACCAATATGCCACCGGCATTTCCGCCGCTGACGCCCTGGTGCGCGGCGTGGTTTCTGGTGCCGACCCGCAGGCTGCCGCACGCTACCTGGACTTCCTCAGCTCCGGCGGCTCGCGCTACCCTCTCGATGCCCTCAAGCTGGCCGGCGTGGATATGACCGCCCCCGCCCCGGTCGAGGCTGCCTTTGGTGTCCTCGCTGAATATGTAGATCGCTTGGAGAATCTGGTCGGATAACTTGATGGTTCTTTCAGGGAACGTCCCATCCTCTTCGGGCGTTGAATGGCTGCCAGGTATCGAATGCAACGGTACGCAAGGCCGAACGGCATAGCGGGAAGGTGCGACAAGATGGTTGCACTTGGATCGCAAAATTGGTTGTTATGGGCATGCATCAGCTTGCTGGTGACCTTGCCTGCCGGGTGTACATTCCCCTTGGTAGCAGCTCATTCTACCGGGCCTGATTCTTCATGCCTCAGCGAACAACCTGTTCTGCTCGCACCGATCTCCCCAGTCGTTGACCTCGCCGTAGACGATCAGTCGATCTACCTGCTTACCCGTGCCAACCCGGGATCGGTCTCGAAGATTTCCCGCAGCGATGGTGAATTCCAAACCCTTGCCGATTTGCGTGCTGAACCTTTCGGTATCCTGGTCGATGAGCATTGGATCTACTGGGTGGAAGGTTCCTGGGACTCCGGCCCTGATTTCTCCCTGAAGAAGATGGAGAAACGCGGCGGGGAGGTAACCGAGCTTTGGAATGACCAGGGATCCATTCTTCAGCTTACCATGGACGAGGATTATTTATATTGGTTGGACTCTGAGACGGCTGGCATCTGGCGCCTCTCCAAGAAGGATGGAATGGTGGAGCGGTTTGTCTCCGGGCTGCAGGATTTCTCCAACCTCTCGGTCCTGAATGGAACGATCTATCTGGGCGGCAGTGGAGGACTGCGTACGCTTAAATCCCCGGATCAGTCGCCAGAAATGTTGATCACCACCGATCAACTCCTCCAGGATTTGCATGTGGGTGTGCGCGATGAGTATTCGGTCTTTATTACCGGTCCGGTTTTGGCAATTCAGGAGCAGGTCCTTATTCTTGATTTCTATGTCGCCAATTATCCTGGCATGATTTCCTGCACCGACAACGCCGATCACATTGTCAGCCTTCCTCTAGTCACAGGTTCATCCCGTATCCTCGCTACCGCACAAGGTTCCTTGGGTCCAGCACGGGTTTTTTATCCTTACCTGTACATGGTTGGAGCCTGTACGGGCGGGGGCGTGGTTGACTTGCAAACAGGCGGGATCTCGCCCCTTGAGATTAGCTACGACACCTTCAGCCTTGCCGTGGACAAGAAATTCCTCTTCTGGTCAGACCAGGAAGGCGTGAAATGCATGCAAAGGCCGGGCGAGGAATAATATGATTGCTTCCATCACTTCACTGCCCATCCCATTCGCCCTACAGTTTGCTGGAGTAGCTGTGTCATCGCTATGTGGCAATTGTGGACCATGGGTCATCTTCTTCCATCTTGCTAGCCTTGCCTATTCTTATCACTTGATGACCATTGCCCCTGTTTTCAAAACAGGATCTTGATTTCAAGAGCACTGACCAGGAAATAAGGAGTCAACCATGAAATTCTTTATCAGCGCAGATATCGAAGGGATCACCGGTGTCACCCATTGGGATGAAACCGACCTCGAAAAGGAGGGTTTTGCCAGCGCTCGCGAGCAAATGACTGCGGAAGTGGTTGCCGCATGCGAAGGTGCCCTCCAGGCTGGCGCGACCGAGATCTGGGTCAAGGACGCCCACGACAGTGCGCGCAACATCCTTTTCTCCAGGCTGCCGCATGAGGCGCGCCTGATTCGCGGCTGGTCCTCCCACCCGTTGATGATGATGCAGGAACTGGATGAGACCTTCCAGGCTGCCGCTCTGATCGGCTATCACTCGCGCGCCGGGTCCAATACCAGTCCACTGGCGCATACGAATACCGGTGCGTTGATGTCCGTCACCATCAACGGTCAGCAGGCATCCGAGTTCTTGATTTGTGCCTACGCGGCATCCATGTTGAAGGTGCCTCTGGTTTTTGTTTCGGGTGACAAGGGACTTTGCGACGAGGTCACCGGGGTTAATCCTGCCATCGGGACGGTGGCTGTCAAGCAGGGGGTCGGGAACTCGACCATCAACATCCATCCCGAACTGGCAACCGCCCGCATTCGCCAGGGAGTGGCAAATGCCTTGCAAGGTGATCTGTCTAAATGCCATCTGCCGCTCCCCGACCATTTCATGGTGGAGATTCAATACAAAGATCATACCAAGGCTTACACGAACAGCTTCTATCCAGGTGCAGAATTGAAGGATCCAAAAACCATTCGTTTCGAGAACGATCAATTCTTTGAAGTGCTGCGCCTGCTCACTTTTGTTTGTTGATCGGTTGTTTCCACTTGCCGAAAGGCAAACGACCCAGAACACAAGGCTATGACATCCTTCCCTAGCAAACACAGTCGGGAACTCCAACGAAAGGCACCCGTGACCCTGGCTGCATCTTCAACCCTCCAGAAGATCCGCGTCGGTTGCCCTGCGCATAACTGCGGCGGTCGTTGCCTGCTGATCGCCCACGTCAAGGACGGGCGCATCATCCGCCTTGACACCGATGACCGCCCGGACACTCTCGCCGCTCCGCAGCTGCGCGCCTGCCCGCGCGGGCGCGCCTATTTGCGCCGCCAATACCATCCGGACCGACTTCTGCACCCTTTAAAGCGCACCGGTGAAAGAGGCGAGGGGTTGTTCGCGGAGATAACGTGGGATGAAGCCCTCGATACAGTTGCCGTCCAATTGGAGCGGGTCAAAGCCAGGTACGGCAACGAGGCGCTGTTTGTCCCCTACGGTACCGGTTCCTACAACCAGCTCAACGGCTCCCAAACCGCCCGTCGCTTGATGAATCTCTACGGTGGCTGCCTTGGAACTTACAATTCCTATTCGTGGGCAGCCATTAATGCCGCCACCCCCACCGTCTACGGCACCCTGGTCACCGGTAATCAGCGCCAGGATTGGCTCAACAGCCGCTATATCATCATGTGGGGTTGGAACCCTGCCGAGATGCGTGACGGCACCAACTCCGACTACTTTATCAAGCTTGCCCGCCAGAATGGTGCTCATGTCGTCTGCATCGACCCGCGGCATTCCCTCTCCGCCGCCTCCCTGGCGGATGAGTGGATCCCCATCCGCCCCGGCACCGACACCGCCATGATGACCGCCATGGCCTTTGTCATGCTCCAGGAAGGCCTGCTGGATATTCCCTTTATCAATAAATACTGCCTTGGTTGGGATTCTGAGAACATGCCTGCTGGTGTTGGCCATGCCGAGAGTTATTCAGATTACCTCCTGGGCGTTCGCGACGGCATCCCCAAGTCTCCCCAGTGGGCGGAACCCATAACTGCAGTCCCTGCCGGGACCATCACCCGGCTCGCCCGCGAATATGCCACCACCAGGCCTGCGGTGCTTTACCAGGGCTACGGTATGCAGCGCCGTGCTTATGGCGAACAGGTGGTGCGCGCTGGTTGCGTGCTCGCAGCCATCACCGGAAATTTTGGCATACCCGGTGGTTGGGCAGGCGGGTTGGGATTGCAAGCCCCGGACGGCGGCGGGATGTGGAATATTTTCCCCACCGGGGAGAATCCGGTCAAGGCAGCCATCCCCGTTTTTCTCTGGACCGAAGCCGTGTTGCGCGGCAAGGAAATGACCCAGGCTGAGGGTGTCATAGGTGCGCCCCATCTCAACAGCGACATCAAGCTTATCTATGCTGTCGCCACCAATTGCCTGATCAACCAGCATGCCAATGTCAATCGCTCCGCCAGGATCCTGCGCGATGAGAGCAAGGTGGAATTCCTGGTGGTTCAGGATAACTTCCTGACCCCCACGGCACGATTTGCGGATATCGTTTTACCAGCTTGCACCCAGTTCGAGACCTGGGGTGTGGAGGACGGTTGGAAGTATGGCGATGAGATCCTCCTGCAGCCCAAGCTTGTCGAACCTCCCGGTGAATGCAAATCAGACTTTCGCATCTGCGCCGATGTCGCTGACCGCCTTGGTTTCGGTGATGCCTATACACAGGGACGCGATGAAAAAGGGTGGGTGGATTATTGCCTCGCTGTCTATCGCTCCTCCCGGTTTCCTGGGCTGCCCACCTTGGAGGAGTTCCTGGATAAGAATCTCGGCGCCTGGAGTAATCCCGTCACCCGGCCTGCAATTGCTTTTGAAGATTTCCGTGAAGATCCAGCTGCTCACCCGCTACCCACTCCCAGTGGAAAGATCGAGATCTTCTCGAAGCAGTTGCACGACCTGGACAACCCTGCTGAGATCCCTCCCCTCCCCAAGTATATCCAGGAGTGGGAATCCCCCTTTAACTCACCAACCAAAGTAGATCCTTCTAAACAATCATCAGGTCAATTAGGCTCATCGGAACCCGGGAGGATCAATTCAACCAACTCCCTCTCTTCTACTGCATATCCCCTCCAAGCCATAGGTCACCATACCCTCCACCGCGTCCACTCCACGCACGATAACAACGACTGGCTGGGAGAAGCATTCCCTCAACGCCTCTTCATCAACCCCATCGATGCAGCCGCGCGAGGCATTCATGACGGTGATCTTGTCCGCGCCTGGAATGACCGCGGTGAACTGGTCATCCCTGCCCGGGTAACATCCCGCATTCTCCCCGGGGTGGTGGATATCCCCCAGGGTGCCTGGTGGGCTCCCAATGAAAACGGAACGGATTTTGGCGGCTCCATCAACGTGCTGACTTCTGAACGCTGGACACCCTTTGCATTTGGCACTGCCCAGCATACCATCATGGTCCAGGTTGGGAAATATCCGCACCAAGGGCACCATCCATGACCTTCGCCTTCAGCTTCGACGCCTCGGCCTGCTCCGGCTGTAAAGCTTGCCAGGTCGCCTGCAAGGACAAGAACAACCTGCCATTGGGTGTGTTATGGCGTCGCGTCTACGAGATCTCGGGGGGTTCGTGGTCGAATGTTGGGAACACGACTGCAGGAACTGAAGTCTGGCAAACAGACGTTTTCGCCTACCATTTGTCAATGGCCTGTAATCATTGCATCCACCCAAAATGCGCTGGAGTTTGTCCGACGGACGCTTATGTTGTGCGCCAGGATGGCATTGTTTTCATCGATGGGTCGAAGTGCATTGGTTGTGGATATTGCGCCTGGGCATGCCCTTATTCGGCTCCCCAATATGACCCCGAATCGCGCCGCATGACCAAATGCAATTTCTGTTTTGACGAAATTGATGCCGGATTACCCCCAGCCTGTGTAGCCGCCTGCCCAATGCGGGTGCTCGACATTACGACCGTGGAGAATGGATCATGGAGCGAACAAAGCAAAACTCCATTATGGGAAGTGCCAGGGATCGAGCATCCTTTCCCGTTGCCCTCCTATTCCCGGACGCAACCTAATTTGGCCATCCGGCCTCATTCTGCCATGAAAAATGAACTGGAAAAGACAATCGCCAACAAGGAGGAGGTCAAGCCCCGGCTTAAGGATCGACGCTGGAAATTGGGCGAGCTGCCCCTCGTTGTCTTCACATTATGCGGTCAGATGGCCGCGGGGATCGCCCTCCTGGCGATGTTCTCCGGGCCGCTTACAACGTCCCTGTTGGTCCTCATTGCTGCGCTGATCATCTTGGGTGGACTCGCCTCCTTCCTGCACCTCGGTGCGCCCTGGAATTCCTGGCGTGTCCTGCGTAACTTGAAAAAATCCTGGTTGAGCCGGGAGATTCTGGCTCTGGGATGCTTCATGGCAAGCTGGTTCATCGCCCTGGCATTGCCGGGAATGGGTAAATTTCCCCTTGCCGTGACGGGAGTAGCCTTGGTCATCAGCATGGCGCAAGTGTACAGGCTGCACAGTGTCCAGTCATGGAGGTTGCCGGTCACCCTAATGGCTTTTTCTGTGAGTGCCGTCCTGCTCGGGGGATTGGCATACCTGGTCGAGGGATTCTACACACGATCTGGGAGTGAATGGAGAATTGTCTTTGCCCAGGCATCGGTTGCCTTTGGATTGATTGCCGCACTGTTACTCTCCCTAAAAGATCAAAATTGCCGTACGGTCCCCGGAAGAATGCGTTCCGTGTTGACGGTACTGGCACTGGCAGGTTTTGTCCTGGTGGTCTTGTTCCCATACTCCATCCGTTGGATGGTCCTGCCAGTTTTTTTATGCTCAGTTATGGGTGAGTTCCTTGGTCGATGGCTGTTCTATGCCAGCCGCGATCCGCTATTGTGAGGGCATTGCGAATCTACCACCTGCCAGGTGGTTAATAAACCTGGTCACTTTTTAAAAATTACACCCGCACTTGACCCACCCGGGTGTAATTTCTTAATACTGTATCTCTTGACATACTGTATGTTATACAGTATACTGTTGCCAATGGTGATCATATGACTAATGAGTTTTTCGAAAATGTTATCCTTGAACTGCGGCGTGGGGTAATCGTGTTGGCTGTCCTGAGCCGATTGGATAAAGAGCAATATGGCTACTCGCTCATCAACGGCCTCAAGGAAGTTGGACTGGAGATCGACCAGGGGACGCTTTACCCCCTTTTGCGCAGGTTGGAAAGCCAGGGCTTGCTCCAATCCAACTGGCGTATCGAATCAGATCGTCCCCGCCGCTACTATGTCCTCAGCCCGGAAGGCAGGGAACTCCTGCCCAGGTTAAAAGTGGAATGGATTGGCATTGTCTCCATGATGCAAAAAATGCTTGTTTAAATTTTGTTTTCGCTTACCAAAAGAAGGAGAAGGAAAATGAACTTAATCGATATCTACGTATCCGAAGTGGGCCGTCAATTGAACCAGAAGAACCGGTCCGACATCGAAGCAGAGATCCGCTCCACCTTGCAGGATATGCTCGACGAGAACGTGCAAGAAAGAGTGGTAAGGTCATCGATGACGAATTGACCCTGGAAATCTTGCAGGAATTTGGCTCGCCGGAAAAAGTTGCTTCCTCCTACCAGGGCGAACGCTTTTTGATCGGGCCCAGGCTCTACCCGGCTTTTATCAAGGTTCTCCAGATCGTCCTGCCCATCATGGGTGTGCTGGCACTGGTTGGATTGGGATTCTCCCTTGCCCGGTCTCAGCCTGCGGTTGGCAGCATTCTGGAGATCATCGCCAAATCAATCAGTGAATTCGCAGGTGCTGTGATTTCTGGCTTGGGGAGCATCACCATCATTTTTGCCATCCTGGAAAGGTTTGTTCCCGATTTGAAAGCCAGGCAACCCCAGTGGGACGCACACACATTGCTCAAGATATCCCCTCCCGACCAGGTAAAGATCCCTGAATTGATCGTGGAATTCTTCTTCTCCGGATTGGCTATCCTGATCTTCAATTTCTATCCTCAGATCATAGGTTTCACTCCGAGCCTGAATAGCCTGGTGGAAGGCGGGAACTGGCAGGATGTCACCTTCATCCCGATTTTTTCGGAGGTTCTTCTTCGGTATGTCCCATATATGACAGTAATTTGGGGTTTGACCATTGTACTGGATGGAATCCTGATACTGCGTGGTCATTGGGAACCATGGAGCCGTTGGTTTACAGTGGGTTTGAAAGCACTGGGCATCGCCTTGGCAGCTGTCATGTTGGTCGGGCCGTCGCTGATTGCGTGGATGTCAATACCCTGGTTGCCACCGGTGTCCATACTGCTCCCAACTGCTCAGATCTTGGTGACCTTGATGACCCAGGCCGTGCGCCTTGGCTTGATCCTGGCAATCTTGTTCGGTGGCTTGGATCTGGGCAGAGATGCTGTTCCGCAATTTTCGAAGGTATGACTCCATCCAAAGGAAATAAAGGAAGAGGAGCCGAGTGAAGCCTCCTCATATGAGCTGATAGACCGTTATATTGCTGAAATTGGCGGACAACTTCCCCGAAAAATTCGTGCTGATATAGAAGCAGAGATTCTCTCAGCCATCGAAGATATGCTCCGTGAGAGGAGTCAACAGACCCGCAAATCCATCGACGAGGCAATGATAGCTGACATATTATTGGAATATGGTCCGCCTGCTAAAGTAGCTGCAGCATATCAACCTGAGAAATACCTGATTGGACCCCGCCTTTTTTCGTCTTTTAAAACAGTTCTTCAGGTGCTGCTTCCCATAGTTGCAGTGATTATTCTGGTCAATATATCCATAAGGCTGGGGCATAATCCACTTTCTCTTGAAGATTGTCGCCCAATACTCTCCTGGCAGGGATCGTTGGATTTAGCGGTTACGCATTAACTGCTGTTGGATGTGTTGTGGTCCTCTTTACGATTGTTCAATGGCTTCTGCCCGGTTTTAATAATGAAAAGGGAGAATGGGATCCATTCTCCCTTCCCCCTGCTGCACAACGCTGATCGTGTTGAGATCGGGATTGCGAGTATCGAAATCCTGGTCTCAGCAGCCGCTGTGATTATTTTCAACTTCTTTCCTCAGGGTGTAAACATTGGCTTTTTCCCAAGTGGTCAATGGTGGATTGCCTTCCTGGCATCGGAAAGGGGAAGTGCTTGGTCAACCACGATTCTGTCCCAAGCTTTCTTCCAGTACTTACCCACCCTGACAACCTTATGGATGGTGGCGATTGCTCTGGATCTGGCGGTACTAAGCCGAGGTCGATGGGAGAATTGGTCCCGATGGATTGCATTTGGCCTTCGGGTATCATTTCTTGTACTTTCCGGATTTATGCTGGCTGGACCGGCACTTGTCGCTGTCAATCCGGGTACGCTTGTGTCTGCTGGATTTCCAGATCCTGTGAAGGGTGGACTGTTCATCAATGCGGCAAATATAATAGCGATTGTGACAATTATTCTAACAATCCTCTATAACCTATCCCTCACGATGCGATTGTTGATTTGTCTGACCGGTAAGAATCTCTCCCCTGGCCTCAACCGTTTGGCCCATCCATGATGATATGTAGACACAGAGTTGGTATTCTTATATAGTAAGAAAAGTGTTTTTTCGATATCGGAACAAAGTCCAATATGGTTATAATTGGCGAATATCGTGAGATGAGGTGATTATGCGGAAGACATTCGAGGCTGAAATCAAGCAGTTGAGGGATGACCTTCAGATTCTTGGCAACATGGTCGAACAAGCCATCCAGGACAGTGTTGATGCCCTGAAAAAGCGAGATCTTGAAAAGTCCCGTAGAGTTTACGATACGGACAGCAAGATCAATGCCAAGCGGTATGCAATCGAAGAACAGGTGATGATCGTCATCGCCACCCAGCAACCCATGGCACATGATCTGCGTTTATTGGCTTCCATCCTGGAAGTGGCTGGCGAATTGGAACGCATGGGCGATTATGCCAAGGGCATCGCCACTGTGAATATCCGCATGGGCGACCAAGTTTTGCTCAAACCATTAATTGATATCCCGCGCATGGCGGAAAAAGCCTCGGATATGCTCCACCGTTCCCTGATCGCTTTTGTCAATGAGGATGTTGAAGCCGCCCGAGCCATCCCTCCTGAGGATGATGAAGTGGATGGCCTTTATGATCAGGTCTACCATGAACTAATGCTTTTCGTAATCCAGGATGCCAAAGTGATCGAGCGTGCCAACTGGTTGTTATGGGTGGCACATAACCTGGAACGTGTGGCTGACCGGGTCACGAATATCTGTGAGCGCACCATTTTCATTGTCACGGGGGAATTGAAGGAACTTGAAGAGCCGGACAAGAAATAAGAAGGTTAAATACACTTTCGGGGTGGATAAACAACCACCCCGAAGTGATTCTTTGAGATAAAGATACTGGATTCGCTTTAAGGTAGATTGAACCAGGGTTCCATTGTTTTCGCAATATTCTCCAGGTGTATCAGGTCCCCAAGCTGAGCCACTAATCCATTCACCGGTTGGTGTTCCGTTCTCATCCATGCGGAAGAAGATTGGGATGGCTGAGAACTCGAAGCCTGCCTCTGGCACCCCCCAGCCCCATTCATCTACGTCAAGTTGAATAAGATATACACCGTCAAAAGCGGTACCCAGCTCTTCTGTTTTTCTATCGACCAGACCGGCCGTTATCAATTGGCAGGATGGTCACCACGAAGCATCAAACTCGACAAACATGTGTTGACCGAGAGCTTTTGCCTTACCCTGCTCAACATCCAGGAGTGTGCTTAGGTCACCATCTTCCGGATGCAGTTTTACCACGGTGTAACCGATCAGGGTGACCTGGTTGCCAGGATCGGCGGTTGGAGCTGGCTGGGTGGCTGTCGCAGTCGGCAGGAACAGGGACGGGCTTGAGCAGGAACACGCCAGCAACAATCCAGCTACCAATACAAACCAAAGTTTCTTCATGGGTTAAGCTCCTCTTCGCCCGGGAGCCTCACCGGGACCAGTTTTTCCACGACCGGAGGATAGCAGGCGCCTGCAGAGCAAGCCATGTAGGTAATTGACACCTGCTCATCGAACCAGCCAGTGCCTTCGGGAAGGCTGATTGGCAGGCTCAAAGTTACCGGGCCTTCCGGGTAGGTTGGTAACCCCTGCATTTCATCGTTCAGGAATGCCGCGACCGACTCGCTCAATTTCCCGGCAGCCTTGATCCTGGATCCCGGCACAACCTCGAGCAAGGTCGGCCGCCCAAGTCCATCCACGCCATCGCGGGGGATATCCTTGCTGTAAAGGTGTTTGCCAGCCTCCGGAGTGAAAGTGGCGATCAGCCAGGCCTGGTCATTCTCATCCACATCCAGGGATATTTCCACACTCACTTTGCTTTCTGTGAATGTGGCCAGTTCAATGGGCATCCCGGCGCGGTTGCACGAAACCTGGAGGCAGGTGGAAAGTAGAACAAGGAGAATAAAACCGGACCGATACAATACGCTCATGCGTCGAAATACAGGCTCATTTCATAAGGGTGCGGGCGGTTGCGCACCGCGTAATATTCATGGTTGCGCTTGTAATCCACCCACTGCTGGATTAATTCTTCTGTGAAAACACCGCTCGATGTCAGGAAGTCATGGTCCTCTTCAAGGGCACGCAGAGATTCATTCAGGGAGGATGGCAGAGCCTTGATGCCGGCACGCTGTTCGTCTGTCCAGGCAAAGATATTCTGGTCAATCGGTCCAAATCCATGCGCGGTGGGGTCAATCTTGTTCTTGATCCCATCCAGGCCCGCCATCAGCATAGCAGCCAACATCAGGTAGACATTCCCGGTGGCATCCGGAGGACGGAATTCCATGCGCGCAGTATCAGGCTGATTGGCATATTTTGGAATTCGCACCGCTGCGCTGCGGTTGCCAAGGGAGAAGAAGGAATTTACCGGCGCTTCGTAACCCGGGACCAGACGGCGATAGGAGTTAGTGCTTGGATTCGTGATCGCGAGCAGGGCCGGCCCGTGTAAGAGGAGTCCGCCGATGTAATGGAAGGCCTCCTGTGAGAGGCATCCATAGCCTTTCGCATCGTAGAAGACATTCTTCTTTCCCTTGAACAAGTGCTGGTGAAAGTGCATCCCCGATCCAGCTTCCCCATAAAGTGGCTTGGGCATGAATGTGGCGGTCTGACCATGAGCATGGGCGGTCATTTTGGTCACATACTTGATGATCATCGTTGCATCACCTGCGGCGATTAGGCCCATCATGGGCGTCTCGATCTCGCATTGTCCAGGCCCGCCAACCTCATGATGGTGATATTTGACGGGAACACCCATCTTTTCCAGGTGGCTGGAAATTTCTGTTCGCAGTTTATACAGGGAATCCTTGGGAGGAATGGCGTGGTAACCACCATGCACCGGGATGTAATGCCCGTGACCACCCTGTGCACTATTCCAATCTGCTTCTGCGCTAAAGATCTCGTAATATGCCCGGTTGATGCCGTATTCGTAAGACACGCGATCAAAAACATAGAATTCATATTCGGGACCCCACCGGCTTTCATCAGCGACTCCCGTGGTTCGCATGTATTCTTCCGCGCGGATGGCAATATTCCGCGGGTCGTTGGTAAAAATCACATGCGTGTCCGCTTCAAGCGTGGTGCACAGAAAGGAAAGTGTGGGTGATTCCCAGAACGGATCCAGGAAAGCTGTGGTCACGTCAGGTATCAGGACCATGTCTCCTGCCTTGACAGACTTCAATCCAACTGCCGAGCCATCAAATCCAATTCCCTCGCGCATGATATCCGGCGCGAACTGGCTGGCAGGGATCGTCAAGTGGTGCCAGCGCCCCCACAGGTCGCAGAATTTCAGATCGATCATCTCGATATTGTAGTCACGGACATATTTCTGCGCTTGCTCGAAAGTTTGGAACATTACGCCTCCAGCTTGGAATTTATTCAAGGACGCACAGTCCCGGTTCTATGGAGATGTGGAACTTCCTTCAGAGGGTTGATAACAGATGGTTTTTTTCCAAATAATAACCTGCTGAAGAACTCGACTAAAAGAGAAGTAGGAAGAAGAACCCGAACTTATGGGCGGGAAATTATTTGTAGTGGTTTGAGTAGAGTAAAAAACATCCCGAACACTGCGTGGAAGACCGGGATGTTCTCAATAACTTGGTGAGGGATGGATACTTACGGCTTTTCACCAAAGAATAACTCCCACCAGATACGCCATTTGGGTGGATTTTCTTCCAATAGCGGATCTGAAAGCCCGGGGGTTGGCGTGGGATCACCTGATGGGATAATTTCCACCAATTTTTCACCTGGACGCACCCATTTGCCATCTTCGTAAGCCCATTCCTCGACGGAATCCTCCGAGGATGAATAGGTCACCTGGGCAAGCAAGGAGGCCTGGGTTTGCATCACAGCAGTTGCCTCGGCGCGAACAGATTCATACTGCTTGGTCAGTTCAACCAGTTTATCCATTCGGCGGCTGAAATCCATCAACAATATCACCAGCACGAACATCCCCAAAATGAATAATAAATTTCGCCACTTGAGTTTCATGGATGAATCTTACTCTTTCCTTTCCTGTTTGACAAGCGCCTGGAAGAAAAGAAAAACCTGCCCGAAAGCAGGTTTTCTGTGCCGAAGGAGGGACTTGAACCCTCACGAGCGTAAGCCCACTAAGCCCTGAACCTAGCGCGTCTGCCAGTTCCGCCACTTCGGCAATTGTTATGTTGTGCGGGCTGTATTTTATCCGAAACTGGATTTTTGTCAACCAGGATATCCAGGTTACGAGATGTATTCCCGCAGATTATGCTCCACTGCGTAGGCTGCAGCCTCGGCACGGTTATTAACGCCCAGCTTCGAGAGGATACTGCTGACGTAATTACGCACAGTACCTTCACCGAGGAAAAGTGCCTTGGCGATCTCCCGGTTGGTCTTGCCCTCTGAGACAAGTAAGAGAACGTGCTTCTCTTGTTGACTTAGATGGGCGAAGGCTGAGGCCTCTTCTTCCTTAACAGCCCGCCTCACTTCCTGGAAGACCCGTTGAGTTACCGCTGGATCCAGCAGCGCTTCGCCGCGGCTGACTGCTTCGATGGCATGCACCAGATCTTCGCTGGCAATCTGTTTCAGGATATAGCCCGATGCGCCGGCGCGAATTGCAGAGAACAACATTTCATCTTCGGCATACGAGGTCAACATAATGACCCTCGATTCCGGGTAGCGCGAAGTAATCTCTTCACAGGCTTCGATGCCGGAGGTTCCTGGCAGGCGGATATCCATCACCACAACATCAGGATGATAATTGCCCACCATCTCCAATGCTTCACGCGCATTGGCTGCCTCACCAATCACTTCAAATTGCGGATGCCTCTCCAGGAGCGATTTCAAACCCAGGCGAACCACTTCGTGATCGTCAACCAGTAAGATACGTTGTTTTGTCATTTATCTTTTTAAACCTCGGGAGGAGTATATTCCAGTATGAAATCCATGACAAGTATGAATAAAAAGGCAAATACGAGAATATGAGAGTGCTCAAGCTTTTCCCTGGTATTGAATCGCACTGAATTTACTTAACTTATCCAAGCGGTGGGTTGCAAGAATCCGGCGGACGGTGCCAGTCTGACCGCGCACCACCACACTGTCAGTCCGGGCTCCATTGCCAAAATACTTGACACCATCCAGGAATTCACCATCGGTGATCCCCGTGGCAGCAAAGAAAACATCTTCACTGGAGACAAGGTCATCCATGGTCAGGACCTTTGTAAAATCGTATCCCATCTCCAGACCGCGGCGAATTTCGCCTTCATTGCGTGCATGCAGTTTACCCTGGATCTCGCCACCCATGGCGCGCAAGGCACAGGCTGCCAGCACGCCTTCCGGGGTGCCACCGATCCCCATCAAGGCATCGATACCCGAATCAGGCCAGGAGGTCATCAGCGCACCGGCCACATCTCCATCCGGAATGAGACGGATCCGGGCTCCGATCCTCCTTATCTCGGCAATCAATTTATCGTGGCGCGGCCGATCCAGGATGACGATGGCGAGGTCTTGGACTCCCTTCCCTGTCGCCCTGGCGATCCCGCGCAGATTTTGTTCCACCGGCGCATCGATATCGATCGCTCCCTTGCAGGATGGACCAACAGCGATTTTATCCATGTATAGGAATGGACCGGGATCATATAACGATCCTCGCGGGGCTATGGCAACGGTAGCTATGGCATTCCATGATCCATTGGAAAGTGGACGTGTTCCATCGATCGGATCCACGGCGATATCCATCTCGGGCCCATCTCCGGTGCCGACATGTTCGCCATTATAGAGCATCGGAGCTTTATCTTTTACCCCTTCACCGATCACGATGACAGCATTCATCGAGATCGTGTTCAGGACCAGGCGCATGGCTTCCACGGCAGCATGATCAGCGGCATTTTTCTTTCCGCGCCCCATGAACCGTCCAGCTGATAATGCTGCGGCTTCTGTAACCCGTACAAGTTCCAGCGCCAGGTTCCTGGTTGGTTCTGAGGCCATTTGTCCTCTCCTACAAAAGGAACCAAATAATAATGAAGTACCCGATGGTTGCCCCCCAAAGCCAGGAATCAATGCGGTCAA
Source organism: uncultured Chloroflexia bacterium (assembly GCA_963793795.1). Lineage (GTDB taxonomy): Bacteria > Chloroflexota > Anaerolineae > Anaerolineales > Villigracilaceae > UBA877. The sequence continues at coordinate 214,285 of CAWCBN010000010.1, forward strand.
ACACGCCGCCATGTCCTGGCATAATATTACTCAAATCCTTCACCCCTGCCTGGCGCTTGATCATGCTCTCTCCCAAATCGCCCAGCGTGGTGAGGATGGAAAGCATTGCACCCATCCCTATCCCCTGCCACCAGGTGACATCGGGTCCACCGAGGGTCGCCCACCAGACTGCCAATCCGGCAGTTCCCAGCGTTCCGAACAGAATACCCCCCATATAGCCTTCCCATGATTTCTTGGGGCTTAACCGTGGGCTCAAGCGGTGCCTGCCAAAGCGAACACCGATGAAAAAAGCAAACGAATCAGCCAACCAGACAGAAGAAAGCACCAAGAAGAACCACCAAACACCTTGATCCAGATTACGCAGGTCGATCAGGTAAGATCCCACCCACCCCAGATACACAATGCCAGTAACCGTAATTGCAAAATCAGTTGCGGAGAGATCGCCTCCCTTCTCGTAATCGAGCAGGTGCCAAGTCATGGCTGCAAGAATGCAAATGGTCAATACAGCCGGTGCAAGGGAGGGAAGGAAATTGCGGGACGCCAGCAGAAAAAAAACGCCCCCGACCAGCAAATAGGTGGAGGCATGGTAGCCCGCAACACGGAAGATACGCCCAAATTCCCAGGCGGCAATGCACAACAAGACGGAGATCAGGATGAAATAGTAGATCCCTCCAACGATTACCGCGGGAACGCCAATGAGGGCCAGGACAAATGCGGCCAGTGTGCGCTTGAGCATGTCAAGAATTTTCCTCGCCAGACTCGGATAGACCACCAAAGCGCCGGTCACGCTTGCCATATGTGTCCAGAGCTTTGCGGAATTCCTCCTTATTGAAGTCAGGCCAATAGGTTTTGGTTACGAACCATTCTGAATAAGCCCCCTGCCAGATAAGGAAATTGGAAACACGCAGCTCGCCCGATGTACGGATGATCAAGTCTGGATCCGGCACACCTGCGGTGAACAGGTAACGGCTGACAAGATCGGAGGTGACAGCCTCGGAAGAAATGCCGTCACGAATCATCTTCTGGATACCACAGATGATCTCGTCCCGCCCGCCATAATTAAAAGCGACACTTAGAACCAGCCGATCGTTCCCTTTGGTCAGGTCGATAGCGTCCAGCACCTTTTCCTGGATCTTGGGGTCAAGCCGTTCCAGCCGCCCGATGTGGCGCAGTTGAACACCTTCCTTGTGCAACTCTGCCAGTTCCCGATCGATCACATCTTCGAGAATGTGCAACAGACCTTCCACTTCTTCACGCGGACGACCCCAATTCTCAGTTGAAAAGGCATAGATGGTAAGGTATTTGATCCCAAACTCAACACAGGCAGTGATGATACGCCGCAGGTTCTCTGTGCCGGCACGGTGCCCTGCAAGGCGAGGCAAACCCCGGGAGAGCGCCCAGCGTCCATTGCCATCCATTATGATGGCGACATGCGTCGGAATGGGAGGTGTTCTTTTTGCCATAGCCAATGAGCCACTCGGTAGGATCTACCAGAGATCAGACTTCCATGATCTCCAGTTCTTTTTTCACACCATGTTTGTTTATTTCTTCAATCCAGCGATCAGTGGTTTTTTGCAGTTCTACTTCACCATGTTCCAGGTCATCTTTAGAGATCAGTTTCTCCTTTTCGAAGTCGCGCATATCGTTATGCAGGTCACGGCGCACATTGCGCACAGCCACGCGGCATTCTTCAAGGCGGTGATGGACAACTTTAACCAGGTCGTGGCGGCGCTCCTCGGTGAGGGCAGGCAGGTTGAGGCGGATCTGTTTACCATCATTGTTGGGAGTGAGGCCCAAGTCGGAGGTCAGGATGGCACGCTCAATCGCTTTCAGCGAAGAGGGGTCAAAAGGCTTGATCAGCAGGCTGCGGGGTTCAGGGACAGAGATCGTCGCCAGTTGCATCAGGGACGTGGGAGTACCGTAGTATTCCACCGCCAGCCGTTCGACCAGAGCCGGTGAGGCACGACCGGTACGGATTCCGGCCAGGTCATCATCCAAATTTTGGATCGCGGCGTGCATGCGTATATCGGCGTCTTTCAAGATGTCCTTAATCACATTGGCCTCCTGGAAAGGATATTGGTATTCCAAGGATACCCTAAAACAGGAAAAATTACCACTGATAGGATAGCGGTGCCCCGTGGACGGAGTCTACTAAATCCTTCTACAGACCACCAGAATTATCACCGCCAAATCCTGTCAAAAGATAACAGGAAGGTGTCACCAGGCAGGTCAGGTTGTCAGCAGCGTGCCCACATCTCCGCCTTGCAGGGCTCGTTCAATGGCGGATGGATCCCAAAGGTTGATGACCAGAATGGGCAGCTTGTTATCCATGCATAGCGAAATAGCCGTACTGTCCATGACCTCGAGGCGACGGTTGAGCACATCGATGTAGGACAAGTGATCGAATTTCTTGGCATTCGGGTTCAGGTGAGGATCCGAGTCATAAACACCGTCCACCTTGGTGGCCTTGATCAGGACATCGGCATCGATCTCCACGGCGCGCAGGGCTGCAGCGGTGTCGGTTGAAAAGAATGGATTGCCCGTCCCGGCGCCGAAGATGACCACGCGTCTCTTCTCGAGGTGACGTATGGCGCGACGGCGGATGTACGGCTCAGCCACCGCGCGCATCTCGATGGCAGACTGGACGCGGGTGGTGACCCCTGCCCTTTCCAATGCGTCCATCAAAGCCATGGCGTTCATCATCGTTGCCAGCATGCCCATATAGTCAGCGGTGGCACGATCCATGCCGCGATCGATACCCTGCTTGCCGCGCCACAGGTTACCCGCACCGATGACAATGGCAATCTCGACTCCCATCTGGTAGACGCCCTTGACCCGCTTGGCGATGGCCTCGGCCTCGAGCGGGTTGATCCCAAACCCGTCCGCGCCTGCCAGGGATTCGCCGCTTAATTTGAGCAATATGCGTCTGAATTTAAGATCCGGCATATATTCTCCTTTTCTTTAATCTTACCGCACAAAGCGAAAAAAAAGCCAACCCGAAGGTTGGCTTTTTCAAATTACTGGCTCACTTCGCCCAGCTCCCAGCGGGCCAAGCGGCGGATGACGATATTTTCACCCGTCGCAGAGATGGTCTCAAGCAGAAGTTTTTCCACGTTTTTCTCGGCATCCCGGATGTATGCCTGGCGAAGAAGAACGACCTCGTCCTTGAATTTATCCAGTCGGCCTTCGGCGATCTTAGGGAGGATGGCTTCCGGTTTGCCTTCCTCACGAGCTCGGTTCATGGCGATCTCCAGCTCGTGTTCGAGGACATCGGCAGGGATCTCATCGGTCTTGATATACCTTGGTGAAGCGGCTGCCACTTGCAGGGCAATCTCGTGGGCGAATGTGCGGAACTGATCGGAGCGGGCAACAAAGTCGGTCTCGCAATTGACCTCGACCATCACACCGACCCGTCCACCGCCGTGAGAGTAGAGCTCGACGATCCCGTTCGATGCCTGGCGATCAGCGCGCTTGGCAGCGGTTGCCATTCCCTTTTCACGCAGAAAATCCACCGCCTTCTGGAAATCACCATTAGCGGATTCCAGCGCCTTGCGGCAATCCAAAACGCCAGCCTTGGTGGCTTCGCGCAGTTCCTTGATCATTTCAGTTGTTATTTCCATGTCCAATCCTTGCTTTTCTACTTGGCTTCCTCTTCACCCTTTGGCTCCACTTCAACCTGGGGTTCTTCAGTTGCTTCGGTGTTTGATTCAACTTCCGCCACGACTTCGGCTGGTTCTTCAGTTGCTTCGGTCAATGATTCAACTTCCGCCACGACTTCGGCTGGTTCTTCAGTTGCTTCGGTCAATGATTCGGCTTCCACCACGACTTCGGCGGGTTCTTCGGTTGCTTCGGTCAATGATTCGGCTTCCACCACGACTTCTGCGGGCACTTCGACGGGAGCTTCGGGTGCCACTTCAGCGGCCGGGTGCGGAGTGAGCTTGGCCAGGGTGGCTTCGCCGAGGAGTTGATCATCACCCAGTTCCTCGTCCAGGTCCATCGCTGCGACCGGCTTGTATTCCCTCTCGAGTGCAGATTCTGCACCAAGCTTGAGCTCGGCAGCCTGCTCGAGTTCCACGTCCTTGCGCATTGCCTTGCCTTCAAGCACTGCATCGGCGATCTTTGCCACGAGCAGCTTGATGGCGCGGATGGCATCATCGTTGGAAGGGATGACATAGTCAACGTGCGAGGGATCACAGTTGGTGTCGACAAGCGCCACCACGGGAATTCCCAGCAAGTTGGCCTCATGCACGGCGGCTTCTTCGCGCATGACGTCAACGATGAAGACCATGTCAGGAGTGTGATTGATCGAGCGAACACCCGAAAGGCGAATGTTCAGACGATTGATCTCACGCTGAATGAGCAGGCCTTCTTTCTTGGTCAAGCGCTCGACCTCTCCGCTGGAAACCACCTTTTCCATGCGCTCCAGTTCCTGGATGCGTTGGTACATGGTGGTCCAGTTGGTGAGCATACCGCCAAGCCAGCGTTCGGTGACATAGGGCATGCCGCAGCGAACAGACTCATCATGAACCGTTTCCTGAGCCTGGCGCTTGGTACCGACGAAGAGCACCATGCCGCCACCCGCGACGCAGTCGCGAATGGCGTTGTAGGCGGTAGTGATCGATTTCACCGTCTGTTGCAGGTCAATGATATGGATGCCATTGCGCTCGGTGAAAATGTAGGGTTTCATTCCCGGATGCCACTTGTTGGTCCGGTGCCCAAAGTGGACGCCGCTTTCCAGCAGCGCCTTCATGGATATAACTGCCATATTTCTCCTAACTTACTCGTCCGTAATGGACTGGTGAGTTTAGCGGGGATAAGAACCCGCTCAGGGACGCTCGATGCCCGTCCCGGGCAAGATGGTGCTCCCTTGCGGAAGCGGCGGAAGTATACCATAGATTCCCAGGAAGGAAGTATGGTCGGGAACAGGGTCCTTGGAGCAGGTATTCGTTCCTCAGCCCCACTCCGCTTCGCTTTACTGCTGCGCAGCACAGGCGGGGGTGCTTCGCGATTTCGAGGGAAAACGAATAGGGTGGGAGGAATGTGATCGGAAAGGACTCCCAGCAGCGGGTATTCGTTCCTCAGTATCGAAGGGGAACGAATAGGGTGGGAGGAAGGTGAGGTGTAATGACAAGATGTAGATCGAGGATGGGGAGGGAGTTAAGTAGGTGGAATTGAGGAACAATTGAGGAACAATTAATGTCGAAAACCGGTACTGGCAATCCAACAATAGTCCGGAATCCAGGTGGGCAGGAGGTGGAGAAAATGGAGGGAGGAAGGTTAGGGTGGCTTGAGGCATGTTCGGTTCCGCCGGGAAACAAGCGACACGGGAGGTGAGGACCTTCCCGTGTCGACAAGGATCATTATAAAACATATGTTCTAATATAGCAAGGGTTTTCCCTTCAACGGTTCAGGCTTTACATTTTCGGGAAATGTCATTGCGAAGGAGCACAGCGGCTGAAGTAATCCCCTGTTTACAGCAGTCTCCAGGCTTCAGGAGATTGCTTCGTCGCCTAAGAACGGCTCCTCGCAATGACACTGCTATTTTGTCAGGCTAGAATGATAAAGGTCAACGGTTGTAGGGGCAAGTCGCACCCTGCGGGTACAGGCGACCCGCCCCTACTGATACTGTTTTTTCCGACCCGCCCCCCACAGTGTATGAGGGATTAAAATGAAACCGCCGAAAATGAATCGGCGGTGAAACTTGTCGGGGCGGGCGGAGTTGAACCGCCGACCTCTGCGTCCCGAACGCAGCGCTCTAACCGGACTGAGCCACGCCCCGAGAAAGGCAGGCGGGATTATACCTGCCCCACTCCTATTTGACAAGCCGATCGCGGTATAATCCCTGCGCTATTCCGATAACCCCATAGGGGCACGATGTATCGGGGCACGATATATCGTGCCCCTACGGTATGAGGTAATTATGGTAGAACCAGAAAGCAACAACAGCGGCCCGGAACCAGTCAGGCAGATCATCGGCACCGTCCACATGGCGGACATCGACGAGCAGATGCGCAGCGCGTACCTGGATTACGCCATGTCGGTGATCGTGGCGCGCGCCCTGCCGGATGCGCGTGACGGATTGAAGCCGGTCCACCGCCGGATCCTGTATGCCATGGACGATATGGGCATCCGTGCCAGTTCCGCGTTCAAAAAGTCGGCACGCATCGTCGGCGAGGTGCTGGGCAAGTATCACCCTCACGGCGATTCGGCGGTCTACGAGTCAATGGCACGCATGGCGCAGGATTTTTCAATGCGTTACATGCTGGTGGACGGTCAGGGCAACTTTGGCTCAGTGGACGGCGACGCCCCAGCGGCGATGCGGTACACCGAAGCCCGGCTGCATAAAATGGCCGAAGAGATGCTCGCCGACCTGGATAAGAACACGGTGGATTTCAGCGACAATTTTGACGGCTCCCTGCAGGAACCGACCGTCCTGCCCTCCCGACTTCCCAATTTACTGCTCAATGGTTCTTCAGGAATCGCAGTGGGCATGGCAACCAACATTCCGCCGCATAACCTGAAAGAAGTGGCTGCGGCGATCACCTACCTCATCAACAATTACGACACGATGGACGACATCCCGATCGAGTTCCTGATGAAGTTCATCCCGGGACCGGATTTCCCGACCGGGGGAATCATCGTAGGCACGGAGGGCATCGAGGCGGCGTATGGTTCGGGCAAAGGGCGCATCGTGCTGCGCGGCAAGGCACATATCGAAGAGATGTCCGGCAACCGCAACCGCATTGTCATCACCGAGATCCCCTACCAGGTCAACAAGTCCAGCCTGATCGAGCGCATCGCCGACCTGGTGCGCTCTGAAAAGATCGACGCCATCTCCGACTTGCGGGATGAGTCGGACCGCCGTGGGATGAGCATTGTGATCGAGCTCAAGCGCGGCGCGCAAGCCAAAGAAAGTGCTCAACCAGCTTTACAAGTACACCCCGCTGCAGACCACTTTTGGCGTGCAGATGCTGGCGCTGGTGGACGGGGAACCGCGCCTGCTGCCGCTGAAAAAAGCCTTGCAGTTGTTCATCGAGCACCGCCAGGTCGTGCTGACCCGCAGAACGCAATTCGAACTCGAAAAAGCGCAGGCGCGCGCCCACATCCTGGAAGGGTTGCGCATCGCGATCAACAACCTGGACGCGGTCATTCAAACGATCCGCGAATCCCCGGATGCCGACGAGGCCAAGGAACGCCTGATCAAACGTTTCAAGCTGAGCGAACTGCAGGCGCAGGCGATCCTGGACATGCAGCTTCGGCGGCTTGCCGCTCTCGAACGACAGAAAATCGAGGATGAGTACAAGCAGGTAAAAGGGCAGATCGAACACTTCGAGGACCTGCTGGCGCACCCGAAGAAGATCCTGGCGTTGATCCAGGAAGACCTGCACGAGCTGGTGGAGAAATTTGGCGATGAGCGGCGCACGCATATCGCCGTGGAAGCAGTGGAAAACCTGAACGAATCTGACCTGGTGCCGGATGAAGCCGTGCTGATCAGCCTGACCAGCCGCGGCTATGTGAAGCGCGTGGCGGCAACCTCCTTCCGCTCGCAGGGGCGCGGCTCCAGGGGTGTCAGCGGGCATGCCACAAAGGAAGAGGATGAGGTGTTGACCCTGATCCCTGCCCGTTCGCTGGACACGATGCTATTCTTCTCCGACCGCGGCAAGGTCTACTCAGAGAAGGTGTACCAGATCCCGGATGCAGACCGGGCAGCCAAGGGGATTCCCCTGGTGAATGTCCTGTCGCTCGAACCCGGCGAAGTGGTCACCGCGGCAGTCTCGGTACCGAATTTCGAAATCGCTGAATATATCACGCTGGCAACCCGTAACGGGAAGATCAAGCGCATGGCAATGAGCGAACTGGCTGCCGTTCGTCCATCGGGGATCATCGCCATCGGGCTGGAGCAGGGGGATGACCTGGGCTGGGCAAGGCTGACGCACGGCAAGGACGAGGTCATCCTGGTTACCGAACAAGGAAAGGCACTCCGTTTCTCCGAAGCAAAGGTGCGCCCCATGGGGCGCAGCGCAGGAGGTGTTGCCGGTATCCAACTGGAGGGGAAGGACAAGGTGACCAGCATGGAGGTCATCGAACCGGGCGCATTCCTGATCCTGGTGACCGAGCAGGGCTATGGAAAACGCACAGCATTGACCGAATACCCGGCAAAGGGCCGTGCCACCGGTGGAGTGCAAACCATCGCAAAGGATTCGCTGGATAAGATCGGCGTAATCGTGGCAGCACGCGTGGTCCAGGAAGCCGACGACCTGACGCTGATCTCGGCGAACGGCATGGTGTTAAGAATGAAGGTTCGTGAGGTAAAGGAAGCCGGTCGAGCGACGCGCGGCGTTCACCTGATGGAAGTGAGGGAGGGCGACAAGGTGGCCTCGATTGCCCGCATTTCCACCGCCGAACTCAAGAAAGTCGGCGCAGAGGCGAATGGAGAGCCGGCTCCCGAAGCCGGGAACGCAATTCGAATTGCCGATCAAGTAAACATCCTGCCACCCACCACGGGTGGCATTTCCTTCCGTTTTGAATGCCATGGAGAACAATCCCAGTAACAACGACCGCTTCCCAGCTTCAGATTTCGATAAATGGGCTGAATATTATGACCGCTCGGTATTTAGCGGTGAATTCCCGTTCAACGGTTACGAAGATGTACTTGCAAGAATTATCAAGCTGGCCGAACCGCAGCCCGGCACGTCCGTATTGGACCTGGGAACCGGAACAGGCAACCTTGCCTTGCCCTTCCTGCGGGCAGGATGTGATCTCTGGTGCACCGACTTTTCCATGAAAATGCTCACAAATGCACGCCTGAAACTCCCCGAGGCACATTTCCTGTTGCATAACCTGCTGACCCCCCTGCCGCTGGATCCCACTCGCCTGTTCAAGCGCATCGTTTCAGCCTATGTTTTTCACCACTTTGAGCTCAATGACAAGGTCCGCATCCTTCATGGATTATGCCTCCACCTCGCCCAGGGAGGCAAGATTCGTGATCGGCGACGTCGCTTTCCCCAATGCGGAAAGGCGGGACGCACCAAGGAGGCTGCCAGGAGGCGATTGGGAAGAGGAATTCTACTGGCTGGCAGATGAGACCCTGGCAGCCCTGGAAGCAGCGGGGATGCGACGGGTCTTACCAGCAGGTCTCCTCATGCGCAGGAGTGTTCCTGATCACCCCTGCAACGGGGAACACGGCAGGCGAGCCGGGCGTCTGAAGAGAAATCGACCGGAGGAGAAGATATCATGAAGCGCATCCGCCTCCCCGCCATCTTGTTGGTACTCCTGGTCAGTGGCTGCAATTTTGCCACGCCACCGGTGACACCCCCCAGCGTCAGCGAAACCCCCCTGCCACCCACGGAGACGCCCTCCGTTCCCGTAATCCATTCGACACTAAAATTCCAGGTGTTCATCCTGTCACCCTTGACGACCTGCCTGGTAGGCAACGAGTTCGCCAGCGGGAACGTCTGCGCTGGAACGGCGTGCGGGGATTGCTCCTGCGCCTGGGAGGATCATGATCCACCTGCGCCACACTCCGGCATCCCACCGGAACGAATCAACGATCCGCAGTATGCAAAATACGAGCACAAAGTATGCGTGAATATCGAACTTACCGAAGGCGAGATCCAGGACATCATCGATGATATGGAACTGGTGCGAGAGAAAGCCTACGAATGGACGGATGGTGCCCTCGACCTGGATATGGAATATACCGTGCTGCCTGATATATTTACCGGGTTTACCGCACCGGACTTCGTCATCGGCCCCTTCGAAATCGATGACGAACTGCTCAATGAGCATGTCTCCACGGATACAGATTTCGTGTACGTGGTCAGCGGGGTACACGACAGGGTACAAGGCAAGCAACTTGCTTATTGGTGCGGCAGTTCCTACGGAGAGCTTTCCATCCATGGAGCAGGCTATGCTTACATACAATACAACGAGATATGCAATTCCGTGACCATCGGTGATGAAAAGATCTACGAACCGCTAATCCACGAGTGGATCCACAACCTGGATTGGGCGTTATATAACGTCAACAACGTGGCGGACCTCTACCAATTCGTCGGACCCGATTGGGGAAACTGGGAGCATGCTGCCTGGCCGGCATGCGGGGAGGGCTCCTCCGATCCACTGCATTGGTTCCCAAGCGTCGATCTGTGCGAATGGGATCCGGATTGGATGGATTGCAATAATATCGCCTCGGCAGGTGCGTGTGTGCATGCCGGGGAAGTGAACGGGAACATCTCCTGGTATGAACACGTGCTCAGTGCCCATTACCCGCGCAACATCCGGGTCGTTGGCAATTTCTGCCGGGACGGCAAGCAGGACTTCGGCGAAACAGGGGTGGACAGCGGCGGTGCCTGCCCATGAGAAACGCTGTCGATTGAGGTGCGCAGCATAGGTTATGGTAAGCCCCTGATCCGATGCGGGAGAGGGTGGCTGCATTGGCACACCTGACCGTCTGCAACAACCTCCAACCTGGGAAGGAAAAAAAAGGAGGTTACCTTCCAGAAAATCCATGGGGGCGGGCGACGACATTTGCAGGTAAAATACCTGCCATGAAAGAATTCATTTATTCCCGCAACGCTGTCTATGAGACCCTGCGTGCCGGTAGGCGGCAGGTGTTTCGACTGGAAATCGCCCAGGGGGTGCAGGAGAAAGGCCGGATCCTTGACATCCTGCAAATGGCGCGTGAACGCAAGATCCCTGTGCTCAGCGCGCCGCGCGCAGGGTTGGACAAGATCCACCCTGCCCACCAGGGAGTGATCCTGGAGTCCAGCGGTTATCCCTACCGAAACCTTTCCGATATGCTCGACCTGGCGGCGCAACGCGGTGAACCAGCGTTCCTCCTGATCCTGGATACGCTCAAGGATCCGCAGAATTTCGGCACCTTGCTGCGCACGGCTGAAGCAGTGGGTGTGCACGGGGTGATCCTCCCCCTGGCAAGGACCGTGGGGGTGACCCCGGCAGTGGTCAACGCCTCCTCCGGGGCTGCGGAACACCTGGTGATCGCTCAAACCAACCTGGCCCAGGCGATGGATGAACTCAAGGAAAAGAATATCTGGCTGGTGGGCATGGATGAGGAAGGTGAGCTGTTGGAGGGAAGGGGCAAAGAAGGGATGCGTGTGTCACCCTTCAGCGGCGCGGTGGGAATCGTTATCGGGTCGGAGGGGGAAGGCATCCGCCCGCTGGTCCGCGCGAAGTGCGATTTTCTTGTACGCCTGCCCATGCAGGGACAGGTCGAATCCTTGAACGCGGCAGTTGCCGGGTCGGTTGCGCTGTACCTGGCTTATCTTGAACGAAAAAAACAATCCTATTGAGGTACGAACGAGTACACCTCAATTTACTGGAGAATACAATGCCATCCGCTTCATTCCATTTTCCCAGGGGTTTCTTGTGGGGAACAGCCACCTCCTCGCACCAGGTGGAGGGCGGCAACACCAACAATAACTGGCACAGGTGGGAACAGGAGGGACATTCCCTTCACCAATCCGGGCTGGCATGCGACTGGTGGAACGGTCGCTGGGCAGAAGATTTCGACCGTGCTGCCGCGGACGGGCAGAATGCCCACCGCCTGTCAGTCGAGTGGAGCCGCATCCAACCGGCTCCGGACCGCTGGGACGAAGACGCACTGGAGCAATACCGGGTCATGCTGCGCGGGCTGCACGAACGCGGTATCACCCCCATGGTCACGTTGCATCACTTCACCGACCCGCTCTGGTTGACCGAGCTTGGCGCCTGGGAAACCGAGGCTGTCCTTCCATGGTTTGAAAAATTCACGCGAAAAGTCGTGGATGCGTTAAAGGATTACTGCACGCTGTGGTGCACCATCAATGAACCGAATGTTTACATGATCGAGGGCTACATACGCGGCAGGTTTCCCCCGGGGAAACACGACCTCAAACTCGCATTGATCGTGCAAGCCAACATGGCGCGCGCGCATGCGGAAGCCTACCGGATCATCCACGAAATCCAGCCCGAGGCACGTGTCGGTTACGCCCTAAACTTCCGTCCCCAGAAGGCGTATCGCTCCTGGTCGCCCCTCGACCGGCTGATGCGCAATGTAAAGTTCGAGGCGATCAACATGGGCTTCCCGTCGGCAATTTCAACCGGTGTGATGCGTTCACCGGTTGGCAAGATCCCGATCCCGGGATGCAAGGGTACCCAAGACTTTTTGGGCTTGAATTACTATACGGTGGATACGGTTGCCTTCGATCTACGCAAGAAGGACGAGATCTTCTCGCGTTCCTTTTTCCCCGACGGTGCGGACGTGTCAGACGGAGGCGAATTGGCCAACATGCCGGAGGGCTTCTTCCGGGCGATCCAGTGGGCGGAGAAATCTTATCCCAACCTGCCCATCCTGATCACGGAGAACGGCATCGATGATGGCAGCGACCGCATGCGCCCGCGCTATATTGCCCAACACATCCATGCCATGTGGCGCGCGGTCAACTTCAACTGGCCGGTCAAGGGTTACTTCCACTGGTCGCTGGTGGATAACTTCGAATGGGAACGCGGCTGGGCGCTTCGTTTCGGACTGTGGGAATTGGACTACGCGACACAACAGAGAACCAAGCGCCCGTCGGCAGACCTGTATGCAGCGATCTGCAGAGAGAATGGATTGACCTCTGCGATGGTGGAGCGCTATTGCCCGGAAGTGTATGCGAAGATGTTTCCGGGGTAATTCACCGACGATGAAACATGGATAAAAAAGATGAGGGAGAACGTGACCGGAAAAATATGAACAAATATCCCGTTCTTGAAGCCATATTCAACCGGCGCTCGATCCGCAGATATACCGATCAACCGGTCGAAGCGGAAAAGCTGGACCTGCTCCTCCAGGCTGCCATGGCAGCACCTACAGCGATGAATTGCAAACCCTGGGAGTTTGTCGTCGTCACCGATCCGGAACGGTTGGCTGAATTCCGCAAGCGGTTGGTGTTCGGCAACCGCAACGCCCCAGCAGCGATCATTGTTTGCGGCAATCCGGGTCTATCGAAGAATCCCGCCGCGCGACTCTTCTGGCTGCAGGATTGCTCGGCAGCAACCCAGAATATCCTCATTGCGGCAGTTGGGCTGGGGCTGGGAACGGTCTGGGTGGGAGTGCACCCGGTGGCTGAATTTGTCCGCAAAGTACGCGAGATCGCCGGACTGCCGCGCCACGTCACCCCGTTGGCGCTTATTTATGTCGGGTATCCCGCAGAGACAAAAGCTTCGCGCACGCAATATGAAAAGAACAGGATCCACTGGCAGGAATATTAATCCCCCAAGACCAGATCAAGAAAAATCAAAAATTTTAAAGCATCCCCACCCTGCGGTTTTATTCCCTCTCTCAATTGCCGGATGTACTTATTTTCTCCTTGCTTTGGCTCCACTCACCAAAAAGAAAACACCAGCCGCCATGGGCAGGAAAGCACTGCCAGTACAGCCTTCCGCAAAACCATTCCAAAAGTCACGCAAGGTTTTGCCAAAATTCCGACCCACCTCTTCGGCATTCTCACAAGCGGTCAGGAGCAGCAGGCAGACAAGAAGAACGGTTAGTAAAATGAATTGATATATCGTGCGTTTATTCATGGAGGTTTCCTCCTTCTCTTCGATACAACAAATAGCTTCCTGAATTTATGTACCATTATTACCACAGGTGAGCTGAGAGCACAACAATATATTTACCCCATTTCTCTACTCATCTTCCTATGACCCCAAATACCTGCTTAAGAGTATAGAGTCCCATGCCCCATCTCACCCGCTTGACCCTGCGCCCTCTTCCCAACAGGAATGCATTCCCCTTTTCTCTGCCTGTGCTGCAAACCCTGCAGGAACTGTGCTTCGATACACCGGTCACGCTGCTGGTGGGTGAGAACGGCAGCGGGAAGTCCACCTTCCTGGAAGCACTTGCCTGCGCGGCAGAGAGCATCGTGGTGGGCAGCGAAAGCAGCAAGCGCGATCCGAGTCTCGCCCAGGCGCGAGAGCTGGCGAAGTACTTCAAGCTGGCCTGGTCGAAGCGCACCCGGCGCGGGTTCTTTCTCAGGGCAGAAGATTTCTTCGGCTACGCGAAGCGACTCAACGCGATGCAGGCAGAGATGGAAGACGACCTGCAACAAATCGATGAGGAATACAAACATCGAAGTGAATACGCCAAGAGCCTGGCACGGATGAGCACCGCGGGAGAATTGGGAAGCCTGCAACAGCGTTACGGCGCAGGCCTGGAGGCGCGATCCCACGGGGAGTCCTTCCTGGCATTGTTCCAAGCCCGTTTCGTTCCGGATGGCTTGTACCTGCTCGATGAACCCGAGGCACCACTCTCCCCGCTCAGGCAACTGGCGCTCATTGCCGCGATCAAGGAGATGGTAGCCCAGAACGGTCAGTTCATCATTGCCACCCATTCCCCGATCCTGATGGCTTTCCCAGGGGCGACGATCTTGAATTTTGACGGAGGCAAGATCCAGGCCTGCCAGTATAAAGATTTGGAACAAGTGCGACTGATGCGCGATTTTCTGCAGAATCCAGAGGCATTCCTACATAACCTGTGAACCTATTCTTCTTCGTTCCATAACCATGGAATTAGCGCAGGAATTCACACAGCATGTTAAAATCATGATTGTCCTTCCCAGAAGGAATATAACGGAAAATGGATGGGTGCCAATTTCCCCATGGAAATGAAGCCCGGTGAGACAGGTTCAAAAAGCCTGCTCCAAGGCTGAACATCCAGACCCAGAAAATGATTTGCAGCATTTCCAATACGGAGGTGAAATATGACCGCCCAATTGATCGATGGAAAACTAATCGCCCAGCAAGTGCGCGAAAACGTGGCTGCTGAAGTGGCAAAGCGAACGGCAGCCGGGAAACAACCACCTGGTCTCGCCACCGTGCTGGTCGGGGACCGGGTGGATTCTGCCACCTATGTCGCCTCGAAACAGAAAGCCTGCCAGGAACTCGGCATGCAGTCCTTCCACAAACAACTTCCCGGTGATGCCACCCAGGAACAGGTTGAAGAACTGGTCAAGAGCCTGAATGCCGACCCAGCGGTGAACGGTATCCTGGTGCAGTTGCCCCTGCCATCTCATATCAATGAAGAACGTGTCCTGCAATTGATCAATATCGAGAAGGACGTGGATGGATTCTCCCCGATCAATATCGGGCGCCTTGCCCAGAAGGGCCGCGAGCCGCTCTTCGTGCCCTGCACGCCCTACGGCTGCATCTACCTGCTGGAACATGCCGGGGTCAAGATCGAAGGCGCCAACGCGGTGGTGCTGGGGCGCTCGAACATCGTCGGCATGCCGGCGGCTCTGCTGCTGATCGGCAAGAATGCCACCGTCACCGTGTGCCATTCGCGCACGCGTGACCTGCCCGGCGTGGTGCGCCAGGCTGACATCCTGATCGCAGCCATCGGCAGGATGGAAATGGTGCGCGGCGACTGGATCAAGCCCGGTGCAGCGGTCATTGACGTGGGCATCAACTCCAAGCCGGATGCGACCAAGAAGAGCGGTCACCGCCTGGTGGGGGATGTCAACTTCGAGGAAGCCAAGGAAGTGGCAGGGTTCATCACGCCTGTGCCGGGCGGGGTCGGCCCGATGACGATTGCCATGCTGATGAAGAATACCCTGCGGGCGGCAGAGATCCAGGATCCTTTGACCTAGCTGCTGATATTATATTCTAAAGAACCTCGCCTCGCAGCGAGGTTCTTTTCTTTTGGCTCACACGGATACGAGGGTGCCAGCAACCGGCACCAGCCGCCGGACCAAGCCCGAATCCATTTCGTCAAGAAGGCGAATACCGCTTCTCATGAGCAGCGTGTGGGTAGCAGGAGCCAGGTTGAAAGACGCCATGTAGATATCGTGCAGGGAATCCGCGTCATCGTCGGAGGCGATGCGGTTGATCGAGATTCGCCCGCAATCCACGCAGGAGTGCACCAGCACCAGTTCGCCTGCGGTAACAGCGTACTTGTTGTGGGCGGGTTTCATGCTCAGACCGATGGGGCGCATGAGCGCCTTGCAAGCAGAGAGGCGATCCCCGGCGGTATAGAGATCCATGTGGCGCGACCAGAGGCAATACGGGCAATGGTTGCGGTTATGCACCCCGCTGACGACCTGCAAGGCAGAGACATAGTTCCCGCAATGGATGCAGCGGAAGTCGTTATTGCTGCTGCGCGGCGTCATGTTTCCTCCTGCAGGTGGATCAGGCTCTGATAACGAAGCGGGCTGACCGTCCCGTCCATGACTGCCTTGCGGATGGCGCAACCCGGTTCAGTATCATGGCGGCAATCCAGGCCAAATTTGCAGCGACCCGCCAACGGTCGCATCTCCGGGAAGAAAAGTGCCAGGTCCTGCTGATCGATATCCCACAAGCCAAACTCGCGCATGCCGGGGGTATCGACAACGGTCCCGCCGCCATCCAGGGGGAACATTTCCAGGTGGGTGGTGGTATGCCGGCCTTTGCCCAGTTTTCCTTCGCCGACTGCCTGAATGCGCAGTCCGAGACCCGGCTGCAGGGCGTTCAACAGCGAGGTTTTCCCCACGCCAGATTTGCCCAGGAAGACGGACAGGCGACCCTGCAGGGCTTGCCGCAATTCATCCAAGCCTTCACCCGTCACCACGCTCACACAAATAACCGGATAACCGATGCGGCGGTACATGGCAAGGATGTCTTGCAGGTCATCACCGGGCTGCAGCAGGTCGAGCTTGGTGATGCAGATCAAGGCTGCCAAACCGGAGGCTTCAGCGGAAACCAGGTAGCGGTCAAGGAGCGGCCATTTAGGCGCCGGGCTGGCGGCGGAAAAAACAGGCACCACCTGGTCAGCATTGGCAACGATGACCTGTTCGAGTACCCGTGCGCCAGGCATGGTGGCTGGGCGGGAAAGCCTGGCGCGGCGCGGCAGGATCGCGGTGATCATGCCGGAGCCGTTCTCCGTTTCAAAGAAGGTCACCTCATCACCGATCGCCAGCGGGTCAATGCCTTCGATAGGTCGGACCTCGCGGACAACGTGCGCCAGCGAGTTCGGATCAGCGATGGGGTAAATGAGTTGTTTACGCAGGCGGGACGAGAGTACGCAAACGTACTCCCTTTGGCCTGATCGGACGGTGTAATGTCCTAAATTCTTGCAGAATACGACACCCTGGCCGTATTCGTGGTCTGTATTCATGGCTGATGTTTCCTGTTATCGTGCCTTTGTATGGGGCACGCAAATAGCGAAAATTGAGATGATCCCCTTGCCGCGCGGTGGAGGTGCGCAGATGGGAATGACCTGAAAAACGCGCGGATTCTTTTACTTGGGCTGACATGCAATACTCCTTTTTATGATCATAAGAAAACGGCCGCGGATAGTCCGTGGCCGTTTGGTTCGTGTGTACCACGCCCTGCCCAGGTGAGGCAAGAGGCGCGACTGAATAAATAAAGCCACGGGCATGGGGTGCCCGTGGCAGTCATTCCAATATTAAAAATCTACTCTTCAGGAAACTGACTGGAGGCGCGCCCATGCATCTCGTACGGTGACAAGCACTTGTTTATTCAGCATAAAACGCGTCTCCTTTCCTAGTATGAATTAATACAGGGCGAATCTAACACCAGCGGGAGGAATTGTCAACCTCCCCTACTCGTATTTAAAGCGCCAGATCCCGATCACAAAGAACAGGGCGGCGAATCCGAGCAGGACACCGGCTTCGGGCAGGATAGCGCTGACGCCCTTGCCGCGCAGGACAAGATCCAGCAACCCCTGCATGGCCCAAGTGGTCGGCAATGCCTTGACCAGGGTACGCACAAGCTGCGGGAAGAGTTCCAGCGGATACCAGCAGCCTCCCATCAGCGCCATCACCATGCCCAGCATGATGCTCAAGCCCTGCGCCTGGGCTGCAGATTTCACAAAAGTGCCCAGCATGGTGCCCAAGGCTGCGGCGGCCAACGCCGCGGCAACAAGCATGAGGATCAGCCCGGGGATGTTCTGCCCCCAGTTCAGCTTCATCACCAGGATGCCGAAACCCACCAGCAACGCCATCTGCGCAAGGGCGATCAACACCTGGCCGAAGATGGTCCCGAAGATGTAGGTTCCCTTGCGGGTGGGGGTGGTCAGGATGCGGCGCAGGGTGCCCTTTTGGCGTTCGTAGGCGAACATTTCGGAAAGTCCGATCAGTGGGATGAAAACCCAGGTGATAAGCTGTCCTGCGGAGGCGTTGGCACGCGGGTCGTATTCGATCCGGTCGGGCGTATTCCCCATTGACTCGGTAATGCGGTCAGGAGCTTCTCCCAGCAGGGTCCGGCCTTGCTCCAAAGAGGCCTCGAAATATGCCTGGCGGTCCTCAGTGGACGCGAAGGGCCGGATCTTCTCGGCCTCGATCACGCCCAGGCGGGCGATCTGAACGGCTTGCCCAACCCGGCTGATCACCGCCTGCACGGCACGCTGGGCGACCAATGCGTTTAAATTGTTGGGTTGCTGGCGGAGTTCCAGGGTCAGGTTGCCGCTCTCGAGAGCAGATTGATCAAATCCAGGCGGGATGATAAGCAGGGCAGAAACCTGCCTGGAATCAAACAATTGCTCTCCCTCCTCCAGGTCGGTGGGTTCGGGTTTCACGCTGTCCGATTTTTCCAGGACAGCGATCAACTCGGCAGATAGAGGCGTTTGAGCCTGGTCGACAAAGTACAGCCGGATGCGATTGTCCATATTCGGGCCGGTACCGCCGGAGAGGATGAGTGTGAATCCGATGGGCAGGACCAGGAAGAACAACCACTCCATCCAACTCGAAAAACGCAGGCGGATATCCCGGAAGGTGATGGCAAATATCTTTTTCATCTCCGCCTCCTACTTCATCGTCATCCCGCGCCGGTTAAAGAACAGCAGCGCGACAAGAAATAAAACCACGCCCATGACCAACAGGCCAGCAATGGGTTCCAGTATCATCTCCAGGCCTCCACCGAGGGCGAGGATCGAAAATCCATCCAAACCCCAGGAATTGGGCGTGATCCGGCTGACCCACTGGACCCAGGTCGGCATCATTTCGAGCTGGATGAATGAACCACCCAGAACCCCGAATGTCAGCATCAATGCCGAGCCAATTCCGGCGATCTGGCTTGGGCGTTTTGCCAGTGCAGTGATGAGCATTCCCCAGCCGCAAGCCCCAAAGACTGCAGCCAGCACAAGAACGAGCACTGCCAGCGGATCACCCCACTTAAGTCGGAATAAAAGGCTGCTGCCGATGATCAGGATCAACAATTGGGCAACCCCGGTCAGGTACACGCCGAAGATCTTGCCTCCCAACACCTGGACTGAATTCGTCGGTGAGACGAGGAGCCGAGGCAGGGTGCCCTGGTTGCGTTCCACCAGCAGGGTCCGCCCACCGTTGCTGACGGTGTACATCAGGAACATCAAGGCCATTCCCGGGGCAATATAAGACAGCGGGTTGAAATCCACCGTCTGCTCACTCGCCATGTTGGTCTTCAGGATGATCACCGGGCTCTCAGGCAAGGAGGCGGCTTGTTCCTGCCCCAACCTGACACCGAGGGCAAGCGCCTCTTCCGGCGCAATCAATCCGCCGGCTACCAGCTGGCTGATGGTCACTGTAGCACTGACACGCCCAACCTCAAGCTGGCTGACAAACTCATCAAGAATGGACTTCACCACGCCAACATTGGTTGGAGTGGTCGGATTCCCATAAAGGACCAATTGGACCAGGTCACCCGGCCCTGCCCCACCGGGAGCAGGAATGATGCTTGCGGTGAAACCCTCGGGGATGATGATCGCAGCGGATACCTGGTCATCGTCGACCTGCTGGCGAGCCGCAGCCACGTCCTCCACCACGGTGGCAGATAGCAGGTCGGACAGTTCATCAGACAGGAACACGTCCACCAGTGCGTTGCCAAGTTGTCCGCCATCCTGGTTCACGAGGACGACCGGGATGTTGCCGATGCCTCCCCCAGAGCGATTGAATTGCCCGGTGACGAGTCCCAGTCCGAGTGTCAGCAGGAAGGGTGCCAACAGCATGAAGAGCAGCGCGGCCTTGTCGCGAAATACAAGCTTGAGGTCCTTGAGAGCGATCAGGATTAGTTTTTTCATGGACATCTCCAGACCGACCATGGAAAAAGGTAAACCACTCTTCAGTCCATGGTCATTGGTCACTTTTCAATCACGCAAGGCGCGGCCCGTCAGGTGGAGGAACACGGCCTCCAGGTTTGGTTCGCGCATGTCCACCGAGTGGATCTTGATGCCTCTTTCGTTCGCCCGCGTGATCACCGGGGTGATGATCTCTTCAGCTTCGCGCGCAATGACCGAGACCTCGTGATCGGCCGCGGTAGCCTGCAGAACGCCGGGAATATTCTTGAGCGACATGGCCAGCGCCTCCCCATCTTCATCTTCCCCAATGTGCAGGACCAGGGTCTCTTCCTCTCCGACCTGCCTGGTCAATTCAGCCTGGGTGCCCAGGGCAATTAGTTCCCCATGGTCGATGATGCCGACACGATCGGACAACTCTTCGGCTTCTTCCATGTAATGGGTCGTGTAAAGCACGGTCATGCCTTGCTTGTTGAGATCCTTGACCGAGTCAAGGATGGCCCGGCGTGATTGTGGATCGATCCCGACAGTAGGCTCATCCATGAACAGCAGCCTGGGCTTGTGCAACAGGCCGACACCGATGTTGACCCGCCGCTTCATGCCACCGGAGTATGCCTTTACACGTTCCTTGGCGCGATCCTTCAGCCCGATCTGGTCGAGCACCTCATCCACCCGTGCATGGAGGGATTTTCCGGAAAGGCCGTACATCTGCCCCCAAAAGACCAGGTTTTCACGGGCATTGAGGTCTTCATAGAGCGCCAGGTCTTGAGGGATCACGCCGATAATATTACGCACTGCCATTGGTTCCTTGATCACCGAATGACCACCGATTTTAGCGTCCCCACTGGTGGGGGCGTATAGCGTGGAGAGCATCGAGATGGTGGTGGTCTTCCCGGCGCCGTTAGGACCCAGCAGACTGAAGATCTCGCCTTCCTGGATTTCGAAGGAGATCCCTTTTACAGCAGGAAAATCGCCAAAATTCTTGACGAGTTGGTTCACTTCCAAGATGGTGGGCATACTCTTCTCCTCTCAGAAAATTAAGGGTAACGATTTCAGCACGAACACGCAGGCTGCAGGGAACCCCATGCACGAGGTTCAACAAGCTCACAGCCGATATCCAACAGGAGCGGTATTCAAGAGATGGATCGCCTGCCGGCCAGGCGGGCCAACCTGCCGGCGATATTCTCCACAAAAACAAGTGGTACGCCATCCTCCGCTTCAGACTGCAAGCGAAGATCCACCGGATCATTGACATAGTCAACCACCAGGAATTGACCGGCATCTGTAAGAGCGATCTCCGTGGAGAACAAGTCAAGCCTGCAGATCCGTGCAATGGAGCGCGCAATTTCATACAAAGGGCGTAAGGAGAAACGAGCTTTTTCTTCGGCAGTCACCCGGGTGTAAATATGGGTGCGAGTGTCCCACCAACTGGGATAGACGGCGCCGTCACATACCAGGACCCGGAACCAAGCCGGTCGACTCTCCAGCATGCGCGGAGACACATGCGCCTGGAGCAGGTATTTCTCCCCGGGAAATTGTTGACGGGATTTTGCCACCTGTTCCAGTGTGCAGGCTTCCAGCACCACCCCCACGCCTCCACCGGTTCCGGCCGGCTTGATGGCAAAGCTGCCACCCAATAATCCCAAATCAAGGGAGGGCAGATCAGGTTGTTCGGTGAAAGGAGGTAGCAGAAAAGTGTAGGGAGTATCAATGCCGTTTTTGTTGAATTCGAGCTGCATCTTGGCCTTATCACGCGCCATGTGGGTCTGTTCCTGTGGATTGATGAGACTCGACCCGTTGCGGCGCGCCCACTCCACCAGGACCTGAAAGCGGTCCTCGGAGTCACTGGCACGATCCAGCAATGTGGAGAAGGAGAAGTCGCCTGAATGGAGACCGGCAGCTGCGGCCTCAAGATTTCCTGGAGTGACCTGGTACAATGTCAGTTGGTGCTGCGTGCAGGCAGTCTCCAGCAAGCGAGCAAATCCTGCATCGTATTCCCAATTCCAGGCCAGGCAGAGGTCAAAATGGGGCATTCGGGCAATTATAGCTTTTTTTTACAGAGTCGACTAAGGAGAATGACCATTATTGCTCCAATTGATTGACGATTCTTCCGTGTGTATGGTATCATCAGCCCGCTTAAACCAGCCCTCCGGCTGGACTTCCGCTTATTTTGAAGGAGTGATGTATCAGCGCCAACGAATTTCGAGTTAATGAGAGCATTCGGGTTCCCGAAGTGCGATTAATCGGAGCGACGGGTGACAACGTCGGTGTGGTAGCCACCCGCGAAGCTTTGCGGATGGCACGTGAAGCAGAACTGGACCTGGTGGAGGTAGCTCCCAATTCCGCCCCCCCGGTATGCCGGATCATGGATTTCGGCAAGTTCCTCTACGAGCGCGAGAAAAAAGATCGCGAGGCGCGCAGGGCCCAGACCAAAATCGAGGTCAAGGAAATCCGCCTGCGCCCGAAAACCACCGGCCATCACCGGGATTTCAAAGTGGAGGATGCGCACCGCTGGCTGGAACACGGCATGAAAGTACGTGTGACCATCCGCTTCCGCGGCCGTGAGATCACCTACCCGGAGATCGCCCTCGAAGACTTGAGAGAGATCGCCCAAAGCCTCTCGGAAGTAAGTGCCATCGAGCAGCCTCCCGCCATTGAAGGTCGCGGGATGTCGATGCTCCTAGGCCCGGCTAAAGGCGGTATCAAGAAGAAGCCAAAAGATGCTTCCAAGGATGGCGCTGAGGCAGAACCAGAAAGTAAGTGAGCAACCGCGGGAGTAAAATCCCGCGGAATCTTGTGTGAAGGAGAAATTGCTGTGCCGCGCAAGCTGAAAGATGGTAAGTACAAGCTGAAGACCCACAAGGCGACTTCCAAGCGCTTTGGCATCACCGGGTCTGGCAAGATCGTGCGCACCAAAGGTGGCAAGGCGCACCTTCGCCGCAAGTCATCGCGGCGGGTGAAGGCCTTGTTCGGCGAGATGGTCTCGGTCAATGGCCGGGGCTTCATCAAGCGCATCCGCCGTTTGGCCCCGCATATGAAGCCGTAGTACGCAAGTACAAGGCTGAAGTCGTATCCGTATTATTCGTGTGCGGCTCCCGGGTGTATGCAACTGGATCGCAGTGAACCTGCTCCGGCGCCCGGAGGTCTGCAGGAGGTAGATCAATGTCACGTGTAAAAGGTGGACCGCAAGGTCACCTGCGTCACAAGAAAGTATTGAAGTACACCAAGGGTCAGCGGGGTTCAAAACACCTGCTCTTCAAGCGCGCCAACGAGGCGATGCTCAAGAGCATGTGGTATTCTTCGCGCGACCGCCGCGTTCGCCGCCGCGACCTGCGCAAGTTGTGGATCGTGCGCATCAATGCGGCTGCCCGGTTGAACGGGATTACCTACAGCCGCCTGATGGCCGCTCTGAAGAAAGCCAACATCAATCTCAACCGAAAGATGCTGGCCGACCTGGCGGTGCGTGAACCGCAGGCATTTGCTGCCGTGGTGAAACAAGCCACTCAATAAACCAAGATTTGAAAGGGCGACCGGCTGGTCGCCCTTTCAATATTTAATGGGGGTAAAATACCTGTAATCGGTCCTTCATTGTTACAGGCAGGTATATTCAGACCCAGGTCCATCCAAGCCATCGAGAATCCCTGATATGATCACTTCGGCTCAGAATCCCAAGCTTAAACTGGTGCGTGCCCTCATGGGTCGTCCCAAGGAACGCCACGACTCGGGGGCATTTGTTGCCGAAGGGATACGGTTGGTGGAGGAAGCTGCTGCATCTGGCTGGCAATTCCGTTTTTTGCTATACAGCAGTGAATTGAGCCAACGAGGCAACACGCTGCTGGCTGTCCTGAAGTCAAAAGGGGTCGAGAGCGAGGAGGTCGCCAGCCATCTCATGGATGCCCTGAGCGACACGGGCAATACGCAGGGGATCATCGCCGTCCTGGAGCAAGCCCCACTCCCCATGCCCAAATCCCTGGATTTTGTTCTCATCCCGGACCAGATTCGCGATCCCGGAAACCTGGGAACCTTGTTACGCACTGCAACTGCTGCCGGAGTGCAGGCAGTGTTCCTGCCTCCAGAAACGACCGACGCATTTGCCCCCAAGGTGGTGCGCGCCGGGATGGGCGCACATTTCCGCCTGCCCATTTACGAGATGACCTGGGAGGCAATCCGTGAAGCGACACATGGTGTCCGCCTCTTCCTGGCGGATATGCACGGCAAATCCTGTTGGGAAACCGATCTGCGCTCCCCCCTGGCTCTGATCGTCGGTGGCGAGGCGGAGGGTGCCAGCCTGCCGGCAAGGGAACTTGCCGAGGATTCGATCTGCATCCCCATGCCGGGTCATGCCGAGTCGTTGAATGCCGCCGTGGCAGGTGCAGTGCTGATCTTTGAAGTTGTGCGCCAGAGAAAGCAGGGATGAAAATGGAAATTCCAATCCCTAGAGGGGATTGGAACGATATCCGTTTCGAGGCGCCATGGGAGAGCAAATTCCCGGTCAGAGTTGGGTTCTGGCATATAATCGAACATGATGTCCATCCTAGCAATGAAGACATTCCTGAGGCTTGGTTTGATGGGTATGGAGGCGCTTGAGGTAACACCATGAAAATCCGTTCCATTACTTATTTCTGCAATCCCGGCTGGCCGCTGGAAGAAAAGAGACTTCGCTCAGCGGGCGAATTCCTGGTCGAAGCAAAATCCGCCTTCCAGGCAGAGGGGTTTGAAGTCCAGACGACGAGGCTGGCGACCACCGCGTTCCCACGCCTGCTCGGAATCAGCGAGATCACCGAACTGCCGCGCCTGGCGGAGAAAATCGACAGGATTCTCCCGGAAACTGGTGCGGATTACGCTTCCCTCGGACCGGCACTGCCAGAGATGCCCCTGAGTTATACCGTCCTCCCGGAAGCGCTCTCCATCTCCAGGAATGTGTTCTTCTCGGGGGTGATAGCAGATGACAGGGTCGGCATATCGCTGAGTGCCATCCAGGCCTGCGCCAAGATCATTGTCCGGACTGCCTCGGTGTTGCCAAACGGTTTCGCCAACCTGAATTTTGCCGCGCTGGCAAACGTTCCACCTGGATCGCCTTTCTTCCCGGCGGCTTACCACGAAGGCAAGGAGCCGGCGTTCAGCCTGGCCATGGAGGCTGCCGATGTGGCAGTGCTGGCGTTCAAGTCCGCCCGCACCATCGAGGAAGGTCGACAGGTAATGGTGGACATCCTCGAAGAGACTTCCCGTTCCTTGTGCCAGGTGGCTGACTTCTTGAAGTTCAAATACCTTATCCACTTTGGCGGGATCGACTTTTCCCTGGCCCCCTTCCCAGAAGAAAGCCGTTCCGTAGGCACAGCACTGGAACGTATGGGCGTGGCACGCGTCGGGTATCATGGATCCCTGGCGGCGGCAGCCATCCTGACCGAAGCCATCGAGCGGGCGAAATTCCCGCGCACCGGTTTCAGCGGATTCTTAACACGGTGCTGGAAGACGCGGTCCTGGCGCGCCGCGCGGCTGAAGGGAGCCTGACCCTTAAAGACCTGCTGCTCTACTCTGCCGTCTGCGGTACCGGTTTGGATACGATCCCCCTGCCGGGAGATGCAAGCCCCAGCCAGATCGGCGCCTTGTTGCTCGACGTGGCTGCTCTTTCGGCCAGATTGGGAAAACCACTTACCGCCCGGCTGTTGCCCATTCCCGGGAAAAAGGCGGGGGATCCCACCATGTTTTCATTTGATTATTTTGCCAATAGCCGGGTCATGGCACTGGAGGCAGAGGACCTGGGTCCGATCCTGGGAGGCAAGGAAAGCTTCCGCCTGGAGAAGTACAGGCACAGCGGGTGACTTTCAGATAGAAAGGCCTAGACACCAGGGCAGACGGATTAATAATCAACAGAGCGGACTCAAGCTCCGCTCTGTTTTTTTATTTATGTGCCTTCTTCCCGCCAGTAATCCCCCCCACCGCCCTCCCGCCGCATGAGCTTGTATCCCACCAACTCACGGCGGAGAGAAGCCGTGTCCGAATGGAAGCTGGACAGGATTTCATTCACCTGCTTCTCGCTATAGCGTCTACCGGGTTCAAAAGCTTTCACCAGGTGGCGCAGTACAGCCTCCCGCTTCTTGCGCTGGGCGGGGAGCTCCATCAACGAGCCGTCGGGAAGGGTGAAATCACGGATCACTTTGCGGTCGTAGGCATCCGCATCCACACCAGAGGCCACCGTCACCAGTTCATCATGAGAGAATAGCAGGCGCGTTTTTTGCAATGCAGCCTCTTCCAACTGGTATACACTGTAATAGCCTTCCGCTTTTGCCGAAACCAAGCCCACTTCGGCCAACTTTGAGAGATGGTGGGAGACCGTGGAAGGTTTCAGACCAAGCAGGGCGGACAGCTCCTCACCGCTGTATGGACGTTGAGCCAGCAGCCCGACAATCTTCAGGCGATTGGAATCCGCCAATGCTTTGAACAGGGCGACAAGCTCATCATTCATTAGCCACCTCATCACCCACCCGCCAGTACCTCGAGCCGTCACGCTCACGCGCCAGCATTTTCGCATCCACGAGGTCACGCCGGAGACCGGCGAAATCTTCGTTGAAGCGGAGGATGATCAGGTTGACTTGCTTCTCAGTGTAGTTAACATCCGGCTCGAAGGCTGCCAGCACATATTCCAGGACGATCCGAAATTTCGTCCCCTGGGTGCGCGAATTGGGGATCTGCCGGATGGTACCATCCGGATTTAAGAAAGCGCCCAGGACCTTCTTGCGGTCGGGTTCCAAGCCGGATGGCGGAGAAAAGGTTTGGCGCCTTCCCTGGAATTGCCTGCTGGCAAGTTTTTCCAGGCCATCATCGTCCAATTGGAATTTACCGGAAACCTCGCGGACGACTTCGACAAATTTCAGGAATTCCAGGTGGTTGAAAGCCTCCCGACTCGGCAGCGAGAGTTCTTTGGCGATCTCGGCGAGGGTGGCCGGCTTGCGCACCAGCATACCAACAATCTTCAAGCGATCGGTATGTGCCATGGCCTTCACAAAATCGATCATTTCAGGAACAGCGCTCATAATTTCACCTCGGTCTAACTAATTAGATACTTATCGAAACAAATTATAGGCAAAATCACTTTCCTGTCAAGGCCTGCAATGGCAGCCCACCTTCTTAACGATGCAGATCTTGTTGTGACGCAATCGTTTGGAAAGACCTGGATATCCCCCTTTCAGGGTCTGGAACTGGTCAACCAAGAGGCGGTATAATGTCAACGCTATCTCTCGAAACCTAAAGGAGGTGCACCAGTGGATTTGCCGAAGCATGCCTATTTCCGGGGAAAGATCGTCCCCTACTCTGAAGCAAAGGTGGGTGTTGCCACGCATGCTCTGAACTACGGCACGGCTGTATTTGCAGGTTTGCGCGGCTACTGGAATGAAGCACAGGAACGGCTATTCGTTTTTCGTCCCCGGGACCACTTCAGGCGTTTTCTCCAATCCTGCCGGCTGATGCTGATGGAATTTGATCACACCCCTGAAAGCCTCACCCGCCTGTTGGTGGAACTCCTGCGTGTGGACAACTTCAGGGAAAACATCTACATTCGCCCCCTGGCTTACAAGGCTGATGAACAGATCGGGGTGCGGTTGCATAACCTCTCCTGCGATCTGACCATTTTTGCCCTGCCATTCGGGCAATACATCAAGAACGATACCAGTGCGCATGTCACCATCTCTTCCTGGCGGCGGATCGATGACAATGTCATCCCGGCGCGAGGCAAGATCAGCGGTGCATATGTCAACTCATCGTTTGCAAAAACGGACGCCGCCCTGGGAGGCGACGATGAGGCCCTGGTACTCACCCAGGACGGACATTTGACCGAAGCCTCGGCTATGAATATTTTCATCGTCCGGGATGGAACCTTGATCACTCCACCGGTCACCGAGAACATTCTCGAAGGGATCACCCGGCGCACAGTAATGGAATTGGCAACAAAGGAACTGGGCATTCCCGTGGTGGAACGGCTCATCGACCGATCGGAGGTATACCTCTGTGATGAGCTGATCCTGACCGGCACTGCCGCCCAGGTGACGGCTGTCACCCAGGTGGACCATCGCCCGATCGGGAATGGCGTCATGGGACCGGTTGGCAGCACATTACGCGAAATATTCCACAAGATCGTGCGCGGAGACAACCCAAAGTACAGTCACTGGGTGGAAGAAGTTTAAATCCACAGCAAGAATTGAAGAGCGCGGACTGGATCCGCGCTCTTCGATTCTCCGTATCAGCATGTCAACGGATCAGCTTGAATGTGATCCTGACCAGGTTCCGGTCACAGTCATCATAAGTATCGAAATAGATCCTATTGGTAAGCGCCTTGCCGGTATTATCAAAAAGTTGGATCCAAAGGGTCTTGGAAGAAGGAACCGGTTTTTCCCCAAGCTTAAATTCATATCCAGCACCGCCATATCCCGATGCATATCCGCTCACTTGCAGCATGCTGATGGATGTCTTCCCGAGCATCCCGCCGAGTTGGACCGTTTGATTTATGAGCGGCTTGTTGTCAACCCCCAGCACAGAACCACCCACACCAAACCAGTTACAGGCAAGGTCGGGATGCGTGGAGGTGCTGGCTTCGTAGAGAATCTCCGCCAAAGCAGGCATCGCCGTTGGAGTAGTGGCTGGAGAGAGGGTGCTGCCCAGGTTGGGAGTGATCGTCACGGTGATCAGGAGGGGATTCATGGTCAAGGTGGGAGCCCGGGTCCTGGTGGCAATTGGCTCAAGGGTCGGTGAAGCCGTCCAGGTGGCTGGCGGTTGAAGGGGAGTGATGGTCGGCGTAACCGTGGCGTAGATCGTCGGCGAAGGTTCGGGAGGGAACGGGTTAAAAAGCCGAAAGTGGATTCTTGAAAATTGTCCCCATATAGAACAGCAAACAAGCCACAGCCAGGAGCATTAGAACGGTCAAGATGTTCCACTTCAAGCCAGATCCAGGCTTGGGGCGCTTTACTTTTTCATTAAAAACCATTCGTTTTCTCCATCAAGGTGTGATTACAATCGTACTCTCATTGCGTTTCTGCGTCAACCAATCTTCCAGGGCATGCTCCTGCATGGTCAGCAACGCATCCGGAGAAAGTAAACGACCGGGATCCCTCTCAACCAGGTAGAGGAGGTGATAGCCAGCCATGCTCTGCACCACGGCACTATACTCGCCTGGTTGGAGGGCAAATGCGGCGTCTTCGATCGACTGTTCATGGAGGTAGCCACGTGGAAACCAGCCAAGCTCCCCCCTGGTAACCGGATTATATTGGCCAGCCAATCCATTGAACTCCCAACCGGATTGCAAGAGTGCGTACACATTCTGTGCGTCCTGTTCATTGTAAAACAGGATTTGTTTGACATGCACTTGTTCTGAAGTCTTGGGTACTGCTGCAATGATCCTGTCACGAGTCCAGGCGACAGACATCTGCCGGCGTAACGAGAACAGGAACTCTTCATGGGTGTAACCATGGTCTGTTTCCCAGGTGGAGAGCATCCCGGTTCCACCCAGCGCGGCAGCCAGGGAATCCACACGGACCTGCAGTGCGGCGTCATCAACCAGGTATCCATTGGCGGCGGCATCCTGTGCCATGAGAACCTGGTCCACCAGGTCATCCCGAACGATGTTGACAGCTTCCTCCAGGCTGGTCGTGAATCCCAACTCCTCTTGTGCTAGTTGGAAGCGGGCGATTTCAGCCTCCAACTCAGCCTGGGTGATCCCCTCTCCGTTGACCAGTATAGCCATGGGGATGGAGGTTTCGGTCAGCGTGGGAAGAGGAACTGGGGTGGAAGATGCTGGAATCACAACCGGAACGCACCCGCACAGGAGGAATGCAAGCGCCATCCAGATACCATTCTTCAACTTTGACTCATTCATTGCCTAAGATTATACCAACAGGTTAAAAACGTGGACTTGCCTGGGCAAGTCCACGGAACACAACCAGGAGGTAGGCAATAGCCTATCCCCAAAAAGCTAACGGGTGGGTGACTTGCGCATGCGCCGGGCGATAAAGATGACAGCCAGCAGGGCAAAGGTCAGCAGGATGAGCAGAGGTAAACCCACTTCATCCGCAAAACCTGTGACCGGCAAAGGCGCCTGTGCCGCAGCTGCCTGGGTACCCTGAGCTGAAACGGTTTGGGTCATCTGGTCGGCGAGTTGCGCCTGCATTGCTGCCAGGGCAGCGGCATCGGAGGTGGACGTGACGGTCGGCTCGGCGGCACTGACAACGGGGGTATTCGTGGCTCCCAAGGTTGGCGCCGGCTTGGTATTGGTCGGCAGCTTGGCGGGCTCGCTTGTTTTCGTCCATAAGGCAGCCTGTGCCGTGGAGGTCAGCCTGGCCATGGCGGCTGCGTTCCCCTGCGCAGTTGCAGTCAGCTGGGTCGCCTGGGAAGCAGTGACCCTGGGTTGGATCACCAGGAAATAAACAGCCATGCAGACCAGAGTCAGGAAGATCAAGCCGGCAAAGATCCCGCCGACGATCAGGAATGTTCTATTGCCCGATTCCTCCGGCGGCTGGGCTTCGGGGGTCTCATTCGTCTCATTACTTTCGAGAGTACTGTTTTCATCTAACATTGCTTCCTCCTCCATAAATAACAAGCATCTAATTATATCATCCCAGAATTTCAAGGTTTACGAGTGGAACCGTCAGCGGTTCGCCTGTCTCCAGCTTGATATTTGCCGCCGGAACGCGCAAACCACTCGGCATGAGCGTCAATCCGGGACGCAGGCTGACCAGGGTGCCGATCGCGCCCGGATAGGGGCCACGGCGCAGACGAACCTGCTGGTCGGGAGCGAAGTGTTCCCCTTTGCGCGGAAAAGTGACATCCGCTCCGACAGGAAGTGAAATATAGATTTCGGGTCGGATGCCTTTATGCAGATCGAGGGGCTGTGAATTGAGAGTCACTTCGCGCTTGGCGTTGGTAGTCAACAGGCGGTAGGCGACACCATTTAGGGGTAAATGGCCAAAACCGTCCACAACAATGATCGGGAAACTCGCCTGCAAGGCTTGCGGAAGGAGGGCGGGTGAGATACTGCCCAGGATCATTCCGCGAACCGGAAGATCTTCGGCGGCCTTAATCACGCTGGGGTCTTTGCAATGCCCACCGAGAAGAATAGATCCGCGCAGGCTTACATCCAATTGATCTTTCGTGAGCAGGTCATCGGCAGCAGTCAGCAAGGGGATCATTACTCCCAGGTCGATACGATCATTCCCCCACACTCCCTGCACCAGGGAGCCTCCAAAGGTGATCTCCACGCCGCGCCCGGAGAAGATGTTGGTGACTATTCCCGGGATCCCGGCGCGCAGCTCGTAGGTGGGATCGCCCACCTCAAGCAAAACCTTTCCGCCTCCGATCAGGACAACCCGTCCCGATTGCGGCATGCGTACGGTCTTGTTGGTGAAACCACTGCGCTGGGCGACGATGTCATTTTCGTTGAGCGCATCGCCCTCCAGGATTTGGATGGTCTTTTGAGCTTCTTCAGCTCCAATCCCAAGGATTTGGGCAACGTCCAGGATCAGGTGTTGTTTTCCGTGGAAGGCTTCAGCTACCACATCCACCGGGCTCACCTTCTGTTCGGGTTTCGCTGTGACCCGTCCATTGACCGGCAGCAGGCGTTCGCGCTGGATGCGTGTCACAGGAAGCATGTGGGTAACCGGAGCAAGCATCTGGGTTAGCCTCCCAATGTCCACAACCACTTCTTGATGGTCTCCTGCCGGCGGATAGGATCAGCCGGCAAGCGCAATGGGCGGCCGCGGGCATCGATCACCACTCCGAGGGTTGTCCCCGAGACGGGAAAACCATTTTCGCGGGTGTGCCCGGGACCCAAGCCAATATCGGTCTTGTGCAGTGGTTCGATGTAGACGCGTCCAGTTTGGCCCGGAGGTAGGGGGATGACATCCAAAGAACCTTGCTTGATATCCAGGCGGCTTTCATGACCGTTTTGATAAACCATGCGAACACGCAGGATCGGTGTTCCAACCCGGGCATTTACAAGCGGTGCGACCACCGTTGCCAGGTAGCGAAATGCCAAAGATTCCAGCACCTGGACGGGAAGGATGGGATTGCGACCAGCGGCGACTCCCAGGGCAGGCAACAGGTGATTTTGGTCGAGGATCACTGTCGTGATGCCCACCGGCTGCAGTGCATCCAGGAGAATCAGCAGGCTCTGACCCGGCGCAGGCGCACGGGTGAGAACGCTACCGGTGGCAAGGATCGGCTCAAAGAAAGGTGTCAATCCCAATGCAGGTCGCCTGGCCACTCCGGGGAAATCCTTGGAGGCACTATTCAGTGCCAGGTGCAATACCTGTCGTGCTGCAGCCTGTTCGATGGCCAGTTCCTCCACCGTTGCTGGCAGGCTCGCAGGATAAAGCGATTTCTGAAACAGGTAGTCCTGCACGGTCTGGATTGGGAGATCAAGTGGCAGCCAGCGGGCAATATCCTCCAGGCTGGTAAAGCGAAGCAGACCGGAGATCGGTTCCCCCAAACCCAGTTGTGGATACACACCCAAAGTCGTTTCGCCGCTGAAACCAGCCGCGATCGTGGCGTGGCTGGCACCCAGGTCAACCCCCAGGATCCCCTTGCTTGAATCCTGGCTTAGGAAACGAATCACACGCACGAGTGCCTGGGCGGTGGGCAGCAAGGTGCCAGAACTCCACTGATTGAGCTCTTCCACGCCGCGCATTTGCATGCTTCGAATTTTAGTGTAAAGAGCGGTTAATGAAACCTGGGCGGGTTTAAGGTCCTCTAGCTCCAGGGTGGGGCGCAGGTTGGAACTGATTTTCAATGAAGAGGTCAGCGGTTCCAGGACATCCTTGACGATTCCTGAGACTTTCTGGTTACCGGAAAAAAGGACTGCAGGTCGTTTATCTTCAGGAAGCAAGCGGCAAGCCAAGGCGACAATTTCGATCATGCGTTCAACTGAACGAGTGGCACCGCTATCGGTTCCACCTGCCACAAGAAAGAGTTCAGGATTCACTTTCAGGATTGCATCAATCTGCTCGTGCGGTTTGCGGCGATCGTTCAGGGTGATGGTTTCCACCACGCGGGTGTAGGTGCTGCGTGCCAGGCGCAAGGCGCTTTCCACCGAGACATCATCCAGCAGGCCGACGACCACTGTTTTTATGGTTGGTCCTGCTGATAGCGAAGCCGCAAACGAGTCCACCCCATTGCCTTCGCGCGAAGGAATGATCAATTGGTGATCATCGCTCAAGAATCTTCGCCCGGTGGTGACTTCCAGGCTGTCAATTGCCTGGCGCACACCTTCGCTGATATCATTGAATGGCGCCGCCGCAGTGGTATATGCCTGCCCGGAGGCCACAAAACGAAAATAGCCTTCAACCAAATCAAAGAGCACGGCATTGGTGGTAACGGTACCCACATCCACGGCAAGCAGGGAATCAGAATTGACGGTTGAGGCACACATGGACTGTTAGAAGATCTGACTCACAAATTTAACCAGGAAATCCAGGCGGGAAATCAGCGCGGTCATGGCTGCAGCGAAAGCTCCAGCAAAAATGACGCCAAAGGTTATGGCCACAAACACCTGCCCGATCATGCCAAGGATCTTGACAGCGATATGCCGTTCGGGACCGGTAAGTGTGGGCTTGGCACCAAAATGAAAATAGATCAGCGTGGTAACCGTCCCAATGAACATGATCACGGCCTCGCTCAGGATACCCAGCCACTTGGGCAGACCTTGGCTTATTGCCGGCAGCTCAAATGTCGCCACCACCGCCTGGGTCTGTGGAAACAGCGTACCCAGGACTGCCCCTCCCACGGCAACTGCCGCGCCTACACCGACGATCAGCGCCAGGGAAGGATTCCCCAAGCGCGCGGTGCGCGGCGATAATTTCAGGAACATCATCAAGCCCAGGAAGAGGGGAACCAGGAGAACAAAACTAGTCCAGCCGCCATTGACAAGAGGCCGGACAAGGCGCGGAAAGAGAACCTGGTTCCAGGCAATTGCGGCAGCATAACCCGCAGAAACGCCAACGAAGATATAGATCGCCACCCTGAACACGGGATTATCCCCGATGAGGTAGCTCAATACCATCAGGGTCAGGACGAAGCTGATCAAGCCGGTCAAGAGATCCCACGAAAAAGCGATGGGGACGTTCATGGCTTCTCCCCCTTTTTCCGGGAACTCAACGCCAGCCCGGCTGATATAACGCTCCCAATACCCATCATGAGGACGGCAGTCCAAGTGCCGGTCCCAAAGGAGTCCCAATAGTCCCAGGCAAGACCCATTTGTCCGTAAGTCTGCTCGTAGATCTTACCGCCGGCGAGACCAGTGACGAGTCCCTGGATCTGACCGGATGAAAAATAGGGCCGAAGCATCGGTTCCGCCTGGGCAGAGATGACCATCAGAATCGGTGTATCGCCAATGAACGAACGGGTCTGTTCGATCCAGGCGCGACCCGTGTCAGCATTGTCAGTGAGCAGGAGCAGCAGGGCAAAATCGTCAAAACGTCCCACGCCTTGGAGTGCAGGAGTATCCCATGCCTGGGTGCCGTCCGTCGCAGTAGAAACGGCTTCCTGAGGACTGCTGGCGAAGTAGTAGATCCCTGCCGAACCTCCCGGGAGATAGCCCAGGTTGGTTACCTGTGCTGCAGGCTGTGTCTGATCCACCGGGATGGAATCCAGGATCTGACTGGCAAGGGCAGTTCCGGTCGGGCTGGTGGAGATCAGGGTAAATTGGGCGCCCTGAACCAGGATGCGCTCGATCACCGGAGAGGCGGAGGCCTGTAATTCCCCAAGGAGCGCTGGTTCAAAATCAGAGACCAGCAATACAGGGGCACTCGCAGGAAGGGTATCGAGCAAAGATGTGGTGGCGCTCCACTCAGAAGGGAATAATTTCATGTCCGGGGTGATCTGCCTGCCATCCACGAGCGGCACGAGGATCGCGGAGATCAGGATGATCGAGATCACCCACCGTAAAAGCCGGTTCGACGACAGGCGGACGTGCCTCGGTTTCTTTGCCTGTCCTTCCTCAATGACCATTTTTTCCAGTTGTGCGGCGTACTTGAGCTGGCCGTCGGTCACCTGTAGCTTGTTCGTATACAGTGGTGGCTTTCGATCGATTTCAATCCCTGTTCCCGCAGGCAACACGCCGCGTAACCCGGCCAGGGGGCCGCTGCTTTCTGCGTCACTAGTCGCCGAAGCAATCGTGGAACTCGCATCCGAAACAACCGCTTCCATCGGGCGCATCGCCTGCACCCAGGATGGCAGGTCGGCTGCCTTCAGATCATCGGCATTCACCTTCCGAAACCGAGGCTTCAATTTCCTCGCTGCTCTCCATTGCCAGCTTGGAAATCCATTCAGGTGTTTCCAAATTGGCTGCATTCGGGGTTTCTTCTTCTGAAAAGACGCTGTCCTCTCCCTGTCCTGTGTCTGAGGAATCGGATTGTGACGTATCCTCTATCTTGACGAGTTCGGTGAGCCAGTCCAGTTTCGTTTCTTCAGGTCCAACCCCGGGGATTTCGGCAAGCGGAACCACGTTTTTCAAAGGCAGTTCTTCCTCGTCCTTTGCCTCCCCACCTGTTTTTAGGTCAGATAACCAATCGGGGATTTCCTCCGCTGTTCCTTCACTGGCGGAAGGCTCATCGGTAAAGACAGAATTTGCTTTTTGTTCCCATGCGGCAACAGCGTCTTCTTCATCGCTGCCCGGTGAGTTCAGGGATTCGGCTGGCGGAAGAGGAGGCAGGTTGGACGAGCTAGCTTCCCCCGTCGCTCCTTTGAGGTCATTCATCCAATCCGGTTCAGGTTTTGGATCGGGCAAGGACCCGTCAGCGGGGATGACAGGCAGAGCTGCAAGCCAATCGGGGATCTCTTCTTCGCCGGTTAGAAGTCCGCCGGAGTCAGAAGCCTTGTTCTTCAGGGATTCTAGCCAATCCGGGAGGATTTCAGTGGGAGGTTGTTCATTGAGAAGTTCGCCGCCAGCCGGCGCGGGTAATGGCTCGTCAGTTTTGGGTCCTTCAAGTGGTGGTTCGAACCTGGCAAGTCTTTCGGAAAGATCATTTCCGGGGACAAGCTCAGACGCATCGACAGGCTGGGTGGTTTCTACATCCAGGCGAGCCAATAAGTCAGTCTCTGCCAGGGGAGGCAAGGATGCAGTCGAAGGTGACTCGTCAGTTTGGGAGACAGATGCGGTTGCCGAGCCGCGGAGCTCCACCAACCAGTCGGGAAGCTGTTCGTCATCATCGGGAATCGGGGCAGGCCTGGCATCCGAATTGGACGCCGGAGCAGAATCATCACCGGGCAGGGAGGAAACAGGCTCATCAGACTGTTCCGGGCTCTGAAAATTCTCCTCCTCGGAACCTCCAGGTGCGCGTTCAGCCCCTTCCCTGAGCGCTTGCAGCCAGTCGGGAACATAGGGTTCCGTCTCTCCGCCCTGCTGAGGGCAATTCCCTCACCCTCACCCTGGATTGGGAGATCATCCGGTGACGATGCCGACAGAGGCCTGAGGCGCGCCTCACACCACTGGCAGAATTCCAGGTCGTCTGGATTGGGCTCCCCGCACATGGCGCAACGGATCACAGCCATTATCCATTCCCCCTGTATGGGCGGTCCACGCCAAAGAGAATGCGCAATCCCGTGGTAAGGGCTCCAAGCGCCACCCCGATCAGGATACCCCGGGCACCACTCGTCGCCATTACCTGGGCAAAGAACGGTCGCAGAATGTCACTCAAGAGGGTGTATCCCCCAGGAAAGGCAGTGGTGCGGTGCCAAGCAGGATCAGGATGGAAGTGATGAGGAAAATAACGGCAAAGACGCTCAGGCGATTGCGTAGAAGGCGAATACTGGCGAATGTGAGTGTAACTGCCAGGATCGCCATCAAGCTGGCCTCGACAGGGATTTGAAAAGCTCGAAAGATAAAATCAAAGGCTGGAGCGAGCTTCGGGATGTAAGCCGACAGGACGCCGATCACAAAGGTCACCAGCAAGGCGAAGACAAGGATGAGGCTGTAGGAAGCACCTTTTTGTCCTCCTGCCAACTTTCCAAAATGGATGATCAGCAGGTTGATTATCCCCACCAGGACAGCAAAGGCCGCAAGCAGGATCGCCCAATTAAGCAGGGTGTTGCTGGCGCTCACCAGCGCTGGCAGTTTAACGAAATAACCAGCCAGGACCACCAGCCCGCAGAGCCCGGCAATCACCGCGCTGAAGATACCTCTCAGTTTCACAAGACGCCTGCCAGTTTCAACAGAACACCAATGAACATGATTGCTATGAACAACCAGCGCAGGATATCCTGGACGGTAAGGCTGGCATGGTGCATGGAGCCCAGGTCAAAATATGCGCCGGCTGCAAAAAGCTCTTCGCCAACCACAGGTTGTTGGGCGGTGACATAGAGAACAGCCTGTGATTCCAGGTTATCACTGCCTGCTAGGTTGAAGACCTGGGAACGTTCCGCGGCATCGGTCAACAGCGCTGCTTCCACCCCAAAATTGCCCATCAGCACAGTGGCAGATACATTTTCATCACGAATGGAAGGGATGGCTCCCGCAGCATAAGAGAAAGGGGTCAGACCGGTCAAACGTCCCGCAGAAGGATCGATACTCTGACCGGATGATTTCGGCAGCATCCTGGAGGATCGATTGTGCCAGGAGGGCAACCGCCGCGTCGCCGGAGGTGGCAATGGGAGGCTTGTCACCCCCGGAGGTTAATTCAGCCAGGCGGCCGAGGAGTGCCAGCCCCGCCAGTGATGATGCACTTTGTGGAGTTACCATGGCGCTGCGTCCCAGGGAGACATGCAGGCGCGAACCATCCTCCACCACGCGACCAATGGCACGGCGCAACAGGGTAAATGCCGGGATATCTCTCAGGGTTGGGGGGGATTTTCGACGCAAGATCGAGAGGGCGATCATGAAACCTGCACTCAGGAAAACAACGCCAAATGCTAGCAAGCCCGTGAATGCCTCGTTCACAAGATCACTTCCTCTCGAAGATAAGCGGCAAAAGCGCGTGCTTCAACGGGATCGTCCAATAGATCCGCCAGGGATTTGATCAGATCTGATGAGAATGCCGGGCGTATGAGTGGAGCGCCAAAGTAAAGAAATTGCGCTCCCACCACAGTCAGGGGCGCAAAAGCTTCCAATACCCAGGCGGCAAGGGACTCCAGCTTTCGCTGGCGCAGGTAATTGGCCCAATGAGACCATGAAGAACGCCTGGCGGCAAGCGATTCAGTCTGCATCCTTTCATGAGTATAGCACAAGTTATTAGCCACATATGGGTGCCTACAGCTTTGCAAGGCAATCGTATGGAAATTGCCTCATTTATACCCATTTCATTCGTAGTATTTCATCCGCAATGCCCGCAGCGAATCCGACAGGGATGGAGCGCCATCAAACGCTGCGGCAAATCTCCCAATGAGAGGGAAGAGCCCCAATGCGTTCACCAAGCCGTACATTTCATGACATGGCATCTATTCTAAAATAACGATCCTGACCGATAATGGTCAGGATGGGTATCTTTCGGTTTCACACAAAGGAGCGACCGTTTTCCAAGAAGATGACCTGGGACATTTCAGGGTGGCAGATCCTCGACGCACTTCTTTATTTTTGAGGTGCAGGCATCCGCCAGGCTCAGACTCGGGGAGACTTGAGCGGTTGCAAGAAAGCAATAGCCTTGCGTGCGGCGGTACTGGCATCCGGCTTGGGCAGGAACTCCCCCGAGACCCAGCCCCGGTAGCCACCCAACTCCAGCGTCTTGAGAATGGACTTGAAATCCAAGTGCCCCGCGCCGGGGTGCCATCGGTTGGAGTCTGCCACGTGGAAGTGAAAAATGTGATTGCCGCAGGAACGGATGCTCGCCTCGATATCCACCTCCTCGATATTCATGTGGAAGGTATCCAGGAGCAGACCAAAGTTATCCGCGCCGACGTGCTCGATCAAATCAAGACCCTGCGAGACAGTGTTTATCAGAGATGTTTCATAACGATTGATCGGCTCCAGGGCAAGCCGGATCCCGTGCGGTTGGGCGGCAGCGCTGCATTCCCGCAGGGCGTCAACAAGCCAATCCATCGCCTGCGCAGCCTCCACCCCCGGCTTGACAATACCGCGGATCAAGCCAATGATGATGATCGCCTCGAAACGCTTTGCAACGGGAACATGGGATATGATCCGTTCAATGGCTGCCCGGCGAACCGCCTCTTCCGGATCCGTGAAGGACAGGCCTTCTTCACCCCAGGCCTGCCCCGTCCCGATGGCTGGAACGGAAAGTCCCTGGCAACGGGTTTGTTCCACCAGTTGATCAAGGTTGATCAGCTTTGGATCCCGGATGGCAAGTTCGACGCCATCATAGCCAAGCTCGGCAATACGTTTCAGGTTCGTCTCCAGGTCACCTTTAAAGGTGGCTGCCTGGAATTGAGCCGGTTGAGTGGAGAGGACGATCGAAAGTTTCATCAGGTTGTAGGGGAGGCAGGCCTCCCGCCACGAGACCTGGAGTTCTCGCTGCGGGAAGACCTGCCCGAGTGATGGACTATTTGGCGATATAAGTGATCTTGCATTCAGACCGATCGGTCTGAAGCCGGAGAATGTTCTCGGGTAGTTGCTCCAACCCGATCTTCTTGGTGCTCATCCGGGTGAGGTTCATGCCGGTGGCCATGCAGTCGATGACCCTGGGGAAATTTCCGTGCCCTGAATGGCCCTGGGCGCCAACAATGCGTGCTTTGCGCACCTGGAGCACTTCGCCGGTGACGGGCATCTTGGCTTCTGCGCGGGCGGTTACCACCACCGTGCTCAACAAGGTGCGCCCCTCCCAGATGACACGCTCGATGCCAGGGTAGACGACCGTGGGCAGGCCGGTGGCCTCCATGAACATGTCCGCACCCATCCCTGCGGTGATCTCGAGCACCCGGTCGGCAAAATCCTCTTTCAATGGGTTGACATGGTAATCAGCGCCAAGCTGGAGAGCCATGTCGGCACGTTCCTGCTGAGTCTCCGAGATGATCACCTGCGAGGCACCTGCACGCTTTAGAATGGCGCATGCGGCGATGCCTACCGGGCCGGCGCCCAGGATGACCACGCGATCACCCGGATGGATGCCTCCGCCGCGCTCGATCACCGCGTTGTAAGCCACGCAGGTGGGCTCAACCAGGCTGCCGGCGACAAAAATGCTGTCCCCAGGATAATTCTTGCGCAGGGGCTCCAAGCTCCAGATCGTACGGGCGGGGAGTTTAATATACCTGGTATAAGCGCCGTTGACGTTGAACCCGACCTCATCAAGCTGTTCGCAGTGGTTGGGCTGCCCGTCGGCACACGGGCGGCATTGCCCGCACCAGAGCATTTCCTCAGAGGTGACTGCCTCTCCACCCTTGAAGGGCTTGTTGGTGCGCTTATCGCGTGCATTCCTGCCCGCCTCCACCACCACGCCGGAGAACTCGTGACCGAGGATGGATGGAAAACCGGTCAGGCCTGGATAGAAGATATAGCCGTCTTTCTCAGCCTGGGCCATGTGGACGTCTGAACCGCAGATGCCACACGCTTTGACCTCCATCACAACTTCCTCCGGGCCGGGTTCGGGGATGTCGTATTCACGGATTTCAAGCCGCGGATTGCGCCACACCTGGCTGCCCAGGTAGGTTTGGCGACCTTCTATATCCTTGGAGCCCAGTTTGAACCCTGGCTTGGGATCCCAGTCAGCTACCAAAGTTACGCCTTGCATTTTACCTTTCATGATCTCAACTCCTCTAAAGAATTCCGCTCAACGGACACGAAGGAACACTGAGAAATACCAATGCCTCCAGGCTTCCCAACTGTTCTTCGTGCAGAATGATCCTAGACTTCCGTACCCTGACCAATGCGCGGGATCCCGTAGACCGGCTTCCATCCCTCACTGAGGGGTTCGCGCAGATAGGGTTCCATATCTTTTTCCGTACGCAGTGTCACTTCCTCCACCGGGGGCACCTTGCCGGGCGGGAAGGCTGCCAGCACATGATCGTTCCACAGGGTCAGGTACTTCAAAATGGCTGCGATGGGGCGTTTGCCCTTCTGCGCCGTGCCGGATTTGGCTTTACCAACCACACCCTCAGGAGTGGCAGCAATCTCTATGGCAAAGTGACCCTCGCCCTCCGACCAGCGGCTTGGGCGTCCGAACGGATCAACCGATTTGTCGAAGTGACCTTCCGGCAGGTAGGATTTCCCTTCAGTGTCCACGGCGTAGTTCATATCGACCATCTCGGGATGTAACAACAGACTCAGCGATGTCTCTGACTTATCGGCATGCACAAAATTGGTGCTCATCCTGCCGCCACGTTCTGCCGGGCGGAAGAATTCACGCACGCCGCGGTGCCAGTCGATAACCCGGAAGATCCCCGGGAGCTGATAACGCTTCATAAACTCCTGGACCGCCGACTCAAGCATCCACAGCTGGCCATGGTTGTTGACGATGATCTGCTTGCGAAAGCCGTCATTCCAAAGCCCGAGCATGACGTCAATCATCATCTCGCGCACCACGTGTTCGCGGACAATGACCGTGCCGGGCATGCCCATGTGGTGGTAGGGGTGCCCGCCGTAATTCAGGGGAGGCAAGGCCAGGTTGATCGGTGCGCCGCGCTTGGCGGTGAAGCGCCTGACACCCTCGCAAATGGCACTGACATACAAAGTATCCGCGGCGCTGGGCAGGTGCTGCCCGTGCAGTTCGGTGCAGCCTACCGGGATGAAGACCACGTCGTTTTTCTTGCGGTTGGCTTCCACCTGCCAGCGGGTGGTGGTTTGGATGTAGGAGCCGGGTTTTGCCCATTCCACCGGGGAAGGGATACCATAATCGGCAAGGATTGCATCGATCTGCTCGTCGCTGGCCTCCCAGACCTCCTTCTTCATCCGCCCCACCTCGTTGTCTTCGAAAAACAGGTCGGGTTGGTTGGTTGGCAATAAACCTGATGGAACACTAGAATTTGACATTTTTTTAATCCTATTCTTGGGAATTCGGGGATTCCAATTATCCAATTTCACTTATCTTCACCGGGCGATTCTCACGCAGGGATTTCCAGGCTGCATATCCCAGCACCACTGCCGCCCTGCCATCCTCTCCCGTCACCGGGACCGGTTTGTCTTCGCGCACACATACCACAAATTGTCGCACCTCTTCCACGTAACAAGGCGCATATCTCTGCATGAAGAAGTACGGCGGCTTGGCAGAAAGAAAACCGGACTGGTTACCCTTCACCACTGTTTCTTCCGCTTCATTATTTGCCATAGCAGTACCATTCGAACAGAATACCTCCAGGCGCTGGTCATAGCCGTAGACCGCTTTGCGGCTGTGGTCCAGGGTGCCCACCACTCCGTTGGCGAACTTGAGCACGACCACATCCGTGTCAATATCGCCAAACTCCTTCAGCTTGTCCTCGATCAGCACACCACCCGCTGCATAAACCTCAACGACTTCGCCTACTTGATAACGGATCATGTCGAAATCATGGATGGCCAGATCGAGGAAGATGCCGCCGGATACACGCAAGAAATCCATACTGGGAAAATCCGGGTCACGGTTGGTGATGCGCAGGATGCATGGACGACCGATTTCGCCTGATTCCACGATCTCGTGCACTTTCTTAAAGCTCTTGTCGAAGCGCCGGTTGAATCCGACCTGCAGCTTGACCCCGGCCTTGTTCACCGCAGCCAGGGCTTCGTCGATCTTGTCCAGCTCCAGGGCCAACGGTTTTTCGCAGAAAATATGCTTACCTGCTTCTGCAATGTCTTTGGTCATAAAGGCATGGGTATCTGTGCTGGAGGCGACCAGTATGGCCTCGATCTCAGGATCAGCCAACAGTTCATGGTAGTCCTTGACCACGCGGCGAATACCCAACTCGTCCGCAACAGCCTGGGCAACCTCCAGCCGGATATCGCAAACAGCAACCAACTCTGCCTCCGGAACACTGCGGACAATATTCCGGCAGTGGACACTTCCCATCCTGCCTGTACCTATTACCGCGATTTTTACTCTCTTCATCATTCCAACATCTCCTCTTCTCAAGGTTGGTTAATCCGCTTTTTCACTCAAGATCGAAATAAGGCGACAATGCCCTGGTCGCTGCCTGGCGGGATTTGACCGCCAGTTGCTGGGGATCCCAATTCCAATATTCAGGTCGGAACAATTCCACCGAACAACTTCCTGAATAGCCGATCTGCTTGAGCCGCGTGCAAATCTCATCGATGGGGACCACCCCTTCCCCGGGCAGGAGCCGGTGCGCATCGGTGAGGGCTTCCTTCGGCTTGTCTTCCAGGTCGTCCAGGTGGAAGGCAAAGATGCGCTCTGCGTCCAGCTCATTGATCTCGCCTATCAGGCCGCCACCGGTATAAAAATGAGCCGCGTCGAAAGTAAGACCCACGTTTTCGCGTTCCACTTTCAAAATGATCTCCTGAGCAGCGCGCGGCGTTCGCACGCTGCACCACCCGAAACCCAGGAACTCGAAGGATAATTTGAGGTTATAGACCTGTGCAATAGCACTTAAATCACGTAATACGGTGACGTATTCTGCCACGATGTATGACCACGGCAATTCCCGGGCGGGTGATGGGCTGGGAACAACGACGATACAAGGGCAACCAATCTCCAGGGCAATTCTGCCGAGTTCGTGCAAGCGCGCCTGTACCTGGGAGTATTCACCCCCTCGAAAAGCAATGAATTCGATCGAGTTGATGGCGATCGGCTGGATCTTGTGGTGGTTAAACAATGCTTTCAGATCCGAGACGGAGTGACTTTCCAGGTAAAGGTCGATCTTTCTAGCCCAGATCTCCAAGCCTTGGAATCCGGCAAGTGCCGTGACGGTAACATCCGTCTCGAGATCACTCGTCATGGTGGTTGCGCTGTGAAAAGCCAGTTTCATTGTTTGCCT
The DNA here is from genome assembly GCA_963793795.1 of uncultured Chloroflexia bacterium. Taxonomy (GTDB): domain Bacteria; phylum Chloroflexota; class Anaerolineae; order Anaerolineales; family Villigracilaceae; genus UBA877. The sequence continues at coordinate 258,134 of CAWCBN010000010.1, forward strand.
AACTTTGCGTGCACAAGAATCCTTTTCATGCAGATATGATCACCGCCTGGGTAGACATCACCAGCCTGGAATTCGTTTTCTCCACTCTCTGATCCACTCAGGCTACATTTTCATCACGATCTTCATTGCGCTCTTGGGATGATGCTGCAAGGTCTTCATATCGAGACCCAGCATGTCAAAAGCGCCAAGACCTTCATCGAATGGGATCACTTTTGTAAAGAAGGGGCTCATGTTGAGACGGTTTTCCTGGAAGATTCGGATGGACGGGACCATGGTATTCTGACCGAGATACAAGCCGAGTATCTTGGTCGCCCAGCGGGTGATCTCATTTGGGACAATGTTCAGGTTAATGGATGAATCCATTCCAAATGGCAGCACCTTGCCACCCGGGGTGACACACTCAAGTGCCTGTCCAAGGGCATTGCCTGTAGCTTCGATGACGATATCCGCCTTGCGCCCATAGGTGAAATCGGTGATCTTTTGAACCACATCCACCTCATTGGGATCCCAGGCAGTGAGACCGCATTCTTTGGCCACCCCGAGCCGGAAGGGATCGATCTCGGTCACGGCAACCTTGGCGGCGATATTCCTGGCAAATTGACCAAACAGGTAACCAATGGGACCAAAGCCAATGATCATGACATAATCATACGGCAACATGAGCAAGGTGTTCATGCCGTTGACCACGGTCGCCAGGGTTTCCACCTGTGTCCCGAGCACATCATCGATCTCGTCCGGCAGAAGGAAGCATTGTTTCTCCGGGACGAGGCAGTATTCGGCGTAACCACCGTCGCGCATGACGCCCAGAGCGCTGGTCTTAATATCCACGCACTGGCTGGTGAGACCCATCCGGCAGAACGAACAAAATCCGCAACGGATGTTGTTATCGATCGCCACCCGGTCGCCGATCTTGAAATGGGTCACATGGGTGCCCACCTCGACCACTTCACCACAGAACTCGTGTCCCAGCACGGTATTGGGCCTGAAATGGTGCTTGCCCTCGATGATCTTAATGTCCGAACCGCAGATACCCACTGCCTTGACCTTGAGCAGGATATCGTCCGGATCCTTTACATGCGGGATGGGCTTTTCTTCAAAAACAAGCTTGCCTACATCCTTGAATACATACGCCTTCATTTTCTCCATATGGTATTCTCCTGAATGATCGAATGATTGATCTGATCAATGCACATGTGTGCACCAAAAATCCATATTCTCAGCAAGGGCAGGTCGCATGCGTGGTCTTTCAGCCGATGGATCCCGAGAGCCCTGCCCTGATAGACTTATCGCTGTATGCGCGCCGAACCGCCTTTGGAAAAAGCCCGCACCTGGTCGAGGGAGGCCATGCTGGTGTCACCGGGAAAGGTGGTCAGCAAGGCACCATGAGCCCAGCCCAGGTTTACAGCGTCCTGTTCCGGTTCGCCGGTCAGCAGGCCAAAAAATAGACCCGAGGCAAAACCATCGCCGCCGCCAACCCGGTCATACACATCCAACTCGCAGGTCGGCGATACGAACGACCTCCCATTGATCCACGCCACGGCTCCCCAACTGTGCCGGTTGGTTGAATGAACTTCGCGCAGGGTGGTGGCGACAACCTTGATCTTTGGGAACTTGTCGACAACCTGGTCGATCATCCCGAGGAACGCGGCAGGATCCAATTTTGACCGCGTGCCGGCTTGCGGTCCTGGAATGCCCAGGCCGAGCTGTAGGTCCTCTTCATTACCTACCAGCACATCCACGTTCTCGACAATGCGCGCCAAGGTTGAAACCGCCTTTTCCTGACCACCCCAGATACTCCAAAGCTTGGCACGGTAATTCAAGTCAAACGAGATCACGGCACCGGCTGCCTTTGCAGCCTTCATCGCTTCAATGATCAGTTCACCGGTGGTGCTGGAGAGTGCGGCGAAGATGCCGCCACTGTGAAACCAGCGAGCGCCGCCCTCAAGGATGGACTCCAATCAAAATCACCGGGTTTGAGTTGCGCGGCAGCCTCATTCGAACGATTGTAGAACACAACGGGAGGCCGCACTCCATAATCCGCGATCACTATAGACCGTCGCCATGTTTGGACCGTTGACCCCGTTGTGCTTGAACTGCTTGTAGAAAGGCTTTACGCCCATCGCCCTGACTCTCTCTGCTATCAGGTCTCCGATGGGATAATCCACCATCGCCGATGGCGATCCCGGTGTTCAGGCGGAAACAATCGGAAAGATTGGCCGCGCAGTTGAATTCCCCACCGCTGACATGGATCCTGCATTCAGAGGCTTTGCGAAAAGGGATGATCCCCGGGTCGAGGCGGTGCACCAGTGCGCCCAGGGAGAGAAAATCCAATTCGGCTTGAGGGAGGAACGTGAGACCGTAATTTTCCATAGACTTAGCCTTTCTTCCAGACTGTTGAAGTCACATCCCCCCCGCGCCCGGTCCAATTGGTATGGAAATATTCGCCGCGCGGCCTGTCTAGTCGCTGGTAGGTATGCGCACCGAAATAATCCCGTTGGGCTTGAAGCAGGTTGGCGGGCAGGAATTCCCGACGGTAACCATCGAAGAATGCCAGCGTACTTGACATGGTTGGGACCGGGATGCCTATCTTTACTGCCTCAGCCACCACGCGGCGCCAGGCTGGCTGGGTTGCCACCACCTGGTCCTTGAAATATGGATCCAGCAGCAGGTTGCTGAGGCTGGGATTTGCATCGAAAGCATCCTTGATCTTTCCCAAAAAGTTGGAACGAATGATACAGCCGCCTCGCCACATCAGGGCGATCCCGCCGTAATTGAGGTTCCACTTGTATTCTTTTGCAGCTGCACGAAAGAGCATGTATCCCTGGGTGTAGGACATGAGCTTGGAAGCGTACACCGCCTGTTCCAGGTCATCAATGAAAGCCTTTTGCTGCGTAGTGATCCTGGAGGAAGGCCCGGGTAATACTTTAGAAGCAGCCACACGTTCATCCTTCAAAGATGACAATGCCCTTGCCAACACGGCTTCGACTACCATGGTCAGAGGAATGCCCATTTCCAGGGCAGAAATTCCGGTCCACTTCCCGGTGCCTTTCTGCTCGGCAGCATCCAGGATCTTTTCGACCACCGGCTGCCCATCTACATCCTTGTACCCGAGAATATCTCGGGTGATCTCGATCAAGTAAGAGTCAAGCCTGCCCTTGTTCCATCGATCAAATACTCCCTGCATTTGGTCGGTGGTCATGCCCAAGCCTTCCTTCAACAGGTGATATGCTTCGCAGATCAACTGCATGTCACCATATTCGATCCCGTTATGCACCATCTTGACATAATGCCCGGCCCCATTTTCACCAACCCAATCGCAACAGGGATCCTCACCCCCGTCAAGACGCTGCACCTTGGCAGCAATCGCCTGGAAGATGGGCTTCACATGTGGCCATGCAGCAGGAGAGCCACCGGGCATAATGGAAGGTCCGTGCCTCGCCCCCTCCTCCCCTCCCGAGACGCCCGTGCCAATGAATAACAAGCCCTTGGACTCCACATAGGCTGTGCGGCGAATGCTGTCATTGTAGTTGGAATTGCCTCCATCAATGATAATGTCCCCAGCTTCCAGGTGGGGAAGAAGAAGTTCGATGAAATCATCGACCGGTTTACCCGCCTGGACCATCAACATGATCCGCCGTGGTTTCTTGAGCACTCCTGCCAGTTCGGCAAGGGAATGCACACCGACCACTTTTGTGCCCTTGGCACCGGTGTTAAGGAACTCATCCACCTTGGAAACCGTGCGATTGAACACCGCCACGGTGAAACCGTGGTCGTTCATGTTCAAGACCAGGTTCTGGCCCATGACCGCAAGACCGATCAACCCAATATCCGCTTTGCTCATTCGTGTTCTCCTCGTCGTGTGATTTTCAGCACCCATCAGGGGGCGGATTTTATCCGGTAAAGCTTCTCTCCAGCCCGGGGAACATAGAGAGAGTCTTCGGAAAGATCCTTTTTCCACTGCTCAACATCCACCCGCGCCGGGTCCAAATATCCCAGGTTAAGGCGGGAGCAATCCTCTGCGCTGAGCTTGCTTGCCAATGTCACCCTGACGTTTGGCTTTTCCAACCCTGCTTCCATGTGCCCTGAACCGCGCATATGGGTACTGTGTGCCAGCACTCCCAGGGGGAAATGCTTAAAACGTTCCCAGTTCGCAAGGAAATATGGCAGGATGTGATAACCGACCTCATAGATGTAGTCGCCCATGGACATGGCTCACCACGTCCAGATGTGGAGCATAAATGATGACTTCTCCGCCGATGGCAACCGCCGGTTCAAGTTTGTACATCGCTTTTGCAGCCGTCCACAACTCGTCATACATGACCGGGGCACACGAGAGCACCCGCTGATAAGTGGTTTCGCTCCAAATCACGTTGCGTTGCGCGGACAGGTCTGCAGCCAGGCTCCAGGCTTCGAAAAGGTCGCCAATGAAGATCCCGACCAGGTCATGACCATCGACAACCAGCGCAGCCAGGGTGACCGGGGTGTTGAGCCGTTGCACCGCGGCATGGATCATCTTCCGCACCGGAGTATGCTTCAGACCGATCGTCCCTACCACGCCAGCCAGTGCCCCCAACCAGTGGGTGGCGTTGATCATCTCGGGACCCGAGATGCCCGGGAAGAGGTATTTTGCCCCTCCAGAAAAACCGACCACCTCGTGCGGGAAAGTCGGTCCCAGGATGAGGATGGCATCGTACTCCAGGGCAGCCCTGTTGATACGGATCTCGACACGATCCGGCAGAGAAGGATGCCAGCTTGCGCCAGAAAGCGACTTGATCTCGTCTTGTTCGAGTGTCCCGATCGTCGCCAGCATGGAAGGTTCGTCCCACTCATGATTGACCAGGCCGACATGCCTGTAGGTGGTCGATCGTTCCTCGGCGGTGATGCCAACCAGTCTTTCCAGGGCTTGCTCATCGAGAGGCGGGTGGGTTCCCAGGGCGACCATGAAGTCAAGTTGCTTCGCGTCATGGAGCAACGTAACCACGGTGCGGAAAAGACTTGCCAGGGGCAGCGACCGTGTATGGTCAGGGATGAGCACCAGGATCTTCTGGCGCGAAAATCTACCCGGCGAGGCCCTTTTGCAGGGTTTCGCTGATTTCCTGCTCAGCGAGCAGTTTTCCTTGCGGGGCTACAGCCTGGGAAAGTATCATATCCATTCCACTGAACTCGGTAACATCAAACACCGCTGAACGCAGAAAATCCACCATCCACCGGCACCACGATGCCGGTCACAAATGCGGATGCCGGGGAAACCAACCAGAGCAAGGTACCCAGCAGGTCGTCCGGGTTGCCAAAGCGACCCAGCGGAGTATGGTCAATGATGGACTTGCCGCGCGGGGTCAATTCGTCCAGTTTCCTTGTCCGTCAACAGGAAGCGGTTTTGTTCGGTCTGGAAGAAACCCGGAGCCATGGCATTCACGCGGATTTCGGGCGAAAATTCCTGCGCCATGTACACAGCCAGCCATTGGGTGAAATTGCTTACCCCAGCCTTGGCGGCTGAATAAGCAGGGATACGGGTCAATGGGCGAAGAGCATTCATCGATGAAACGTTCACGATGACCCCGGCCTTCTGTTCGGCCATCCGCTTGCCAAAGACCTGGCAGGGCAGGATCGTACCCATCAAGTTCAGGTCGAGCACCCAGCGAATGGCATCTTCAGGCAGATCAAAGAATGCCTGTGCCGGGCTGGTGGTGGCGGCAGGCTTGTTGCCTCCCGCTCCGTTGACCAGGATATCCACACGACCAAATTCGGCGATCACGGTTTTAGCGGCGGATTCTGATGCTGGCTTTGTCAAGTACGTTGCAGGCAATCCCGATGGCATTCCCGCCGCCGGCGCGGATCGCGGATGCCAGGGAGTCCGCCGCTTCGGCGTTCATGTCCAATACGGCAACCATCGCCCCGTTCGCGGCCATCGCCTGGCACATCGTGGAGCAAAGCACCCCGGCACCGCCGGTCACAACGGCGACTTTTCCCGCCAGAAAGAGTGTTTTTTGAGAATTGGATTGGTCCATAGGTATCTACTTCGAGAGGAAGGGGGTCAGGTGGCGGATGAAGTGCTTTTCAAGGTTGGCAGCGTATGCCTCTGCATGGGTATGGAGGAATCCTACCAGGCGATCATGGAAAAGGAATTCACCACCGATTGTTTTTTCGGTCAGAACTGAACCGAACGTAGCATGCAGGATCTCGCGGGCATCAAATTGGTCGAGGAGATCAGCCCATTGTTTGACCTGCTCCGGCAAGGGAGCTCGACTTAGCTCCGCCGAGAGGTGGTAACTGGCGCGATCGATCTCGTAATGCTCCCGGGCAAAGCGATAGATTTCCATGAAGAAATCCGGATCGACCATGGCAAGGGTACGCAATGCTTCGAGGTAACTCGTCCCGGCAGTTTTCAGATGGATAAAACCGCCGGAAAGGCGTGAGGCGATAGGATAGATGCTGAATTTGTCTGAGCCTGAATGCAGGCTCAACTTGTAAGGGCCGAACTGGCGGGCAATGGCAGCATGTCCCGAAAAATCAGCTTCGAACGCAGCAAGGTCGCCAATGTAATCCACGCCTTTTTCGAAACGGCCAACATAACGCGGTGCCAGGCTGACCCATTTCACTCCCAGGCGCTTCAACACGCTGGCGATATAGATGTGTTCGGCATGCGAGGTCGGCTGCTCGGTCTCGTCGACGGAAACCTCCAGTTCGAACGGGCGGGAACCGGTCAGCTTGTTCCAGGTGCTCATACATGTCTCCACATGGGCGAGCGCTCGCCCATATTTCACCGCGGCCTTTAAGAATGATCTTTTCGTTAAATGTGATTGCAGCCCTTCGATATCCAATGATCTTACCCAGAAGGTCCGCAGCCTTCACGCTGACGTCATACGGTAATGCGCCAGCAAACTCGCGTAATTCGTCCAGAGAGGCAGTCTCGGCACGGTTATCCACGTGGGCACCGGGATCAATGGTAAAGAAAGTGTATCCGGCATTGAGACAGGCATCGATATCTGCCGTGGTCTTGAGGTGGTCTGCATCTGCTCCATGAAGAGATTGCCAACCCTCGGAAAACATCCCCCAGGTGGCATCATCCATCACCTGCTGAGGATTACGGTTGGTGCGCGCCATCTCGCGGATCGATTGCTGGATGAATATCGGGATGATCTTCCCGCCCACGGCACGCACGGCGCGGACATGCCCGGGAGTGGCCAGGCCAACGCGGTCCCCCATCCCGGCAGAGGTTGCCAACCCGATGGGTCGCGGCTGGAGCCAGGTCAGGTGATTGCGTAAGGCGGCTGCGTTATGGGAGGTGAGCGGGCAAAGGACCAGGGTCTTGGATCCTTGTGCGCTTCGCTCCCCCGCAAAATCAGGCATGGCTGAATCGGACAAGATGACCAGTCGGTTGCCAGCATTTGTTCTCGCCAGTCCGAATTCCACGCCGCCCATGCTGACGAGAGAGGGGGCAGAAATTTCCAGGTTGATCGATAGCAGCTGCATAGGACCTCAATTCCCGGGGCGGGCGGTGGAAGCCCGCACGCGCAGGTTTCCTTGGAGTGTGCGTATCACCGGAATAGGTGACTTTTCAACCAGCAATCCCAGTACCAAACGGGAAGCCTCCTGTCCGATGTATCGCTTAGGTTGTTCAAATGTCGTCAAGGGTGGATTGGTAAATTCCGAGAATGGGATGTTGTCGAATCCGGCTACCGAACAGTCTTCGGGCACACACAGACCAGATTCCTGCAAGCCGCGCAGAACACCCACCGAAAGCATATCGTTGTAACAGAAGATCGCGGTAGGTCGCCGGGGCAGGGACAGGAAGTGTGCGACGGCGGACTTTCCGGCTTGAGGATCAGAAACTCTGGCGTCAAATTCATATCCAGGAGGGATGGTCAATCCTGCTGCCTGCATCTTTTCCCGGTATCCGTTCAATCTTTTTGTATTTGTACGACCGGAACTGGAGTAACCCAGGTAGGCAATGCGTCGATGGCCGAGATCTAGCAGGTGTCGCATCACCTGGCGGCTTCCGTCCAGGTCATCGTGATATATGGAATAACGGTAATCCTCGGAAGACTGGTTGTTGATGACGACGATGGGAATTTCGGAAGAGTGCAGTTGTTTGCTTTGCTCGGCGCTGAAGGGGGTGGAACATATGATGACCCCATCCACGCGGTGTTCGCGCATCGTCCTGACAATGGCGCGCTCGCGGTCCAGGTCACGTTGCGAAGCAGCAATAAACAGGCTGTAACCGCTTTGTTGGGCTACATCATCAATGCCCTGGAGGATCTCGCTAAAGAACGGATCGTCGATCGCGCTGACAATCACCCCCAGAACCGTAGAGCGCCTGGTCTTTAGACTGCGGGCAGCCGCGGAGGGTTGATAGCCCATTTCGAAGGCGATCTTACTGACACGTTCTGTTGTGGCAGTCGAGATCAACGAACTGCCCCGCAGTGCCCGGGAAACCGTTGTGTGGGCAACGCCTGCCTTCCTGGCAACATCTTTAATGGTGACGACCATCCAGACTCTCCACGCTCGACTGCACACGTGTGCACGATTTATCAATAGTTTACACTTTTTTTTATTAAAAGTCAATTATTTGCAAGAAGTCTTGCAATATCAGGAGGAATGTTGTATGATAGCAAATGTAAGTGAACTTTCAAAATAATTGGAAATGAAAGTAAACTCTACGTTACTGTGATAATCTTCTCCCCGCGAAAGGCAGCAGGACATGGGTAAACAAGTTGAAGCAATTTTTCTCGATGTTGGCAACACACTGCGGATCGTAATCCCCGACGAAACCTTCATGGCACAGTCCAAAATACAACTTGTCGAGTTAACCGGATCGAAAATGTCCCCGGACGAGTTCTTCCACATGCTGGAAGAAAGGTACAAGGTGTTGCGAAAAAGGGCCAAGGAGCAATTGATCGAAGCCTCTGAAAGAGAGATGTGGACCCAATGGATGCTGCCCGATTTCCCCGTCGAAAAGATCGCCCCTTTGTCCGGCAAGTTGACCCGTCTTTGGCGTGATTGTGATGGCCGTCGGGTTCCCCGCGCGGACGCCAAGCAGACAATCCTCGAACTACATAAACGCGGGTATGCCCTGGGGATCATCGCCAACACGATCACCGAAACTGAGATCCCGGACTATTTGGAAACGGATGGTCTCACCAGCTACATCAACCCAGTCATTCTTTCGTCAAAGGTTGGGATACGCAAGCCCAACCCGGAAATCTATTGGGAAGCAGCCCGCAGGATCGGGGTCGAACCAGCCAGGTGCGTGTACGTGGGCGACAACCCTTCGCGGGACGCGGAAGGAACGCGTGCCGCAGGCTATGCCATGTTCATCCTGTTTTTCGAACCTGCCACCCAAGCCAAGGAACCCCCAAAAACCGAGATCCATCCCGACCATACCATTCACACCATGAAGGATCTGCTGGACATATTTCCACCGCGAAATTAATGTGGAGAAACGATCTTATATGAAACCGGACATTGATGCCATCTTCGTTGACCTGGGCAACACTTTGCGCCTCACGCTCAAAGACCAGGAACACATGTCCCGGGCGAGGCAGGAGATCGTCCGGTTGCTTGGCACAGATGAAGACCCGCTTGCCTTCAGTCAAAAGCTGGATGAAAGATACAAAGGCTACCGCAAGTGGGCATTTGAGAATCTCGCCGAAGCTCCCGAATCCGAGCTTTGGACCCGCTGGCTGGTCCCGGATTTCCCTGCCGACAAAGTAGCCCTTCTCGGCTCAGAACTGACCTTCCAGTACCGCCAATCCCTGGGTCGCCGCGTCGTGGTGGACGGAGGCCGTGAAGTACTGGAAGAGCTCGTCCGTCGCGGTTACACCCTGGGTATCATCAGCAACCTGATCGGCACACGCGAGATTCCCGAGTGGTTGGTCGCTGAAGATTACGGCAAGTATTTTAAATCGGTGGTGTTGTCTTCCGTTCTGGGTATCCGCAAGCCGAGCCCGGATATCTATTTGGAAGCGGCTCGCCGGGCAGGGGTTCCTCCTGGTAAATGCGCTTATGTCGGAGATAACCTCAAGCGAGATGTGACCGGTACACGTGCGGCAGGGTTTGGCATGATCGTCATCATGATCGCCCCCAAAGACCTGGCAGAAGCCGAGATCACTGACGAGAACCGCCCGGACAGGATCATTCATCAATTCGGTCAACTTCTCGAGATCTTTCCCGGCAAGTGAAACGAATGAAGTGAGCGAATTCGAGATTGGAGCGCTTTTGATGAATTCAACCCATGGCGCCATCACCCTTGCCCAAGGAGTAAAAGCACTTTACTCCGCAGGCCAGACTGATTATTCTTTAGAACCTATCGTCCTCACAGACAAGGAAGGTAAGGCTCTTGGCCGGATCAGGGATGGGGATGCAGTCATTTTTTGCTGCCGGCGCGGGGAGCGCGAGATCGAGTTGACCGAGGCCTTTACCCAAGTCGATTTTCCCCATTTTCCCCGCCCGGATTTCCCAATCTTAAATTTGTCATCCTCACCCTGTACCACGAGAAGTTTGCCTCCCTGCCTGTGGCTTTTGCCCCCTCCAAGATCAGGAACACGCTCGCCGAGGTGGTCAGCCAGGCCGGGCTGCGCCAGTTGCACACTTCCGAGTCGGAAAAGTTTGCCCACGTCACATTCTTCTTCAACGGCGGGAACAACCTCGCCTTTCCTGGCGAGCAGGATGTGCGCATTCCCTCTCCCAAAGGCGTGCCTTTCGACCAGGTGCCCGCCCTCAGCCTTCCTGAAGTGACCGGGCAGGTGCTCAAGGGCATCGATCAAAAATATAATCTAATCGTCACAAATTTTGCCAATGGGGATGTGATCGGGCACACCTCCAACAATGCCGCCAAGGTCCGCTGTGCCGAGATCGTCGATCTCCACCTGGGCGAAGTTTTGCGAGCGGCCCAAGCCGCTGGCTATGTGACCATGATCACAGCCGACCACGGCAACCTGGAAGAGATGATCACTCCCGAAGGCACACCCCATGTTTCGCATACCACCAACCCGGTGGATTTCATCCTCATCGACCCTCACGCAGCCACGCAGCCGGTACTTCAGGATGGGAAATTGGCCGATGTGGCTCCGACGATCCTTTCCGCTCTCGGTATTGCTCAACCCGGAATGATGGACGGCATCCCGTTGTCGTCAGGGTTTGATTGGGGAGGAAAGCGCCGTGTCCTGCTCATCATCCTGGATGGCTGGGGTATAGGCAGGGAAGATGCCACCAACCCGATTTTCCTGGCGAACACTCCCATATGGGACAGGCTGCGCAAGGAATACCCAAGCTGTCGACTTGCAGCCTCTGGCGAAGCCGTTGGTCTCCAACAAGGTAAAGCTGGCAATTCAGAAGCCGGGCACATCAACCTGGGTTCGGGTCGGGTCGTCCTCCAGGATGATGTCCGCCTGGATGCTGCGATGAAGGACGGCTCATTTTTTACCAATGAGATCTTCCTGGATACCATCGCTGAGGTGAAGCAGCGCGGCAGCAGCCTGCACCTGCTGGGTCTATTGACCGAGAAAAGCTCGCACGGCTCGATTGATTACCCGTTGGCTCTCTTGAAAATGGCACAACAGAACGGATTGGAAAATGTCTTCCTCCACGTCATCTTCGACGGTCGCAGCACCGAGCCGGGCAGCGCCCCACTATTGCTGGAAAAACTGGAGGCGCAGATGAGCGCCATTGGCATCGGGCTGGTGGTCACCGGCATCGGTCGCGGCATTGCCCTCGACCGGGACGGCAACTATGCCAAGATCAAGCGCGCCTACGATGCACTTGTTTGGGGTGTGGGTACAACCTGTGTCATGAATTAGGGAGACGAAATGGATCTGCAATTCTTGCACAAACTTATCACCCCTGCTGAAACCAAGATGGTCATGCTTGTCATGGATGGCCTCGGTGGTTTACCCATGGAACCAGGTGGCAGGACAGAATTGGAAACCGCACGCACTCCCAACCTGGATGCGCTGGCGAACCAATCAGCACTTGGGCTCTCTGTCCCTGTTGGGCCAGGGATAACAGTGGAAAGTGGGCCGGGTCACCTTGCCCTGTTCGGCTATGATCCCCTCCAGTACCGGATGGGGAGAGGCGTGCTGGAGGCAGTGGGAATAGGATTCGATCTGCAACCCGACGATATTGCAGTACGCGGGAACTTCTGTACAGTTGACGCAAACGGGGTGGTGATTGACCGGCGAGCTGGACGAATCCCGTCAGAGGTCAGCAAGGAATTATCCGGTTTGTTGACCACCAGGATCGAAGATGTAGATATTCATGTTGAGACCGTCAGAGAACACCGGCTGGCAATTATCCTGCGCGGCCCCGGATTGAGCACTGAGGTAAGCGAAACCGATCCGTTAAAGAATGGTTGCCACCCGCTTCCAATCCGTGCGCTCAACCTAGGTGCTGAAAAAACAGCACGCGTGTTGGAGCAATTTCTACAGCGTTCCCAGAAGGTGATGGCATCACACAAACCTCAACAACCAGCAAACATGTTGCTCATGCGGGGCTTCGATCGATATCCTCAATTCCCCAAATTTCCTGACCTGTTTGGAATGCGGTCTGCAGCCATTGCGGTTTATCCATCCTATCGCGGTATCGCCAAACTGGTTGGGATGCAGGTTTTACCTATTAAGGGGGGTACGGCTGCTGATGAATTCAAAGCACTCGAAGAGAATTGGAATATTTTTGATTTCTTCTACATACACATTAAAGAAACGGACCTTGCCGGTGAAGATGGTGATTATGCCCGCAAGGTAAGGGTCATTGAAGAAATAGATAACCTGATCCCACGTTTGACAGCGTTAATACCGGATGTCATCATCATCTGCGGAGATCACTCCACGCCTGCCTACCTTAAAGGGCATAGCTGGCATCCTGTACCAGTCATGGTATACGGCAAATATGTCCGAGCGGATGGCATCGCTGAGTTCGGAGAACGCGCTTGTGCACACGGCAGCTTGGGAGTTCTGCCAGCGAAAGACCTCATGCCCATCGCCCTAGCAAATGCTGGGCGTGTCATAAAATGGGGTGGTTAATGTACCCGCTATTGATGGAGAAGTGAATCAAAATAACACTTCCACTGCCTGTCCGTAGAACACAATTGCCCATTCCTTATCAATTTACGACTTCCTGAGAGATCCGTTTATGTCCATGCCAAATATCCTGTCCGATCCGCTCATATTCTCGGAAATCCTGTTCGAAAAAATGAAATTCCTTTCAGCCGGGATCCGTGAGCTGGAACTCTACGAATTTCGGTATTGTCTTGCCGAGTTGATCCCTGAGGAAGGTTGGGACACCATCATTCTGGACAGTCTCGAAGCGATCGAAACCCGAATAGCCGATCGTTCCTTCTATGAGAGCATTCAAATAAAACCCAGAGAAGACAACCGGATCGTCCTGGACCCGGAAATCATCCGCTTGACCAGGATGCTCTTTGTTGGACTGGTGACAGGAATTTATCCGCAGGAATGGCTCGCGGAACATTTTTATTTTGATGTTCGGGGATTTATTTTTCTGCACCGCACGACCTATTTTACCGAGAAAGTGCTAGAGCATTTGGGCGGACGACCTTTCAGACAATTCGAGCAGAAGCAAAAGCAGCTCGAACGCCAGCAGGATATCGGTTACAGGGAATTTCGGGAAGCAAATGCAGAAGTAGACCAGTGTTTCATCCAGAGCGTGATGAAAATCATCGCAGCGCGCGGCACGCCTGTCCTTCTCGCCATAGCAGGGGCGACTGCTGCAGGAAAGACCGAGATCGTTGAACGCCTGACAGCTGCATTCCACGAGGTTTCCCAAAAAGTAGCCTCCATCGAATTGGATAATTTCTTTACAGACCGGGAATACCGGGAAGCAAGAGGCATAAACTCCCAAGGAAAGGCAGCAATCCACTTCGATCTTTTACTCCAGAGCCTGGAAGATATCACGAAAGGGAAGAAGATCACCATTCCCCGCTACAACACAATCGATGCCACCTCCAGTCACGACCTGGAAGGGAAGCTGAAACCAGGCGGTATCCCCATTGAGATCGAACCTGCAGATGTTATCCTGATTGAGGGCAACTTCCCCTTCCTGATCAGGGAAACCTTGCACCTGATAGGGATCAAGGTGGTCTACCTGACCGATGACCCGGTGCGCATGAAGAGAAAGTGGAAACGCGATATCGACTACCGCAAGAAGTACGATCCCAACTACTTCCGCAACCGCTACTTCAAGGACCAGTTCATCATGGCTCAATTTGCCTATATCCCCCAGATGGAAGTATGTGACATGGTTGTAGACACCACCGGGGCAGCCATATGGACAACACCCGAGACAGCAAAAATCCTTGGTGAAATATGAAAGGTAATCCCATGATAGGTACGAACAGGCTCCACTCACCGTTGGCATTTTCCGAGATTCTCTTCCAGCGCATGATCCCGATAAACGCAGGTATCCGAAAGCTGGCGTTCTATGAATTCCGTTATGCACTCGAAAATATGTATCCAAAAGAGGGGTGGGATTCGATTCGATCTGGAAAAACAAAAAGAAATAGAAAACGCCATAAGCAAGAGAGAATTCTTTGAATCAATCCTGCTTAAACCACGTGAAAAAGACCGTATTGTCCTGGACAAGACCATCACCAGGTTGACACGCATGCTTTTCGTCGGACTGGTCAGCGGTGAATATTCCGCTGCCTGGGTGGATAAGTTCTTTTTCTTTGATATCCGGGGATTCATCTTTTTGCCCCGAACCGTCTACTTTACTGATGCAGGTGTGATTCACCTGGGAAGCAAACCTTTTCGTTGTTTCGAACCGCAGCAAAGGAGGTTCGACGCAGTGCAGGAGATCGGTTACCTGGAATTCGCGGAAGCCAACGAGGAGATTGACCAGGCTTTTATTGAGATGATCAAGCAACTGGTCGAGATCAGAGGGATCCCTACCCTGATCACCCTGGCAGGGCCTACGGCAGCCGGGAAGACCGAGATCACCGAACGCCTTCTCGGTGTTTTCGGGCACCTGGGACAGAAAACTACCACGATCGAAATGGATAATTTTCTCCTTGACCGGGAGTTCAGGGATGGAAAACCCATGGGAAAGGGGACGATCCATTTCGACCTCTTCAGGCAATGCCTCCAGGATATCCTGCGTGGTGAAAAAATCACCATCCCTTGCTATGATTCCATATTTGCCACATCCAGCCATGACCTGGAAGGCAACCTGATACCTGGCTGCACCCCGCTCCAGGTTGAACCGGCAGACATCATCTTCCTTGAGGGAAATTTCCCTTTCCACATCCAGGAGATCAGTGATCTGATCGGTATCAAAGTTGTCTACCTGACGGATGATCCCATCCGGTTGAAACGCAAGTGGAGACGGGATGTCGATTACCGTAAGAGTATTGATCCCGCCCACTTCCGCAACAGGTTCTTTGCCACCCAATTCATGCGTGCGGAAGATGTTTACAGACCCCAGATAGAACACTGTGATATTGTTGTCGACACAACAGGCGCGGCGATATGGATGACGCCAGAGGTAGCGAGACAATTGGGCAAGAAATAAGGACCGATGATAAACCCCCCACCCAATGTTCACGGGATCGAGGCGATCCTTTTTGATATGAACGGGACATTACGCAGGCGTGAAGCACACGAACCCACCCAGCGCGCTGCATACACCCGAATTCTTGAATTGCTGGAGGAAAATTCTGCTCCCGATCCTTTCTGGCAGGAATTGATCCATCGTCAGAAAGCCTACAGCCGTTGGGCCCAAGCAAACCTATCCCAATTATCCCAGGAAGAAATATGGACAGGTTGGCTGCTACCAGAATATCCGGCTGAAAAGATCAGGCCAATCGCCGCAGATTTGATGCTTGCCTGGGGAAGAACCAAGGGGCATCATGTCCCAAATTCGGAGGCAGAGGAAACAATTCGCACATTGAAACGACGTGGTTATCGCCTGGGTGTCATCAGCAACAGCATGTCAACATTGGATATTCCCTTGAGCCTGGATGCCTTTGGCTGGAAAACCTTATTCGATGTCGTCATCCTGTCAGCGAATATCGGGATCCGCAAGCCCTCCCCCGAACCATTCCTGATCGCTCGCGCCAACTGGGGATCTCGCCAGCCCATTGTGCCTACCTTGGCAACCGTATCTCAAAGGATTTGGTCGGTTGCAAGCGCGCCGGGTATGGACTGGGCATGCTTCTCGAGTCCCACAGTGATCGTCAAGAGGAGAGTACCGTTCAAGAAATAGATCCGGATGTAAGCATAAATTCCCTGGTTGAGCTCCTGGATATTTTTCCCGAGCGTGGTGGTCAATAATGGCGGGTTACATCTTGTGATTATTATATCATCAAGGAAGACCTTCGGACCAACCAGGTTTCTGTGCTTGTATTTTCTTCTTCAATGTCGTGAAGATAAAGGACTGAAACATTAATACACGTTCCCGGCTTGCCACCACCTTTCGTGCCATGAACCATCGAAATTTCCGCCTGTGGTTCTTTGGTCAGGGTGTGTCGTTGATCGGCACCTGGATGCAGTCGATGGCCCAGCAGGTATTGATCTACCGCCTGACCGGATCAGCCAGCGCTTTGGGTATTGTCAGCTTCATCCAGGTCATCCCTCTGGTCCCTTTTGCCTTATGGGGAGGCACCCTGGCAGACCGCCTTCCCAAGCGAACGCTGATACTGGTCACCCAGACTCTGATGATGATCCAGGCATTCCTGTTGGCAATGTTGACCTGGACCGGGATCATCCAGATCTGGCACATTTACCTGATGGCTTTCCTGCTCGGGGCCGCCAAGGCGGTGGATATGCCCGCCCGGCAATCCTTTGTGGTGGAAATGGTGGATGGCAGGGAAGATCTCACCAGCGCCATCGGACTCAATTCTGCTATCCACAACCTGGCGCGTACGCTTGGTCCTGCCCTGGCGGGGGTCGCAGTTGCCACCCTGGGGGAGACGGTTGCTTTTTCCCTCAATGCAGTCAGTTTCCTGGCAGTGATTGCATCCCTGTTATTAATGCGCGGCCTCGCCTCACCTCAACGAATGGTGAAAGCGGAAACACCGGTCCTAACCGAAGTCAAGGAGGGCGCGCGTTATGTTCTTGGTCAACAGACTATCCTGGTGTTGATGAGCTTGGTGGCGGTGAGTTCATTCCTGGCAAGACCCTACTCAACCCTCATGCCTGTTCTTGCCGATGTCCTGGTTGGAGATAGTGCCAGGCCGGTGGTTTCGTATTTATGTGAAGGAGAATCTTCCCTACTAAAATGCCAAACTCCGGAAGCACTGCCCCTTGGTCTCCTGCTTTCCGCAGTGGGGCTGGGAGCCGTGGTGGGGGCATTCCTGGTCGCCTCCCTGCCCGCAGGTGCCCGTCGCGGACGCTGGTTGACACTTGGTAATCTGGCTCTTCCAGCTCTCCTGCTGGTATTTGTCTCAAGCCGATCCTTCCTCCTGGCGCTATTCCTGCTGGTCATGATCGGTATGTTTCAGGTTTTCCAAAATTCCCTGGCAAACACATTGCTGCAAATCACCACACCCGATCACCTGCGCGGCAGGGTCATGAGCCAGTATTCGCTCGTGTCTGGAGGCATGCATCACCTCGGCGGGTTGCAGGCTGGATTCATGGCAGATTGGATAGGAGCTCCAGCATCGGTTGGTGCTGGAGCTGCCGTTGCATTGCTATACGGCACTTTCGTCGCCCTGCGCTATAAAAAGGTAAGAGAGATGGATTAGTTATTTTCTTCAGAAATTAATGAGATGAAAGAATACTTGCATCTTTCTAAAAAATGTTGTATGATGCACAAATGAAACGAAAGTTTCATTATCCCAAATTATGCAAGTCGTGGCAGTTCGAATGGCTCTTCAAAGGAAACTCCCATGAGTGAGGAAATCCTGAACTCGATCGATTTCGGCGAGTTGATCAGTGGCAAGTATGGTCAACTGACAAAGAGCGAAAAACGTATTGCTGATTACCTGCGCAAGAATCAAGAAGAATCGGCCTTCCTGTCGGCAGGAGAAGTGGCTGACCGGTTAAGCCTGAGCGAGGCAACCATTGTGCGCTTTGCACGCACGATAGGTTTCGATAGCTACCCGGCAATGCGAGCTCTCTTGCAGGAGGCTTTTCGGCACCGTGTCACCCACTCCGCCCGTCTGCGCGGAAGGCTGGATGAACTGCGTGAAGCAGGGGATCTCTTTGAACGTGTAACGATATCGGAAATAGATTACCTAACCCAAGCTCTACAATCAGTGGATCGAAAAGCGCTTGAGAAGACAGTCTCTCTCATGATCAAGCGGGAACGCATATTTGTATTTGGACCAGGCCCATCGATATCCCTGGTCCATATGCTGAATCTGCGTTTAACCCGCTTTGGCAAGCAAGTCATCCCGCTCACAATGACCGGCCAGGAGACGCTGGAGCCCTTGCTCCTGATGAACCACCGCGACCTGCTGTTCGCGATCGGATTTTTCGATGTCAACCCAACCTTGCAGATCGTTCTCGACCATGCAAAAGAAAAGAAATGCCCGGTGGTTCTTCTGACCGATACGCTCGGATCGATCATTGGCGACAAGGCGGATGTCATCCTCACGGCCAAGCGGGGTCCAGTATCCGCATTCCATTCGCTGGTGGTACCCATGACGATCATCAATACAATTTTATTGGAAATCGCCAATCAGACCCTTGAAACTGTAACATCGAACCTGGATAGGATTGACCAATTGCGAGATCGCTTGAAGAAGAACGGCAAGCATCAAACATTTAGAGGAGAAACTTAATGACGAGTTTTTCATCAACACAAGTGCCATTTTCTCAACGTTTTACAGCGGATAGCAGGCGATTCTTCCGCTGGCTGACCAAGCCGCACATTGTGCTGTCCTTGATCATGCTGGTTGTAATGTTTGTCATGGTCATCATCCCCCTGTATAAACTGGTGGAGACCACGGTTACCTGGCAGCTTTCGGATCTTGGTCGCGTCCCGGATGCCGTGGTGGGTGATCTCACCCTTTTCCACTGGATCAGGATGATGACAGGTATCTTTGGCAAAATCTACACCCTCACCCCGTTGCAGCATTCGATGACCATCGCCCTGGGCACGGTCCTGTTGTCACTTTTTATCGGCGGATCATTGGCCTGGCTGGTTATCCGCACCGACATGCCGGGCAGGAAAATCGTCAATCAACTGGCAGTGCTGCCCTACATCATGCCCTCCTGGACAATAGCCCAAGCCTGGTTGGTGCTATTCAAGAACAGGACGTCTGGCGGTGCACCGGGATTATTTGAATACATCATCGGACAGAGTCCACCCGACTGGTTGTCGTACGGACCGGTGCCGATCATCATCTGCTGCGCCTTGCACTATTACACCTTCTTTTTCCT
Source organism: uncultured Chloroflexia bacterium (assembly GCA_963793795.1). GTDB lineage: Bacteria > Chloroflexota > Anaerolineae > Anaerolineales > Villigracilaceae > UBA877. The sequence goes on from CAWCBN010000010.1 coordinate 277,474, forward strand.
GTTTGTATCGGCCGCGTTGACGTCGATCGATTCCAACCTGGAAGAAGCCGGCGAACTGATGGGCGCCAACCGCTGGCGCATCCTGCGCAAGATCACCCTCCCGCTGGTGTTGCCGGCATTGCTTTCTGGTTTCATTATGACCTTTTCCAAGGTGATGGGCACCTTCGGCGGGCCGAACATCCTGGGCTCGCCGGTCAAGTACTACGTGGTTGCCACCATGCTGCGCGGCAGCCTGGCAGCCGGAGACAGGGCGGACGCCTTTGTGCTGGCGATTGTCCTGATCCTTTTCGCCATGATCACCATATCATTCAATCAAAGGCTGGTGGGTACGCGGAAGAGTTATGAAACGATCGGGGGGCGCGGCTTTATGGCCCAGGTGAGCAAGTTGAGAAATTGGAAGAAGATCCTTTTTACAGCAGTGATCATTTTTCAGCTGCTGGTACTCGTTGTTCCGCTGGGTTTACTGACATATGACACCTTCCTGCTGCGGTCGGGGGATTACAGCTTTAGCAATCTCACATTGCAGAACTGGATCGGGGAGCCCAACCCATTGTATAACGACGGCGAGCCGGGGGTTCTTCTCAACGAGAGGATCTATAAAACCGCCTGGAATTCCATCAAGCTTGCCCTGTATACGGCATTTTTTACAGCCCTGCTGGGGGTGTTGCTTGGATATGCCATTGTCAAGGGCCGCGGCACCCGTCTTAGCCAAGCTGGTTGACCAGCTAGCATATATTCCGTATGTCATCCCAGGCATCGCTTTTGGTGCAGTCTACATAGCCATGTTTGCCAGGAAGCTGGGACCACTGCCCTCCTTATATGGTACCTTTGCCCTGCTGGTGGTCGTCTCGGTGGCCAAACATCTTCCCTACTCTTCGCGTTCGGGGGTTTCAGCGATGATGCAGGTGGGGCACGAACTGGAGGAGGCTGCAATGATCGCCGGGGCAAACGTCTGGCAGAGTTTCAAGCGTGTCATCTTTCCACTGACCAGTAATGGTTTTATTTCCGGCTTTTTGCTGACCTTCATCACCACCATGCGCGAGCTATCCCTGATCATCCTGCTGGTCACGCGTGAAACTCAACTACTCGCCAGCCAGACGATGAGGTATGTTGAAGCCGGAAGGGACCAGATGGCTAACATCGTCATCCTGATCCTGGTTTTGATCACCGTTACAGGGAACGCGATCATCGGTCGCTTCCGGGGCGGCAGCCTTAAAAAAGGTCTTGGGATGTAATAGAGGACATTATGGATACCACGATCAAAATAAGTAATCTAACAAAGAAATTTGGAGATGTGATTGCTCTCGATCATGTCAGCCTGGTCATCGAGCCGGGAACCTTCGTGACCCTGCTGGGGCCCTCCGGATGCGGAAAGACCACATTGTTACGCTGCGTAGCTGGTTTGGAAGATCCGGATGGCGGTGAGATTTTCATCGGTAATAAACTGATCTTTTCATACGACAAAGGTATATCACTGCCCCCAAGCCAGCGCGAGCTGGGGTTGGTCTTCCAGAATTATGCGTTATGGCCGCACATGAAAGTGGACAAGAACATCACCTTTGCCCTGGAAATCCAGAAGATGCCCAAGGTGGAGATGGAAAAGAGGGTCAAAGAAGCCCTGAAGGAAGTACAGATGGAAGGTTACGAAGACCGTTATCCGCGTGAGATGAGCGGTGGGCAACAGCAGAGAATAGCCCTGGCGCGCATGCTAGCCTATCGTCCCAAGGGTCTTCCTGATGGATGAACCGCTTTCCAACCTGGACGCACGCCTGCGCATGGACATGCGGGCGGAGATCAAGCGCCTGCACCACATCTCCGGCGCCACCACCATTTATGTGACTCACGACCAGGTGGAAGCGCTAACCATGTCCACCAATATCGCCATTATGAAGGAAGGTGTCATCCAGCAGTTCGATACCCCGGATAAGGTTTACCATTTCCCTGCCAACCTCTTCGTGGCGGATTTTATCGGCAATCCCAAGGTGAATTTGCTGGATGGTGAAATCAGTGGAAAGAATACAGTGGATCTTGGTAATTTCAAGGTAACCGTGGATACGAATAACAATTCCGGCAAGGTGGTGATTGGCGTCCGGCCGGAGGATATTGTCATCACATCCAAGCCTATCCCTGGCGCAGTGGAGTTCAGCGCTTATTCCGTTCTTCCTTCCGGAGCCGACTCAACGATAGTTGCCCGCCTGGGTGAGACAGAACTCACCATCCGGGTCATGGGTATCAGCAAGATCAAGATGGATGAAAAGATATGGTTATCTTTTGATCCATCCACATTGAACTTGTATGATAAGGAAAGTGGTAACCTAATTAGTTCCTATAATTAATCGGAGCGGACTGATTGAACTTGTCTCCGTAAACGGAATTACTGAACATTGACCGAGAAAGGAGGCACGAAATCAAAAAGGTAAGTAATTGGAAAACTCTCATGAAAATTAAAATTTGTTTCCAAACATTCTAGGAGGAAGAAATGAAAACGTTTGTAAAGATCATGACACTTGTTGTGCTCCTCAGCCTGGTTATGGGCTGCGGTGGCAAAACAGAACCAGCCTTGACCTCACTGCTGCACAGCAATGGGCCAAGGATAATGGCATGGGTCCTTACCAGCCTGAGACCGATGATTGGGCAGCGATCGAAGCGGCAGCCAAGTTGGAAGGCAAAGTTACGATCTATGCCAACTCCGGTGGTATTGAGGACTTGTTTGAGACATGGGAAGCCCTCTATCCGGAGATCGAATTCGATGCTGCAGACACCGATGGCATCGACACCAAGATGCAGGCAGAGCAGGAAAGCGGTAACGTAATCGGCGACGTCTGGTTCAACAGCGATGGCCACATCCTGTACGGGAAGTTCCTGCCCAATGAATGGATGTGGTGGTTCGTCCCGCGTGGTGTGACCATCCCCGAACTGACCGCGGATTATCCGTTTGCCATTGCACGCCACTCAACCGACGTAATCGGGTACAACAATGCGTTCTACCCGGATGGCTGCCCACTCACCAACATCTGGCAACTCACCGAAGCGCAATATAAGGGCAAATTCTTCATGGAAGATCCGATGTCCGATGTCAGCACCATGGCAAAGATAGCCACCTTTGTACAGAATGCAGACGAAATGGCTCAAGCATATGAGCAGTTTTATAGCAAGCCGTGGACCGAGGATGAACTGGCAGTGAAGGATGACTCCGGCTTGGCGCCAGAGAATGCCGGCTACCTGTGGCTCAAGAAAGTGGCATACAACGGTGTTGTCGTTCTGGATGACGGCGATATGGTGGACGCGGCCTTCGCCGGGCTTGAACTGCCAGAAGGTGAAGAGCCCGGTTTTGGTTGGACTGGTTACTCGACCGTCGAGGCCACGCAGGAAGGCGAATTGAACATGGCGCCTTGTTTCGGCATGGAACCAGTCATGGGCATCTTCAAGACCAGCTTCCTGGGCATCGCCAACAAGGCTCCGCATCCCAATGCAGCCAAGTTGTTCATCAAGTTTGCCCTTTCGGAGGCGGGTTTCGATCCCTGGAACGAGATTGGCTCCTACCCGGCAGCTGAAGGTCTTCCCGTATACGAAGACAACCTGCCTCTGGCTGAGTTGATGCCCCAGGTTTGGGAGATGGATCCTCTCTTCGACTGGAATAATGTCAGTATCGTGCGCGACTTCTGGGCAGCCGCCTTGCTTTCCGCCCCGAAGTAATCTGGAGAAAAGGAAATTCGTAGTTTCACTTGCCATACGGGACACGGATGCACCCTGTCCGTGTCCCTGGAACTTACAAAACCATTCAATAACAAGCGAATATCAGGGACGAATGGAAAAGGATTGCCTGGATTCAGGAAATCCAGGCTGGATGATTTTGTGTTGGGTTTTGAGGAGTGATTTGGATGACAATCCAGGCAGTTTTTTTCGATATGGGAGGCACAATCGAGAAGTTTTGGGCGACCCCAAAGCTCCGCCTGGAAGCCACGCCTGGATTACAGGATCTCCTTCACTCGGCAGGCATTGATCTTGGCCTTAACGACAGCAAACTGTGCGATGTCGTCGTTTCCGGATTACGGCACTATCACGATTTATCGTTGCAAACAATGGAAGAGCTGTCACCCATCCAGGTCTGGAGCAAATATATCCTGCATGGATATCCTTTCGATCCAGCCAGGTTGGCAGCTGCCGCGGAAGAGTTGATGCATTATTTTGAGGCCCGGTTTTATCACCGCGAAATGCGCCCGGAAGTACCACTGGTTCTGGAAGCCTTACGGAAGTTGGACCTGAAGATTGGCATGATCAGCAACACTTGTTCACTTGGTCTGGTCCCCGGCAAACTCGAAGAATACAAGATCCGTCATTATTTTGATCCCTTGGTTTTATCCAGTGAATACGGCCGCCGTAAACCAGATCCAGCCATCTTTCATCATGCTGCCAGGTTGGCAAACGTTCCGACATCCAAGTGCCTCTACGTTGGAGATCGTGTTGCCCGTGACGTGATCGGCGCACACAAAGCAGGGTTCCGGTTGGCTGTTCAGATCCACAACGATTTTAATCACGGTGAGCCGGACGAAGGTGATATTCCTGACGTATCCATAACCAACATGAATGAATTGCTTGCAATTGTTGAGGATGAGCTACGCAAACCTGACCACAAGAAATCGTACAACAAACCTGGGAGTGTGGTGAAGGCCATATTCTTCGATGCGGGTGATGTTCTGTATTACCGGGAGCAGGTGGGAAGCAAGTTGCAAAAATATCTCACCGGATTGGGTTTTAACCCAAACGTGATAAACAAAGACGATATTAAAGCATTAATGGTTAGGGCACATCGCGGGCAGATCGACCAGGATCAGTACCGCGAATCCATTTTACAAATGTGTGGAATTGATCAGCCCGAACAGATCAAACGCGGCAAGCAGATCATGGCAGAAGAAGATGATGCCGTGATCATCTTCCCCGGTGTGCCAGATACCCTTCGCAGCTTGAAAGCCAAGGGGTTCCTGCTGGGAATAATCACCGACACTTCACAACCGTTGACGGTTAAGTTGAATTGGTTCGAGCGCGGCGGTTTTGTGAACGTCTGGGATTCCATCATCCCCTCCTGGGAAGTGGGAATAAATAAACCACACCCGGAGATTTATAACCTGGCCTTACTACAAGTGGGAGTAAGGTCTGACCAAGCTATCTTTGTCGGCCACAAAGCTTATGAACTGGCAGGTGCCCGTTCAGTTGGCATGAAAACGGTGGCATTCAATTATGATGAGGATTTAAAGGCAGACTTTTATATTGAAAATTTCGCGGATCTCTTAGCGGTACCTTTCTTGAGTGAACAAAAACAGGAATTAATATATGGGAAATGACGTTGAAGCCATCTTGTTTGATATGGGGGGAACGCTGCGAAAAACCACCCGGCACATTCCTGGAGAAGAGTTGCCGTTCATTCTTCGCATTGGGCAACTCATCCATGCAGATATGGATCCGCAGGTATTAAGAGCGTACTCTTAAAGACGAGCCAAAGCTTATCGCAAGTGGTCTTTGGAATCCTTGGAAGAACTCTCCGAAGAAGAATTATGGACACGCTGGATGCTGCCTGATTATCCACCAGAGGAGATCAAGCCGATCGCCGTCCAGTTGAACCAGCTTTGGCGCGAGACTGATGGGAAACGTAGAATATTCCCAGAAACCCGGAAAGTGATCCTGACCCTTTTTCGCCGAGGGTACCGGCTGGGATTGGTCAGCAATACAACAAGCAGTATCGAGATCCCAAGCGCCTTGGATGAACTAAAGATATCCGGCTGCTTCGAGACGATCATCATGTCTTGCGAGGTGGGTAAACGCAAACCCGGGGCTGCAATCCTGCAGGAAGCTGCCGAACGAATGGGGATGCAACCTGAGCGCTGCGCCTATGTGGGAGACCGCCCGGACCGCGATGTGGCCGCAGCTCGAAGCGCTGGTTTTAGCAAAGCCATCATCCGCAACCAAAGGAGCCGGATCGCTCATTATCTGTCCGATCCTTCGCTCGCGCCGGATCACATCATCCGCAACCTGAATGACCTGCTGGATATTTTCCCGGATCGTTTTCCCGGAAATGCCAGCGGAATCGAGCCGGTTTACGATGCCACCATCTCCTCGATGTGGGGAGTGAAGAAATTCACCGACCTGGAAGACTTCTTCCGGGCGGCCCCACGCCTGGGGTTTGCCCGTATCGAGCTTAATCACATGGTGGGCCCTAAATTGCTGCACGGGATTGACTTGTCCCGTTTTGCATTCGGTTCGATCCACGAGCCCTGCCCGGCTCAAATCACTGAAGAAGAACTAAAGAAACAAGATTTACTTATTTCCTCCCCCAACGAAGAACGCAGGAAAGTAGGTGTTGATTCGATTAAATGGAGCATTGACCTGGCACAACAACTCGGAGTGAAAACCATTGTCGTTCACACCGGCCAGGTCCAATTCGATCCCTCCCTGGAGAAACTCCTGATCGCGTTATTTGAAAACGGGAAGTTCGGATCAGCGGAATACAATGAAGTGAAGTCCCGGATGATCACAGCCAGGAAAGAACTCATTGGCCTCTGCTTGGATGCTGTAAAAAAGAGCCTGGTCGAGCTGCTCGAATATGCCGAGCCAATGGACATTCGACTTGGATTGGAAAACAGGTATCACTTTTTCGACATCCCGTCACAGGACGAGATGGCTCAACTTCTCGAGATGGCTGGGAATGACCGGCTGGGTTTTATCTTCGATGTCGGGCACGCCCGGTCTATGGACCTGCTTGGTTTCTATCCACGCAAGGACTGGCTGACAAGATTTGGCAAGCGCATCATCGGCGCACATCTGCATGATGCCATCGGGGTCCACGACCATTATGCCCCGGGTCTGGGTGAGATCGACTTCAAGGAAATCGCCGCCTATCTTCCCGAGACAGCTTTCCGGACTGTGGAAGTCCAATCATTTAACAGCTGCGAACAGATCAAGGACGGTCTTAAGATTCTTGCTGAAACAGGTTGTATCAAAGCTTTATAAGGAGCAAACCATGCGCACACTATTCAAGAAACGGCAGAATGTCTTCATCCGCCTCATTCATGACCAGGCTTTTCTCACCCTGGAAGGATTGGAGGCATTGAAAACGTATTTTGAAACCCAGGATCCCGCCACTGCAAAACTGCTGACCGCCAAGGAAAAAGAAGCTGACGAAGCCCGGCGCATCCTGATCGATGAATTGAATCGCACGTTCGTCACCCCCTTTGACCGTGAGGATATATTCACCCTTTCCCGGACCATTGACGATGTGATCGATTATGCCTACAGCACCGTCAGCGAAATGGAATTATTCAAGGTGGAGGCCACCCCGTTCATGCAGCGCATGTCCTCCCTACTGAGGGATGCAGCTTATGAATTGCTCATGGCTGTCGACCGTCTGCAACAGAATCCAAACGTAGCTGGGGACCATGCCCAGAGGGCTAAAGCCCTCGAGAACCGCGTGGAAGATGTGTACCGGGAGGCGTTGGCGGACCTGTTCAGCGGTGCGAACGATATTGAGCATGTGATCACCATCCTGAAGTTGCGGGAAGTGTATCGCCACCTGAGTAATGCAGCGGATCGCGGCGACGAGGCTGCCAACGTGATCGCCGACATCGTTGTCAAAATAGCCTGATAGTAGAGCTGCTGAATGTCTCCTCTTATCATCCTGGTCATAGTCCTGGCTCTTGGGTTTGACTTCTTGAATGGCATCCACGATTCGAGCAATGTGGTTGCCACGATGATCTCTTCCCGTGCATTATCTCCCCGCGTGGCTCTCATGATGACCGCCGTGGCGAATTTCCTGGGGCCTTTTATTTTCGGCGTTGCAGTTGCAGAAACCATCGGAAACGAGATCGTTGCCGCGGAGACCATCAGTATTTCTGTTCTTGTTGCCGCATTGATCAGCGCCATCGTCTGGAATATTCTCACTTGGATTTTGGGTTTCCCCAGCAGTTCCTCACATGCCTTGATCGGAGGAATCCTGGGTGCCGTGATCATGGGCGCCGGGTGGCATGCCATTGAGTTGAAAGGAATGGGGAAGATCCTGATTGCCTTGTTCACGTCGCCGATCATCGGCTTTATCATCGGTTTCATCGTCCTGAAACTCAGCCTCTTGTTCAGTTGGAGTGCATCACCGCAAATCAACGGTTTTTTTAGGCGCTCCCAAGTGTTCACCGCCCTAGCCTTGGCACTCAGTCATGGCACCAACGATGCACAGAAAACCATGGGCATCATCACCCTCGCCCTGGTGACCGGTGGTCTCCTGCCTACATTTTCTGTGCCTACCTGGGTGATCCTTATCTGCGCTGCCATGATCGCCCTGGGTACGGCTGTGGGTGGATGGAAGTTGATCAAGACATTGGGAGCAAAATTCTTCAAGATACGCCCGGTGGATGGTTTTGCATCCCAGCTTGCTTCCGCTACCGTCATCTTAACTGCCTCCCTTGTCGGTGGACCCGTCAGTACCACCCAGGTGGTTAGTTCGGCGATCATGGGTGTGGGTGCAGCCGAACGACTTAATAAGGTTCGCTGGGGGGTTGCGCGAGAGATCGCCACAGCCTGGCTCCTGACGATCCCTGCCACAGCACTCCTGGCGGCGGGCGTGTACTGGGTGATCACCCAAATCATCCCTTAAGTGCTTGCTGAAAGGCTTTCCATGTGCTCTGATAAGATTTATGATGTCGTTTGCATTGGCAATTTCACCAAGGATACGATCATCACCCCTTCCGGAACCCGCTATGTTGACGGCGGTGGAATGAATTACGCCGCCCATGCGGCTGCTCAGCTCGGTTTTCGCGTGGCTGTGGTCACCCGCCTGGCACGAGAGGACGACCGCGTGGTGCAAAGGTTTTTCCAGGCCGGTATCGACTGTTTCCCGGTATATACCCCATCGTCCACTTTGATGTGTTTGAACTACCCCACTGAGAATCCCGACATTCGCTCCCTGTCGGTCAAAGCCACAGCCGGCACAATCACAGCCGCCCAGGTGCGGGATCTGCAAGCGAAGTCAGCAGTGATCGGATCCAGCCTGCGAGGTGAAGTTGGTTTGGATGTGATCCGTGAATTGAAGTCTCGGAATGTCACCGTTGCTGCTGATATGCAGGGCTATGTCAGGGTGTTACGCTCAGAGGAACTCATGTATGAACCCTGGCCCGAAATGGAGGAAACCCTTTCCCAGCTGGACATTCTAAAGAGTGATGCAGTCGAGGCGGAATTTCTTACCGGAGAAAAAGACATCTTTAAGGCAGCCAGGTTCTATGCTGACATGGGTCCAAAAGAGATCGTGCTGACCCACAAAGATGGTTTACTAATCCTGGCGGAGGGTAAATTCCACGAACTGGGATTCCATCCTGAGAACTTGAGTGGACGCTCCGGGCGCGGAGACACCTGCATTGGCTCATATGTTGCCATGCGGTTGAAGAAGCCCCCCCTGGAGGCAGCAACCTGGGCGGCGGCTGTCACCAGCTTGAAAATGGAAAAAATGGGCCCATTTGACCGTCCCCTCGCCCAGGTCGAGGCATTCATTCAAACACATTACAGCCATGGATCAGTTCACTGAAAAGCAAAAAAAGATCGTTGCCAGGAAAGCAGTTGTTGCAAAGAATTATCCCTCCCTTTGGCAAGGAATGATCTCGAAATGGACACGCCCGGACAATAACGACCGGGCGTGGTTGATATATTCCGCCAATTACCTATTCTGCACAAGTGGTGTTCGCTGGGCGGTCGATCCAATAACCTTGCGCCAGCGTATTCCCTCGGCCCCGGATGTGGATGTCTCCCCCCTTGCAGCCCTGGATTACGTGGTGTTGACCCACCGTCATGCCGATCATCTCGATCTGAGGTTGCTGCGCCGCCTGCTCACTTTTCCTGCGCGCTGGATCGTTCCGGAATTCATGCTCGATCTCATCCTGTCACTTAACCCTCCACCAGAAAAACTGATCATCCCCCAACCTCAGATGCCTCTTCACCTGGGCAAGCTGACCCTGATCCCTTTCGATGGTCTACACTGGGAGCCCGATCCCGGTTTCCCTGATGGGAGGCGCGGGGTACCCGCCATGGGTTACCTGGCGGAATTTAATGGCAAGCGTTGGCTCTTACCCGGGGATATCCGCAAGTACGATCCTGACCGCTTACCTACACTTGGCAGCCTGGATGGTTTATTCGCCCACGTCTGGTTGGGTCGCGGGTGTGCGCTAAAGGAAAAATTGCCATTGATCGAGCCATTCTGCAGATTAATTTTATCCCTTTCCCCCAGCAGGGTTGTCCTCTCCCATCTTCAAGAATTAGGCCGGAATGCAAACGAGTATTGGGACATCTCCCATGCCGCTCTAGTGCGGAATGAACTCAGACAACACAATCCTCTATTGGATGTCCAAATCGCCTTGATGGGAGATGAATTGTTTTTATAGTCTCTTCCATAAACTTCCATCCTATAGGCGATTTCTTGGGAGAAAAAACCTGAATAAAATACTGCAAGTGGAGTTTCGAAACAACAACATTAAGATCTCCATACATAAGGTCGCTTGACTGTCCCTGCTCGTTTCGTACTCGCAAAAACATATAAATTCAGGTAGAATGGTATGGCTTATATCGGCTGGGCACCCAAAAACCAACGCCCTACCGGGAAATGGATGAATTTTTATGACCATTAAAGATACCATTGATTCCTACCGCAAACGCCGCAAACAATTGTTACCTGCCATCATCGGGGTAGCCGCGGTTCTGCTGGTGGTCGTCGGTATCATCATTGTTGTGATCTCTCTTAGCGGAGGCGGTGGCATTCGCCTCTTCGCAACGAAAACCCCCACCCCGACCATCACGCCTACTCCCACCAATACTCCCACCGCTACAGCAACCTCCACTATTACGAACACGCCTACAATCACAACGACCGCGACACCCTCCGCCCCTTACGATTATGTGGTTCAAGAAGGTGACACGCTTTTCAAGATCGTCGAGGACCGGCAGCTGGGTAATAATGGTGTCGTCCTCATCCTGCTGCTTAATCCATACAATCCGACCAACACAACTCGGCCAGGAATTGACCCTCTGACCGGAGGCATCTTTGTGGGTCAAACGATCACCCTGCCGCCACCGAATTTCCCATTCCCCACCTCCACGCCTTTGCCTACCGGCCTGGCACCGGGGTCGCGCATCTCCTATTTTGTCATGCCTGGAGACAGCCTGGGAGCGATCGCCTCGAATTTCAACACCACCGTGGATGCCATCGTGCTGGCCAACAAGGCTCTATTGACCGAAGGCGCCAGTTCGGTAATCTACCCGGGTTGGACGCTGCTGGTCCCCATCAACCTTGTCACACCGGTTCCAACATCCACACCTGCAGCGACTGCCACACCTTAGCACCACCTGATGGATCACCAACTCCCGGACTTCCATTCCGGGAGTTTTTCATTCCTTTGACATTCTGCCTCCATACAGCTAAAATGAATATACCTTTATCAACGATAGGGCAATAGCTGAAGGATATTGTGAGTAACTGGCCTGAAAAGTATGTAATTGGTCTGACAGGCAACATTGCCACGGGCAAAAGTGTCGTGCGGCGAATGCTCGAACATCTTGGCGCGTACAGCATAGACGCGGATAAGTTAGCTCACCGTACCATTGCCAAGGGAGCACCGGGATATTTGCCGGTCGTTGAGAATTTTGGTAAATTTATTGTTGGCTCGGATGGTGAAATTGACCGCTCCAAGTTGGGGCGTATCGTGTTCAGCGATCCGGATGCTCTAAGAACGCTGGAAAATATCATCCACCCGCTGGTCCGCTTTGCGATGAACATCCTGATCCAGCGGGCTACACAGCGTGTCATTGTAATTGAGGCGATAAAACTTCTTGAAGGAGACTTGGCGAGTGCCTGTGATTCCATTTGGGTGACGTATGCACCTGAAAACATGCAGCTGGCTCGCCTGACCCAAAAACGAGGCTTGAGCGAAGAAGATGCCAAACGACGCATCCAGGCTCAATCTCCCCAGGAACAAAAAACGTCCGCTGCACATGTGGTCATACACAATACGGGATCTTTTGAGGACACATGGAAACAGGTATTGGCAGCATGGAAAGCGGTTTCCCAGGTCACGGATACGCAACCGGTTGTGATCAAGGCTTCTAAGCCAGGGGAAATTTCCGTACAGCGCGGCAGGCCGCGTGACTCGGCAATGATCGCCGAACTCATCACCCGGCTCTGTGAAGGAAAGCAACCACTCTCGCCAAGTGACATCATGGCAGCTTATGGTGAGAAGGCGTATATGTTACTCCTGTCCGACAACCGCCTGGTCGGGCTGGCAGGATGGCAGGTGGAGAACCTGGTGGCACGAACCACCGAGATGTACATCGATCCGAGTCTCCCACTGCCCAAAACATTAAAGACACTTGTGGCTGAGTTGGAACGCGCTTCACAGGATTTGCAATGCGAAGCTTCTCTCATTTTCTTACAGCCAAAAATGGCTTCACAGGAAGAAATCTGGAAGGAACTTGGTTATGTCCAGCGTACTGCACAAGACCCTCGGAGTACAGGCCTGGCAGGATGCAGCCAATGAGTCCCAACCTCCCAATTCAACTCTATTCTTCAAGCAATTACGCCAGGACCGCATTCTGCGTCCAATCTAGATCCTGCCATCGTGATCTTTAAAGATCGGGACAATTCCCCGGCGACCCGCTCTTCTACTTGCGAAATTGAGAATTTGAATCTTGAAATCCATGACCGATCTCCTCAGTGATATGCTCTTCATTTTCCAACGCCTCGATTTGTTGGGGGTGGTGGATATCCTCTTGGTGACGATCATTTTCTTCGGCATTCTTTACCTTGTTCGGGATACCCAGGCAATGGTGTTGTTGAGGGGCATCCTTTTCATGATCGTACTGGTTGCCCTTCTTACCAGCCTGTTCGATCTCCCTGCCTTCTCATGGTTGTTGCGCACAGCACTACCGGCGCTGGTTTTTGCCATTCCAGTCATTTTTGCCCCTGAAATCCGTCGAGCTCTCGAACGGATCGGTCGCGCAGGGACCTATATACGCTCCAACTCGCGCAATGTCAGTGAAGAAATGCAGCGGACAATCAAGGCGGTTGTTACTGCCTCAGCTCGTCTCGCAGCCCGCCAACATGGAGCGTTGATCATCATTGAACGCTTCGATCGTTTGGACGACTACCTGCACACCGGAATTGCGGTCAACGCAGGTGTCACTCCTGAGCTCCTGATGCAAATCTTCTTTCCCAATACCCCGCTACATGATGGCGCGGTCATCATCGCCGGAAACAGGATTGTCGCCGCAGCCTGTGTCATGCCGTTATCAAGCAGCGGCATCCTGGCGCCGTCACCAGAGCGCAAGATGGGCTTGCGCCACCGCGCCGTGCTGGGCATTTCCGAAGCTTCAGATGCTGTCGCCGTGATCGTTTCCGAAGAAACCGGGGCAATTTCTATTGCCCATGCCGGGCGTATCATCCGCCGCCTCGATGTGGACCGCCTGGAGAACATCCTGAGTGCATTCTTCAGCCCGGTAAAAGCTCGTAAAGGAAATTTCTTGCAACGATCCTTTCCCTACCTGTTCCCGCGGAAGGATGAATAACATGTTCCGCTGGCTTACCACCAACCTGCGTACCTTTATGCTGGCTTTTATCCTGGCCCTGGCCGTCTGGGTGACGGCTGTCACTGCTTCCAACCCTGACCAGACCAATACGCTAGCGCAGCCAATCCCGATCGAATTCGTCGGTCAGGATTTAAACCTGGTATTGACAGGAGAAACCCCATCAACAATTCAATTGAGCTTGCGTGCGCCGAAATCGGTATGGGACCAGATCACGGTTGATCCAAGTTCTGTCCGTGCCGTGGTGGACATGACAGGCTTGGGGGCTGGAACCCATACTGTTGAAGTAAGTATCCAGATCTCGGTCCAACCCTTTCGTATCCTGTCGGTACTGCCACATTCGATTAGCCTGACTCTTGAACCTTTGGCGACGCGTTCCATACCAATCAGTCTCTCACTCTCTGGCACCCCCGCTGTCGGTTACCAGGCGGGTGCATCCACCTTGTCTCCCAACGAGGCTGTCATTTCAGGCCCTGAATTGCTAATTAACCAGGTTGCCTCCATTCGCGCCACATTGGAACTGACTGATGCCCGCGAGAACCTTGAGGAGAGTTTGCCGCTGGGCGCTTTTGATGTCAATGGTGAACCGGTCAGCGGAGTGGTAATCCTGCCACCAAATGTACTGGTGTCCTTGCCTGTGGTTCACCTGGGAGGTTACCGTGACCTGGCTGTCAAGGTTGTGACAGTTGGACGACCTGCCAGTGGTTATCGCCTTGCCAGTGTAGCATCATTCCCTCCCATCGTAACCGTTTTTTCTGGCGATACCGGGTTGATCGAATCACTACCCGGCTATGTTGAAACCATGCCCCTGGATCTCAGCGGTGTCAGTGAGAATATCGAAACCCGCCTTGCATTAGTCCTCCCGGCTGATGTGACCCTGGTTGGCGATCAGAGCGTGCTGGTGCAGGTGGGGGTGGCTCCCATTGAAGGCAGCCTTATGGTCAGCTACCGCCCCGTGGAGATCTTCGGCTTGGGGAAGGGACTGACAGCCCAGGTTTCGCCTGTAACCGTGGATGTGATCCTTTCCGGGCCATTGCCTGCTCTCGATTCCCTGCAGACCTCGGATATCCATGTTAGAGTGGATGTGACCGGGCGCCCTGCTGGCACATACCAGTTGGTGCCGACCATATCCATCATGGTGGGAGAGATAACCGTCGAGTCGATTCTCCCTGGAACGGTGCAAGTGATCATCACCGCTGCGGGGACACCCACACCCAGATAAAGCTTAGGACATTCAATCAAATGAAACCTGTTGTAGCCTTGGTCGGCCGTCCAAATGTAGGCAAATCCACTCTATTCAATCGTCTTGCAGGTGAACGCCTGGCTATTGTAGATGATACACCCGGTACCACCCGCGACCGAATCGTAGTTGAAGCTGAGTGGTTAAGTCATGTCTTTGACATCATCGATACTGGCGGCATCGACCCCACGCACGGGGGCAAGAGCCCGCTCTCGGTGGGTTCTGCGGATTTCATTCAAGAAATTCGTGCCCAGGCTTTGATGGCGGTCCAGGATGCAGATTCTATCCTTTTCCTGACTGATGGTTCAGCCGGGGTGACGCCACCCGACCGCGAAGTCGCCGAGATCCTTCGACGCCATCAAAAAGTCGTGGATGGCAAGCCCTGGCCTCCGATCTTAGTGGTGGTCAATAAATGCGAAACTGAAAAATTACGCAGCTCTGCGGCCGAATTCTATGAGCTTGGCCTGGGCGAGCCATATGCTGTCTCTGCCTTGCATGGTATCGGCACTGGGGACCTGCTCGATGCCCTGGTGGCTTCATTCCCCACTGATATTGTGGTTGAACCAGACGAACTCGGTAAAGATTGCCATTGTTGGCAAACCCAACGCCGGAAAATCGAGCCTGCTCAACCTGTTGGCAAAACAAGAACGCGCCATCGTCAGCCCGATCCCAGGCACCACTCGTGACGCGGTGGATACCCGGATTGATGTGGATGGCCTGGCTGTCACCTTGATAGATACTGCCGGGATCCGCAGGCGTGGCAGGATCGATCGCGGCGTGGAACAATACAGCGTTCTGCGATCGTTCAAGGCAATCGAGCGCGCGGATGTGGTCCTGCTGATCATCGATGCCCAGGAAGGCATCACTTCCCAGGATACACACATCGCGGGATTTATCCTGGATGCCTTAAAATCCTGCGTGGTACTGGTCAACAAATGGGATGTTATCGTCAAAGATACTTACACGATGGATGAATATACGCGAAGCATTCGCCAGCAGCTTAACTTCATGGATTATGTACCCTTCCTATTCATCTCGGCAAAAACCGGTCAGAGGGTGGACCAGGTGCTCCCACTTGCCTTACAAGTCCAGGAGGAAAGACTGGCGCGCATCACAACCGGCATGGTGAACAGGATATTACGCGAAGCGCAGGATAAGCACCCTGCACCTTCACATGCCGGTCGCCAGTTGAAGATATTCTATGGTTCCCAGGTGCGCACCAACCCACCCACATTCCTGCTCCATGTAAACGATCCCAAGTTGTTCCATTTTTCGTACGAGCGTTTTCTCGAGAACACGCTCCGTGAGAATTATGGGTTCCTGGGTACACCGATAAAATTGGTGGCCAAGGGTCGACGGGAAGAGTAAAAAAATCCGGCGGAAGAACTGTCCTCCGCCGGATTTTTTATTGGTCAATATTAGGAACTGACTTTCATGGCTCCAGGCAGAAGGGGATCGAATTTGCATCACCATCGGGAATTTCTGTGCCACCATTTTGATCATAGATCTTGACGTGGCGAATCTCAGAAAACTGCTTGAGATTCTTCATGATAAGGTTGGCGATGGTATAGGTGGATCCTGCCGATGAACAATTACCGGTCAGCTTCACATGGGCAACTCCTGATTCGATCCTAAAATTGGAAAAGCCTGTTGTTTC
Source organism: uncultured Chloroflexia bacterium (assembly GCA_963793795.1). Classification (GTDB taxonomy): domain Bacteria; phylum Chloroflexota; class Anaerolineae; order Anaerolineales; family Villigracilaceae; genus UBA877. The sequence continues at coordinate 293,973 of CAWCBN010000010.1, forward strand.
ACTTGCCACCAGCCGCAAACCGGCAGCCTGTTCTGCAGCCGAAGGTCCGGCATATAACTGGATCAGGACGGCCTCGGGGATCGAGGGCGGGGTTTGAGATGGTGCGTGTCACCGGGGATTCGTAGGGCTCTGTACCCACTCTGAAGTGGTTACTATCCAGGAAGTAGACGGTGACTGTGATAGGACTGACCACCGTGGGGGTGGGAAGAACCCCTGAAGTGTTCAGGCGCAGGATGCGTGCTCCCGACCAGACCGCACGATCACCATTCGGCTGACTGCCAGCCAGGACCTTCAAAATAAATTTGACATTCTGTCCTGCCAGGGAGGAGAGGTCGATATCAAAACGATAATACATCCCATCGATCTTCTCCTGGAATGTCTTTAGTGTCCCGTTTGTTCCAGACCCGGTCTGGTAATCCAACTGGAATGTGACGTAACAATTCGCCGCGCCATACTGGCAGTTCACGATGGAATGAAAACGATCGCCTCTCTGCACGGCAAATGCCGGGTATGTGCCCTTGATGTAGCCGCTGGGCACATTTTGCGGGAAAGTCAGCAAACCTGGTGAACCAGTGGTGCCGTCTTCCAATTTTGGGGCTTCCAGCTTGAACACATACCCTTTCGCGTCTCCGTCGGTTCCCGGGCAGGGTAAGGTACCCACTGCGCTTGTCCAGGTGGCCTGGCAGGCATTCGCGACAAGATCGTAAGCTGTGTCATACGTACTCGAGACATTGATATCTACATAAATGCTCCCCGTACCACTGGAACCGAAGCCAAATTTGACCCCGGCAGCATTACGCATCTGCCAGTAACTGCGATAGTTTCCTGGCGCAGAGGGAGTGGTCATGTTCACGGAAATATCGATCGTTTGACCGGGAGCAACGCTTGCTGGCAGGTTGACAATGGGAGAGGCACCGAGCACATCACCGCTGACAAAAACCAGGGCATATTTGGTCGTCCATGTGCAGGCGCTGTCGTTGCGGATGCGCCATGTCTTGGTGAACAAGGAACCGGCAGAAAGGCTGGTTCCATCAGGGATGGATACATCCATCACCAGGCTGGCTTTCTCACAGACAACAGTGGGTGTGGGTGTCCGTGTGGGTGTTGGAATGGGACCGCTTCCTGCGCGCACGATACGCGCCCCACCCCAGGTCACACGGTCACCATCGGGCAAGCCGGCTGCATCCACCGCCAAAATGAATTTCACGTTCTGCCCGGCAAGGCTGGAGAGGTCCACGCTGGCCCGGTAAAAACTGCCTTCAGTTTTCTCCTGGAAGGACCAAAGTGTCTTGATCGGGCCTGAACCCACCTGGTAATCCAGGCGAAAAGTAACGAAACAAGGGGAGACATTATAGGCACAGGAGAGAATCGACTGAAACCGATCTCCCGTTTGGACGGAAACAGCCGGGAAAATGCCGGAAATGTAGCCCCCCCTTACACCCTGAGGCCCTACAACCAGGCCAGGGACTGAATCCACCGTGCCATCCTCCAATTTTGGTGCATCCACCTTGAGCACATATCCCTTCACATCTCCATCAGATCCCGGACAGGGCAACACACCGGCAGCGCTCATCCAGGTTGCTGCACAGTAATTGGCAACAAAATCATAAGAAATGGAATGATTGGTTACCACATTGATATCAATGAAAAACGAGGCTTGCCCGGTCACCCCAACCCCAAAGAGAACGTTGGCAGCATTCCGCAACATCCAATATCCCCGGTAGTGGCCGGGAGTGGTTGGCGCAACCATATTGACAGTCACATCCATTGTTGAACCTGGAGCGGTTGCTGTCGGCAGGTAAACAACCGGTGTCGCACCCATTTTTGCTCCGGAAGAGAACACAATGGCATATGATGTAGTCCACGTACAGGTGCCGGTGTTTCTAAACCGCCAGGTCTTGGTAATCGAGGCACCTGGAGCAAAGGACATGCCATCCGGAACGGTCACATCGGTGACAAACTGGGCGGAGTCGCAGGAGGTGGCCGCCTTTGCTAGGCGTATCCCGCCTGCAGGCAGGAATTGCATTAAAACGCTTACCAGGACAAGTGAAGTGATCAGAAAACGCAGCTTTTTCATTTGGGTTCCTCCGTAGATGCAAATAGAACAGGGTCATTACCCTTACTTATTTAACGAAAAATCAAATGAAATGTTCCCAAATTCGTGCTTCACGGAGCTGTAAACAATTAGGATATGTAAATACTGGAGATTATTGTTCGTTTCACTATAATACACCAGTTCTCCCAGGATGATAATCAGTGGAATTTATTAAAGAACCGGGCTGCACATCAGATGTGCAGCCCGGTCTTCAGTATCGACCAGATTATTGATCTTTTACGGTGTGTCGATATCGGTGGCAGAGTTGTTCGTGATGTTCGGATCGGGCACAGAGATGGGATTAGTGATGCTGGCAGTGTTCACCATGGGCCCAACTGCAACGAGGCTGATATGTGCCACCACGGTATAGGTGATCTTCTTCCCTGCCGGAATGTTCACAGTATCCAGGAAATTGAGGCTGCTTGTGATTGGAGCCGCGATGCACGTTGTTCCCAGGTCTGCTGCACAGGTCCAGGTCCAGGATGTCACCTGGGCGGGGATTGAATCGGTGAAGATCGCTCCGACCGCATTGGAAGGACCCGCATTCGTCACAACGATGGTGTAGATCACTTGTCCACCCGGGACGTAGGTGACGACCATATCGGAGATGCTTACAGCCAGGTCTGCAGTGGGTTGGTCATCGGCATCCGTGGCTGCGTTGTTTCCCATAAACGGATCCGGTATGGAAGCAGGAGAAGTGACATAAACGTTGTTGGTCATTGTCCCAACGGCAGCAGGATTGACAGAGGCAACCACCGTGTAGGTCACCTTCTTGCCAGAAGGAATATTCACAACATCACCAAAGTTTCCTGCAATGTTCACTGGACCGGCGGTACAAACCGCTCCGGCTTCAGGAACACACGTCCAGATCCAGGAAAGAATCTGACCGGGGAGATTGTCTCCCACAAAGGCACCTGTCACATCTGCCGGGCCATTGTTTGCCACCACGATCGTGTAGGTCACCGTGCCGCCTGGCGGGTAGATCGAGATCCCATCAGTCTTCGTCACGGAAAGATCCGCACTGGGAGGTGCATCGGTATCTGAAACCGAGTTGTTGCTCACAACCGGATCGGGAATGATTGGAGGAGCGGTGATCGTGGCAGTATTCACCAGGTTACCACTTGCTGCAGGATTGACGCTTGCGACCACGGTGAAAGTAACGCCCTTCCCCACCGGGATGCTGACCGTATCGGTGTAATTGGTTGCGATGGTGATCGGTCCTGGAGTACAGATCGCGCTGAGGTCGGCAAGACACATCCAGGTCCAGGAGCTGATCTGGGTTGGGATGACATCGGCAAATACTGCTCCAAGAACAGCCTGGGGACCGTTGTTCACCACGCGGATCTTGTAGGTGAGGGTGCCTCCCGGCATGTACCAGGTCACGTCGTCGGTCATGGTGATCGCCAGGTCAGCGCTTGGGCCATTATCCACATCGGTTGCGGTGTTATTGGCCGGGATTGGGTCAGGATTCCCAATTGGAGAGGTGATAGTAACTGTGTTCACCAGGTTGCCAGTGGCTGCAGGGCTGATGGCTGAAACAGCCGTATAGGTAATTTTCTTCCCTGCAGGGATGCTGACCACGTCTGAGAATCCTGCACTCAAGGACAGCGGTCCAACAGTGCAGATTGCGCCGGCATCCGGTGCACAACTCCAGGTCCATAAATCCACCTGGGTTGGCTTATGATCGGTGAAAGTCGCATTGGTGACGCTCAACGGTCCGTTGTTCATGACCACGATGGTATAAGTCGTCGACCCACCAGGAGTGTAAACAACGATGCCATCCGTGACCGTGACAACCAAGTCTGCACTGGGCGGAGAATCCGTGTCCGTGGCAGAGTTGTTCACCAGGTTCGGATCCGGAAGGGCGGCTGGATTAGTGATCGAAGCAGTTGTGATCAGGTTCCCCACCGCTGAGGCACTGACAGAGGCAACAACGGTGTATGTAACCTTCTTACCTGCAGGAATATTGACCGTGTCATTAATATCGGTCGCGATCGTGATCGGTCCGGCATTACAGGTCGCGCCTGTATCTGCTGAACAGGTGACCACCCAGGAGGTCACGCCTGTGGGCTTGACCACCCCAAAGGTAGCACCGGTCACGTTTTGCGGACCATTGTTCACCACCGGTATCGTATAAGTGAGGTTGATACCCGGTGTATAGGAGGCCACGCCATCGTTGATCGTCACCGAAAGATCGGCGGCAGGACCAGCGTAGGTTGAGGTTGGTGTAGCCCCTGGAGTGGCGATAGGGCCGGTCGAGGTTGGTGTGGCGATGCTGGTCGTTCCACTCCTGACAATACGAGGCGCCGACCAGACGGCTCGATCGCCATCCGGAGAACCATATGCCTGGACCAACAGGATGAACTTGACATCCTGGCCGTCCAGCGCAGAGAGATCCACATCCATGCGATAGACCATGTCTTCCAGTCTCTCACGGGCTGATTTGAGCGTATAAACAGGTCCGGATCCGACCTGGTAATCCAGCCGGAAGGTGACATAGCAATTCGTCGGTCCATCGTTCTGGCAGCCAACGTAGGATTGGAAGTGATCGCCAGACTTGACGCTAAAGGCAGGATAGACACCCTTGATGTAGCCATCGGTGACGTATTGAGGGAAGGTCAGCAATCCTTCGTTGGCGGCGGTGCCATCTTCCATGATATGGCTACCCAGCTTGAGTACAAAACCGCGTCCATCACCATCGATGCCCGGGCAAGGCAGGATTCCCGCCCCACTTGACCAGGTGGCGCTGCATGCGCTCGACACAAAATCGAACACAGAGTCAAACGCGCTCAGGACGTTGATGTTAACCGTAAAGGCGGTTGTGCCGGAAGGCCCAATGCCAAAATCAACACTGGAGGCATTGCGTAATTTCCAATAACCGATGAAATTACCTGGCGTAATGGGAGCGACAAGATTCACTGAAAGATCGATCGTCCCACCCGGGGCGACACTGCTGGCAAGGTTATAAGCAGTCGAGGCGCTGTTCATGTAATCGCCACCGACCAGTACCAGTTTATAGGCGGTCGTCCATGTGCAGGTGCCCACATTCTGTAATCGCCATGTCTTGGTGAACGGAGAACCACCTGCCAGGATTGTTCCATCCGGGATGGTGACATCTGTGACAAGTGCCGCTCGATCACAAGTGGTCGGCGTGATCACTACACCGCCTGGGCGCACGATTTTTGCCCCCGACCAGACCGCACGATCACCGACCGGAGATCCGGTCGCCTGGACGGTCAGGATGAACTTAACGTTTTGCCCTGCCAAACCGGAAAGCGGGATGTCGAAGCGATAATACAACCCCTCAATTTTCTCACGGAAGGTTTTCAGGTTTTGGATCGGGCCTGAACCAATCTGGTAATCCAGCCGGAAGGTGACGTAACACCCGGTGGCACCATATTGGCAGTTAACGATGGATTGGAAACGATCTCCGGATTGAACGGCAAAAGCAGGATAGACGCCCTGGATATAGCCATCGGTGACGTTCTGTGGCATTGTCAATAAGCCGGGTGCACCGATGGAACCATCTTCCAGTTTCGGGGCATCCAATTTAAGCACAAAACCTCTTCCATCGCCATCTGCACCCGGGCAAGGCAGGGTTCCCGCTCCGCTCACCCAGATCGCCGAACAGTAGTTGGCGACAAAATCGTAAGCAGTGGCAGAGGGGGAAGAGGTGGCAACAAATATGTCTATGAAGAATGTATAGTTGCCATAGGGTCCCATGCCAAATAACACCATGGAGGCATTGCGCAGCATCCAGTGGCCACGGTAGTGCCCTGCAGTGGCTGGGGCCGTCATATTCACGGTCACATCCACCGTTGCCCCTGGAGCTACACTCATCGGGAGGTTGACGGATGAAGGAGCACCCATCTTGTCACCCGAATAAAAGACAGCAGCATACGCGGTTGTCCAGGTGCAGGTGCCAACATTCTTAATTCGCCAGGTCTTCGCGATCGGTGTACCTGGAGCAAATGTCGTACCGTCGGGGACGGTAACATCGGCCACAAATTGAGCTGCATCACAGGATGTAGCCGCATGTGCCGTTGGTAAATTAAAATCCACCAATTGTGCCAACAACACCAGCACAATTAGTGTCGTGAATAGAACGCGCCTTATTTTCATGGAATTCTCCTTCCAATATCTGCCTGGCGGCTAACCAGAATGTCACAATGCGTTGAGGTAAGAGGATTTCTCTACAATAATAACGCAATTGTAGAAAAAATGTATACTAGAAAGATGGTAAAAAGGTGACAATAACATACCATTGGATGGGGGATATTCCGCCCCTATAGGGTAAATTGGGGACTTTTGGCATAAAAATAACCGAATTAACGGAATTGTTAATTGAAATCCTGCTGTGACGAAGGCTTGAGATTAGCATCCGGCAGTTGTACAATAACATTGATGTTGTACAGTCATGCTCCAGCCTGCATCCTGCTGATTGCCGTCACGGTGACTCTGATCACACCTGTTTCCCCGTCTGCATGGGAGTTGGACGCAGCAGGCATTGTCCCTGTCCCAATTCCCCTTGATGCGGTCCAAGTTACTTCCCCTCAACAGGTTGACATGAATCTCGATGGTACCTATGAATTTTTCTTCTTCGATGACGGTCGCCTCTCAATTAATAGTGGGAATTCAATCGTATGGCAAAGCGAAGCCTCATGGAGGATAGCGCAGGCTTCTTTTAGCGATCTGAACATGGACAACCTTCCCGAAGCAACCCTCCTGGTCTGGCGACCATTCAAGCCCTGGCCCGTGGATGATTTCTTGCCGCATGGAGGCCGGATCGATTCGTTCCATGATGGAAGCGGTACCTCCTGTCACCTCATCCTGATCGGTTGGAAACGGGATGGGTATGGGGAAATTTGGGCTGGCTCTGCCCTTGCCGACCCGGTCACTGCCTTCTCCACCGCCGATGTAACTGGAGACAGCACCGAAGAGTTGATCACTCTCGAAGGGCGCTACGCACGAAGGGGATCCACTTCTGCAATCGGTTTGAAGGTCTGGCAATGGAACGGATTCGGGTTTACCGTCGTCTCATCCATGAAAGGTTCTTTCTCCGACCTGGTCCTTGTCCGTGGGGAGCAAGGCCGGATATTGATTTTGACACCTTAAGGAGGATGCCATGAAAACTACCATAAATAAATTGTTGGGTGGGCTAATTGCTTTGGTACTGATCCAGAGTGCTTGCAGCTTTACACCGCAGACGCCAGCAGCGACATCGACAAGGGTGCCATCACTGGATGGTTCGCTCACACCAACGTTACCTGATGACCATTCTTACCCGCCCTTGACGGATGATGTTTATCCGCCGATGTTCGCGGAATATGCCCCTATTTCAGCCCGCTTGCCTGATACCTTCGAGGGAGGGTATTCCCTGCCGGTTGACCTGGGGCAGGTCGAGGGTATCGAAGCGATCGAGTTGAGCGATGCCCAAAGAGCTCTCCTATCGCAGAATGGGTTTGTGGTTGCCTCACCAGTGCCAGGAAAATGGCGTGAGTTCTATCAGATCTATGAATCCGGGCGTTACCACACCACACCGACTTTTATCACCACAGATTCTGTTTATCATGTTTACCACCTGATCTTCGATAAAATGCTGCGTGACTTGGAAAGGGATTATTTCATCGCCAACTTGCAGGCACTGACAACTGCCCTGCTATTAAGAACAAACGAACAGTACGCCACCCTGCGAGGTTCCGAACTTGAAGAACAAGCTTTACGCAATGTAGCCTTCTTCGGCGTTGCTGATCGCTTGTTGGGATTGTCCGACCTCATCCCATCCGAAGCACAGCCCTTGGTCGAGGCTGAGTTGGCGCTCATCAATAGCGCCGGCGGTGCCTCGATCTCACCCATCTGGGATCGACCCGACCTGGACCCGGACGACAAGCTTATTGAAGATTATTCGCAGTATATCCCCCGCGGTCATTACACCCGATCGGAAGAGTTAAAGATGTATTTCCGTGCCATGATGTGGTATGGACGGTTGACTTTTCGCTTGATGGATGAATTCGAAACCCAGCGTGCATTGCTGGTGGCACATGCCATCCGTTCGGCCCTGGCACAGGATGGCACTCCTACCCTGACCCTCTGGCAAAATATCTACGACCCCACAGTCTTCATCGTTGGGAAAGCGGATGACCTGGGCATTTATGAGTACGGGGCTCTCTCCGACCATGTATTCGGAATTCCGACTGACCTGGCTTCCTTCGCAGATCAAGAATTGATGGCTGAATTCATGCAAGCAAGTGAATCCCTGCCCCCACCGCAGGTCAACTCGATGTGGGTCTGGATTTGGCAGGATCAGGAGACCGTCACCAAGGGCTTCCGCTTCATGGGTCAACGCTTTACATTGGATGAATATGTATTTGGTCAGCTCATCTGGCGCAAGGTGGGGAGCGAGATCGCACCGCGCGGCTTGCCAAAAGGCCTGGATTTCCTGGCTGCCATGGGGTCGGATGAAGCCCACGACATCCTATTCAACGAGATGGATGAAGATCGTTTCGACAACTACACCACCCAAATGGAAAAAGTGAAAACTGAGCTGGCTGCACTGGGGATTGATTCCTGGACCCAGAATCTTTACTGGTCCTGGCTTTACGCGTTGCAACCGCTGATCGAACCCAAGGGTTCAGCCTACCCGGCATTCATGCAGACCCTGGCATGGGCACGAAAAGACTTGCAAGCCGCTCTCGGTTCCTGGACCGAGCTCAAGCATGACACCATCCTGTATGCAAAGCAGGTAATGGCTGAGATGGGTGGAGGTGGTCCCGAGTCTGTTCCCCATAGTTATGTGGAACCCAACCCGGAAGCATATGCCCGACTGCTGGCACTGGCAACGATGACATTTTCTGGTTTGGAAGCGCGCGGTTTGCTCAGTGACCTGACCAGTGCCAACCTTGCCAACCTCATCGAGGAATTGACCTTTCTCAAGGATATCGCCGAGCGTGAACTATCCGGCGACCCCATCAGCGATGATGATTACTGGCATATGCTTTACTGGGGTGGCGTGCTGGAACAATTCACCCTGGCTGCCGCGGATGTGGAGGGGGATGGGAACCGTCCCATCCTGGAGGACCAGAAAGCTGCCCTTGTTGCTGACGTGGCAACCGGCACGAACGATTTATTAACCCTGGTCGTGCTCGAGGAAGGCGTGGGACAGCCGACGGAGATCTTCGTCATCCTGCCTGACAAACCCTGGCGGATCGGGATTGGTGCCGTTTTTTCCTATTACGAATTCACCGTACCTCCCGATCAGCGCATGACCGACGAAACATGGCAGGCCATGGTTGAAAATGGAACAAATCCGCCGCAGCCTGACTGGACAAAATACTTTATCGCCCCATAATCCTTGTATGTCCATTGAGATCTTGCCAAAGAAGCCAGGCCCTGGATTGCACTCCGTGGACGGTGATAAGACCCACCGTCTACGGTCCTCTTTCCATCGACTCGCTTTCATCAGTTTTCTTCTCCTGTTGTCGTTTTCTTCCTGCCAGCCAGCCGACTCCACTGTCACCCTGGCCTTGTTGGGGGATATTAACCTCGGCCGCGGGGTGACCCCCTCCCCGGGATCCTTCGATTTCCTGGATTCATACCCTTTCTTCGGCAGACCTTGCTCTTGCCAACCTGGAAAGTCCTCTGGCTAATTACCCCCCATCTGTAAATGAGGAGGAGGCGTATAACCTGTGCGCCCTCGGTCCCACCACCGACTTGCTCGCTTCCTGGGGCTTGGACATGCTCTCAATTGCCAACAACCATCGTTACGATTGTGGTCCGGATGGATTTTACGAGACTGCTTCTCTCTTATCCAATGCAGGTCTTCTTTCGATCGGGTTGGACAGCAAGCCGGTCATGCTCGAGGTGAATCGCTTCAGACTGGCGTTCTTTGCCTTCGACGATATATCAGCTTCATTAAATATAGACGTGGCTGCACAGGCTATCGATGATGCATGTGAGAATGGCGCAATGGCGATTGTTTCGATCCATTGGGGGGCGGAATACCAGGGTGCCCCAACCGATCGGCAACATGCGATCGCCCGCAAGTTCGTGGAGGCAGGCGCAATCCTCATCTGGGGACATCATCCCCATGTCCTGCAGCCTTGCGAAGGGTGTAATCCTTCGAGCCTGCCAGGCACTGTTGTTCTCTTCAGCCTGGGCAACGCCCTGTTCGACCAGACCGGTCTGTCCGATACGCGCCAATCCGCCCTGGTCCTGGTCACCCTTGATGCAGCCGGTCCAATTTCTGTAAAGATTGTACCCTTTGAGATCGACACGATCCACAGCCGCGTCGTTGCTCCAGATGATTTGACAATTGAGAAAATATTGGAACGATTAGAATTTCGGTAAGTCCTGGAGGCGTTCTTTCTATCTCCGCTAAAGGATATAATCTTGGCAGATGCATACCATCCTACACCTCGACCTGGATGCCTTTTTTTGCGCCGTGGAAGAACTGCATGATCCTTCCCTGCGAGGCAAGGCATTTGCTGTTGGCGGGCGCCCCGAAGGACGCGGCGTGGTGGCATCGTGTTCGTATCCGGCGCGCATGTTCGGGATTCACTCGGCAATGCCCACCAGCCGCGCCTTGCGTCTTTGCCCCGGGTTGATCGTTCTATCACACCACCACGGCAATTACGGCGAAATGTCTGACAAAGTCATGGACCTTCTACATGCCATATCCCCGTTTGTGGAGCAGATCTCGATTGACGAAGCTTTTGTGGACATTGGCGGGCTGGGTGATTCGGAAATCCTGGCTCGAAAGCTCCAGTCAGAGGTCCGCAATGGTCTCGGACTGCCCTGCTCGATCGGGATCGCCTCCAATAAACTGGTAGCCAAAATTGCCACCGAAGTAGGCAAGAAATCTGGAAAGAAAGGGGAACCACCCAACGCATTGACGATCGTTCCCACTGGCGGCGAGGCTGCATTCCTGCGCCCATTACCTGTCAACATGCTCTGGGGGGTGGGGCCCAAGACAGAAGCACGGTTGCTAGAATATGGGATCCGGATGATCAGCGACATCACCAACCAACCGGAAACGAATATGCTTCGCTGGTTTGGTGAGAATGGTCGGGACCTCTGGAAGCACGCTCACGGCATTGATGAACGCCCCATTGTCACCGAATACGAGGCCAAATCCATCAGCCAGGAGGTGACCTTTGCCCGCGATGTCAGCGATGACCGTTCCCTGGAACGCACTCTGCGCGACCTGGCTGATCAGGTTGGTCGGCGCTTGCGCCGCGATGATCTTGCCGGGACAACCGTCAAGATTAAATTACGCTGGCCGGATTTCACTACCCTGACAAGACAAATCTCACTCCCCCAAGCAACCGACCAGAACGAGGAGATCTACCAAGTTGCCCTGGAATTGCTCCGCAAGGTGCGAACTGCACACCAGGCAGTACGTTTGATCGGTGTGGGTGTCAGCGGTTTCAAGCCGCCTGTGCGTCAATTGGGGTTGTGGGATGGAGCGAGCGAAAAACACCGCAAGTTACAGGAAGCCGTGGACGAATTGCAGGAAAAGTATGGAAAACGGGTAATTCAAAGAGGAAAAGTGAACAAAGACCGGAAAGGATAGTTTTGGAGATTCCTTGACATTGTCCGCCAACCGTGATAATCTTGCGCCCGTTGCATGCGCCGGGTCTGCCGGGAAGCTGGCAGGCTGGGCGCTGACTATTTTAATTTGCAGGAGAAAGAAAAAATGTCAGACGATCGTTTTGTAGGTACAGTCAAGTGGTTCAACTCCACCAAGGGCTACGGCTTCATTGGTCGCGAAGATGGTGAAGATGTCTTCGTTCACTTCTCTTCGATCCAGATGGAAGGCTACAAGAAGTTGGAAGAGAACCAGAAAGTGGAATTTTCCGTCGAAGAAGGCCCCAAGGGTCTTCAGGCTGCCAACGTCATACTTATATAAAAACCACTCTCTCTACACAGAACCAGGTTCCCGGTCGGGAACCTGGTTCTGTTTTCCTATTGCGTAGATTAGTCCTAAAGAGATAAGATATGTCGTTATTTAACCCTTTATTGGTTAAACTCAAAATAATGCTCACAAAAAACAACTCACTTAAGAAGGTATCCCGCCAAGACATTCTCGCCGTTGGGCATATCGTCCCTGAAGAGGGACGATGCGTCCAGTGCGGAATCTGCACTTTTAATTGCCCGATTGGGATAGATGTGCGCCGATACGCCGGGGCTGGAAAACATGTGGTCGATCTCGCATTGCCTTACTTGCGGGGAGTGTATAAAGCGCTGTCCACGTGGTGTGCTGCGTTTTGAGCAGTTGAAAATCTTCAAGGACCGTTCATGATGATGCGTCATATCATTGTGGGTATGGGTGTGGCTGGAATCGCGGCTGCTGAAGCCATCCGTTCTTCGGATCCATCTGCAGAGATCACCATGATCAGTGATGATCCGCACAGCTTTTATACGCGTCCCGGTCTGGCTTATTTTCTCACCGGTGAACTTCCTGAAAGGCAACTGCATATAAAGAATAAGGAGGATTGGCGCAGATTACGCATTCGTTACATCCAGGGGCGCGCCACTCGTCTCCTGCCACAGGAACACCTTCTTGAAACCAACTCAACAGGTACGCTTTCTTATGACCGTATCCTGCTCGCAACTGGTGCGACTGCCTTACAGTTGAAGATTCCCGGGGCCGATTTCCAGGGTGTCGTCTACCTCGACAACCTGGAAGATACCCGACGATTGCTTCATCTCGCCCGGCGTACGTCTTCTGCGGTTGTTGTCGGTGGTGGTATCACAGCCCTGGAATTGGCAGAAGGTCTGACCAGGCGCCGGGTAAAAGTACATTATTTTCTGCGCGGCGACCGTTATTGGTCCTCGGTCCTGGATGAAGAAGAATCAATACTCGTTGAGCAACGCCTGGTTCATGATGGCATTCAGATACATAAACACTCTGAACTCAGCGAAGTAATCGGCAAGAATAAAAAGGTGATCGGGGTTCAAACCAAGAATGGCGAGAACCTGAAGTGTCAGATGGTGGCAGCTGCCATAGGTACGCAACCACGGATTGGATTGGCTCAGCAGGCCGGTTTGACTACCCAACGGGGCATCCTCGTTGATCAATATTTGCAAGCCAGCCTGCCAGATATATACGCTGCAGGGGACTGTGCCCAGGTCTTCGATCCTCTGACCGGGCAAGCCATATTGGAAACTCTTTGGGGTCCGGCACGTGAGCAGGGACATGCCGCTGGGTTAAACATGTCCGGAATTCAAACAGAATATCGGCGCGCTGCTGCCCTCAATGTCACCCGCCTGGCAGGGATGACCGTCACCTTGATCGGAGCAATTGGCGGTGGGAAGGATGATGATTTGGTATCCATCGCCCGAGGCGAGAGTGAAAGCTGGCGAATTGGGTCATCTGGGATTACACTTTATCAATGCGGCGAGATCAACCGATATGCGCCTGGTCGTTGGTCAACAACATATCATCGGTGCCCTTGTCATGGGTGATCAAACCCTCTCGCGGCCATTGCAGGAACTGATTGCCTCCCAAGCAGACATCACACCCATTCGAGCACAATTGTTGGATCCGAATGCGCAAATCGGTGAGATCCTTAATAATTTCTGGCACAGCCACTGTAAACCAATAAAGTATTTTGGAGGTACGTTGAAGAAGAACCCGGAACTTTGGTTATCCTTTTTCACCATTCTCCTCATTACAGGGGTATATATTTTATGTCACCTGGCAAACGCGTGCCATTCCCGCTGCTGGTGGATTCTTCGGGCATATCATCGGAGTGATAGGATTTCTGCTGATGCTAATGACAGAAATCCTGTACTCATTGCGCAAGCGCAGCCGCCTGGCACTTTGGGGCAGCATGGCTGAATGGCTGAAATTCCACATTTTTACAGGGATCGTGGGCCCTTACATGGTGCTCCTGCATACGTCCTGGAAGTTCAATGGGCTGGCCGGAGTCACAATCGCATTAACTCTCATCATTGTTTTTAGTGGTTTCATCGGACGTTATATCTACACCCAAATTCCACGCTCCATAGATGGTGCGGAATTGGATTCGGCTTCAGGCTTGTCGCAATCCTCAGCCCTGGCAAAAGCACGCAGGGCACTGGCAATTTGGCATACTGTGCATATCCCCATCGGTGTGGCACTCTTTGTTGCCGCCTTCATCCATGCTGGTGCTGCATTATATTACGCCACACTATTACGGTAGGAAGAAGACATGAATAATACCCGCCTGGGTTGCCTCACGCCTGCCGGTCTCGTTGCAGGAGGGTTGACCCTCTTGGTTGTCTTAGGGATCGCTCTTCTTCAAGGTGGGGGGATGTTCAGCCCGGGCAGAACTCAATTCGGTATCGGGCAGTCCTCTTGGTGGTTACACTTCACACGCCGAATTTTCCAGAGAATGCAAGCTTTGCCATGCCCCTTTCTGGGATTCGGCGGGCATGTCTTCCAGATGTGCGAGTTGCCATTCAGAAATCCCATCCCAACAATCCGATCCGGCGACTTTACATGGAGCGCTCTTCATTGGGGATCCCACCCTGGAATGCCGCGATTGTCACCCTGAACATCGCGGACCGGAAGGCATCCTTACTGATTTTCACGGTGAGGGATTTCCACACTTCGTGCTTGGCTTCTCTCTCAACGGTCATGCTCGCACAGCTAAAGGATTTCCCTTCAAGTGCGCAGATTGCCATGACAGGGATTTATCAACCTTTTCCATTGCTGTCTGCCAGGATTGCCACACCGAGGTCGATCCACCTTCACATCCGACCACGTTCTTTCTTTCGGGAGCGAATGTCTGAACTGCCATGATGGGATCGATACTTATGGCAGTGAATTCGACCATAACAATTTCCTATTTCCGCTGAATGGTAAACACGTGGGTTTGCCATGTTCCAATTGTCACATTGATGCCCGTTCGATTCCTGATCTGCGATCTGCCCCGGTTGACTGTTTTTCGTGCCACGCCAAGGACGATACCCACTCAGGGGAACTCGGTACGGATTGCGGATCCTGTCACTCTCCTGATGGTTGGACTCCAGCAAAATTCGATCATACCCTGGCAGTTTTCCAACTCGAAGGAAAACATGCAGAAGTTCTCTGCGAGTCATGTCACATCGATAATCAATTTAAGAACACACCGACTGAGTGCAATTCCTGTCATGCAGGTGAGGATGTTCATCAGGGCAATCTGGGGATCAATTGCCAAAACTGCCACACTACTGCAGGCTGGACACCAGTGAACTTTGATCATGAACTCTCAGTTTTTAAATTAACCGGCCAGCATACCACCACGACCTGTGATGCCTGTCATAAAAATAAAGCATTTAAAGGAACCCCGTTCGATTGTTTTTCCTGCCATTCTGCCGATGATGCCCACCAGGGCAGCCTTGGCATGGGTTGCAGCACCTGTCATACAACTCTAGGATGGTTACCGGCAACATTCGACCACAACCTGGCGACTTTCAAACTAACCGGCCAGCATGTCAACACCACCTGTGATGCGTGCCACACAAACAAAGCGTTCAAAGGAACACCTACCGATTGTTTTTCCTGCCATTCTGCCAATGACACCCACCAGGGCAGCATGGGCACGAGCTGCAGCACCTGTCACACAACTTTTGGGTGGAAACCGGCAACATTCGATCATAACCTGGCGGCTTTCAAACTAACCGGTAAACACTCTTCCACGTCCTGTATAAGTTGCCACATCAATAATGTTTTTAAGGGCACGCCAAGTTCTTGTTATTCCTGTCATGCCGGGGACGATAGCCACCAGGGAAAATATGGCATAAGTTGTAACTCTTGCCATTCCACCTCTGGCTGGATACCCGCCAGCTTTGATCATAATCTCTCCGGTTTCCCCCTGACCGGTGCCCATGTCGGTCTGCCGTGCACAAGCTGCCATACGGGTGGCACCTTTACAGGCCTTTCGTCATCCTGCTCAGCATGTCACGGCGAACCTGCATTCCACGCCGGGCTGTTTTCAGGTATGTCCTGCAACCAGTGCCACAACACGAATACCTGGATTCCCGCCAGCTATAATCTCTCCCATTCAGGAGATTGTAATGGCCCCTGTATCAATCACGAGGGAGCAACCTGCCAGGATTGCCATACCATCAATGTATCTACATTCACATGCCTGAAATGTCACGATAGCAATAATCCCGAGGATTGATTTCCAATCGTAAGAAAACGGGTGGACAGCGTGTCCACCCGTTTTTTTCATGCCTCTTATGCCGATTTATTCCAGCACAATTCATCCACCTGCTGTTTGTGGCTCTTGCCACTTGTTTTTCTCGATATTCACGATGGCTGGTATGAAAAAAGCTGCCAGGGTCATCAGGATGCATATGCTGCCCCCGATGATGTACCAGAATCGGACTCCCAAAAGATCGGCAACTGGTCCAGCAACAAGCAGGCTGAGCGGCATCATTGCAGTTGCCCCAGCGCTGATCAAGGAAAAGACACGCCCCTGCATTTCAGGTGCAACAATGGATTGGAAAATGGCGTGGAGGGGTCCATTGGCCATTACCGATGAGAAACCCTGAAGGAAGGCACCCACCAGCAATACATAGAATAGACCGACAGGTGTCACACCGGCCAAAATCACCCCGATGCCGATGCCGATGATTCCCATGAATGAGGTCATAATTCGGCGCTTGAATTCCACCCCAGGAGCTCAGCAGGATCCCCCCCAGGATGATGCCCACACCAAACGCTGACTCCACCCAGGCCAAATCCTGGGCTCCCTTGCCAAAGCCTTTCGTGATCAACAAGGGTAGTAGTGACGAACTTGGGCTGAGCAGGAAATTGAGTGCCATTGCCAGGAGAATGATCCCCAGCAACCCGGGCCACTTGACCACATACATGAGACCAGCCCGCAAATCCTGCCAGTAGGATGTTTTTAGGGCAGTTCCATTCGCCTGAGCCACACAGGTGCGGCGGTTGGGGGATGGCGATGAATAACAGCGGGATTACAGCTACAATGGCTGTAACCACATCAATGGCAAGCACAGCCTGTGTTGGAAAAATGCTAATCAGCAACGCGCCCAACGGGGGAGCGAAAATGGTCACAATACCTTGCAATAACTGGTTTGCCCCCGCCACTCGAGCCAGATGCTTGTTCGGTACCATCAAAGAAGTTGAGGAGGACATGGCGGGGTGGTGGAATGCCCCTCCCAAGGATCGGATCAGAGATATCGCGTAGATGTGCCAGACCTGGATCCTGCCGGTGGCGAACAGCACCATTAATACGGCTGTTGCCAGGGCGATCACCGAATCTGCTACAACCATGATCCAGCGTCGATTCCAGCGATCCACCAGCGTACCGACGAACGGTCCGAGCACAATCTGGGGGAGGAGGGCGACAAGGGTGACTGTTGCAAGAATGGTTGCGGAACCGGTTTTTTGTGTCAGCCACCAGACCAGGGCAAATTGCACCAGGGCGGAGCCAACTAGTGAGAAAGCCTGACCAGTCCAAATGGTGAAGAACTTTGCCGCCCAATGTTGCGGGAGGGTTTGTGAGATTTCATCGGTCATGTATCACTCCTGATAAAGAATATGGCATCCAAAAAGTGGGATTCCAAGGGGATATCTTACCATCCATGGAAGAGGATAGCATCCTCCCCGGGTTGCATTTTCGAATCATCTGTACGGTTCGCCAGGACTGCTTTGACATCTTCTTTGGCGATGAATATGCCTTTCACGTTTGACCAGCCATTTCATTCAACGTGTCATTATAGCCATACTTCTGGTTACAGAATGCTTTCATTAACTACCAGTTTATGTTTGGAAGCTGGCTACCTGTATCCTGGCGATTTGGCATCCCCTTATACCAGTTCTTCTTCTTTTTCATGATAGGCCCGAACGCATAGTTTCCATTCTCGTGAATTCTTCTCTTGTAACGCCATTCTTTGGGGAGTATTCATATATCGCATTTCTTCTTTTCTATATCCCATGGTGACCAGTTTTTGTTTCATTCGTTTGGTTTCTTACTCTCCCTCATTTCAGGGAATCTCCTTTACAATGTGCATGGAAATTGGCGATGGCGTTATTATTTAGCATAACTTTACAGGAGTTTGAGGAACAGCGAAAATTTTTCGCCCTGGAGCAAGGTACTTCCCATGCCTGACTTTGATACTTACCTCTCCCCTTTCACGTGGCGCTACGGCTCACCGGCAATGCGCCGATTGTGGAGCGAGGCCAACAAGCGCCTCCTCTGGCGTCAACTGTGGGTGGCGCTCGCCGAAGTACAATCCGAATTCAGCCTGGTTTCCTCCGAGCAGGTTGCGGATTTGCGCGCACATATGACCGATGTCGACGTGCCTGCCGCATTGGAAATTGAAGCTGAAGCTTCAGCACGACCTGATGGCCGAGATCCAGTTGTTTGCCGGGCAGTGCCAGATTGGAGGCGGGATCATCCACCTGGGTGCCACCTCGACGGATATCGAAGATAATGCCGATGCCATGCGAATGCATGCCGCTCTCGACCTACTTCTCGAATCCCTCGCCAATCTACTGGGAACTCTGAGCCTGCATATCAAAAAATGGGCCAACACCCCCCTGATAGCCTTCACTCATCTCCAACCTGCCGAACCATCCACATTGGGATACCGGCTGGCGCTTTATGGGCAAGACCTCCTTCAAGATTACCAATCAATCTCCACCCAGCGATCCTCCATCAAGGGAAAAGGATTTAAGGGTGCAGTTGGTACCAGTGCCGCATACGCTGCCCTGATCGGGGAGGAGAATTTACCCCTCTTCGAGAAGAAACTCGCCAGGAAAGTAAACTTACCGTTCTACTCCGTCTCTTCCCAGGTGTACCCGCGCAAGCAGGATTATGAGGTGATCTCCGCCCTGGCGGGCTTGGGCGCGTCTCTTTATAAATTAGCATTCGACCTTCGTTTGCTTCAGATGCCAACCATTGGCGAGCTGAGTGAACCATTCGGGGAAAAGCAAGTCGGATCATCGGCAATGCCTTTTAAACGAAATCCGATTCGCTCTGAAAAGATCAACTCCCTGGCTCGCTACCTGGCTTCCATGCCACGCCTGGCTTGGGATAATGCCGCGCATTCCCTCCTCGAGCGCACCCTTGACGACTCGGCCAATCGACGCATCCTGCTTCCGGAATCCTGCCTCGCTGCAGATGAGCTGCTCAGGACAATGAACAGCATCTTCTCCAGGCTCCAAATTGACGAAGCAGCACTTTCCCGGAACTTGTCCACTTATGGACCATTCGCAGCCACAGAACGCATCCTGATGTCCCTGGTCAAAGCCGGGGCTGACCGCCAGGAAATGCACGCACGCTTGGGCTACTTATCCGGGAAGGCATGGGAGGCGATCAGGCTTGGACTTGATAACCCCCTCGTTGACGCCATCTGCCAGGACAACCAGATCACTGATTACCTGCCAGACCCATGAGATCAAAGCTCTACTGGATCCCAGGCAATCACCTGGGTGATGCACCGAAACGGGCTCTGGAAATGGCAAAACGGATCCAGGAAGATATTAAATAAAAAATGCGAACGACACGATGGTCGTTCGCCTGGAAGGATTAATGCGAAAGTTAATTCTTTTCCGAAGGATTGGAAAACAGCGGCAAAATTGTCAGAGAACCAAACAGGACAAGCATTAAAAGAGGAAAACTTGAAGGAATGGTGACATTTTGGATTCCTTTCTCTACACTATGGAAGAACTATGGAGATCTGGCTTTTTACTGGTTCTACATTATATAACCCGGATTCTGCCCAGGCGTTGCTTGCAGATCCCTAACAAAAAAGCACTGCTTTGGGCAGTGCTTTTTTTCCGCCTCCCCACGGGAGGAATTTGAATCCTAGTCTCAGAAGCCCATCGCTGTGAACATTTCATCATTCGATGAGAATTTGAAATCTTCCGCACCGAGATTGAACGCTTCTTTCTTTTCCACTTCTTCTAATTTCTCCAGGCGGTCTTTAGTCACCACACGCCCGTGGGTTTCAACCAGGCGCCGCTCGAATTTCTCAAGGACATTCTCGAGGTCACGAATCGGCGGTTGAGACTGGAGAAATTGGAGCACAGCCGTTGCGGCCATTTCTCCATCTTTGCGCGCATACCCTACCAACCCGGTGCTTGCCTGCCTTGCCCACCCTGCAAGGAATAACCGGTCGATCGGTTGGTTTATATCTGGATTAAACGCCTCGTAAGATATTCCATCCACCGGGAAGCGGGGGTCTTTGAGGGTCACATATGAATCATTGTAGACGGGGATGCAGAAATCGCTATCCACCGTATCCCCAATGGCAAAGATAACCGTATCGACAGGGATGATATGTGTATTTCCAGTGCCTCTTGCCTTGACGCTTCCATCGGATGCGACCAGTGTGTTTTCTTCCACCTTCAGCCCATTGACACCGTTCATCCAATCCCCCATGATGCGCACCGGGGTGGACAGGAACTCGAAACGTAATTTCGTTTCTGAAATCTTCTCCAACGCCTTGGGTAGGGCATCGGTGATGGCGGATTTGACGGGTTTAGGATCCTGACCCAATGCCAGCATGGCAGGCCCGATGCGAACGAACTCTGCATCAAGCGCAGCCAGGTCGAGGTTGGCGGCAACAATCTCCAGTTCTTTACGGGTGAACTTGATCTCTGCGGGGCCGCGCCGCACCACCGCGACGACCTCCTCCACCTTTCGATCACGAACCAGGTGATGAGCCAGGTCGAGCATGACATTCCCTGCTCCTACAACCGCCACGCGCTGCCCCAGCAGGTATTTCTTTTGACTGAATGGTGGGAGTTGGTTATAGTGGTAGACAATATTCTTGGCATGATAGACGCCAGGCAGGTTTTCGCCGGGGAGCCTGAGCCATTTTGTTCCCTGCGCTCCGGTGGTGATCAGCACTGCAGAAAAACCGGACTCCAGAATATCATCAACCACAATATTTCCCCCACAGCAAACGGTGATGTTGCCAAAGTAGTCTATACCGGGGTTTGCAAGGATCATCTTGAATTGCGCCCGCAGGCCATTCTTCATCTTGTATTTGTCATGGAAAATGCCATACTCAGCCAATCCGCCTGGCTTGATATCGCGGTTAAAAAGCACAACGCGCACTCCCGCCTCGGCTAATTTCCGTGAGGCATATAAGCCTGCCGGTCCGGCGCCAATGATGGCCACCATGTATTTGGGATCATCCATGTTGTTAATCCTCCTGGAAGTGCTTATGCAAGCTGCTATTATAGTCGTTGGTTTTTGGCCGGGCAAGGACGAGATCAATTTACCTATGAAAAAAGGTGGACGAATTCGTAACCAAATTTTAATAAGTCTATGCTATAGTTGCCCAAAATCGATTGTCCTCTTGTCAAGGGGTTGACGGATGCCTTTATTTCCATATCACTTTGAACATGGAGATGACTTGACTGATCTCCTTGCCGGTTGTTTGGCTGTACCCGACAAGATAATTCAGGTGAATGTCAATCTTCTACTGAATGATATGGTCTGCACCAAGCCAATATTTCCGTTTGAACCAACAGGAAAACATTTGTCCTGACAAATATATATCAGAACAGTGCCTCCTTCGAGAAGAATAATAACCTATGACCGAAACCCACACAACGACCACTCTTTCCAACGGCCTTAAAGTACTTCTCAAGGAGATCCATACCGCCCCGCTGATCAGTTCATGGGTATGGTACCGGGTGGGTTCTCGTGATGAACCGACCGGACGTACCGGCATCTCTCATTGGGTGGAGCATATGCAGTTTAAGGGGACGCCGCAATTTCCTGCCTCCGTCCTGGATAAAGCCGTCTCGCGTGATGGCGGCCATTGGAACGCCTTCACCTACATGGACTGGACAACATATTTCGAGACCATGCCTGCCGGTAAAATTGACCTGGCATTGCGTCTTGAGGCTGATCGGATGAGCGCCTCGCTATTCGATCAGGAAGAGGTTGCCTCTGAACGCAATGTCATCATCTCTGAGCGTGAGGGCAATGAGAATGAGCCTTTATTCCTGCTCGGCGAGGCAATCCAACATGCTGCTTTCCGTGTCCATCCCTATCATCACGAAGTGATTGGCGACCTGGCTGACCTGCAATCCATGACCCGGGACGATCTCCTTCACCATTATCGCACTTACTATATTCCCAACAACGCTGTCCTGGCTGTCGCCGGGGATTTTGCGACTGACTCAATGCTGCAAAGGATACATTCGCTCTTCGACGCCATCCCTGCTGCTCCTCCCCCACCACGTTTGACCAGGGTCGAACCGAAGCCAAGCGGTGAGCATCGTCTGACGGTGGAGGGCCCGGGAGAAACCACCTTTCTTCAGATCTCATACCGTGCCCCGTCTGCCGACGATCCGGATTTCTTCCCGTTGACCGTGGTGGATAGCCTGCTGGCAGGTCCAAGCAACCTCAACATGTTCGGTGGGGGAGGCATCTCCAACAAGACCTCCCGACTATATTGCGCTCTTGTGGACAAGGAACTGGCTGTTTCGGTGGGTGCCAGCATGGTCAGCACCATAGATCCATACCTCTACAGCACCGTTGTCACCGTGCATCCCAGGCGCAAGCCTGAAGAAGTGTTGGAAGCCCTGGACGCTGAAATCCACCGTGTATGCCAGGAACCTGTCCTGAAGGAAGAGATAGCTCGTGCGGTTAAGCAGGCGCGCGCCCTGTTTGCTTACGGATTGGAAAGCATCACCAACCAGGCGTTTTGGCTGGGCCATGCCGAGATGTTTGCCACCTACGACTGGTTTCTCACTTACCTCGAAAAACTATCGAAGGTTACCATCGACCAGGTGCAGGAAGTGGCGAAAAAATACCTGCGCCCGCAAAACCGCGTGGTGGGCACCTACCTGCCGACAGGAAACGGAAAATGAAGCCCAAGATCATCGCAAGTCCACACCCACTTCCAGGTCCGGAGAATATCACCCATACCAGGCTGTCCAACGGCATTACCATCCTGGTGTACTCGAATTTCAACAGCCCTTCCGTAGTCTTCGGTGGGCATCTTCCCAGTGGTGCTCTCTTTGATCCCCCTGCCAAGCTGGGCCTGGCTGATTTTACTGCTACAGCCCTGATGCGCGGCACCGACAGGCATTCCTTTCAGCAAATCTACGATATCCTCGAGTCCAACGCCGCCAACCTTTCCTTTGGAGGTGGAATCCATACTGCCGGCTTCTCCGGGCGGGCACTCTCTGAAGATCTCCCGCTTTTACTTGACCTAGTCGCGGATGTCCTCTTCCAACCCGTCTTTCCGGCGGAGGAAGTTGAACGCCTGCGTGCCCAGTTGCTGACCGGGCTGGCGATGCGCGCCCAGGATACAGCAGAGATGGCTTCCCTGACCTTCGACCAGGTCATGTTTGCTGGTCATCCTTATGCCCTGCCAGAAGATGGCTGGCCGGAGACCATCCAAGCCATCGAGCGCGACGACCTGGCAGAATTCCACACCCGAGTTTATGGCCCGGCAGGAATGGTTATGGCGATCGTGGGCGCCGTGGAACCTGCCAAGGCAATTGACTTGGCAGAAAAAGCACTTGGGGGGTGGAAAAATCCCGGGCAACCCAAACCGCCAGAATTGCCTGTGCTCCAGGCGCTTAAGGAAACAACACGGCGTAAGTTCTGATTCCCGGCAAAGTCCAGAGTGACATCATCATTGGTTCAACCGGACCAATCCGCAAGGCACCCGAGTTCATGTCGGCCTCGTTGGGGAACTCGGTATTGGGCCAGTTCGGCATGGGTGGCCGTATCGGCGATATCATTCGCGAAAAATCCGGCCTGGCATATTACGCTTCCTCATCGCTCAATGCAGGTATAGGGCCGGGATCCTGGATCGTGGGAGCAGGCGTAAATCCGAAAAATGTCGATAAAACGGTCAATCTCGTCATTAAAGAAATTCGCCGCTTCCTGGACAAGGGCATCAGCTTGAAGAACTGGCTGACAGCCAATCAAACTATATCGGTCGTCTGCCGTTAGCGTTCGAGTCGAACAATGGTGTGGTGGGTGCCTTGCTCAATATTGAACGATTCGATCTTGGCCTGGATTACTACCAACGCTACCCGGATATGGTTAATGCAGTTACACCTGAATTGGTCCAGGAGACAGCCCGGCGAGTACCTGGATCCTGGTAAATTAGTTGTCACTGTTGCCGGGCCATGAAAATTATTTTCCATCCATATAGGATTTCTATAGAAGTCAACATTGATGGGTTGTGCATGCTTATAAAAACTGGTATTGATCTGATCGAAATCTCCCGTATCCGTACTGCACTTGAACGCAACGGTGTGCATTTTCTCGAGCGCATTTTCACACCTGCCGAGATCGCTGAATGCCGGGGCAGGCCAGAATCGCTGGCTGTTCGATTCGCTGCCAAGGAAGCTGTCGTGAAAGCGCTGGGTACTGGGATCGGACCCGTATCATGGTGTGAAGTCGAGACTCTCCACCACCTCTCGGGCGAGCCTTATCTCATCCTGCATGGATCTGCACAGAAAATCGCCCTGGCAATGGGGTTAACCCAATGGGCTGTCAGTCTCAGTCACAGCAAGGAGATGGCTACTGCGATCGTAGTTGCCACAGGAGAATAAAAACTTCCTGGTGTCTCGGGAACACCAGGAAGTGCTTGTCTCCGCGGCCGTTTCGCGGGGATGGGGAACACCCCCACTGCTCCTTTAACAGCTGTTAGGTTCTGGTCTTCCACACCGATCCATAAATGTCCGGGGAGAATGGCTCGATTCGCACGTACAGCCACCTTGCCACCCCGGCTTTCAACGATTTCAGTGCGCGGCTCGACCAGCATGGTCGGGTGTACCAGGCATAGATCTGCCGCAAAGCCATATTTGTGACGGTAATAATCCGCAGCGCGCTCCACTTTTGTTGTAAGCGCAGTCTTGGAATCGTTATCAAACCAAAGCATTCCCACGTTCATACGAAACTCCTTCTAATGGGGGCAACCAAAATCGCGTGCAATCCTCGTGATGAGGTGTAAAAGAACTGCATGCCAGGGATCAAGCCATTCAGATCAAGCGGTGGTTCTCCGCTTAACGCGCAAGCGGTATTGTAGTGAGTGATACGTCCCAGGATTCGGGTCTGGAATTGCTCCAGATAACGAGTGTGACGTGTTCATCTTTGCTGGATTGAGTCGCGACAACCGGCCAAACCTGGAATTCCGGTCCATGTTCGCACAACCAGCGAAAGTTGTTTCGCACTGTAGAGTGAAATGACATCATTTCGAGATTATCCACAAGGACCAGAATGACCTGGCGCGTTTTTGGCAAGGCTTCAGCCCAATAAGCAATTTGCGCCAGGAAATCCCCAGCGGACGAATGCTGGGCTGGCCAGATCCCCATGCAATTAGGTAAAGATTCATGACCGTGCCATTCCTCAGGGAACGGAGTCAGCACTCCGAATTGGACATCGAGCAGTTCGGCTGATGAGGTGGCGATGGATTGAAGAAAGGTAGTCTTTCCGCTCCCTGCATCTCCTGCAACCAGCAATGGACCTGCCTGGGGATCATACAGGTTGACATTTAATGGCAGCCCATCCTCAGCCAGGCCAATCAATAGCGAGCCTTCTTCCAGTGGACTTGTCTTCCATTGGGTCCTGGATTGTTTTCAAGACCGGTTCTTCCTGTTGTTGTAATTCCTGACGGATTTCCTGGTAAGCCTGCAAAGCAAGTAAGAAATGGTCGCTGGTGGACATGGATCTTCCTTTCTGTGTATAGAACTTATGTTCTTTACACATATTAGCACATCAGTTCTAATGTGTCAAGAGCCCGATGAATTATTAAAGATACTTCTGGCGTTTCATTGCGCCAGAAGTTCTCCATTAGGATTTGCACCCTCAATTTTTCCCCTCACATCACGGGTTTGGTGTCAGGACAAATTAGGTCCATCGCCTACCATGGCATGGATAATCACCTGGATCAAGATAGCGAACCAGCCATTGGTTTCCCCCTCCGCCGCGGATCACGCACCAACCAGACAAGCAGTAAAGCGATCACAACTCCACCTACTGCCGAAACCATGAAAGTGGTCTCAAAACCCGCCATGTCGGCGATCCAACCGCCAATTAGTGGCGCAACGATTGTTGCCGGTGCGACGAGTGTATTTGACATACCAATGTATATGGGCCGCGTTTCCTCAGTACCGAACTCGGTTGTGATTGCCATGCCAATTGTCCAATAAGCCACGTTCGTCAGGCCGGATAATATGAATACCGGGTACAACCAAGCGACACTTTGTGCTCCCCAGGCAAGCAAAGAACTGGCAGACACCGCGATCGAACCAGCAATGAGCATGGAACGATGCCCGAATCGGTCGCCCAGCCAGCCCATTAGCGCATTTGCGATCGTCTGGGTTACGGTCAAGGCGGCTGTCAGCAAGCCGGCAGTCAACTCGCTCATCTGGAATTGATGCAGCCCGAAGACAATATAAAAAGCGGAGCCCATCGTTGCAAAACTGGAAAGCATGCGCACGACCAGGAAGGCGGTGAAGTTCCGATCGGTTTCCAAGATATCGCACCCATAGCCGCCAGGGAACAACCTGGCGTGGTGGAATGGATTTTTCGGTATCTTCAGGTTCGCGCGTCAAACCCAGGAAGATCATAGAAAGACCCATTGCAACTGCAGCCAGCAGGAAACATAAGGCAAAATCTATACGATCAGGCATCCGATCAAGAATAAATCCGGCAGCCACTGCGGTAATACTGATAAAGATGTTCGCCAACGCACCTTGCAATCCAAAGAAAGTCCCGCGCCAGTCTGAAGGGATGATCTTTGCCACCATGCTCTGCCACGGGTTTGCTGTAAGACCGGAACCGATCCCTTGCCAAAGGAGGAAAAGGAAAGTCAGAACCAGCGCTGCCGTAGGACCCAGTACAGCGACAAAGAAAGCCACCAGGGCCAACCCTATGAAAGGAACACGTTCGTGGAGCGTTAACAACATCACCAAAGGGCGATATCGCCGCAAGCGGGCGATCTTGTTCGCCAGGAATAGCTGTGGCAGTTGCCAGGCCACCCCATGCAAGGCTGGGATCAAACCGATGATCAGCGCGGAATTGGTCAATCGGCTGACAAAGAGAGGCAGCATGGTGCCCATCGAGCCGAAACCCCATCCCAGCCCGAACATTCCCCCATCGACAAGGTTGACAAGTAGGTTATATTTCAGGTTCTTGCGGATCTTCTGTTCCAGGACAGACATGGCGTTGATTTTACCACCCTTGACAAAAAGGCTGAAAAAGATAGAATATTAACGAACGTTCGTTCATTTCCTGGCGCATGTTACTATGACTGATTCTCCACTTACAAAAGGCGAACGCACTCGCCTGAATGTCATGGAAGCCGCCTATGAGCTCTTCCTGGAACATGGGTATGCCGCCACATCCATGCGCCAGGTGGCTGATCGTGCTGGCCTGGCCCTGGGGAGCATTTATAATCATTTCGCTGGCAAGGAAGCCATCTTCAGAGAACTCATCATCGAACGGCACCCCTACCGAACCATCCTGCCCATCATTCTCAACACACCTGCAGATGATCCGGAGCTTTTTGTTCGTTCTGCTGCCCGAACAATGGTGGACGGACTTGGCAAGCATCCTGATTTCATCAAGCTGATGCTCATCGAGATCGTGGAGTTCAACGGTCGGAACATGCCCGGGATCATTGAACATGTTCTCCCCCAGGTACTCCCGTTGATCCAAAAGTTTGATACTCATCAAGGTATGCTTCGAAAATTGCCGCCTTTCGTTTTTTTTCGAGCCTTTCTTGGCTTGTTTTTCTCATATTACATCACCGAGCTGATGTTCTCTGGCGTTTCCTCCAACCTGATCCAGAAGAATACCCTTGACCATTTTGTTGAGATCTTCCTTCACGGGGTGCTTTCCGAAAAGGAGCTTGCATGAATTTGCGCCTTGCTTCCATCATTCGCAAAGAATTCATCCAGATCACGCGCGACCGGCGGACGCTGGTTATCATCCTGATCATCCCCATTATCCAGTTATTCCTGCTTGGGTATTCAGCCACCACCGATGTGCGCAATGTTCCACTGGCAATCTTTGACCAGTGCCGCTGTGCCGGGTCACGAGCCCTTTTGGATGCCTACCGCTCGGCTGACTATTTTAAACTTGCCTATGATGTTGGATCTGAGGATGAGATCCGCTTGTTAATCGAGCAGGGAGATGCCCGTGCCGGCATGATCATTCCTCCCGATTACGACAGCGCCCTTGCACGGGGGAAGGCCGAAGTAGCTTTTGTCCTGGATGGCTCGGATGCGACTGCCGGATCAACGGCACTCGCGGCAGCCACCCTAATCGGTCAACAGCATGCCACCTCCCTGATGATTGAGAAACTTGAACGATCCGGCCTGGATGTGGAAAACTTTCAACCTCCGCTGGATGTCCACATCCGTGTCTGGTACAACCCGGACCTGGTCAGCTCCTATTTCATGATTCCCGGGGTGATCGGAATGATCTTATTCGCCATCACCTCCATTCTGACCGCTACGGCTATCGTCCGCGAACGGGAGCGTGGCACAATCGAACAGCTTATCGTCACTCCCATCCGCCCGTGGGAGTTGGTGGTTGGGAAGATCCTGCCCTATGTCATTCTTGCGCTCATCGACACCCTGGAAGTCCTGGCGATTGGTCACTGGTGGTTCGGTGTCCCGGTACGTGGTGACATGGGGCTCATCCTGGGCTGTTCCTGCCTGCTGCTTCTCTCCGGCTTGGGTATAGGGCTGTTCGCCTCCACCATCGCCAATACACAGCAAGAAGCCATGCTCTCCGTTTGGATGACACTTCTTCCAAGCATCTTCCTCTCCGGTTTCTTCTTCCCTTTGGAAGCCATGCCTAAGATCCTTCAATGGGTTTCCTATATCATCCCATTGCGCTATTACCTGGTTATCCTGCGCGCCTTGCTGATCAAAGGGGTGGGTCCCGCCCCAATTCTTCCCGAGATCATCGCACTGGCAGCCTTTGGTATGCTCATTATGGGTGCTGCAGCACTGCGTTTTCGCAAGCGTCTTGACTAATGAAAGAAGGAGTTTTCATGAATCACAAGCGTCCCCCCATTCCTGTAATTGTTATTTTCGTCCTTGCCCTGATTGTCGCCATTTATTTCGGCATTCAATCCTGGTTGGATAAGGGCGACAAGACTTTATCCGCCTCTGGAACGATTGAGGTTGTCGAAATTACACTCTCGCCAGAGATCGGTGGAAAAGTGGCCGAAGTTTTCGTTGCAGAAGGTGACACGGTTAACGCTGGTGATCCCCTTTTCCGCCTTGACGACACTCTGCTCAAAGCCCAACGCGCAGTCAGCATGGCCAACCTGGACCTGGCAACCGCGGCAGCCTCGACAGCAAAACGAGGCCAGGAGGTCGCCGAGGCCAACTATGCACTGGTGTTAAATGCCGCAAGACTGGAATCCACCTCCAGCCGGATATCAGATTGGCGTACTCCAAGCCTGGATGGATATACTCTCCCCGGAGGGTATTTCAGCCGAAATGAACAATTGAGCGCAGCAATGGCAGCAGTCGATAAAGCCCGTTCCGCCCGCGATGCCATCCAGGCTACTCTGAATGACCTGGTGATCGCCCCTGGCAATCAGGATTTTGTCGCTGCCGAATTGACACTCGATGAAGCACGAGCCTCATTGCTGGTAGCCCAGGATGTTATAACCCAGGCGAACCTAACCAGCAATTCTGACTTGGGCGAGGCTGCCCAATCATTTTTCGATGCCGCCAAGTCTGAAATGGAATTGGCACAATCTGCTTATGATGGATTGAAGGACTCTGTGTCGGCTATTGCGATCATTAAAGCGCGAGCCGAACTGGCAATTGCGGAACAACTCTACCAGACAGCGCAGGACCGGTTACTTGTCTTGCAAACAGGCATCGATTCGCCCAAAGTGGTGGCTGCCCAGGCAGCAGTCAACCAGTCCGTGGAAGCAGTTGCCCAAGCCCAGAGCGTGATTGCCCAGGCTGAAGCCAGCCTGGAGTTGATCGATATCCAGATCTCAAAACTGACCGTCACCAGCCCCGCTGAGGGGGTCATCCTCACCCGATCCATCCAGCCAGGCGAGACCGTTACCGCAGGCGCCAGGGCGATCACCCTGGGCAGGCTGGCTGAGCTGACCATCACAGTCTATATCCCGGAAGACCGCTACGGTGAACTCAGCTTGGGTCAACCTGCCAGCGTGGCGGTTGACTCGTTCCCGGAAATGACTTTCACGGCCACGATCATCCATATTGCCGACCAGGCGGAATTCACTCCGCGCAATGTGCAGACAGTGGAAGGTCGTGCCAGCACCGTATATGCTATCCGCCTCCAGGTGAACGATGATGCTGGAAAGCTCAAACCCGGCATGCCAGCTGATGTTGTTTTTGAGAATGGAAAATAAAGAGTGGAGAGGAAACTTTGGAAGGGAGTGATGGGATGACCATTCGATCGTTTGATTGGCGCAAGATTCGCCCGGCACGGAAAATCCATTGTTTCCTGTATTCTATCGGCCTGGGACCCATCATTGGAAGGATCATCCTCTTGTTGACCACAACCGGGCGCAAGAGCGGTCAGAAGCGGATCACTCCCCTGCAATACGAAGAGATCGAGGGAAAATTTTACCTTGGCTCTGCACGCGGCATACATGCCGACTGGTACAAGAATATTGCTGCCGATCCGAAGGTGGAGCTCCGCGTCAAGAACCTGCGTTTTCACGGTACCGCCGAACTCGTCACCAATCCTTCCCGCATCGCTGATTTTCTTGAGACCAGGCTCGCCCGTCACCCATTCATGATCGGTCTGCTTATGCAAAAAATGCATGGATTGCCCAAAAAACCAAGCCGGGATCAACTGGAAAAACTGGCGTCGTCCGAAGCGATGGTTGTGGTGACAAGGGCGGATGGGCGATGAACAGTATTTCCGCCTCGCACCTCAGGAAATCATTCGGCAATACGATCGCCGTTGACGACGTAAATTTATCTATTGCCGCCGGAGAAATTTATGGCCTGGTCGGTTCGGATGGTGCCGGCAAGACTACCACACTTCGCCTGCTGGTTGGCGCTCTCAAGGCCGATGCTGGTGAGGTGAGCATCTGCGGTAATAATCTTAACCACAGGGCAGAACAGGCTCGCGCCAGCCTGGGTTACCTGCCACAGCGATTTTCATTCTACGAAGATCTGACTGTCCTGGAAAACATCAGGTTCTTTGCCGAATTGCGCGGAATTGATCGCAAAGAATGGCTGCCGCGATGCATGGAGATCCTCGACTTTGTCGGCCTGGCAGAATTCAAGGATCGCCGCGCAGGCCAGCTTTCAGGGGGCATGAAGCAGAAACTTGGCCTGGCATCTGCGCTGGTGTCTCGGCCCAAGGTGCTGCTGCTCGATGAACCCACAACCGGCGTTGATCCGGTAACCCGGCAGGATTTTTGGCAATTGTTGATCCGACTGTCAGCTTCTCACCTCGTGGATGGAGGGGGCCAGGAAGGCCAAAGAGTCTCCGTCCTGCTCACCACCCCTTACATGGATGAAGCCTCCCGCTGCAACCGGGTTGGTTTCATGCGCCTCGGACGGATCATCGCAGAAGGTACCCCTTCAGAATTGCGTTCCAATCTCGAAGGGCGTATCCTTGAATTGCGCAGCCCTTCTCCGCTTGAGGTCCGCGAGGTTGCCAGGAAGCTGGACGGCGTGGAGGATGTCCGCCTCTTTGGTGACCGGCTGCACTTGCGAATTCAGGCTGGGAGCGCAGAAAAGGTAACCTCCACCCTAGAGGATGCATTCCCTAGCCACGATGGACCACACCTGGAGGTGCGTCTCATACCGCCTACGCTGGAAGATGTGTTCATCTCTTTGGCAGGATAGAATTAGTTACCTGACCATTCTTTGAAAAAGCCAACGCGAATATGCAAATGCCTGCCGTCAATGAACCAGTTGTCGTAACCGAAAACCTCACCCGCCGCTTTGGAGATTTCATTGCGGTGGATCATGTCACCTTCCGTGTTGAACCAGGTGAGATTGTTGGCTACCTTGGCCCCAACGGCTGCGGGAAGACCACGACGATCCGGATGTTGCTTGGACTGCTGGAGCCCACAGAAGGATCGGCTGCCGTGCTGGGTTTCGACGCCTTCCGCCAATCGGAGATGGTGCGTGCCCGTAGTGGTTACATGTCGCAGAAGTTCGCCTTGTACGACGACTTGACCGTCTTCGAGAACCTGGTTTTCTATGGGGGAGTTTATGGCATCCGTGACAGGAACAGACTCGAAAAGACCCTTGACCAGGTTGGATTGTCCAGCCAGTCCGGTGCCATGACCCGTTCACTGTCAGCAGGTTGGCGTCAGAGGTTGGCACTGGGGATCGCCCTTGTCCACCAACCCAAACTGCTCTTCCTCGACGAGCCTACTTCCGGAGTGGACCCGACCGCCCGGCGTAGCTTCTGGGACCTCATCTACGCGCTAGCCGAAGGTGGTGTAACCGTTTTGGTGACCACCCACTACATGGACGAAGCCGAGTACTGTGGACGCGTGGGCATTATGCGTGAAGGAAAATTACTTGCCATGGATACCCCCGACAATTTGAAAGCCGCGGTCGTCCCTGGTGTGGTCTGGGAGGTATATGCAAGCCCGCTGGAGACGGCTTTAGGCAGCCTGCAGACCATTCCTGGTGTGATCCGTGTCGGGTTGTCAGGTGACCACCTGCGGGTCATTTGTAACCGCGAGGTAAGTGAACTCTTCCTGCTCCAAGCTGCCCAATCTGGAGGTATCGCGATATCGCGGGTTGTGCGCGGTGAACCGACCTTGGAGGATGTTTTCCTTTCCCTCGCCAAAGGTTCATCGGCAATCGTTGAATAACCGTAATTGTTGAGATGGTTTCGCAGCGTTATCCTGGTCCCTTGTTTTGGGGATTTGAACCAGGAAAGGGGTGTGATTTGTTTCCGTTTCTCCCTCACCCCATCGTGTTTCCCTTTGTTAATCCCAACTACTTCGTGAAATATTATACTATTTCCATATATAAGGTCTGTTTCCTTTATAATACCTTGCGATAAGGTAAAATCAAGCCCATGTTGGATTTTCAACATGCTTTCTTCGGGATTGGGTCAACCTCTCCCGGGCATGTCATAAGTGCGGTTCCTGGTGAAAATCATTCTGAGCTTAGTCCCAGATTCCGGAACGCATGTCCCGGGGAGGTTGAAAAGCTCCTTCGCTGCTGGACATCCCGAGGCATTGCGCTTAAAGCCCTTCGCCTGGCTGTTGCAGGATGAATCAACAGATGTCCTGGGTGACACCCAGTGCTGGGCATGGATTACTGAAACTGGAATCAGGTGGTCGGATTGCAGGTTCGATCCCCCATCACATCCTGCCATCGTATGATTAGGTACCTGCCTGAAATCAAATCGTTCAGAGAGACAAGATGAGAATTGAGATCAAATCTGCACAAGAGTGGAGCCAATTCGAGAGAGCGCGGCAGGACTGCGTGGTCACCAGTGCTTTATATGCCTATTTGAACGGCACAAAATGGGCTGATCCCGACTGGTCCGTGATGGTTTGGGAAGATGAAGATATGGTCAGTAATGTCCATATTATTGAACGAACCATCCTTGTTGGGAATCAACCGGTGAAAATCGGAGGCGTCGGTAATATCGCCACGAAAGTGGAGTGGCGTCAACGCGGCTTTGCCACCTCGGCCTTGAAGGTTGCAATGGATTTCCTGAGCGATCCCCTCCAGGTGGATTTTGGCTTGATGATCGCCACGGAAAATGTAATTCAGCGCTACGAAAAATGCGGTTGGAAGTTGATCTCAAATACCATGCTGATCGAACAGCCGGATGGCCACCGGGCATTTAGCATTCCGATCTTGATCCTACCGGTGTGCAGGGATACCTGGCCAAAAGGTCAGATCGACCTTTGCGGTCTGCCCTGGTGAAGGGAAATTTAAAAGAAAGCGCCTCCACAGTCAAGAGATTGTGGAGGCACTTGTTTACTTCTGCTTGCCATCCTTTGTTTTAAATTCCAACGCTTCCTTCTCCTCGTTTACATTCACGATGACAGTTCGTCCTTGCGAGAACTTGCCCCCCAACAGTTCAATGGAGAGTGGGCTTTCCAGGAACTTTTGCAAGGCACGTCGTAGCGGACGGGCTCCGAAGGCGGGGTCGTACCCCTGCTTGGCCAGCCACTTGCGGGCATTTTCCGTCAATTCCACTTTGACCCCGAATTCACTTAATCGATCCTGGATCTCTTTCATTTGCAGGTCGACAATCAATTCCATCTGTTCCAGCGAGAGCGGGGAGAACATGATGATCTCATCGATGCGGTTCAGGAATTCCGGGCGGAAGGCGCCTTTTAACGCTTTTTCAACCTTTTCATGTGCTTCGCGTTCTTCATCATTCTCAGTACGCTGCAGGAAGCCAAGTGTGCCGCTCTTGCGCACATATTCTGTACCCAGGTTGGAGGTCATGATCAACACGGTATTGCGAAAATCTACAACGTTACCTTGACCGTCGGTCATGCGGCCATCATCAAGGATCTGCAACAATGCATTCCAAACTTCGGGATGTGCCTTTTCGATCTCATCGAACAATAGCACGCGATAAGGTCTGCGCCTGACCGCTTCGGTTAATTGGCCACCTTCCTCGTATCCAACATATCCTGGTGGCGCGCCGAACAAGCGTGACACGGTATGCTGTTCCCGGTATTCGGACATGTCAATCCGCACCAGGGAATCCTCGTCATCGAACATGAACCATGCCAGGGCTTTCGCCAACTCGGTCTTGCCAACTCCGGAGGGACCAATGAAAATGAAGGAACCGATTGGACGCGCCGGATCTTTTAGGCCAGAACGTGCGCGCCGGATGGCATCAGAGATTGCGTGGATGGCCTCTTCCTGCCCGATGATCCGCTCATGCAGGCGTTCTTCCATGTGCAGGAGTTTCTCGGCTTCACTCTCCATCATTTGCGAAAGTGGGATTCCGGTCCATTGATGGACAACTTCGGCAATATCGTTCACATCCACCACTTCGTCAATGTGATGTTCGATCTCCCATTTTTCACGCTTTGCCGTAAATTCTTGTTCGAGACGCAGGCGTTCGGCTTTCTTCTGGGCGGCGCGTTCATAATCCCGCTCCAGGCCGGCTTGCTCTTCTTCTGCGCGCATTTTCTCGATCTCGTTCTTTTGTTCCTTTAATTCAACCGGCAGGGAATAAAGTGCTACCCGCAATTTCGCGGCTGCTTCATCCATCAGGTCGATCGCCTTGTCAGGTAAATGCCGGTCGGTAACATAACGATCCGCCAACCGGGCAGCCGCCACCAGTGCATCATCTGCATAACGTACTTTATGGTGCGCTTCATAGCGGTCGCGTAATCCTTGCAACATCAAGATCGTGTTGTCCACGTTCGGTTCTTCGACAAAGATCGGGGCAAAACGGCGCTCAAGGGCAGCATCTTTCTCGATGTGCTTATGATATTCATCCAGCGTGGTTGCGCCAATGCATTGCAGTTCACCGCGTGCCAGTGCTGGCTTGAGCATGTTCGAGGCATCCATTGCTCCTTGTGCCGCACCCGCTCCGATGACGGTGTGCAACTCGTCGATCATCAGGATCACTTCTCCTGCGGAACGTTGGACTTCTTCGATCGCTGACTTCAAGCGTTCTTCAAATTCCCCACGGAACCTGGAACCGGCGATCATGGCACCCAGGTCAAGCGCAACGACGCGTTTTCCTGAGAGGATTTCCGGCACATCATTGGTGGCGATCTTTTGTGCCAGGCCTTCCACAATGGCTGTCTTCCCCACTCCGGCTTCGCCGATCAGCACAGGGTTATTCTTGGTTCGCCTGGACAGGATCTGGATGAGGCGCATGATCTCCGTATCGCGACCAATCACCGGGTCCAGTTTACCTTCGCGCGCCAGTTGGGTCAGGTCGCGGTGAATACTTCTCGAGGGTGCGGTAACGGGTTTCTGCCTGTGGATCGGTCACACGCTGACCGCCACGCATTTGTTGGATCGCTTCCTGGACCCTGTCGCGATTAAGGCCGGCCGACTCCAGGATACGAGCTGCAGAGGTATTGCGCTCGCTCATGATCGCCAGAAAGATATGCTCCGTGGAAATGTATTCATCTTTCAGGCGGTTGGCTTCTTCGTTGGCCAGGTCAATGATCCGTTTTACTCGCGGGGTGATGAAAATCTGGCCTGCGCCACCTCCAAAGATGTTCGCCTTGGGGGTCATTCGCAGGGTTTGATCGAGGCGGTCTGCAAGTGCCTGGGAATTGATCTTGAGTGTTTCGAGGATCTGGGGAATGACTCCGCCAGGTTGTTCGATCAGGGCAAGCAAGATATGTTCGGTATCAATCTGGTTATGGCCGTAACGCTGGATAATCTCGGCAGCGCGCTGGGCGGCCTCCTGCGCTCTCTCGGTAAAGCGGTCAAATCGCATCATAAGTTGAATCCTTTTCTCACCCTCATGATAGAAGGGTAAAATCAGATGAGATTATAACAAAACGCCCAGCCACAATATGACTATTTTTCGTTAGAGAACTATAAGATTAATATTCTCAATTTCCATACCATCCAAACGAAAGAAAAATCCCGCTATAATACATCCATGGCTGTGATTCCATACTCCCGTGCAACCACCCCACTTCAACTGCGTCCGCTCAATATCATCCGCGACCTGCCTGCTGTAGCCAACCTTGTGGAAAACTGCTTCGCCAGCACCCTCGATGACGACGGCCGCCGCTACCTGCAACAGATGCGCCATGCAGGGCAGGACAATGCCTTCCTGCGCTGGGCTTCCCAGGTAGTGGAGACGGCTTCCATGCCCCTTTCCGGCTTTGTGTGGGAAGAAAACGGTGAGATCATTGGCAATGCCAGCGTCATCCCTTACCGGCATGATCATCAGCGCTTTTACATGATCGCCAATGTGGCGGTCCACCCAAATCAGCGGCGGCGAGGCATTGGACGTGCATTAACCATTGCCTGCATGGATCTGGCTCAACGCAAGCAAGCTTACGAGATCTGGTTGCAAGTACGGGATGACAATCCAGGGGCGATTGCGCTCTATGAAAGCCTGGGCTTCCGTGAGCGGGCACGCCGGACCTCCTGGCGACTCTCCCTGGACAGGGTAACCTCTACCACCCAACCTTCGGTGTCCATCACCCGCCGGCGAAAAAGTGATTGGCTGCAACAAGAGAAATTCCTGCAGCGCATTTACCCTGATCATTTATCCTGGTACCAGCCCATACCCTGGCATTCTTTTCGACCCGGATTGTTTTACACCCTCGAACGCTTCTTTTTAGCCGACGAAACGAGCCACTGGGTCATTCGCTCTGATAACAACCTTACCGCGGCATTGACCTGGACTTCATCCACGAGCTCTGCCCCGGATCGATTGTGGGTCGCTGTTCCTCCCGATGGAAGCGAGGAAGCTCTTCTCGCCCTCCTGCTGCGCGCCCGAAAAGACCTTGCCACTTTGCAATCCAGGCTATTGCTTGATTACCCTGCAGGTGAATATAATTCAGCCATCCACCAGGCAGGTTTTAATCTGCACCGCACCTTGGTTTGGATGCAGTTGGAAGAAACGAACTCACCTGAAAAACGTAGATAGATCAGACACAAACAAAAAAGGAGATTCCCATGAGACTAATCCTACGCTGGGCAATAAATGCTGTAGCTCTCTATGTTGCCATCATTCTTCTGCCGGCTTACATCCACTGGCAGGGCAGTTGGGTCAACGTCATATGGTTGGCACTCATATTTGGTCTTGTTAATGCCATTTTGCGCCCGCCAGCCAAGGCGTTATCCTGCCTGCTTATCGTACTAACCCTGGGACTGTTCACCTTTGTGATCAACGCGGTGCTGTTTGCCCTCACCGGTTGGCTTGGTGAACAGTTCGGTGTCGGCTTCACCCTGAGCGATCCCTGGTTCTGGAGCGCATTTCTTGGTTCGCTGGTTACCACAGCAGTCAGTGTCGTATTGAGTTACTTCCTGCGAGGCGGACTGAAGAGCCGTCCGCGGATCAAGAAGCATTAACTATTCCCCAATTCGAAATGTTACCAAGAGCGGCTTGCCACCGCTCTCATTCTTTTAATCCAGGAAGCCCGCCTGCGGAGCGCGCCTCATGCACGGCCCGCAGGATCGCCGCAGCCACCATCTCGGCTGCATAACCACCAACGGTGCTGACGTCCGCATTTTCTTCCCCCCGTCGCCAGGGCAAATACCACATCACCATCCAGCATGGTATGTGCAGGGCGAACGGTGCGCGCCAGGCCGTCATGGGCCATCTGCGCAACCTTGGTGGCTTCAGCCTTGGTAAAATTCACATTGGCTGCGACGACGCAGAGCACGGTATTCCTTCCTGCAGCAATGCGCATGATCTGCCGCCCGGAAAAGCTTTGCATGACTCGCAAGGTATCCGCGAATTGACCCTGGCTAGCAGGTTTTCCTGGTCCGATCTTGATCGAACGGGTTCCTGCCACGATCGCGCCAGTTCCAGGATCAACCACATCACCAAAAGCATTGACCGCCACCAATGCGCCCACAATGATCCCACCCCCAATTTCCATGCTGGCTGTACCTACGCCCGCCTTCATCGCCCCTGCTGTGCCGAAGATCTTCCCCACAGATGCACCCGCTCCTGCGCCGACATTCCCCTCTGCCACAGGTTCGTTTCCTGCTGCCGCCGCGGCAGCGTAACCCATGGCAGCGTCCGGGCGGACATGCGCACTTCCGATATCCAAATCATAGAGTATCGCTGCAGGAACAATTGGCACACGAGCCGCGCCGGTACGGAAGCCAATGTGCTGCTCTTCCAACCAGCGGACAACACCCGTAGCAGAATCCAATCCAAAGGCTGAACCACCTGCCAGGGTGATGGCATGCACTTTATTCACCAGGTTGATCGGGTTGAGCAAGTCTGTTTCACGCGTTCCCGGGGCGGAGCCGCGCACGTCCACGCCACAAACTGCGCCTTTACGGCAAAGTACCACCGTCACACCGGTCAAGGCTTCTTCGTTTTGAGCGTGCCCCACCTCAACCCCCGGCACGTCCGTAATTGAATTCTGGATATTCATGATGGAGTTACTTGAGATGTCTCACCAGTTCCAGGAATTCAATCCATTCCTCCTGAAAGAAATGCAGGGTGACGTTGTTGAGTTCGATGTGATACGTGGTCTCGCCATCCGGTTCGTCAGCTTTCCAGGCAAGATAGTTCTCAGTTTCTGTGATCGTTTCGGTTGTGGGTTCAGGTGCTTTTGCCATAAGGTCCTCCATTTCGGATTGATTTATTATACAGACTATACCAGGATTATTTCCTTAAACCTTTATCCCTGCCACGACTCGCCTTTTCTCTGGAAAAAAGCCAGGTGAAGAATTTGAGCCAGCGGGATTTCTTTCGCGCCGGTCTGGGAGTCCCCTTCACAGCCTTTCTCTTGCGGTAGAAGGTTTTCTTCACCCAGGCTGGGAAAACCTCTCGCGGGGGCAGGATATGTTCCTTCCCTGTCCAGGGATCTTGGTCAAGCATCTTGCGAACAATATACGTACCCATGAGCTGCGCGGTGGCAAGTAAGGGTGCAGCGATGATTACGCCGATCACCCCTATCAGGTTGGCCGCGACAAGGGCGGCAATGAGTACGAACGCCGGGTGCACTTTTAGTGCGCTTGCCATTACGCGTGGGTTGATGAGGTTGTTGAAAACCTGGTCGATCAGGATGGCACCAACAATGACGATCGCCATGTAAGCGAAGGAGGAAATTCCAAATAGATTGGATGTCTGAAAAAAGGTGACCAACCCCAAGACCACCCAGTTGATGGCCGGGCCAATATATGGGATGAAGTTTGCAAAGCCAGTGATGAGCGCCAAAACCAGGGCATAGCGTACCCCCAGGATGGTCAAAAAGATGGCGTACACGATGGCGGTCAGGAAGAAAATGATGATCTGTCCGCGCAGAAAGGCATTCCAAATATTGCTGAGTTTGGCACCCATTTGGCGGATATCGTCTGCAAAGACAGGGATATTGACCTGGATGATCCGGTCGCGTAAGCCCCCACTCTCGAATAGGAAAAAGTATGAAACGATGATGATGAAAATCATCCAGCCAACAGTTTCTGCAGCTCCTGTGGCCAGCGAACCCACTAATGAACCGATATTCCCAAGTGCCGGTTTGACATAGGAGAGTACCTGGTTGCCGATCATTTCCCAATCAAATCCGGCAAAATCGAGCACAAAAGGACCAATTGTCAGTTTCCATTTGGAAACCTGGTCAATGAATTCAGGCAGTTGGTCAACATATTGCTGGATGGTTACGATCAGGTTCTGCACCTGTTGCACTATCCCCACCCCGCTCAGAGTGAGCAGGGTGATCAGGACGGCAATGAAAACCAGGTACACCAGGCTGACGGCAAGTTTCCAGGAGATGGACGTCTTGCGGGTGAGGAATGATATGACTGGATGTAAAACATATGCCACCACAAAAGCAAACAGCACCGGTCCAAGCAGGTTCTTGAAGCGGACGATCAGTGCACCCAGGATCACGATGATGGTCAAAGAGATACTCAGTTTAGTGATCGCGCTCCAGCGGGGAGAATTATTGGTAGGTGTCGGCTCAGTCATGGATTAACTCCTGTCTCACCTACAGATTGTACCGGTTTTTGGTTGGAACGCCAACTTTTCCCCGAGTTAAAAAGCAAACCGGGAGGAAAATTCCCTCCCGGTGGAACCATCTACACTGGATATCAGGGCACTGAATTCAGCAAGCCATCAATCAGGGCCTGTTTTTCAGTCGCTGACAGCTTGGCTTCCGGGTGCATAAGCAGGTACTGTAACGGCGGCATCTCCCCCTCTTGAATAACCTCAGCAATTTCGCCTACATTGGGTTGAAAACCACGCCCCCAATCTGAGAAATTCATCTTCCCACGACCTTCGACCACATCGTAGTACACAAGCCAGGATACCGGTGCAATATTGGAATACCATGGCCAGACCGTCTCGTTGCTGTGGCAATCAAAGCAGGCGCGTTGTGCCAGGTCCCGGGTGGCTGAGGTGTCCCACGCAGGTTCACTTACCACGGCAGGGTTGGCATGATTCTTGCCAAAGGGGAGGAGTTGTATGAGGAGGAATAATCCAACAAGGATGGCTATTAAGATTTAATATGGTGCGAAGTGTTCTTTTCATACGCTATTCCTTATAGGTTTTTACACTTTCCAACACTATACTCCAACGAAGGGATTCTGGACAGACGTTGTTTTTTTGTTTACACCTTAATAGAAAAGGCGGATGGGGGTTACCCATCCGCCAGGTCTTGCTACTTGCGGGATTGAACGGGGAAGGCCACGTTCGTCGTGAGGCACGTGAGCTGCAGGCTAATTGCCTGGCATCCACTCTGCCTACCCGTTCATTCCTCCTTGAGGTGTTGCAATCATCTGTTTGACTGAAACCTCCTTTCCAGACCACAATGGTCTACACCATTATCTTACTACTAATATTTAACAATTGCATTAAAAACAACCTACAGATTCTATAATTGCTTGTATAGACAGCTTGATCCAGTCTTAATTCAATCCGCCTTAATCCTCGGCGCCTAAGAATGGAATCTCTGAAAATAATATGGGTTAAAATTCATACTCATAATAACCACCGGTGAAATTGATGTTTCAACCGATTTGGAGGCGCAAATGAAAATCTTATTCATCGGCGGGACCGGCTTGATCAGCTCAGCCTGTTCCCAGTTGATCGTTGACCGCGGCTTGGACCTAATCCTGCTTAACCGTAACCAGTCCAAGATTCTTCATTCCATGGATGCCATACAATTACTACAGGGCGACATTCATGGAGAGGAATCCATATTGGAGCGGTTGCTCCGTGGTCAACAGTTTGATGTGGTCGTGGATTGGATCGCCTACACCCCGGAGGATATCGAACGGGATATCAGGTTATTCAGTGGAAAGACCAGGCAATTCATTTTTATCAGTTCAGCCAGCGCATACCAGAAACCTCCCAGCCATTACAAGATCACCGAAGATACACCCCTGGAAAATCCATTCTGGGAATATTCGCGCAACAAGATCGCATGCGAGGACCGCCTGATCCGTGAGTACCGGCAGCGCGGCTTCCCCATCACCATTGTTCGACCATCGTTGACCTAT
Source organism: uncultured Chloroflexia bacterium (assembly GCA_963793795.1). Lineage (GTDB taxonomy): Bacteria > Chloroflexota > Anaerolineae > Anaerolineales > Villigracilaceae > UBA877. The sequence continues at coordinate 336,134 of CAWCBN010000010.1, forward strand.
GGCCCTTCCCAGATCCCGTTGTGCGTCGGAAGCTGGATGCATCCTTATACCATCATCGACCGGATGAAGCGCGGTCAGAAGATCATCGTTCCCGGAGATGGCACTTCCTTGTGGGTCTTGACCTGGAACGCAGATTTTGCCAAAGGTTTTTTTGGGTTGTTGGGCTGCAGGCAGGCGATCGGTGAGGCCTATCACATCACATCCGATGAAGTACTGACCTGGAACCAGATCTACCTCGAGGTTGGTCGTGCCCTGGGCCTGGAACCGAAGATCGTCCATGTACCTGCGGATTTAATCTCCGCCTACGATCTCCATGCTGTCGGCAGCCTCATCGGCGACAAGTGCAACAGCACAGTCTTTGATAATTCCAAGATCAAGACCCTGGTGCCTGATTTTACCTGTACTGTTCCTTGGGCGGACGGCGTACGCCGGTCGATTGCCTGGCACGAAGCTGACCCGGCACGTTGTACCATTGACCACGAGGCCAACAGGCGCTGGGATGTGATCCTGGATGCCTATGGGCGGGCATTCCCAAGCTAGGTTATCACCGAGGTGGCATCGGGACTGTTTACAGCCTGGGATCCAGGGGAGATTTCCCAGGTGAGCCCGAGTGCACCTTCAGCCTAAGAACCTAGTCATCCGGGTTCAATCCAGAGAAGGTTTGGGGAGTGATGGGTGTGGTTGACCGTCTGCTTGCTGGAGCGCCCCAATAAACAACTACTGTTGACCCTGCTCAGAATTATCACCCATGTTCAAGTAAATCTACTTTGGATGGGTCGAATCGTCAGCAATGGTATCCGGGCAGGGAGGAAGATAATTCGCGATATAATACAGGTTGTCAGACAACTCCCCCTTTTTCAACCAGGAGCCTCCCAAAATGACCACAATCGACCTCACCATATACAAAGATCGCCGCGCCCGTGCCATACAGCGCGCCCGCGAGCGCAATATCATTATCCCCACCTACGCCCAGATGAAAGATCCGGCAAAGGTGCCTGTCAGGATCAAGGAAGCACTCAGGGATGTCGGCTTGTGGGATGTGGACCCATGCAACCTGTTCCGCATCACCTGGCACAATGAGCCAAAGGACAAAGGTGGTGGTTTTGGCGCGGTCAACTATCTGGAATTGCCTTCCTCACTGACCGGGACAAGGGCACGGATCATTGTCCTGGTTGGCAAGTGGTTCCCCACGGGAGCACACAAGGTTGGGGCGGCGTTCAGTTGCCTCGTACCACGCCTGGTAACCGGTCAATTTGATCCAACGACTCAAAAAGCTGTCTGGCCGTCCACAGGAAATTATTGCCGCGGCGGTGCTTACGATTTAGCCCTGCTGGCTTGCGATTTCATCGCTATCCTGCCCGAAGGCATGAGCAAGGAACGCTTCGAATGGCTTTCCAAGGTTGCCGGTGAGACCATCAAGACTCCCGGCTCCGAGTCCAACGTGAAAGAGATCTTTGACAAGTGCTGGGAATTGCGCAAGTCCGGCCAGGATCTGATGATCTTCAACCAGTTCGACGAGTTCGGCAACTATCTGTGGCATTATGAGATCACCGGTCATGCAATGGAAGAAGTGGTGAACCTTGTCGCCGGAACCAAAGGTGTCTATCGGGGCATGGCGTCTGCCACCGGGTCGGCAGGAACGATTGCCAGTGGAGATTATATGAAACAGGTGTTCCCTGGGAGTGTCATCGTTGCCAGCGAAGCCCTGCAATGTCCAACCCTGCTGGAAAATGGATTTGGCGCCCACCGCATAGAAGGCATCGGTGACAAGCATGTCCCGTGGATCCACAATACCAAGAATACAGATGTTGTTGTTGCAATTGACGATAATGCTGTGGTCAATCTCTCCCGCCTGTTCAATGAACCTGCCGGTCGAAAATATCTCGCCTCAAAAGGAGTGCCTGAGGCAGTTGTATCCCAGCTTGACCTGCTCGGTTTTTCCGGCATCTCAAACGTGTTGTCAGCAGTGAAGACTGCCAAGTACTATGAGATGGATGAGAATGACATCATGGTCACAGTTTTGACGGATTCGATGGAGCTCTACAGGTCGCGCCTCAAGGAACTGCAAGAAGAATTCGGCGATTACACTGAGAAGGATGCTGCTGCCGATTTCGCCCATTACTTGCATGGGCAATCCACTGATAACATGCTGGAATTGCGTTATGAAGACCGCCGCCGCATCCACAACCTTAAGTACTTTACCTGGGTCGAACAGCAGGGTAAGACTTATGCCGAGATCGTGAAAATGTGGAATCAACGTGATTACTGGAATGGGGTCCAAAAACAGGCTGCCGAAATTGATGAGTTGATCGTGGAGTTTAATCAAGAAGTCGGGTTGGTGTAAAAGTTCAAGGATTAGGTGCGGGTTTATTTGCCCATTGAAAGCTGAGGATTGGTGGTTACCAATCCTCAGCCAAATATCTGGCGAATAGGCAACTTATCGATATTTTTGTTTGCCCTGATAATTGCATAAGAACCTACAGTCGGCGTATAATAATCAGGACTTTCTCTTATTGGAGGTTCTTGATATGAGTGACAAAATAGCTTTTACCAATAACTACTCCGATCACAGCACCGATCGCGGTTTCCAATTTGAGTTCAACTGTGACCGCTGTGGAACAGGATACCGCACGCGCTTCCAACCCTACGCGGCAGGAACCGTTTCGAGCGCACTGGATACAGCGGGGAGCCTGTTTGGTGGGATTTTCAGTAGCGCGGCCAATGTTGGCGAACGAGTTCGCTCTGCCGGCTGGCAAAAAGCCCATGATAATGCCTTCGTGGATGCGATGGAAGAATTGAGACCAGATTTCATTCAATGTCCACGCTGCTCGAATTGGGTTTGCCGCAAGAGCTGTTGGAATACTCAAAAGGGCTTATGCAAGAACTGTGCCCCAGATATGGGGGTGGAAATGGCTGCTGCACAGGCGAGCCGCACCGTGGAAGAGATCTGGGCCCATTCCAAAATGGCTGAGGCTGATCGGTCCATGCTCAAGGAAGAAAGTTGGCGCGAGGGCGTCCGCGCCACTTGCCCCAATTGCAATGCGCCCCTAACGGATAAGCCCAAGTTCTGCCCCGAGTGTGGAGCAGCAATTCTTGCTGAAAAATTCTGTGTCAACTGTGGTTCAAAGATCAAGCCGGACGTCAAGTTCTGCCCCGATTGCGGAACAAAGCAGGAATAAAGTGCTCAAGCAATCAATACTGCGGTGATTTTCCCATATTCGAAACTGAGGCCGGCGAATTGTCCGGCCTTTTCTTTCTTACCTGATAGGTATGCAATATTCCATCGTGTCTTGAAAAAATATCTCGTATAGGTGGTTCGTCCGGGAGAAGCCCATACCTGGGCAAATAATCGCCACAAAAAGATCGGATCGCCGGGACAATTTTCTCTAGCCGCTTCTCGATCACCACGACGGCGTAACGTCCTCCCGGTAACGTCCTCACATCTTCCTCCTCAGGCAAAGGAAATTCAATGCATCTTTCATAGCCGATCACCCGGTCATCCGCCATGTCGGGTATGCCAATAGGTAACAGGGATCTTGGATCAAGACCAAAGCTACCAAGCCGTTCCCGTAGCTGGTTGAAGATTGACCGGATGATTTAACTGGATTGACCAATTCAGAGCGAAAATAACTGTAACGGTGAAGCACCCGCTTCGGCAACAGCTCAAGCAACTCAACCTGCAGGAGTACAAGATATTTCTTCATGTAGATATTGTCACAGGTGAAGAAAAGATTTGTCAAAGAGGGGGTTTTGGGATAAAGTTAACCCATGTTACTCCCCACCTCACTCATCCTGGTGTGCTTGTTGCCATCACCACGCGACTTTGAAATTGCGCGGCTCTTGGGCTGGTACCGCATCCCGTTGCGCAGCTCTCCAAAAGTAGTGGCTGTGGATTATCTTGCCTTCTACCAACCGGGCAGTTTCGGCGACTTGTCTGGTCGCATTGAGTGGATGGCGCCTGTTCGTGGCCACGAACTGGCGACCCGCGCTGAGCTCCTACGTGATGAGCCTGACCATCCGCGGGCGCGCGAAGAATACTTCAAGCTTCAATTGGGACAGCTGGAAAGACTTACACAACCCATCCGGGCAGATAAATGGAAACGGTTGACATTTCTTTACACAACCGGCGAATATTTGCTCAAGGCAAAGACGCTCAACGACCTGGTCGTCCAAAGTGATGAGCGTCAATTGCTCTGGCAATCCATACGTGAACGGGCAGCGAATGAGCAGTTATACGAGGCCGACGTCCAAGAAGCTGAAATCCCGGAGGAGGTACTGGCAGCGTTGCTAGGTATCCGGGAAAGTGCAGAAACCTATGATTGGGAATGACAGGTGGTAGCATGCAATTGATCAGTATCAACATTGGCACGAAACAGTTCATCCCTACAAGAGGCGCGTCTTTGGGGACAGGCATTTTCAAGAAACCGGTAGACAGCCCGGTGAAAATCAGCCGTTTGGGATTGGAAGATGATTACATATCCAACAAGAAACATCACGGCGGACCAGACCAGGCCGTTTATTTATATGGCCAGGGAGACTACGACTGGTGGGCGCTTGAGCTGGGGCAGAAATTCTCCCCCGGCACATTTGGTGAGAACTTGACGGTCAGCAGCCTGGAGAGTGCTGCTTTTTTCATCGGCGACAGGTTGAAGATAGGTGCGGTGATCCTGGAAGTGACTGCCCCTCGCATTCCCTGTGATACATTCGCAACACGCATGGGGGATCCTGGTTTTATTGATCGTTTCCGCAATGCCGAACGCCCGGGGGTCTACTGCCGTGTTCTACAAGAAGGGACGATCAGGATTGGCGAAGAGGTGACAGTCGAGCCTTATCGTGATGACAAGGTGGCGCTGATCGAAATCTTCCGCGACTACTACGCGAAGGCAGCCGATGTCCCCACTCTTCAACGTTTCTTACGCGCTCCGATCGCCTCGCGGGCGAGAAAGAACCTGGAAAGAAGACTGGGGAAAATGTTGGCGAAGGGTTGACTTGGATGAAAAAACTTCCGGAGTCCCACTCACGGAAGTTTAGACATTATGGGGGAAGCTATTGGTTTACCAGTGCCAGGTTGTTCCATCCTTATTGTCTTCGATGTTCACGCCAAGCTCCTTGAGCCGGTCGCGGATCATGTCTGACATTGCCCAATTCTTTTGACTGCGCATCGCGGTACGGACTTCAATCAGCAGGTCGATAAACCTATCGACATTTCCACTGGATTTTTTCTCCGCCAATTGCAATCCCAACACGGCTGCCAGGTCGCGAAACACCTTTTGTGCAGCCTGGAGTTGCTCGTTTTTTGCACCAGCATCGCGCGCCGAATTGATTGCGCGGACGAGCTCGTACAACGCTGCCAGGGCACCCGGGGTATTGAAATCAGAATCCATTGAATCGGTGAAGGCATTCCGGGTTGCCTCACTTTGTGCAGACAGGACCGCCAAGGCTTCCGGAGACAACCCTGTCGACGATGCTGCCGCTGGACGCAGTGCGGACTTCAATCTTTCCAATCCCTTCTGCGCAGAATTGAGTGTTTCCTCGTTAAACATAAGCGGCGAGCGATAGGAACCGCTCAAGACCAGCATGCGCATGACATCCGCTTCACGCTGGGCCAGGAATTCCTTGATGCTGATGATATTCCCCAACGACTTGGACATCTTCTCGCCGCCAAGTTGCAGCATGCCATTGTGCATCCAATACCGGGCAAATGGTTTATGGGTAAGCGATTCTGTTTGGGCAATCTCGTTCTCATGGTGTGGGAAGATCAGGTCATTCCCACCACCGTGAATGTCGATTTGCTCGCCAAATTCAACCATGTTCATCGCCGAACATTCAATGTGCCATCCTGGGCGGCCTTTCCCCCACGGGCTGTCCCATGCTGGCTCACCCGGTTTGGAAGCTTTCCACAACGCAAAATCCATCGGGTGTTTCTTCTTGGGATCCACTTCGATGCGCGCACCAGCTTGCATGTCGTCGAGGTTTCGACCGGATAATTTCCCATAATCGCGGCATTCGGTGACATGAAAATAAACATTGCCGTCCTCGGTCGAATACGCGTATCCATTCTCGCCCAGATCAAGGATCATTTTTCGTATGCTGTCTATGGTCTGGGTGGCCCGCGGATTGGATGTCGCCGGAAGAATGTTCAGGTCGTTCAGGTTTTGGCGGTAATCATCGATATAGCGTTGTGCCAGGTGAAATGGATCTTCGCCCAGCTGGTTGGCGCGGTTGATGATCTTGTCGTCCACATCGGTAAAATTCATTACATGGTGGACTTGATAGCCCCGAAATTCAAGGTAGCGCCGGACGATGTCGAAAACCAGCGCCGACATGGCATGCCCTACATGGGCATCATTGTAAACCGTGACACCACAGACGTACATTTTTACTTTACCCGGTTCAAGGGTCTGGAATTCTTCGACTTTCCGGGTGAGTGTGTTGTAAACACGCAACATGATCATCTCCTGAGTAAACAGGCATATTATAACCAGTTGTATCTTCAGTTAAGAAGAAATTTGCTGGGGAATGGCATTACGGGGTTGGAAATTAGTTAATCTTCCGGCTTGGCAAAGATCATCCTGCCTGCCGCCGTTTGAAGCACCTTGGTGACGGTCACATTCTTGGTCTGACCGATCAACTTGTTCCCGCTTTCAATGACCACCATCGTACCGTCATCCATATAGCCCACGCCCTGGCTGGCTTCCTTGCCCTCCTGGATGATGCTGATGGTGAGCGCTTCACCAGGCAGGACAACAGACTTCACAGCGTTTGCCAGTTCATTTATGTTCAGTATGGAGACCCCTTGCAACTCGGCTATGCGGTTCAGATTGTAATCGTTGGTGAGAATGGGACATTTCAATTGTCGCGCCAGGATAACCAATTTATCATCCACTTCACGTACGCCTTCCACGTCGATATCCGAGATGCGTACCACAACCGAGGATGCCTTTTGCAATTCAGACAGGACTTCCATGCCGCGCCGGCCACGTGCCCGGCGCATGTTGTCAGAGAGTCGGCAATATACTGGAGTTCGTTCAACACAAAGCGCGGAATGAGCAAGCGTGCCTGGAAGGAAGCCTGTCTTGGCAATATCTGCAACCCGCCCATCAATGATGACACTGGTATCCAGCAGTACCGTGCGGTTGGCTTGGGACCAATTGGGTTGCCCCCCATCCTCGCGGCGTGAGGACATGGAACTGATCAGGTTACCCATATCCGTCTGGCGCATTACGAAGAGTGCAACCCCAAAATAGCAAAACAGGACCACACCGAGGAAAGGTAACACCTTGCCAAAGGGATCGGGTAAAAGTGAGAGGGGAAAAGCCAGCAAAGCAGCGATGATCAATCCCACCACCAGTCCGATGATCGCTGAGAAGAGGGTTTCAGCCGCCAACTTTGCCAATAATTTCTTGAGGGCTCGGATGGGGCGGGTGGTAAAATACGGCGTTAAAACCAGGCCAAACAATGCCCCAACCAAACCGACGGTTAATGTATAAATGATCGTGAAATCGGGATTAATACTGACCCAACCAGTTTCCCAGGAATGCCCCCAAAGTTGCGAAATACGACCATGCCAATAAGACGAAAAGAAAAATCAGCGCTCATGAATAACTCCTATTAAAAATAAATCGCTTGCAATAATAAATGCCATGATAGCATGCCTGCAGGGAACCGTCAATGCAGGCAGGCGGGAACACGCCAAACTTGTTATAATCTAACCTCTTACAGGTATCCAAAAAGGTATCCCGATGGCTTATGACCGTTTTGCCCGTAACATCCATTACCTGCGCATTTCCCTAACCGACCACTGCAACCTGCGTTGCGTTTATTGCATGCCGGAAGAGATGACTTTCCGACCCAGCGCGGAATTAATGCAGGATGATGAGATCCTCGTTCTGACTAGATTATTTGCAGATCTCGGCGTCGACAAAATCCGCCTGACCGGAGGAGAGCCAACCTTCCGCGCGCATGTCGTCGACATCGTGCGTGCCATTGCATCCATCCCGGGCATCGATTCAGTATCAATGACAACCAACGGCGTGCTCCTCCCGGACCTGGCCCTGCCTCTTGCCCAGGCAGGCTTGAAACGAGTCAACATCAGCCTGGATACGCTCAATCCATCCAAATTCAATAGGTTAACCCGTCGGGGTGATATCGAGGACGTTTGGGAAGGCATCCAGGCGGCTGAACGAGCGGGGTTGGTACCGGTGAAGATCAATGCGGTGATCGTGCGCGGTTATAACGAAGAAGACGTTATAGACCTGGCTCGCTTGAGCATCGATCACCCCTGGCAGGTTCGTTTTATCGAGATGATGCCATTTGCAGGCGCCACTGACCTTCAGACCGGGCAATTGGTCACCGCCGCAAGAAACACAGGAGCATATCGAACACGTCCTCGGGCGTTTGTCTCCAGTAAATGGTGGTAAACTTGAAGGCGAGGCTCGCGTAGTTACCCTCCCCGGCGCTAAAGGCAACATTGGATTCATCTCTTCGGTAACCGCTCCTTTTTGCGCTGATTGCACACGTGCGCGATTGACTGCGGATGGCATCCTGCGCATGTGTTTGCTACGTGAAGCTGAGCTCGATCTTCTGACGCCTCTTCGCCAAGGGGCATCCTTGGAGCAACTCCGCAACATGGTACTGGAGACCGTCTGGAACAAGCCATGGGGGCACGGGCTGGCAGACGGTGATATTCCCCTCAACAGAGTGATGAGCGAAATTGGAGGTTAGCATAACAACCGGAGGTGCATCTGCACTCCCGGAATCTTTCATCACATCGAGGTATATATGAGTTGGGAAAACAAGATCTTACGTATTGTTCGGGTGGTGAACCTCCAGGAGATTGGTACATTTGGCCGCCTCCTGAGCGCTGTCACTGCAGTTGGGGGTAATGTGGGCAATATCGAATTGCTCAATGAGAGCTCCACCCAGGTCGTTCGCGACATCACGATCTTCGCTGACGATGAAAAACACCTGGAATTGATCCTGGAGGCGATCCGGCGAAATCGCGGCACAAAACTGCTGGATGTTCGCGACGAGGTCATGGCATTGCACTTGAAGGGAAAGATTGCAATGCGTTCGCGCTACCCGATCGATTCCCTGGCAACTTTACGTCGCGTCTATACACCCGGCGTGGCAGAAGTGTGCCTGAAGATTAACAAGGATCCGAAACTGGCGCGCATGTACACTTCCATCAGCCATTTGGTTGCCATTGTCACCGATGGAACGGCTATCCTGGGCTTGGGGGATATTGGTCCCGTGGCTGGTATGCCAGTCATGGAAGGTAAGGCAATGCTCATGGAATCGCTTGTTGGTCTGTCAGGTGTGCCAATTCTCTTGAACACCAAGGATCCTGATGAGATCATCAAAATCGTGGCAGCCATAGCCCCCACGTTCGGCGCCATACAGCTGGAAGATATTTCAGCCCCGCGCTGTTTCAGGATCGAAGAAGAACTTCAAAAGCAATTGGACATCCCTGTCATGCACGATGACCAGCATGGGACAGCGGTTGTTTGCACAGCCGCGCTGACCATCGCCGCGCGCAAGACCAAACGCAATTTGCGCAAGGCAACGATCGGCCAGATCGGCCTGGGGGCGGCCGGAAATGCCATCGCCAAGATGCTCATGCGCATCACCGGTAACCCGGTCTATGGCGCTGATCTGAGCAAGGATGCGATCAAGCGGCACGTAGCCAACGGTGGCAAGGCCTCCACCCTGGAAGAGATCATGGCGAACTGCGATATCGTGATAGCCACCACCGGGGCTCCAGGTCTCATTAAATCCGAAATGGTACGCAAGGGACAGATCATCCTCGCCTTGTCCAACCCGCGACCCGAGATTGAACCCGAGGAAGCCCGCAAGGCAGGCGCAATCTATGCTGCGGATGGAAAATCCGTCAACAATGTGCTTGGTTTCCCCGGCATTTTCCGAGGTGCCGTGGACACCTGGTCGCCGCGTATCACACCCGAGATGCTGGAGGCTGCCGCCTATGCCATTGCTGATGCCACTCCCGAGAACGAATTTGTACCCAGCCCATTGGATAAGAAACTCCACGAAGCGGTTGCCCATGCCGTGGCAACAAAAGCCATCGAGCAGGGATTGGCCCGCGCTGATTATGTGCCGTACGTCCGTGAATAAAATAACAGAATAGGAAATTGAAAAGCGAACCGCCCGGCATAAACCGGGCGGTGTCTATTAAGAGTTGACTTCTAGATTTGTTGAGAAAGTCTCCCAAATGATCTACAACTTCTTATTCTCTGCCACCAGTTCCTTGAGCACCATCCCAAGACGGGTGATCCCTTCACGGATCGCTTCCGGTTTCGAGTAGGAGAAATTGATGCGCATGGTATTCTCGCCCCCTCCATTGGGGTGGAAGGACAAACCGGGTACAAAAGCCACCTTGCGCTGAATGGCTACCTTCAACACTTCGGCAGCGTCCATCCCCTTCGGCAGGATACCCCACAGGAACATACCTCCCTGGGGATGGGTCCAGCGCACCTCGGATGGGAACAACTCGTCCATTGTCTCCAACATCACATCACGGCGCTCTTTGTATACCTGGCGAATGAATTTGACGTGTTCATCGATAAATCCGCCTTTTCCCACCTCATAAGCTACGTACTGGTTGAACGTGGCCGAGTGGAGGTCCGCAGCTTGTTTTGTCATCACCAGCTTCCGGATGACCTCGGGTGGAGCGACGATCCAGGCCAGCCGCAGTCCCGGTGCCAACAGCTTCGAAAAGGTGCTCAGGTAGATCACATTACCGCTGTAATGACCGCCATTGGGTCCGCGGTAGTCGCTGTCCAGGGAGACCACTGATGGCAGGTGTTCTCCTTCGAAACGCAATTGGCCATATGGATCATCTTCGATGATCGGCACACCGTATTTATCTGCCAACTCCACCAATTGCTTTCGGCGTTCCAGGCTGAGAGTGGTGCCCGAAGGATTTTGGAAATTAGGTAATACATAGATGAATTTCGGCCCCACCCGCAGAGCTTTCTCCAGCTCGTCCACGATCATTCCATTTTCATCGGCGGGCACAGAGACATAATTGGCCCCGTACGCATTCCATGCTTGTAAAGCACCCAGGTAAGTCGGGGATTCAACGACGATATGATCCCCATTGTTAATGAATAATCGACCGATGAAATCAAGTGCTTGCTGGGAGCCAGAGGTGATAAGAATATTATCTGCGGTGATATCGATCCCAAAGCGTTGAGCATGCCGGGCGATCATTTCCCGCAGAGGCCGGTACCCTTCAGTGGTACCATATTGCAAGGCCTGCGCCCCACATTTCTCCAATACGGTAATGCATGCCTTCCTTGAACTGGTGCAGCGGAAAGACCTCCGGGGCAGGCAGACCTCCAGCAAAGGAAATGATATCAGGCTGCTCGGTGAGTTTCAGCAAGCTCCCTTATGATCGAGCTCCCCATCCGCTGGGCGCGGTAGGCATAACGGTACTCCCAGGGTGTTTGCATTCATACTCCTTGTTTTGGGATATTTGTAGCGAAAAAAAAGCCTGACAGGTATGATTAGCCTGTCAGGCTTTTACTGACCTTTTAGTGCCAGAACGAATATTCGCAGGATTCGATGCATGGCACTATAATCTTACCTTGTTTTGACCTGCGATGCAATATGACACCTGTCAGGTTTGGAGATTGACATGCGCGCATTTTCTACATTTGCCCTGCTCCTGCTCACTGGGATGCTACTATCCTCCTGCGTACCCGCACCTTCTTCAACACCGGTGGAGTACATCCGTTCCCGTCTGTGGAGACGGGAGTTGCGGGGTGCTCGAAGATACGAAAAACTGCCCGCAGGATTGTCTTTATGTACCCGCTGCCGGTCAAACCCAGACGACCTATATCAAATCGGAAGGCGATAGGTAACATTGCCATCCAGATCGCCTATCCTGAGACACCGCGCTATTCTGAAGGCGCTGGAGTGGTTGTGTTGGTCGCACCAATTTTCACCGAAACCAACGGCTTCATCAACCAACCCGACCTGACTTCAATAGGATTGATCCAGGTAAGTTATCTGTGGCCTGGAAAAATTGATGGTCGCACCCGCATTGCAAGCGAAGGCGAATTTGATTTCGGCGGTGAAAAATCAATCCAGGTATTGAGGGATGTGATCCGTTTCGCCGCTGGTCGCCAAAGCGACATACAACGGCAGGATGATCGACTCCCTGGTCCCCTTAACTCCATTGATAGAGGAAATTGGCCTGTATGCATTCTCCGACGCCGGGATTGCTGCCGTCAATGTGCTGGCACAATATGGAGATGACCTGCCCGGGCTGCAATACTTGATCGGTCGTGAGAATCCCACCAACGACACCATCGCCTGCCAGGAGATTGGGCATTACGAAAATGGGCTACCGGTGGAGAATCCGTTCTATTTATACCCCACCAGCTACAGCCCTCATTCAATATCCGTCAATTATGGCACCTTGCGCTGGGATCCCACCTACTCGGAAAACAACACAAATTTCGTCGGTCGTCCCTACCTGGATCTGGATGGAAATAATTCAGCCACCACGGGCGATCACATCTTCGCCTGGCAGGTACCGGTGATGTTCGGGAAACGCTATTATTCCACGGCATTGACACAGGCACTCCTAGACCTGGGAGCATTAACCAGCGACACCTGGCCTGCTGACCTTGCCTCGCCCCAGGAAGCTCGTGAGGCCTGGGCATCCCTGCAGATTGTTAACCGCTTTCAGGATATCGCAAAACTTCAGAATTCCGATTTCAACGTGATGCTTGTTTTTTCTCAAAATGACAACACCCAGGTGGCTGCTGACAAGCCTCACATCCACCAGGCCTATCAGGGTTTTCGATTCGAAGCCCAACCTTCAGGCGCGCAACTGCGCTGGATCCGTCTCAATCCCGATCGGGCTTATATTCAACTGTTCCTCCCTTCAGCAGGAGCCAACTACCCGGACAATCCGGCGAATACCTCTCCCGAAGATTGGTTAAAGATCGGAGACTGGGCTTACCCTGGGATTGGAACGGCTGGCACGATCGTACCCCTGGCGGCCGTGGCAGAGATGGCTGATCGAACCCATGCCGGTCGTTGGGACGAGAATCTCGGTGCAGTTATTTATCCATATTCTCCGTCACCCCCCACACCTTGATAGAACCTTCCCCACTGTCTCGGAAATAAGCAATGACCCATCCTGGTTAGTGATCCTGGATGGGTCATTGTTTATTTTTTGCTTGTTGCTATTTCAGGGATTTTTCAAACCAGCGCAATATATGGTTCAACCGGGCGATGCGCCGGTCGGTACGCCCCGTGCGCGAGAGCCCATGGAATTCATCAGGGAAACGTACAAATTCAGTATCCACGCCCATCCGCTTGAGGGCGACGAAAACCTGTTCACTTTGCTCGATCGGGCAGCGCAGGTCGCCTTCATTGTGAATGACCAACGTGGGGGTTTTGGCATTCTTGATATATGCCATTGGCGACATGTCCCACCATTTCTGAAAATCCTTGAAGGGGGGTTCTGCTTCGACTTCGTGTTCGAAGGTCCAGTTGATATCGCTTGAGCCCCATTCGCTGATAAAATTGCTCACGCAGCGTTGGGTCACGGCGGCCTTGAATCGCTCGGTATGACCGATGATCCACACAGTCATGTATCCGCCGTACGAACCACCTGTTACACCCATGCGTTTCACGTCTATGTAGGGTTTCTTGGCGATGAAATCAGCCCATGCCATCAAGTCGGCATAATCCGCACCCCCCCAGGAGCCCCAGATCGCCCGGGCGTGTTCTTCGCCATATCCGCGTCCACCCCTGGGATTGCAGAAATGAACCACAAATCCTTTCGAGGCAAGGTAGTTGAATTCGTGCATAAAGAACTTGCCATATTGCGTGATCGGTCCTCCGTGGATCTCGAGGATGGAGGGGTACTTCTTTTTTGGGTCGAAGTGTGGTGGATACATGATCCAACCCTGCAGATCATTCCCCGCAGCACCCTTGAACCAAACCTCCTCCACGCGGCTCATCTCCAGGCTGTCGAGAAGGTCGCGGTTCAGGCGTGTCAGGTGCCGGGTTCGTCCGCCATCCGTCAGCTCACGGACGTAGATCTGCCCAATATCCTCCATCTGACCGAAGAAATAGGCGATCCTGGTCTGCGCTTTATCGAGGGTGAACGCGCCGACCGCGCCACCCTCCCCCACCACATCGCACAGGTCGTCGCCACTCACCGCAATGGATTTGAGCACTGCTGAACCATGGATGGCTGCCTGGAAGTAGAGCCGCTTGCCGTCCAGCGACCAGGTTGGTCGCATCCATTCAGTGGATCCGCAATCATTGATCACATCCGGGGAGGTGTGGATATCATAGCGGGCAGTCAGGTTTTTGGCCGGTTTTCCTCCGCTAACAGGAAGGATCCATAGGCGAATTGTTCTTATAACTATAGCCGAAACCTTTACCTTCCACTCCAAAGAATGCAATCCATTTGCCGTCAGGAGAAAAGGAAGGATACCACTTGGCGCCTTCAGGAGTTTTCAGTTTACGCGCCTCTCCTCCACTCACCGGCTGCAGGAAGAGGTCATCCAGTTCCTCCTGGTCCGGATCCGCAGTCCGGTTGGAGAGGAAGGCAATGGATTGACCATCAGGGGAAAAGGCCGGGTTGACCTCATCCCACACCGGGTGGTCGGTGATTTGCCGGCCTTTGCCAGTGCGGACATCAATGATCCAGATGTGGGTGCGCTCCTTTGGCAGGTAACCATAACCATCCAGCTTATAAAACAAGCGGTCGTAATGGCGGGCAACTACGCCTAATTTTTTCTTCTGCTCATCCTTTTCGCGCTCCAGCACATCGGCATCCGTTTTTCGGACTGTACAAAGCAGTTTGCGCCCATCCGGTGACCAGGAGATTTCACCGATCTCGCCTTCGATGGAAGTCAACTTGCGTGCTTCGCCACCGTCGAAGGGGATCAGGAAAATTTGAGCAGGCTTGTCCTTGTTGGAGCGATTCGAAAGGAAAGCGATGATTTTCCCATCCGGGGACCAGCGTGGAGAAGTGTCAGACTGGTCGCCATGGGTGAATTGTCTCGGCGCTCCCCCTTCCACCGGCACCAGCCACAGGTTGCTGAATTTCTTCTCGGTTTTCCGCTCCACCCGCTGGATGCGGTAGATCACATGCTTCCCATCCGGGGAGAGGCGGGGTTCAAACAATAGTTCAATGCGGTAGAGATCTTCGGCTGTGATCAAGCGTTTCTTGGCTGCAGGCATGAAATCTCCTTGTTCCTTAAATCAATGTGAAATGATCCCAAGAGAAAGAGAATACTCGAATTAAATTATAACCCTTTGTAACAATTGCGATTTATAAAAATGTCTCCAGCATGTTCCCCACCTCGACCATATTGAAGACTGGTCCATCCACGCACACCAGTTTCTCTCCCAGGTTGCACCGCCCGCATTTTCCCAGTCCGCAGTGCATGCGCGCCTCCAGGGTGACGTAATTCCATTCGGGTAAAAATCCCATCCTTGCCAGCAATCGAGTCGTGTGATGGATCATCACCGGGGGACCGCAGGTGATGGTCGCTGTATTCCTGGATGCAGGCGAGACTTTCTCCAATAACTGTGTGATAAGGCCGGTTTCATGCGTCCAATCCGCATCCGCGTTATCCACCGTGAGGTGCAGTGAGGTATCGGGGGCGGACCGCCACTCGTCATATTCATCGGTGAATACCAGCAGGTCAGGGCGGCGGGCAGCCCACAGGATGGTCAAATGTCCGTACTCGGCGCGGTGTTCGAGTACATGCTGGATGACCGGTCGCAGCGGTGCCCCGCCAATACCGCCACCCAGTACCACCAGGTTCTTGCCCTTGAACTTGTCCATCGGGAAATGATTGCCCAGCGGTCCTCGCACCCCCACGATATCACCGTCGCCCAATTCATGCAGACCGGTTGTCACGGTTCCAAGCCTTGCCACCGCGAATTCGATCACCGGTCCCCTCTCCACTGCATTGGCGATCCCAAAGGGAGCTTCTCCCAATCCAAAGGCCGAGACAAAAGCGAATTGTCCAGGTAGATGGTTCTGAAATGCCCTACCAGCACCGTTCAACAATTCCAGTCGAAATAACTTGATCTCAGATGCCAGGTCGCGCACCTCAACCAGTTTCGCCAGGTGGGGCATCATCGGATTCCAGCTCATCTTATTAACTCCAGGTCTGCCAGAATTTCACTGATGTCCACACCCGCCGGGCAGAGTTCGATGCAACGACCGCAACCGGTGCAGGCAATCCCGGCACCCAGGTGGTATTGTTCGGGAAAATACAAAACCTTGCACATGAACCTGTTGCGCAGGCGATCGCCTTTTTCCGGGCGGGCACGATGTCCACCCGCCACGCGGCGATAGTTCTCACCGGCGCAACTATCCCAGCAGCGGATGCGCTCGAACTGACCAGGTTGCAACGCTTCATCGCGAACGACAAAGCATCGGCAAGTGGGGCAAACGTATGCGCAGGCACGGCAGGAAAGGCATCGCTCCGAAATTCTCTCCCAATATTGATCAGAAAAATGCTCCTTCCACTTCTCTTTTGAAAGATTCTGAAAACCTGTTTCCGAACGCGTATGGCTGTCCTCAGTTTCCTTCCACTCCCCGCCGGGTATCAGGAAACGGCCTTTCTCCGTCACGGCTTCAACCAGAAAGCCCTCGCTGGTTTCGTACAACATGATGTCCATTCCGCTGGAGTCGTCCGGGGTGCCACCTGTCGAGGTACAGAAGCAACTGGGACCCAATTCACGGCAAGCCAGGCCAATCAGGGTGGTATTCTGGCGCCGACGGGCATAAAAGGGATCAACAGGATGGGTATCCATGAACAGGTTGTCCAGCAGCAAGGCGCCCCGGGCATCACACGGGCGAACACCGAAGACAACCGTTTCCCATTCAGGATAATTCTCCTCAAGGGCGATTTCCTGCCCGGTCTTCTGAATGGTGAACAATCGCTCCGTTGGTGGAAAAAAGGCTTCCTTCAGAGAGAGAAGCGGGCGAGTGAACGATGTTGCTATCTCCCCGCTGGTTTTCACACGCTTGTACAGGAGAACTCCGGATTTTTTACTGGGAGCGATCAGGTTGCGCGCGGCAGCGATCCCATCCAGCCAACCCTGCATTTCGGTCCTTGAGATAAGCCAGTGCTTATGAAGAAGCATCGCATTGCTCATCTCAGCCTTCCTTGTACTCACCGGAAAGAACTGTAACCACCGGGGATGGCACAACATCCACCCCGGCAAGGAAACCAAATTCTTCTTCCATCACTTGCGTCATCCTGCGGTTGAGCAGGCTGATGGGGATCTCCATTGGGCAGGCACGCTCGCATTCATTGCATCCCACACATCGACCTGCCAGGTGATATGCACGGATAAGGTGAAAAGTGCGTTTTTCATTGTTGCGAATACCCATGCCAATCCAGGTTGAATCTTCCTGCTCTGCCAGGCAGGTGGGACAGTTGCACATTGGACATGCCTGGCGGCAGGCATAGCAACGGATGCAGCGGTCAAATTGGGAGATCCAGAATTCCATGCGTTCAGAGGGTGCGGCCGTCATAAGCTCGGACACTTTTTCTTCACAGCAGGATGTTAAGCGGGGAATGTAACGCGAGGTGGCACCCCCGATCAAGGTGTCACATACCGTCGGAACCGCCTCCTGGCAGGTGATGCAGCGGGTCTGAAGATCTCCATCGTGGTCGCAAATCCCTTCACAGGCCACGCCCAGTACATGCAGCTGGTCGCGTTGGAACTGGTTTTCCGCCAGCATCACGTTGATCGCTTTGCTGTCACACGGCTTGACCACCACTGCCACCTTCTTGGGAGGCTCCTTGCCAGAGGCTTTCAACTTGGACGGCAGATAGGATGTCAGGTTGTTGGTCGCCTGTGGATTCCATACCAGGCGGGCGGCATCCTCAGGAGAATATGCAAACGACGGGCGCGTCCGTCCATTCCTCCCAACCTCGTACCCGATGACGCACCCGACCTCACCATTGCCAAGCAGCTCTTTTGCCTTGGCGCGGATGGCGTCTGTTTTCCCCGCGCAGTCAGTGACGGGCATCGGGATGGAAGCAGTGATCGATGGTAGAGCCTCCATAACAGGCTCCCAGGCGCCCGGGGGAATGCGCCAGGACGCAGGTCCCAGTTGGCGGACTGATTCGGTGAACTCGGTCACGATATGAGCGAAGTGTTCGCCCTCGGAAGCAGAGACCCAGTCCAGGCGCAGCCGTTCAGGTTCGAGCCCAACAAAGGTTAACAGGTTGTGGAGGAGAGGAAATCGTTTTGCAGCACGGTGATTGCCGGAGTCGTAATGGCATTCCCCGATGTGACAACCGAGAATGATCACACCGTCAGCCCCCTGGTCGAAGGTCCGAATGACCAGCTCGGGGGATACACGTCCGGAACAAGGCACGCGCACCGCGCGGATATTCGCCGGGGATTTCATCCTCGCAATACCAGCAGTGTCGGCTCCCGTGTAGGAACACCAAGTGCAGAGGAAGGCGATGATCTTGGGTTCGTACATCCAATACTCCTAAGAGGATCTTTATCCTTGGTTCACCATCAAGCCAGCGCGCCGATGATCTCAGCCACCAACTCGCGATCGTCAAAATGGATCAAGGTCACAGCCTTGTTTTGGCACGCGGCTGCGCACGTACCGCATCCTTTACAAAGGAAACTGTTTACCTGTGCCACGGCATTGACCAACTCAACGGCGTGATACGGGCAGGCTGCCACACACTGCCCGCATCCGGCACATCTTTGCAAATCCACCTCGGCGATGGATGGGTCGAGGGCGATCATGCCCTGGTCCATGAGCGAGAGTGCTGCCGCCGAGGCGGCACCCGCCTGCGCCACGCTGTCTGGAATATCCTTGGGCGACTGGCATGCACCGGCAATGTAGATGCCTTCGCTGGCTGTTTCCACCGGGGCAAGCTTGGGATGCCGCTCGGAGAAGAATCCATCGCGTGTTCGGCTGATGCCAAATTTCGCCGCCACCTGCGCGGAATCCGCCTGCGGTTCGAAACCGGTCGCCAGGATGACCATATCCACATCCACGTGATCAGGCTGTCCATGGAAGGCTTCCGTCCAGGTAACTCGCAGGCCGTCATCCACGTGGGTGATATCATGCACCTTGCCGTGATGGAAGTTCACACCCATCTCTGCAGTGCGGTTGTAAAATTCTTCATATCCCTTGCCGAACGAGCGCATATCCCGATAGATCTCATGAACCTCGGCACCAATATACTCGTGGACCAATTGTGAAAACTTAAGTGAATACATGCAGCAGGCGCGTGAACAATATTCGTTCGTGGTCGCATCGCGTGAGCCCACGCAATGGACAACAGCCACCCGTTTCGGTGTTCCCCCATCAGCGAGCAGTACTTTCCCGTTGGTGGGTCCGGAGGCATTGATCAGGCGTTCAAATTCAATGGCTGTCAGGATGTTCGCCAACTTTCCATGATTCAATTCGGGGAGGCGCGCGGGGTCAAAGTCACGAAAACCGGTCGCCAGGATGATGGTTCCCACCATAAACTCGTCATGGGTTTCTTTTGCATTGTGATCGATGGCTCCCCGGTCGCAGGCGGCTACGCATTCCAGGCACTCACCACAAGTCCCGCAGCGAACGCAGCGTTCAGCCTCGATGAGTGCTTCCTCTTCTGTAAGGGTCAGATCCACCTCATTAAAATTGTGATAACGTTGCGCCAGCGGAATGGTGTGAATGCCAACCCTGTGTTTCCCGGAGGCCTCCCCATGAGCGATGCGCGTCCGCACTTCGGACTCGGTCAACGCCACGGTAGGTGGAAGGCTTGGCTCACTAATACCCGCAGCTCCCCGCAGGTAGCGATCCATGCAACGGGCGGCATGATGACCTTCACCGATCGCATCCACCACGTAGAAGGTGGAACCGCGGTGAACATCACCGGCAACAAACACCCCCGGGAGCGTGGTCATCATCTCCTCATCGGAATCGATCCCGTTCCTGGCAAGCTTGACCAGCCCATCCTTAGGGAGAAATGACAGGTCGCAACCCTGACCGGTCGCCCAGATGACGATATCCGCCGGTAACACGTGCTCACTGCCGGGAAGTTCGTCGATCAGGATGCGCCCTTTTTCGTCGTAACCATGGTATTCCGTGCGCACGCATTTCACGCCGGTGACCTTGTCGTCCTCAATGAGGATCTCCTTGAACATGGTGGCGCCGCACATTTTCACGCCTTCCTCTTCGGCGATCTCCACCTCCCACTCAAATCCGGTCATTTCACCCTTGGGCTTGCGGAAGATCATGCGGCATTCCCGTGCGCCGATGCGGATTGCGGAACGGGAACAGTCGAGGGCAACATTTCCGCCGCCGATGACCGCCACCCGTTTTCCGGTGAGATCGGGCGGGGTGCCAAGACATACCTGTTTGAGAAAAGGCAGGCTGAGCAGGTTGTCGGGATGATCCTTGCCCGGAATGTCCACCTTCTTGGCGATATGTGCACCCGAGGCAACCAGGACTGCATCAAATGGGTGAGCCGATGAACCCAGCCCGCCTGACAATAACCCGGGGATGTCATCGATCCAGGTATTGAGTTGCAATTCCACGCCCTCATCGAGGATCTGCTGGATCTCCCAATCGAGCATTTCATAGGGCAGGCGGTGGGGTGGGATGCCGACCCGGATCATGCCGCCTGCTTTCGGCTGGGCATCAAACACCTGCACCGCATGTCCGAGCCGCACCAGGTCAAGGGCAGCAGTCAGACCTGCCGGTCCGGCTCCGATCACGGCGACCTGTTTCCCCGTCGGCGTGGGTTTATGCTGGAAGGGAGTCCCGACGATGGACTTGTCGCGCATGTTCGGAAGCAGCTCACGATGAGCGTAAGCCCAATCCGCCACGAAGCGCTTGATGCCCATGATATTGACGGGTTCATCCACCTTGCCGCGCGAGCAGGCAGCCTCACAGTTGCGGTTGCAAACACGTCCGCACACCGATGGGAAGGGATGCTCGCGGCGGATCGCCCAATAGGCATCCGCATAACGTTTCTGCCGGACCAGGGTGATATAACCCATGGCACGCTGGTCGGTGGGACAGGCAGCCCGGCACGGCGCCACACCCTTCTTGTCAATCACAAACGCACCGGGCACCGCCTGGGCTGAAAACCGGTAGGCTGCCTTGCGATTTGAGAGGCCGCGGTCAAACTCGTTGCTGACCTCCACCGGGCAAACGGAGGCGCAGTTGCTGCAGCCGGTACACTTGGTTTCATCCACGTAGCGCGGCTTGCGGCGGACCCGTACCTGGAAATTTCCCACATAACCTGAAACAGACTCGATCTCGCTGTAAGCCAGGAGCTTTATTTTTGGGTGGCGTCCCACGGACACCATTTTCGGTGTAAGTATTCAGGCCGCACAGTCGAGCGTTGGGAAGGTCTTATACAGTTGGGCCATGTGCCCACCGATGCTCGACTCCCGCTCAACGAGATAGACCTGCTTCCCGGCGTCTGCCAGTTTTAGAGCCGCTTCGATACCCGCAATACCTCCACCGACGACAAGCGTGGCGGGAGTCATCTGTACCTGGCGCATGTCCAGCGGGTGATGATAATGTACACGCTGGACCGCGGCAGAGACCAGAGAGCATGCTTTCGTGGTCGCCTGTTCCCGGTCCGCGACCACCCACGAGCAGTGTTCGCGGATGTTTGCCATCTGGAAGAAGAAAGGGTTCAACCCTCCCTCGGCGCAAGCCCGGCGAAAGGTCGGTTCATGCATCAGGGGCGAACAGGAGGCCACCACCACCCGGTTGACGCCCAGGTCCAGGATGTCCTGCTTGATGAGATCCTGTCCCGGGTCCGAGCACATGTAGGTGTAGTCGCGGGCAACGACCACGTTTTCCAATTTGCGGGCAAAATCGGTCACCGCGGCAACATCCACAGTCGCGGCGATATTCGTCCCGCAATGACAGACATAAACACCGGTTTTTATCTTGGAAAGATTCATGCACTCTCCTGTTGACTGCCTGGCAGCTTACCTGAGCACACTTGTCATTTGACTCACGCGGCGAACCGGCTCATGCCAGGGATAAAATACCATCAATCTCCGCCATGAGCTGGTCATTGGTGAAGCCGTTCTGGACGGCTGCACCAGCCGGACAGGCGGCAACGCAGGCTCCGCATCCCTTGCACAATACCTCGTTAACCTGCGCGACTTGTTTTCCATTCCATTCGACCATCGAGACAGCGCCATAAGGACACAGCCCTTCGCAGGTGTGACAGGCGCCACATTTTTCTGCAACGATGTATGAAGTGAACGGCTCCAGGTCCACCGTACCATGATCGAGAAGGGAGATTGCCGCGGCAGCTGCTGCTCCGCCGTGGGCGACACTATCCGGGATGTCCTTCGGTCCCTGGCATGTGCCCGCCAGGAAAATACCGTCACTCATGGTTTCCACCGGTGCCAGCTTGGGGTGCTTCTCCAGGAAGAATCCATCCGGGCTGCGGCTGATCCCAAACCGGGCACCCACCTCGTGCTGGTCGTCCTGGGGTTCCATGCCGGTGGAAAGGACGACCATGTCCACGGCCGTCTTGAGCGTTTGCCCGCTATACACATCCCTGGCAATGACCGCTAACCGCCCATCAGTCTGCTCGACGCGAATGTCGCCATCGAAGCGGGCGAAATGAACTCCATGGTCCTCGGCGCGGTGGTAAAAGTTCTCGTAATCCTTTCCAAAGGCGCGCATATCCCGGTAGAACTCCACCACTTCCGCACCCACGTATTCCCTTACCAAGGTGGCTAGTTTTAAGGAATACATGCAGCAAACGCGTGAGCAATATTCGTTTTCAACTCCACGTGAGCCGACACAATGCAGGATTGCCACCTTCCTTGGTTTTTCTCCATTCTTGAGCAACACCCTGCCGCTTGTCGGACCGCCGGTATTGATCAGTCGTTCCATCTCCATGCCGGTGAAAACATTCGGCAAGGTGCCATAGCCATATTGAGCAGCCCGGTGCGGGTCAAAGTCGCTAAAACCGGTCGCCAGGATGATCGTGCCAACTTCGATCTCCTCGTGTTGTTCCACCTGTTCAAAGTCGATCGCCCCCACCGTGCAGAATTTTTCACAGGCGCGGCATTTCCCGGACTTGAAATAGGCGCAGTTCACGGTGTCGATGACCGGGACGCGCGGCACCGCCTGCGGGAATGGGTAATAGATGGCGGCACGGTTGCCCCACCCAAGGTCGAACTCGGAGGGGATCTTCTTCCACGGGCATTTATCAATGCAGGTTCCGCAACCGGTGCACAAGGACTCGTTCACATAGCGCGGCTTGCGGCGAACGGTCACGGTGAAGTTGCCCACATAGCCGGCAACGTTTTCGACCTCGCTGTAGGTCATCAGCTTGATGTTGGGGTGGCGTCCCACGGACACCATCTTGGGGGTGAGTATTCAGGCTGCGCAATCGAGGGTTGGAAATGTTTTGTACAGGCGCGACATGTGCCCGCCGATGGACGGTTCGCGCTCCACCAGGGTTACCTGTTTGCCCGAATCAGCCAGGCGGAGGGCTGCCTCGATCCCGGCGATCCCCCCTCCGACAACCAGCGCGGCCTGCTTCAGCCCCACCTGGCGCATTTCCAGCGGCACCTGCCAGCCCACGCGCCGCACAGCAGCCGCCACCAGCGCCTTGGCTTTCTCCGTTGCGGCAACGGGATCCGCAGTGACCCACGAACAGTGCTCACGGATGTTGACCATCTGGAAGAGGAAGGGATTTAAGCCTGCCTCGGCGCAGGCACGCCGGAAGGTGCCCTCATGCATGTTCGGACTGCAGGAGGCCACAACAATGCGGTCCAACCCTTCCTTGCGGATATCTTCAGCAATGAACGCCTGGCCGGGGTCTGAGCACAGGTAGGCATAGTGGCGGGTAACGGTCACATGGGGCAGGGTAGCAGCAAATTGGGTGACTGCTTCCACATCCACAGTTGCGGCAATGTTCGTGCCACAGTGGCAAACATAAACGCCGACGCGGGGCGAACCCTGCTTCGGCGCGGGTTGGGAGATCGTCATGGCAGCGTCTCCTTTCCTTCAGGCAGCGATGAACTTACCAATAGTGCCACCTCTTCGGTAGATATGAAAATTTATCTTGGTATCATTGTGTGATTTTTACACAAGGAGATTTAAGTGATATTCATCCTCTCTTCCGGTGCAGGATGGCAGGCGCCAATTCCGCTGTTTTTCCTCCCCTTACGAGCTTTTCGCAGCCTCCTTCCGACCATTCATTCCCAGGTACATCTCCTGGATAGTGGACTCCATCAGTTGCTTCAAGCGATTTCGCTCCACCCCTGCCGGGTTGAGTGGATCATAAGCCACCGGCTTGCCCACCTGCACGACCTTGTCCGGGTGGACAGCAACCGGGTAGAAGGGGAGATTCTTCCCCGTCTCGGTGTGGTATCGCTCGCCGAGGCGGGCAAACGTCCGTTGGAAGGGCTGCATCCGGGTCAGCGGATCCATGGGCAGGCGGTTGTCTTCCGGGAAAATCAACAGGAAACCTCCCTGGCGGATAATCTCCATGCTCATCTCGAGCGTGGTGCGCATGCGTTCATAATCGCCGCGATAGACCGGGATGCAGCCGAGGGAATAGAAAAGGGGCACGACAAGCTTGCATAATCCGCGTGAGAACCAGCGGCTGAAAGGCGGTTTGAGGTGCAGCTGCCTTTCGGCAAAATCCCATTGGAGCCAGGCAGGCGCCAGTTCCCCGTCCATCATGTCCGCAACCACCCAGCCGTGTAAATACAAGGGGAAGGAACAGGATACGCCGATCGGACCCATGGCGTCGAGGTGATTGGCGACGAAAACCGCCGGGCCTGCCTGCGGCAGGTTTTCACCCCCGACCAGTTTGCCGCGCCAGAGGAACAGATCCACCGTCCTAACGATGAATTTGTACAGGGATTGACGCATTCTCCCTCATAACAAGTTCAATCGCGGTCGATATTGGATTGCCTCCCCCAGGTGAGGGGGTTGGATGGTCTCGCTTCCCGCCAGGTCAGCGATCGTGCGGGCGAGCTTCAGCACGCGGTGATAGGCGCGCGGCGGAGAGTTGGAGCTGGTTCATCGCCGCATGCATCAGGGATTGACCTGTTTCATCCAGCGCACAGAACTTGCGCACTTCCGCCGGGCGCATCTCGGCATTGCAGGTCAATCCGTCAGACCCGAAACGCCTGCGCTGGCGATCACGCGCCAGCTCCACGCGGGCACGGACGGACGCCGAGGGTTCGCCGGTGCGGGTATCGGATAATTTTTCAAATTCAACGCGTGGCACCTCGATGTGGATGTCGATGCGGTCGAGCAGGGGACCGGAGATGCGCTTCTGGTACTTGGTCACCACCATCGAGGAACAGGTGCAGGGTTTCAGCAGGTCGCCATAATAGCCGCACGGGCAGGGATTCATGGCGGCAACCAGCTGGAAATTGGCGGGGAAGGTCAGCGAGCCCTGGGCGCGGCTGATGGTGACGACCTTGTCCTCCAGCGGCTGGCGCAGCACCTCGAGCACGCGCATGCCGAACTCAGGCAGCTCGTCCAGGAAGAGAACGCCGCGGTGAGCCAGGGAGATCTCGCCCGGATGGGGCCAGTTGCCTCCGCCGACCAGGCCGGCATGGCTGATGGTGTGGTGCGGCGAGCGATAGGGCCGGTGGCGCAGGAGCGGAGTCCCGGGGGGTAACTGGTCGGCAACGGAATAGATGCGGGTCACATCCAGCGCTTCTTCGATGGGCATTTCGGGCAGGATGCCGGGGAGGGCACGCGCCAGCAGGGTCTTCCCCGCCCCGGGAGGGCCGACCATCAAGACGTTATGCCCACCCGCGGCAGCCACTTCCATGGCACGCTTGACATGCTCCTGTCCCTTGATCTCGCTGAAGTCGGTCGGAAGCATCAGGGGGGCGTCGGGCACCTCCTGGCGCTGGTAGGGAGGGATGAGCTCCCTTCCGGCAAGGTGGTTGTAGAGCTGCGCCAGCGAGGAGACGGGGATCACTTCCAGGTCGGGGATGAGGGCTGCCTCGGCGGCATCCATGGCGGGAACGACGATGCGCTTGAAGCCGTTCTGCCGGGCGGTGGCAGCCATGGGCAGCACGCCGCGGGCATGGCGCACGCCGCCATCCAGGGAAAGTTCGCCGACCACGAGCATGCTTTCGGCCACCTGCGGAGGGAGGATGCCGGTGTAGATCAGCACGCCGAGGGCGATGGGCAGGTCGTATGCCGGGCCTTCCTTGCGCACCGTGGCGGGAGCCAGGTTGACCACCAGGCGGCGGCGAGGGAAAGGCACCCCGGCGTTGCGCACGGCGGCCTGGACACGCTCGCGGCTCTCCTGGACGGCTGCGTCGGGCAGACCAACGACGGTCATGCCGGGGAGGCCCTGGGTGTAATCCACTTCCACTTCGACGATCACCCCATCCAGGCCGATCACTGCGCAGGAGAAGACGCGGGCAAGCATCCGTCTAGTGTAGACGAGGATGGCGGAGGAGTCAACGGAGGAGAGAAGGTGAGCAGGGAGCGGAGAGCAGAGAGTAGGCATTGGGTAATCAGGTGACCAGGTAATCAAGTAATCAGGTGACCAGGGAGCAGAGAGCAGGCGATTGGAGAGCAGATAAAGAAGTTGCATGATGCCTGCACCGGCAAGGCACAGGTGTCCTGGACGGACAGGCAGGCACAATTGCAATCCATAATTGAGGAACGACTGGAACGAATATTGCAGGAAGTGAGGAGGAGTGAGCAGAAGAGTAGAGAATAGGAAAAGAATATATTCGAGAGTGGAGAGTATTCGTTCCTCAGTATCGAAGGGGAACGAATGGGATGTCACTGCCAATTCCGAGAGATCGCATTTGAGGAACATCGAGGAACAATTAATCTTAAGCTTTCCTGGTGGAAAGAACGCTTGAATGGTCCCATGGTTTGATAGGAATTCGGAGAATGGCTCGGTGAGGAAGGAGGTCAGATTCATGGTTGCAGGAGAGAAAAAAAGACGGCAGGGAAGAAACAGCCTTCCCGTGCCGATGGAGGGATTATAACACAAATGTTCTAATTGGATAAAGGGGAAAAAACACTCATTTGCTTTAAGTACTAATCGAAAATGCTTTCTTCAACAGATTGGCTGGGTGAGGGCACACCAGCAGGGCTTCCCCGTTCAGGGATGTCAGACCATCAGTACGTCTTGGACAAAAAGCAGGTTATTTTCATTCCCATTCTTTTATATCTATACTGTAGGGGATGCTATATAATGATCAGATAGCAATCTTAATTGACACGTGAAAGGATTTCATGGACAGATTATTTAAACAACCATTTGACGACATTGGGGAGAATGAATTAAGGATATTGTTGATAGAAAAGTTCGAGAATATGTTAGTTTGGATTATAAACAATTGTATAGCAATAATCATAAGGGGATCGTAGATCTTCTTACAGATGTTACTGCAATGGCAAATTCTAGGCGGGGTATATCATTATTGGCATTGAAGAAGATTTCAGGCGCATCCGATGGTACTCCTAAATGTATTGTTGGTATCGAGAATGGAGATATTGAAGCCAATCGGATACAAAATGTGTGTTTTGATTCTATTGATGAAATAATTATTGGCCTTCGTGTCCGAGACATTCCATTAAGCAATGGAAAGCATTGTGTAATTATCCAAATCCCCAATAGTGTAAAAAAACCTCATATGGTGTTGTACGAAACACCGTTTATTTTCTACCAGACATGGAAGATCGAATATAAGAATGGACATGAAACAGGTTAGGACATGGTGATTAGCATGACTTCATATCAGACATCATTACAATCATTTATTGAGAACCGTGTGAAGGAAAATTTAGAATTCGCTCACTCTGTCCCTTTATTCTATTCATGGCCACTCCAATTTACGTGGGCGAGAAAAGTTGGATCCCCTTCAAGAAAAATATCGGAACCTTTTTGATAATGAATATGAGCAGTATATACAAGATTATCAATATGATGGTGTGTATGCAGGTAAAACCCATCCCAGGATATTTGGCATTGAAGGAATAATCCAAATCTCCATCTCCAGATAACATTCCTCTGAAGCGTTTACGACTTTATAGAAATGGGCATTTCGAATTTTACAGAAATAATGTTCCTTATCCAGATGAGAATCGGCCCCAAAACGAATGCCAATATCCCCGTATCTCATTGTTGCAGAATCATTAAATTTCTTATCTGTTATGCGACAAGTAATTACGATTTCCGAAATTACCGATCCTTTAGCGATTACATTAATCTTGGATCTGTATGTCGAGACTTCAATTGCACGATAGATATAGATTGCAATCTGAAAATTTAGTATGGAATGATATATTATTACAAATAGATATAACCGTGACCGATCTTGATAAATTGGAAGAAATTGCTTCTTATATAATGGATCGAATATACAATTCCTATGGATATGAAAAAGAACCTCCACTTCGATGAAAATATGAAATTCAAATTAAGAGATGGTATCCGTTTAGATAAGTAATTAGAAGAAATCAATCAATTAAGACAGGCTGGGCCGGAAAAGGGCGGTGTAATCCTGGCAAAATGGCTATTCGAGGTGATCATGAAGGGATGGATAGGATCGTATAATTTGTGAATTTTATTGGTTGGAAAATGTGTCGGGTATTTATGCTTATCCTTTACACTTGTCCTAGCACAGGGGTAGGATATATAATGAATTAACCAAATATCTAGAAAACCGCTTTGCTATATTTAGCGAAAAGGAAATCCTATGTCCTGTTTGAGTGGAATACTATTTATCTTAGGATTGCCTCTTCGTACCGTTTACGCCCTCCAGAAAAAACTGAACAAAAGAATAAGTTATGGCTCGTTATAGGTATAATTTTCATAGCCGTGGGGGGTGTTTTATTATTCTTCAAATGACCAAAACTGCACAAATTCTTGCGGTGATCCTAAGAATTGCATAGATTTGCATTAATTCGATATCTTTACTCAATCGAACAAAAAGACCGATGCTTCTCGATACTTTTTGTCCTGACTCCTACTATAAGAGGTAAATACTCAGTATTCATTGTAGAAATGCTAGAATTGCAATGTAGATCAACCTTACAAATCGCCTTGGATAACTACTATTATCGTATAATTATTAGTTACAATCGAGGGATTAGTTTTCTTCATCGAAGTAAACTTATGAACGTTTATCGCCAAAAACTACTAAATACGGTCTTGTTCTTTGCTATAGAAATGAAATATCTAAAATTAACTAAGTTGATGAAGCTTCTTAACTTCTTCGACTTTGAGCACTTTAAGGAACAGGATATCCATCAATAGGTTTAGAATATTATGCCTTTGCCAAAGGTCCAGTCCCAAAGAAATTCTGGTTAGAAATAAAAGACGGAGAACCCCCAGCGGACATGCTGGATAAGTGGCAATTTTAGAAAAACGGCACTGGGATTTTAGAAAAAAGTAATTGAATTTATTCCAAAGCCTAAAGTGCTAGTGGACTACACGTATATCATGTGGTCGTGAAGAAAGCAATACTTGAAAAGTTGGCGTTTATTTACAAAGACGCGGATGCTGCAACAATGTCGAAAATTTCACATGAAGCTGAGAAGCCTTGGGAAATTACAATAAAGGAAAAAGGCTTAAACGCAGAGATTGATTATATGTTAGCTATTGACGAGAGCTCTCCAATAAAACGTGAAGAAGGTCGGAAAATTTGCATGACCTTTTTGAAATTATGAAAGCGTTTGATATTGAACCTGCGAAATAAAATATGCCACAACCCGGGGATATTATCTTTTTTTCTCTAAGGAGTATACATTTGAAGATGGGAGTAAAGGGGATAAATTGTTTGTTGTCCTAAATACTCCTGATCTTGAAGAACCTTGTTCTGTTTTAAAAAACCACCTCTCTCAACCAGCAAGGTATTTTCATTGTGTCAGGGGATGCAATAGTAATGACAGGTGTTTTTTTGCCCCGAAATCATGGCAGGTGTGCTTTAAAGTGGATACCTATATTCAACTTCCACAGATAATTGAATTTCCAGCTGCCAATCTTTTAAGAGATCGTTTTGCGGAATTATTAATTTCATACCCCCGCTTTCAGCTGATTGTCTTGCACAACTAAAAAGCTGTTTGGCAACTTTCAAGGATGATATATCTCAAACCCATTGGGCATTTATTTATAAAGCGAAATCATAATCTCTCTTTTTTATTTGAGACATTGAATTCTATTTTGAAACGATTGGAAGGAATTCCGACTATAAAGGTGGCTCGGGTTGGCAAATCCGGAGCGATTTATTGCTTGTTATTCTTGCGCCGATTTTGAAGGGATACGTCGGAAAGGGCAACGACGGTCATACTGGAAATGCCCTAGGTGTAATCCACTTGCACATCAACAATTACACCATCTAAAACGATCCCAGCAGGAATATACTCTGGTAAGCATCAGAAATGGTTAGATGTGGATAGACTTAATCAATGGGGGAAAATATAACAAAGTCGAAAGCAAGTATTAAATTAGTTTATGGAGATTTACAATTGTCCCACCATGGAAAATTTGAGTACTTTAGGCGCATGATGAAAGTATCCCCCTCCCGGAAAAAATCGAATAAAGGAAAAACTCCTTTCATTACCTTATGCGAGGCAGGGAAAATAAGGCATGAATTAGCGGAAAAACAATCGGTAGAAAGCTGGCTACACCCGGTTCACTTTCTCGAGTGCGGCGCGAGACAGCGCCGCGTAAGGTGCAGCATGCAGTTCTTCAAAGGCGGTCAATGCGCGTGAGTAATAGTCGCGCGCTTGCTCTTTATCTGACTGGGTACAAGCCAGTTCACCCATCTCAAACAGGGTGCGACCGATTTGCCAGGGGGCTGGATAGGAGGTGAAAATTTCCAAGGCTTTTTTGAAGCGGGCTTCCGCCTGGGAATACTCAGCAGCCAGAGTGTGCGCCACGCCCCAAGCGCGATGGGCAATGGCCATGTGCAGCTTGTGATCAATAGACGTGGCGGTTTCTTCGGCAAGCGCGGCATATTTTCCCAGCAACACAGGGTCGCGCTGCTGCGCTGCCGCGTCAACCAGCAGTGCGTAATATCTATGACTACTACCGGAAGCGGCACCCCTTGCCAGGTCGATCTTGAACGCGGCATCCAAATGCTGCTGCATCAGGGCGAACTCGCCCTCCGCCATCAACGGCAGGCTCAGTCAATAATGTTGCTCCCGCCCCCACTGTTCGGCAGAGCCGACGATACCTGTCATGATGGCTTCCGATTCTTTCCGTTGTGTGACCGATAGATCCATCTCGCCGCGCATGGCATGAATGCTGGCGTTAACTGCAATTCTAAAACAAGAAACCCCTATCTTCTCGAGGGGATAACGCTGCTGCATATCCCGTGATTTTTCCTCCAGGCTGAGGATCTCGTCCCAGCGATCCAGCCGGAACAGGCTGCGGGTTCTCTCGTCGAGTGTGGCAAATTCCAGATCGACCGCCTGAATTTGAATGGCAAGACTCTCTGCCTCCAGGAGTATGGGAATGGCTTGTGCATATTCGCCGACTCTCTCCAGTGAGTCACTGGTGTCAAGCAAGACAATGCACCGTTCCCGCATGTTATTGAAGTGCACATCATGGCTGATCGCCAGTCGGCGTAGATTAACCTCCAGGTTCTCACGCCAAAGTCCGCGCCAAAAAAACAGGTAGGCAAGTGTACCGAGAGCTTTGGATAATTCAACTGTTGCCTCCAGTTTCTCAGCCATTTCCACTGCGGTGCGCCCATATTGTTCTGCCAGGTCCAAATTCACGGGAATGCGAACATAGACTGCATATGAAGACAGCTCGGTCAGCAGGCGGATCTTTTCCAGGCTTGGGGGTTCCCTTTCAACCGATTTCAGTGCCTTTTCGAGGCTGGTGCTCGAGGCTGCGGCAATCTCTACAAGAGGCTTGAATTGGTATAAGTCAACAGCCCATCTCAGACTACTTACTGTATGCAGGATCTTTCCGTGCAGGCGCATCTCATTCATTTTGTCTGCGCCTTCCACGTTTTGCCACCATTCGAGCGCTTCCAGGTAACGTGGGATCGCCTGGGTACCCACGCCAAGAAGCAATTGAACGTCAGCCAATTGTTCCATCGCCCGTGCCAATCGCAACCCTGGTTGTGTGCTGCCCGCTTGCTGCGACCAGACGAGTGCGGCCTGCAGATTGGCGTATTCCGCACCCAACGCATTCAACCAGATCAATTGCTCCGCACCGTTCAACTTTGGTTCGGCCTGCTCCGAAAAGGAGAGGAAAAACTCCAGGTGACTGAGGCGCAAGGATTCTTCTTCACCCGATGCCAGCAACTTATCCTTCGCATACTGCCGAATCGACTCCAGCATGCGATAGCGCGCCTGCTTACTCTTCTCCTCAGCGATAATCAGCGATTTGTCCACCAGCCTCAACAGGATATCCATTACTTCGGAGGAGAAACTATTGAATCTTCGGCAGGATCAGGATCTGCGCAGACCGACTCGGCTGCTTCCAGGGTCCAATCACTGACAAACACTGCCAACCGCCGCAACACCAGGCGTTCGGGTTCCGACAACAGGTCGTAGCTCCATTCGATCGTGGCGCGCAGGGTTTGCTGCCGAGGCAGTGCGGTGCGACTGCCACTCGTGAGTAACCGAAAACGGTCGTCCAGGCGATCTGAAATCTGATCCACCGAAAGCCCTTTAACACGAGCGGCTGCCAACTCAATCGCCAGTGGAATCCCATCCAACCTTGAACAGACTTGCGCCACGGCGGGAGCATTCTCGTTCGTAACGATAAAATCTGACTTGACCGCTACTGCGCGTTCGATGAACAGCCTGACAGAATCGTATTGCGTCAGGCGTTCGAGAGAAGGCAGATGCTGTGCATCGGGCAACGAAAGCGACGGGACATGAAAAGACATTTCACCCGCCATCCCCAAAGCCTCACGACTGCTCACCAGGATTTTTAAATGCGGGCAGGCGTGCAGTAATACATCGGCGAGTTGGGCACTGGCTTCCAAAAGGTGCTCGCAGTTATCCAAAAGCAATAATACTTTTTTTGCCCGCAGATGGTCTTGCAGCGCAGTCATCAACGGACGCCCCTCCTCCACGTGCACGCCCAGCACCGCTGCCACCGACTGCAGGACAAGCTCGGGATTTGATACGGATGCCAATTCGACCAGCCACACGCCATCTGGGAAGGCGTCAAGCAGCTCCGCACCAACTTGAAGAGAATGCCGCGTCTTGCCGACGCCGCCTGAGCCCGTGAGCGTTACCAGGCGATTGTGCTCCACCAGATCCTTGATCTCAGCGATTTCTTTCTCGCGTCCGATGAAGCTGGTTAATTGGATGGGCAGGTTGTTTGGAATGCTATTGAGTGTTTGCAGAGCGGGAAAGTCTTGTACCAAATCCGGTGCCACTGCCTGCCAAAGGTGTTCGGGATTGAGCAGACCTTTCAGACGATGTTCCTTCATATCCCGTAAACTCACACCCGTGGGAAGTTCGCCAAGCAACAAGTCGGTACTGGTGGTGGAAAGCAGGATCTGCCCACCATAGGCAGTCGACATCACGCGTTGGGTGCGTGCCAATGTCGAATAGCCGGTATACCCGCCGGATCCATCCGCGTTTTTTCCAGCCTGGGCTGCGCCTGTGTTTATCCCCATGCGTACTTTGATGGGTGTATCCCCCCAATTTTCAGTCTGCAATCCACGCTGTGCAGCGAGGGCGGCATCTAGTGCTGCGCCTGCGGTGTGGAATGCGACGCAAAATGCATCACCAATGATCTGAAAAACATGACCCCTCGTGACTGTATCATCGCCGACTGCAAAATGGCGTGATGGCGTTCTCTCAGTGCCTCCCAGGTGTCGCGATGTTCCTGGGCGAGTTTGGTGCTGCCTTCGATGTCGGTGAATAGGAAGGTGACGGTGCCGGAGGGGAAAGTAGACACGCTGATCCTCCCATCCCCCGGATGATATCTTCCTGCCCGGGGAATGTTCACTTATTTAATTACCTTATGCCATCCATATATGTTTGAAGCTTAATGGTACTACTTCTTTAATAATAAATATCAATTTGGGAATATATTCACGATGATCGCGGATCGAGCTACCTATTTTGTAATAAAGACGTAATTTAACATCTTTGGGTGACATCCCCGCAATGGCAAAACCATCTCCTGGTTTTTTCCAGCACTCTTGTATTGTCATCCTCACATTCAGGGACTTATGGCTGCCACCAGCTGGAAATTGGCGGGGAAGGTCAGCGACCGCTGGGCATGGATAATGGTACAAGCTTGTCCTCCAGCGGCTGGCGCAGAACTTCCAGCAAACGCATACTGATTATTGTTTAAGAGTTATCTTATGCACCATGTTCCAAAATCAGCGTACAATAGGCGCATGATCAATATCATCCCCCTCCCGGAAAAAATCGAAAAGACAAGCGGTGAATTCCAGCTCAGCGCGGATACTGTAATCCACAGCGATGAGGCCAACAAGGCGAACGCGAAAATCCTGCATGACCTGCTGAGCCCACCGACCTCCTTCCCGCTTCCCATCCAACAGGGAGAGCCTTCAGCGACAACAAAAGGCATCGTCCTGCGGCTGGACCCGGCATTGAAGGCACTTGGTGAGGAAGGCTACCGGCTGGAAGTGCGTCCTGAGGCGGTTCTGCTATCCGCTCCCACCACCACGGGTGTGTTTTACGCCATCCAGACCCTGCGCCAGGTGCTGCCGGTGGAAATCGAAGGTAGTGTCCCGCAAGCGGGCGTGGTGTGGAAGGCTCCGTGCGCGCTGATCGAGGACAAGCCGCGTTTCCCTGGCGTGGGTTCATGCTGGACGAGGGACGCCACTTCCAGGGCAAGGAAACTGTGAAATCACTGCTCGACCTGATGGCGCTGCACAAGATCAACGTCTTCCACTGGCATCTCACCGAAGACCAGGGCTGGAGGATCGAGATCAAGCGTTACCCAAAGCTTACCGAGGTGGGGGCGTGGCGTGAGGGAACAAGTTTCACCTTCATCAAGAAGGAGCATAACGGCATTCGCCACGGCGGATTCTACACGCAGGAGGAGATCGGCGAGATCGTCGCCTATGCCGCCGAACGGCACATCCTGGTGGTACCGGAGATCGAGATCCCGGGGCACTCACGCGCGATACTGGCAGCCTACCCGGAACTCTCCTGCACAGGCGGTCCCTTCGATGTTGCCACCCATTTCGGCATCCTACCGGATATTTGCTGCGCCGGGAAGGAGGCGACCTTCACCTTCTGGCGCAATGTGCTGGACGAGGTGGTGGAGCTGTTCCCCTCGGCGTACATCCATATCGGCGGGGATGAAGCCCCGAAGGTGCGCTGGAAAAATTGCCCGGACTGCCAGCGGCGCATCCGTGCAGAAGGGTTGAAGGACGAGCACGCCTTGCAAGTGTACGTCACCAACCACATGGCTGAATACCTGGCTTCCAAGGGCCGCCGCCTGATGGGCTGGAACGAGATCCTCGAGCCGGGATTGGCACCTTCGGCGGTGGTCCATTTCTGGGTCGGCGGCAGGGACAAGCTGATCCAGGCGATCCGGGAAGGCAGGCAGGTGGTCATGTCCACCTACCTGGATGCCTACCTGGACCACAATCACCGCCTGATGCCGTTGAGCCGCGCCTACCGGTATGATCCTGTCCCCAAGGAGTTTGCAGGATCCGAGGCAGGGAACATCATGGGGTTGGAATTCCCGCTGTGGACGGAGTGGGTGTGGAGCCGCGCCCGGCTGGATTACCAGGCCTTCCCCAGGTTGACGGCGATGGCCGAGGCAGGCTGGACGCAGAAGGACAGGAAGAATTTTCTGAATTTCCGGCTCAGATTGGGGCATTTCCTGCGCAGGTTGGACCTGCTGGGCGTGGGGTACGCGCCGCTGAACGAGGCGGAACCCCCATTCTGGAAACGATGGGGCAGCGAAGCCACCCTCGCCCTGGTGCAGACGAAAGTGGCACAGCCGCGCAAATAACGTATCTACTCAAATTCGCATTTTTTCATTGAACCTGTGATTGCGAGGAGCGTTTTTCCCTGGCACCGCCCGCGCACCCCGCGATCTGCGCGGGGCAGGTGGCAGGTGTGCGACGAAGCGATCTCAAAATAGACAGTTTTACCATGCCAACAGAGGATTGCTTCGCCGAAACGGCTCGCAATGACACAAGTGAGTAGGTTCAGTAAACTGGTATAAACCATCCCGCCCCGGTGCACATGCCGGGGCGGTCTTGTTTATTATTTTTTTGAGGGGGGGTTATAGAGCAGCAGTACCGTAGAGCTGGTTGCGCATCTGCACCACCTGGCGGCGGACCTTGTCGTCGCGTTCGAGCAGGTCGGCGATCTTCTCGCAGGCGTACATGACCGTGGTATGGTCACGCCCACCCAATGCCTGCCCGATCTGGGGCAGTGAGATGTTGGTTTCGCGCATCAGGAACATGGCGATCTGGCGCGGCAGGGCAACCTCACGGGTGCGCTCCGGGCTGAGCAGGCGGCTCACAGACAGGTTGAAGGTGCGGGCGACCACGTCGACCACGGCATCCGGTTTGACGTCACCACGCTGCGGCAGGAGGTCAGCGAGAGCCGTCTCCGCCAGTTGGGGGGTGAGGGACATACCGCTCAGTTCTGCAAAGGCGACGATACGGTTCAGGGCGCCTTCCAGCTCGCGGATGTTGGACTGAAACCTGCGGGAGATGAACTCCATGATCTCGGGCGGTATCGTCCGCCCCAGGCGCTCGCATTTTGTGCGCAGGATGGCCAGGCGTGTCTCGAAATCAGGCTGCTGGATGTCGGCAGTGAGACCCCACTCGAAGCGGGAACGCAGGCGCTCCTCCAGCGTGTACAGGGATTTTGGAGGCCGGTCGGAGGACACAATGATCTGCTTGTTCTGCCCGTGGAGAGTATTGAAGGTATGGAAGAATTCTTCCTGCGTGGATTCTTTCCCGGCGATGAACTGGATGTCATCCACCAGCAGCACATCCGCGGAGCGATATTTCTCGCGGAAGGCCTGGGTGGTATGGGTGCGGATGGCATTGATCAGGTCGTTGGTGAATTCCTCGGACGAAACATAAAGAACGTGCAGCCCGCGCTCCTGGCAGGCATTGCCGATGGCGTGCAAGAGATGGGTCTTGCCGAGACCCACCCCTCCGTAAAGGAAGAGCGGATTGTAGGCCGTGGCGGGTTGTTCGGCAACAGCCTGTGAGGCAGCATGCGCCAGGCGGTTGTTGTGCCCGACGACAAAATTATCAAATGTATAGCGGGGATTGAGGGTTACCGATGTATGGCGAGGAGCTACCGTTTCGACGGCAGATGAAGTGTCCGGGTCAGATCCTGGAGTGGAACCTTTTTCATTACCATTTCCAGCATTGACCACAAAACACACGTCCACTTCCCTGTTCATGATCCCCTTCAGGACACTGGTCACCGTACTGGCGAGGCGGTTATCCAACCAATCGCGGGCATAGGCATTGCGCACGCCAATGGTGAACAATCCTTCTTCGAAGGTGACCAGTTGGGTATCACGAACCCAGGTATCGAAAGATGCTTTCGGCATCTCCATCTGGAGCTGGCCCAGAGCCGACTGCCAGGCAACAACGGCGTCCATCTTCTCCTCCAATAAACCGTTCACGATTGCGATACTTACGACGAGGGATGGGTAGATAAACCCGCTGTTCGCACAGCGGGACTACCGATCAAGTTATTTTGTCCAAGTCTTACAAGGCGGGGAACCTGATACCCATCGATCTGGATACATTCTAGCAGAAAGAAGGGATTCATTCCATACGGCTAGCCTACGCTAGCTTAAAAACTTTGGGTATTTTAAGGTGAGGCAAACCTTAACGAAAGTCATATCTAGAACCCGTGTTCTAGCAGGGTTTGTCCTCCTGATTTACCGCCACCCCCTCTGCCTCCCGTGTGCATACCCCCATATATGGGGGTACCTATTTTCACTTGGCTGGCAACTGCTGCCAAGCGGACGAACCTTAAAGATTCGATTCCTCGATTTTCAACAGGTGGAGATCACGTGAAACAAACTTTTCTGCGTTTCGGCTTGTGTCCATCACTGACTCAACGAAGGCGCTCGCGTGCCGAGCGGGGTACCCAGGCGAGTATGGTCGTTCCCTCGCCGATGATCGAGGTGATATCCAGGTCACCGCCCACATTGGCAACGCGCGTCTGCATGTTGGCAAGACCGTGCCCAACGGTCCTGGTGACAGCATTCAGGTCGAAGCCACGTCCATTGTCGTAGAGCTCGAGCAGGACCCGGTCAGGGGTTGTCCATAGGTCGACAGACACCTTGGTTGCGCGGGCATGTTTGGCTGTATTTGCCAGGCTCTCCTGGCAAATGTGGAACAATGCCATGGCATTATTCTGGGGCAGATCGTTCAAGAACTCACTCTTCGGCCCCGCAAGGGTCACTTCCACCTTGGTGTTATGCCGAAACTCGGC
The DNA here is from genome assembly GCA_963793795.1 of uncultured Chloroflexia bacterium. Classification (GTDB taxonomy): domain Bacteria; phylum Chloroflexota; class Anaerolineae; order Anaerolineales; family Villigracilaceae; genus UBA877. The sequence continues at coordinate 374,553 of CAWCBN010000010.1, forward strand.
CACGAGCCGTTCGAGCCCCTCGATCAGGCTTTCGCCGCGCAATTGGCGCGGGCGGAGATCCAGGATGTAATTGCGGATGTCGCGGATGGTGCGATTGATATCCTCCACTCCCCTGGACAGGCGTTCTTCGGCGACCTGGGGATTTTCGCGCAATTGCAGGCGGGCATTTTCCAGCGACAGCCCGACGCCATAGATGGATTGAATGATGCCATCGTGCAGATCCATGCCGATCCGTTCACGTTCCTCGAGAACCGCAAGGCGGCGAACATTGGAATGCAAACGTGCATTCTCGATGGCGGTGCCGGCTTCCGCACCCACCGAGACCAGCATTTGCAATTCCTTGTGGGTGAGCGATTTCCGGTCGCGGGTGGCGATGGTCAGCACACCCACCGCCTCGCCGCGCGAGGTCAAAGGGATGCAGGCAATCTGCTTGAAACCGGCATCCACCACTGCCTGGCGGACTGCGCCGTCATCACGCTCGAGATGGCTGCTGACAACAGCTTTGCGGTTCTCGGCGGCCTTGCCGATCATCCCCTCGCCTATCTTGAAGCGGTTGCGGGTCCAGAAGGCTTCGGCGGCTTCCCCGCGATGCAGGGTCAAACGCAGGGTTTCGTTATCATCTTCCAGCAGGAAGATCTCCCCAGCTTCCACCTTGAAATGAGCCATCAACAGGGCGAGGGTCTTGTTCAGGATGTCGTCCAGTTCCAGGGAGGAGCCCATCGCCAATCCGACCTGGTTCAGGAGTGCCAGTTCATCATTACGGCGCGCCAATTCCTTGTCATGTTCCTGCAATCTTTCATATAAGTGAGCATTGTCGATCGCTGCAGCGGCATAGGCAGCCAACATTTCGATGATCATCTCATCATCGGGAGTGAATTCTGCGGCGCCCTCTTTCTCGGTAAGGTAGATCTGCCCCAATTGGCGCCTGCCCAGGCGGATGGGCACACCCAGCAGGGAATGCATCTCGGCATGCCCGGCGGGAAAACCTACACTGCGCGGGTCGGCAGATATCTCCGGGAGGCGAATATTTCCGCCATCGCCGTGCATCAGGGCACCGATCAGGCCGTGACCACGCGGTGGATGGGGAATGCGCTTGATCTCTTCGCTAGTCATCCCGATGGTGATGAACTTTTTTAGGTTTCCACTTTCATCCAGAACCCCCACAGCTGCATACCGAGCCCCAGCCTGCTCGCAGGCGATGGAAGCCACTCGCTCGAGAAGCGTTTCCAGGGAAATATTCTTTACCAATTCGAGACTTGCCCGGTGCAGGGCAATCAGCCTGTCTTGCAGTTCTTCACGAGTCAGGAGCATTTGGTAGACCTCTGCGTAATTCTACTCTATTTGTCCGAATTCTGCCAGTTTGATAGATTTTGCCAGCGACACCTGTTAGAATCTGCCCATGAGCACTTCCCGAATTCCTGGTTTTTATATCCTCCCTCCCGACCAACGGTTGGACAAGCTGACCAGCGCAGCAGGACTCCCCGATGGGCAACTTTCCGCACTTCGTTCGAACCTGAGCCCCGAGCAGGCTGATCACATGGTCGAAAATTCTGTGGGTACCTTCAACCTTCCGCTGGGGATCGGCTTGAATTTCGTGGTGAACGGACGCGAGGTGCTGGTCCCGATGGCGATCGAAGAGCCCTCGGTCATCGCCGGGGCATCCTTCATGGCAAAACTTGCGCGTGCCGGGGGTGGGTTCATTGTCACCACCGATGAGCCGCTCATGATCGGACAAATGCAGGTCCTGGATTTGTCTGACATCGATGGCGCCCGCCTGGCATTGCTGGAGCACAAGGTCGAATTGCTCACTGCAGCAGACGAGATCGACCCCATATTGAAGAAATTGGGCGGCGGGGCACGTGACCTGGAAGTACGCATCATCCCCGAATCCCCGATTGGACCCTTCCTGGTGGTGCACCTGGTCTACGATGTGCGCGATGCCATGGGCGCCAACGCAATCAACACCGCCTGCGAGACACTTGCGCCGCGCATCGAACAGATCACCGGCGGGCGGGTGCACCTGCGCATCCTCTCCAACCTGGCTGACCGGCGCCTGGCCCGCGCTCACTGCACCATCCCGGTGGCGGACCTGGCATTCGACGATTTTACCGGCGAACGGGTGCGCGATGGCATCATCGAAGCCTGGGCATTTGCGGCTTCTGACCCATATCGCGCCGCAACGCACAACAAGGGCATCATGAATGGTGTGGACGCGGTGGTCATCGCCACGGGCAATGACTGGCGCGCCATCGAGGCCGGGGCACACGCCTACGCGGCACGCAGCGGACGTTACACCAGTCTCTCCACCTGGGGCAAGGATGAGAATGGCAACCTGGCAGGCACGTTGGAATTGCCCATGGCAGTGGGCATCGTTGGCGGGGCGACCAGGGTGCACCCGGCAGCCAAAGCCGCGCTCAGGATGATGGACATCCAAAGCGCCAGGGATTTGGCCGGCATCATCGCCGCCGTGGGGCTGGCGCAGAACCTGGCTGCCTTGCGTGCCCTGGCCACCGAAGGCATCCAGCGCGGGCACATGACGCTGCATGCGCGCCAGGTGGCAATCGCCGCGGGTGCTGGCGCTGATCTCGTCGAAAAGGTCGCTGCCCAAATGGTGGCGGAGAAGGCCATTCGTCTCGACCGGGCTGAAGAGATATTGCGCTCCATGACTTCATAGTCCCAAACGTGATTACTGACTTGGAATCCTATTCCTCCTGATAAGGAGAATTCTTTAATGACCGAAAACAAAACCCTGCTCAAGCCCTCCCGACCCACCGGCATCGTCGGCTATGGTGCCTACGTGCCGCGCTACCGGCTCCCGGCACGCGAAGTCACGCGTGTCTGGGCTGGAGGGCGCACTGCCGGCATGCCGATCAAGGAAAAGGCCGTCCCCGGCATGGACGAGGACGTGGTCACCATGTCGCTTGAAGCCGTGCGTAATGCCATGAAGCGCGCCTTGATCGATCCAGCCGAGATCCGCGCGGTGTGGATCGGCTCGGAATCCCATCCTTATGCGGTCAAGCCGACTTCCACCATCGTCGCCGAAGCCATCGGTGCCGCGCCGCATGTCCAGGCAGCCGATATGGAATTTGCCTGCAAGGCTGGGACCGAGGCGATGGTCATGGCGATGGGCATGGTAGGCTCGGGCATGGCTCGCTATGCCGTGGCAGGAGGTCTCGACACTGCCCAGGGAAAGCCTGGCGACGCCCTCGAGTACACCGCGGCAGCAGGCGGCGCAGCCTTTGTCATCGGCCCGGCGGATGAGAGCCTGGCGGTGATCAACGCCGCCTATTCGTATGTCACCGACACCCCCGATTTTTGGCGCCGCGAATACCAGCATTATCCCGAACACGGCAACCGTTTCACCGGCGAGCCAGCCTATTTTAAACATATCGTCTCTGCCGGCAAGATCATGATGGATGCGCTGGGAACAAAAGCCACGGACTACACCTGGGCTGTCTTCCACCAGCCAAATACCAAGTTCCCCCAACGGGTTGGAGCGTTGCTCGGATTCAACGCAGAGCAGATCGCCCCCGGGCTGCTCTCCCCCGTCATCGGCAACACCTATGCCGGCGCAGCGATCATCGGGCTCACCGCAATCCTGGATGTCGCCAGCCCGGGTGACCGCATCCTGATGGTCTCCTTTGGCTCCGGCGCAGGGTCGGACGCATTCGATATTACCGTGACCGGGAAATTGCTCGAAAGGCGCGACCTGGCACCCAAGACGCAGGAATACATTGCCCGGCGTACCGAGATCGACTATGCCACGTACGCCCGGTTACGAGGAAAGATAGCCACCAAGTGATCCGGCACCAGGCAACAGGCAACCAGGAAAGAACCCTGGTTGAATGGCTGGTCACAGGCGAGAAGACGAAAAGAAAGACCTATTGATCAAGAGGCAAATTCATGACTGATGTCGTCATTGCTGGAATCGGACAAATCCCCGTCGGCGAGCATTGGGACACCTCCCTGCGCTCCATGGCTGTGCGTGCCATCCAGGCAGCCATCGCTGACTCGGGGGGTATGAAACCGCAAGCGCTGTATGCCGGGAATGCACTGGCTGCCAACCTGTCCCGCCAGGCCCATATTGGCACACTGCTGGCTGACTATGCCGGCCTGACCGGCATCGAGGCGGCTGCCTTTGAAGCCGGCGGTGCCTCTGGCGCGGCTGCCCTGCGCCAGGCGACCCTGGCGATCAAGAGTGGATTGGTGGACGTGGCGCTCGTGGTCGGAGTGGAGAAATATACTGACAAGATCGGCCCCGACCTGGAGGAATCCACCTCCACCCTGACCGATAGTGAGTATGAGGCCGTCCACGGGCTGACGCTTACCGCCCAGGCTGCCCTGCTGGCCCGGCGGTACATGTTCGAGTTCAACGTCCCTGCAGACGGGCTGGCGGGTTTCGCCCTCACCGCACACGCCAACGGTGTGGGGAATAAAAATGCCATGTATCGCAAGGCCATCGCACTGGAGACTTACCAAAAAGCCGAGATGGTGTGCGATCCGCTCAACCTGTTTGACATTGCCCCCCTCGCCGACGGCGCCGCAGCCCTCCTCCTGGCGCGCGGCGACCTGATTTCGGCTGGTTTCTCCAATCCTGTGGTCCGCATCGCCGCCTCCGCCTCGGCAAGCGACTCGCTGGGGCTGCATGACCGCCCCGATCCACTGGAATGGAATGCGGCCCGGCGGTCCATTGAGAACGCCCTGCAAAAAGCCGGTTTCAGCAGGGAGCAGGTGGACCTGTTCGAATACTGTGATGCATTCTCGATCCATGCCGCCCTCTCGCTGGAAGCCGCCGGATATGCGCAGCGCGGACAGGGTTGGAAACTGGCTGCAGACGGATCCATCTCCCTGACCGGCCAGATCCCTTGTGCCACGCTGGGGGGGCTCAAAGCGCGCGGCAATCCACTCGGAGCCAGCGGCGTTTACCAGGCGGTCGAAGCCACGCTGCAGTTACGCGGCAACGCAGGGACCAACCAGATCACAGGCGCCAGGGTGGCGATGATCCAAGCCCTGGCAGGTCCGGCGTCCCTGGCAGTCACACATATTTTGGAGAGGATGGAGAAGAGTTAGTGAGAAAGTGATTAGAGAGTCGTCACTGCATTGTTGCAAACTCTCTTCACCACTACTCAATTCCTGCTCACTGTTCTCTGCTCTCTCTCGCTCTCTCTTCTCTCTAGTTTCTGGAGGTCTTATGGAAATTGCTCGCCATTGGCGCTTGAAAGAACAACGTTACAACCTGGTCGGCACAACCTGCACACAATGCGGTGAAAAATCCTTCCCGCCGCGCGACATCTGCCCAAAGTGCGGAGGCGAGGGCAAAGACAGCATTCGCTTTCAGCGGAAAGGGTGAAGTGTACTCGTTCACCTCGATCTACGAAGCCCCCACCGGCTTTGATGAAAGCGCACCCTATACCGTGGCATTGGTGCGGCTCAAGGAAGGCCCGCTGGTGACCGCCCAACTGACCGACCTGGGTGATGACCTGCCCCAGATCGGTATGCCAGTGGAAATGGTCACACGCCGTCTGCGCTCCGACGGTGATGAGCGCGGTATGCTAATATATGGCTATAAGTTTAGACCCGTACTGCAAGCCTGAGAACATATGCTAATCTATCCCCATTAGGGGACAGGCGGCTATAAGTTCAGACCTGTACTGCAAGCCTGAGAACATATGCTAATTTATCCCCATAAGGGGACAGGCGGGTATAAGTTCAGGCCGATGTTCGCCGGTTCGCGGTGAATTCCAGAATTCTCACACCAATAAAGCGTCTTCCTGAATTGGAGGGCGCTTTTTTCTCAAACCAGAAAATCCATTCAACCTACTGGTAAGTTTTCATATTGATACGCAGTTGAGCGCGTGGATAATAATCATAGTAAGGCGGATCATGTAAAGTACATAAACCAGGGTAAAGAAAAATTCCACCCTCTTTAGTATAGTACAGGGTAATTGTTCCAATTTGGAGATTAACTGGTATGATTAATAAACAGCCAACATGCTGTCATATTAAGGTTTCAATTCTAGCTGAGACCCTTTGACAGAAATGTGTCTTCCTGAGAGTAAAGAGTTATATACTGCTTGATGATTAGGCGTTTTGCTTATGAATAGTAAAAGTGCCAACAAACTCACCTTCGGGATCTCACTTGGACCGGTACCGCCCTGGAAACGAATCGTTGAAGAAGCACGATTGGTTAAATCTTTGGGCTTTGATAAGCTCTGGCTGCCGGATCATTTCGTTAATCCGCAAGACAAAGGGATGGATTGGTTCGATTGCTGGAGTGTGCTGACCGCATTGGGAACCCAAACAGATAAGATCATCCTGGGGAATTTGGTTGCCAGTATGACCTTGCGGAATCCAGCCATCCTGGCGCGGATGGCACTCACCCTGGATCATATCTCTGGCGGACGGCTGGAATTGGGTATTGGTGCCGGTGGATCCCCGAGCTGCCACAAGATGACCGGCGTTCCCAACTGGGAACCGCATGAGCGCTCAGAACGCTATAAGGAATTTGTAGAGATCCTGGAGCACATGTTGAAGAATGAAGTAACCACATACCATGGAAAATATTACAATATTCAAGAAGCACATATGCACCCAAAGTTTATTTCGAGGCCCCACCCGGCTTTAAACGTGGCAGCCCACGGCCCGAAGGCTTTATGGCTTGCTGCAAAGTATGGGGACGCATGGAATAGCTATAACCCTGGAAAGGACTTAACCCCCAAACAAAGCAGCGAGATCATCCGTCAACGCTGTAGTCTGTTATGTGAGTTCGCCAATGAAGCTGGGCGTGATCCAAAACAGATTGGACGAACATTCATCTTTGGATGGACGTCAGACGGCTTGTTCCGCTCCATGGACGCGTTTTATGATGCCATTGGGCGCTACGCTGAAGCCGGTATTAATGATTTTTGTTTTCTGTATGCCAATGGAGTTGATAGCTGGAAGGAACAAGCCATTACAACCGAGGATCTGCTGCACCGGATTGCCTTGGATGCAATTCCTACTCTGAGACATAAGATAAATGCATCTGTCTCATCAGGGATGAGCGGGTAGGAACCAAAGTGGGGCGCGAGTGCAATCCCATCGGCAGGCTGATAGAGCATACTCCGGAGTGGTGGAATTTTCCACTCAAAAAGAGGAGTACACTTGGCTTTAGGCAGGTCCGCCAAATCTGTGTTTATCTCGTCCCAACCAGCGGGTAAGGCAAGCAATATACGTAAATGAGTGTTGCTGTATTGAAAGTTTGTTTGCCATCAGAGGATTTTAGGTTGAATTACCCCATTTAAAGCCAAAGTAATCAAAGAGATGATTGGCAGATATCAGCTCACTTTATACAGAGGATTAAGAAATGAATAACATGAATCCCAAGGTTGATTTCTTTTTTAGCAAAGCCGAAACAATGGCACGACGAATTCGAGAAATTAAGAATGATCATCCTTGACTGCGGGCTGACCGAAGAATTGAAGTGGGGAGTACCTTGTTACACGTTTCAGAAAAGCAACATCGTTCTAATCCATGGATTTAAAGAATACTGTGCGATCCTGTTTGTCAAAGGTGCCTTGTTACAGGATGACCACGGGCTTCTGATCCAACAAACGGAGAATGTGCAGGCGGCGCGCCAGATCCGGTTCACCACTGTTCGGGAAATAGTGGAGTTGGAACCCATCTTGAAAGCCTATGTTCATGAAGCAATTGAAGTGGAAAAAGCCGGTCTGAAAGTGAATTTTAAAAAGGCTACAGAATTCACCATTCCTGAAGAATTTATCAATAAATTGGAGTCGAGTTCCTGGCCTTGCAAGACGCTTTTGATGCATTGACTCCGGGACGGCAAAGAGCATACATTCTTTATTTCTCGGCGCCCAAACAATCCAAAACCCGGGAGTCAAGGATTGAAAAATGTTTACCGCAAATTCTCAATGGAAAGGGATTAAATGATTAGATGATTCGATGAGAAAGAATATGGAATCGCACTTTTCGATATTTTTCCCTGGTCGACCGCAAGAACATATTGACTCAAATTCTGTTTACACACCCTTCAAAAGAGGTAAGAAAAAATATGAACAACATGAATAGCAATAATAAGGAGTTGTCATCAGAACAACGTGAAGAAATCCTCAGAACATTGAAGACCCGTTTTGAGAAAAACATGCACCGCCATCAAGGTATCGAATGGGTGAAAGTACAAGCCAAGCTCGAAGCTCACCCTGAAAAACTGTGGTCACTCCATGAAATGGAAAGAACTGGCGGTGAACCGGATGTTATTGGTCATGATCAAAAGACGGGCGAATACATTTTTTATGATTGTTCAGCAGAAAGCCCAATAGGCCGCAGAAATGTTTGTTACGACCGTGAAGCGCTGGAATCAAGGAAAGAAAATAAGCCAAAGGATTCCGCATTGAATATGGCAGCTGCCATGGGCATCGAGATTTTAACGCGAAGACAATATCGAGAGTTGCAGAAACTTGGAAATTTCGATACGAAAACATCGAGCTGGTTGAAAACACCTTCAGAAATCAGGCAACTCGGCGGTGCCATCTTCGGTGATCGTCGCTACAACCATGTCTTCGTGTATCACAACGGTGCCGAGTCTTACTATGGCGCCAGGGGATTCCGTGGCTCACTGAGGGTCTAGGATCATCCACAAACGCCAAAATTATCCACTTCCATTACAAGCTCCGCCCCCGGTACTCAAGCCGGGGGCGCTGTCTATTTTCATGTGCTGTACTTTTCCGATGCTCATTGATCTCTTCGGCGGGACATTTGATCCGCCCCACCTGTGTCACCTGGCTCTCAGCCGGGCGGCACAAACCGGGCTCGAGCTCGACCGCCTGTTGTGGCTGCTCACCCCAAATCCACCGCACAAGCGCGGGTGTGCCATCACCCCACTCGTCCACCGCTTGGCAATGGTGGAAATTGCCCTCGACGGACAACCTTTCGAACTCTCCCGCCTGGACATTGCCGGAAATCTTCTTTTTCGGGGTGATGCCCATCTGCATCAAGCGGTCATCGCAGCATTGACTGCCACTGCATGGATTTTCACCAGGACTTCAGCTCCTGCGCGGCGGGTTTTTCCACCTCAGGGAGGACAAGAACGTCAGGTGAATTGGTCTTATCGTAGATGACTGCCTTCATTTTCCTTCTCTTTCTTTCCCTTGTATCTCATGGTCGAAGACTTCGCCAATATTCACTCCGAATGCATCAGCGATGCGAAAAGCAAGCTCGAGTGAAGGCGAATACTTCCCGGCTTCCACGGCGAGGATCGTCTGCCTGGAAACGCCAGCTTTCTCCGCAAGTTCCGCCTGGGTCATTTCATTCGTAAAGAAGCGCAGTTTCCGAATGTTGTTCGTCACGATGATTTTTCTACCCATGGGCGATGCCCTTTCTGTAAAAATACAATTGGGTAATCCCTTCAAGAATTGAACCGGTGCTGAAGGAAAGGAACATGATATTGAGCATCACCGATGTGGAATAATCCATGACCAGGTATATGAGTGCGGTAACAAATCCGATCCCGGCGATAAAGAAACCGACTCGCATGGATTTCAACTCGATCAACTTATCCATTTCATCTTCCACCATCTCCGCCCCTATTGATCGCTCGATATCCTTGTCTTCACAGTTTTCATCCTGGATTTTCTTCTTCACAGCAATTGCTATCGAGAGCAATATGTGAAATATGATCTGGATGATGATGGATGCCGCAATCCCAATCCCAATGAAAACCAAGATGGTGCGTGCCCAGAATTTGAGATCGTCGGCCGCCACTGCGCCTGCATTAACACGACCAAATGCATAAATGCAATAGGCGGTGATGATCAATGCCCCCGTTATGATACTTACTACCGTTCGTTTTTCCTGGTATGACATGGTTCGTTCTCCTTTGTATGTAAACTAGAATAAACAAATAGTATCATATATTTTACATAATGTCAAGTATTCTTTACATTGTACAAGATCAATTCATGACCAGCCAGGTGAAATACTTGAGCAAATCCTCCTGATCATGCAACAAGTCTTCGCACAGGAACCGCACCTCCCAGTGTTATACTTCGTCCATGCTTATTGGTCTCTTTGGCGGGACATTCGATCCGCCCCACCTGGGACACCTGGCTCTCAGCCGGGCAGCACAGACCGGGCTCGAGCTCGACCGCCTGTTGTGGCTGCTCACCCCAAATCCACCGCACAAGCGCGGGCGTGCCATCACCCCACTCCATCCACCGCTTGGCAATGGTGGAAATCGCCCTCGACGGACAACCTTTCGAACTCTCCCGCTTGGATATTGACCGCCCCGCGCCACACTACGCCTTGGATACCGTCAGGTTATTGGCAGAACAGGTCCCCGAGGCGAAGATCATTTACCTGATGGGCAGCGACTCGCTCAATGACCTGCCCAAGTGGCACCAGCCACTGGCATTGATATCTGCCCTTCATTATATTGGTGTGATGCGACGTCCCGGAGAAAATCCAGACCTTACGGCCCTTGAGCGGGAGCTTCCCGGCTTGACCGCCAAGGTCCGCTTTGTGGATGCGCCTCCGCTAGCCATCTCCTCCTCGGATATCCGCTCCCGGGTTAGAAGTGGGGAAACCATTGACCATCTTGTCCCCCCGGGTATTGCTCAATATATCCGTGAACACCAACTGTACCGATCCCCTCACCACAAATCCTGATCGATCAAGAAGCCTCAAACCAAAAATCCATGTCCCTCCTCCTCGACGCCCTTTTCAATTCCGTAGCTTACGGTCACTTCATCGTAGATGTTCTCAACGGTCAGCGTGCCCTGTTACTCACCTACTGGAGCCAGAGTATGGGGATGACCAATACCAAACTGGCGCTGGTCACCACCATCTACATCTGGGTGGCATCCCTCTCCCAACCCATTTTCGGCTGGTTGACCGACCGCTTCCGCAGGACACGCCTCATGGCTGCCGGCGGCATCCTGTGGATGACCGCTTTCTTCGTCCTGGCGCTATTCCTGCCCGGGCAGATGGCCATACCCTGCATCATCCTCGGTTCCCTGGGTTCGGCTGCCTTCCATCCTGCCGGCACGATGCAAGCCACCCTGCGCGGCAGGATCCTGCTGGCCGGGCGCGAAACAACTTCCACTTCCTGGTTTTTTCTCTTTGGGCAATTCGGTTATTTCCTCGGTCCCATCATTGGCGGCCCCCTGCTCCAACAGTTTGGCACGCCCGGATTGATCCTGCTGGCGGCACCTGCGCTGGTGATCGGGTTGAACGCCATGTGGAGGCTGCGGCATGCCATGCCAGCACCCAAAGCAGATCTTGTTGGAAGCCACGAGCCCCGAAACGCTCTCGGAGCCCGGGAAAGGATCCAACAGGGCACAAATTGCCGGGAAGGGCTTCATCCTTGCCCTAATCGTCGTTGCCGCCCTGCAGGCGTGGGCGCAGCAGAATATCAACACTTTCCTGCCCAAGTTCCTGAGCGACATCGGGCAAACTCCCGCGATCTATGGTCTGATGGCTGGTTTATTCATGGGTGGTTCGGCGCTCGGCAACGTGGCGGGTGGAAACCTTGCCGATCGCTTCGGGAGACAGCGCGTCGCAACGATCATGCTTGCCTTGGCTGTCATCCCGCTCTTTATCATCTCACAGATCGGATTTTCCCCCTGGCTGTACTTGTTGATCCCACTTTCCGGAGCGCTGACCGGCGCGGTGCACAGCATCATCGTCGTGTTGGCGCAGCGTCTCCTGCGCGGCGGGATGGCCCTGGCCTCCGGACTCATCCTGGGTTTCATGTTCTCGTCCGGTGCGCTTGGCACGCTTCTCTCCGGCCCGATCGCGGATCAATGGGGATTCCCCCCGGTCTTCCTACTGACCGCAGGGTTGGCGCTTACCGCCTCACTTGTCACCTTGTTTTTAAAAGAGAAATAAGAATAAGCCGGTCCAAGCGATCAGTCCTGCTGGCGGACCAGCAAGCGCTTGAACGCTTCGCGCCCCCAATGCACCCCACGCAGGTGTTCAAGACGGGAGGCAAAACGAGCCGGCATCAAACCAAATACACGCGGGATCACATCCACGGGGCAGGTGCGATCCGTTGCCAGGTAATCCATCCAGAAAACAGATGTGGGGAAGCGTGGGAATGAAGCCTCCATAAACATGGTCAAAAGCCGCAGGGAGGGGGTACCCCAGGGGATGATCAGGCGGGGCCGGTGGATCACCTCCATAATCGTTTCGACCACCTGGCGCAGGGTCAGCGTCTCTGATCCGCCAACTTCATAAGTCTGGTTCACCACGTCCGGGTTGTCCAACGCCCACACCAGGCAGGTCACGATATCCTCCACCCACAACGGCTGGACGAGAGTCTCGCCCTTTGCAGGCAGGGGCAACAGGCCCGGCGAAATCGCCAGCAGCATGGCCAAGCCGCTGGTGAACATATCCCCGGGTCCAAACAGGATCGACCCGCGGAAGATGGTATAGGCCAGGCCGGATTTGCGAATGAAATCCTCGGCGATCCCCTTGGCCTTGAGCACCGGGAAACCGGCGGCACGGTCGGCATCCAGGTGGCTCAAGTAGAAGATCCGCTCCACGCGTGCATCCACCGCGGCCTCGACCAGGTTGCGCGTCCCGTCAATGTCCACAGCCTGCAGGTTGGCGCGCCCGCCTTGCGCTTCCCCACCAGCCAGGTGGTAGACCGCATGAACCCCGCGCAGGGCTGCCCGCAAGCCGCGGACATCCCCCAGCCCGGTCACTGCCACTTCCACCGGGACACCAATGGGCAGGTTGGGTGAGCGAAGCGAAGGGCGCAGTAAAATGCGCACCCGCTGCCCACTCTCAACCAACTGGCGGGTGAGAGCACGGCCAATGAAACCCGTCGCTCCGGTCATCAGGATCATGCAGAGATTATAAAGGTTTCCCCCGCGGCGGGCAATGCGTTCCGGCAACCCGCTCCACCCACACCAGGTGGCGACACTCCCCTATGGGACTGCGTAGACAACCACATCCCCCGAGCGGAAACCCTCCACGAGGTTGCGCTGGAACTTGATCTCATTAAGATTGTACTCAAGTCGTTCCAGGGTTCCAACCACCACGTAGCGGATTGCATATTTCTGCAGGATGGATTGAGCCTGCTCCCATTCACCGGCCTGGTACAGCAGGGCAAGGTCACCCCTTCGCCTGTCCTGCTCTTCGAATGTGCCGCGCCATTGATATTCATGCCACCACCAGCCAATGACCGCAGGCTGACCGGAATATACCGATATCCGTCCATACATCGAATAAGCGTCATTACTGGCTGCCTCGGCAACAACACCAAGAGGTTGACCAGCCAACCAATCTGCCGCTGCGGCATCATCGGGATACATTTCGTGAAACAGCCTGGCTCCATCCAGCGTCCAGACAGAGGCAGCGGTGCGCAGGGGAGTCGGGTCGCCAGTGGCACGCGCATTCTCCAATGACTGTACAAAAGCCGGGATTTGGAAGTTGTTCGTCTTGTTGGGCAGGGCAAAAACGGGGAATGCCACCGCTGCCAGGAGCACCAGGCTCAACCCGCAAGAGTAGATCCATTTCCAAGCCCCGCGCAGTTCATGAAGCATCACGGCTGCACCAAAGGCTGCTGACAGGCCCCATAATTGCCAGGCTTGAAAATAGAACTTGAAGACTGTGTTGAGGCGATAACCAAACAAATCACGCAAATAGATGAACTCGGGGGCCAGGACGACGATCCCACCAAGAAGAACCAGGAAGAGAACAAAGGAAGAAGGCTGAAGATCGGGAGAAGAGGGGAGTGGGTCGTCGGGGGAATTTTCAGCATCTTCCAACTCTGGCTGCTTGTTCCCCATGCGGGCAAGGAAAGCCAGGCTGGGAATGAGCAAGGCGAGCAAGGTCAGTAGGCTGGCGATGGACTGGAGCCGCTTGAGCGAGGCCGCCTTCCAGAAAGGGAACATGTCGGAAAATCCCTGGGAGGCGAGATAATTTGCGCTGAACTCCGGGAGCCTGATTTGCACCAGCAAGGCAAGCAGCCACGAGAAGATCCATAACAAAAGCGCCACGCCAAGCCCCAGCCCGAGCCCGATCTTCCAGTTCGCAGGAAGTTTTTCCACCCGCCAAAGATAGGCAAGAAAAGCAAACAACACCAGGAAAAGAGGCCCGAACATCACCCATAGGTGCGCACCCCGCGTGGATGAATCCAGGTTGGGAAGGATGCCACCCGCCTGGGAAGAGAAGCCGACATAAAAAGGCAGGTAGAAAAGGATGGCAAGCAACCCGAGTGGGATAGCGAAGGCAAACAGGTCTTTTAACCGCTGCCAGCTCCAACCTGAGGAACGGGCATGCCCGAGCACATAAGCCCCTGTCAAAAGTGCCATGCCAAACAGGATATCCCAGGTGTTCAGGAAAGCCATGCCGCCCAGGAGCAACGCGCCGAAGAAGAAATGCTGCGGGCTCACCGGAAGGCGGTACCAACGCAAGTTCATCTCTCCCTTCCAGCCACCCAGGAACAAGTTTAGCGCCGCGGCGGCAAGCAACAGGCCGAACGGCATCGCCAGGACATGCGGGTGCAGGTCGCCCAGCATGTAGGAGAAAGCCGGGAATTCATCGATGATCTCGCGCACGTTGCCAGCCAGGTCAGTATCCTGGATGACGCGCGAGTCCTGCCACCACCAGATGTAGCGCGTGGGGGTCCATTGCAGCGGCAGGGCAGGCGGCTGGTCGAGATGCTTGATCCCCAACCAGGTCCAGAATGCTGATGTTGGCGCCCCTTCAGCAGGGAATTTCCAGAAGAGGCCGCGACTGTGAAGCACTTCCAGGAAGCCGGCAAAATTGGAGACAAAAAGCAGGAACAGAGGCCCAAGCATGGGTAAGCCAATGGAAGGCTTGTTGGTACCCTGAGCATATTTCAGACGCCAGGCTGCCAGAAGGTTGTACACTATGCCGTAGGCGCCGATGAAACTCAGAGCAAAGACAAGCGCGCAGCATCAGGTTGTGCGCCACTGCCCCGGAAGTGGCAGTGGCTTTTGCCAGCATGGCGGTCATCACATAGCCAAAATAATAGTACGAGATCGAATAGCCTGAAAGCCAGGGGTCGTGCGGAGGGAAAACAGGGGAGCGCAGGATGGCATTGATGAATGCCAGTTCCATTGTCTTTTCTCCGCCCGCCGTTTCGATGTTCGGATTGGACGCCCGAACGAATGCCCAGGCAGCAAACACCAGGAAAAAGAGCAATTCCACGGTGATCACGACCCGGGCGTTGGTCTTGATCCAGGACAGGATGGAATTTCCGCGGTTTGCCAGGGATTTCCAGAATACGAAGGCGCTCAAGCCGAAAACAAGCAGGAAGGAGAAAAACAATCCGCCGTTATTGTTCTGGATAACGCCCAGGGAGGCCAGGATCCAGAAAATATATCCCCAGAACAGGAGACTGAGCGCACGCGCCAGGCTGAATCCCCGATCAGCCAGGGCAGGGAAGAGCCGCCATGCCAGCGGAAAGGTGATCCAGCCGAGGAGGGTGATGAGCAGGTACCAGGCAAAGAAGTGGATCATGAAGACCCGTTCCGACCAACTCCTGCACCAGGAGAGGCAGGCGAAAGGAGTTTGACCATGCGGAAATAGCCCTTACCGGCTTGTGCAGCACCCTGCCGATAAAACTGGGCGTGGCTGACGTGGTAACCGGTGCGCTCGTAGAGACGCCGGGCGCTGGTATTGTCCATATCCACGCACAAGGAACAACGGGTAATTTGCAGCCCGAGAGCTTGTTCTTCGGCGAAAGCCAACAGGCGTGATCCAAGCCCGCGTCCCTGGAATCCCGGCAGGACGGCAACATTGCTCAGGTAATACTCCCCGGGCAGCGCTTCCTTCCCGGGAATGCACAATGCACGCCATACCAGGCGTGCCAGCGCGGGCAGGCTGAACCAACCTACCAGGGACAACCCGGTCTCCAGGTCCAGCCCGTGAACATCCCCGCCAGGGTAAGAGACCAGGATTCCGGCAGGCATGTTTTCCAGTTCCAGGATCCAGGCATATCGATAGCTCAGGCGGTTCCTGCCTGGGCTGCAATAAAGGGTGGTGATCGTTTCCATGACCGTCCGCTGCGGTTCACTACCGAAGATGTAATCAGCCAGGCACCCCATGGTCTGGTAGAGCAGTTGGGCTGCAATGGGTGCATCATCGGGAAGGGCAGGACGGATCACGATCGTTTCTTCACTCATGGCAGCGGCAGTTCAAAAGTGCCCTGCGTCCCGGCGGGAAAGTCCAGGACACGGAGCACGGCATCCAAATTTAGAAAGCCATAAATATGGGGGAATAACTCATCCGCCTTGTCGGTGCCAGGTTCCCAGCGGATATCCGGCTCGACCACGGCAGGATCAATTTCAAGCAGCACCAGTCCGCTTTGACCACGATAAAATGCGTTGGCGACGCGCACGACCTGGTCAGAAGTGGAACAATGGATAAATCCCTGGCTGGCCAATGAGTTGGCGCGATAAGCACCCGTTTCCTGGGCGGCAGCCCAGGCAAGCCGGGTGGTAATGTGGTAGATCAACCTGCTCATGGTTGCACCTCGTACAAGACTGTCTCTCCGTCACGGTAAACTTCATTCCAATAGACGCCGTTGTACTGCTCGAATTTTTCCAGGCCATCCGGGGCTTCAAGCGGGACAGGACCGCTCGGAGCGCCGGGAGCATACTTGGCACGTTCCAATTGACCTACGATAATATAACGGACATCGTACTTGTCCAGGAATTTCAGGGCAGAGTCAATCTCGGTCGTTGCATAGAACGAATCCACCTCCAGCCCGCGTTGGATGACCTGGGTGGAGAAATAGACGCGCTGTTGCTGCTCGTGCCACTGCCAGCCGACCACATCCGGCAAGCCTGTATAAATGGAAAATCGCGCCAACCAGGTATATTGGACACCTGCCGGAGCAGCCTCAACGATGACCGGCGAACCCTGGACATTCTCCTGCATCCAGCGAATGGCGCGATAATCCTCAGCCGTGCTGAAGGTGCGCCCGAACTCACCATAGGTGGCATATTGCATATAGCTCATGCTATCCAGGGTGTGCGGGGCTTCAGGGATCCAGCGGTCGCGGATCTTGTCAGCGCCGCCGATGAGCAGCACCAGCGCCGCGCCGCTGATCAGCAGCGTGGACATCACCTGCCAAAATCCACGCCATCCCGGTAGCCACTTGTGGATCGCGCCGAGAACCCAGACAAATCCCGCCCCTGCCGGGATCCCTAGCAGGAACCAGGACTGCACGCCAAACTTGTACAGCGTGTTCATCCGCCCCACATCGCCTGCAACCACGATCAACTCGGCCATCATGGTCAGGAACAACCCGGTGCCGGTCATGAACAACATCAAGCGCTTGACATCCGATAATCCCGGACGGAAGAGCAACAGCACTGCCGCCCATACCGCCAGGGGCAGGGCAAGCCACAGGATGGTAACCCCGTTCCATGGGGGTGTCTGGCTGGGGAGCATCACCCATGCCTGTTGACCGATGAGCACCAGAATCGCCAGGATCACACCGCTGAGGATGAGTTCGCGGTAGGGGCGCAACTTCTTAAGCGCAGAAACAGGCGTTTCGGCCAGCCATTGGCGCGTCTCCCACGCCATCCAGGAAACAATGAAGAATAACGGTACCCCCCACTGGGTCAGGTAAATGGAAAGGGGTGTGCGCGGCCCGGTCCATTTACTGACCGATGAATAAGCCTGCCCGAACCAGTGGGAGAAGGGTTGGAACATGAGCAGGGAAAGGCCAACCAGGATCGCCAGGGCTCCACCGGTCAACAGCAGGCGCTTGATGCCATCCGAGAGGGGAAGAGCCAGGCGTTCCGGTTTGCAATAACGCCAGGTTGCATAAGCCAGGGCGAGGATCCCGAAGACGAAGTAAGTGTAGTAATCCCAGGTGTTGGTTGGTTTCAATGCGCCGATGACCAGTGCACCCAGGAAGAAACCCAGCACGGCATCCGTAGTGCTCTTCCATTGCATCCTGGATTGAAGCAGCGAGATCACCCATGCGATCACCAGAACGGCGAGCATGTAGGCGATCATGTGAGCATGCAGGTCGGAATAGAGGAAGGTGAACAGGGGAAATTCGTAAAAATCACCGTAGGGATAGGGGAAGATGCGCGTGGAGAACCAGTACCAGTCCCCATGGATATAGGGCAGATTCATCCCAGCCAGGGTCAGGAAGAATCCTTTCAGCGTCCACCATGTCTTTTCCAACAGGTTGGCGCCTTCGGTAATTCCCCCTGGCGCTCCGTTGCGCTGGAAACCCAGCATGAACATGCGCACGATCCCCAGGTTGCCCAGCAGGAGGACTGCCGACGAAGTGCTCGCGCCAGCCAGGATTTTCTGGAAGTGAGTTTTGTACGACCAACCGCCTTCTGGAAGGTGGGGCCGGATCAGGTTGTAGCCGACAGAGAAGGTGGCGACTCCCAGGATGGCAAAAAGGGTCGGCAGGATGAAGTTGAAGGCAATGGAAGGAACGATGCCCAGCAATTTAACCGGCGTGGCGACAATGACCGAACCAAAGTAATAATAGTTGATATACCCGCCCGCAAACCAGGCATCATAGGGCGGGAAAGTGGTGCTCTTTAAAATGGCGTTCAACTGGGCGAAGTTCATCGGACGTTCGCCACCCTTGGATGGATGCCACAGGTCTGGATTGCCGATGCGAATGAACAGGTCAAGCAGGAAGAAGGCCAGGAAGAGCAATTCCAGGAACAGGTAGAGTTTCCAGCGGCGACCCCACTCATCCTTTAACCCTTCACGCTGGCGCCATGCCTGCCAACCACCAAACAGGGCCACACACCCCAGGGCAATGCCAATGGTACCCTTGCTGTAAGGAATCCCCGCTGAACCGGCAAGCCAGGCAAGCCAGGCCCAGAGCAGCAGTCCGACAATGCGCGCCAGGGGATAACCGCTGTCAGACAGGCCTGGCAGGGCAGCCCGCACCACCGGAAAAGCAAACAAGCCTACCAGGAAGATGACCAGGTACCAGATCACCAGTCCAAGGTATGGATATTTGTTCTGCAAGGCATCGGTATGGAACAGGTCTGACCATGTTCCGCCTTCCTGCTGCGCCAGGCGTTGTCCCGCAGGTAGCATCAGGTCCTTATAATCGTCGGCCTGTCCAGGCAGGAGGTATACAACACCACCCAGGTCCACCGACCCGAGGATGGTCTGCACTTTAAGCGGATCGTAACCGGCATTCTTCTTGAAGATGAGCACCTTGGGGTGATCATAAAAAGTAAAAGCTTCCTCCGCCGGTTGGTCGTTGATCACCAGGGAACCCAGCGTGGGGTAATCGGTGAAAGTGGCGACCAGATCGAAGCCAAGCTCCTCCTGGAACATGCCGGGTTCAGCCTCGCGGTAACAGCGGATGATATCCTCCCCCTTCGGACAGCCAACCAGGGCACGATAATACGCCGTGGTCAATGGATAGCGTTCCGGGAGGCGGGTGATCTGGGCATACTGGTGGTTGGTGGGAATAAGGATGTAATCGCCGACATCAAGGATGGATTGGTAGCGAGCCAGCTTGTCGGCGTTGTCTGGCCAGTAGACCTGCAACACTTCTCCCAGGTACAGGCCTCCAAAACCATCGTACCCGCCCACCCGGAAGGGCAGCGTCCAGTCATAATCCGTTTCGTTGATAAGCACCGATCCGGAAAGGAACATGGACCCGCCGGAAGTGTCCAGCACCAGGTAAAGCATCTGGCCGCTTGTCAGCGCCACCGGCTGCTCGAAGGTAAAAGTCACCGCTTCGCCGCGCAGCTCATTGATGGGGGTGAAATTCCTGCTCACGGAGGCGGTTGCGAGTACCTGCCCGGGCAAGGGATCCGGTCCGGTTGCCAGGCGCAGGGTCAGGGTTTGCAGACCGGAAGCAGTCGTATCCATCACGTGCGGCAGGTACACGGAGGTTAAAATACCCTCCTGGTTGGCAATAAATGCCGTTTGAGATGGGACTCCCGCCTGGATTTGGGTGACGGAGGAAAATGGCAAGGGTTGCTGGTGCGTCGTGCCTTGCGGGGTCAGGATCTGCAGGTTGATCGGGGCTGGTGCGTTGCTGTACAACCAGTTCGACGCGGCGATGCGCGGCTCGTCACGGGTATAGATGCTGGTGAAGGCATATGCCCAGCCAGCGGTCAGCAACAGGACAACGGTTCCCAAAATAATGGAGGCCAGCCGGTAGACCACGGACCACCGACTAAGCCCCTGGATGCGCGCGCCTTTATCCCACAGCCAGGCAAGAAACCAGGCTGCCATCAACGCCAGGAACGGATAGATCGGCAACTGGTAGCGCATGGTCGGGTTGTATTGCAGCGACTGCCAGCCGAAGTAGAATGCCGTCCACGACCAGAGCAGCAGGTGCCGGCGCCATTCCCCTTTGAACATGCGCCAAGCCCATCCACAGGAAACCGATCCAGGAGAGGATTCCCAGGGGCAGCCCCAACCCCCAGGTGGTCAGGTTCTCAAACGAATAAAAGTGCGTGCGGCGCGCCCATTGCAGGTTCCAGGGGATATCGCTGTTGGGGGTGGCCTGCAGGCGTTGTTCGCGGATCTTGTCCAGCCATAATTGGTTGATCCCCAGCCCATCGAAGGCATAGGGTTGAAAAATGCGGAAGGCAAGGATGGCTATGAATCCACCGGCAAACAGGGCAGCAAGAATCAGCTGCCTTTGCGCGGGAGCCAGGGGTTGGCCGCGCTTCCAGTAGCGGACCAGGAAGGCCAGCGGCAGGAGCAGGGCCAGCGGGTAGGCATTCAATTTTGACGCCACGGACATGCCATACGCCAGTCCGAAGAGGATGCTGAAAATAAATTCGCGCTTTTTGATCACCTGCAGCAGGACAGGAGGAGGCTTTCAAATGCCCATCCAAGACCAGGCCATCATTGGCGATATCTTCTTCTGGATCATATGAAGTTTTTCCCCCAGCGATGATCTCCACGGCAAAATAAGCCGCCAGGATCATGAATGTGACCGCGAAGTTATCTGTCGTGTAGAAATGCGATTGCTGGATCTGCATCACAGCCAGGGAGGAAAAAATGGCCGCAAGCAGGGCAACGCGCCGGTTGTACAGCCGCGCGGCGACCAGGTAGAGCAGGAATATCGTCACCAGGTCGGCAACGGCGGACATCTGGCGCCCAAACAGCTTCAAGTCCCCCATCTGCCCGGACCACTGCGCCACGTAGCGGACGATGAAGATCGGCAGGGAGCCATAGACATAGGCATTATGACCCCGGTTCTGGGGGTTGAGCGGCGAGCAGGCGGTGTCGAAATATCCGCCCCACTCCAGGCAATCGGTGAAGGTTTCCGGGTAGGCTGCCCTCCAGGGTTGATTTTCCACTGTGGGAGCAGGTCCCAGTAGATCAGAGGACGTCCCTATCGGCGCAATGTCGTAGGTGGTCGAGGTGACCGTCAACTCATCGGGGTGCTGGTGCTGTAATTCCCCCCAGTCGCTGCCGGTAAAGCGCAGCCAGGCCGCAGCGGCCAACACGACCAGGAGCAGGATATCATACAGCCAGGGAAATTTCTCTTTGGATCTAAGCATAGATTTTTATGTGTTCTTCTTTGACTATTGATCAGCCGGAACGGAGTAGATCAGGAAATCCTTGCCTTCCAGTCTTGTCCTGGAATTATAGCGGCTCCATGTTCCGGCTGGATAAAGTAGTTCCAAGCGCGCCTTGCCTATTTCGTCTTCCAAATTGACAATGAACAATTTTGGTCCCTGCGCAGCCAGCGTGGTGTCCAGGTCCTCCGGCCAGACACCGAAATCCCGGTTCGGGATGCCCGCCCATACACCCGGCAAGCGGGTGTCCACCCAGTACGGGTAGGGAACGATCCAGGTCGTGTCTGTCTCGCCGTATGTCTGCCCGAATTGCTTGATCACCGCCCCCATCTCGGAGGAATTCCAGGCGCCGCCATCGAACTGCCTGGCGTATTGATTGAAGACCAGGTTATAGTTCTGGGCGGCTGACCAGGTGATCAAACCCAGTGCCAGGCCCCAGGCAAGCAGCGCGCCACCCCGCCCGGTCAGTCGGGTGCGGATCGTGGTCAATAATCCATCCAGCGCCAGCGCCACGATGACAAAAACCGGCACCAGCGCACCGCCAGCCCGGTTCAGGGCAGGATTCTCAGCGGGGAAAGCCAGGGACAGGATCGACGGCATCTGCAACAGGGGGATGGAGAGCAACAGGAATAGATCCACCCAGTTCCGATTCTTGATATAGCGTACCAGCAAGAGCACGAACCCTGCAATAAACAATGCAGCAGAAACGATATCCAGCGCCGGGCGGTGGGTCACCGAATGAACCCAGATCTCACCGTCGTCCCAGTTGAACATCTTCAGGGCATTCCACAGGTTCGAGAAGAAGAGCTGCACGGCAGGACCCGGAAGGGGCGCCTCCGAACTGCCCAGCCGGGAAAAAGCCCGGCTGCCAAATCCGCCCGGATCTTCCAGCCAGTAGCGCAGAAGCGGCAGAAAAATGACCAGCGCGGCCGCTGCCAGGATCATCAACCAGACGACAGCCTGCTTGCGCGTGCCTTTCGACTGGCGGTGGAGCAGGAACAAAACAAAGGCAGTCACCACCACGAAGGGCAGGATGCGGATGGGGCTATAGCCATGCAGACCGATCCCCAGGGCGATGCCGGAGAGGATGAAATCGTTGCGATTACGCCTGCGCAATCCACGCAGGAGGTAGAACAGGGTGGGAGCCACAAAAAGCGGATAGAGCGGGAAGCGCAATCCCACCCGGCTGATGACATTTGGCCAGTAGGCGATACCGGCAAAGAGCAAGGCCAGCAATGCCACCCGCTTCCCGCCGAGTTCCCTGCCAAGCAGGTAAATGTACGGCAGGGTAGCCAACCCGCAAAGCACCGTCCCGATCTTGAGGCTCATAAAAGACAGCCCCGTACCAAACAGCCAGGAAACGAACGCCGTCAGGTAGATCTGGATGGCCTCGCGACCGGTGTTGCGCGGGAAGAATATGTGGGTTTGCCCCTGAGTTACATCGTATACATCGAGGATCTTCTCGGCATGGTCGCTGAAAGGCTCGGAGGGGACGCCATTGATGTTGTAGACGCGGAAGAAGATCACGACCGCAGCCACGACCAACACCAGCAGGGTCCAACGCACATTTGTGCTTCGCCACGCATTCGTTGTCAGCGCGCGCCATGCCCGTTTCCACCACGGCTCCCCGGCAGGGACTTTGACCCAGAATGCCCAGGCAAAGAAGGCGATCGCCAGGAGCCACAAGGACAGATTCCACAAGGTAAACATATTTCCCTGGAAGGCTGGAGAGTCCCCCATGAACGCTACCCTGCCCAGGAAAACGAAAGCAATGAGTGAAAAGACAAGTGCCAAAATTAACGGGATCAGGCGCACCCGCAGCGGATCGGAGCCTTGACCTTGCTCGGGCAGTTCAGCCGGTTGCCATTCCCCCCTCAGGGCCGCCTGCACCAGGAAGATCAACCCTATCCCATATAGGAATAATCCCGGAAGGAAAACCCTGTCCGTTGAGGGTTCAAGAGTTCGCTGGGCGGTCAAGGTGAATAAAAGTGCCAGGAGCGAGCGCCAGGGGAATTTCTTAAAATCCCAATCACGCGACGGCTGTTCGAGAGGAGGGACCGCTGAATCTGCCATGACAGGCAGATCATCTTCCGGCAATCCTGGTGTTTCATCGTCAGCGGCTGAAGGCTCGTCAT
This sequence comes from uncultured Chloroflexia bacterium, assembly GCA_963793795.1. GTDB lineage: Bacteria > Chloroflexota > Anaerolineae > Anaerolineales > Villigracilaceae > UBA877. The sequence continues at coordinate 398,209 of CAWCBN010000010.1, forward strand.
CGCCAGGGAGGATGACCTTATTGCCCTTCTCCCAGAATTGCAGTTTTGATTTCAAATAATCAAGGACGCTTGGTTCTTCCATGTTCCACCCGGTGAGATGGGATTACCCTTTCCTGGCGATCACGATCATGCTTTCTCCCCATTGTAGCGGTAAAAAAGGGAATCCGCTAATGGCCTGCAGACCCCCCGGCGCGCCGAAAAACACCTTCTGGAGGGATTTCGGGAAGAATTTTATATACGGTGCGTCCCAAAACCCATCAGAAAAGATCTTCCTTGGTGTAAATCCTGCAGAACGGAGCAGTTCAAGCCATTCCTGAGGAGCCTTGAGGGAAATGTGGGTCGGATCCTGGTAACCGATCCAGCGCTCCCCTTTCCACGGCTTGAGCAACGAAGCCAGGTTTGGCGTGGACAGGATCAGTGCCCCACCAGGGGCGGTGACGCGTGCCATCTCGGCAATGGCTTTCTCCGGGTGGGGGAGGTGTTCCACCACGTGCTTGGCAATCACCACATCGAAGGCTCGATTCGCAAAAGGGAGCTCCCCCGCACTCGAGGCGATATGTGCCGTCTGCCGGGCAACCTGGTGGGATTGCTGCAAAGCCCAATGGTTCACATCGCTGGCAACAGCCTGGAAGGTGCCTTCCAATTGTCCAATGAGATGACCCAGCCCGGAACCGATCTCCAGCAGCCGCTTCCCACCTTTGCCATATCGCCGCGCCAGGATGGCATAGAACCGGTTCGACCACCAGTATTGGCTGTACCGGGCAAAAGAAACATCCTTGTAGGTGTGGGTGCTGAAATATTTCTCGTCGAAGGGCATAGGAGGGCAGCGTTATGCAGGCGGTAAGTCATCACCTGGCGATCAGATTTTTTTTCGGGCAACGTAAAACGTGAAAGTCCCATCCTCCACCGGTTCCACGGAAGCGTACCTGCGGACAAGTTTCTCCGTCAGGAACAAATTCCATCTCGCCGGGGCGAGGATCCAGCGACCGGTACATTTTCGCGCCACCAGGGACGGCAACCCGAAATAGTGACCCCATTCTAACACGCGCATCGCGGCCGGAGAAAAATAGTGCCAGTATTTCTCCAAGCGGAAACCCGCCTGCTCCAAACGCGCCTGCCAGGCATCCGGACCGTCGGCGTGCACTACGCGCGAAATACGGCGGAACCAGGCGGTGTATTTCCTGCCCAACAGGCGCGACAGCGACAATTCGGAGAGGTAGCGCTCATTGGGTACGCAAAAGTAAAATGGTGCTCCCGGCTTGAGAACGCGGTTCACATCAGCCAGAACCGCATCTATATGAGGAATGTGCTCCAGGACCGAGTTACTGAATGCCGAGGCAAAGGTTCCGCCTGGAAAAGGCGCCTGCGCGGCATCCGCTTCCACGAGCAAGTCGTAGGCTCCCCCCTTCCTGGCTTCATGGATGGGGGCATGCCAGGGATCGAGGCCCACCTCGATCTTGCGCTCAAAAGTCAGCCTGGCGAAGTGACCGTCACCGCAACCCACATCCAGGGTCGGGGCAGGAAGCTCGAGCGTCTGGTAAAAAGAGGCTTCCACCGCCCGAATGAGGGCACGAAAGTAAGGCAGGTCACGCAGGTGGAGAAAAAGGAAATCTTTCATCGGCCGATCAGGGTGTATGTCATCCGTCCAGGATTAATGCATCAGACTCTTGAATAATTTTTCATATTCCTGTGCGACCCGATCCGGATCATACTGGCGGGTCAGTTCTGCGGTGTCGCAGTGGTATTTTTCCTTTTCGGCAAAGATCGCCAGCAATGCCTGCGCCAGGGCGGAGCTGTCGCCGATGGGAAAAACCTTTCCCATCGCATGCATCTGCACCGGGCGACGCACACCCGGCAGCGCTGAAGCCACGCAGGGAATATTATGGAGCATTGCCTCCACCTGCACCAGCCCAAAAGCTTCCGTGGAGTTGAGCGATGGAACCACCAGCACATCGAGATTGGGATAGAAACGCATTCATCTGTTTTGGGTTGAGCACACCCAGGAACGTCCATTGCCCCCTGGATTGGTATTCAGCGATGCGCGGCATCAACCTTGCGGCATAGGCCTGCTCACCCAGCACGTTTTCGAATTGCCCGGCGAACAATACCTGTGCATGGGGATATTTCTCCATTACTTGTGGCAGGGCGTCCAATAGTACTTCCACACCCTTTTCGGCGGCAAAGCGCGCCGCCATGCCGATCACGGGGCGGAATTCACGGGTATGGTGGGCAATGGCAAATTCCTGCGCAGCACCCGGGATGGGGTCGGGAAGCTCCACCGGCGGAAGGAAGGCGGTCAGCTTATGCCGGTACCGGGAGAGAAATGGCGAGTGATCCGCATAATCCTGGGTATAGGTCACGATATGGTTCGCCAGGAGCCCGGCAAGGCGGTTCTGGAAATGTACCACGCTGTTGACCAGCCGATTGAAACCTCCAGGCGGCATATCCAGGTCGCAATGATAGGTGAGCACTGCAGGTTTCCTGAACAGGCGGGCGCGCAGTGCCACACCGGGTGCATCAAACTGGGGCAGGTGAAGCTGCACCACATCGTGTTCCCAGACCAGCTTGGTGGCAACCAGGCCAAAAGTGGGGGCGATGACACCCTTGCTGACGCGCAAGGCCACCGGGATGCGCACCACGCGGACGCCATCCATCATTTCTTCAGCCGGCAGGGAATTGTCGTAGCGGGTGGTCATGACCGTAACCTGGTGCCCTCTGCGGGCAAAGCTGCGCGCCAGGCGTTCGGCATAGATCGTCAGGCCTGAAGTATGCGGCCGGTAATAGGTGAGGACGGTGAGTATTTTCATCTGGAAGGTCAAGCTGAAATGGATTGCCAGGCGGGCTGGATCACAACGCTTCTGCCGCGAGGCTGTGAGCTATTTTATGTAATGATGGTGATTCATGGTGAAGTCACAATACAGGGTGGAGGGTGTGCATTCTTCGCATTCCAGTTGCAGTGTGGAATGGGTGATCCCGTATTTTCGCGCCAGCATCTCGCACACCTTTCCTTGCACTTTAGAGCCGGCGCTGACAGGAATATCGTCGGTGACAAGATGGGCAGAGAGGGTGCGCAGGCTCTGGGTGATGCTCCACACGTGCAGATCGTGGACGCCGCGCACCCCTTCGATCGAAACCATGTCCTGCTGCAGGGCATCCATATCCACGTCACCCGGGGTGGATTCCATGAGTATGTGAATGGACTCACGCAGGATGCCCCACGCGTTCCACAGGATCAGGAAACCGATCAGGACGCTTACCAGCGGGTCGAGCCAATTCCAAGCCGTGAAGCGGATGATGATCCCGGCGATCACCGCTCCCAGGGTGGAAAACACATCGCCCATCAGGTGCAGGAACGCCGACCGGATGTTCAGGTCATTTTCCGCGCCCCGGCGAACCAGCAGAGCGGTGGTCAGGTTGACGATGACCGCGGCAACGCCCACGCCGATCAGGATGTTCGCCTGCACCGCGGGAGGATTGATAAAACGCTTGTAGGCCTCGTAGAAAATTCCCAGGGCGATCACAGCCAGGGTTGTCGAGTTGAACAGCGCCACCAGGATTCCGGCACGATGGTAGCCATACGTTTTCCCTGAATGGGAGGGTTTGTTGGTGACCCACAACGCCCACCAGGTAAGTCCCAACGCCAGCACATCGGTGAAATTGTGCGCCGCGTCGGTCAGCAATGCCAGCGAATTCGCCACGACCCCGGCGACGATCTCGACAATGACAAATCCAAGCGTGATCGCCAGGGAGAGTGCCAGGCGGCGAATGGTGCTGCGGGTCAGGTCTTGAGCTTGTGAGTGTGCGTGTTCCATTATCGGGCAGGATTATAACCCAGGCAAATGAAAGCTGGCGAAGCAAAGGCTGCGGAGGTCATCCTTCCAACCGGTTCTCAAGCACTGCGGATTTTCGCACCCAGTTCGAATTCCAGTCTCTTCAGGATGCGCGCCCGGATCCCAGCCACATCCTTGTCGGAGAGGGTCTTGTCGAATGCCTGGTAAGTGAGGCTGTATGCCAGGCTTTTCTTCCCGGCGCCGACCTTCTCGCCCCGATATACATCGAAAAGGCGTACATTGGAGACGATCTTCCCGCCAGTTTGACGGATCAGGGTCTCCACACGCTCGGCAGGCATACTCTCATCAACAACGAGAGCCAGGTCTTCCAGCACTGGCGGAACTGTGGGAACGGCCTCTGTCTGGCGGATTGCAGGTACGAGTCCCAGCAAGGCATCCAGGTCCAGGTCGGCTGCCAGGACGGCTGTTCGGAAGGCTGCCGGCCAGTCATACTGGGCACGCGCCTCGGGATGCAGTTCGCCGAAAACGCCGATCTTCCTGTCGCCCGATTGCAGCCGCGCACATTTTCCAGGATGAAAACTGGGGTGATTGCTTGGCTCGAAGCGGACATCCGGGATGCGCAATGCTTCCAGCAACGAGACGAGGATCCCTTTTAGATCATAGAAATCCATCGGCGTGCTGTCCGCCGGTTGCCAGCCCGGAAGGCTGCGCGGCCCGGAGAGGACAATGGCCAGGCGGCGAAGTTCGTCAGGCAGACCATCCGGTTCTTCAGAAACCAGGAAAGCCGGGCCAATTTCGAACAGCATGACCCGCTCGCGTATGCGGGCATTTCGTTCAGCAGCGTCCAGCACGCTGGCAAGGACACTATGGCGCAGGAATCCCTTTTCATACGCCAACGGATTGGCAATCCGCAGGTAAGGCTGGTCGTATTGCGGCCCGTTCTTTGGCAGGCGGCGGTTTTCCTTTTCCGGCTTGGTCCAACGGTAACTGATGATCTCGGTCAGTCCCTGGTACACAAGCAGGTCACGAACTCGTTCCTCCACATCCAGGTCCGAATTACCCAGTTGGGGAGGGAGCTTGTCGGAAATGCGCGTCTCGGGGATGTTTTCATAGCCGTACACCCGGGCGAGCTCTTCGATGATGTCAGCAACACCGGTGATCCCCTCGCCAATGTCAAGGCGGTGGTCCGGGACGGTGACTTTGATCATCGCGGGAATGGTCGAAAGCCCGATCCCAGGATTCAAGTTGTCAACTTCGCACTTGAATTCCAGGAGGCTGAGCAGCCGGACGATTTCTTCTGTGGAGAGGCTGATGCCCAGCCAGCGTTTTACATCTGACGAGCGCAGGTATACGGTGGGATCCTGCCGTGGTGCAGGGTAATTGTCCACCAGCCCGGGATCAACCTTCCCGCCAGCCCAGGCTTGCATCAGTTCCAAACCGCGGCGGACACCGCGCTCGGCCATGGATGGGTGGACACCGCGCGAGAACCGGTAGGAGGCTTCGGAGGGCAGCATGAGTGCCCGGGTGGTCTTGCGGATGTTGATAAAGTTCCAGGCCGCGCCTTCGAGCAGGATGCTGGTGGTCTTGTCGCTGATCTCCGACTCCAGGCCGCCCATGACGCCGGCAATTGACAGGGCTCCAGCTTCATCACAGACGAGCTCGGTTGAGCCGTCCAGTGTTCGTTCCACATTGTCGAGGGTGGTCAGTTTCTCGCCCGGCATTGCAGTGCGGGTGATGATCTTGACTTTCCTGCTTTCAGGACCTGGTTTGCGTTTTTTCAGCACGTCATGATCGAAGGCGTGCAACGGCTGTCCGATCTCGAGCATCACGTAGTTGGTGGCATCCACGATATTGTTAATCGGGCGCATACCCGCCATCTTGAGCCGGCGTTGCACCCATGCCGGGCTGGGACGCAGTTCTATGCCATCGATCAAACCCAGTACGAAGCGCGGGTTCAATTCAGGGTCAGTGATCTCGATCTCTGCGAATTCACCCCTGGCGGACACCGGTTGTTTTCCGCCGGTTGAACCCTGTTTCAAGGATTTACCGGTCATGGCTGCGATCTCCCTCGCCAGGCCGAGCATGGAAGCACAGCGCGATAACTGGGCAGCAATTTCACCTCCAGCACGGCGTCTCCCATGTAGTCTGAGAGCGGCGTGCCCGGCTGGGGAGCATCCTCCTCCAGGAGCATGATCCCTTCGTGCTCATCGGAAATGCCCAGTTCCTTCTCCGAGCAGACCATGGAGTAGGAGTCAACCCCGCGGATCTTGGCCCGCTTGAGGATGGTCAGCACCTGTCCTTCCTGGTGACCATCGTAGATCTGCGCGCCTTCCTTGGCATAAGCCACATTAAGCGGTCTCTTTAACGGCCCGATGCCTTTATACTCGAACAGGTTCGGCGCGCCGGTCAGAACGACGTGTTCCTGCTGACCGTCAAAAAGCTTGCATAACACCAACCGGTCGGCATTGGGATGCGGCAGCACCTCGGAGATGGAGGCGACGACGATCTTCTCGCGGTCCCAGGCCAGGCCGGTGACGTGTGCATCCACACTGCCCGGCTTGGGCATGGGCAGTCCAATGACCTGCAGTGCTTCCACTTCCATGCCTGCCATGGTGATGAGCCGGGCAAGCTCCTCTACAGGCATGTCGATATCTACAAAATCTCGCAACCAGGATAAGGGGGCTTTCATTAGCAACTCCTTGATATCAGATAAATCAGAGAGCAGGGAACAGTTCAATTCTCTTCCAATGTTATCAGGTTGTATCAGGAATTTCGGACAATTCGGTAAATAGTATTTGTGTGAGAGGAGCCTGGTTCGTTTGCTCCTTGTTTGCTGCGTTTGAGGTAGGCAATGTAACCATTAACATGCGAACAATTCGTGACTTTCATTGAAATTTCCTTGAAAAGAGTTCTGGTATGAATATTTGCTTCAAAGGCAAAAGGAGATGACTTAAAGTTTCTTCCAGAGAGCCTCTGGCATTATAGCAAAAACGAACATTCTCTTGAAAATAAAACGTCCATACCCTTCGGCAATATTCGCAGAAATACTGAGAATGAGCGCCGAAGCTGTAAGCCAAGGTTCCACTTTTCTTCAAGGGTAGCAGCGGTAGGACACCACGGTAGACGTGCAGTGCAAAATCCTTGGCTCGCTGCCAGACTTCCAACCTCTGTAATCCTTGCAAGCTCATTCGACTCTCCTTTTTCCACTACTCTCTGTTCTCTATCACTGCTCTCATCTTTCTATTCACTGATCTCCGTCTCTACTCTCCACTCTCTTGTCCATTAGAACTGCTCCAAAAATCTCAAATCATTTTCCCAGAAATAGCGAATGTCGTTGATGCCGTACTTTAGCATGGCGATGCGCTGGACGCCAAAACCGAAGGCAAAACCGGTATAGATCTCGGGGTCATAACCGCCATTTTTCAACACAACGGGATGCACCATGCCGCTCCCGCCAATCTCCAGCCAACCACCACCGCAAACATTGCAGCCCTTGCCGCCGCACTGGAAGCATTCGATGTCAAACTCCGCGGACGGCTCTGTGAAGGGGAAGAACGACGCCCGGAAGCGCGTCCGGGCCTGGGAGCCGAACAAGCGCCGTGCCATGTCGGTCAGCGTCCCTTTTAGGTCGCTGAAGGTGATGCCCGGGCCGACCGCAAGTCCCTCCAACTGGTCGAATTGCGTCTCGTGGCGCGCATCCACCTGTTCGTAGCGGTACACCATGCCCGGTAGGATGATGCGCACCGGTGGTGGATTTTGCGGGTCCCGCGCCGACATCTCACGCATGGCGCGGATCTGCCCGGGGAGGTATGCGTACGCAGCACGATCGGGTTGTCACCGCGACCTTCCGCCTCGATGAAGTAGGTATCCTGCATGTCACGTGCCGGATGACCAATGGGGAAATTTAGCAGTTGGAAATTGTATTCGTCGCTTTCGACCTCGCGCGATCGGTACACCTGGAAGCCCATCTCGGCAAAGACACGATACAGTTCACGCAGGATCTGCGTGTCGGGATGCAGGCGGCCCATTGGCACTCTTCGCCCGGGCAGGGTGACATCCAATTTATCCTGTTCGAGCGAACGCCTGAGCGATGCCTGGTTCAGCTCTTCGGTTTTCAGGGCGAACGCCGCCTCGAGGGCTTTTTTAACTTCGTTGGCCTGTTGACCGACGAGAGGGCGTTGCTCCTTCGGTAATGTCCCCAGTACAGTGAAAACCTGCATCAGGGCGGAGGAGCGTCCCAGGGAGGCGACGCGCCATTGTTCCAGGGCAACCTCGTCCTGCACACCGCTTAAAGCGGCAAGCGCTGTTTTTTCAATTTCCTTCAATTGTTCGAGCATACCTGCCTCCAAAAAGAAAATTCCCGTCCAGCCATGGGACGGGAAGGGACTCCCGCGGTACCACCCAATTTAGCCGCCAGCGCGACTCGCTTATACCGACCATCATCGGCTCCCCCGCTAACGCTGGGGCTGCAATTCAAACTACTGTGCAGGGAAGCAATATGCCCTGCGGTTCCCTTGAACAACTCGGGAGGGAACTTCGGTCAGGTTCCACCGTGGGCAGGTCTCAGTCCATGCCTGCCCTTCCCTGTCGACTTCCGCTGACGTACTTTCCTCCGTCAATGTTTTTAACGCATACCTATTCATAGCTATTATCTGCAGAACAGGTCACCTGTCAAGGGCGCGAAAAAAGGATCGGTCCCAATGGGGACAGATCCTTTGTAAAAGCGAAGGAATCTGGGCTACAGCGGAGCAAGATTAGCGTGCACCACTATCGTAGATGATCGTCATCTCGGTCATTACCCCTTCCACAACAACGATCTGGTAATCCGTGGCAATGGGAAACTTATCCTCGCTATACGGGTGAATGTAATAGACGCCCGGCTCAATTTCGTATTCAAAGATTCCTTCGTCATCCGTCAAAAAGCGGTCGATTTCTTCCATCTTCTGGTTGTAGACAACAAGCGTTGCCTGGTAAGGTACCTGGCTGAAACAGTCGGTGGCGACCTGTTCCCCGAACATTCTGCCAGGAAGACCTCACCCTTGATGCCGGTCTTGCCTGTCGGTGTGGGTGTGCCATCCGCGCCTCCACAGGCTGAGAGGAAAAGGACCAGGACCAGCAACGGGAATAAAATAACCTTCTTCATTTACTATGACTCCTTATTAGAATTTAAATTCATCTGCCAGAGAATGCGCAGACCGTCCAGTGTAAGCCATGGAGCAATGATATTGATCACCTTGGTCTCCCTGGCGACAATTTCTGCCAGCCCACCCGTGGCGATCACCTTCATGTTCTCACCAAGCTCAATGCGGAAGCGCGCCACCATCCCCTCGACCATGCTCACATATCCGAATAACAGACCCGATTGCATCGCATGGACCGTGTTCCTGCCGATGACATTCGGCGGGCGTTGCAGGTCGATGCGCGGCAGCTTGGCGGCACGGGCGAACAGCGCTTCTGCCGCCAGGTTGATGCCAGCCGTGATAGCCCCACCCAGGTAATCACCTTCCTCGGTCAGCGCATTGAAAGTCGTTGCCGTCCCGAAATCGATGATGCACGCCGGGCCTCCATACAACTGCTTGGCTGCCACTGCATCGCACACCCGGTCTGCGCCGACTGCTTTTGGATCTTCGTAGCGAATGCGAATGCCAGTTTTGATTCCCGTGTCCACTACCAATGGTTCCAATTCGAGGTATTCGTGGCAGGCCTGGATCACGCGCCCGGTCAATGGGGGAACGACCGAGGCAAGGGAAATTCCCTCCAGGTCCTGGCGTTTGAGCCCGGCATGTTCGAGCAGCCCCAGTAACTGCAAGCCATATTCATCCGGCATGCGCGCATGGTCGGTTGCCAGGCGCCAGTGGAAGGCAAGCCTGTCGCCTTCGTAAAGGCCAATCGTCAAGTTGGTGTTGCCGACATCGATGGTGAGTAGCATGGGCTTATTTTACCGCTTCTATGATCTCCGCTACCAGATCATAACGCTGGAATTGCGGCATGATATAAACTCCCTGCGCCCAGGTCTTGACCTGTTCGATGAGCTCAATGGCGATGCGCACGCCTTCCCTGCTGGCGTCTTCTCCTGCCTTCTCCATCCTCCGGCGGGTTTCTTCGGGAACGACGATGCCGGGCACCTCGTTGTGCAGGAAATTGGCATGTTTCAAGCTGACCAGCGGCAGGATGCCCACCAACACAGGTTTATTCAGAGGAGATCCGTTACTCAAGGCGTATTGATCCAGGAAGGCTTTGGCCACCTGCGTGTCGTAGATAGGCTGGGTCAGGAAAAAGTCTGCGCCTGCTTTGACCTTGCGCTTCAAGTTCTTGATCTCACTCTCGACATCTGGTTGGCATAGGTTCAACGCCGCACCCACGAAGAATGCAGTCGGTTGCCCGATGGAAACGCCGGAATGGTCGACTCCGCTGTTAAATCCTTGTTTGATGAGCTTGATCAAGCCGGAGGGCACCAGATCGTAGTTGTCGGTGGCTTCGGGATAGTCGCCGATCGAGGTGGGGTCGCCCATGACCACGAAAATATTCCGCAGATCCAAGGGCATGCGCGGCAAGCAGGTCGCCCTGCACACGCAGCAGGTTGCGCCCGCGCGTGGGGAAGTGTAGCGTTGTCTCGATGCCAACCTTGCGTTGGACGGTGTCACACACCGCCCAGGCGGACATCCTCATGCGCGCCATCGGGCTGTCAGCCACGTCGATCACATCGGCTCCGGATTCCTTGAGCAGCGACGCCCCCGCGACCAGCTTCTGGGTGGCGAGACCGCGCGGCGGATCCATTTCGACGGCGAGGATGAATTTTCCTGCAGCCAGTTTCTGCGCCAGTTCGGAGGCGGCCTCTGCGGACTGGAAATCAACAGCTACATCGGAACTCGGAGCCAGGGCTTCAACGACTACAGAGTGGTTGGCAATCCAGTGTTTTGCGCATCGCGGCGATATGGTCGGGTGTCGTTCCGCAGCAGCCGCCGATGACATTCGCACCAGCTCTCCAAAAATCGAGCACATAATCACGGAAGTATTCCGGCGCAGCGGCGTACATGACGCGCCCACCAGCATGCTCCGGCCAGCCTGCATTCGGTTTTACCCAGTACCTTGCCCCGGGCACCGCCTGGCGCATCTGGCGCAGGATGCGGATCAGTTGTGCGGGACCGCCGGAACAGTTGACGCCGATGACATCCGCCCCTGCAGCGTGCAAGGCGCGCGCCACCTTGGCAGGATCGTCTCCCAACAGCGTGCGGTCATCGCGGGTGAAGGTCATGCTGGCGACAACCGGGATCACGCTGACCGATTTTGCAGCCCTGACCGCCTCAACGGTCTCGAACACATCGGTCATCGTCTCGATGACCAGCAGATCAACGCCCGCATCCACCAGCGCCTGGATTTGCTCCACAAAAGCCGCCCGCGCTTCGTGCGGCTGGACACGCCCAAAGGGCGCCAGGCGGACTCCCAGCGGTCCAACATCCCCGGCGACAAGAACGTCCTTGAAGGAAGCATTGACGACCCGCTTCGCCAGTTCCACTCCTGCGTGGTTGATCTCGGTTAATTTTCCTTCCAGGCCGAGTTTCCCTAGCTTGTAGCGGTTTGCTCCAAAAGTGTTGGTCAGGATGATTTCCGCTCCGGCTTCGATGTACTGGCGGTGGATATCCGCCACAGCGCTTCGGCTCGGTCAGGTTCAGCTCGTCAAAACAATGATTGGATTCGATGCCGCGTTGGTGCAACAGGGTTCCCATTGCACCGTCGGCAAGGATGGGTTTTGGCGATGACAAAATTGTTCTCACTCTATCATTCATGGGTATCACCGCATCAATTGCTCAACGCGCGACTCGCCGACCGAGAATACTTGGCCTGTGGATGGTGTACCACGATCGCAGCCGTGGATTGCTCGGGGATCAACTGCCAGGCGGAGCTGAGCGACATGCCGAGTTCCTTTTCTGCCGGTAACAGGTCGAACACTTTGCGGTGATCCTCCAGGTCGGGGATGGCCGGGTAACCCCACGAGTAGCGTTTTCCCTGCCCGGGCGGCAGTCCCAGCTCGCGGCAGGATATGCTGCGTGAAGGTAGTTGGCGGTTGCCTCTGCGGTCTGCACTGACAGACCGTGGGTGAAATAACCCTCTGAATAATTCCCCTCTCCCTGGAGCCTGTCGAAACGGATCGGTGGCAGCCTGCCCCACGGTGACCACCTGGAAGGCAACCACATCCATTTGGCCCGAGTCCACACTGGCAAAATAATCTGCAAGGGCCAGGTGGTCATCATAAGGCTGGCGGGGAAAGGAAAATCGGGAGATCTCTTTGTGTGGGACGTCCTCGCCATTCCCGTTTTGAGGAGAATAGATGATCAAATCCTCATTATCCGCCTGGCAGGGGAAATAGCCATACACCCCCTGGGGCTTGAGCCAACCCTCATGCATGGCTGAACGTTTCATTTCCGCCAGTCGGGCATTGAAATCCTGCTGGATTTTTTCCCAGGCTGAGCCGTGCGCATTCTTCGCCCCCCAGCTCAGGCGGTATAGTTCGTTAATATTCAGGTGCTGGAAGACCATCTCAAGCGGCATCGAACGGACAACTTTCCAGCCGTAAGTGACACCTGCAGGCAGGGCAATGGGCTGCGGCAGGATTGCGCTGCGTTGCCCGGTTTTGCAGGTTCCACTTTCTGGGTGGCTCGTCCCATCTCCATCTCGGCTTCCCGGACGACCTGTTCCAGGAAGGCATTTTTACGTTCAGGATCCACCAGCCTGTCCATTGATCTCAAGACCTTCGAAAACATCCTTGCAGTAGAACACTCCGGGTGTGTACGCCGCGCCATCATCGGTGAACAGGATTCGCCGCCCAAAACGCCGGTTGATCGCAGCCCCGCCCACCAGGACCGGAAATTTCAACTTACGGCGCTGGAGCTCATTAATGATCAACGGCATCTGCTTGGAGGTGCTGACCAGCAGCGCGGAAAGACCGATGGCGGTGGCATTGACTTCCACTGCCTTGTTGATGATGGTTTCGGCGGGAACCTGCTTGCCGAGGTCGATGACGGTGTAGCCATTATTGGACAGGATCGTCTTGACCAGGTTCTTTCCGATGTCGTGGACGTCGCCATAGACCGTGGCAAGAACGATCGTTCCCTTGGTGACACCTTCCATCCTCTCCAGGTAAGTTTCAAGATGGGCGACGGCCTTTTTCATCACTTCGGCAGATTGCAGCACGAAAGGCAGGATCAGCTCCCCGGCACCAAACTTGTCACCCACTTCCTTCATCGCCGGAAGCAGGGTATTGTTGAGCGTATGGACTGCCATCTCGTGACGGGATTTCAATTCCGGGTGAGCCTTACTGCCAGTGAGTGCATTTATGATCTCATCGATATCCGCCTCCACACCCTCCTTGTGACGGTGGACAATTCGCCAGTGCAAGCGTTGGTCAGGGGTCATCCCCTCGGTGGGGTCGGCTTTTCCAGGGAGAGATTGCGACCTCCCCCTTGATCTCGAAGTGTTCGATGTACCGTTGGAGAGCATCCGGGCGGCGGTTGAAGAGCAGGTCCTCGGCAAGTTCCCTTTCTTCGCTGGGAATATCGGCATGGGCAGTGACCTGGGCGGGATTGATGATCGCCATGTCCAGCCCTGCTTGAACGCAATGATGCAACATCACCGAGTTCAGCACCGGGCGGGAATGGGGGGCAAGCCCGAAGGAGAGATTACTGACCCCGAGTGAGGTCAGCACTTCGGGCAGGTTTTCCTTGATCAGCCGGATGCCTGCGATGGTCTCGACCGCTGAATTCGGCAAATTCCGGGTCACCGGTGGCGAGGGTGAAGGTCAGCGCATCGAAAACCAGGGCGCCGGGTGACAGTCCATGGTCATTGACGGCGATATCGTGGATTCGCCTGGCAACCTCCAGTTTTCGTTGGCGTGTTTTCGCCATGCCCTGTTCATCGATGGTCAGGCAGATCACTGCGGCATTATGCTCCCGCGCCAGGGTAAAGACCTGGTCCGCCTTTGCCCGTCCTCCCTCCAGGTGGGTTGAGTTGATCAGGCAGCGCCCGGGGGCTGTTTTAAGGGCGGTTTCGAGTACATCCAGTTCGGTGGTGTCAATGACCAGCGGGACATCCACGCCTAGCTCAAGTTTTTTGACCACCTTGCGCATCAGCTCTTTTTCATCGGCGCGTTCGGTGACAGCACACGAGATATCCAGGGCATGTGCTCCGAATTCAACCTGTTCGCGGGCGATCTCCAGGATGGAATCGTAATCCTCCTCGAGCAGCAGGCGCTTGAATTTCTTGCTGCCCTGCGCATTGCAGCGCTCACCCAACAATGTAGGCGCAGGTTCCTGCCGCATGGCAGTGGCTGACATGGCGGATGAGAGACGCTGGACGACGGTTGTCGGGCGCGGTGGATGAGGGTATTGCCAAGTTTTTCCACCAGGGCTTTCAGGTGTTCGGGTGTTGTTCCACAACAGCCGCCGACGATGGAGATGTGGTTATTCTCTACAAACTCAGCCAGGGCATCGGCAAAGGGTTGCGGTTCAAGCGGGTAAACTGCCTTTCCGTCGATGTTCAGCGGCAGCCCGGCATTGGGAATGCACGATACGGGCAGGCTTGCTTGCTCGCCAAGGATGCGCATGGGCTCACGCATCTGTTCAGGGCCGGTGGAGCAATTCAAGCCGATCACATCGATATTCATGCCCTCCAATGTTGTCAGGGCGGCCTCGATATCGGTACCCAACAACATCCGCCCGGTGGTATCCAGGGTGACCTGCACCTGGATGGGGAGATGGATGCCGGTCTCATTGAAAGCCCGGTGGCAGCCGGTGATGGCGGCCTTGACCTCCAGGATATCCTGTGCGGTCTCGATCAGCAGCAGGTCCACCCCGCCGAGGATCAAGCCTGTCGCTTGTTCCCGGTATACATCCTCAAGCTCGTCGAAGGTGATGTTGGAGAGCTCCGGGTCATCCGCCGAAGGCAGCTTGCCGCTTGGACCAATGGATCCGGCAACAAACCTCTCCTTCCCGGCTCCCCCAGGTGACTGTGTTTGTTCGCTCCCCCCGGAATCGAATGACGACCTTGTAAGGGCGGAAGAGTGGCCTGCGGATCCGGGAATTGGGTTTTTCGAATACTCGTCCGCCAATCTGCGTGCCAGGCGGGCAGCTGCCTCGTTGATCTCGAGCACCCTGTCCTGCAAACCGTACTCCTTCATGGTGATGCGGTTGGCCCTGAAGGTATTCGTCTCCAGCACATCCACGCCCGCCTCCAGGAAGGCGCGATGCACCTTCTCCACGGCTTCCGGGAAAGTGATCACAAGATAATCGTTGCAGCCGTTGTATTGCTCACCGCCGAAATGCTCTGCGCTAAGATGTTGTTCCTGAAGGTTGGTGCCCATGGCGCCGTCAAAGATGAGCACTTTCTTTTCGAGGGCTTCCAGGAAGCGGCTGATGGTGGATTTAGGCGAGGACATCGGTCATTCCTTGTGATCCGGCGGCAGGACAGCCAGCCCTGCATCGGTCATTCTTCCGTCTGCGATCAATCTGCGCACGCGTTTAAGGTTGGGGAGCGACCAGATGCTGCCGGATGGCGCGGTGAGAAGCGCACGGCAAACCGTTCAGAGTCGAGCGGCTTGAGCCGGCTCTGGATCCAGCCAAAACACAACGCTTCTTCGACAGCCTGGGTGATGGACAGGGTCTGTTTGCCCGATGATTTCCTGTGGAAGATCAGCCAGATTTCAATCTTGTGCTGGTGATTTTCCTGCAGCCACTTGCGCAGTTCTTCGGGTTTATCCAATGTCAGGGATTCACGAATATCCATACCTGGGCTCTCGATGGGCAACGAATTGTCCTGGTGATCAGTTTTACTCTTCTACCAACTATATCCGGGGGAGATTAAATAAAGATGAATTGATCCTGCTCAGCTCAACGCCAGGATCATCCTGAAAGGTGTCGAATTCGCCGCGTAAAAGCCTCCAACGCTTTGCATGGGGCTTTCGCGAGAATACTTGTTCAGTGTATCCGCTATTTTTTCCGCGTCCTGTCCCGGAACGAAATGGCTTCCCATTCCCTGGATGCCAGTCGATGGATCTCTACGCTGTGAATAATGCTTTTTTGAAAAATGCGCGGATCTTGTCGCGGTACATTTGGGGTTCAAAGAGATACACGGCAGCATGGGCTGCGTTGGGCACCTCCCACAGCTCCTTCGGTTCCCGTGCCGCTTCAAAAAAGAGACGGTTAAAATGGATCTCCATTTTCCTCCCTGCAGCTATGAACAGCACCGGGCGCGGCCAGAGATGGGGCAGCATTTCCAGGACCCCCTCCGGGATTTTTTCAGCACACATCCAGTCTCCCAGGCTGTACATCAGCCAATTGATCGGGTAATTGATCTTGCGCCGCAAGGTATTGGGAGCGCCGCCGTGATCCGCCAGGCAGGTGGGTCCCATCCCTTCCAGCACCACCCCGTGGATGAAATCGGACTGCCGCGCCGCCCTGAGAACTGCACCCGCCCCAAGCGAGACACCCAGCGCACCGATCTTCTCCGCATCCACGTCGGGACGCTGGCGTAGGTATTCCACCCCCGCCAGCACATCTTCGGCTTCATGGACGCCGGTGATCGTGTCCCCTCCGCTCCCGCCATGGGCACGCAGGTCGATCATCAGCACACCGTAGTCGTCAAAAGCCAGGGCACGCGCATGGTTGAGCATGTGCACCTTGCTGGCGCCCAGTCCATGCACCAGCACGACTGCCGCCCGGTTCTTGCCCGGTATGTACCATGCCGCCAATTTCAAGCCGTCCCGTGTGGACAGGGTCACATCCTGGAAGGACAGGGTTGCATCCTCCGGGGTGAAAGGCGGCTGCCTCAAGCGCGGCGGGTGGACCGAAAGGTAGGTCCGCCACAGGATGAAGTTCATGTAAAACAATGGGATCAACCACAGGAAAGTACCCAGGGTGGAAGGGCTGAAGATCGCCGCCAGGAAAACGAAGCTGACAAAAGACCAGACAAAGATCGTATTACGAAAATAAATGCGGCTGTGGCGGATCTTTAGGCGTGCCATTCTGGATCCTGGGCTGGGACACCTACTAAGGGAGTACTCCGGTTCCGATCGTGCCGTTCTGCAGACCAACCAGCACTTCCTGCGCCAGGCGAAGTTTGCCTTCCGTCAGCCAATCTCCATTGACATCCGTCAGGTACAAGGGTGTGGGCACCGTCTGCCCGCCTTTTCCCGCCACCAGTTCCGGGAAAATGTTTTTTATTGCCGGTATGGCATCCGGCTGGATGCTGGCGATCCAATAGGGGCGTGCCTCCTCGGTGGGAAGCGATTGCCCCACCATGAGCACGCCATACTGTGCCATGTAGGAGATCACGTCCGAGGTCGCCACATCGGGATAGAGATAGACTGCCTTGGTCAGGTAATCCAGCAGGGCGGCAGCATATCCCAGGTACTCGCCCTCCTGTGCATCCGTTGGGATGCGCACAACGATCGGGTAATCGTATGCCGGCTGGGTGAAGTTTGGGTGGCGGCAGTAGCCGCAGAAATAATGGTAGCCGTTGGCGAATGCCGCCCGCGCAGACTCCCCTCCGGGGGTATCCCGTTGGGTCAGGATCCCCGTCCGGTATTCGGGTGCCAGCATTGCGGTGATGTACCCTGCCAGGAATGCCTGCTTGTCCACCGGCTGGTCCGCCCCGCCGATGACCGACAGGTTGGTTGCCACCGTCACGCCAGGGATGTTCACCGCCAGGAATTGCACTTCCGGGGCGGCAGCTGCCAGCCCAGCCAGGCCGGGATCGGGCGGCAGGGCGATGACCACTTTCAGCGCCGGGAGTTCCGCCTGGAGGTCTTCCACGGTCAATGTATTACGCACCTGGAAGCGCATCCCGTTCTGTTGGGCAAGCTCGTAGATCAGTGTCTGGTATTGATCGGACTCATCCTGCGCCAGGTCAGCAGGCAGCACCAGCATGGCCAGCGGGGTGACCTGGGTGGGCGTGGCTGCATCAGTGGGCAGGGGCGTGGAGGTTCCCGGTTCAGGAGTGGAGGTGGGCTTTCCGGGCAGGGTGCATGCACTGAGCAGCAAGGCGAGCAGAATGGGAAGAAGAAGGCGGCGCAAAGGAATTCTCCAGGATAAGGATGCGGGTATTTTACCTGATAATTAAAACCAAGGACGCCCCTGGAGAGGCGTCTTGGTGTGTTTGGAAAACTGCTGGTGCTGGACTACTTGACCGCGATCTTGATCGTCTTGGGTCGGGCAGATTCGGCCTTGGGCAATGTCAGGGTCAGTACGCCGTCACTGATCTTCGCCTGGGCTTTTTCGGCCTCCAGGACAGTGGGCAGGCGCAGGCTGCGGCGGAAGGAACCATGGGGCAACTCGCGCACCAGGAATTCATTCTCGTCAGCTTTGAATTCGCCTTCGATGGTGACCAGGTCCTCAAGCACCTGGATATTCAGGTCTTCGGCCTTCAAACCAGGGACCAGGGCCTGCAACACGTAGGCATCCTCCTGCTCGCGGATGTCCACGGACAGGGTATAGCGGTGGGAGTGTTGCAGATGTTCGGCTTCGGCCATATGCGCCAGGTGGCGGGCCATGCGGTACGGGTAAGGGGCAACAAGGTAAGTCATTTGGATCTCCTTTGGATAACAGTAAATAGTTTGTTGCTGTAATGATATCCCCGCCGCGTTGGATAATTGAAAGAGCCGCGTTAGAGGGCGTATAGAAGAATGTCTGCAAATTGTTAGAAAAGAAGAACAGGCTGGCAGCGCGCTGCCAGCCTGTTCTTCAATATTAATTCGTAAATTTTACGGGTCTACACGTACGATGGTCGGGTTGGGCAAGCCCGCCACACCGCTGTAGGTAACCGAGCCGAGATATTTTACTCCCGGCGTCAGGCCGCTGAAGGACAGGCTGATCGTGCCAACCGTATTGGAGACTGCAGCTGCCGGGGCGCTGACCGTCATGTTACCGGCTGCCACCGAATCCAATGCCCAGGTGAACAGCTTGAAGGTGGATGGATTGGCAGTTGCATACCCTTCCACGACCGCGGTATAGGTGCCAGCCGCCGGGTTGAGCAGGTTGATCTCTTCAGCCGAAGTGGCGCTGCCACTGTAGCCCTTTAATGCCTCGCCAAGATAAACATACAGGTCCAGGTCGCTGCCGGGGGTCACATTGGCATCGAACAGGGAGAAGCGGGCATAGGTGGTTCCAGCAGGAATGACCACATCGAATTCAACAAATGCGCCATCACTGACCGAGCCATCAAACGTGACCGCAGGCACCAATCCGCGCGGTTCTGCTGTGAACGGACCCGTATAGCCGAAGGTCACGTTGTAGTTGATCGGGGCCCCATTTCCAGACACCTGCACAGGAGCAACGAGAGCCATCGGTTTCGCAACAACCGGGATGCGCACATCATGCGTGCCATCCGACCAGGTCAGGAAACCTTCCGAATAGGTGTTCAATTCGGCATCCGTGCGGGTGAGGGTGATGGTCAGGACCTGCTTTTGACCGGGGTTGAGCGTAAATGTCGCCGGGGAGACGCTGACATTGAAGCCGGCTAATCCGCTCACGGCAAAATTATAGGTACCCTTCGCACCGACATTGGTCACCGTGCGTGTGACCGTCTGTGAAACGATCAGGTTGGAGATGGCGATGGACGGGGTGTTGAAGTTACTGGGGGCGATCACCGGGATGCCGCGCGAGGTGCAGTAACTCGCGGGTAGTTGCGTGCCGCACAGGAAACCGAGCCAGTCGAGCATGTTGGAATTGAAGACCAGTCCGGGATCCATTGCAGTGTTGGGCTGGACATGCCCGGCGCCCTGGCTGAACGCGAACAGGCATGCTGCCGGGGGCGTCCAGGACATCGTAGGCGGTGGTCATCAACGCAGACTTGATCATCATCGGGGTCCAGTCCGGGTGCAGTTGCTTGAACAAAGCCGCAATCCCAGCAACATGCGGGGTGGACATGGAAGTACCGCTGTACAGGTTGAAATCGAGCCCACCATTGCCGGGAGGCGCCACCGCGGCGAGGATATCCACTCCGGGAGCGATCAGGTCAGGCTTGAGCAGGTCGCCGGAGGCCAGCAGAGGGCCACGCGACGAGAAGTCAGCTGTTTCGGGGGCAGGGGTGCTGTAGTCTACAGCAGCCATATTGATCGTTGCCATCGCACCTGCATTGCTGGCAAAGGCATGTACAGCAGTGTAGTAGGTATTCTGCAAGTGGACGGTGGGTACAGAGTGCGGGTCAGCGACCAGGTTATTGGCTGTCGGATTGACCAGGATCATGCCAACGCCACCCGCCTGCAGCACTGCCAGGCTTTTGTCCACGCGGTCGCTGGTACCCCGGTCGCAGACCACGATCTTGCCTGCTACCTTGACCGGATCCAGCGCGGGGATGCCTCCATTCCAAGCTGAAGAATAACATTTAGCAACAGCCGCAGCAGCTGCGCCAGGCATACCAGCTGCAGTCGAGTTGATCACCAGAGCGGTAACGGTCTTCCCGGCGATTGAGGCACCGAAATAGGTATCACTTCCAAGGGTAACCGATCCATTAACAGTGCGACCATGGGTTCCCGCCGCCACGGTGGTGATCCACGGGCTGGGGTGCGCCACCGTGGAAGAAGCCGGGCCGTTGTTGCCAGCTGAGGCAGCAACAAAGATACCCGCGTTCGCCGCGTACATGAACGAGATTTCGACCGGGTCACGGAAGTTGGTGCGCGAGCCGCTGATCGAGTAGCTGATCACATCCACGCCATCGGCGACAGCCGTATCGATCGCTGCGACAAGGTCGGAGGTGTAGCCGCTGCCGGTCCCATCGGACAAGGTCCACAGCGCCTTGTACATGGCGATGCGGGCGTGGGGAGCCATGCCGCTGACGGTGCTGTATACGCCATACTTGGCTGGCAAATCCACGTTATTGCCGCCTGCGGTGGATGAGGTATGCGTCCCGTGACCGTTGTAATCACGTGGAGAGACGAACTCCCAGGGCAAGTCGGCATCAATTCCTTCATCGCCGCCCCAGGCTGCATTGAACCACTGCGCGCCGATCAATTTCTGGTTGCACATCGAAGCATTGAATGCTTCCCCAGGGACGCACTTGCCGTGCCAGCCGGGGATCTGCTGGTAATCCAGCTTTCCGCTGCGGGTGTCGTTACCGTTCTCACCGGTGCGGTCAGAGAAGCTGATGCTTTCCGGCCAGATGCCCGTGTCGATGATGCCGATGATGATGTCAGCTCCGGCATTGTCAACCCCGCCGAGTTGCTCCCACAAGCCATTGGCTGCATCCAAGCCCAGGAAGGTCGGGGTGGAAAAAGTGTCCACGTTGCGTGTTTCATCCGCAGACACAGACAGCACATCCGCCAGGGTTGAGATCTTGTTCGCCTGGGCGGCGGTCAGTTCAGCGGCAAAGCCATTAAAAGTGTAAACATAGTCATACAATTTCTTGCCGCCGCCGGCATCTCCCAGCGCCTTATCATGTTTATCGACCAGGTAGCCGACATAATCAATCACTTTGGAGTCGTTGGGATCGATCTTGCGTCCACGATAGGTCGCCGCGTAACCACTAATACCACCTGTATAGGCGACGACCGGGGCATCGCTCATCTGGACAATGTAAATGCCGTCTTGCTCGAATAGCTTCTTGTCATTCCCACCTGCGCCTGCTGATACTGGCATTATGCTTGCCAGCACCATGGTCAGCGCAGCGAACAGTGCCAAAACAGTGAACAACGTTCGTTTCATGAGATCCTCCTCCAGGATTTGGGGTTCAGAAATTCTTTACCGGCTCACTAAATATAAAGGATTATTTTCAGTGGCACCTCCTGTCTATTAAATTTCAAATGGTTGGATGGGTTAAGTATAACAAAAAATTCGTCAAAAAAGGCCCACTTTGGACAGACACTTGACGGTGGGAAATCACTCCTTGCGGTGGGTTTCCTGCAGAGAAGCAAAACATCTCGATCATTCACCCGTCCACTCGGTTAATCCACAACTCAATGGCATCGAGTCGCATCCAGGGCTGCGGCGGCGGTGATCAGGTCAAAGTCGGTCTCATCCGCACGGTCAATGGCTGCCTTATTTAGAACACTCGCCCTGCTTCCCACAGGCTTAGGATGATTACCATTGGGTAGCATACCAAGGCTCTACTAAAGTTCAAGCCGATAACAAGAGGGGAACAGGCTGGCAGGTCACTGCCAGCCTGTTGTGTTACAGGGGAACGAAGATGGGTACTACGGGCGATCGATCACGAAGAGCGGAGAAGTCCAGGTCTCCCAATGCGCAGGATTGCTGGGATCGCCATTGGCCTTGAGCACCGAAATGACGGAGTAATAGGTGCCGTCCGGAACCATGGATACCTTATTGCCGTTGATGGTGTAGCCGTCGAACGGGAAGCTATAGAAGCCTGTCGTGGTGCTGTTGCGCGGCAGGTATTCCTCGTTGTAGGCACGGTGCCAGGCTTTGCCGTTCGCGGCGAAGATCTCCATGCGGAAGGTGCGCGACTGGTGGTCGAGGTGGACCAGGAAGTAAGGAATGTCACCACCTTGCATGGTGTAGGTCCAATCGGTGGGGTCGGTTACTTGGTAATAGCTGCCGGCGTAAAGAACTGACAGCCACGGGCATACCGTACGCAGCCAGAGGTCAGCACCTGGATGCCCTGGTAATCGCCCACAAAGCCGGCGAACGGCACACGGTAGACCTGTCCACCGCCCTGCGGGGTGAAGACGATGTAACCACCATACTGGCCGTTGATCGGGCCGCTGGCCGGGTGGATCGTAGCAGTGACAGTGGCTGTACCACCGGGCTGGAACCGTGATGCTTGACGTGCTGAAGTCAACAAAGGCATTGGAAGTAAAGAAGCTGGGCGTGATTACCCGCGCCGGTGGATAGTGCGTTGACATAGGACAGGTCGTATGTCACGGCATCCATGCCCTGGTTCTGGATCGTCAGACCTGGGTGTAAGGCCCGGCTTCGCCTTCACCGGCAGAGATCTTTGCTGGTGTGATCTTGGTCGTAGCCAGGATGGCATCATCGATATCGAGCATGCCTGCTCCCTGGCGGTTGACGTTATCCAGGAAACCGAGACCGGGATTGCCCCACCACATCTTCGGGTCGGCGCTGTTCTGCAGGATGCCGCGCACTGCCTGGGCTGAGAGGTTGGGTTTCGCCTGCAGCAGCAGTGCCACCGCGCCGGCAACATGCGGCGACGCCATCGAGGTGCCGCCCAGGCTGGCATAGCCGCCTTTTTCCAAGGGGTAGCTGGACCAGATCGAACCACCCGGCGCAGCGATATCGGGTTTGAGTGCCAGGTCGGGCGAGAGGCCGTAGGAGCTGAAGGACGAGATCAATCCGCCGGTCGGGTTGACAACCGAGACGGTTTGATCGGTCCAGGTCAGGTCCACCGGTCCGCTTGCTAATCGGGTGCGGATAGTATTTCCATCCGACTGCAGGATCGCCACGGTCGGGATGGTGATGGCCGGGCAGGTCGGGAAATCTACAGAAGGGCAAGCAATCGGTGTGAAGGCTGCACCACCCGAGGGATCAACAGTTGGGCTCAATTGGCCAGCAGCATTGTTGGCAATGATCACTGCTGCCGCACCGGCTTGCTGGGCAAAAAGGGCTTTCCAGTAGAAGGAGCAGGTACCCCGGCTGACGAGGACTGCCTGCCCGGTCAGGCTGTCCGGAGCGAACGGGCTGACGTAATGCCCGGCAACGAGTACTGGGCAAGCGATCACAGGGGTTGGCGCAGCCATAGGCAGAGTACCAGCCATTGGTGCTGGGGGAGCGCCGGTGGCCAGGTTATATCCGATGAGTTTATCATCGGGTGAAACGGAAAAGGCAGCCTGGGAAACCCTGGTGTTATCGAAGGAGGCCACACCGATGACTTTCTCACCCAGGCCGGGAGCACCGGCGGAATACAGGCCGTTGGCACCGCTGTTGCCGATCGAGGCGACCACGACCATGCCCTTGTTCACCAGGCGGGTGGCAGCCATGGCGGTGGGGTACTGCGGCCACTGGAAGGCAGAACCGATGCTCATGTTGAGCACCTGCATGCCGTCCGCCAGGGCGCGTTCCATGGCCGCGATCATGATGTCGCCGGTGGTCGAGCCAGCACAGCCAAAGACGCGGTAGGCGCCGAAGGTGACATCCGGGGCTACACCCTTCAGGCCATCGGGATCATTCGCGCCGATGATGCCGGATACATGCGTGCCGTGACCGGCGCAGTCATCCGGGATGGCATCCGGCATTGGGACAGGATTATATGCAGGCAGGTCGGGATCGGCATTGAATGCATCTCCGACGAAATCCTATCCAAACAGGACCCGCGGGCTTTCGAAGAAGAACGAGCTGTTCAGTTCAGCAACGCCGTTGCCGCCGAAAGCGGGATGGTTGACATCGATGCCGGTGTCCATCACCGCCACCTTGATGCCTGCGCCGGTATAGCCCAGTTCAGATTGGGCGATATCCGCCCCGGTCATCGCCAGCGCGGTGTACAGGTCAGGGTCAACCCCGGCTTCCGGGTCGGGCATGGCGATCGTCTCCACCGGGTAGATATTCTTCACGCCGGTGATACGGGTCAGCTTGCCCAGGTCGGACGGTGCGATCGAGATCGAGAAACCGTTGAACAGGACATCAAAGGCATATCGTTCCGTGTATTGCAGGCCGACCTTTTTCGCGTTGGAACGAAAGGCCGCTTTCTCTGCCTTTAGCGTTGATCTGCTGGTTCCGTCCGCGGTGGGCGCGCTGGACAATTCCACGAACCACAATTGCGGTGTCTCGTCGATCATCTCGCCGGTATCAGTCGAGGGTGGTGGGGAGAGCGGATCCACCGGCACGAACACCCTCGTCAGCACTGGCTGGGACAACCAGGGCGCTGGCAAGCATGACCATCAGTAAAATTGGGAAAATAATTTTCTTGAACATGTTCCTCCTCCAGGATTTTTGGGTTGAGAAATTCTATGCTGGTTTGGCGAATATTGAGGCTATTCTTTCTCGAGCCACCTCCTGACTATAAAATATCAAATGAGTGGATGGATGAAGTATAACAATAAATTCGGTAAAAACTGCCCAAGGTGGGCAAACTCTTGACGGGGCAAATCACACCTTGCGGCGGATTTCCGGTAGGGAAGAAAAACCGCCCTAACATTGCATTCGTCAGGGCGGTTCATTCACAACTCAATATTACGGAGTCGCATCCAGGGCTGCGTCGGCGGTGATCAGGCCGGAGCCGGTTGCGTCCGCTTCCCAGCAAAATTCTTCGCTGGTTCCCCATGGTTGATATACATTACGACAGCCTGCCAGGAAGGGGAGTGCCGCACCGGTAAGGATGGTCTCAGCCTCAGATGCACTCAGGGATGGATCCTTCTGGATCATCAGCGCCACGATGCCGGCCACATGCGGGCTGGCCATGCTGGTGCCGCCCAGGAAGTAGTAGGAGGTCTGCCCGCTGTTCATCTGGTAAG
This sequence comes from uncultured Chloroflexia bacterium, assembly GCA_963793795.1. Classification (GTDB taxonomy): domain Bacteria; phylum Chloroflexota; class Anaerolineae; order Anaerolineales; family Villigracilaceae; genus UBA877. Next base: position 423,409 of record CAWCBN010000010.1, read on the forward strand.
GACCCAGCACCCATGATCCAGGGGCAACCACATCCAGGTCCTGGCCGGTCAAAGCGCGGCTGGAAAAGTCAGTCATGTAGTAATAGTCCATATTATTGGGTTCGGGATCATTTAGCGAGTACCACCAGTTGGAGAGATGCAATGGATCCCATTCACCCAGCCATCCGGAAGCGCCGACCGAGATTACCGGCTCGTAGGCACCTGGGTATCCCATGCCGGCAATGCCCCTGTTACCTGCCGAGGCGACAATAATCACACCATTGTCGACCGCATAATCGATGGCTGCCTTTTCCATGGCGTCCAGCCTGCTGCCCCCCAGGCTCATGTTGATCACCACCGAACTCGTTCCCAGTTCGCCACTGAGTTTCAGGTCGGTCACGTAGGTGATGCCGCGGGCGATCACCGACGACCAGCCCGAACCGTTCTGGTTGAGCACCTTGACCGGGATGACCGTTGCCAGTGGAGCCACTCCATTGATCGTATTGACACCAAATTGGTAGCCCAGGATGGTGCTGGTCACGTGGGTGCCGTGCGAGCTCTGGTCGTGTTCCCACTTGTTGGGCTGCTCGGAAATAGTACCCACATCTCCACCGCCACCACCAAAAGCTTTCGCAAATTGGCTGGCGATACGCTCCTGTGGAATATATTGCCTCCACGAATCCACCAATCCTGTATCCAGCACCGCCACGTAGACACCGTCGCCATCATAGGCAACCTGGCGGTTATTGGGTCCCGGATTGGTCACATTGATCACGTCCAGGTCCCACGTACCGAATCCCCACATGAAATCGGAGACCGCGACCGTGTCCACCGGCGAGCCGGTTCGCTCCGCATCCAGGTTGGCAACAGCCACGTAAGGCAGGGCTTGGATGGCAGCCAGGTCGTTGGCCTTGATCTGCATGGTCAGCGCATCGATCTCGTAGACCACATCCCTCACCTTGCCAAGTTTCCCCAGGTCTGCCAGGAGGATCTTGGTGATGTCCGTATTGAGAACCACGTTGACTCCCACCACCTGGTTTCCCCCTGCTGCTGCTGGTACCGTGCTCAGAATGAGCGCAAATAAAACAAGTGCCGAAATAAGAACCCGTTTCATTAAAGCCTCCTTGCCAAAAAGAAAAAAGGAAAAAAGCGAACGCCTAACAAATTTGTAATGCGATAATAAAAGTATATATTTTTTTGGATGAAAAGGCAAGCCGATTTTGGGATATTCACGCGATTGTCACACAATTTGTGAGCAGGTGTAGAACCGTAATTTCATTTGGAAAAACCTCATTCGTGGATTATTCGTCTGATTTGATCAAAAGAACTACCCATTTTTGGGTAGTTCCGTCGTAGATAGATGGGTGCCTTACCCACGTTTATTAAGTTTCGCTGGACCAGTGAAAGTCGAAAAAAGATCCCACTTATGATTTGCCCAGTTTTGTTTAAGGATTACTTTCCTTCGATACGAGCCATTGGATAAGCTCTTAACACAGCTGGCAGGATCTGTGTCTGCCAGGCATTTACATTTTTCAGAAGGATCAGCTTCCATTCTTCGCCGAATTTACCAACGGGCGGAATGTTGCCTTGTAATAACAAGCCAGGCGCTTCAATCTGAGCCTGGGTCTTCAGGTTAGAGCTTGAAAAAGCCGCGATCAATCACCTGGCGGGGCTGCCCACAGGTTGGACATCGGCTGGTGGGACTTTCCAAGCTTTTTAAGCATTTTTTATGGAAGGCAGTTCCACATTTCGAGCAAAAATTGCCGGTTATGGAAGTTTCAATATCCTGACCGCGGAGGTCTTTACGTTGCGGGCCAACTCCGCCGTAAATATTACCTCCACAGCCAGCGCAGGGATGGATTTCAACCTCACAGGATATTTCATCGTAGGGAAGCACCTTGAGACCTGGAGTTGTCCAAGCCCACAGCGGCTGGTCCAAGATCACGCTCACACCGCCGCCGATAATACCACCGGAGACCTCAAAACGGCGCACAGCTTCCCAGGGAAGGCTGATGAATTGCAAATTTGGCGGACCCAACTTCACCTCCATGCTGCTGCCTTGCCAGACCATTTCCTGGATATGATTTATCCGGTAAAACAGTAAACGCTGGTTGGTAATCGCTAGCGAGAAGTCTCGTAAATTTGTTGAAGAATTGCCGGACAAGCAATTCCGTTTCAGAAAAGGGGGAATCTCCAGCGAGGTTCAATATCTCCAGGTTGGAGCCACCTTCAAAAAAGAGCTCCTCGCCCGCTGGAAAGACCAGGGGATTCGAGGCTTTCGGAAGGGCATTTTTGACATGCGCAGCAAAGTTATCAAAGGGAGGCGAAAATTGCCAAGTATGGCTTTCACCCGTGTCTGTTTTAATTGTCATTTTACTGCTCTGAATTTCAACCGGTTTGGCCTCAATGCTAACCAGGTTGTGTAACGGCCAGGTCATAAAGTAACGATCAGGGACAGTTAACTCCCAGGGTTTATTTCCACTACCGATGTCGAGTGGTGATAGAACAATTAGTCGCCGGTCGGTCAGGATTAACCTGAAGAGGAATTGCGAATCGGGCTGGTCAGCTGTCAGTAAAGACTCGCCGTTGGCGGCATCCAGGAATTTTAGCGCCCAGGGAGTCATGTTCCGGTGGGCAATTCTTAATCTGCACGGCAAACCTCACGACGGGTCATAAAAGCAGGTCGTCCAAAAGGACCTCCGCAGCGTGGGCAAATCGCCTTATCCAATCCCAGCCAATTATTCCCTTTTATTTCTTTGTTGTGTTTCTTGTAACAAACTGCCGCCCCGCAGCTATGGCATAACTGCGCAACCAACATATCTGGAACAACATGAAGCAGTCCAGAGCGACTAACCTTTTCATCACACACCCACCTGTCCAGAGCAGCGTTGCAGAAAACGCACGATTTTATGCTCATTAATGACTCCTCGTTGATTGATATCAGTATTTAACCGCAATTCTTATCATTGATGGTCAACCCCCAAAAAACTGTCCTATATCCTTCAAAACTTTTCCCCCTGTCATCGAGTAGGAACATATAAGGGTTATGTAAAAAAATCGGGATTCCACTTCGTAATAATGCTGCATCATTTTATCATTCCGCATAGCTATTCGCCAAAAATTACTTAAAACCTAATGTTTTGAAACGTTTTCACTCTCCCGATAAAATGGAAAGAACAGTCCGGGAAGAATTAGAACAATTATTTTGCCAGGCATCCAACACATCTTTATTCGAAATTTCCTTACCCCTCTCTAATACGATGTGAGAGTCCTGCCTGTGGGGGCTCTCTGCCAAGCGGAACTCTTTAAAACCAGCTACTTCCTCCCTGATTCCTTCGTTTTATTTAGAACGTTTGTGCTATAATACTTTTGTTTCTACAAATACCGTTTTTTGCTCGTATCTCGTCCAGAAGGATGTGCTCCATGACTCCCATGGCCGAAGATCAACTCTTCAAGATATTATTATGAGGATCATAAATGACCGCATCAGGCTTTTCCTTTTCCTTTCCAGATCGCACCTGCGACCATTTCACTACCAATGCTGCGCCTGTCCGGAGAGAAACGAATCATTCCCTCTTTCCTCATCTTTTTTAACACATTGCCTGTGAGAAGGTATATTCCATCGCCGATCTGCAGCGGGACTGGAATTATTAAACACACCTCTCCAAATCGAATAAAAAGGACACTTGTGCACGCCGTCGCCAACCACATTCCACTTATATATATGTAGAATAACCCGAGTAAACTTCCCCCATTTCCCCAGGGCATTCGTTCCTCCCGGAGGCCCTGTTAATAATTAATAATTATTTATTATTCCGCATTCTTTTCAACTTCTTCTATGCCTTCGCCCTTTTCACCTCTACCCCTAAACAATATGAACGCTCGCCCGGAACCAGTTATAATTTTCCCATGCAGAAACAGCCCTTGTTCTGGATCATCCTTGCCGGGGTGATGCTTGGCGGCGCATTCCTCCTATACCGGGCAATCCAGCCCGGCTCCACTCGTACGCTCAGCGTGATGGAATGGATCCGCCACCCCGAAGCCCATGCTGATTGGTCCGCCCATGCCGGGACACGCTGTGTGCCGGGTGCACCTTTCCTGATGCCCACCGACGGGCTGATCGGTTACCTTTGGGACGACTTATTCCGCCCCGGGCATCGCCACAGCGGGCTGGATATCTTCGGTGGGACTGCCGTGGGCGTGACACCGGTGATCGCGGCTGCCTCCGGATACCTGAGCCGTGATGTGGATTGGAAATCGGCCGTCATCGTGCGCCTGCCCTCCGACCCACTCGAGCCCTCCCGCCAGGTCTGGCTCTATTACACCCACATGGCTGATCCGCAGGGGAATTCTTTTATCTCCTCCGGGTTTCCTCCCGGGACTGCGGAGAAATATGTTGAAGCAGGAACCTTCCTCGGCTACCAGGGCAACTACACCGGTGACGCAGCCAACCCTTCCGGGGTGCACCTGCATTTCTCGATCGTCTTGAGCGATGAACGAGGGCAGGTTTATGAATGAGCTCGAGATTGCCAACACCCTCGACCCCTCGCCTTACTTCGGCATCCCTTTGAATCGCAAGACCGCTCCGGATGGAGTGGCATTGTGCAATGCTGGAGAATGATATGAGTGCTCTCAAGGAGAAGGTCGTGCTCATCACCGGTGCTGGCAGGGGCAGCGGGCGCCGACTCGCCGGGATGTTCGCCACCCGGGGTTCACAGGTCGCCGTTGCAGATGTGACCCCGGTCAACCTGGATGAGACCGTGGCGGGCATCCTCGCCGCCGGAGGGGTGGTCAAAGCCTACATCGCAGACATTGCCAGGAAGCTGCCCATCCAGGGCTTGCTCAACCAGGTGCTGGACGACTTTGGGCGCCTCGATATCCTGGTCAACTGTGCCGAAGTCGAGCCTCAGAAGACCGTGCTTGAAATGGATGAATGGGACTGGGTGCGCACGCTGGATGTCAACCTCAGCGGCGCATTCCTGCTCACCCAGTCCGTCGGGCGCATCATGCGGGAAAAAGGAGGCGGGGTCATCGTTCATTTAGGCGAACGAGCCAAGGGTGCCGAACGCAGGGCAGCCTACTTTACCAGCAAAGCCGGATTGGCCTCGCTGGTCAAAAGCGCCGCGCAGGAGTTCAGCGAATATGGGATCAAGGTCCGCCTGTTTGGCACGCAAGAGCTGGAGGCGATCCTTGATTTTTGTGAGCAGCAGGAGGATAAAATGACCGGTCTTGAAAGCTTGTTTGGTGCGTTGAGGGCTGCACCCCACGAGATCAACCGCATTCTGGCGGAGAACCCGCTCCCTGGTTTGCAGGCAGTTCGGTCGGATGGCGAATGGAATGCCCACCAGGTCCTCGTCCATCTGAGGGATGTCAATCGTGAAGTCTATTTCCCGCGCCTGGAGCAGATCATCAACCAGGTCAACCCCAGCTTCCCTGAGTGGGACGGTGAGCGCTGGATGCAGGAGCATTACGATCCCGCAGAACCACTGGATACGCTCCTGGAAGAATTCAAACGGCAGTGCGAAGGAACTGCCGGATGGCTGGAAAGCCTGCCTACCGAATGCCTGGCAGCGCCAGGGAACCCATGTCTCCCTGGGCACCCATTCCTTCCAATGGTGGGCCGACCGGATGGTTGCTCACATTACTGAACACCTGGTACAGCTCAGAGGGATTGCAGTGTGATCGTGCGTTTGCGGGATCTGCTGCTTGGGTTGCGCGACCTGGGGCTGGGAGATGCTCCGGTGGTGGTGCATGCTTCGCTGTCAGCCTTCGGCAAAGTGGACGGCGGTGCCGGGAATGTTGCCTACGCCCTGGGCACTGTTTTTCACACCGTCCTGGCGCCGGCATTCACCTATAAGACCATGATCACTCCCCCGCTGGGTCCCGCAAACAACGGCATCACCTATGCCTCCGGCTTGGACCAGAACCGCATGGCGGAGTTTTACAAAGCAGGCATGCCTGTCGATCCGCTGATCGGCGCCATTCCGGAGGCCCTGCGCCGCCACCCGCATGCCCGCCGTTCGGACCACCCGATACAATCCTTTACCGGGATAAACGCTGAAAAGTTTCTCTCAGCCCAGTCGCTGGAGGATCCGCTTGCCCCTCTCGATGAGCTGGCAAAAGCCGGTGGTTGGGTGGTGTTGCTGGGCGTGGATCACACCGTCAATACCAGCATCCACTGCGCCGAGAAAAATGCCGGGCGGAAAACTTTCGTCCGTTGGGCGTTGACTCCCTCTGGAGTGGTGGAGTGCCCGGGCTTCCCCGGTTGTTCAGCTGGATTCGCCGCCATCGCCCCCGACGTGGAGAGATACACACGCAAAACCAGGATCGGGGATGCCTCCGTGCAGGCACTACCTTTGCCCATGCTCTTCCGCGTGGTGACTGCTCTCATCCAACACGACCCCCTGGCACTGTTGTGCCGGCAGGATGACTGCGAACGCTGTGCGGCGGTAAGGGAGGATGTAGCTCTCAAGATTGGAAGCCGGCAATGACCGTTATAACCGGCACCCTCGCCCTTGCCACCCGGGGTAACACGGACATCCTGGATATCACCGGGCAGGTGCTGCACCTCGTCGAGCAATCCGGTCTCCGCTCGGGTATCGTGACCGTGTTTTGCCCTCGTCCACCAGCGGGTTGACCACGGTCGAGTTCGAATCTGGGGCGGTCGCCGACCTGAAACGCCTGTTCGAGGACCTGGTGCCAACCAAGCGCAACTACAGCCACAACGCCACCTGGGAGGATGGCAATGGGCATGCCCACATGCGCGCCAGCTTGTTGGGATCCTCGCTGACCATCCCGTTCGTGGAGAAAGCGCTTACCTTGGGAACCTGGCAGCAGATCATCTACGTGGATTTCGACATTCGCCCGCGCCAGCGTGAGTTGGTGGTGCAGATGGTGGGGGAGTAACATGGCAGAAGAACGCATTGCCCTGGTCACCGGGGCGAACCGGGGCATAGGCTTCGAAGTCTGCCGCCAGCTTGGTCGTCTGGGATACCGCATCCTGCTCACCAGCCGCCACCCGGAAAAGGGCCAGGCTGCAGCCAGCCTGCTTTCGTCCGAAGGCCTGGATGTGGATTTCCTCCCCCTGGACGTATCCCAGGATGGATCGGTGGAGGCCGCCAAGAAATCCGTTCGCAGGCTCTACGGTCGCCTGGATGTGCTGGTCAATAATGCCGGGATATCCCTCGACGCGGATCGCAGCATCAGTACCCTCTCCCTGGATGTCCTGCGCACGACCCTTGAAACCAACACTTTCGGCGCACTGCGCACCTGCCAGGCCTTCCTGCCCCTGATGAAGGAACACCACTACGGTCGCATCGTAAATGTCTCCTCAACGATGGGACAGCACGCCCGGATGGGCAACATGTCCGCTGCTTACCGCATCTCCAAGGATGCCTTGAATGCCTTGACCCAAATCATCGCAGATTCCATTCACACCAACGACATCCTCGTCAATGCCTGCTGTCCCGGTTGGGTGCGGACCGACATGGGCGGGAGTTCAGCAACATTTTCCGTGGAGCAGGGAGCGGATACCATCGTCTGGTTGGCAACCCTGCCTGCTGGCGGTCCAACGGGCAGGTTCTTCCGCGACCGCAAGGAAATCGATTGGTAAAAGAATGAACCATCCAGCGAGTAAGCGGATGGCTCATTAAGGTGACCGGGTATAGAGTTTGGCGTTAACTAAAGCCGAGTTTCTTGCCCACTTTATTGAACGCCTCCAGGCCCATATCAAGGTCATTTCTGGAATGCGCGGCAGAGATCATCACCCGGATGCGTGCCTTGCCCTGCGGGACGATCGGGAAACTGTTGGCCATGGCAAAGACACCCTCCTCGAACAATTCACGGCTGAACTGCTGGGCCAAGCGGCGCTTCCCCAAGCATGACCGGGGTGATGGGAGTGGTGCTGACGCCGGTATCAAATCCGAGGGCCTTCATTTCGGCCTTGAAATAGCGGGCATTCTCCCACAGGCGGTCGACCAGTTCGGTCGAAGCTTCCAGCAGGTCAATGGCTGCAATGCAGGCGGCCGCATCCGCAGGGGTGACGGCTGAGGAAAACATGAACGGGCGGCCGCGCTGGCGCAGCCACTCGATGATGGTGGCCTTGCCTGCCACCACTCCGCCAACCACGCCGAATGCCTTCGACATCGTGCCAACCTCCACATCCACTTTGCCATGCAGGCCAAAGTGGTCCACAATGCCGCGCCCGCCCTTGCCAAGCACGCCTTCCCCGTGGGCATCATCCACCATCAGCAGCAAGTCGTATTTCTTTGGCCACTTCATAGAGCTTGTCCAGCGGGGCAACATCGCCGTCCATGCTGAAGACCCCATCCGTGATGATGATGGCATGCCGGAAATGTCCCATGGTTCTCCTTGATGACCTCTTCCAGCGAATGCCACATCAGCAGTGCTGCATAAGGGATGATCTTGCCGCCCGAGAGGCGGCAGCCATCGATGATGCTGGCATGGTTGAGCTGGTCGGAAAAGATGATAATCTTTTTTGCCGATCAAGGCGGGGATGGTGGCAGTGTTGGCCTGGAAACCTGACTGCAACGTAATGGCTGCTTCCACGCCTTTGAATTCGGCCATCCTTTTTTCCAGTTCAATATGCAGATCGTTCGTGCCCGAAATGACCCGCACCGCCCCGGGTCCAACGCCATATTGGTCGATTGCCTTCTTGGCTGCTTCCACCAGCCGGGGATGGTTGGCCAGACCCAGGTAATTGTTCGAGCAAAAATTCAGATACGTGCCTGCCATCGATCGCCAGCCAGGCTCCCTGGGGGGAACTGATCGTGCGGATATTGTTGTAGAAACCTGCATCTTTAAGTGCCTGGATCTCTTCCTGCAACCAATCCAGATGGGTTGACATCCTTTACCTCAATGAGTATATGAGTATGTCACACAAGGAAAAGCATCTCCCTAGAGAATGGAGATGCTAGTCCATCAAGATGATTTGAGCTTGCAACTTTACAGCCCGTACATCGCGACGATCTCTTCCTCGGTCTTGCCAAGGATATTATACTTCTTTCCGACCTTGATAAAGGCATCCAGGGCTTTATCGAGGTGATGCTTTTCATGCCCGGCCGACAGTTGGGTGCGGATGCGCGCCTGCCCCTTGGCCACCACCGGGAAGAAGAAGCCGATGGCATAGATGCCTTCCGCATACAGGTCGCGGGAGAAATCCTGCGCCAGCTTGGCATTGAACAGCATGACCGGGACGATCGGGCGTATCGCCCTTCTTCAGGACAAACCCGGCCTCGGTCAGACCCTTGCGCCAGTAGCGGGCATTCTCTTCCAGCTTGTCGCGCAGTTCGGTGCTCCGTTTCAGGATCTCGAAGGCCTTCAACACCCCGGAGATGATCACCGGCGCCATGGCATTGGAGAACAGGTATGGGCGGGCTCTCTGCCGGCACATCTCAACGATCTCCTTGCGCCCGGAGACACAGCCACCCGAGGCGCCTCCCAGTGCTTTGCCAAAGGTGGTGGTGATGATATCCATTTTGCCGACCACGCCGCAATTTTCATGCGTGCCGCGCCCGGTCTTGCCGATGAACCCGCTGGCATGGGAATCATCCACGAAGACCATGGCATCATAGGCCTCGGCCAGCTTGACGATCTCGTCCAGCTTGGCGGTGTCGCCATCCATGGAATAGACACCATCATTGATGATCACGCGCAGGCGCTTGTCCTTGCACTGCTGCAGCTTTTGCTCCAGGTGGTCCATGTCGCCATGTTTATAGGTATCGTGTTCGGCACTGCACAAGCGCATCCCATCGACGATGGAGGCGTGCACCAGCCGGTCGGAGATCATGATATCGTCCTTGGTCAGGATCGCTTCAAACACACCGGCATTGGCATCCATGCAGGAAGGGAAGAGGATCGTGTCTTCGGTGCCCAGGAACTCGGTGACCACTTGCTCCAGTTCCCTGTGGATATCCTGCGTGCCGCAGATGAAACGCACGGAGGACATGCCATAACCGCGTTTATCCAGTCCTTCATGCGCTGCCTTGACCACTTCCGGGTGGCTGGAAAGCCCCAGGTAGTTGTTGGCGCAGACATTGATCACTTTCTTCAAGTCTGCCCCGGTGGGGAATTCGACCTCGATATCGGCAGCCTGGGGGGAATGGATGAAACGTTCCTGCTTGAACAGCCCTGCCTCGCGGATATCGCTCAACTGCTGCTGATAAAGGCCGCGCACGTGATCGTTGTAACTCATTGTTTTCTCCTTTCGATGATCTTCCAGTTGACGAAGCGGTATCAACTGCCCCAGAAAAGTAGCATCCTGGTAATTGCTGATCTTTATGCTTGGGTCTTGGATGTGAAGCGCTGCACCAGGTCGGCGATCTTGTTACGCTGTCGAACGCTTCCGGTGAGGCATCCTCATCCGGGATGGAGATCTTGTACTTCATTTCCAGGAAGCGCTTCAGAGATACCATGGAAAATGAATCCACCAGTCCGCCCGAGATCAGCGGTGTATCGTAGGTGACCTTATCATCCTCATCCGCATACTCGTCGATGACATATTCCAGAATGACATCTTTCAATTCGTCCATTGTGCAATCCTTTCGATTATTTAATGATTGGTGTATGGGAGCGGATGGCAAGCACCCTGCCTCCCGGGATAATAAATATAACTAGTTGATCAATCATTTTCAAGGGTCGAAGTATCGCCGATCTCCTCGCCCCATTCCTTGGCATGCAACAGGCGGCGCATGATCTTCCCGCTGCGGGTCTTCGGAAGCGATGACACATACTCGATCTCCTGTGGCATTGCCAGCGGGGAAAGCTTCTTGCGAATGAAGTTCATGATATCCAGTTCCAGTTCCTCGGAGGGTTCGAATCCTGGTTTCAAGGTCACAAAGGCCTTAACGACCTCCATATTGATCTCATCGGGTTTGGAGACCACAGCCGATTCTGCCACCGCAGGGTGTTCAAGCAGGGCTGATTCGACTTCAAAGGGGCTGACCAGATGCCCTGCCGTGTTGATGATGTCATCGTCCCGGCCGATGAACCAGAAATAGCCCTCCTAGTCGATCCGGGCACGGTCCCCCGGCAGGTACCAGCCGTTCTTGAACTTGCCCTTATAGGTTTCTTCGTTCCTCCAGTAGGTGCGCATCATCGCCGGCCAGCCAGGGCGGAAGGCGAGCAGCCCGATCATGCCGGTACTTTCGAGCGGTTCATAGGTTTTCGGATCGACCACGGAAGCCTGAATGCCGGGAAAAGGTTTGCCCATCGATCCGGGCTTGATCTTCATGCCGGGATAATTGGTGATCATGATGGAACCGGTTTCTGTCTGCCAGTAGGAATCATGGAAAGGCAGGCCGAAAACTCTTCTCAGACCAGGTCACGGCCTCAGGATTGAGCGGTTCGCCGACGCTGATCAGGTGGCGCAGGCAGGAGAGGTCGAACTGCCGGACAACCGCATCGCCTGCTTTCATCAAGGAACGGATGGCGGTTGGGGCAGAATACCAGACCGTGACTTTGTACTTCTGGATGAAACGATACCAGCTTTCAGCTGAAAAACCCGCATCCAGGACCACCTGCGTCACCCCCAGCGCCCAGGGAGAGATGATCCCGTAGGAGGTGCCGGTGACCCAACCCGGATCCGCGGTGCACCAGTAAATGTCATTCCCAGTGATGTCCAGCACCCATTTTGCCGTCAGGTACTGGGAGATAAGTGAGTAATGAACATGCTGAACGCCCTTGGGCATTCCGGTCGTTCCGGAAGTGTAATGCAGCAAGGAAGGGGACTCGGCCATTGTTGGGTAAATCTCCAGGCTCTCCAGCCTGTGGGCTTCCATCGAAAAAGGAACTTCCCTTTCCTTCAGTTCCTTCACGCCATCATGATCGACAATAATGATGTGTTTCAGGTCCTGGCAGCCGGTCAATGATCTTGCGAACCTTGAACACATGTTTTCTTTGGGTGATGATCGCCGAAGTGCCTGCGTTTTCCAGGCGAACAAATAGAGATTCGTCCCCAAAAGCCGAGAACAGCGGCTGGGCAATCGCCCCGATCTTCAGGATTCCCACCAGTCCGATGTAGAGTTCAGGCACACGGTCCATAAACAGGCAGATGCGGTCTTCGTTCTTCAAACCCAGGCTGCGCAGGAATGCGCCGATCGAGTTGCTGTAGACGCGGATGTCATTGTAGGTGAATCGCTTTTCCTCCCCCTGCGCATTTTCCCAAATGAGGGCCGGCTTCTCCCCCTGCCCCAGGCTGCAGATTCGATCCGAGCAATACCAGCCGATATTGATCACATCGCCAGCATGATAACCAAGCTCTCTTTCCGCAATGGACCAATCGAAATTCTTGATCCTTTCTTCATATGACCCGATATTCGACATAACCAAGGCCTCCTTGCTGAACTTCACTTGTCAATTAGCACTTTTGAAAGGTATTCCATCCGGATGGAAGAAGGAATTTGATTTTTACATTGGCGCATCTTGCCTGGTAGTAAAAAATGTATTATAGCAATTTCCACTTTATTCGTGGTCACGAATCAAGGACTCCATTTATTCCTACGCCGTCTCTTTGGGATCAAATTCTGCCAGCAAGCCCATTTCCGTCAAAGCGAACAAGACCTTGGATTGCGCACCCTTTTTGACAACCACGGTCACCGGGCTGAGGCTTTCACCCAGGAAGCGCCCCGCTTTTGATTTTCGAAGTTCTTCCAGGATCTCAGGTTTGCCGACCCTTAGCACCGCTTGGATCTCCACCCGCGCCTCGGTACCATTGAGCTCCCAGCGTTTCAGCGCCTTGACTATTGCCGGAGGCAGCTCCACGCTGGAATGTTTCGCCAACAAGCCAAGTAACTGGTTTATTCTCAATCCCTGTCCAACAGCTTTTCCCAAAGAGCCTGTTGTGATGCGGTAATGGTATTCATCCCTGTGAATCCGGGGCTTCTGCCGGGCTGCGGATGATTTCGGGGGGGATTTTCTGGATTCGACAGGGAATTTTTGCTCTTCCTCCCAGGTGCAAAAACGGGCGATCTGGTACCTGGCGGCGCGTGGTGCAAGTCTTGGGACAGTCACCCTGCCCTGGGAGGAAACATGGAGTTTTCCGTTCTCGATGGAGCCTGCTCGCCCGACGGTTGTTAACAATCGGAATGCAGTAATGGGACCGTCCTCTTCCGCCGTGGCAAGCTCCACCATGCCCAGCCAGTAGCATGGACCGGTGACCAAGTAGCGGATGAGCGCCCCGTCCACTTCGTCCCAGCAGGCGAAGCCGCGCAAGAAAACGCTGTCGGTCGTTCGCTTGATGAACCACGAAATCATAGTCTCCGCTGGGGCGCTGGAAATCTGGAAACTTGTCCTTCACTGCCCGGATGAAAGCCGGCAGGCTCCACCATTTCTCCACCGGGATGGACCTCAACAAATCTAATAAGAAATTTCGCGTTACCTTTGGCTGGTTGCTCCATTCCCCCTCGCATTCCAGCCCGGGAACCAGGTGCAATTCATTGAACGATTCGCTGACCTTCCATGCTTTGCGCAGCCTGGACAATGCCTGCGTACGTGGTGCCTCAAAAAAAGACCTTACCTCTTCAGCAAGCGGTTCATCCCCTGCAAGTATTCCTGCAACTTGCAAAAAACTGCGCAGCACTTCTCCAGGAACGCTGGTGTCTGGAATGGTGATCGCCATTCGCAAGGCCGCGAGCAAGGTGGTGGCATCATCAAGGAGGCAGTCAAAAACAGGGACCGGGTGCTCACGTTCCTTCGGCAAGGCCGGACGGCCCAAAGGTTCGGATTGGGAATCCAGTATAGGTCTTGTCAACTCGACCTGCCTGGCGCTTTTCAGTACAGGGGTCAGCACCTGGAGAAGGTCATCGGGGATATAGGCAAATTCCTGGGGTCCATTTGGGGTATCAAAAAAAGCCCGGCTCATCAAGGCGCGATAGTACAGCGTTTCTGCAGCTGAAATGGGATGCAGGTAAACCTGTTCTCGATCGCGCCGACCGGGTCCGGCGTCACGGATCTCGCCAAATTGACGCACAAATGCAGCCCAGGCAAATTTCCCGCCTGCCGAGACCAGGACATCAAGTGCCGTGAAGGACTCTGCAGAGAGCAAATCGAGGATCTCAACCACCCTCTCCGGTTCCAACAACGCCTCGGCAAGCTCCTTGCGTGCGGCTTCAGTCTCCGGGGAGGACAAATCCAAGTCCCAAAGTCCCGCCACAATACGCAGGAGGCCGATGTCACTGGAATGGAAGGACTGAAATAGATCAGGCATATGGATCAGAAATTCCTGGCGAGGGTTGATTCTCTTACCATCTGGCACTCTGCTGCCTTTATTATAGCTGTAAAAAAGAACAGGCTGATTCTTCAATCCTGGAAAAGAATAGCACGAGGACCAACCAGAATAGGCAGGAGAATCAAACTCCCACCTGCTTGCCGGGACCGGCGTCTTGGTTATTGCTGCCTTACGCCTCATTACTCCAAACGCTGTATAATTACACGGAGAAGGAAGCGACCATGACCAGGGACATCCCGCCTTTGCCTCCCCCAGCCACCCCCTTATCGCCCAGAAAGCGCGCAATATTGATCGGCGCTTCAAGTGGAATTGGCGCTGCCCTGGCCAGGCAGCTGGCCTGCGAAGGTTGGACGCTGGCCTTGCTGGCACGCCGTGAAGAATTGCTGTCCACACTCGTTGCTGAGATCAATGACTTGGCTGGCGAAGTACGTGCCGTGGCGTATCCTCACGATGTGACCAGGACCGAAGAAGTTCCCGGTTTGCTGCGCAGGATCATCAGTGACATTGGCGGGTTGGATATGATCGTGTATGACACCGGTTCGCAGATACCTTTGCGGCGCGACGAATTCAGCTTCGAAAGTGATCTCGCGATGCTCAAAATCAACTTCATCGGTGCGTTGGCGTGGTTGAATCCGGTCGCAGCCCTTTTCCAAGGCATGGGAGCAGGGACGATCGTCGCTGTTGGCTCGGTGGCAGGAGATCGTGGGCGCGTTGGTTCTCCTGCATACAATTCATCCAAGGCTGCTCTTCACACTTACCTGGAGGCTTTACGAAACCGCCTGACTCGCTGTGGAGTCCATGTATTGACAGTCAAGCCTGGTTACGTACGAACAGATATGCTCAGGCATTCCCCGCCTGCATTCCTGGCCATCTCTGCCGAACAAGCCGCAGCCGATATCTCCCGGGCAATTCGCCGCAAGAAACAACAGGTGTACACACCCTGGTTCTGGGGATGGATAATGTTCATTGTGCGCAACATCCCTTCGATTATTTTTCGCCGGATGAGTTTCTGAACCGATGAAAAATCCGCCTGTCCTTGAAAACTTCACCATTCTCGAAAATTTCGGGCATTCGCTCAAAACTCCCGCATACCTGCTTCAACCCGAGTCCGCTGAAGGTATCCAGGATGCATTCGAACTTGCCAGGTCCACCGGACTAACCATTTTACCTCGAGGTGCCGGGCGCAGTTACAACGATGCCAGCCTGAACGGTGGCGGTATCGTGGTTGACCTTCAACGAATGGATCATGTTCTGGAATGGGATCCCTCGACTGGATCAATCACCGTGGAACCAGGCGTGACCCTGGCCCAGTTATGGAAAACCGTGTTGCCTGGCGGATGGTGGCCGCCGGTCGTTTCGGGAACCATGACCACAACTTTGGGGGGTTGTCTTGGAGCGAACATTCATGGCAAGAACAACTTCCGCCTGGGTCCCATTGGCGAGCATGTGACGGGGTTTACCGTCCTGCTGCCAACCGGTACTGTATTGACCTGTTCCCCGACCAGGAACGGCGACCTTTTCCATGCCATGATCGGCGGATTGGGATTGCTGGGAATTTTCATATCCATCACATTGCAAATGAAAAGGATATATTCCGGTCTGCTTACTGTGCAAGCCTGGAATGTACCGAATCTTGCCAGCCACCTGCAACAGATCGAAACCTCTGCTCCAGGGCATAATTACACGGTAGGCTGGCTGGACCCAACTGCTAGCGGAAACGGCTTGGGACGCGGCCAGGTGCACGTGGCTGATTACCTGGCTGAAGGTGAAGACCCGGATCCTGCGCATACTCTCAGCGTACCCTTTCAGACCCTGCCGGACAAGTTCTTTGGCATCGTGCCCAAATCACTATTGCATTATTTCATGACACCTGTAATAAATCGCCCCGGGACCTGGTGTGTGAATACTGCCAAGTACATCCTCGGATCAAAAAGAAAGACATATCTCCAATCCCATGCAGGATTCCACTTCCTCCTGGACTATATCCCGGATTGGGAAAAAGCTTATGGGCAACTCATCCAGTACCAGTCTTTCTTACCCAGGGATAATGCACTGGCGGCATGGACCGAGATGTTATCCCTTTCCCAGCGAAAATCCATCCCTTCTTACCTGGGTGTGACCAAGCGCCACCGCCCCGATAAATTCCTGCTTTCGCATGCGCTGGATGGTTTCTCATTGGCACTCGACTTTAAAGTAACCAATGCCAACCGGGCACGACTCGCCCAATTGCTCCAAGATTTTGACCGCATCGTGCTGGAAGCTGGAGGCAAATTCTACTTCGCCAAGAATAGTGAAACCAGTGCCGAGTCTACCCGCCGTTTTCTGGGCGAGGATGTGGTGAAGAGGTTCCGGATGCTAAAGAAACGCTGCGATCCACACAACCTGTTGGAATCCGACCTGTACCGAAGGATATTTGGTCAATAGTAGATTAAGTGATTTGACATTTCAAGCCATATTCTGTACACTAGGACAAGTTCAACAGGTTCGATCGAGGAGGTCTTATGGCTAAATTCCAATTCGTCATGCGCTCCGGACCAACCCCGGGGAAGGTGGATCCGCTTGAGGGGAGCGAAGTCTCCATTGGACGCGATAACAGCAATGCGCTCCCCATCGCCGACGTTGAAGTATCGCGCAAGCATGCCCTGATGGAGTTGCGCGGGTCAGCCTATGTCATCCAGGACCTCGGCTCCACAAACGGCACTTTTATCAATGGAACTCGCATTACCAGCCCTCAAGTCCTTAATCCGGGCGATATTGTCTCTTTTGGTGAGAACATCACTCTGCTGTTTGAAAGCGTTGCCGACCCCAATGCTACAATGCTTTCATCCTCAAACCCTCCCCCAACTGCAGCGGGAGTGAAAAAACCTGCCCCCGTCCGACCGTCAATCCCCCCCGTTTCATCCGAACCCGTTGCTGCCACTCCACAGCCGGCACCAGTCTATTCCGGCCAGGTTCCAGCAGGACCACCCCCCGCTGCTCCTGCAAAAAAAACCCAAGGTGGGAAGGATTGTGCTCATCATCGTAGCCTTGATAGTATTATGTGCCATCCTGGCCTGCATTGCGATCTTGGTGTATATCGATTCCGATAAGACCGGCGGACGCTGGTGCCAGTGGTTGCCATTCATCGTCCGCGCGGTGGGTGGTGTCTGCCCCTAAGCCAGCTTTCTTCACTATCAAATTTAAAAGATTGACGGCAAATGTAACGCCGTCAATCTTTTTTGTCCACGATGTCCAACAACCAGTTGGTGATATCGATTGTATCCTCTGCCGGTCGATATTCCTCGGCAAACCAATTCCCTCGTGCGTGCATCAACAACCATTCCATGCTGCGGTTCAACACCCCGGTTGGGCGGCGGGTGAGATCAGCCACGATATTGCGCTCGCGCATGGCCCGTCCATCCGGCAACCAGGCGGTCAGATAATAAGCGGATGGATCAAGCAGGGATTGGTACCGCCGCAGGGTATCAAAATAGTCTACAGTCACCTCCAGGTCCCTGCGTACATCCTCCGGAACAGGTTGCGAGGCAAGGTAGTCTTTAAAGTGGTTTTCCAGCTCAACAAACGAGAGGTTAAACTCTCCTGCAGGGCTGTATCGATCACTTCTGCAGGGGTTGACCCATCCGGGAAGGGGATCGTCCGGTAAAACTCGTTGAATGAGCCTGGTCCGTAGGTTTCATACAGGTATCCCACCAGGGCTGCTGCTTCGAGATAACCGGTCTCGTGCTGCTGCTTGTAGAAATCGTTTGCCAATGTCTCCAGTGGAATGTAGCGGTCCAGTTCGAGCAAGGCAGCCGCTCGGGACATGATCGGCTCGATTTTGAAATGACCGCCACTCAAATAGGTTGCCAGTCCCTCCTGGAAAATGGAAGGGAGATAATCACCACCCACCCAGCCGTCATAGAAATGAACAAATTCATGGTGGAGGATGATGTCCACTTCGTTTCCGGAATAATTCCCATCCAGGTAGGAAATGTACAGTCCATCCCAGGCAAATCCTCCGTGACCGATGACACGCGGCATGAACGTAACGTCGATGCGCTCCTGCATGGATGTCCCCATCTGCGCTGCGACCGATTCCGACTGCTGGTCAGCAATTGCAGTTAATTCCGATAAATCCCGTTCGGCGGCTGTACCGGTGATGTAGTGAATGGCACAACAATCGATAAGCACCTCAGCCCATTGGGAATCCGCCAGCGGGGTCCGTTTTGCGGGATGCAGGAGGAAGCTTTCATTCCAGGAGTAACCGCTTCCCAGCTCAAAGTTCAGGGTGTAGCGATCCGGTTCCAGGCTTGAAGTATCCCAGGTCCACCAGAGAGTGGCCTCCTGGCGTTGTCCGATCCCAAAAGGAGCAAAAGGTGTCGAACCGAGACTCTGTCCATCGAGGGTGACATCAACTGTCTCCCCGTCGATTTGTTCCCCCTTGCCGATGACTTCAAAACTTACCTGGTCCCCAACGTACAGCGGGCCATCCGGATGGGTGATCACCTCATACTCCAGTTGCGATTGAACCGGAGAACAGGCAACCAATAAAAGGAGCAGGATCAGCACAAGGGTGGAATGGCGCATTTGGTGGACAAAGCAAAAGGCTAATTCACAGCCTGTTTGCATTTTTTCGAGCGCCTGCTGCAACGTGCTGCGCGGGCAGCCAAAGTTCAGGCGCACGAATCCTTCCCCACCGGGGCCATAATCAGCGCCACTATGCAAGGCCACTTTCGCTTTAGAAAGGAAGAATTCGAGGGGTGAACCTTCGATCTTTCCCTGCTTGATCAATTCCCTGCAATCCAGCCATGCCAGGTACGTGGCGTCCGGGACCGTGACCAGCATCCCGTTTAATTCCCTCTGCACAAAGCTTACCAGATAGTCCCGGTTGGCAGTCAAATAAAGGCGTAATGCTGACAGCCATTGATCACATTCGCCGGAAAAAGCCGCCTGTGCAGCGATCAATCCCAGGCTGTTGACATGCATAGCCATCCGGGCAACAGTTCTCTTGTATTGCTGGCGAAGTTTTTCATCGACGATGATGGCAAATGCACAATATAGTCCTGGCACATTAAAGGTCTTGCTGGGTGCGATGAGCGTGATCGTGCGCCGGGCAATTTCATCATCCTGGGCTGCCAGCGGATAGAAAGTAGATCCGCCCAGCAGGATTTCCGAGTGGATCTCGTCGGAGCAGATGATCGTATTGTTCTGCTTGCATAAATCGGCTATGCGCAGAAGATCGCCCGGCGGGAATATCTGCCCGGTGGGGTTATGCGGATTACATAACAGGAACATCCCGGTTCGTGCCCCCGCATTGAATGAATTTGCCAATACATCCCAGTCAACTTCATAATGGAGAGATTGCCCACTCACCACTTGACGCAATTCAGCCACCTGGCGTACCAATCCTACGTTGTCATGAACGGACATGAACGGCGGGTAGACCGGTGGTTGGACAAGGATGCCCTCCCCTGCCATGCATACCGTCCGGGCTGCGGCATTGAAACCCGCAATGACGCCTGGCGTGGCTACCACCGCCTGCGGAGAGATGTGCCAGCCGTAAAGCCTGTCCATGCGCGCGGCAACAGTGCGGGCGAGTTCCTCGGTTGGATCTTCATATCCATACACGCCATGTTCTACTGCCCGGCGCAGGGCGTTTTGAACAGGTTCCGGCGCAGGGAAATCCATGTCTGCGACCCACAGCGGGAGAACATCCTGCCCATATTTTTTCCATTTATTGCTGTTGGTCGTACGGCGATCTATAACACGATCAAAATCATAGGACATTGTTTTGCCTGTCAGGGGAATTTCAGGGAGCGGTTCTTAATCTTCCGGCGCTTCGCTGACGATATACAATGGCCTCCCCTTGGCTTCATCATATACTCGACCCAGGTATTCCCCCAATACTCCCAGTGAGATCAATTGCACCCCGCCAAGGAAAAGGACGGCGATCAAGGTGGAGGCCTGGCCGAAGAAGAAGGCCGAGCCTACCAGGCGCAGGATGATGACCACCGGGATCGCGATGGCGGCAAGACCGGCTGAGAGAAAGCCAAAGAAAGTTGCCAGTTGTAATGGGAAATACGAGAAGCTGGTGATGGCATTGAGCGCCAGCTTGAGCATCTTCTTGAAGGGATACTTGGTCACACCCGCGAATCGGGCTGCGCGCTTGTAGGGCACGCCAATTTGCCTGAATCCCACCCAGGCAGACATGCCGCGCGGGAAGCGGTGGCGTTCGTGCATGGACTTGAGCACTTCCACCACCTTGCGGTCCATCAGGCGAAAATCACCGGTATCCACTGGAATCTTCACGTCAGTGATCTTGAAAATAAGCCGGTAGAACAAGGAAGCCGTGACCCTTTTGAACCAGGTCTCCCCCTCCCGTTCGGCGCGCACCGCATACACCACCTGGTACCCTTCCTTCCACTTGGCAATCAACTCCGGGATCACTTCCGGTGGATCTTGCAGGTCAGCATCCAGGATCACAACCGCATCCCCCCGGGCATAATCCCAACCGGCAGTAATGGCGACCTGGTGACCAAAGTTGCGCGCAAAGATCACCGGGCGGACATGCTTGTCCTGCAGTGCCAGTTGGCGAATGGCCTGTGTTGAGCCATCGCTGGAGCCATCGTCCACGAGAACCAGTTCCCAAGTGTTTCCACTCGCATTCATCACATCGCAAATACGGCGATGAAACTCGGGAATATTATCGATTTCATTGAAGACCGGTGCAACAATTGAATATTTGATCGTCATTTCTTCACTTTATTCCTTGCAGAACGAAACCCGGGTTTGGGAGGCGCAGGCGGCGTTGTTACCACAGGCAATGAATCGGGAAAGGGGGTCATGCCCAGGATGCGGCGGCGCAAGTAGTCAATGAGGACAAATAGCGAGGCGGTCACCGGGATCACCAGTAATGCGCCGAGAATTCCCCACAACACCGTCGCCATGATGATAAAAATAAATACAAGCGATTCCGGCATGTGGACGCTGCGCCCCATGATGACAGGTCTCAGCCAAAAGTTCTTGATGGCTATCAGGAAAAGATAGGTAGCCACCACGATCAAGGCTACTCCGATATTGGGCAGGTTGATCCAGCTGGAACCCTCGAGCAATGCCACTGCAGCAGCCGCAGCGGCAGCGAGGAAGGGACCGACATCCGGGATGAGGGTGAGAAATCCAGCCAGGATGCCCAGCACCAGCGCTCCAGGGATGCCGAGGATCAGCCAGGCAATTGTAAAAACAATCCCAACGATCACCATGAGAAGGATCTGACCGCGCAGGTAATTCATCCACACCGTACGGATCCGCAAGTACAGTTCTTCGATCTCCTCGTGAAGGTCCTCAGGAAATGAGTGAACAAAGCCATCCCGCAATTGGGGCCAGTGGGATAGGAAGAAATAGACCGTTACCAAGGTAACAATGATCCATAACGCCCCCAGGGAAGTTTGTTCGAGCAAATTCAAAGCATTTTCTGCCAGGGAAGGGATGAATGCTGTACGGAAATCTTCCAGGCGTGCAGCAAGTTGCATTAAATCAAGGGAATAGCCGGCGATCGAATGCGTCTGGGAAAGCCAGATGGTGATTTGATCGAACAACGCACCAATATCCCGGATTATCTGCTGCAGTTCACCCAGGAACAGGGTCATACTTGCCGGGGCGCCGAGGAACAACAGCAGGCTGAAGGAAAACGAAATATTAACCGCCGCCCTGCGGGAGAGTTTCGTCCGGCTTGTCAGGTAGTTCACCGCCGGATTGATCAGGTATGAAACAAAAGCGGCGATGACCAATGGTTCCAATACTGCGCGGATGTACCACAGGCCAATTGCCACCAAAATTACAAGAATGCCCAGGAAGAGATAGCGAAGAGGTAAACTCCATTGCCGGTTATTCATAAGAGTTTTTTTACCGCCTCCAGGGTCGGTTCGATGATCGGGGCTTCCGCCACCGAAAGCATGGCTGCGCGCGTGTCCTTAAGCCCGGAACCTGTGTTCACCACAAGGATTGGGTCCTCCGCGCCAACAATGCCATCATGCACTGCTTTTACCAGACCGGCATAAGCGGTTGCACCAGCCGGCTCAGAGAAGATGCCAACCGGACCGAGAGCCGCGATAGCGTCCAGGATTTCCTTGTCCGCTACCTCGATATACGTTCCACCTGTCTCACGAGGTGCACGAACCGCCCGCACACCGTCGCGCGGCAGGTCAACTGATATGCTGTCGGCGATGGTCTTGGCGGAAACCGGGATGATCTGCTCGGTCCCGGCGTGAAAAGCCTTGGCGATCGCAGCAGAACCTTCTGCCTGGACACCGATGATACGCGGCATACGATCGATCCAGCCCAGGGTATGCAAGTCCTTGAAGCCCTTGTGAATGCCAGAGATGATATTCCCATCACCCACTGAGACAAAGATGGTGAGCGGAGGATGGCTGTCGAGAGGGCTGTCCCCTTGATGCCAGTCCCGATGTTCTGCCCGCCACCATTCCCAGATCTCAAAGGCGGCTGTCTTCTTGCCTTCGGCTGTGAATGGGTTGTAACCCGTATTGCGGCAGTACCAGCCGAATTCTTCCGAGGCTTTGATGGTCAGGTCAAAAGCAACATCATAGCTGCCATCCACCAGGATGACCTTGGCACCGTAGACAAGCAATTGGGCAACCTTGGCAGGCGGTGCAGTTCTGGGTGCAAAGATCACTGCTTTCTGACCGACAGCAGCGCTCATGCCAGCCAGGGCAGCCCCGGCGTTGCCAGTGGAGGCAGTGACAACCACCTCGGCACCGATCTCGCGGGCACGCGCCACCACGACGGCGCTGGCGCGGTCCTTGAACGAGGCAGTCGGATTACGGCTTTCGTCCTTGAGCCACAGGTGGTTCAATCCAAGCGTCGAGGCGAGGCGTGAAAGCGTGAAGACTGGCGTCCAGCCTGCTGCCCGGAGTGGCGTTCCCTCGCCGCCCGGGTTTTGTACAGGCAGGAGTGGCAGGTATCGCCAAAGGGACTCCTCCTCGCGGCCCAGGATATCGTCAGGCTGATAGTTGCGGCGGAGAGATTCATAATCAAGGACGACATCCAGGTTGCCTCCGTCCTTGGGGCAGGTGTAGGTCACCTCACCAGGCAGGTATTCATGATTACAAAGCGAGCAGCGGTAACCGGTATATTTTTCCATATAAATTCATTTCGTGTATGTCAACAAGTCAATGGTTACTATCGGACTTCTTTTTTGAGATTATATCCTGTCTCAACTACCTGGAGATGAAGGGACCTTCTTGAGCGCCCAGAGGATCTGTTCCTGGTCCACCGGAAGTTGATCCACGCGCACGCCCACAGCATTATATATGCCATTGGTGATGGCCGGTGTGGTTGGGATGCTGACGATCTCTCCCACACCCTTGGCGCCATAAGGCCCTTCCCGGGTCGGATGCTCAACGATGATCGAAATGATCTCCGGCGTGTGAACGATGGATGGCATGCGGTAGCGAGACAGTCGATCGGTGATCACGCGGCCAGATTCGACGATGAAATGTTCAGTCAGTGCATTGCCCAGGCCCATCATCGCCCCACCCTCCACCTGGCCTTTTAATCCCATCGGATTGATGGAGGTTCCCACGTCATTGGCAGAGATGATGCGGATAACCCGCACCTCGCCAGTAAAGGTATTCACTTCCACCTCGGCTGCCTGGGCCGCGAATGCAAAGGCGAAGTGCATATCCCCGCCCTGCCCCAGCGGCCGCGTCGGTGGAGCCCAATATTCATACAATGCACGTGTTTGCAGGCCATCGACGGTCATCTCCGCGGCCACGTCTCCAAGTGCAATGGCCCTCTCACCCAATTGAACCAATCCTTCGACAAAGCGAATCCGATCGGGAGGCAGGTCGTATTTTTCCGCCAGGAAGGAGGTGATGGCTTGACGCAAGGACAGCGCTGCATGGCGTGCCGCATTCCCGGTGACGTATGTCTGGCGCGAAGCGGTGGTCGGGCCTCCATCGGGGGTCAGGTCGGTATCCATCACCAGCACCCGGACGCGCTCTGGAGACAGGGAAAACTCCTGGGCAACGATCATTTGTAAAACGGTCACCAACCCCTGGCCAAGTTCAGCTGCAGAGGTGCGCACCTCCAATGTCCCATCCTTGTACAACTGCACTTCCGCACCTGATTTGTCGGGCGCGCCGCCACCCAGGCCGGTATTTTTATAACCCACGGCAAACCCCCAGGCGCGGCGTAGGTGAGGGGAACCGGCGACAGGGCGGGATTCAAAGGGTGAGGTCCCCGGAGCCTCGACAAGGCACAGACGCTTGATCTCGCTCTCCACCCTATCGATGCACTCCAGCAAGCCAACGCTTTCGCGCAGTTCCTGCCCGGTATTGGTAATACTACCCACATGCAAGGCGTTCTTGCGCCTGAGTTCCACCCGGTCCAGGTTCAATTCTTCTGCCAGCATGTCCATCATGCTCTCCACGGCAAACGCGGACTGGATCACCCCAAATCCCCGAAATGCACCTGCAGGAGGGTTGTTGGTATACATGGCATAACAATCCGCCCGCACGTGGGGAATGTCATACGGTCCCGCAGAATGCGTGGTGGCGCGTGTCATCACCTTTTCTCCCAGGGAGGCATACGCACCGGTATCCCCATACAATTCTGTCTCAACTGCCGTCAGGGTTCCGTCGTGCCTGGCTCCAACCTTCACCCGGATCCTGGTCGCATGGCGCTTCGGATGGACGAGGAGGCTCTCGTGGCGGTCGAATAGCAGCTTCACCGGGCGTTGGGTGACGTTTGCCAGCAATGCCGCATGGATCTGACCGGCGATATCTTCCTTGCCTCCAAAACCGCCGCCCATCAAGTGCCCGACCACCCTGACGCGCTCATCCGGCCAACCCAGGCTGCGTGCCACCTGGTTTCGGTCCGCATAAGGGATCTGCGAACCAACATGGATTTCCATCCTTCCATCGGGTTTCGGCACTGCAATGCTGCACTCTGGTTCCAGGAAGGCATGTTCCATGATCGGTGTATGAAATACATGTTCAAGGAGGAGTTCCGCCTCTGAAAACCCCTCTTCCACGTTTCCCTTGCGGACCTTGATATGCTTGAGTAAATTGCCATTCTCGTGCAAAGTGGGTGCATCCGGCTGGCGTGCCTGCACCGGGTCGCTGACCACTGGGAGTTCTTCTAATTGGATTTCGATCCTGCCCGCGGCATCGTCTGCGGCCTCTTGTGTCTCGGCGGCAACGATCGCAATCGCATCACCCACATAACGGACACGTTCGCCCAGACCCACCAGTACAGGCCAATCAAAGATGACCAAGCCGTGATTGTGTTCGCCGGGGATGTCGTCAGCCGTCAGGACCGCTGCGACTCCGGGCATGGCTCGGGCTGCCTCCACATTAATTCCACGCACGAATGCATGCGGTACCCCGGCGCGCTTGACCGCGGCATAGAGCATGCCGTCGAAGGTGAGATCGTCCGTGTATATTGCTTCACCTGTCACTTTTTCCCGGGCATCCGGACGGATGACCGGCTTGCCGATCACTTGGAAGTCTACCTGGGAACCTTCGATGTATGGGGCAGCAACGGGTTCACCAGTCTTGATGGATCGAGCCGCAGCATGGATGGCGCTCTCGATCGATGGATACCCTGCGCAACGGCAAAGTGTATCCTTCAGAGCATAGCGGATCTCCTCCTGCGTTGGCTCAGGATTCCGCTGGAGCAGGGCAACTGCAACCATGATCTGCCCGGGTGTGCAAAAACCGCACTGTACCGCGCCATGTTTTATAAACGCGTCCTGAAGGGCATGCAACTCCCCCTGCCGGGCGAGCCCTTCGATGGTCAGGATGGATTTTCCATCCGCCCTTTCGGCGGGGTAGATACAGGATAGCACCGGGTCCCCTTCCAGGATGACCGTGCAAGCCCCGCATTCAGCTTCTCCACATCCAACCTTGGTCCCGGTCAGGTGCAGGCGATTGCGCAGGAGATCTGCCAGGGTCTCACCGGCGAGTGCCTGCAACGTGTAGGATTGCCCATTGACTGTCAAAGTAATCGATTTCTTCATACCTATGCAATCCCTGCCCGTTGCCAGGCGCTTTGCAACGTCTCTCTCATCAGGATGCCGGCAAGATGGCGGCGATAATCAGCTGAAGCCCGGTGAGGGCTGCTCCGGAACGAGACATCGGTTAAAAGGGCGTCAACGGCGCGCTCGATGCAATCGTCACTGGGTGATTGGTTGCGTAAAGCCTCTTCCGCTGAAACGATCCGCCGCGGGGTCGGACCCGAAGGTCCCGAGGCAATGCGGATCTGGCTGATCAATCCGTTGCTTCTTTCCAACCAGGCCGACACGTTGAGAATCGGCAATGCAATGCCCTGGGTCTTCATCACGCGCCGAAAGCGGACGCCTGGCCCGGCATACGTAATGGAATGTGAAAGCCAACCAGCAATTCAATTCCATTCCTCAATGCTGATCGACCGGGGCCAAGGAACAAATCAACAAGAGGCACTCGCCGGGTCCCTTCCATACTGACAACTTCGGCTTGCACCTCCAGGCACAGCATGGCAATTGTCCCATCCGCAGCAGGCAAGGCATGGGCTACGTTACCGCCAAGCGTGGCGACATTGCGCACCTGGGGTCCTCCGATCAGGTGGCATGCTTCCACCAGCAATTCGGCATGTTCTTTTACCAGCGGGGAGGTCGCAATCCGGCTCAACGGCACTGCTGCACCGATGAACAACTTACCGTCCTCGATCTTGAGGCGGGTCAGTTCCGGGATGGCGGTTACATCCAATAGGGTATCAACCGGCGGACGGTTTCCTTGTTTTAGGTCCAGCATGATGTCCGTGCCTCCGGCGATGATCACTGCCGGGGTGGAACAATCTGTCATGGCTTGCAAGGCTTCCGCAATACTATGCGGATGGAGAAAATTCTGCCACAGTTTCATCGGTTGGATTTATTCCTCCGGGGACGGTTCCGCTTGCCGGTACCTACAGGCGGGCGATGGTGTTCTGGGATCTCATCTCAATATAATAATCAGCGATCCGGCACTGGTGTTCCAAATCCGCTGCCCACCTAAAGGCCTCTTTCACCACGAATATAGGGAACTCCAAGGGCAGCAGGCGCTCCTAGGCGCTTGCGCATCGCATCCCGCGAGCCAATCACCAGCACGATGATGGTGAAGGCGTAGGGGAGCATTTGCAGGAAGAATCCCCAATAAGGATTGTAGTAAAACGGATTGGCCATCCCTAATACTATCGACGGGCCTTGAATATCCAGGATAAGGCGGCGCAACGCACCGAAGGCATAAGCTCCAAAAGCGGCACGAATGGGATTCCATTGTGCGAAAATGACCAGGCCGACGGCTATCCACCCCTGCCCGGAAGTGGTCATTTCACTGAACCAACCCGGTGCGATGGCCAGGCTGATGGTCACACCGCCCAGTCCGGCAAGCATCCCGCCGATGAAAACATATAGATAGCGCATGCGATAAATGTTGATGCCCAGCGCGTCTGCCGCTGCAGGGTATTCCCCCACCGCCCGCAGGTGCATGCCCGGCCGGGTATGGTTGATGAAATACCATGCAATCGGGATGAAAAGGTAACCCACGTACACCAGTACACTCTGCCCGGTAAAGAAGATCTTTCCCAGGATCGGGATATGCATCAAACCCGGGACCGATATCACCGGCAATAATGCAACCGTACCGGCTTTGCTTAGTCCATCACCCAGCACCAGGCTGATGCCTATTCCAAGGAAAGTGAGGGCAAGCCCGCTGACAACCTGGTCTGCATGCAGGGTAATCGAAATGAAGGCATGTACCTGGCTGAGCAATCCCGCAGCGATCATCGCCACCAGTACCCCCAGCCACGGATTCCCGGTTGCAATCGCCACGCTGTACCCGCTCATTGCCCCCAACAACATCATCCCCTCCACGCCCAGGTTCATCACACCAGAGCGTTCGGCCAGGATCTCTCCCAATGTGGCAAACAGAAGAACTGTTCCAGTCGCCACACCGGCCTGCAGGATAACAAGTGCATCCATGGTTAGGACTCCTCTTCAGCACGGGTTATGCTAAATTTATAGCGCATCAGGAAGTCGCTTGCGATCAGGCAAACCAGGATGATACCCTGGATCATTTTCGGAATGCCGGAAGGTTGGATTTCCCGCCCTGCCAGGAGCAATGCGCCAAACAAGATCGAGACGATGATGGCAGCCAGAGGATTTAATTTCGATAGCCACGCCACGATGATCCCGGTGAAACCATATCCCGCGGCAATTGGTGAAGTCTGCAAGCGGTGAACCACCCCGGCCACTTCTGACATCCCGCCCAAACCAGCCAGGGCACCTGAAAGCATCATCACCAGGACAGTGTTTTTCGTGATATTGATCCCTGTATATTGAGCCGCGTGGGGATTATCCCCGATCAAACGGATCTCGTAGCCCCATCGACTGCGATATACGATCAACCAGATCACCACTGCAGCAACGATTCCGATGATCAATCCACCATGCGTGGTAAGGCCGCGCAGAAAAGGAACCGCTTTGGCGTAATCAAGCAGGCGGGGCAGCCAGGCATTATGTTCGAACATGCGGCTCATTTGGAAACCGCCTTCGGTCCAGACGGCAAAGATGAAATAATTGATCCAGGCAATCGATATATAGTTCATCATCAGCGAACTGATGATCTCGTTCACCTTCAGTTTTGCCTTTAACAGGCCGGGAATCAGGCCCCACAAGGCACCACAGGCCATGCCGGCCAATAGCATGACTGGCAATACGATCCAGCCGGGAGTTTCAGGAGGGAAGACTGGGATCAATGCAACTGCACTCGCCCCGAACGCCCCCATGATGAACTGGCCTTCAGCGCCAATATTCCATAATTTCATCCGGAAAGCGATGGAACAAGCCAGGCTGGTCAACAGGATGGGGGTAGCCTTGACCAGCGTGTCCGAGAGCACACCGATGCTTCCGAATGAAGCCCTGGCTATGTGGGCATAGGAGGCAAAAGGATTGCCCCCGGCAAAGGCGATCACGATACCGCCGATCACCAAAGCCACGACAATCGCGCCGATCGACACGGCAATTGGATACCAGCGTGGAGGTTCATCCAGGCGCGGCTCCAATCTCAAGCGGATGGGATGCCGTTTGCTTGCAGGTTTCTGGGATGGAGTCAACTCAGCCATTGATTTCTCCCTCTGCAGCGTGGATCTGGGCTAGCGGTGTCCCGGTCATCATTTGGCCGATCGTCTCGATCAATTCCCGTGAAGTATCCGCCTGTTTGATTTCCAATTCACCCATGATTTGACCTTCGTAAATAATGAAAACCCGATCGCTAAGGTATAGCAACTCTTCCAATTCTTCAGAAATCAGGAGAGTCGCCGCACCAGCTTCTCTTTGTTCAAGCAACAGGCGGTGAACACCTTCAATGGCTCCCACGTCCAGGCCGCGCGTTGGTTGAACTGCCACCAGAAGGGATGGACGGCCTGATAGTTCCCGCGCCAGGATCACACGCTGCAGGTTGCCACCGGATAACAGGCGCACCGGTGTTTCCACGGAGGGGACAACGACTTCATACTCGTCCTTGAGCTTGATGGCCAGCTTGGTGGCAAGGGACATATTAAGGAAACCATGTCGATCGATCGGCGGCTTGCGATATTGTTTCATGATGATATTGTCTGTGATGCTCAAGTTCGGTGCCGTACCAACGTGGGTTCGGTCCTCCGGCACATGAGCGACGCCGCGCAGGATCCCAAAGAGGGCAGAATGATTCGAGATCGGCTCGCCGTTCAAAGTCACCTGCCCCGAATCGCATTTTCGCATCCCCGTGATCACCTGTGCCAGCTCTCGTTGACCATTCCCGGCAACCCCAGCCAAACCCACGATTTCCCCGGAACGCACATCAAGGGAGAGGCCTTTCAGTGCCTTCAAGCCCTTGTCATTCTCAGCACACACACCCTGCACCGAAAGCACCACCGGGCCTGGTTCCCTGGGTTTCTTTTCTAGATGGAAGATAACGTCACGCCCGACCATCAGCCGGGCCAATTCCTGGCGTGTGATCTTGTGCGCATCCAGGCCAGCAGCCGTGACCTTGCCTTTGCGTAACACCGTCACACGATCTGCTATCGCCATCACTTCCTGTAATTTATGGCTGATAAAAATAATGGATTTGCCTTCGGCTACCATCGATCGCAAGGTCTTGAACAGGTCGTCGATCTCTTGCGGCGCAAGAACCGCGGTCGGTTCATCCATGATCAGGATGTCGGTTCCGCGGTACAGCATCTTGAGAATTTCTATCCGTTGTTGTTCGCCCACAGACAACTGCCAGACCTTGGCGCGTGGGTCCACCATTAATCCAAATCGCTTGCTCAATTCCGCGATGACACGGTCATACTCGCGCACATTGAGAAAAAAGCGTGGTTTTTCGAGACCAAGAAGGATATTTTCAGAGACAGTCTGGGAAGGCACCAGCATGAAATGTTGATGAACCATCCCTATCCCCGCATGGATCGCATCCCGCGGGGATGTAAATGTAACTTGTTTTCCCTTGACACAAATCGTCCCGGACTCCGGTTTATACAACCCTGCCAGGACATTCATGAGCGTACTTTTCCCTGCTCCATTTTCCCCAAGTAAAGCATGGATCTCGCCGGGCTTGACATCAAAGTTGACATGGTCATTCGCGGTCAGGCCCGGAAAACGTTTGACGATCCCGCGCATTTCCACCAATAGACAAGGTTCATTATTTACTGGCGTAATGACATTCGACAATTGCATATCGTTCACACGATTGCTCCTAGATCAGGACAACTCAGGTCCGTTTTACCTTGTGGATATTTGTTGCCAAAAAAGGGCCAGATTCCATCGGAGTCTGGCCCTTAATGCAATGGTAATTATTGACCAGGCAATTCAGCGGTGATGCCTTCGGCCCACCACTTCATGCAGTACGTGCAACCCAGACCATATTCCGGGAATGCATCGAGGTCAACCTGCTGTAACTTTTCCCCTGCAGGGACGATCACGTTCCCCTGGTTATCATTGATGGGACCAGAGAAGACGTCGAAACGGGTAAAGGTACCGGCAAGCATCTGGGCAAGGAGGTCACGGACTTCCTGGATGACTTCCGGAGGCAGGTCCAGCATGCCCTTGGTCAATTCCTGGCCTTCCATGAACCCAAAGAGGCCAAGAGCGCCTGTTTCGGCATCAAAGTAATCCCAACCGGGAACATAGGTGCCGGCAATCACACGCTCTGTGATCGAAGCGTAGATCGGTCCCCAGACCCAGTAGGGAGCGGTGAGGCATGCGTCCACCTTGCAGGAACCATACCAGTCATAGGTGACGCCCCACTTGCCGACTTCCTGGGCAACATCAGCCACCGCGGGGGTATCCGCACCGGTGAAGACCACCTGGGCACCTGCTGCAAAGAGCGATGCCGCGGCATCCCGCTCGATAACGGGATCATGCCAGGTGTTGATCCAGCGCACATCCATGGTGCATTCCGGGCAGGTCTTTTTCATACCGAGGGCAATGGCGTTTCCAAGGCGGATTTCTTCCGGGATCGGGAAGGTGGCCATGTAGCCCAACTTGGGATTCCCGTCCAGCTTGGCGCGCGCACCGGCGAGCATGCCTGCCAGGTATTTCATGTCTTCCATGGCACCCATCAGGTTGCCAAAGTTGGTCATGTTGGACTTGATGCCGGTGAGGTGGATGAACATGGCATCCGGATATTCTCCGGCCACCACTTCCATCGGGTCGCCGAAACCAAAGGATGTTCCTAAGATTAAGTCAAATCCTTTTCGTGCCAGGCTGCGGAACACCTGCTCCGAATCGGCGCCTTCGGGTACATTCTCGATATAGGCAATATGGGTATCCGGGACATTCTCAGCGATGTATTCCAGGCCTTCAAAATGAGCCTGGGACCAACCACCATCATCGTGGGGGCCGATCAACACCATGGCAACGTTGAATTTGCCGTTCTTAATTCCCGGGATCTGGAAGCCGCCAACCTCTTCAGTCTGGGGACCACAGGCTGTGAGCAGCAGAATGGCTGCCAAGGCAAGGAAGGCAAAACGAGAGAACAACTTACGCATAGGGTACTCCTCCTGCAAAAAGAATGGAATGGATCGAACATTGAACATCACGACTGTTCCTTCACTCACAAATCCTCCCCGGCAACCTCCTTTCGCAAGCCTTGCTGATGACATGTTAGAAATCAATTCTATCATGGACATTCATCTTAAAATCTAGGGCACGATCCAGGTACCGGTTTCACCTTTTAAGGCTCGCCCGATATTCTCCGGGTTGGTGATCAGGGCCTTCGCGCCGGGATTCGCCTCCATGAACCAGATGACAGCCTGGATCTTGGGTGCCATGGAACCTTTTGCAAAATGGATCCCTTCGGCGAGGAATTGTTTTGCCTCTGCCAGCGTCATTTGATCCAGCCATTTTTCTTCAGGTTTGCCAAAATGGATCGCCACTTTTTCAACAGCAGTGGAAATGACAAACAGGTCGGCCTTGATCTCGCGTGCCAGGAGGCTGGAAGCATAATCCTTGTCGATCACGGCCGCGGTGCCTGCATATTCACCAGCACCGACGTCGATCACGGGAATTCCACCGCCGCCAACCGTGATCACCACCACCCCGGCATTGAGCAGGGTCTGAACACTCTCCAGCTCCACCACCTCCTTGGGCTGGGGAGAAGCCACCACCCGCCGCCAGCCGCGCCCGGCATCCTCGACCACTGACCATCCGAGATCGTTGGCACGATGCTTTGCTTCAGCTTCCTCCATGAAACCACCAATGGGTTTTGAAGGGTTCTGGAATGCCTTGTCGTTCTTATCCACCAATACCTGGGTGACCACCGTGGCAACGGATTTCTTGATTCCGCGGCGGTAGAGTTCATTTTGCAGGGTTTGTTGCAGTGCGTAACCGATCGCACCCTGGCTGTCCGCGCCGCAGACATCCAGCGGCACCTCGTGCATGCCTTCCACCCGGGCAGCGATCTCCGAGCGGCGCAGGATGAATCCGACCTGGGGACCGTTGCCGTGGCCGATCGCCACGTCCCATCCAGCCTCGATCATGTCGGCAATGTGGTACGTGGTTTCTTTGGCGGCCTGGTATTGGTCTTCCACCGTTTGATGCTTGTTGTCCTTGATCAACGAGTTGCCGCCAATGGCGACTACAGCGAGTTTTTTGTTCATCGATATGCTCCTATCCCATGGTCAAGGCCATGACGGCTTTCTGGGCATGCATGCGGTTCTCGGCTTCATCATACACCACCGATTGAGGACCATCCATCACACCGTCGGTGACTTCGATATTGCGGTCCGCAGGCAGAGGATGCATGTAGATGGCGTCAGGTTTGGCAAGGACCATTTTGCGTTCGTCGGTGATCCAATGGGAATATTTCTTGATGATCTTCGCGCCTTCATCTGGATCTGGCGTATGCACCATGGCGCCCCAAGATTTGGCGTAAACGATGTCAGCGTCCTTGAAGGCAGCTTCCATATCGTCCACCACCTCGAAGCCCACACCAGCTTTCTTCGCTTCGTCTTGTGCTTTTTCCATGATCTCGGGCATCAGCTTGAATTCAGGTGGGTGCGCCAGGACCACGTCCATTCCGAAGCGTGGCATCTGCAGGATCAACGACTGGGGAACGGACATCGGCTTCTGGTAGGACGCAGCATACGCCCATGACACGACCATCTTCTTGCGCCGCAGGTCACGGCCTTTTTTCTCCATGATCGTCATCAAGTCAGCCAGGCACTGGAAGGGATGATAGATGTCGCACTGCATGTTCAGCACGGGAACCCGGCTCGCCTTGGCGACTGCGTTCAAGTAGCCATTTCCGATGCCCCAGTCCACATGGCGGATGGCAATGCCATCATAATATCGACCAAATATCTCCCCGATCTCCTTGGGTGTGTCGCCGTGGGAGATCTGGGTGGACTTGCTCTCGATGAAAGCGCCATGACCGCCCAATTGGGCCATGCCGGCCTCAAAGGATCCGCGCGTGCGGGTGGACGAGAAGAAGAACAGCATCGCCAGTACTTTATCGCGCAGGTAGGGATGCGGTTCATTCAATGCCCGTTTTCTTTTCAGGTCGAAGGCCACGTCCAGCACTGTTTCGACTTCTTCTTTCGAGAAATCGAGGTCTCCGATCAGGTCACGACCGTGTAGGAAGGTTTGCATGTTTTTCTCCAGTCTCTTGATTATTCCATCGCGCCCAGCACCAGCGCTAGAAGCGCCATGCGCATGACAACGCCATTGAAGGCTTCCTGCCAGTAGCGCGACCAGCGGGTGATATCCACATCAGTCGGCACCTCGTCCATGCGTGGCAGGGAATGCAGCAGGATGGCATCCGACTTGGCCTTGGTGGTCAACAACTCGCGGGTGATCTTGTAGTTGGCGGGAGTCATACCGACATCCTTGCCAGCGCGCTCGTCCCGGCTCTTGGTGTAATCCGGTTGAACCACCGGCTCCACCAGGATGACATCCGCATCGGCAATCGCCTGTTCCACGTGCTCGACCTCGCGGAAGTTGACACTGAATTGCTTCAATTCCGCCTTGAATTCATCGGTAAGCGACATGTCCGGTGGGGATACAAAGGTGATCGGGCAATCAAATTGGCTCAGGGCATATCCAAGCGAATGCATCGTGCGCATGCGCATATCACCCACTGCCAGCCAGGTCAGGCCATCGATGGTGCCCTTTTCCTTGAGAACAGTATACAGGTCGGTCAGGATCTGGGTGGGATGCTCGCCCCATCCGTCACCGCCATTGATGATCGGGATGGAGGCCCATTTGGCAGCCTCATGCGGAGCGCCCTGTTGGAAGTGGCGCATCACGATCACATCGCCGTAGAATTCCAGCATCTTGACCGTATCCTTGATGGATTCCTGGTAAAAATCTCCGGCGCGGGTCATCTTGGCATCCGAGAAACCGGTCACATGTCCGCCGAGGCGATGCATGGCAGCCTCGTGCGCCAGGCGCGTGCGGGTGGACGGCTGGTAGAAAGCCGTCACAAGGGTCTTTTCCGCCAGCATATCGCTGTTACGGCGACTGACCGCGATCGGTTCCAGTTCGGCAGCGACATCGAATACGTGGAAGAATTCCTGCCTTTCGAAATCTTTGAGGGACAGAATGTCCCGACCAGCAAAGCTACGCATACTCAACTCTCCTTTTATAAGATTGATTTATTGGCTCACAATTACCTGTTCCTTCAAGATGCTTGGGAACAGGGCATAAAACTCGGTTGATTTAACCACATCTTCGATGGGAACATTCTCCAGCGTGGTGTGTGCAAAATCCTCATCTCCAGGTCCGAACCCAATGGCTGGGATGCCAGCCTTGCCAGCCCAATAAGTGCCGTTGGTCGAAAAATTCCACGTGCCCAGGGGTCGCTTTTCACCCCACAATGCCTCAATGGTCCTTTGCCCTGCCTGGGTCAGAGGATGTGCCTCCTCCAACAACCATGCGGGGTAGAATTTCGGCACCGGAAAGACAAAACCGGTGTAGGAGGGTGCGTCGTAAAACAATTCTTCGACGTGGATCTCTTCCTGAAGGTAGTCGGGGATTAATCCCTTGATCTGGGCGATCACTTCATCGTGGGGCTCGTTCAAGGTAATGCGGCGGTCGATATAAATGGTGAATTGATCGGGTACTGCATTCAGCGAAGCCGTTCGAGCTGAAACATCGGTCACAGCGATGGAGGGATATCCTTGCACCGGGTGATGACCCATGCCGAAACGCATCCGCCGATCCAACTCACGGATCTGGGTGATGATCGCCATCATCTTGTAAACCGCGTTATCCCCCAGGTAGTGAGTCGCCGCATGGGCGGACCGTCCCGATGCTGTGACCCTCAACTCGATGCGACCTTTGTGACCCCGGTAGACCTGCATCCTGGTCGGTTCACCGATCAGCACATGGTCGGGTTTCACGCCGGGGTCAACCTCGACAAAAGTGTTGGGTGCGATACCGTCGCACCACTCCTCCATGTTGCCGAAGTAATAGGCAGTATAACCGTCAAGCAAGCCCAGGTCACGGGCAATCGCCAATCCATGGACCATGCCGGGCGTACTGCCCTTTTCGTCACATGCCCCGCGGGCATACAACAGGCCATTTTCCACTTTTCCGATGAACGGATCCCACTCCCAATCGTTGGGATCACCAACTCCAACCGTATCGATGTGCAAGTCGTAGACGATCACCTTCGGCCCAGTGCCAATGCGGCCGACGGTGTTGCCCATTCGATCGAAACGGGATTCATCGAAACCAAGCTTCTTCATTTCGACGATGATGCGCTCGCCAACGTTCCCAATCTGGCTGTTCATGCTTGGGATGGCGCAAATATCACGCATGAATTGGAGGATATCCCCTCGAGCAGCCTGCACATGCGCATGGATCTCTTTTACTTTTTCTTCTGGACTTTCCATTTTTGATCTTCCATTACTGGCTTATTGAACACGGCAAAATATCTACTCGCTGTGAATTGATTCCAAAATTAACCGGATATCCCTAAATTCCACCAACCTTGCGGACGACATGGAAACGGAAATATCCCGGAAGGAAATAGCTGAAGGAATGGTCCACCACGCGGCCGTCTTCACTGTATAACTGTGCCGCGAAATGGAGCAGCACATCGTCCCGTTGGATCTGGAGCGCCCTGGCAACATCCGAAGTAGCCCCGATTGCCTTGATCTCGGTCCGGGATTGGGTCAACTTCGGATTGCCGCGCCGCAAAAGCAAATCGAGCACGGAACCGGAAAAACTGGCAGAAAACGCGGATGCGGGGAGTACATCTGCGGGCAGGTTATCCACCAGGAAAGCGATCGGGCGGTTGTCTGCATAGATGACGCGTGACACGCGTGTCACTGGGCTTCCGTTGGGCAGGTTCAGGGCTTCTTCTTCGTCGGGTCCTGCCATTTCCTGCTGCACCTGGAGTTCGCCCATTTTAACCGCCAGGTTGATGCGCTGGGCAAGAGTCTCGATGCTTTCCAGCACTTCCAACCCGGTATCGATGACCGGAACCTGGGCTACAACAAAAGTGCCCACCCCCTGGCGTCGGCGGATGAGACCCTGTCCTTCGAAGGCGCGCATGGCCTCCCGCAGTGTGGCGCGTGAGACGCCCATCTTGCGCGCCAGGTCCGGCTCGGACGGCAGGCGGCTCTCGGCAGGTAAACCGGCGATCATCTCGGCAAGCTGTGCCTGCAGGCGACGAAAAGGAAAATTGCTCATGGTTCTCCTAAGTTCCCAACTCTTCCACCAGGGGTATGAACCTGTGATGGTTCACATCCACAATACCTTTGTCCGAGATGCGCAGTTCGGGGATAACTACCAATGCCAGCAAGCTCATGGTCATATTTGGATGGTTAAGCGTGCAACCGCATTCCTGGAAGCCGTTCAAAATGGAACGCCCCTGCTGTGCCACCCTGTCAGCAGCCTGGGTGGACATCAAGCCACCGATTGGCAATTCAACCAGGGCGATCACCCTGCCGTCCTTCACCACTACCTGCCCGCCGCCAGCTTCAGCCAGGTGATTGGCGGCTATCGCCATCTCCTCATCACTCGTTCCGATGATGATCATTTGATGGCAATCGTGGGCTACTGTGGAGGCGGCGGCACAGCGTTGGTTGAAACCGAAGCCTGCCACCATCCCGAGCTGCACCCTTCCGGTACCGTGATGGCGTTCCACCACGGCAATCTTTGCCAGCCCGCGCATCGGATCCGCCTTGATCTCATTCTCTTCGGGCAGGATGGCATAGACAAGGTGTTTGGTGGGCGCCTGGTTCTCGGTCACACCGATCACATTCACCTTAACCATACCCGCCTGGCCCTGGATCGGTATGCGAAAATCTCCCGGTCTCAACGGCCTCTTGAGATGGATCGATCGGCGTGCCCATTCAGGATAGCTGATCTCAGGCAGTTCAAGAATAAACTTCCCATGTTTCGCAACCACTTTTCCCCTGGCAATCACGAGTTCAGCCTGGAAGTCACCCAGGTCCTCCACCAACAGGATGTCCGCCCAACGACCCGGAGCGATCTGCCCGATCTCACCTGAAAGCCCAAAATGCTCGGCAGTATTGAGGGTTGCCATCTGCAACGCCGTCATCGCCGGGATGCCCTGGGAGATCGCCTGCCGGACGACGCGGTCCATGTGACCACCATTAACAAGCGTTTCAGCCTGGCTGTCATCGGAACAAAGGATGAAATGGCGCGAGTCGAGACCGTGATTGGTGATGGCTGGCGCCTGGGCTGCCACGTCATGCCAGGCTGAACCATAGCGGATCATCGCCTTCATTCCCTGGCGCACCCGCGCGATGGCATCTTCCATGCGAACACCTTCATGGTCATCCTCGGCTCCACCGGCCGCGTAGGCATGGAAACCACGCCCAAGGTCTGGGGAGGCATAATGTCCGCCGATGACCTTGCCAGCCTGGCGGGTGGCTTCCATCACAGCCAGAGCTTTCGCCTCTCCCGCAGCCACACCGGGGTAGTCCATCATCTCGCCCAGGCCGATGACGCCTTCCCAGGTCAGCGCGTTGGTCACATCCTCGGAGGTGATCTCTCCACCAGAAGTTTCCAGCCCGGGGGCGGAGGGAACGCACGAGGGCACTTCCACCCACACATGGATCGGCTGCCTGGCAGCCTCCTCAGCCATCAGGCGCACACCCTTCAAGCCAAGGACATTGGCAATCTCATGCGGATCGATGAACATCCCGGTGGTACCATGCGGCACGACTGCGCGCACGAATTCAGTAACGGTGAGCATGCTTAACTCGACATGCATATGCCCGTCGAGCAATCCGGGAACCAGGTACTTGTTTTCGGCATCGATCACTTCCGTCCCCGGCATGATCGTATGCCGGGCATCAGCGCCCACATACGCAATGCGCCCGTTTTTTATGGCAACATCGGTGTCCGGAATCAGCTCTCCTGATTGCACGCAGACCCAGGTCCCGTGTAGCAGCACCAGGTCAGCAGAAATCGCGTCCCATGGCGACATCGATCAAGGATTTTCTGTTCCCGGCAGCCAAATGATCCATTCTTTCTACCGCCTGTGAAGCTCACGGATGGCGCGAATATCAGCAGTATGTTGATCCATGTGACGAATATGGACCAGGAGGATATCGCGGACGGACAATCGCGTTTCCTTGTCATTCCCCGGCCAGGTGACCCGACCGCTGTGCTCCCATGCTTCGGGGGCGATATTTCTTAGCAGGTCAACCAGGCTGGCAGTGCTCCCCCGGAAGAGCGCCAGGGTAGGATCCAGGGCGCGTTTTTCGTATGCCCAGCGCTTCGCCCATTCCTCCTGTGGCAGGCCAAAATACCACTGGATGGGAAATTCGATCCCGTCCCGGCCCAGGATGGCGCGCAGGTACAACTGCCACATCAACTCGCCTTCCACCGTGTGGATCACGTAGGCACGAATGGTCCAGCCTGTTCCGAGGCTGAGGTCAAGGTCCGC
Source organism: uncultured Chloroflexia bacterium (assembly GCA_963793795.1). Taxonomy (GTDB): domain Bacteria; phylum Chloroflexota; class Anaerolineae; order Anaerolineales; family Villigracilaceae; genus UBA877. The sequence goes on from CAWCBN010000010.1 coordinate 463,051, forward strand.
CTCGCTCAATCCAGCAATGGCAGCCTCCAGCCGCTTGGGGAGCTGCAAGTAACGCTCAAGCAGGGATTCGTGGATGTCGCTCATCATCTAGCCGTGATACTTTCCCGGGGTAAAACTGATCTCGGGCAGCGGGGCGAGTTTCAAGGATGGGTCGCTGACAAAGGCAAGTACTGCAGCATGGTTCTCTTCCACGGGTTGAACAGCATCGATAAACAGTGCCGTCACCGGCTCCCAAGGCCGGTAATATCGCCGCTGGGACTGCACCTGTTCCCAGGAAGCAACGATACCTGGTTGTGCGGTGCTGACAAACCGATCAGTCACGCGCTTCTCCCAGGTCTCCTCATTCGAGACAAAAGTATGCACCGGGAGGAAGCGAGCGCCTGTCTTGCGGGCAATGTCACGCGGCATGAAAACGGTCTTTGTCCATGAAGATCGAGTCGGCGATTACGCTGATGCCCAGTTCCAACTGGACTTCAGCCAACTGCAATAAGGAAGCAATGGCATGATCCCAGAAGGCTGTCGAATCACGATCCATGAGCTCCTGGAGGCAATCGGCGATATCGTCAATCCGCAAGAGCGGCCACTTTTTTTCATGCGCCAGTCGCTCCGCCAGGACACTTTTACCCGTTCCCGGCAAGCCGGAGAATATGACCAGGCTGGTTGCCATCCAGCTACACTGCTCCCAGGAGGCGCTTGGCAGCCAGGTTATGGCGCTGAACAAGCTGCCTTTCGTTGACCGTGACCAATTGCCCATCACGAACCACGAACCGCCCGCCAATGACAGTATGGTCAACCCGCACTGGGTGGCAGAAAACGGCCGCGGCAACCGGGTCATGCTGCGCCCCGGCATAATCGAGACGGTTCAAGTCGATCGCAAGGAAGTCAGCGCATTTCCCGACCTCGAGACTGCCTATATCGGACCGGCCCAACACCTCCGCTCCGCCGCGTGTGGCCAGCCTCAGGGCCTGGCGCGCAGTCATCAACTTGCGCGAGGAATCGTTGGAAAGCGAGAAACCGGTGATACCCTCCTTCAAGCGCGCCAGGAGCATCGCCTGGCGTGCCTCCGCCAGCAGGTGTGAACCATCGTTGCTGGCAGAGCCATCCACCCCCAGGCCGACTTTCACCCCGGCGTCAAGGTACTCCTTTACCGGGGCAATACCCGACGCCAGGCGCATGTTTGATGATGGACAATGAGCAACTCCGCATCCGTGCTTGGCAAATGTCTTGATCTCCGCACCGTTCACATACACTGCGTGGGCGTACCAGACATCCTCCCCCACCCAGTCCACGGATTGCATATAGGGAACTGGACGGTAACCAAATTTCTGCAGGCAGAACTGCTCCTCGTCTTCTGTTTCGGCGAGGTGGGTGTGCAAGTGAACTCCATACTGCCTTGCCAGGGCGGCAGACTGCTTCATGAGCTCTCCGGTCACCGAGAATGGAGAGCATGGCGCCAGCACAATTTGAACGAACGCACCCGGTTTCGGATCGTGATAGGTTTCGATGAGGCGCTGTGAATCGCGCAGGATATTCGCCTCGCTGTCCACAACTGAATCGGGTGGCAATCCACCCATCAATTCGCCAAGAGACATCGAGCCGCGCGAGGCATGAATGCGAACACCGATCTCCCTGGCAGCAGCAATCTCATCATCCAGTTTTGCGCCGTTGGGGAAGAGGTACAAATGATCGGAGGCTGTGGTGCACCCTGAGAGGGCCAATTCTGCCAACGCAGTCTGGGTAGAGATGTAGATGTCTTCGGGGTTAAGCCGCGCCCAGATCGGATAAAGGGTTTTCAGCCAATTGAAGAGATTGGCATCCTGCGCGGCTGGAACCGCACGTGTCAGGGTCTGGTAAAAGTGATGATGGGTATTGACCAGTCCGGGGAGGACGATATACCCATCCAGGTCGACCACCTCATCTGCTGTTGGGGGCAGACTGGCAGTCTGCCCGACTTGTTCGATTATGCCATCCCGGATAAAAAGACCACCACCGGGGATTTCCCGCTGGTGGTCATCCATGGTAACGAGTACGGTTACATTCTTTATCAATAGAGTTGTCATAATTGGATGAGGGAACAAGCTGTCTAGTTGTCTGACAATTACGCCTATAGTGTAGCAAAAAAAAGTTAGTATGTCAATTGCCTGACAACACATTAAAGGGGTGCCACACACTTTATCGGTATATGATGAGATTCCCCCAGTCAATGAGACCCTTAATAAAATTCAAGACCGGTGCAAGACCGGTCCTGAATGTCATGAGTTCCCAAGTACCCGCTGGCGGCTTTCCTGCGCCAGGAGGCGGATGTGCTCCATAATGATCTCTGCTGTGCGCCTCACCAACGGCTTATCGTTTAAATCCCCCCTGAAATGCAACGGCTTGCCGATCGTGATGGCATAAGGGCCGCGCAAGTACCAGGTGATCACATCTGGTTCGCCTTCCAGGTTGGTCGGGAATCGCTTGCAGCCTTTGTCAGCCAGGTAAATTCCCAGCGGCACCACCGGCACCCCGCTTTTGAGTGCCAGGCGCGCCACTCCTGAACGAGGGGAGTGGAATCCATTCAATGGGCTAATCAGGCCCTCTGGAAAAATGGTCACAGAGCGTCCGTCGATCAAGCTCTGCTGCGCTTCTTCGAGAACGGCTTCGCCCTGCCCGGGGGTAACACAGATCTGCTTCATTTTTCGCATGTACGCGCCGAGTAACGGAATGCTGAAAACCTTGGACGTGATCATGACACTCAGCGGCCTGGACAGAAGGACCTGGATGAAGATCGGATCCGTGGTGCTGGGATGATTGGCGGCAAACAACACCGGCCCCTCCGGCAGCTTGGCTTGCCAGTGAATGTCAAGCTTCAGCATCAGGCGCACGTACGCGTTGATCACTACCCGGCCAATTTCCTGGAGCAATTTCGAAAACATGAGCAGTCTGTTCTCCTTATAAGAGATATGCAGTAGAACACCCTTGCGGAAGAAAGATACTTGGTATAAGGGATTTCTGCCTAACAATCTGCTATCAACCTGTCACCGGTTTGACGCAAAAAGTGACCGGCTTCTCGCCGGTCACTTTCTTGGTGTTCACGTCATTTCAATCTACGGTCCCTGCCAAGCGCAGGGCCGTGTGCAGAAGCACGTTAGCCCCCGCAGCCAGGGCATCCGGAGAGGAATACTCAAGCGGGCTGTGGCTCACCCCGTCCCGGCTTGGGACAAAGATCATCGCCGTCGGGCAGATGCGCGCCAGGATCTGGGCATCATGTCCCGCTCCGGACACCATGCGTTTCACGGAATATCCCAGCCTCCCGGCAGACCTCACGATCTCGGCAACAACCGGCGCGGCGCAGCGCTGCGGCGGGACCTGACCAAGTACCCGAATCTCAGCTGTCACACCTGTCTGAAAAGCGGTCTGCTCAACAAGATGGGTGAACTGCCGACCGGCTTCCTGCAAGCGCTCAGGATCGCTGTTACGCAGGTCCACGGTGAAAACGGCTTCATGAGGGATGACATTGACGACACCCGGAGAAACCGAGAATCGCCCACAGGTGGCACGCTGGTCGGGAATCCCGGCAGCCAGGTCAGGCAATGCGCTCACGATGCGCGCGGCAGCCAGGCCGGCATCCCGCCGGCTGTCCATGGGCGTCGTACCGGCATGGTTGGCCGCGCCGCGCACGGTCACCTCCAGCCAGGTGATGCCGGTGATCGCCTCGACCGCGCCGATGGCGATCCCATCCCGGTCCAGCACCGGTCCCTGTTCGATATGCAGCTCCAGGTAGGCATGCGGCTTGATCAATCCGCAGGAAGTCTCCCCGGCATACCCAATGCGGGAAAGTTCCTCGCCCACCAGGCTGCCATCCAGGCCGCGGATGGTGTAAATTTGTTCCACGCTCAGTTCGCCGCAGAATGCCTGGCTGCCCATCATGTCTGTGGTGTATCTTGCGCCTTCCTCGTTGGTAAATGCCACCAACCCTAGCGGTCGAAGGGTGCGTATCCCTTTCTCGTTCAGCGTGCGCAGGACCTCGAGCCCGGCGAGTACACCTGCCGCCCCATCGAAGCGACCGCCTGTGCTGACCGTGTCAAGATGCGAACCCATCAGCACGGGCGCTTCGTCCCGGTTGCCAGGACGGATGGCGAGGATGTTGCCCACCCTATCGATCTGTACGGCTAGACCCAGTTCACGCAGCCAATCACACAGCAGGTCACGGCCTTCCTTATCCTGGTCCGAAAGTGCCAGGCGGCAAACTCCACCATCAGGCGTGGCGCCTTTTTTAGCCAGCAATTCAATACTCTGCCATAATCGGGCCGAATTGATCCGGGTTTGTTCAGCGGACATGGTTGCTCCTTAAATCAAACAGGGCGGATTGTTCCCGCCCCGTTCGACTTATCCTACCAGGTTTCTCAGCACAGTGTGCAAGATCCCGCCGTTGCGGAAATAAGTTACTTCGACTTTCGTATTCAGGAGGGCCTTCGCCTTGAACTTCACCAGGCTTCCTCCGGGCTTCCTGGCTTCCACGGAGAGGATGCTCTGTGGCGCCATGTCATCGCGCAAGCCCTTGATGGAATAAAGCTCTGAACCATCCAGTCCAAGGGAATCCGCATTCTCGCCTTCCATGAACTTCAACGGAAGGATGCCCATCCCAACCAGGTTGGATCGATGGATGCGTTCAAAAGATTCGGCGATGACGGCTTTCACGCCCTGGAGCATCGGTCCCTTGGCTGCCCAGTCCCGGCTGGAACCGGTGCCGTATTCCTTGCCTGCCAGCACGATGGTTGGGATGCCAACCTCCTTGTACTTTATGGCCGCATCGTAGATCGCCATTTCCTTCCCGGCAGGCTGAAACCTTGTCCAATTGCCTTCCAAGGGAGAAACCAGCAGGTTCTTCAAGCGGATGTTGGCAAAAGTACCGCGTGCCATCACCAGGTCATTGCCCCGCCGTGCTCCATACTGGTTGAAGTCCTTGGGGGCCACCCCGCATTCCTGCAGGAAGCGACCCGCCGGTGAATCCGGTGCGATGTTGCCCGCCGGGGAAATATGGTCGGTGGTGATCGAATCGCCAAAGAATGCCAGCACGCGTGCCCCGTGGATATCCACCAGGTGAGGCACCTTTAGATCCAGGTCCTGGAAATAGGGTGGGTGATGGATGTAGGTGGAAGCATCATCCCACTGGTACAGGTCACCGCCTGAAACCTTGATCTCCTGCCACATCTCGGAACCTTCAAAGACACTTGCATACTTTTCCTGGAACATTTCGGTGCGCACATGGGCAGTGACGGCCTGCTCGATCTCCGCATTGCTTGGCCAGATATCCTTGAGATAAACAGGTCCCTGTGCGCCATCGCCGATGGGTTCGGAATTCAGGTCAATATCCACCGTTCCGGCTAGTGCATAAGCAACCACCAGTGGCGGTGACGCCAGGAAGTTGGCCTTGACCAGCGGATGGACGCGACCTTCAAAATTGCGGTTGCCGGAGATCACCGCTGCGGCGACCAGGTCGGAGCCGGTGACAGCCTTTGCCACCTCGCCGGGGAGCGGTCCACTGTTGCCGATGCAGGTTGTGCAACCATAACCAACGACATTGAAGCCTAACTGTGCCAGCGGCTCGATCAGACCTGCCGATTTGAGATACTCGGTCACAACGCGCGATCCCGGAGCCAGGCTGGTCTTGACATACGGTTTGACTTTCAACCCTTTCTCGATTGCCTTTTTTGCCACGAGCCCTGCGCTGATCATCACGGAAGGATTGCTTGTGTTGGTACAGGAGGTGATCGCAGCGATGACCACTGCACCGTGCTTCATCGTGACCGCTCCACCATTCGTACCATAACTCCCAGCGCGATCGAGCGCCTCGCTGGAAAGCTCATAGCCGCGTTCCTTGACCGGTGCGGATAATGACTTGCGGAAGGTGGTCTTCAGGTCCGCCAGGGAAACGCGATCCTGCGGACGCTTGGATCCCGCCAATGAGGGCACCACGGAGTCAAGGTCAAGCTCGAGCGTATCGGTGAACTCCGGAACAGGTGAAGAGGCATCCCGGAACAACCCCTGCAGGCGGCAGTAAGCTTCCACCAGTTCGATTGTCTCCTCGGGCCGTCCGGTCAAGCGCATATAGCGCAAGGTTTCAGCATCCACGGGGAAGAATCCCATCGTGGCACCGTACTCGGGAGCCATATTGGCAATCGTGGCGCGATCTGGCAGGGACATGCTGTCCAGCCCGGGACCGTGGAACTCGACAAACTTGTCCACCACGCCCTTTTTGCGCAGCATTTGGGTAACGGTCAATACCAGGTCGGTTGCAGTTACACCATCCTTGAGCCTGCCATGCAGTTTGAAACCGATCACATCCGGGAGGAGCATATCCATCGGCTGGCCGAGCATCACTGCCTCAGCCTCGATGCCGCCCACCCCCCAGCCTACAACACCCAGGCCGTTGATCATCGTGGTATGCGAGTTTGTGCCCACCAGGGTATCCGGGAAGGCATATGCCTGACCTTCGATCACTTTGGTCATGACAACTGGGGATAGATATTCCAGGTTGACCTGGTGGATGATGCCGGTCATGGGTGGAACGACACGGAAATTGGAGAATGCCTGTTGTCCCCATTTCAGGAACTCGTAGCGTTCGCGGTTGCGCTGGAACTCGATCTCTGCATTGCGCTGCAGTGCATCCTGGGTGGCAAAGAAATCAACCTGCACAGAGTGGTCGATCACCAGGTCAACCGGCACCAGCGGGTTGATCTTCCTGGGATCACCGCCCAACCGGGCAACTGCGGCACGCATCGCAGCCAGGTCGACCACCGCCGGGACGCCGGTGAAATCCTGCATGACCACGCGGGCTGGCAGGAATGGAATTCCGGGTCGAGTGCCTGTTGGAGTCCAACGGGCGATATTTTCCACATCCTGGCTGGAGATTTCGGCCTCGTTACACTGGCGCAGCGCCGCCTCGAGCAGGATGCGGATGGAGAACGGCAGGCGTTTTAGATCGATCGCATAGGCCTTCTCCAGATTGCCTAGGTCAAAAACAAGATATTCTTGCGTCCCAACCTTTAATTCAATTTGTGCATTAAAGACACTATTTGACATGTGTATCACTCCTGCTTTATTTTATACCAGCCACGCCTAGTCAGCGCATTGCCACTCGTTCCTGGAACCGCTGGGCTTGAAATGTCGCCATATCCAACCTGCTGTTTCGCCAGGGTCTATTCAGGGTCACCAATTTCCTCTGGGTACCCTCCCGCAGAAGATCGCAGTCTTGTGCCTTGGGTCACATCGCATGGAATTAATGGCGGTGACGTTTCCGTTTTTTATCTGAAGAAGTGCCCTGGGCTTGTCCACTGCCTTGTTTTCCGGCGGTTCCCGTTTCCGGGGAGGGGATCTCCGGCAAATCCACATTCACCGTTGCCGTGCGCGGCCGGTACAGGAAGATGCGGCTGATCACGGCGCCACGAATATCCGCCAACAGGTTCTGGAACATCATGGAGGCCTGGCTCTTATATTGGACCAGAGGATCTCGCTGTGCATACGCTTCCAGCCCCACCGACACGCGCAGGGCTTCGACACGGGTCAGGTAATCCACCCACAGTTCGGTGATTGCACCCAGGAGCACCTGGCGGTAGATCTGGTTCTGGATTCGCCTGCCGGACTCCACCATCTGGGCTGAATTGACCGGGACTCCCAGGCGGGTTGCCTCGGCTTCCTGGAATGTGCCCTGCAGGGCGGCGCGTGCCTGGTTCAGATGCTCCAGCACCCGCGCCTCCAGCTTTTGTGTATCGCTTCTGCGTAGGATTTCACCAGCATGGTGGATATAAACCAGGCGGGTAAAAACCTGCCTGACCTGGCGATGCGTCTTGGGATCGAAAGCAGCACGCCAGCCCTGTGCCATGGTCATTAACAGGCGCAGGTTGGTCTGCTCATCGGCCACCGGGTTGCGCTCCAGGAAAGCGCGCACATCTCGGACGACCTGCCCATCCGCTCCCAGCAGGCGGGACTGCCGTTCATCCAGGGCTGTATGCAAGCGCGCCTCGATCCGGGCGGAAGCATCGTCCCAGGAAAGGGATTGAAGTTCGGAAAGATTAACACCGAAAGGTTCTCCCAGGCGGTACTCAAGCGTTGCCACCAGACGGGAAAGGATCAACGCATTGAGCGCCGAGCCTATGGCAGCCTTCAGCGGCTTGACCAGGGATCCCGGATCGTTGACAAGTTGAACGGCCTGTTCGTTGCTCAACCGCAGCGGCATGTGAATAGTGTTGGCAAGCTCTTCAGCCAGCTCCTGGGGACGGCGGGTGTCGCTTTCGTCCCGATCCTTCAGTGCGTCCAGGAAAGTGTCAAGGGATTCGCTGCGCTCGTCGAGCTGGGTCTTAAAAGCCTCACCGGCACGGTCGACCTGGTCCAGTCCCCAAGTTAGGAAATGGTCGTGGGCTGCCTGAAGAGCATTTTCAGCCAGTCCCAGGAAAGCAGTCTCTGTCTCCGAAGACGATTTGGACACTTCATCAAGGAGAAGCCTGTATGTGAAGGACGGAAAAATCCGGCTCCCCACCTGCACCGGGGGCTGGATCTGGTCAAGCCAGGCCAGCAAGCGCCAAAACTCCTCGCTGGAAGTGGCTTCGCCGACGCGGTGTTCCACCTCGGCACGCAGGAGCTCATCGACATCCTCCGCCAGGTCGTCTTTTTCAAAGACCCGGTTGCGCTGTTCGTAAATGCGCATGCGCTGTGCATTGAGCACATCGTCATATTCGAGCAGGTGCTTGCGGACATCAAAGTTGGCACCCTCGACGCGGTGTTGGGAGTGACTCGATCATGTTGTTGACCATGCGCGCCTGCATGGGGAAATCGTCGTCGATGTTGAAGCGGCTCATGACATTCTTTACCTGGTCACCGCCAAACATGCGCATCAGGTCATCTTCCAGGGAGAGGTAGAAGCGCGAGGCGCCGGGATCGCCCTGGCGGGCTGCACGGCCGCGCAACTGGTTATCGATGCGCCGGGCTTCATGACGTTCCGAACCGATAACCATCAACCCGCCGCGTTGGCGGACGCTCTCCATGTCATCGAAGTGTTGCAGAAAGAACTTCACCTCGGTCTCATAGATTCCAAAGATCGATGGGTCAGCCTTCAAGATTGCCTGGCGGCGTTCTTCCAGGGACATATCATAGGGGTCAGCATAACCGGCCTTGCGCAGAACGCGGTTGATGGAACTGATGACCTCCTCGGCGAGCTCTCCTCCCAGCTTGATGTCCACACCGCGGCCGGCCATATTGGTGGCGATGGTCACTGCACCAAAGGCACCCGCGCCGGCGATGATCTGGCTCTCCTCGGTATGCTTGCGGGCATTGAGCACCTCGTGGGCCACGCCACCTTGCAGCACAGATTTCAAGCGGGTCTCATCCGACTGTTCCAACCCCAGGATGGAGAGGAGGCGCTGCAGGTTGGCAGCCTCTTCCGGGTTTAGTGACAATCCCAGGTCCTTGGACATTGGTCGCAGATCTTCTGGACGCAACTGGTCGAGGGGCCGGTTGAATTGCTCCAGGTCGGGGATGGCGCGACCATCTTCGACGCGACCATTGGCTTCCAACCAGGCATGGCGAATGAGCAGGATCTGCGCCAGGCGGCGTACCGGTTCGGCTCGCAAGCGCCCAGACAACCGTTCCGAGAGCTCGACCGAGGTGGTCCCGACAAGCAGTGGGCGACCGCGCACGTTCTCGGTTAGGATCTCACGAACGATGGCGCGCAGCTTGGCTTCCTGGGTGCGGAAGACCGCATCCGGGTAATCCTTGCGGCGCCAGAAGAGCACCTCTTTCTCCGGGTCGTCCTTGCGGGCAAAGTAGGCGAATTCATATCCTTCGGCGTCCTTCGTCTTGACCTCCACCATGTTCGCCCCGGACCCCAATACCTGGTATTCCAGGTTGGTGGGGACGGGCAGGACGGGGAGCTTATAGATCTTGTCGAACTCTTCCGCCTCGGTGAGGGCGGTGCCGGTCATGCCAGCCAGCTTGGCGTACATGCGGAAGTAGTTTTGCAGGGTGATGGTGGCGTAGGTGACGTTCTCCGGCTCAACGTGCACCCCCTCCTTGGCTTCCACCGACTGGTGCAGGCCGTCGCTCCAGCGGCGACCGGGCATCAGCCGCCCGGTGAACTCGTCGACGATGACGACCTTGCCAGCCTGGACGAGGTAATCCTTGTTGCGCCTGAAGAGGTGCTGGGCACGCAGGGCCTGTTCCAGGTAACCCAGCAGGCGCGCCTGCTCGGGAGTGACATCCTCGGGGCGGTCCGGGTCTCGCAGGGGTTGTCCGAGTAACTGCTCGACATGGGCAGTGCCGATTTCGGTGAGTGTTACGGAGCGATCCTTCTCACTGACCTCGTAATCCTCTGCCTTCAACTGGCGGACGAGCACAGACATCTTGCCATACCATTCCACGTCACCGGAAGCAGGACCGGAGATGATCAGCGGGGTACGGGCCTCATCGATGAGCACATTGTCAACTTCGTCCACGATGGCAAAGTAATGCCCGCGCTGAACGCGGTCTTCGAGGCGCATGGTCATGTTATCGCGCAGGTAGTCGAAGCCAAACTCGGAGTTGGTGCCATAGGTGATATCCGCAGAATAGGCTTCGACGCGGTCGACCAGGCGCATCTGGTGTTGGTCCTCGCGAGTGTGCTCGCGAGCAGGATCGAATAGGAAGGCCTTCTTGCCATTCTCGGTCGCGGAAGCCATCTGCAGGATGCCCACGCTGAGACCCAGGGCATGGTAAACCCGCCCCATCCAGCGGGCATCGCGGCGGGCAAGGTAATCGTTGACGGTGACAAGGTGTACACCGCGGCCGGTGAGGGCATTCAAATATATCGGCAGGGTGGCAACAAGCGTTTTTCCTTCGCCGGTGCGCATCTCGGCGATCTTGCCCTGGTGCAGGATGGTTCCGCCAACAAGTTGCACATCGTAATGGCGTAAACCGATGGCGCGCTTGGAAGCCTCGCGCACAGCAGCGAATGCTTCGGGGAGCAGGTCTTCGAGGACCGCCTGTTCCACACTTCTGCGCTCCTTGTCATCCGTAATTCCCACCAATTCTGCTGCCAGGTGGGAGCGGAATCCGGCGGTCTTCAGGCGTAATTCCTCATCCGAAAGCTTTTCAAAATCCGGCTCGAGGGAATTGACCGCTGACACGATGGCAGTCGTTTTATCGATCTCTTTTTTATTGGGGTCGCCCCCAAAGGCTTTTACAAATCGCTGGAGCATAGGGAACCTTCCGGGAAGGGATTATAGCATGAGCAGAAATCTGGTGCTATTAGAGGGGCATAAGAGATTGAAGGATTACTGCAGGGGTGTTGGGATCCAGGGATGAACCGTCGCAAGTCTGGGACTCGCGACGGTAACAATGCTAATGTCTGCCGTAGGATGTGCTTATACCCTCAGGTTTGGAGATTATTCCATCTGGACGTTTTCTATTGCCTCAAGGTTGCGCCGGGAAGCTATTCACCTATCTTAAAACCTCTTTTCTCCAACTGCTCGAGCAGCTCCTTCGGAGACTCGAACCACTGGCCCCACTTGCGCGAGATGTGCTCGGTCCAGGTGTAGTTCTCGTAGGTGTATGTGTCTTCCTTTTCGCCTTCGATGGGGAGCTTGGCGCGTTGTTTAACGTAGTAACCTTGCCCAAGGTAACCCTCGTCCATGACCTTCATCGCCTCGGCTACCTGTTCGTCGCTGAATTCGGGATATTCATCTTCGAAGAGGGTGAACCACAGCGGCCAACGTGGGCGGGGTGGGAATTCCTCGGCCGGGTAGCCCATGACCAGCCCAACCAGCGGGAAGACATGGGGAGGCAATTTATACATCTTGGCGATACGTTCCGCCTGGTAGGGCGCGGAGCCCAAGAAACAGGAATACAGTCCCAGGCTCTCCCCGGCGACAACCATGTTCTGGGCCATGTAGGCGGCATCCTGGATGCCATAGAAGAGCAGGTCAAGGTCATTGGAAACCAGGTTCCAGCCGCGCAATTTCATGAAACGCTCGACCTTGTAAAAATCCACGCAGATGGTGAACCACAGCGGAGCGCCGAAGGGAGCTTTCTTCTTGCGGCTCAGCAGCACGCTGTAGAGCTGCGAGGCAAAGGGTGCCTGCTGACCGGCGCGGACGATGGTTTCCAGTACTTCATCCGTGGGTTGGTCCTTCTTGTACTTGCGCACCGAACGGTGGCTGAGCATGGTTTCGATCACGGGATTGCTGGGCATGGGGGATCTCCTTGTTTGGGCAATAATAGCTTATCCACCGTTGAAGCATGGGTGTGGATTTTTTCAAAATTATATCAACAAGAAGTATTCTTTTTAAATATCTTCAACACTCCCCAGGACCCTCCTGTCGACAAAGTCTGTAAATCTTTCAAGAATTTACTTTTTCCCCTCTTTAGAAGAATCACGAAATCCCTGGGGAGACTGTCCGGAAATCTTATGAAAAACACGGCTGAAATACGCCTGGTCCTTAAATCCTACCTGGTGGGAGATATTACCAATTTTATCTGTAGTGGTTAAGAGCAGTTCCTTCGCCCGGAGTATGCGGTAACGGTTAAGATATTCCCACGGCGTCAGTTCCAGTTCCCGGCTAAAGACCCGGCTAAGGTAGTCCTCACTGACACCCACCGCTTCAGCAATCTCCCTCCGCGAGAGAGAACGGGAATAATTCTCCTGCAGATAGGTCATTGCCTGTTTGACCAGCGCGCTGGTATGAGGCGGTAAAATATCCGACCCAAACACAGCCCGGTGCAAGGCTGAGGCTGTCTCCGCTTCCGTCCAGATCCCCTTGCTCTGGAAAACGACATGGTAGTGTTGCTCCAAGCGCTTAACGTCCTCAAGGCTCATGGCTTTGTTACTCAAGATAATGACCGGTACTTGACGCAGGCGTGGATCGGCACGCATCAGGTCAAGCACCTCACTTCCCCCCAAGCCGGGCATAACCATGTCGAGGAGTACCAGTGCTGGAAGATCTTCCTTCATAATCTCCATCGCCCGTGTACCATTTTCAGCGAGGCGAATTGGATAGGTGGGCATTGCCCTCTCCACCAAGGTCTGATGGGCGGTACGCACCTGCTCTTCATCGTCCACGATCAAGATCGACCCCCCTGCCGGCAGGGGACAAACAGCCTCCAAGGCAGATATCAAGGGCTGGTTATCCCCCGATTTAAGCACAAAACCTGTAATCGCAGTGGATGCAGCCGACTTGCTCAGGCTCAGAATTGCTGAAAAGAATGAACGGCAGCCGGTTTAAGCCAGGGTAATGTCGCAACCTGCGTAAAAGTACCCAGTCTCCAGGGCTTGCCCCGGCCAGGTCCCATGCCAAAGCTACTGGTCGAGTTGACTGGACAGCCTTCTCCAGGTCTTCGAAGCTCGTGAGTTTGAAGATTACCAGGTTTTGACGCTGACATATCTCCAGAATTTCTCTTAAGGGTTGTCCTGAGGACGAAAGCAATAACAGGACAGGTTCCGCACTTGGCTGAGGCAATATCATCTCTTCACTCAACGCGGGCAATGGCAGGTAAACATGGAAAGTACTTCCCAAGCCGGGTTGACTGTCCAAGCTCATTGTGCCATCGTGTAAAGCGATCAGGTGGCGGGTGATGGACAACCCCAGCCCAATTCCTCCAGCAATCCGCCGGTCGCTTTCGACGGTCACGAAAGGTTCAAAGATGCGTTCTTTTTGTTCTGGTGGGATTCCCAGGCCTGTGTCGCTGACCCAGATGTGCAGCTGCGGAGGCTTGACTTCGGCGCCCAGCAGTACCTGGCCCTGTTCGGTGAATTTTCGGGCGTTGCTCAATAAATTTAACAAGATTTGGCGCAACCTTACCGGGTCAGCCCGGATGACTGGCAGGCTTTCCGGTAACTCAAGCTGCCAACTGACCTTTGGGGATCCACTTTGATCAGCCAGGCTGTGGAAAGATTCCAATAGAACAGGTAGCGGATTTATCAGCTCGAGAGATAAGTCAAGTTCATCAATTTGAGCCCGCGAGAGGTCCAGCAGGTCATCGATCACGCGCAACTGGTGTTCGGCATTACTCTGGATTTGCTGAAGGTCGGAGACCAACTCCTCTGGTAGTTTTCCTGGGTATTGGCCCGGCGTTTCCAATGCACCACGGGTATATCCCATGATTATATTGAGCGGGGTGCGCATCTCGTGACTTACGTTCGCCAAAAGGCGGGTTTTAATGCGATCTGCCTTCTCAGCAGTGATCCGCGCCTGTTGAATTTCTTGAAAAAGAAAGGCTCCCTGGAGGGCGCTGCTCAGGTTGCTGCGCAGTAACTCGTATACATCTCCTTCGTGTGGACCAAGTTCAAAGACCACGAAGCCGATCGGTTTTTCCTGGAAATATAGCGGCTCCACCACCAGGCTATAACGACAGGCAGGCAGAAGGTCGGGAGGTACAAGCTGCCTGGTCGGGAAGAGCCTGCCTTCCTTATCAAGAGGGATCCGCCCCTTATTATTATAGGCAAGGATGAGGCGGGATTGACCCGGCGAAGCAATCGGGGTTTCGTAGAGCGCCAGGAATGCGCTGGGTATCCCCAGGCGTGGCAGGCATTCGGTGAGGGCGTCTGTTAATTGGGGGATATCGAATGTTGTTAAAAGGCTCCGGGCAGTATCTCGCAAGTTTTCGGATTGGCGCTCCGATTGCCACTGCCAGTAAGCATGCGAGCGAAGGAGGGCTTCGCTGATCACGATGCGGGCCTGCGCAAAAAGCGTTTCGATCCAATTTCGTTTTTCGGAAGGAATTCCGCTGGAGATCCAACGGTGCAAGGTCGAGATGGCTCCGTGCCAGAGGAGGATTTCATTGTTATCTCGCATGTATTTGTCCAGGACATCTTCAAGCACCTGGATAAAAATCCCGCTGGGCTCCTTCTCAACCTCAGACAGCAATGCGTTGCAGATCGGCAGGATCCATTCGCTTATTTTTTTCTCACTTGCATATACATGGGTTGCCATTTGAACCATGCATTCATTCTTTGTAGCAAGTATTTGCCCCCAGGCTACTTCTGCTGGTATCCCTTCCTCATGAACCTCTGGAATGTATCCTGCCTGAGCCACCGCTGTTGAAGAACATCCGCAGGACTGGCGTACAACCAGCTTGGAAGGCAGGGTCCTCAATGCCGGTACTGTCTCCCCTTTCCATAAAGCCAGGAGTGTCTCCACTGCCTTGGCGCCCTGGTCATAAAAAGGTAAATCCACGGTTGTCAGGGGTGGGGTAGCCAGGCGCTCTTCGATGGAGTTATTGAACCCGGTTACGGCGACATCCCTGGGTACGTTATAGCCTTTTTCCTGCAATGTTTTCAAAGCCCACAAAGCCAGCATATCGCTGACCGCGACGACCGCCTGAAAATCCACTCCCGGCTTCAGGCCGCGTTCGTCTAGCAGAATATTCACCGCCTCCGCACCCGATTCCCACCGTAGCGGGCGCGTAATCAACCTGGGATCCAGGGGCAAACCATGCGCTTGGAGTGTATCCACGTAGGCGCGATAGCGTTCCTGGGCATAGTAATGTCCCTCAGGGCCGCGGATGAAGGCAAGGCGTTTATAGCTGTGCTCTTGGATCAAGTGCTCGAGAAGTGCCCGCATTCCATGATAACTATCCACCGAGACGGTCGGGGTACCTTCCATAAACTGCGCCAGGCTGACCATGGGGAGATCATGGTAACGGTAATGAAAAGAACTGATCTCGGCTGGTCCCAGAACGCCTCCCAGGGTGGACGCCCAGGTGATAATTCCATCGAGGCACTCCTCTCCGGCCAGGTCATAAATCACATTCCTCTGAGATTCATGCGCAAGCTGGGCGCGCAACCTCCCCCCGGGAAAACAGACCAGGTTAACATCCAACCGTTCAGCAGCATCGATCAATCCCGGCCATAAGGTCCGGCTTGCACCAGTATGGAGACTGGCTAGCAAGAATCCGAACGACGGGCGTTTATTTTCACTTTTCCTGGATTTCGATCCTATTAAGGCGGGAATGGTCGGATGAATGGTCATCGGGAGATTATATCTCCTCTTGGAGTTTACTCTCCTTTGTTTTCTTTGGGAAGCACAAGTAGTCGAGGGTCAACAAAGGATCAGGCTTGCCGCTTGTCCAAGTGGGTTGAACCGGTTTCCACGGAAAAAATATTTGAAGTCCATTGTTCATGGTCTTTGCACTCATCAACCTGGTCCCCTCCAAACCGGGTCGAAACAAGTTTGATTTTCCTATTCAGCAAGGATGTCCCTTACGGGTGGGGGCAATCCGGCTGTCAAAATTTGGATAAAGAACTCTTTTATCCATTAATTGAGCGTCAAAATTCATCCCAGAACTTCTATAATCAAACTAAATCCTGATTCCTGAAGTCTCAGAAACCTCGAGTATGAAAGAAATTCCTGTTTTCCAAACACTCTCGGATCACTTTCCTGAAAAGGTGAAGCGGAAACGAGTTCCATCGTCTCTGCGCAAGAGCATCATCAGGTATCGATGGCTGTACCTGATGATGATTCCTCCCTTGGTTTACTTTATTATCTTTCAATACCTGCCTCTCTGGAATGCTCAAATTGCTTTCAAGGATTTCAAACCCTTGCTGGGGGTCTGGAAAAGTCCTTTCACCGGATTTGACCACTTCATCACCTTTTTTAAATCCTTTTATTTAATCAACTCATCAGCAACACCCTGATCATCAGTTTCTTGAAATTGACCCTTGGGATCCCAACGGCCTTGATCCTGGCACTTGCCTTATATGAAACCTGTTACAAGCGTTTTCGCGCCCTGGTTCAGACCGTTGCTTATCTTCCCCATTTCCTTTCCTGGGTCATCATGTTCGGCGTGCTTCTCATGCTGCTTTCCCCGGGCGATGGGCTTATCAATGACATCATCAAATCTACCGGGGGAAAACCAATCACATTTCTCACTTCCCCACAGTGGTTCCGCGTGGTGGTGATTGGATCGGATATATGGAAGGAGATGGGCTGGAGCACCATTATCTATCTCGCCGCGTTGATGGGGATTGACCCCACACTCTACGAGGCAGCCTCGGTGGACGGTGCAAGCCGGCTTCAGCGCATCTGGTTCATTTCCCTGCCAGGAATCCTCCCCGTAGTGGCAATTCTCACCATGCTGCGCCTGGGTCACATCCTGAATGCTGGCTTCAACCAGATCTTCGTTTTGTACTCGCTCCCGGTCTATAGTGTGGGTGATATTCTCGATACCTGGGTTTACCGGCAGGGTATCCTCTCGTTCCAGTTCAGCCTTGCAACTGCTGTTGGTTTATTCAAGGGATTGATCGGCTTTATCCTGGTGGTGATTTCCAATCGTGCTGCCAAGAAATTCGGCGGTTCATTATATTGATGACGGGTAAAAATGAAAAAACGCTTCAAGCCTTGGGATGATCAGATTTTCCAGTTCTTTGTCAACGCTTTCCTTCTGACAGTGCTGCTGGCTATCGCCATTCCTGTCTGGCGGGTCTTCATCATGTCGGTAACCCCACTTGGATATATCGACGACAAGTCCTTTGGCATGTGGATCCCGCCGTGGAGCTGGTCTTTCGAAGCCTATAAACAATTGTTCAGCCATCCAGCTTTTGCCCGGGCAACATTTAACAGTGGATTTATCACCGTCGTGGGGGTAGTGATCAACATGATCCTCACGGTACCCCTGGCGTATGCCCTATCCAATCAGAACCTGCCAGGGAGAAAGGTGCTGGTCGGATTTATCCTGGTACCCTTCCTTTTCCAGGCTGGCCTGATCCCCA
Source organism: uncultured Chloroflexia bacterium (assembly GCA_963793795.1). Classification (GTDB taxonomy): domain Bacteria; phylum Chloroflexota; class Anaerolineae; order Anaerolineales; family Villigracilaceae; genus UBA877. Next base: position 480,767 of record CAWCBN010000010.1, read on the forward strand.
CATATCTCGTCGTCCAACGCATAGGCCTGGTGGACAGTCTATTTGCAATCATCCTGCCCGGCGCAGTGAGTGTTTACAACACCCTGGTGATGAAAGGATTCTTTGAAGGTCTGCCTGAAGATCTTAAAGAAGCAGCCCGCCTGGATGGTGCCAACGAACTGCACGTCCTTTGGTACGTGATCATGCCACTCTCAAAACCCATTCTTTTGACCATCAGTCTCTTTTATGCTGTGGCTCTCTGGAATGAATTTTTTACCCCCATCTTGTACCTGAATGATAATAAATTAATGCCTCTGCCTGTCTTGTTGCGTAACATATTAATGGCTGCCAACATCAACGAATATCTTGAGTACGATGCCTTCAGCAACGCCCCCATCCAGGCGTTCAAGGCTGCCAGCGTTTTCATCACAATGTTGCCAATGGTGATTGTATATCCCTGGATCCAAAAATATTTCACCAAGGGAACACTTTTAGGAGGAGTAAAAGAATGACCGGTAAAAAAGGAGGCGCAGGAAAATAATTTGGAAATTAAAGAATTACGACCCGTAACCAACCAATATCCGAACTTAGCTCAAAAAAGAGGTAAAAAAAATGAAAAAAATGTTAGGTAAGATTATTCTGATAGCAGTAGGTCTTTCCCTGGCGATCAGCGCTTGCGCTCCCAAGGTAACACCCACTCCTGATATTCCAGTTGTAACCGAACCACCCGCCCTTCCAACCGCAATACCTTCCCCAACACCCATCCAACCAGCCGAGTTGGAAATTTGGGTCAGCGGTCGTGTGAGTGAAGCAGCTCCCCCCCGGATGACTGGGCGGCTTATCAGATCATCCAGGATGAGTTGCTGATCGACCTGACCCTCGTGTTGCTCCCATCCTCAGCCGGTGATCAAGATACCAAGATCAATACCGCGGCTGCCAGCAACTCACTCCCCGATCTATTCTTCGTCAGCCGCGACACCTGGTTTAACCTGGTGGATGCTGGCCTGGTCGCTAAAGTGGACGAATTGCTACCCATGATGCCCGAACGCACGGCCTCACACTACAGCGACCCCGGACGAAATGCGCTCATGACTGTGAATGGATCGCTGTACGGTCTCCCGGATCCGGGTCAAATTCCCAGTACCGATGCCCTGGTTGTCCGCACCGATTGGCTTACTGCGCTTAACCTTCAACCGCCTACAACTCTTGATGAGTTCATGACAGTAGCGAATGCCTTCACCTTCAATGATCCGGATGGAAATGGTGAAGCTGACACCTATGGCTACTGCGCCTTCATCGATGGATCAGGCTTGAGCGCAATGGGCTTGGGACCCCGCTTCGACTGGATCTATGGCGCCTATGGTGTCACCGGTGTCTGGAATCTCACCAGCGCGGATGCCTTTGGTCTGAACGCTCGAGATCCCCGCTACATGGAAGCCACACAATTCATCCGTTCGATGGTCGAGCAGGGCGTTATTGATCCCGACTGGCCGACTCTCAAGAAGGATGACTTCCGCGCAGGCTGGAAGCAAGGCAAGTGCGGCATGATGATGGAGAATTTCGCCGCCCTGTCCACCAAGTCCAACTACAAGGCTTTTGACGAAAACTTCTCCGAAGGTCAATGGGATGTTCTCCCTGTTCCTGTTGGTCCCAACGGCGACAGCTCTGCAGGCACGATCATTAGGACTGGTCGTTATTATGCCGTCTCGCAGAGGGCCATGGACGAGGGCAAGGGACCAGCCATTGCCCGCCTTTTGGAATGGATGGCGACTGACGGGTACATGCTCCTCGCTTTTGGACAGGAAGGGGTTAACTACGTACTGACCTCGGATGGTTATGTGTCCACGGAAGGCATTGATGCAGCTTTGGCTTGGACTTCAGCCGAGATGCAGCCTATAACTCAATTGGCAAACATGGTCTACATCTTTTCGGATATCGAGTTGCAGGCACGCTATCCTTCCTACCAGACCATCAATGGCCGCACGATGGCACCTCTTTCGTACCTGGCAGGCTTCACAGCCCAACCCTGGACGGAAGCCACTGGTGCCGGCATGATCAATCCGCCTGACAACGCTGCTGATTTCACTCGTTTCTACAGCGAGAATATTGTGCAGTTCGTTCTCGGTCAGCAGGAGTTGAATGAAACCACTTGGGCAACCTTCCTGAGCGGATTGGATTCCCTGGGTGCTGTAGAATTGGAAGCAGCCGCCCTGCAAACGCTGAATGACGCAAGTTACTTCAAGTAAACCGATCCAATGACCAGGAGGCGGGCGGAAAACAAACCGCCCGCCTCCTCCAGTCCAATTGTTTGGGCCTGGGACATGTACAACCGTATGCTGATTGCCAGCTGGGATTTTTTGCCTGGTTAGAAACTGGATTAAGCCATTATAGGTCTTCTCATGCCACCGGAAACAACTCAGGAAATTCCACCGATAAAATCATGGGCAACCCGCATGGTGGATTCCATCTGCCAGGTTACCCCAGGACGCATTGGAAATGGCATTATGAGCATGGATTATTCGTAAAAGCGGTCTTGGATGTAAGTTTTTCAAATGGCAACTCGACCTATGGCATGTTCGTTCATGATTGGGTGGATTATTTTGTCACCCCGGGTGGTCAGATCCGTTCGTATCATCTAAACGAATTCAACCTGGACTATATCAATCCCGGTAAATTACTCTTTCATTATTATCAACAAAGCGGGGACAGTCGTTATGAACACGCAATTGAGCTTTTAGCCAACCAGCTCCGCAACCAACCACGCACAAAGAATGGCGGTTTTTGGCATAAAAAGATCTACCCCGGCCAGATCTGGCTTGATGGGCTGTACATGTCGGCACCGTTCTACGCCAGGTATGCACAAGCCTTCGATCAACCTGCCATTTTTGACGATGTGACCCGCCAGCTTATCCTTATCGAAAAGCTTACCCGTGACCCGATCACCGGGCTGCTTTACCATGCCTGGGACGAGAGCCGCAATCAGCAATGGGCCGATCCACAAACAGGTTGTTCGCCCAATTTCTGGGGACGAGCCATGGGCTGGTACATGATGGCACTCGTGGATGTGCTTGAAATACTGCCAACGACACATCATGGACGATCCGATTTAGTTGAGATCCTGCAGCGATTGGCGCATGCCTTGCTGCTTTTCCAGGATCCCGCATCCGGGTTGTGGTACCAGGTGGTGGACATGCCCAATCGTCCGGGAAATTACCTGGAGTCTTCTGTATCCGCCATGCTGGCCTACGCTTTTACAAAATCTGTGCTAAAGGCTACTCACGACAGATTATCTCATCCCGGCCAGGCGCGCCTATCGCGGTTTGTTGGAAAAAAGGATGCAGTGGATGCCCGCGGAATGCTCACACTGGAAGGTACATGCAGCGTTGCAGGCTTGGGAGGAAATCCGTATCGTGCAGGTACCTATGATTACTACATCGGAGAAAAAACCAAGGCGAACGATTTCAAGGGGGTGGCAGCGTTCATCCTGGCCTCGCTGGAAATGGATGCCGTTGGAGTAGAGTGAAGTTGAAACCCTCCACGCCAGATACCACTATTTACACCAACCCTCGCCTTTTTGGAGCGTGTGCGGACGGGCAAACCCTGGACACCTCGGCTATAACAGGCAGCCCTTGATAGCTGTGGGCTGCTTGGCGGTGGGACGGTTTACATCCC
>CAWCBN010000011.1:0-232432 GCA_963793795.1 uncultured Chloroflexia bacterium
GGGCTGGAACAGGTTCGTGCTGTGCACAGCGGTATCTTCAAGCACATTCGCGAAGCCAGCCGGAGAGCAGAGTGCCGAAACCGTGTTCACAAATGGATCGGCAGCTTCAGCCGGGATGGTGAACGCCAGCGTCCATGCCATGGTAGTGCCAGACTTGAAGTTCAGGCTGGCGACGAAACCAAGGGTGGGATCGCTCACGTCACAGGCAAGGTCAGGCGTGTCAGCCGAGCTGTCATTGTTCAGCGTGATCGTGTAGCTCACGTCGTCGCCGATCTTGCTCAGCGAGTCGCCCGTCTTGAACAGGCTGATCGCCGGTTGGAACAGGTTGATGCTGTGACCATCCGAGGCGGTGAATTCATTGGTGAAACCGGTCGGTGAGCAGGTCACCGAGGCCGTGTTCAGGAATGGATCCGAAGCTCCGCCGGGATGGTGAACGGCACGGTCGAAACATCGCTGCCGCCCGAGGCCAGGGTCACATTCTTGCTGAAGCCGATGGTCGGGTCGGAGATCGTGCAGACCATGTCCGGCGTGTCAGCCGAGCTGGTGTTGTTCAAGGTGATCGTGTAGGTAACGCCGTCGCCGATCTTGCTCAGCAAGTCACCCGTCTTGTCCAGGGTGATCGACGGCTGGAACAGCTCGACGTTCACGGTGTCCGCATCCCAGATGTCATTCGGGAAGCCGTCCGGGTTGTAGTGCACCGTTGCCGTGTTCACCAGCGGGTCAGGATCGCCTGGCTGGGGTGTGTAGGTGTAGGTGAACGTGCAGGAAGCTCCCGAAGCCAGCGGGGTGCAGGCATCCGGCAGCGTAGTGAATGTGTCACCAGGCTGTCGTTGAAGCTGACCAGGTTCAGGACCGGGGAATCAGCCGAGCTGGTGTTGGTGATCGTCACCGAATAGGTGATCTCATCGCCGATCTTGCCCAGGGCGGGACCGCTCTTGTCGAGGTCCACGCTGGGCTGGAACAGGTTCACCGACCAGGAGTCGCTGTCGCTGAATTCCGCGCCAATCAACTCGGCATCCGAGTCGTAAACCGCCGTTACCGTGTTCAGCAGTGGATCCGATGCAAGAGCCGGGACGGTGTAATCGTAAACAATCGTGCAGAATGCGTCGGCAGCCAGGCTGTGCCGCAGTCGTTCGAAACGACGTCAGCTCGTCATCAGGTCGCCCAACAGCGAGTCAGAATGGACTGCCGTAGAGCGGGATCCTGCCCGTATTGGTGATGATTACCGTGTAGCGGGCATCATCGCCAACCTTGATGGTATGCCGGGCCGGTCTTCGTCACGTATCGCACCCGCCTTGAGGATATCGGTGTAGGTGCAGGTGATCGTATCGGCGGAAGCATAGGAAGTCACGCAGGTTGATGGTTGCCAGTTCGGTGGCAGTGGATACATGAGTGCGGTACTGCCATTCGTTCCAGTAACTGTACACACACAACATCGTCAGCACCCAGCCTTCCGCCAGCGGCAGGTAATTCATCTACATAATAGATTCCCGCCGGCACGCTGAAGGACATGGTGTTCGGCAGGGTCGCATCGGCATCATCGTCCAGCAGAGAAATCATCGTGAACGTACTAGCCACCAGGTCAAAATAGAAATCCTGGGCATCATCCGGGATGGCGTTCTTGATGATCGTGATCGTGCCGTTCATCGGCACCACGTCGGACTGCATCTGGTTGTCGCGCTGCCCCACCGAGGCGCCGTCCACCTTGTCGAGCGCCACGTGATACGGCGAGCCGCTTACCGTGGCAGCACCGGTCGTATCATTGTAAGCCATCCATTGAGCGGTCAGGGCCACATGGGCGCCGAACCACAGAGCCACATCGCAGGTGGTCGTCTGTCCCTTGGTGGTGCACATGGCTCCAGAAGCTGGCAACAGTGAAGGTAACGTGATCGCCGTTTCGCTGTCGCCAGTATAATCACCAGCGATAATGGCTTGGGACGTCGAAAACCGCATTGTTCAGTGTCACCGCCGCGCATCATGAATTGGCGTGAAGCGATTGCAGCATCAAAACCTGCCGCAAGAGTGTCCACAGGGATAGTCTAAGTAATGATTCTGCAGCAGCTGCTTCGCATCCAGTAATGCCGTCGCAGCGGTCAGCTACGCGTGATCCAGTTCTCCGAAAAATCCCAGGTGGTCAGGAAGTCGTAGGCGTGCTTGCCGCCCTTGGTCGTCCCGTACTTCAGGGTCAGGGTATGCGTGGATCCCGGGGCAAAGTTGGTCAGCCAGACGCGCTGCACCGTGGCATCCCCCTCGGCATACAGCGAGTTGTTGCGCTGCAGGTTGCCGTTGGTCCAGTAGCAGGTGCCCGGGTCGGCATCGTAGCCGTCGCCGTCATCGTTGGCGCACTGGTCGTAGGTGCCGATGCTCAGGTCGGTGAAGGTCGTCGTCGCCACCAGGTTCGAGTCCATCCCGGTCGCGCTCACCGAGTAGTTCGCCACGAACCATTCCGGCAGGGTGAACTGGTAGGTGAAGTACCCAGATTCATCCGCCACCGGGTCGGGATCGCTGGAAAGGTACCAGCTCTGCCAGGTGTCGTCGTTGACGAAGATATGCACCGCCTCGCCGGGCCACCAGTTGGTGCCGGTCAGGGTCACCACGGCTCCCGGGGCGTAGTCAGGCAGGTCGGTGGCGATGGTCGGCACGCCTTCCGCCTGTGATAGGTGCCGCCACGGCGTTCAGCGGCGCGCTGCCCAGTCCCAGCGCCAGCAGTACGGCGCAGGCCAGGGAAAAAACTTTGAACAACGATTTCTTACTCATGGTGTCCTCCTGGGTGAAAAAATAAGGGTGAATGGATTAAAAAAGCCAGCATGAAACCATGCCGGCCCGGATGAGTGCGGATTCGCTGTGTTGATCGTGCAAGTGTCGCTTGTCTTACAACTTTCCCCTGGGTGCATATCCTTCCTTTCAGTGATCTCCCAAAACCAAAACAGTACCGAAAACCTGCCCATCGCCTCCGGATCCGGGAGGGATGGCAAACTAGGTGATTTCCGTCACTTCTGCTCTTATATTAAGCGAAAATGAGAATGGGATTCTTAAAGGCGGCTTGATATGTTCTTAAGAACTCTTAAAATTGCCCCCCGGCACCCCCCGTTCGTTGCCAACGACCCCCGCTCAGCGTTTCTTGAAGAAGTAACCCACCCGCGGCACGGTGACGATGTACGCCGCCTCTTTCAGGATGTCGCGAAGCACGTGTACCCGCCAGCACCCAAAGGGTGCAAGGGTACTCCCGCCTGTGCTGCACACCTGTGCAGTAAGGCGAAGCTGAGGGATCCCCCAGCTTGTGCCGCAGCGTGGACACGCTCACGTGCATGATGTCCTTGTCACCTCTTTGTTCTCCGGCTCCCCCCGCTCAGCGTTTCTTGAAGAAGTACCCCACGCGTGGCACGGTGACGATGTACGCCGCTTCTTTCAGGTTATCCCCCAGCTTGTGCCGCAGCGTGGACACGCTCACGTGCACGTAATCCTTGTAACCCTCATACTCCGGTCCCCACACGTTCTCCAGGATCTGGTTGTGGGTCACCGTCTGCCCGGCGTGCCCGAGCAGGAACGCCAGGATGCGGAACTCGATCGGCGTCAGCGCCACATCCGCCCCGTCCACGCACACCTGGCGCGCCGCCAGGTCGATCGCCAGGTGGCCGTCGTTGTATTCATAGCCGTCCACGTTGAACCTGCGCTCCGTTCGCCGCAGCACGCTTTTCGCCCTGGCGGTCAGGATCTGCGGGCTGAACGGCTTCACCAGGTAATCATCCGCCCCCACCTGCAGCCCGCGCAGCACGTCCGACTCGCGCTTCAGCCCGGTCAGCATGATGATCGGCACGTCCGAGACCTTGCGGATCTTCTCGCACACCTCGAATCCGTCCATGTCCGGCAGCATCAGGTCCAGGATGACGATATCCGGCTGCACCTCGGCAAGCAGTTGCAGGCCTTCCTTGCCATTCTTGGCCGTGAAAACCTGGGCTCCCGCCTTGGTGAAAATAAGGTCGTTGAGTTTCAGGTTATCGAGGTCGTCATCAATGACGAGAACTTTCTTCCCTTTCATGCGTCTCTCACTGCCTGCAATGGTCGCCGATCATGAATGGTCATCCGGGGGTGCTCCCCCGTGTAATGATTATACATGGATTTAAGAAATTATCAAGAATCTCCCCCCTGTACCCGCCTGGGTACCTGCACCCTGCAGGGGTGTGAGGGTGCCTGCACCCCACAGGGGTGTAGGGGCGGGTCTCTAGACCTGCCCGCCTGTACCCGCCTGGTACTGAGGATACTTGCATCCGCTGTTCGTTCTTAAATCTTTTCTTTTTCCGCGTCTCACCTGCACCCGCCTGATTACCTGCACCCTGCAGGGGTGTGAGGGTGTCCGCGTTCATCCGCGTCCCATCTGGTTTTCCCCCGCCTGCCCCCGTTTTTGTAGCGGCAATTCATGAATTGCCGCTACAAATCATCTGCACCCGTCTGTACGCCTGCACCCGAAAGGGTGTGAGGGTGCCTGTTCGTTCCTAAATCTTTTCTTTTTCCGCGTCCACCTGCACCCGCCTGATTACCTGCACCCTGCAGGGGTGTGAGGGTGTCCGTGCTCGATCCGCGTCCCATCTGGTTTTCCCCCGCCTGCCCCCGTTTTTGTAGCGGCAATTCATGAATTGCCGCTACAAATCATCTGCACCCGACTGTACGCCTGCACCCGAAAGGGTGTGAGGGTGCCTGTTCGTTCCTAAATCTTTTCTTTTTCCGCGTCCTCACCTGCACCCGCCTGATTACCTGCACCCTGCAGGAGTGTGAGGGTGTCCGCGTTCATCCGTGTCCCGATCTGTTTTTCCCCCGCCTGCACCCCACAGGGGTGTAGGGGCAGGTCTCTAGACCTGCCCGTCTGTACCCGCCTGGTACTCAGGTTGCTTGCATCCGCTGTTCTTTTCTAATTCTTTTCTTTTTCCGCGTCCTACCTGCACCCGCCTGATTATCTGCACCCGGCAGGGGTGTGAGGGTGTCCGCGGAATCCGCCTCCCCACCTGTTTTTCCCCGCCTGCACCACTGGGGTGCCTTTTCGTTCCGTAAACTTTTTCTTTTTCCGTGTTCACCTGCACCCGGCTGTACGCCTGCACCCTGCAGGGGTGTGAGGGTGCCTGTACCCGACTGTTTCTGAGGGTGTCCGTGTAATTCCGCGTCCCATCAGATTTTTTGTCAACCTCTCCTCACCCCATCCCCTCCAGGTACGCCACCACCAACTCCAGCGCCGTTTACACCCGCTTGGGGTTGAGGGTGCCTGTATCCGCCTGCACCCGGCAGGGTGTTTACACCCCACAGGGGTGCTGGGGTACTTTCTCCAGGTACGCCACCACCAACTCCAGCGCCGCCTGCGCCGCTGCCGCCTTGTTCTCCCTGCGGTCCCCCTGCCAGCAGAACTGCCGTGTCCGCGTCCCCTCCCGCGCCGCCAGCCCGATCCACGTCAGCCCCACCGGCTTCTCCTCCGAGCCACCGCCGGGTCCCGCCACCCCGCTCACGCTCACCGCCAGGTCCGCCCCCAGCAGCCTCCGCGCCCCCTCCGCCATCGCCCGCACCGTCGCCTCGCTCACTGCGCCGTGCCGCTTGAGGGTCTCCTGTGGCACCTGCAGCACCTCGGTCTTGATCCGGTTGTCATACGCCACCACCCCGCCCAGGAAATACGCCGACGACCCCGGGATGTCCGTGATCCGGTCCGCCACCAGCCCGCCTGTGCACGACTCCGCCGTCGCCAGCGTCAGTCCCTTCTCGCGCAGCAGCCTGCCAAGTTTCTCCTCGATCCTCATCGTCCTCTGCCTCCATTTTTGGCATTATAGCACCCCGCACCCGTCTGGGTACCTGCACCCTGCAGGGGTTGAGGGTGCTTGTACCCGTCTGGGTCTAAGGGTGCTTGTACCCGTCTGGGTCTAAGGGTGCTTGTACCCGACTGTATACCTGCTCCCGCCCGCACCCCGCCTGTACCCGGTAGGGTGTTTATATCGCATTTACACCTCACAGGGGTACAGGGGTGTAGAGGTGCCATAGTGTGAGGGTGCCCGCGCCCCCTCCCCAACTCCTGTAGAGTTGGGGAGGGCTGGGGTAGGGCAGGTTCTTTCCTTCACCTTGCTCCCCACCCGCTACTACCCGTCTGGGTACCTGCACCCTGCAGGGGTGTGAGGGTGCTTGTACCCTGTATTTATTGTAGCGGCAATTCATGAATTGCCGCTACAATTCGCCCTCCTGCACCCTCCCTCCTCCACCCGCCCCCTCCCTCTGCCCTTGACTTGTATCTACTCACTGGTGTCATTGCGAGCGCCGTGTCCCCGAAGGGGGAAGCGACGCAATCCCCAGTTCGTAGGGTAAAGCTGACTATTTTTGGATTGCTTCCCTGGCCTGACCGGCCACCGTTCGTGCCGCGAAAAACGGCGACACGCCGGTGCGAGACGGCAGGGCAGGCAGTCGCTACACTCCTTCGCAATGACATATCCAACGAAATTCTTATGGGTGTGAGTAGATACCTTGACTCTTTAGAACAAATGTTCTATAATCTGCTCAAGCACGGGAAGGCTGGAGTTGCTTTGACGACCCACTTCCCGTGCGCATCGTCGCCACAGCCTTCCCGTGTGTATTCCTTGACACACCTTCCTGCCATTTGGGTGACCACCATCGACCATAGTGCAACGCCATGCTTCCATCGACGATCACCTCCCTTCTTCCCACCCCTGGCCTCAGCCCTGCCTCCCCACCCCTGCGCATCTCCCACTCCTTCCACGGCAACTTGGGCTTCGTGCCCCTCCCTATTCGTTCCTCATTCGTTTACCACGCCGGGAACCCGGGTTTGTTCCCCAGCCAATATCTTACATTATTATTTCTTCCCGCAAGCTCAAAATCGCAAAAATTATTCGTTTCATCTTCGTTTTTCTTTTTCCGTCCATTTTTAATCACCTGTAGGGGCGGATCGCCTGCACCCGACTGGGTACCTGCACCCTGCAGGGGTTGAGGGCGGAATCCGCCCCCTCTGGCACCACGCGACCCGCCCCCCGGTGAACTGCCAATTTCACTATCCGGTTATAATCCAGCGCGACCATGTCCCTCCCCTCCAAACCGCAAGATCCCGTCCAGAAGCGCAACTTCCGCTACGTCCAGATCGACGCCGTCGGCGTCAGCATCGCCAACGTGGCCGCGCCGTTCCTGCCGGTATTCCTCACCCGCCTGGGTGCCACCAACTTCCAGGTCGGCTTGTTGACCACCATGCCGGGTGTCACCGGTCTCATCCTGGCATTGCTCGTCGGTCGCTTCCTCCAGACACGCCGCAACATCGTCCCCTGGTACAGCATCTCCCGTCTCATGGTCATCGCCTGCTACCTCATCACCGGCGTGCTCACCCTGGCCCTGCCGCAGAAGTTCCTCATCGCCACCGGGCTGGGCATCTTTGCCTTTGCCACCCTGCCGCAGGTCGCCCTGGCGGTGGCTTTCTCGGTGGTGATGAACGCCGTCGCCGGGCCCGATGGACGCTATGCCCTGCTCAGCCGGCGCTGGGCCATCTTCGGCTTCACCTCCGTCGTCGGCACCTTCGTCGTCACCCGCCTCATCAACCTGGTCCCCTTCCCCTACAACTACGCCTACATGTTCATCGGACTGTCGGTGGGCGGGTTGATCAGTTACTACTTTTCCAGCCGCATCCAGGTCCCCGACCAATCGCCGCCTCCCCTGTCGAAAGGTGGCTCGGTCCGCGAAACATTGCGCAACTACCGGCTCCTGCTGCAAGAGACACCGGCCTTCACCTCCTTCGTCACCAAGCGTTTTGTCTATCTCTCCGCCATAGCCCTCGGAGCCCCGCTCTTCCCGCTCTATTTCGTCCGCGTGGTTGGCGCCACCGACAGGAACATCGGCACCATCACCATGATCATCAACCTGGTCATGCTCTTTGGCTATTTCATCTGGACGGTTCTCTCCCGCCGCCGCGGCAGCCGTTTCGTCATGCTCGCCACCACCTTCGGCGTGATGCTCTACCCCGCCCTCACCGCCCTCACCCAGCGCGTCGAGTGGATCTTCCTCTTCGCCGGGCTCTACGGCCTCTTCCAGGCTGGCCTCGACCTGGTCTTCTTCGACGAGTTGATGAAGACCGTCCCGCCCGAATACAGCGCCACGTTCGTCTCCCTGGCGCAATCCCTGCAGTACCTATCCGCCATCCTTGCCCCGTTGATCGGCACCTGGCTGGCCGACACCATCGGTCTCGGCGGCGGGTTGTTGGTCAGCGCCGGTCTGCGCCTGCTTGGCTTCCTGCTTTTCCTCCTCCCCGAGCGCAGGCGTCTCAAGGGTGCCGGGCAGTGAACGCTTTGGCGCTTCGTTCCCCACCCGGTCTTCAGGATCCATGCGCCACGCCCAATTTTTCGTCCTTCAATGCTGGAATCGATTTGAACCATCATTTTGTGTGTTTAATGAGTTATTAATTCAAATCCCCGGAGACCCCATGAACGCTCTCGACGCCATCCACACCCGTCAATCCATCGGCGAAGTCAAGCCGGATCCCGTCCCGCCTCACCTGGTCGAGATGCTGCTCTCCGCTGCCGTCCAGGCTCCCAACCATTACAAGGTCCGCCCATGGCGTTTCGTGGTGCTAAGTGGTTCTGCACGGGAGAGGATGGGGGATGTCCTGGCGCAATCCTTCGCTGAACGCTTCCCCCAGGCTCCCGCCTCCGCGCTGGACAAGGAACGCCTCAAGCCCTTGCGCGCCCCGCTGCTCATCGCCGTCGGTGTGGACCGGCCTTCCGAGCCGCGTGTGCTCGAGCTCGAGAATATCTGCGCCGCGGCGGCCGCGGTGCAGAACCTGCTCCTCGCCGCCCATTCCCTCGGTCTCGCCGCGAAGTGGCGCACCGGCGAGGATGCCCTCAACCCGCGCCTCAAGGAATTCCTCGGCCTCGCCCCCGACCAGCACTTGATCTCCATCGTTTATATCGGCTACCCGCTGCAGGCACCTGCCCCCGTCTCGCGCCCCGGTTTCGAGGATCGCACGCTGTGGCTGGAATGAGGCTTGGAAATGGCGATTCACTGGGTGCGCTGCGATGCTGATAAAAAATCAGGGCGACTAACTTGTCGCCCTGGCCTGCTCTACTTGCCCAGCCTTGCCCGTTCTTCCTCGACGATCTTCTCTTCCAGCTTCTTGAACAGCGGACCCGGCTGGTTGAGCTTCGCCCCCGGCTGCAGGTCGCTCGGCCTCCAGGCAATCCCCGGGCGGGTATTGATCCATTCGTTTCGCGGTAGCGCAGCACGGTATGCTCACCCAGCGCGTCGCTCACCGTCTCGGTGTAGGCCTGTCCGAAGAGCGGCGCCTCGTATCCGAAGAAGGTGTTCAGCGTCTCGCTGCTGAAAGGCAGGAAGGGAGCGAAGATCACCTTGAGCGAGTCGATGGCCTTCAACGCCGTATAGATGGTCAATGCCGCCGCATCCTTGTCGCTCTTGACCGCCTGCCAGGGCGCGTTCTGGTCGAGGTACTGGTTGACCGTTGACGCCAGGCGGAAAGCCTCCTGCAGCGCCGCGCGCAGCTTGACTGCTGTCCAACAGGTCTGCCCACGGTCTTGAATCCGGCCTCGATCCCCGCCAGCAGCTCCAGGTCCGCAGGACGCAGCCTCAGCGGGTCGATGGCCGGCACATGCCCCTCCCAATGTTTGTAGCAGAAGGACAGCACCCGGTTCGCCAGGTTGCCCCAGGTGGCCACCAGCTCGTTGTTGTTGCGGGCCACGAACTCAGCCCAGTCCCAGTCGCTAGTCGTGCATCTCGGGCATGTTGACGGTCAGGTAGTAGCGCAGGGCATCCGGGTCATAGCGGGTCAGGGCGTCGCGACCCCAGACCGCCCAGTTGCGCGAGCCGGAGATCTTCTGCCCTTCCAGGTTCATGAACTGGTTGGCGGGCACATCGTACGGCAGGGTCAGCGGTCCCTCTTCTTCGGCGAAGATCTCCATGAACTGCTCTGCCCGCGCCCATCAGCTGTGCCGGCCACAGGCGAGTGTGGAAGAAGATATTGTCCTTGCCGATGAAGTAGAAGGCTGCTTTGCCTCCGGGTTGACCCACCAATCGCTTCCAGGCTCTCGGGCTGTCCCGCTCACTTTGGCCCATTCGATCGCTGCGGAGAGATAGCCGATGACCGCCTCGAACCAGACATAGATGCACTTGCCCTCCCAGCCTTCGACCGGCACCGGGATGCCCCAGTCCAGGTCGCGGGTGATCGGGCGCGGCTTCAGCCCTCGGCTTCGATCTTGCCCAGGCATTCGCCCAGCACGGTTTCGCGCATGTAGGCCTGCGCGCTGGCGCAGGAACTTCTTCACCTCCGGTTCCAGCTTGGAGAGGTCGAGGTAAAAATGCTCGGTCTCGCGCAGCTCGGGAGTAGAGCCGTCCACCTTGGAGCGTGGGTTGATCAATTTCTCCGGCTCGAGCACGTTGCCGCAGTTGTCGCACTGGTCGGAGCGGGCACCTTCGAAGCCGCAGATGTAGCAGGTCCCTTCCACGTAGCGGTCGGGCAGGAAGCGCCTGGCGGCGGGCGAATACCACTGCATGGACTTCTGCGTGTACAGGAAACCGTTCTCCTTCAGCGCCAGGAAGATGGCCTGCGACACCTTGAAATGGTTCTCGGTGTGGGTGGTGGTGAACAGGTCGTAGCTGATGCCCAGCTGCTGGAACAGGTCCAGGAAACCGTTGTGATATTTCTTGTAGACTTCCTCCACCGGCTTGCCCTCCGCATCCGCCGCGATGGTGACGGCGTGCCGTGCGAATCCGTGCCGGAGACCATCAGCACGTTGTCTCCCTTTAAGGCGGTGGTAGCGGGCGACGATATCACCCGGCAGATGGGAGCCGGTGATATTGCCGACATGGATCTCGGCATTGGCATAGGGCCAGGCGATGGCGATCAGGATATTTTCGGGCATGGTTTTCCTTGTCTGCGATACGATTCGCTACCCTGAAGAGTGGCACATGGGCTGTGCTTGTTGGTCTTGGAAACAGGAGCTTCGTCCAGCGTTCAATAAAAAACTGCCGGCTTTCGCCAGCAGCCTCTTCGCCGACGTGAACCGTCCCGCAGTTCATCTGGCGCTGAACTGCGCAGGGAAACAGGGCATCATCATGGAACGGTTATTCATGCGCTGTAGTTTACTATGGCATTTGTTGTGTGACAAGTGCAATCCTTCAAGCAGGAAACTCTTTTACGCTCTCATAATTCCGTGAAGGAGTAAAATAGGCGTCCGAGGACCTTAATGAAACCATTCCAACTCATTCTAAACTATGCACGCAGGTACAAGCTATCCTTGATCGTGACCAGCCTCAGCATGCTCGCCCTGGTGGGCGTGCAATTGTTGATCCCGTGGCTGATCAAGCTCCTGGTCGCCAATATCACCGGGCCGGATGCCAGCCTGGAGAACATGGACTATGTCGGTTCACTGGGCCTGGTGGCCCTGATCGCCTATGTAGGCAAAGCCGGTTTGACGTTCATCCGTTCCTATATGGCCCATGTGGCAGGCTGGGGCGTCGTTGCCGATGTGCGCAAGTATATCTATGAACACATGCAGCGTCTCTCGCTTCGTTTTTACGAAGACAAGCAGGTCGGCACGCTGATGTCCAACGTGGTCAACGACACCGACCTGTTCGAACAATTGATCTCCCACGCCATACCGGACGTGATGGTCAACGTGATCACCTTGGTCGGCAGTGAGTGCCGTATTGTTCAGCCTGAATTGGAAGTTGACCCTGCTCAGCACCATCCCCATCCCGCTGGTCATTATCTCCCTGCGGATCTATGCAAGATACGTCCGCCCGGCCTTCCGCAACCGGCAAAAGGAACTGGGCGACCTGAACGCCCTGCTGAACGACAACCTTTCCGGTATCCGTGAGATCAAGGCTTTCACCCGCGAAGACCTGCAGGCGGAACGCGTGAATGACCGGCATTGATAATTATCGCAAGTCCCTGCTGCGCGCCCTGCGCTTGATGGCCACCTTCCAGCCCTTCGTGGAATTCACCTCCTCCCTCGGGACCTTGATCGTCATCTATTTCGGCGGGCGGCTGGCCCTGCAGGGGGTACTGCCTGTCGCCGACCTGGTGGCTTTCTTCCTGTACCTGGAGAGCTTCTACGCCCCGGTGCGTTCGCTCTCTGGAGCCTGGGAAGCGGTTCAAGCCTCCCTGGCAGGCGCCGACCGTGTGGCGGGATTGCTGGCAGAGCCGTGCGAGCCTCAGAACCTCCACGGGGCGGCACGCGTGGCAATCCCCGTCGCGTGGCGATATTGTCCTGGAAAACGTGAGTTTCGAGTACACCGAAGGCATTCCGGTCCTGGAAGACATCAATCTGGAGATCCCGGCGCGTTCCTCCGTGGCGCTGGTTGGGCCCGACGGGTGTGGGCAAGTCCACCCTGGTCAGCCTGATCCCGCGCTTCTACGATGTAACCAGGGGCTCGCATCCGCCTGGACGGGCGCGATCTGCGCGAGTACACCCTCGAAAGCCTGCGCGGGCAGATCAGCATCGTCCTGCAGGATGTGTTCCTTTTCTATGGTACGGTGCGGCAGAACCTGCTCTTTGGTCGCCCGGAGGCAACCGAAGAACAGATGATCGACCGCTGCAAAGGCCGCCAACGCCCATGATTTCATCATGGAGCTGCCCCAGGGCTATGACACCTTGATCGGAGAACGCGGCATCAAGCTCTCCGGCGGGCAAAAACAGCGCCTGTCCATCGCCCGGGCCATCCTCAAGGATGCGCCGATCCTGATCCTGGATGAAGCCACTTCATCGGTGGACACGGAGACCGAATTGCTGATCCAGGAGGCGCTGGAGCGCCTGATGCAGGGGCGCACCACGCTGATCATCGCCCACCGGCTTTCCACCATCCGCAATGCCGACTGCGATCGTGGTGCTGGAGGATAAATCCATCCACGAGATGGGCACCCACGAGGAATTGATGAAAAGGAACGGCCTGTATCGGCGGCTCTCCACCGTGCAGGGAAATCTCAATCCATAAAAAAAAGAGGCTGCCCGAAATTTTGGGCAGCCTCTTCAGTCTCATTCTTATTGCTTATTTATCTTCGGCGATTGTCTTGCCGCTGTACTTCAAAGCCCAGTGCGCTGCTGCCAAGCGGGCGATCGGGACACGGAAGGGCGAGCAGGAAACATAATTGTTGCCGATCATATGGCACCACTCGATGAAGTCGGGGTCACCGCCATGTTCACCGCAGATGCCCACTTCAAGATCCGGGCGGACGCTGCGGCCGTCATTGACCGCCATCTGCATCAGTTTTCCCACGCCTTCGCGGTCCAGGGTCTGGAACGGGTTCTTGGGCAGGATGCCCTCCGCCACATATTGGACCAGGAAGTTACGCTCGGCATCATCACGGCTGTATCCAAAGGTCATCTGGGTCAGGTCATTGGTGCCAAAGGAGAAGAATTCCGCCAGCCTGGCGATCTCGGCAGCCGTGACCGCTGCACGCGGGATCTCGATCATCGTGCCAAACTTGTAATCCAAGTTTCTTGATCTTCTTCTCGGCCAGCACGGTCGCGGCAATGCGCACCAGGCGAGGCTGGATCCATTCCAGTTCTTTGACCGTGCCGGTCAGCGGGATCATGATCTCGGGTTTGACAACGATCCCGCGCAGGCTGCAGTCAGCGGCTGCCTCGAAGATGGCGCGCACCTGCATCTCAACGATCTGCGGCATGTAAATGCTCAGGCGCACACCGCGCAAGCCCATCATCGGGTTGGATTCATGCAGGTCCTTGATCGAGGCTCAGCAGTTTTTCCTTGTCAGCCAGTCCTTCTGGTCTGCTTGAGCGCCCGCATGGTGACGACTTCTTCGAACAGTTTTTCTTCGTCGGGCATGAACTCATGCAGCGGCGGGTCGATCAGGCGGATGATGACCGGGTAACCGTCCATGGCTTCGAACAGGCCGTCGAAATCCTTGCGCTGGGAGGGCAGAAGTTCATCCAGGGCTGCTGTGCGTTCTTCAATGGTTTCAGCCAGGATCATGCGCTGGACGATCGGCAGGCGCTCGGTCTCAAAGAACATATGCTCGGTGCGGCAAAGACCGATACCCACCGCGCCATAAGCGCGGGCACGGCGGGCATCCTTGGGATAATCAGCATTTGCCCACACCATCAAGCCGCGGCTTTTCCTGCCATCCGGCATGACACGGATGTCCGGGCGGGCAGCGATCTCATCAGCCCAGTTGAGCAGGGTCAGCAGTTCGGTCTGTTCTTCGATGGAAGCGGCCGAGGTTGGGATCTTGCCAGCGTAGACCTTGCCGGTGGTGCCATCCACAGAGATCCATTCGCCTTCCTTGACGACCTTGTCGCCAACATTCATGATGCGTTTTTCAAGGTCGATCTTGACCGCTGTCGCACCCACCACGCACGGGATGCCGAATTGGCGGGCCACCACTGCCGCATGGGAGGTCGCGCCGCCTTCGCTGGTCAGAACACCCTTGGAGGCGATCATGCCATGCACGTCATCCGGCTTGGTGAACGGGCGCACCATGATGGTGGCCTGTTTTTCTTCCTTCGCCATCTTCTCAGCCATATCGGCATCGAAGTAGACCTGCCCAACAGCCGCGCCGGGGGAGGCATTCACGCCCTTGGCCAGGTAGGTGCCGATTCTTCTCGGCTTCCTTGAGCGCCTTGTCATCGAACTGCGGGTGCAGCAGGGTATCCACATTTTCGGTGGTCACGCGCAGGACGGCCTCTTCTTTGGTGATCAAGCCTTCATTCACCATATCCACGGCGATCTTGATGGCTGACTTGGCAGTGCGCTTGGCGTTGCGGGTCTGCAGCATCCACAGCTTGCCGCGTTCAATGGTGAACTCGACATCCTGCACATCCTTGTAATGTTTTTCCAGCTTGGCAGTGATATCCATGAACTGCTTGTAGGCTTCCGGCATCTGGTGCCCAGGTGCTCGATCGGGTCGGCATTGCGGATGCCGGCCACCACGTCTTCGCCCTGGGCATTCAGCAGGTATTCGCCCATCATTTTCTTGTCACCGGTGGAAGGGTTGCGGGTAAATGCCACACCGGTGCCGGAATCGTCGCCCATGTTCCCGAAGACCATCGTCACGATATTGACGGCGGTTCCCAGGTCATCAGAAATGTTGGTCGCCTTGCGGTAATCGATGGCTTTCTTGCCCATCCAGGATTCAAATACTGCCTTGGTGGCCAGTTCAAGTTGTTTGTAGACATCCTGCGGGAAATCCGAACCGATATGTTTCTTGTAGACTTCCTTGAATGTTCCGACCAGGGCTTTCCAATCCTCGGCGGTCATTTCGGTGTCGAGCTTGTAGCCCTTTGCTGGCCTTGTATTCGGCCATGGGATGTTCAAAAACTTCGTCATCCAGGTTGAAGACAGTCGTGCCGAACATCTCGACCAGGCGGCGGTAGGAATCCCATGCAAAACGCGGGTTGCCGGTCAGTTTTGCCACTGCCTTCGACAACCGCGTCATTCATGCCGATGTTCAGGATGGTATTCATCATGCCCGGCATGGAGAATTTGGCCCCCGAGCGGCAGGAAACAAGCAGCGGATTGGCCGGATCTCCGAATTTCTTGCCGGTCTGTTTCTCAACAACCTTCATCGCTGCCAGTTGCTGATCCCATTGCCCTTCCGGGAACTTGCCGGCTTTGCGGAACTCATTGCAGGCCTCGGTGGTGACGGTAAATCCCGGGGGTACCGGGACACCTGCGCGGGTCATGTCAGCCAGCCCGGAGCCCTTGCCGCCCAGCAGGCCGCGCACGCCTTCCCATGAACCGGAATATTTCTCAGCCTGCGTAACTTCTTCGAACAGATAAACCCATTTCTTTGCCATACATGATCTCCTTGAGAAAAAGAATGATTTCAAAAATGATTCCGGATAAAAAATACCAAACGGATAGTTTACCACACTCGAATAGGATTGGATGATTTCATTCTGTAAACCACTTGATAAGTAAAGGACTGGGAACATGAGGCATAATCAGCCCACTGGAGTATCCATGCCCATCAAAGTTCTCGTTATCGACGACGACAAGGCAATGACCGATTTACTCACCCTGCTCCTGAGATCCCAGGATTTTGAGGTGGTTTCGGCAAATAATGGGGAAGATGGTCTTCGCTTCATCCGGGAGAAAAATCCGGACCTGGTCATGTTGGATCTCATGATGAATGGGATGAATGGCTGGGAGGTGTGCCACGAAGTGCGCAAATTCAGCCGCATCCCCATCCTGGTGTTATCTGCATTGGATTCCCCAGCCA
Source organism: uncultured Chloroflexia bacterium (assembly GCA_963793795.1). Lineage (GTDB taxonomy): Bacteria > Chloroflexota > Anaerolineae > Anaerolineales > Villigracilaceae > UBA877. The sequence goes on from CAWCBN010000011.1 coordinate 16,214, forward strand.
AGGTAGCCAGCGCCCTGGATGCCGGCGCTGATGATTACCTGGTAAAGCCGGTCACCAGCGGGGTGCTGGTGGCTCGTATCAACCGCTTGACGCACCGCAAGGGCACCAATCCCCAGCTCAATACCACTTACCAGGCGGTATCCACAATCCCTTGAAAAGGAGAGTCCAACCCACGCGGGCTTGTGCCCGCGTTTTTTGTTTTAAGTTGAGGTAGAATTGGAAAATAAAAATATTGGAGAACAACCGTGCAAACCTGTTCCAAGTGCAATGCCTTGTCCCCTGATTCCACCTTGTTGTGCGTGAATTGCCATGCCAATTTGCAGGAATTCTCAGCCACCGCAGCGGCTCTCAAGCGATTAAGGGAGAATCCGCGCGTCAAATCGATACGCGTGACCGTGGCGCATGATTCCTGCCCGCATTGCTACGAACTATTAAAGACTTACCCGAAGAATGACGTTCCCTCCCTGCCCCACCAGGGATGTTCGCACGAGAATGGTTGCCGCTGCTTCTACGAGCCGGTCCTGGAAGAAACCGCGATCGTGGGCAAAGTGGTCGAATAGCACATAGACCCGGTCTTAGTGACCGGGTTCTTTTTTTGCCAACTTCAACAATGCCTTGACCGTTGCTTCGGGGTTTTCCAGCATCGGCATATGACCGGCGCCTTCAATTTCCACCAATTGAGCTTTGCCTGCCAGTGCTTTTGCCTCCCGGGCGCGTTCCAGGGGGATGAGCGCATCTTCGCTGCCGTGGATGATCACCACCGGGAATCCGGCCTCCGCCAGTAAAATGGAGGCGTCCTCCCGCTCAGCGATCGCCCTTAACGAGGCTGCCGCCCCATGGACGCTCTGGCGCAGGATGATCTCCCGCAGAAGGATTTGAAGCGTTGGGATGCTGCTCAGCTTCGCAGGGAAGGAGTCAGCCAGGAGCAGGATGCCCTGGTTTTCAATGTCTGCGGCTGTCTGGTAGCGGGCAGGCTTGCGTTCCACTGGGTCGGCAAACACCTGCGAAGCCACCAGCCCCAGGCCCAGGACGCGCCCGGGATACGCACGGGCGAACGCCAGGGCGATGTAACCGCCCATGGAATGACCGGCAAGCACTACCTGGCGGATGCCAAGAAAATCCAACAGGGCGGCCAGGTCAGCAGCCATGTCGGTCAGCGAATAAGGAGTATGCACGGTTTCACTCTGACCAAAGCCGCGCAGGTCGGGAACGATCAGGTCATATTCGTCCTGCAATAGAGGGATCACCGCGTCCCAGATGGCATGGTCGAGAGGGTGTCCGTGGATCAACAGCATGGGTGTTCCATGCCCGTGTCGCTGGTACGCCAGTTCGACCCCGTTGACGGTAGCTCTTAACATCTCCATTTGACCTCCACCTTCTGCCTGCTGCCCAGGCGGGAAAAGTAATGGATATACCCATTTTCACATCCAAAATCATAGATTCGCCGGGTGACATCTACATCGGCTTGGCAATATTCCGCCAACAAGTCCAATTTACCCTCCCGCCACCAGGCCACAGCCTGCAAGCCGTCAGCGGTCTTGGTGTCCCCCAGGGTGGCACGCGCCACCGAGTTCCAGGCGCACCCGGAAACCGAGTTCGCGGAACAGGTCATTCAGAATGTCCAGGGTGGGCAGGAATTGCAGGCGCTCATTGGGCACATAAGGGCGGAGCACCTCGTAGTCGAAGGACTTGATGTTGAAACCCACCACGCGATCTGCTGACTTCAACTCGCTTACCAGCGCCGGGACATCCTTCTCCCAGTAGGTTGAAAAATCGTTGCGCGAAGAAGACCAGGTAACCGCGCAGGAAACTTTCAATGCGCCGATGTTGCTTCTCCCGCCCACATCTTCGAACAGGTTCTGGGTTTCCAGGTCAAATACGACAACATTCATGGTTGAGCCTCCAGGATTTGCTCCAGCCTGTGCAATGATACTCCGTGAGCCTCTTGATTGGCAGAATCCTTTGAATTATAAAGCCCCCACAGCACTGACCAGAGCATCACGGCATGCTGAATTTGCCCGATGTTCACTTCCGGCATTCCGCAGGAAGAAAAATAACCTGCCAGTACATCCCCGGCTTCCTCCGGCTGGATGATCCACCAATCCGTTTCGGCAGGCTGGAAGTGCAGGCTGTGAACATAATCCAGGTCGAGCAGGTTGATGCTCCGCCGGGAATACCCCCAATCGACGAACTGGAGGCCGTCTGCCGCAGCGAGGAGGTTCCCGGGATGCATATCCCCGTGGATCGTGGTTGGGTAACCACACGACAACCTGCTCAGGAGACTGGAGCAACGCATCTGCTGCGCAGGTGACAAGTCGGCGCAAAGGAGGCGCGCTTCCCCATCCAGGAATGCAGCTATCGCAGGGTAGACGATCCCGGTGATCGGGGAGGATACCGGGTTATCCCATCGCTGGGAGAGATGGAAATCTGCCCAGTCGGCGGAAAGCCTGCGGCAGCTTTTCCCGGTGGGCAGAACGCAAGTCCTCACCTTCCACCCATTCCCAGAAAACCAGCGAGTCTTCGCCATACGGGAGTACACGCACCAGGCGCGGCGCAGAGATGGGTGCTCCAGGCAGGATCGTCCTATTGACCTCCACTTCATTCCGGCCGCGCCGGTCATCTGCCTTGATCCACTTGACAAAGTGTGACCCTTCGGAATTCCAGGCGTGAAAAGCCCTCTCCCCCACCTGTTCCACATCCCACTCACCCGCCAAATCCGGGACTGCCTTCAGCGCAGCCAGGAGCGCAGATCCATCCATCATGCCAGCCTGGAGCGGGCAAGCGCGATGGCTTGTTCCCGCGTGGATACTTCTCCCATTGCCTGGGCTTCACGGATCGCCTCGAGCAGGTCGCCAACCAACGGACCGGGCTCCAGGCCCAGTTCACCCATCAGGTCGTTCCCATCCACCAATACAGGTGGAGCGATCGCCTCAGCAGGTTTCTCGATCCAGTTCTCCAAAAAGAAGCGCACCACATCCAGCGCAGCCGTCCAGGTTTCCTGGGGCAGGTTTTGCTCGAAGGTGGCACGCATGTCAGCCAGCGCCAACAGGCACAGATCGACCCCCGCTGCGCCAGTATCCTTGAAGAAACGATACACAGCCCGCCGGGTGGGGGCTTTATCTTCCTTGAAAAGACGGTTGGCATGGAAAGGGATGCGCATGTGGTTGCGCACGATCGTTTCCAGGCGGGCAACTTCTTCATTGCTTAATGCCAGCAGGCGCGCCCGTTGACCCACCATCTCGGCTCCCTGCTGATCGTGATCCCAGAAGCGCAACCGCCCAGCCTCGTCCTTTTGCTTTGTCTCCGGCTTGGCAACATCATGGTACAGCGCAGCCAGGAAAAGGATCCCGCGCAGGCTTCGACCTGTCGGTAGCGGTGTGGCGAGATGCGCGTTGATCTGCTCGCGGTAACGTCCAATACGCAACACCAATAACCCGCTGAATAGATCGCCTGCCTTCTCAGGCTTGAAATCCGGAGCCAGGGTATCGAGGATGCCTTCCAGCCTGTCCAGCATTGCCAGGGTATGCTCCCAAACATCGTGTACATGTGGCTCGGGTTGGGTCACTCCTTTCAGGCTGTCCAACTCGGGCAGCAGCACTGTCAGCGCCCCCAGCATGTCCAGGGCGCGCAAGCAGGTGGAAGGGGAGCGCCCTTCCAGGATGCGGAACAACTCGTCGCGGATTCTCTCGGGAGAGATCTTCACCAGCTCGCCTGCGGAGGCTTTCATTGCATGGCGGGTCTCTGGCAGGATGTGAAAACCGAAATTTGCAGCCAGGCGGATGCCGCGCAGGATGCGGATGGGGTCTTCTGAAAACGCGGCAGGCGAGCAAGCCCTCAGGCGTTTCTCCTTCAAGTCCTGCCCTCCGCCCAGGGGATCAAATACCTCGCCGCTGCGTGGATCAACGGCAATGGCATTGAGCGTAAAGTCACGCTTCAGCAAGTCTGTATCCAGGTCCGCGCCCTGGAAGGAGGCGAAATCCATCACCACGCGGCCTTCCTGCGGATCGGTGATCAACACGCGCCCCATGTCCCGTTCCTGGTCCAGGGCATAGAAGTCACCATGGAGGGCGTTGGCAACCCTTCGGGCGGCAGGAATCCCCCCATGCGCCAGGGCGAAGTCAAAGTCATGGCAGGCGCGCCCCAGCAGCAGATCGCGCACCGCACCGCCTACCAGGTAAATGGCCTGGTCGGCTGGAAGCACAGAAATGGCTTGTAGCAACAAAGGAGGGAATGGAATCGGAACCTGGGTGGGCATAAAGACGATCTCGGGTTTTTCCTTGAAACGGGACAGGGCTGCCAGGCGCGCCTGTTCAGGCGTGCCCCCCTGGGCGACAATCTTCCCGCGAATACGGGCGACCCAGCGACCGGAGTAAGCGCTATTGTCCAAGAATCCCCTGCGGGCTTTCAGCCGGGTTTTTGGTACTTGGCCAGGTTAACCGAGGCAATGAAAGGCAGGTAACGGCAGTGTTCGTCGATATCGATCCCGTAGCCAAAAACATACTTGTCGGGAACGTCGAAGCCCACATAATCCACCTGCACGGGGACTTCGCGGCGCATCTTCTTGTCCAAAAGAACGCAGACGCGCAGGCTGGCTGGATCGCGGGTACACAGCAGGTTGATCACATGCGCTAGCGTTCGCCCGCTGTCTACGATGTCTTCGACAAGCAGGACATGGCGGCCTTCGATATTGGTTCGCAGGTCCAGGTGGACGCGCACGTTGCCGGAGGAAGCATAGTGACCGACACCGTATGAAGAAAGCGACATGCAGTCAACTTCAGGATCAATGTTCATATGCCGCAACAGGTCAGCCGTGAAAGTGATCCCGCCGCGCAGCAGGCAGATCACGATCGGATTCTTGCCGGCGTAATCCTTGCTGATCTGCAGCCCAAGTTCCGCAACGCGGGCCTCGATCTGCTCCTTGGTGACCAATACTTCGTCCAGGAATTCATGATAATCTTGCATGGCAAATCTCCTTTACGCCGTGACCTGCAGCATTGTTTGAGGTCATCCGCCCGGGTGATATTTCCCGGTATCCACCACGGCAACGAAAGGCAGGTTGCGATAATACTCATCCAGGTCAAGACCAAAACCGAAGACGAACTTGTTGGGGATGCTGAAGCCGCGATAATGAATGGGAACATCCGTCTCGCGCCTCTCCGGTTTATCCAGCATGGTGCAGACTTTCAGGCTTCTGGGTTGGCGGGTCTGCAGGAATTCCAGCACATATGCGATCGTATTGCCACTGTCTACAATATCTTCGATCAGCAGCACATCCTTGCCATGGATATCTGTCTTCAGGTCGAGGGTCAATCGCACGCTGCCACCTGATTGTCTCTTCCCCGATCCATAGGAGGATACAGCCATGAGATCGATCTGGTGCGGGACGCTGATATGGCGCATCAGGTCCACCATGAAGACCAGGCCGCCGCGCAGGATGCAGATGAGGATGAGATCTGCCCCCTGGTAGTCCCGGCTGATCTCTGCCCCCAACTCGGCAATGCGCCGCTGCAAGGTGGCTTCATCGATCAGGATCTCAGACAAGAATTCTTGATAAGGCTGCATGGATTCCATCCTGGATCTGGTAAAAATGCCATTATCCTTTATAAGATAATACAGCAATGGCAGCAAAATCGCCTGGCTAGCGTGGTACGCTGTGATGTTCGCGGCAACGCGCCTCGTACATTTCAGCCGCGCCGACAATGACCACGGGATCATCATACCGCGCCGGGCTGCCGTTGACCAGCCTCTGGGTGCGGCAGGCAGGCTCACCGCAGACCATGCAAATGGCTTGCAGCTTCTCCACGGTTTCGGCGAGAGCCATCAATTCCGGTATGGGACCAAATGGCTCGCCGCGAAAGTCAGTATCCAGGCCGGCAACAATGACCCGGATATTCTTTGCGGCAAGCTCTTCCACTACACGAATGACGGTGTCATCGAAGAATTGCGCTTCATCGATGGCGATTACAGTTACATCCTTGTCAATTCGTAAGGGGATATCGGCTGCTTTTTCAACCGGGATGGCAGCAAAATCGGTCCCGGCATGGGAAGTGACCTTCTCAACAGCATAACGCACGTCGATGGCAGGTTTGAAGACCTGCACTTTCTGACGGGCAATGACCGCCCGGCGCAAGCGGCGGATCAGTTCATCCGTTTTACCGCTGAACATCGAACCACAGATGACTTCCACGCTTCCTTTATGATGCATACCGGCTTCCCTCCATCAGGGGATATAAAGAAACAGGCAGATGCAAGGTTGCATCTGCCTGTCAAGTTTACCCGATATTCGCCTTATGCGGCAGGAGTTTCTACCACTTCCGGGAGCTCATAACCGAGGGAGCGTAATTTCTTCTTGATGTCGATCAGCGATTTGCGTCCAAAACCTTCGATCGCCAGTACCGACGCTTCGCTTTCGCCAAGTTTATCGAGGAACTGACCCACGGTGGTGATGCCAGCCTTCGCGAGTGCGTCGATGGGACGGGTGGTCATTTCGAGTTCCGCCAGGGGGCGCTTGGGGGAGACTTTCGCCTCTGCGCGGGTTTGCTTGTCGTCCGCATAGGATTGGCGCGCCTGGAGCTTCTTATAGAAGCGATCCACCTGGCCTTCGATGTCAATGATGCGCGCCTGTTCACCGGAGAAGAACGGGTGGCATTTCGAGCAGACTTCCACGCGGATCTCTTTTTGCGTCGAACCGGTTGTCCAGGTATTGCCACAAGCGCAGGTGACCCTGGCTTCGGAGAAGTAATTGGGATGTATGCCTTGCTTCATGATGAATTCCTTTCGCCGGGACTATTCTTTAACCGCCGGCATGACATTAACGCGCTTGCGTCCTCTGACGACATCGTAAACAACAAAGCCGTCAATGATTGCAAAAATGGTATCATCCTTGCCGCGATCCACGTTGAGACCCGGCAGGATGCTGGTTCCGCGCTGGCGGATAAGAATGTTGCCGGAAAGAACACGCTCACCGGCGTACTTCTTCACGCCCAGGCGTTGACCGGCGCTGTCACGACCATTGCGGACTGAGCCGCCACCTTTTTTGTGTGCCATCGTAAATACCTCTTTCCTTACTTGGACTCGCTCTTTTTCGCAGCGGTCTTGGCGGTTGTCTTCTTCGGGGCAGTCTTGGCGGGAGCAGCTTTGGTACTCGCAGCCTTCTTAGGAGCAGCCTTCTTGGGGGCAGCCTTGACGGGAGCGGCTTTGGTGCTCGCAGCCTTCTTGGGCTCAACCTTCTTCTGGGCAGGTTTCGGTTTTGCGGCAGTCACCTTTTCCGCTTTCGGAGCGGCGACCTTCTTTTCTTTCTTGACTTTCGGCTCCGCTTCCTTAACCGCTAATTCGGCCCCACCGATCTGCTCGACAAGCAGCCGGGTGTAATTCTGGCGATGACCGGTCTTGACACGAATGCGTTTCTTCGGGCTGTAGTTGAAAATAATAACCTTCTCGCCCTTGAAGTGTGCAACGACCTTGGCCCAAATGGGGGTGTCTGCAACGAGCGGCTGGCCGACGGTGATGGTTTCCCCATCGGCTAGCAGGAGCACCTGTTCCAGTTTTACGTTCACGCCGGCTTCCACCGGCAGGCGGTCCACCTCGAGGGTGCCACCTTCGACGGCTTTGTACTGCTTGCCGCCGCTTTCCACGATTGCATATTTCATCTTTCTCTCCTGGTCTTCGCTTCACCAGTCTGCCTGCGGGGGATCACCCTGCGCCTGCAACCGGGGAAGCCGGGATACAAACGGACGCCCCAGACAAATGCCGCTGGGGCAGAAGCGCACGGTATTATACATGCAAGACTGGGACGTGTCAACGGCGCGCGCAGGCTAATTCGGAATTGACCATTGACAAACCCCCTGCCTTCCGCTAATCTAGAGACATGCTGGAACTCACTGCCGGGCAACTCGCCATCATCCAATCCCCCATCCACGGCAGGACATTTTTACGCGGACCAGCCTCCTGCGGGAAAACCACCTGCGGGGTGGAACGGCTGCGCTTCCTTTTGCAGGAGGGCATCCCGGGGAACAGCATCCTGATGTTGACCCCCCAACGCACCCTGCAGGATCCCTATCTCGACCTGCTGGCCAGCCCCGAGCGTGTCGCCGGTGGCGAGGTGACCTCCGCCACGGTGGGTGGTCTCGCCAGGCGTTTGGTGGACTTGTTTTGGCCGTTGATCGCCGAAACAGCCGGTTTTGCCCATCCGGACCAGGCACCCAACTTCCTGACCCTCGAAACCTCCCAATACTACATGGCCCACCTCGTGCGCCCTTTATTGGATGAAGGTTTTTTCGATTCGGTCACCATCAACCGAAACCGGCTCTACTCGCAGATTATTGACAACCTGAACAAGGCCGCCGCCATCGGTTTTCCGCATACCGAGATCGGATCGCGCCTGGATGCTGCTTATTTCGGTGACCCTGCCCAGCGCCGCATCTACGCCGATGCGCAGGAATGTGCCAACCGTTTCCGCCAATACTGCCTCGAAAATAACCTGCTTGATTTCTCCCTGCAACTGGAGCTCTTCTGGAACCTGCTGTGGCCCGAGCCATTGGTTCATGATTACCTGGTACGCACCTACCGCCACCTCATTTTTGATAACGTCGAGGAAGATATCCCGCGCGCCCACGACCTGTTGCGCGCATGGTTGCCCGAGTTCGACTTTGCCTTGCTCATTTACGATGACGATGCCGGTTTCCGGCGCTTCCTCGGTGCAGACACGGGGTCTGGACTTGCTTTGCAGGAATCGTGCAACCAGGTCGTCAGCCTGGATCAAAGTTTTGTATCCTCCGCGAATATCACTCAACTCGCCCTGGCCTTGACCGCGGCGATCGCCCCGGATTTCGGGCTTACCCGCCACACCCTTCATCTCATTAGGAAATGCTGACAGTACTGAACCTGCATGCGCCTTCATCACCGCCCATTTCTACCCGCAATTATTGGACCTGGTCGTGGATCGGATCTCTACCCTGGTGAACGAAACCATGCTCCCCGCCTCGGAGATCGTCATCCTGGCTCCTTATCTGAACGATGCTTTGCGCTTCTCCATCACCAACCGGCTGCAGGAACGCCACATCCCCTGGCGCACCCACCGCCCGTCGCGCTCCCTGAACGACGAACCCGCCAGCCATGCGCTCCTGACCTTTGCAGCCCTGGCTCATCCGCAGTGGAACATCCACCCCCCGCGCTTCGATGTGGCCTATGCACTGATGAACGCCATCGCCGGCCTCGACCTGGTGCGTTCCCAGTTACTCACCGAGATCATCTACCACCCGCGCGACCTTTCTTTGGGCTCATTTGATGCGATCAAGCCGGACGTTCAGGAGCGTATCACCTTCCTCTTCGGCAATCGCTATGCTCAACTACGGGAGTGGATGGTGGCATATCGCCAGCAACCCGCCCTCCCGCTCGACCATTTTGTGCGCAAATTGTTTGGCGAGCTGCTCTCACAGGCAGGTTTCGGTTTTCATGACAATTTCGACTCTGTGCGCGTGGCTGCCAGCCTGGTGGAGTCCATCAGCAAGTTCCGCCAGGCACTGGAGACAGTTGAAGCTCCCGAAGTGGGGCGGGAATACCTGGCCATGCTCCAGGAAGGGGTCATCGCTGCGCAGTATCTCGAAGGTTGGCAGGCGGCTGAGAAGGAAGCCGTGCTGGTCGCCCCGGCACACACCTTCCTGATGATGAACCGCCCGGTCAGCGTGCAATTCTGGCTCGACCCTGGTTCCAGTGGTTGGTTCGAGCGCCTTTCGCAACCGTTGACCCAACCGTACGTGCTTTCACGCGCCTGGGAGCGCGAGGAACCTGGTCGGATGTGGAGTGACGCTGACGAGGTGTCCTCCAACCGTGAAGCGCTGGCGCGCCTCACCCTGGGCTTGCTGCGCCGCTGCCGCACACGGATCTACCTGGCGCTCTCCGACCTGGGTGAGTCGGGCTTCGAGTCGCGCGGCGAGTTATTAAAGGCATTCCAGCAAGCCCTGCAAACGATCGGAGATGAGCAATGAAACCTCTACAGGACCAGGTTGCCCTGGTGACAGGTGCAGGGAGTTCAACCGGCATCGGCTTCGCCTGTGCCCGGTACCTCGGCACGGATGGAGCCTCCATCGCCATTGTCAGCACGACGGAACGCATCCATACCCGGGCTGCCGAGTTGGAAAAGGAAGGTATAAACGCCTGGGGGTATGTGGCCGACCTGACCCACCCCGAGGCAGTCCGCTCCATCCTGGAGGATATCCTGGAGAGATGCGGACGACTGGATATTTGCATCAACAATGCCGGGATGACCGTGGTCGGCGAGGAGCAATTCGAAGCCCGCGTGGATGATTATCCGCTCGAAAATTGGCATACCTCGCTGGAACGCAACCTGACCTCCTGCTTCCTGGTCACGAAAGCTGTTCTGCCGTTGATGCGGGCGCACGGATACGGGCGCATCGTCAATGTAGCTTCCACCAGCGGCCCGGTACAGGCTTTCGTTGGGGATGCCGCCTACCATGCCGCCAAGGCGGGGATGTGGGGGTTCACCCGCGCCTGCGCCATCGAGACTGCTGCCGACCATATCACCGTCAATGCGGTCGCCCCGGGGTGGATCGCAACCGCCTCACAACTGGCAAGTGAAGGGAACGCCGGACAGTTTTGCCCGATGAAGCGCTCCGGTACGCCTGAAGAAGTGGCTTACACGGTTCGATTCCTATCTGATCCCCAAGCGTCCTATATTACCGGTCAGCTGATCGTTGTCGACGGCGGCAACTCGGTGCCGGAAGACCGGACCTGGAAGCCCTAGAAGGAGTGATAAGAAGATGACACCCACCAAAAGAACCGGCAGCGAAGAGACTGTTTTCCAGCCGCAATATCCCGCCAGGATCAGGATGACGATCTATCTCTACCCGATCGGCATCCTTGCCTGCCTTTTCTTTTTTTACATGGCCTTCAGTAAAGGCTCTTTTCTCCCGTACGGTATCTATGCCCTCATCTTTGGTTTTACGGCCCTCAGTATGCCTGTGGTCATCTTCCGCGAGGTCCGTTTTGGCAAGGAGATCATCGTCAAGCGCTATTTCCTGCCGCAAAGGAAGATCGAGTACGAGGACGTGACGGACCTAACCCCGCGCGGCCTGGTGGCAAAGCGCGGTGGTATCCCCCTGGTCAATGTCCAGAACAGGGCCGAATTCGACAAGATTATCAAGCACCTGGCTGCACAGCACAGGATCAAATTGAATAAATAAGCCTGGATCGGGAATTTCCCATTCAGCCGGAACAGCCAATGAGCCTCTTTACCCCGCGTTCATCCCAAAAAGAGATCCTCGCCTATACAGGCGGGCACCTGGGCATTTCCGCTGTACCCGGCTCTGGCAAGACGCATACCCTCAGCGCCCTGGCTGCCCGGCTCATCTCCTCCAAGGTCCTTGCCCGTGACCAGGAAGTGCTTATCGTCACCCTGGTCAACTCGGCAGTGGATAATTTCGAAACCCGCATCAAGCAATTTTTCAACACTCCCCTCGAGGCAGTATTTAAATATCGCGTTCGCACCCTGCACGGCTTGGCCCACGATATCGTCCGCGAGAAACCTGCCCGGGTCGGGCTGGAAGAACGCTTCCAGATCGTCGATGACCAGGAGGCCACCCGCATGCGCGCCGATGCCGTGCATGCCTGGCTCCAATCCAATCCAGACGCCCTGCTTGATTATATCGACCCAGACCTGGACGAAAACAAGCGCGACTGGACCCGCCGGGAACAACTTCCTGGTCTGCTCGAGAACCTCGCCCTGGCCTTCATCCGCTCTGCCAAGGACCACCGCCTGACCCCCGACCGGATCCGCGCCCTGCTGGATCGGGCTCCCGCTCCCCTGCCCCTGGCAGAGATGGGCCTGGCGATGTACACCGATTATCAGCGCGGCCTGCAGTATCGCGGCGCGGTGGACTTCGACGACCTCATTCGCTTCTCCGTCGACCTGCTCGAAAACGATCCCGAATATCTCGAACGCCTGCGCTACCGCTTTCCCTTCATCCTTGAAGATGAAGCCCAGGATTCATCCCAACTCCAGGAACAGATCCTCGGCTTGTTGTCCGGACCGGGAGGAAACTGGGTGCGCGTCGGTGACCCGAACCAGGCCATCTTCGAGACCTTCACCACCGCCTCGCCGGAACTGTTGCGCCGTTTCATCGACCAAAATCCATCCGTGGATATGCCCGAGTTGGGGCGCTCGCAAATCTCCATCATCAACCTGGCCAATCACCTCATCGAATGGGTGATGACGGGTCATCCTCTGGACGAAGCCAGGACGGCGTTGAACCCACCCTGGATTCAACCCACAGCCGGGGACGATCCTCAACGCAATCCTCCCAACGATCCAACTGCGATCCGTTTTATCGGGAACTCTTTCAGCCCGGCTGAAGAAGTGGAGGCGGTGGCAAACTCGGTGGAAAAATGGCTGCCTGGGCACCTGGATGCGACCGTTGCCGTGCTCGTACCGCGCAACCAGCGCGGCGTGGATGTGACCGATGCGCTCAAGGCACGCGGCATTGAACTCGTGGAATTACTCGGGAGCACATCCAATACGCGCGCAACCGCGGGTTCGCTCAATCACCTGCTTTCATTCCTGGCGGACCCGCAGTCTGCCAGCAAGCTCGCCAAGTGTTACCAGGTCTGGCGGCGTGACTGGCGCGAGCAGGAAGCAAATCAGGCCTTCTTGAAGCGTATTCCTGAAATCCTGCGCAAGTGTGGCAGGGTGGAATCCTTCCTAGCCCCCAGCCCGGGCATGGATTGGCTGGAGAGCATCTCGACACAATTGGCTGAAGAGCAGCCGGGAATTGTGCCGGAATTGGAGGCTTTCCGCCAGGTCGCCCGCCGCTGGCTGGAGGCTGTCACCCTGCCGATCGACCAGTTGGTGCTCACCCTGGGCGCGGATGTGTTCAGCGACCCGGCAGACCTGGCCCTGGCGCATAAATTGGCCCTCGTCCTGCGCCAGGTCGCCGACGATCACAGCGAGTGGCGCCTGCCGGAACTGGCTGGTGAATTGACCTCGATTGCCAAAAATGAACGCCGCTTCATCGGTTTCTCGTCTGACGATTCGGGCTTCGATCCCGAAAGGCACAAGGGCAAGGTGGTGGTGACCACCATGCACAAGGCCAAGGGGCTGGAGTGGGACCGGGTCTACCTTGTGTCGGTCAATAACTACGATTTTCCTTCCGGTCTGCCCAGTGACCGCTACATCTCGGAAAAATGGTTTCTGCGTGACGGCCTGAACCTGGAAGCCGAGGCCCTGGCGCAATTGAAGGCTGTCCTCTCCTCGGGTGAATATGACTGGTACACAGAAGGGGAAGCCACCCGCGCAGCCAGGGACGACTACAACCGAGAGCGCTTACGCCTGCTCTTCGTGGGCATCACGCGTGCCAAGAAAGACTTGATCGTCACCTGGAACACCGGCCGCCAGGGAGATGCAACTCCCGCCCTGGGATTCGTGGAACTGCAGGGATGGATGGAAGGGTACAATTCCAGCCCGGAATGATCCCGAAGGACACTAACGATCTACTACCGAATAAAGCAAAACGACTGGCTCAAGCTCCAGTCGTTTTTTCTAGTCTTGGAAATTTATCCATGCGTGGGTAAAGGATCACCCTTCCAATGGGTAAGCCGGCTATTTCTTTGCCATCCGGTGATACAACGGCTGCAAGCGTTTATACATCTGCTTGTAAACACCGTGATACAGCTCATCATAGCGCTCATGGACCTTTGGTTGAGGCTCGAAGGTATCGCGTATATGCGTCATCTGGCGGATGGCTGCCGGGAAATCCGCATGGATCCCGGCACCGACAGCCGCGTCCATCGCCGCGCCCAAACCGGAGGCTTCGTAGACATGCGGCCGGGAGGCTGGCAGTCCGAACACGTCTGCGGTCAGCTGCATGGCCGCCTCGGACTGGCTGCCGCCGCCAGCCACGCGCAGCTCGGTGATGGCCACGCCTGAACGTTTCGCCGTCCGTTCGGCGCCTTCCCGCAGGGCGTAAGCCAACCCTTCCAGGATGGCGCGGTAGACATGCGCACGCGTGGTCACATCGCTGAAACCGATGATGGCACCCCGCGCTTCCGGTCCGGGAAAGACCAGCCCGGGTGACCAGTAGGGCTGAAGCACCAGCCCATCCGAACCGGGCGGGACAGACTGTACCAATTCATCGAACAAGGTTTCCGGTTCAATGCCTTGCGCCTCGGCCACTTTCTGCTCGCGCAGGCCGAACTCCTGCTTGAACCAGGTCACCATCCAGTAGCCGCGGTAGATCTGGATCTCGAAACTGTAATGCCCGGGCACCGCCGCCGGGTAAGGTGGGATGAGCGGGATGACTCTCGATGTATTTCTTATGGGTGGTATTGATGGTCGCCGTCGTCCCGTAACTGAGACAGCCGATGTGCGGTTCCAGGCAGCCCGCACCGAGCACCTCGGTGGCCTTGTCTGCCGCGGCGGCGATCAGGGTTAGTCCGGGCGGGATGACCCGGGCTGCGGATGCCTCCGGGGTGATCTCGCCTATCGGGGAAGCAACCGGGACAAGGTCTGGAAGCAGGGCCTTCTCCACCGGTACCGCCTGCCACTTCCAACCCCAGGAGGCTTCCCAGTCCTGCTTCTTGTAATCGAAGGGGATGTAGCCCACCTGGCAGCCGACCGAATCTGCCATGCGCCCGGTCAGGCGGTAGGTCAGGTAACCGGAAAGGAACAGGAACTTGTGCGTGTTCTTCCATATTTCAGGCTGATGTTTCTGCAGCCAGTTGGCTTCGGCCTCGGCTTGCAGGTATGCGACCGTATCGGATGCGCCTGCCGCTTTGAATGCCGCCCCCCATAATCCGCCCAGCGGTTTGACGCCCTGGGTGCGGCGCTGGTCCAGCCAATGGATGGCGGGACGCAGCGGCTTGCCCTCCTTGTCCACGTTGATCATCGTGCTGCGCTGGGTGGTGAGGGCAACCGCGGCGATGCTGGACTTGTCCGCGCCCTGGATCCACAGCCCCTGCACAGCCGAGCAGATGGCTTGCCAGAAGACCTCCGGGTCCTGCTCGGCAAGGCCGGGCGCGGTTGAGTAATAGGGTTCGATCGGTATTCGGGATTTAAAAAGCAGGGTCCCGTGCGGATCGAATACCAGCGCGCGGGCGGATTGGGTTCCGTGGTCGATGGCTAATAAATTCTCAGGCATGCTGCCTCCATATGGATACTTGTCGCCATGGGTCTGACAGGCTCAGTTTGTAGCCGGACAGTCAGCTCCAGAAACACATGGATGATCAAACCATTATATGCTATAGGAAGATTTCCACAGTTCGCGGTACGCGGCAACTTCACTTTCCCAACGAGCGTCCTCCCAGCCCAGTTCAGGCTGGACAATGCCTCGGATGCGGGGCATCTGGTCGAGGCCTCCGTTCGGGAGCAGCAACCCCAGGCGAACCCTGCGCAGGAGCAGGTCATCCAGGTGGAGCACACGCCTCCCCATGGGCTGCCTGGCGTAGTTCCGCCCAAACATAGTTTGTACCCGGGATCGCATCCATATCCTTTGCCAGCAGGCAAAACGACCTGGAGGCCGTCATGCCATAGCGCGCGATCAGGCGCAGGCACTGGCTGGCCGGGAGGTGCGTATCCGCCAGCACGGCCTCGGCTTCCGGGGGCAGTGGATCGAGCACGGGCACTTCAGGGTCGAAGGCGATGTGACCCAGGTGGCGGCGGACTGCCTTTAACGCCTCGCGAGCCATGATGCGGAAGGTGGTCAGTTTGCCTCCGCTGACGGTCAACAAGCCGTTCTCATCCCACAGGACATGTTCCCGCGACTCTTTGGATGGATTCGCCTTCCCCGTATTGACCACCGGGCGGATCCCGGAGAAAGTGGCAATGACATCCTTATCGGTCAGTTCCAATCCCGGGAAGACGAAGCGCAGGCCATCCAGCAGGTATTCCGCTTCGCCGCTGCTGATGGCGGGATCGGTGACCAGGTTATCGCCCTGGTCGACATCCGTGGTGCCATAAATGATCGCCCCCTCCCAGGGCAGGACAAAGACCGGGCGACCATCCTGCGGGTGCAGGAAGGTGACGGAACGGGACAGGGGCAGGCGGCTTGCCGAAAAAACCAGGTGGCTGCCGCGCAACGGGCGCAGCCGGGGTTTTTGTCCAACCTGTCCGCGCAGTTGGTCTGCCCAGGCTCCGGTGGCATTGATCACCACCCGGGCACGGACCTCCACCTCCGGGTGCGAACCGCCGCTGGTATCCTGGACCACGGCTCCGCACGCCTGGCCGCGTTGCCGTCTTCAGCAGCGCTACCACCCGGGCGTAGTTCAATGCCAATGCCCCCCCGGAAACAGATTCACGGATGAGGCGCAGGACCAGCCGGGCATCATCGGTTTGGGCATCGAAGAAGCGAAATCCGCCGCGCAGGGCTGGCGTGGTCAACAACGGGCAGAGCTCGCGCATATCCTCCAGGTCGTAGGTATGGTGCGACCACTGCCGCGCCATCAGGTCATAGACGATCAGTCCGGCGCCAAAAACCCACCCGGGTATGTGGTCGCCCTCCAGGCAGGGGTAAAGAAAACCCAGCCTGTTGACCAGCCCGCGTCCCTGCCTGAGCAGGTATTCGCGCTCGGTGACCGATTCGAGGGTGACGCGCACCTGGGCATTTTTCAGGTAACGCATCCCGCCGTGGACCAGTTTTGAGGAACGCGAAGATGTTCCCGAAGCAAAGTCGTCCGCTTCGACGAGAATGGCTTTTAACCCCGCATGTACGCACTGGCGCAGGATACCCGCGCCGGTGATGCCGCCGCCAATAATCAATACATCCCATTGCTGGTTAAGTTCATTCCAGGCATCTTCACGCCAGCCCTTGGTCCATTCCATGAAGAACCTCCACGCCCCAGGGGAAAAATGGATGCTAATGAACCCTGATCCGAAAAAAATACTTAAATATTTCTTGAAATTGGTTTTGTGGTATAAGTATACTAGCAAAGTTTGCGCGTATGTTGTTGTGCTTGGTACTGAATGAAATCAGAGGAGGTGCAATGGCATAAGATGAATCCCCAAAACAAATCCAAATCCATATCATCTTTTTATAAAGGAGAGAGAATGAAACGAATTAGTTTTGTCCTAACCAGCCTTTTGCTTGCCACCATGATCCTGCTCGCAGGTTGTGGTCCCAAGACCGCCAGCGGACGGGTGGAAGTATTCTCGTGGTGGACCGGCGGAGGTGAAGCAGCCGGGTTGGAGGCCATGATCAAGGTCTTCAATGCCGAGTATCCCGAAGTCGAATTCGTCAACGCAGCAGTTGCTGGCGGTGCCGGTACCAACGCCCGCGCCGTTCTGGCTACCCGATTACAGGCTGGTGATCCGCCCGAACTCTTGGCAGGGTCACGCTGGCCAGGAATTGATCGGCACCTATGTAGCCGGCGCGCAGATCGAGCCCCTGAACGATCTATATGATGAAGAAGGCTGGCTGGATGTTATGCCCGAAACGCTTATCCCGCTGATTTCTGCGGAAGGCAACATCTATTCCGTTCCGGTCAACATCCACCGCGCCAATGTGCTCTGGTACAACCCTGCGGTCTTAAGCGACAATGGTGTTGCCGTGCCGACCACGGTTGACGAGTGGATCGCCGCCATGGCAACTTTGCAGGATGCTGGCGTCCTCCCGCTTGCTCTCGGCGAGCAATGGACCAAGATGCATCTCATGGAAACTGTCCTGTTGGGCAGCCTGGGCGCAGACAAGTACAACGGTCTGTGGACCGGCACGACGGATTGGGGCGGCGCGGATGTTACTGCGGCCCTGAATAAATTCGAGACAATCCTGACCTATACCAATAGCGACTCAGCCTCCCTGTCCTGGCAGGATGCCTCCCAGCTCGTTGTGAACGGTGATGCCGCATTCAACGTGATGGGTGACTGGGCGGAAGGCTACTTCCGCGAACTCGGCAAGGTCCCCAACACCGATTATGGCTGGGCACCGGTACCGGGTTCTGTGGGTGTCTTCCAATTCCTGTCGGACTCCTTTGTGCTGGCTGTGAATGCTCCCGATCCGGATGCCGCCACGGCATGGCTGAAGGTCGCCGGCTCCAAGGCTGGCCAGGAAGCATTTAACCCGGTCAAGGGTTCCATCTGTGCCCGAACGGACTGCGATAAGGCCCTCTTTGGCGTATACCTGCAATCCGCGATGGAAGACTGGTCCAACAATGTGGTCGTCGGTTCTTTGACCCATGGCGTTGTGGCCAATGACTTCTGGAAATCCGAGATCGATACTGCCCTGGGACTGTATATCCAGGATGGTGGCATCGCGAATTTCCAGGGCGCGCTTGTGGCTGCCTGCGTGGCCTCGGGCCCCTGCAAATAGATTAATCGGATGAAAATTGAGGCTCCGCCACTTGCGGAGCCTCAATTTGAATATTCGTTCATGAAAAAGTAAAGGGCTGTTCCTTGCTTTTGGGACAGCCCCGAGTTATAAAATGAGGCCTCCATGAAGGATAAAGACCGCTATTTATCCATTCTCCTGATCTCCCCATCCATTCTTGCAGTTTTGATCTTCATATATGTCTTCATAGGCTGGACCGTGCGCGTCTCGCTGAGCTCATGGAAAGGTCTGAGCCCTGATTACACCTGGAATGCTTTGAAGAACTATGCCGGCCTCTTCTCTGACCCCCGGTTCATGGTGGATGTGCGCAACACCTTGATCTTCACGGGTGTATTTGTGATCGGCAGCATCCTGCTGGGATTTTTCCTGGCAGTCTTGCTTGACCAGGGCCTGAAGGGGGAAGGATTTTTCCGCAGCCTGTTCCTCTTCCCCATGGCCATTTCTTACATTGTCACCGGGGTTGTCTGGCGCTGGCTGATGAACCCGGCTACCGGTGCGCGCACCAGCGGATTTAACTTGCTATTTTCCTATCTTCATCTCGATTTCCTCGAAAATGCATGGCATACGACGCCCACCTGGGGGATCGCCGCCATCGCCCTGGCCGCGATATGGCAAATGTCCGGGTATACGATGGCCATGTACCTGGCTGGATTACGCTCCATCCCGGTGGAACTGCGCGAAGCAGCCCAGATCGATGGAGCCAATGACTTCCAGATCTACCGCTACATCATGCTCCCCTTGCTTGCACCGGTCACCTTGAGTGCCCTGATCATCCTTGGACACATGTCTTTGAAAGTTTTTGACTTGATCGTCGCTGTGGCTGGCAAGCAACTCCCCCTGGATGTACCGGCGATCTATATGTGGCAGACGACTTTCGATGGCTTGTTCTACGGACGCGGGGCTGCCATCAGCATCCTGCTGCTGATCAGCGTGGCTGCATTAATCATCCCCTACATTCGTTACACACTCAAGACGGAGAACATACAATGAGAATCAACCGTCTTGGCAAGAACTGGATCTATATCGTGTTGATCGCCATGGCGATCTTCTACCTGACCCCCATGTACGTCATGCTGGCGACCAGTTTTAAGAGTTTTGCCGAAGTGGATCTCAAGACGATGTGGAACCTGCCCAATGGGATCCATTTCGATAATTTCGTGGAAGCCTTCTCCAAGCTTGCCCCCTCATTGGGTAACAGCTTCCTCATGGTGATCCCCGCGGCATTGATCTCATCGATGCTGGGATCGTTGAACGGTTTCATCCTCGCCAAATGGAAGTTCCGCGGTGCGGACATTATTTTTCCGTTCATCCTGTTCGGCATGTTCATCCCCTATCAAAGCATCCTCATCCCACTGGTCCAATTCATGCGGGCGATAGGACTCTCGGGCTTGCCTGCCCTGGCGTTGGCCCATATTATTTATGGGATTCCGATCACGACGCTAACCTTCCGCAACTATTATGCCAGCCTGCCACAGGAATTGCTGGAGGCCGCCAAGATCGACGGCGCGGACATGCTTGGCATCTACCGCCACATTCTTCTTCCGATTTCCATCCCCAGTTTCGTCGTGGTGCTCATCTGGCAATTCACCTCCGCCTGGAATGACTTCCTCTTTGCCGTTGTGCTCACCGGCAACAGGACCTGGCCGGTGACTGTCGCCCTTAATAATATGGCCGGCAGCCAGATCATTTCCTGGAATGTGCAAATGGCCGGGTCCTTCCTGGCAGCCCTGCCGACACTCCTGGTCTACATCTTCCTGGGACGCTATTTCCTGCGCGGATTGCTCTCCGGCGCGATCAAGGGCTGAGCCGCAACAGCCGCCCTCCCATTCCAAACACGGTCCCACAAGGGCCGTGTTTGCTCTATAATCAGGTGCATGTACCCGGGTGTACCCATATGACCCTTCCATCTCCCTTTACCTTCTCCCAATCTTCCCTGCAGGATTACTCCGATTGCCCGCGGCGCTTCTATTTGCGCTACATTGACCGGCTGCAATGGCCGGCCGTGGAGGCGGAGCCGGTCATCGAAAACGAACGCAGTCAAAAGGATGGACAGTTGTTCCACCGCATGGTGCAGCAGCATCTCCTCGGCATCCCGGTGGACAAGTTGACCCGCCTTGCCGTCAGCCCCAACCTGGAGCTGTGGTGGCAGAATTACCTTGCCCATCCGATACAGGCCATTGAAAGCTACACGAAGTACACCGAGCTGACCCTTTCCACCCCCCTGGGGGAGGATCATCGCCTGCTGGCAAAATATGACCTGGTCGCCGTCAAGCCCGGCAGCGAAGCCCTCATCGTGGACTGGAAGACCAATGCAAAGCGCCCGCGCGACGAGCGCATGGCGGCCCGCTGGCAGACACGCGTTTACCGGGCGTTATTGGTCCAGGCGGGCACCCACCTGAACGGAGGCGTGGCATGGCTCCCGGAACAGGTGCGCATGATGTATTGGTATGCGGCTCATCCTTCGGAACCGGCAATATTCGTATACTCCAGCGCCCAGTTCAAACGCGACCAGGACGCGTCTGCTCCTGTTGCTGAACGAGATCGCCGCGGCGACTGAATTCCCAAAAACCGACGATGAACACAGGTGCGCCTTCTGTGTCTACCGGTCCTACTGTGAGCGGGGTATCGGGGCGGGACTGGCAGATGAATTGGAAAGCGAGCTGGACGAAGCGGAGATCAACCTGGAGCAGATCCAGGAGATCGCCTTCTGAACCTCCCTCCCGCCCAGGCATCCCTCGCTGGAGGCGTCCACTAGGTTTCACATGCGCTGGAAACATACCCCTGCCCCTGCTGAAAATATCCTGCCCGGGTTGCACCCACTCGTGGCACAGACTCTCGTCCAACGCGGGGTGACGGACCTCGAGTCGGCACGCGCATTCCTGGATCCCCTGTTTTACCAGCCTGCTCCGGCTTCTGACCTGCCTGGTTTGCTCAAAGCCGTTGAACGGCTGCAACATGCGATCAAGAAACAGGAGAGCATCTGTGTCTGGGGCGACTTCGACGTGGACGGGCAAACCTCCACCACCCTGCTCGTCCAGGCACTCGGCGCCCTGGGCGCAAATGTCGTTTACCACATCCCGGTCCGCCAGCAGGAAGGTCATGGGATCACCCTGCCTCGCCTGAAGGAAGTGATCGACAATGGCGCACAGGTGATCCTGACCTGTGATACGGGTATTTCCGCCTGTGAAGCAGCCGATTATGCCCGCTCGCGCAACGTGGACCTGCTGATCACCGACCACCATGATCTTCCCCCCGAACTCCCCCGTGCGATGGCGCTGGTCAACCCCAAGATGTTGCCTTCCGCACACCCGCTGGCCACTTTGGCGGGCGTCGGCGTTGCTTATAAACTTGCCGAAGAGCTCTTTGCGCAGTCAAACCCGAAAATTGAACCCCCGGAATTGCTCGACCTCGTCGCACTGGGGCTGGTGGTGGACGTCGCCGTCCTGCGCGGGGATGCCCGCTGGCTCACCCAAAAGGGATTGGACGCGCTGCGCAATACCGGCAGGTTGGGCTTGAAACTGATGCTGGAAATGGCCGAACTCAACCCCGCCAACCTGACCGAGGAACACATCGGCTTTAACCTCGGTCCGCGGCTCAACGCCTTGGGACGTCTCGGCGATGCCAACCCGATCGTCGATTTCCTGACCACCACCAACCCGGCACGGGCGCGCGTGCTCGCTTCCACGCTCGAGAATTACAATGCCCAGCGCCAGCTGCTCACCAGGCAGGTGACCGCAGCAGTCGAAGCGCAACTGCGCGCCGATCCTGGACTGCTGGCATCCCCTGTTCTGATCGTTGGGCATCCTGCCTGGCCCGGCTGGGATCATCGGTCTCGCCGCCTCACGGCTGGTGGAACGCTACGCCAAGCCGGCCATCGTCCTGTCCATGCCTGCGGGTGAGCCGGTGCGCGGCTCCGCCCGCTCCGTGGAGGGTTTCCACATCACGCAAGCCATCGCTGCCCAGGCTGACCTGCTGCTTGGTTTCGGCGGTCATCCCATGGCTGCCGGCTTGTCCATGGCGCCTGAGAACCTGCCCAATTTCACCCGGCGCTTGCAGAAGACTGCAGAGCAAATGCTCAGCGGTGCCTCCCTTGAAGAGCCTTCCCTGGACGTCGCTGCCTGGATGGGGCTGGCAGACCTGGACCTCCAGCTCGCCAGTGCCCTCGAACCGTTGGCGCCGTTCGGCGCCGGAAATCCCCGTCTCATCCTGGCCAGCCATGACCTGGCATTGGAGAAAGCCGTGCCCATCGGTCGCACCCAGGAACACCTGAAATTGACCGTGTCCGACGGGAACGGGAACAGCAGCCAGGTTTTGTGGTGGAACGGCGCCGGGGAAGAAAGGCCATCCGGCAGGTTCGATCTTGCCTTCACCCTGCGAGCATCCAACTGGCATGGCGGGCAGGAGACCCAGCTTGTCTTCGCCGACTGGCACCCGGTCGAAATGCCGGTGATTGCATTGAGTAGCAGGAGGTTGGAGATTCGCGACTACCGCGTCCGAAAGGGATCCCGCCAGCCTGCTTGCCATGCTGCGCGGCGGACCTTCCACGCTGATCTTTGCCGAGGGCGAAGAAAAAGCGGGGGTGGAAGGGGTGGACCGCGGCGAATTGACCCCTGCTGACCACCTGGTCCTCTGGTCGATTCCCCCTTCCCCGGAAGAATTGCACTACGTAATGGAAATAGTGAAACCACAGGTGGTGTCCCTGGTCTGCGCCGCGCCTGCCCTCGACCAGGCGAAGAAATTCATGCCCCGCCTCCTTGGTCTGCTGAAATTCATTGTAAACCAGCGCAATGGAATGACCAGTATAGTGAAACTGGCCGCCGCCACCGGGCAAACGATCCAAACTCTCCAGCGCGGGCTGGATTGGTGCAGTGCCCACGGTGATTTCGTCGTGGAATCCGTGGAGGAGGGTACCCTGGCCGTCCGAACGGGGAGCGGGGAGAAGGATGCCGCCGCCTGCACCCGGGTATGGGCAGACATGCAATCCCTGCTTGCCGAGGCGGATGCCTACCGGGTGCATTTCAGGGCAGCGGATACGGATGGTCTTTTATCTGGAATTGGTTACAATTAGCCATGCCTTTCCAGGAGCTCCCCCATACGGCAGATTGGAGCCTGCGAGTGTGGGCTGCCGACCTGCCGGCGCTTTTCGTTGAAGCTGCCAGCGGGATGAACGCCCTCTCGGGTGCCCAGGCGGCTCCCGGTCCGCTGGTAGAGCGCACGGTGGCACTCTCCGCCGCGGATGTGGAAACGCTTCTCGTCGCCTTTCTTTCAGAGCTGCTCTATTTCACCGAGCAGGAACAGCTTGCCTTCGACAAGGTCCACGTGGATCTGGTGGAAAGCCCGGGCGAATGGAAGTTGAAAGCAAAACTAACCGGCGCTCCCCTGGTCTCGCTGACCAGGGCGATCAAGGCGGTCACCTTTCACAACCTGCGCATTGAGAACACCGCTCGAGGTGTTCAAGTGGAGATCGTTTTCGACGTTTGAGAAACATACAGAAGCCTTCAAGAAGTCTCCCGGTATCTTCTAAAGACCGGATATATTATGAATATCCACGACCTGGTCCAAGTCTCCCCCAATGAATGGCTGATCCCGCAGAATTTCCGCGCCGATATGCGCGTGCCGGTGCGGATTTTCGCCACGCACGAGCTGCTTGAACAGGTCATGGGCGACAAATCGCTGGAGCAGGCGGTCAACGTGGCTACCCTGCCGGGATTGGTCGGTCACGTGGTGGTGATGCCCGACATGCACCAGGGCTACGGCTTCCCCATCGGCGGGGTGGCTGCCACCCGGCTCCCGCACGGCGTGATCTCGCCGGGAGGTATTGGCTACGACATCAACTGCGGGGTGCGCCTGCTCGCCTCGGACATCGAGGCAGAATCCGCCGCTGCGGAAATGAGCACCCTGGCTACCTTGTTGAACAAGTACTGCCCCTCCGGCGTCGGCAAGGAAGGTGTCCTGCGCGTGGGCCTGCCGGAACTTGAGCGGCTGCTGCGCGAGGGAGCCCGTTGGGCGCTCAAGCAGGGTTTTGCCAGCCAGGCAGACCTGGATCGCACCGAGGAAGGCGGCTGCATCGAAGGAGCGGACCCCTCCAGGGTCAGTGAACGCGCCAAGCAGCGCGGGCGGGACCAGGTCGGCTCCGTGGGCGCCGGGAATCACTTTGTCGAAGTCGATGTGGTCGAAGAGGTCTTTTCACCGGAGATCGCCAACACCTTCGGACTGCGCACCGGCTGCCTGGTGGTCCAGGTTCACTGCGGTTCGCGCGGCCTCGGGCACCAGGTGTGCACCGATTACGTGCAGGATTTCCAGTCTGCTGTCCGCCGCTACGCCATTGACCTGCCCGACCGCGAGCTGGTCTGCGCCCCGCTGGACAGCCCGGAGGGACAGGCTTACCTGGGGGCGATGCGCGCCGCGGCCAATTTTGCCTTCGCCAACCGCCAGGTCCTGGCGCACTCCATCCGCCGCGCCTTCGAGGAGACCTTTGCCGGGAAGGTGGGGCGGCGCGGGCATGATCCCTTGCGCCAGGTGTATGATATTTGCCACAACATTGGCAAGCTGGAAACTCACGAGGTCGCCGGGGAGCGGATGAAAGTGTGCGTGCACCGCAAGGGTGCGACGCGCGCCTTCGGCCCGGGAGATCCCAACCTGCCATTGGAATACCGCCAGGTCGGGCAGCCGGTTCTCGTGCCGGGCTCGATGGGCACCGCCTCGTGGGTGCTGGTCGGGACGCAGGAATCCATGCTGCGCTCCTTTGGTTCCTCCTGCCACGGTGCCGGTCGCACAATGAGCCGCGCCAGGGCCAGGCACGAGATGCGCGGCGACGACCTGCGGCGTGACCTGGAAGGTCACGGCATCCAGGTGCGTGCCGGGAGCCTGTCCGGGCTGGCGGAGGAAGCACCGCAAGCCTACAAGGATGTCGACGCGGTGGTGGAAACTGTCACAGCAGCGGGGATCGCCCGCAAGGTGGCGCGCCTCCGCCCATTAGTGGTAGTGAAAGGATAATTGAATGAGAGAAAAGGTGAAGATTTTTTACTTGCTGGTTGCCTGCCTCCTCCTGGTGGCAGCCGTGCTGTTCGTCCCGGACTTCCCGGTGAGAGGCCAATCGCCTGCCGGTCAAGCTTCCCTGGTGTTCGATTTCACCTCCGCGGATGCCGGGTGGATCCTGCTCGAAGGTCGCCTCCACCGCACCTGGGACGCCGGGCAGACCTGGGCGGATGTCACACCTGCCTCCGCGGAGCTTCTGGAAATCCGCTCAGCTTCTTTCGTCGATAATTACGGCTGGGTCGTGTTGACCCAAACGGATGACCAGGGAGCTTCCATCTATGCGCTGGGGGAAAGCCGCGATGATGGCGCTAACTGGGATGTACGTCCACTCGACCTCTTCCAGGCGGATGAAACCTGGATCCAGCCGCAATCCGTTCACCTGTTCTTCCTGGATGCGCAGAACGGCTGGATCGTGGTGCGCCACGCCACCAGTTCCAACTTCAATATCGGTACCCTCTTCCGCACCCGTGACGGAGGCTTTCACTGGGAAAGGCTTTCTATCCCCATCGGCGAGCCGGTCGTCTTTGTGACCCCCGAGCTGGGCTTCACCGCCGGGGGAGCGACTGGTAATGAAGCCTACCGCAGCCCGGATGGCGGCCTGACCTGGGAATCCATCCCCGCCGACGCTTCCGAACTTCCCCTCGACTTTCAAACCGGGGCATTGACCCAGCCTGTGGACGCCAGCCTCACCCGGCTCGACATGCTTTCAGCGAAGGTTGCCTGGGCACAGGTATCCAACGGGGAATGCCAGTTCGACGCCGGGAAAACCCAGGGGACATGCAACTCGACCTCCAGCCTGCGCCGCACCCTGGACGGCGGCCTGACCTGGGAATTGGTCCCCCTGCCGGGCTTCCCGGATGGATTAACGGAAACGCGCACGGAAATCAACAATCAAAGCCTGCCCTCCGGTTTGGAAGTTTTACCCGCCGGCACACAGCCGATCATCGGTCAGGGTTTCGACATCTGCGAGATCCCCGAGCTCGCCAAGCTTGCCGTCTGGTGGAAATCCAGCCCCTACACCGCCGTCAACCTGTACATCGGCGGTTCGGCGCGCGCCTGCGCCAATTCCAACCTGACCGCCTCCTACCTGGCCCAGTTGCAGCGCCAGGGCTGGAAATTCATCCCCACCTGGGTCGGTCCCCAGGCACCCAAGCCTTGCACAAACTATCTCTCAACAATTCCGATGTATCGTTCCGGTGATCCGGAGAATTTGGCATATAAGCAGGGAGTGCACGGAGGCAAACTCCGCCTTGCTGGTCGCCCAAGGACTCGGCCTGACTGGACCGGACAAGAGCGGCACGGTCATCTATTACGATATGGAAACATTTGATGAAACCAAGGACCCTGATTGCACATCCACTGTCCGCCATTTCATGATCGGTTGGACGGAAGAGATGGAAAGTTTGGGGAATGTTTCCGGCGTGTACGGCAACTATTCCTCCGGGTTTATATCCTATGCATATGATCCCACGGACCCCTCAACCTTCATATACCCAAAGGCAGCCTGGCTGGCGCATTGGATCTTCCCTGGCTATGACAACACGGCGACTGTCTGGTATGTATATAAAATACCCAATTGGCTCTGGCCTAACCACCAGCGCCTGCGCCAGTACGCCGGCGATCACACCGAGGCCCGGGGCAGGCTCCCCCTGGGCAGCATCGACAGCAATGCCATGGACGGCGTCATCGCCGTGCGCGCCGATGCCCCGCTCAACGATGACATCAGCGCTGCGACGCTGATCCCCTCTGTGCCGTATGCCGATGGACGGGATATCACCACCGCCACCTCCGCCGCGGACGATCCCGCCCTGCCCTGTGCCTCCGCCCCGGGAGCCCAGAGCACCTGGTATCGATTCACCCCCACGGTCTCCGGCAGGGCGCTGATCAGCACGGCAGGCAGTGATTTCGACACCATTCTGGCGGTCTGGACAGGGACGCGCGGCAGCCTGGTATCCCAGGCGTGTGACGATAATGCGCTTGGGCATCAATCCGAGGTCCAACTCGACCTGCTCGCCGGTGTGACCTATACCCTGGAGGTCGCTGCCAAGAATCCCGTTGCTACCGGGAAATCCTTCCTTTCCTTGCACCAGCCCGCCAGCGACGACATCAACGCCGCCGTCACCGTCACCGGCGTGCCCTTCAGCCACACCATGACCACCACCAGAGCCGGGGACTCGAACGACGATCCGATCGTGCCGGTCTGCAACCTGGCGCCGGGACGCAACTCGGTCTGGTATGCCTACACCCCCACCGCCAGCGGGTGGGTCTCCATGGACACCTTCCAGAGCAGTTACGACACCGTGCTTGCCGTGTGGAGTGGAAACCGCGGCGCATTGAGCTTGGTCGCCTGCAACAACAATTACCCCGCATACACTTCCTACCTGGAAGCCAACCTGGTCGCCGGGACAAGGTACTACATCGAGATCGCCCATTACAGCGGCGCGATCAATCCTGCCGCCACCGACATGCAAGCCCTGGCGGGCGGGACGCTGAATTTCCATGTCACCCCCTTCTATGACGTGCCGGTGAACCACGCCTTCGTGACCATGATCGATAGGTTGAAAAATGCCGGCATCACCGCCGGTTGCGCCGCGAACCCCAGGCGGTACTGCCCGGAGAGCCGGGTAAACCGGGCCGAAATGGCAGTTTTCCTGCTGCGGGCAAAGAACGGCAGCACTTATACCCCGCCGCCCGCCTCGGGGATCTTCAGCGACGTGCCCTCCACCCACTGGGCGCGCGCCTGGATCGAAAAGCTCTATGATGAAGGCATTACCACCGGTTGCCTCCTTTCCCCCCTGAGTTACTGCCCGAATGACTCGGTTACGCGTGCCCAGATGGCAGTCTTCCTGCTGCGGGCGAAATACGGCAAGAACTATACCCCTCCAACTGCCACGGGGATCTTCAACGATGTGCCCGCCACCCACTGGGCTGCCGGTTGGATCGAAAAACTCTTTGCAGACGGAATCACCGTCGGCTGCTCTCAAAATAAGTTCTGCCCGGAAGGGACGGTCACGCGCGCTGAAATGGCTGCTTTCCTGGTGCGCACCTTCAACCTCCCCTGAGGTAGTGCAGGAACTCTACGGATGGGAATTTCGTCCATGATGCAACACCCAAGGAGAAGGATCGATGAAACGCTTTCTTTTAATGCTCGTCTTGACTGGTATGCTGTCTGCCTGCGGCGGAGGGCAAGGTCTTTCCACCCCTGCACCCTCAATTCCGCTTCCAGGAGATACTGCTGAAATGGGTTTCACGCCAACCCCGGAGTTCCTGCCCACGCTCCAGCAGTACTTGCCTCAGAATGGGGACAAGCTGTTGGAAAAGGGGACCTTCTTCGTGGAGGAAGCCAGCCTCCTGGTACTGGAGAGCTTCCCGGTACAGGTCAACCTGCTGATCAGCGGGAACCTGCCCACCCCCTGCCACCAGTTGCGCGTTTCGATCGCCGAACGCGGATGCAAAGAGCGCATTGCCATCGAAGTATATACCGTGGTCGACCCCAATGTCATCTGCATCCAGGTGCTGAAGCCAATAGAGGCCACCCTTCCGCTGGGCAGTTTCCCGGGCGGGCATTACTCTGTGTGGGTCAACGGCACTCTTGCCGGCGAATTCGATTCGTAAGATCCCCCAGTAAACGATCAGGGCGACCCGATGGTCGCCCTTTTTTTTATTTCTCCAATATCTGCGAGAGGAACAACTTGGTGCGGTCTTCCTTGGGGCGGGTGAAAATGTCCGCCGGAGTGCCGGTCTCGACGATCAGGCCCTGGTCGAAGAAATACATCCGGTCGGCGACCGCCTTGGCGAAACCCATCTCATGGGTCACCACCAGCATGGTCATGCCTGATTTCGCCAGCCCCACCATCACGTCGAGCACCTCCTTGATCATTTCCGGGTCGAGGGCCGAGGTCGGCTCATCGAAGAGCATGATCTTGGGTTCCATCGCCAGGGCACGCGCGATCGCCACCCGTTGCTGCTGACCCCCGGAGAGTTGACCGGGAAATTTATCCGCCTGCTCCGGGATGCCGACGCGTGCCAGCAGTTCCTTTGCCTTGGCTTCCGCTTTTTCGTGATTCCACTTGCGCACCTGGATGGGCGCCAGGGAAATGTTTTGCATCACCGTGAGGTGGGGGAAGAGGTTGAATTGCTGGAATACCATGCCGGTTTCCGTGCGCACCTTTTCGATGTTGCGCATGCTGTTGGTCAGCTCGGTGCCGTCGACGATGATCTGCCCCTTTTGGTGGTCCTCCAGCCGGTTGATGCAGCGGATGAAGGTCGATTTGCCGGATCCCGAGGGGCCGAAGATCACGATCACTTCGCCTCTCTCCACCTCCATGTCGATACCTTTCAAGGCCTGGAATGACCCGTACCATTTTTCAACACCACGCGCAATAATGATCGGTTGGTCTTGGCTCATCATCTTCTCCTGGAGCATTTCGTCAATTATAGGGCATGCCCCTTGGGGGGACAAGATTGGAATTCCCGGGTGGGATCAATCCTTTTGGCTGATGGGAGCAAAACGGGCATGAACCAGCCCGGCAAGCGCTTTGACCGGCAGGCAAATATTCAATCCTCGCTGCCCACCGCTCACATGGATTTCCTGCCGGCTTTCTGCCTCGGCATCGATCAGCACCTGGAAACCTTTGTTCAGCAGCGCCAGGGGTGAAATGCCTCCCGCCAGCAAACCGGTTAGCTGCTCGGCTTCGCGTTCCGTTGTCAGGCTGATCTTCTTTTCATCCAGGGCAGCCGCCACCATTTTTAGATCCACGTGGTGCGGACCCGGGATGACCGCCAGGAGGGGCTTGCCCTTTTCCCGCCGCAACACGATGGTCTTGAAAACCAGCATCGGGTCCAGTCCCAGCAAGCGGGCAGTCTCTTCAGCGCCAAGTTTCTCAGCGGGCAGCTCGAAGGCCGTGAAATGGATCTTCTTGGAGGCAAGCAGGCGGGTAACATTATTGCTGATGGTCATACAGGTGTGGATTATATGCGGAAAAGTTATAATAGGGGATGGGAGGCAGTTTCATCGACAGGAGTTTTGACCTCGAGAGGAGCTAGGCTATGAAACGGTTGATCGATCTGGTAGGCATGGAATTGAAATGGGAACAACCCAGCGCCATGAAAATGGAATATAACCTGTATCCCGGCGAGTCTGAGGAGGTGGTTTCTTCATTGAAATTCCGCAGTTCCTTCGGCTCCCTGGCGACAGCCGAAAGTGCCGATGGCTGCTGGACCTTCAAGCGGGTCGGATTTTTCCAGACCCGGGTCACCGTCCGGCGCTGCGACTCGGACGAGGAGATCGCCAGTTTCCGCAATAACACCTGGACCAGCGGCGGGGTGCTCGAACTGCCCGATGGACGCACCTATCGCGCCAGCACCGATTTCTGGAAAACCAAGATCGAGTTCCTGTCTGCCAGCGATGAACCCCTGGTGGAATACCGCAAGATCGGCGGTTTCTTCCATTACTCTGCCTACATGACCATTCACCCGCTGGCAGCCTCGCTCACCGAACTCCCCTGGATGGCAATCCTGGGGTGGTATCTTGCCATCCTGCTCCAACAGGATGCTGCTGCCGTTGCAGCAACGGCAGCGTAGCGAACATGCCTTTATGAAAAAAGAAACACCTTCCACCTTGAACGAGCTGATCTCCGCTCTGCCGGATTACTACACCGCCCTGGAGCGCGAAACGATCCAACGCGCTTACTTTGTCGCCGAAAAAGCTCATCAAGGGCAGAAGCGCGCCTCCGGTGATCCCTACATCAGTCACTGCCTGGCAGTCGCTGCCATCCTGGCTGAATATTCCATGCCCGCGGATGTGGTCGCTGTTGGCTTGTTGCACGACACCGTGGAAGACACCCCCCTGACCCTGGAAGCCATCCGCCAGGATTTTGGGGAAACCATTGCCAACCTTGTCCAGGGGGTGACGAAACTCACCCAGCTTCCGCGCGTCTCGCGCGGTGAACACCCCGAAGAAACCCTGGCGATTCCCGATCAAAATGACGACCAGGCAGCAGATGAATCCGAACTGCGTAACCGCAAACATGCCCTTTCCATTGAAACATTACGCAAGACTTTCCTGGCAATGGACAGCGACGTGCGCGTGGTGCTCATCAAGCTGGCAGACCGGCTTCATAATATGCGTACGCTGCACCACTTCCCGGAATCGAAACGCAGCCGGATTGCCCGCGAGACGATGGAGATCTTTGCCCCGCTTGCCAATCGCCTGGGTATCTGGCAGATAAAGTGGGAACTGGAAGACCTGGGCTTCCGTTATACCGATCCCGAGAAATACAAGGAAATAGCCGATCAACTGGACGCGCGCGGCGAAATTCGCGAGTCCGAGATCGTGCTGATCGCCAAGGAAATTTCCCAGTTGCTCTCAAAAGCCGGGATAAAAGTGGAAATTTCAGGAAGACCGAAGCATATCTACTCGATCTACAGGAAGATGATCGACAAGGAAAAACCGTTCGAAATGGTGCGCGACATCCGCGGCATTCGCCTGATCGTCCCCGATATCGCCGCCTGCTATGCCGCCCTGGGCATCATTCACACCAAGTGGCGTCCCATCCCGGGGGAATTTGACGACTACATTGCCGCGCCCAAGGATAACTTTTACCAATCCCTGCATACCTCGGTGATCTACGATGACGGCAAACCGCTCGAAGTCCAGATCCGCACCCAGGCAATGAACGAAAATGCTGAACTTGGCATCGCCGCCCACTGGCGCTATAAGGAAGGCGGCGGGTCGGATAAATATGACGAGCGCATCAACTGGCTGAGAAAGGTAATGGAGTGGCGCCAGGACGTGGATGACGCCCAGGAATTCGTGGATAACATGAAGACGGATGTCTTCAAGGACCGCGTTTACGTCTTTACCCCGCGCGGCGACGTGATCGACCTGCCTGCCGGTTCCACGCCGATCGATTTTGCCTACCACGTTCACACTTCGGTCGGCGACCGCTGCCGGGGAGCGAAGGTGAATGGCAAATTGATCCCACTGGATTATGAGCTCCAGACCGGCGAACAGGTCGAGATCCTCACCTCCAAGCAGGGTGGTCCCAGCCGGGATTGGCTCAATCCCAACCTTGGCCTGGTCCATACCGCCAGCGCCCGCGGCAAGATCCGCAACTGGTTCAAACGCCAGGACCGCGAACAAAACAAGGCCCAGGGCAAAGTCATGTTGGAACGCGAACTGGAACGGCTTGGCTTGCCGGCACTGGAACCCGACTACATTTCTGAATTGGCTGCGCAATTCAATCGCGACCAGGATGACCTGTATGTAGCCCTGGGTTGCGGGGATGTGACCATCGGGCGCGTGCTCAGCAAGTTGCTGGAAACGAAAGCTCCCGAAGATACCCTGGTTGCCGTGCCGCCCACCAGTGAGGCGACCATCTCGGACGCCGTCAGCGTGACGGGACTCAAGGGACTGCTCACTTCCACGGCGCGCTGCTGCAATCCCACAGCCGGCGACCAGATCATCGGATACATCACCCGCGGTCACGGTGCCACCATCCATCGCCAGGATTGTCCGAACATCCTGCGCATCCGTGATCGTGAACGGCTTGTGAAGGTCTCCTGGGGGGAGAACGTGCGTACCTACCCGGTCCCCATCCGCATCTCCGCCTACGACCGGCAGGGGTTGATGGGTGACATCACCACCCTGCTCAACGGGGAGAATGTCAACATCGTGGATGTCAGGGTTCGCGTCACCAAGAACCATGCCGAGTTGCGTCTCGTCATCGAAGTGAGGGATATCGCCCAACTGAGCCGCATCCTGACTCGCCTGGAGAATTTACCCAATGTATTGGAAGCAGTAAGGGTCAAGGGCGGGTAATCGAGCCGGGGAAATAAAATGGTATAATGTCGCCGCCTTGGAGAAGGCGGTTTTCATGTTATCCGTACAAGAAGCCCGGGAACGCATCCTAGCCTATTTCCATCCGGTCGAACCAGAGCCTTGCGCCCTGGATCATGCTGCCGGGCGCGTCCTGGCCGCTGAACTCGTCGCCTCCTTTGATCTCCCACCTTTCGACAATTCAGCCGTGGATGGCTTTGCCCTGCAGGCAGCCGGGACATTCCCCGGGCAAACCCTGGCCGTCGTTGCAGATATTCGCGCCGGCGATTCCTCCCGCTGCATCCTGCAACCTGGCGAGGCGGCGCGCATCATGACCGGTGCGCTGATTCCTGTGGCAGCCGATGCAGTCATCATGGTGGAGGATACGGATTTCACTACCCGCAGTCCGGGCGCGCCTGCCCCGGAATCGATCACAATTAAGAAAGCACCGCTGCCGGGTGAGAATATCCGCCACCAGGCGGATGACCTGCGCCGGGGGGATAAAGTGCTCGCAGCCGGCACGCGCTTGCGGGCGCAGGAGATCGGGCTCCTGGCAATGCTGGGTGTGTCCGAGGTCCAGGTCCACCGAAAAGTTCGCCTTGCCCTGCTCTCTACGGGTGATGAACTCCTGCCGCTGGATACTCCCCTGGTACCCGGCAAGATCCATGATACGAATACATACACTCTCGCCGCGCTGGCCCAGGCAGCGGGTGTGGAGGTCATTCACCTGGGAATTGCCAACGATACGGAGCAGGATATCCGCTGCCGGCTGGATCAAGCCGTTGCCGGGAAAGTGGACCTGGTCCTCTCCTCGGCAGGTGTCAGCGTCGGCGCCTTCGATTATGTCAAGGCGGTGATCGAATCGAGTGGAACGCTGGATTTCTGGCGCGTCAACATGCGCCCGGGTAAACCGCTTGCTTTTGGAGCCTATCACGGCATCCCTTTCATCGGGTTACCCGGGAACCCGGTGTCTTCATTCGTAGGCTTTGAGGTGTTTGTGCGCCCCGTGCTCGAGCGCTTGAACGGCTTGCCGGGTGTCCCTCGCCCGGCACGCAAGGTGCGCGTGGCAGAGCAGATCGATTCCGATGGACGCGAGTTTTACCTGCGTGTGCGGGTCAAGGAGGAGGACGGTGTATTGATCGCCCATCTCGCCGGTCACCAGGGATCGGGTAATTTATTTACCCTGGTGCAGGCAAATGCTTTACTGATTGTGCCCTCTGGGGTAAAATGCGTGACTGCAAAATCGGAGTTGAATGCATGGCTTCTCGAGTGAAACCCCCCGTCAAAGATAAACGCGACTCGATCCTGCGTTGGACCAGTATGGTCATCGCTTTCCTGGGTATGCTGGATTCGATTTATTTGCTCATCTACAAGTATTCCAGCAATGACAAGATGTGCCTGGGCAACGGCGATTGTGCCACGGTCAACTACAGCCCTTACTCTGAGCTTTACGGCATTCCTGTCTCCCTGCTGGGGATCCTGGCCTACCTGGCAATTCTTGCTGTGCTGGTGTTGGAACCCCATTGGAAACTTGCTGCGGAGCAAGGCCGGCTGGCAGTCTTTGGCATGGGTCTGGTTGGGGTGCTCTTTTCCGCCTATCTCACCTACATCGAAGCCTATGTCCTGCACGCCTATTGCCCGTTCTGTGTGGTCTCGGCAGTCCTGATCACGCTCCTTTTCATTATCGCAATTATTCGCTTGAATAAATACTCATTATAGGAGGAATTCCATGCCCCGTATTCGCTGTCATTATACCGATTGTGTCTTCCTGGATGAAGGTTATTGCGGCGCTGCAGCAGTCGAGTTCGATCCGGATACCGGTTGCGCTACCTTTTCACCCACCGAGGAAGCCGCCAAGGAAGCAGACTGGGAGGAAGAGTTGGAAGAGTGGGAGGAAGACGAACCTGAGGAAGACGAAGAATGGGCGGACGATGAAGAGGACGAAATTTAAAACAACCGGACGGCGCTGAGCCGTCCGTTCGATTCTGGGTCTGAGCTGATTTTTCCAACGGCAGGCGGCATTCTTTGCCGCCTTTTCTTTTCTCACCCACTCAAAATCTTGAACAGGGAGCGGACATTATTCTGATTGCGCGCCTCAAAGAATCGCCAGTCGGCAAACGGGTCGGGGAGCGGCTTTGCCAGGATCTCTGTCAGTGTCTTCCCAGCTCCGATCGCTTCCGAGACCATCTCCCGCATGCTGACGAGGTAACTTTGCTCCATCTCCAGGTTGGCTTTTCCGCCCAAGCCTCCGTGCCCCGGGACAAATACCTCGACATCCGACCGGATGAATCCTCCCAGCTGCTCCATCCAACCTTGTAAACTGCAATCCTCGGCAATGAAGGGAGGCGAGTCGAAGAAAGCCAGGTCTCCGGTAAAGATGATCTTCTCGCCAGGCAGGGCCAGGTAACACTCCTCAGGCGTATGCGCCGGTCCCACCGTGACCAATTCCAGCTCTCGTTTCGAGCCGTGGAAGGTCATCCTGCCTTGAAATGTCAGCTCCGGTGGGCAAAACTTGAACTCCGGCAGGTCTGATAGTTGCACACGGTTGCGGTTAAGCCGGCGTTCCAGGGTTGCCCGCTGGATGGGATCCACCTCGTTCTCCAGCTTTTTTTCCAGGTCATGGATCTCTTGCTTGATCACTTGTGGGTGGGTTTTCAATCTCTCGATTTCCTCTCCCCATCCCAGCATCCCCTGGCGCGTCAGGGGCGTGGAGAGGATGACCGCCTCCGCGCTGAAGACCTGGTTCCCGCCCCAGTGGTCTCCGTGCTTGTGGCTGTTGACCAGCCAGGTAGCCCGTTTTCCGGTCAGGTGCGTAACGGCAGAGTGCAGTTCTTTCCCCGCTGCCAGGCTCTCGAACGCGTCGAATACCAGTACCCGCTCACCCAGGTCGATGATCCCTGCATTGCTGTATGCGGCGCCACCTTCCTTGTGAAGCGCGGCAAACACCCCCTCACTAAGTTCTTGGATCGAAAAATGACTGAAATCCATCCGTCACCTCCTGCCTGCGACTGTAAAATTATACTGCTATAATGTAGCCCTGCATTTTAAAGGTCTCACCGGAGATACTATTATTGGTTAATTACGGAGCAACAATGAACGAGAGAACCGACAAATACTTCCGCTATGCCATTTGGTTGGCATACTTCACCATCTTCTACAACCTCCTGGAGGGCTTGGTTTCCGTTGGCTTTGGCATCTCGGATGACACCCTGGCCCTGTTCGGCTTTGGTGTGGATTCATTTATCGAGGTCATGTCGGGAATAGGCATCCTCGCCATGGTGTACCGCATCCGCCGCAACCCGGATACGGATCGTTCGCGCTTTGAACGTACTGCATTGCGGGTCACAGGCACCAGTTTCTACCTCCTGGCAGCCGGGTTGGGGATCACCATCATCATCAATCTCATCCAGGGTCATCGACCTGAAACCACCCTTCCGGGAGTGATCATTTCCGCGGTTTCCATCGTCATGATGGCGGGGCTGGTGGCTGGCAAGCGCAAAGTGGGTCGCGTGCTGAACTCGGCGCCCATCCTTGCCGATGCCAACTGTACGCTGGTATGCATCTACATGTCCCTTGTCGTTCTTGGCTCCAGCCTGATCTTTGAGCTCACCGGGATCGGGTTCGTGGACAGCCTTGGAACAATGGGGTTGATCTATTTCTCGATCAAGGAAGGCAGGGAGTCCTTCGAGAAAGCCAGCGGCATGGATTGCGACTGCGAGGAGGATAAATGACCTTTTTTGAAGACTTGACCGGACGGTTCGGCGAGATCCACGCCGAATTGATCCACGCCATTGATGGTCTGCCTGCCGAAGCACTCGATTGGCTTCCTGGTGGAGAGATGAACAGCCTCAGTGTGCTGGTAGTCCACCTGGTCGGCGCTGAAAAATACTGGATCGGGGCGGTGGCATTGGGTGAGCCTACCGACCGCGTGCGGGAGCAGGAATTTAGCGTGCAGGGTCTCGGACTGGAAGAATTAAAAAAGCGCATCCTGGATGCCAACGTTTACATATGCCAGGCGCTCACTCGTTTCTCGCCTGCCGACCTGGAAACCTCCCGTAAAAGCCCGCGCAATGAAAAGGTTTTCAGCGTGGGATATTGCCTACTGCATGCCTTGGAGCACAGTGCTTTGCACCTTGGTCATATCCAAATCACCAGGCAATTATGGGATCAGAGGGGAATTTAAACAGGTTCCACTCCTAGTGAACTGTTTTCGTCCACCATTGGATTGAGAAGTTGGTGACAGCATCAATCTTGCAGCCATTCTTTTTTTGTTCAGAAGGACAGTCAGCTTCCCCCTCCAGGTCATTTTCGCCCGTTGAATTGGGTAGAATTAACCAATGACCTCCCTGCGCGGGGCTTTCCTGGGTATCCTCCTTATCCTGCTCGCAGCCTGCCAGCCAGGCTCTTCCCGCGTGACCATCATGGATGGCATCCAGGCCTATACGCTGACCAGCAGTGAAACCCAGCCCACGAAACTGCTTGCCAGGGCCGGGATCACGCTGGGCGCCAGGGACAGGCTGCTGTACCTGGGGGCTTCCATTCCTCTCGATGCTTCCCTCCCCGAGGCCAATTCCTACACATTAATCGTCCGCCGCGCGGTTCAGGTTTCGTTGGATGCGCCCGGTGGAGTCCAAACCTATGTGACCTCCGCTCTCACCGTGGGGCAGGCGCTGGCCGAAAACGGCCTGGTTCTCTCAAGCGCCGATCGGATCAGCCCGCCGGCTGAAACCCCGCTGGTGGACGGCTTGATTGTCACCTATCGGCCTGCCCGGGAATTCACCGCCCTGGTGGATGGTAAACAGGTCCGCTTTCTCTCCGCCGCAGA
This sequence comes from uncultured Chloroflexia bacterium, assembly GCA_963793795.1. Taxonomy (GTDB): domain Bacteria; phylum Chloroflexota; class Anaerolineae; order Anaerolineales; family Villigracilaceae; genus UBA877. The sequence goes on from CAWCBN010000011.1 coordinate 54,225, forward strand.
AACCGTCGGACAGGCGCTGGCCGACGCCGGGTTGGCCCTGGTCGGATTGGATTACAGCGTTCCGCCTGAAGCCAGCCCCCTTCCGGCTGACGGGAAATTGCGCGTGGTGCGCGTTACCGAAAGCGTGACCCTGACCCAGAGAGCCATTCCCTACGACACCCGCAACGAGCTTTCGGCAGATATTGAGCTTGATCAACAGGCGCTTGTCCAGGGCGGCGAAAATGGATTGGCGGTTGCCCGCCTGCGCACCCGTAGCGAAGATGGTGTGCAGGTTTCTCAAGCCACGGAAAGTGAGAGCATCGTCCGCCCACCCCAGGACCAGGTGCTGGGATTTGGGACCAAGATCGTCGTTCGCACCGCAGTCGTGGATGGTGTCAGCATTGAATACTGGCGGGTTCTCAATTTATATGCCACTTCCTATTCACCCTGCCGCTCCGGCGTTTCCTATTGTTCATACGGCACCTCCTCGGGAATGAAAGTGCAGAAGGGCGTTGTGGCAATGGTGTATTCATGGTACCTGGCATTTGGCTTTGAACACCTCTTCATCCCCGGTTATGGCTCAGCCGTGGTCGGCGACGTGGGTGGCGGTCCCGCCAACAGCCATTTCTGGATCGACCTCGGCTATAGCGACGAAGACTGGATTCCCTGGTCCCAAACCGTCACCGTCTACTTCCTCACCCCGGTACCGGCAAACCCGGTATACGTCCTGCCATGAGCGGCTTCTCCCTGCCCCCACTGGATATTCCCGCCTTGTTGAAGGAATATAACCTGCGTCCCAGCAAAGGTTTGGGACAGAATTTCCTGCGCGACAACCAGGCATTGCAGAAAGTCGTCAATGCGGCTGAGCCGAAAATGGATGATTCGGTGCTCGAGGTCGGCGCCGGATTGGGCAGCCTGACCCGTTACCTGGCATTGGCGGTCAAATCTGTGGTGGCTGTGGAACTGGATACGCGCCTGTTCTCCGCCCTGAAAACCACCCTCGCTCCTTACAATAACATTCGCCTGGTCCAGGGTGACATACTCAAGCTCGATCCGGCTGAACTGATGGATACGCCGGATTACCTGGTAGTTGCCAACATCCCCTATTACATCACCTCGGCGATCATCCGCCACCTGCTGGAAAGCAATCCGAAACCCAGGCGGGTGGTTCTGACCATCCAGCAGGAAGTGGCTGAACGGATTTGCGCCCTTCCTGGAGAGATGAGCTTGCTGGCGCTCAGCGTCCAGGTCTATGGTCGCCCGCAGATCAAGGCGGACATCCCTGCCGGGGCATTCTACCCCTCTCCAAAAGTGGATTCTTGTGTGCTCTGCGTGGACATCTATTCCGAGCCCGTGATCCCTGTCCCGCAAATGGAAACCTTCTTTTCCCTTGCCAGGGCCGGATTCTCGCAAAAACGGAAAACCCTGCGCAATTCCATTTCTGCCGGGATGCGCATCCCGCCTGGAGAAGCACAGGAAAAACTTACCGCTGCGGGCATTGACCCACAGCGGCGTGCGGAAACACTGGACCTGGAAGAATGGAAGGTACTCAGCGGGGTGTTTTGGGGTGGTGGGACAGGTTAAGTTCAGCCGCCAGGATCATGCTTTCCTTTGCAGATCGCGATAATCCCACAGCACCTGCCAGACACGCAGGGCCGCCTCGACCTGGATCCTAAACGACATCTTCGACTTCCCCCAACGCCGGTCTGCAAAGTAAATCGGGACTTCACCGATCTTGAATCCCAGGTTATAAGCCAGGAAGGCCATCTCCACCATGAAAATATAGCCGGTGGACTTGACCCGCTCCAACGGCATGGACTGCAGGGTACTCTTCCTCCACAGGCGATAACCGCCGGTCACATCGCGCATGGGAAGCTTGAGGATGGATCGGGCATAGAAATTTCCCCACGCCGAGAGCGCCTTGCGCCACAGCGGCCAGCGGATATCGGTGCTCCCGCCGGGGATATATCGTGACCCGAGGACCACATCACACGTCTCCAGGCGCTTTGCCATCTCGACCAAAACAGGGGGATCATGGGAAAAATCGCAGTCCATCTGTGCAATTGCATCGACATCCGTTTTGAATAACAGGTTGAAACCCTGCAGGTAAGCCGTGGAAAGGCCCAATTTCCCAGCCCGGTGAAGGGTGGTGACACGTCCGGGGTGGGCTTTCACAAGGTCATCGGCGATCCTGCCTGTACCGTCCGGGCTGTTGTCGTCAACGACGAGAATGCTGAGTTCCAGGGGGAGAGCAAACAAGGCAGAGACAAGCTTGGGCAGGTTCTCCGCTTCATTATAAGTGGGGATGATGACCGTGATCTTCAATCAAACTCCAATTTCTATGTCAACCAATACTCATCCATTGGCTTGGTTGCCAACCTTTATGAAATGGGGATTTTCTGGATGACGAATTCGCAAACTTCACCCCCCACGGCGCAACATTTGGATTCATCGATCCGAAAATCCAGGCCGCCTGAGACCCAGGTCAGCAATCCGTGAAGGAGGCCCGTCGAGAAGTGGCAGACCGGCTTCTCCGCACCCTTGCGCCTCCAGCAGATGGGGCAGCGCTGGATCGTCCACAGGTAAGCATCTTCGATTTCAGTTACGGTCGATTGCTGGTCGGTCATTTGGGAGAGGATCCGGGCTGCCGTGGGAAGCCCTATGCGGGTTTTGGCTTGCAAGGGCAACTCCTTGAACGCCGGGTTGCCCACGCCCGCCAGCGCGCCAAAGTCCTTCAGTGCAGTAGTTAAATGTAGCTCTCCCTGCTTGCAGGGCAAGACCCCGCCCACCGCGAAAACCGTACAACTCCTCCAGCGCGGCATTCAGTGCGGTGAATTCCGCAAAATCGAATCTGCGCCCCAGGTCATCCGCGGGAAATTGATCGATCAGGTGGCTCAAACCTGCCAGGTGAAGAATGGCATTGAGACCATTTTTCCCCATGACGTTTTCGAAAGCCTCGAGAGCGCTCCTGGCGAATGTGTTGGCAATCGTGTAGCCGCTCTTTGGGATCAGCTCCATAGGATAAATAATTCCACTAGACCAGTTTGGACAGGTCCTCGGCAGCGCGGCGCATATCGAGAAAGATCAATCCCAGTTTCGCCTGTTCGCTCGCCAGGGCAGTCAGGACCGCATCCTGTCCAACCGACATCAAGATGACATAACCTTTCTGACCTTTTATATATACCTGTTCCAGCGTGCCGCGGCCCAGTTCACTTGCGATCCGCTCACCGAGAGACAGCATTGCCGCTGACATGGCAGACACCCTGTCTTCTTCCACTCCCTGGGGCAGGGCCGAAGCAATGCTAAGACCATCCACGCTGACCACTGCAGAAGCGACAATATCTGGTGAAGATGCCTGCAGGTCGCGCAAACGGTCGACCATCATTTGGGTACGGTTCGTGGTCAAGGCAATTTCCTCCTATCCGCGGGTTGCTGACTAAAAAATGGGCTCTGGCAAAGATAGCACAGGGAAGGTATTGTGTCAAGCAACCTGCGTTTTCCAGGGATCAAGGGCTCTGCTTCCCCGGTGGGAGGTTTCATAATCATGCTATAATTTTTCAAACTTGTGATCATCATGAAAATCTTCAATGCGTTTGTTATATCCTTGTTCCTTTGGCTTGACCTTCCTGGAGGGTTGATCGTTTCCCCCCACGGCCAGGTCGTTCCAAGCCCCGAACCGGTTTCCGGGTCGGTGGTATGTGAACCGGGTGTATATGCTGTCGCCCCGGACACATGCCTGCCCTTGGGGCCTTCCCAGTACATCACCCGTGCCGCCCAGGAAGGCATCCCCTTCCCTGCTCTACCTCTACCGGCGTACCCCCCTGACTCAGCGCTTGCCGATATCGAATTCCAGTATTTTAAACTTGCCCAGGAAGGAACTGTCTTCTACGTATTCTCGTCGTTGGAGGAGGCTGAATCCTCTTCGGTCTCCGGACAGGCAGTCGGACCGGGGGATGTATTCGTCTCCTACGTGAACCGGGTGGAAAACGAGAACGGCATCTTTTACCAACTCCGTTCCGGTGCCTGGGTACGCAGCGATTTCGGTGCCCGCTTTGCCCTGCACCGCAGGTTCCAGGGACTGCTCTTCAGTTCAACCCCGCGGTTTCCCTTCGGCTGGGTCCTGGGGCAGGTGCAATCCGTCCAGGCTCCTTCATACAACGCTCAAAATACTGGTAGAACCTACAACCGCTATGATATTGTCCAGGTGTATGCCGTCCAGGAAAGCGAAGGGAATACCTGGTTGATGATCGCTGCAAATGAGTGGATGGATTATCACCAGGTTGCCCGCGTGATACCCCGCACCTCCCGCCCGGACGAAATGCCAGCCGGTCGCTGGATCGAGATCAACTTGGATGAACAAACCCTGGCTGTATACGAAGACGACCAGCTTAAATTTGCCACCGTCATCTCCAGTGGAACCGGGGCATGGGCAACCCGCCCGGGACTTTTTCAAATCTATGAAAAATTCGACGTGGAGACCATGAGCGGATTTACAGAAGCGGACCGCTCGGATTATTATTATCTTGAAGATGTGCCCTGGACGATGTATTTTGACGAGAAACGCGCCCTGCATGGAGCCTACTGGCACGACAGCTTTGGATACCAGCGCAGTCATGGTTGCGTGAACCTCTCCCTGGGGGATGCTCATTGGATTTTTGATTGGGCGCAGAACGGGGAGTACGTTTACGTATTTGGGCAACCCTCGCCTTGACGCCCCTATGCCCCTGTGGTATATTTGCGCCCGCTAACGGTCCCGTGGTGTAGTGGTTTAACATGCGGCCCTGTCAAGGCCGAGACCGCGGGTTCGAATCCCGTCGGGACCGCCTCAGCAAGAAACCTGGAGAACTCCAGGTTTTTTGTTTTAACGGTAGAATCTCAACATGACCCTACTTTCCGAGATCTTCGAACAACCCAACTGCCTGCGCCGGCTCCTGGAGAAACGCGTCACAGGTGGAAGCGATCGCCGAGGCCATCCACCGCAAGAATATACAGTATGTCTTCCTGGCTGCCCGGGGAACCTCCGACAATGCCGGGCGGTATGCCAATTACCTCTGGGGCGCACAAAATGGATTGCCGATGGCCCTGGCAACTCCGTCTTTGTTCACCTATTACCAGAAACCACCGCGCTTGAACGGCGCCCTGGTTGTGGGAGTCTCACAATCGGGTAAATCCCCGGATATCGTCAGCGTGCTGGAAGAAGGCCGCCGCCAGGGTTGCCTGACCCTGGCTGTCACCAATGCACCCGGCTCTCCGCTCGCAGCCTGTGCCGACCTGGTGCTGGATATCGACGCCGGGGTGGAAAAAGCCGTAGCAGCGACAAAAACTTACACCGCCGAATTGCTGGCGTTGGGGATGATATCGGCAGCACTGAAGAATGACGAAGTCATGTGGCAGGATTTGCAGCACCTGCCCGGCTGGGTGGAAGAAGTGCTCAAGCAGGACGAGGCGATCGCCCACATGGCCCAGCGTTACCGCTACATGGAGCAGTGCGTGGTGCTCGGACGCGGGTATAACTACTCGACGGCATTCGAATGGGCTTTGAAGCTCAAGGAGCTGACCTACCTGATTGCTGAACCGTACTCCTCCGCCGATTTCCAGCACGGACCGATTGCCATGGTGGTGGGTGGATTCCCGGTCCTGGCGGTGGCAGCCCGCGGCCAGGTCTTCGATTCCATGTTGGAGATGATCTCCCGCCTGCGCCAGGTTCATCACGCCGAACTGCTGGTGGTCTCGGACGACGAGCGCGCCCTGGGACTGGCCCAATCTGCCATCCCGCTGCCCTCGGGCATTCCCGAATGGCTGTCGCCGCTGGTGGGGATCGTTCCTGCACAATTATTTGCCTGCCACCTGACCCAGGCCAAGGGCTACGATACGGATACTCCCCGCACTATCTCAAAAATAACAGAGACGCACTGAGCGTGCGTCCCTGGTGTGTAAATCGTGGGTGAAAACCTCAACAATCACTCTTTTGGGGTTGTCTCCGCTTTTGGCGTTGACTCCGCCCCATCCGTGCTTTCCTTCTTGTCAATCTTTTCATTCATCTCAGACTTCTCATTCTTCTTGGCTGTCTGCCCGGATGGCGAATGGTGGTCGGTGGCATAAAAACCCGAGCCCTTAAAGACGATCCCAATAGGCTGATAGACTTTCTTCAACTTGAACTTGCCGCACTCCGGGCATCGGACGAGCGGCTTATCGGTGAAGGACTGCAACTTGTCGAACTGGACGCCGCAATTCGCGCAGCGGTAAACATAAACAGGCATCTTTCTGGTTCCTTTGTTTCTGAGTAACTTTTACGGCGGGTCATTATAGCGCACTCAAGAAACAGCCGCAAGAGGCGAGTCAATACCAGGCCCTGAATATTGAAAATGACTCCCGAAAAATGGATCCCTCAAGTGCCTAATCCGACAAAATCGCTCCAAGTTTCATAGTAAAATAACACGATAAAAGGTGACCTAATGGGTAATAATTCTAAACTTCTACCGGTAATACTCATCATCCTGCTGGTCTTATGCTGTTGCCTGATCCTGCTGGTTGCAGGGGTCGGCTATGCAGTGTATCGGTTTGGGCAGGTTCTGCCCACATACGTGAATACCCCCGGGAACAATATCACTCCTACTCCTTTCGAGATCACCCGGCCTCCTGTGGACGATGACAGTTACAGTACCTTGCTCGCCCTGGAGGATACCATCGTGCCCCAGCGCGACCTGGCTCTACTGGCCTGCCGGTTCATGGGATTGTGTGATGTATCCCCCACCGTGGATCCTCCAGCCATTCCATACACGATTGGTTCAGAACGGCAATTCTGGCTCTCGGATAGTGACACTGGAGTTTACTCGCAGATCAATGCCACCCTGCATTACCTCACCCCGCATGCGTATTTCTGGGTGGAGAATGGCGTTCCCTTCAACCAGGCGGAGGCTGAGGACCTGATCGACACCTTCGAGAACGAAATCTACCCCACCGACCGCGCTTTCTTCGGTTCCGAATGGACGCCGGGCGTTGACAACGATCCGCACATCTATATCCTTTATGCCAATAACCTGGGAGCCAATGTGGCGGGCTTTTATGTCAGCATCGACGAATACAATCCGCTTGTCGTGGAACATTCCAATTCAATCGAAGCCTTCTACATTGATTCCTCCCAGTCGTTGGCAAACGACTTTACCTATGGTGTATTGGCGCATGAATTCCAGCACATGATCCACTGGTTTCAGGATAGCAATGAAAGCTCATTCCTGGACGAAGGTTTCTCCGAGCTTGCCGTTCTCCTGAACGGATATGATGTCGGTGGTTCGGACTGGTACTACACCAGTGATCCCGATATTGCCTTGACCGATTGGGGCGAAAGTGGAGAAAATGACGCCCATTACGGCGCAAATTTCCTTTTCGTCACCTACTTCCTCGACCGCTTCGGCGACCAGGCCACCCAAGCCCTCATCCACAACCAAGATAATGAACTCGACAGCGTGGATGGCACCCTGCAGCAATTGGGCATCACCGATCCTCTGACCGGGGATCCCATCACTGCCGACGATTTCTTCCTGGATTGGGTCATCGCCAATTACGTCCACGATGATTCGGTCTCTGATGGTCGTTATTTCTATCAAAATTACCCGGGCTCACCCACCGCCGTGGATACCGAGTTGGTCTCCTCCTGCCCGCAGGACATTGCCACGCGCACCGTCAACCAGTATGGCGTGGATTACATCCGCATCGCCTGCCCGGGCGATTACACGCTCCAATTCGAAGGAGCCACTCTGATCGAGCTCCTCTCGGCTGATCCCCACGCTGGAGACTATGCTTTCTGGTCAAACAAGGCCAACGACTCGAACACCACCCTCACTCGCCAGTTTGACCTTAGCGATGTCACCGGTCCGGTTACATTCCAGTACTGGACCTGGTACATCCTTGAAGACGAATTTGACTACGTATACCTGGAGGCTTCCACCGATGGGGAAAACTGGGATATTCTAATCACTCCCTCCGGAACGGGGGACGACCCCACCGGCAGCTCCTATGGTTGGGGATACACCGGCATTAGCCGGACTTGGATCCAGGAACAGGTCGACATCTCCCAGTACGCCGGGCAGAAAGTCTGGCTGCGCTTTGATTATGTGACCGACGCAGTGCTCGTTGAAGAAGGCTTCATGGTGGACGATATCTCCATCCCGGAGATCAATTACAGTGAAGGTTTTGAATCGGGTGAAAGCGGTTGGGAACCTGCCGGCTTTGTGCGCATCAAGAACCAACTCCCCCAAACCTTCCGCCTGGCTCTCATCCATCATACCGGCAATCAAACCGAGGTCGAAATCCTCCCGATCAACGCGGACCAGACTGCAGACATCCCCGTCAGCATCAACCCGGGGGATGATGTTGTCCTGGTCGTCACTGCCACCACGCGGTTCACTTTCAAGCTTGCACCCTACCAATTTGAAGTACGCTGATCGCCGTCCATGTAATCCAGCATTCCATCCTCTTTTTACTTGCTGGAATGAACAACTCTCACATTCATGATAGATAAAGGAAAATAGATGTCCACAACCCCAAAATCCGAGATCCTGAACCTAACCGCCCTGGCTGAATACCAGGCTGGCGCAATCGTCTCGATCCAGGTCACCAAAGCCGAGACCGGCAACGTGACCCTGTTTGCCTTTGACCAGGGCCAGGAATTGAGTGAGCACACCACCCCCTTTGACGCTCTCGTCCACCTGCTGGACGGTGAAGTGGAGATCAAGATCTCCGGCAAGCCCTATTTGTTAAAGACGGGTGACGCCATCATCATGCCTGCCAACGAGCCTCATGCCGTCAAGGCAACCAAGCGATTCAAAATGCTCCTGACCATGATCAAGTCTTGATGATCTCAGCCAGCCAAACCCAATATATATATAACAGAAGAGACCGCCCATCTTGGGCGGTCTCGATCTTTTTTGAGGTCATTTTTCTTTGCGCTTTATTTCAGCTGTGGATAGAATCTACGGATCTTACAGTGGAAATCCCAACGCATGTGAATTCCTCATCCCAACACCCGGAGCTTTCATTCCATGCTCGCCAGCGTTGCCGGGAAAAATGCTCGATCATGAAGGCTTGCCAGGGAATGAGCTTCGGGTATTCTTTTTTGTTTTAATCCATGCAGGAAGGCTAAATATGGATCGCACTGCCTTCTGCGACGTGTGCCGCCTCCATTAGAACCTCCGACAGGGTCGGATGGGCATGGACGTTGCGGGCGATCTCAGCCGGGGTCAGTTCCAGCATGCGCGCCAGGGTCAACTCAGGCAGGAGCTCGGTCACTTCCGGGCCCACCAGTGTCGCCCCCAGGATCTCGCCGTATTTCTCATCCACCACCAGCTTGATCCAACCGGCATAATCTGCCAACCCCAGCGCCTTGCCGTTGGCCTGGAAGGGGAAACGGCCCACCTTGACGCTGTGACCGCGTTCCTTCGCCTGGGCTTCGGTCATCCCGAAGGACGCCACCTGTGGCGAACAATAGGTTGCCCGCGGCATGCTCTCGTATTCCAGCGTGACCGTCGCGGTCCCGGCGATGTTCTCGGCACACACGATGCCCATCGCCGACCCAACGTGGGCAAGCATCAATTTGCCGGTCACATCCCCGATCGCCCAAATGCCCGGGATATTTGTTGCCATCTTGTCATCGATCTCGATGAAACCCCGTTCCGACAGTTTTACACCCACTTCTTCCAGGCCGAATCCTTTCGAATTGGGGCGGAAACCGATTGCCACCAGCGCCTGGTCGGCCTCGAGCACTTTCGTCTCTCCCGCTGCAGACACGGTCACCTTGACCCCCTTCCCGGTCGCCTCGACTGCTTCCACCTTGTGCCCGGCAAGGATCTTGACACCGCGCTTGGTGTAGGCTTTCGCCACTTCCGCGGCAGCTTCTTCGTCTTCCAGGGGCAGGATGTGCGGCAGCATTTCCACGATGGTCACGTCCACACCGTACGCGTTCCAGACCGTGGCAAATTCCATCCCGATCGCCCCGGCACCGATGATGACCACCGATGCAGGCAATTTCTCCTGGAGAATGGCCTCCAGGTAGGTGATAACCTTCTCGCCGTCCACCTTCCAGGAGCCCGGTACTGCTGCGCTCGCGCCGGTGGCAACGATAATGTTGCCCGCCTTGAGCTCGGTCACCTTGCCGTCTTTATCTGTGACGGCAACTGTGTCCTTTGCGGTCAACTTCGCCGTACCCATGACCACGCTGATGGCGTTCTTCTTCATCAGGAATTCGACGCCTTTTACCAGCCGCCCGGATACCTGGCGGGAACGTTTGACAGCCACGGGGAAATCAAGTTTCAGGTTCTCGAATGAAAAACCGAATTCCTTGCCGCGCTCGCGCAGGGTGTGTGCCACTTCGGCGTTCTTCAACAGCGCTTTGGATGGAATGCAGCCCACGTTGAGGCACACGCCTCCCACCCATTGCTTGTCTATGATCACCACTTTTTGATTTAGTTGGGCGGCACGGATGGCAGCCACATATCCTGCCGGCCCGGCACCGATCACAATAACATCATAAGGTTCAGACATGGAATCTGGCTCCTGGATTGATTTGGTGCAAAGATTATACTCTCAACCGTTTGGCGCAATGATTGGAGGAACATTAGAACATCAATTCCCGCCTTCTTTGCGATTGTCTTGTGAAATATGGAAATTCTTCCTGCCGATGGTACTGCCGTCGCGTGGACGCATGGCACAAACCAGGAATTCCCCCCGGATCAAGGAGCAATGGAGGTCACGTCATTGACGTAATCAAAGGCTGCACTGCAAACAGAAGTAAAGTGCGAGGATACGTGCCTCCAGTCAAGTGACTCCCCGGCCCTTGCCGTGGCGTCGATCGCCAGGCCAAGGCAACCCGGCCCGGCATTGTAATTGGTCAGGGTGAATCGCCAGAGATCTTCATAAGTAGGAGGTGGATTTGGATTTGCAAAATTTAGGTCGACCACCATGCCTGTTTGTGCGCAATTCGCCAGCAAGGTTTCAGCAAAGATGGCAACACTGGCCTCGGCTTCAACCAGGTCAATGCTGAGCGGGCAATCGCTGCAAAAAGCATCCACCTTCTGAACAAGGGCATTGCGCAAGGCAGCCCGTTGGATGTCAAGTAGGTGAGGGTATCCCTCCTGGCAATCCGGGCCGTTCATCACCGTGGGGCAGAATTGTTCAAAAAAAGGCCGGTTCCAAAGCAGCGTGGTATCTGCGCCATTATCGGTCATTTGCCCCAGCCCGGCTTCGGACCGCAGCGAGGTCACACCCGGCCAAAACTGGCTTTCGCGACTGAAAATGTTCTTGAGCAACTGCGCCGGGACTCCCACTTCCTGGGAGGCAGAATAGATTAGTTTATCGAAACGATTTTGCCATTCGTCAACCGCCGGCCGCGCCACCTCGGTTCCGCAGGTACTGGCATAGCCATTTTCCTGCAAACCACCATCCGCGCAGCTACTCGCATCCACCACGCCGTGGCTGATGAGGTTTCCGGCAAGGTACCCGTACGGAATATTGGAGGCTAATTCTTCGGGAGATTCCGGGCTGGCCAGCCAGCCGGTCAGGCCGCCGACCGGTGGAAATGTGTCCCAGCCCAGGGCACAGGATGCCGTAGGTCCGCCGCGCCACTGTGTCGTCAACACATCCACGTACCAATGAAGATCGTTGGGATCATCCCGGCTGCGCACGCGCACGCGCGCCTCAAAAACCTCGCTGCTGTCGCCGTAGCTGGAGAATGCCCAAAACGTGATCACCATCCCGGCCTCACTGGTCGGACCGAGCTCCACCTGGCATGTCGGGTCACAGGTAAAATTCCTGTCATTTAAGATCCCGCCCAGGCTGGTAATAGAGTAATTTTCGAGCGGCTCTTCGCCGGTCAAAACCAATACAGGCACGCCATCACAGCGATAAGAGGAGGCATAAGGGCTGCATCCATCCAAAGTCACTCGAACGATCGGTGGGGGCAGCGCCCGGGCAGACAGGCGTGTGGCGGGTTCAGACTTGACGTAATGAAGATAATAACCGGAGCAGGAGGCGGGGTTTGAGGCCGAGGCTGTGCAGGCTTGGGTGGTGATCCATTTATCATAAACGGCCTGGCCGCAGGCATTCAGGACTTCCCATCCATTCGGCAACCCTGCGTGATCGATCTCGATTTGGCAGGCAACCGTACTGTTCGACCAGCGCGCCAGCCACCAGATCGATTTGGAATAATGCTCCGTGATCACCTCAAAACGGTCCGGGCCGGGGGGTGCAAAACCTGCCACGTTAACCACCCGGCTTCCTGCCAGCAAAGCCGAGAGAATAAAGAGAAGGGTGGTTGCCGCCATTCCGGCCCGGAGATGGAATCGCATAACCCCAGCGTGAAAAAAAAGAGTCCACTATGATTATAGCGGACTCCGGGTGATTTGGCTATTTCTTTTCTATCTCTTGCAGGTTTTTTAAGTCTCGCTTGAGATTTTTCCAGCGCACGATATAACTTGCCAGGTAAACTGCCAGGACAATAGAATAATACTGTAACCGGCGATCATGTACTTGATGGAAATTGCATATGGGATCATTTCAGCCTCTATTCCGTAACTGTCAGTTTAATTTCTTCCACGTGGGCGGCGAGTTTGCCGATCCGGATGCGGTACCACAGCAGCGTGGCAAAAATGAACGAGAAGGTGATCAGGCTGAAGAACATGGTGAAGAGCATTGCCGGGGTCATGCCGAATCCCCCCTGCGCATCCCCGCTCTGGGCACCGATGATGGCCGGGTGGATGGTCTGCCACAGCCGGATGGAGAGAAATGTGACCGGGACGCTGATCCCGCCGATGAGGGTATAGACCGCACCGAAGCGGGCGCGCCGTTCAGGATCTTCGATTCCCTGCCGCAGCATCAGGTAAGCGATGTAGATCATCTCCAGGATGGCAGCCGTGGTAAGGCGTGCATCCCACGTCCACCAGGTGCCCCAGGAGGGTCTCGCCCAGATCGAACCGGTGACGATGGCGATCAGGAAGAAAACCAGGCTGATCTCCACTGCAGCGACCTCGACGATATCCCATTTCATGTCTTTCTTGACCAGGTAGAGGATCCCGCCAACGGCTGCCACGACGAAGCCAAGCATGCCCACCCATGCATTGGAGATGTGGAAATAGAATATCTTCTGAACATAATTCATCACCGCTTCCAGCGGGGCATAAAGGAAGACCAGGCCGAGTGCTCCGAGAAAAAGCAGGCTGGAAATTACGGTGAGAAAGGTTAAAAGCTTGGGTTGAGATTGCATGAAACCTCCTGAATGAAATTATGGATAAACTTTACTCTTCGACGATGTAGTCGAAGACCATGAAGGCAACGGCAAGGAAGATGACATCGTATACGACCAGCAAGTTAAGCCACGGGGAAATCGCGGTGATTTCGAGCCCCTGCAGGAAACCTCCGCTGGCCTTGACCGCGGATAACAATACCGGCACGATCACCGGGAAGAGTAAAATGGGCAGAAGCACGTCACGCGTCCTCGTCTGGACAGCCATGGTGGACAGCAGGGTCCCAACAGCCACATACCCGACCGAACCAAGAAAGATGACCAGCAGCAGCCCGGGAATGAAAAGGTTGGTGTTGTAAAGAACACTGTAGATCGGCAGGACAATGATCTCGACGATGAACATGAACACCAGGTTGCCGATCATCTTGCCGAAGAAGATGGCGGACCGATCCGTAGGCGCCAGCAGGAGGCCGTCCAGGCAGCCGCGGTCTTTTTCCACGGCCATTGAGCGGTTCAACCCCAGCGTACCGGCAAAGGCAAAAGTCACCCATAAGACCCCCGGCGTGATGGTCGGGCGCAACCGGGGTTCAAGTTCTATGGCAAAGTTAAAGATGAGGATGACCAGCAGGGCAAATACCAGCATCGCCGAAAGCAACTCGCGCGAGCGCAACTCGGCGACAAGGTCCTTCCAGACAATGGCAAGCACAGCCCGCCCAAATCCCGGCGAGGGACGGTTTTCAGAGGAAGCCGATCGGGGCTTGGTGGTTTGAGGTTGAGCATCCATGGTCAATTCGCCAACGCTTCCCGGTAGAAATCCAGCAGGTTGCGGGTACCCAGGCTGCTGCGCGGTGCAGAAGCTGCTATGACCCCCCGCGAGAGAACATCGAAGCGCGAAGCCAGGTCTTCCACGCGTGCCAGGTCGTGCGAGGTCATCACCACCGTCCGTCCACGCGCGGCCACGTTCCGCAGGACAGTATCCAGCATGTCGCAGGCATCCTGGTCGAGGCCGGTATGCGGCTCATCGAAGAGCATCACATCCGGGTCATGCAGGATCGCCCGTCCAATGGCGAGCCGCTGCTGCATTCCACGCGAGAAAGTGCGCACCAGGTCACGCCGCCGCCCTGCCAGGCCGACCAGCTCCAGGACTTCTGTCACGCGGGCATTCTGGCCTGCCACACCATACATTCGTGCATAGAAGCGCAGGTTCTCGTCCGCGGTCAGATCGCCGTACAACAACGGCTGGTGGCTCACCACCCCCAACCGGGCACGGACAGCTGCTGCCTGCGCCGGTAGTTTAAACCCGCTACGCGCACATCCCCCACTGTCGGACGGGAGAGCGAGGACAGGATGCGCAGGAAGGTCGTCTTCCCGGCCCCATTCGGACCCAGGAGGGCGACAAATTCCCCCTCCTGGACATGGAAATCCAGCCCACGTAAAACCTTCTTGGCGCCAAAGAGCTTGACCAGTTTGCGGACTTCGATCATCGTATTGACCATTTGGATACAGGTACAATCCAGCCAGGTGGCTCTTAGAGCGCCTTCTTTAATCTTTCCTTCAACTCGGTTCGGCGTTTGTCATACGCTTCCCGGGAGATTTCGCCCTTCCGGAGCTGTTCATCCAATGAGATGATCGCATCGGTAATGGCGTCAGGGTCATTGCCGAGTGCATCTTCTTCCACACCTTCCTCGGGTTCCTGTGATTCTTCCAGTTCTTCCTGCCTGGCCTTGGCGCGGTCGCGCAGGAACAGGATGATGCCTAAGACGATGAACACCAATCCCATCGCACCCACACCAATGATGGCCCAGGAATTTTTATTCGGTGCGGTTGTAGCTTCGGAACCTTTGGGTGCCGTGGCTTTGAAGGTGAGCGGGCCTGCCGGCAAATTGGATGCCGTGTACAGGTGATAGACCGTTTCGTTGAAGGTCTGTGTGCCTCCATCCGTTAATTGCTCGCTCTCAATCGTTGTGCCGTCGATCACGAACAGGGTCAGCGATTTGGCTGCCAGGGGGATGTTCTGGGAAAATTCGAGGCCGCGCTCATAGGGTATGGAGAACGAGGCCACCACTCCATACTGGACATCCTGGGAGGGGGACATGGCTATGCCGTTCTCTGCGGGCAGGAATGGGGTGCTGTCCGAACTTGGCTTGAGGGTAAGATCGGTCACCCCGGCGGGAACCTCCACGAATGGCAGCGAAGATCCGTCGGTTTCCATTATGACGGTTTTTTCGCCCAGGTTGCGCAGGGAATACAACTCATTCACCTTCACGACCCCCGCGCTGGAAAAATCCAGGACGATGTGCAGCAGGTTTAAGTCCAGGGACTCCCAGTCCGCTGTGCTGTCATAGACGTTCAGGGGCAGGCTCATGCCTGTGACGGATCCATCGTAGATGCCTGCAGAAGAATAATAAGTTACTCCACGGTAATCCACCGATGTCCAGTATGCCATGTCCGCTACAGCCGGTATATCACCGAAATGAAAGGAGCCATCCACGGTAACATCCGATTGAAACGAATTGACCACTTGGTTGGCGTTCGTATCATAGATGCTCAGGGTGACCACCAGGCCCGTGTCCAACGTGGCTCCAGAAGGATCGGCCACTGTCCCATCGACCTGCAGCACAGCCGGTCCGGGAGTCGCAGCCACCTCCGTGGGCGGTTCTCCAAGCACGTCTACAGTAGGGGTTTCCACCTGGCCGAGTGTGTCAGTTGGAAGCACCGTCGTGGTGGTCTCGGGAGCGGAGGTTTCTGCCGGGCTGAGTGTCTCGGTTGGAAGGGCTGTTTGGGTGGGCTCGGGCGTGGGTGTTGCCGGGGCTGCAATGTTGAAAGACAGCGAACGTACGTAGGCTGTCAGTGCCCACATGTCCTCTTCGGAAAGTTGCTGCTCATAGGACGGCATTGTCCCTTTGCCTTGCGTAATTGCCTGGTACATATTGATCCCGGTGACCTGGGACATGAACTGCTGGTCGGTGAAATTCGCCTCTGCCTTCCCATCACCCTTGGGACCATGGCACTCCGCGCAATTGGCGTTATACAGGTCTGCGCCTAGCTGAAGTTCTTCGGCAGTGGTGCTCAGCATGAAAGAGTATGCGACCACATCCCAGCGTTCTGCTGCTGGATGGGAAATGAAAGGAGGCATGCCCCGATCCAGGTTCCCCAGGGAGATGACCTTATACCAATCCGCAGGCGCAACCTGGCTGGCGATATCCCGCAGGCCGATCGCCGGGACCGCCACAGGCAAATTTCCAGCCATGGGACCGTTTCCCAGCCCATCCACTCCATGACAGGGAGCGCAATTGCTGCTGTACAATTCAGCGCCGACCGCCGGGGAGGGAGGCTCGGCGGCGTACAATGCTCCCAGGTCCGGTCCCGGTGTGGGAGAAGCATAATTCGGCGGCGGGGTGACATCTTCTGCAAGGGAAAAGTTGCACGCGGCGAGTACAAAAGAAAGTGAAAGAAGGAGTGCAAGGCGGAATTTCATGAGGTTTCCTTGTTTGGAGTGTTTACAATGCGTTGCCGCAGTTTGGGCAAAAACGATCCGATGCCAGGGTGGCTTTACCGCAATTAGGGCAAAATCCACCTGCTTTTCCATTGCTACCGGAGCGGCGTTTTGCGATCAGGTCTTCAATGTCATCATCACTGACCTGGACAGGTTCATCTGCATCGGTAGGGATGGCGGCGTTGATCGGACTGGGGATTTCATCAAGTTTTTTCATCACCTCAGCTCCCTGGCGCACCAGGTCTGCCCGTTGGGCTGGATAATCTTCCTCCGGGATCTTGCCCAGGGAATAATCGAAATCCAATTCCCGCAAGACGGTTAATAGGCGTTCTCTTTCAGCCAGGAGGCCGGAACGGGTGCGGTCATCTACCGCCCTTCGTGCGGCAGTTTGCAGGAAAGGCCAGCCCACAAAGGCAGCCACCAGCAAGAGCACCCCCGCAATCAATAGGATGGATTGAAATTCCATAATTACTCTCCTGACCTGACTGCCTCGATCACCGACTGGATCTCCTGCACGGAACCGAACGGACCGATCTGGGTGTATGCCAGTTTCCCTTGTCGGTCAATGAAATAGGTTTCCGGGACACCCAGGTTGCGGTTAAAGATCTGGGAGATGCGCGTTCCCATGTCTGGTCCGTTGGGATATGAAATATCGAACTTCGCCAGGTAGGAGCGGGCTTCCGGTTCGGTATCTACATAATCGACACCCAGGAAGACCACCTCCCCCTCCGCCTCGTACAGCCTCCAGGCAGCCTCAAGGTCAGCCAGCCTCCCCCTCGCAGGGTTTGCACCAGGACGCCCAGAAATTGACCACCACGATTTTTCCTTGCAGGTCAGATAACTTCACTAAAGCAGCATCGTTGAACTCATACCCCTCGTACAGGGGCAGGGTGAAATCCGGGATTTGAGAGCCAACCTTCATGATCGGTCGCTGGGCTTTTAGCAGGCCAACCGCGACCAGGGCCAGCAATCCTAACAGGCCCACCCAAATAAGGATCTGTCCCCATAGGGGTAATCCGCGTTTTGGGGCTTCAGGAGAATGGGAATTTTCTTCCATCGATGGGACCTTTACTTTCGTTTCTTGAGTTCTTCTTCAAAGCGGCTGGCATATTCATCTTCAGCCGCAGCCTTCTCATCCAGCTCCATTGCAGGATCCATTGCTGACTCTTTTGCCAGTTTTTTCCAGGCACGGAATGCACGGAAAAGGAGATATGCCCCTGCCAAAAATGCCAGCGGAGGGACAATGTACACCAGCCAGTTGAGGCCCTGGCGCGGCGGTTCGGAGAGAACCCGCGCACCGTAATTCTCCACAAAATACTGCTCGATCTCTGCTTCCGATTTTCCCTCCGCAAGCATCTTGCGGATCAGAGTCGCGCCACTGGTGGCAGGCCTCCGTGGGGCACACGTCGAGGGGGGTGTTCTCGCAGACCGGGCAGAACAGGTGGCTGGCGATCGCATTCACTTCGTCGTCAGAAGGGGTGGGCTGCAATGCCAGGGCGGAAATGGTGGGCCTGGCGACCAGGAACGATGCACTGATGGCAAGGAGTAGGAAGACAAACAGGAAAATTCGGGAGATTTTTTTTTGCATGGTATTTTCCATGTTCAGTCCTGGTCCTTCTCCGGCCAGGCAGCCACCGCGTACCCAAGGACAAATAACAGGCTGCCGATCCACAACCAGTTGATCAGCGGATTATGATACACCTTGAATGGTGCCTGTGCGACAGAGACATCCTCCCAATTGACCAGCACGATATACAGGTCATCGACCAGGGTGGAGCGCACGCCGGCAATGGTCATGGGTTGCCCGCCGGGATATACATCATACCGCGGGTAAAGCTCTTGCAGGAATTGGCCGTCCTTGAACACGCTCATCACCGCCCGGGTGACAAAACGCCCGTCGGCATGATTGAACTGGGCCAGGGAGTCATAACGAACCGTGTAATCGGCGAGCTCGATAGAATCTCCCACGGCCAGGCTTCTTTGCGTGGTGGTCTGGAATACCTCGATGCCCAGGATGCCGATCGCCATCACCACCATGGCGATGTGGATGAGGTACCCGCCGTAACGGCGGTGGTTCCTGGCAACCAGTCGCCACAAGGCAGTGAAAAGGTTTTCTTCCTGTGCCTTCATCCGTGCCCGCACCCCGCGCCAGTATTCATGCAGCGTGATGAAAATGACAAAAGCGATCAGGGTGAAGCCGATTAGGGCGATCCAATTACGCATCCCCAGGGCAAAAAGAATGACCGGCGTCAACAGGGTGGGGATGGCAGGTTTCCACATCGCCCTGCCCAGTGTGCGCACCGTGGACCTGCCCCAGGCTGAAAGCGGGGCAATCCCCATTAAGGCGATCAAGGCTCCGAACAACGGACCGACTGAACGCCGGTAGAACGGCGGGCCAACGGTCACCTTTTGCCCGGTCACGATCTCGGAGATCAGCGGAAAGAGAACGCCGAACAGGCAGATGACCAGCACTCCCATGAAGAGCAGGTTGTTAAGCAGGAACAACGCTTCGCGTGACAACATGGAATTCATCGGCATGCTGGCTTTCATGTCCTTCCAGCGATAAATTAGCAGCGCAGTCGAGGTGATGAACGTTAATCCAATGAAAATAAAGAACATCGGGCCGATGGCACTCTGCGCGAAGGCATGCACAGAGGATAAAACGCCGGAGCGGGTGAGGAATGTGCCGAAGATGACCAGGGAATAAGTCAGGATGATGAGGAACATGTTCCACGGCTTCAACATGCCGCGCTTTTCTTCGATCATCACGGAATGCAGGAAGGGTGTGCCTGTCAGCCAGGGCATGAGCGCGGCGATCTCCACCGGGTCCCAGCCCCAGTACCCCCCCAGCCCAGCACGTCATACGCCCAGCGCATCCCGAGAACAAGTCCCAGGGAGAGGAACAACCAGGCGACCAGCGTCCACCGGCGCGTGAGGCGGATCCAGCGATCATCCGTTCTGCCCGTGATCAGCGCAGCAATGGCAAAGGCAAATGGGATGACGAAGCTTACAAAGCCAAGGTACAACATTGGCGGGTGGATGATCATTCCCGGATGGCGCAGCAGCGGATTGAGGCCCTGTCCTTCAGCGGGAATGGCCAGTGTTGCTCCCGCTGGGGCAAACATGGCAGAAACAAAATTACCGTCCAACGTTTGCCACCAGCGCATGAACGGGTTTTCGAAGAAAACGATCAGGGACAGGAAGAATGCCAGCGTGATCGACGACACCACCACCACCCAGGGCAGGAATTCGCGGTCACGGTCCCACTTGCGAAAAGTAACTGCCGTGGCAAAGGCTGCCATCAACCAGGACCAGAACAACAAGGAACCGGCTTGCCCTCCCCACCAGGCAGTGATCTTCAGGTAGAACGGCATGGAGTTGCTGGTCACCGAATAGACATATTCCACTTCATAGTGACCCGTGACTAGTAAATAGATCAGCACGCCTGATGCTAGGGTCACCATTGGGAAGGTCAGCTGCATGGCGCGTCGGGCGCTTTCCACCCATCGGTCGGACTTGCGAAAATAACCGGCGATCGCCGCTACAACTGCGAAAACCGCCAGCAGGAAACTAAGAACCAGGATGCCAAAGCCAAACTCGGAAAGCATGAATTCTCCTTGGAAAAAATTCCCGGCTGCCTTGTATTGAAAAAAGGGAGGGCAGCCGGGGGATTGCGATCAGTTCCCGTTCGTCTGGTTGGGAACGGCTTCTTCGTACTTGGTCGGGCACTTGAGTAGGAGTTCATCCGCGTAGAAGATGCCGTCTTCTCCCAAGTGACCGGTCATGATGGCCTGGGCTTCGTCTTGAAGCAGGTCAGGTTTCGGGCCGACATACTGCACGGATAACCTGGCACGCGTCGGGTCGCTCACGGCATCATGCAGCACCTGGGCAAGGCCGCCCTGCGCTTCGATATCGCTGTTATCCCCGGGAACATGGGCTATATCAAAGGAAATTACCATCGTATTGGCATCATACTGGATCGTGTTGCCGATCACTGCACCAGAAATGCGCAGGCTCTTGCCTACAAGGGGTTGTTCCTCGGCGTGCAATTCGTCCACGGTCATGAAATACTCGGCATTGGCCTTGGTCGATGAAACGATCAGGTAAATAACTGCTGCAAGAACCAGTAAACCACCGATAATAAACTTGAAACGACCAGCTAGCATTGATTGCCTCCGGAATATTGGATAATTCGATTGTTACATAGTGAGATTAATGTAGAGTTAGAATTGGGTCATTCAACTCAATTTGACCAGCCCGGAACGGATGGCAAATTTCACCAGCTCGGTTCGCGAATGCATATTCAGTTTATTCATGATGCGTTCGCGGTGGCGGGCAATGGTCTTCGGGCTTAATTTCAAGCGCGACCCAATTTCCTGGTTGCTCAAGCCCTCGGCCACCATTTCAAGCACCTGCCTCTCCCTCAGGCTCAATACTTCCAATCCAACCACGGTGCCGTCTGAATTCTCGGCGTGGGTTGCAGGCATCACCCCCGATTGGCGCACCAGCCGCTGGTAATCATCCAATAACCAGCGTGCCAGGGCAGGCTGAAGGTAAAGTTGACCCGCAGCAATGGTCCTCACCGCAGCCACCAGGTCCTCCGCGGCTGCCTGCTTGGTAATATACCCTGACGCGCCTTCTGCCAGCATCTGGATGAAGTATTGCTTGTCGTCGTGGACGGTCAGGGCGAGGACAGAACTCTCCGGGCACAAGGTGCGCAGTTGGCGCGTTGCCACCATCCCATCCATTCCAGGCATGGTGATATCCATCAGGATCACGTCCGGGTGAAAAGCCAGCGCCTGCTTGATCCCATCTTCACCGTTGCCTGCCTCGGCAACGACCTCGAAATCTTCCTGGGTTTGCAGGAAGGATCTCAACCCGGCACGAACTACATCGTGATCATCTACAAGTAATAAACGGATTTTCTTCATACCTTGAACCTCATTCAGTCTGGATCATGGGATCAGATCAAAGACCGGGATGGTCACCTTGATCAGGGTTCCCTTGCCTGGGGACAATTCAATCGCCAGCTCGCCACCCACCGCTTCCACGCGTTCTCGCATTCCTGCCAATCCCCATCCGCGGGGTGGATAGAAATTCGCTTCAGGATCAAATCCAACCCCGAAATCACGGATCGCCAGGTTGATCTCCTGTGTCTTGTAGCTTAACGAAACCACGGCTTGCCTGGATTGGGAGTGGCGCACCACATTCGCCAACGCTTCCTGCGTAACCCGGAACAGTACTGTCTCCGTGATGGCGTCGAAGCGGCGCGGCTTCCCAATGATTTCAAGCTTGACATCCAAACCCTTGGCGTTTGCATCCTGGTCCACCAGGTATTGAAGTGCAGATACCAGGCCCAGGTCATCCAGTTGCGCCGGGCGTAGGTCATGCACCAGGCGATAGATACCCTGTGACATTTCCTTGCTTAACTGCTGGAGCCGCGAACTGACCCGTTTGCACTCCGGTTTATCCGGTGCCATCAATTGCAGGGTAGCCAGGTCCAGTGTAAATGCTGCCAGGGTCTGAGCCGTTTCATCATGGAGCTCCCGGGCGATCCTGGCTCGTTCGTCCTCCTGTGCCTGGACGACATGGCGTAACAATTCGCGCCGGAGCATCTCCTTTTCGAGCAATTCCTTCTGCACTCGCTCCAGGGCCTCAAGACGGGACTGTTGGGCGTGTTTTAATTCCTCATAACGTTCATTTTCTGCCCGTTGAGTGGCCAGGTACAGGCTGACAGTGATCACGATCGCCATGGCAGAACGTAAAACCTGTATCGGCAAGCCGGTCAACTGGCGAAAGACCTCCGTATTGAGCAGGTTAGCCGGGAAAATCTCCATGCGGCGAACGACGAGCTGGGAAATGGCATAGATCCCAAACCCGATGGCTGCCATTTGGAAATCCCTGGCGTGGTGGGTCTTCCCCTTCCTGGCAGCTTCACGTGATTGAAACTGGAAGGCAAGGGCGGTGAGCAAGGCACCCGGCACAGCCAATAAATACCTGGAAAGCACATCCAGTACAGCCGGCTCAAGGATTTTAATGGGAGAAAATGTTAGGAAAGTACTTGCCAGGATGGTCAGCCCATATACAACCGTGCCGGCAAGGCCTATTTTCCACCACACGCTGGGCTGGTGTTCCGGTTGTTTGAAGATCCGGATGCCATAAATAAGCAAAGGCACAAACGACGCCACCAGCATTCCAAGTCTCAGCCAATCCAACCAACCCTGTTGTGTGATTCCCGGAGATTGAGCTTGCAGGAGATATGCCTCGAACCATTCATGGCTGCCGTGGATCAGGCCAAAGAATGCCAGCGGGCGCAGGACACGCTTATCTGCCGGATTCGGAGTTCGTACCAACTCCAGCATTAACGTCAATCCCATCCCCCAGAAAGCCAACCCATAGACAAAATAAACTAGGAAGAGAAAAACATCAAATGATGGGGCCATTAATTCACTCTCGATTGGGTATTTTACACCAACAGCTTCGAACAGAAACATACAGATGTAACCCTATATCCGTGACAATTGTCACATAAACTTATTAATCTTTCACTTGAAATTAATCAAGTTTGGGGTTATAAACCCAACAGTTTGCCCAATTTCTCACAATCAAATTGGATTATAATACCCAATTGGAGGTGCCCAGACAGGATATTTCATATCCCTTACCAGTTCTTCAACTAATCCTAAGGAGAATAATCGCATGTCACCGAAGAAATTACTAGTTCTAGCTGGTGCGCTGCTTGTCCTGGTCGCCATTTTGGCAGCCTGCGCACCTAAACCGGATGCCACCACGGCAACTTCCGAACCCCAACCTGTCGAGGAGGGCGTTCCCTTTGCATCAGTCCCGTTTTTTGCATTGTGGAGCGGCTCCGCCCATGCAGATGCCGAAGCTGAGGCTTTCGTCCACTGGAATGAAGATGATCCAGCCGTTGTTCCTGCTGACTGTGCCCGCTGTCATGCACCCGCTGGTTTCCAGGACTTTGTCGGCGCCGACGGCACCCCTGCCGGCACCGTGGAAGCGGATGTCCCGGCCCCAGCCGGCGTGATCGGCTGCACCACCTGCCATAATGACGCCACCCGCAACCTGAGCAGCGTTACCTTCCCCTCTGGTGTGACCATCGCCGGCCTTGGCCCTGAGGCCCGCTGCATGGAATGCCACCAGGGGCGCGCTTCCAAGGTTTCCGTGGATACTGCGGTCGCTGATTTGCCACTCGACACCCCCAGCGCCGATCTGCGCTTCACCAATATCCATTACTTTGCAGCAGCCGCCACCCTGTACGGATCCGAAGTACACGGCGGGTATGAGTATGAGGGCAACACGTATGACGCCAAGCACGACCATGTAACCGGCGTCGATACCTGTGTGGCCTGCCACAACTCGCACACGCTGGAAATCAAACTCACCACGTGCCAGATGTGCCACCAGGATGTCAATGCAGTCGAGGATCTCAAGAATGTCCGCGAGCCTTCCTCCGCAGTTGACTATGATGGCGACGGAAATGTGACCGAAGGCATGTTCTTCGAAATCGAAGGACTGCAAGAGGCCCTCTATGGCGCCATCCAGTCCTATGGAAGTGAAATTGCCGGGGCACCCATCGTTTACTCTGCGGATGCCTATCCTTACTTCTTCGCCGATGCCAACGCCAATGGCGCCGTCGACGAGGGAGAGGGCAACTTCGCCTCCTGGACCCCGCGCCTGCTCAAGGCTGCCTATAACTACCAGTTATCGGTCAAGGATCCGGGTTCGTTTGCCCATGGCAATAAGTACATCGTTCAATTGCTCTTTGATTCGATTGCCGACCTGAACACCAAGTTGAGCAATCCTGTCGATATGAGTAAGATGAATCGCGATGACGCCGGTCACTTTGCCGGCAACACCGAGCCCTTCCGCCACTGGGACGGTGAAGAAGATGGCGGCGTTGTGCCCTACACCTGTGTACGCTGCCACACCGCCACCGGTCTGCCCATGTTCCTGGAAAACGGCGGCAATACCATTGCCCAGCCCGCCAGCAACGGTTTCCAATGCTCCACCTGTCACGACGAAGCCAACTGGCCAAATCGCTATGCAGTGAACGAAGTTACCATGCCCAGCGGTACCAAGGTTACCTTTGGTGAAGGCGCCGACAGCAACCTGTGCGTCGAGTGCCACCAGGGACGCAGCTCCGGCCCGACGTTGGCCAAGTCCATCAATGGCAAGGACCCCAACACTATCGACGAGAAACTTAGGTTCTCGAATGTCCATTACTTCGCAGCCGGTGCAACCCTCTTTGGCGACCTTGCCAAGGGCATGTACCAGTTCGCTGACAAGACTTACGCCGGTCAGAGCATGCATCCCAAATCCATGGGCGGCACACTGAATTTCTGTCTGGCTTGTCACGACCAGCACTCGCTGGAAGTCAAGGCTGAAACGTGTGCCACCTGCCACGCCGGTGTCGACGATGTGCGCGCCATCCGCGTGCCCACCGATACCGTGGATTACGATGGCGACGGTGATGTCACCGAGTCCCTGAGCCAGGAAGTTGCCGGCATGGCGGATGCCCTCTATGCTGCCCTGCAAGCCAAGGCTGTCGAGGCTGGTTATCCGATCGTCTACTCCAGCTCGGCGTACCCGTACTTCTTCGCCGACGCCAACGGTAATGGTGCCATCGATGAAGGTGAAGGCTCCTACGCCACCTATACGCCCAACATCCTAATTGGCGCCTACAACTACCAGTACTTCCAGAAAGACCCGGGCGCTTTCGCCCACAATGGCAAGTACGTCATGCAGGTGCTTTTCGACACCATCGAAGCTCTTGGTGGTGACGTAACCGCAATGACCCGGCCTTAGTCAGGCTCTTGTACCACACGGGGGCAGGTTTCTGCCCCCGCGTTCTCTTTCTTAAGCGGAACACAATGCAATTATTTTCATTTTATGATGAACATGTTGGGAGAGCGTGATGCAAAATCGTAAACCAACCATCCAGCGGGCAATACGCATATCCCTGGTAGCACTGGGTGCAATCTTGATCCTTGTCACCGGGATCCTGCTGATCCGCCCGGCAAGTGCCTCCCCAGCCCAGGACGGCAGGGTCCAAGAGTCACCCCAGAACGAAGCATGCCTGTCCTGCCATAATAAGCCGGACCTTTCCCGCCCCATGCCCAACGGTGAGAAATTAACCCTGTCGATCGACCGGACTCATTTCATGGACTCGGTTCACGGCACCATCGACTGCACTGAATGCCACATTGGCATCAGCTCATTCCCCCATCCAGATCTGGAAGCCCGGAGCTTACGGGATGTCTCCTTGCAGTTCTACACCGTCTGCCAGACCTGCCACGTCGAACAATACGACCTGACCCTCGATTCCGTTCATCAAAAAGCCCTGGCGGGTGGCAACACGATGGCAGCCATCTGCACCGATTGCCATAATCCCCATACCCAAACCGAGCTCCAGGATTCTTCCGGCAATCTGCTTCCGCAGGCCCGGGTGGAGATCCCGCAGAAATGTTCGACCTGCCATGGCGAAATTTATGAACAATATCAGCAGAGTGTTCATGGCTCGGCGCTCACCAGCGAAAACAATCCCGACGTACCCACATGCATTGACTGCCACGGCGTGCATAATATCGGCGATCCGACCACGACCTCCTTCCGGATCGAACTCGCCGAATTTATGTGCGAATTGCCATACGGATCCCACGATCATGGATAAGTATGGAATTCCAACCCAGGTTCTCAGCACCTATGTTGCCGACTTTCACGGTACATCGGTAAGCCTGTTCGAGTCGCAATCACCCGACCAACCAACCAATAAGCCGGTTTGCTATGACTGCCACGGCGTTCATGACATCAAGAGAGTGGACGATCCGGTGTATGGATTGGAAATGAAACAGAATTTGCTGGGTCGTTGCCAGGCATGTCATCCGGATGCCAGCGAAAACTTCCCCGATGCCTGGATGAGCCACTACATCCCCAGCCCGGAACACTACCCGATCGTTTATTATGTCCAACTTTTCTATAAATTCTTTATTCCAGGTGTCCTCGGTCCGATGACCATCTTTGTGGTCAGTGACATCGTCCGTCGTTTGATCGAACGCGCCAAAGGAGCGAAGCACTCATGAGCAATTTACCGATGAAACCTGATTCATCCAAGCCAACCAGTAAAAAAACCACTGCCAAGGGGAGTTCACCTGCCTCCTCGGTGAGCAAGAAAACTTCCCCTATGGCTAAAAAAGTGGTAAAGGGCGCTCCGGGTGCAGGGAAGTCACGGTTCTACCAGCGTTTTCATTGGACGCAGCGCATCGCCCATGCATTCCTGCTTTCCTCCTTCACCCTGCTTGGCATCACCGGCCTTTCGCAAAAATACTCGCTCACCTCTGTAGGCGGTTTCTTGATCAAAGGATTTGGCGGCATCGAGTCCACCCGCCTCATCCATCATATCTGCGCCGCGATCCTCATGTTGCTCACCATTTACCACCTCCTCGACGCCGGAAACAAGATCTTTGTCCGCCGGGTACGCCTGACCATGCTGCCCGGGATCAAGGATGTGAAGGATGCATTCCAGGCCTTTGGATACAACCTTGGAATATCCAAACACCGCCCCCAGATGGGGCGCTACACCTTCGAAGAAAAAATGGAATACTGGGCGCTTGTTTGGGGTACTGTCATCATGGGCATCACCGGATTCATGATGTGGAATCCCATCACCACCACCAAGTTCCTGCCCGGAGAGA
Organism: uncultured Chloroflexia bacterium; assembly: GCA_963793795.1. Classification (GTDB taxonomy): domain Bacteria; phylum Chloroflexota; class Anaerolineae; order Anaerolineales; family Villigracilaceae; genus UBA877. Next base: position 81,646 of record CAWCBN010000011.1, read on the forward strand.
TCATCCCGGCAGCCAAGGCTGCGCATGGCGGTGAGGCGATCCTTGCGGTGGCAGCCATTGTCATCTGGCACATGTATGCTGTTCACCTCAAGCGCTTCAATAAATCCATGTTCACCGGCAAGTTGTCAGAAAACGAGATGCTCCACGAGCACCCCATCGAACTGGCGGATATTAAGGCGGGCATTGCTGAACGCCCGGTTGATCCAAAGGTGCTGCGCAAACGCCAGGTCATCTATTGGCCCATCGCAGGAGTTCTATCGATATTGATGTTGGTCGCCACCTACCTGTTCGTTTTCGGGGAACGTACGGCTGTTGCCAGCCTTCCAGTGAAAGCGAACCAGTCACCTGTCGCCCTGATCTCGAACAACCCGGACATCCGCGTGGGAATTTTCAAGTTGGACCGCGCTCTCCAAAAATTATCCGTGGATTCTTGGGTGGATCAGATCCAGGACACATTCAATCGCTGACCCGTGCAGACGATCCATTGACATCAAGCGCGATTCTTCCAGGAATTTAAGCAATAGAAATCCATTTACAGTTGAGATGCCTGTAGGCTTCCTTCCATTTTGCACCAAGGAAGCCTATAATATTATCAAGAGTTCAGGGTTCTGGTACACAAGGAGTTGTCCATGGGCAAAGGTAATAAAAAAGGATTGAGGGGATTCTTTTTCCCACCGCCGGGTTCTTCCCGCTGGGCGCTGATCCTCCCTTATGCGATCTTGATCGTCCTGGGAATCATACTACTCGGAGGTGGAGCGTACGGCTGGGAGTATGCCAATTCGCCAAAATTTTGTGGAACCACCTGCCACACCATGCCTCCGCAGAATGCGACTTACCTGGTCTCCCCACACTCCAATGTTTACTGCTCTGAGTGCCACATCGGGAGAAGTTCCCTCGCCCAACAGGTTTCCCGCAAGACGGAAGATCTTCGCGAGGTCACTTCGATGATCTTCCATTTGTATGAGTTCCCTTTACAGGCGACCCGTTCGCGCCCCGCACGCCAGACCTGCGAGCAATGCCACCAACCGGAAACATTCTCGGCAGACAGCCTGAGGGTCAATAACCACTTTCTGCCAGATGACAACAATACGCCGTACAAAAACTATTTGGTAATGAAGACCGGCGGCGGCGCCAAGCAGCAAGGCCTGGGACGCGGGATCCACTGGCATATTGTCAACAAGGTCGAATACTATGCCACGGACTCCTTGAGCCAGGACATCCCTTACATCCGGGTTTATAACGATGATGGTACGACCACGGAATACATCGATACTGAAACGGCTTTCGATCCATCCACGCTGGATGAGAGCATGCTCAAGCCGATGGACTGCATCACCTGCCACAACCGTGTGTCGCATGACTTCCTCTCCCCAACGGAAGCCATCGAACAAGCCATGGCATTACAGATCATCGATCCCACGATCCCCGAAATTCTCAGGAAAGGCGTCGAGATCCTGAGCGTTCCTTACGCCACCCAACCGGAGGCAATGACAGCCATTGCCGGTCTCGAAGACTTCTATAAGCAGAACCACTCAGATTACTTTTACGAGGATCCCGACCCGGTTAAGAATGCCGTGGCAGAATTGCAGAACATCTACAATCAAAACGTATTCCTGGACCAAAAGGTCGACTGGACCACGCATCCCGACAACCTCGGTCATATCGATTCGCCCGGCTGCTTCCGCTGCCATGATGGCAAGCACCTGGATGCGCTGCAACAGGCGGTCAGGCTGGAATGCAACCTGTGCCACTCGATCCCTGTCGTGACCACCCAGCAGGATATCGTCACCCGCATCGAGATCAGCCAGGGCCGCGAACCCGACCTCCCACCTCAACCCCAACTGGATCAGCCTGCACCACCTGGTCTTCGACGCCACTTGTTCCAATTGTCATACGACTGACAATATGGGTGGCACCAGCAATACCTCTTTCTGTTCGAACAGCGCATGCCACGGCACCGTGTACACCTATGCAGGTTTCGATGCGCCGTCATTGCGCCAGATACTCAAGTCACAATTACCCCCCGAACCCACCCCTGCGCCTGTCCAGGAACCGGTGACCAATCCAACTTTCGAAGCCAATATCCTACCGGTTTTTGAATTGCGTTGTTTGGCCTGTCATAACACCGCCACCCATACCGCAGGCCTGGACCTGAGCACATACGCAAGCGCCATGGCAGGTGGAACCAATGGACCGGTGATCCTGCCCGGCGATCCGGAGAACAGCCTTTTGATCAAGATCCAAAGCCTTCCGCACTTTGCCAATGTCACCCAGGACGAATTGACCAATATCATCGTCTGGATCACCAATGGAGTTCCGCAAAAATAATCGTTTTACGTTCTTAAATAAAACAAGCCGCCGTGACAGGCGGCTTGTTTTTGTAATCACGTTCCTCAATCTCCGGCAGACGGGACAGGCTGAACAGCCGTCAGTTGCTCAACTTCGTGAGCGTCGGGTGTTTTATGATCCACGACCTTCAAGTAGCGCACCCCCATCGAGAAGGCCAACAGCCCAAAGGAAAGGATGCCCGCCGAACTGAGATACTCCACCAGTGAAGGATGGTAATTGGTATATGTGATTTCCAGGTTACCCGGCAGGTAGGACATGATGATGAGCAGACCGGACATGTTGGTGTCCCAGCGGTAAGCCACCACCCCTCCGACTGCCATCAGCAGGGCAGCCATCCGCCAGAAAGGCATCGACCTGGTTCTCTTGTTGAGCAACAGGAAAATGGGTACGATCAGCCCAAGGATAATCTCGCCAAACCAGAAATTGAAGGAAAGCGGACCCTTGGTCAGCAGGTTCAATCCCTCGGTCCTGCCCGGCTCGTAAGTGTACGTCATTGAGAGCGCATCCCAGAAACGGAAGTAAAGGTAAAGCACCAGGATCCAGCCGGTCACATGTGATAACCGTTCCAGCAAAGTGTCATCCACTTTCGCTTTCCTGGACAACCGCGCAGAGAGCATCGAAACGAACAAGGTCAGGGAGATGCCTGCAGCGACTGCCGAAAGGATGAACAGGACGGAAATATCCGGGCGGAACCAGTAAGGTCGCGATTTCAGCACGCCGTAGAGCGCACCCAGGGAGGATTGGTGCAGCATGGACAGTCCCAGGCCGATGACAGCCAGGACAGGCGCAAAGCGATGCAACCCTGCCATCTTCTCTGACAACTTGGGGAAGCGTCTTGCTCAGCCAGTCAAACCGGGCAAAGATGGGCATGCACTCGATGATCAATACTCCCAGGTAAAGCGTGACACACATGGTCACTTCCCAAAGCAGGGAGTGCTTGTTCCAGTACAACAAGGAATGCCAGAAACGGTCCGGACGCCCAATATCGAGCATCAGTGAAAGCAACGCCATGCTGTAGCCGATCAGGCCGATAAAAGTAGCCGTGCGGGCGACAGGCTGGAACCGCTTGAGACCCAAGCAGGTAGACTGTCGCGCACAGGCTGAATGCCCCTGCGCTGATCGCGATCGAGGAGAGGTCGAGGGTGATCCATAATCCCCACGGCACGCGGTCGGTCAGGTTGGTCACGATAAGGCCTTTGGTGAATACCAAGTAACCCGCCACGACACCTGCAACGATCATGCCTCCCAACAAGCCCACCCAGATCATCCAGGGGGTGATTTTTGGGAACCTTGGTAACCTCATGGACTTTTTCATGGTTTCGCCTCCGCATCCGGTGTCAGGTAATACACCCGGGGTGATGTCGCCAGGTCATCACGCAAACGAAAACTCGAGTGACGCCGCAGCAGGTCGTTTACATTCGATTCGGGGTCATTGAGGTCCCCAAATACACGCGCTTTCGTCGGGCAGACATTGACGCACGCCGGGGTGGCACTTTCATCAACGCCGGGTTTCAGTCCAAGGGATAAACCCCGGTCGATGCGCTGGTAACAAAAACTGCATTTTTCAACCACTCCTCGCGGGCGGCGCGGGATCTCGGGCTCTCCCCACTCGGGCACAACCGGGTTTGGGCCTTCGAATTTTTCCCAATTGAAGGATCTGGCTGAGTAAGGGCATGCCACTTCACAATATCGGCATCCAATGCAACGATCGTAATCCATCATCACGATGCCGTCCGGACGGTAAGTGCTGGCTTTTACGGGACATACATCCACGCAGGGGGCCTTGGCACATTGCATGCAGGGGCGGGCTATGTATAGCGACAATTCTCCGACCTTGCCTGTCTGGGTCACCTGGTTCCAGGAAATATCCGGCGAAATATCGTTATTCGCCCGGCAGGCCAGGGTGCAATAACCACAGCCGGTGCACTTGGCCTGGTCGATGACCATCGCCCATTGATGCGGACCCGCCTCGGTTTCGGATGCCACGGCATACTTGATCCCCTTCAGGCCGCCGACCACCGCTGCGCCAATGGCGCCCAGTTTCAGAAAATCACGACGGTTCAATTTCTGGTTGCTCACTTCTTCCTCCCGTCCTTGGTAAGGTTGCGATAGGTCTTGTCCAGCCAGGGAGAGAGCACCATTCCTCCCGCCAGGCCGAGCAATCCCGCAAGCCCGGCATAACCGTAAGGGCTGAGCGGAGAAGGTTTTGTCGAGACATTCCCGTCCTCGGTAAGGACAGGATTCTGGTCCTCGACAGTTCCAAGGATGCTCGCAGAGTCTTCACCAGCCGTATGCATCTGGGTGGCATGGCACGAGTTGCAGGAATCCAGGTTGGCAGTGAAACTGTGATCCGGCATGGTATGGATCCCGCGATCGCCCTGTTCTCCAAAATGCTGCAGGTGGCAGTCGATGCAATTCACTCCCGCCTGTTTGTGGTTGGAATAAGAGAAATCCATGCTGTACTGGCGGTGGCAGTTGATGCATAGCGCAGAAGGACCTGATTCCTCCTCGCCGGCAACCTTCTTGAGCGAGGCAGTATGTTGATCATGGCAGGTGGTGCAGGTCATGTTGCGCTGGTAATGAGTGCTGCTCTGCCATTCCTGCCAGCCGAAACGGGCATCGCTGTGGCATTGCCCGCACAATTCCACCGGGTCTTTGATCGGCATGGGTTCCTGGGGGTGATTGGCATTCACCGGAGTATGGCAAGCTACGCAGGAAACACCCTCCTGCTTCCAGGTACCGCTGGCTGGATCGTAACCGGTCACATGGCAGACAAGACACGCCCCCGGTTGTCCCTGCTCTGCCCAAGCGTCCGTAAAATTGGTATCCTGGGTGGCATTTCCGTGCGGTCCGCCATACCACGCCATTTGGATTTCTTCGTGACAACCCCCGCAGTTCAATTCTTGTTGAACTGGCACCGCTGTGTCTGGTTTTGCTTCGACGATCACCAGAGTGACACCTGCGGCTAAAAAGGCGAAAATCATGGAAAAAAGGAATCTCTTGAACCTGGTCATCTTTTGCTCTCCTCTGGAATGGTTTTTATGCCCCGACGGGGGCTGCTGTTTGACTGAAGACACTACAATCAAGGCAGGCGTCGCGTAATATGCCTTCCTTCGAGCGGAAAGTGTGCCAGCAGGGGACGTCAGGATTTTGTGCCGCGGCACACGTTTTCCGCTTCTCTTCCGCGCAGTTCTTTACTTCCCAACAGGGTCTCTGACCCACTGCCAGCACGGGGAGAATATTCGCCTGCTTCTGCCAGCGTGCATCCAGGCGGCGGAGCAGGTGGAAAACAAGGATTGAGATGCCAATGGGTACAGCGAGCCGCAGCAGGATACCGATCAGCACAGAAAATAGTTCACTCATGAACACCACCTTTCTAAATCAGGCGTGCCTGGTGACGTCGTACAGCCTCACCAACCAACAAGAGCAACCCCAGGGGGATGCCCAGGCGCAGGACGGTAAATAAGATAACGAACAGGGTACTTTCCATTGGATATCTCCTTCTTGGAATAATGGAATTTACATCATCAGTATATGAAGATTGGCTTGAGGAGTAAATTCGCTGCCCACCCGATCTTGGGCATGGGAGGACTACCCCATATCCCAGGGCATGGGAATACCCGGGTACATTCCTGACCCCATAAAACCGGAAATGGATTGGGTGATTATTGTGGTCTTCACCCTAAAAAAAAGCCTGCCGGTCATTCCGGCAGGCTTTGTACGATCATTTGGATTTTAGGCTTTGATGATCCCCTTGCGGATCGCATAGCGGACCAATTCGGCCCGGGAATGCAATTGCAGTTTCTGCATGATATTTTCCCGGTGACGCGCCACGGTCTTCGGGCTGATGACAAGCTTGGTGGCAATTTCATCCGTGCTGGTACCATCCGCCAACAGCCGCAGCACTTCCTGTTCCCGGTCGGTCAGCCCATCCAGGACGAGTATCTCGTTGCTCCTGTCCTGGGCAAGGAAATCCCTGACCAGCAGCTTGGCCATGGAAGGATAAAGGTACACTTCCCCTTTGGCTGCCGTGCGGATGGCAGTCAACAACTCTTCGGGGGCGGCGCGCTTGGGAACATATCCGCCAGCCCCGGCCTCCAGCATCCGGAAGAAATATTCTTCATCTTCATGGATCGTCAACGCCACCACGGCTACGCGCGGGTAAAGCTTTTTGATCTCCCGGGTGGCATCGATTCCCGACATGTCCGGCAAGCCGATATCCATTAAGACCACGTCCGGGCTGGAGGCATGCACCTCGGCTAATGCTTCCTTCCCCGTACCCGCCTCACCAACGATCTCCACGTCGCTCTCGCTCGCCAGCAGCATGCGCAATCCTGAACGGACCACCTGGTGATCATCGACGAGCAATAAACGGATCTTCATTTCACGCCTCCGTGGTGTCCTGTTCATACGGTACAGATACCTGGACCGTGGTCCCCTGGCCAGGCTTGGATTGAAGGGTAAATTGTCCCCCCAGCAGTGCTGCGCGTTCTTCCATCCCCTTGAGCCCCCAGGGAATCCGTTTGTCCTTCCTGGAGGCGCGCGGATCAAAGCCACTGCCGTCATCCCTTACCTGGACCTGCAGCTCTTCGTCCAGGTATGCCATTTTTATGAAAACGTGCTTCGCACCTGCATGCCTGATCACATTGGTCAATGCTTCTTGAACGATGCGAAAAATGGCAGTCTTGATGCTCGCACCGATCTCCCGTTCTTTGCCGGTGAACTCCACTTGGACGATCAATGAGGTGCGTCCTTCAATATCGCTGGCATACCAGCGTAAGGCAGACGGCAGACCCAGGTCATCCAGGTGCGATGGACGTAGATCAGTGATCAAGCGTTGCAGTTCGTTCAACGACTGCGCTGTCAACGACTCGAGCTGGCGCAAACCTTGTACCGTTTGTTTCTGTTCTTCCTTGTTCCCTTTGAGGCTGGAAGAGAGACCTCGCAAGCCCATCCCGATCGCCGTCAATGCCTGCCCCGTCTCGTCGTGCAATTCGCGCGCAATTCTCTGGCGCTCTGACTCTTGGGCAGCCACAATACGCATAAAAAGTTGGCTGCGCAGTTTCTCCCTCTCCTCTGCCTCGTGCAACCTGGCAGTTTGAAGGTCGGCGATCTGGTGGTCGATCTCCACCTGGAATGCTCGCAGGAATCGGATGACAAAGATGGCTGCACCGATCGCCATGGCTGCCCGAAAAAGCTGAACAGGAAAACCAAAGATTTGCAGGAACAGGTCGGAATTGATTACCGTGGAGGGAGGCAGCAGGCTGGGTTGGGGGAAGGATTGTCCGCCCAAACCATACCAGCCGAACGCCACGGCTGCCCATAAGGCGTCCTGCCCAAACCTGATCAGGCCTTGATGCCGGAACGTCCGTTGCTGGACCACCAGCCCTATCGCCGTCAGGATGCTCGCCGGGATGGCAATCGTATAGCGTGTCCATACATCCGCCACTGCCCAAATGTCAATTGGATCAAAGCGGCTTCGAAACAGGACCAACCCAAATACCCACACGGCTTCCAGGGCAAGGGGCACCAACATGATCAGGCGCTGCGTTGCCTGTGTTTTAGCCAGCAAGTAGCTGCCGAAGGCTGCCAGGGACAAGAATGAAAAGGACAACAATGCCAGGCGAACAGCATCCAGTAGTGCGCTGCTCCCGAGCTCCAGGCCGCCCCGGTTGAACATCTCCAGCCATTCATGTGCACCGTGGACCAAGCCGAACATGGCCAACGGTCGCAGGGCGCGTCGTAACCGGGGATCGGAGGAACGCCCGCCTTCAATGGCAACCAGCAAGCCCATGCTGAAGAATGCCAGGCCATAGATGAAATAGACAACACTTATGAATGGGGAGTTCACATCAATGCTTCTCAAACTTTGTCACTGCACCAGGGCTTCCAGGTCGACTCCGTCGGGAGCCCAGGCCGGGTTCTATTCACCCAGCCGCAAGCGTGAGCCGCAAGTCCGGCAAAATTGATCGCCGGGACGGGCACGATTCCCGCATTCGTGACAATAGATCATGCTTTCCTTCTCAGGCTTGGTCTCGCTGCGCAGAACGCCTTTATTCCTTGCGTGCCTGGCTTTACCTCTCCGGCCGTTTCGCTGACCACTTCGCAGGAAACTGAATAGGACAAGCAAGCCCAGCACGATCAATCCCAGGCCCAAGCCGCCGATCACCCATGGAAGGATGCTGCTCCACACCACCTGTCCGCTGGTGTCCTCCAGGGGCTGGGAAGGTTGAACCGGCAGGCCGGCAACGCTCAGGTCGTCGGTGGTTTTTTCGTATTGGGCATTCAATGTGAATGCCTCTCCTGCGGACAGGGAGAGGGTCTGGGTGATGGAATTGGGCAGGTTGTAGCTGTCATTTTCGGTTCTTACCGGAGCCGGATCCATCTGCAGGCCGGTTGAACCGGTGGGGTTTTGGAGGCTGGCTGTGAAAGCATCCACTGCGATTCCTCCCGGCCAGGTAAAACTGATATAACGGGTGGTGCCATCTTTTACGAGCACATCATAATATTCCACCTGGAACTCCAGCGAGGTCGCCGTTATGGACAACGTCGCCCAGTCTCCAACTACAGAGCGTTCGTATTCGGCGTTAAACAGGCCATTCGTGGAATCGACCATCGCCACAGCGTTGATCTCCGCTTGGGCTGGGATCCTGATCTCCACGAGCGCGGGGAGAACCGCATCCTCCGCCAATGTCATGTGATAGATAACCAGTACTGCCGGTCGGTCAAACTCAGGCCAGATGTCAACCTGTACCTTTGAAAAATGTACACTATCCTGGGCCTGTGCCGGGACGGCAAGGAACAAGACCAATGCCAGGAGCATCAATCCTTTTTTCATTCAAACCTCCAAACCTGTAATTATTTCAATCTTACCATGTCTGACAATTCAACGGAAGAAAGTCTGGTTTGATTTTCCACCAATTGGCACACAAGCCGATTGACCGCAACATCCAACCCCCGTTCTTCTCCAAGGCGGACGACGGTACCGTTGATCGCGGCCACCTCGCTCGGGGCACCGCGCTGTACATCCCTGAGCATGGACGAGATATTTTCCCCGGTCTGTTCCGCCACTTCTTCAGCCGCGGCGACAGGATCGGAAAATGGGAGCAAGATCCCTTGGGCTTCAGCCACCTGGGCGGCTTCCCGCACCAGAATACCCATCAAGGTGCGTGCCCTTGGATCGTTGAGTAGTTCGATATTCTTCACCCTGAGAATGGCAGTCAGTGGGTTGATGCCCGCATTGATCACCAGTTTTCCCCATCCGCGCGGCTGAATATCTTTCTCCAGCTCCACCTGGAATCCGCCTGCGCGGAGAATTTCCACCAATGGACGCAGGCGTGGATGATCCTCCAGCCAGACTGGGCCCATTCCTGCCAGTCGAACAATTCCCGGGGCGGTGACCGTAGCCCCCAGCGTGGTGATCCCCATCCGCACCCGGTTTTGCCCCAGGGTCTGACCCAGGAGCTCGGTATTTCCCAGGCCGTTTTGCAGGCTGACAGCCAGCCCATCCTTTGCCAGGCAGTCGCTCAATTGGCGCGCTGCCCGTTCCGTTTGCCACGCTTTCACCAATACCAGGGCCAAAGGAACTGCATGCAGTCCAGTCGTATCTGGATACGCGTGCACATGGAATGGTGACTCCCCCTCCACCTGGGCACCTCTTTCGTTAAAGGCGTCCAGCGCTTCGCTCCAGGAGCCAAGCAGGCGCACATCGGCTCCCGCCGCAGACAGGCGGGCCGCGAAAAGGGTGGCCAGGGCTCCCGACCCGAGGATAAGCACCTGCTTAACCCCCATTGCTTCCGTCCTGGAGTTTTAGGAACTCTTCCCACTCCGCCTCCGGCATCTCCACGGTGTGTTCCTGCGCAGGGAATCCGTGTGCCTTGACATCCGCTATATAGGCACCAAAGGCAGCCTGCATTTCGGAGTAGAGATTTGAATATTTCTTTACGAATTTTGGGGTGAAGCGATCGAAAAGGCCCAACATGTCGTGGGTCACCAGTACTTGCCCATCGCACCCCGCTCCAGCTCCAATCCCGATGGTAGGGATGGAGATTTTTTCACTGATGGTTGTTGCCAGGCGGGCAGGCATGGATTCCAGCACCAGGCTGAAACAACCTGCCTCTTCCAGGAGCTGGGCATCTTCCAGCAGGCGCTCACCTGCAAGGGCACTTTTTCCCTGCGGGCGGAATCCACCCAACAGGTGAACGGACTGCGGCGTAAGACCAAGATGTCCCATCACCGGGATGCCCGCCCCGATGATCGCCCGGATGGCTCCCAAGCGTTCCCGCCCTCCCTCGAGCTTCACAGCATCCATGCCGCCCTTCTGAAGGAATTGACCGGCGTTGCGAACTGCCTCTTCCACCGAAACCTGGTAGGACATGAAGGGCATGTCGCCTATCAAAAGGGCAGCGCTGGCCCCACGCCCCACGGCACGGCAGTGGTGAAGCATTTCTTCCATGGTGACCGGCAGAGTATTCTCGTAACCCAATACCACCATCCCCAGCAAATCACCGACCAGGATCGCATCGATCCCGGCCTGGTCAAGAGCACGCGCCGTCGGGTAATCATAAGCAGTCAGCATGGCGATCGGGATGCCTTGCTCTTTCTTCTGGCGAAAACCCAGCGTGGTAATTTTTTTGCGTCCTTGTGACGCCGTGGGTGGGGGTAAAGTGGTCATGGTGCCCTCCTTGAAAGGTAGAGTCCACAGAAAGTCTGGTGAACAGGTATTTGGGTTTCGTCGCGTTCCGGGGATACACGCGTGAAGGACATTATTCCATAAAAGTCATGGCATGGCAATCTTCCACGCACCCTTGATTTGTTCTATAATAATGCTATCTATTGTGAAATATTCTGTTCCAGGAGGATCTTATGAAAAAAGCGTTGAGTTTCGTCATCGGTGCAGTGGTCGGCGGTCTGGTCGGTGCCACCCTGGCCATGCTGTTCGCTCCCGAGTCCGGCAGCGAGTTACGCCTTCAGATTCGCGACCGCGCTGGGGCATTTGGCGAGGAAATCCGCCATGCAGTGTCCTCCAAGCGCATTGAACTCCAGGATCGATTGGAATCCATGCGCGCTCCCAAGACCCAATAAGCATGTAAAGTTAACTACCGATCAAATTCTGATAGAACTCCGTCACGCGCTGCATGTTGCGTGTGTAATCTGCCCGTTCTTCGAGCAAGGTCAAATTGATTTTTGCGGCCTGGCTTCGAAGGATGGGTTCGTTTAATGCCCTGGCGATGGCATCCGCGACCATTTTCTCGTCCGAAGCATCCACCAACAGGCCATTGAGACCGTCCGTGATCCACTCGCGCATCAATTCGATATCTCCGACCACCGGGAAACACCCGCAGGCCATTGCTTCCAGCAGGGAGTTCGGCGTACCATCATGCAGGCTGGGGGAAACGAAAACATCGGCTTTTTTCATCAGTTCCCATAACTGCGGCTGGCTCAATTTGGGCCATAATCTTGTCCGTTCGCCTATGCCCAGCGACGCCACCAATCCTTCTGACTGTGGGTCAAACCGCAAGGCTGGACAGACAAAATATGCCTCTGGTTCCTTGTCCAATACCAACGGGATCGCTTTAAAGAAAATATCCTGCCTCAGGCTGCCGGGACGTTGACCGCGTGAATTGACCACCAGGGGTGCTTCAGGCAGTTCCTCTGGCAGGGGACTCCCTCCTGTCGCGGCGGTCATATCATCCATGTGGATGCCCCCCGCGCCAGGTACCACCAGGGTTGGCGTTCCCGGTCTCAATCCCCATTGGCTTGCCAGTACAATGTCCCGGCTGGCGTCTGCAAATAGGCCATCCGCCCGGCGCAGGACACGGCGGGTCAATCTCGCCATCCAGGGAGATCCACGCGCATGCAGGGTGATATCGTTGCCCCAGATGGAGACCAGGAAGGGTATCGCTGGCGGCGTGACGCAGCCCAGCATCCCTTCATATGGAATCCGCAGCGCATGGACGATTTCCGGTTGGATCAACTTCACCAGCCTGCGGAACCGGGCCTGGTGAAGAGGCAGGCTGGCAGGACCCAGCACGTAACGCAGCGGAAGCAGGAGCCTGCGAAGCTTGGGGAATGCCCCTCGCCGGGTCGCAGGCGTCCGACCTCCAGCCAGGTTGCCAAAGGCTGCCGGCAGCACATGGAATGATTTCACTCCTGGCGGCGGGTCACACGGATAGCTGGAAACCAGGTGGACCTCGTGCTTCTTCTCCAGCCAATATCTTAACCAACTCAACGTGGTGGGTGAACGACCGTCGGCGATGAACAAAAGGCGCATGAAGGCAATATACCACAGGAGCCCGGAATAAATCCTCCAGGATTCCAGCCAACCTGCCAGCATCTTCTCCCTCGCCATCGCCTGCGGCAGGAAGTTTATCGAACTATTGTTATGGTATATTAAAGCGGCAATTATCAAGACCTTCTTGGAGGCTTATGAAACAGATTTGTGTCGTTGGTATCGGGTATGTGGGTTTGGTTACTGCTGCCTGCTTTGCCGATCTTGGGAACAGGGTGCATGCCCTTGATGTAAATGAAGAACGCATCGAGAATTTGAAAAAAGGGATCATGCCCATCTATGAACCCGGCTTGAAGGAATTGGTGGAGCGCAATGTTCATGGCGGGCGGCTTACTTTCACCACATCCTATGCTGAAGGCTTGAAAGACACCGAATTTGTCTTCATCGCCGTGGGTACCCCTTCCGCGGACAATGGCGAAGCTGACTTGCAATACGTCGCCGATGCAGCCAGGTCGATCGCCGAGAACATGACCTCCCCGCTCGTGATCATCAACAAATCCACGGTACCGATCGGGACCGGGGACCTGGTGGCGGATATGGTCTCGCGTGCCCAGCCAAAACCAATCTCCTTTTCAGTAGTGTCCTGCCCGGAATTTCTGCGTGAAGGCTCGGCGATCGCTGACTTCATGAACCCTTATCGCACCGTCGTCGGCTCCCTGAACTATGAGGCCGCTGAACAGGTGGCTCAACTCCATCTGCCTTTGCGTTCTCCGGTTGTCTTTACTGACCTGCGCACTGCAGAAATGATCAAATATGCCTCCAACGCTTTCCTGGCTACCAAGATCTCGTTCATCAACGAAATTGCTGATATTTGCGAAACCCTTGGCGCAGACGTGAAAGAAGTCGCCATCGGCATGGGGTATGACAAGCGCATCGGATCTGCGATGCTGGATGCCGGTATCGGCTGGGGCGGATCCTGCTTCCCAAAAGATGTCAAAGCGCTGGAATACATGGCTGTAAAGAACAAGGTCACCCCTCACGTCCTGAATGCAGTGACGAAGGTCAATTATGACCGGCGCAAGGTGGTGGTGGATCGGGTGGATGAAATGGTCGGAGGGCTGAAAGGCAAGATCGTGGGTCTCCTGGGGCTGGCTTTCAAAGAGAACACGGATGACATGCGGGATGCCCCCTCGATCGATATTGCCCGCAACTTGATCGCTGCCGGTGCCTTGGTACGCGCGTACGACCCTGTGGCATTGGAGGTTGCCCGTAAACTCCTCCCGGACGTGCGATTATTCGCCGATCCCTATGAGATGGCAAAGGGTTGCGATGCACTCGTGGTGGTCACTCCCTGGAATGAGTTCAAGCAGCTGGATTTGCTGGAAATAAAAAAGCTGCTCCGCTCCCCGGTCATCTTCGACAGCCGGAACATATACAATCCTGGAGAAATGAAGGCCATGGGAATCCAGTATCGTTCCATCGGCCGCGGCTTCGGCGGAAAATAGTAATGGAAGAGAACCGACCACCTGTATGCGATTATGAGGGATCCGATTACCAATCCCGCTTCTGGGAAAAAGGTGGTCGCGAGTACGAAGACCTGTGTGAGGCAATCGCGCTGAAACACCTCATGCCGGGGAGCGGAAAATTACTCCTCGAGCTTGGTGCTGGCGCTGGTCGTAATACCTCTCGCTATACCGGGTTCGAGCGGGTCGTCCTGCTCGATTACTCCCGCACCCAATTACTCCAGGCGCAACAAAAACTGGGCCGGAACCGGCAATACATCTATGTAGCCGCCGATATTTACCGGCTGCCTTTTGTGGACGGCTTGTTCGACGCAGCAACAATGATCCGCACCCTGCACCACATGGCCGATGCCCGGGCGGCGCTGAAGAATGTCCGTGATGTATTGCAGCCGGGCGCAAATTTCATCCTGGAATTTGCCAATAAGCGCAATCTCAAGGCCATTCTCCGTTACGCGTTCAAGCGGCAAACCTGGAATCCTTTCACCCCGGAACAAGTGGAATTCACCCCCCTGAATTTCGATTTTCACCCGCGCACGATCCGTTCTTGGCTGGTGGATCTCGGTTTTTCGATCGAGAAGACCAGGTCTGTCTCCCACTTCCGGGTTCGATTCTTAAAACGGGGCTTCCCTCCTGCACTTTTGGCCTGGATGGATGGCTTGCTCCAATGGACGGGATCCTTCCTGCAATATTCTCCGAGCATCTTTGTCCGTGCGAAACTACCCGGTGAGGCTGTTCTGAAAGCCGGTGAGGATGTTCTCTCTTTCTTCAAATGCCCCAAGTGTGGCGGAAATGGCTTGAAGGAATCGACCCAACACCTGGCATGTCCATCCTGCGGCGCAGAGTGGCCCATCCAAGACGGTATCTATATCTTCAAGGATTAATTCATTCAGGCTGCCAGGGCCTCCCGGTGAAGCAGCAAAGTAGGATTTGATCCATGAAATCACGCCTGGGCATTGCCCTGCTGGTCAGCCTCAATATTCTTGTCCTCGGCATTTTTCTCTTCCAATATGCGGGTGCATCTTTTCCCATGGTGGGACATGACTTTCGCCTGTTCGCCTCCCGTTTGATCGACACCCACCTTCACTATAAAATTAACGGTCTCAGCATCCAATGGTATACCCCCAGCTTTGGTGCAGGCTTGCCAGCCTATGCCAATCCACTCCAGGCCCAATTCTCCATTCCCCAATTCCTCCTTCTTCTCGTGGATCCCTGGAACGCGATCCTGCTTTCCTCGGTAATCTACGCACTTCTTGGTTACCTGGCCGTGTTTTTCTTCCTCAAGGATGGCCTGGGATACAAACCCATCTCTGCCGTTCTCGGAGGTGCACTCTTCACTCTTAATGGTTTTTTTATCGAGCGGGTTGTGGTGGGGCATGTCAACTTTATCACCTTCCCTTTGATTGCCATCTTCCTCCTGGCTCTCCTGCACCCTGGGTTACCCATCCTGTTGGCTGCCATTATGATCGCTCTCACCAGCGCGGCGCTCGTCTATTCCGGCAGCGTCTACATTGGTCTCATCGGCCTGTTTTCGTTGTTGATCTGTCTCCCGCTTGTTTACTTCCTCAAGCCGTCCCTGCTCAACTGGCGCAGGATGCTCCCGGTGTTGGCTTATGGCGGAATTCTGTCCCTGGCTCTGTGTGGCTCCAAGCTTTACGCCACCTCACTCTACATGGCGAACTTCCCCCGTATTGTCCTCGACGAGTACGGCACCGATTGGACGACCGCCACTGGAGGGCTCATTTTCCAGCTGGTCGGTGTCATGAGCACCGCGCCCTTCCTGGCCTTGCTGGGGAAGAGCGCCATGGTTTTTGTAGCCCGCCTTGCCCAGTGGTCGCAAACTCCCTACGGATTCTGGGAACTGGATGCCTCTCTCTCCCCCATTCTCCTGGCACTCCTCGTGTTGGGTGCCTGGCAATTCCTAAAGCGGAAACCAATTCGGGAATTTTCATGGAAGAAATTCACCGCAGCAGTGTTCATGCTCGTAGCCGTCCTCCTGGCAGCCCAGTTCTCGATTGCAAAAGGGCCTCTTTTCCATGCCCTGCGCACTTTTCCTGTCATGGAATCGCTGCACGCCAATACGCGCTTTGCTGCTTCGTTCATCCTGCCACTGGCAATCCTGGCGGCTGGCGTCTTCAATGCCTGGGTGACACGTCAGCAGCGGAAATCACGCCCGTTGCTTGGCTTCCTCCTGCTGGATGGATTGGCACTGGCAGCCCTCTGGTCCTATACGTTGCTCCCCCTGGATGTGCAAAACCGCAACTTTGACATGACTCCACTAATGGAGACCTACTCCTTGGTCCAGGCGGGGGATACGCTTCCAGTTAAAAATATCGTTCCTGCGATGCATGACTACGAGGTATTCCTTCATGGCGGAAGTAATACCACGGGACATTATGAACCTTTGTTCCGGGATGACAATGAGGCTTTCCATCCCGAGGTCCATGAAGGATCGGTGTTGGACCTGGAAGACGGTTACCTCAATATGACCAATCCTTCAGGATATCTATTCCCCGAAGAGAACAATACCCGCCTTTACGAAAGGATCCGGGAAAGCGATCAGGAGATACTGGTTGAGTTCATCAATCGCCGCCAGCCAGATTGGAAGATCTCCAACCTCCAGAAAATCCTCGATGGCACTTCAGGAGTCGCGCTCATCCTCGTCCTGATCCTGTTGGGGATCCACCTGGTAAAGTATAAGCAACCGAAAGCCGCACCTTCACCCTGAACCTGGATCGAGGTACTTTCGGGGGAGAAGACCTCAATGAGCAATTCTCGGGTCGCAATTGGGTCAACACATTGCAAATCCCGTCACTGCTGGCTATAATGGATTGATATTTATCCAGGTTGGAGGCTGCTCTGGAGACTCAGAAGATCGATCCACCATCGGGACAAGATTCTGTCGAAAACGTACCTGGATTGCAATTGGAGGGCGGGGTCACACTCGCCAGCCGTTATGTTATCCAGGAAGTGATCGGTGTTGGAGGCATGGGGTCTGTTTACCGGGCACGCGATCTCCACTTCCCAACGGTGGTGAAACTGGTGGCAGTGAAGGAGATGATCAACCGTACTCCGGATCCAGTCATCAGGAAAACGATTGTGCTTAAACTTTGAGCGCGAGGCCAACATCCTGGCGACGCTCAATCATCCCTCGATCCCGAGAGTGTACGATTATTTCAGCGTGGAAAACCGCTCCTACCTGGTCCTCGAATTTGTCAACGGCAAAGACCTGGAAGCGGTCATCAACGACACCCAGGGTTTCCTGAGCGAAGAACAGGTATTGGGCTGGGCGATCGAATTATGTGATGTGTTAAATTTCCTGCATTCGCACAAACCGGATCCGATCATTTTCCGGGATATGAAACCATCCAATGTAATGATCAACCAGACAGGACATGTTGTCCTGGTTGATTTTGGGATTGCCAAGCCTTTCCAGAGTGGGCAAAAGGGCACGATGATCGGTACGGAGGGATATTCCCCTCCTGAACAGTACCGTGGTGACGCCACCCAGATCGCCGATATTTACGCCCTGGGTGCAACGATCCATCACGCCCTCTCGCGTCGTGATCCACGCCTGGAGGCGCCGTTCTCATTTGCCGAGAGGCCCTTGCGCAAGATCAACCCCGCAGTTTCCATCGAAATGGAGACTGTCACCAACACGGCTTTACAGTACAACCCTGAACACCGCTTCCAAAGCGCAGAGGCGATGCGGGATGCGCTTGTTGCAGCGGGTCGAAAGACCGGCATGCTAAATCGCATCCACCTGGTGACAACCCCCTTTCAGCCGAGCGGGGGCATCAAGCCCTTATGGAACTTCCAGTGTGAAGACGAGATCCGCGGTTCACCACTTTATTTCGACGGTGCCGTCTTCGTTGGATCCTATGACAACAATCTATATTCCATCGCCGCTGCCGACGGGAAAATGAAGTGGAAATATGCCACCGATGGCGCGATTTCCACCCGGCCCGCAGCTTATGAAGGCGATGTGTTCATTGGTTCAGACGACAAACGCTTGCATGTGGTCAATGCCCGCACGGGAAAAGTGAATTGGACGTATTACACCGATGGATGCGTGCGCTCCTCGCCTCGTATCGCCGAAGGACACGCCTTTATCGGTTCGGACGATCAGCGCCTTCACGCCATCAACCTGTTAAGCGGCAGGGCAGCCTGGCGTTTCGAAGCCGCCGGACCCATTCGCTCCACCCCATTCGTCGGTAACGATATGGTGTATACAGGTTGCGAAAGTGGCGATTTTTATGCCATCGATTTTCGCGGCGAGGTCAAGTGGCATTTTAAAGCCAAGACGACGATCACTTCATCGCCGTGGTTGGCAGATGGAACCGTATTTTTTGCTTCCCTTGACAGCAATGTGTACGCCCTGGACGCCCGTGCCGGCTGGGTGATCTGGCGCTTCCACATGGGGAAAGGATCGCTTTCCTCGCCTTGTTTTGCCGATGGAATGATCTTCATTGGCTCCGCAGATGAATATATTTATGGGATCGATGCTCGAACCGCCAAGGAGATCTGGCGTTACAAGACAGACCACCAGGTCGGCAGTTCTCCGGTGATCTACAAGGATGGACTCTACTGCGGATCGGCGGATGGCGGTCTTTATTGCCTCGAGCTCAGCTCAGGTCGGTTGCGCTGGAAATTCACCACCAAGGGCCCCATCACGGGTGCTCCCCTGGTATATGATGATATCGTCTACGTCGGTTCCACCGACCATTTCTTGTATGCCCTGCTTGCCTAGCAACTTAAGTTGGGAGGAGCTATTAGTGAAGAAAATTATCGATAGATTACTCGGCAAGAGGACCAAGCCGCTGCCGTCTCCAATAGATATCAGTACCGTTCCATTAAACGAAGAGCAGTTGGCAGATGCACTCTCCCACATACAACACCATGAGCCGCAGCAATTAGCCCATGGTTGCGGTCAATCTGTCGGCAAGCAGAGAGACCACAACGAAGATTACCTGTTCACATTTACTGTGACCATTGGAGGCAAAGGCAATAATTACCCGCTTGGTCTCTTCATCATTGCCGACGGGATGGGCGGTCATCAATATGGTGAGGTCGCAAGTTCCACCGCGGTCCGCGCATTGGCTGGATACATCCTGAAACGCTTCCATTCCTATATACTCGATCCATCCAAGGGCATCGAAGAACCTTTACAAGAGTTAATGAGGGCTGCAATTAATGAAGCCCAGCGTGCAGTAACCCAATCCGCCCCCGGTTCGGGAACCACGCTGACGGTTGCCCTTGTCCTTGGGCAGCAAATGACCATTGGTCATGTGGGCGACAGTCGCGCCTACTCCATCCGTCCCGACGGCAGGGTGGAAACGCCTCACCCGTGACCATTCTCTCGTCAAGCGCCTGGAAGAACTGGGGCAGATCACTTCAGACGAAGCGGTCACCCACCCCCAGCGGAATGTCCTTTACCGGGCGGTGGGACAGGGCGACACCCTGGATGCAGATATTTTCACGGCACCCTTTCCCCAACCTGGTTACCTGGTTCTTTGCAGCGATGGCTTGTGGAGCGTCGTAAACGAGGACAACCTGTTCAAGATCCTCAAGGAATCATCCAACCTTAATCATGCCTGCCAGCGCATGGTTACCGCGGCGAATGATGCCGGGGGTCCAGACAATATCAGCGTCATCATCATCCAGCTTTATGGCTAATGGCACAAAATAAGGATTACTACGCCCTGCTGGGTATCGAAAGAGACTCCACCCTCGCGGAGATCCGTGAGGCATATTTTGATGCCGCGCGCCAGCTACACCCGGATAAGAATACCGCACCTGGAGAGACTGAGATGTTCATCAGCATCCAGGAGGCGTATGAAGTACTGTCAAATCCCAAGAAACGGTCCCAGTACGACGCCACTCTCCCGCCTGAAAAACATTCTCTCAAACCACTGGAGTACCGCCTTCTTTTCAGCCGCCCAAGCCTGCTCCCACTAAAAGAACCTCAACTCGTCTATGTACTCCTGGAATTATCCTATAAGATCGACTCCACCCAGTTGGCGTCGCCGCCGTTGAATTTTTGCCTCGTCATCGATCGCTCCACATCCATCCGCGGCAAGAACATGGATAAGGTCAAGGATACCGCCATCCAGATCGTGCGCAGGTTAAAAGCCCAGGATTATTTTTCCTTGGTGGCTTTCAGCGACCGGGCGGAAGTGATCATCCCGGCAGAGAACGGGGCGGATATCCGCAAGCTGGAAACCCGCATCCAAATGATCACGTGTGGTGGTGGTACTGAGATCTATTCCGGGTTGGAGCTGGCCTTCGCCGAAGTCAACCGCAACGTGCGGAGTTCTTCTTCCAATCACATCATCCTGCTGACAGACGGTCGTACCTACGGGGACGAAGCCAATTGCCTTGACCTGGCTCGCAAGGCGGCAGAACACAAGATCAGTATTCGCGGCCTCGGAATTGGCGCCGAATGGAATGATTCCTTCCTGGACGAACTTGCCTCCTTGACCGGCGGTAGCAGCATGTATATCTCCCACTCCCAGGATATTCAACGCATTCTCCTTGAGCAGATCAAAAACATGACCCTCAACAATGCCGAGGATACCCGCCTGGAATTCAGCATGCCTGAGGGCGTGGAGCTGCGCTATGCCTTCCGCATTCAACCCGAACCTGGTTTGTTGCCCATTAGCAGCCCAATTCTTTTCGGACCCATCCACAAGGGTGGCATTCTCCAGGTGCTGATGGAAATTGTGGTCAAGTCAGCCAAGGGAGCAGATAAGATCACCATGCTGGAGGGCAAGATTGGCCTTACCCTCAAGGAATACTCGCCCAAGCCGATCAGTTTTCCATTAAAATTACGCCGAATTGTCCAGGTTGAGCCAAGTACCGAGACACCCCCGGTGGAGATCGTCAGTGCACTATCCAGGTTGATGCTCTACCGCCTTCAGGAACAAGCCAGGTTGGAAGTGACCGCAGGTGAATACGACCAGGCTGCAGAACACCTGCAGCAATTAAGCACGCACCTTTTGGCGCAGGGTGAGCGCGAACTGGCAAAAACGGCCTTGTTGGAAGCAGAGAACATCCGCCGTCAAAAGGATTTCTCGCAGGAAGGCCAAAAAGCGATAAAATACGGTACACGCGCCCTGTTAACCTCAGGGGAGAGGATGTGAGAGTATGTTGATTTGTCCAAATTGCCAACATGAAGAGATCGAGGGCGCAATTTTCTGCAGCAAGTGCGGTGCCCAATTTGTTGACGTAAATATCTCCACCCATAAGATCCACACCTCCGAGCGGCGCGCCGCTGAAAGTATTACCGACAAGCTGAAACCGGCTACCCAAACAGCCGTTCAATATTGGATCTCTCTGCACCTCATCGAGAGCGGTCAAATACTGCCGCTGTCGGAACGGACCGAATACACCCTGGGACGTGTTGCCGAAGGGCAGCCAATTGTCCCGGATGTGGACCTTTCTCCCTATAACGCCTATGCCAACGGTGTCTCCCGCCTGCACTGTGCCGTTAAGCAGGTGGAAAAGCAGGTTGTCATCGTTGACCTGGGTTCATCGAACGGCACCTATCTGAACGGTACCCGGCTATCCCCCTACACCGAAATGCCGGTCACCGATGGCGACATCGTCTATCTGGGGAAATTAAAAGTTCAACTGCTTCTATCCTAAACACCCTGGGATGGGTGAGATGCCTCATTCGATAATTGTTCATATTGCCAACGAAGAACCCATCATGGCCGAAATTGATGAACTCCCCGGAGTGGGAGATTCGATCATCCTGCTAAAAAACCCCAGGCGGCGCGATGGAAAGGATATCCATTACTTGCAAGCCAATGTGATCTCGCTGATCCTGCCGATCAACCAGATCGCTTTCATCGAAGTCCTGTCCGGGAAGGATGAGGAGAAGATCATCGGTCACGTAAGGGAATGATCCAGGGCCACGTAGATGGATCAAACTGGATGGATCAAAGACGAATATGCCTGATAAAAGTATTACACGACGAAAGATCCTGATGGTGGATGATGAAGAGCGCATGGTGCGCTTCATTCGCCTTAACCTGGAGCATGACGGTTTCATCGTCTCGGAGGCATTCAACGGCAAACAAGCCCTCCAGCGCCTGCGCGACGATACCCCCGACCTGATCCTGCTCGATGTGATGATGCCCGACATGGATGGATTCGAAGTCCTGGAAATGGTGCGTGAGATTAGCAGCGTACCGGTCATCATGCTCACCGCCAAGGGCGAGGAAAACGACCGGGTGCGCGGCTTGGAACTCGGCGCCGATGATTATGTGACCAAGCCTTTCAGCCCGCGCGAACTGACCAGCCGCATCAAGGCTGTCCTGCGCCGTGCCGAGGGACCGGGGACGGGGATTCATGGCCTGATCGATGTCGATGACCGCCTGAAGATCGATTTCGACCGCCGCGAGATCTGGCTGGAGGGCAGCCTCGTCAAGCTGCGCCCCACCGAGTACCGCCTGCTTTACCACCTGGTACAGAATGCCGGCTGGGTCATCTCCCATGACCAGATCCTGACCAAGGTTTGGGGCTACGAATATCGTGATGAGCCTCACTACGTCCGCTTATACATTAACTACCTGCGCCAGAAACTGGAGAAAGACCCCGCCGACCCCAAGTATATTCTCACCGAGCGCGGTGTCGGCTACCGTTTCGTGGATTTCCGCCGCGAAAATCCGGATCGAACCGGGGGACCCCGGTTGGATTGTCCCAGTAAACTGATACCTCCTCGATACCGTCCTCTCTAACGTTCTTTTTATGCAAGGCTTGCGTAATTCTAACGCAGGCCTTTTATATTATTGTTTGCAAGCTTGCATCTGATTACTTTACTGGCAAAGAAAGGAGAGAACCTATGTCCAATCTAATCCGTTGGGAACCCGCCCGGGAAATGGTCACCTTGCGTGAGGCTATGGATCGCCTCTTCGACGATGCCTTCACCCACCCGTTCAGCCGTGTTGCTGGCATTCAATTGCCAGCCGTCGACCTGTACCAGACGGACAGCGACGTGGTTGTGCTGCACCTCGTTGCCCGGTCTCAAGGCCGAGGACGTGCAGATCACCATCACCGGCGAAATGCTGAGCATAAAGGGTGAGTTCAAGGAAAAATCCGAGGCGAAAGAAAAGGCCTACCACCTGCAAGAGCAGCGTTATGGCTCCTTCGAACGAACCCTGAGCCTGCATCCCTGGTAGTGGCAGACAAGGCCAGGGCCGAATTTGAAGACGGCATCCTGACCATTACGCTGCCCCAAGGCAGATGAAGCCCGGCCGCGCACGATCACCGTCAAAGCCAAGTAATATACCCTGCAGGGGCGGGAATGCTTCCCGCCCCTGCCCGGATGTACCATCCCTCGTTATGATTTAATTGCCCCACTTGCGGGCAAAATTTTGAGAAGACCCTCGCCATCCAGGAAAGCCAGGCACTGGTGTGTTGCCCTTCAGGGCACAAAAATGTGCGCCGGGTCTATTCTGCTGCCACAGTGCTATTCCACGGTCCTGGCTTTTACGTGACCGATCACCGTGACATGCCTTCCAAGTCAGAGACGGAGAACGGTTCTTGATGTCGCTTGACAGCCCGTGATGTTGCTTATATAATCCCGCCTGCCTTCCTCGCTAGCTCAACGGCAGAGCGGGCGGCTGTTAACCGCTAGGTTCGAGGTTCAAATCCTCGGCGAGGAGCCTGAACACCCCAACAGGGGTGTTTTTGGTTAGGTTCGAAGTCCCTCACGAAGCACGTGTACCCGTTAGGGTATCACCGAAGGGGGCACAAGGGGATGGTATGCAAAGCCTTAGACTGTAGCTGTAAAAGACTTTTTTTCGCCTTTGGCGTCCAATGGAGCCAATACAGCCGACACCTGCACTTGCGTGCGGTGCAAGTGTGGCGCTATGCCCGCACAGATGCCACAGGTACAGGGGATGTCGCCTTGGCTAGTCTGCGAGGAGCGTTTACCTTTTTCAATATATCTTTTAAGGGTACAACACTTTTTTTCCTCCATTTTGAATTTCCCTAGGATCGACACCCCTGCGGCCTGCTTCCCTCAAACACTTGGTTACCATCTCCCCGCTTGCTAAAAACAGCCGTGTTTACCAAGGAAATTTGCTATACTGTATTATTATTTCTTCTCAAATCGTGGGTTGGATAAAAACTTATCGATGAGTAGTTGGGTAGATTATCAGCGCTATGATCCCAGAAGAAGGAGAGGCAACTGTCATGATAGTAACTGTCATTGCTGCCGGAAGTCGTGGTGATGTACAACCTTATGTGGCACTGGGAAAGGGGTTACAGAAGCAGGGCATACAGTTCGTGTCTTGACCTCTCGAGATTTCCAGAACCTGATCACGGCGCATCGTCTGGGATTCTTCGATATGGGCGGCAACATGGAGTCTGTGCCCAAAGCATGGAAGGTCTTCTCGAGCAGGGGAACTTTATAAAGATTCTTTCCAGTATGGGGCCTGCCGCACAACAATTGATTAGCCAGGCTGCTGTAAATGGGCTGGTGGCATGCCAGGGTTCCGATCTTCTGATTGGCGGATTGGGTGGTCTTTTTATTGGGCTGACCTTGTCTGAAAAAATGAGCATCCCGTTCATTCCAGCCCTCTTATATCCCTTTACCCCCACTCGTGAATTTCCCAGTGTTCTATCCCCATTGCCACTGACGCGGTTGCCATCATGGGCTAATCGCCTCTCTCATCGCCTTGCACAACAGATGATGTGGCAGACTTTTCGACGTGCAGATAACAAAGCACGTATCCAGGTCTTAAAGATCGCTCCGGCTTCATTCTGGGGACCTTTTTCTTCCCTCCAGCAAAGAAAACAAACGATCCTTTATGGTTACAGCTTCCCGCAAGTCATTCCTTTCCCAAAGGATTGGGACGATTATACGGCAGCGGTACCGGGATACTGGTTTCTGGAACCTTCAGCGAATTGGGAACCTCCCATTGACCTGGTTAATTTCCTCCAATCCGGTCCGCCACCCATTTATATCGGCTTCGGGAGTATGGTCAATAGAAAACCAGAAGAAACAACTGATTGGTATTGCGCGCCTTGGTCAAACCGGTCAACGCGGGGTATTATCTTCAGGTTGGGGCGGTTTAAACACAGGATCTACCGAAAACAGTATGCATGATTGGCTCGGTGCCACATAGCTGGCTGTTTCCGAAAATGGCTGCCATAGTGCATCATGGTGGCGTGGGTACCACTGCCGCGGGTCTACGGGCAGGGATCCCAGCGATTGTCACACCCTTTTTTGGCGACCAACCGTTTTGGGGGCAAAGAGTATTCGAGTTGGGCGTGGGACCCAAGCCCATACCGCGCCAACGGCTAACAGTCGATCGCCTGGCGGAATCTATTCACCAGGTTATCTCGGAAACGATCATCCGCGAGAAGGCTGCCCGTCTAGGAGAACTCATTCGGGCGGAGAATGGAATTGCTCGGGCTGTAGCAGTCATTGAGCAGAAGAGCAGCCAATCGTAATCAAGCCAACACTGGCCACAGCCTGTCCTTGACAGATAGTCCAGGTCGGACAGCAGCTCGTTGGTTCACGCCAAGGAGTGGGTTGCTCATATGTTTATACCTCGAAGGAAGTTTGTCAGTCCCGCCGTTTCATGGTGCGACAGCCATTAATCAGGAACACTTAACTAAAGGCCTCCCCCAATACTTGAACCTCCAACCGCCAGGTCCGAGGGATGCACACCGCAGAGGTTTCAGATTCGAGCGACACATGTCGCTGGGATCTTCCAGTGGTGGTAACAGCCCACCACGGCTTGTCCTCAGCAAGGAGCTTTATTTTCTTATCTGAAAGGACAAGTTTTCTTCTGTGCATCTCATTTTATACTTTATAATCTCCTCACCCAACCATCGAATTTTTCCTGGGAACAACCTGCCCTGATTTAAGGACTTCTTTGCCTTTTATGAATCGCCATCGCCTGGTTCCAATCATTCAAGCCCTGCTGGCTGCATTCTTGTTTGGCGCAAGTGCGCCATTGGCAAAATTACTCCTGGGGGATGTGGAACCCATCCCACTTGCCGCCTTCCTGTATCTTGGCAGCGGCATCGGCTTACTTTGCGTAAAAGCCGCTCAGCACTTCATGCAGCGTAACCATGAAAAAGAAGCCCGTATCGAAATTAAGGATATTCCCTGGCTGGCAGGCGCGATCCTTGCGGGTGGCGTCGCTGCTCCAATCGTATTACTTTTCAGCCTGGAAAATACGCCTGCGGCGACAGCCTCTTTATTGTTGAATTTTGAAAGTGTGGCTACTACCCTCATCGCTGCACTGGCGATTTAAGAATTGATCAGCCGCCGTGCCTGGTGGGCGGTGGGGTTGATCACGCTAGCCAGTATCCTTCTTTCCATCAATCCAAATGCAACCTGGGGATTTTCCTCGGTGCAGCCGGGGATCATTGCAGCATGCATATTCTGGGGTATCGATAACAACTTGACTCGTAATATTTCCGCAAAGGACCCGCTGACGATCGTCACCATCAAGGGATTGGCAGCAGGAAGTTTTTCCTTGGCATTGGCACTCATTTTGGGCAATAGCATCCCTGCTTTGAAAAGCATACTGGGTGCTCTTTTACTGGGCAGTTTGAGTTACGGGATCAGTATTGTGCTCTTCATTCATGCCATGCGCGGTCTTGGGGCAGCGCGCACCAGCCGCGCTGTTTGGTACCGCGCCCCTGGCCGGTATGATCCTGTCATTTCTCATCTTTCAGCGGATTTCCAGGTTGGATTTTCTTTGCTGCAATTCCGTTCATGCTCTTTGGAACGCTATTCTTGTTGAATGAAAAGCATGAACATATCCATATTCATGAGACAGTTCTCCACGCACATGCCCACATTCACCTGGACGGGCATCACAACCATGACCATGAAGGGGTAACTCCCCAAAAACACTCACACATACATAAACATGAAACGTTGGCTCACGAGCATCACCATATGCCCGATATCCATCACCGGCACGGTCATAAATCCGGACCTGGAAATGATGAGGTAATTGGATAATTTCCCGGCGAGGAGCGTTTCATAATTGCGCACGAAGGTGGCGCGGATTTTTGTGTTCAGGTGTACCCGAACAGTATAATCAGGGGAAAGCTTATATATCACTGATTTTCATTGAGGAGGAAGATTACGATGAGGAGAACGAACAAGAATACCGCAAAACCGAAACGTGGCATATCGTTATACAGTTACTCCGGCGAATTTGGCGTGACCATGACCCTTGAAGACATGTTCGCCGACATGCATGCGATGGGGGCGGAAGGTCTCGAGATCCTCGCCAACAGTCACATCGATGGTTATCCAGAACCAACGCAAGCATGGTTGCAGGACTGGTTCCGCCTGTTGGCAAAATACGAACTCCAGCCGGTTGAGTACGGGCACTGGGTCGATTCCCGGCTTTATCCCGGGCGCGAACTTGATGTCCGCGAATCGTATGCCATGCTCATCCGTGACATCAAGCTCGCCAACAAGCTTGGTTTCCCGATCATGCGCACCAAGCTGGGTGTGATCGATGATGACCTCACGCCGGTCAGGAATTGGCGCGAGTTCATTGCCATGGCATTGCCGGATGCTGAAAAGTACAATGTCCGCATGTGCCCGGAAATTCACTCTCCCACGGTGCTCAAGTCAAAAATGGTCGATGATTATGTGGAGTTCATCGAAAAGCACAAGACCAAACACTTCGGCATCAACATCGATTTTAGCGTTTTCCAGACCAATCCCTTGCCCATGTGGGAAGGACAGGATCTATCCATGCTGCATTTCAGCCCGGTGGAAGATATCCTGCCATTGTTGCCCTATACCCTGGTCTGCCATGCCAAGTTCGCCAATATGACGGATGACTTTGTCGAGACAACCACCCCATATGACAGGATCATCGCCTTGTTGATCGAGCATGGTTGGGATGGTTATCTGCTCAGCGAATACGAGGGACCCAACAAGGAAGTTCCAGGCTACTCATCCGCCCAATTACGTCGTCAACATATCATGATGAAACGCATGCTGGGTGAAGATTGACCTCATCGGCATCAGGAGAAATGACATGCTGGAAAAGGATTGCATTCAATCACGAGGGTTTCAAAATAGTATCCGAGAAGGGCGAAATCATTGGCTTCCAGGTTTCATTCCGGTCGCTTTACTACCGGGGGGTGTGGCTTTCCCAGCTTCGACCAGCAACGGTGATCGTCGACGGCGAGGCGTTCAGCGGGGATCAGGTCACCTGGACCATCGGCGGAAAAACGTACCAGCAAGCCGAACTGGCGAAACATGGGGACGTTCACTGGGCATTGCTCGAACCCGCTATTCTCAATATCCGCAGACCTGGCGGGCTGGCGCAGGGATTTCACGATGTGGAGATTCAATACAGTTTTAGCTCCTCGTATATGCCGCCAGGGATGGATGAAATGATGGTCAGGTGGTTGGGACCTATGAAAAGACGCCTCCTCCTGGTCTGATATTCCTTGCAGGCGCAAGTGAAAAGACCTCCTCGTTGGTACTGGAATCCATCGAGGAGGTCTTTTATGGTCAGTCTCTTGCTCTATTAGCTGCGGATGGCAGGATCAAAGTAAATTCCCCCATCGTATATTGTGGAAATAAGTAAAACGAATCACCTGGGGATGAACATCCGGGTCACTCAGCCTGGAGGGACGGTTTCGTTGGAGGGGGCAACCTTAAAAATTCATCTTCGTTGTTGACAAGCGCTATCCTTTTATATATACTAATGTAAGCGCTTACATCCCATGAACAATTCCCGTTTCACCATCGCCGATGTCGCCCGCTCTGCCGGTGTGTCCACCGCTACCGTCAGCCGGGTATTGAATGCCACTGCCCCCGTGGACAGGGAAACCGCCGATCGCGTTCGCACGGCAGTTGCAGAATTGAATTATGTGCCCCACGCCGCGGCGCGCACCCTCGCCAGTCACCGCACCAACACCCTGGGCCTGCTCCTGCCCCAGATCGCCGGACCCTTTTTTCAACCCCTCCTGCGCGGCGTCGAAACTGCCGTCAACGAGGCTGGCTATGACCTCCTTGTGCATACCACCCGCAATCCGCACGCCAACCAGGTCCGGCAGCGCCCGCTGGGCGAACACAACACCGACGGGCTGCTCATCTTCACCGACAGTGTGGACGCGCGTGAATTGACCCGCCTGTCCAGGAACGGCTTTCCCGTGGTGCTCCTCTACCAGACCCCACCCAGGGGCATCCAGGTTCCCGTTGTCACCATCGAAAACCAGTCCGGTGCCCGGCAGGTCGTGAACCACCTGGTCGAAGTTCATGATCGCAGGCGGATTGTGTTCCTGCAAGGACCGGAAGGTCACGAAGACTCCCTCTGGCGCGAGAAAGGTTACCGTGAGGCGCTCAAAGAGCACAACATTCCCTTCGACAAGCAGCTCGTCGCCCGCGGCGGCTTCCACCGCGACGCAGCCCGGCAGGCCGTGGAGCGACTCCTTGCCGGAGGCGTGACCTTTGACGCCATCTTTGCCGGGGATGATGATGCCGCGCTGGGCGTCTTGTTCTGCCTCCGTCTCGCTGGCATCAAGGTGCCCGAAGATGTCGCCTTGACCGGATTCGACGACCAGGTTTTTTCCGCGACGATCGATCCGCCGCTGACAACCGTGCGCGCCCCGACAGAGCAGGTCGGAAGATCTGCAGTTCAAAATTTGCTTGCCCTGATCCGTGGCGGGAGCGTGGAATCGCGCCTGGTTCTCCCGACGGAGCTGGTCATCCGCGCCTCCTGCGGCTGTACTCTGCACTCTAACAGCCGTTTTTAACAAGGTCTAAATATTTTGGAGAACAATAATGACACAATATACTTTTCCTCATAATTTCCTCTGGGGAGCAGCGACCGCTTCCTATCAAATCGAAGGTGCCTGGGATGCCGACGGGAAAGGTGAATCCATCTGGGACCGCTTCAGCCATACTCCCGGCAGGATCACCAACGGCGATACCGGCGATGTGGCCTGTGACCACTATCACCTCTGGCGGGAGGACATCGCCCTGATGCGTCAGCTCGGGTTGAAAGCCTACCGCTTCTCCACCTCCTGGCCCCGCGTTTTGCCTGCCGGGAAGGGCTTGATCAACCCCGCCGGCATGGACTTCTACGACCGCCTGGTGGATGGGCTGCTGGCAGCCAACATTGAACCTTTCCTTACCCTGTACCATTGGGACCTGCCCCAGGCGCTCCAGGAATTGGGCGGCTGGACCAACCGCGAAGTCAGCTATTATTTTGCCGATTATGCCGCCTTGATGGTCAAGCGCCTTGGCGATCGCGTCCGCTACTGGACAACTTTCAACGAACCGGGTGTGGTTGCATTTGAAGGCAACCTGGGCGGGGAACACGCCCCTGGGATCCAGGATCACAAAACAGCCCTGCAGGTGGCCCACAACCTGCTCTATGCCCACGGGCTGGCAGTACAGGCAATTCGCGGCACGGATCCCTCCCTGCAGGTTGGCATCGTCATCAACCTGTGGCCGGTGGAAACGCTTTCGGATGCTCCCGCGGACCTGGCTGCCGCTGAAGCCACCTGGCAGGCAGGCGAAACCTTTTTCCTGGAGCCGATCTTCAACGCCCACTACCCGGTTGCAGTCTTGCAGAACGCAGCAGAGAACATGCCGCTGATCCATCCCGGTGACTTGGCACTCATCAGCCAGGAACTGGATTACGTAGGCATCAACTATTATTCCCGCGCCGTGGTGAGCGCCGGGGGCAGGATAGCACAGGTTCCTGGATCGGAATACACTGCAATGGGCTGGGAGGTCTGCCCTCCCGCCTTCCGCCGCCTGTTGAACAGGATCAATACTGAATATCGTCTTCCGCCGATCTACATCACCGAGAACGGCTCTGCATTCCAGGATGTGCTCTCGCCTGAAGGAAAGATCCATGATGCACGCCGCCTCGACTACCTCCGCCAGCATTTCATCCAGACCCGCCTCGCCATGCAGGATGGCGTGGATGTGCGCGGCTATTTCGTCTGGTCGCTCATGGATAATTTCGAGTGGTCGAATGGATTCACAAAACGCTTTGGCATCGTCGGGGTGGATTATGAAACCCGGCAACGGACCATTAAGGATAGCGGCGAATGGTACGCAGACGTGATTCGAAATAATCGTGTGGACGAATAACCTGAAAATGGAGCTCGAACCATGACCCTACCCACCAAGATCGTTGTCATCGGCGCAGGCAGCGCCTCGTTTGGAGAAAATACGCTCTCTGCGCTGATTCGCTCCAAGAAATTGCGCGGTTCCACCCTGTCCCTCGTGGACCGCAATCCCGCAACTCTCGACATCGTCAAACGCCTTGCCGACCGTCTCAATCGCGAGTGGGACTCGGGGATCAACATCACCGCCCATACCAATCACAAGCAGGCGCTGGATGGGGATACCCGTTTCGTGGTTGCCGCGATCGAAGTCGGCGCCCGCGAAGGCTTGTGGAGAAGGGATTTCGAGATCCCTCTCGCCTTCGGCGTCCGCCAGCCCTATGCGGAGAACGGCGGTCCCGGGGGCTTTGCCCACGCCTCCCGCAACATCGGTCCCATCCTGGAGATCGCCCGCGACATGGAACAGGCTTGTCCCGATGCCTGGTTCATCAATTACACCAACCCGATGATCCGCATCTGTGACACGGTCAACCGCCACACGAAGATCAAGGCGGTGGGGTTATGCCACCAGATCTTCATCGGCTACACCATGGTCGGAATCGCCCTGGGCAAGGACCTGGGCATCGATGTACCCGAAGGGATCGTTGGGCTGCACGCCGACCCGCTCCAGGCACCCCTTCACAGGCAGGTCTTGAACCAGATCGTTCCGCGGATCAATCTCCGCGCTGCAGGGTTGAACCACTTCTCGTGGATTCTCTCCATTCGCGATGTGCAAACCGGCGAGGATCTGTATCCCCTCTTCCGCAAGCGCTTCTTCGAACTGGATCCCAGGATTCGAACCGCTCACCCGCCGTGTTTTCGAAGCCTTTGACCTTTGTCCCGTGCCCGGGGATACCCACCTGTGCGAATACCTGCCTTGGGTCAGCGACCCGCTGACCAAGCCGTGGGAAAAATATGAGCTCCGGCTGTACAACTGGGACCTGAATGCCGCGGTGCGCGAGTTCGGACATGAACGCCTGAAACGCATGGCGGATGGCGAAGCCACCATTGAAGGGCTGGAAAATACCGATTCCGAGGGTGCCCTCGAGATGATCGAAAACATTGCCGGGGCCGGTACCCACTATCACCTGGCAGCCAACCTCCCCAACCAGGGGCAGATCTCCAACCTGCCGCTGGGATGCACGGTGGAGACCCCGGTGGTCGTTGATGGCGTCGGCATCCATCCCGTCCACATGGGCGCTTTCCCCGATCCCGTCGCCGAGCTCTTGCGCCGTGAAGTGACCGTTGCCCGCTTGAGCGTGGACGCCGCCGTGGAAGGTTCCCGCGAAAAAGCCCTGCAATGCCTCCTTCTTGACCCGATCATCACTGACATTGAAACTGCCAAGCAGGTCCTGGACGCCTACCTGGTGGAATACAAGCAGTACCTACCCCAGTTCTGGAAATAAACTTTTCTTTTCCTCAGGTGGAGACTTTGGATAGTTGAAAACCCCGCCACTTGGAATTGACCGCAAATTGGAGCTGCCCGCATGTCCTTAAGGATCGCTTTCACCGGCGCAGGATTTATCGCCAACATCCACGCCATCGCTGCCCGCAACCAGCCCGATGTGGAGTTGGTCGCCGTCGTTGAGAAGTTCTCCGATAAATCGCAGGAGTTCGCCCGCAAATTCGGGGTGAAATGCTGCTATTCTTCCGTTGATGAACTGCTCCAAAGTGGCGGAGTGGATGCGCTGGTGGTTGGCACCCCCAATTTCCTGCACGCTCCCCAAACCATCGCTGCCCTGGAGGCGGGAATCCCCGTGCTGGTTGAAAAACCGATGGCAATGAATGCCTTGGAAGCGGAGCAAATGTGTGCCGCAGCGGACAAATCCGGCGCCGTGCTGATGGTGGCCCATTGCTGGCGCTTTGACGAGGATGTGCGCTGGCTGAAGGCGCAGGCTCACCGGCTGGGGAGGATCATCCGCACCAAGGGCTACGGGGTGCACGCGCATTATGGTCCCTCGGGATGGTTCACCCGCAAGGAACTGGCGGGCGGTGGTGCCCTGGCTGACATGGGCATCCATGCCATCGACACGGCTCGTTTCCTTCTCGGAGATCCGCAACCGGTGTCGGTTTTTGCCAAGATCGGCACCTATTACGGCGAGTATGACGTCGATGACACCGGCGTGATCATCGTCGAGTGGGAAGACGGCGCCCTCTCCTACATTGAGTCCGGGTGGTGGCAGCCGCACATGGACGGTCCTGAAGCCTCGACACAACTATACGGCACGCAGGGCTTCGGACAGTTGTTCCCGACCCACCTGGAGATCCCCGATACCTCTACCGGCAAGCTGGAAGTGGTCAGCTCCGGTTCCGAATTCCCCCGCCAGGACCATAGCCCGCAAAGCATGTATGACGCCCAAATGGCTTACTTCCTGGATTGCATTCGCAACAAGAAGACAGCCGTTCCCGGCGGACTGGAAGGCCTGACCAATATGAAGATTGTCGATGCCGCTTACCGTTCGAGCACAACTGGAAAGGTGGTGAAGATCAAATGACCCTGGAATCCATCCTCCCCATTCCGGATATTTTCTCAGCCAGGCGGGTCCTGTGTATCCAGCCGCACTACGATGACAATGATATTGGTGCCGGTGGAACCCTTGCCCAGCTCGCCAAAAAAGGTGCGCAGATTTTCTATCTCACCGTGACCGACGACCTGATGGGCGTGGTGGACTTGTCCCTCTCTGCCGAAGCTGCTGCCCAGGCTCTTTCCCGCGACCAGCTCAACGCGGGGAAGATCATCGGCGTGAAGGAACAGATCCAGTTGAACTACCCCGACGCCGGGGAGTACGACTATTTCGCCTTGCGCCGCGACCTGTTGAAATACATCCGCCTGCTCCAGCCGGATACCATCTTCACCTGCGATCCCTGGCTGACCTACGAGGCGCATCACGACCATTTTCAAACCGGTCTTGCCACCGCTGAAGCAGTGCTTTTCTCCGGCCTGCTCCGTATCGCCTCCTCTGATCCCGCGGTGGATGCAGCTTACACGCCGCATGCCATAGACAGTGTGGTCTTCTACTACTCCCGCGAACCCAACCAGGTTGTGGATATTACCTCCACATGGGAGGCAAAAACCACCGCGATCCGCCTCTATGCGACCCAGATCCCCACCGAGGACGCCGACCTGCTGGTCATGGCGCTCCAGTACAAATCAGGACAGGTGTGTGCCGGCAGGGACTTCCAACTCGGCGAGCCGTTCAAGGTCCTTCACCCGCGCGCCCTGCACTGCGGACTCTGACCGTCTCATAACAAACTGGTCCAACCAACCGGAGGTTAAATGGAAACCAAGGACAAACTTCCCTTTTGGCGTATCGCCCTCTACTCGAGTGCTTCTGCAGGGTTGAATATCCTCGCCATCACAGTCAGCACCTGGTTGCTGTATTTCTATGCCCCGCCCCCCGACTCGGGCCGCCCCACCTACATGCCTGCTGTGACCATGGGCATCCTCCTGCTCGTCGCCACCTTCTGGGACGCAATCATCGACCCGTTCATCGGTCATTTTTCAGACACGTTACGTTCACGCTGGGGGCGCCGCCGCCCATTCCTGATTTTCGCCGCACCCTTCATCCTGGTGGGAGCCATCCTGCTCTGGACCCCGCCGGGCACCACGAATTACACCCTCAACGCGGTCTACTTCATGGGCATCATCCTGGTCTATCACACCAGTTACAGCCTGGTGGGGATCCCCTATGATGCCAGCATGCCCGAGATGGCGCCCGAGACACATGCCCGCCTTGGCTTGAGTTACTGGAAGGGTTTCTTCGGCATCGTTGGTGTGCTGATCGGCTCATTGGTCGCTGCACCCTTGTTCGGCAGCATTGGACCGGTGGCGATGGGCGCGGTTGTCGGTGTGGTGGGAGTCGTCACCATCTACATCACCCTGATCGGCTTGCGCGAAACCAGGCGTCCGGTCGGCGAACCCATGTCAGCTCTCGCCGGTCTCAAGGCCACTTTTCAGAACAAACAGTTTCTCATCCTGTTCTTCTCCACCCTCGCCGTGCATATTGCCTACCAGATGGTGCTGGCAAACTTCCCCTATTTCGTCACCTTGGTACTCCGCCAATCTGAAAGCGACGTGGGCATCTATCAAGGTGTGCTCATCCTTTTCATCGCCCTCACGGGTCCCATATGGACATGGCTGAACCGCAAGTATAGCCAGCGTACCCTGCTCAACGTTAGTATGCTCCTGCTGGGCATCATCTTTGCCCTCGGTTTCCTGATCGGCGCCCTGGATGGGATTTCGCTCCCGTTGCAAGCCTATGTCTTTGTCGCCTTGGTTGGCAGTGCCCTGGGAGGCTACCTGATCCTGATCTACGCCATGATGGGAAACGTGGTGGATTATGACGAGATAAGCACGCATCGCCGCCGCGAGGCGATCTACTACGGCACATTTTCTTTTGCCATTGGATTGGGCACCTCCGTGGGAACGTTGATCCTGCCCCTTCTCCTTGAGAATTTTGGCTACACACAGGCCAACCCGCTGGGAGTTCGCCTCGCCTTCCCGGTGATGGCTGTGTTCATCTTCCTGGGTCTCCTGGTCTTCCAGCGCTACCGTATCGGTGACACCCTGGAAGAAACACGCAAGAATCTGAAAATGGATGAATAGCCTGGGAGTAATGATGGGATCAACTTTATTGGCTGGTGTGGCTCGACGCATTATCACCCCTCCCAAGGGTATCTTCCTGGTCGGTTACGGAGACCGCACCCGGGGGAATATCGGCGTTCATGACGACTTGACCGCCACTGCCCTTGTCCTGGACAATGGCACCACGCGCATCGCCATCCTTGCCCTGGATATTCTCACCATCAACGAGTTCATCGTCGATCGCATTCAAAATCGTCTCGCACCCACACAGGTCCTGCTCTGCTGTTCACACACCCATTCCGGTCCCATCGGGTATGCAGGCAGGCGATCGCCGCCTCGGGATCGGGCTTACATGGACACCCTGGTGGATAACATTGTCCTTGCCGTACAGGACGCCCAGGCAGTCCTGGCACCGGTGCAACTGGAGTACTCGCACGGCGAAGGGGATGTGGGCATCAATCGCCGCGAGAAAATGCCGGATGGACATTTTGAAATCGGACGCAATCCCCTGGGACCCAGGGACAAGTCGCTGCAGGTGGTCAGTGTATTCGCCCAGGGGAAACCCGGCGCCAGGCTCGCCACGCTCGTCAACTATGCCTGCCACGGCACGGTGCTTGGGCCGGATAACCTGCTGGTCTCTGCCGATTGGATCGGTGCCATGCGCCTCAGCCTGGAGGCCAGGCTGGGTGGATCGGTCCTCTTCCTCCAGGGTGCAGCCGCAAACATCAACCCGGATATGTACTGGGAGGACGCTCAAGCCTTCGAGAAGGTCACCGAGCAAGGATCACGTATCGCTGCTGCAGTTCTGTCAGCCATCGACTCCGGCAGTGAAAAACTCACCGGATCTCCCCTGGAGATCGAGCGTGTTACCGCCTGGCTTCCCACCGAAACAACAGTCGCTTCTTCCCGCCCTCCAAAGAATTATGGCAAATCGCTCCTGTCACTGGCCCATATGCCGGGATTCATGGCTCCCTTTGCCGACCTGTTGCTCGACAAGCGCTATCCCTGGAGATCGGTAATCGAGCCGAGGGAAGGATTCTGGTCGGTTCCGATGCGCATCAATGCCTTGCGCGTCGGCGACCTGGCACTGGTGACATTTGCCGCCGAGACCTTCACCGAGATCGGCATGAAAGTGAAATCGGCCTCCCCTGCCAGGCACACCTTGTTCGCCAGTCTCACCGATGGCTGCATCAGTTACCTGCACACTGCTGAAGCCCACCCCGAAGGTGGTTACGAAGTGGATATCGCCCCCCTCGCCTACCGTTACCCTGGCAGGTTGCAGGCGGGCTGTGAATTGATCGCTCTGCACAATACCGGTAAAATTTTGAATGATCTTTGGACCTGACTTCGAAATAGGAGACGATAAAAATGAAAATTACTGTCATTGGTGGCGGATCCACCTACACACCTGAACTTGTCAACGGGTTCCTGGCACGCGTCGACCGCCTGCCGCTCAGTGAACTCTGGCTGATGGATATTGATGCCGAACGGCTCGATATCGTTGGAGGATTTGCCCGGCGCATGGTGGCTGCCAGGGGCAATCCTTTCAAGGTTGTGCTGTCCACGGACCAACGCGCCTGCAGTCAGCGGTGCTTCCTATGTGATCACCCAGCTTCGCGTCGGGCAGATGCCTGCCCGTGTGGCGGATGAATACCTGGGGCTGCGTCACGGTCTCATCGGCCAGGAGACCACCGGTATTGGCGGTATGGCCAAGGCCTTGCGTACCATTCCGGTCGTCCTGGGCATTGCGAATGATATGCGCGCATCCGCCCCCGGTGCGCTGCTGCTCAACTTCACCAATCCCTCCGGGCTGGTGACCGAGGCGCTCACCCGCTACGCTGCGGATGTGCCTGCGGTGGGCGTCTGCAACGTGGGCATCACCACCAAGATGAGGCTGCTTTCCGAGGTCGAAAAGCTGCTCGGTCAACAGATTGCCCCGGAGCGCGCCAGCCTCCAGACTCTTGGGTTTGAACCACCTCACCTGGCACCGCGGTTTTACCGTGGATGGCGAGGAACTCTGGCCGCGCCTCTTCCCGGCTTACCTTGAGGAACAGCGCGGGCAGGAAGAGCCGGAATGGGATCTGCACACCCTTGAGTCCTTGGGAATGATCCCCAATTATTACCTGCAATACTTCTACCACACCGACCACAAGTTCGCTTCACAGCAGAAATGGCCGCCCAGCCGCGGCGAGGAGGTCATCGCCATTGAAAAGGATCTGCTGCGGGAATATGCCGACCCTGCGTTGACCGAGCCTCCCGCAGACCTGATGCTGCGCGGCGGTGCTTATTACTCCACCCTCGCCACCCAGTTGATCGACTCCCATTACAACGACCTGGGCAGCGTGGAAGTGGTCAACGTGCGCAACAACGGCGCCGTCAAGGAATGGCCCGCAGACTGGGTGCTGGAGATGCCCAGCATTATCGACCGTGCTGGCATCCATCCCCTCCCCGCTGCCCCGCTGTCGCCCTCCTGTTTCGGGCTTGTCGCCCACGTCAAGGCTTACGAGTTGCTGACCGTGGAAGCTGCTGTCCACGGCGACCGCAACGCAGCCTTCCAGGCCCTGCTCGCCCATCCGCTGGGTCCAAAAGCAGACCAGGTCCAGGCAGTGCTGGAGGACATGCTCGAAACCCACAAGCAGCACCTGCCGCAATTCTACAAATAGGGCTCACTTATATTGAGAACAGTCCATATCATTTTGACCAACGAATAGGACGACATATGAATCCCAATCCAGCCTTGAAGAAACTCGGTTTTTCCAATTCCGACCGCCTTGCCATCCTCCATGCGGACGACATCGGCATGTGCCAGGCATCCGTTCAAGCCTACGCCGACCTGTGGGAGAACGGCACGATCTCCTCGGGAGCCATCATGATGCCCTGTCCGTGGGCGGCAACTGCTGCCGAATACTGCCGCGCCCACCCCGGTGTGGACATGGGTGTGCATGCCACCCTGACCGCTGAATGGGATGCCTACCGCTGGCGCCCCTTGTCATCTGTCGATCCTGCCACCGGCATGCTGGACGAGGATGGTTTCTTCTGGCGCACTTCCAATGAAGCCCAGACTCACGGGGATGGGGATGCCGTCATGGTGGAATTGCAGACGCAGGTGCGCAAGGCACTGGAATGGGGCGTGGATGCCACCCACATGGACACCCACATGGGCTCGGTCGCCCATCCCAAGTTCATCCCTGCCTACATCCAGACCGCGCTGCAGCATGGACTGCCCGTCATGGTGCCGCGTGGGGATGCCGCTGTCTACCAGCGCATCGGGTTGGATGCGGATACAGCTGCCGGGTTTGCTGCTTTTACAGCCCAACTGGAGGAGCAGGGTCTTCCCCTGGTTGACAACGTGGTGGGTGTACCACTCGATCATCCCCAGGGGCAGTTCGACCTGGTCAGAAAACTCCTCAATGATCTCCCAGCAGGGATCACCCATTTCATCATTCACCCTTCTGTCGACACACCGGAACTGCGCGCCATCTGCCCGGATTGGCCCAGCCGGGTGGCGAATTACACGACCTTCCTGGGCAGGGAGTTCAAGGAATTCCTTCAAAACTCGGGCATCCAGGTCATTGGCTACCGTCACTTGAAACAGATCATGCCTGCCCATCTCTCCACTTAGGAGTCCTCCGTGACAAAAGCAGTCGCCGAATTTACCACCTCGCTGAAGACCCGGGTTCTCTATTCATTGACCAGCCTGGGCGTGGCAACCCCGTCAGAGGCGATTTCCGGGATCATTGCCTTCTACATCGTCGATGTCAAGAATCTGCCTGCAACTTGGTTCGCCATCTTCTGGTTTGTCTACACCATCTACAACGCCCTGAACAACCCGTTGCTCGGTTATCTATCCGACCGCACGCGCAGCCGTTGGGGCAGGCGCATCCCGTATGTTTTATTTGGCGGGTTGCCCTATGCAGTCGCCTTCGCCCTGTTGTTCACGGTCCCATTCGACGGCCGGGATAATCCCGTCGGGTTGTTGATCTATTTCGGGATTGCGATCGTCGTCTGGGAAGGCATTTACACCGGTATTGCCACCGGCTATTATGGCTTGCTGCCCGAGATGTTCCCCGGCTACCGCGAACGAACCGATGTCGCCGCAAAGATGAACATCTTCCAGACAGTCGCGCTGGTGCTTGGGGCTGCCCTGCCTCCGCTCCTGGCTGAACTGCTCGGTTGGTCCGGCATGGCAGCCGTGCTGGCGGTTGTTTCGGTGCTCGCCATTTATATCGGTTACCCCGCCCTTTTCGAACGCCCGGATCTCAAGAAGGATACCGCATTTCCTTTCAGCGCCGCGCTAAAAGCTACTTTCCTGAATCGCAGTTATTTGACCGCCGCCGGGGCACAGGCAATGCGTTTCTTTGCCACCGGTCTTCTACAAACTGGCATGCTTTTCTACCTGAAGTACAGCCTGAAAGTGGACGAAAGCCTGGCCACGGTCATCCTTGGGATTGCCTTCCTCGTGGCAATGATCTCGCTGTACCCGTGGCGCAACTGGGTGGCCAACAAGTTGGACAGCCGGCGTACGCTCATGCTCGCCAATGCCGTCATGATCCTTGGCATCATCCCCATGGGTTTCTCGCCAAATATCATCTTCACCTATATCACCGCGGTGATCATCGGCATCGGCCTGGGCGGCTTGGTGCTCATCGGGGATGTGATCATGACCGAGGTGGTTGACGAGGACGAGGTGAAGACCGGGCATCAACGCGCCGGGATGTACTTCGGGATGAGCGGTTTCCTGATCACCCTGAGCGGATTGCTGGTCTCCACCGTGTTCGGATTGATGATGCCCGCTTTCGGCTACGATACCCTGCTCGAGGTCCAACCTCCCAGCGTGGAGCTCGGCTTTCGCCTTTTCCTGACCATTCCCACATCGATCGGTTTCCTGGTTGCCATTTTCCTGCTCTGGCTCTATCCCTTGCACGGGAAACGCCTGCAGGAGATCAGGCAGGCTTTGCTTGCCAAACGAGGAGGTGAATGATGCGCTATTTCCTGGGTGTCGATGGCGGCGGGACCAAGACCCATGCCCTGATCGCCGATGAAACCGGGAAAGCAGTCGGTTTCGCCTCCGCCGGCACCGGCAATTGGGAATCCATCGGTTACGACGGCACGACACAGGTGCTCAAGGATGTCACCAAGCGGTCGATGGAAATGGCCGGGATTCGTGTCGACCAGGTTGCCGGGGCCGGGTTGGGAATGGCCGGCTATGATTGGCCGAGTCAGAAACAGGCCCACCTGGATGCCATCGCAGCCGCAGGATTGGATCTCCCCCTGCAGGTGGTTAACGATGCCGTACTTGGCATCCCGGCAGGTTCGCAGGAAGGCTGGGGAATCTCGGTCGTTTCCGGCACTGGCTGTAATTGCCGCGGTCTCAGCCGCGACCACCGGCGCGAAGGGCGCGTGGTGGGCGGGGCAAGTCACTGGTCTGGTGAAGCTGCCGGGGGTTACGATATTCTTTTTCGCGCCCTGCGCGCGGTCACCTTTGAATGGACACGGCGCGGACCTGCCACTGCGCTTTCGGACGCCTTCTTGAAATGTACCGGCGCCAGGGACCTGGATGACCTGGTCGAAGGCACCTATGTCGGCAAGTATGCTTTTGACCAGCCAATGATCCTGGCGATCTTCGAGATCGCCCGCCAGGGGGATCCGCAGGCAGTGGAGGTCATGCGTTGGGCAGGGCAGGAACTCGGTGGGATGGCGGTGGGTGTGATCAATCAACTCGACCTGTGCCGTGAAACCTTTGACGTGGTGCTGATTGGCAGCATCTTCGATGGACACCCGCTGATCCAGGAGAGCCTCGGGAAGACCATCCACCCGGTTGCCCCGGGTGCCCATCCGCTGCGTTTGAAAGTCCCACCTGTCGTCGGCGCTGTGTTGCTTGGCATGGAAGCGGGCGGGATGGACTTCCTCGGGCGGCGTCCGCTATTGGTCGAAACCACAAAGCGATTGCTCCAGATGGAAGAGTAAATCTCCATAAAAATGGTGTAAATCCATCAAACTTTCACACCTCGCTTTCTCGTGACACCAGAAATTTCATCCTTTGGAGGCATCCATGTCTGAACTTGCCATCCTCGGCGGTCCCAAGACCCGCACCAAGCCCTACCCGGAGTGGCCCGTCTGGGACCAGCGGGATATCGATGCGGTGACCCGGGTCGTTAAATCCGGCCGCTGGGGAGGTTATCCCTATCCCGGTCCGCGGACTGCTGAACTCGCTGAAAAGTTCGCCGGGATGCAGGGGGGCGGATTTGCCGTCCCCATGGCAAACGGAACGGTCACGATGGAAGTGGCCCTGCGCGTGGCGGGCATCGGCTGGGGCGATGAGGTCATCGTCCCGGCGTACACATTCCAGGCCACCGCGGCCGCCCCGATGGCAGCCGGAGCCATACCGGTCATCGTGGATGTGGATCCTGCGAATTATTGCCTGGATCCCAAGGCTGCCGCCAAGGCCATCACCCCCAGGACGAAAGCCATCATCCCGGTGCATCTCGGCTCCAACATGGCTGATATGGATGCCGTAATGGCCCTGGCAGAGCAGAACGACCTGGTTGTCATCGAAGACTGCGCCCATGCGCATGGTGCCCGGTGGAATGGTCGCGGTGCCGGGACGATCGGTCACTTCGGATCGTTCTCGCTCCAATCTTCAAAAACCTTGACCTCGGGCGAGGGTGGTATTTTGCTCTGCCGCACGCAGGCACTGGCGCGCAAAGTCATGGCTGCCATCGACTGCGGGCGCGGTCACGAAGGGGAGGGCGGTTCCGAGGGCGGCGAATCCCCGTTGATGGGCGCAAATTACCGCATGACCGAGTTCCAATCTGCACTGGCACTCGTCGGGCTGGAACGCTTCCCGGATCAAGCCAGGCAGCGCGAGGAAATGGCTGCTTACATGGATGAGGCTTTATCCGAGGTACCCGGCGTGCGCCTCCTGAGTCGTGATCCGCGCCATACCACCCGCTCTTTCTACCGCTATATATTCGCCATCGACCCGGCAGTTTTCGGCGTGGAACATGATGTCCTGTGTGCCGCCCTGGAAGCCGAGGGAGTGGGTTGCGAGGCCGGCTATGAAGCCATGCACCACTACCCCCTCTTCCAGCCGCGCAACTCGAAACTCGCTGTCCCCAATGCCTTCCCGGAACGGTTTGATTTTTCCAGGATGAGTTTCCCCGTGGCTGAACGCGCCTGCGAGCACGAAGCCGTCTGGCTGGATGAGGCTGTCTTCCGGGAGGGTCGCCAGGGGGTGGAGGATGCTGTTTCTGCCCTGCTCAAGATCCAGCGCAATGCTGGGGAACTGGCAGCAGCGGCTGAAAAGATCCGTCAGCAGCACAATTAAAGATCAAGATCGGGAATCACGCTAAGAAAATCGGGTTGTCCTGGATGGTTGGACAGCCCGCTCTTTTACCTTTTCAAAAGAAATTCCCCGCTTTACGTTTATTAGAGTTTTCGGTTCACCGTATAACGTGCCAGTTCTTCCAGCGCTTTCCGTTCCTTCACATCCGGCATCAGCGACAGTTGTTCCAATGCTTTTTCGATATACACATTGGCTTCCTGCAAAGCCAGGGGAATGCCCTCGCTCCGGCTTACTGAATCCACCAATGCTTCCGCTGCCCCATGCGCCAGGAGATATCCCCCGTTCATCAGCGCTTTTGCGTTCTGATCGTCAGGATGCAATTCCAGGTAATAAAGAGTGGGCAGGGTAACCAGGCCCTGCAGAAGGTCGCTTCCAACCGGTTTCCCCAGTTCAGCCGGTGCGCCGGTAAAATCCAGCACATCATCCACGATCTGGAAAGCCATGCCAAGATGGTAACCGAAGATCCGCATCGCTTCAATGACATCCTCGCCAACAGGGCTGATCATCGCCGCTGCCCGCGTGGTCATTTCCAACAGGGAAGCCGTCTTGGCATAAATGCGCTTG
This sequence comes from uncultured Chloroflexia bacterium, assembly GCA_963793795.1. Classification (GTDB taxonomy): domain Bacteria; phylum Chloroflexota; class Anaerolineae; order Anaerolineales; family Villigracilaceae; genus UBA877. Next base: position 125,370 of record CAWCBN010000011.1, read on the forward strand.
TAATAGTTCTCCCGGCTGGCGATCCCGCGCGGTAAACAACTGGGTTAACTCGCCGTTGACAATGATCGCCAATGTTTCAGCGAACAATTTCATCAAGGCCAGGTGATCGGTTTCTGCAGCCAATTTTGCCGCCCGGGCAAAAATGAAGTCGCCGGTCAGGACGGTCGCCGGGGGTGACCATTGTGCATTCAAGGTGGCGCTGCCCCGCCGCAATAAGGCGCCGTCGATTAAGTCGTCATGGACAAGCGTGGCTGTATGCAGAAGTTCCACCGATGAAGCCAGGGTGATCAGTTTATCCTGGGGCGCACCCAGCATTTTACCGGTCAGCAAGCCGAGGGTCGGCCTGATCCGCTTACCGCCCGCCTCCAGGAGATGTTCGAGCGCCGCGCGCAGCTCAAAATGGCAGTCTGCGCCCTGGCAGTGCATCAGGGCTTCCACCTGCTTCATATCATCCTGGACATAAGTAAAGAAAAATGGTGTACTCAAATCAATCTTCCCACGCGAAAAGCCGGCTGGCATTGGCATTGAGGACTGCAGCCAGCGCCTCGATTTTTAAGGATTGCAACGCTGCTATTTTATCAGCAATTAATGTGACGAATGCAGGTTCGTTCCTTTTTCCACGCTGAGGAGCCGGAGCCTGGAATGGCGCATCCGTCTCGATAAGCAGGTGTTCCAGCGGCAGCGCGGCAACCAGTTCCTGGCGCTGCGGACGGTAGGTGACCGGGCCGGATACCCCGATGTAAAAGTTGAGCTCCATCGCCTGTGTGGCAGTCGCCAAGGATCCCGCGAACGAATGCAGCACCCCCGGTCTTTCTACCAGCGGGCTGTTTCGATCCCGCAGCTCCTTGTGCCATGCCCCCAGGATTGTCAGCAGGTCCCTGGCGCACGGGCCATCCAGGAGGTCACCTTTTTCCCGGAAATGGAGGATCACCGGAAGTTGCAGGTCGGCAGCAAGCGCCAGTTGTTCTTTCAGGAAATGCGCCTGCAGATCATGGGGGGCAGCCTCCCAATAGTAGTCCAGTCCGATCTCGCCGATGGCAACCACCCTGGGAGATTGGGCAAGCTGGCGCAACGTGGAGAGGGTATCTTTCTGGAAGGTGCCCACCTCCGTCGGGTGAATCCCAACCGCAGCAAAGAGCATGGGGTGGCTTTCTGCAATTGCGACCACCTGGCGGCTCGTCGGCAGGTCGAGGCCTGGCAGCAGGATGCGCCTCACACCCGCATCCCGGGCGCGTGCCAGCACGTCAGCCCGGTCGGCGTCAAATTTTTCGAAATCCAGGTGGCAATGGGTATCGGTGAACACTCGGGATTTGCTTCCTAAATAAGTGGACGCGCCGGGAGACTGTAAGCAGGCTTCCCGCCAGTCTTTCCTGGTGGAAAGTTACTTTAACCCCGCGACCTTCAAGCCATCCTGGAGAATGGCTTGCACTTTGTCCTTATGGGTGGTCTCACAATAGACCCGCATGATGGGTTCGGTGCCGGAGAAGCGAATGAGCATCCAGCCGCCATCTTCGAGCTTGAATTGGAAACCATCCACGGTGACCAATCCGGTAACCTTCAAACCGCCAATCGTTTTTGGATTGGCTTGCAGGATCATCTGCTCGCGTGCCTGGCGGTCGCCGGAGAAGGAAGTATCGATCCGGTCATAATAGTACTCGCCCCCCAATTTCTCGAAGAGCATGCGCAGCAATTCCGTGGGTTTCTTGCCTGTGCGCACCATGAAATCGAGGATGTACAAGCCTGCCAGGATGCCGTCCCGTTCGGGGACATTCCCCCGGAAGGCATACCCGCCACTCTCTTCTCCTCCGATGAGCGCATTTGTTTCGGTCATCTTTGGAGCCACGTATTTGAACCCTACACCGGTTTCATGGACCGGCACTCCGTAGATCTCGCCCAGTTTGTTGAGCATGGTTGTGGTGGAGAGGGTTTTAACGATATCGCCGCGCAAGCCGCGCACCTCGAGCATGTAATAAGCCAGCAGGGCAAAGACGCGCAGTTGGTTGACGAATTGCCCCTTTTCGTCACCGATACCGCAGCGGTCAGCATCGCCATCCGTGATCAGCAGCACATCCGCGTTAAAATCCACGGTAGCCTTCAAGCCAACATCGATGTTCGGCTGGATCGGTTCGGGGCGTTTCATTTCGGGGAATGATGGGTTGCGGGTATTATGGATCTCGATCACCCTCGTTCGACCGCCCGCCAGCAGGCGCGGGAACCAACCTGCACCGTTCCCCCACATGGTATCCACCATCACTGTGAACCCGGCATCCTTGATCGCCTGCAGGTCGATGAGACCATCTCTCGTCAGGTGTTCGATATAGGGAGTGGCCGGGTCGAAGATCACGATCTTCCCTTCAGCCCTGGCTTGCTGGAATGCCGCCGTCTTGACGCTGTTCATCTCGTCAGGGATGAGCGCCTCGATGCGCTTCAATCCATCCGGGTCGATCGCTCCGCCGGTTTCATCGCGGACCTTGAAACCATTGTCCGAGGGGGGATTGTGTGAAGCGGTGATATTGACCGCGCCGCAGGCTTTTTTATCGACCACTGCATAGGCGATCACCGGGGTCGGGGTGGCCGAATCGGTCAGGTATACCGGAAGTCCGTTGCCTGCCAGCACCTCCGCGACGGCTGCCGCGAAATGTTCGGAACCGAAACGCTTGTCATACCCTACCACCACCCAACGGCCAACTTTTCCTTTTTCCAACAAGTAGGAGCTAAATCCTTGCGCACATCGCCGGACATTGTCGAAGGTGTACTCTTCCGCGATCACACCGCGCCAGCCATCTGTACCGAAGGTGATTTTAAATGCCATGAGCGCTCTCCTGGAACGAATATTGGGAAATTATATCAGGCTTGTTTTTTCGCTGGGAAGCGGTTTCATATAATAAATTCAGGTACTATTCAACGCCTCTACCGGAGTGTTCCAGCTTCTCCACCAGCTCCTGGGGGGTTTCCACCGGTAGTACCACGGTGAATGTGCTGCCTTTTCCCACCGCCGACTCCACCCATATGCGTCCGTGGTGATTTTCAACAATGGATTTGACGATCGCCAACCCAATTCCAGAACCACCCACACCGTCGACCACGTTGCTGGCACGGTAGAATTTTTCGAATATATACGGCTGGTCGATCAGCGGGATCCCCTGCCCGGTATCATGCACCCATAAGATTACCTGGTTGGGTAGCGTTTCCACTGCCACATGCACCTTGCCCCCGCAGGTGTGTATTTGATCGCATTCCCGATCAGGTTGTCCAATAACTGCCGCAAGCGGAGAGGATTTCCGCGTAAAATGGGGCTTTTCTCCGGGAATGTCGTCCCGATCACCAGGTGCTTTTGCAGGATCTGGCCCCTGGCCATTTCCATGGCCTCCCGCACGATCTCGCTCAGGTTGACCAATTCCTTCTGGTCATCGAATCCCGACTCGATGCGTCCCAAATCCATCAGGTCATCCGCCAGCAAGGTGATGCTGTGTACGCTTTGCTGCACCCTTTCGACAAATTTGCGCTGCCGGGATGTCAGCGGTCCCACCCGATCGAGTAAATTCACATACCCCAGGATGGCTGTCAACGGGGAGCGCAGATCGTGCGACATGGCGCTGGCGAATTCATTCTTAAGCCTGTCGATGTGCTTGTAAGACGAAATATCCTGGAAGGTGAATAAATGGCCGTTCGAAGGTAGCGGCGCATGGTGGGCGGAGAGAACGCGCCCATCCTCGAATACGATCTCCGAGATTTTCGAAATCTTGCCTGTCTCTCCTGAGGTCAGGATTTTAAAATCGGGGTGGGAGATCACCTCCACCAGGAGTTTCCCAAGTACTTGTTCATCCTTCCCAACCCCAAAGGCTCGCCGGACTGCCATATTGATGAGCAGGATGTTCATCTGCTCGTCCACGATGATCACACCCTCCTCCAGGTAGTCGAGAATGTCATTGTACTTCTGCAGGTCGTCGATACGCTGCTGCAACGGGGATGTCGTTCCTTGAATCTCCACCCTGCTCAACTCCCCCGTTTTTTCGGCACGGGAAATGCTCTTTTCCACTGCCTTAAGGATGTCTTCGCTCTTTAGCGGAGGGATCAAACATTCAACGATCCCGATGGCGATCGATCTTTTGACCATCTCAACCGGGTCGCGCCTGACAAGGATGAGGATCGGAAGGGTTGGGAACCGCTCGAGAAGTCCTTTTGCAACCAGGAGTCCTTCCGTTCCGTCATAATCCTGGTCCAGGAGGATCAAGTCAGGCATCGCCTCCTGCATGCTTTTCTCAAGTGCTTCCCGGTCGGAGACGAAAGCTGTACGATAGGAATTCGCCCCCAGTGCTAGCTCGCATTGGCGTCGCGTGGTTTCTTCGGAAATTGCTACAAGGATCAAGGCAGGTTCAGGCATCGGGTCACTCATAACCACCCAGGACGATCAAAGACCGGTTGGAGCGATAATACTTGCTCGAAGTTTCATATCCAGGTCGGTTCCTGGGGTTTCTTTTGTCATGGTTCACCATCAAGGCTCTTCAGGTCCATGTTCAAAACTCAGGTTCCTTTGTACCCCAAGTGATTCCCTGGCACGAAAGGCCGGCATGTTGCGGATCTCGGGGGGATTCCCCGCCTGGGAACCGGTCCGATCTGGGTTTCATCTGGTGCAATGATAGCACAACTGTCCATAATGGGTGAATGAAAATAATAAGTGATATAGTGCGATCAAGTCTTGCCCGTGGTGTACAATCAGGAAAATTTGCTCAAGGATGAAAACAACGATGAAGACAACAATGGAAAACGATCTATGGTGGCGCGACGGCGTTGTTTATCAGATCTACCCGCGTTCCTTCTCAGACAGCAATGCGGATGGCCTGGGTGACCTGCCCGGCATCCTCTCCCGCCTGGATTACCTTGCCTCGCTTGGCATCGATGCCATCTGGCTTTCTCCTTTCTATCCTTCCCCCGATAAGGATTTCGGCTACGATATCAGCGACTATTGCAATGTGGACCCGCGCATGGGCACCCTGGCAGACTTCGAGCGCTTGGTGTCTGAATGTCACCGCCGCGGCATCCGCATCATCGTCGACATGGTCATGAATCACACCTCCGATCAGCATGCCTGGTTCCGCCAATCCCGCTCAAGCCGGGACAATCCAAAAAGGGATTGGTACATCTGGAGGCAGAAACCCAACAACTGGCAGGCTTGCTTTGGCGGCAAGGCCTGGAAATATGACCCTGTCACCGGCGAGTATTATCTGCACCTTTTCACCCCCGAGCAACCGGATGTCAACTGGCGCAACCCGTTGGTGCTGGAGGCTCAATTGGAGGTGTTCCGCTTCTGGTTGGAACTCGGCGTGGACGGTTTCCGCCTGGATGTCTTCAACGCCTACTTCAAAAGCGCTGATCTCAAGGACAATCCGCCCCGCTTGGGATTGCGCGCCTTCAGCCGCCAAAACCACATCCACGATATGGACCAGCCGGAAATGATGCCCTTCCTGGGCAGCTTGCGCCGCCTGCTGGACTCCTATCCAGGGAGATTCGCCGTGGGCGAAACCTACCTGGCAACGCCGGAAAAGACCATTTCGTACTGTGGCGATTCGAAATTGCATGCCGCATTCAGCTTCGATTTCACCTCTTACACCTCCGAGATCAGCGCCGCCTTGAATATTTTCCACTGGACGCCAGCCTGGATCATGAAAAAGATCATGGAGCGCGAGAAGGTTTTCAACGCTGCCGGCTTGTGGCCCACGACCGTGATGAGCAACCACGACCTGCCGCGTGCCATCTCAAGATATGCCCGCGGGGAGGATGATTCCATGGGGAAGATCATCATGACCATCCTGTTAACCCTGCGCGGGACCCCGTTCATGTACCAGGGGGAAGAGATCGGCATGCGCGACATCTCCCTGCACCGCGGCGAGATCCTGGATCCGCCCGGCAGGAAATATTGGCCTTTTTACTACGGTCGGGATGGCTGCCGTTCCCCGATGCAATGGGACACCACCCCCCATGCGGGTTTCTCCCCGGTGATGCCTTGGCTGAAGGTCCACCCGGATTACCTCCAGCGCAACGTGGCTGCCCAGGAATCGGATCCGGGCTCGCTGCTCAATTTCACCCGGTCCCTGGTCGCCTTGCGCAGGTCCCACCCGGCACTCCGCCAGGGTGACTTTCTCCCGGTTCTCGCCACCCGCCATGTACTGGCATACCTGCGCAAAAGTGAGGAGCTAACCATCCTTGTCGCCATGAATTTTGATCGTCGCCCCAGGTCTTTCGTTCTTCCAGGCGGGATCCAGCTGAAGAAGAACCTGCTGACCAGCGTGATGGATCCGGGGGTGGATATCCTTCAACCCAGGGAAGTGAGCCTCTGGGAGTTGTGAGCCATAGGGATCTGTGACCAGCCTCTGTTCCCACCCCTGGCATACTTCCAGGCTGGCTTGTTTTTTCCCGGGGAATCGGTATACTGATTGTGATGGATTCATTTCCTTACCTCCCTGGTGATGACCTGCCCGGCTCCCTTCCCCTGGAGCGCTACCTTCCTCCGGTTCCCTCCGGCGTAGTCACTGCATTCCTCGCCAGGCATGAAATTTCTTCCCCCTGGATCCTCGATCCATTCGGGGCGGCGCCTTCCATGGCAGTGGAAATGGCACGCGCTGGGAAACAGGTGCTGGTGGCGGTGAATAATCCCATCATGCGCTTCCTGTTCGAGCTTGCCGCGACTCCTCCACTGCAATCAGACCTCCAGGCAGCCCTCGCTGAACTGGCCTCCACCCGCAAGGGGGACGAACGCCTGGAAACCCACTTGCAGTCACTCTACCTGACGGAGTGCACCAAATGCAAACGCCAGGTCCCCGCAGAGGCGTTTATCTGGGAAAAGGGAGCCGCGGCTCCCGTCGGGCGTATCTATCACTGCCCATGCGGGGAAAGCGGGGACTTTCCTGCGACTGCCGCCGACGCGCTCCTGGCAGCCCGGGTCGCTGCCAACGACAGCCTGCACCGCTCCCGCGCATTGGAATTCGTTACCGCCCACGACGACCCCGACCGCGAATACGCCGTACGTGCCCTGGACTGTTACCCCCCGCGTGCCGTCTATGCCCTGGTCACCATTATTTCAAAAATGAACGGTCTCGATCTGCAACCAGGCCGGCAGCGCGCCTTGAACGCCCTTGTGCTGGCTGTTTTGGATGAAACCAATACTTTGTGGCCCTACCCCACCGAGCGTCCCAGGCCCAAGCAGCTTACCATCCCCACGCGTTACATCGAAAAGAATGTCTGGCAGGCTCTCGAAGATACCGTTGTTCGATGGAAGGATTCACCTCCTGTCCAAACGATGAATTGGAATGCCGCTGAGATCAGTCCATTGGCACCTTCCACCGCTGGTGGGATCTATGTATTCGACGGTCCGCTGCGCAACCTGGCGCCGGGATTGTCCGCAATCCAGCCTGGAGCTGTTGTTACCGCGCTCCCACGCCCCAACCAGGCTTTTTGGACGCTCTCCGTGTTGTGGGCGGGTTGGTTATGGGGACGTGAAACAGCCTCAAGTTTCAAAGCCATGCTGCGCAGGCGGCGCTACGATTGGGATTGGCATGCTGCTGCACTCCACGCCGCGCTGAAGCATCTCTCCGTCCAGCTTTCTCTTAATGCGCCTTTCTTTGCCATTCTCCCGGAACCAGAACCCACCTTCCTGTCTGCAGCCATTCAGGCCGCCGCGGGTGCCGGCTTCGACCTGGAGGGGCTGGCGGTGCGCACGCGCCTCGATCCGGTCCAGGTACTGTGGAGGCGGCGCGCCTTCCTGCGCGAAGAAAAAGAGGCTCCAGCGCTCGATGCACAGGTGATATTGGAGGCCATCCAGGCTTGTTTACGGGAACGCGGCGAACCGGTAACCTATCTCCATCTGCACGCAGCCGCTCTCATGGCCTTGGCTGTTGACCGTTCGTTGGGTTGGCGCGAGGAACCTCTCTCCACCTTGGATGTCCCCATCCAGGAGGCATTGACCGGGCCGGAATTCACCCATCTCTCGCCGAGTGCCAACCCGGAAACTGGCCTGTGGAGCCTTTCTTCCTGGGATGTGCTCGAACCGCTCCCCGACCGGGCTGAGGTCGTTCTGGTTTCCTTTCTCCAGAAGAATCCCGGCGCATCGTTCCAGGAAATATTGATCCATATGAATGCCGCCTTCCCGGGTTTGCACACTCCTTCCCTCGCCCTCCTGCGCGCCATCCTCACTTCCTACGCGGTGGAAACCGATGGATGCTGGTCGTTGCGCCCCGAAGACTCTCCCGCCGCCCGGCACGCCGACCTGGAGTTTGCCACGCAGTCCCTCACGGTCCTCGCCTCCAGGTTGGGGTATTCGGCTCTTACTGAAAAGGATCCATGGAGAACCATCCGCTGGATGGAAGCCGGCAGCCTGGCCTTTGCCTTCCACCTGGTCGCCTCGGCAGTGGTGGGCAAGATCCTGCGTGGTGCCTCTGATCCGCCCGATCGATCCGTTCTTGTCCTGCCTGGCGGGCGGGCTGGGTTATTGTCCTACAAGCTCGACCGCCTTCCGGACCTAAGGTCCCGCATCGAGGGCTGGCGTGTGGTGAAATTCCGCCATTTGCGCAGCCTGTTGGATTTGCCCAACCTGAGCCGCAAGGATTGGGAAAAGGAGATGACTGCCGATCCAGTGGAAATACCGGAACAGATGAAACTGTTCTAGGTCAAATGCGTAGAATAATGGTGGAATTAACTCTTCTGTTGGTTTCTTGCAATCCGCGGGTGATAACTCTATAATAGCCCTACAATGCAACCATCGAAGCGCATCGGCACGTTAGCACGTTACCTCATTATCCTGGCCGCGATACTCGTGATCACTGCCTGGCTGATCAACACCCCTCCGGGTTTGCTTGGAAAAGCCGATGGTATCGGCTACGCAGTCTGCCACCGGATCAGCGAACGCTCATTCCATATCGGCGACCGGCAGTTGCCCCTCTGCGCCCGGTGTTCCGGTATGTACCTGGGTGCCATGATCGGGCTGACCTACCAGGTTTTTGTCAGCCGCAGGCGGCAAAATTTCCCTCCCTGGAGCGTGAGCATCCCACTGATCTTGTTTGTGATTGCCTTTGGCATCGATGGCTCGAATTCATATCTCTACTTGATCAAGACGATTGCCCCCGGCGCATTACCCCAGGTCCCGAACCTGTACATTCCAAACAATATCCTGCGCCTGTTCACCGGCTCTGGGATGGGACTGGGACTGGCTGCCATCCTATTCCCGGCTTTCAACCAGACCGTTTGGGTCGAGGCTGACGAAAGACCCGCCATCAATTGGAAGGATTTGCTCATCCTGGTTGGCATCGTTGCCGTTGCCAATCTCCTGGTGTTGACAGAAAATCCCATCATCCTGTATCCGGTGGCTTTCATCAGCGCCGCAGGGGTGATCGTATTATTGACCATGGTCTATACCATCATCTGGACCATGTTGATGCAAAAGGAGAACCAATATTCCCGTTTGCGGCAATTGTGGCTGGCACTCCTCGCAGGCGTGACGGTCGCCTTCATTCAAATATTGGCCATAGACCTGCTGCGTTTTTGGCTGACCGGCTCATGGGGCGCTTTTCCCCTAAAATGACCGGAAAGGAGTAGCATAATGGAAGCTCTATTTGGAATATTGACAGCGTTTGGTTTGTCTGCCAGCGCCGGCTTGAATGCATATATTCCCTTGCTGATCGTCGGTGTGATCGCTCACTATACCGACTGGATCAAACTGAATACCCCTTATGACCTGCTGGCTAATCCCTGGGTTTTGATCGTCGTCGGAGTTTTGCTCATCGTCGAGATGCTGGCGGATAAATTTCCGGCAGTCAATCATGTGAATGATGCCATCCAAACTCTCATTCGTCCGGCTGCAGGTGCGATCGTCTTTGCCGCCAGCGCCAATGTGATCACTGGCGTTCATCCGGTCATCGCCATCCTCTGTGGTCTATTTGTGGCCGGCAGCGTGCACACCGTAAAGGCTGCCGCCATCCGCCCGGCAGTCACTGCCACCACGGGAGGGGCGGGGAACATCCCGGTCAGCATCGCCGAGGATGTCATCGCCACGGTGGTGTCAGTCCTTTCGATCGTGCTGCCCATCCTGGTGGTGGTATTCCTGATCCTTTTTGTCGCCCTGATCATCTGGTGGATCAGAAGGCGGGCGATCAGGAAAAGAAACCAGTCCTTATCATAAAATATTCTGGAGGCAACGATTATGGCAATGCCAATTCCTTCTTTGCAGGATGCATCTCCTCAACAGGCCCAGGTGGTACGCGAATTGAGTGTACCCATTTACCAGGCGAAAGGCTGGTTGAAATTCCTGGGGATCATGTCGATCATCTCCGGGATATTCCAGGCAATCTCCATTGCCGGCATCATCATCGCCTGGCTGCCCATCTGGATGGGCGTGCTGATGTACCAGGCAGGTTCCAATATCGAGTCAGCCACAACATTGGGCGATAAGTTCAGTTTTCTTCGCTCAATGGATAGCTTGAAAACCTATTTTGTCCTCCAGGGTGTCCTGTCTTTACTCGGCATCCTGTTTGCATTGGCAATGTTGTGTATCCTGGTCATTTTGCCTCTTATTGGGATCACACTTATCCCATGGCAGGATATAATCAACCAATCTACCTATTTCTAAATCTCAAAGGAGAAATGATATGACAGAATACAATCCAAACCCCGTACCAGCCACCCGTACAAGCACCATGGCTCTCGTCAGCCTGATTTCCGGGATCGCTGGTTGGACAGTTCTTCCTTTCCTGGGCTCCATTGTAGCCATTATTACCGGGCACATCGCCCAGGGAGAGATCAAGAAAGGCGGAAACATGGTAACCGGAAAGGGCATGGCCGTAGCCGGTTTGATCATGGGTTACCTCTCTATCGCCTTGGGCCTTTGCCTGATCTGCGTCTTGATCATCCTGCCCCTGGTGGGAGTCACACTGATCCCCTGGGATACGATTACCTATTAATCAATCACTGGGAAGGATGGAAACATTGTGATTCCCCCCGCCCCTGGACCTGCAGTGCCTCCCAGGAAATTACCCGTCTGGGCGATCGTGTTGATCGTTGTCGTGGTGCTATGCTGCTGCTGCGTTGGCGTGGTCGGATTGGCATTTGCCTTTTTGGATCCCATCAGCCAGGAGCTGGGACTTTCTTCCATCCTGCCTCTGCTTGGCGCCATCTGATCGAACAGGGCTGTCTGCCGAAAAGACAGCCCTTTCTTTTTTCACCTGGATAGCATTTCAGGTGAATTGTTATTGTGGGGACCATCTTTCCCTGGTTTCTCTTGCAAGCAAGAACTCATCTCAATAAAAAAAAACGATCCTCAACCAGCGTGTGATCGTTTTTTCAAGAATCAATTTTTGTTGTTCGGCGGCGCTTTCATTCGTTCATCAAACAGGAGGCGCAATTCTTGAAGGGCTGCCAATGCTTGATTGCGCGTGGATGCATCCAGCTCCAGCAGCGCAAATTCATCTTCATCCAGCACCGTTTGTGTCCCATCAGTAGCGACCCACAAGTCAAGCGCCAGGTCAATGTAGGAGAGTACCCCAGGCTCCTCTTCAACGGCTGGTTTGCCGATGTTGCAGTACCAGCCTTTCAGCGCAGCATCATCACGGTCGTGGATCTCAAAAATGTTGTACCAGCGATCCGTGTAATACACTTCCAGGAAGGGATCGCCGTGCTTGATGACCAAGCCCATGAATTCGGTATCCCTTCCATTGAAGGTGGCCTCCAGGTGGATGGCATTCCCCTCCCGCCGCGTGATCTCGCCCTGGTAGCGCCAGGTTTCTTCACCCGCAGGGTTGCGCTTGATCACGGTGATGGGATTCATGGCACGCATTGCACCCCACCCGACGACACCTCCAGGCGAATTTCCTCCCCCACTTTCGGCGCAGTATCCAGGTAGAATATCAGGCCGTTTTCCAGGCTCACCTTGAAACCGGTTTGCTGGAAGACGACATCTGCCACCCTGCCGCGCAGGCTGCCATTTTCTGCTAGTCTGACCAGGTGCCTGTCCACCAGCAGGTTGACCTGATCCCCCACCCGGTGCGTGTCCGCGCAGCGGACAAGGAAATCCCCTGCCTGTGTTGCCACGAGCCAGCCGTCCGCCTGCACCGCCCTGACCTCCCCCTCCAGGAGGTTTCCCGCCCCCAGGAATCGCGCCGCCCAGGCCGATCCCGGGTGGGCGTATACCTCGGCAGGCGTGCCGCTCTGGGTGATCCGCCCCTCGTGCAGGAGCAGGATGCGGTCTGCGATGGCGAAGGCTTCCGCCTGGTCGTGGGTGACGTAGATGGCTGGGATGCCGCTCTCGTGCAGGATGTGGCGTAACCCGTCCAGGAGATCATCCTTCAAGGCACGGTCGAGCGCTCCCAACGGTTCATCCAGCATCAACAGTCGCGGCTGGATCGCCAGCGCCCGGGCCAATGCCACCCGCTGCTGTTCTCCGCCTGACAGGTTGGTCACCCGCCGCTCTTCGAAGCCGGTTAAATTCACCTTGCTGATTGCTTCTGCTATGCGCAGTTTTATTTCACCTTCAGGCAGGGAGCGCATCCGCAGGCCAAAAGCCACATTCCCGGCAACGCTCAGGTGCGGAAAAAGCGCATAATCCTGGAACACCAGTCCAAAGTTGCGTTGGTGAACCGGTATCGGCGCCAGGTCCTCCCCATCCCAAAGAACGCGACCTAGCTCGGCTTGTTCCAGCCCGGCGATGATCCGCAGCAGTGTGGATTTGCCGCTTCCCGAGGCTCCCAACAGGCAGACGGTTTCTCCGGCAGCGACTTTGAATGAGATCCCTTCCAGCAATGGCTGGGATTCGTAGGTCTTGTGGATATTCAAGAGTTCAAGCATGCTTTACCTGTGTCAAAGACTTCCAAGATTTTTTGTGGATCAAAACTCGCTTGCACCGGGAAGGCGCATGCGCTCGAGAGCCAGGATCCCGGCACTGGTGACCAGCATCAGGATGGTCGCCATGGCCATCGCCTGGCCGTAGTTCTGGCCTCCCGGTTGGGAGAGAAAACGGTAGATTGCCGTTGGCAGGGTGGGATATTCGGGACGGTAGAGCAGCACGGTCGCCCCAAATTCTCCCAGGGAGATGGTGAAGGCAAATACCACCGCTGACAGGGTTGCCCGGCTGACGATCGGCCAATCCACTTCGCTCCAGACGCGTCTCGGTGAGGCTCCCAGGGTGGCTGCAGCCTGCCGCAGCCTGTCGGGGATGGCAGCCAGGGCGGGTTGCAGGGTGCGGATGACGAACGGCAGGGCAATGACCGTATGCGCCACGGGGACAAGCAGGGGGGAAGTGAGCAGCCTCCCAAAGGAAACGATGAAGCCCAGCCCAAGTGTCACCGCCGATGCGCCCAGGGGCAGCATCAACAGCGGATCCAGCAGCCGTTCCAACCTGCCCGGGCGGGCAAGTGCCGAGGCAGCCGGAAAACCCAGGGCCACCGCCAGGACCGCAGTAAAGGCAGCATAAGCCAGGGAATTCCGCAATGCCTCCAGGGGTGGAACGTAGAAAACCGAATCAGTACGATTCACAAACAAGTCGGCATAATACTGCGTGGTCAGGCCGTATTGGATCTCGCCGCGCTGTCCCAGGTCAGCTTCCAGGCGGGTGAAGGAACGCAGGGGCAGGGAGAGCAGCGGAAAAGCAAAAAAAATGAGCAGCACCAGGCTCGAAAGTAGGACGTATGATCGTTGCCGGAGCGTACCGGGGCGCATCGGGGTGTTTGACCGGGGGGTCGTGGTCACCGCTGCCCATCTCACCATGCGGCTGTGCAGGATGGAAAATACCAGGGTGCACAACAATTGGATGAGCGAAAGCCAGGCTGCCAACGGCAGATCGAAAAGTTGGACGGCTTGCAGGTAGATCTCGACCTCGAGCGTGGAAAAACGCGCACCTCCCAACAAGAGGATCACGCCGAAGCTGGTAAAGTCGAACAGGAAGACCAGCAGCGTTGCCGCGAGGATGGGTGGCAGCAGCAGCGGCAGGAGCAACCGCCAAAAGACCCGCCGGGAGTCCGCTCCCAGGGATCGGGCAGCCTGTTCGAGGTTCGGATCGAGGCGCGAAAGAGCATTGCCAGCGATCCGGATCACGATGGTCGTGTTGTAGAACATGTGCGCCAGAAGGATCGCTCCGAGCGTGCCTACGAATGTTAACGGCGCCGATTCCAGCCCAAAGGTCTTCATCAGGGCGATATTCACCCAGCCGCGCGGCCCGAGCCAGGCATTGAACCCGGCTGCCACGACAACCGTTGGTAGGATGAAAGGGATGGCCGAAAGCGTTCGCAGGAAAGATTTTCCTGGAAAGTCGAAACGGGCAAAAAGAAATGCGGCTGGCAGGCCGATCGCCAGTGTTAGGATCGTGGAAAGGACAGCCTGGTAGAGCGTGAAGCCAAGCACTGAAAAAGTGAGCCGGTGATCGGATGGCGATAATCCGCTGAAGTCGAGGCTGATCCCCAATATCTTTACAAGCGGTTGAAAGAAGAAGAAGCCAAGGAAAAGAACGATTGGCACCCAGAGCAGCAGGCGCAATCCCGGGCGCTGGGCCGCACTGGCGCCCAAGCTCGTGTCCCGCGCCTTGTTTTTCTTCCTCCCACCAGGATTGATGAACATCAGCGAATAACGGTCTCCGTCCAGGCAGCGATCCAGGCCTCCCGGTTGGCATCGATCAACGCCGGGTCCAGCGAGGCGGGCTGTTCAGCCACCTGCGCCCATTGGACAAATTCTGGCGGGAGATTGGCCCCCGGAACCACCGGGTACATGAACATCTGCAGCGGGATGCCCTCCTGGAATTTCAGGCTAAGCATGAATTCAATGAACTTCTCGGCAAGGGCACGCTTCTGCGTGCCTTTCAGGATGCCGGCAAATTCGATCTGCCGGAAACAAGCGCCCTCTCCAAGGATGGAAGCGGTGGGCGACTCATCCACTGGCGGGTCGGCGAAGATCACTTCAGCAGCCGGGCTGGATGCGTAGGACACGACCATCGGCTGGGGGCCGCGTCCCGAGGACGCCGAGAAATTAGTGTAGTAAGCCGTGCTCCAGCCGTCCACAACGCTCAATCCATTGTCACGCAATGCCGCCCAGTAATCCAGGTAACCGGGATCACCGTAGCGGGCGATCGTTGCCAGCAGGAATGCCAGCCCTGGCGAGCTTGTCGCCGGGTTTTCGACGACCAGGAGGCCGTTATACTCTGGCTTGAGCAAGTCATCGAGCGAGGCCGGTACCGTCAGTCCATTATTCGCAAACCAGGCTTTATCATAATTGATGCACACATCCCCATAATCCACAGGGAGGACGAAATGGTTGGGATCCAGGTCGAACTCTTCCGCAATGGAATCCAGGCTGGGGGTATCGTAGCGTTGGAAAATCCCCGCTTCGAGCGCACGGGATAGGAAGGTATTGTCCACACCGAAGAAGACGTCAGCCAGTGGCGCCTCCTGGCTGAGAATTGCCTTGTTGAGTGCTTCGCCGCTGTCACCGCTTGCCAGGAAGGAAACGCTGGCATTGTTCTCCTGTTCGAAAACCTGGAGCACTTCTTCGCTCATGGCAAAGGAATTGTGGGTCATGACCACCAGTTGGGCAGGTCCCTCGGCGCGCAGGAGTTCAGCAGCACTGTAAAAAAACAAAAGATGATGGTGAGCAGGGGTCTTTTTTTCATGAGTTCCTCAGATACTGGTAGGGTCAAGGCAGAATTCCGCCGGTGGGTCACGAGCAGCAAACCATCGCGAATGCTTATTTGGGCCGTTTCAGCGAGCATTTCATTACTGATCCCGCGCGTCTTGTGCGCAGAGAGAGTCTCGCCATCCAGCACCCAGCGCAAACCTTTGGTGTTTACCCCGCGCACTTCGCCGCCCCATGGGAGCAGGGAAATGATGTCCCCCGCCATGCCCCTCACCTGGCAGCTATTGCGCGTGAACAATACTTCTTCGACTCCGTCGTCCAGGCGGATGTCTCTCCCGGCGTGCTGCGGGTCGGTCAGCAGGGACAGGTTGCCGATGGTCTGGTCAATTCGCCCCCCGAGAGCTGCAACAATCACGATCGGATCAAATCCCTTGTTT
This sequence comes from uncultured Chloroflexia bacterium, assembly GCA_963793795.1. Lineage (GTDB taxonomy): Bacteria > Chloroflexota > Anaerolineae > Anaerolineales > Villigracilaceae > UBA877. Next base: position 141,407 of record CAWCBN010000011.1, read on the forward strand.
ACGGCAAATTGAATGGCGAGTTCCAGGTCCGTCTCGTCCTTATCCTGGGGAAAGGTTTCCAGGCGAATGGACTCTTGCCCCGCCCATTGTTTTTCCTCCTCGGACAAGGAATCGAGGTCGCCGATGATCACGGCTGGGGTCAATCCCAGTGCCCTGGCATGCTGCGTCCCGCCATCTGCCGCGATCAGGAAATCATCGGGGCTGAGGATACGGCGTACAGGTTCTGGGTCGGTCAGGAGGCCGTTGGCAAAAATGATGGCACGCATCGAAGGTTGGATTCCTCCAGGAAAGTTCGCATGGTCGCCGCGATTCCGTTTAGTGGTTTCCGCTTGAAAAACCAGGCATAAGGAGCGTCTGGCGAGCCATTCCTTGAACAAATTGCCTAAAACAAAATCCTCCGCTGGCGGAGGATTTATTTTTCAGGAATTGCATCCCTCCGCCGGTATTATCCGGATCAGGTAATGCGGGTCGAGCGAGTTACGCTCCTCTCAGCCTGTCACCCAGGCTCCCCGTTCATACTATTTTTCTGTAAATAATTGTACCATGTTTTATCCACCCGGCTTCAATTGCGCTTGGTGGGGGCTATCTCCAACCTCCCAGCCAACGAACCTGCCACGGGTGACAAGCTCGGAACTTCTTATAATTTTCCGTGTTTCTCCAGGACATCTCGAATGCGCTGGGTCAACTGGTCGGGTACAAATGGCTTGACCAGGTACTCCTCTGCACCAACCTTTAACCCTGCCAGGATCTCGGAATCCTGCCCCTTTGCGCTAAGAAAAAGGATCGGGATGTGCGCCAGCTTCGGATCCGCACGGATGAGTGTGCACGCCTCGTAACCGGTCATGCGCGGCATGCGCACATCCAGCAGGATCAGGTCAGGATCATCCCGCCTGGCCAGCCGTATTGCGTCCTCGCCGTTGTTGACTGACTTTACTTCGTATCCGGCAAACTGCAGGGTAAAAGTAAGCAGGTCTCGAATATCGGGATCGTCCTCTGCAACAAGTATCTTTACCAAATGGGAACTCCTATGCGCTGGCAACGGGTTGGTTGAACAAAGAAGTTCCCCATGCTCCGCGCTGTATGAAATATCACGTTTTCCATCCGCTCAACTCAAGGGTGTCCGCGTGATCACAAGGATACACTTGCCATCCCCTGCTGCCTGGCAGCTCGTTTCTTCCACGTTGAAATGCCTCCCGGAACAGGCCCAGGACAACGCTTCCTGGAGCAGTCCGGCAGCCAGGGAGCAAACAGGCTCCTCCGCCTGCCGGGACCAACAATAGGGACAGCGTTCGATCTGCCAGTAAATGTTGACCTTGTCGTGTTCCAGCTTGACTCGTTGATCGGTGTGGGTATTGAAAAGCTCTGCCAGTGCTTCACACACCCTCCGGATGCGTGCCGGCATGGGAAGCATTCGGAATGCCAGGTTCGTCAATCCCAATTCGGATCCGAAGGCGCGCAATAGATAGGAAAAACTCGCCCGACCCACCCGTGTTGCCACTCCCCGCCCCGCGCACGCGCCATACAGGCTCTCCAGTGCGACCTGTAACCCGCTGATTTGGGAGAAGGGCACCTGGAGTGCAAGGTCATCCGCTGGAAGGTGGTCGATAAATTCTGCTTGTCCTGCCAGGTTTAGAAGGGCATGCATGCCAGGCGTGCCAAGGATCTCCTCGATCGCCTGGAGCAGGATGCGCCCCATCCGGTTTGGATAATGGTATTCAGTCTCAGTCTTCATAATTCATTATTATTTTGATCCAGGAAATCCTTCAGGGTCAAAATGAAATTGTCTGGTTCATCCATCATGATGAAATGTCCTGCATGAGAGAACCTTTCCACGCGGGTGTGGGGGATTCCAGCCTGCAGGAGCTTCCACTGCCTGGGATGGACGATCCGATCCCGGCTGCCGTACATCCCCATTGCAGGCACTTTTATCGTTGAAAGTGCAGGGGTCAAGTCTATCCGCCGCAGGGAGCCAATGCTTCGCAGGAAGGATTCCAGCGATGTCTTGGAGAGTTCCCTTTCCATCAGCCTTGGAAAATTGGGGTCCCGGCAGATCAGCGCGGAGGCCGCCCGGATTCCAGGTTTTGTTGCCCACATCGCCTTCACGAGAAGTTTGGCGACACCTCTCCGCCCCATGAGTTTGAGAGATAATTTCAGCGAGGAACCCTTGATCGGTGAGCTGACCACGACCACCTGGCTGGCCCGTTGAGGAAATTGAATTGCCACCGACAAAGCAACCGTCCCGCCCAAGCTGTGCCCGATGAGTGCCGCTCGCTCGATCCCCAGGAGATCCATGAATTGGTTAACCAATCCGACAAAATCCTGTACGGCGTAACTGTCGCGTTTCTTGCCCGAATCCCCGACTCCCCAGAAGTCTAGAGCGTAGGTTCGATAGAATTTCCCCAGGTACGCCATTGTTTCCTGCCAAAGCCCCCAGGAGCCCAGCCAACCATGCAACAGGATGATCGGGCGTCCCCGTCCATATACTTCGTAATGAAGAACTCCCTGGTCAGTGGTGATCAGCGGCACTGGAAATCAAAAAATAGTGGAGAGATTACTTCTCTCAACTCTCCATTTCAGCAAGGATGGTATACAACAATTCAAGTAACACCGACTTGACCGAACGTTTATCGGTGGCAACGCAGGGCAGGAATTTTATGTTCGGATCGAGGCGCAAGGCAAGCAGCATGTCCTGGGGTTCCCAGGCTTCGCTCATATCCTGTTTATTCGCAGCCACAACGTACGGGGTGGGGGCATATGCACGGAAGGTTTCAAGGATGGAGCGCGCTTCCCGGAATGTTTCCGGGCGTGTGCTGTCCACCATCACGATGAAACCCAACATGCCTTCGGAAAGGATCTCCCACATGAAATCAAAGCGTTTCTGTCCTGGCGTACCGAACAGGTACAGGACCAGGTCTTCATCCACGGTGATCCGGCCAAAATCCATTGCAACGGTTGTCGCTTGCTTGATGGTTTTTTCAGTTGGCTTGGAGATCTTTCTCTCGGTGGAAACAACGTCAATTTCACTGACCGAGCGGATGAACTCGGTCTTCCCTGAACTGAATGGACCCGTGACGACCATTTTTACCGTGTGCATGACTAAACTCTTATACTCATAATGAGCGAATACGGGTGATCAACCGGTTCACCAGGGATTTCTTTTCTTCCCTGTCTTCTCCGGGTAAGGTTTGTACCTGTCGTACCTGTACCCCACCCTCCTGGCGGCATAGCACCACCAGGCCGGCTTGGATCAGCCCATAAACGATCCGGCGGATCTCAAGGTCATTCATCTTCGCCGCGTTGGCGATCTGTTTGATCGAATTGCGCGGGTTGATGAAGGAAACGACGCGCCATTCCTCCACGCTGAGATTAATGTTGCGAATGTTCACACCCGGGCGATTGGAGAATCTCAGCGCCATATCCAGGCTTGGGATCTCGTCCTGCAAATGTTCCCATTCACGCAACTGGCGGGAACCGTCAATGATCAGGTTTTCCAGGTCCACCCGTACACTGATGCGGTCATCCGGGGGGAGCAGGTTGTTCTCAAAGTGGAAAAATCCTTCCACCCAGGTGAAGAGCCGGCGTACAATATCCGTGGTAAAGATTTGCAGGTGGGTTAGGATGTCCGCCTGGGTCAGATAACCGGCGTTGATCAGCAGGAGTCCCAGTTCCTTATCGCTAATGTTCGCGGCACTCTGCTGAATCCCCCTGTACTGCCTGGATGTTATCCTGTTCGCTCCATGCAGGATCGACGCCAATCCGCTGGTATTCTGACCCAGCTGTGCGTATGCCAGTTTTCCATCACGAAAATAAACCTGGGCGATTTCACTTGGACCTTCAACCACCAGGATCCCGGTTTTACGCGCCAGGTTGATCAGGTTTAATAATTGGGTGATGGAGAAATCTCTAAGGTTTCCTCGAAGTGCCATTGGGTTGCAGACTGCCAGCTTGCGAAAGGTTAAATTATTATACATGGATGAACACACGCCGTCAAAGGTTGTCGCCTTATCAGTTCCGTATGTTATAATTTTCCATCCAATAGGCAATGAATGGTAAAGATCTCTATTACCTACTGCACTTCCTGACACAATACTGACCGGGCCGTGAGCCTGGTGATTGAGCTGCTCCAGAAATTCGAACCGGAGATCGAAAGTGTTACCCTGGTTCCCTCTTCAGGCGGGCGTTTCGAAGTTGTGGTGAATGATGTTCTGGTTTTTTCCAAGTTCCAGGCTGGAAGGCATGCCAATCCAGGTGAGGTTGCCAGCCTGGTGGATGAAATCTTGAAGTATGAAATTAATTGACTTGAGGCGATGATGGCAAAAAAAGGTCGTGTCTTTTCGGGTATCCGTCCCACCGGGCGTGCGCACTTGGGTAATTACCTGGGTGCAATCAAGAATTATGTAGCCCTGCAGGAGGATTATGAATGTGTCTACTGCATCGTGGATGTCCACGCGCTAACCACGGTCGAAGATACCCTTAATCTGAAACAGAACACCTACGATCTGGCACTCGATTTGCTTGCCGCGGGCATCCGCCCCGAAGAAACCATCCTCTTCGTGCAGAGCCACGTTCCGCAGGTGATGGAGCTGCACACCCTCCTTTCGATGGTTACTCCTCTCGGTAAATTGACCGATCTGCCAACTTTCAAGGATATGATTCGCCAGCATCCGAACAATGTGAATTACGGGCTGGTGGGATACCCGGTCCTGATGACTGCCGATATTGTGCTCTACAAGTCCGACCTCGTACCGGTTGGTATTGACCAGGCACCCCACCTGGAGTTTGCCCGCGAAACCGTCCGCTCCTTCAATTTTCGCTACAACACCAAGGTGCTCATCGAGCCCCAAATGAAGAGTGCTGAAGTGCCGAAAGTGCTTGGCATTGACGGCAAGGATAAGATGAGCAAGAGTCTCGATAACCATATCGAACTGGCTGCAACCCCGGATGAAACGCGCAGGCGGGTGATGATGATGGTGACCGACCCGCAGCGGATGAAACGTACCGACCCTGGCAATCCGGACGTGTGCAACGTCTTTACTCTCCACAAGACCTTCACCCCGAAGGAAGAATTGGAGATGATCAATGTGGAATGCCGTAGGGCAGGGATCGGCTGCGTGGAATGCAAGAAGCGTTTTGCCGAGAATTTGAACGCATCACTGGCTCCCTTCCGCGCCAGGCGCGCTGAACTGGCTGCCAAACCAGACGCAGTCCAGGCAATCCTGGATGATGGTGCCGCCCGTGCCCGGGCAATTGCCGAGAAAACGATGGAAGAGGTTCGCGCCGCCGTCCAGTTGCCGTAATAACGATCATGCGAGTATCCTCGTTGAGATTCGTTACCCCGGTTGAACAGGATGGCGGATCTCTTTTCATAAAAATCGAGACACAATGCGCGTGCTGTTGCAACGAGTAAAGTCTGGAAAAGTCAGTGTGGAAGGCAGGGTGATCGCCAGCATCGGGCAGGGTTTGGTCATCTTTGTCGGTATTGGGCAGGGGGATGGTGAGCAGCAGGCGCGTTTCCTGGCGGAGAAATCCGCGCAATTGCGCGTGTTTGAAGACGTAGCTGGAAAGTTCAATCTCTCTTTGCTGGATGTCAAGGGGGAGGCACTCGTCGTCTCCCAGTTCACTTTATATGGAGATGCCCGCAAGGGACGGCGTCCGTCCTTCTCCGAGGCAGCCCGTCCTGAAATTGCCGCCCCGCTGGTGGACAAGTTTTGCGAACACCTGCGCCTCCAGGGTGTACCCGCACAGAGTGGGATTTTTGCCGCCCATATGCTCGTGGAGATCGAAAACGACGGCCCGGTGACCATCTGGTTGGAAAAGTGACCTGCCTGTCCCGGTGATTCGCTCGCTGATCGCCTGGTTCTTCGGTATATCTTCGGTTCTGGGGTGAAACACCCCCTTCTCAGCTCGCTTGACGAGTTAGAAAGGTTGTGCTAGTATCATCCTAAAATCACTCATATTGTCAAGTTTGCAGGAGGAAAGCATGTTTAGAAGAGTCATCCTGGTCATCGCCTTGGCGCTGGCAGCCGTGGTCCTGCTGGCAGCCTGTGAAAAGTCTGCGGTGCCTGCACAATCCTCACTGGTCACGCCGACCGGTGCAGGTCAACAGACCCTGTCCAGCGTGGATGCCATCAAAACCCAGACTGCCGTTGGAACCGCGACCGCCCTGTACCTGACCATGCAGCCCGGCGCATCCTCGGTCACCGGCACGGCTCCGACCGTGACCCAAATCGGTGGAGCAACTGTCGCACCGCTCACCACCCCCATGCCGACAGTGGTCACACCCCTGGCACCCACCCCAACACCCGGTAAACCCGCCACGTACAAGCTGCAAGAAGGCGAATTCCTTTACTGTCTTGCCCGCAGGTTCGATGTCAATCCCACCGACCTGCTTCAACTGAATGGTTTGTCCGACACGGCTGTCCTGCAACCCGGGATGGAATTGAAGATCCCCCAGACAGGTTCCTTCCCCGGCGAGCGTGCCCTCATCCCGCATCCCTCCACGTACACGGTCAAGTTGAATGATTCCGTATACAGGATTGCCTGCGCCTTCGGCGACGTGGATCCCATCTACCTTGCTGCGTTCAACGGCTTGACGGCGCCCTACGTTCTCGAAGTGGGGAAACTTCTCAACGTCCCGTAGGGGAGCAGATCACTCATTCACCCAGGCGGAGGCTACCCTTCGCCTGGGTATTTATTTCCGGAGGTCATCATGTTTTTCAAATTGATCCACTCGGAGGTCATTTACGCGGGGCGCGCCTTTACGGTTCGCCGCGACCATGTCCAGCTGCCGGATGGACGCGATTCAAAACTCGACATTGTCGATCATGTCGGCTCGGTGGTAATCCTGCCCGTCGATGAGCAAGGAAACCTGCTTTTTGTCAGGCAGTACCGCCATGCCGCCCAGCAGGACCTGTTGGAATTACCTGCCGGGACCTTGAATGGAAATGAAGATCCGCAGGCTTGTGCCCAGCGGGAGTTGCGCGAGGAAACCGGCTTGGCAGCCGACAGCCTCACAGACCTGGGCGGATTCTTCCTCGCCCCCGGGTATTCCACCGAATACATGCATGTTTTCCTGGCAACTGGCTTGCATTTGGACCCGTTGGAAGCGGATGCCGACGAATTCCTGTCCGTGGAAAGGATGCCCATCCAGGAAGTCTTCACCGCCTCCGCCCGGGGAAGTTTGCCGGATGCGAAATCATTGGCGGCATTATTCCTCGCCTCCCGTCACCTGGATGGACTTGCCAGGAACCCTGCCCGAATGGGGTCCTGATTATGACAAGTCGCAGGGTATTTTAGGTATTAAATTACTATCGCCTGCAAGCTCCCCGGAATAAACTTATAGATTGGTATAACGGCAATCAACAGATTGGAAATATCTGATCAAATAGAAGGAGTATTTTATGGCAAGACGAATGGTTACGATTGATGGGAACGAAGCAGCTGCTTCGGTCGCCCATCGCATCAACGAGATTTGCGCGATTTATCCGATCACCCCCTCTTCCAACATGGGAGAATGGGCAGACGACTGGTCAGCAGTTGGCAAGCAGAACATCTGGGGTACAGTTCCCCTGGTCGTGGAAATGCAGTCGGAGGGAGGCGCTTCTGGCGCTGTCCATGGCGCTTTGCAGACCGGTGCCTTGACCACCACTTTCACAGCCAGCCAGGGATTGTTGTTGATGATCCCCAACATGTTCAAGATCGCCGGCGAATTGACTTCCACCGTGTTCCATGTCACCGCCCGAACCGTCGCCACCCATGCCCTGTCGATCTTTGGCGATCATTCGGATGTCATGGCTGTTCGCCAGACCGGCTGGGCAATGATGCCTTCCAGCTCTGTCCAGGAAGCCCACGACTTCGCCTGCATCTCCCAGGCAGCCACACTCGAATCACGCGTGCCTTTCCTTCATTTCTTTGACGGCTTCCGCACCTCCCATCAGATTGAGAAGATCGAAGAGCTGACCAACGATGACTTGCACACCATGATCGACGATGATCTGGTGCGCGCCCACCGAGCCCGTGCCCTCTCACCCGAGCGGCCCTTCATCCGCGGCACCGCCCAGAATCCGGACGTATTCTTCCAGTCCCGAGAAACCGGCAACCAATTCTATGCAGCAACCCCGGCCATCGTTCAAAAGGCGATGGACAAGTTCGCCAAACTGACCGGTCGCCAGTACCACCTGTTCGACTATGTTGGCGCCCCGGATGCCGATCGCGTCATCATCGTCATGGCCTCGGGCGGCGAGACGGTCGAAGCCACCGTGCGTCACCTGGCTGAAAAAGGTGAAAAGGTCGGCGTATTGCGCGTCCGCCTGTATCGTCCTTTCTCGGTTGAACACTTCCTGGCTGCCCTGCCTGGTTCGGTCAAATCCATCGCCATCCTGGACCGCACCAAGGAACCGGGTGCCAATGGCGAACCCCTCTACCTGGATATCACCAGCGCCCTCTACGAAAACCATCGCCTGGATATCAAGGTGATCGGCGGTCGCTACGGCCTGTCTTCCAAGGAATTCACCCCTGCCATGGTCAAGGGTGTGCTCGATGAGCTCAAGAAAGCCGATCCAAAGAACCACTTTGTCATCGGGATCAACGAAGACGTGACCGGCTCCAGCCTGGAGTACGATCCGTCCTTCTCGGTGGAATTCCCCGAGACGGTGCGTTGTGTCTTCTTTGGCCTGGGTGCTGATGGCACTGTCGGCGCCAACAAGAACTCGATCAAGATCATTGGCGAAGAGACCGAAAACAATGCCCAGGGTTACTTCGTGTACGACTCGAAGAAATCAGGTTCGATGACCATCTCGCACCTGCGCTTCGGGCCCAAGCCGATCCAGGCTCCGTACCTGATCACGCCCAACACGGCCAATTTCGTCGCCTGTCATCAGTTCAACTTCCTGGAACGTTACAACATTACCAAGTACGCCCAACCGGGTGCTGTATTCCTGCTGAACAGCACCTTCGAGAACGAGACGATATGGGACGAGTTGCCCAAGGAAGTACAGGGCGATATTATCGAGAAGAAGCTCAAGTTCTACAACATCAACGCTTATACTGTCGCCGAAAGCACCGGCATGGGCGGTCGCATCAACACCATCATGCAAACCTGCTTCTTCGCCATTTCCGGCATCCTGCCTCGGGATGAGGCCATTTCTCAAATCAAGAAAGCTATTCAGAAAACCTATGGCAAACGCGGCGAAGCGGTGGTGCTGAAGAATTACGCCGCCGTGGACCAGACCCTGGCACACCTGCATGAGGTCAAAGTTCCGGAAAAAGTGACCAGCACTACTGCCCGTCGCCTCCCGGTTCCTGCCGCCGCACCGGAATTTGTCAGGAACGTCCTTGGCCCCATCATTGCCTTCGATGGCGATACTGTTCCGGTATCCGCCTTCCCGCTCGACGGCACCTACCCCACCGGGACCACCCGTTGGGAGAAGCGCAATATAGCCCTCGAGATCCCGGTATGGGAACCGGACCTGTGCATCCAATGCGGCAAATGCGTCTTCGTCTGCCCCCATGCCGTCATCCGTCACAAGGTGTACGACACCAAAAATCTGGCTCAGGCTCCCGCAACCTTCAAACACCTGGATTCGAAGTTCAAGGAATTCCCCGGCATGGCCTACACCGTCCAGGTTGCCCCCGAGGATTGCACTGGTTGTTCATTGTGTATTGAAGCCTGCCCTGCCAAGGATAAGACCAATCCGAGCCGCAAAGCCATCAACATGGCACCCCAACCCGTCCTCCGCGAGAGCGAGGCGCTCAACTGGGACTTCTTCCTCGACCTGCCCGAGATCGATCGCACCGCCATCAGCCTGGCATCCATCAAGAATTCGCAACTGCTCGAACCGCTCTTCGAGTTCTCCGGCGCCTGCTCTGGTTGCGGTGAAACCCCGTACGTCAAGCTGATGACCCAGCTCTTTGGGGATCGCGCCGTCATCGCCAACGCCACTGGGTGTTCCTCCATCTACGGCGGGAACCTTCCCACCACGCCGTATGCACCGAACAAGGAAGGTCGTGGGCCAGCCTGGTCCAATTCCCTGTTCGAAGACAATGCCGAGTTTGGTCTTGGCTTCCGCCTGACCCTGGACAAGCAGAAAGAGTTCGCCCGCGATCTCCTCCCCACCTTTGTCGGCGAATTGGGCACCGATCTGATCGACGCCCTGCTCAAGGCTGACCAGACGACCGACCTGGGCATCAAGCAGCAACGCGAGCGCGTCGCCATCCTGAAGGAGAAAATTTCCGCCTCCAAGAATCCGCAGGCGCTCAATCTTCTGGCAGTCGCCAACTCCCTGGTCAAGAAATCGGTCTGGATCGTCGGTGGCGACGGTTGGGCTTACGATATCGGCTACGGCGGTCTTGATCATGTGCTCTCGACCGGGCGCGATGTCAACCTCCTGGTTTTGGATACCGAGGTTTATTCCAATACGGGTGGTCAGGCATCCAAGTCAACCCCCCGCGGCGCAGTAGCCCGCTTTGCTGCGCAAGGCAAGGGTCTCTCCAAGAAAGACCTTGGACTGATGGCCATCGCCTATGGTTACGTCTATGTGGCACGCGTCGCCATGGGCTACAGTGACCTGCATACCTTGAAAGCATTCCTCGAAGCCGAAGCCTACCCCGGCCCATCCATCATCATTGCCTACAGCCACTGCATCGCCCACGGCATCGACATGGCCAAGGGTCTCGAGCAACAAAAGATGGCAGTGCAGTCCGGTTTGTTCCCCATTTACCGTTATGATCCCCGGCTCGCTGCCGAAGGCAAGAACCCGCTGCTCATCGACTGCAAGGAACCCAGCATCCCGGTGGAGCAATACATGTATACCGAGACTCGCTTCCGCATGCTGACCCAGAGCGATGAAACCCGCGCTGAAGCCTTGCTCAAGCTGGCGCGTGAAGATGCCAGGAGCCGCTGGAGCTTCTATTCGCAGTTGGCTGCCATGCACTATAACCAGGCTGGCGAACAGAAATAACCCGATCAATGAGGGGCAGATGAATTCTGCCCCTCATTTCTATCCATCTTGGATGAGGAGAAAGCCAAATGTCTGACCTGACCACCACCTATCTTGGTTTGAAATTAAAAGAACCCCCTTGTCGTTTCCGCAGCCCAGCCGTTATCCCGGAAACTGGAGGCTGTCAAGCACCTGGAGGCAGCCGGGGTTGCCGCCATCGTCATGTATTCCCTGTTCGAAGAGCAGATCCTCCACGAGAGCCTCGAACTGGATCATTATCTTTCCGTTGGGGAGGAATCGTCCTCCGAGGCGACCAGTTACTATCCCCAGACCGGCAGTTTCAAGCTGGCTCCCGAAGCCTACCTGGAACACTTGTCTGCCGTCAAGCGCGCCGTGAATATCCCCGTCATTGGCAGCCTGAATGGTGTTTCGACAGGCGGATGGATCAAGTATGCCCGCAAGATCCAGGATGCCGGCGCAGATGCTTTGGAACTCAACCTGTATTATCTGCCCACAGATCCGTTGCTCACCAGCGCTGTCCTGGAAGACAACTATCTCACCCTGGTGGGCGATGTTTGCCGCAGTGTCGATATCCCCGTGGCAGTCAAATTGAGCCCGTTCTTTACCGCCTTGCCCAACCTGGCTGAACGAATGGTTGCCGCCGGCGCAAAAGGGCTGGTCCTGTTCAATCGCTTCTACCAGCCCGACATCAACCTCGCTGACCTCAAGGTTGAGCCCAGCCTGGAGCTGAGTACACCCTCTGAGTTGCGCCTTCCTCTGCGCTGGATCGCCCTGCTTTACGGGCGCATTCAGGCTGACCTGGCCATTACCAGCGGGGTCCATTCTGCTGAAGATGTATTGAAATCCATGATGGCAGGCGCCTCGGTAGCCATGTCAGCATCCGTCCTGCTGCTGAAGGGCATCGACCATGCCGCCAAGATCCTGGCCGACCTGGATGCCTGGTTGACTGAAAATGAGTACAAATCCATCAGGCAGCTGCAAGGCAGCCTGAGCATGAAAAATGTTCGTGAGTCTGCGGCATTTGAACGTGCCAATTATATGAAGATACTCCACTCGTTTAAAGAACTTCCATAGCTCGTACGAACAGAAAATAAAAAAGACAACCCGGTAATTGTCACCTGGGTTGTCTTTTTATAATTGCTGATGGAAGAGGCTATTCGACTGTCTCTGGTTCGCCACCGGTTTTCTTTTGACGATACGTGATCCGGCCGCGAGTCAAATCGTAGGGCGACATCTCAACTTTTACGTGGTCTCCTAGCAGGATGCGAATGTAGTACTTGCGCATCTTGCCCGAAAGATATGCTAGGACTTCGTGCCCATTGTCGAGTCTTACTCGAAACTGGGTACCGGGGAGGGCCTCAATTACCAACCCTTCGACTTGAATCTTATCCTCATTAGCCATAAAGCCTCCAATTTCTGAGCAAGTTACTCGCCATCATGGGTGTATTGCCGGCGTTTGATGCGGCGGATCGATTTCTTCTTGTCCATGCGGCGTTGCTCGCTCTTGGAAACGAACCAGCGTTTCCTTCGTATAGTGCTCAGAACGCCGCTTTTTACAACCTTCTTGCGGAAACGTTTGAGCAGGGAATCTTGCAATTCATTATTGCGTAAATTGACAGAAGCCAAAAATCTCACCTCCTCCCGGGGGCAAATAAAAAATCTCGGCTTTTCACAAACACAGCCGAGAGCGCTGGGAACACCAAATCTGGATGCCGAAACAAACAACAGATCGAACCCTGCACACTCTCCTTGGTTGGCCGGAAATGAACTCTACCAACCTGCGCCGGACCGGTTTGTGAACGGCAGCATTATACTCCACTAGGGATGTGCTGAAAAGGTTAAAGATACATTAAATTGAAAAGTCTCTTTGGCAATGACCTACTCTCCCAGGCAGTCGCCCGCCAAGTACCATCGGCGCTGTCGAGCTTAACTTCCGGGTTCGAGATGGGACCGGGTGTACCCTCGACGCTCAAATCACCAAAGAGACTTATTCACTAAGTTGTGTCTGAATAGTCCTGACTGATGAACAGTACCAAGTTCTCCGCACCACGCGGTTAAGCCCTCGACCATTAGTACGATTTTGCTCAACACATTGCTGTGCTTACACATATCGCCTATCAAACAGGTGGTCTACCTGCGGTCTTACTCCATAAAGGATACAGGGATCTAATCTTAGGGCGAGTTTCCCACTTAGATGCTTTCAGCGGTTATCTCTGCCAGACGTAGCTACCCAGCGATGCCGTTGGCACGACAACTGGCACACCAGAGGTCTGTCCACCTCGGTCCTCTCGTACTAGAGGCAGCTCCCTTCAAATCCCTTACGCCCACAGCGGATAGAGACCGACCTGTCTCACGACGGTCTGAACCCAGCTCGCGTACCGCTTTAACGGGCGAACAGCCCGACCCTTGGGACCTTATCCAGCCCCAGGATGCGATGAGCCGACATCGAGGTGCCGAGCGAAGTCGTCGATGTGAACTCTTGGACTTCACCAGCCTGTTATCCCCGGGGTAGCTTTTATCCGGTAGCCACGGCCCTTCCACATGGATCCGTGGGATCACTAAGCCCGTCTTTCGACTCTGCTCGACGCGTTGGTCTTGCAGTCAAGCTCCCTTATGCCTTTACACTCTTTGGGTGGTTTCCATTCACCCTGAGGGAACCTTTGGGCGCCTCCGTTACATTTTAGGAGGCGACCGCCCCAGTCAAACTGCCCACCTGGCACGGTCCCCCGCCCGGATGACGGTGCGGGGTTAGGGTCTAAATGTGATCAGGGTGGTATTTCACCGATGGCTCCACCGACGCTAGCGCGCCAGCTTCAAAGCCTCCCACCTATGCTACACAGATCACACCCAAACTCAATGCCAAGCTACAGTAAAGCTCCACGGGGTCTTTTTGTCCTGCTGCGGGTAGGCCGCATCTTCACAGCCATTTCAATTTCACCGGGTCCCTCGTTGAGACACTACTCTAGTTGTTACGCGGTTCGTGCGGGTCGGAACTTACCCGACAAGGAATTTCGCTACCTTAGGACCGTTATAGTTACGGCCGCCGTTCACCGGGGCTTCAGTTCAAAGCTTCGCTTGCGCTAACCTCTCCCTTTAACCTTCCGGCACTGGGCACACGTCAGCCCCTATACATCGCCTTACGGCTTTGCAGAGACCTGTGGTTTTGTTAACCAGTCACTAGAGCCATTTCACTGCGACCTGTCGCCAGGTACCCCTTATCCCGAAGTTACGGGGTTAAATTGCCTAGTTCCTTAACGAAGGTTCTCCCGTTCGCCTTGGTATACTCTACCCATCTACCGGTGTCGGATTGCGGTACGGGCATCTGGATCTCAACGCTTAGAGGCTTTTCTCGGCAACAAGGCTCAACCACTTACGCCTCTAGGGCACGCTCTTGCCTCAGCTCAGCCTGCGGATTTTCCTACAAGCCTCAACGCCTAAGCAGATCGCACCAGCACAACCAATCGCTGGCTGGCCTACCTCGTTGCGTCCCCTCATCGCTCCTTCCAGACGGTTCCGGAATGTTGACCGGATGTCCATCACCTACGCCTCTCGGCCTCGGCTAAGGACCCGACTAACCCGACGCGGATTGACCTGGCGTCGGAAACCTTAGATTTACGGCGAACACGGTTCTCACGTGTTTATTCGCTACTCATGCCTGCATTCTCACTTCCGCCCGCTCCAGTCGTCCTTACGATCGACCTTCACCGCTGGCGGAACGCTCCCCTACCGCTCTGCTTGCGCAAAGCCCATGGCTTCGGTACCAAGCTTAGCCCCGTTAAGTTTTCCGCGCAAGACCACTAGACCAGTGAGCTATTACGCACTCTTTAAAGGGTGGCTGCTTCTAAGCCAACCTCCTGGTTGTTCCAGTAGTCTCACCTCGTTTCCCACTTAGCTTGGATTTTGGGACCTTAGCCGATGATCTGGGCTGTTTCCCTTTCGACCCCGAAACTCATCTCCCGGAGTCCGACTACCATGCTCTGGAGTAACGGCATTCAGAGTTTGGTTGAGTTCGATAAGCGGTAAGCCCTCTAGCTCATCCAGTGCTTTACCTCCGTTACTAAACGCATGATGCTAGCCCAAAAGCTATTTCGGGGAGAACCAGCTATATCCGAGTTCGTTTGGCATATCACCTCTACCCACAGCTCATCCCCTAACTTTGCAACGTTAGTAGGTTCGGGCCTCCACGAGCGTTTAAACTCGCTTCACCCTGGCCATGGGTAGCTCACCCGGTTTCGGGTCTAATCCCAACGACTATTCGCCTTATTCAGACTCGCTTTCGCTACGGCTACGGGTGTCACTCCCTTAACCTCGCCGCTGAGATTAACTCGCAGGCTCATTCTCCAAGAGGCACGCCGTCAGGCATAGCGCCGCGCACCCGGGTTTCCCCGGGGCACCGACACGCCATTAGCCCTCCGACTGCTTGTAGGCTTACGGTTTCAGGTTCTATTTCACTCCCCTAACAGGGGGACTTTTCACCTTTCCCTCGCGGTACTTGTTCACTATCGGTCGCCAAATGTATTTAGCCTTAGAGAGTGGACTCCCCAATTCCTGCCGGATTAGCGTGCCCGGCAGTACTCAGGTATCCAGCGGAAGTCAATCTGTTTTCGCATACGGGACTATCACCCTCTTTGGTAGGCTTTCCCACACCTTTCCGCTAACAGATTGATTTGTAACTTCCATATGCCGGACCCTACAACCCCGTCCGTGCAAGCACGTACGGTTTAGGCTGATTCCCGTTCGCTCGCCACTACTAGGGAAATGATCTCTTTTCCTCTGGGTACTTAGATGTTTCAGTTCCCCAGGTTGCCTTCTCTCGGTCTATGTATTCAACTGAGAGATGCTGTGGGTTCGCCACAGCGGATTTCTCCATTCGGACATCTCCGGGTCGGACGCCTGTTCACGGCTAACCGGAGCTTATCGCAGTGTCCCACGTCCTTCATCGGCATTTGGCGCCAAGGCATTCACCGTAAGCCCTTAGTAGCTTCTCCACGTGATGCGGAGAATTTGATACTGTTCGGCCTACAAAATATTTATAAATCAAATCAGAGACTATTCAGTTGTCAAGGTTCTGACGTTCGCGCCTTCACCAGCATTTCTGCCGTTGATCGGCTGCCGATGCTCTTCACACTTCTGTCAAGGGCATCGACTGCCCAGCAACTTTACTTTTTTCGACAAAGCGACCCGGCTTATCGCCGGGCCGTGGATCTCCCTCGCGAATGAAGCCTTCTTATACTACTTTTCTTGCTCGCTCGCCAACTTCAATCTTTTCTTCAACCTTTCTCTCGCACCACCTCAGTGGAGATGACGGGATTCGAACCCGTGGCCTTCGCCTTGCAAAGGCGTTGCTCTCCCGCTGAGCTACATCCCCGAGCACTGCCTGAAAATCAGGTGGGCCTGACTGGACTCGAACCAGTGACCCCAGTCTTATCAGGACTGTGCTCTAACCAGCTGAGCTACAGGCCCGCACAGGACGACCTCAACAACTGAGAAGTGATAGGAAATCTTGCTTTCGTCGACTGCCACCCACCGCGGGTGGAAGATTTGGAAGTCGAGCATTTGTCTGCGTGAGCTGGACATTTGCTCATTACTCTAGAAAGGAGGTGATCCAGGCGCACCTTCCGGTACACCTACCTTGTTACGACTTCGTCCCAGTCACCAGCCCCACCCTCGACGGCGCCCTCCTTGCGGTTAGGCTACCGGCTTCAGGTGTTGCCAGCTCCCATGACGTGACGGGCGGTGTGTACAATCCCCGGGAACGTATTCAACGCACTATAGCTGACGCGCGTTTACTAGCAACTCCGACTTCACACAGGCGGGTTGCAGCCTGTGATCTGAACTGAGGCCGGTTTTGGGGATTGGCTCTACCTCGCGGCTTAGCAACCCATTGTACCGGCCATTGTAGCGTGTGTGTAGCCCCAGATATAAAGGCCATGCTGACTTGACGTCATCCCCACCTTCCTCCGGCTTGATACCGGCGGTCTCGTATGACACTTGTAACATACGACGAGGGTTGCGCTCGTTAGCGGACTTAACCGAACATCTCACGACACGAGCTGACGACAGCCATGCAACACCTGTGCAGGCTCCCTTGCGGGTCGGTCTGCTTTCGCTTCCCTACTACCTGCATGTCAAACCTGGGTAAGGTTCTTCGTGTAACATCGAATTAAACCACACGCTCCGCTGCTTGTGCGGGGACCCGTCAATTCCTTTGAGTTTTAACCTTGCGGCCGTAGTCCCCAGGCGGTGAACTTATCGCGTTAGCTTCGGCACCGATGGTTTTTACACCACCGACGCCAAGTTCACATCGTTTACAGCTAGGACTACCGGGGTCTCTAATCCCGTTTGCTACCCTAGCTTTCGCGTCTGAGCGTCAGAAACAGTCCAGGAGGCCGCTTTCGCCACTGGTGTTCCTCCCGATATCTACGCATTTCACCACTACACCGGGAATTCCACCTCCCTCTACTGCTCTCAAGTCCGGTAGTATTGAACGACCTCTCCCAGTTGAGCCAGGAGCTTTCACATCCAACTTACCGAACCGCCTGCACGCGCTTTACGCCCAGTAAATCCGGATAACGCTTGCCTCCTACGTGTTACCGCGGCTGCTGGCACGTAGTTAGCCGAGACTTATTCCTGAGATACTGTCCTTTCTCATCTCTCAGAAAAGCATTTTACGATCCGAAGACCTTCATCATGCACGCGGCGTTGCTGGGTCAGGCTTTCGCCCATTGCCCAATATTCCCTACTGCTGCCACCCGTAGGTGTCTGGCCCGTGTTTCAGTGCCAGTGTGGGGGACCACCCTCTCAGGTCCCCTACCCGTCGTAGCCTTGGTGGGCCATTACCTCACCAACTAGCTGATGGGACGCAGGTCCCTCCCGAAGCGCATTACTGCTTTAGAACTCCAGCCTCTAGCCTGGAGAACCACATGCGGTATTAGCAGTCCTTTCGAACTGTTATTCCACACTTCGGGGCAGGTCACCAACGCGTTACGCACCCGTTCGCCACTAAGAAGCTTCGTATTGCTACAAAGCTCTTCGTTCGACTTGCATGTATTAAGCACGCCGCCAGCGTTCATCCTGAGCCAGGATCAAACTCTCCGTAAAATTATCACCCTTGCGGGTGTTGGTTACGGAAATAAAGAACGACTTGGCTTTAATTTCCTATCACTCTTCAGTTGTTAAGGTCCGATGAACTTAGCGGGCGGTATTCTACCCGCATCATTCCACACTGTCAAGGCTTTTTAGTCACAAAGTGCCGATGTGTTACTTTCAACATCGGCCCGTCAGACATCAAAACGCTTTGCCTTGAGTCTCTGACTTGAGACGCTTCTCGGTTGTCAACGATCTGTCCGCAGGGACGAGATCTGAACGGGGTTAAGTGTGCTTGCCTATTATACGCATACGGACAAAGTTGTCAAGCGATTCCCCTACCAATTTCCATTCTTTAAGGTTGTCTGCGACCGTTTTCTGCCCGGAATCGAGCCGTGTGCCCCTCGATCAGCCTCACCGCCTTGCCCACTCCGTCCTCCGCACCCAGCCAATCCCCCACTTCCTCGGCACGCTGCTTAACGGCTGACCCTCCTGCCAGGGCGATTGCCGCCCTCAGCCTCTCCGCCGTCAGGGACTGGATGGTGATTGAGCCGGGTCCCACCCGCAACTCATTCACCCGGCGCGCCCAGAATGGCTGGTCACCAGCAAGCGGGATCACCATGCTGGGTCTTCCCGAGCGCAAGGCTGCCGCGGTCGTTCCCGCTCCGCCGTGGTGGATGATCAGCTTGCAGCGTGGAAAAAGCCAATCGTGCGCTGCCAATTCTAGTTCCAGGAGATTGCCCCCGCCCAATTCTGGACCAGCCCGCCGGTCTCCCCATCCTGTCAGGAATATTGCCCGTTGTTGCGTACCCTGGAGCGCCTCACCCACAATACTCCGGATAAATTTCAACTTGCGGTTGACCATGCTCCCGAAAGTGATGCAGACTGGGGCCTCCCCAGCTTCCAGGAATTCCACCAACTCATTCTCCGGTTGGTAGGCTGCATCGTCCAGGAAAAAGTAGCCCGGAGTGTGAATGTGCACCTGGTCCAGCCATTCCCGCGGCGGTCGGATCACGCTGGGACTGAATGCAAAGACCAAAGGTGTTTGCAGCCTGGAGGGTGAAGCCTCGAAAGGCCAGGGTAACTTTGCAGGCAGCCCAATGTCGGGGTGCGTTCGGCGAATTCTTGCATACCCATTATTCCCAACCCAACGAAAAACCCGGTCGAACAACCAGTGGCTGAAATAACTCAGCCCCCCGGGAGGCAGCTTGGCAACCGAAACGTTCGGGAAAGCGCGTGTTGGCGCGAACATCGGGAAGGTTTGCACGGATACGTCCGGAATGCCGAGTTGACACGCAAAGGCGTGCCCGCCGGCCGTGAATAGAAAACCGTGCACGATGCAGTCAGCATCCTCACAGGCAGCCAGGGCGGTCCGCGCCACCTCTGGGGCGATCTCGAATATATATGCGCTGAGGGCATGGATGATGCGCAGGGGGTTTTGTCCGGCGTCGTTAAACCGCAGGCTGATCTCCTCCGGATCTCCGGGAAGCCCCTGGCAGGGAACCTGGTAACTCTCGATGAAACTGGTAAAGCGCTCGGGCGCCGCCAGGCGCACGCTGTGACCCGCCTTCTGCAAACCGGTTGCCAGGGCGAGGAAAGGTTGAATATCACCCCGCGAACCGTAGCTGAGCAGTGTGACTTTCATGGAAAGATAATCAGGGGGATTTGCTGCCTGCCCCCGTAGAGCCCTAATCCATCTCCTGCCGCCCCGAGAGGGCTCGCAGGAGCGTATTCTGGTCGGCGTACTCCAGGTCGCCGCCCACGGGCAGGCCGCGCGCCAGGCGCGTCACGTGAACGCCGAGAGCCTTCAAGCGCGGGTGCAGGTATTGGGCGGTGGCATCGCCTTCCATGGTCGGATCGGTCGCCAGGATCACTTCTTTCACTCCGCCCTTTTGGACACGCTCGAGCAGGGGCTTGATCTTCAGGTTTTCGGGACCGATTCCCTCGATCGGGCTGATCACCCCCTGCAGGACGTGGTACTTGCCGTGGAAAACGCCAATCCGCTCGATGGAGAGGATGTCCAGGGGTTCTTCCACGACGCAAATCGTTGCATCCTCCCTCTGGTTGCTTGCACAGATCTCGCAAACCTCGCGCCCGGCGACGGTGATGTTGAAACACACCGTGCAGAAAGTGATCTTGCTCTTGAGGTCGGTCAAGGCTTCGGCAAGGCTTCCGCTGATCTCCTCCGGGGCGCGCAACAGGTAGAACGCCAGCCTGGAGGCTGTCTTGGGTCCGATCCCGGGCAGGCGTTCCAGGGCGAAGATCAGGCTTTGAATGGGTTCAGGAAGCATAACTTATATCCTATCAATGCTGGGACGCCTTTTCTAGAAAGGCATTCCCCCCGCCAATGGACCCATCACCTGTTGTTGCAGTTCCTTCGATTTCTCCAGCGCCAGGTTGACTGCCGCCAGCACCAGGTCTTGGAGCATCTCTGCATCCGCGTCCTTGAGCAGCGCCGGGTCGATTTCCACGGATTTACATACCTGGTCGCCGGTCATCGTCACTTTTACCACGCCGCCGCCTGCCGTGACACTCACGGTTTCCTCGGCAAGCCTCTCCTGTGCCTCCGCCATTTGCTGCTGCAGGCGTTGGAGCTGTTGCATCATGCCGCCTTGCCCGCCACCCACGCCTGGGGGTCGATTAAATCCTTTTGCCATATGCTCTCCTTGGGGATACAGGGATCCCAGCCAGGTCTTTGCTGGGTTATTCCTGGATATCCACGATCTCGCCGCCGTGCTTTATCGCCGCGGCGACCATGCCGTTGGCCTTCACATTTGTGGAAGATCGCTTGGCGTCCGAAACAACACACCTGACCGCCAGGTCCTCCCCGGTTACCTCCCGAATTGCCTTGCACAGGCTTTCGACCTGCTCCGGGGTGTCCGCCTTGGCACGTAGAATATCACTTTTAAAACCCAGCGTCAACACGTTGTTCTTCAATTCCAGCAGGGTGCACGAATTGAGCAGCGCCGCCAGCGACATGTTGCTCTTGACTGCCGCACCCACCTGCTTCCAGGACTTCATCATTTGACCCAGTGTGACTTTTCCCGTGCTCTCGGCGGGTGGTTGAGGGATTTCCTGGGCTTGGTCCATTTTCTGGGGTTTCAGTACCGCGGGTTCAGCTTGGAATTTCTTGGTCATGTTTACCTCGGTGCTTGCCGCAGCCGCGAGTGGCGCAGCCGCGAGTGGCGCAGCCGAGGGTGTCTCCATCACCTCCGCCAGGGCCAGTTCCATCGGCAGCGACGGCTGCCAGCTACCCCGCGGGTCGGAGGCTGCAATATTGAATATTTTGATCATGCGCAGGATCTCCCCGCTGGTCAAAACCTTGGCTTGCGCCTCTGCCCGCTGGCGTACTTCAGCCGGCAAGTCCACCTGGGATGAGTTGCCCATGTGGATCAACAGCATCCCCCGCAGGTATTCCACAACCTGCCTTGCCAGCGAGCGCGCATCGGTGCCTGAATCCAGGGAGCTGTGGATCGCCTCCATGCCCGCCGCAGGATTCCGTTCCACCACCGCATCGACCAATCCCAGCACTGTCTGGCTGGTGGCCGTGCCCAGCACCGCGTGTGCCAGTTCGAGGTTGACGGTCTGTCCCGTGGAGGCAAGCTGGTCGAGCAATGAAATGGCGTCCCGCAAGCCTCCCGCAGACTGGCGTGCAATGTATACCAGGGCTTCCGGTTCCGCCTTGATCTTTTCATTCTTGGCGATATTTTCAAGCTGGGAAAGGATGAGTTCCACCGGGACACGGCGGAATTCGTGTCGCTGGCAGCGTGATAGCACGGTGGCAGGGATCTTGTGGATCTCGGTGGTCGCCAGGATGAAGATTGCGTGTGGAGGCGGTTCTTCCAGTGTCTTCAACAGCGCATTGAAGGCGCTGTTGGAGAACATGTGCACTTCGTCGATGATGTAGATCTTGTACTTGCCCTGGTTGGGGGTGAAATTGATCTTGTCCCGCAGGTCGCGCACGTCCTCCACGCCGGTCTGCGAAGCCGCGTCGATCTCGATCAGGTCCAGGAAACGGCCGTCGTTGACCGCCTTGCAGTAGTCGCATTTGTTGCACGGGTGTTCTGCCGGGTCCGGATCCAGGCAATTGACTGCTTTTGCCAGCAGGCGGGCAGCCGTGGTTTTTCCGGTGCCGCGCGGGCCGGCGAACAGGTAAGCATGTGCCACACGACCCCCGCTCACGGCATTTCTCAGGGTCTGCACGACATGCTGCTGCCCGACAACCTCATCCCATTTCTGGGGACGCCATTTACGATACAGGGCTTGGGACATTGGAGGGTACCGCGGAGGTAGGATTCCTATTAAGGGATTCGGTAAAAAGCACGGGCGAGCCCCTGGGTGTCGTAGAGCACAACCAGTTCGCCTTCTTCCCACAATGGGTCGGTTTGATTCCAGTACAGGTCGGAGATGGACGCCTCGCCCGTGGTGGTATGCACTTGCACGGTTCCGCCCGGGTACAGGGTCAACTGCGGAAACTCGAAGGTCACACCGCTCCCGTTGCGCAGTGACCAGCCGGTAAGCACCACGGTCTGATCACCGGTATTTTGCAACACGACCATCTCGCTCTTCGCCACCCCAACCCCGGGCACACCGTTGATCGTCACGCTTAAATCTGCACCCACCCCGCTGGCACAATCGGGACGTCCGAAGCGGTCATACAGGAACAGGACGGTCCCGGCCACCAGGGCGGAAACAAGCGCATTCAGCAGGAGATACAGGATCAGTCGGCGGCGAGTCATCAGTCTTTATGATAGCATAAAACAGACAAACGTAGGCAGCGTTTTAGACTTTACACAGCCAATGTTGCATGGAAATATGGGAGATGGGCGAACTCTTCTAAGTGCCAGCTGTCCTGGACAGGTTTCAACCACGTTTACAGGTCAGTGCCACCCAATCCGCGATCTGCTTGCTGCCTGTCAGGGAAAGTCCATTCGCCTGCTGCCACGCTGACCACGGATGCTGCCTGCTCTTCCAGGATTCCCGAAAGGACGATGCTCCCGCCCGGTTCCACCAATTCCGCCATCCCGGCATCCAGCAGGCGGACGAGCACCGGGGCAAGGATGTTCGCCAGCACCAGCGGAGCTGTCCGAACAGGAAATCCACCCTTCAGGATCTCAGCCACGGACCCGAGGCCGATGAAGAACTGCTCCTTGGGGATGTCATTGGCCTCCGCGTTCTCGCGGCTGGCTTGAACCGAAGCCGGGTCGATATCCACACCGAGTGCAAAAGAAGCCCCCAGCTTCAGCGCGCCGATGGAGAGAATTCCGGAGCCGCAGCCAACGTCGATCACAGCTATTGGTCGGTCGGTCAGGGAATGCCCTACTCCCGGCACCAGCCTGTCAGTGAAGAATTCTTCGATGAACTCCAGGCATAGCTGGGTGGTGGGGTGCGTCCCCGTGCCGAACGCCATTCCCGGGTCGATCCGGATCGGGAGCCGCGACTCGTCCGGCGACTCAAGCCAGGCGGGAACGATGATCAACCTTTTCCCGATCGGGATGGGCTGGTAACGCGCCTTCCAGGCTTCCATCCAATTCTGATCTGCAACTGGCGTGAAGGTCGGGGCAGGCAGGGCTTGGATCATCCCCAGGTAGTGCAGCGACTCCTCCAGCCGCGGCCGGATCTCTTCCAGGTGTTCGTCCGCAGGCAGGTAAGCACGCACGGTGATGGGACCGACCGCTGTGCCTTCATCTTCCGCATCGTTGTAAGTGACCGCTTGTTCCGTGGTCACGCCATTCGGGGCAAAGCGTGCCAGCACATCGGCAACCGCTTCTGCCAGTTCGCCATTCACAGTCAGGGAGACTTCCAGCCAGTTCAACTACCCTCCCAAAGCTTCGTTCAACCAGTCCAGGAAGCCCTTTTCCTTCGGCTTGACCGTGGTACCCAGGGTGGTCGCCAGTTTCTCGAAGAGCTCGCGCTGTTCTTTCGTCAACCTGGTGGGGATATCCACATTCATGATCACCAGCTCGTCACCCCGCCCGGACTTGCGCAGGTAGGGAACACCGCGCCCTTTGAGCGTGAAGACCTTGCCCGGCTGGGTGCCGGCAGGGATGTTCAATTTCTCTGTTTTTCCTTCCACGGTGGGAACATCGATCTCGGCGCCCAGCGTTGCCTGGGCGAGATTGATATCCAGGTTGAGCAGGATATCGTTCTCCCGGCGCTTGAAGAATTTGTGACCCTGGGTGCTGATCACCAGGTACAGGTTGCCTTGCGGTCCGCCAAGCGTCCCGGGCTCCCCTTCGCCTGCCAGGCGGATCTGCGTGCCGTTATCGACCCCGCCCGGGATGGAGACCACCTTTTTCACCGCCTTGCGCTCCAGCCCTGCTCCGCGACAGGTGGGGCAGGGGGTAGCGATCACTTCGCCTTTACCACTGCAGGTGGGGCATGGCCCCGACTGCATCATCGAGCCAAAAATGGTCTGCCGCACCTGGCGTACTTCACCGCGTCCGCCGCAGGTTTGGCAGCGCTGCGGCTTGGTGCCGGGCGCGGCCCCGTTGCCGTGGCAGGTGGAACAAACTTCATTGCGGTTGATTTCAATGGTCTTTTCCACGCCAAATATGGCTTCTTCGAAAGCCAGTTGCACCCCCACCTGCAGGTCGCGCCCCCGTCGCGGTCTGTGCGAACGGGAGCCGGTGGGATTGCCAAAACCGAAGCCGAAGCTGCCGAATAGCTCCTCCACCAGGTCGTTGAAATCCATGGTGTAGTCGTGCATGTTCACTCCACCCATATCCCCCAAACCCTGGCGGCCGAACTGGTCGTAGCGGCGGCGCTTCTCCGGGTCGGACAGGATGCCGTAGGCTTCGTTGATCTCCTTGAATTTTTCTTCGGCGTCGGCTTCCTTGCTCACGTCGGGGTGATACTGGCGCGCCAGTTTACGGAAGGCAGCTTTAATGTCTTCCGTTGATGCGGTCTTGGCTACGCCAAGGATCTCGTAATAATCACGATTGGTCATTCTTCTTCACATTTCCACGTTGGCATCCCCATGCCGGGATCTCCAGGTTGAGGCCGGCTGCCAGCGTTATTTTTCTTCGCCTGCCGGTCCGGGTTCGGCCTCTGGTTCGGGGTTGGCATCTGGTCCGGGTTCGGGTTCACTGCTGGAAGGTCCGGGCTCCTGCGCTGCTTGTTGATACGCCGCCGCTCCGCATTTCTGGACGACCTGGCTGAGTGCATCCACTGCCTTGCGAATGGCTTCCTCGTCCTCGCCATCTTTCACCTTCTTCACTTCTTCCATTGCTGTCCGAACTTCGCTCTTCAGTTCTTCAGGAACTTTATCGCCAAGCTCGGTCAGCACCTTCTCGGCGGAATAGAAGGAGTTGTCTGCCACGTTCTTGGCTTCGATCAGGTTGCGTTTCTTCTTGTCCTCGGCAGCATGCGCCTCGGCTTCTTTCTGCATCTTCTCGACTTCCTCCTTGGATAATCCGGAGGAGGCCGTGATGGTAATATGCTGGCTGCGACCTGAGGCCTTGTCGGAGGCGGTGACTTTCAGGATGCCGTTGGCATCGATATCAAAAGTCACCTCGATCTGTGGGATTCCGCGCGGCGCGGGTGGAATGCCGTCCAGGTTGAACTTGCCCAGGGATTTGTTATCCATCGCCATGGGGCGTTCGCCCTGCAGGACGTGGATTTCCACCTGGGTCTGGCTGTCGCTGGCGGTGGAGAAGATCTGGCTGCGGCGGGTCGGGATGGTGGTATTTCGCTCGATCAGCGGTGTGGCGATGCTGCCCAGCGTCTCGATCGACAGGGTCAGGGGGGTCACATCGAGCAGCAGGATGTCCTTGACTTCGCCTCCCAGCACGCCTGCCTGGATGGCCGCGCCGACCGCGACCACTTCATCCGGATTGACACCTTTATGCGGCTCCTTGCCAAAGAATTTCCGCACAGTTTCCTGCACAAATGGCATGCGGGTCATCCCGCCGACCATCACGATCTCGTTCACCTCCCCGGGGGTCAGGCCGGCATCCGAGAGCGCCTGCTGCACCGGGCCCAGGGTCTTTTCCACCAGTTCGCCGGTCAGCTGGTCCAGCTTGGCACGCGTCAGGGTCAGCACCAGGTGCTTTGGTCCGGAGGCATCTGCAGTAAGGTAGGGCAGGTTGATCTCCGTCTGGATCATCGAAGAGAGTTCGATCTTGGCCTTCTCGGCGGCTTCGCGCAGGCGTTGCAATGCTTGCTTGTCGGCGCGGATATCGATGCTGTTTTCCTTGCGAAATTCCTGGATCAGGTGATCCATGATGCGCAGGTCGAAATCATCGCCGCCCAGGAAGGTATCGCCGCTCGTGGATCGCACCTGGAAGACGCCTTCGCCCACATCCAGGATGGAGATATCGAACGTTCCTCCTCCCAGGTCGTAAACCGCGATGATCTCGTTGGTCTTCTTGTCCAGTCCGTACGCCAGCGAGGATGCCGTGGGCTCATTGATGATACGCAGCACCTCCAGCCCGGCAATCTTTCCGGCATCCTTGGTTGCATTCCGTTGTGCATCATTAAAATAAGCCGGCACGGTGATGACCGCCTGGGTGACTGTCTCGCCCAGGTACGCCTCGGCATCCCGCTTCATCTTGCCCAGGATCATGGCCGAAATTTCCGGTGGAGAGAATTCCTTTTCATCCACCCGCACGCGCACATCGCCGTTTTCAGCCGGTAAGACAGTGTACGGAATGCGCGGCAGGGTGCGCTGGACTTCTGCATCTTCGTACTTGCGCCCCATGAACCGCTTGATCGAAAATATGGTGTTTTGCGAGTTGACGATCGCCTGGTTGCGTGCCACGCGACCGACCAATCGCTCGTGATTCTTATTGAACGCCACCACGGAAGGAACAAGTCGCTCTCCCTCCGAGGATGGGATGACCAGCGGTTCGCTGCCCATCATGACCGCGCAAACGGAATTTGTGGTTCCCAGGTCAATGCCGATGATTTTGCTCATGAGTTCTCCAGGATCGATTATTCTGCTTCGAGTTGCCAGGTTTCATAAAAATTGCTATTGTGCCACGCGTACCATCGCCGGGCGGATGACTCGTTCGCCCAGCATGTATCCCTGTTGCACAATGCCTATGACAGTTCCACATTCCACCCCTTCGACTGGCTCTTGGGAAATGGCTTCGTGAAAATTGGGGTCGAAAGGCTGTCCCTCGGCTTCTATTCGCTTAAGGCCTTCATTTTCCAGGATGGTCTGCAGTTTACGGTAGATCAGCTCGATACCATCCGTCCAGGGCAGGTCCGCAGGGCGGTGCCCGAGGGCGCGTTCCAGGTCATCCAGGATGGGCAAATAGCGCCTGAGGATATTTCCGACGGCATTCTGGTATGTATCCTTGCTCTCGGCATCGATGCGGCGCTTGTAATTCTGAAAATCAGCCACCGCCCGCTGCCAGCCATCTTTATACTCAACAACTAGGGACTGCGCCTCGGTCAGTTGTTTTTGCAGTTCTTCGATGGCCGCCATGTTATCCGGGGCTGTCTCGTTTACATCTGCATTGGCTGTAACGCTCTCCGTCGGGACGGCATTTTCTTCGGCGGGATGTCCTGCCGCATGTTTTGTATGGCTTGCTCTATCTTTCTTATTGCTCATTTTCTTCTCCAACATAAGTTTCTGACACGAGTCCGCTCAGCAGGTCTGCCATGAAACGAACCGTGGGAATGGTGCGCGAGTATGCCATGCGCATCGGGCCGAAGACACCCAGCATGCCCGTGATCTGTCCGGCGATGCCGTAACGCGCCAGGACGACAGAGCATTGTTTGAGTTCCTCCCATTTGCCCTCTCCGCCGATCAGCACCTGCACACCCCCCACGCTGGAATCCGGCATCACCCGCGTCAGCAGGTTCTGCAGCAGGCTGCGTTCTTCGAAGAGCTGGATGGCGCGCCGGGCATCCCCCGACTCCAGGAATTCAGGCTCCGAAAGAACATTGGTCAGTCCATCAAGGTAGATCTCGCCTGAGAGGCGTTGTTCTCCTCGGCCCATGTCCGCCAGCACCAGGGTCAGGATGTCATTTTCAAGCGCGTCGGTTCGTGACGGCATGGCAGTGATCTCTTCCGTCGTCTTGGCGGTGCATACCAGGTTCAGCGTATTGGCTGCTGCTGATAATCGCAACTGCTGCACCGGTTCAGCCAGGGTCAGCAGTTGCTGGCTGACCTCCCCACCGGTCATGACCAGCACCATTAGTACCTGGCGGCCCTGGGTGGAGATGAGCTCGAGATGCTTGTATCGTGACCGTTCGGCGTGCGGTGCGGTGATGAGTGAGGCCGCCTTCGACTGGTGTGCCAGGATCGATGCCGCCAGGGGCATCCATTGTTCCACGTCCTGGCGTGCCTGGTAGAACTGGTGCGAGATGGTATGCCGCGCCGGCTCGGGCAGGTCAGCCTGGTACACCACGCGGGTGACGAAGTAGCGGTACCCTTCTTCCGTGGGGATGCGCCCGGCGGAGGTGTGCGGTTGCCGCAGGTAACCCGTATCCGTCAGCTCGACCATTTCGTTGCGTACCGTGGCTGTGCTCAGGTCGAGGTGATATTTCTCCACCAGCACGCGTGAACCGACCGGCTGCGCCGTTTCGATATATTCACGCACGATCAGGTTGAGCAGGAAGCGCTGGCGTTCAGTGAGATCGTTCATTCCATGCTTTCATCGCTTTTCAGGTGATATTGTTTTAGCACTCTCGCATCGAGAGTGCTAAAATCGCCTCAATAATGATACCATGTCGGAAAATGAGCGTCAATAAGAAGAGTGTTAGAAAGTCTGCCGGAAGCTTCCAGGTCCCCCCGCTTGCCGCCTGTTCTCAACCCCCGCCTAACCTTTCCCAGAACCTGAATTGTGCGTAACCCAATAAAACCAGGTCGAATGGCAGGTGCAGAAGGTTCCCCAGCCAGAATACCGCCTTCCAGAAGATATCGTTTACGAAGGCTACGTTCCACAGGATGACAAATACGCCCAGGGTGATGAAGGTGCCTGCACGGGCGATCTTGGCACGCAACTCGTGGTTCAGGAAGGGTGCCAGCGCACCATACCCATCGAAGGGCGGGATGGGCAGCAGGTTGAGCACCACCGCTGATATCTGCAGCAGCGCCAGGAATCCCAGCCCGGGCCAGATGCCGCTGGCGTTGAGCGGGGCGAACTGCAGGATCACGGCAAGGAGTATGGCAAGGATCAGGTTCGAAAGGGGTCCTGCCAGCGACACGGCACTCTCCCAGCCTTTTCCGCGCAGTCGCCAGGTCTCGATGTACACCGCCCCGCCCGGCAAGCCGATCCCGCCCATGACAAGAAACAGGATCGGCAGGAGCAGGGAATAAACCGGGTGGGTATATTTCAGGGGGTTGAATGTCAGGTAGCCCTTCTCCCTCACACTCGTATCCCCGCCAAGGTATGCCACCATGGCATGCGAGAACTCATGCAGACACAGCGAGAAGATCCACCCGATCAACACGACCAGGAAGGTGGTCATTCGTATCCGTTGGGGTGCGTGGAATGCCACTCCCACGCCGAGGCAATGATCTCCCCCAGGTCGGTAAACCGCGGCTCCCAGCCCAGTTCCCCGCGGATCTTTTCCGCAGAGGCCACCAGTCGGGCTGCGTCGCCTGGTCGCCGCGCCGAATCGACCGCCGGGACGGGGTGACCCGTCACCAGTCGCGCCGTCTCGACCACCTGGCGGACGGAATACCCGCTCCCGTTTCCGAGATTGTAGACCAGGCGATCCCGGTCATCCAAGGCCTCCAGCGCCAGCAGGTGGGCGGAGACCAGGTCGGCGATGTGAATATAATCCCGGATGCAGGTACCATCCGCTGTCGGGTAATCCGTTCCGTAGATATGGATGGACTGCCGCAAGCCCAGCGCCACCTTCAGCACCAGTGGGATGAGGTGCGACTCGGGTTGGTGGGCTTCACCGCGGCCGTCCAGCGCACCGCAGGCATTGAAGTACCGTAATGCCGCGAAGTGCAGGCCATGGATGCGCCGGTACCATTCCAGGGCTTGCTCGATGGCAAGCTTGCTGAAACCGTAAGTGTTCGCCGGTTCGATCGCCGAATCCTCGCTAAGTGGCGCCTCGCTGGTCGCATAAACGGCTGCCGTGGAGGAAAGCACGAATTTGCCCACCCCCGACCTGGTCGCTGTTTCGATCAGGTCCAGGGAATATGCCAGGTTGTTCTTCAAGAACTTCCCGGGGTCTTTCATGCTTTCGCCGGCCTCGATAAAGGCTGCAAAATGCATCACCGCATCATATTTCTCGGATGCCAGGGCAGTGACCAGGGCTTGATGATCTCCGAGG
This sequence comes from uncultured Chloroflexia bacterium, assembly GCA_963793795.1. Taxonomy (GTDB): domain Bacteria; phylum Chloroflexota; class Anaerolineae; order Anaerolineales; family Villigracilaceae; genus UBA877. Next base: position 171,694 of record CAWCBN010000011.1, read on the forward strand.
TCCGCCTGGATGAACCGCGCTGCTCCGGGGATGGCTGCCCGGTAGCCGGTAACAAGCGAATCGTACACCGTCACCGAATGCCCTGCCTTTAGCAATGCATCCGCTGTCACTGAACCGATGTAACCGGCTCCTCCGGTCAGAAAAATGTTCATTTCGAATTCTCCGCGCTGGATTATATCGTATTCACCCTTCTTGACGCAGATGCCCGATACAGATATACTCTCACACGCCGGGGTGTAGCGCAGTTGGCCAGCGCGCCACGTTTGGGACGTGGAAGTCGGCGGTTCGAACCCGCCCACCCCGACCACGGTTCATCAGCCCCTCTCTACAACATTGAGAGGGGCTTCCTTTTATGAAACGGGTTTTCTGGGGTGATGTTATAATCTTCACAGAGGACCGTCCATGCCAACCAGGAAGATCAACGCGGTGATCGAAGCCGTCCGCTTCTCACCAGGTGGGAAGATCGAGCTCGTGCGTGCTTATGAAAGGCGCGGCCCAGTCTGGTCGGATGTCCAGGTACTCCACCGCGCTGAACTCGTGGATCGCCTCAAGCACGGTCAGAAGATATATTCCGGATCGCGGATAAAATTCCTGGGCAATAAATTCGAGGCTGTTGCATTGCTGCAGCTTGAAAACGACCGGGTCATATCCGGAACACCTCAAGGATCCCTCGATTTCCTCGACGGGGTGCCTGTTTTCTAGTGATTTTCCACCCTCTGTTTGCCAGATGGAGGTATGTCCATGAAGATCGTTGACAATACTCCTTTCTTGAACGAAAAAGGCGAAATCAGCCTGGTCGACCGTGTCAAAGCCATGCTAAAAAATGGCAAAGGCTGGATGGACGAGGTGGATGCCCAGAAATCAGTGATCCCGGTTCTGGATAAGTCACTGGACAAGAGTTACACTCTTCTTCGCAATATCACCCTTCCCGATGTCGCTGCCACCATCCCATTTATCCTGGTGGGTCCGCCGGGAATTTTTGTTATCTATGTCACCAATATCGTGGGCATGTTCCGCGCCAAGGGGGATCAATGGGGAACCGTCGATGATAATGCTTTCAAGCTGCTCAAGCCCAATCTCCTGACCCGCACAGAGACCATGGCACGTACCGTGCAGGTTTATCTCCAACGCCACGGCTACAATGAACTGACCCAGGTGGAACCCATCCTGCTGTGCTCGGATCCCCGCGTTCACGTGGACAGCCTTCGTCCGATCGTACGCGTCGTCATGCGCGATGCATTGGAAAGATTGGCGCTCTCCATCTCGCAGGCTCGCCCGGTCTATACCCCGGAAGCCGTCTTTAAACTGGTCAATCTCTTTATAAATCTGCCCCAATCCAGGGCAGGCGCCTCCGCGGAAGAATCTCCCGCCGGGGATGCCGTGGACCAACCGGCAGATTCAGCCATCCAGGCGCCTCCTCCTGCCGCCATCCAGCTCCCCGGGGATGAACTGTTCCCTCGCAGCGGACCTCCGCCCAGGATCGAACGTTCCGCCTGGGTTGAACAGCCCGTCAAGGTGGAAAAAACTCCTCCCATGGAGGGACCCCCGTCGGTTGAACAGGCTCTCAAGCCAGAGGTGATACTCCCCGCTGAACCCCTCCCCAGGATTGAGTTGCCCGCCAGGGAACCCATCAACCCCTGGGAAGAACAACCTCCGCAGGAAAAGAGCACCCTTCCGGCTGGGAAACCCGCTAGTGATCTCCAGTTCGCCTGGGAGGAAGAACTTCCGCAGGACGAGGAAGCCCTGTCTGCTGAAAAACCAGCCGCTGAGCCCTTGTTCCCGTGGGAGGAACCATCTCCCCAGGAAGGGGAAGCCCTGCCTGCTGAAAAACCGGCCGCTGAACCCCTGTTCCCTTGGAAAGAACCACCTCCTCTGGATAAGCAGGCTACTTCTGCTGAAATACCCGTCACTGAACCCCCATCCCATTGGAAAGAACCACCTCCACTGGATAAGCAAGCCCTGTCGTCTGAAAAACCCGCCAAGGAACCCCTTTTCCCCTGGAATGAACCCGCTCCCAAGGTGGATCAGCCTGTCAAGGAAGAGCGCTTCCCATGGACTGAAGAGTATCCTCAGGAGATGCAGCGTCAAGTCAACACGTGGCTCCCCCAGTCCGATCAAACCTCGGAAGGTTTCCAGCCGCCTGCGGACATCCAGAGTCCGTCAGCCAAGCCAGCCGCCCCACGGGGTAAGGGTTTCTCCAGAAAGCAATGGATTTTCCTGGCAGGCATGCTCTTCATCTGGTTCGTATTGGTGGTCATATTCATCATCAAAGTCGTTTCTGATCTCATCCAGTGAATCAACCGTTCCTGTCCATCATCATTCCTGCTCACAATGAAGAGACCCGCCTGCCCCGTTCGCTGGGGCAGGTCTTTGCGTTCCTCCATCAGCAGGAATATTCCTTTGAAGTGCTGGTCGCCGAGAATGGCAGCACAGACCGCACGTTGGAAACTGCTCGTGATCTCACCCGCCAATACCCCAATATGAGTGTGTTGCACGAGGATCTTCCCGGCAAGGGGCGCGCCTTGCGGGTTGGCGTTCTCACCGCCCGCGGGGAGTACCGCTTTATCGCCGATGCAGATTTCTCGATGCCCGTGGAGCAACTCAACCGCTTCCTGCCTCCTGTTGCCGGGGGTGATATCACCATTGCCTCGCGTGAAGCTCCTGGGGCTATTCGCTACAATGAACCGGCGTACCGGCATCTGACCGGGCGCGTTTTTAACTTCTTCATCCGCATGCTCCTCCTGCCCGGCTTGCAGGATACGCAATGCGGCTTTAAATGCTTTCGCGGTCCCGTGGCGGAGGATATTTTCCGCTACCAGACTCTCACCGGTTGGGCCTTCGACGTGGAATTGCTTGCCATCGCCCGCCGGCGCGGTTATTCCATTCGGGAGATCGGCATCCCGTGGTATTTCGTCGAAGGCAGCAAGGTCAACGTGCTGCGCCACTCGTGGAGCATGTTTTTCGACCTGTTGACCATCCGTCACAACCTGCGCCGGGGAGTGTATGACCCCTAGACGGTCTCTCCTCCTGCCCACCCTAGAATTCGAAAAAATTCTCTGGAAGGAAAACTTTACCCGAATTGCCGGTATCGACGAGGCCGGGCGCGGCGCATGGGCAGGGCCTGTGTGCGCCGCGGCAGTCATCCTCCCCGTCCGCTCGTTCATCGCTCGCACGTTGAAGGGGGTGCGCGATTCCAAGCTGATGAGCCCTCCTGAGCGCGAAGCATGGGCCCCGCGCATCCGGGAAGCCGCCCTGGCGTGGGGAATCGGCTTCGCCTCCGCCCGGGAGATCGATGACCTGGGGATCGTTCCTGCAACCAAGCTGGCGGCTGTCCGCGCCATGGCCTCCCTGTCCCCTGATTACCTGCTCACCGATGCACTCCTCTTTCGCGAGATCGAGCTGACCCAGACCTCCCTGATCAAGGGCGACCAGCGCTCCTTGAGCATTTCCGCGGCTTCAGTGTTGGCCAAGACCGCCCGGGATGAGCACATGCGCCACCTGGAGCTCGTCCATCCCGGTTACGGCTTTGCCCGCCACAAGGGATATGGCACCCGCTTGCATCGCCAGGCCTTGCTCGACCTGGGAACGTGCCTGGAACATCGCCGGTCGTTTACTCTCCCCATCCCTGGTTGATCCCTCCCTGCAAAAATAAAATAGTGTCTACTCACGCCAGTCTGGTGTCGATGATTCTGTCATTGCGAGGAGCGCCTGTTGCGACGCCTGCCCAGGCCGGCAGGCCAGGGAAGCAATCTATAAAAAAACAAAAATCTCTTTGAACAATGGATTGCTCACCTGCCTACACCGCAGGTGCGGGTCGCCACCCTGCCACCTGCCCCGCACAGTTCGCGGGGTGCGCGGGCGGTGCCAGGAAAAAACGGCTCGTAATGACACCTGTGAGAAGATTTAAAACCACTGATCCTGCCCGGTCCAGGAGCTGCATTCCATCCCTTGGGAAGCCGATCCCAGCTGCGAGCATTCGCTCCCTACCTTGTTTTCGCCCCCAGGATACCCCCTCAAACTACATCCCCCACGTGCATATCCCCAATTCTGGACCAGTTATCCCAAGCTGCCGCTTGAGAATGAGGCATCCAGTATACCTGTCCAAGCCCTTCTGGAACTACATGATAAAATAACTTCCATGCAATCATCCCTCGAACAACTGCGCAAGTTCTTCCGTCTTGAACATGAGAATGGCTACGTCAATACTGCCGTCATCGGCGGGTTGGCGAATATTTTGAACTTCTGGGAAGGCGAAGCACGGGTCAATAATCTGCCTGAAGAGGTCATTCAATCCGTGGGCTCCACCCTGCGTGCCTATGCCGGGCAGGAGTCTGAATCCCGCGCCGAGTCCTTGAAAGCTTTATGGAAGCAGATCCAGGCTCTGGTGCCCGAAGCTGCCCAGGCAGCCAAACCTGCCCCCCGCGAGCAGTTTCAGCCGAAGGTGGAAAAGATCGACCCGGGGCCGCCTCCATTCGAGGCGCAGGCTCCACTTCCACCGCCGGAACCAGAACAAACCACCAAGGCTGCACCTCCAGCCAGGCCGTTACCCCAACACGCTCCGGATACCCAGCCAAGCTACAGAAAGCCGGGACAGGCAGAGACGCGGCCCGGGAGGAGTCACCAGCAAACGACCCATCGCCCTGAATGCCTCCTTGACCGTCCTGGCAGGCGTTGGACCCCGGCATGCTGCCATGCTCTCCCGGCTGGGTTTGCACACCCTCGGTGACATGCTCTACAATTATCCTCACCGCTATGATGACTACAGCCAGCTTAAACCCATTCGTGAGCTTTTCTACGGTCAGCAGGTGACCGTCATCGGCACGGTGACCTTCACCGGTTCGCGCCAGGCACGCGGTGGCAGGATGCACATCTTCGAGGTCGTGATCAATGACGGCACCGGGGGATTGCGCCTGGCTTTCTTTAACCAACCCTGGCTGGCGAACCGTATCAAGGAAGGGGACGCCATTTCCGTTTCCGGGAAGGTCGAACAATACCTCGGGCGTGTGGTCATGAACGGCCCGGATTGGGAACCGGTGGAAGTGGAAAACCTGCATACCAACCGCATTGTCCCGGTCTACTCGCTAACCCAGAATGTGACCCAAAAATGGCTGCGCAAGTTGATGTTCCAGGTGGTGACCTACTGGGCGCCGAAATTGACCGACCATTTACCCGACTCGGTCTGCAAGTCTGCCAATCTTCCCGATATCGGCACCGCCCTGCTCCAGGTCCATCGACCCGACAGCCAGGAAAAACTGCAAGCCGCCCGCGCCCGCCTCGCCTTCGACGAGATCTTTTTCCTGCAAATGGGCGTGTTGCGCCAGCGCCGCGACTGGCAATCCCTGGCGGGTCAGGTCTTTGAGGTCGGCGATGACTGGTTTTCCGCCCGCCTCTCCAGCCTGCCGTTCATCCTCACGGGAGCACAACTCCGCGCTGTGGACGAGATCCGCGCTGACCTCAAGTCCGGTCGGCCGATGAACAGGCTCTTGCAGGGCGATGTGGGTTCCGGGAAAACGGTGGTGGCAGCCCTGGCAGCGGCGTTGATCACCGCCTCCGGTGCCCAGGCCGCCATCATGGCGCCCACCTCCATTCTTGCCGAACAGCACTTCCGAAATTTCCTTACCCTCCTCGCTGGGGAGAATGGAATGCTCCCTCCTGAGCAGATCCGCCTCCTGGTGGGGGATACCCCCGAAAAGGAGAAGGAAGCCATCCGTACCGGGCTTGCCTCAGGCGAGATCAAGATCGTCATCGGCACCCACGCCCTGATCGAAGACCCGGTCATCTTTGCGGACCTGCAATTCCTGGTCGTGGACGAACAACATCGCTTTGGCGTGGAACAGCGCGCCGCGTTGCGCTCGAAGGGTACCAATCCGCACCTGTTGGTGATGACCGCCACTCCCATCCCGCGCTCCCTGGCCCTGACTTTGTATGGAGACCTTGACCTGTCGATCATGGACGAGTTGCCGCCCGGCAGGCAGCCCATCCCCACCCATATTCTCACCCCCAATGAGCGCGAGCGTGCTTACAGCCTCATCCACAGCCAGGTCAAAAGCGGACACCAGGCATTCATCATTTACCCCCTGGTTGAAGAAAGCGAGAAGCTCGAGCTTCTTGCCGCCACCGAGGAGCACCAGCGCTTGCAGAAAGAGATCTTCCCCAACTTGAAGCTGGGACTACTGCACGGCCGCATGCGCCCCGATGAAAAAGATGCTGTGATGCTCGCCTTCCGCAACAAGGAGTACGACATCCTCGTCTCCACCACGGTTGTCGAAGTGGGCGTGGATGTCCCCAACGCCACCGTCATGCTGGTTGAAGGCGCCAATCGCTTTGGGTTGGCCCAGCTTCACCAGTTGCGCGGGCGGGTTGGACGCGCTGAAGCCCAATCCTACTGCCTGCTCATCCCTGACCACGAAGATGCCACCGAGAATGAACGCCTGCAAGCCATGGCTGAAACCAACGACGGGTTTGTCCTCGCCGAACGGGACCTTCAGCAGCGCGGCCCTGGCGAGTTCCTCGGCACCCGCCAGGCCGGCTATGCCACCAGCTTGAAGATGGCCAGCCTGGGTGATATCCCGCTGGTTGAGAAAGCGCGCACCCATGCGCAGGAGTTGTTCAGCCTCGACCCGGAGTTGAAGGAGCCCCAACACCAACTCCTCGCTGAGGCCCTGGGACGCTTTTGGAATCTTGGCAAGGCCGACATCAGTTGAATTCCTGGAGTAAAGCATGGTAAGAGCCCTGTTTCCCGGTACCTTTGACCCCATCCACTACGGTCATATGAATATTGCCCGGCGTGCCGCGTGTCTCTTCGATGAAGTGGTGATCGGAGTCTACGATCGCCCGTTGAAAAGTTTGATGTTCTCCCCCGAAGAACGCCTGTCGCTGGTCGAAGAAGCCCTGCGCGATGAGCCCAAGATCAAGATAGTTGGTTACAATGGATTGACCATCAATTTTGCCCGTGAGATCGATGCGCAAGTCGTCGTGCGTGGACTGCGCGTCTTCTCTGACTTTGAATTCGAGTTCCGCATGGCGCTGGCCAACCACCGCCTTGCCCCGGATATCGAAGTGGTCGCTTTCATCACCGATGAGGAGCACACCTTCCTTTCTGCCAGTACGGTGCGCGAAATCGTCTCCTTGGGCGGAGATGTATCCAGTATGGTACCCGCCCATGTCAATGTGGCGCTTAAAAAGAAAGTGGAAGGGATGAGTGATCAGCAATTACGCCCTTTCGGGATTAAAGTATAATTATACGCACTGCGGAGGAATCCATGGATATCCTGCAACTCGTTGATCGACTGGAAGAGCTTTTCAATCAGAGCCGTCCCATCTGGTTGACCCATAGTGTCATCGTGGACGAGGATAAATTCCTGGATATCATCGACCAGATGCGCATCACCATCCCGGAAGAGGTCAAGAAAGCCCAGCAGCTGTTCGCCCAAAAAGACCGCATCATGGCCCAGGCGCAGGAGGAAGCCAACCGCACCCTCGAGTTGGCTCGCCAGAAAGCTGCCGAGCTGGTGGAAAAAGAACCCCTCACCGAGGAGGCCAAGCGTCGCGCCGTCCAGATCGTTGACCAGGCGCGCGTCGAAGCCGAGGGTGTCAAGGACGGCGCAGACGAGTATTCGCGCGAATCTCTCGCCAACCTTGTCAACGAGTTGGAAGTTCTGCTCAACCAGGCACGCAACGGCATGCTGGTCCTCGAACAGAAACGCCCCCAGGCCAGGTGATCTTTACAGGAAGTTAAATACAGCCTCCGCTAAAAGCGGAGGCTGAATTTTTTAATTCCCGTATACTCAGGATGCGATGGTCGCCAGCTTGCGGATGACCATTACAACTTTTCCCTTGATCTCCAGGGGCTCACTCTTCGCGATGAAGATGGGTTGCATCGTCGGGTTGGCCGGTTGCAGGCGAAAACCATCCTTTTCCTTGTAGAAGTACTTGAGCGTGGTTTCGTCGCGTTCCGGTAGCCAGATTGCTACCATGTCCCCGTCGTTGGCAACAATGGTGCTTTTCAGGATGACGATATCGCCATGGTTGATCATGGCATCGATCATCGAATCTCCCTGCACCTTGAGCGCAAAGAGTTCCCGGGATTTATCCCGCTCCGGCAGGAGACTGCGTGCCACATCGACACCGTTGATCTCGTCCCCAATGTAGGCCGCCTGGGGATCAGGCACCGGGATGGGTAGGCCGGCAGCGATCGGGCCCAGGATCGGGATGCGGAAAAGATCCTTGCTGGTGGTATGCGTGGGGCGAACCGCGCGCGAAAACTTGGGGTCGCGCTCGATCAGGTGCATTTCGGTTAATCGTTTGAGGTAATAAGTTACCACTGAAGTGGAAGAAATATTAGCTGCTTCGCCAATCTCACGAATGGAGGGGGGAAACCCCTCATCGTAACGTTTGATAATGAAATCCATGATCTTCTGGTGACGTTCGGTCATTCCTCTGCGGGTACGGACCATCATGGGGTTCGTCCTTTCCGAGCATATCGCTCATTTGTGCTAACAATATAACACGAACATACGTTCTGTGTCAAGGTCTGGTTTTATTAAAGATTGAGCCGCCAGGGGGTTTCCTGGCGGCTTATTGGTAATTAAATTCAACCGCCTAGACCCACGTCCGGCTGCGCATCCACAGGAACATGGATACCGGCACCAGCGTGGTCACGGCCAGCATCACCAGGAAGGCGGGATTACTTGTCCACGCGCACAAGGTGGGCGGTGGGTTCGAAGAAGTTCATTCCAAAGAAACCGGAGACAAATGAGATCGGCATGAATAGCGTGGTGATGACGGTCAGGGTCTTCATCACATCGTTCATGCGGTTGTTGATCACGGAAAGGTAGGTGTCCAAAACGCCACCCACCAGGTCGCGCATCGACTCGTTCAGATCCTGCAAGCGCACCAGGTGGTCATACACGTCCCGGAAGAAGATTCGGTCGCCCGGATCGATGACGCGGTAATCGTCGCGTGCCAGTTTGTTGAGCACCTCGCGCTGGGGCGTGATCACCCGTCTCATCGAAAGCAGGGTTCGCTTCAAGCTGAATATTTGCTCGAGCGTGTCCCGCGTCGGCTTGTTGAACACCTGGTCTTCGATGTCGTCGATCTCATCGTCCAGCAGGCTTACGATGGGCATGTACTCCGCGACGATGAAATCTACGATCTTATACAGGAGGTGATCGGCGCCGCTCTGGGTATGTCGTTCATCCCGCTGGCAGGCCGTCCACACCTGGTCGAGAGCTTCGATCGGTTTATCGTGATGCGTGACCACATAATTCTCCCCCAGGAAAATATCCAGTTCGTCTGTGTACAATGCAGTGGATTTCTTGTCTCTTCCATAATCGAAGGCATTCAGAACGATATATAGATACTCCCCCCAGTCATCCACCTTGGGAGTGTGGGTTTCCTGGAGTGCATCGTCCACGGCCAGCGGGTGGAATCCAAATACTTTGGACAGGATCGGTTCGCATAAGGCATCCGGCTCACCATTAAAATCCACCCAGGTTAAGCCTTTTTTATTTTGCAAAGCATGGCCCAGCTTTTCAACCGGGTAATCGATATCCAGCTTGGTTTGCGGGGATTGGAACAGGATGCGGATCATCGTGCCTCCAGGGTGGAACAGATGTCTTGATTTTAGCCGAAAACCGTCGATTTCGGTTAATTTCAGGGGTGGGAGAGGAGAGATTAAAAGCCAATATCAAGAATATTAATGTGAACTTCAATATTATTAATAATAACCTCTTGACAATTGATTATTAAGTTGTTATAATCTTGACAAGATTGACACTTGGTTCAATCTAGGAGGACCCCATGTTATCCCTGTACCATGCTTATCAAGCCTACGAAAAACGTTTATCCCGCGGCGAGTTCAACTCCACTCCTGCCACGATCAGGAAAGCCAGGCGAGTTCATCACCTTCCTTTCACCTTCCGCCTTGGAAACCTGCTCATCCGCACGGGGGTCAAGCTGATGCAACGAACCCAGGCTGGACACGCGCTCACCTCCTCGACTATGGCGGAGAAATAGCCAATGAAAGCCTCCCTCAGCAAATGCCCGGTTTGCGAAGGCGAACTGACCGTCACCCGCTTGCGTTGTGACACCTGCGACACTTCCATCGAAGGCCGTTTCACCAATGGCGCTTTTGGCGGTCTTGCCTCTGAACAGTTGGATTTCATTGAAACCTTTGTCCGCGTGGAAGGCAAGATGAACCGCATGACCGAAGAAATGGGCATCTCTTATCCCACCTTGCGCAACCGCTTGCACGAGATCATCCGCGCCCTTGGGTACGAACCCGGCAAAGATGAACCCGCGGAAAACATCCCGGATGGAAAGCGCCGCGAGATCCTCGAACAACTCGATTTCTGGCACCATCAGCCCCGAAGAGGCCATGCGCCTCCTGCACGGAGAGGAGTGACCCATGCAACAACAAACCATCTCAGTTGAATCGAACATCCCTGTCCAGGTGGGTGGCGTAGCTGGCGACTTGCGCGTTGCCGGTTGGGAGCGCTCCGAGATCATGGCCAAGACCGATGGTGACGAATTGCAGCTGATCATCGAAAACGGCACCGCCAGGGTCTCTTGTGATGAGAACCTCATCCTCTACCTGCCGCGCCCTTCCTTTTTATCCGTGGAGAGCGTGGCCGGCGATGCCAGCGTGCAAGCCATGCATGGACCCATGAGCCTTGGCCGGGTTGCCGGCGACGTGACCATGAACGACGTCGGCCCGCTCGATGTCACCCACATTACCGGTGATGTGATGCTGCGCAATGTCGGCGCTGTCTCCGCAAAAACCATCTCCGGCGAATTCACCCTGCGCGTGGGCAATGGCCCCTGTGTGATCGAGAAGATTGGCTCGGATGCCTCCATCCGCGATGTCAATGGTGACCTGGTCATTCAGAATGTCGGCGCCGACCTGTTTGTCCGCAATGTGCGCGGCGGGATCAATGTCACTGCCGGCGCAGACATCTCCCTCTACCTTGAACCGCTTGCGGGCCTGGTGTACAACGCCACCGCCGGGGATGACATTCTCGTCCGCCTGCCGGCAGATGTGAATGTGGAACTCCACCTTGTTGGCGGCGATCCCGAAGAAGTTCACGTGGATATCCCTGGCGTGGAACTCTCAGGAGAGTCGTCTGCTTATGATCTTGTCATTGGTCCGGAGAACGATAATCTTGCCAAGATGTACCTGACTTCTGGTAATGATCTGCTGATCACCTGCCGGGCTGAGGTGTGGGACTCAGCAGCCGACTTCGGAGTGGGCATGGCCGATGGCAGCAACTGGGGCATCCCCCCCATCCCACCCCTGCCGCCGGATTTCTCCGAGCGCATCAACCGTCGGGTCCAGGCAGCCATGGAGCGCGCCCAGGTCCATATTGAAGAAGCTGGGCGCAGGGTTGACGCCGCCGGGCACAGGACGGGAGTCAGGGTGGAGGCCGCTGTCCGCCGCGCCGAGGCCAAGGCGCGCGCTGCCGAGGTTCGTGCCCGCCGCGGCGCACGCATAAACATGAATGTCGGTCGCTGGGAATGGGACCTGAGCCCCAAGAGCCCCACGGAAACCGGTCAGGCCGTCTCAGACGAAGAGAGACTCACCATTTTACGGATGTTGCAGGAAAAGAAGATTTCCCTCCAGGATGCCGAGAAATTGCTCGCCTCCCTGGAAGGTAAATCGTAGCCAATTCCCCCCACCTTATCCCCGTGCCCCTCTTCCCGAGGGAGGGGCCGGGGATATTGGTCAACTGGAGGTTGTGATGACCGAAAAGGAACGCGAACAGATCCTGAAAATGATCGAGGGCGGGAAAATATCCCCGGAAGACGGCCTGAAATTGATGCAGGTGCTGGACAAGGATTCCCCCGAAGACGCCCAGCCGGAACCCGGCGTTGTGGTTAATCCCCCGCCCGCACCAGGAGCCGAGCCTTCCGGCATGGACGCCGATCCCAAAGATTGCCCGCATCAAGTCCATCGCCAGCCGTTTCTGGCAGGTTCCGCTTTGGATCGGGGTGGCTGTAATTGTCTTGAGTGCCGCCGGCATGTATGGGCTCATCCAGGCTGGTCATATGAATTTTTGGTTCTATTGCCTGATTGGTCCCCTGCTCCTGGGTGTCCTGGTGATTGCAGCCGCATCTGGCAGCCGCCGGGCACGCTGGATCTTCGTCGATGTTCAACAAAAACCGGGCGATAGACCCCAGCGAATTTTCCTTGGTTTCCCCCTTCCTTTGAAACTTGTTGCCTGGTTCTTGAGGACGTTCAAGGGCAGGATCCCTGCCATGGATGAGAAACTGAAACATACCAACACGGATGAGATCCTCGAGATTATCGAAACGGGTCTTAGCAGTGAAACGCCTCTGGTTGTCAATGTGGACGAAGGCGAAGAGGGCAATCGCGTGAAAGTTTACATCGGATAATGTTTATGGAAGCGGAAACCACTCCCGCCCCAGGTTGTTCAGGTCAAGAAAAAACCGCTGTTGAGCGGCTTGATCCTGCTATTCCTGCTGGCGATGATCCTGGCCAACATGGGCGGGCAGATGTACGGTCCCTTGATGTCGATCTACATCCGCGAGATGGGCGCGACGGTCCCGCAGATCGGCCTGTTCTTCACCATTTCTTCCATTGTGCCCCTCGCATTGCAGATCCTCGGCGGCTGGATCTCGGATACCTTCGGCCGCTTGCGGGCGATCGCCATTGGTAGTGTCGTCGGCATTTTTACCTATGTCGCCCTGATCCTGGCTCCGAGTTGGGAATGGTTGCTCCTCGCCTCGGCATTCGGCGCCATCACCGGCGCCCTGGTTGGCCCCAGCTTCGATGCTTTTATAGCCGAGCAATCCAGCGAAGAGAACCGCGCCCGCATGTTCGGCGTGACCCAGGCATTGTTCGGCATTGTTGGCTTTATCGGCCCGGCATTGGGTGGTTGGCTGGCCGACATCCGCGGCTTCAAATTCATGCTCCTGGTCGCCGGTTTGATGTACATCTGCGCCACCGTCATTCGTGTCAGCATGGCCCGCTCCGTGGGCAGGAATGGCGGTAAGAAAGCGGAAAAGTTGTCCTTTGGCGGGCTCAAGACCAACCTGGGTGCCATGTTCGGGCTTCTCTTTGGCGGCGGGCTTGTCACCTGGATCCTGATCACCGATGGCGTTCGTGACACTTCCTTCGCGCTTTCGATGAACCTTTTCTCCGTCTACATGCAGGATTTTGGCGGTTTGAGCCTTCAGCAGATCGGCTTGACCAGCAGCATTTTCGGCTTGTTTATGATGCTGACGGTTATTCCGGCGGGTATCCTGGCGGATAAAGCCGGCGAGCGTGTTGGCATCGCCCTGGGTTTCGTCTTCTTGGGGCTCTCGTTGGGGATGTTGGTCTTCCTGCCCTATGGAGTGTTCTGGCTCTACCTGGCAGGCTGGGCGTTGGCAGGGATGGGCGTTGGATTGCTGCAGCCCGCCTACCAATCTTTGATCAGCAAGGCCGTGCCTGAGAAATTGCGCGGCACGGCGTTTGGCCTTTTCAGCACCAGCCTGGGATTGGTCTCCCTGCCCGCCCCGTGGATTGGCGCACAGCTCTGGCAAAGTGTCAGCCCGCGCTTCCCCTTCCTGATCACGGTCGGCGTTATATTCCTTTCCATCATTCCTGTCTGGCTCAAGTTCAAGCTTCCCCGCAACGGGACGAACGGGAATAAACCGGCAGAACCCGTGCAGGAAGAATGATTTTTACATTTATCCCTTTAGTGATTATATTTTCTACTTAAGGAGGATCACATGGCAACCATTGAAGAACGAATGAAGATCTTGAAGATGATCGAGGAAGGAAAACTAAGCCCGGAGGAAGGTTCGCAGCTGCTTTCCGCCCTCAGCCGCAAGACCACGACGGGCATTCCAAATTTGGGTTCCAGCGGAGCCAAGTGGCTGCGCGTGCGCGTCACGGACCTGTCCACCGGGCGCTCCAAGGCCACGGTGCAGATCCCGCTGACCTTGCTGGATGCCGGGATGAAGATTGGGGCACATTTTGCTCCCGAGATCGATGGCGTCAACATGGACCAGCTCATGGCAGCCCTGCGCTCAGGCATGACTGGCAAGATCATTGATGCCCAGGATGACGACGACGGTGAACACGTCGAGATCTTCGTCGAATAAGATTTTCTCTCCAGGGTTGTTTTCCCTGCCAGGGCGAATTTTAAGCAAAGATTTGGCAAATCCCCAGCCATTGAATAGCCGCTGGATAGGCAGGAGTGCCTGGCCTGTTCGATAATATTGCCATGAATATCAATATCAACAAGAGTTCCATGAATAAGAAACCCCCACTGCTGACCAACACGATCATCATCCTGCTCATCAGCATGATCGCGGCCAATATTGGCGGGCAGATGTATGGCCCGATGCTTCCGCTCTACGTTCAGAACCTGGGAGCGAATATTGAGCAGATCGGGTTGTTCTTTACCCTGTCCATGATCGCCCCGCTCCTCTTCCAGATCCTGGGTGGATGGCTCTCGGATGTCACGGGACGGGTTCAGGCCATGGCGATCGGCAGCCTGGCTGGATTGGCTGGATACCTGGTATTTGTAATTTCCCCCTCATGGGGCTGGTTGTTGCTCGGCATGGTCGGTCTCTCGGTGGCCACTTCCTTCGTCGGTCCCAGTTTCCAGGCTTTGGTCGCCGAGGAATCCACCGAGGAAACGCGCGGCCGGGTGTTCAGCATCACCCAGGGCGCGTTCATGATCGTCGGCGTGATCGGTGCCCCCTTGGGTGGGATCCTCGCCGATCGCCTGGGTTTTCGCCCCATGTTCGCCGTTGCCGCCGGGTTGTATGGCGTGGCGACCGTCATTCGCCTGTTCATGGCGCGCAAGATCAGCAGGCAGGAAAAGGCCACCCAGGCCGCCCCGCGTCCTGCTCCCTCCTTCGCCAGCCTGAAGACCAGCATCGCCACCCTGGTTGCATTGATGGTCGGTGGTGGCATCGTCACCTGGATCTTCCTCTCCGATGGTGTCGGCGATGTGACCTTCAGCATGGTCGGCAACTTGTTCCCGCTCTACCTCAACAATATCGCCGGCATATCCAAGACCCAGTTGGGTTTCCTGGGCGGACTGTCTGCCATTGTCACCATGGCCTTTATCGTTCTTGGCGGCCTGCTCTCGGACAAGGCCGGAGAGCGGGTTGGCATCGTTCTCGGTAACTTGTTGATCGGTAGCGCCATCTTCGTCATGTTGAATGTCACCGCCTATGGCTGGTTCATATTAGCCTGGGCTTTGCTGGGAATGGGACAGGCCCTGGTTGGCCCGGCATACAACTCCCTGATCTCAAAGGTTGTCCCCAAGCACCTGCGCGGTACCGCCTTCGGTTTCTTCTCCACCAGCCTGGGAGTGATCTCGCTGCCCTCCCCCTATATTGGCACCTGGATGTGGGAGAAATTCGGGCCGCGTGTCCCCTTTTATGTGCCCCTGGCGGCAATGATGCTTATGCTGCCGGTCACCTGGTTCAAGTTTAAACTGCCCAGGAATAACGGCAAGCCGCCCCAGGCAGAGGCTCCCGCCGTCCCTGGAAGCCATCCCGCAGAAGGCATCGCGCCTGCAGAAGAGCCGCAGGGTGTGGTGTCAGGTTGATCAAAGGAGTATCCGATGTCAGCAGAAAAATTCGAGCAAGTTTTCAAGGTCACATCCCCCGCCCGCTTGGTGGTCAAGAATATCCGCGGCTCGGTGGATATCCAACCCGGGGAGGAGGGCACCATCCAGGTGACCGCCGTCAAGCACACCGACAGTGGCGATGCACAGCGCACCGAGATCCAGCTCACCCAGGATGCGGATGGCACCGTGAATGCAATCGCCCGCTTCCCCGAAGGATCCGTCGACTGGCTGTTCGGCTCCAAGCCGTGTAACGTGGATTTCGTTATTCGCGCCCCACGCCAGTGCGCATTGAAGGTCCGCGGCGTCAGCAACGATGTTCTCGCCGCTGGCTTCCAGGGCGAATCCTCGTTCAATCTGGTCAGCGGAGACCTGGTCCTGCGTGATATGAGCGGGTCGTTGAGTGCCAACACCGTCAGTGGAGGGCTGGAACTGGAACGGGTGGAGGGTCGGCTGAAGCTGAACACTGTCAGCGGGCGCATCCGCGGCCGCCAGGTTACCGGTACCCTCCATCTGGATACTGTATCCGGTGATTTGCGCTTGAGCGAGTCCAGCCTCCCGGCAGTGGAAGCCGAATCGGTCAGCGGCAACCTCGAACTGCAGACCTCCCTGGGGGAGGGCCCCTACCGCTTCCACTCCGTCTCGGGTCAGGTTCATCTCACCGTCCCACCCGGGACAAGCTGCTCCGCTGAGCTGCACTCCATCAGTGGGCGCATCCAGACCAGCCTCCCGCAGAGTTCGAGTTCCCGCCATGCTGGCACGCAACTGGTCGAGGTCCAGGGTGGTGGGGTCAAGGTGTTGCTCAACAGCGTATCCGGCGATCTTGCTTTGTCTGCGTGAGCGGATATGGATCGAGTTCGCAATGTATAATGGAACCACTTGGTGGTGCAGGCCCGAACGGCCTGCACTTGCCGTGTTGTACTAGAATCAAAGAAACCATCCTACATTCCCAGGAGAATTTCCATGGAAGAAAAATTACAACAACTGAAGACCCGCCTGGCAGACATTTCCGATCTCGCCGGTTCCGCAGCCTTGCTTGGCTGGGACCAGCAGACCTATATGCCCCCCGGTGGTGCCGAAGCGCGTGGCAACCAGCAGGCAGTCGTGAATCGCGTCCTCCAGGAATGGGCCACCGCCCCGGAATTGGGCAGGCTGCTCGAAGAACTCCAGCCTTACGCCGCCAGCCTGGATCCCGACTTCGGATGACGCCCGCTTGATCAAGGTCAGCGCCCGCGACTTTACCAAGGCCACCTGTGTGCCGACCGAGTATGTGGTCGAGTTTTCCAGGGCCACCGCCGTCGCCCAGCAGGCCTGGATCGAAGCCCGCCAGAAATCGGATTTCTCCATTTTCCTGCCCCACCTGGAAAAGGTGGTCGAGTTGCGCCGCAAGTACGCCGCTTTCTTCCCCGGTGTGGAGCATCCCTACGATGCCCTCCTGGATGATTTTGAACCCGGCATGAAGACCAGCGATGTCAAGGCGATTTTCACTGCCTTGCGCCCGCAGCAGGTGGAGCTGATCCAGGCCATTGCCGCCAGGCCGCAGGTGGATGACTCCTTCCTGCACCAGCCTTTTGACGAAAAGAAGCAGTTGGATTTCGGCGTGGAGGTCATTACAAAGTTTGGATATGACTGGAATCACGGGCGCCAGGACAAATCCGCCCACCCCTTCACCGTTGGGGTCAATATGTATGATGCGCGCATCACCACCCGTGTCGATCCAAATTTCCTCAACCCGATGCTTTTCGGCACGATGCACGAGTGCGGGCATGCCCTGTATGGTCTGGGTTCCTCCCCGGCGCTCTACCGCACCGGTTTGGAAGGCGGGGCTTCGCTCGCCGTGCACGAATCCCAAAGCCGCATGTGGGAGAACCTGGTGGGGCGTTCACTTCCCTTCTGGCAACACTTTTACCCCCGTTTGCAGGAAGTCTTCCCCTCCCAGTTCGCCAATGTTTCTCTCGAGAAGTTCTACAAGGGCATCAACAAGGTTCATCCTTCCTTGATCCGCGTGGAGGCAGACGAGGCCACTTACAACATGCACATCATGTTGCGCCTGGAGATCGAGATCGCCGTCATCGAAGGCACACTCGCTGCCAGGGACCTGCCTGCCTATTGGAATGCAAAGATGCAGGAATACCTGGGAGTCACTCCTCCGGACGATGCCAAAGGTGTACTGCAGGATATCCACTGGTCCTTTGGCGGTTTCGGCTATTTCTCCACCTATGCCCTGGGCAACCTGGTCGCCTCCCAGCTCTGGGAGCAGATCAACCGGGATCTCCCCGACCTTGCCGACCAGGTGGCTGCCGGGAAGTTCGATTCCCTGCTTGGCTGGTTGCGCGACAAGATCCACCGCCACGGTCGCAAGTTCGAACCCCAGGAATTGGTCAAGCAGGTGACCGGCTCCACCATCGACCCGGCACCTTACCTGCGTTACCTGCGCACAAAATATGGCGCTATCTACGCGTTGTAGACTCAAGATAGACAAGGGATGATTACTTGATATGGAACCTACCACCAAGGTAACCCGGAAGAAGCGCCCATCCGGATTGTTCGGCTTCTCCATCGTCTGGCTTGGGCAGATCGTCTCAGTCCTCGCCTCCAGCATGACCGGTTTCGGCATGACCTTGTGGATCTACAAGCAGACCGAGAGCGCAACCGCCATGGCCGGCATGCAGGTGGCATTCATCACCCCGTTCTTGATCATTTCCCCCATCGCCGGTGCCATGGTGGATCGCTACAATCGCAAGTTGATGATGATGGTCAGCGATCTCTTGGCCGTACTCGCCACTGCAGCCATCTTCATCCTGTATGCCACCGGTCACCTGCAATTCTGGCACCTGTACGTTTCAGCCGTCGTTAACGGCCTGGGGAACGCTTTCCAGTGGCCGGCCTATTCTGCCGCCATCAGCACCATGATCCCCAAGGAACAATATGGGCGGGCGAACGGCATGATGGGGCTGATCGAAGCCGGGCCGGGCGTCCTCGCCCCGATCCTGGCTGGCATCGTTCTTTCCCTGCCGATCACCAGGCCCTTCGACAGCTTCGCCCTGATCATGCTCATCGACGTGGTCACCTTCTTCCTTGCCATCGGTGCCTTGCTCATCGTCCATATTCCCCAACCGGAAAAAACGGTCGAAGGGCAAAAAGAACAGGGTAGCCTCTTGAAGGAAGCTGTATATGGATTTACCTACATCTTCAAGCGCCCAAGTTTGCTCGGCCTGCAGATGATCTTTTTCTTCGGCAACCTCTTCTCGGGCATGGGCTTCACCCTGCTTGCGCCGATGATCCTGGCCCGCACGGGTCAAAATAGCATCATCTTCGGGACAACCCAAACCGTCATGGCCGTTGGAGCCATCGTCGGTGGGATCATCATGAGCGCCTGGGGTGGTTTCAAGAAAAGGGTCCACGGTGTCCTTGCAGGTTGGGCGGTATTTGGGGTCTTCTTCGCCATGGTCGGTTTTGGCACCAACCTGCCCACCTGGATTCCGGTCCTCATCTTGATGGAATTGGTCAGCCCCCTGATCAACACCTCCAACCAGTCCATCTGGCAGTCCAAGGTGGCACCCGACGTGCAGGGGCGCGTCTTCTCTGCCCGCCGTCTCATCGCCTGGTTCACCCAGCCGATCGCGCCGATCATCGCCGGGACCCTCGCCGATTACGTGCTTGAACCCAAAATGCAGGTCGCCAGTGGGCTTTCGAACACCTTCGGCAGGTTCTTCGGTACCGGGCCAGGAGCCGGGATGGGATTGCTGGTCTTCTTCGTCGGGATGTGCGCTGCCATGGTGGGGCTCTCTGGCTACTTCATCCACCCCATCCGCAACGCCGAGACCATTCTGCCGGACCACGATCAATTGGAAAAAGTGACACCCACTTATAATTCCTGATTTCCTGGTACACGGGGTTCCAGGTCCATCTACTATTAAATTAAGGAGCAGGATATGCGTGAAAAAATAAAGGAAGCCCTGGATCACAGCCAGGCTGACTACACCGAGATCCGCATCGAGGACAAGGAGACCACCCGCGTTGTTTTCCGTGGCCGCGAACTCGAGACTGCCGGGTCGAACATCGACAAGGGCGGCATCGTCCGCTGCCTGGTCAAGGACAAGGGTTGGGGTATCGCCACCTTCAACGGCCTGGATGACCTGTTGACCAGGGTGGACCAGGCCTACCAGTGCGCCCGGGTTGGCTCGGTCCCCGAGCCGATCGAGCTGGCTTCGGTGGAACCGGTCGAGGTGGTGGTGCCAGCCAACCTGGAGCGCGACTTTCGCGATATTTCCCTGGCCGAAAAGAAAGCCCTGGCGGAACGGTATAACCAGGTCATCCTGGGGCACAGCGCGAAGATAATCGACTCCCAGGCTGTCTACGCCGATTCCTTTACCCACCTCATCCTGGCCAACTCCGAAGGCACCTGGATCGAGCAGGAAAAACCTTCCGTGGTGGTGGGGAATTTCGCCATCGCCCGCGATGGCGACAACGTTCAGCAGGCCCACGAGAATTTATCCTCTACGCAGGGCTATGAGTATGTCCTCGAGAAGGATGAGCTGGCCCGCAAGGCTGCCCAACACGCCGTCGAATTGCTGGATGCCAGGCCTGTCCAGGCTGGGCAATACCCGGTGGTGATCGACCAGATGCTGGCCGGGGTCTTCATCCACGAGGCCTTCGGTCACCTCTCCGAGGCCGATTTCGTCTATGAGAATCCCAGGGCGCGTGAGATGATGACCCTTGGACGTCGTTTTGGCAAGGGTCTCCTCAACGTCTTCGATGACGGCTCCATCCCGAACCTGCGCGGCACCACCCTCTATGATGACGAGGGTACTCCGGCACGGCGCAACTGGCTCATTCGCGACGGCGAGCTGGTCGGGCGCTTGCACTCGCGCCAGACGGCTGCCAAAATGGGCGAATCCGCTTCCGGCAACGCCCGGGCGATCAATTACCACTTTCCCCCTATCGTGCGCATGACCAACACCGCCATCGAAAATGGTACGGCAACGTTCGAGGACATGATCAAGGACATCCAGCTGGGCATTTACGCTTGCGATGCCTACGGTGGCGAGACCGCCCTGGAAAACTTCTCCTTTAGTTCCGGTTATGCCTACATGATCCGTGACGGAAAGGTCGCCGAGATGGTCAAGGATGTCATCCTGGCTGGCAACCTGTTCACCACCCTGGAAAATATCGACCTGATCGGCAATGATTTCAAGTGGCTGAATACCGCTGGTGGCTGTGGCAAAGGCGCTCAATATCCCCTGCCGGTTGGCATGGGTGCCCCGCATATCCGCATACAGAACGTTGTCATTGGCGGCCAATAGGAGGCAGCAGCATGGATATCCTAAGTTTACTAAAGCAACAAGCCGAGCAGGTTGAGGTGATGAGCCTGCATAACGAAAAGACGATCGTGGAGTATGAAGCCAACCAACTGAAGACGTGTACGGTTGCCGAGACGAGTGGCACCGCCGTGCGCGTCATCCGCAAAGGACAGCTCGGTTTCTCCGCCTCCACCGACGCAACCGCCGTGGAGAAACTGGCAGCCAATGTCCTCGAGTCGGCAACCTATGGCGACCCGTGCCAGTTCTCCTTTGCCGATCCCCGTCCTGCCCTGCCCGTCCGCACTTTCGACTCGACCGTGGCAAATCTGCCCATTTCCCGCCTTGTCGAGATGGGCCGCGAGATCCTCGACCTGATCCTCCCCATCGATCCGGCTGTGCGCTGCAATATTACCCTCGAGCGCAGCGTTGTCTCAGCCACTATCCGCAATCACAAGGGTCTCGACATTTCCTTCGAAACCTCCCCCCTTTCGCTTGGGCTCGAGATCGATCTCATCAAGGGTGACGATGTGCTCATCCTGTTCGACCAGTTTGGCACCACCCTCTGGGATGAAAATTACATTGCCTTCGTCAGTCGCCTCGTGGAGCAGCTCCGCCTGGCACGCAACCTGGCCACCATCAAGCCCGGCAAAATGCCGGTTCTGTTCTCACCGGTTGGATCGCTGGCCCTTGCCCTGCCTCTCAGCCAGGCCCTGAACGGCAAGGAAGTCTACAAGGGCACTTCCCCCATCCGCGCCAGGGTCGGAGAAAAACTCTTCGACTCCAAGATCTCCATCATCGACGACGGGACGATCGACGGCAAGTTCGCCAGTGCTTCCTACGATGATGAAGGCGTGCCGCACCACCGCAACACCCTCATCGAGAATGGTACCCTGAAGGGTTTCATCTATGATCTGAAGACTGCCGGGCAGTCCGGTGTCGCATCGACCGGGAACGCCTCCCGCGGTCTCTTCTCTCCGCCTGCGCCGTCCTTCACCAACACCATCCTTCAGCCGGGTCAAACTCCTTTGAAGGAGATGATCGCCTCCATCGATGAGGGCATCATGGTCGAGTACCTGCTCGGCCTGGGACAGGGCAATCTCATCTCCGGCGCCTTCTCCAACCCGATCGCCCTGGCGTTCAAGATCGAGAAAGGCGAGATCGTCGGGCGCGTCAAGGACCTGTCCATCGCCGGCAATGTCTACGACCTGCTCAAGGATGTTTCCGCCGTCAGCCAGGAAGCGCAGTGGGTCTTCAACACCTTCCACGCCCCGTATATCCTGCTCCCCGAGATGAACGTGGCAGGCAAGAGCTAGATAAAAATTGAAGGATGATTGATCAAAGCGACCCCGCTAGGCGAATTGCCTCCGGGGTCGTGCTTTTCCCACTAATGTAGGATTATCTTGCTTTTTGCTTCTTTAAGAGCAGCGGTCCCACCCTGTCGATGATCCAGCCGAAGGACAGTTCTGCCCACGGCACCACCCTCAGCCAGCCGGGGACATAGATCACCCTCTGGGGATGCAGCAGCAGCTTCCATATTCGCCATGCCACGGCTTCTGCAGTCACCCCCACGTGTTCTGTCGGCACGTGTCCGCCGTTTTCTTTCGCCAGGGCTGCTTCCCCGAACTCGGTGTGCACCGCTCCTGCTCGCACCACGCTGACGTGCACCCGCGTTCCGGTCAGCTCCCGGTGCAGCGCAGTGCTGAAATTGTCCAGGAAGGACTTGGTTGCTCCATAAACCGCTATTCCCTGGCTGGGTATGCTCCCCGAGATGGAACCGATATTGATGATGTGACCGCTGCCCCGCACGCGCATCTTGGGCAGCAGCGACAGGCTGAGTTGCACCACCGCCTCCACGTTGACCTGCAGCATCTCCCACGCCGTTTTCCAGGTCATGCTTGACCCATACCCGTACCACCCCAACCCGGCATTGTTGACTAGCACATCCACTGCTGGGAAACGATCTGTGATCTCCTCGAGAACGCGCCTGCGCTCGGTCTCCAGGCTTAAGTCGGCCGGGATGCAGGCTGCAGAACCTCCCGCCTCGCTCAATTCCTTCGCCAGTTCTTCGAGCCGGTCGAGGCGGCGTGCCACCAATACCACCTGCATGCCCTCCCGCGCCAGCTTCCTGGCGACTGCCGCCCCAATCCCCGAGGAGGCCCCGGTGATCACTGCCACTCTGTTCTTCAAATCGCGTGTCATCATCTCATCCTTCGATATTCCACATGCCGGTCGGCGAGTTCTTCCAGGCTGCCTGCTTCCTGCAATTCCGGTTTCCATGCAAACAGGTGTGCATAAACATCGAATTGATGCATCAGGCTGGTGACCATAGCCTTTCGGGGGAAATCCGCATCCCGGGGCAGGTCGTACGCCTCGAGGAATGCCTTCAAAAGTCGCTTGTCACAATCGAACAGGTCCAGGTGCAGGGCAGCCAGTTCGTAATAGATGTTTCCCCACATGGCATCCCCGAAGTCGATCACACCCTGCGTCGTCCAATGTCCATCCACCAGCTCGCCCAGCAGGTGATCCTGGGTCAAGTCGGCATGGATGAAAGCTTCGCAACTGGACTGGAGCAGCCGGTCATTTTTGGTCAGGTAATCTTCCACCTGCGCTACCAGGTGCTTGGGCCAGCGTTTTTGCTCTTCAAGCCAGCGGGAGCCAAACCAGCCTCGCGCCATGTCTCGGCTCAAATGCGGCATGCAGCTGCCTCTCTTCTCTTTTGTCCTGTGCATGCACGATACCCACTCTCCCAGCCAGCCTGCCAGGGCCAGTCGATCCCCCAGGGGGATCTGCTTGTACACATCGCCAATACTGCTCCCGGGGAGGGTTTCGAAGACCAGGTAACTCCAGCCTGCCGCGTTCTCAAGACTCCCGCTGCCCAACAGGCGCGCCACCGGCACCTCCGGCACGTTCTTGATCAATTGTGCCGCTTCCTGTTCCACCTGCCAGCATTTCGCCCCTTCGAAAAGCGGCCCGAAGAACTTGATTACCCGTTGTCTGTCTACGATAAATGTGGGAAAACTCCCTGGCTTGCCCGCCGCAACCTGGTTGCACGACCAGCCATTCTGCTGGAAAACCATCTCGATCATGGGTCTCCACGTCACAGGATCCATGAAAGAGCTGCGATAACCATCCAGGGTTTCCAGTGCTGAAAGGGAATGTTCGCCAGTCATGTTATCCCGTGGAATGTACCTTGCGATTGTCAAACAGCCAGCGTACTGTGTCGGCGATCGTCTCGAGGATCGGTCGAGGCCGGTAACCTAGCACCGCGTGCCGCCTTGGCATGGCTGATGTTTGAGTTGCTCTGCAGCACTTCCAGTGAGTAAGGCGTGAAGCGCGGCTTGGCCTTTGACCACAGGTAGTACCACGGCATGAACTTCGCCGCAAATTCTGCCAGCGAGAACGGTATCTTGATCCTGGAAAAGGCTTTACCGGTCACTTCTCGTACGGTCTCCAGGATATATCGAACCGAGATCTTGTTCCCGCCCAGGATGTAGCTCTCGCCGCTGACTCCGTGCTCCGCGGCCGCCATCAGGCCGTCTGCCACATCGCGCACATCCACGAAATCGTATGCCCCTTCGACGTAGAACATCGGGTGCGCTTCTGCCGCCCCACGGATCACCTCCCCCAGCTCGGATCGGCGGAAGTCATAGGGTCCGATCACGCCTGTCGGGCAGACAATGACCGCATCCAGGCCTTCCCGGGCTGCTTTCTGCACCTCGAGGCTGGCTGTGGCTTTCGATCGATCGTATTCGCCGTAAGGGTTGTTCTGGTCGAAACCCAGGCTTTCGTCCATCTCCACCCCGTGCGGTGCGCGCTTGAAGGCATGGATCGAGCTGGTGTAAACCAGCCGCTTGATTCTGCCTGCCGCGCCGCCTCCAGCACATTGCGCGTTCCTTCCACGTTCACTTTCCACACGAAAGGATTGCTTCCCGGCATGATCGAGATGATGCCTGCCAGGTGGTAGACGGTATCCACATCCCTGAAGGCCGCTACCAGGCTGGCGGGATCGAGCACGTCCCCCTCGAACTTTTCAATATCCAGGTCCTGGATGGATGTGACATCCTCGCCGCGCCAGGTCAGGGCACGTACCTGTTTACCTGCCGCAATCAATTTTCGCAGTAGTACATTTCCAATATGACCGGTGGCTCCGGTGACTAGGTTCATGGTGTTCTCCTGGTTCATTTTGACAAACCATTCATTAATGTTTGCACGCTCTGTTCGGCCACTTTCGGCCAATCCGCCCCCTGTGGATCCAGCACACCCTGCAGGAACAATCCCACCGCCAGGGAAAGGATCACCTGCGCCGCGGCCTCTGCATCCACCTGCTTGAGCGAGCCCTCGGCGATCCCAGCCCGGATCAGGTCGGCGAAATACTCCCGGTAGTGCCGGTAGGGGGCGATCGTCGCCGACCATACGGTATCGTCGCGGCTTGCTTGCGCCCAGAATTCAAGGAACATCGGCAGGCGTTCGTCGGCAGCCGCAAAGATGACCGGCAGGAGTTGGGTCATGTGCACGAATGTCTCCGGCACAGTCGGCTGGCGCAAAAGTTCCAGCCCCACGTCCACCGTTCTCAACCAGCCTTCGAGCAATGCTAGGAACACCGCCTGCTTGGTCGGAAAATGATGATAGAACGCTCCCTTGCTCACCCCCGCATCCGCACAGATTTCATCCACGCTGGCGGCATCATAGCCTGCCAGTGCAAACCGCCGCACTGCAGCATCCAGGATGTTGCCACGTGTCTCTTCACTGCGTTGTTGGGTCATGCGTTCTCCTTGCCTTCTCTTCCCGGGATAAATCCGGGAATAAAAAAAATAAACATACCGACTGGTCGGTATGTTTATGATAGTCCCCCTCCTCTCTGCTGTCAATTACTGGAAGCTAAGAGTTGCCTAACAGTTTTTACTATGTTTACGAACAACTGCACTCGGGCTCCTGTTTCCCCAATAGCGCCGCGCGGATCATGGCGCTGGCACAACCAACTCCGCTTTCCACCTGGATGGCATTCATGATGCAATTGTTCTGACACGCTCCGCATTCCATGCAGCCGGTTGGGCTCACCAGTACGGCTTTTCTCCCGTTCATTTCAAACACCGCATGCGGGCAGACTTCCACACACTTCCCGCAGCCGTTGCACAGCGCTGGATCATAGGCTAGTGTATTTTCGACGTAGGCGTTGAACATTTCATTCACCTCAATGCAGAAATACCCCGGTCAGGGTCGCAGCGATCCCCGTCCCGGCCATCCACGCCATCACCGGGATGTAGGTGGCTATTTCCCGCCGCACCCCGGACCGGGAGGTGAACGTCGTCGCACCGGTGAAATTGAGCGTGATATATGCCACCCCCGCTGGCATGATCAGGACGTATTGCAGGACGGTCAACACTTGCCGCCACCATGCCATCCCGGGATTGCCCATCAAGGCGCTGAATGCGAATGGCAATGCTGCCAGGAGCCCAAGCAGAAAACCTTTGCTGCTGAAGTCATGGGTCGGTATCCACGGCAGCAGGATGGGGAAAAGGACCACTCCGGCAAGGAACACGCTCACCGCTGCAAGGGCGACAAGCCAGCCGCCCAGCAAATAGCCCCCCAGCCCCGCCAGCAGCATCCACGGCAGCATGCGCACCACGTCCACCGGGATCAGCACCAGCCTGTCGCGCAGTGGGAATTCGACCCGCCGCATCTCCGGGGTGGCGCTATGTGTTTTGAGGTACCCGGGCAGGTCTTCTGCCCTCACCGGGCCGTATTCCACCAGGAAACCGGTTTGCTTCTTGACCAGGTGCGCCGCCACGCCTGGCGCCCCCAGTTGGGGCAGGATCAGCTTGCGGTGCCTGACCACGTCCTTCAACCCGCTGGCAAAAACACGCCTGACGACTTCTTCCGTGCCGAAGGTACCCTTCCCTGCTGCGCACCACACGTTGATCCCCTGTGTGTCGAGCACCAGGATGTACGCATCCACTCCGCTCAATGCCGAGCGCAGGGCATCGAAACTGAGCGTGTAGTTCGCTGTCACCAGCACCGGCGAATCAGGCGTCGGATTCCCCAGTGCGTACAGCCCCGGCTCCACGCGGTGCGCCCCGCGCTTCCAGCCGATCCGCGCCAGGAAGTGATCCCGCCGCTGGGCCTTTGTGATCTTCGCCGAGGTTTGCCGCATGTCCGCAGGGATGGATAATGTACCAAGTTCGATCATGGACAGGTTCCTTGTCTGGAAAGATTTAGCTTCTATACCGGTTTGCTTGCCGTGATCTTGTGCGGAGCCACCATCATGCTGTTGGAGTTTTCCCAATTCCGCAGGTCGTCCAGCAGCCTGGCTTTCAACTCTTCCACCGTCATATCCTTGTCCGCCCGCACCTGGCCGTTTTCGGCCGCCTTCAGGATCGACTCCGTGTCTGGTTCGATGCGAATGTCAACCAATCCGGCACGTCCAAGCATGTCGACGAATTCACTTTTCCTTAATGCACCCGAGGTGCAGGAACACCACTGCTCCTTGTTTTTCAGGTCTTCCTCGGACGGCTTGCGATTTGTCACCATGTCTGAAAGGGCGATCCTCCCGCCGGGCTTGAGCACCCGCTGCATCTCGGCAAACACCTTCGATTTATCCGGAGCCAGGTTGATCACGCAGTTGGATATGATCGCATCCACGCTGTTGTCGTCCACGGGCAGCGCTTCCAGGAAACCTTCGCGAAACTCCACGTTGGTCACCTTCATCCTGGCGGCATTCGCCCGCGCCTTTTCCAGCATCTCGGGGGTCATGTCCACGCCGATGACCTTGCCGCCTGTCCCCACCTGCCGGGCTGCCAGGAAGCAATCCAATCCGCCTCCCGAGCCCAGGTCGAGCACCGTTTCTCCCGGCTTGAGCTTGGCCAGGCTGATCGGGTCACCGCTGCCGGCGGTCGCGTTGACCACCTCCACGGGCAGCTCGGTCAGCAGCTCCAGCGGGTACAGGTTGTTCTGGATCTGGTTGGGATCCGTCGGAGCACCGCAGCAGGAAGTGGACTGGCGCGCCACCTTGCCGTAATATTCCTGCACCGAACGGTGCGTGGCAGTGGGGGTTGGATCTTGTGTTTTCATTATATTCTCCTTATATAGATAATCTTCTATGCATCCGGGCAATATTTTAGGGACGCAGGATCAGGTCTTTGGCGTCCCTATTAGTCGGACTGGATGATGATCAGTTTGACCGCCTTGGCGGTCTCTGTCTCGGGAGCAAAATTGAGCACCAGCGTTCCACAGCATTCGGCCAGGCGCTCCTGGTTCAGGCTATAGAAGGTCTGTTTGCCTTCCTCCCGCGCCTGCACCAACCTGGCTTCTTTCAGGATCGCCAGGTGATGGGACACCGTCGGCTGGGTGACGTTCAATTTCTCGACGATCTCCGTGACCGACAGCCACTTGCAGCATACCAGTCCCATGATCTTCTGGCGGGTCTCGTCAGCCAGCGCTTTCGCAAATTCAACCGGTTGTGATTTGCTCATATTGATGCTCGTCTATATGATATTATATCGATGATCGTCTATTTGTCAAGGGTAAAAAGAATAAAAGCACCCCTTCCCGCAGGGGAAAGGGTGCTGGACAATCATAACCCACGCTCACATCTTACCGATCAACGCCCTGAAATACATCTTCACGTTGAATCCCTGCCCCGCAAGCAGTGTTTGGGCGCGGAACATGTTCGCCACCGCGCGGACGATGAACACCGCCGTCGCCGCCAGGAGGATCAATGCCACCCATGGCTGCCACCAGTCGACTCCCCCCGACGAAAGGCGCGTCATCATCGCCACCGGGGAGGTCAACGGAAACAGGCTCAACCCGGTGGCGATTGCGCCGTGCGGATCCTGGGCAAAGACTGTGCTGGAGAAGAACAGCGGGATCATCATCGGGATCAGGATGATGAAAGTCGCCTGCGAAGCCTCGCGCAGGTTGGGAGCCAGGGCGCCCAATCCAGCCATCAGGCTGGCATACACCGCGTAGCCGAACAGGAAGAAGACCAGGCCCCAGGCCACGAACGAGAAGGGGATGTGGATGTTGCGCCGGCAGTTGGAAGGTCCGCCCGCTGATATTCAGCAGGACGTAGGTCGTTCCCAGCCACAGGATGGTCTGTCCCAGGCCGACGATGCCCAGGCCAAGGATCTTTCCGCTCAGCAACTGCCGCGGGGTCACCGAGGTCAGCAGCATTTCAATGATGCGGTTTTCTTTTTCCTTGGAGATGTTTCCCAGCAGCAGGCTGGCCGTGGTGATGATCAGCATGTAGAAGATCATCGTGACCAGGTAGGGAACGAAAAAGCTGAACTCGCTGTCACTCTCGTACTGCAGGTTGGTCGCCGCCTGCGAGACCTCCTCCACGTCCATGGGGCCGTTCACCAGGCTGGCAAACAACATGTCCCCGCCCACCAGGTTGACCTCGATCACCCAGTTGAACAATCCGGACTGGTCGCCGGAGGAAGCCAGGGGATTGAAATCCGGGCGGACGTAGGTGATCTTTCCGCTGGCGATGTAATCCTCCGCCACGATGTAGAAAGCGGAGATCTCACCCTCCTCCAGCGCTTCTCGCGCCGCTGCCTCATCCGGGAAAGCAACGAATGTCCCCGGCTTGACGCTCTCCGGGACTGTTTGCGATGATTCCACTCAGGTCCACGTACCCCTCCGGGCGCGTTTCCTGCGGTCCGCTGAGCACCTGGCTGATGGTCTGTGAAGCCGCAGCGTTCTTGTTGACCACCCCCACGACCGCAAAGATGAGCCCCGCCACCAGCGGCAGGCCGAGTGCCCCCAGCCAGAAGGACGGCCGGGAGAGGATGGTGATGATCTCATTCTTGATGACGATCAGGATTTTCTTCATAGTTTCACTCTATCCGCGTGATCCAGGGTTGTCTGGGGCGATCAATGGGTCTGCCCCTGCGCCGTCCGCGAGCGTGCAAAGATCTCCCGCCAGCGCAGCCGTTGCCCGTAACGCAGCATCCCCAGTCGGAAGGCGCGCCCGGCAAGCCAGATCGCTCCGACCGCGCTGGCAACCTGGATGAACGCGCTCAGCGCGATCTGCCAGGCTGGCAGGATGGTCAGCCCATCCCGGATCAGCATGGTCAGCGGGGCGGTCAAGGGCAGCAGGCTCATTGCGATGGCGATCGGCGAATTTGGGGTTTCCATCATGACAATCATCAACATGTACGGGATCCACACCGGCAGAGCGATCAGGCTGGTCACCTGCTGTCCCTCACGTGAATCCGCCACGGTGGCACCCACCATCGCCATCAGGGCTGCCACGGTCACGAAGGACGGGAACATGATCACCAGCAGGAGCAGCAATGTCTGCGGGGACACCTGGATGCCGCGCAGGAGGGCAATGGAAGTGCGCCCGACCAGCACGGTTGCCACAATGAACGCCGCCCACAACACGATCTGGGTCATCCCGATGGAGATGTCGCCAATGATCTTGCCCGCCATGAACTGGTTCGGGGAGACCGAGGTGATGATCACCTCCATGGTGCGGTTTTCCTTCTCCTCCACCACCGCCTGCATCAGGTAACCGCCGGTGGTGAACATGATCATCATGAACAACACCCCGGCGATCATCGGCAGGATGACATTGAACCAGTCCTGGCTGGAGGCGCTGCGGCTTCCATCCGGTGAAACAATGCGCACTTCTCCACCCTCCACCAGCCTCTCCGCCACCTGCGGCTCGACATCGCGCAGCAGGTTTACGGTCAG
Organism: uncultured Chloroflexia bacterium; assembly: GCA_963793795.1. Taxonomy (GTDB): domain Bacteria; phylum Chloroflexota; class Anaerolineae; order Anaerolineales; family Villigracilaceae; genus UBA877. The sequence continues at coordinate 202,283 of CAWCBN010000011.1, forward strand.
GAGATCATAGAACTGCGACTCGGGCGGGGCTCTTGATCGGGATTAATATCGAAGAGAGCCAGTTTCCCGCTGCTCAGGTAATCCTCCGGGATCACGTAGTATGCCTGGATCTGGCCTGCCTCCAGCGCCGAACGGGCGTCTGCCTCCGTCGCAAAGGGCAACATCGGTACCGGTTTCATCGGTTTCTCCGGCTCAGGAGCCGGCAGCGGGTCTGCCAGCAGCCCGGAATGATCCACGTAGCCGATGGGTGTGGTGTTGTTCTCCATCGAGAGGACCAGGAAGATCAATCCAAACATCGCCACAACCACCAGTGGGACGCTGAGCAGGCCCATCAGGAAACGCTTGTTGAAAACGTGCCGCTTGTATTCGTGCAGCGCCACGAGCAGGATCTTGCTCATGCCGCCTCCCCTTCGCCCTGCACCACCCGGATGAAGATCTCGTCCAGCGTGGGCATGGAGAGCTCGAACTGGTCAAGCTGGATATCTTTTGCCACCAGTTCGCGCAGGATTTCCTGTGGTCGTACTCCGCGCTTCAGGTGCAGTTTGATTGCCCCGTTGTGCGCCTCGCTGCGTTCCACGCCCTGCAGAGATCGGGCAGCGCGCCGGTCGGCCTTAACCAACACGTCGTTGCCCGAGAATTTCTTGCGGATATCTTCCAGCGTGCCGTAGAGCATCACCTTGCCGTAGTCGATCAGCACGATGCGGTCGCACAGCTCCTCCACCAGGTGCATCTGGTGTGAGCACAGCACAACCGTGACACCCTGGTCGCGCTGCTCGCGCAGCAGGTCCTTGACCAGTTGGGTATTGACCGGGTCCAGGCCGCTGAAGGGTTCATCCACGATCAGCAGTTCCGGCGGTGCAGCAGGGTGGCGATGATCTGTGCCTTCTGCTGCATGCCTTTGCTGAGTTCCTTGACCTTCTTGTGTTTGTGCTCTGCCAGGTCGAAGCGTTCCAGGTAATCTTCAGCGCGTTGTTTTACCTCCGCCTGGCTTAATCCCTTCAACGAGCCCAGGTAGGCCAGGCAGCGATCCAGCGGGATGTCCTGGTACATACCCCGTTCCTCGGGCATGTAACCGATCTTGTCCTTCTTGGCCTCGTTCATCGGCCCGCCCAGGATCGCCACGGATCCCGAGTCGGGCTTGAAGATATCCAGCATGCAGCGGATGGCGGTGGTCTTGCCGGCGCCGTTGGGGCCCAGCAGCCCGAATAGCTCCCCTTTCTCAACGACAAAACTCACTTCATCCACGGCCTTGACCTGGCCAAATGATTTACTGAGCTGGTTTAGTTCGATGGCTGGCATGGGTTACTCCTTTATTCCTCGCATAATGGTGATCCATAATTTCAATGTTTTCCCGTCCCGTGGCTGCTCAATGAATTGCTCTCAATTCTCTTATTCATATACGCTTTCATCCTGTGTAAGTTTACGGATGATTCAGGGATTGTCAAAAAGAAAGTCTATTTCCGATATTTCGCTTTGTAAATTATATTTCGAATTGCCGCCATTGTAACCAGCCTTTTGAACCGTTTTTTAGAGTTCGACCACCCTTCCCGGGGATGCTTGCAGTACATTCAAAATACATGCCTGGTGGCTCTTCTGGTAGGGGTTCTCTCCACCCCGCCTATTTTCACCTCCTTCTCCCTCCCCATTCGTTGGGACGTGTCTCCCTCCCCATCTGTAGGGGCGGGTCTGCCTGTACCCGCAGCACCCGCAGGGTGCAAGGGTATGACCCGCCCTTTCTCTCTCCCCATTCCTTGGACGTGTCTCCCTCCCCATTCGTTGGGACGTGTCTCCCTCCCTGTCTGTAGGGGCGGGTCTGAGACCCGCCCTTTCTCTCTCCCCGTTCGTAGCCGGGTTTCCGCACCCGTCTGTAGGGGCGGGTCTGAGACCCGCCCTTTCTCCCTCCTGATCACCGCAGCATCATGATCTCGTACAGCGCCTCGCCCTGCTTCTTGTCTGCCAGCCCGCTCAGGTTGATTTCCAGGTCCAGCGAGGTGTTGAACCGGAAATAATAGGGATTTGCCACCAGCCGTGCCAGCCAGCGTTTGCGCGGCGGCAGCGCCAGCAGCAGGCTGGTCGCTTCGATTAATTTCTGCTCGCCTCTCCCCAGCCGTAACAGCACCTGTTCCTCGCCCCGCTGCCAGGTGAAATCCACCTTCCTGGGATACTCCCTTCCTCCGGCGTGGCGCACGAAGTCCCGTCCCTCCATCGACAGGCAGCGCGCATCGTCTGCCAGCACCTGGTCGCCCTTCGCCAGCAGGAACACCGGCATGCGCACGGAGCCGTACTTCTTCGCCGCGATCTGCTCAACGAAGATCAGCGTGTACCCATCCACGTGCGCCCTGCCCCAGTACCAGTGGTCCATCACCGCTGGCAGTGCCACGTTGCCCCAGTTGTGATCGTGGTAACCGGTCCCCTCCACGGCATGCGTCTGCCCAGCAAAGCGTCAGCGTCCCCGAGACCGTCCCGTGCGGGATGGCCGGCAGCCAGGCAAAATAATGATCCAAATCCCCAAAGAAACACTTGCCCGCCCCCGGCCTCCACGGCGGCACCAGCCCGCTGAAGGTCAGGTCCGCACTCATATCCTTCGTTTCGGCATGCAGCTCGTAGACCCAGCGCCCCTCCAGCATGGACTGCCGCACCCAGCTCGCTCCGATGCGCACCTCGCACCTTTCCTTGGAAGCCGAAAACTCCCCCGCCGGCGGCAGGTCGAATTGTGCCGTCTTCGTCCCATCCGGGCGGGTGATCGTCAACGACAGGTTGGGCATTAACGGTACGTTCGGGTTGATGATCGGCTTGGTCGCGTAGACGATCACTGCCGTGGAGCCGTCCGCCAGGTGGGCATCGAAATACCACCACTCGAAGGTCCCTGGATCAGTCGGTGCTCTCAGCCCGTCCTCCCATTCCGCAACCTGCTTCCCCAGCCCATCCCGCCTCAGGAATTCCTCACCCACTGCAAAAATGACCGGTTTTGCCATAAAATCCTCCTGCCGAAATTATACCCTTGCAACTTGTGTCATTGCCTGCCCGTCCCACCTGGTCTTGGGTGGGGCACTGTGCAGCCCCGTCCTGGCCCGAACGGGACAGGGCAGGCACACGTGCGAAGGAGCGCAGGCGTGAGGGAAGCAATCCCCGGTTTACTGTCATTGCGAGCCACCGGCTCTTTTTCTATCTGGCACCTGCCGTAGCGCATGCGGCGTGCCACCGACTGTCGTGGCGACGCACGGTGCCCCGAGCAAGCGTGGAGGCAGCAATCCCGCTTCTGTAGCTCAATCGGCTCCACATGTGTCATTGCGAAGGAGCTAGCGATGCCTGCCCCGAGCAAGCGTGGGGACGGCAATCCCGGTTTTGTCGCTCTATAGGCTCCAGGCGCCTGCTTCGGGATATGTCATTGCGAAGGAGCACAGCGACTGCCTGCCCCGAGCGCAGCGTGGGGGCGGCAATCGCCCGTTCAGGGTACAACTGCGCAGGTGCGCAGCCACGGAAGCAATCCTGTTGTTTCTATCAGGTAGCGTGCGCAAGCACCGAGCGCAATCTGCCTGCCCCGAGCGAAGCGTGGGGGCGGCAATCCTCGCTTTCTGCTCCCCCATCCTGTATAATCGTGCTGGAGATTTCCACCGATGAAAACATGGCTCAAGTGGCTCATTCGTATCCCCCTGTACCTGCTCGCCTTTGCAGCCCTGCTGCTGATCGCCGCCTGGGCTCGCCTACCGCCTGTCCGACCACACCAACGGCTCGCTGGTCACTTCCGGCGAACTGCGCCGTTACCTGCTCTACGTACCAGCCTCATACGATCCCAATACCCCCGTCCCGCTGGTCGTCAGCCTTCACGGCTTTGCCCAGTGGCCTGCGCACCAGAGCAACCTCACCGCCTGGAATGACCTCGCCGACCTGTACGGCTTCATCGTCGTCCATCCCTCCGGCACCGGCTTCCCCAAGCGCTGGCGGACATCCGGCGTCGCCGGGCAGCGAAACCGATCCCGCCCTGGATGTGACCTTCATCTCTGAAATTATCTCAAACTGGAAAGCGACTACAACATCGACCCTGCCCGCATCTACGTCAACGGCTTGTCCAACGGCGGCGGCATGACCGTCCGCCTGGTCTGCGACCTCCCCGGGCGCTTCGCCGCCTTCGGCTCCGTCGCCGGTGCCTACACCTTCCCCTGGAGCGACTGCGCCTCCTCCCCGCCGGTCCCCGCCATCATCTTCCACGGCACCGCCGATCCCATCGTCCCTTTCCAGGGCGGACCCTCGCGCGACTTCGATTTCCCCTTCCCCCTTATCCCCGCCTGGGTGGACAGCCTGGCGCAGCGCAATGGCTGTTCAGGCGATCCGCAGGAGATCTTCCTCAGCCCCTCCGTCCGTGGCATCCAATATATCGGACTGCGCCTCCGACGTGATCTTCTACACCATCACCGGCGGCGGTCACACCTGGCCCGGCGGCAAGCCCCTCCCCGAATGGCTCACCGGGGCAACCACAACCGAGATCGACGCCACCCGCCTGATGTGGGAGTTCTTCCAAGAGCATCCGCTGGAACCAGAATGGTTCCTGACTACATAAGATGAAGAATAATGCCCCACAGCCTCCGCGGCAAGACTGACCCTGCAACAGTATTGAAAGCCCGCCTGGTGCGCTCCCAAATGACCGTTTGCGAAGGGATTTTGTGGGACGCTCTCAGGGACGGTCGCCTGAACGGAATGAAATTCCGCCGGCAGCATCCCTTTGGTCCCTTTGTGCTCGACTTCTTCTGCGTCAAATCCCAATTGGCGATTGAATTGGATGGCAACATTCATGACCAACCCGGCCAGGTGGATTACGACCGCGAAAGAACCACCTATCTTGAAGAACATGGCTTGCATGTCCTGCGCTTCAGGAACAAAGAAGTTATCGAGAAAATGGACGAAGTTTTACAGAAAATCCTGAAAGCTGCCTCACCCACCTCAACCCCTCCTCTCCTGACGATACGTCAGGAGAAGGGAGGGAATGCTGTAGGCAGGGGAGGGTGAGGCTGCTCTTTCCTTAATATAACATTTCGAAATTCCGGGAATTTATTGTTCATCCCGACCAATCGTCGAAAACCTGATCATCCACGGAGTGATAATCAATAAATTAGACAATCGGTTTGAATGACCAAACTGTTAATCGCCAGAACAGCAAAATTGTGCTACTATTCACTTGTCAAACTGATTATTCTCTTTCTATATAGTGTTTCTCCTTCACCTTTAAACAGAAATTGATCCTTTGGGGTGAAAATGCCTGGACACAGGATATTCGAAGAACGCACCCGAAAAGAAATGATCGACCCGCAACTCAATTGGGCAGGCTGGTTCCTGCGCAACCATTCAGAGGTTAAGATTGAAATTCCTGTGGATTACATAAACGATGATGTGCTGGCAGAATTGAGTTGGCTATGTGGGTTGAGATGAATTGCGCTACGTGGTTAAGGTAGATGGTGTTGTGGTTTACGTTTGATAACCGGTTGAGATAATTTTGCTTTGAAATAATTACCAATTATAATAAACAAATTTAATCTTTTCTGTTATGGAGGCCATTATGCCTGAATACTATATTCATGATATGAAGATAGGCAAATTGTGGGGGTATCGAGATATAAATCTCGAGTTAAGAAAGATGTTAACATTATTATTGGCCCAAACGCTTCTGGAAAGACAACAATCTTAAATTTGTTGCGTTTTATTTTATCCGCTGATGTTGTGAATTTACGAGGAATTGAATTCGAAAAAATAGAAATTGGATTAACAGGATCTTAATGACAAATCAAGACGATCAATTACTGTCCAATCAAATGAGGTTGGCTACAAGTTTACAATAGGTCAAAAGGCTTATGTAGTAGATTTAGAACCTTTATTCCGCCACGATCCATCGAGGTCAAACCCTACTGCTGCACGTTTATATGCTGCTCGATATCGACATAGGTTTCTGGACTTAGAACAAGGATTAAATCACTTGGTAAAAGCAGTTTGGTTGCCAGTTAGCCGACGTTTACCCATTTCCGATGAAGAGGAGATTAGGCCCGGTCCGGCTCAATTGGAGTTGGTCGATGTCCGTTTACGAGACCTAATAAAAGAGCTACAAACATATCGGCTGAGTTTGGAACAGAAATTATCTTTACAGTATAAAGATTTCGAGAAAAACGTTCTCAGTGAAATTCTCTACAGTAAAGAATATGATCAATTGGGTACTTTGTCGATGGAAATGCCAACCCCAAAGGATAAAGAACAATTACTTAGAGCTTTTCAGGTTGCAGGTCTCCTCGACTCTTCGATGAAGAAACGTATTGAGGAACATTTTAGTGCAGCAACTGAGGCAAAAAATAACTTTGGAACTTACGCTAAGCTACCAGAAGAGCCTAAGAAGATCTTTCCAATTGACTTCTTATTTATCATGACCCTTGATTAGAAGAACAAAGTCCATTGTTCAATATGCTCGGAAACTTGAAGAAGATAGAAATATTTTATTTACGCCGATTACGACATTTCAAGAATTGGTGAATTCTTTTCTTAAACCAAAAATTGTTAGTGTCCAAGACAATGGGGAAATTAATATAGACTCTCCAACTCAGCAAAATCTCTTGCCCCATATTCTTTCATCAGGTGAAAAACAAATTCTGATTCTACTCATTCAAGCTTTAGTACGCGAAACCGAACCTGTTGTTTATGTAGTAGATGAACCTGAATTATCATTACATGTCACATGGCAGGAGAATTCTGCTCAAATCTTTAATGCAGTTAACAAAACAAATACAAATAATAGTCGCGGCTCATTCTCCCGATATTGTTGGACCTTATACTGACAAGATAATTGATTTGGGAAAACTATCCTAGTTATGTTTAATCGAACGATATCAGGCTTGATTAATAAATTTTTATTTTATCCTGTCCCGCTCATCTGGGTTGAAGGGAAAGATGATTTTCCTTTTTATGAGCCAATACTACATCGTCTAGACTGCAGGATTGAAGCAGCTGGCGGAAAAGATGAATGTAAAAAAATTGCTAATTCTATTGTTGAACATGAATATCCATTCGTGGTGATTCTTGATGGCGATTATGAAATATTGAAAAAAATGGCGAACCCTCACAAGAGGATCTTAGTTCTTAATAAATATTCTATAGAGAATTTCCTTTTTGAGAAAGCCTTGGTGCAGAGTATTTGTTGTAAATACGAGGGGAGCGGAGGGAGAAGCGAAGAAATAGGTGCATTATTTGATGAGGTTGAAAGAGAAATTCAGAGCCACTTATACTATTTGGTTGTTTTAGATATTGCTAATTATAAACAGAATACAGGGTTGAAAGCTTTTCCAGACCGAGTCGACAGCATATTGGATATAGTTAAAGTTCGATGTTTACCTGAGAGGATTTCAACAATTAGCGAAATGCTTAGTGCAAATTTTGATCCCGATATTATTGATGAAGCTAGAGGTCTTGTAAGAAAATTCCTTCAATCAGGGAGGTTTAGTGACTTATTACGAGGACACATCATATTTGGGATAATAAGACATTTAATACGACGAGGCGTTAAGCTGATAACGAATAATCTGCCAAATATCGATAATGATAGCTTGCTAATAATGTTATCATTGGAATTGTGGAAGATTACCCCTAGTGTGCAGCATCTTAATTTAGAAACCAATATTCGAATCGCTGTTGAAGAAGCTCATCAAATTAAATCTAATTAGTTGCTTCGATACAATTGAATTGATAACTATCCTATCTTTCACAAACTTCCAGCGCTGGTGGAATTCTGCGGAATGCTGCATGCCTCCATTTGCCTTACGGTGACTTCATTGAGCAGTTCACCAACCTACCTTCCAGAAAATAAACATTAATATTAGCTTTGAGCTCATGAGACCAAGGTCCACCCCAGCAGATAAATGCTAGGGCATCCTTCTTCGTGTAGTAGGGGAAGTTATTGAATGTCATTATCGTGCCATACATACATGTCTAGGGCATATCGCAGAACGCAGATGCAAAATCCTTTCATGTAAAAAGATACTAATAATCACTTGTCTTGAAAGAACATTTGTGCTATATTTCCCTCACAACACTGACGTCCCTCCTTTCGCCATGCCAATAAATAAACGCCCCTCTCCAAATCGAACAAAAAGGACCCCCATGCCCTCCATCCTCATCAACACCGCAAGTATAATATGTAGAACCACCCGAGCAACCCTCCCCCTCTTCCCCGGGATACTCGTTCCTCCTTCGAACCCTGTTACAATTAACATTAAAAATCCGCCCACCACATATTTTTCCCTTCTATCTTTTCCCCGCTCTCTGCTCTCTGCTCTCTACTCCCTAATTACCTTATTACCTGATTACCCAATTACCTTATTACCTAATTACCTTCTTACCTTTCCTCCCTTATAATGTGGTGTAATCACCCACCCAGGACTCCCCCCATGCTCCCCACCCTCCCCTTCGGTCGCACAGGTCACCCAGCACCCGCACCATCTTCGGCGCCGCCGCCTTCTGGGACACCCCCATGCCCGATGTCGACGCCACCATGGAGCTGCTCCTGCGCAACGGCGTCAACCACGTCGACACCGCCGCCAGCTATGGCAGGTCCGAGGACACTCCTCGGCGACTGGATTCGCCGCAACGGTGCCCCCTTCTTCCTCGCCTCCAAGACCGAGGAACGCACCCGCCAGGGCGCCTATGATTCCATCCGCCGCTCCCTCGAGCGCCTGCACGTCGACCACCTCGACCTGATCCAGCTCCACGCCCTGCACGACGAGACCGACTGGCAGACAGCCTTCGGCCCCGGCGGTGCCCTCGAGGCCTTCCTCCAGGCGCGCAGCGAGGGACTGGTGCGTTTCATCGGCGTCACCGGGCACGGCGTCCTCGCCCCCGCATTCCACCTGCGCTCCCTCGCCCAATTCGACTTCGACGCCGTCCTCCTGCCCTTCAACCACGTCATGCTCCAGAATCCCGCCTATGCCGCCGGCTTTACCCGGCTCCAGGCCGTCTGCCGCGAGCGCAATATCGCCCTGCAGACCATCAAGGGCATCACCCGTTCGCCCTGGCACGACGCCGCGCAGACCAGCTCCACCTGGTACCGCCCCCTCGAAGACCAGGCCGATATCGACCTCGCCGTCCACTGGATCCTCGGCGACCCGCAGGTCTTCCTCAACACCGCCGGGGATATCCACCTCCTGCGCCGCATCCTCGACGCCGCCCATCGCTTCACCTCCCGGCCTTCCGACGCGCAAATGCAGGCTCTCACCGCCCGCCTCGGGATGGAACCCCTATTCATCTAGCCAAGGAGCGCCACAATGACCTGGAAACTCATCTCCTGGAACGTCAACGGCATCCGCGCCGCCGAAAAGAAAGGCATCCTCGACTGGCTCTCCGCCACGAGCGCCGACCTGGTCGCCCTCCAGGAGACCAAGGCCCATCCCGACCAGCTCTCCCCCGCCCTGCTCAACCCCCCCGGCTACCAGGCTGCCTGGAGCGCCGCCGAGCGCAAGGGCTACAGCGGCACGTGCACCTACTCCCGCCACGCCCCCCTCAAGGTCATCGAGGGTCTGGGCGAATCCCGCTTCGACACCGAGGGTCGCACCCTCATCCTCGAATTTCCATCCTTCGTCTTCCTCAACATCTACTTCCCCAACGGCGGGCGCGGCATGGACTATGTCGCCCACAAGCTCGCCTTCTACCGCCGCTTCCTCCTCGTCGTCCAGGGCTACATGCAGGCCGGTCGCCCCGTTGTCGCCACCGGTGACTTCAACACCGCCTACGCCGAGATCGACCTCGCCCGCCCGAAGGAGAACGTCAAGACCAGCGGCTTCATGCCCGAGGAGCGCCACGGCCTCGGCGAGTTCTTCACCGCCGGCCTGGTCGACACCTTCCGCTACCTCCACCCCGACACGGTCAAGTATTCCTGGTGGGACCAGGTCACCCGCGCCCGCGAGCGCAACGTCGGTTGGCGCCTGGACTACTTCATGGTCTCCCCCGACCTCAAGGACCGCATCCTCGCCGCCGATATCCACGACGACGTGATGGGCTCCGACCATTGCCCGGTCAGCCTTATCCTGGACGTCTGAAATCTTCGCTGTTGGGGCGACCGCGACCTATCGTTGGGACGACCTATCGTAGGGGCGACCCAGCCTGGGTCGCCCTGCCCCCCTCCTCATCGCCTTCCGCCTCCCTTCAAGCCGCCGCTTGCGCCACCGTTTCCCGCTCCTCGGCCTCTTCCAGCACTTCTTCCTTGAACCAGCTCACCGCATCCTCGATCGCCCGTGCTGCCGCCCCGGGGGCGTATCCCAGCTCCGTGCTGGCTTTCGCGTGGCTGATGAACGAGTTGCTGCGGATCGCTGCCAGCGCATACGCGGTCACGATCGGGTCGTCATCGAAGGTGGGCAGGATCTGCCCCGCCAGGTCCGCCACCCAGTCCGGCAGGTGCACTCCCAGGTGCCAGCCTCCCGCCGCCTTCCAGATGATCTGCGTCAACTGGCGCACCGTCAGCCTCTCCCCGCCCAGGATGTACACCTCGCCCTTGCGCCCCTTCTCTGCCGCCAGCACGAATCCCCTCGCCACGTCGCGCACGTCCACCATGTCGTATGCCCCCTCCACCGTGAACTTGATCCCCGCCGGCATGTTGAACAGGATGCCTCGCCCCGCCTCCGACACCTGGAAATCGTACGGTCCCACCACCGCCGTCGGGCACAGGATCACCGCGTCCAGCCCCTCCCTCGCCGCCTGCTGCACCGCCAGGCTGGCAGCCGCCTTCGAGCGGTCATACGTCCCCCGTGCAAAACTTGGGTCGAACGGGCAGCTCTCGTCCACCACCCCCTGCTCCGGGGTCTTCATTGCGTAGATCGAGCTGGCATACACGAAACGCCGGGTATGCGCTTCGGTGGCAGCTTTCAACAGGTTGCGCGTCCCTTCCAGGTTCACCCGCTCCGTATCCGGGTCGTATTCTGCGCACAAGTTGATCCGCGCCGCAAGGTGATGGACCACGTCCACCCCCTGCAGGGCGCCTTTCAGCGACTGCGGGTCAAGGATGTCCCCCGCAATGATCTCGGCGTTCAGCCCCTGCAGCGCCGCGGGCACCTTGCCGCCGCGCACCAACGCCCGCACCTTCTCCCCCCTGGCGAGAAGCTGGCGGACAAGCACGTTCCCAATGTGGCCGGTTGCGCCGGTGACAAGCTGCATTACACGCTCCAGCGTCGAATATAAAGTGTTAACCCGCACATCGGCTGCGGGTCACGCTCCATCTATCGGGATTCCTGCTCTTCCGCTTTACTTGTACGATATTTTCTGACCAAGGACTGGATGAATTGCGCCAGCGACATTCCAGTCCATGCCACGGCTGCCGCAAAGAAATACGGTATGAAAATGAACATCACCCAGAACATTTCCTTCACGGCGAATTCCCACCATGAGCAGGGGCTTGGTTCCCCCGCTTGCCCCTCACACAACCCGTCCCAATGGACGGCGGCAGAGATCAAGCCTGTCACCGGGACAGCCAGCAGCAGGAGCAGCCCGAGTACCAGGAACACCAGCTTGATGATGCGAAACGCCCGGCTCATCAAATATTCACTCCCAGCCATACACGGATCAGGTACCCGATCCCAAAGCTGATCGCCGCCACGCTCAAGCTGAGCAAAGCCATCTCCAGGAAACGTCGGCTGAAAAACTCGTCCCTGGCAACGGAAATATAGTAGTTGAAAACGGCAATGATGATCACCGCGGTGGCGAGAGAGATGCCCAGGTCGAGGATGTAGTTATTGATCAGCAGGTAAGGCATGATCAGCAGGGTTACCGTGACCACGTAGGTGATGCCCGTATACACCGCTGCCCGCACAGGTTTCTTTTGCGATGGTTCGGTCCGCGTCGATAGGTACTCCGACGCCGCCATCGAGAGCGACGCCGCAACCCCGGTGATCAAGCCGGAGAGGGCGATCAGCTGCGTGTTCTGCAGCGCCAGGGTCAGGCCTGCCAGCGCGCCGGTGAGTTCCACCAGGGCGTCATTCAGCCCGAGCACCACCGAGCCGGCATAGCGCAGCACATCCTCGTCCAGCATCCCGATCAGGGCTTTCTCGTGCGCCTCTTCATCCTGGATCCAGGTCTCGATCTCCGGGATGATCCCGCTCATTTCAGCATAGTTCACCTGCGCCTTGGCCTCCCCTTTCTCCATCAGCTTGATCCCGAAGGTGAAGCCGAAAATGCGGCTGATGATGTAGTAGAACCACACCGTCATCATCTTTGGCTTCACTTCCTTGCCGGTATATTTCTGCCAGAGTTCCGCGTGGCGTAGTTCATCCGCCGAGATCTGCTCCAGGATCTGCCGGTTTTCAGGTGACCGGATGCTCCGGGCAAGCTTTGCATAGAGTAGGTGTTCGGTCAATTCAACGCGCTGGAAGACCAGCAGCCGTGCACGGGTTTGTTCGCTCAGTTCCATGAAACATTCCTCCTGTGGATGATGGTTGCTTATTGTACGCCAAATTCCGGGAACCAGTAATTAAAACTGGGATAAGGCATGTCAGCTTATCCCAGTGTCAACTCTTCTCAACCCAAAAGGATCTAATCCACTGTCAGGGTCTTGGATAAATTCCTGGGAAAGTCCGGGTCGTAGCCGCGCGCCACGCTCATGTGGTAGGAGAGCAGCTGCAAGGGCAGCACGCTCAGCAGCGCCGCGATCTCCGGCGTGGACCCGGGCACGACGATCATGTCGCTGGCATTCGCCCGCAGGCGCGCATCTTCCTCGCCGATGGCGATCGCGCGTGCCCCTCTGCAGGTCGACCTCGTTGATCCCGCTGACGATCAGGGGTACGTCGTTCGGCCCGGTCGCGAACAGGATCGGGAACCCCTTCGTCACCGCCGAGAGTGGCCCATGCTTGAACTCGGTCGAGAGCATCCCTTCACAGTGGGCGTAGGTGATCTCCTTCAGTTTCAGCGCCCCCTCCAGCGCCATCGCATAGGTCGCGCCGTAACCCAGGCAGTACAGGTTCTCCCACTCGTTGACCGATGCCACCAGCGCCTCCACCTGTGGTGCCACCATTTCCAGTGTCTTGTCCATCAGGTCCGGTATGCTTGCCAGCTCCTTCGTGTCCCGCCCTGCCATTCGATAAGCCAGGTACAGGAAACTAACCACCTGGTTGGTGAAGGTCTTGGTGGCTGGCACCGAGATCTCGTACCCGCAGCACAGCGGCAGGGTGCACGCCGTGGCCTTGGTCAGCGTGGAGCCGATCACGTTCGCCAGCCCGAAGGCGGTCATTCCCTTCCCCTCGGCGATCTGCAGCGCGTTAAGCACATCCTTCGTCTCGCCGGATTGGCTGACAAAGAGGCCCACATCTTCATGATTGACCGCCGGGGCGTACTGTGGAACGAACTGCGGAGCCAGCACCGGGATCACCGCCCTGCCTGCGATCTGGGCAAAATAAACCGCGCCCGCCAGGCAGGCATGGTAGCTCGTGCCGCAGCCGATGAAATACAGGTGCCGGGCTGCTCTCATTTTCTGGATGACGGTCGCCACATCCGGGGAGCCGTCCAGCATGTGCAGCACTTCGCGCGCCACCTGGCTTTGTTCGTGGATCTCTTTGAGCATAAAGTGCGGGTAGCCGCCCTTTTGGACAACATCCATCGTCTCGGTGATGGTCTCCGGGTTTCGCGAGATCACCGCGCCGTCTTTGACCGAGCGCAGCTCCACCCGTTCAGCCCACAGGGTCACGATCTCACCGTCGTTCATGCGCACGATCTTGCGCGTCAGCGGCAGGATGGATGGCAGGTCCGACGAGACGCAGGAAAAGTCGTCCCCCAGGCCCACCACCAGCCCGGAGCCTTTTTTGAACGCATACAACCTGTCATCGTCCACCCGCCCGATCACGAAAGCATAATCGCCTTCCAGGTCTCCGTATGCCAGTCGAATGGCGTCGATGAAATCGTATCCTTTATTTAAGTAGCGCTCCACCGCGTGGACACAGGACTCGCCGTCGTTCATCGAGCGGACGATCATGCCTTCCTTTATAAATTGCTGGCGGAGCTCCACGTTGTTGACCACGTTGCCGTTATGTGCGCCGACCAGGTCGCCGTCCGAATCCAGGTGGGGTTGGGAATTGACCTGTGACGGCTCTCCAAAAGTGGCCCAGCGGAGCTGGGTGATGCCCCTCGAGCCGGTCATATCGGCAAAGTTATATTTGACCGCCACGTCCTCCACCCGTCCGACGTCCTTGCGCAGGTCGATCTTGGATCCTGAAATGGTCGCCGCGCCGACTAAATCGTAGCCGCGGTAGGTCAAACGCTTGGCTGCTTCGATCAGGATCGGGCCAATGGTTTGTTCGTCTTTTGTCACAATGCCAAAAATTCCACACATTTTCGAGGGATCTCCTGTTGGGGTTTATTGCAGAGGCCAAGTTTATCACAAGCCGCCCGGGTGCTGCTCGCAAAATTTCCTGGCTCCTTTTCTCCCGCTATCTTTTCAACGTATAATGGGGGAAATTTACTGCTTTTGACCCAGGTCACCCTCATGCGCATCCGCAAGATCGACACTGAAAACAAGCGCGACACCCTCAAATTCATCCGTTTTCCCTTGCATCTGTACCAAGACAATCCCTGTTTCTGCCCCTCCCTGGAGTCCGAGGCACGTTTTACCCTCGATCGAAGCAGGCATCCGTTCTACAAGCACTCACACGCCGATTTCTTCCTTGCCGAATCCGAAGGGCAGGTCCTCGGGCGGATTGCCGCCATTCATAACACGCATCATAATGAATCCCGCCAGGTGAAGACGGCATTCTTCTGGGACTTCGATGTTGTCGATGATTTCGAGGTTTCTGATAGACTCTTCGCCGCAGTAATGGACTGGTCCCGGAGGCGCGAACGGGATACCCTCCTCGGCCCGCGCGGCCTCACCGGGTCCGATGCTGCCGGTGTGCTCGTCGAAGGTTTCGACCAGCGCGCCGTGATGGGCGTCCCGTACAACCATCCTTACTACGATGTCTTCATTCGCAAACTTGGCTTCGAGAAGCTGACCGACCATTACTCGGGCTACCTTCCTGCCCGGGTAAAGCCGCCGCAGCGCCTGCTCGCCATCGCCGAAAAGGTTGCCGCCCGGCGCGGTTACAAGGTTCTGGATTTCACATCCACGGACGAGATGCGCCTTTGGGCGCCGCGTGTCCTCGATGTTCACCAAAAAGCCTTTGCCGGAACCCACGAATTCCACCCGGATCCGCCCGAAGAACAACAGCTCATGGTGGATGGCTTGCTCTCCATCGCCGATCCTCGCCTGATCAAGCTGCTGGTCAAGGGGGAGCAGGTCATCGGTTTCGCCTTCTGCTATCCCGATCTGTCGGACGGGTTGCGCAGGTCAAAAGGTCGCCTTTTCCCGTTCGGCTGGTGGCACCTGCAGCGAGCATTCAAAAAGTCGGACTGGCTGCTGGCCAACGGGGTTGGGGTGCTGCCCGCCTACCAGGACCTGGGCGGAAATGCCGTTCTCTATTCCAGGCTGTGGGCAGCCATTCAGGAACTTGACCGCTTCGAGCATGTGGATGTTGTGCAGGTCAACGAGACTAATTTCAAGAGCCGCTCGGACATGGAAAACCTGGGCGTGCAGTGGGTCAAGAAACATCGTAGTTACACCCGGAAACTTTAAAGGATCCCGGGGTTAATTATTTGAATCTGAATATTCTTCCATCCATCCCGCCCAAAGGAGTTCCCTGATGCCCGTTCCCGCCAAAGACCGCTTGCCCTGGTACACCAAGTTAGCCTACGGCTCCACCGATTTTGGCTTTGCCTTCACCGACTCCGCCATCTCGATCGTCTACATGATCTTCCTGACCAACGTGATCGGCCTGGCGCTCGAAGCGGTTTTCCTGATTACCATCATCCGCATGACCTGGGATTACATCAATGATCCCATCATCGGCTTCCTCACCGACCGCACGCGCACACGTTGGGGGCGCCGTCGCCCGTATCTTCTCTTCGGGATCCTCCCCTATGCCCTTGTTTTCACCATGCTCTGGTGGCAGCCTCCATTTACCAGCCAGGTCTGGCTTGTCGTCTATTACACCATTGCCTGGTTGCTCTATGACACCGTCCTGACCTTCGTCACCATGCCCTACTTCGCCCTCACCCCCGAATTGACCCAGGATTACGATGAGCGTACCTCCCTCACCAGTTATCGCATGGCCTTCTCGATCGTTGGCGGTCTGGTTGCCTATACCGTCTGGTTGATGGCCCTCGGCGAACGCACGCCTGCAAATGCGAATCACATCTTCATCATGGCAGCCATCTTCGGGGTGATCTCAGCCATCCCGATGTTATTCACGTTCCTGGCTACCAAGGAAAGACCCGCTTACCAGAACCAGGAACGCCCCAGCCTGCGCGAATCGCTCAAAGCCGCCCGCACCAATCGCCCCTTCCTTTTCGCCGCCGGGATATTCCTCTTCACCTGGACAGCCATCTCGGTCATCGAGCCCACACTGCTCTACTTCCTGAAATACCGCATGAACCTGCCCGATGATACTGCCAACATTGTTGCCGGCACCGTCTTCATCTCTGCCCTGGTGGTCCTGCCGGTATGGTTGTGGATTTCGAAGAAGACCGACAAGCGCAAGTCCTATATCATCGGGATGATCTTCCTGTCCGCGGTGATGTGCTCGCTGATATTCATCGATCCGTCCATGGGTTTGCCGGTGGTCATCCTGCTGGCCGCGCTGGCGGGGGTGGGTGTCTCCGCGGTGCACGTGCTCACCTGGGCGATGATCCCGGATGCCGTCGAAGTGGATGAACTGACCTCCGGTCACCGCCATGAGGGCATCTTCTATGCCCTGGTGACCTTGTTGCGCAAGGTGGCTGCCTCTGTGGCTGTCTCTCTCATCCCGCTGGTCTGGAAGTGGAGCGGGTATGTCGCCGATGCACCCACGCAATCCGATTCCGCCATCACCGCCATCCGCATCATGGTCGGACCCGTGCCCACCCTCTTCCTGGTCGGTGGCATCATCTTCGCCATCTTCTATCCACTCTCCAGGCAATCCCACCGCGAGACCCGCGAGAAGATCGCCGCTCGCAGCGCTGCAGACTAGGGCACTTCGCTCCCCGCCTTGCGCAGTAAAAACCTCCTATCGAAGCTCTTAAATAGAAAAAAGCCTCCCGCAGGATAGACTCTGCGGGAGGCTTTTGGTTGATCACTCTATTCGTCGATCTAATACGACGTATTGGAGTTGGAGATCTCCAGGTCTTTGACGCACATGAACAGCGGTACGACGATGGCGCTTGGGTTGCGTGCTCCGTAACTGTTGGACATGTTGTAGGGCACCGTTTGCTTCGCCAGCCAGGCAACTTTTTCGCCAAATATATCGAGAAGGCTCTGCGTGATGCGGACATTGAAGGGAACCGCAACCGAGCCATCCTTCTTCAGGTACAGGGCTCCAAAACGCGAGCTGGCTGTGACAATGCCCTTCACCGGGTTGACAATGTTCATGTAATGCAGGAACGGGATATACAACAGGTCATTCTCCCGAGGCATATTCACCAGCGCCTCCAGCGAGGCCAGGTCTTTCTCCCCACCCTGCAGGACCAGGCTCTTGTGCATCAGCGTGTGGCCGGTGGGCTGGGCGCCGAATTCGTCGGCGTCATCCTGGTACCAGGTATAACCCCGGAATACACCTTGATCGAACAGCGGGAAGCGCGGGTGCACCATGCCCATCAAATCGCGCTGGAAGGGGAATGTCTCCAGCGCGCGCAGGATCGTCGACCAGGGTAACCTTGTCTGAAAGAACCTTCTGCCCGATCTTATCTTCGGCGATCATCGAATAACCACGTTTCATCGAGCCACCGTTAAAAGCGATCCAATTCATGAAGTTCAGCATATCCGCGATCGCCGCCGAACCGAACACGATATCATACTTGCCCAGGGGCAGGGATTGGGGTGTATCGTGCAGGTAACGCTCGAGCAGGAATTTCAGGTCACGCTGGACTACTTGGGGATTCAACGCTGCTTTGGAGTGCGCCGATTGCTCGGACTGCACCTCCCACTTGAGCCTGGCGTGCGCCAGGACAACGGTCGTATACGCATCCGACATGCGGAAGAACTGCGTATGTTCGGAGAGGGTGTTGATCTGCGCCAGGGTGGTGCCGCCGTTGGCAAAGATCCCCGACAAGCGGATCTCTTCGGTTTCCAGTCCCTTCACCGCCGTGTTGAAGTAGGCCAGTTTTTCCTCGTTGGGCAGATCTGCCAGCCCGGCATCGTAACCGCTTTCGTCGGCAAAGGATGCACTGAACTTGGGTAGGGTGGGTTCGTATTCCAGCGGCTGGGCATGTGCCACCATCTCGACCGCGATATCCACGCCTTTCTTCATCTCATCCAGTTTGTCCAGGTCAGTGATCAGGTCGTAGCTGGCGCGTTTGCGTCCTTCGTAGGCAGTGATTCCCAGGCGGATCAGGTGTTCGTTGGTGTTGAGCGAAATGGCCGAGTTGGCGAAGCGCATCATCGAACTGTCTTCTTCTTGATAGTCCAGGGTTACCGTGCAACCTTTCGCCAGGGCATAGGCACGCAGGGCGTGCAGTGTGTTCAGAATTTTCTCTTTCACGGCTACTCTCCTATCCTGACGTTGTCAAAACGACAGACCGGTACGCCATGTCCAAGCTGCATCACCTGGTTTGGCTGGCCTTTCCCGCAGTTGTCCACGTAATCGAGCTCCCAGGTGGAAGGATTGCCCACCGCCGAGAGTGAATTCCAGAATTTCAAGGTGAAACCCTTGTAGGTGGCGTTCTTGACCACTTTCGTCCTGCGCCCATCCTCCACCAACCAGCCGATCTCGGTCCCAAAGTGGAACTGTTCGCGGTTCGAGCCGATCGACCAGGAACGCTCGCCGTCCAGGATGATTCCTTTTTCGGTGTTGGCAACGATCTCTTCCAGCGTCCCATCATTCCCCGCATCGATATTGATGTTCGTCATCCGTTCGATCGGCACGCGGTAGAAGGACGTTGCCCGGTTGGCACCGCCGCTGCCCTTGAATATTTGCTTGCGCGCCCTGGCGTTGGCTTCCTCGACCATCTGCCTTCCGGTGATGGCACCCACGAGGATGCCCTTGTCGATGAGCAGGTTATCCTGGCAGGGTACGCCGTCGTCGTCAAAGCCGAAACTCCCCGGGCTGTTGGGCAGGGTGGCATTGGCGCGCACCGTCAATTTATCCGATCCGTAGCGCAGCTTGCCGAAGTCATCCAGGGTGACGAAGGAACCTCCCGCATAAGCCAGTTCATACCCCAGGATGCGGTCGAGCTCCAGCGCATGACCGATGGTCTCATGCGTCTGCAGGAACATCATGCCGGGCAGGATGATGACTGTGCGGTCTTCCTTGGGACAATCCTCTGCGGCTTGCAACTCTTTCAATTCGCGTACGATGCGCTCCGCGTTCTCGCTGAACAGGGCGCTGTCAACCGTTTCCCAGCCGCGCGTCGCTTGTCCGCGCTGCCCGGGATGGTACTTGCGCTCGTGCATCACCCCCCCTGCATCCATGCCGTCGACCTCAAGACCCGTAAACACCTCGGTGATGTTCTTTTCGATCTCGCTGCCTTCCGAATCGACAAAAACGATCTGCTTGCGCATGAAGGTCAAGCTGGCACTGCGCAGGGACACCCCTTCCTGGTTCATCTTGTCATCCATGGCTTTCAGGAAGGCAACCTTGTCAGCCAGGGGGACCTCGAAAGGATCGATCTTGCACGGGCTTCTGAATTGAGCCTGGATGGCATCCTTTTCGGCCAGCCTCACCGGGAAAGTGACCCGTTCTGCTGCCGCCCTGGCATTCTCGAAAGCCCGGTCGAATAATCCCGGCAGGTCGCTCATGTCCGACGAAGCCGAAAATCCCCAGGCACCCTTGTACAGCACGCGCACACCCACTCCGCTCTCACTGGAGGAGCTGGCGTTCTTCAAGTTCCCATTCAGCATGAAGAGCCTGTTGGACTCTTCGAACGGGTAATAGCGGGCATCCAGGTAGGTCGCCCCCCTGGACTTGATGCGCTCGATCTGTTGCTTGATTTTTTCTATCATGCACAATTCTCCTTGGTTACCCTCAAAGGGTGGTGAATTTATTGGCAGTCCCCAGGCGGGTATTGTACCAAATGAGCGGGCAAGGGAACAGGTGAGGACTCTGCATGCAGATCCTAAAAGTTTCAATAACCTTTAGGATCTCTCATCAAACTAATCGCTATCTGTCTCCATAAACCACTTGGCATTTGCATCCGACACCCACTGCTTGTGCAACTCCAGGTAGCATTCCTTTCCTCCAAACCAATCAGGACAATCTCGCGCTTGAGTATCGTGGGACTATCTGCGATCACGATCCCATAAGATGACCATTTCCATTCCCGAAAATCCTCCACGAACTTATGTTTTTGTGGGTTCTGGTGGATATAGGCAATCACATTCCAGAATTGTCGGTCAGTTGTGATCAGCACACGCCCGAAAGGATGTTGAAAAAGGCTCCCCGTCCTGCCATAGGCGTTATTGATCGATTTGGCATAGGCGTTGAAGAAATCGGAGAATTTCTTGGAAGGATATCCGGCTATGGATTTATCTGCCCCCGAAGGTTTCCTTTCCCCTGAGACCCTAAGGTCTTGGAGACCTTTAGGGTCTCCTTGATCACCTCATCTGTCTTAGTCTTTAACACGACATGAAAATGATTCCGCAACAGGCAATAAGCAAAGGTCTCGGCTACGGGATCGATATATTTGAAATATTAGTTCAAGAAATATTCGTAATTACGTTCCTCCACGAAGATATTCTCACCGTTATTACCGCGATTTTAGATGTGATAATAGGTATCGTAGCGCAAAGAAGGTGGACTCGTCATATCACATGCAGGCCCTGGAAATTTTCCCAATTTAAATCCGGTTTGACATTTTGGCAGTAGACCCTAAAGGTTATCCTTGATCTTTTTCCTCGAATGGGCAGAGCATGAAGGTTAAATACTTTCCTTCAACCTGATAGATAAGAACTCTCTTCCAAGGATGACCCAGGAAAACGAAGACAACCTTTAGGGTCTTGAAGGAGACCCTAAAGGTTGTCTTCTCTTCCATCTATTTCGCCAGCCAGCAGGCCACTTGATGATCGGGGCGGATCTCAACAAAGGGCGGTTCTTCATGCGAGCAGCGCTCCACTGCCACGGGGCAGCGCGGGTGGAAACGGCAGCCTTTGGGGGGATTCAATGGGCTGGGGACATCGCCCTTGAGAATGATGCGCTCGCGCTTCAAGCTGCGGGTCGGGGACAGGGATGGCGGACATCAGCGCCCGGGTGTAGGGATGCAGCGGCTCGGCGAACAGGGCATCCCGCGTGGTCAATTCGACCATCTTGCCGAGGTACATCACCGCGATCCGGTCCGAAATGTGCTTGACCACGCTCAAGTTGTGGGCGATGAAGAGATAGGTTAGACCAAACTCTTTCTGCAGGTCCTTGAGGATGTTCAACACCTGGGATTGGATCGACACATCCAGCGCCGAGACCGGTTCGTCGCAGATGATGAATTTGGGTCTCAGCGCCAGGGCGCGGGCGATGCCGATGCGCTGGCGTTGTCCGCCGGAAAATTCATGCGGATAGCGGCGGGCATGGTAGCCTTCCAGCCCCACCTTGCGGAAGGTATCCATCATCAGGTCGAAGCGTTCACGCGGGGTTCCCACCTTGTGAATATTCAATCCTTCCATGACCGAATCGCCCACCGGGACACGCGGGTCCAGGGAGGCATAGGGATCCTGGAAGATGATCTGCATGTCGCGCCGCATCGCCTTCAGGGCTGGGCCGCTCATCTCGAAGATATTCCTGCCTTCGAAGGTGACCTTGCCCGAGGTGGACTTGATCAAGCCGAGCATGGTGCGCCCCACCGTGGTCTTGCCGCAGCCGGATTCACCCACCAGGCCCAATGTTTCGCCGCGGCGGATGGAAAAACTGACATCGTCCACTGCCTGCACCCAGGCGACCACGCGCTGGAAGATCCCCGCGCGGACAGGGAAATAGGTGACCAGGTTTTGGACCTCGATCAGGTTCTGGCTTGTTACCGGCGCGGACATGGATTGTTCACTCATCATGCATTGCTCCAATGAAAATTACTATCCGTTTGCCAGCGGGGCGGAATGCCCTTCGGCATTTTGATACAGCCAGCAGCGGACCAGGTGACCAGGCTTGACGGGGATCAGGTCCGGTGAGGTGCGTGTGCAGATCTCGAAGCCGTATTCCAGGCGGGTTTTGCAGCGCGGGGAGAAACGGCAGCCAGGCGGCAGGTCCACGAGATTGGGCACCGAACCCGGGATGACCTCCAGCCGCTCGATGGTCTTGCTGAGGATGGGAATGGAAGCGATCAGGCCTCTCGTGTAGGGGTGCAGCGGTTCGCTAAAAATGGCGGTCACACCCGTCTCCTCGACGATCTGGCCGGCATACATCACGGCAACACGCTCGGCCAGTTCGGCGATCACGCCCAGGTCATGCGTGATCAGGATGACCGAGGCGCCCACCTCCTCGCGCAGCTTGCGGATCAGGTCGAGGATCTGCGCCTGGATGGTGACATCCAGGGCGGTCGTCGGCTCATCGGCAATCAGCAGCGACGGGCGCAGCGCCAGCGCCATGGCGATCATCACCCGCTGCGCCATGCCGCCGGAAAGTTCATGCGGATAGGACTTCACCCGCCGTTCCGGGTCGGGAATGCCGACCAGGCGGAACATTTCGACGGCTTTTTCCCAGGCGCCGGATTTTTTCAGTTTTTCATGGATGGTCATGACCTCGGCAACCTGGTCACCGGCCATGAAGACCGGATTCAGGCTGGTCTGGGGCTGCTGGAAGATCATCGAAATGCGGTCGCCGCGGATGCTGCGCATCTTTCTTTCCGAGAGCTTGAGCAGGTCGCGTCCCTCGAAGAAGATCTCGCCCGTTTCCACGTAGCCGGGAGGGGATATCAAGCGCATGATGGAGAGGGATGTCACGCTCTTGCCGCATCCCGATTCACCCACCAGGCCGATCACTTCACCAGGCTGGACATGGAAATTCACGCCGTCCACCGCGCGCACAAGGCCATCTTCGGAGCGAAAATAGGTGCGCAGGTCTTTCACTTCCAGGAGAGGGGCTTGATGATTATTTACCACGAATATCTCCAACTTGTCAGGTAGGTGGATCTCAACTGCTGGTATGCGCCAGGCGGGGATCGAGGGCATCCCGCAGGCCGTCGCCCAGGAGGTTGAAGGAGAGAACGGTGAGCATGATCGCCAGGCCAGGGTAAAAGACCAGGTGCGGGGCGGTAAAAACCTGGTTGCGTTCCGCGCCGAGCATCGAACCCCACTCCGGCGTGGGAGGCTGCGCCCCCAGGCCGAGGAAGGACAACGCCGCGGCATCCAGGATGGCCGTCGCAATACCCAGCGTCCCCTGGACGATCAGCGGCGTGAGCGCATTGGGCAGGATGCGCTTGAAGAGGATCTCGAAGGAATTCCCACCCAGCGCCCGGGTGGCGGAGACAAAATCCATCTCGCGCACCGAGAGCACGCTGGCACGCACAACGCGGGCATAGGCCGGGATGGATACGATGCCAATGGCAAGCAGGGCGTTGATCAACCCGGGTCCAAGCACGGTGACAATGGCAATCGCCAGGAGCAGGGAAGGAAAGGCCAGCAGGACATCCATGGTACGCATGATAACTGTATCCACCCAACCGCCAAAATAACCGCTCAACGCGCCCAGGATGGTGCCAATAACGATGGCAAAGGATACCGTGGTGATGCCGATCATCAGGCTCAGCCGTGTGCCGTAGAGCAGCCGGCTGAACTGGTCGCGGACATTGCCGTCGATGCCGGCGATGTGCTGCGGCTGGTCTGCCGGGCAGCCAAACAGGTGGATGCAGGGATCCTGGCGTTGCTTGACATCCTCGACACCGATGAGCACCTGGTAGGGATCATAAGGTGCAATCCACTGGGCAGTGAGGGCAATCACAACCAGGATACCCAGGATAACCAGGCCGACAATGGCAGACTTGCGGCGGAAGAGACGCCTCCAGGTGATCTGCCACAGGCTGACCGATTTCAGGGAGATGCCTTCCGCATCCAGTTTGGTGATGGTGGGTTCTAAGGTGGTCATGGTCAGATCCTAATCCAGGCGCACGCGCGGGTCGAGATAAGCATAAGAGATATCCACGATCAGGTTGAGGACCACGAAGAAGACAGCAATCACCACGGTGAATGCCTGGACGATGCCATAATCGCGGGCAGTGATGGCGTCATAGAGGGTGCGTCCCACGCCCGAGAGGCCAAAGATCGTTTCGGTGAGGACAGCGCCTCCCAACAGGCTGCCCAGGGAGAGACCGATAACGGTGACGAGGGGGAGCAGCGAATTTCGGAAGGCATGCTTGAGCACGACCACCCCTTTTGACGAGACCTTTCGCACGGGCGGTGCGGATGTAATCCTGCCCGAGGACCTCGAGCATGCTGGAACGGGTCATGCGGGCGATCAAAGCCATGGGGATCGTGCCCAGGGCAACGGACGGAAGGATAAGGTGCTTGATCGCATCCTTCAGCAGTACCCAGTTGGAGGTGAGCAGGGCATTGAGGATATTCAGGCGGCTAAAGAACTGCAGAAAAGAATGCCAGAAACCTTCCTCGGGGACTTTCCATTGCCAGACTTCGTAGAAGGCTGGATCGGAGAGGCCCGCAGTCACCCGGCCGGAGGGAGGCAACCAGAAGGGGGTATCCTTGAGCAGCAGGGAGAAAACATAAGCCAGCATCAAGCCCAGCCAGAAAACCGGCATGGAGACGCCGGTGTTTGCCCAGATCATGGTACCGACATCGGCCCAGGAATTATGCTTGACAGCCGAGATGATCCCCAGGGGAATGCCAACAATGAGACTGAGAATAAGTGCACATAAGGATAATTCAAACGTGGTGGGCAGGCGCTCGACTAGCAGGCGGGTGACCGGCATGCCGTAGCGGAAGGATTGGCCAAAATCACCTCGGACGATCTCGCCCAGGTAGACTCCAAACTGGACAAGGATCGGTTTATTGAGGCCTGTCTCTTCGATGAACCGGTCGCAGACCTCCTGGGTGGCTTTTTCCCCCAGGATCGAGCGGCATGGATCGCCCGGGATGAGCCGCGCCAGGGCAAAAGTCACCAATAAAATGCCAAAAAGAACCGGGATGGCAGTCAGGATGCGGCGGACGATATATTGGATCATCATGAGTGGCTTGTTCCTTTGCAGATACGGGATGGTGGGCAATCCCACCATCCCGTATGGTTAACACAGGGATCTATCGCGGTGCTGGCTTACTATCGATTCATCAGTCCCCAGAGAGTAGATCATAGTACTCCCACAGGTTGGTATTTCCCACATGGAAGTTCGAGGAAGCATCCAGGCCCATGATGAAGGTCGCGACCACGTCATTGGCATCGAAGGTGCTGCCATCGTGGAAGGTCACGCCCTGGCGCAGGGTGCACACCCAGACCATCAGGTCGGCGCTGGGCTCGCAGGATTCAGCCAGGACCGGTTCAACGGCCGTGCCGTTGATCTCGTAGCCGTAAAGCGACTTGCATGACCTGCTCGCAGGCACGCAGCGATTCGCCATCGGTCTCATCAGCGCAGAACATGCTGATCGGCTCGGCGCCCTGCATGAAGACGAAGACATCCCGGCCGCCCGGATCGGTGACGGCGAACATTTCGCTCGTCAGCGGGCTGGCTTGCGGATTGACCACATCCGCGCGGTAGGCAACTGCGGAACCACCATGAGCGATCGGGACCATCGGGACGAGGTCGCGGATGGCATTATTGGCAGCAATGTAATATTGTTCAGCATCCTCGGCAATACCGATCTGGCCACCAGCTGACCAGAGCTTCATAGATCTCTGGGATAGGTGTGTGCCAAACTGGAGTTGTGCCTGGCCGAAGTGGTAATCGAGGAAGTTGGTCACATGCGGATAATCTGCACCCCAACCCAGCAGGTGGAAACCATCCAACTGGCCGGCACCAGAAGCTTCAATGAAGGCGCCGGATTCCATGACCACGATCTCAGCGTCGATGTTCAGGTTGGCCTTCAATTGCGCCTGGATATCCTGGGCAACATTGCTGACCTGCGGCAGGTAACCGCGGACAACATCACGATAGTACAGCTTGGTCTTGAAACCATCCGGGAAGCCGGCTTCGGCCAGCTTGGCCTTGGCAGCCACGGGATCAAACTCGTACCAGGCATCTCCCACGCAGCCATTGGGGATGGCGCAGGGGGTGAAGTGGGAAGCCACTTCGGAGCCCTTGGGGTAGAAGGTGTCGACGATGCGCTGGCGGTCAATGCCCATGGCAATCGCCTGGCGAACCATGACATTATCAAAGGGCGCGAAGGTGTTGGTCATGCCGACATAGAAGACGTTCAGTGCCGGTCGGTTGGTGATCTGCAGGTTGGAATCTGCTTCAACCACTGCAAAGTCATCCGGGCCGACATTGTCGTAACCATCGATCGTCCCGGACTGCAGTTCGAGCAGGCGGGCAGCCGATTCGGTCGACCAGCGGAAGACTACTGTGGAAGCAAGCAGGAGCTTCGCCCCAGTAACCCTCATAAGCTTTGAAGGTGATGCTCTCACCGCGGGACCATTCCTCGACCATGTAGGGACCGGTGCCGATCGGCATTTCCAGGCCCAGGCTGGTGCGGGTATCGGCGCCAGCGGTATTCACCACGTACTCTTCAGGATAAATGGCGAAGGGGCTGAAGGCCAGCTTGGAGAGGAAAGCAGCATCTGGCTTGCACATCGTGAAGGTCACGGTGTACTGGTCGGTGGCTTCGATGGATTTAAAGAAACCGCCATATTCGCAGTCGGGAGCAACCAGGGAATAACCGTTGAATACCACTGGAGGTTCCGTCGCCGGGGGCTCGGTAACGACCGGGGGTTCGGTGGCAGGGGGCTCGGTGACCACAGGTTCGGTGGGCTTGGGGCCGCAGGCGGCTAGTACCATGCTCAGCACCACAACCACTGAAAACAGCAGGAACAGTTTGTTTTTCACTTGTCTCTTCTCCTTTAGATTAGGAAATTGAACGAAATCATTACCATTGGGTACGTGAATTCTCTCGATCAATCTTGCCGGTCGCCTCCTTTGGTGTGAATTATAAGAATCGGATAAATAATTATACAGCAGATTTCCCGGTATTGTGATGATTACACCGCTTTTTTGAATTTCGGCTCACCTTGAGTCCTCTCCTCCCCCGTTGTGGCATGGGTCGGCGGGAGAGGGAAAACTGGGCGTACCTGGGGTCCCGCCCGTCAGGAATGTTGATCTTATTTCAACATCGGCATTTTCAGCCCGTGCCTTTTGGCAGCCTCGATGGCCTGTTCGTAACCGGCATCGGCATGGCGCACGATGCCCATGCCGGGATCGGTGGTCAGCACCCGCTCCAGGCGCGCAGCCGCCTCTGGCGTGCCGTCGGCCACGATGACCTGCCCGGCATGCTGGCTGTAACCGATGCCCACTCCGCCGCCGTGGTGGAAGGAGACCCAGGTGGCGCCGCCGACGGCGTTGATCATGGCATTCAGGATCGGCCAGTCGGAGATGGCATCCGAGCCGTCCTTCATGGCCTCGGTCTCACGGTTGGGGCTGGCCACCGAGCCGCAGTCCAGGTGGTCGCGCCCGATGACGATCGGCGCCTTCAGGCTGCCGTCCGCCACCATCTCGTTGAACTTCAGCCCGGCCTTGGCGCGTTCGCCATAGCCCAGCCAGCAGATGCGGCTGGGCAGGCCCTGGAAGGGCACCTTCTCGCGTGCCATCTTCAGCCAGCGCTGCAGGTGATCATCCTGCCGGGAACAGCTCCATCACGGCCTCGTCGGTGCGTGTAGATGTCTTCCGGGTCGCCCGAGAGCGCCACCCAGCGGAAGGGACCCTTGCCCTCGCAGAACAGCGGGCGGATGTAAGCCGGGACAAAGCCGGGGAACTCGAAGGCATCCGTCACGCCGTGGTCGTACGCCTGCTGGCGCAGGTTGTTGCCGTAGTCGAACACCTCCGCCCCCTGGCGCTGGAACTCGAGCATGGCCCGCACGTGCTGCGCCATCGACTCCATCGCCCGGCGCTTGTATTCCGCAGGGTCGGCTTTGCGCAGCTCGTCCGCCTGCGGCGCACCGACAGCCCGCTGGGCACGTACATCAGCGCCTCGTGCGCCGAGGTCTGGTCGGTGACCACGTCGGGGATCACGCCGCGCATCGCCAGCTCCTGGTAGACCTCGGCCGCGTTGCCGATCAAGCCGATCGACTGCGGTTTTTCCTTGTCCTTGAACTCCTCGACCAGGGTCATGGCCTCTTCCAGGTTGTCCACCACCCGGTCCACGTAGCCGATATCCAGCCGGCGCTTGGCGCGGGCCGGGTCCACCTCCACGATCAGGCCGACGCCCTCGTTCATGGTGATCGCCAGCGGTTGGGCGCCGCCCATGCCGCCCAGGCCGGCGGTCAGGCAGAACTTGCCCTTCAGCGAGCCCCAGCCGCGCAGCTTTGCCAGCGCGCCGAAGGTCTCGTAGGTGCCCTGCAGGATGCCCTGCGTGCCGATGTAGATCCACGAACCGGCGGTCATCTGCCCGTACATGATCAGCCCCTGCGCAGCCAGCTTGTCGAAATGCTCCCAGGTGGCCCAGTGCGGCACCAGGTTGGAGTTGGCGATCAGCACCCGCGGCGCGTCGGGATGGGTCTTGAACACCGCCACCGGCTTGCCCGACTGGACCAGCAGGGTCTCGTCGTCTTCCAGCTCCTTCAGCGACTTCGAGGATGGCGTCGAAGCAGTCCCAGTTGCGGGCGGCCTGCCCGCGCCCGCCGTAAACCACCAGGTCCTGCGGGCGCTCGGCCACTTCGGGATCGAGGTTGTTCTGGATCATGCGGTAGGCGGCTTCGGTCAGCCAGTATTTGCAGGTGAGTTGGGTGCCACGCGGGGCGCGGACGGTGCGAGGTGCGGACATGCTTCATCTCCTGGTCGGAAAATAAAATCCCCTCCGGGCAATTATACGCCGGGAGGGGATTTTCGGTGAAATGGTTGGGGTGCTTATTTCTGGTTCAGCTTGGCAAAGCTCGTCTCGCCCAGCCGATTGGTGAGCATTTCCTGCGCGTCCATCCAGATCGGATGCATGGCGCAGTCGTCGGCGAACTCGCATTCGCCGGGATGCCCGACGCACTGGTTGAGCAGGATCGGTCCGTCGATGGCTTCCACCACGTCGAGCAGGCTGATGTCCTTGGCGTCGCGTGCCAGCGTCACACCGCCGCGCGCCCCGCGGAGGTGTTCAACAGGCCGGCGATCGAGAGCTGCGAAACGATCTTGGCCAGGAAGGACGGTGGGATCTTCATTTCCCTTGCAACAATGCTGGTGGCCGCGCGTTTATCGGCGCCCACTTGGAAAGGTAACGTACTGCTCGGATGGCATAATCTGCCTGACGGGTGATCTGCATGGTATTCCTTTAATCGGCTAATTTTTATCTAATTGTATTGATTATACCCCTTATGGGCAAGTGATAGAGGTCATGCAGCTAATATGACCTTTTACTCCGTTTTTTATGGGAATAATCCTTTTATTTTCCCCCCTGCAACCTGGCAGTCCTAAATAATGCGA
The DNA here is from genome assembly GCA_963793795.1 of uncultured Chloroflexia bacterium. Taxonomy (GTDB): domain Bacteria; phylum Chloroflexota; class Anaerolineae; order Anaerolineales; family Villigracilaceae; genus UBA877. The sequence continues at coordinate 231,824 of CAWCBN010000011.1, forward strand.
CGCTCCTTCATTCCTGGGGTTTCAGGCTGAGGAAATACGCGCTCATCAGCACCAGCCAGGAGAACGACTCCAGCTCCAGGAACAGGCTGAAACTGATGTTGGCGACCAGGGCATGGATCAATACCAGCAGGGGGAAAAAGCTCAACAGCGACGGTTGCACGAAGGCATGCCTGGCGATGCGCAGGGCAATGACCACCAGGGCGGCGACAAAAACCGCCAGCCCGATGCCTCCCAGGTGCAGGAGAATGTCCAGGTAGCCATTATCGGCGATCAACACCGGGAATCCCCAGCCAACCGCCTGCTGCACCTGCAGCGGGAAAGATTCCAGGTTCCAGATGGCGCCAAATCCATGCCCCAGCCAGGGGCGTTCGGCGACAACATTGTGGAGCAGGTATTGCCACATCGGCGTCCGCCCGGTCATGGAGGCGCTGCGGTTGAAGAGACCGAACACAAAATCGAGATTGGTGAAGACGAGCACACCTGCGATGAGGACCACGCCCGCGGCGACATAGTAATGGACCGGCTTCATCAACTTTCGCACCCCCAGCCAAACCAGCCCGGCGATCAACAAGCCGTCCAGCAGGAGCGCCAGGATGTACCCGGTGGCAG
>CAWCBN010000012.1:0-114518 GCA_963793795.1 uncultured Chloroflexia bacterium
GGCATGTTTCCACGCTTCGGGGACATGGGCTGGCGACAGGTCCGGGCGAGGTGGTGAACGTATTGGATGCGGCCGGCAGGTGTGTAAATATTCTCGAAGCTGGTACTGTGATCCGCCCCGATGTTGCACACCTGGATGCCGTCCAGCAAGTCGAGAATAATTTCTCCGCCAAAAGCGGTGAGAATGCCCACCCGCAAACCCAGGGCACGGGCGGTGAGTGAGCCTAGGCAACTGTCCCGCCCAGGCGTAATCCCTGGGGGGTGACATCACAGGACAAGTAGCCAATAACAAGGTAATCCACAGGTTGTATTGGAACAAGGGATGACATGGATAAATTATACTCTGAGGCAGGAAATAAAGGAAAATTAAAGCGGAGTCCCTGAAAAACAGAGACTCCGAGATCAACTTTATTCAGTGCTTATTTCGGCACGATGGTCACTTTGCGTGCCGGTTCTTCGCCAACGGATTGCGTGGTAACTCCAGAATGCTCGCGTAGTTCAAGGTGAACAATGCGCCTCTCGCTGGCTGGCATGGGCTCGAGCGACTGGCGGTGTCCGGTCTTGATGGCTTGATCGGCCATACGCTGCGCCATCTGGCGCAATTGGCGCTCTCGCCGGGCACGATACCCTTCCACGTCGACCAGCACCTGCACCCAATGTTCCACCTGCTTGCTGACGATCAGGTTAACGATGTACTGCATCGCGTTCAGGATCTCAGCCCGGCGACCGATCAGCACACCCAGGTCATTGCCGCTGACATCCACCAGGACAGGAGCTTCCCTGAGCTCGTCCGGTTCGCCGTAGTGGGCGGTCACTGTAGCGGTTATTCTCATCTGGTTCAGCAACTCCATCACGGTTTCCCGGGAAACCCGCAGGAGTTCATCTTCTCCACCCGGAGCCATCGCCTGGGCTGGCTGGCCTGGTTCAGGCTCCTTGCTCGCCAATGCCTTGACACTCAGGCGAACGCGTGCCTGGCGCCCGCCGATCCCCAGCAGCCCGCGCGGAGCCGCTATCCAACACTTCCACATCCACCATCTCGGCAGCCAGGCCAAGTTCCTCCAGTCCGGCTGAAACGGCATCATCCACCGTGGGGCCGATCTTCTCGAGTGTGGTGCGCTCGTTCATTTCTTCCTCCCCACAACAACCGCTTCGGGTTTCTTACCCGGCAACAGCGCCCTCCAGTTCACCTTGCCCATCAATGCATACTGGGCAATACCGGCCAGGTTGCTGATGATAAAGTAGACAGCCAGGCCGGAGGGCATAATTATATGCAAAATAACCCAGCAACAACGGCATGTAGATGCCCATCATCTTGCTCATTGCAGCAGATTGATCCTTGGCCGAGGATGGAGGCGGTGTGGTGATCTTGGTCTGAATATACGTGGTGATGGCGACAAGGACCGCAAGCACCGGGATGCCCACACCGAACATGTAAACGCGCTCGGGTTGGCCAAGGTTCATCCACAGGAATTTGCTGTTGAGCGGGATGAGTTGATCCAATCCCCAGAATGACCAGACGCCACCCGAAAGGGTGATCAGCTGGGCAGGGGAAGCTGCCAGGGCGCGAACAATGCTCTGGTAGAGACCAAAAATGATTGGAATCTGGATCAGCGTGGGCAGGCAGGATTGGAAGGGGTTGATGCCCATCTCCTTGTAGATGCGCATCTGCTCCTGGGCTAATTTTTCCTTGTCATCCTTGTACTTCTTCTGGATGTCCTGCCATTCCTTGGAGGATTGGAATTGTTGCATCGCCTGGCTGCCCTTGATCTGTGAAGTCATCAAGGGGTAGGTGATCAGGCGGATGAGGATGGTGAACAGGATGATGGCCACACCGAACTGGCCGCCGACCAATTTATAGATGATCAGCAAAACGTTCGTAAAGGGGTAAACGATAATGGTTTCCCACATTGCATGTATCCGTTTCTCTATTTGGCCGGAGTGAAGTTCCAGACCTGGGCGCGGTTTTCATCCAACGCCACCAGGAGATTGTCTCCCTCGGTGGGGGCAACAATGATGACACTCCCGGCAGGCACCGGGGAGCCATAAATCTTGCCGGTCACCGCTGCCGTCTGGATGTCTTTTCCATCCAGGGAGACGAAGTAGACGTTGCCCATATCGGTGCCCACCAGCAGGCCATTCTCAGTAACTGCAGGCGCACCAAGGATGGCACCGTTCAACTCCTGCATCCAGGCCAGGTCTCCATCCAGGGAATAGGCGTAAAGCTTGCCGTCATTGTCGCCGATGTAAAGCGTATCGTTGACCAGCGTGGGCCCAGACCAAACCCAGGAGCTGGCAGCTTCCTGCCAGAGGACACGACCATCCCGTGTGTCGAGCGCTACGATCGCCCCGTTGAATAACCCGAAGTAGAGCACGCCGTCCTTGAGAACCGGGGTGCCAGGATGGCACCATCCAGTTTTACCTCCCAGGCCGTTTCGTGGCTGGCTTTGTCAACCGCATAGACCCGGTGACCCAGGGTGCCAAAATATACATTGTTGCCATCCACCACCGGTGTTCCCCAGATGGATTGATCCGCCTTGAACGACCATTTCAGGCTACCATTCAAACCGAGGGCATACAGCCGGTAATCTGAATTGGGAGCATAAATGGTGTCGCCATCCACCAGGACAGAAGCGACATAGCGGTCATGCGCTTCAGCGAATGTCCATTTTTGGGTGCCGCTGGTGGGATCAAGGCTGTACAGGGTGTGATCATACCCCCCGACGATCAACTGCCCATCGCCGGTCAGCACCGGGGTGCATAAGCCGCCGCCTTGATCTGGAAGCGCCACGCCTCGGCGTGGGTTTGCAGGTTGACGGCATACACATGCGTCCCGCCGGAGGCGTAGACGCGCTCTTCATCGGCAGCAACCCCCGTCCAGGAGGAGGAGTCATGCCTGTGGCGCAGCTGCCCAGGAAGAGGCCCAGGGCAACCAGCGCGACGATCGGAAGTACAAGTTTGGTCTTCATGAAGATCTTCGTCTTTCTCTCACAAGAATGGATTTCACCACGAAGGCCACAAAGGTCACAAAGCAGGTACCTTATGCACTTTGTGCCCCCCGTGTAATGAGCAAATTTGGTCTTTCTGACACCTATTTTAGCGGGTCAAAACCGCCCGGGTTGAACGGGTTGCAGCGCAAGACTCGCCAGATCGCCTTCAAGCCGCCTTTTACGACACCGTATTTATAGACTGCCTGGTAACCATAATGGGAGCAGGAAGGATAAAAACGACAGGTGTTGGGGGGCAAGGTCCTGGAGATCGTGTTCTGGTACAGGCGGATCAGTGCCAGCAACCCCAGGCGCGGCAAGTTCCACACCGTGCGAGGCAGATCGCGCAGGCTGGGTTCGTTCGGGTACTCGCTGGGGAGATATTCAATCGTCATGGGATGGAGCGAGGAGGTCGGCGCGCTTCAACAGGTTGAACAGGGCTTCGACTGTCTGCTGGAGGTTCGAATCGGCAAGCGCAGAATCGGGCAATGAGCATCATGTCCACCCCGGGAACCACTTGCGGCAAGTAGGTTCTCATTGCCTCCCTTAGCAGGCGCTTCGAGCGGTTGCGTCTTACAGCATTGCCCACGGTCAATCCGGCAGTCACGCCGACACGCACTCCGGGCTGACCCGATCTTAGTGCATATAACACGACAAGCGGGTGGGCATAAGACTTGCCAGAACGCCGCACCCGCCTGAAATCATTTGACCGGGTCAGGCGAAAACGTTTTTTCACCTGTGCCTCGAGAGGGGGATGTTCGCCAGCCTCGCTTTTCTCTCCTACCAGCGGACGTGCTTGACATGTGCGTTGGAGCGAACGGTCAGGCGGTAGCGCCCCTTGAGACGCCGGCGCTTGAGCACCTGGCGGCCATCGGCTGAGGACATGCGCTGGCGGAAGCCGTGAACACGCACACGGCGGCGGATATGAGGTTGGTACGGGCGTTTTGTTGCCATTCCAAGTTCCTTATAAAGACAGATTTCGAACACCAAACGGCGGTATTATGCCGGGGTTTTCTAAAGCGAGGCGCAATTATAACGGAAGGTATGGGTTTGGTCAAACAAGATTCGCGAGGGAAAGGACAGGGATTGCATCGATCCATTCTCTGATTCGCCTTCCACTGTTAACCTGAACAGGCAGCCTGGTCTTTGAGAACTAATAATCAGTTGTCCTGGTTTCACTTCTGTATTCCAGCCTTCTTATCGCCCACAACAAGGCGATCGAAACCGCTATGAACATCACGGAAAGGGCAATTGCCACACCCAGTCCTTGCTCGAAACCCAGGTAAATTGCCAGCGGCATGGTTTGCGTCTTGCCGATCAAGTTACCGGCAAACATGATCGTCGCTCCGAATTCACCCAGGGCGCGTGTCCATGCCAGGACAAAACCGGTCAACATGGACCGTCCGGCTAAAGGAAACATGATGTAACGGAACACCTGCAGCTCATTCGCCCCTTCCACCGTTGCTGCTTCTTCCAGTTGTTTATCGATTTCAGAAAAGCCCACCCGCGCCGAGCGCACCAGGAGTGGCGCTGATACAAAGGTCTGCGCGATGATCACAGCAGCCGTGGTAAAAGGGAGAGTGATGCCTATTTGGTTCAACCAGGCCCCGAAAACTCCCTGGCGTCCGAAGGCGATCAACAATGCCAGTCCTGCCACGGACGGAGGCAACACGACCGGGAGATCGATCAATAATTCGAGCGCCGTCTTGCCACGAAATTTCCAGCGAGCCAGGATGTAAGCCAGGGGGGTTCCTGCCAGGACAGCAATGAGTACACTGGTCGTGCTGGTGATCAGGCTGAGCTTCAGGGCACTTTGAGCAGTGGGGGAAAAAGCATTTTCGATGAAATCTTTACCGATGGCACGCCATACCAGGGCCAGGAGCGGCAGGCCGAGCAAACCGATCAAAACCAGGCTGGGCAGGATGAATACCCAGCCTGGATCGTGATCGGGAGAAAAGCGTCGCAAGAACTTCCCCAAGGGAACCTCTACTTATCGTAACACGGGGGTAAATCCCCACTTTTTCAGGATCGCCTGTCCTTCAGCGGAAAGAACGGTGGCGACAAATTCCGCAGCCAGGGCTGCCTGCGGAGCATTGGCCAACACGACGATCGGATACCTGGCAACCACGTTGAATTCTGACGGATCTCGATGGTCTTCAATTCCGGAGCAGCGACGGCATCCGAGAAATAGACGATCCCGGCATCTGCTTCACCCAGCTGCACCTTGGCAACGGCTAGCTTCACATCGGTCTCGTTCGAGACCACGTTCGCCAGCACCCGGGAGGAGAAATCCTCACCATAGGTCGGGTCCTGGCTCATCTTCTCCAGGATCTTCCGGGCATACTTGCCGGCCGGAACGGTGACGTCCGCAAGGACCAGCTTCAGCCCGGCTCGGGCGAGATCCTGAAGGGTCTGGAATTGAGCCGGATTGTCCTCCGGCAGGATGACCAGCAGCCTGTTGGTGGCAAAATCCACGGGTGCATCCTGCGCGACCAGGTGGTCGGCAACCATCTTGTCCATTTCGGTGTGGTTGGCGGAGGCGAACACATCCGCGACCGCGCCTTGGGCAAGCTGCATGCTCAGCGTCTGGGAACCGGCAAAGTTAAAAATAACCATGGTGCCCGGATGGGCAGCCTCAAAATGGTTGCCAATTTCGGTAAAGGCATCTGCCAGGGATGCGGCTGCGAAGACGGTCAGGTTGCGCTCTTCCGGCTTCGCCGAAGGCATCACCTGGGTGCCCGCCGGTGCAATGTCATCCTGCGCAGGTGCAGGGATTTTCACCTCCCCGCATGCCGAAAGGAGCATGAAGCTCAACAAGAGGATGAAGCATACTTGCTTATTCATGAGCTGCAGATCATGCTCATCTTTCAAACGCCTTGTGACATGTGTTCACCCAGTCTCTGACGGCTCTGAGCTGCTGGATGCGCAATTCCAGGCTGAGGCGGTTGAAGACCTGGTCGGGTGGGAGCGTTCGCCGACTCAATTCGAGCCGAGTAAGAGCTCCTTGAATGTCATTGGCTTCCAATTCGATCAACTTTTTAACCGTGCCTGGAAATAGCTTCTGGGAAAAATATAGTCGGGAGATGAATTCCAGGCGGATCGCCCGTACGCTCCCGCCGCATGGCGTCTCCAGCCACTCCTCAAATCGCTTACGCCCGGCCTCAGTGATCTGCAGGATGCGCCTGGGGGGGAGTTTGACTTGATCCTGTGTGGTGGAGGAAACATCCCCCTGTGCCTCCAGCCGCTTCAGGATGTTATAGGTCTGACTTTGGCTTGCGTGCCAGGCATTACCCAATTCGGAGGTCAGTCGTTGGTGCAAGGCATAGCCGTGGCTTGGCTGCTCATAAAGGAATCCGAGCAGGGCGAATTCAGGTGAGTGGGAGCGTGGACGCGTGGTTTCAACCATATATACTCACCAAGTGAGTATATCAGGTCGTGGAAATTGCTGCAATATAATTGTGGATAACATGGAACCGGTAGATTTCTATCCCATGTAGAACGAAATCAAGCCAGGGACAGGGAGAATTTCCAATTCCCGCATCTCCGCTCAAGCCCCCAGGTCTCGGCGACAACAACTTATCTTCTGCCAGCGGTAGGAACATCGGACGCTCATTGGGAGTACCATTGGGGCGGTGAAAACTTAGCCAGGGTTTTCCATCAAAGTCGCGAAAGGTCATGCAATGCCCGCCGTCACCACTGTACAAGGGCTGGGGATCCTGCAACCACGGACCGGTCAACTGTCCGGATGCGGAGCGCGCCACGCCGATGGTGTAGCCACCTTCGCCAAAGCTGGACCATAACATGAGCAGTTCCCCGCCTGGCAGGCGGTGCAGCCAGGGACCATCAGTCACATAACCCTTTCTACCCTTTGAATCGATCTGGTGCGCCCAGGCAGCTTGCGATGCACGAAACAATACAATTGGCTCTCCAGCGGCAGAAGTGAGGTCTCTTTTCAATGGGATGGCGCAGATTTCACCATCGCCGACCTGCACCCACTCGTGGCAGAATACCATCCAGGGATCGCCTTCTGGATTCACAAAAAAAGTGCCGTCCAGGCATTCCCAATTCGGGGGCGTGGCTGGTCCGGTGCTAATAGGCAAAAATGGTCCCAGTGGAGAATTTGCCGCCAGGATTTGTGTCCCTCGGCAAATGCCTTTGGCCTTGAAACTGGCAAACATGAAATAACGCCCACGATAAATATGCACTTCGGGTGCCCAAAAATTGCGGTCAGCCCAAAAATCAGCTGGTGGGCGAAATACCGGGAAGGGGCCTTCCCAATCTTGCAGGTCAGTGCTTGTGTAGCAATCAAAGCCCAAGCCAGAATTTGTCCATGCATATTCGCCCATCGTGCCGTACAAGTAATAAATCCGCTCGGATGGCAGCGGCAGGACAAAGGGATCGCGCAGGTGAATGTCGGAAAGCTTTGTCATTGCGGGGAAGTTCCTTCCCGATGTGCTTTTCAGGTGTAGGTTGTAACCTGGACTATTTTAGGCGACTAGAAAAACGATACGTGCCCGACACGATGTCAAGCACCGCCACACCATTCTCCATTTTCTGGAAAGTCACGCCTTTTACACTTTCCAGGGGTTGCCCATTTTCCGTCACCAGCGATACGTCCCTTGCAGGAATGAATAGGGTGGCAGTAGCGTTTGCGGGAACGGTTACTTTCCAGTCAAAGCGGTCATTTTCCTGGACCCAGTCGCTGCGAATCATGCCATGCATCGAATCCAGCTCGGCAGCGACGTGGGTCAATCCGCCTCCAGGTTGCGGATGCATGACAATATGTTTATAGCCGGGTTGGTCTGGATCAAGATCGATCCCACCGATGACCGCGTACATCCACGCGCCGACGGCACCGTAAGCATAATGGTTGAACGAATTCATCTTTGGATCCTGGAAACCCTTGTCGTGTGTCCAGCCATCCCAACGTTCCCAGATCGTTGTCCCCCCCTGTGTGACAGAATAGAGCCAGGAAGGCCAGGTGGTCTGCTTGAGAAGTGCATAGGCAGTATCCAGGTGACCTGTCTTGCTCAAAACCCAGGTGAGATAAGGTGTACCCACAAAACCCGTGCTCAAATGATCATCCCGCCCTCGAATATTGCGCACCAGTTCATCGGCAGCCAACGAACGCAGTTCCTGGGGCAACAGATCGAATTCCAACGCAAGAACATACGAGGTTTGCGTACCACCCTCGATGGATCCATCTTCGTGAACAAAGCGCTTGATGAAAGCCTCGCGGGCCTCGTTGGACATGGCTTGATAACGAAGTGCATTTTCCTCTTTATCCAGTATGCGCGCAATCTTTGCCAGCAAACCCGAACTGTAAGCAAAAAACGCCGTCCCGATCAACTCCTTGGAAGTCCCACCTTCGCTGTCCGTCGCTGCCGTCCAGGGCCAGCCAGTCGCCATTGCCGTGGCGGCCGGTGTAATCATCATAACAACGCAGCCCGTTTCGGCTGGTCTGTGATAAGAACTCGATGAAACGCTGCATCGAGGCGTAAGTTCTTAAGAATCCGAATATCTCCGTAACACTGATAGATCGTCCAGGGGCAGATCACACCGGCATCGGCCCAGGCCGGTCCTCCCTCACCGATGTTCCAAGCCGCGAGATTGGGCGCCACCAATGGGTATGCACCTTTTGAATATTGGGCTTCTTCCAGGTCGCGCCCCCACTTCGTAAAAAAACTGGCCACATCCTGGTTGAATGCCGCGGTGCGTATAAAGACTTGAGCATCGCCAGTCCAACCCAAACGTTCGTCTCTTTGCGGGCAGTCGGTCGGAATATCCACGAAGTTACCCTTCTGCGCCCAAACGATATTGTGCTGTAATTGGCTGATCAATGCATCAGAACATTCGAACGTGCCAATGGATGGCATCTCAGAGTGAATGACAATCCCGGTGATCGTTTCCTCGGTGGGAATGCCGGGAAAACCTGTTAATTCCACGTACCGAAAACCATGGGTTGTAAAACGCGGTTCCCAGGCTTCCTCCTCGCCCCCTTTCATCGTGTAATAGTCCGTGCTCCGGGCGGTGCGCAGGTTCGTCGTATACAATGTCCCATCGGGATTGAGCGCTTCAGCGTACCGGATCTCGATTGTCGTTCCCCGCTCTCCACGAACGACCAAACGTACCCACCCGACCATGTTCTGACCCAGGTCAAAAACCCAGCGCGGTCGCAGGCCTGGAATTTTATTGATGGACACGGACCGCAATACTTCCTGGCGTTTGACGGCGGGGCCATTGGTGGCCACCAGGGTCCCATCGTGATCCGAAAATACTTCTACCGGCAACCAGGAGGCATCATTGCAGCCAGGATTCGACCAATCGGACATTTCCCGCCGCGCATCATAACTCTCCCCCATCAACATATCCGACTCCAGGATGGCGCCCTGTGTCAATCTCCAACTCCTATCAGTGGCAATGATTTCGTTGCTGCCATCCGGGTATGTGAGCACGAGTTGTGCTAAAAACTGTGGGCGATCCGCATAATGCTGGCGACCCAGCCAGGCAATATGGCCCACACCCCAGCCGTCGCCGAGAATCGCCCCGACTGCATTCGTGCCCGGTCGAAGGAGTTCGGTTACATCGTAAACCTGGTATTGAATACGTTGGGAATAATCCGTCCAGCCCGGTGTAAGGTACGCATCCCCCACGCGGACGCCATTAATATGGCATTCGTAAAGTCCAATCGCCGTTGCATACAACCTGGCAGAGACGAATTGTTTTTGAAGTGTGAATTCTTTACGCAGGTATGGAGCAGGACTGCTAGTCCTTGGTCCGCCCCAAAAAGATGCTCCGATCCATTGCGCTTTCCAATCGCCTGGCTCCAGCAACCCCATTTCCCACCAGGCAGGTGAACTTTCAGCTTCACCTCCAACCTCATCCCACACCCGGACCTTCCAATACACTCGCTGACCGGAGGCGAGTGATGGACCGTTATATGGCACGTGAATGGATTGATCCGATTCGATTTTTCCACTATCCCAAAGGAGATCAGTACCACCATCCAAATTATTCTCTCAGGAGCGACAAGGATCTGGTAGGCCGTCTGCCGCGCCCCTCGCAGGTCGCTTCCCATCTTCCAGCCCAGACGAGGTTGGCGCACATCAATTCCAAGAGGATTCGTTCGATATTCACAAGTCAAGTGGAAAATGGTTGTCATTGAGATGTCCGGCAATTTGGTATGGGGTACGGCAAACTGGGTACAGTATAATTTATCGCGTAACAGATTTACTGGCTGAAGGTGTCCACGAACAATCGCGAGAGTGGAAAGGCGCATCGAAAAGCCATATGGATTGAATTCCAATCAGCCTGTGGAAGTCTCTTGGATTATATTACGCTGTTGCATATTTCCTCATAACTTAACCCTGTTTACTAAAAGGTTCATCATGAATCCAATCCCCCTCAAAATTGCCTATATCGGCGGTGGAAGCCGCCTGTGGGCACGCAATTTAATGATCGACCTCGCCCTTTGCCCCGACCTTGCAGGAGAAGTCGCCCTGTATGACATCGACCTGGACTCGGCACGGCTCAATGAACAACTGGGCAATTGGATGCAGTCACAGCCCGGCGTTGTGTCACGCTGGAAATATCTTGCTGTAATTACCTTGAAAGAAGCTCTCCAGGATGCAGATCTCGTCATCCTCTCCATTCAGCCCGGTCCGCTGGAATTAATGGCAGAAGAAATCGCGCTGGCAGAAGAATATGGTTTATTCTTTCCAGTCGGTGACACGACAGGCGCCCCCGGGCTGATTTTGCGGGCTTCGCTCTGCTCTCATCTACAAGGAATTTGCTGAAGCAATAGCCGACATCTGCCCCAATGCCTGGGTGATCAATTACACCAACCCAATGAGCATCTGCACACGCACACTCACCCGCCTTGTGCCCGGTTTGCAGGTCTTTGGTTGTTGTCACGAGGTTTTCAATACACAGGCAATGCTGGCAAAGGTTGCCGGGCAGTATTTGAATATCACACCTCCTTCTCGAGCCGAGATTCAGGTGAATGTGCTCGGGATCAATCACTTCACATGGATAGACCAGGCAAACTACCAGGAATATGACCTGCTTGGTCTATTGAAATATCACTTGGAACAACCTGGAATACTCCGCCCGTATACACAAGCCGAGGTGGAAAGCTGGCAGGACTGGTTCCATAGCGCAGAGCAAGTCAAGTTCACACTGTTCCAGCGTTTCGGGATTTTACCCGCAGCTGGAGATCGCCACCTCGTGGAATTTTTACCCGGATTTATCCCCTCTCCTGGAAGTTTATTCAAGTGGGGCGTCATTCGCACACCTGTTTCGTGGCGTATCGAACGCTGGACAACTGCTCCGCAAAAAACCCGCGATCTGATCAACGGTGCCACTCCGTTCAAGCTGGAGCGATCCGGTGAAGAAGGGATCAATATGATCAAGGCGCTTCTTGGTCTGGGTGATTTCGTGACCAATGTCAACCTGGAAAACATTGGACAGATATCCAATGTGCCATTGCACGCGGTAGTGGAAACCAATGCCCATTTCAGCCGTGGGAACATCCGCCCTTTGAGCGCAGGCTCGCTTCCTGCAGGGATTGCCCCGCTGATCAATCAACACATTGCCAACCAGGAATTGATCATCGAAGCTGCACTGACGAAGAACACGGCGCTTGCATTTCAGGCTTTCTATAATGATCCGGTCAATCCTCTTCCAATTGACACCTCCTGGGAATTTTTCAACCGGATGCTGCAATTGAACCAAAAATACATGCCTTCCTTGGTATTGTAAGGGAGCAGATACCCCAACAAGTTCCTCCTTGTTCGATTTTCTTGAGCATTGTCCCTAAAGTGCGGGGGTTTTCCCAATGGGACGAAAGGATGCCATTTTCATGGATCCTCAGGGTTTCCTGTGACTGGGAAGAAGTGACGTTTGCACCAATTGTCACATTTTGACAAGAAAAGAAGTCTGTGATATTATCTGCGTGACACATTACACGTGTAAGGTTGTACGTGACAGGTTGCATGTAGTACACCTGTTTCGCCAATTTCTTTCAGATATTTGATTGGCTCAACTGGAAAATACTATGAAACGACCATCTCAAGTCGATGTGGCTCGATTGGCAGGGGTTTCAAGGGCAACTGTTTCGTATGTGGTGAACAACCAGGTCGATGGGCGAATACCGATTTCCGTAGAGACTCGCCAGCGGGTATTGGAAGCTGTCGCCGAGTTGGCTTACGTGCCGGATGCCAGCGCCCAGGCACTGCGGTCAGGCAGCACAAAAACGATCGGCCTCATTATCCCGGATATCCATAATCCCCATTTTTGGCAGGTTGCCGACGGCGTGGAACAGGAAGCCGACGCGGCGGGTTACCATATCCTGCTCTCCAGCATTCCTCCCGAAAAAGATTACGCCGATGATGTTTTCAAGAACCTGTCCAACCGGCGCATTGACGGGCTGGTGATGATCCCGAGTTTTATTTACCAATCGGAAAAAGCCCAGAAAACACTGGCGCATCTTCTTGAGCGGCACTTGCCAATAGTGGGAATGATGGCCGATCACGGTGAAATGTTCAACAATATCGATCGGGTGATCTCCGATTATCGAGCCATAACCGTGGATATCATGACGCACTTGCTGTCCTTGGGGCACCAGCGAATTGGATTTATCTATGGGATCGCCGTGCCCAACTTGGGCACCGATCGCTTGTTCGGTTACCGGGAAAGTTTGCAAGCCGCCGGATTGCCGCTCGATCCCAACCTGGTTGTCGAATGCGGCGCAACCGTTGAAGATAGTTATCACGCCACCCTGCAATTGATTAAATCGCCAAATCGCCCGACAGCCTTGCTAGCGATCAATGATTACCTTGCCGTTGGCGCGCTGCGGGCGATCAAGGATTTTGGTCTGGATGTGCCCCGGGATATTTCTTTGTTTGGTTATGATGATATTCCCCTCTCGAAATATCTCATCCCCCGGTTAAGTACCGCTTCCAAGGATGGGGAAAAAATTGGACGGGAAGCCACCCGGTTATTGTTGGCCCGCTTGCAAGATCCTGACCGGCCACCCCAGCAAGTCAGGCTTCCGGCACGCTTGATCCTCCGCGAGTCCACCGGACCAGCCCCCAGGGATGTTCGTAGGATTTGATCTGGTTGATGGTGTTTTGCACAAAAACGTTTCGCACGGCCTTCGATTGATGCAAAACGAGAGTAGAGGATTTTCTTTATGAGCAAAATGCCCGCCATCCTCAAGTTTTTCAGGCGCAACGCCGTCGGCTATATGTTCCTCACGCCGTGGCTGCTGGGTTTCCTCGTACTCACCCTATACCCGATGGTCTATTCCCTGTGGCTCGGTTTCACGAATTATGACTTTACCACGCCTGATGCCACGCAATGGATCGGGCTTGGCAACTACATAAGAATGTTCGGGCCGCTCTTCGGGCTGTCGAAGTTCACTGTCTCCACGGGCGAGGTGATGCGCGTGGATCCATATTACATCAAGTCGCTGTCAGTGACGTTTATCTATGTGTTCGTGTCTGTGCCGCTTAAGCTGATCTTCGCCCTCGGCGTGGCGCTGTTATTGAACCAGAAACTGCGCGGGGTGTCGTTTTACCGCGCCGTGTACTACATCCCCACGCTCCTGGGCGGATCAGTTGCTATCGCAGTGCTGTGGAGGAAGCTGTTCGAGAAAGACGGCCTGGTGAACGGCTTGCTGGGAGCCATCGGCTTCTCCGACCTCCCCAGCTGGATCACCAACCCCAAATTCGCCCTCTGGGACGCTTGTCCTGCTGACGGTGTGGCAGTTTGGCTCGTCGATGATCATTTTCCTCGCCGGGCTGAAGCAAATCCCGCAGGAGTATTACGAGGCGGCAAGCGTGGATGGCGCCGACAAGGTACGCCAGTTCTTCTCGATAACCATACCCCTGCTCTCGCCGGTGATCCTGTTCAACCTGGTCATGCAGATGATCTCCGCCTTCCAGGCATTCACCCAGGCCTATATCATCGGCGGCGGAACCGGCGGCGTGCTCAACTCTACGCTGTTCTATACCCTCCACCTGTATATCCAGGGATGGACGTACCACGAGATGGGCTATGCCTCCGCCATGGCATGGGTGCTGTTGCTCATTATCGGGGTGCTCACGGCGATGGTTTTCAGATCATCAAACCGGTGGGTATCCTATGGGACCGGGGAATAACATGAAAATCAACAAAGTCTTTCGCCATACTTTGACCCATGTGTTCATCATCGCCCTGGGGCTGATCATGATCTACCCCATTCTCTGGATGATCATCAGCTCGTTCAAGCCCAACAATATGATCTTCAGTGACCCGGGGCTCATCCCAAAAGCCGTGACTTTTGAAAACTACATCAGCGGGTGGAAGGGCTATGCGGGTACATCCTTCGGGAAGTTCTTTACAAACTCGCTGCTCATGTGCATCGCGGCTGTCGTCGGTAATCTGATCGCCTGCACAATGGCCGCGTACGCGTTCGGGCGGCTCAAATTCGTGGGCAAGGACTTCTGGTTCGCAGTCATGATGGTAACCCTCATGCTCCCGGCCCACGTCACAACCGTGCCGCGCTATATCCTATTCAACACCTTCGGTTGGGTGGGATCGTACCTCCCGCTTATTATTCCGAAATTCCTCGCCACGGACGCGTTCTTCGTGTTTCTTCTGGTGCAATTCATCCGCAGCCTGCCGAAAGAGCTCGACGAGGCGGCGACCATTGACGGGTGCGGGAAAATCGGGGTTTTCATTCGTATCATCTTACCCCTCGCCAGTCCCGCCATGGTGACGACCGCATTGTTCACTTTCCTTTGGACATGGGACGACTTTTTCAACCAACTTCTATACCTCACAAATCCACCGATCTTCACCGTCTCGAGGGCATTGCGCACATTCGTCGGCGATGCGGGATCGGTGTCTAACTGGGGCGGCGCGCTTGCCATGGGCACGCTGTCCATGGTTCTCCCCTTCATCCTGTTCTTCTTGCTTCAGAAATACTTTGTACAGGGTATCGCCACCACAGGCATAAAGGGTTAGTCCAATAAGAGGAGGGTTTGCTTATGAAATGATAATGAGTGACGAATTCCAGGTTTTTTCCCTGAAACCATTCAGAAAGCTGAAACTATTCAGAAAGAGGAGAATAAAATGAAAAAGATCCAGACCCTCACGATCGTGGTAATGCTCGCAGTGATGCTTGTGTCATGCGGCCAGCCGACACCGCACCCACTCCGACCCCCGAGGTAATTATCCAGACCGAGTATGTCGAAGTCACCCCTGAACCATTCCGCACCGACGGACTCCCTGTTTACACGGGCGGTCCCGCTGAGATCCGCATGGGATGGTGGGCAACGACGACCGCGCCGCCAGGACCCTGCAGGTGATCAAGCTGTTCGAGTTGGCCTATCCCGAGATCAAAGTCATCGGGGAACCTAATGGCGGCACTGCCGACCACTTCGCCATCATCGACACACAGCTTGCGGGCAACAACGCCCCCGACATTATCCAATTCGGTGGTAACTGGCCCGATTACCAGCAATATCTCGAACCGCTCAATGGCTTTCTCGGCAATGAGCTCCAAATCAACACACCCGAGCAGTTTGACCAGACTGCGCTTATCCCTGCGACTGCCGCCGATGGCAATCTCTTTGTCGTCAGCCTCGGCACGAACACGCTCATCCTCGCCTACAACAAGACCATGATCGAGGCAGCCGGTGTCGCCCTCCCGAAGGACAACATGACTTGGGATGAAATGATCGCCTACGGCACGGAGCTTAAGGCCAAACTCCCCGAGGGGGTCGCCCCCTACGTGGACAACAGCACCAACCAGGCGAACTACCTCAGCTATTTCTACACTCAGCAAGGGACCCAGTTATGGACACTTGATGACGGCGGAAAATCCTACGCGACGGTTGATTCCGCCAATAAATGGCTTAAGATGTGGGCGGATATGCGCGCTGGTGGGCTGATCCCCGACGCGGACACCACCGCAACCTATGCCGAAAGCGGTACGGACAGCTCAGCGCTTGTGGCTGGCAAGGCAGCCATCGGTTTGATCTGGAGCAACCAGTTGGCGAGTTACCAGGCAGCCATGACCGACAAGCTCGGCGCCACCACGCTCCCCGTTGGTGGTGAAGATTCGTATGTCATCCAGATGAGCCAGTACCTGGGCATTAACAATGCCAGCGAGAACAAGGTTGCTGCAGCGCTGTTCATCAACTTCTTCGTTACCACCCCAACTTCAGGTGTGGTCCTCCAAACCAATCGAGGCATCCCCTGCTCGCCGGCTGTGCGGACTGCAATCGCTGTCGGGGCTTCCAAGACCGATGCGGAAGTGTACCGGATCTACAATGTCGTCGCCGACCGCACCATCCCGCAGGGCCCGAACCTCCCCAACGACCAGGAGTTTGTCAACGAGCTCAAGCTGATCGGTCAAGCGGTGGCCTTCGGACAGTCCACGGTTGACCAGGCCGCAATCGACTTGCAGGCATTGATCGATCGCCTGGCAGTCAAGTAACATCTGGCAAGAGTAGTGGTTTACAAAAGGGCGGGGTCTTGCGACCCCGCCCTTTAATCTATTTTGGCGTTATGTGGTGACGATCACCCCTGAACTTAGCAATGCATAATTAATAGTAAGGTTGAAAAAGTTCCCCGGTGGATTCCATAAGGGTGCGTGGGTATATGAGATGGATACGCCCGCTCAAGAATGCCAAGGAGTTTTGACGGCGATATTACCGGATTCGATCGAAAAAATCCGCCAAATTTATGCTATCCCGCTAGCTTGGAATACTTAATCCACAGGATGGTTATAGGCTGCCCCACAAGTGGGGGGCCTCATTTTTGTGGGCTGGCTGGGATCGCTGCCTCAGCAGTGCACTAATCAACCTGCATGCGCACCAGGTTCAAATCCAATCAGACTGCAATTTCTATATATATAAAAGAAGTTATAAACCAGAATTTCGAATTTCAGTTACCAGGGGAGATAATTTCATTGATGCCTTTAAACTTTAAAACCAAATATGATGATTACTACAATTTCCTGTTGGGAAAAAAACAATTTCCCAAAATATCATCTACCCATCGCCCATCCACAGATGGCAGATTCCCCGAATTATAAATAGTCATTTGTTTCTTCTCAATAATTCTTATTCTTCAAGGAATTTGGAAAAAATTTTGAGTTATCAGGGTCAAAAGTGTCGTCCCTGTACTTTCTAGTGCAAGCTAGATTGACATTATAGAATATTTGTTCTATAGTCCAATCAATACACCTTTCATATCAATGAATACTCGTCCCGCGACCAGCCAAACAATCCTGCTTTCCATCCGTTATTACTGCATCCCTTCCTCTTGCGTGCCCGATTTGTTCCTCCTTTGTTCCTCAGGAACGAATACCCTCCGTCTTGCGCCTTGCCAAATGATCTTGGTTTGGGAAACAGGAATTATCCACCCGCAGCGAAATGCTGCGGGTGGATGTCTTTACCAAGAGTACTCGGATGGGGAATATGCCAGGTTACCGCGTGATCGTCAAGTTACCGGCGCCCATCTCGACCATGATCGTCAACTGCGGTCCGCTCCCCTGCTGTGTGTAAACATTGTTGTTCTTGTCCCAGCCGGAACCGTGCGAGACGTTCGACAGGCCGCCCTTCACTGTGATCTGCACCGGGATGCCGGAGGGGATCACCAGGGTCATGTTGCTCACCCCGGTCTCGATGCTCACGCTGCCGTCCCGTTTCAACTCTCCGCTGAAGTCCAGCGTGTAGTTGCCCGCGCCGCCGTTGAACTCCAGCGAGGCGAAGTTGGCGTTTGCCAGCCCCAACAGGTTCACGTTCGACGCTCCGGTCTTGTAGCGCAGCAAGGTCATTTCGACATTATTCGCTGCTGAGAAGGCCAGCTCCAATCCGCTGCGCCATCGCTGACGGTCAGGTTGGCCAGGGACAGGCCACCGAGGTCCATCTCTCCTTTATACGCACCAGCCTCGATGTTCAGGTTGACAGGTACGTTGCCAAGTGCCAGGTCCCACTCATTCTTGATGTTGGACATGTCCGGGATGCCGGTGACATGCCAATCTCCTTGCTCGATGGTCACTTTGCTGCCGTTAACCGTGACAACCGGCTTGAAATCTTCCAGGTTATACGTCGCCGTCCCCGTCACGAGCCCCTCGGTACCACGGTGCAGCTTCAAGGTACCCGTGCCAAACGAGAGCTTCAGATCAACGGTGCCTGCTCCGGCGGGTACCGGCAGGGCGATCTCGTCCACAATCATTGGGCCGGTTTTCTGCGTGATCGGCAGGTCGATGTGCAGGGAGCATGCTGACAATCCAACTGCCAGGACAAGCAATATGGGTAGGATCTTTCGGTACATGGGAGTCTCCTCTCAGAAATATGGCCGGTTCCACGGCTCGATTTGATACCTAGTATACGCAGGAAAAGCTTGCAGGTATTATGCCATTAGTACTACCAGCCAGGCTAATCCTTTCACTGATCCCGCCGCCCTGGCCGCGAAAACGCCCTCTTTGCCAAGTCTACATAAATTGCTGGTCGACTTCGCACCAATGAGTGGTGAAGCAATACTTCCTCGAATGGGAAGAGAATCCTTGCCAGCACAACTCCCAGGGAAAAACAAGGTAAAATCGCCGCATGCCATCCGATACCCAGGTCATCTACTCCATGATGCGCGTCGGGCGCATCCATCCCCCGAATAAGCAGGTGCTGCGCGACATCTCCCTCGGTTTCTATTACGGTGCCAAGATCGGCGTGCTCGGCTTGAACGGCGCCGGCAAGTCCACCCTGCTGCGCATCATCGCCGGGGTGGACAAGGATTACATCGGCGAGATCGCCATGAGCAAGGGTTACACCGTCGGGCTGCTCGAACAGGAGCCGCACCTCGATGAAACCAAGACCGTCATCGAGGTGGTGCGCGAAGCCGTCCAGCCGATCAGTGGACGATGCTCAAGCGTTACGACGAGGTCAACGCCAGGTTTGCCGAACCGGATGCCGACTTCGATGCCCTGATCGCCGAGCAGGCCAGACTCCAGGAAGCAACTGGACAAGGTGGACGCCTGGAACCTGGACTCGCACCTGGAGCTGGCGATGGACGCCCTGCGCTGCCCGCCGGCGCGATATGCCCATCCGGGTGCTTTCCGGTGGGGAGCGCCGCCGCGTCGCCCTCACCCGCCTGCTGCTCACCGAACCCGACATCCTGCTGCTCGACGAGCCCACCAACCACCTGGATGCCGAGTCCGTGGCCTGGCTGGAACACCACCTGCGCGACTACAAGGGCACGGTCATCGCCGTCACCCACGACCGCTACTTCCTGGACAACGTGGCGGGCTGGATCCTGGAACTGGATCGCGGTTATGGCATCCCCTGGAAGGGCAATTACACGTCCTGGTTGGAGCAAAAAAGGGAAGCCCTGCGCCAGGAGGAGAAGGTCGAATCCAAGACGACAGAGAACGCTGGAACGCGAGCTGGAATGGGTGCGCATGTCCCCCAAGGCACGCCAGGCCAAGGGGCAGGCACGCCTGACTGCATACGAAAAACTGCTCTCACAGGAGGTCGAAAAGTACCGCGGCGAGCAGGAGATCTACATACCCCCCGGCCCGCGTCTGGGAGATATCGTCTTCGAGTTCGAGAACGTCACCAAGGGATATGACGACCGCTTGCTCCTGGAGAATTTCTCCGCCAGGATCCCGCCCGGCTCCATCGTTGGAGTGATCGGTCCAAACGGAGCGGGGAAGACCACCCTGTTGCGGATGATCACTGGCCAGGAGAAGCCCGACAGCGGCTCCATTCTCATCGGCGAAACAGTCAAGCTGGCCTACGCCGACCAGAAGCGGCCGCTCGATGCGGAGAAGACCGTCTGGGAGGAGATCACCGCTGGCCTGGACGAGATGCTGCTGGGCACGCGCAAGATGAATCCCGGGCGTACTGCGCCTCGTTCAATTTCCAGGGCAGCGACCAGCAGAAGAAGGTGGGCACGCTCTCCGGCGGCGAACGCAACCGCGTCCACCTGGCCAAGACGCTCAAGGAGGGCGCCAATGTCCTGCTGCTCGATGAGCCGACCAACGACCTGGACGTGAACACCCTGCGCGCGCTGGAGGAGGCCCTGGACCAGTTCGCCGGCTGCGCGGTGGTGGTCAGCCACGACCGTTGGTTCCTCGACCGCATCTGCACCCACATCCTGGCCTTCGAGGGCGAAAGCCAGGCGCGCCTCTTCCTGGGGAACTGGACGGATTACGAGACACACATCCGCGAGCAATTCGGCAAAGACCTGACACCCCACCGGGTAAAATACCGGACGTTAAGAAGGTAGTTAAAAAACCAACGATAAGTAAAAATTCTAGTTGTGTGCTAATCCCTTTTGCATTCAGGAATTACGAATTATGTCCTCCATAAAAAGTGCCCTGGGTGGAATGTTGTTCTCGCAGAGAGTTTTTGAATTCTTTCAGAAGATGGGCATCCATATTCTTCGCAAGCACTTTTACAGCCCAATACCCGACACTCAACTCCTCGCAACAAGAGGTGAACTTTGGGAAAAGGATATGGAACTTGTAGGTGTTGATCTGAATATCGCGCAGGAATTGGATTTCCTTGAAAACATTATCACCAAGTATCTTGGTGAATGTGATTTTCCACTAAATCGGACATCTGTACCGTATGAATATTACATAAACAACGGGGGATTTGGATTTGCCTCTGCTGTTGTTTTACATTGCATGATTCGCAATTTTGCTCCCAAGACCATAATTGAAGTTGGAGCCGGCAATTCAACATTCGTTTCTGCCAGGGCTTGTAGGATGAATGCTGAGCATGGACAGGAAACTAGGCTCATTTCAATCGAACCTTATCCATCCCAAATACTAAATGGGGGCTTTCCCGGTTTGTCAGAGCTAATCATCAAGAAGGTGGAAGATGTTGACATTAGTGTCTTTTCCCAACTGGATGACGGAGATATCCTCTTCATAAATTCAAGTCATGTTCTCCGGTTGGGAAATGATGTTAATTTTCTCTACCTGGATTTATTACCACGGTTGAAACCAGGAGTGCTCGTTCACATTCACGACATTTTCTATCCAAAGCAGTATCCGAAAGAGTTGGTGATACGAGAAAGGCGTTTCTGGAACGAGCAGTATTTACTCCAAGCATTCTTGACCTACAACAAGCAATTCCAAGTTTTATGGTGTGGGAGCTACATATACTCAAAATATCCTGATCTGCTAAAATCGATATTCCCTCCTCTTGTGGGTCTTGAATTTTTTGATAACTACTTTTCAAGTAGTTTTTGGATGAGAAGGGTGCTGGAATAACAAAGGTATCATTAACAGGATAATCTTCCGAATTTGTTAAGTCACCGGATTAAACAAAGAAACCCTGCGCAATAAAAAACGCTGGGCTTCCTTTCTTGTAGGAATTTTGAAAATCGTTAACTGATCTTTTCGCCGCAGTTGGGACAGTTGTTCCAGCCGGGCTGAACGGGCTGACTGCAATTCGCACACTTGGCAGGCTGAGCCAGCGGTGCCTGGGTGGTGACATTCTGGCGTTTTCCCAGCCAGTATGCTCCAAATGCCAGCAGGCCGACCAGGAGCAGGGGCAACAATCCACCGAGGCGCATGAAACCGCCAAAGGGATGCATCCTGCTCAGCAGCCGGGTTCCCATCATGGGAGAGCGAAAGCCATCAACAACACCACTCGCACCGGGTATTAGGTTGGCCAGCAACAAGCGTGCACCAACTCCCAAGACGAATAAGACCACCAGTACGATGACGATCCCAAGGATCCATTTCCAGAATTTATTCATATGAGTATCTCCTTTTTATATACTATGATAATAGCGCAATAATGTGCAGGGAATATAAAGAATTAGTAAATGTTTGATAAGAATCATCCGTCCTCTCCGTATCTTGATTTTCCATCCTGCCCCCGGATTCCCCATCCATATAGACTAAAATAAAGCAGGGAAACCGATATAATCACTCTGAGATGGAGGCTGCCATGCCAAAAAGACCAAACCGCAACACGATCAGCCTGCTTTCATTGGGATTGACCTGTGCCATTCTTGCGGCATGCGGGGCACGCCCGACTTCCACGCCGGATCAGGGATCGATTGACATCGAGACACAGGAACAGGCCGTCTACACTGCCGTGTTCGAGGATCTATACGGCGAGCCACAGATGTACGTGATCATGTCCGAGACAGCCGTGGGTATCCAGGGCGTGGAAGGCCTGGATGCGGCGCTGGAGACGATCAACTCCCAGATGACCGGGGTGGATGAGGAGACGACAGCAAGTTTCCGGGATCGCAACGATGCGGCTTTTCCCGTCCCTGCGACCATGGATCTGGGCCTGCCTTACGTCCTGTTGACCAGCACCGAGATGGCCGAGATCTTCGATATCAATACCAGCAGCTGGGATGTATTCTATACCCGCTACCCCAACTCACCGGGTATCACGACGGTATCGCGCATCGGTTTTAACGCCGATTTCACACAGGCGCTGGTCTATACGGGAACGATGTCTCACTGGCTGGCGGGAGCCGGATTTTACATTTTACTGGAAAAATCTTCGGGAGAATGGCTGGTGGTGACGAAAGTCATGGCATGGATATCATGAAGAAAATAAGATCCCCCTTACTATGGTTCCTGCTTGCCGTGCTTGCCACTGCCAGCCTCACTGCGATCGGACCACAGGAAAAAAGCCTGGGCGAGAACGTGCGCATCGTTTATCTGCATGGGGCATGGGTGCTGACCGCTGAGGCTGTCCTGGCACTGGCAGCCCTGACCGGGCTGTTGGGCATCCTCTTCCGCAGCTTGAGGATACAGCATTGGTCGTCAGCGCTTGGCCGAACGGGGATCTTCTTCTGGCTCACCTATCTGCCGCTCTCATTGTGGGCCATGCAAGCAAACTGGAATGGGTTGTTCCTGAGCGAACCGCGTTTCCGCATCGCTTTCATTTTTGCCGTCACCGGGCTTCTGCTGCAGGTGGGGCTGGCAGTCCTGGAACGTCCATTGATCACCTCCCTGGCGAACCTACTTTTCTTTGCCGCTCTGGTATTCGAACTCAGCCGGGCAGGATACGTGATGCACCCACCACCCTCACCGATCTTCAACTCAGGCATCCTCCCGTTGCAATATTTTTTCATTGGCGTCATCCTTCTGGCACTGACTGCCGCTTACTTCATGACCCGCTGGTGGCTCATGAAACCAATCGCGCATGAAAAATAATTCCTCCCTGAAATGGGTGGATTTTCACATTGCATGATTAATCCATGAACATCGAATTCATTCTTGCAGGGCAACTACGCCGTGATTACATCCTGCCCCAAACAGGCCGGCCCCTGATCGATGTGCCCGGCGGGAACATCCTTTACGCTGCTTCCGGATTGGCAGTATGGGAAAAAGGCATCGGTTTACTGGCACGCGTGGGAGAAGATTATCCAATTGACTGGCTCAAGACCTTCAATCATACATGAATGGGATACTCGCGGCGTTCGCATCCTGGCAGAAGCATTCGAACAGCGCCATTTCCAGGCTTTCCTGGACAACAAAATTACCCATAACAGCAACCCGGTGTCCCACTTTGCCCGCCTCGGTTTGCCATTTCCCAAATCCTTGCTCGGCTACACGCCGCCCGATGAAACGCACGATGACCGCAAAACATCCCCGCTCGATGCCCCGCGCCCAGGTGACATTCCTCGCGACTACCTGGAAGCCGCGGCTGCCCACATTTGCCCGTTGGACTTCACCAGCGCCATCCGATTGACATCGGCCTTCCGCGAAGCGGGCATCGCCACTCTCACCCTCGACCCATCTCCTGCCTACCTTTCCCCGGCAGTGATCGAAGATGTCCGCGTGCTCCTTCAAGGACTGACAGCATTCCTGCCCTCGGAAGAAGAACTGCGCGCCCTATTTTGGGGTCGAACCAGCGACCTGTGGGAGATGGCCGAGGCGGTAGCTTCATTCGGTGCGGAATTCGTCATCGTCAAGCGCGGAGCGCATGGGCAAATGCTTTACGATTCTTCTGTACGGAAACGATGGGAAATTCCTGCCTATCCAGCCCGCCTGGTCGATCTGACCGGCGCCGGGCACGCCTTTTGTGGAGGCTTCCTGGCAGGGTACAACCAGACCTTCGATCCTCTTCGTGCCACCCTGCAAGGAAATGTGTCCGCCTCGCTGACCGTGGAAGGTTCCGGCGCATTCCACGCCCTGGACGCCATGCCCGGCCTGGCCCAAAAGCGGCTCGAGTCATTGGTACCCCTCGTCCGGCAGGTGTAGGGAATGAAAGATTTATCGGATCAAGCATTAATTCGAACTTAAGAACATAACTATCATGAACAATTTGGCTTCGCGTACTCTTGATCTTGCCATCCGCATCCAGCAGATCCCTTCGCCGACCTTCCAGGAGAAGGAACGGGCTGAATTTGTGCGTGATTTGTTCTTGTCGGAAAAGCTGGAAGATGTAGAGATTGACGAAACGGGAAATGTGCTTGGCTGCTACCGTTCCAGCCGATCAAAATCTTCCCGGCAAACCCGCCCGGTGGTGGTATCTGCGCACCTGGATACGGTCTTCCCCACCAGTGTGGACTTGACAATCCATAATGAAGGGGAGCGGATTTATGGGCCCGGATTGGGGGATAATTCCCTAGGAATCGCCGGACTGCTGGGATTAACCTGGATGCTGCGTGACCGCAGCATGCAATTACCGTTTGACCTGTGGCTGATCGCCAACGTGGGGGAAGAAGGATTGGGAGACCTGAGCGGCATGAAGGCGGTTGTCGATCGGTTTGGAAAAAATGTGCGTGCGTACCTGGTTTTGGAGGGTACGGCGCTCGGACATGTCTATCACCGCGCCCTGGGGGTACGCAGGTACCGCATTACAGTGCGGTCCCCGGGTGGACATTCCTGGATCGATTATGGGCGCCCATCCGCCATCCACGAGTTGACCGAACTTTCGACCCACATCACCCGGCTTGAGGTCCCCAAGAACCCGCGCACAACGTTGAACATTGGCGTGATTGCAGGTGGTACAACGGTCAATACGATCGCGGCGACAGCCTCCCTCGAACTCGACCTGCGTTCAGAAAGCACGGAAACGCTGGAACACCTGGCACAGGATGTAGAGCAATTATGTGCGCAGTTGCAAAAGCCCGGTGTGGAAATTAAAGCCGAGTTGATCGGGAATCGCCAGGCTGGGGAGATCCCGGCAGCACACCCCCTGGTAACCCTGGCGATCAATTGCTTACGCGAACAGGGTATGGAGCCTAAACTATCCATCGGTTCCACGGATGCCAATGTACCCCTCAGCCGCGGCCTCCCTGCGCTGACGCTCGGACTGACAACCGGCGCGGGAGGGCATACTGTGCATGAATACGTCAATGTGGAACCATTGAAGAAGGGAATGGAAGCACTGCTGGGAGTTGTGAGGGGTGTAGGGATTCTGGATTTTTGATGGCAAATTAAGAACGAGGAAAGGGGGGATGAGGAAAAAGTCGGTCACTTCACTCCCAACACCTCCCACACATCCAGTGGCTCGATCCTGCCTTTCACTTTCAGAGGGGCGTAGGGTGACAATTCAACAAACCCCTTGATTCGCTCGCAGGCTGCCTGGCTGATCAGGATCTGTCCCGGAGAGGCATTCTCCTGGATGCGGCGGGCAATGTTGACCGAGTCGCCGATTGCGGTGTATTCCAGGCGTTTCTCAGTGCCAATCCAGCCGAGCACGGCCTCGCCTGTGTGGATACCCATGCCAAATGAGAGACGTGCTTCCCGTGGAAGTTCAGCATGGAGAGATTGAATGGCTTTCTTCAAGTCAATGGCAGTGCGCACGGCACGCAGGGTATGGTCTGCCTGGGGGAGTGGCGCGTTGAACCAAGCCATGATCGCATCGCCGAGGAATTTATCCACCGTACCGTTGTGAGCCAGCACGGCCTCAACTCCGACAGCCAGGTAGCGGTTCAACATCGTCACCAGTTGTTCCGGGGTTTGGGTTTCAGCATAGCTGGTAAATCCACGGAGATCGGCAAAAAGGATTGTCACCTCGCTGCGTTGACCACCGGGCTGCAGATTATCCGGATCGATTTGGTCAATGACTGCCGGGCTGACCATTCGGTCCAACAAGCGGCGCTGGGCTTCCAGTCGCTTGCGCTCGGTGAGATCCTCGAGAACGATGGCCACACCCTGGGTGGGCTGATCGGCATCCTTTAGGGGGGAAAGGTTAAGCCTCCATTGACGGTCACCATTCTGAAATAGGGAATGGTTGATCTCGAGATCGACTATCGGCTTGTCGTTGGTGCGCACCTCGGCGAAATGTGGGTGGAGTTCCCCAGCTAGGGAAGGCATGGCTTCTTCCAATCGGCGACCCATCAATTCCACCTTGGTAAGCCCCAGGATCGTTTCGGCAGCCCGATTGCAAAGGGTGATCTGATCGAGCTCATTGATCGTAATCACTCCACTGGTGATGGAAGAGAGGACATTATTCATTAAGTTCTTCAGCCCGGTCACCTCATCCAAGGCCAGGCGGACGGATGCAAACAGGCGTGCATTCTCGATGGCTATGGCTGCCTGGTTGGCAAAGACTGCAAGAAGGTCACGCTCTGCACCTGTGAAAATGCCGGTTCGGATTCGGTTGTCGGCATAGATGACGCCGATCAAGTCATTCCTTATTTTCAGGGGGACACACAGAATGGCGCGCAGATTATGGGTTACGATGGATTCATGACCGCCAAATCGCGGATCTTCCTGGGCATTGGTGGTCAGGACCGGCTTGCTGGTATCCATGACACGCTGGATGACCGTGCGGCTGATGGCAAAATCGTCCGGATTGATCGATTCCTGCTCCCAGTTGCGCGCCAGGCGCATGCTCATCTGTCCCTGGACGTCACGCAGCATCAGGAAACCTCGCTCAGCGCCGGTCAAATGGACGATCGTATCCATTACCAGGCACAGGACTTCGTCCAATTCCAGGCTGGAGTTGACCGCCTGGGCGGTATCAGCCAAGCCGAGCAAGGTTTGGCGCTCGTTCTCCAAAGCCGTCACGTGTAAACTGACCTCGTGAAGCTCCAGTTCCAGGCTGGAAAGGTTTTCAAGAATTTGCGGGGTCAAGGGACCCCGCAAAGCCTGCAGATCGCAGCGTATCGACCCGGTTATCTTGCTGAGTGATTGCATCTGTTCGGCCAATGGGATCATTTTTCCACCATCATTCTCCGCGAGCCAGGCTTGCTTACCCCCTGCCAAGGCTGAATTTCCTCAGAAATTTCTGCCACCTCGCCATGCGGGTTTTGCGTTGAAGAGAATGGACAGCACTGCGCACCCTATCCATGTCCGCCATACCCGTTCCATAAGTTTCAGATTGGTATTCACCCAGGAGGAGGGTAATCTCTGATGCAGCTTGTGGAAGGCTGTGCTCAAGGGCAATAGTTGCTTCTGCTGGGGTCATCGCCGGGGATGCATCCAGATCCAACTTGTATAAGGAATGAAAAACGCACATGAACGCTCGCCTAAGGGGAGTCAAGCCGGCTAACCAGGCGCGACGTTCCAACCA
This sequence comes from uncultured Chloroflexia bacterium, assembly GCA_963793795.1. GTDB lineage: Bacteria > Chloroflexota > Anaerolineae > Anaerolineales > Villigracilaceae > UBA877. The sequence goes on from CAWCBN010000012.1 coordinate 27,487, forward strand.
TGCAGGAATCGGTAGAGAATTTTTCTCCATCCATTCCTTTGCCAATAAGGGAATGGGAGCATGAAAAGTGGTACGCAGGTTTTGGATTGCCCTCTCCATGGCCCCAGAGATGTATGCCCAAGCCAGCAAGCTGCCCAAGAGAATAACGGCGCCAAAAAAGACCATTAACATGACCAGGGTACTTCCGCCGCCTCCAGTCCCGCTACCCGAGCCGTTCTGGGTGATTAATCCATCTGGCTCGAGGTCTTGATCCTGGGGACCTGCCGCCTGTGGCGTGATCGGGATACTGGTAACCGCCATGGGGGTGGCTTCCTCTCCTGAAGGTCGCGCCACCACCGGTTGCGAAGTTGTCGGCTCGAACTCCACCCAGCCTACTCCGGGGAAGTATACCTCCGGCCAGGCATGGGCATCATACTGGTGCACCGTGTACCAGCCTGGCGACTGGTACTCACCCTGTGCAAAACCGACCACAAGCCGCGCCGGTATGCCAAGGCTGCGTAACATGATCACTTCCGCGGTGGCATAATAGTTGCAGAAACCGGCCTGGTAATCGAGAAGGAACCAGGCAAGGGTATCCCGTCCGGACGGAGCTGGCGGCACATGAGAAGTGTAGGTGATCTCGCGGCGTAAGTATTCCGTAACTGCTTCCGCTTTTTCGAATGGCGTGTCCAGGCCGGATGTGATCTCCTGCGCCAGGTCGGCGATGGCAGGAGGCAGGTCAACCGGGAGTTGGAGATAGTTGTCCGTCACCCAAAGCGGATAATCAGTCCCGGCTCCCCGAAGTTGCTTAAGCGTGGGTTCCATCAGGATGGCGTGGACAAGATATTCCTCGCCTGCAAGAATGGGCTGGTTAACCCGAAACAGGAGGGGCTCCACCTGTTCCCCACCAGCAGGCATGAAGGTCAATACCGTGGGTCGGCTGACCCAGATCGGGCGAGCGGGAGTTACCAGCGATCCGATCGCAGATCCTTCGACACGAATCGAGAATTCTCCATTCACACCTACATAGCCGGGCAGTTCGAGTGAGCGGTCGCGCGGGGATACGTTACGAGCAAATGCATTCTTGGTTTCCCAAGATCCGTTCTGATATAAATCATAAGACCGGACGCGCCAGTAATATCGATCCTGCCCGCCAATCCCAGTAACCTGCACACGGAATAGGATGTTACTCGATTGTTCTGCATCCAAGCCAAGAGCCAGGTTCTGACCATAGAAGTTATTGACAGGAGGGGCCTCGTTTTTCTTCAATCCGGCGACAACGTTGGAGTACCCCTCACTCCTTTGCCATTTCAGCGAGATTTCCTGCCACCACTCCCGCAGGGGAGGTATGCTGCGTTGCGATACCGGGATCACCCAGGCAAGTGCCACCAGCAGCAATGCACCCAGCATGACAGTAAGATTGATATTCGCCCTGGCCTCCCCGGAAGAAAACAGGCGCCAGGTTGCCCAGTCGGCCTGGCGGCGGGCATAATTCAACCTCCCGAGCAAGAACAATGCCAGGAAGAAATACACCGCCAGGTAAACCAAGCCGCGGTCACCCTGGGAGTCAAATGCCTGGATCAATACCAGGGCAATACCAGCGGGAAGGGTCGCGGGGGCGAACCTGGCAGAACGGGTTAAAACATACCCCGAGTAGAGTCCCAAGGTCCAAAATACCAGTGAAAAGAGCACCAGGAATAGAATCGTATCTTCCAGCGGCAGACCCGATGCAATCACTGCAAAGGAATTAGCCAACCGGCCTCCGATGGCGATCATCCTTTCCAGCCAGGGTACCTCGGGATATAGAAGCCAGGCAAGCGAGAACGGGACAAAAAAGAGCGAATAAATGCTGCTTAATAAAACAACCGGGACACGGTGAAAGCGACTCAAGCCAAGGGGCAGCCCAAGTAATAAGCCAAACATGGCCAACACTGAAACAATGCCAAGCCCAGGTGTCCAGGTGGTGGCGATCAAACGCTGGCTTGCCACCAGCAAGGCCAGGACAAGGATCAAGGCGGAGGGGATATCCCAATACCGGGCGGGTGCGCGATTCACGCTTTGAGTGTACAATACTTCCTCCATAACCGTCAATTGCTTTAGGAGGCGCATATGCAATGGATCTATGACCTTGGCATCCAATTCATTGCCAACCTGCAGGCCCTGGGGGGCTGGCAGACTACGCCAATGAAGATCATTTCCTTCCTGGGCACGGAAGAATTTTACATGCTCATCTTACCTGCGCTTTATTGGTGCATCAACAGCATGGTAGGCATGCGCGTGGCTGTGATCCTGGTGGTGAGCAGCGGTTTGAATGATGCCCTCAAGATGGTCTTCCGTGGGCCGCGCCCCTATTGGGTGTCCAATAAAGTGGCGGGCTTTGCCGAAGAGACATCTTTTGGTGTACCTTCCGGACACTCGCAAAGCGCTGCTGCAATATGGGGGATCATGGCTGCCAGCCTGCGCAAAGGCTGGGGATGGATCGTGGCAGTACTCATTATTTTCCTGATCGGGATCTCGCGCCTCTCCCTGGGCGTGCACTTCCCGCACGACGTGCTTCTCGGCTGGTTAATTGGGATACTCCTGGTGTGGGTCACGATGCGCCTCTGGGAACCCGTTTTGACCTGGGCGAAAAAGCAGAGCCTCGGACGCCAGATCTTCCTGGCATTCCTCTCCTCACTTGGCCTGCTGCTCATCCCGGTCATTCCCTTTGTTTGCCTGCGCCTGAGTGGCTGGCAAGCCCCACCCGAATGGGCATCTTATGCCACGCAAGCCGTCACGCTGGAAGGTGGATTGACATCTGCAGGAACACTTTTCGGCGTGTTGGCAGGTGCAGCCTGGCTGGCTCACCAGGGCTGGTTCCAGGAAAAGGGTGCATGGTGGAAACTCGTCCTGCGCTACCTGTTGGGAGTGGCTGGTGTCCTTGCGATCCGCTACGGTTTGAAAGCCATCTTCCCCGAAGGCGAGGACTTGCTGGCATACTTCCTTCGCTATGTGCGTTACGCCCTGATCGGCTTCTGGCTGGCAGGAGGCGCGCCCTGGACATTCATCAAGTTGAAACTGGCCGAAAAACTACATTGAGATATTTTCCCATCTCATTAATATCCTCGGAAATTTCCCTCTGATATAATTATTTGCAGGCATATGGCAAATACTCTTGAGCGCGGCAGCCTGTTGCACAAACGATACCGGATTGTTGACATTCTCGGCCAGGGTGGCATGGGATCCGTCTACCGTGCTGTGGATGAGAACCTTGGCGTTGATGTTGCTGTAAAAGAGAACCTGTTCACTACCGACGAATACGCCCGGCAGTTCAGGCTCGAAGCAGTCATCCTCGCCAATCTTCGTCATCCCAACCTGCCGCGCGTTACCGATCATTTTGTGATCGGCGAGCAGGGTCAATATCTCATCATGGACTATATTGAGGGGGAAGACTTGCGCCAGCGCATGGAGCGCAGCGGGCCCATCTCTGAAGAAGAGGCCATCCTCATCGGCGCGGCCATGTGCGACGCCCTGCTCTACCTTCATACGCGCAAGCCGTCCATTATCCACCGCGACGTAAAGCCAGGAAATGTTCGCATCACACCCGATGGACATATCTTCCTGGTGGATTTTGGGCTCGCTAAACTCGTGAAAGGCACACAAGCCACCACTACGGGAGCCCGGGCAATGACGCCCGGATATTCGCCTCCCGAGCAATATGGAACCGCGCGGACCGACCCACGCACAGATATATATTCCCTAGGGGCGACCCTTTATGCAGGGCTCACTGGCATTATTCCTGAGGACGGCCTGGCACGGGCAATGGATAATGTTGCCCTGACACCGCTGCGCAAGCGCAATCCCAAGCTGTCACGCAAATTGGCCGGCGCAATCGAAAAGGCAATGGCTGTCAGACCGGAAGACCGCTTCCAAACAGGTGAGGAGTTCAAACAGGCACTCTTGACTTCCAATGTTAAAACCCAACGGCTGGAAGGTGATCCAGTTGTCGAACCACCTCCCCAGCCGCCAGAATCGGAAGATGATGACCTGGATCCCTACCTCACCTACAAGAAGAAGAAACCCTCCATCTGGCCATTTTCCAAGACAAAGAAAAAAGGTTGGAGCATGGGTTGTTGGATTTTCTTCTCTTTCTTTCTCCTGATCTTACTCATGGGAGTCCTTTCCCTGGTCCTGTTCTGGACACCCATATACGATAGCCTGCGTGGCTTGCTGGCGACTAACACACAGGTCAGTACACAGGTTTCTGCAATCCCATCTACAACTGCTTCCACTCCGACGATTTTGTTTACGGCTACCAGGACACCCCTAAACACCAAGTTAATCTCACCAACGCCTGATCCCACCAGTATATCCACAGGAATCCAAACCCCCACCGGAGAGGTCACACCAACCACCACGCCACTGGGTGGGGGTTCCGGTAAACTAGCCATTGCGTCCACACGATCCGGATTACCGCAAATATTCCTGGTGAACTCTGATGGGACAGACTTGTTCCAAGTAACCAACATGGCAGATGGAGCCTGCCAGCCTGACTGGGCTCCAGATGGGATGCAGATCGTTTTCGTTTCACCCTGCACCAAACGGCAGGACGAATACCTGGATTTAAAGATGTATACCATCAATCCAGATGGCACTGACCTGACCGAGCTGGCGCTCCCGGTAGGCAGTTTTGAACCGGCCTGGTCGCCGGACGGTACACGGATCGCTTTTACATCCAACCTGGATGGCTCGTTGCAAATTCATGTCTTGAACTTGACCGATGACAGCATCACCCCGTTGACCCAGGATACGAATGATGTACGCCTGCCGGATTGGTCGCGTCATCCAGCCTGGTCTCCAACGGGAACACAGATTATCTATACAGGACACAGCCAGTTGACCGGGGCTCTCCAAATCTGGGTGATGAGTGATGCAGGTCGTGCCCATGCCCGCCTGGTTCAGACCGACATTACAAATTGGGATTTTCAACCCGTATGGGGCTCCGATGGACGGACGATCTTCTTCAGTGAAACCAAGGGCGCACAAACACTGGGATGGTTGATGCATTTCGATTATGAAGAGCGTGCCATTCCGACAGCCAAGCAAGTCAAGAACGGCGGATATGCAACGGATGCAGCCATTTCTCCGGATATGCTCCTGGTGGCTTTCGAAACCATCGAGGAAGGCCTCCATAATGTCTACCTGATGACCCTTACCGGTCAAAACCGCGCCCTGTTGACAGAAGATCCAGCCCAGGAATTCGATCCTGCCTGGCGACCATAGCTTTCTCCTTTATGGAGAATGACCAATACAGCCTCAACTCGTATTTGGGCAGCACGGTTCTGACCGCCGGATTGCCCAAATTACTTCTTTATGGAGAGGACATGAACAATTTTCAGCAACTGCTCGCTTCCCAAAAAGTCCTGCTCGCAGATGGTGCCACGGGCACCAATTTACATAAAATGGGACTGAAGCCTGGAACGCCTCCAGAAGATCTCATATTCGACCAGCCCGAACTGTTGCTGGAGCTTGAAAGGTCGTTCGTGGAAGCGGGCGCCGATATCCTCCTGACCTGCACATTTGGTGGAACATCAATAAGAATGAAGGAATCAAAATACGCCGACCGTGTCGCCGAAGCCAACAGTCGCGCCGTTGCGCTGGCACGACAGGCAGCCTCGGCACGCGAAGGAATCCTGGTCGGCGGTTCGATCGGTCCCACCGGGCAACTCATCGAACCCTATGGTCCGCTGACAGTTGCTGAAGCTTTCACCAGCTTTCAGGAGCAGGCTAAAGCACTGGTGGAGGCAGGGGTGGACTTGCTGGTCATCGAAACGCATTTTGCCTACAATGAGGCTGACGCTGCCTTCAAGGCAGTGCGTTCGGTCAGTGACCTGCCAGTAGTTGTCTCCTTCAGTTACGACCGGGGCGTGCGCACCATGATGGGCGTCAAACCGGCAGACATGATCATGCATTACCGGGAGATGGGGGCAACCATGGTGGGTGCCAATTGCGGTACCAGCCTTGAGAACATGGAAAAGGTTGCCCGGGAATACAACGATACGTCACCCGGATTTCCGTTATGGATCAAACCGAATGCAGGCCTGCCACGCATGGATGATGAAACCACGGTCTATGATGTGACACCCGAGCAAATGGCTGAATATGCACGGAAATATGTCGCCAATGGGGCACGTGTTGTTGGCGGTTGCTGCGGAACGACCCCGGCGCATATCGCCGCCATTTCCAGGGCAATCAAGCAATAATGATCCTGGGGAAAACATTGCCTGCATTATTTATTTTCCAGGGTGGGGCTAGTGCTCCTCACCCTGGCGATGACAGCCTGCTCAGCATTTCCATTCTTTCCGCCTGGTCCATCCCCTTCAAGCGGAACAGTTGCTCCTGTGATTCCCAGTCCCACCCTCGCCGAATCACTCCTCCCGGCTCTCTCCACCGAGACTCAGCTGGTTACTGAAGTATACCAACATCAACCGAAACAGCGCTTCCGCCTGATTTCTGGAAGTCCCTGCCTGTCATTCCCGGTGAGATCAGCGCACGGGCCTGGGAAATTTACCAGTTGGGTCAGGAGATGGGCAACAATCCGCGCATCTTCTCCCGTATCGGAGATTGCGCCAGTGCTGCGCCAGCCTTCCTGACCGGTTTTGACCGTAAATACAACCTGGGGGAATATGCTGCCCTGCAACCGGCGATCGACTATTTCAAAGGTTCCTTTGAACGTCCCAGCCTGGCTGCCAAGGCCGGCTTGAACACAGCCGGGGTCCTGACCACGTTATGGACTGATGAACAATGCCTGGTCAACGAATCCCTGCTGGATTGCCAGTTTCGCCTCGATAAACCGTCTTTTGCACTCATCTCATTGGGAACAAATGAAGCCTACTACGTGCATCGCGATCCCGCCTCCTTCGAGCGGAATATGCGCTTGATCCTCGAGGCCACCATCTCCAAGGGGATCCTGCCCATCCTGGCCACCAAGGCAGATAACGTGGAGGGTGACCAATCGATAAACGACACCATCGCCAGGCTGGCAGCCGAGTACGAGGTCCCGTTATGGAATTTCTGGCTCGCGGTGCAACCGTTACCCGACCAGGGAATGGTCGAACCGGAACACCTGAGCTCAGTTTCCTATGCCAACTTTACGGATTTCACCATTCCTCACAGCCTGGAATATGGGATGCAGGTGCGCAACCTGACAGCCTTGCAGATACTTTTTCTTCTATGGGAACAATTAGGCTCCATTTCTCCATAAACTACTATATGCCAATTCAGAATTAAAGAAGCCCTCTTGCCGAGGGCTTATTGGTTGTGGAGCAACAGGGAGGCAAGCAAAATCAATCGAACACCGCCCGGGCAACCTCCTCCGGGTCAAATACAACTTCTTCCTTGCCGGTTAGTTTCTCTTCCACTTTTTGGGCGATCAAGTTCAAATGGCCGGAATGGGCCACGTAGTCGATATCGTCTGCTGGAACGGCCAATATCGGGCACAGGGTGAAATTGGTGATCCAGGTTTCATAAAGGTTATTCAGGCTGCCCAGGTAATCCGCGGGAATTGTTCGCTCATAATCACGACCACGCATGCCAATGCGCTGCAAAAGGGTGGGCACCGAAGCGCGCAGGTAAATGACCAGGTCGGGAGGAGGCAGGAACTCCACCAACGTCAGGTAGAGTTCACGGTAGGTTTGATAATCACGTGAGCGGATATGACCCTGCAGGAACAGGTTGTGGGCAAAGATCTCGGCATCTTCGTAGACAGACCTGTCCTGAATGGCCGATGATGGATACAGGGCAAGTTGGTGGTGAGCGCGCAGGCGATGGGTGAGGAAGAAGATCTGGGATTGAAACGCCCAGGCCTGCATATCGCGGTAGAAATCCGCCAGATATGGATTCTCGGCGACAGGCTCGAAGAATGGCGTCCAGTCCAATTTTTCGCAAAGCATTTCAACAAGCGTGGATTTTCCAACGCCGATGTTCCCGGCAACGGCAATAAACTTCTTCATATCTCCTCTTGGTTACGCTTAAGGATTATTTATTCGCAAGGGCGAGTTCGGAGTTTATATATTGCTTGAATACTTCATACGGCTGTGCGCCAACAACCTGTGTACCATTGATAAAGAAGGTCGGGGTGGAATTGACGCCCAGTCGAAGGCCATCGCGGAAATCTCCCATGATCTCGTCCTTGAATTGTCCGCTATCGATACATTCGACAAAGGCATCCGAATCCAGTCCCAGGTCATTTGCGTATTGTTCGTAAGCGGAACGGCCATACCCATATTGACCACTGAAGATGGCTGAATGGAATTCCCAATAGGCATCCTGCTCGCCAGCACAATTGGCAGCCTCGGCAGCCGGCAGCGCCTCCGGGTGACCGGTCAATGGATAATCCCGGTAGATGAAACGGACCTGGCCAGCATACTCTGCCAGGATGCGGGACAGGACTTCATCGTGCCAGAGCTTGCAGTAAGGACATTGGTAATCGCTGAATTCGACAATCGTGACCGCAGCATTTTTAGGTCCCTGGGATGGATCATCCCGGGTTACAGGGTCAAGTGTGGAGGAGGCGCTGGCATTCCCCCAGAGAAAATAACCTGCGCCCAAGCCAACAAAAAAAGCTACCGGTATAAAAATGGCGGTGAGAGGACTGGTGCGTCGTTTCACTCGAGTTCTGGTTGTGGTCATGCGCGCATTATACTTTGGAATGAGGATTTAAGATGATTCTTTAAAAAAGCACGATACGGAGTAATTTGGATAACCCCCGGAGGGATATAACCTCCGGGGGTTTTATGGGTCAGGACCCGTTAGCGTTTATTCGCGTGTAAAGGTGTCGGTGCCTGAGTTGTCGTTCGTGCTCGACCAGTTGACGTTCAATTCGTCACCATTCACCGAGACACACTCGATGGTTACATCAGCACCTTCCGGTACCCGGTACACGAACGAGAAACTGGTCCCATTCCAGTCTTCGCTGATGATGTCGTAGGTACCCCGTTCATCATTAACCGATTTGGTCACGGTATAAGTTGAGCCGGTCCACTGGATGGTATGAACGGTACCTTCGGCATTATCACGCCAACTGCCGGCAAGACCTTTCATCGGCTCGGAGGAACCACCACTTCCGCCGAGTGAACACGCCAGGGTAACCGCTGCAAGAACAAGTACTGCCAGCCCGATCAGGATAGAATTGCGCTTCATGGTATGTCTCCTTATAATTAGTTTTCACGCAAAGGAAAGCGTGAAGATATCCCCATTATACATCCCTTGGCGGTTTTTACAACCTTTTTTGTCCGATTAACACTTAACTGAATTGTCAGGTATTGTTGGGGGATATGATTTCCTGCACCCGCCCCACGTCCCCGCTGGTGAGACGAACCTTGATCCCGTGCGGGTGGGTCGGCGAACTCGTCAGGATATCCTTGACGATACCATCGGTCAACCTGCCCGAAGATTGATCCTTCTTGAGGATAATTCTGACAGAAAGCCCGGGCTTGATTTGAGCGCGAGTGGGGAGGAGCATGACTAAAGAAGAAGACCTTCGATAAATTTGATCAGACTTTGAACATCCTCAAAATTGCTGACAAGACCTACCGAGACCCTGACTGCACCGGAGGCTTTGTTGTCTATGCAGGTGCGAAAATCGTCATAAGTGAGGCGTTGCGCGTGACTACCCTGTGAGAAGCAGGCTGCCAGTTCCATCTTGGATATCTGCAAGGCGATCTCCCCTGCACCGGGATTACAGAAGCAACCCGTCCGCAGGGAGATCTTGTGCTCGTTGGCGGCTTTTTCGATGATTCGAATGTCGATCGGTCGATCCTTCTTATCAAAGAAATTGAGCGTAACTGCCCCACCCCGCCGGTCTGTGGTCAATGGGCCGTAAATGCGCACCAGGGGGACGCCGGAGGTGTGGCGCATGGCGGACAAATTCTCCAGGAGCCAGCCGGTGAGGCAGCGTACCCTGCTCGTGGATCAGGTCCATGCCGACCGCTTCGAGATGATCCAATCCAATTTCCACCGCCGGGATATTCAGATAATCCAGCGTGCCATCTTCGAATGCCGCGGGAGCTTCCGCCAGGTAATATTTATCGCCCTGGACCGAGGCAACCGTGATCGTTCCACCGGCGAACCATGGCCTGTGCAACTTCTTCAAGGCCTCCCGCCGGGCTAGCAAGGCACCAATGCCAGTGGGATACCCGAACATCTTGTAGAACGAAAGCGGGACGAAATCGGGTTTCCACCTGCCAAGGTCAAGCCTGCTGGTCGGGACAAAGGCGGCAGCATCGAGTAGCACATCCCAACCTTTGGCATGTGCTTTCTCGATCCACTCCAGGGGATGCTGAACGGAGGAGAAATTGGATTGGGCCGGGTAGGCAAAGAGATTGGCACATCCTGACGCTCCCTGATCCAGGGAGGCGGTAAGCATCGTTTCGTCCACACGCATATCGGGCAGCATCACCGGGACATAGGTCACACTGGCACCCTTGGCATGCGCATATTCTCGAATCCCGTTGACCGAATTATGGTTATCGAAAGTCAGAAGATAGTTGCAGCCATTTTCAAATGGATAGGATTCACCCACCAATTTAAGCGCACCGCTGGCATTCTGGGTGAAAATGCAGACATATTCTTCAGAAGAGGCATGAAAGAAATTCAGGACAGCTTCGCGGGCGGATTCCAGGAGGCGGGTGGAGACCATGGAAGTGGGATTGGATGAATGAGGATTCCCAAAGACATTCTTCGAGAGAAGTTCCTGGTGCAGACGCAATTGCAAATCGGCATACAGGCTGGCGCCCGTGTAATCCAAATATACCTGGGCATTGCTTTCGAGACGACTGTACTCACGCTGGCGCAGCTCATCGATATTGTGCGTCTTGTCGTAAGCTGCATACCTGGAAATAAAATCAGAATAGTCGCGCATGCGCTTCTCCTGTATCATGGAGTGGGCGTAACAAGGGCGGGTTGTGGAGTTGATTTAAAGGCCGGCCAGGGGATGACTTTGAAACCGGTGTATCCATGTTTTTCAGCAGTATAAATGCGTGCGCTGGAAGGTCCAAGACAGCCGGGTTCATCCACAATCTTGACTGCCAGCATTCCTAGATTCTGTTCGATCGGGGGGAAATATGCAATGGGCAGGAAGACCTCCTGCTGTTCCTGGCATACCCAGGCTTCAATAAGATAACCACGATAATCATCCTCTGTCATCCAGACTGCATCCCAAAAGACAGTCACATCATTTCCCACGCGGTTGGCGCTGATACCCGTCGGCGGACGGTATAGATTCGCCGCATATGGAAGCTCGGAATATACCTCAGGGAGATCCTGAAGGCCACCCGAGTCGAAGCGCACCTGGTCGGCGCGTACCCAGCATGGATTCCAGAGATAGAAGCTGTTCACCCACAGCCAGGTGTTATTCCAGTTGCGCCCGAGGACATAAAAACGGGTGCTTTCCAGCAATCCATACTTGTACAAGTATGCTGACCCGGGACCATAATTACAGGCTGCATGGACAAGTACAGAGACTATGGGAGGTACCGGGGTATTGGTGATACTCGGGGTACGGGTGATGGTGGGGGTAAGAGTGATCGTGGGTGTCTGGGAGGGTGTCAGGCTGATAGCAGGAGTCAGAGTAGGCGTTATTGTGACAGGGATTTCGACCAGGCGCGTGATCTCGCGGGTTACTTCCCGAGTTACCTCAATTGTATTTACAACGGTGGCTAATTCCACCACTGGGGTAACAAAAGGACTGCAACCTGCCAGGATGATTAATATCGAGATGAGGATCAAGGCAATCTTAATAACGCCAGGAAAGTGATCGCTTCTATGCATGGATTCTCCGTGGATTTATTTTACCCCATGAAAGATATCCGGCATGGCGTGGGGCTGCCTCAAGTCGTTGGCGGGACAAGTACATTCTCACGCTCGTAACAAGGCATTCAAATCCGAAAGGACCACTCGTGAGGTCAAGTCCAGGCTAAGCGGGGTGACGGAAATGATGCGCTTCACCTGCAACGCATTTACATCACTATCCTGCTCGCAGGGAATAATTGGCTCAAACTTGTAACTCACGCGTTTTGACTGGTCCCAGGAAGCGCGCACCGGTGCAACCGGCACAAAATACGGTTGCCGGGAAAGGCGCGTCACCTCCCAAGGCGTTTGAGGCGTGGCATCATTGGGGATATCCACTTTGATCAGATCCACATCCGGGGGCATGTCTTTCTCGAGCATGATGCGGGCAAAGTACGCGGTGAACCAGGCAGCAGTGGAAAAATCGATGTCCAGCGAATGGGAATGATGATGCTCCACGCCAGCTTCGAGGGACATTGCCAGGGCACGAACACCCATGCCAGCCGCTTCCATCGCCGCGCCAACCGTCCCGGAGATGGTCACCCCGCAGGCCATGTTCTCCCCATAATTGATGCCGGAAACGACCAGGTCTGGTTTTTGCGGCATGATCTCGAGCATGCCGTGCAGGACCGCCTGGGCAGGCGAGCCTCCGACTGCATAGACAGTCCAATCCTTGCCGCAAACATTCAAGGTCTCTGGGCGAATGGTGCCATCCGAGGTTGCTGGAAGGCTGCGACCCATGCCCGAAGACTGGTCGCGCGGCGCAGCCACCGTGACAAAACCGATGTCGGATAGTGCCTCTGCTGCTGCCCACAAGCCCGGGGAACGGATGCCGTCATCATTGGTCAAAAGTATCTGGTATTTTCCCATCATTTCACCTGAAATCAAAAGAAGCGGGAGACCCGCTTCTGGAGGCGCCCCTTGCGCGACTCGAACGCGCGGCCTTTTGGTCCGCAACCAAACGCTCTAATCCACTGAGCTAAAGGGGCATTGTCTTTTAAGCGGGGGGATTTTACTCCATAACCGCAAGCCGGTCAAGCGTTGGGCATTCCTTCGCTCAACTCTTCATGCTGCCATTGCATCCTGTCAGGTATAATAATCCTGATGATCGAACTCGAAATCCCCGGTCGAGGCACTCTTCAACTGCAGCACCTTGTCCTGGATGTGAATGGTACTCTTGCCATTGATGGAACATTGCGGGATGGAATTGTAAAACGGATTTCAGGATTACGTGACAGGCTTCAATTGCATCTCCTTACCGCGGATACACATCGAAACCAGGCTTCCATCGATCAGCAACTGAATTGCCAGGCAGTACGGATCAAACCGGGGAACGAGTCGGAACAGAAGGCCAAATTCGTGCAGAACCTGGGACCCAAAGCTGTCGCAGCGATCGGGCAGGGAGCCAATGATGCCGGGATGCTGCATCTCGCCGCGCTGGGTATCTGCATTCTCTCTCCCGAAGGGACTGCCGTGGAAGCTCTCTTGGCCGCTGACCTGGTATCCCCGGATATCTTTTCTGCCCTGGATTTGTTCGAGAAACCCTTGCGAATCGTAGCGAGTATAAGAAAATGACCCTATCAGATAATCCTTCCCAACCTGAAGGCAAGCCGAAATCATCCGTCCCGGAATTTATCCAGCCCGAGGTGGAATTCCCCAAGGATGACCAGTTGCCGGACGATTTCACCCCCCTGGTCCGTCCAGGCGATCTGGAGTCTTCATCCCGTGCCCGTCGCCGCCGCGCCCGCCGGACGCTGCTCTTCACGACAACAAGCGATCGTACCGCCAATCTTAACGATATGGCGCAACGTACACTTCCCTCCTTCGAATTCTTCCTTCTTGCTTTCATCAGCGGAATAATTCTCGGCGCAGGTTACCTGCTTGATTCCCACGCTCTGCTCCTGCTGGGACTCCTGCTTGCGCCCCTGCTCGCCCCATGGGTGGGCATGACCCTGGGAATTGCCAGTGGAGGCTGGCGGCTCTTTTTTCAAACCTTTATCAGTCTTCTAATTGCTGTCCTGGCTGTGTTCATTACCAGTGGATCGGTAGGCCTGGCGGCTCGCTTGATCCAGCCCCTTCCGCACATCAATGCAGATATTCATTCACATCTCTGGTGGCCTGACCTGCTGATTGTTTTTGTAGGAGCAATCCTGCTCGAGCTAGCCTACCTGCGCGGTGAGCATCGCCCGGTACTCCCCAGTGTACTGCTGGCCTACGGATTGTTCCTGCCCGTCAGCGCGGCAGGCTTTGGTCTTGGGCTGGATTCTCCGCCTCTCTGGCCGGATGGCGCCCTTGTCTTCCTGACACACCTTTCCCTGGCAACCCTGGTGGGGATGATCGTATTGGCAATCTTGCGCTACAAACCTCGAAAAGCCAGCGGTTCCCTGCTGGCAATCATCATTGGTCTGTTGTGTATCACGGCTTTAGTCGTCTTCACCGGCCTGGCAGGTTGGGTTCTCAACAGGGTGGAAATCCCGGGACCCGCTTATACCCCTACCCCACTTGGGCTGGCTTCGCCGACCCCTGGTCTACCGCCTTCGGGTACCCCCGGAACTCCAACTCAGACATCTACCCCGTCGCCATCCAAAACCCTGACTCCCACAGTCACCGGCACACCCACCCCTTCCTACGCGGTCATTACGGCATCCACAGGTGGCGGGGCACTCGTCCGCACTGAGCCGGGCGGGGGAGACGTGATCACCACGCTGCTCAATGGAACCCTTGTGGAAGTTTTACCCGAGATCCAGATCATCGTCACTACGCCATGGGCACATATCCGCACCATGGAAGGCACCGAGGGCTGGGTGCTCCAGGCAGTCCTGGTCATCGCCACACCCGCCCAACCGCTCGACGTTTCAACCACCCCGTAAGCAAATTCCTCCTGGAGTATCGTTATGACCATCCACTTCGGTACGGACGGCTGGCGCGCCGTCATCTCTGACACTTTTACTTTCAGCAACCTGCGCATGCTTGCCCAGGCGATCGCCGATGCCGTGGCTTCCGAACATTGGGACAAATCAGGCAATGGTGGAACGCCCCCCGATCCTAAGAAGATCGTCGTCGGTTATGATACCCGTTTCCTGTCCGACCGTTATGCCAGCGATGCTGCACGGGTCCTGGCAGCCAACGGATTCACGGTTCACCTGGCCCAGGCAGACGCGCCCACCCCTGCCATTTCTTATGCAGTCAAGAATCTGAACGCAATTGCAGGCATCATGATCACGGCGTCGCACAACGCGCCGCGCTATAACGGCGTGAAACTCAAGGCTGCCTACGGGGGATCCGCCCTGCCAGAACAATGCCGCCGGGTGGAGGTCTATCTCAACGATAACGAGGAGCGCGCCCGTGGACCCAACTTAATGGATTTTGATGTCGCCCGCTCACAGGGCTTGATCCAAAAATTCAATCCGCTACCCGCCTATTTTGACCACCTGCGCTCACTCATTCGTACCGACGTCATTGCGGATTCTCCACAGAGATTTGTCGTTGATTCGATGTACGGTTCCGGGCGCGGAGTGATCAAATCCTTTTTACAGGGAACCGGTTGCGAGATCGTCGAGGTCCGCGGCGAGATGAATCCAGGCTTTGGCGGTGTTCACCCCGAACCGATCGCCAAAAACCTGGGCGCGCTCTCCGGGGCGATCGGCACCGGGATGGGGAATTTTGGCCTTGCCACCGACGGTGATGCCGATCGCATCGGTGCCATGGACGAATCCGGCACCTTTATCGACCCGCACAAGATCATGGCCCTCTCTTTACAGTACCTGGTCGAGAAACGCGGCTGGACTGGTGCAGTGGTGAGAACAGTCTCCACAACTCGGATGATCGACCGCTTGTGCAAGCGATATGGTTTGAAACTTTATGAAACACCGGTTGGGTTTAATCACATAGCCGACTACATGATGTCTGAGGACGTGTTGATCGGCGGTGAGGAGTCAGGAGGTATTTCCTTCAAGGGGCATATCCCGGAAGGGGATGGACCGGTGATGGGATTGTTGTTGGTGGAGATCATCGCTGCCAGGCAGAAATCTTTGCGCACCCTGGTGGAAGATCTGCTGGCAGACGTGGGCCCAGCTTATTACGAACGCACCGATATGCGATTAAACCGCCCGGTTTCCAAAGCGGAGATGACGGATCTCCTGACAAAGAAAGCACCGCTGGAGATTGGCGGTCAGAAGGTGGTCGAGGTGACCAGCATGGACGGCGTCAAATATATCCTGGCAGACGATTCCTGGCTCCTGATCCGTCCCTCCGGCACCGAACCGGTTTTACGTGTCTACGCCGAAGGCCGGTCAAAGGAGATGGTAAGGTCTTTACTGGATTACGGGGAAAAGGTGGCTGCCAGCGCAACTTAGATGGCAGGATTTCGACAAGAAAAGGAAAAGGGCGACCGGTGGGTCGCCCTTTTATTGTTCAAACAACTGGTGATCTAGTAATCCATTCCGCCGCCGGGGGGCATTTGGGCGGGTTTATCTTTTTCGGGAACATCGGTGATGAGGCACTCGGTGGTCAGGATCATGGCTGCAATGGAAGCAGCATTTTCGAGGGCACCGCGCACGACCTTGAGCGGATCGATCACGCCTGCCTTCAACATGTCGACATACTCGCCGGTGATGACATTGTAACCAAGGTGCTTGTTGTTCTGTTCCTTGGCGAGGCGTCGGACATTCTCGATGATCACGGCACCATCCTGGCCAGCGTTCTGGGCCAGGCGGCGAATGGGAGCTTCGAGGGATTTTCTCACGATCGAGACACCGATGGTTTCATCTTCGCCATCCATCTTAACCTTATCGAGGGAGGCAACTGCGTTGATGAAGACGATCTCACCACCAGGAACGATACCTTCTTCGATCGCAGCGCGGGTGGCGGACAGCGCGTCTTCGACGCGGTGTTTCTTTTCCTTGAGCTCGGTCTCAGTGGCAGCACCAACACGGATGATGGCTACACCACCGGAGAGCTTGGCCAGGCGTTCCTGGAGTTTTTCCTTGTCATAGTCGCTGGTGGACTTGTCGATCTCGACACGGATCTGCTCAACGCGACCCTTGATCTGGGCGGAATCACCCTTGCCACCGACGATGGTGGTGTTATCCTTGTCGGCTTCAACCTTCTCGGCTCTACCAAGGTCTGCAATGGCAACGCTTTCCAGTTTACGCCCTGTCTCCTCGGAGATCAGTTGACCACCGGTGAGGACAGCAATATCCTGGAGCATCGCCTTGCGGCGATCACCAAAGCCGGGAGCCTTGATGGCGAGAACATTGAGCATGCCGCGGATCTTGTTCAGGACCAGGGTGGCGAGGGCTTCGCCGTCCACATCCTCGGCAATAATGACCAGCTCGCGCTTGCCGATCTGGACGAGTTTCTCCAGCACCGGGACGATGTCTGCGGCAGCGGAGATTTTCTTTTCGTAGATCAGGACGTAGGGTTCGCTGATGACCGCTTCCATGTGTTCGGCATCGGTGATGAAGTAGGGGGAAATGTAGCCACGATCGAACTGCATGCCCTCGACATATTCGGTCTCAAACTGCAGGGACTTGGATTCCTCAACGGTGATGACACCATCCTTGCCCACCTTGTCCATCACATCGGCGATCAACTGACCGATCTCAGAATCGGCGGCAGAGTTGGTGGCAACCGAGGCAATCTCTTCCTTGGTCTCGATCTTCTGGGACATCTTGCGTAATGCAACGACAACTGCTTCCACGCCTTGTTCGATGCCAAGTTTCAGGCGCATCGGGTTGGCGCCGGCTGCAAGGGTTTTGAGGCCTTCGGTCACGATCGCGTGCGCCAGGACGGTGGAGGTCGTGGTGCCATCGCCAGCGATATCGTTGGTCTTGGTGGCGGCTTCCTTGAGAAGCTGTGCGCCCATGTTGGCAAACGGGTCTTCCAGTTCGATCTCTTTGGCCACAGTCACGCCGTCATGGGTGATGGTGGGGGAACCGAATTTGCGGTCGAGGGCTACGTTGCGGCCTTTCGGACCAAGAGTGGTCGCGACCGCATTGGCGACGATATCAATGCCTTGCTGCAAGCGACGGCGGGCATCTTCCGAAAAAACAAGTTGTTTGGCTGCCATAATTTATTCCTCCAATAAGCTGGTTATTTATTGATGATGGCGAGAATATCGCTCTCGCGCAGGATGAGCAATTTCTTGCCATCCAATTTAATCTCGGTGCCGGAATACTTGGCAAACAAGATCTGGTCGCCTACAGCGACATCCATGGCGACGCGTTTGCCGCTCTCGTCACGGTCGCCAGGGCCAATCGCAAGGACATGACCCTTCTGGGGTTTCTCTTTGGCGGTTTCGGGAAGCACGATGCCGCCCGCGGTGATCTCTTCCTGTTCATTGGGTTCGACCACAACACGACTGCCTAGTGGTTTGAGATTAAGTGCCATATTTGTCTCCTAAAATGGGATGGTTCAGTATTTTAGCACTCCACTAGTTAGAGTGCTAACAGTATGATACATGGATTTTCAGGCAAAGTCAAGAGAAAAAGGCAAGAATTAACGAGATTCTGATAAATCGGGGAATAAAAATGGAAAGAAGTGACGTCCTGGCACTAATATAGATTCTTTTCAAGATTCGTACGCCTTGACATCCGGGAGGAACAAAACGATAATCCAACTGGTAATGACCACATCCTTGAATTGAAGCCCGGTACGAGCGTTGCCATGCCTGAAATGATCGACCCCAACAACTATCTTCCCCGCTATTACCAACTGGCAAATATCCTGCGCGAGAGCATTGCAGAAGGAAGATTCGAAGCACACCAACCTATTCCATCGGAACGCCAACTGGAAGGCTTGTACTCCGTCAGCCGGACGACGATCCGCCAGGCGATCGATCTGCTCGTCCGCCAAGGATTTTTATACCGCGAGCACGGGCGTGGCACCTTCGTATCCCCGCAGAAATTACAAAAAGGCATCTCCGAACTGACCAGCTTCACAGAAGACATGAAGCAGCGTGGAATTGTTCCAGGACAAAGAATCCTGGATATCAGCCTCATCCAGCCTCCGGAAAAGGTTCGGCAGCACCTGGAGATGCCTGAAGGGCATGGCCCGGTTTTGCAAATTGAACGCCTCCGCTTGGGGGATGATGTACCCATGGGGCTGCAGACTTCCTTCTACAACCTGCCTGAAGGACAGACGATCACCAGGGAGGAATTGGAGGAATCTGGTTCCATCTACCGCATCCTGCAGGAGAAGTTCCATCTCATCCCGACCGAAGCAGACGAAACCCTGGAAGTGACCCTGGCCACGCCGCGAGGCTTCGCTCCTGCAAATAGAAGCGGGAAGCCCATTGCTGCTCAGTGAACGGACGACATATTCGCAATATCGTCGCGTGATCGAATTCGTGAAGATCCTTTACCGGGGGGATCGTTACCGCTATATTGCAAAGCTCACCCGTTAAGCGTTAAAAAGGAATTAGCCTGTCACGAAGTCAAGCCTTGCCTCCAGGGAGGGCTTGACTTTTGTATTATTGCGTGCTATGATAGTGTTGTGATATGGTCATGTGGTCATTACCAGTTATATCCTAAAGACTGAGAACATGAACAGCATCGATGATGAGCAAATCCATAAGATCGTGCAGCGCGTCCTGCAGCAGGTGATGGGGCAACAAGCCCAGGCACCTGCTCCAACAGCGCCATCCCCCGCCCCAGCCGGAGCAGAGCCTGCCGCGCAAAAGGGAACGCGCAAAGTGGTGGCTCTTGGTGCTGATCACGGCGGTTTCGAGTTAAAGGAATCTCTAAAATCCACTTTGAGCGAACTGGGATTGGATGTCAATGATGTCGGCACCTTCAGCAAGGCAGCCGTCGATTATCCGGATTACGCCCGCGAAGTGGCAAAATTGGTTGCAGATGGCAAAGCCTGGCGTGGGATCATGATCGACGGGGCCGGGATTGGCAGTTGCATCGTAGCCAACAAGATCCCCGGCATTCGAGCCGGAATGGCTTACGATTATTCATCAGCGGCGAACAGCCGCGAGCATAACGATACCAATGTACTCACCCTGGGGGCAGGATTGATTGGAATCAACCTGGCCAGGCAGATCGTCAAGGTATGGCTGACAACAGAATTTGGTGGCGGACGCCATCAAGCGCGTATCGAGAAGATCACCGCGGTTGAAAAGCAATTCCTGAAATAGAGGCTGAAATGATCGCAGATCCAAAGATGGTGGAACAGCTGGTCGAGATCATCACCCACGAGGTGCTGGTCGCCATGCAAGAGCAGAAGGAAATGAGCAAGGCTCCGCAAGGCGGGCATTGCAAATTTAACTGCGCGGACAACCTCTGCGTGCACACCTGTTTCGACCGGGCTGGGAATGTTGTCAATGCAGGGGCAGACCGACTTACCTCCACGTTGGGTATCATTCCCGGAAACATGGAGCTGGCCAAGACCATCGACCACACCCTGCTCAAGCCGGACGCCACCCAGGACCAGGTCGCCCAATTGTGTTTCGAGGCGCGCAAGTTCGGTTTCGCCTCGGTGTGCGTCAACCCTACCTGGGTTGAGCTTTGTGCCCAACTATTAAAAGGCTCTGAAGTGAAAGTCTGCACGGTGATCGGTTTCCCGTTGGGCGCGACCGCTCCGGAAGTGAAATCGTTCGAAGCCCAGAATGCGATCAATCACGGTGCCAGCGAGATTGACATGGTCATCAACATCGGCGCCCTCAAAGCGCGCGATCTTGAGCTGGTGGCGAAGGATATTCGCGGCGTGGTGACCACCAGCCATGCAAGTGGGGCGATCACCAAAGTCATCATCGAAACAGCCCTGCTGACCGATGAAGAGAAATCCATTGCCTGCCTGCTCTCAAAAGAAGCGGGTGCGGACTTTGTCAAGACATCCACTGGTTTTGCCGGCGGAGGCGCGACCGTCCATGACGTGGAATTGATGCGCAAGGCGGTTGGCCCGGAAATGGGCGTCAAGGCTTCCGGTGGTGTGCGCACATACGAAGATGCCGAGAATATGCTCCGGGCAGGAGCAACCCGCATCGGCGCCAGCGCAGGTGTGAAGATCATCCAGGGTCCCAGCAACACCCCAGCCCCCGCTGCCCAGGTTGCTGTGCCTGCAGCCAGGAATTATTGATCCAACTTGCACCGCAAACCTTGAATTTGTCTCTTCTTTCAGGAGAATAAGCATGTTGATCGCCAAAGTAATCGGAACCACAGTATCCACGATCAAGGATGAAAAATTGACCGGACGCAAATTGCTTATCATGCGCCAAACGGACGAGACCGGCAGCCCAACCGGTAAACCCTATGTGGCGGTGGACACTGTCGATGCCGGGGTGGGCGACCTTGTTCTGACCTGCGCCGGCTCCTCCGCCCGCCAGACGAACATCACCAAGGACACGCCCGTGGATGCTGTCGTCATGGCGGTCATCGATTCATTGGAAGTGGAAGGGCAAGTGGTTTTCAGGAAGTCGTGAATTGCGTGAAGGACTGAGCGATGGATAAAGATCTCGCCTCCATACAAGAAGCCCGCGACCTGGTTGGTGCAGCTCACCAAGCCTGGGACGCCTGGCGTCATGCCTCCCAGGAACAGGTGGACCGTGTCTGCGAAGCGATGGCAGATGCGGGTTTCCAGGCGGCCGAACGCCTGGGGCGCTTGGCACAGGAAGAGACTGGTTTTGGAAATGCACTGCATAAGAAACTCAAGAATGAGTTCGGCTCCCGCATGGTCTGGGAATTGATCCGCGACCTGAAAACGGTTGGCGTGATCCGCCATGACCCTGCCAGGCGCCTTTACGAGATTGCCTGGCCGATGGGCGTGGTGGCGGCTCTCGTCCCATCCACGAATCCCACCTCGACCACTTTCTTCAAAGCGCTGATCGCCGTCAAGTCGCGCAACGCCATCGTCTTTTCGCCGCACCCGTCGGCACGACGCTGCACGTATGAGGCAGCCCAGACCATGGTCCTGGCTGCTGAAAATGCCGGCGCACCGAAGGGGTTGATCAGTTGCATCCAACAGGTTTCCCTGCCAGGCACCCAGGAATTGATGACCCACCGCCAGACAGCGATCATCCTCGCCACCGGGGGCACCCCCATGGTCCGGGCTGCGCATTCGACCGGCAAGCCTGCTTACGGTGTCGGCCCGGGAAATGTTCCGGTCTATGTGGATCGCTCTGCCGACCTGGAAAAAGCCGCCCGCTATATCGTGGCCTCCAAGGCCTTCGACAATTCCACCATCTGCGCCACCGAACAGGCGATTGTCGCCGATCTCCCCATCGCCAACCGCCTGGCAGAACTGATGCGCGCCCAGGGAGCCTATTTCACCGATCCCCAACAAACCGAAGCCCTGCGGCGTATTGTTTTTCATCCCGATGGCAGCATCAATACCAAAGTTGTTGGTAAATCGGCTGAATTTGTCGCCGAAGTTGCCGGATTCCGGATTCCCACCGGCACCCGCATCCTGGTAACCCCCCTGACCATGGTTGGCCGCGAGGAACCACTTTCGCACGAAAAAATGACCACCGTACTGGCCTGGTACACGGCGGATGGCTGGGAACAAGGCTGTGAGAAGTCGATCGCCATCATCGAAGCGGGAGGAATGGGGCACACCCAGATCATCTACGCCAATGACGAGAAGGTCATCATGGCTTTTGGCCTGGAAAAGCCGGTCTTTCGCATCCTGGTCAACACGATGGGCACCCTCGGCGCGATCGGCCTGACAACCGGCGTGATGCCTTCTCTGACCCTGGGTCCCGGCGGCCTGGGTGGTGCGATCACCGGCGATAATATCACCGCATATCACCTCATCAATATCAAGCGCCTCGCATATGAGACCATTCCACCGCCATCAGCCGCGTTTTCAAGCGGTGAAACCCTGTCCAATGTGTCACCAGAAGAGATTGAACGCGTTGTTCGGCAGGTTGTCAACGAGATCCTGGGAAGCAGGTAGACCAAAGTTATAAGAAGTATTTTTATCCGATCATTCGCACGAGCAACAAGATTGAACCAATTCGCTCGCGATGACAAACACAGAAAGGAAGGAACAAAATGGCTCTAGATCCCTCTTTGATCGCTCTCGGCATGGTCGAGACGAAAGGCCTGGTCGGCGCCGTGGAAGCAGCCGATGCTATGGTCAAAGCTGCCAACGTGGTCCTGCTTGGCTCGGAGTACGTCGGCGGTGGATTTGTGACCGTGATGGTGCGCGGTGATGTTGGCGCTGTGAAGGCGGCAACCGACGCCGGTGCAGCTGCCGCAAAACGCGTGGGTGAACTGGTCTCGGTCCACGTCATTCCTCGCCCGCATGCCGATGTGGAAATGATCCTGCCCAAGTCAAGCAAGGGCAGCATCGGTGGCCATACCACCGAAACCAAAGCCAAGTAATCGTTGGCGGGAACGGCTGGTTGTTTTCCAGCACGTTGTAACCTTACTGGTTCCTGACCCGGGCAGATGCATACTTCCTGACGCGCCTGTGGAGGAAGGTTGCCTGCCCGGAGGAACCGGGAAAAAAGGAGATAAGCATGGCTGATGCATTTTCGCTGCGCTGCTACTGTTATCTTGACCGGATGCAGCCCGAGTTTGCCGCCTTCATCGGCACCATCACCCAGGGTGACCTGCCCACAGAAGGCATGGCTGCCCTTTACGTGGAGATGGCACCCGGCAACGAGGTATTCCGCGTTGTGGACATCGCCGTAAAGGCAACGGAAGCCCGCCCGGGGGCACAGATCGTCGAACGCGAGTTCGGCATGTTCGAAGTTCATTCCCCCAACCAGGCGGCTGTAATTGAAGCAGGCAATGTCGTCCTCGACCGGCTTGGCTTGAAGGCTTCTGACCGCATCCGTCCGCAGGTCGTATCCACACAGGTCATCACCCGCATCGATCCCTACCAGGCGCAACTGATTAACCGCTTCCGGCGTGGCAGCATGTTGGTGTCAGGTGAGACCATGCTGGTGCTGGAATGCGCTCCGGCAGCCTACATCAACTTTGCCTGCAATGAAGCCGAAAAGACCGCCAGCATTAAACTGGTCCATGTGTCCTCGGTGGGACGCTTCGGGCGCATGTGGTTGTCCGGCTCGGAAGCGGAGATCCTGACGGCAAAGAATGCCGCCATCCAGGCGCTCGAAAACCTCGAAGGTCGCGAAGGCGCTTAGGCTGGGAAGGAGCTGTCGATGGCGAAAGAATTCTATACCGAGCGGGATATCGAGGACATGGTCAAGCGCGGGGTCACCTCGCTGCAGTTGAATGACAACGTTGTCCTGACGGAACTCGCTTTTGAAAAGGCACAACGCCTGGGAATGCAACTGCTGCGCGATCGCCCCATCCAGCCACCCGCCGCGCCTGTCCGGCCGTACATCTCGCAGGGGGTGAAACAAGAACAAGCGCCTGCCGTTTTATCTGCAGAGCAACATGATCTATCCAAACCGCATTCGTGAGGCGGTGAATGCCCGCCTGGGCGCGCAGGTGGATCCACAATTGCTTGA
Organism: uncultured Chloroflexia bacterium; assembly: GCA_963793795.1. Taxonomy (GTDB): domain Bacteria; phylum Chloroflexota; class Anaerolineae; order Anaerolineales; family Villigracilaceae; genus UBA877. The sequence goes on from CAWCBN010000012.1 coordinate 51,716, forward strand.
CGTGATCATTCAGCGGGTGCTCAAGAGCACCGGGGTGAAATAAGACCATGCTATTCGGCAGGGTGAAGGGCAGCGCGATCTGCACACTGAAATACCCCGGCACCGAGGGCCTGAAGCTGCTTGTCGTCCAACCGCTGAACAAGCGCTTGGAACCGGTCGGTAAGCTGCAGGTGGCAGCAGACGTGGTCCAGGCAGGACCGGGTGACCTGTGCGTGATGGTCCGTTCGCGCGAGGCTGCCCTGGCCATGCCCGATATCAAGTTCGTGCCCATCGACCTTGCGCTGGTGGGCATCGTGGATGACCTGGATGTGCGCCCGGATGGAGAGTTTGATTTCACCTTGCGCAAGGGATGGAATCAATTCAGTTGAGGCACACCAGGTATTTTGTGAACTTCAAGGATGTCGAATGATCTTGGGAAAAGTTGTCGGCACAGTGGTGACCACCGTCAGCCACCGGGATTTCAAGAACCGGCGGTTATTGGTCGTGCAGCCGCTTGGTTTGGAAGGGGATACAGCCGACGAGGATTTCATTGCCCTGGATAATACCCATGCCGGCATTGGGGATACGGTGCTGGTCAACCGCGAGGGCAGCGGGGCCCGCCAGGTGTTGCGCAACCCGGACGCATGCGTGATCTCGGTCATAGTGGGGATCGTAGATTCGGTTCACATCGATTAGATAGTCAAAATAGATAACATTTCCGAGGGGAAAAATCACCTCGTCTTGATAAGTTCAGGCCGGAAACCGTGTTCCAAGCTGGCATGACTGAACAGAAGGCGTAAACGTCACCGTTTTTATCTATTCTAATCCCGTTGTAATATTATGGATAAATATGGTAATATTAGTCATAAACAAAACCTATTTACCCTCAAGGAGTAAAAATGAAAAAGTTCTTTCACAACCAAGCTAATCCGTACTGATAGGCCGGCCTCGCCCTTTCCCTTTTCATCCTAAGTGCCTGCGGCAGTGCCAGCGCTCCCAAATTCCCCACTGGCAAGTTTGTCTCTGCTAATGATGAAAACATGAGCTTATAATCTTCAACGCAGATAAGACTTGGTCTTAAACTATTTATGAGACGATCGGCGCAGAAGGAAAATACAGCGTAAAAGGCAATCTTTGGACCGAAAAGGGAACCGAAGAATGCCCCTTCCCCGGCACTTACGAATGGATCTACGATGGAAGCGGGTTATCGTTCAAACTGGTCGGTGAGGATGAATGTGAACCCCGTCGCGACGCAACGGATGGCCAGACCTTTACCTGGTTAATGAATAAGACATATTGATCTTTCCACACCCCTGGGTAAGATAAAAGCAGGGGTTGTCCAAAAAGCAATGGGATAGCCCCTTTTTACAACAAGACGAATGATTTAACAGACCAGGCTCGACAAGGTATATCGAATTTATCGGTGGATATCATAAGACTCATTCTTCATCGAATAGATACCTTAAAAAGCTGACTATCTCCGAGCCAAACATTCACTCCGGCTTGACAAATTCGAGCTGGAAAGTGTGTGCCACGCGTGTGGTGGCTTGATGGTGGAAACCTGCCTCTTCGGCCATGCGGATGTAATCCTGTTCGCCGCGGGGTTCCGTGGGCCACCGTGCCCCATAGGCCGTTCCTTTCTCAAAACCACGCACTCGGTAACGCAGGCGTACCAGGTAGCCCGATTTGCTGGTACCGGGGAGCTGGGAAGGTCGATATCCCAGACCAGCAAGCGACCACCAGGACGCAGCACTCGATACGCCTGGCGCAATACTTGCTGCTGGTCTGCCCGGGTTTTCATGTACATCATGGAAAAGAAAGCCGTGACCACGGCGAAATGACCGTCGGGGAATTTCAGGTCGCGGGCATCCATCACCATCTTCAGCGGGCCTTCCACAATGCCATCCAATTCTTCCTGGTGCAGGTCAATCAGCTACCACCTGGTTGCCTTTCAACCGTCCGATCACCCCCTCCCCGCCGCCACCGATGTCCAGGATCGTCCCATCACACTCAAAATCAGGTACTTCGAGGTTTACCGTTGGAAATGCGTGGTACTTTCTCAAGAACAACGCAATCAGCAGGCGTTCCCCCCATTCCTGGACTCGGTGAAGGTTTTCTTTTAACGAAACGCATTTCTTCATCCCAGGTCTTTCTGACATTGCTGCCACTCGGGGTCGCGGACATAGCCCAACTTGTTGAACAAGGCCTGCATCGGAACATTCTGCACCGCGGTGCAGGTCTTGAGCAGGCGAAAGCCATGCTCGCGGGCATAAGCGATGCCGCGTAATTGCATCGCCAGGCCGATCTCACGGTTGCGATATTCACGCAAAACCCCCAGCAAACCACCCATCAGGGTATCCGCACCCGGGTAGACGCCCAATTCCCGCAAGCCCAATATACTTGTCCCCCTCCATTGCAATGAAATAGGCATCCGGCAGGATGCAAGGATCGTGGATCCCCCATGCCAGCCAGGAATTGAAATCCGGCGGCTTAACCTCCTCACCTTCATGAGGTGTATCGCGGTTAACCTCCCAGTACAGGTCGTAGAGCTTGTGATCCCGCTGTGCATCTGCTTCCAGCTCGCGTAATGTCTTGATGACGATCCCCTCCGACCTTAACCGGGGTTCAAGCCCGGCATATGGAGCAGGGTCGAAGGAGGCAAGATCCAGGTGAACTGGTGTTTCGCGAAAGGCTTCATAAAAACCGCGCTTTTGCAGAAAGGGGAATCCTTGCGGCAGGTTGGCGAAGGCATCGGCACGAAGCGAAGGAGGCTCAAATTCCTTCAGGGCTGAAAGCACCTGGTCGTACAGCGCGGCGCCAATCCCCCTGCGTTGATAGACCGGGTTTACTTCAACATTAATATAAAAGCTACCCGGTGGATACTCCCAGGGTGACGACTTGTAGGTGGCAAAACCAACGACAAGGTCCCCTTCCGCAGCGACCCAACGGTGGAATGGGTGCTGTGGATTGCGGTTTTGGTCCACTTCTTCCCAGGCTTGAGCAGTGCGCGGCCGTTCCGGCCAGACGATGTTCAAGCTGTTGTGGATATCCACCATCGCCTGGTAGTCTTTCGGTGTGAAATCACGGATAATCAAGGGCTAATTTCCTTATTCTAGGCAAAATGTTAATAACTTCATTCTTCGATTGCAGACGGAATATTTCCTTTAGGTGGAAGGGGCTACCCTTTCATGACGAAGGAATCCACAGTTGCGTGAAAATCCCTGTTTAATTCTTCAAGTGTAAACGGTCTTGGGGCCTGGTGAAAAGGATAAGAAAGGGTCAAAGTACTTATATTGGCGAAATGGCTTTTCAGGATCTCATAAGTAATGTCAAAGTGCAACAATGGATCCAGGCTGGACATGGCAAAATAGCAAGGCGTACGGAATTTTTCAGGCTCCACTTTAAATTCCGTGGTGAGGATCTCGTTAATCTGCGCGGTGAGCACCTTCAGTGTGGTTAGTTGGATGGATCCAAGCTTCTCTCTCAACTGGATCGTATCCTCCAATCGCCCTATTCTCCTTAGGAATTTCTCGATGGCTGGAAGATTGCGAGGGTTATGAACCAGGTTACAAAAACCTTGCTGAACCGCCGGTCTGCCCAGGAAGCGGTTGAAATGAAAAAGCAACGAGCGCCTCAAAGGTGACACGGACAGGGCACGGTACCCCAGGCAAGGTGCGATCAGCACCAGGCTGTCGATCCGGGATGTAAGCCGCTGGAACGTCCGCATCGCAAGTATCCCGCCAAATGAGAAACCCATCAGGTTGAAACGCTCGAAACCCAGGGCATCCACCAGGCTCTCCACCATCTCGGCAACTGCCTGGCTTGAAAATCGCCCCGGGAAGGGAGTGGATTGTCCGTGTCCGGGTAGTTCGAAGAAAATGGCGCGAAACCACTGCCCCATGAATTGGGTTAACGTCTGCCAGTTCTCCAGCTCTGAAATCGTTGCAGGAACCATGATCAATGGTGGACCATTGCCTATTTCCATCACATGCAATCGGGATAGTGGCAGGTCGATGAAATACGTTTTGAGTTCTTCAGATTTGGCAGACATATAATTCAGGAAGAATGGGCGTAGACCCGGGGCTACCCAGGAAATTTTTCAAAAGCCAGGAGAATCATTTTCAATCTTCTGCAGGAGCAGTACGCAATGCGCGGGCATCCTGCTGGTCCACACCGGCAAAGCGCGGCAATTCTGTAAGGGTGGTGCGGCTGAGTCGCTCGCTCATCTTGGCCAACAAGAGGGCGCTCAAGGCTGGATTGCTCATCAAACTACGCAAAGCTTGGGCGGGTACCTGCAGCAGGGTGGTATTCTCCACGGCAGCCACATCCGCAGTGCGGGCGGCACCAGTCAGGGCGGCAATCTCGCCGAAGAAATCGCCCGGGGTCATGGTGGAGAGTGAGCGGTAATTCCCCTCGCCCGTGGCAATCCCAGCCACGGCACGCCCCGAAAGGATAAAATACGCCGCATCCCCACCCTCGCCGTGCCTGAGAATGTTCGCTCCTGCCGGCACATCCAGCACGCGTGCCTGGGAAATGATATTCTCACGCTCCCTGGTCGTTAGCGCTGAAAAGGTGGGTAACAGACCAACCAACAGGTCTACATCGCCGGGTAAAGCCACTCGCCCCAGGCCCACGCCTGTCTTCGCCGGAGCTGCCCGCAGCAGCTGTAACGCCTGCATCCATTCGGCCCGATTCTGGCGCAAGCCGGGCATTACCAGTACCATCACTCCACCAACAAGGAGAAGCATGGCACTGCTGAAGTACATCCAGCGTACATCGATGAAATCCGCCAGGCCTGCAGCAGCCATGCCAACCAGGAAGAGCACATCCCGCGAAACAAAGAAGACACTGTTCACCCGGCCGCGCATATCCCTGGGTGTATTGCGTTGAACTGCCGTCCTGCGCCCGATCGCCGAAGGGGCATTCAAGAAACCGGATATCGTGACAACAACAATGGCAAGAGGAATGGAATGGACAAACGAGTAGACGATGCTCGCCAATGCCATGCCTATGAAACCGGTGGCGATCCAGGCACCTTCGCGCATGCGATCGAAGATGGCCGCCATCACCAGGCTCCCAGCCACAAACCCGAGTGAAGTCAGGCCTTCCTGGATGCCGTATTCAAATTCAGTTGCCTTGAGTGCCTTTACTGCAAAGGGCAGCAACAGGGCGTTCGACATGCCAAAGGCGATCAAGGTTGGGACCGAAGTGATGAGAAGGGAACGCAGGATGGGCGTGGCAAAAAGCTGCTGAACACCCACTTTCAAGTTCTTTAACACCAAGGAAGCGCTGGTTACACCTTCCACCGTGAGGGGCTTGATCTTGATCAGCAGGATACACAAGGCAGAGATGATGAAAGAGAATGCATCCAGGTAGAATGCCCAACTGATATCGGCAGCCGCGGCAATTAACCCGGAGGCAGCAAAACCCACCGCGGTGGCTCCAAAGGAACTGATCGCCATGAGCGAATTGGCGGCTGCCAACTCCTCCTCAGAAGCCACCTCCGGCAGCACGCTCTCCTGGGCAGGATCGAAAAATTGCCCGATAGCGCTGGTCAGCATCACGATCACGTACAACCAGACGACACCAAAGGGGACAAGGATTGGGATCAAGAAAACCAACACGGCACGGATCACATCCGCGGCGATCATGATCCGCTTGCGGTCAAAACGATCGACCAGGACGCCGGCAAACAATCCCACCAACAAGCTGGGGGCTGCCGTGGCCATCAGCATCAAGCCCACGCTCATTGCGCTGTTGGTCAGGCGGAAGACATAAATGGATGCAGCCAGGGAGGTCAGCGCCGTACCCATGGTCGAGACCAGCTGACCGGTCCATATCTTGGTGAAATTCGAATTACGAAAAACTGCAAAAGGGGATAAGCGTTTCATGGGTGCAGCGGAAGTTGTCATCCAGGCTCTCCTTGGGCGATTTGGGTCAGGTCGTCGATCATATGGTCGAGCACATCAAAACCACCCTGCCAAAAAGCAGGGGATGAAATATCCAGCCCGGCTTCCGCGAAGTATGCGGACGGGTGGCTGCGGACCCGCCATAAGCAAGTATTTTCAGGTATCCGGGGATGAATTTACTTCCTTCAAGGCGGTACTGCTGGTACAGGGCCAGTACCAGGAGCTGCCCGAAACTATAGGAGTATACATAGAAAGGAGCCTCATAAAGATGGGGAACCGTGATCCACTCCCAACGGTATTCATCACTGAGCTCGAGTGCCTGCCCAAATTGCTCCTGGAGAAGGGAGAAGTAATGGTCAGCTACATCGTTGAACGAACTGCCCTCCACCAGCATCCGGTGCGCATCCTGTTCGAAGACGGTGAAATATGCCTGGCGGATGATGGTGGCGTAGGCATCGTCGATCACCCTGACCAGCAGGTCGCGGCGGACGGAGGGATCCTGTTCCTCCCGCAACAGACGGTCGGTCAATTGCATTTCGGCAAATATCGAAGCGGTTTCAGCCAGGGGTTGCGGAGGATGAAAGGATAGCACCGAATGTCCGCCGGCAAGCATGGCGTGAACGGCATGCCCCAGTTCATGAGCCAGGGTGGCAATGTCGCCCGGGCGACCCGCATAGTTGACCAATACCCAGGGGGTGAGTTCGGGAAGGACTGCCAGGCAAAATCCGCCGCCGCGTTTTCCCGGGCGGATCTTCGCATCCAGGTGTTGCTCGTCGATCACCCGCCTGGCCAGTCCGTGCACCTGGGGGGAGAATTCCTGGAAAGTATCCAGCACCAGCCGGGTGGCGAAGTCAAAATCGTACTTCTTATCAGCATTGGTGAGCGGTGCATAGATGTCATAGCGGCGCAGCCGATCCATGCCCAGGTAGCTGGCCTTGAGCTGGAAATAACGGTGGAAGATGCCGGCATTCTTGCGGCACACGCTGAGCAGGGTATCCACCACTTCATCTGGCAGATCATTTCCCAGGTTGCGGGCAGAGATCGGGGAGGAATACTTTCGCAGTTGGATCCCTTCGGCATGCCAGTCCCGCACCCGGTGGCTGTAGATTTGGGCCAGGACGGTGGAATTCTCACCATAGACCCGGTACAACTCCCGGTAGGCAGATGCGCGGATTTCAGGAGAAGGGTGATAGTAATAGCCTGCCAATTGATCCCGGGTCAGGCTTTTTTTCTCGCCATCCACCTCCAGCGTAAAGGTGAACCGGTTGGTGATCATCTCGTACAGGCTGACCAGCGCGTCAATCCCATTGGGATCCTTGAGGGCAAGCAATTTCTCTTCCTGTTCACTCAACGTATGCGGGCGAAAACGGCGGATGGATTCCAGGAAATATTCCAGGTCGCCGCTGGCGGAAATGAGCCGCGTGGCAACCTCGTCCGGCAAATCCTTGAACCAGATATCAAAGAACAGAACCCGGTTCCCCAGGCTGACCAGGGCTTGGTCAAGTCGGTCACGCAGGTTCAAAGCGGCTTCATTTTGAGTATCTTCGGAAAGCCACAGGTAAGAATAGGCCTCCAGGCGCTTCATCAGGGTATTGATAATTTCAAGCAGTTCCAGGACTTTGTTGAATGATTCCATGGAAATATCGGCAGTTAAGTTTGGCCGCAGCGTTTCCATCTCCGAGACAACCTGTTCCAGTTTTGCAAGGTGCTCTTCGAATGCCCTTTCAACCGGTTCAGGGAGCAGGTCTGCAAGGCTCCAGCGGGTGGTTGTCAAATCAGGTTCCATAATGTTTTCCCTATTAATTGCCGCTCGGGTTTGTTTTCTTTTCGTCTACTCTTTACGTTTCAGGTTTGAAGCACAAGCCATCAGGATGGTCTTGACCTGGAATGGGGTTAACTCCGGATGCTTGGCACGGATCAGCGCAACGATCCCTGTGATGTGGGGGGCCGCAAAGCTATTGCCGGTGCTGTTCACGTACTGTTTGTTATTCCAGGCCACATCAATGTCAATTCCCGGGGCTCCAAATTCCACCGGCGGATTCGGATTGTAGTAATAGGTGAAAGGATCTAAGCCTGCATGGGCTGCCACTGAGATCACTGACGAATACAGGGATGGGTAACTCGCTTCAGGGTAATTATTTACCGCACAGATGACATTCATGTTCTTGAAATATGCCTGGTCTGCAAGATCATGGAACAGGCCGAAATAATCCTCCTTGGATGTGCTCAGGCTGAGGTTCACCACTTGCATGTCATTTTCAATGGCCCAGTCCAACCCGCCTGCGAATTGGATTGCCCGTCCGCGCATGTTGCTGCCCAGGACACGCACGCTGTAGATCTCTGCCTCGGGAGCCAACTTATGAATGATCCCGGCACAGGCAGTACCATGCCCGGCAAGATCGCACGGTGTATCTTCGGATTCATAACGGACCAAATTCTCGGCGTTTTCATCATATTCAACCACCACGCCGCCCTTTACCGAATTCCCCACTGCCGGGTGATCATATTCGACACCGCTGTCCACAACTGCCACCCGGATACCCCTGCCGGTACTGCCCCCAAAAGCCCATTCCGGGGTCAGCTCTGCGATCGGACCGGAATGGAACAATTGGTGGATGGCTTCTGCAGTGAACTGCTCGGACCAGGCTGGTCGCACCGCATCATCTGCCATGTCGCTTCCTTCGCGAGGCGCGCTGATATTCAGCAAAAGCTGAAAGGATCTGTAGACAGGCCTTGCGCTCTGCTTCACCCAATCCGCTGATTTCGTTGAACAGGTCTGCCAGCGCCAGCAGCTCTGCACCAGTTGTTGAATCCCCAACTGCACTCTAACACCGATGAGAGTTCAGTGATCTCGCTGCCGGCTTCATCCTCGACCAGCCTTTTCAAACCCAATACCAGTGCATCCTGGATGGTATCCATGCGCTGCGACTGGTCAATGGCAATCGCTGCCTGGTGGGCAAACATGCCCAACAATTCCATATCCTGGATCCCAAAGGAAGTGGCGTTGATCTTGTCCAGCACTTCCATGACCCCGATGACCCGCTCCCCAGAGCGCAAAGGCATGGCCAGGATCGAAGTGGGTACATAACCGGTGCTCTTGGCAAAATCCTGGTTGAAGCGCGCGTCCTGGCGAACATTCGAGATGGCCAGCGGCTGACCGGTCATCACCACATACCCGGCAATTCCCTTATCCAGCGGGAATTTCAGGCCCACCAGGTCGCGGTTGGAAGCTCCAAAAGCTACTTTAAATTCAAGGCAATTTTCCTGCTCATTCACCAGGAGAATCGAAGCAGCCGCGGCATCAAAGATACGCGCGGCTGCTTCGATTATGGATTTTAGCAACTCATCATTTGATCTCGGCAGAATGGCCCGCCCGCTGGCCTCGATGGATGCCAATAATTTATCAAATTGCTTCGTTACTTCATTTTCTAGTGAACCTGAGTTCTTGCTCATCAGTATCCAGCCTCCCCACGGCATGAAGATTGCCTATGGAATAACACCAGGGTGCTTCAGTTTTAGCAGATACAGCGCTCAACCATGCTGTTCAATTATATTCACGAAGTCTAAAAAAAGTGGATTTTCCGCGCCAGGAATAGTGCGGAAAATCCATTCTGCTTGAGTTACAAGATTGAGGTGTTATTAATTTTGCCTGTACTCATCCTTGGTCGGATCGAAGATGATCTTGATGGACAGCGCATTGGCTTTGACCTCGTCTGCAGCCGTGGACTTGATCGTGCTCTTGGCGGTGCTGACTTTCATCGCGTTCGCCTTGACCTCGTCTGCAGCCGTGGACTTGATCGTGCTCTTGGCGGTGCTAACTTTCATCGCATTCGCCTTGACCTCGTCAGCTGCGGTGGACTTGATCGTGCTTTTGGCAGTGCTGACTTTCATCGCGTTCGCCTTGACCTCGTCAGCTGCGGTGGACTTGATCGTGCTCTTGGCGGTGCTGACTTTCATCGCGTTCGCCTTGACCTCGTCTGCAGCCGTGGACTTGATCGTGCTCTTGGCGGTGCTGACTTTCATCGCGTTCGCCTTGACCTCGTCTGCAGCCGTGGACTTGATCGTGCTCTTGGCGGTGCTGACTTTCATCGCATTCGCCTTGACCTCGTCAGCTGCGGTGGATTTGATCGTGCTCTTGGCGGTGCTAACTTTCATCGCATTCGCCTTGACTTCGTCAGCTGCGGTGGATTTGATCGTGCTCTTGGCGGTGCTGACCTTCATCGCATTCGCCTTGACCTCGTCAGCTGCAGTGGCCTTGATCGTGCTCTTGGCGGTGCTGATATTCATGGCATGGGCACCGACCTCGTCGGCGGGACTGGTGAGGATCCCATCCAGGAGATCGCGCTCTTCGCCTCTGAGAGTGGCCCGCAGGGCGGAAAGTTTCTTGAGTAAACGGTTGATGGCTTGATCTTGCTTGTCCATGGTATTTCTCCTTTTGTAGTTGGCTGATAATGTTTATCTTGCACAAGGATACTCCGCTTCTCTCAAGCCGTCTGTCATATAAGCGACATAAGCAATGATTTGTTTTTCATAACGACGATATTTTTTGGTAAGGTCTTCTCCCACCCAACAGGATGAAGAAACTTTATTCGGATATACCCTCTTCCTGATGGGAAAGAGCATCATGATTTAAGAGCATGATTCGCCCTCGCCCGGTGATCAACCAGCCTGCCCGCCGCCAACGTCCCAAGGCTTTTGCCACGGTCTGGCGGGTCTGACCGGTACGCTCCGCCAATTCTTCCTGCGAAATGGTGATATATCCTTTTTCCAACTCGCGTTCCCCCAACTGCAATAACAAGCGCGCCAGGCGGCCTTGGGCATCCAGGAATGCCAGCGCGCTTTCCCGTTCGCTGCTCTCACGCAATCGATTGGCAGCCAGCTCAAGCATCCGGCGAACCAAGGTAGGTTCTTTATCAATGACATCAAGAAACACATGCGCGGGGGATAACCAGTAATTCGCTATCAGTTCGGGCAATGGCACTGGAAGAACGCGGGTGACTGGTCAATAAGCCGACTTCTCCAAAGAAATCACCTACACGCATCTCGTTGATCACCAATTTCCGTCCGTCCTGGCTCTCCAAAAGAATGGAAACACACCCCGAGCGAACCAGGTAGGCCTTTTCGCACGGGTCATCCTGCAGGAAAATGAATTGTCCTTTCTTAACCTGGATGAATTTACTGGATCCGGCAAGTGCCGACAAGGAAAATTCGCTCAACCCTGAGAAAAGGGCGAACCTGCCCAAGAATAGGCGTATTCTGGTGACCAGTTCATCTGGCTCACGCATGATCATCCATCCGTGGTTCTTTTCACGATCACGGCTGTGAAATCATCCTGTTGGGGCTGATCCTTGCCATGTCCTTGGACGTCTTGCCATAACTGCTCACAAATATCCTGGGCTGGCCTGTTTCGATTGACCTGAAGAACCCGGACAATTGAATCAAGCCCAAATTCCACACCACCGGAATCCATGGTTTCACTGACCCCATCACTGTAAAGCAGGAGGGTCCCACCCGGTGATAAATGGATGTATTGTTCATCGATGGGCGGATCTTCAAATAAACCGAGCGGTTGTGCTGTTGAGATCGGCACAATCACAGAGCAACTATTCCCATCCAATAAACAGGGAGAAGGGTGCGCGGAACGGGCATAGTGGAAATCCCCGCTGTGAATATCCAGGATGCCATATACCAGGGTGACGAACATGCACGAGGAGTTCATCTGCAGCAAATGCTGGTTCACCATGCGGAAAGCCTGCTCCGGTGTTTTCGCCCGCAACGCCTCAGCCCGGATCAGGCTGTAGGAGAGAGCCATGAACAAAGCAGCCGGCACCCCCTTATCAGAAACATCGCCCACAACGATCCCCAGCCGATCTTTGCCAAGCTCAAAGAAAGTGTAAAAATCACCACCCACAGCACGGGCAGGTATCATCAGGGCGCCAAACTCGTACCCAGGCTTGTCAGGTAACTTCTCGGGCAGGATGCTCTGCTGGATCTGCCGCGAGATCTGGAGTTCCTTCTCCAGTTTTTCTTTCTCGATGATCTGGTCATGCGCGGTCTTCAGCTCATTATAGGCTTCCAACAAACGCTGGTTTTTTTCCTTCAAGTCAAGGATGGTGATGTTCTCTGATTCCTCCAACCTGTGACTGAGCAAGCGGATGATCTCATAAGCTAGTTGGGGTTGCCGGTGCAGCAGGGCATCCAGTTCGTCACGGGTCACACGTAATAGTCTCAGGGGTGTCAGCGAGCGCACACTGGCTGTATGGCATCCATCCCGGCTGAACAGGCTCATTTCCCCCAGCAGATTCCCGGCCTCACGCACGCCCAGGCTGCGCTCCTCCGGCTCGCCTAGCGACTTGACCACCTCCACCTGGCCATCCAACAGGATGTAGAACTTGTCATCCGAGTGACCTTCACTGAATAATACCGTTCCGCTGGGAAAAGTTGATGCAGACAGGGTGGCATCCAGGTGGCGCAGTTCTTCCTCCGGGAGCGATGCAAAAAGGGAGATTGTGGATAAATCGCGAGGTGCCATTTTACTTCTTCTGGTCCAGGGGTACTGAGAAGACCTGTACTTCGACGGTTTTACCTTTTAGTTGGAAAGTTCCTTCCGATTCGACCTTGAAGCTACCAGGAAGTGCGCTTTGGGTGGCACCGTCGATCAGGATGGGTTTTCCGACAACCTTGGTATGGGACTTCCAGCCGGGCTGCCAGGTTGACCGTGTCACCCACGCAGGTATAGGTGGCCCGGCGGATGGTGCCGGTGTACCCGGCAATGACCTGGCCCGAGGCGATCCCAATCCCGATGCGTATCTCGGCCTTGCCCTGTGCCAGGCGGTCGGCGTTGAGCAGTTGGATCATATCGATCATATCCAGGGAGGCTTTAACCGCCCGTTCGCAATGGTCAGCCTGGGCTAGTGGCGCTCCAAAAATCGCCATCAGCCCATCGCCAACCATCTGGTTGACCACCCCGCCCTGGTCGCTGATGGCTTCGAACATCAGGGTGTAATAAGTATTCAGTAATTCAATGGTTTCAGCTGGGGTCTGGGATTCGGCGATGGTGGTGAAGGAACGGATATCAGAAAACATGGCGGTGGCTTCAACGAATTTTCCGCCCAGGGAAAATCCTGAAGTTTCCAGGTCGGTGGCCACCTCGGAGGTGGCAAATTTCCTGATCAGTTCGCGCTGCTGGTCGCGCAGGCGCTTCTTCTCCAGGCTGGCACCGATGCGCGCCTTGAGCAGCACCGGGTTGACCGGCTTGGTCAGGTAATCTTCCGCGCCCATCTCAATACACTTCACCACGCTCTCTATTTCTTCCAGGGCAGAGGTGATGATGATCGGGATGTCGCGCAGCTGCAGGTCAGCAGGTGACTTTTTCCAACACCTGGTAACCATCCATCTCAGGCATTTCGATATCCAGCAACACCAGGTCAAACGGCCTGGCATGCATCATTTCCAATGCCTGGCGGCCATTTTCAGCCATCTCAACGGTATGGCCTTGCTGTTCAAGGCTGCGTCCAAGGAGCAGGCGGTTGACCTTGTTATCATCCACCACCAGCAGGCGGCCCGTGCTCGTGTTAGCCATGGATCAACTCCTTCCAGCGCCTGGCGTACCAGCTCATAACCAGCAGGTTAGCGCATCCACTTTCCCAGGTGCGCCATCCAGATTGCCTGCCCTGCCCCATCATTTCCAATTCCTTGGCCTGAGCCCCGAATTCCAGGGCGCCAAAGCTGTTACTGGTGGACTTGATGGAATGAGCCGCCTGTCTGAAAGCCTCGCAATCCTGCTTGGCAAGTGCTTGTTGAAGCTTGGACAGCAGCGCAGGCGTTTCGTCAAAATAAGCCTGACCAATTCAGGCAGGTAATCGGCGCCCATGGCTTCCTTGAGCGCATTCAAAAGTGGTTTGATCAATAATGGATTGTGGTTTCATGATCACCTTTGTTGGATGGGACTGGCTTTCAATAAGGGCTTTTACAAGTTCATCCGGACGGATGGGCTTGCTGACATAATCATCCATGCCTGCTTCAAGGCACATCTCACGGTCGCCTTGCATGGCGTTGGCGGTCATGGCAATGATCGTATGGGCGTTGACCGCGCGGCCAGCGGGCGCAGATGCGCCGCGAGGCTTCAAGACCGTCCATTTCAGGCATCTGGACATCCATCAGGATGACATCATAGGGCTGCCTCTCCACTGATTGTACTGCTTCTATGCCATTGGAAGCCACATCTGCCCGGTAACCCATTTGCTCAAGCAGCCGCAAGCGCAAGTTTCTGGTTGACAAGGATATCTTCTGCCAGCAGGATGCGCAGTGGGTGACGTTTGGCCATCTCTGGATCCATCTGGGCCTTGACCGGCGCGGTCTCGTTTTTCCATGACGGTTGCTCTGCAAAGATCCCCGCCAGTGTATCAAATAATTGGGAGGTTTTGATGGGCTTGCCGAGGAAAGCAGCAAAAAGACCCGATCTCCGCCACTGCTTCATGCCGTCCCAGGGAGGTGAACAGCACCAGCGGAAGCTTGGCGGATCGCCTAATTTACGGAGCTGCCTGCCAGGGTCACCCCGTCCATCTCGGGCATGTGCATGTCCAGGATGGCCAGGTCGAACGGATCTCCCCGCTTGATCCAGGCAAGGCTTTCAGCAGGGGATTCGCTGTCGCGGGTCTGCATGCCCCAGTTATGCAGTTGCAGGGTCAGGATGCGGCGGTTGGTGGCATTGTCATCCACGATCAGGACGCGTTTCCCTTCCAGGTGCGGCTGGATTCCATGCAGGTTTCTCTGGGTGCGCTCGGGCATTTCAACAGCCTGGGTCAGGATGGTGAAATAGAAAGTGGAGCCTTCCCCGGGCACACCGCTGCTTTCAGCCCACAGGTCACCGCCCATCATGCTGGTCAGGCGTTTGCTGATCGCCAGCCCGAGGCCGGTGCCGCCATACTTGCGTGAGGTGGACGAATCTGCCTGGCTGAAGGACTGGAACAGTCGCCCCATGCGCTCAGCCGGGATGCCGATGCCTGTATCGCGGACCATGAATTTTAGTTTAACGGCCTCCTGCTTTCCCGCCGGTTGGTGTCACCTTGTCAAGAGATACAGTGAGTACCACTTCACCATTCTCGGTGAATTTGACCGAGTTGCTCATCAGGTTGATCAACACCTGGCGCAAGCGGGTCACATCTCCCAGGATGGCTGGCGGAACATCATTGTCCAGAAGATACGCAAGATCCAGGCCTTTCTCGACTGCCTTCGGGGCGATCAGGTCCAGGGCGCTTTCCACAACCTCCCGCAGGTCAAACGGTTGGTTCTCCAGGTCCATTTTCCCGGCCTCGATCTTGCTGAAGTCCAGGATGTCATTGATGATCGCCAGCAGGGCATCCCCGCTGTTGCGGATGATCTCGGCAAACTCGCGCTGCTCCTTGTTCAGTTCGGTATCCAGCAGGATGCCGCTCATCCCGATGACCGCATTCATCGGGGTGCGGATCTCGTGGCTCATCATCGCCAGGAAGGCGCTCTTGGATGCATTCGCCGACTCCGCTTCCTGGCGGGCATTCTGGCTTTCAGCGAAGAGGCGGGCATTCTGGATGGCGATTGCCGCCTGCCTGGAAAGACCGGTGAGGAATTCCAGCTCCGCCTGGGTGAATTCATCGCCTCCATCCCTCCAGACGGTCATCAAGCCGATCAAATCCTCGCCAGCCAGCAAAGGTGCCACCATCAAGCGCTCGGCTATCCTTGGGTTCCTGGGTACCCGGGATCGTGCGTGCCCGCGGATCGTGATAGGCATCCGCAAGCTTTTCGGCTATCCCACGCCGGGCAGTATCGCCGATGATCCCTACACCATATTCGATGCTATCCTGCTTGATCTGGATGGCGTCCACTCCCACGGCGGCAATGGCACGGAAGGTCTGTCCACCTTCTTCCGGTAAATAAACGGCACTATTGTCACCCTTCAGCAAGTCGAGGGCATGTGCAGCGATCCGTTCCAGCACGGTGGAAAGATCCAGGGTGGCGGATATCTCCCTGCCAACTTCCGCAATGGCAGCCGCCTCGCGGGCCCGGCGCTGGGTTTCATCCAGGAGGCGGGCTTTTTCGATCGCCACCCCCACGTTCGAAGCCAGGGTGGTCAGCAGGCGCATATCATTCTCGCTGAACATGCCCTCCTTTTCGATACTTTGGACGCTGATTACGCCAATCGCCTGCCCGCCGGAAAGGATGGGCACCCCCAGGTAGGAGTTGGCCTCCTTCCCGGAGAGATGGACCCCCAGGGCTGCACGTTGGGCGCGCATGTCCCTATTGAGCAGCAAGGGCTGGCTTGTCTGCAATATTTTGCTGGCGAGGCCTTCGCCCAGTGGCATTGCGGAGAATTGTTCACCAAACATATAAGGAAAATGGATCATGTTGGTCTGCTGGTCAAGCAAAGCCACATAGACAATATCTGCCTTAAACGTCTGCCGCATCTGTTCGCCGGTGAGCTGGATCAGGTTGTTGAGTTCCGTCGCCGAGGCCAGGGCTTGGCTGAGGGTATTGACCGTTGCCAGTTCAGCCGCGCGCTGTTCAGTCTCCTTGAGCAGCCGCTGGGTCTCATCAAAGAGACGCGCATTTTCCAGGGCAACGCTCATGGAGGAGGCAAGTGTTGAGAGCAGGTGAACATCAGATTCGTTGAACGCATTTTCACGGTCATTACTTTGCAGCGAGATCAAACCTGCCTTGGTTTCATCACTAAAGAAGATGGGAACATAGAGACCTGATTTTGATGATTTTGTCCCCGGGGTGGTCGACTTCATATTGGTCAAATTCATCCTTATTACGGATCAACACTGGTTGGCGGGTTTCAATCATATGTCTGGCAAGCTTGCCATACGGAGTTGGTTCTGGATAGAAACGCTGGCCTTTTTCGATAAGGTAATTGGCGTAACCAATGCCAGTCTTAAGATCACCTGTGGCGATGAATACCACCTGTGCATCAAAGATCTCATGGATCTTGTCTCCCACCAGGTCATAGATCGATTGCATATCCAATTGAGCTGCCAGCCCTTGCTGAATGCTGTTGATCACGGCAAGTTCTTTTGCCCGCTGGTCGGTTTCCTTTAGCAGGCGCTGGGTTTCGTCAAAGAGGCGGGCGTTTTCGAGCGCCACGCTCATGCTGTTCGCAAGGGTTTGCAGCAGGTTCACTTCCGAGTCGCTGAAGGCATTCTCCCGTTCAAGATCCTGGATCGAAATGACACCTTTTACCTTGTTTTCCACCAGGATGGGCACGAACAGAACGGATTTTGGCCATCCACCGGTCAGGACCGGGTTATTGTTTTCAATCGCCAATTCCTTGAAATTTTTGTTGATCAACAGGGGAGCACCGCTCTCGATCACCTTCAAACGGAAGCCAAATGGTTTCTGTGGAGGGATCACGCTGCGATCGCCATTCTCAAAGGAATATGGCATGGTCATCAAGTTGCTGGCTTCATCATAGAGAACGATGTCCACCACCTGCACATAAAACACTTCGCGCGATTTCTCGCCGATCAATTCGCAAATGGATTGCATGTCGAGCTTGGAAGCCAGCCCTTCCTGGATGCTGTTGATGACCGCCAGCTCGGCGGCGCGCTGCTCGGTCTCCACCAGCAGGCGCTGGGTCTCCCCAAACAGGCGGGCGTTCTCCAGCGCCACGCTCATGCTGTTCGCCAGGGTCTGCAGCAGGCGTACATCCGAGTCGCTGAAGGCGTGCTCGCGCTCGATGTTCGACAGGGTGATCAATCCCCGCGCCTGTTCGCCCGCCACCAGCGGCACATATACAGCCGATTTCTTGACCTGCGTGCCAGGCAGGAAATGACTGCCATACTTCTCCATCGCCTGTTCAAAGTTCTCGTTGATCACCAGGGTTTCACGTGTGCGCAGCACATGCGCACTGAACCCCTTTTCTTCCCTAATCATAGGCTCAATGGAGATTCGTTCGCCGTTTTCGTACCAATACGGGAAGCACAGCAAGTTGGTTGAGGGATCGTATATGCGAATGCTTATATCGGCATTATGGAAGATCTCGCGGATCTTGTCGCCCACCGCATCATAGATGCCCTGGATATTCAATTCCGCAGCCAGCGCGGCCTGCACGCTGTTGATGATCGCCAGCTCCGCCACACGTTGCTGCTCTTCCTGGAACAGGCGGGCATTCTCGATCGCCACGCCAACATTGGAGGAAAGCGTTTGCATCAGGCGCAGGTGACTTTCGTTGAAGGCATGCGGATGGGCATCCGAAAGGGCGATCAACCCCAGCGCCTGGTCTTTGACCATGATCGGGACACCCAGCCAGGACTGGCTGTAGAATCCGGACCCCTTGGCGATGATCTCCGGCGGGAAATAAGCCCCGTTGGCAATCTCTTCATCGAGGCTGCCTGCCAGCAGTGGTTGCCCGGAGGTGATAACCTTCGATGACAAGCCTGTCCCCAAGGGGAAAGGTTCCACGTAATCAATATACCCGCCTTCATTCTCGTCATATTCATACGGGATATGGATAAGATTTGTCTTCCGGTCCAGCAGCATGATCAGCGCTGAAATCAGCCTTGAACATGCCGCGCACCTTGTCGCCCACGACGCGGGTCAGGTTTTTGAGATCCAGGGTCCTGGACATGGCATCGCTGATTTCGTTGAAGAAGGCAAGTTCGCTGTTGCGCTGTTCGGTCTCCTTGAGCAGCCGTCTGGGTCTCATCAAAGAGGCGTGCGTTCTCCAGCGCAACGCTCATGCTGTTCGCCAGGGTCTGCAGCAGGCGCACATCCAATTCGCTGAAGGCGTGCTCGCGTTCCATGTTCGATCAGGTTGATCAATCCGCGTGCCTGGTCACCCACCACCAAAGGCACATATACAGCCGATTTCTCCAGCCTGCGTACCGGGCATGATGTAACTGCCGTACTTCTCCATCTCCTGCAGCATATTATCGTTGATCACCAATGTTTCGCGTGTGCGCAGGACATGTACGCACTGATCCCTTTTTCCGGCAACGGATCAGGTTCCAACATGATTCGCACGCCATTTTCATAGGTATAGGGGAAGTACTCCAGGTTGGTCTTGGGATCATAAATGCGAATTCCCAGGTCTGCGTTATGGAAGATCTCGCGGATCTTGTCGCCCACCGTGTCATAGATGCCCTGGATGTTCAGTTCAGCTGCCAGTGCCGCCTGCACGCTATTGATGACTGACAACTCAGCGGCGCGCTGCTCGGTCTCCTTGAGCAGCCGCTGGGTCTCGTCAAATAGGCGGGCGTTCTCAAGTGCCACGCTCATGCTGTTAGCCAGGGTCTGCAGCAGGCGCACGTCCGATTCGCTGAAGGCATGTTCGCGTTCCATGTTGATCAGGTTGATCAATCCCCGCGCCTGGTCACCAACCACCAGCGGTACATATACAGCCGATTTCTCAGCCTGCGAGCCAGGCAGGAGATAACTGCCATACTTCTCCATTTCCTGCAGAAAGTTCTCGTTGATCACCAGGGTTTCACGTGTGCGCATCACATGCGCACTGATCCCCTTTTCCATCGTCAAAATTGGCTCCAAAGAGATCCGCTTGCCATTTTCGTAGCTGTAGGGGAAGGATAACATGTTGGTTGTCGGATCGAATATACGAATGCCCATGTCGGCGTTATGAAAGATCTCGCGGATCTTGTCGCCTACCGCATCGTAGATACCCTGGATGTTCAATTCTGCAGCCAGGGCTGCCTGCACGCTGTTGATCACAGCCAGTTCGGCCGCGCGCTGTTCGGTCTCCTTGAGCAGCCTCTGGGTCTCGTCAAAAAGACGTGCGTTCTCCAAAGCAACGCTCATGCTGTTCGCCAGGGTCTGCAGCAGGCGCACATCCGATTCGCTGAAGGCGTGCTCCCGCTCCATATTCATTAAGGTAATCAATCCACGCGCCTGGTCACCCACTACCAGCGGCACAAATACAACCGATTTCTCCATCTGTGACCCTGGCAGGGTGAAACTATGATATTTTTCCATCGCCTGCTGAATATTCTCGTTGATCACGAGGGGTTCACGTGTGCGCATGACGTATGGACCGAATCCGTTCTCGTCCATTGCTAGTGATTCCAACATGATTCGCTTCCCATTTTCAAACATGTACGGGAAGGATTCCAGGTTGGTATTGGGATCATAAATACGAATACCAATATCAGAATTGTGGAAGATCTCACGGATCTTGTTGCCCACCGCATCGTAAATACCCTGGATGTTCAATTCCGCTGCCAGTGCCGCCTGCACGCTATTGATCACTGCCAGTTCAGCATTGCGTTGTTCTGTCTCTTTGAGCAGCCTCTGGGTTTCGTCAAATAGATGGGCATTTTCCAGCGAGGATCCCAACGATGCAGCGATGGTGGACAAGAGGCGAAGTTCGGATTCCCCGTAAGCATTCTCCCTTTCGTAATTCTCGAGTTGTATCGCCCCAAGGACCATGTCGCTGCTGATGATGGGAACCGCAATTCCGGATAGGCTTAAGTCTGTACCGGGGATGACCGGTGACATGCCTGTCGCCCTCTGTCTCGGTATTCCAGATGACCGGTTGCCGTGTGCGCAGAACAGCTGAAAAAATGCTCTCCGGTAGAATATCCATGGGCGCCATCGATAAGCGTTCTCCATGCTCATACACGTAGAGCGAATGGGATTTTTCGGTTTTCGGATCGTACCAGCGGATGGCGATATCAGGGGTATTGAAGATCTGGCGCAGCTTTTCTCCCACCAAGTCCACAATCGCCTGGAAGTCCAATTCTGCTGCCAATCCTTGCTGGATGCTGTTGATGATGGCAAGTTCATGCATTACGTTGTTCGGTTTCTTTGAGCAGCAGTTCGGTCTCGTTGAACAAGCGCGCATTTTCAAGAGCCACACCCATGCTGGAGGCGATCGTTTGCACCAGGCTGACTTCCGCATCACCATAGGCATTCTCACGATCGTAATTTTCCAGGGCGATGGAGCCGATCACTTTATCCGATCCAATGATGGGCACCCAAAGTACAGACTTGCTCTGGTCGGTGCCAGGGACCAGGCGTGCTCCTGCCTTTATCATCTCTTCTGCAGTGTTTAAAACAATTGGCTGCCGGGATTCAACCATCTTCTGCCACATCGCGCTTATGGTTGGCGCGGCAGGAGGGATTGAAAGCCGCTGGTCGTGCTCGTATTCATACAAATAATGGATCAGGTTGGTTTTGGCATCATACCAGCGGATGCCGATTTCGCTCGTGTTCAACACCTGGCGCAACTTGTCGCCCACCAGGTCGATGATCGCCTGGAAGTTCAATTCCGCTGCCAGCCCTTGCTGAACACTGTTGATGACCGCCAGCTCGGCGTTGCGTTGCTCGGTCTCCTTGAGCAGGCGCTGGGTTTCTTCAAATAGGCGTGCATTTTCCAGCGCCACCCCCATGCTGGA
The DNA here is from genome assembly GCA_963793795.1 of uncultured Chloroflexia bacterium. Lineage (GTDB taxonomy): Bacteria > Chloroflexota > Anaerolineae > Anaerolineales > Villigracilaceae > UBA877. The sequence continues at coordinate 72,987 of CAWCBN010000012.1, forward strand.
GGCTACTGTTTGCAATAAGCGTATGTCTGCATCCGCGTAGGCATTTTCTTTTTCATAATCCTCGGTAATGATCGACCCGATCACGCGATCAGAGCCGATGATGGGTACCAAGACTGTCGAAAAGCTTACATCCGTCCCCGGGACTGTCTGTATCCCTGCCTCAATCATCTCCGCCCTGTTTCGATAACTCACCGGTTGACGGGTATCCATCATCTTTTTCCATGATTGGGACACTGGTCGGGAAGGAGGAATGTTTAACCGCTTTCCATGTTCATATTCGTACAGGTAATGAAGCAGATCTGTTTTCGCCTCGTACCAGCGGATACCCAGCTCATTGGTATGAAGTACCTCACGCAGCTTGTCACCGACCAGGTCAACGATCGCCTGGAAATCCAGTTCCGCCGCCAGCCCTTGTTGGATGCTGTTGATCACCGCCAGCTCGGCATTACGCTGCTGCTCCGCCTGGAAAAGGCGGGCATTTTCGATTGCCACGCCCATATTCGAAGAGAGAGTTTGAAGCAGCCTCAGGTCATCCTCTGTGAAAGCATCCTTCTGATAATTGCTGACCAGCACAACCCCGAGGACTTTATCGCCGATGACGATCGGCACCAGCATTTCCGATTCGGCTATAACCTGTCCGCTACCTTTCTCAAGGTATTCGGGAGGAATATAGGCACCTTGTATAACACTTTCATCTGATGATCCAAAAATGATTGGTTTTCGCGTTTGGATCACTTTTGAGGTCAATCCCGTACCGAGAGGAAATGGCTCTATATAATCAATATATCCGCCTTCACCTTTATCATAATCATAAAGAGAATAGATAAGATTGTCCTGTGGATTAAGGAGCATGATCGAGACACCCTCCGCCTGGAAGATATCCCGTACTTTGTCTCCCACAATCCGGGTGACGGTTTTGACATCCAGTGTCTTCGCCATGGCTTCGCCGACGCTATTGAGAATAGCCAGCTCATCCACACGTGCATTAAGATCCCTGGTGCGCTCCTCAACCTTGCCTTCCAGCCCCTGTGTCCACTGGGCGTTGTCCAGCGCCACAGCTGCCTGGTTGGCAAGCATGCCCAGCATATCCCTGTCGACCTCGGTGAATTTGCCATAGAGCGAATCCATGTCCACGTACAAGTATCCAAGCACCTGGTCCTGTGCGATTAAGGGGGCAACCATCCGGCTAAGCCCTGGTCTTTTAGGAAGGAAAAGTTGAACACTGCGGGTCAGCCGCGCCTTTGGCAACCTGGTTGCGGATTGAGCTAAGGACATTTTCAGCTTTCTCTCCGCGTGGAAGTAAAGCTGCTGTCACCTCCAACCTTCCATCCTGCTCGCGAACGCAGCATTACCCTTTCGCCCCCGATCAATTCCGTGGCTTCCTCCACCAGGAAGGTCCGGATCTCGTTGACGGTCCGCAGGGCATTCAGGCGCAATCCGGTATCGGACAGGCGCTTGAAAGGTTCCCGAACATTCGCCTCGATGTCGAGGTGGGCATACAATCTGCTTGTGGGAGAATTTTCTGACCTCTGCCTTGTTTTACCCATTCCTTGAGCAGTTCGCGGTTGGCAGCACCCTTGTTCATGTAATTCCGGCGCAACCCTTCATCGCGCAGGTTGGCGATCTCGGTCAGCAGGAAGTCGTAAGCCTGTTGTAAAGCCTGGAATGCAGGTTCTGTCTTTTCATTGCCAAATAATGCCTGTGAATGCCGCCACCAGACTTCCTGGGACGAGAACCCATCCAGCCGGATATACCCCTGCTGGCGATGCAATTCGGTGGCACTGGTCGTAGCCCTCAAAGCCGCCTTTCGGTTCCCGCAGGCAAACTGGTACTGCCCGAGCTTGGTGAAGACAACAGTTATATTTCCGGCAATATCAAGTTTCTGCGCAAGAGGCAGGGCAGCTTGGAAATACCGCATGGCCGCCTTGGGTTTACCTTCCGCAAATGCAAGGTCACCCTGCACCATCACCAGGCTTAATTCCATGTATGGATCGCCGACAGCAGTAACAAGATTGGCAAACTCTACAAGGTGGGCATGTGCAGACTCATAAGAGTCCCTGCCTGATCTCTGTGTCAATCAGGTTCCCCAACCCATATAAGAGGATGAGATTGGCGCCCATGCTGCGGTTCTTTTCGTTTCCTTCCAAAAGGAGGCGTCGGCCATGGGAATACAAGCCCAGGTCAAGATAAGTTACTGCAAGGTTCCCCAGGGCAATTGTCTCCCGTTCTGTATATCCCGCCAGGCGAAACGCCTGGATTGCTTCTGGGATGAAATTAATCCGTTCGACGATATCACGCTGGGATATTGAAAGGCTATTGTTTGCGTTTCCAATTCCAAACTGGTCTCCAGCCCTTTGACACAGATCCAATGCCTTTTGTGCAGCGGGAGCGATTCCTCCCCTCGGTAAGCAGCAGAGAGCGACCAATAGGCGCGGCCTGCACCCGATGAGATCCCCCAATGATTCATAAAGTGCAATGGCTTCGTTGGCAGTCTCTACACCTGCTTCATTCTGTCCATTTCGCCATTGTGCCTCGCTCAGGGTGTACAAGCTCTTGGCAATGATGGGTTGTTGGTTGGATTGTTGCGCGGCCTTCAAACCATCTGTGGCATTCTTGAGCGCGGATGGCAAATTTCCCTGGCGCATTTCCACCAGGGCTTGCATGTTCAAAGCTTGCGCTAATAAGGCTGATTTCTTCCCCCCGGTCGCAGTAATCCCCGCAGTTGCCAACTGGACCATTGCCTCTAAATCTTTCGCCGCCAGGTCAAGTCTTCCCTGGGCGATGTAACTCTCGGCACGCAGGTCGAGCAGGTCCATCCGAACCGCAGGTTTGACCTTTTTGGCAGTAATTGCCTGGTTGGCGAATTCTATTGCTCGACTGTGCTGTCCTGCCCAGGCGAGTTCGCGGATTCGATTAACTGCATCGATTGGATTGATTTCTATGCTTTCGGTCGCGATTACCTTGGTTTTTCCCCTTTGTTCAGGTTTCTTCCCGGCAGATGTACTTTTCGCCATACCCGCTGCTCCGATCCTCAGAATAAACCTTCTGGTTCTCTTAGGTTACAAGTTTACATTTCACCAAGTACAAAGTCAATACAGTCGTTAGCGACTTAAATCCCCCAGCTGAATTGACCGGACAGACCATGGATCCCCTAATGTTTTACCGTATGATTTATCACACAAATGCAGGATTAGGTCAAGGTTTCAGGTTCGCATCGCTCCCATCCATACGCCTGCCTGTCGATGACAATGCGGCGCGGACCGGACAATGAAGCATCCTGAATACAGATACCTCCCGGATGGTTTCCCGCCCTCTGGTATTGGGCGACCAAACAACTGAATATATATCGCATTAAACCATCTCTCGATTGTGATTTAGGGAGATTTTTCATTCCGTTTTCTGGATACGGATGATTTTGCGCCCCTTTCCAGCCTTCCTGCAATACACAGGATAACTCATGTATCGATAAATAACCGTGGTTGCCCGATTCTGCCTCCCTTTTCTCCAAACAGTTGTATGAATTACTTTTCGCTAACATTTCCATAAACTATAGAGTCAAGGGTTCCGTTGAACGATCCATGCAGGAGCCCGGTCAACCGAACGAATTCATCCTCACTTGAAGAATAAATCCTGAAGAAAAACCTATGAACCCCGAAAAGGAATTCATCTCCAACTGCCCGTGCAAAAAATCCACGATCCGTTCAGCAGCCAATCTTCCCGACACCATCACTGTAGGAATTCCCGTCCCAGGGCGGGTGCTGGCGCCGGTGAAGAATAGATTGCGGTAGCGGCGGTGCTGCAAATCAGGGCGGAAATAGCCCAACTGCATCAGGTTGTGGCTGAGACCATGCGTGGAACCTTTGGCCAGGTTGTAGCGTTTCTTCCAGGAAGGCGGGGTGATGTTGACCTCGAACTTGATATGTTCTTCAAGGTCGGTGATCCCAACCAAGGCAAGCCGGCGGAAGACATGCCTGCGAGCTTCATCCACCATCCCAGCCCAGTCCTGTTCTCCATTTGCGTCCATGTGTCCAACAGGGACGACAGCGATCAAGGTATCCTGGCCATGGGGTGCCATGGATGGATCGAGCCGTGCCGGAGCATGGATATACAGGCTGGGGTTGGCCGGCAGGCCCAGGTGGTCGGATGATGCTGGTGAAGTTGTCCCGGTAATCGTCCGCCAGGAACAGGGTGTGCGCTCCCAGGTTCGGAATAGGTCCTGTCCACTCCCCAAAAGAAACTGATCACCGAACACGAATAATGCTTGCGTCGAAGCCCTCAGCCTGGTGATCCTGCGGAAGGAGATCTTGGTATACATACGGAAGGTCGGCATTCGCCAGCACCGCATCCGCCTGGAAGTGTTGCCCATCCACCTGGACCCCGCATGCCCAACCATCCCGGATATCGATCCGCTCCACCGGGGTGCATGAAGAGAAACTCAACGCCTGCCTCGCTGGCCAGTTTTTCCAGGGCAACGGCGATGTTGAACATCCCGCCTCGTGGATACCAGACTCCGTGGGCCAACTCAGTATAGGGCATGAGCGAAAAAGTGGCAGGGGCATCAAAAGGACTCAACCCCATGTACACATCCTGGAATGTGAAGGCAGCTTTCAGGCGCGGGTTCTTAAAGTACGCTGCCATGTTGCGATAATGGTTGACGAGAGGCTTCACCTGGAAGACAAGGGGAAGATTGCTGAGCTTAAAAAAGTCCGTGGCCTTGCGAAAATCAGGAGCGACGAATTTTTCAATTCCGAGATGGTAGTGGCGATGGCCCTCATCAAGGTATCTCAGGAGACCGTGGAAACTTCCATGTTCGAACGATTCAAGCTGTTCCTGCAATGATTTCATGTCCGAGGTAAGCGCCAGTTGGCTGCCATCATCGAAAACCAGCCGATAGGTCGGGTCAACGCGCTTCAATTCCAGGATGTCCTGCATGGGCGTGCCGAGGGCAGAAAATTCGGCTTCATAAAGAAGGGGCATGACCAACAGGGTTGGGCCTGTATCGAATTGGTGACCATCCTGACTGAAATGGTCGCAGCGACCCCCAATATGATCATTTTTTTCGACCACCGTCACGCGCATGCCTTGCCTGGCGAGGTGAATTGCGGCGGTTACTCCCTCCAATACCCGCTCCAACAACGATGATATGCTTCGATTTCATCTGCTTCCTATCTTAAATAGCCTGGAACAATGCCTGTCAAGGAGAGGTCTCTTTTAAAGGGCGGCAAACAATGCTCGCAAGGTGGACCATGTCATCGACAATCCCGCCCGCAATCTTTTCCGTTCCGGATATTTCTCCCGCAGGCAATAATTGTCGCGCTCAATGACGTTCAACATCCATTCAAAACGCGCCGTATAAGCGAAACCTGCCAGCCGGCACCGCCAATTACGCACCTTGGCCGTGCAGATCGCGTGATTTTTCGAAATATTCACGCGCCAAATGAACCCTCGCGCAAACCCACTCCCGGTACGCCTCACTGGTAACATCCTGGGGTGAAATTCCGCGTTGTTCGAGATATTCGCCCGGAATATTGTAATATCCGGCTTCCCCATCTTCCATTGCATCTCGAAGCATGTGAACAATATGTGCTGCGGTCACTGCCAGGTAACGCGCCGGATGAGGCGGGGAGGAATTCTCATGACCAAAGAAAGTAATAAAGAGCTTCGGTTACAGCCAGTGCCAGTTTCTGTGAATAATCTGAAAGTTCCCATGGCGAGATTAACTTCCCGCACCTCCTGGCATCGAAGCCGATCACGTCCATCATGTTGCGCAAGTACACCTGTAATCCGCTGTTTTTCTCGGGATCATGGCGGATCAAATCCGCCAGAATCCATTCTTCCGGGCAGAGATCGTCTGGGATTTCACCCCGGTAGCAAGAATTTAGAATCGCCTCCTGCCGGGAAAAAAGTGCAAGCTTATCTGAAGCCTGTCGCTGGTCAGCATCGATCACATCATCCAACCAGCGAAAATATCCATACGCCCGGTATGCATCCTCTGCTAGGTCTCGATCCACCAGGTAGCGGATGGTGTAATAGGTTTGCCGGCTGGCGGCTTTGGTGAGCGAGATGGCACGTGTAAGGCTATCTTCCATTGTCAGTACCTTGGTTACAGTGATTTACGAAATACATCTATGTAGGTTCCTTGATCACCATCACACCAGGATTGCGAGGATGGATACGCGCTGATCAAATTTCCTGGAGGCGAGCCCACGGTGGTCATGGGAGAAGCCAGCGGTTGAAATGTTTGGCGCGGAATGAAGATCATGGGATTATCAACCAATTATTCAAAGTGGCATGGCTCTCACATCTTCCAATTCGGCCACCGATGCACGCAGTATTCCATTTCGAGTGGCAGGGTCACCTGGAAATTGTTCGATGGCGCACCAGCAAGCCGTCAACTGCAGGCAGGATCACGCTCAACGCCACGGGCAGTAAACCTGCCATGATAGCCACGCTCTTGGTGCCGTCACCCATGAAAACACCCGGGTACAACGGCAGGAAGAACATCACGAAAGAGATGGCTGTCAGCATGGCTGCCAGGTCAAGCGGCCATTCCCGTTGTTCCTTCCGTAGAAGCGCGGCGATAAGCCAGCCTGCCGACCCGACCATCACCGCCCAGACTGGTACGATGGCAGCACGGGGCATCGCCACCGCAAACACCACCGCTAGCAGGAAAAAGAAAAATAACCCGAACATGGAATAATCTGCCCGCGAGCTCCAGCGTCGTGTCAGCCAGTAAACGGTCGTCATGAGACCCAGGATCACCACGTACGACACGATCAGGATTTCCCAGCCATGGGGCGGGATCACCTCCGGCCAGGTGAACCAGTTATTGTGTGTCCCAGCCAAACCACCCAGGAGCTGCCTGCCACACTGCGTTTACGGCAATGGCAGACACGGCGCAGGTGAGCAGGATCGCCAGGAAAGCCACTCCCAAACCCTTCCAGGAAGCCAACCTGCGAACCAGGTTCAGGATGAAAGCACTGATGAATAATGCGCCTGCAAGGAAAACCAGGAGAAGCGACCAGCTCTCAGGGTAATGGATGAACCCGATGAAGGGCAGGCTGGCGTAGGCCTCCTGCTCCCCCTTGGTTACACCAAGGTCGAGATTGCCCAATTCAGCGGCAACTGCTAGGGCTTGCTCTCCAAGCTGTTGCATGGTGGCTGGCTTGACAACGGCAGGTAAATCAGCGGATGTATGCTGCTCATAAAATGGATAATTGTCCTCCAGCTCCAATATCTGGATCCCTGCATCCCTGAATGGCTCGGTATCATAACCGCCACCCCCGCTGATGGAGTACCAGGCGCCTCCATCATAGACACGTGAGAGAACGTTCACCATCCAGCCGTTCTCCGAACCGGTATCATTGGTGCAGATGTAACCTTTCCCGGCAGTATCCATGCCAATGACAACACGCACATCTGCCATCCAGGGATGTTCCATGATAAATACCTTGGTCCCGGTAAAGGCATCCGGTAATTCCTCCCCATCGTCAAACAAGGCGATGATATCGTTCTGCAGCACAGGACCCGCCGACAAAGCCCGCATGATTTCCAGCTGGGCGGCAACACCGCTGCCGTTATCGGCCGCGCCTGGACCTTTGCTGGTGGAATCATAATGAGCCTGGATCAGGATCGCTCCACCAGGATGGCTGCCAGGTAGCCGGGCAACCACGTTCTCCACACCATATGCCCGTTGGACCTCGACCTCCAGTCCGTAACCCGACAATTCCTGGACGAGATAGTCGCGCACACGCGCCTGTGCAGGGGAACCCTGCGGGTGGGGTTCGCTGGCAATGATAGGAAGGTGCACCAGCGCACGTTCAGCCGAGAATTGGTCTTCAGATGCGCTGGCATTCAAGACGCGGGTCGGGAAGAAAGGCGTAAAGGCAGCGTATGCGACCAGCACGAGCACGAGCAGCAGGAGGAATCCGCGCAACACCCTGGCGGGATTTCCCGTTTTGATCTGGGTATTCGCTTGTGTTATTCATGGCTATTTCTCCTTCTGAAGGTCAGTCGTTCCCCATGGAGTGGAGGACGAACTCTCCAATCCACCCGCCAGGCATCCCAGACATCACAAGGAACACCACTCCATGTAGTGGGAGTTGGTAAGGGGGAGGTTGATGGTAACGCCGCGTGAGATCGATTGGCTGACATCCACAAGCCAGCTGAACGAGGCGTGTTTTTGGCTGTGAATCACCTCTTCAGTTCATCAGGGACGTCAAGGCCCAGCTGGTAGCCGGGATTCATGATGTTGTTGGGATCGAAATGATGCTTGAGGGTGCGCAGCACGTCCATTTCCTCCTTGCCAAGGAAACTCTCGATCCACTGGTGCATGAGCTTGCCCACACCATGATGGTGACTGGGTGAGCCGCCAGCCTTCACCATCGCGTCCACCAGGCCGGTGCGGTAATTGATGTAATCCTGGAGGTCGCCAACCACGCCAAATATGAAATACAGGTTGCTTCCGTAAGGATAGAAGTGCGACATGTGCCCAAAACACATCGTCCCGGGGATCGAGTGGGCATATTCCAGGACTGCGTCGTGGATGTGATGAACGTTGTCCCACTTGACCGATGTCTCTACGGTATCCAGGATGATATCGTAATCCGAAATGGCTTCGCTAATCAGCCAGGAGGTGAAGCGATCCTTTTCCCAGGATCTCATCGGACCCCCACCGCTGGAAAACCCGCCGTGCTCACGGGCAATCCTGGCGATCTTCTTTTGAACGATTTTTGTGAAGTCGTTGTCTCCTTCGATCGTCCCAAGGCAGACACAGCGCTTGCCCGGTTTAACCCTAATATCTTGTCCAGCACCCACTCGATCAACGCCGGTTGGGGATATATCTGGAAGGCAGTCTCGGTTTCAGTGGAATCGGATATCCGGAAGATGGCTGGGAGACCAAACTGACCTTGGCAAATTTCGCGCGCCGCACTGACCGCACGATCAAAGTCCGGGAAGAGGTAGCTGAAATATTTTCGATTCTCGGGCATGAAGCGGAAGATTTTGATCGTCAACTCGACCAGCACCCCGAAGGCTCCCTCGCTGCCTTTCAACATGTCCGCCACGCGCGGTCCGGTGGCGGTGGTGACGTAATCGCTGGTGTTGATGATCCCGGAGGGTGTCACCATCTCCATCGCCAGCACCAGGTTGTACGGTTCGCCGTAATAAGTTGAAGCCTGTCCGCTACCCATGGTCATCACCCAGCCGCCCACACTGGACAGTTCAAAAGACAGCGGGAAATTGCCATTGGTGAATCGGTGAACGGTATTGAATTGCTCCGGGGCATTCTTGAGTGCTTGTTCCAGTTGCGGTCCCATGCAGCCTGCCTCAACCCGGCAGGTGTGGTTGAGCTCGTTCACTTCCAGCACCTTGTTCAAGTGCGTACTGAGCACCAGGGTGAGTCCACCTTTTTGTGGCAGGAATCCCTTGTTGCACGACGAACCTCCGCCGTAGACGTAAACCGGGATTTTCTGATCATTGCACAATCGGATGATTTTCTGGACATCCTGCTTGTCTCGTGGATGCACCACCGCGTCCGTGATTTCATGCACGATGCCCCGTTTTAAGCCGACGATTTCCTCCTGGATTTTTCCGTGTGAATACTTCACCCGGCTGTAATCATCCGTCTGGATATTCTCCCGTCCCACGATTGCTGTGAGCTCATTAATGAACCCGGCGTCAAGATTTGGTGTAGGCACAGGTCCGATAGGTTGGTTGCCGTCCCGCTTGGTTTGAAAGAAATCGTCCGTAAGGTGTAAATCTTTCTTCAGGTGCTGGAAATATTTGGCGGTGGGCACTTCCACCTGGTCCTGCCGGCCCAGCTTCCCAATGGAGCGGTACGATCCGGGGACCGGTGGCTTGTCCGTCCAATCGGGTATAAATTTTTTCTCGGTCATGATGGCCTCCAAGATTTTGTTTTTGCTTAGGGGAGTTCTTTTCTTCCAACGGGACTTTTTTGTTTCCTTTTCCCATTGCTGGGAAGTTTTTTTAACCGCTCAATTCAGGTGAGATTATCCTTACTCTCAGTATAAACATTGTGTACTGGTTCAAAAAATACATGGGATTATGGATACTTCATGAATTTTACTGTTGGACATATTTTAATTGATTTGAATCCTTAACGGAATATTAAATCCAAAAAGCCCTCATGGAAGGGCTTCTATTTGTGAGAACCAAAGGCTCCGGGGGAAGAATTATTGCGTGATGGAGCTGGTGCGAGGATCTATCCCCTGCGCGCAGGATTTGCGTGCATCTTTTTACCACCAGGTTTGATCGTGTCAACCCGGGAGCTGTTCCCGGCACGACCACGGGGGGTCGTTGGGCGGCTGCTAACCTGTGGAACCATGACAGGGGCGGAGTAATCAAAGCCTTCCAATGCCTGGCGCGGCAGGGGTTTTCCGATTATCTTCTCCATGGAGCGGATCATGTCTTGATCATCTGGAGTGACAAGAGTGAATGCATCTCCAGTGTGCTCTGCCCGGCCGGTTCGTCCTATGCGGTGGATGTAATCATCCGTGGTGGCTGGCATATCAAAATTGATCACATGGGATATACCCTCTACGTCTATTCCTCGGGCAGCAATATCAGTGGCCACCATCACCTGGTAATGACCAGAACGAAAGCCATCCAAGGCTGATTGGCGTTGACCTTGAGAGCGATCGCCATGCAGACTGGTGGCACGCCATCCCGCATTGGAGATCTGCCGGGACAATTTTTCTGCCCGGTGCTTGGTCCGGGTAAAGACCAGTATCGACCCTGTGCCAATGCGTTTTAACAACTCCAGTAGCAGTGGAGTTTTCAGGAGTTGAGGCGTTGGATAGATCGAATGTGCCACTGTATACGCCGGTTGGCTCAATCCAATCGCAATCCGGGTGGGGTTTCTCAGCGTTCGGGCTGCCAGCTGTTCGATCTCCTTTGGGAAAGTCGCCGAAAAAAGCATGGTTTGTCGATTGGATGGGATGTGCGCCAGGATGCGCTTCACATCCGGTAAAAAACCCATATCGAGCATCCGGTCGGCTTCATCAAGAACGAGGATCTCAATTCCATCCAGCTTCGCATTCCTCTGCCCAATGTGGTCTAATAACCGTCCCGGGCAGGCCACCAGGATTTCGGTTCCATCCCTCAGTGCCCGCACTTGTGGAGAAGCGTTGACGCCTCCGTAAATGGTGGCGCTGCGCAGGCCAGTTTGACCGGCTAATTTGCGAACCGTTTCGTGGATCTGCTCGGCCAGTTCACGAGTAGGTGTGACGATCAAAGCCCGGGAGCGGTGGCGCGGCCCGGTCAGGAGTTTATTTAAAATAGGCAGCATGAAGGCAGCCGTTTTCCCGGTTCCGGTTTGAGCTGTCCCAATCAAGTCCTCTCCGGCGAGAGCCGCCGGGATGGCTTTGGTCTGAATAGGTGTCGGCGAAATGTAGCCGAGTTTCTGGACTCCCGCCAGCAGGCGTGCATCCAGGTTGAACTGGTTAAAGTTCATCAATTTCCTTTTCTTCAGAAGTCAATGGTTTGTTGGGGGAATCGAGTGGTTCTCAAAACTTGCAACAGCAACGACTGCTGAAATCAACAGATTAATAGTAGCGCTATAGGGTAACCGATGAAGATGGGGTTGTCAAGGGAGATTATCGATTTCCGACTGGAAGGAAAATGAAACCAATCAGCGAATATCTCATCTGATTTACAGATTCAACCCGGGAATAAACCCGGGGGTATGTTACAATTATTGTTCTTGCAGCAGATCGAGTATATGTCTTCCGTTGGGGTGGCGATGATGTCGGTTATTTTCCTGGATCCCTGCACAACTTATTTTGAGGAGTAATTCAAATGGAAACAAAGATTTATGTTGGCAATCTATCTTTTGCCACGACGGAAGAGCAATTAAAAGAACTCTTCAGCCAGGCAGGGACGGTCGCTTCAACGGCTCTCATCAAGGACCGCGATACTGGCCAGTCCAAGGGCTTTGCATTCATTGAGATGAGCAACCAGGCGGAAGCCGAAAAAGCCATCCAAATGTTCAATGGCAAATCCTTCGCCGACCGGGAACTCAAGGTTAACCTGGCCCGTCCACGTGAAGAACGCGGTTCCGGTGGGTATGGCCGAGGCGGTGGTTATAACCGCGATGGCGGGAATCGCCGTTCGACAGGCGGATCACGCCGTTATTAGGATCCACCCTCTCCCGCAGGTGGATGTACCTCGGGAGTTCAGCGCTATCAACCGATTTCATCCGTCCTGAATACCAGACGATGATGTTATAATGTAAGTACATCCGAGGATCGACCAGACCAGGTGCCAGTCCTTTGTAGAGACTGGCACTTTTTTCCTATAAAGCGATTGGAGCTGATATGGCATTTCAAGTAGGCGATCCAATAATGCACTGGACTTATGGCTTGGGGAATATTATTGCATTGGAAGAACGTGTCATTTCCGAAGTAAAAAAGTTATATTACGCGGTCAAGATTAAAGACTTGACCGTCTGGGTGCCTTTGGATGACGATGTTAATTCGCACATACGCCCTCCAACCTCCGCAGCTGACTTCAAAGAGCTTTTCACCATCCTGATCCAGCCGGGCGAATCACTTCCCGACGATCGCCAGGAACGAAAGCTGCAACTCCTGGAAAAGCTGAAAGATGGTCGGGCTGAATCTCTTTGCCAGGTGATCAGCAGTCTTTCTTCTTACCAGCAAGTCCGGGCTCTAAACGAAACCGATCAGAATTTAATGAAACGGGCTCGTAATGCGCTCTTGGCGGAATGGACCTATGTCCTTGCCGTCCCCCTCCCTGACGCCGAAATCGAACTGCGCCGGCTGTTGGACTCCGGGCTATCCAAAGCCCAAGTCAAGGTGTGACCATGAACGAAAATGAAATCTTGTTGCGAGTCACTGAACGGTTCGTCCGTACAGGAAGCACCACCGATGAGCAAATAAAAGTGATCCGTCTGCCGGATAACAAGTCCAGCTTCGTGGAATACATTGGAGTGGACGGCCGCTCCATCTATTTGAATGAATTCCATGTGGACGGAAAGATCATTTGGGCTGGTTTCAGTTCCCGCACCCAGACGGTTTTTCTCAGTTCATGTAACTAATCCCTTGTTTCTCATGGTTCTCATGAACTTGTTTATGATGTTGTTCCAAATGAGATACTCTGCCAGCCTTGGCTGAAATTTATAGTGTGCCCTGGCATTCTTCGAAGCCAGTGCCCTTGCGTAGGTAAATGACCTCCCCTTTCATGGACCGTTGTTTGAAACTAAATCCGCCAATCATGGCGGATTTTTTTGTTGTGCCCCACAGGGGACTCGAATTCCCATGCGAACCCCGTTGCATATCTCCATATTGCTTGTATCCCGGATGACATTCCTGTACAATAAAGTCGGGTAGTTGTTCTGCCACCGATCATTTTGATTTTTAGAATTAGGGGAATAAAATTGAACCGGATCGTTTTTTTTGATAGGCTTGCAGGGAGAACAGGTGTCAAATACGAGTTCCAGTGTGTCTCCGGGGGTAAAAGGAAATGATAATGTGTCGCTGGTGGAGAGCAAGCATCTGCTGCAGACCAAGTTCTACATTCCTCCCATTCGCGCCACCCAGATCCCCCGCCCCCAGCTTTCTGACCTTCTGAATGGCGGCTTGGATCAGGCGTTGATCCTGGTGTCAGCTCCCGCCGGTTATGGGAAAACTACCCTGGTCAGCAGCTGGCTGAAGGAAACGAAGATCCCTTCGGCCTGGCTCTCCCTGGATGGCAGCGACAACGACCCGATCCGTTTCCTGCAGTACCTGTTGGCTGCCCTGGTGCCGATCGCACCGGGCATCGAGGGCGACTTGTCCGGCATGCTCCAGCAGATCCAACCAGCCCAATTTGACAACCTGGTCAACCTGCTGGCCAATGAGCTGGCTTCAATTTCCGAACCATTCGTCCTGGTCCTGGATGATTTTCACGTCCTTCACTCGGAAGCAGTACTAAAGATAATTGCTTATCTTCTGGAGCACCTGCCACCCCGGATGCACCTGGCGATTCTGACCCGCACTGATCCTCCGCTCCCGCTTGCCCGCCTGCGAGCCCGCGGCCAGCTGCTGGATATCCGTGCCGACCATTTACGCTTTACACGACCAGAGATTGCCGCTTTTCTAAACGAAACCATGGGATTGCTCCTGTCAGCAAGTGACCTGTCCGCCATGGAGAAGCGAACGGAAGGCTGGATCGCCAGCCTTCAACTGGCCGCCCTTTCGATGCAGGGCAGCAAGGACATTCATGGTTTCGTCTCCGCTTTCACCGGCAGCCACCACTATGTCATGGACTACCTGGTCGAAGAGGTGCTCAAGCTTCAACCGAAAAAGGTGAGCAATTTTCTTCTCCAGACCTCTATCCTGGACCGCTTGTGCGGACCTCTGTGCGAAGCTGTTATCGAAACGGATAAATCCGAGCCCATCGATGGACAAGCGATGCTGGAATCCCTTGAGGAGATGAACCTCTTTACCATTCCGTTGGACGATGAGCGGCACTGGTACCGTTATCACCATCTCTTTGCAGATGTGCTCAGGAAGCGGTTGGAGCACCAATCCCATCAATTGCTGCCCGAACTGCACCGCCGCGCTTCCCATTGGTACGAAACAAATGGATTTATTTCCGAATCCATCCACCAGGCAATCGCGGCAGGCGACAATGACCAGGCTGCCAAGTTGATCGAAGATAACGGTTGTTTACTGCTGATCAGCGGAGAAGTGGCGACCTTGTTGAAATGGGCCGATGCCATCGATTTTCAAGTCGGAAAACCGTCCCTGGCTGGCCATCCAAAAAGCCTGGGCGCTCGCCCTGAGTCGGCGACCTGGACCGAGTCGAGCCGACCCTGCAGGTGCCTGAAAAACTGCTCGCCCCGCTCGAACCCTCCGAGGAGGTCAGGACGATGCAGGGCACCATTGCCGCCGCTCGGGCTCAATCCGCCAACTTGCGAGGGGACACGCATTCGGCGGGGGAATATGCGCGCCAGGCCCTGGAGCTGCTGCCCGACTGCAGTTCCATCTCTCGAAGCATCCGGAGCGTGGCAACATCCATCCTGGGAGATGCCAGCTGGTTGAACGGCGACCTGGAGGAAGCCAAGCGCGCCTACTCCGAAGCCATCCGCATCGGCCGGGAGGCGGGTAACCATCACATGGTTATCATCGCCAGTTCAAATATTGCCGACATATTATTTATCCAAGGGCAACTCCACCGGGCAGCAGACTTATACGACCAATGTTTACATACATCGGTTCGTCCGGATGGGCAAAGATCCCCTCTGGCTGCCAATATCTTGATCAGCATGGCGAGATTGTATTATGAGTGGAACCGGTTGGAAGATGCAGACCAGTTCATCCACCAGGCTATCGACCTCAGCCGGCAGTGGGGAGATATCGGTATGCAAGCCTACGCCCATGCCATACTGGCCCGGCTCGAACAAGCCCTGGGGCACCCTGAACAAGCCGAGGCAGCCATCCGCGAGTCAGAGCGATTGCTGGGTGACTATCCAGATTCTTCCTTTTTTTCCACCCAGTTGAAGTCCCTTCAGGCGCGGGAATGGTTCGCTCTTGGAGATTTGGAGAGGCCTTCCCGGCACTTACATACGAAGGGCATAAACATCAAGAACGAAATTTCTATTCAGTCGGAGATTGATTACGATCTCCTGCTGCGAATGCTCCTGGCACGAGGTGATTTTGAGGCAGCCGATCCCCTGTCAGACCGGTTTCTTCAACAAGCCGAGAAGATCGGGCAGGTGGGATTATTGATGGAAGCCCTGATCCTTCGAGCGCTGGCTCTACAGGGAAAGAAAGAGAACGAGAAAGCCTTGACAGTTTTGGAAAAAGCACTCGCCCTAGCCCAGCCTGAAAGGTACGTGCGATCCTTCCTGGATAAGGGCGATGCGATGACCAGGTTGCTGTGCCAGGTCCAATCCCGCCAGGATGAGAGCGGCTATGCGGCTGTGCTGCTTTCGAAAATCGGTAAAACTTCGGGGTTGACCCAGCCATCCATGCAGCTCTTGATCGAGCCGTTGACCACGCGTGAGGTCGAGGTTTTGGGGCTCATCAAAGCCGGTTGTTCCAACCAGGACATCGCCGGACAGTTGGTTATCTCCCTTCCCACCGTGAAACGTCATATCAGCAATATCTATGCCAAGCTGGGGGTAAAAAGCAGGACCCAGGCCGTCGCCATCGGGAAAGAGCTAAAATTATTCGAATAAGCGGTTGAAGCGACTTGCTTGCAAAAGCCGGCAGTGGACAGGATCCACTGCCGGCTTTTGCGTTCCGTGAGCACCGGAGAACTCGAGGCAATAACCTTTTTTCCGGGGAAAAATACAACCCCAAATACAACCTTCAGACGATGAACCCTGGTGACGAAACTGATAAATTAGGAGCGTGAGGAAAAATGACCATCATGAATGTCGAACACAGCAAGGAAGATCGAAATCTATTTTCAACCGGCCCTCTTGGAGGCTTCTTCGAAATCCACGTCAAAGGGCACCTCGATGAGAGCTGGTCGGATTGGCTGGAAGGACTGGAGGTGAAACTATTGGAGAACGGTGAAATGATCCTTTACGGGCACATCGGAGACCAGGCCGCTCTGATGGGAGTGCTGAACAAACTATACGGGCTGAACCTGACCTTGTTGTCAGTGAATGAAATCAAAAACCATAATCAAAGGAGATAAAAAATGGAAACCACTCAAAAGTTCAATCCCGATCTCGGAAACATCGCCATGAGCGCATTCCTCATCGAAAAGATCCACAACTGCGCAGATTGCCCCATCCGCCATGCAGCGATGAAACGACCTCACTCGATCTTCGCCAAGCTTCATGCCTGGCACAAGACCTGGTGGCCGGGCTGGAAAGCCCATGAGGCGAGGGCATGCGCCTTCCGCGCCAATGCAAGAAGCCAAGCCTAAATAATCATTCATATCCAGACAAACTGTAATCGGAGAAAAAAATGGAAAACACTCGCAAGTTCAACCTTGATCTCGGTACGATCGCCTGGGGCGCCTTCTTTATCCTGTGGGGATTCACTGAACTGTTTCCTTCCCTGCCCGAGGGCACAGGTGCAACCGGCATCGGCATCCTCCTTGTCGGTTCCAACCTGGCCCGGTTATGGAAAAGGGAGCCCATCAACGGTTTTACCACCACATTCGGC
The DNA here is from genome assembly GCA_963793795.1 of uncultured Chloroflexia bacterium. GTDB lineage: Bacteria > Chloroflexota > Anaerolineae > Anaerolineales > Villigracilaceae > UBA877. The sequence goes on from CAWCBN010000012.1 coordinate 90,131, forward strand.
ATCCTGGCGCTCCTGTTGGGTGCCCTGCAATTGGCCCGACCGTACCTGCACCTGTCGTTCGAGCTCCCGATCTTCGCCATCCTGCTGTTGGCGCTGGGATTGATCCTGCTGGGCAGCGCAATGAGAGGGAGCAAGAATCATGAATAGAACACTTCCATGGCACTCGATGACGGAGGGGCACGCCAAACGTGCCCCTCTCGCCAGTGGGATCGCATGGGGCTTCCTCGGAGGCCTGGCCGGCACTCTGGTCATGGACCTGGTCCTGATGAGCGCCTTTTCAGCACTTGGATCGCCCTCGACGACATGCTTCTCCATCGTTGGTGATACCGTTGGGCGCTTGTTTTCAATCAAAGGCATGGGATTGGGACGAAGCATTCTACTGGGCATCCTGACCCATTATCTGGTCGGTCCGTTGATCGGAGCAATCTTCGGTGTGCTCGTCGCTCGGGTCGCCGCGTTGCGGGTGAATTCTCTGAAAAAGAGCATCTTCCTGGCCATCCTTTACGTTGAGATCTTGAGCCAACCTCTGCTGGCAACGACCCCCATCCTGATGAAGATGACCGTGCCGGCGACATTGCAGTGGTACGCCGGGTCGTTCGTGGTGCATATGATCGTGGGGGTTGTCCTGGGTGCAGTTGTAAGCCGCGGTCTGCGGCAGGATTCTGCATCCCGATCAAATCCGCGTCAAATTCAATAAATTGATAGGAGTTGAATGATGGCAACAGCAATGGAATCCAAAATACGGAAAGGCATGCTGGCCTTCGGCATCGTCTGGTTCGGGCAGGTGATCTCTTTCATCGGCTCCGGCATGAGCAGTTTCGCCCTGGGCGTATGGATTTTCCAAAAGACAGGTTCGATCACGCAGTTCGCACTTACCTCCCTGTTCATCGTTCTACCCAGGGTGGTGTTGGGCCCGTTGGCCGGCGCGCTGGTCGACCGCTGGGACCGCCGGCAACGTGATGATCCTTAGCGATGCGGGTGGCGGACTCAGCATCCTTGCCATTGGATTGCTGAGCCTGGCTGGCCGATTGGAAATCTGGCATATCTACCTGGCCATTTTCGCCTGTGGAATCTTTGACACGTTGCGCTTGCCAGCCATGACGGCGGCAACGACGCAACTGGTTCCCAAAGAGCACATCGGCCGCGCCAGTGGGATGCTGCAAATCGTGTCGGCTGGCACAGTGCTCATCTCCCCGCTGATTGCAGGGAGCCTGATGAACCTCCTCGGGTTGCATGGCGTGCTGCTGGCGGACTTTGTTACTTTTCTATTCTCCATTCTCTCGCTCGTGTTCATCCGCATTCCGAGGCCCGAGACATCTACCGAGGGGCGGGCCGGCAAGGGCTCGCTGGTGCACGAGGCGGCTTACGGTTGGAAGTACATTACTTCGCGTTCCGGACTTCTCGCCCTGCTGATTTTCCTTGCCCTGGCGAATTTCCTGATGGAAATGAGCATCGTGCTCTTCACGCCCATGATCCTGTCTTTCGCCTCGACCGCCGCGCTCGGGCGGGTCATGTCGCTGGGTGGCATCGGTTATATGGTTGGCAGTGTTATTATGAGCATCTGGGGTTGCCCCAAACGACGTATCCATACCGTAATGATTTCCATGCTGTTGATGGGAGCTTCCATGACCCTGATTGGGTTGCGCGCCTCGCTCCCCCTTGTCATGGTCAGCATCCCCTTATGCATGGTTTTCCTTCCCATCACGCTCAGCGCCAACCAGGCGATCTGGCAGAACAAAGTTGCTGCGGATGTGCAGGGCCGGGTTTTTGCGATCCGGCAAGCCATTGTCCTGGCAACACCGTTGCTGGCTTATCTGGTTACCGGGCCGTTGGCCGATAAAGTGTTCGAACCTTTGCTGAAGAGTCGGTGGTCCCCTGGCTGGTAGCATTGGGCTGATCATCGGCGTGGGACCGGGGCGCGGCTCAGGCTTGCTCTTTATCACCGCAGGACTATTTCTCGTATTCGCATCGGCAATCGGCTACCTTTTCCCTCGACTGCGGCAGGTGGAGGATGAGTTGCCGGTGAGTAAACCCAAGATCGCTCCCGTGGTCGAGAATTGAGATCTGGTCATGGTCAACCAGGATCCAATTGGCTGCTCCATGGATTGAGAAGTATCATGCATGATAAATCTGGAACCCCCTGGACCCAGGCTGAGTGCGACCACCTACACGCCATCCTGTCCACCTCAACGATCAGGCGTTCGGGATCAAATTTGACTGCCTGGGCACACCCAAAACCGAGGGACGACGATCGATACCTGGTTGTCCAGGCATGCCACCCGATTTACTCCGGCGGGAGATGGAACTCGTCGGGATGAGCTATCTATGTTCGTGTCAGGCTTAGGCTTGGATACACTATAATTATTTTGGTGAGCTTTGATTTCAAGCACTCCGGGAACAAGAATGGTTCAAGGTAAGAATCCCTGTCAACTGGGAGTATCAATAATGAATTCGCAAATTGATCCCGCTTGTTGAATAGGGTTCTCCACCTTTGGGAAATAAGGCAGGTGTCTCAAATGAAAAAAGAAAAATATCCAATCCTGGAATATGATGATACGCTTGTGGCAAAAATTGAACCATCCGCCTCCCATAAGAAAATTGAAGGCTATGAATTTTGTGTGATCACTTTTTTCCGTGAAGTCCTCGAGGCCATGGAAAAGCAAGGACGGATAAGAGTAGTCAAATATTTAAATTGCGAGACGCTGGATGTTCCAATTTATGAAATGGATTACATGGGGAAGAAGGTTCATCTGTTTTTAGGTTATCTCGGCGCGGCTGGCTCTGCTGCTTTCCTCGAAGAGTTGATCGCCCATGGATTCAATAAATTTATCGTCTGCGGTGGCGCTGGCGTATTAAGAAAAGATATCGCTGTTGGGCACCTGGTCGTTCCAGTTTCAGCAATCCGGGACGAAGGCGTTTCTTATCATTATCTTCCACCAGCCAGGGAAGTCGCATGTGCTCCTGAGGTTGTTGGAAAGATCGAGGAAGATTTCATTAAGAACAAGATAGCTTATATCAAGGCTAAAACTTGGACGACTGATTCATTTTACCGAGAGACCGAGAAAAAGATGGATCTGAGAAAATCGGAGGGCTGCGTCACTGTGGAGATGGAAGCGGCGGCCTTTTTTGCCGTGGCCCAGTTTAGAGGTGTAAAATTGGGCCAGATATTGTATGGGGGAGATGACCTGAGTGGTGTCGATTGGGATAGTCGAAAATGGCATGATCGAGCTGATATCCGGAAAAACCTTGTAGAAATTTCGATCAGGATTTGTGTTTCGTTGTGATGAGATAGAGGACTTCTTCCTGAGGGCAGGAGCCCGGGACGGGAGGCAGGAACATGAGCGAACAAGCCCCTCAACGCAGCCAGGAATTGTTCAAGTCAGGTTATTTTTGCGCAGAGAGCGTGCTCCTGGCGATAGCAGAAAGCCAGGGCATCCATTCAGATTTAATCCCCAGGATTGCCTCAGGATTTTGTAGTGGCATTTCCCGCACAGGTGGCATGTGCGGGGCGGTTAGCGGGGCAATGATGGGCATCAACCTCGTAGTCGGCAGAAATTCACCAGCAGAATCACTCGAGCCCAGTTACACCCTTACTCAAAAATTGATCCGCCAATTTGAAGGACAATATGGTTCAGTCAATTGTCGCCAATTGATCGGTTGCGACCTATCCACCGAGGCAGGACAACGGTATTTCATGGAAAATCAACTCATGGAACGTTGCTGGCAATTTGCTGAGGAGGCAACCAGGATCGCGGTCCTGCTTATTGCTGAAGTACATCCGTCAAGAACAACTTAAGCCGCACACCGATGAAGACCTTGCATCATTCCTACTACAGGCTGGGATCACAATCCATTCATCTGTTAGTGGCCTCCCTCTTCCCCAGAAAGCCGATTTGATTAAGCTGAGCTTCACGAGCTCCTCCACCAGCGGTCCGATTACAGGTACTCATGGGTAATCCTTGCTTCCCTTATCTCTAATCATTCTTTTGGTATCGTTTAGTGAGCTGCAGCAAGGTGTGCTAAGAAGTTGGCAAGGTTCTGGGGGATAAGAATATTGGTTTGGAATAATAAGCACCCGTCCATTCTGTAGACGAGTGATGGAGAAAAAATACCCGCTTCGGGGTGTCTGCCTATGGTTATTAACAAGGCGGATTCCGTGTGGTCATCCTGCCGATTCAATTGGGATGTCTTTGCAAACACCTACCATTCGTAGCGCTTCTACAAGGTCTTTACATACGGATAGAACTAAGTCGAAAGGGTGAAATCTATAATTTCAACCGGTATCCCACGCCGGACTCGGTGTGAATATAAGTAGGGCGGGAGGGGTCCGGCTCGATCTTGTGGCGCAGGTTGCTGATGTTGACACGCAGGATGTGCAGGTCATCATATCCTTCCCCCCATACCTGGCGGAGGAGCTGCCGGTTGGTTAGCACTTTCCCTGCCTGAACGACAAGCGCCCTCAGGAGGTCATATTCGGTCGGCGTGAGCTGCACCTCCCGGCCGTCCACGTTGACCAGGCGATTTGCCAGATCCACTTTCAAACCGCCTAAAGTAAAAACCGGCTCGGAAGACCCGCCCGCCTGCCGCCGCAGGACAGTGCGGATCCTGGCCAGCAGTTCGCCCACCCCGAAAGGCTTGGTCAGGTAATCGTCCGCCCCGGCATCCAGGGCAGCGATCTTGTCGCTTCCTGCTCCCGCACCGACAGGATGATCACCGGCACCTGGGACCATTCGCGCAGGCGGCGTGTCACTTCCACCCCATCCATGTCGGGCAGGCCCAGGTCGAGGATCACCAGGTCGGGACGTTCCAACGTCAGGGCCTGGAGTGCATCCTGCCCTGTGCCGGCCTCGAGAACGATGAACCCTTGCCCATTCAACGCCACACGCAGGAAGCGCTGGATGGCAACCTCATCATCGACGACCAATACGCGCAACCCAACCTTGGTCACGAGGTCACCTCCTTAGGGAGGGTGATAGTGATGATGGTCCCGCCACCAGGACGGTTTACCGCCCGGATTGTTCCACCGTGGGCTTCGACAATTCCCTTGCAGATAGCCAGGCCCAGCCCGGTCCCACTGACACTCTCCGGGCGCTGCACACGGTAGAACTTGTCGAAGACGCGTTCCAGGTCTTCGGCCGGGATTCCAATGCCGCGGTCGCCAGATCGCGATTTGTACCGTCTTGGGAGTCTGAGTCACATCGATTTCGATGTCCGTGTCGGGCGGGGAATACTTCACGGCATTGTCCAGTAGGTTCACCAGGACCTGCTCGAACAAGGCAAAATCCAATGCAACGAGGCTCAAATCCGGTGGCAGATTGACATTTGATCTTCCGTTCGGCCAGCCGCTCGCCCATTTGATCCAGCGCCGCTCCGATGGCATCCTGGATGTCACAGGGTTCCACGCCTGAGATGGATGGCGCCGGCCTCCAGGCGGGTCATGTTGAGCAGGTTGCCCACCAGGCGGTTCAGCCGCTCGGCCTCTCCATCTGCGGTCTCGATCAGGCTGTCACGCGCTTCCTGATCCAGCATCAGGGTTTTCTCTCGCAGGCTGCTCAAGGCCCCGGTGATGCTGACCAGCGGCGTGCGCAGGTCGTGGGAGATGGAGTTGAGCAGGGAGGTCTGCAGTTTTTCGGTGGCCTGCAGCAGCTCTGCCTGGCGGGCCTGTTCTGCCAGGCTGGCACGTTCCACAGCCAGGGCGGCCTGGTGGGCAAACGAGTTGAAAGTCTGGCGCTGCTCGGGGGTGAGCAGCCTGCCCGGCTCTCTTCGGGCGGATGCCGAGCACCCCAATCAAGCCACGGGCAGTCTTCAGAGGTTGGCAGCGCAGCGAGGCAGCCGGCAAGGTATCGGTCCCGAGGCCGGCCGGCTGGTCGTGCTCGAAAGCCCAGGCGGCCACGCCCAGTTCGTTCGTGTCCGGGTCGATAATCCGGCGTGCTGGCAAACACCTGCAGTTGGCCATTTTCCGGCAGAAAGATGGCGACCTCCCGCCCAAAGACCTGACTGATGTGGGAGATGATGATTTCGGCTACCTGATGAAGGTCTGTGGCGGAGGTCAGGTCGCGGCCAAGAGTGTACAGGGCGGAGGTCTGCGCCTCGCGCTGGATGGCAGCCTCGGCCTGCTCGCGCACGCGGGCTGTCAGGGTACTGACCACCAGGCTGACAACGAACAATCCGGTAAAAGTGATCAAATATTGGGTATCGCTGACCGCCAAGGTCAGGTATGGAGGGACAAGGAAAAAGTCAAAGGCGAGCACGCCCAGGATGGAGACCAGCAGCGACGGGCCGCGACCCAGGAAGATGGCTGCGATCACCGTGCTGGCCAGGTAGAGCATCACCAGGTTGGCAGGTTCCAGATTCCCTCGGATGAACATCCCGAGCAAGGTGGAAAGGGCCACCAACCCCACAGCAAACAGGTAACGTCCCAGCGGGCGATGAGGCCGCCATTCTGCAGGAAGAGCCGGTGGTTTTGCATCCGCCTAGGCGCTGATCACATACACATCGATATCCCCGCTGGCATAGATCAACTGGTCCACGACCGAACCGCTGAGCCATTCCCGCCAGCGCGGCCGGATGGGTTTGCCGACCACGATCTTGGTGACATTGTGCTTGCGGGCATAGGCCAGGACGGTCTCGGGGATGGAGCGCCCGGTCAGGGTGCGCGTGCGGGCTCCCAATTCCTCGGCCAGTTGCAGCGTCTTGCCGATCCGTTCCCGGTTGGCTGGATTGAGTTCGGGTTTCGAGGCAACTTCCACATAAACGGCAAACCACTCGGCGTTGAGTTCGTCGGCCAGGCGGCGCGTGGTGCGGACAAGTTTCTCGGCCAGCGGGCTGGGGCTGATGCAGACCAGCAGGCGTTCTCCGGCCGGCCAGGGGCCGGGGATGGCACGCGTGCGCATGTAGGCGCGCATCTGGTCGTCCACCCGCTCGGCGGCGCGCCGCAGCGACATCTCACGCAGGGCGGAAAGGTTGCCTTTGCGGAAGAATTTCTGGATGGCGCGTTTCGCCTGTTCGGGGACGTAGACTTTGCCTTCCTTGAGCCGCGCCAGCAACTCGTCCGGCGGCAGGTCGATCACTTCGATCTCGGAGGCTTCGTCCAGCACCCGGTCGGGGACGGTCTCGCGCACCACCACGCCTGTCACCTGGGCAACCACGTCGTTCAGGCTTTCCAGGTGCTGGATATTGAGCGTGGTGTAGACGTCGATCCCGGCATCCAGGATTTCTTCCACGTCGAGATAGCGTTTGGGATGGCGCGACCCCGGCGCGTTGGTATGGGCGAACTCGTCCACCAGCACCAGCGCCGGGTGGCGTGTCAACACGGCATCCACATCCAATTCGGGCAAGCTGTACGCCGTGATATTCCACCTGCCGGCGCGGCAGGATCTCCAAGCCGCTCAGCAAGGCTTCTGTCTCAACCCGGCCATGCGTTTCCACATAGCCGACGACCACATCCACGCCCTGTTTCCGGCGCTGGTGGGCAGCTTCGAGCATGGCGTAGGTCTTGCCAACCCCGGCGGCGTATCCCAGGAAGATCTTCAGCCGACCGCGGGCGGGTTCTTCCGCCTGGACGTGCTTCAACAGTTCATCGGGATCGGGGCGATTGTCCATCGAATTCATTTTATCTCATCCAGCGCCAAATTCAACAGGAGGACATTGACCCGTGGTTCACCCAGGAAACCGAATGTGCGCGCCTTCGGTGATATTGATCGACCAATAGCATGACGTCCGCTTCGCTCACTTCCTCGGGCAGCGAGCCACGCGCGGAACCTGGTAATAGGCCGCTGCGACACTGATATGCGGGTCCAGCCCGGAGGCGGAGGCCGTTACCAGGTCGACAGGGATATGGGATCAGGTTGCCCGGGTCGGCGGCATGCAGGGCATATACACGTGCTTGGACGGCATCCACCAACGCCTGCGAGAGCGGACCCAGGTTGGAGCCGGAGGAGCCGGTCAAGGCTTGCGCATCGAAGGGAGTGTAGGGTGAACCGGATGTCGCCGAAGGCCGCCCCCAGAAATATTGCGGGTCCGGTGAAGTTCTGCCCGATGAGCACCGAACCGAGCAGGGTGCCATCCCGGTCGATCAAGCTGCCGTTCGCCTGGTTCGGGAAAGCAAATTGCGCAATGCCGGTCACTGCCAGCGGGTACAAAATCCCGGTGAGAACAGTCAGGAGGGCAAACATGATCAATGCCGGTTTAAGTTGATGGAACATTCATATCCTTGCTACTTCTGGCGCATTGAAGAGCCAACTCCCGACTACAAACCAGATCAGCATGAACCCGACCATGGCTTGTCGGAGGAAAGGTTGGATCGGGAAGATGACCGAGGAGAGGGCAACCAGGATGGGAACGCCGAAGTAGAGTACATAGCGAGTGGTTTTTCGCCACAAGAATGCACGCTTTGTTTTTCCTTCTCGGATCGATTTCTGCATATTTCCTCACATGCCTGACTTGATGAAACTTCCTGCCTGGGCTTTCTGGATGCGTATCGAAAGCCTTCCCTGCTTGGGAAGCAAAATTTCTGAAGCAAGTGCACCGTCTTCTGGCGGTAGGTTGCTGTAAAAACCACGCCAGATCTGGATCTCACCCACCAGCCCCCAGGAATTCAGAATCGGCAAGACCCGATCAGGGCGATCCTTTCTCTCAATGCCGTCTGGCTGGCTGACCACTGTGCTGGAATCGGAATCCGGATTCCTGACCGACTACCCGGACAAGTGACGCCTGGAATAGTTGTTGGATCTGGCGGCCAGAATGCGTGCCACGGCATCTGGCGTTCTTACACCGCAGGGCGGCGCTTAATTCATACATAAAAGTGGCCTCACGGGCTTTCACGATGCTGGATTGGATGCTGCTCCACAACGATAATGGCAACTCCCACGAAAATGGCCAGCACCAGCCAACCTTCCAGGCTGGCGATGGCAAACGTAAAGAATGGGGGAATGAACAGGAAATTGAAAGCCAATGCAGCCGTCAACGCTGCGCCGATACCCGCTACCCGCCCCCACCGATAGGCACTCCAGGATACCGGCACCAGGTAGAGTCAAGGCGATTACCGCCTCACCAAGCGTTTCACGCCCGAGAAGCCACAGAGGAACGGTCGTTGCCATCACGAGCATCATCGCCAGCAAGCTGTTGGTAACAAGCGTATGGAATGGGAAATGGATCTTCTTCACAGGGAATCTCCTTTGAGCGCCTATACCAGGTGCAATACAACCAGGAGCATATCGATCAATTTGATGCCGATGAACGGCGCGACCAGTCCGCCCAATCCGTAGACCAGCAGGTTATCGCGCAGCAGTTGGGCAGCGGGCTTGGGACGGTATGGAACGCCGCGCAGAGCCAGCGGGATCAGGGCAATGATGATCAGGGCATTGAAGATCACCGCCGACAGGATGGCGCTCTGCGGCGTGGCCAGGTGCATGAAGTTCAGTGCGCCCAGGGCCGGGTAGGTGGAGGCGAACGCAGCCGGGATGATGGCAAAGTATTTGCTGACATCGTTGGCAATGCTGAAGGTGGTCAGAGAACCGCGTGTCATCAGCAATTGCTTGCCGATCTCCACGATCTCGATCAGTTTGGTCGGGTTGCTGTCCAGGTCGACCATGTTGGCGGCTTCGCGGGCCGGCTGTGTGCCGGTGTTCATGGCCACAGCCACATCCGCCTGGGCCAGGGCGGGGGCGTCATTGGTGCCGTCGCCGGTCATGGCCACCAGCCGCCCGCCGGCCTGGTATTCGCGGATGAGTTTCAGCTTGGCATCGGGGGTGGCCTGGGCCAGGAAATCGTCCACCCCGGCCTCGGCAGCAATGGCTGCCGCGGTGAGCGGGTTGTCGCCGGTGATCATCACGGTCTTGATGCCCATCCTGCGCAACTGGGCGAAACGCTCCTTGATCCCGCCTTTGACGATATCCTTGAGATGGATGACACCCAGCGCCTGCCCGTCGCGTGTAACCACCAGCGGCGTACCGCCATTTCGGGCGATGGTGTCCACCGCATGGACAAGCCCGGACGGCAAACCGTTCCCGGTTGTTTGAATCAGCGCCATCATCGTGTCGGGCGCGCCTTTGCGAATGTGAGGTGCCGTTGAAGTCCACGCCGGACATGCGCGTCTGGGCAGTGAATGGGATGAAATGCATTCCATGCGGTGCCTGTTCACTGACCCCCATCGTCCGCCCGCGCAGGCCGTATTTCTCCTTGGCCAGCACGACGATCGAGCGGCCCTCGGGTGTCTCGTCGGCCAGGGAGGCCAGTTGGGCAGCCTCGGCCAATGCACGTGGGTTCACGTCGCCAACCGGCAGGAATTCCACTGCCTGGCGGTTGCCAAGCGTGATGGTGCCGGTCTTGTCGAGCAGCAGCACGTCCACATCCCCGGCCGCTTCCACAGCCCGACCCGAAAGGCGATGACATTGCGCTGGATGAGCCGGTCCATCCCGGCGATGCCGATGGCCGAGAGCAGCCCGCCAATGGTGGTCGGGATGAGGCAGATGAGCAGGGCGACCAGCACGGTGATGGTGATGGGCGTCCCCTGCCCGGCCGCCTGCACACTGAACTGCGAATAGGGCAGCAGGGTGGCACACACCACCAGGAAGACGATGGTGAAGCTGGAGAGCAGGATGCTCAAGGCAATCTCATTGGGCGTCCTCTGCCGTTTGGCTCCCTCGACCATGGAGATCATCCGGTCGAGGAAACCCTCGCCCGGGTCGGCGCTGACGCGTACGATCAGCCAGTCGGAGAGCAGGCGTGTCCCGCCGGTGACCGCTGACCGGTCCCCGCCCGCCTCGCGCACGACGGGGGCTGATTCGCCGGTCACGGCGCTTTCGTCCACCGAGGCGATGCCAAGAACGATCTCGCCGTCGGCAGGAAGGATGTCGCCCGCCTCGACCAGGTACAGGTCGCCTTTCTGCAGTATGGTGGAGGAGATGGTCTCGACAGCCTGGCGTGCCGCTTCCATACTGGCAGGAATGCCGCGCAGGCGTTGGGCGGGGGTATCCTGGCGGGCCTTGCGCAGCGACTCGGCCTGGGCCTTGCCGCGACCCTCGGCCAGCGCCTCAGAGAAGTTGGCGAACAGGACGGTGAACCACAGCCACAGGGCGATCGCGCCGACGAATCCAGCCGGGGCCTCTCCTTTACCGGCCAGAGCCTGGAACCAGAGCAGCGTGGTCAACAGGCTGCCGACCTCGGTCACAAACATGACCGGATTGCGGACCTGGCGGCGCGGATCGAGTTTCTTGAAGGCATCCAGAGCGGCGCGGCGGTAGAGTTTGACGCGCGGGCTGGCGGAGCGGGAGTTCTTCTTCATCAGAACAACCTCCCGCTGCCGAGCAACAACTGCTGTACGATCGGTCCAAGCGCCAGAGCCGGCAGGAAGCTGAGTGCCCCGACGATGATGATCACACCGATCAGCCAGGCGATGAAGAGCGGTGTGTGGGTGGGCAGCGTCCCGGCGCTTTCAGGCACCTTCTTCTTGAGCCCCAGCGACCCGGCCATAGCCAGCACTGGCACGATCAGTGCATAACGGGCTACCAGCATGGCAAGCCCCAGTATCACGTTGTAGAAAACACTGTTCGCCCCCAGCCCGGCGAAAGCCGAGCCGTTGTTGTTGCCAGCGGACGAAAAGGCATACAGCACCTCGCTGAAACCCTGCGGCCCGGCATTGAAGATTCCCGCCTTGCCGCCCGGAGTAACCAGGGCGACCGCGGTGCCAATCAGCACCGTCAGGACCGGGATCAGCACGATCAAGGCAGCCATTTTCATTTCATAGATCTGGATCTTCTTGCCCAGGTATTCCGGCGTGCGCCCAACCATCAACCCGGCGACAAAAACGGCGATGATAACAAAAGCCAGCATCCCGTACAGGCCGGAACCGACCCCGCCGAAGACGACCTCGCCCAATTGCATCAGCCACATGGGCACCAGCCCGCCAAGCGGGGTAAAGGAATCATGCATCGAGTTCACCGATCCGTTGGATGCCGCCGTGGTGACCGTCGCCCAGAGCGCAGAAGCCGCCGCGCCAAAGCGGACATCCTTGCCTTCCATGTTGCCCATCGACTGGTCAATACCCAATGATGCAAAGGCTGGATTGCCATGGCTTTCCGCCCAGATGCCGACCCCCGCCATAGCGACTAGCAGCAGCGTCATGGCAGCCAGGATGGCCCAGCCCTGGCGCGTGTCGCCGACCATCTTCCCAAAGGTGTAGCAAAGCGCTGCTGGAATGAGCAGGATGGCCAGCATCTCCAGGAAATTGGAGAGCGGAGTAGGATTTTCAAAGGGGTGAGCCGAGTTGACGTTGAAATAGCCGCCGCCGTTCGTGCCCAGCTGTTTGATCGCCACCTGAGAGGCAACCGGTCCGAGCGGAAGGGTCTGGGTGGCGACGGCAGAAGACGGATCCAATGTCTGGATGGCGGTATACGGCTGGAAAGTCTGCACCACGCCCTGGGAAACGAGCGCTAGGGACAGGATAAGCGCCAGCGGCAGAAGGATATAAAGTGTGGAGCGAGTCAGATCAACCCAGAAGTTACCTAGTTTATCCGTGGTGTGGCGGATCAATCCCGCGGATCAGGGCGACCAGGACTGCCATGCCGGTCGCGGCTGAAAGGAAATTCTGCACTGTCAAGCCGAGCATCTGGGAAAGAATGCTCATGGTCGTCTCACCACCATAGCTCTGCCAGTTGGTGTTGGTGGTGAAACTAACAGCTGTGTTGAAAGCCAGCTCTGGTGAGACGGCTTGGAAGCCCTGCGCGTTGAGAGGCATAAGATGTTGGATTCGCAGGAGCAGATACAGGAACAGAAATCCCACCAGGTTGAAAAGCAGGAGCGCCACAGCGTATGTTTTCCAGTTCATCTCCTGATCGGGTTTCACCCCGGCAAGGCGAAAGAAAAACCGTTCCAGCGGTGCAAGGATTGGAGACAGGATTACACGTTCCCCCTGATAGACGCGCGCCATGTACAGGCCGAGTGGCTTGACCAGCACCAGGAGGACGATGATATAAGTCGCAAATTGGAGCCAGCCAGACCAGGTTCATCCGAACCACTCCGGTTTAATAAGAGAAACGAACAGGTAAATGAGCAGCCCGACCACGATAAACCCAGCCAGGAGGAGAATGGCATTCATCATCATTTCTCCATCAGCCAAGTCGCACAGGCGCAAAAGTCCCCACATTCCCAGGGCAAAAACTAACAATTAGGAGAAGAGAGAAGAGATCAGACATGCGGAGCCTCAATGTCCTTAATTTACCCCCTTGCCCGTCATATTCGCATTAAGATAACCAGGAGGAAGTGTCAAAGTTTGGTCAAGAAAATCTGGGGCGATACTAATAGTCACTCATCCCATTTGGAATCGCTAAAGTTGGCGAAGATGCGTCAATAATGCCCTAACTATGGGAGCAGAAACCAAAATTTCCAAAAATACTACCTGTTTTGTATCCGTTACCAGCCCTTGACAATTCAGCACATATGTTCTATTATTCTCTTGTGTTACCAAATCCGATCTCACCGCGCCCACTCCCCTATTATCAACTGAGATTCTCCGTCCGGTCAGTTCTCCCTTCCCCAGGGACCCGATTTGTTCCTCTTTTGTTCCTCAGGAACAAATACCCATCTTCTTTTCAATACTCGATCCTCGATCATCAGCAAAAAAATCACCTAATCCATTCGTTCCCCCTCGATACTGAGGAACGAATATTACTATCAGAATGTACTCCTGAACCTTACCAACCGAATGGATATTGAAGCGCTATCTCGGGGTGATTCACAAAAGAATATGCCCGAATGACTTGACCTTGTTCAAAAAAATAAGTATAGTATTCATAATATATTGTGCTGGATCGCATACCAGTCTCTGATCTTCTACCAACCGCAGCACCCCAGGCATCCTCGAGTGACCTCCCGCACTCCGCTCCCAGGCATGACCCTGACCAGTACCTGGCTTCACGGCAGGATCTATTATCTCGCCGCTGGTTTCATGTTCGCTGCGGCAGCCTTGCGGGCGCTGCTCATTTTTCAGGATGATCCGGACCTCTGGCAGATCATGCTCCTCCTGGCGATCTGGCTGCTTTTGTTCATCGCGGACACGCTCTTCGCCAGCCGGGTGGCTTGGCTCACTGCCGTCTGCCTTGCAGCCGAGGCCGGGAGTGATCTTGGTCCTGCTCCTGGGCACCCGGCAGGATTTCTTTGCCTTCTTATTCCCCATCCTTCACATGCAAGCCATGCGGCGTTCCTCACCGCGAGTCGTCGGCGGGCTGATCGCTCTAACGGCTGTACTGACCTACCTGTCCCTGGTCGGGGCTGTTGGCGCGTTGCAGGCGCTGGCCCTGGGGCTGATCTATTCTGCCCTGGGGGCACTCATGTCGGCCTACATCTGGTCCACCCGCCGCGCCATGATCGTCGCGGAACAACAGCAGGCGCTGGTGGGAGAACTGCAGGAAGCCAACGCAAGACTGGAGTTCCATGCCCGCCAGCAGGAACAACTGGCAGTCGTACGCGAACGCCAGCGCCTGGGGCGTGAGCTGCACGACTCGGTTACGCAGACGATCTTCAGCATGACCCTCACCACCCAGTCGGCGCTGCTCTTGCTGGAACGCGACCTGGGAAAGGTGGCCGCTCAACTGGACCGGCTGGACCAACTGGCACAGAGCGCGATGGCGGAGATGCAGGTGTTGATCTCCCGCCTGGCTCCCCAGGGAGTCACCGCAGGCGGCTTCGTCAGTGCCTTACAAAGGCACCTGGAGGAACGCCGCAGTTTGGATAATCTCACCGTTGCCCTGGAAGTGGAAGGCAACCAGCGCCTCGACCCGCTCGAGGAAGCCGGCTTGTTCCGCATCGCCCAGGAGGCGCTCAACAATATCGTCAAGCATGCCGGGGTCTCGCAGGCGATCGTGCGGCTGAATCTCGCCGAACCTCCCTGGATGGAGGTCGAGGACCGCGGAACCGGTTTCGATCCGCAACAGGTACCCGGCCATGGCCGGATGGGGATGGCAGGCATGGGCGAGCGCGCCGCGGAGATCGGATGGACCTTGCGGGTGGAGTCCGCGCCGGGAGCCGGCACCCGCATCCGGGTCGAAAAAAGCCCGGGAGGAGCATTGCAGACATGATGGCAGCCGTCGAAAAGATCAAGGTTTTGATAGTGGACGACCACCGCGTTGTCCGGCAGGGCTTGCGCACTTTTCTCGACCTGGTCGAGGCGATCCAGGTCGTCGGTGAGGCTGGCGACGGGCAGGAGGCCGTCGAGTTGGCAGTAAAGTTGGCCCCAGATGTGGTACTGATGGACCTTGTCATGCCGCGCCTGGACGGGATCGCAGCCACGAGCCGCATCAAGGCGCTCTGCCCGGGGACAAAGGTGATCGCCTTGACCAGTTTCACCGAAGATGACAAGGTCTTCCCCGCCATCCAGGCCGGCGCCTCCAGCTACCTGCTCAAGGATGTCTCCCCCGACGCGCTGGTGGATGCCATCCTGGCTGCAGCCCGCGGTGAGGCACGCTTGCACCCGGACGTGTTGGGTAAACTGATGGCACAGGTGGCGGCTCAGCCCGCAGGAGCGAAACCGGTCGGTGGTCCACAGCTCACCGAACGGGAGAACGAGGTGATCCGCCTGGTTGCCCGGGGCAAGAGCAATCGCGAGATCGCAGAGACCCTGGTGATCAGCGAGAAGACCGTCAAGGCACACATCAGTAACATACTCGGCAAACTGGGGCTGGCAGACCGCACCCAGATGGCCATTTATGCCATCAAGCATGGCCTGGTTAACCCGGATGAAAACGAGTAGGAGCGAAGTTTGACCAGCAAGATTTCCCCCTCCTCACCTGTATCCCGGCCCAGGCCGATCATCCTGGCTGCGGCGTACTTTTTCTACCTGACAATCGTCTTGCGCACTTTGGCAGAGACGTATGCCTTGGGCTCCTGGCTGAGGGTTTATATTGGGCTGGAGTTACTGTTCGGCGCGCTATTCACCCTTGTGCTGTGGCGGCCGATTCGCCGGGTGATCTGGCAGCAATTCTATTTCATCTTCCAATCCCTCATCGCCCTGTTCCTGCTTTACCTGCACCCCAGGCTGGACTTCACCAACATCATGCTCGTTCTACTCTCCTTCCAGGCCGCATTGGTCTTCTCCGGCCGGATGCGCTGGTTCTGGGTCGTATTCCAGATTGTGCTCATTATCCTTTCGCTGACTGTCTTCCTGGGTGGCTACGGGTTGGCCCTTGCTTTGCTACCCGCAGCGGTCGCGATCGTCTTCTCGGCCTACGTTGGCATCACTCAGGAGATCGAGGCCGGGCAGCGCAAACGGGAGGCACTGCTGGCCGAATTGCAGGGGGCCAACCGCCAACTGACCGCCTACGCCGGGCAGGTCGAGGAACTCTCGGCCCTCCAGGAGCGCGACCGCCTGGCGCGCGAATTGCATGACTCGGTCTCGCAGACCATGTTCAGCATTGGGCTGCAAAGTCGCGCCGCGCGCATCCTGCTCGAGCGCCAACCGGAGCGGCTGCGTCCGCAGTTGGAAGAGCTTCAAGCATTGACGCAGGATGCTCTGAAAGAGATGCGCAGCTTGATCGCTGACCTGAGACCGCGCGAAAATGGTAGTAGCCAACAGCCTACGCCCTAAGAACTAGATTCATCCTCCCCAAGACTGATAAAAAATTTCCATCCCTGGTCTGCGTCGAAATCCACCGCAGGCCGGCTGTGTTTTCGCGGCTGGTGTGGCATCATCGGGGTGAAGGAATTCAGCCACCTTGCCAACCCTTGCCTCTTCGTCAAAAAACTTCGAAATCCACCCTGTACGAGTCCTGCTGGTGGATGATTCTGCCCATGTGCGCAGTGAATTGCGGCAGCTCCTGGAACTCTCTGGAGTAGTGGAGATCGTCGGTGAAGCTGGTGACGGCCTGGAGGCGGTGCGCCTGGCCGGTGAACTCACTCCGGATGCGATCGTTATGGATATCGAGATGCCCATCATGGACGGTTACGAGGCGACCCGCATAATCAAGGCCCGCACGCCTGCCCCACGCGTCGTGATCCTGAGCGTCCATGCTGGACTCGCAGAACAGAAAGCCTTGGCATCTGGCGCTAATTGTTTCGTTGTCAAGGGGGCCAATTATCAGGTCCTGGTTGATGCCATCCTCGGTAAGGATGGAAAAACTAATAATTTCGAAAAAGGAGAAAAATCATGAACGCAAAGAATTTTTGGATTGCCGCAGCAGCAGGCGGCTTGGTCAGCTTGCTAACCGCCAACCTGCCCTACATCGGTTTTATCAACTGCCTGCTGTGTGCCGGCTTTTGGGGTAGCGCCATCTTCTCGGTCTGGGTGTACCGCCGCCTTAACGGGACAGTCAGCCTCCGCGAGGCAATCAAGGTTGGGGCGATGAGTGGATTGATCGCTGGCTTGGTTGGACTCCTGCTCAGCTTCTTTGGGCTGGCGGGTGTGCAGGGCTTGATGAACGGGCTGGACAGCATCCTCCCGGGGGAAGAAATGCAGGGCATGGAAGATCTCCCTGCCTGGGCAGGTTGGATCATCAATTTCCTGGGCGTGATCTTCGAAATCGGCTGCGGCGCCCTGGGCGGCTGGATCGGTGGAGCCCTCTTCCGCAGTGATCGCCAGGCTGGAAAGCGGGAGGAGTAAAGATGAATGGCAAACGCATTCTCAAGGTCGCCCTCCTGGTTGTGGCAGCCATTGTGTTGACCATTGGGGGATTGGTAGCCTGGATTTTCACATCCGGCATGCGTGAACCGGTCGCGGTCCCCGCGCCGGAGTATTGGCCGACGGATGGCTGGAAAATCAGATCCCCAGAGGATCTCGGTTTCGACTCGAACAAACTGGCCCAAGGGCTGCTGGATATCCAGCAAAGGGATTTGGCCATTGACAGCCTGCTCATCATCCGCGATGGGTATGTTGTCCTGGATGCCCACTTCGCCCCCTACGATGGAACGTTTCCACACGACCTGGCCTCGGTGACCAAGAGCGTGATGACGACTCTGATCGCCATGGCCGCCGACCAGGGTCTGCTGGATCTCGACCAGCCGGTGGTCTCCTTCTTCCCCGAGCGGACCATAGCCAACCTGGACGAGCGCAAGTCCCGTCTCACCGTTCGGCACCTGGCCGGCATGGTCAACGGCATGCAATCGCTCTGCGAGGAAGGGGACGAAGCCACGCTCGATGCGATGCGCTCCAGTGCAGACTGGGTACAGGCTGCCTTGGACCGCCCGATGGTCAGCGAGCCGGGGACGCAATTTTGTTACGACAGCCCGGGAATGCACCTTCTCTCAGCCATCCTGCAACAAGCAAGCGGAATGACAACCCTCGACTTTGCCCGCCAGCACCTCTTTGCACCGCTGGGCATCTCGAATGTCACCTGGGAAACCGATCCGCAGGGTTATACCCGCGGCTGGGGCGACCTGCACCTCCTGCCCGAGGATGCAGCCAAGATTGGATTCTTGTGGCTTCATCGCGGCAACTGGGAAGGGCAACAACTCGTGCCGGAAGCCTGGGTGCTGGCCTCTTCTCGGGCTCAAAGTAAGTCCGTGGAAAGTGATTATGGTTACGGCTACGGCTGGTGGGTTTCCCCGGTGGATGTCTACGCTTCAGGCCGGGATGGTCAGAATATCCGTGTAAATGCTGCCTTTAATTCCATAGTGGTCATCACCGGCGGTGGGTTCGAACCTTCGGATATCGATGGCTTCCTTATCCCTGCCCTGCTCCACCTGGACAACCCACGACCAGCTGATCCCGAAGGTCAGGCAGCCCTGCAGGCTGCGCTGGCAACGATCCAGCAGGACAGTGCTGTTTCCATGTCTGCCATCTCCTCACAGATGGCGCAGGATATTTCTGGAAAATCATACCAATGCGAGAACAACCTGGTCAACATCGAGAGTGTCCGCATCCTGTTTGATGACCCTGAAGAGGCCACCATGTTCCTTGAGATGGGTGGCGTACAGACCATCCTGCCCATTGGACTGGATGGAAGTTATCACTTGGCCTCCATTGGCGCAGGATATCGCGGCTGGTGGGAAGATGAAAACACATTTACCTTCGAAGCCTTCGACATTGGCGTGCTCCTCCGCCAGGTGGATTTCGATGGCAACAGCCTACAGATAACCCTGCCCGAGTTTGAGATGACTATCACCTGCCAGGTTCAGGGCAACTGAATTTAATGGGATATATCCTGTCACCTGATGTAAAGGAAACAGAAACATGAACAGTAAGTCCAACATCCCGATCAAAACTGAAACACCTTCCAGCATATACCGCGGGCTGCTCCTGCTGCTTGTGCTGCTGCTGGTGGGCATCCCTTCGGTGATGCCACTCTTCCCCAACCGTGTCATCCTTGCCACTGCCCCAGCAGACCAATTCTCCGCTGAGCGCGCCATGCTGCACCTGCCTGTCATCGCTGCTGAACCGCATCCCACCGGTAGCCCTGCCCAGGCGCGAGTCCGTGAATACCTGGTCCGGCAATTGACGATAAGCGGGCTTGAGGTCGAGGTGCAACAGGTTGGCACCTTGGAGAATATAGTCGCCCGATTGCGCGGTTCGGATCCAGACGGTGCGATCATCATCCTGACCCATTACGATACCATCGCAACCACCCCCGGGGCGGGAGATAACGGCTCGGCGGTGTCCGCGCTGCTCGAGATCATGCGCTCCCTGGCAGCTGGTCCCGTGCTTAAGAAATGATGTGATCGCCTTGTTTGACGATTGCGAAGAGGTCGGCCCGTTCACCGGGACCAAGGCTTTCGTTCGCAAGCATCCCTGGATGAGCGCTGTGCGTGTGGCGATCAGCATAGACGGTGCGACTACTGGACCGATCACGACCAACGAAGTTGGTCCACAAAACAATGGCTGGTTGGTGGGCATCCTCGCCGAAGCCTACACCGGTGGCATGTGGCTGTCCATGAGCGGTGGTGGCGTTTACAACAGCATCCCCCTCATCAACGTAGGAATCCCGGTGATCGCGCTCGAGAGTAACTATCCCTTCAGGCAGTATCACACCTCCGAGGACACACCGGAGACCATCCAGCCCGGCACCGTCCAGCAAATGGGCGAACAAACCCTGGCGATTGCCCGCGAACTCGGCAATCGGGACCTCGCCAACCCATGGGGAGAACAGGAGACATTTTTCTCCCTGCCGGTCATCGGGTTCATCCATCACCCGCAAACCTGGAGTCCAACGCTTGCCATCACCGCAGGGGTCTTGTTGCTGCTTGCCCTGGGATTGGCGTTATGAGCGCGGAGATCGTCTCCTGGCGCGGGTTGGGTGTTGCCTTCGGCTCGATCGTCGTTACTGCTGTCCTGTCAGTAGGAGTGGTCAGTGTGCTCATGCCGCGCCTGCCTAAACTGTTCGCCTGGGAAACCCATCGTTGGGCGGATTGGCCGGAGGTGATTCCACCGACTGGCTGGCTTGCCGCTGGGCTGCTTGCCTTGCTGGTCCTTGGACTGTGCCTGGGAAGTTATGTTCTGTTCCAGCGCTGGAGCGGGCGGGCCAATTTCTCCCTGGTTGGGCTGCTTCCATTTAGCCTTGCGGCCTTGGTGTTGGCCTTTGCTGAACCCGCGCCGCTGATGCATTCATCTGGTCGGCACTGATCGGGTCCCTGGTATGAAACCTGGCTGCCGCGCTCGGTCTAAGCAGGCGAAATGGGCTCTGGAAGTAGCCGTGCTGCTGGCTGCCCTGCCACTGATCATCTTCTTCTTTCCCTTCCTGCCCGGGGTGGTCATGAGCGACGGCATGAAGAGCTTGAACATCCTCGCCGGGATCGAGGCGTTAATGCTGGGAGGCATCCTGCCAGTCGTTGATGCCCTGCTGGTCAGCCATTCAGCTCGAAATTGATTCCTGGCGATATACAAAGACTTGCCCTGTTCCTCTCAAAACAAGAAGGAGAACGGCATGAAAAAAATTCTCAAATCTGTTCTACGTATCGTCCTGTGGGGGGCGCTGGCCCTGTTGGCACTGTTCGTCCTCGATATTGCCTTTATAAGCCTGCGTTATTCGCCCGGCTATATGCTCAATGAAAATTTCCGGGATCTATGGCACTCCCTATGATTTCCGCATCCTGCCGGAACGCGAACTTGATCGCCAGCCCGGATCCTTTCCTGTTCAGCATGGATGCCAGCCGGGAAGCGCTGGTGCAGGCGACCTTTAAATCCAATCCTTCCATCCCAAACCTGGATGCTTTCCTGGCTGAGACAGGCACCCAGGCTTTCCTGGTCATCCAAAATGATACTGTCATCTACGAACGTTACTTCATGGATTACCAGCGCGATTCCATCGTGACCTCCTTCTCGGTCGCCAAATCCTTCGACTCGGCAATGATCGGGATCGCCATCCAGGAAGGCTACATCAATAGTGTGGACGATCCCATCACCAACTATCTGCCAGAATTGGCGCAACGCGACCCGCGCTTCGGGGAGATCACGATCCGCCATTTGCTGACCATGTCCTCCGGTCTGCGCTATAACGATGACCGGCTCTTCCTCCCCGAAGACGATAACCTCACCTACGTCTTCGATGACCTGCGCCACCTGGCGCTCACCGAAACGGAAGTGGTCGAAGCCCCCGGAAGGCACGTTCGTTTACAACAATTACAATCCCCTTCTTCTCGGCTTGATACTGGAACGCGCCACCGCTCGACCGGTTACCACCTATCTGCAGGAAAAGCTTTGGACTCCCCTTGGCATGGAATTTGGCGGATCGTGGAGCTTGGACAGCGAGCGGAGCGGTTTCGAAAAAATGGAGAGCGGGATCAATGCCGGGCGCCATCGATTTCGCCAAGCTGGGACGCCTATACTTGAACGAGGGCGATTGGAACGGGACGCAGATCCTGCCCGCCGAGTGGGTGACAGCCTCCACCCGTGATAATGGCTTGATCCAGGATGCCCCCATCTATTACGGTTACATGTGGTGGGGCAAAAAATGCAATCCCGACCGCCAGGATTATTATGCCTCCGGGAATTTTGGCCAATTCGTTTATGTTTCACCGGGCAACAACATGATCATCGTGCGCAATGGCGAAACATATGGGTTGGAAGACGAGCACGTCGCCTGGGCTGAAATTTTCTGCCAGTTTTCACAAGCCATGCCATGATTGAAAGGAAAACCTCATGAAAACCAATTCCAATATCCTCTTTCGCATCCTTTTGGGAGTCGCACTCCTCCTGTTCGCAGGTTTATCCGCCCTGCAGATGATCCCGCCCCGGGCAGTCACTGCCGATGCACCTGCCACTCAATTCTCGGCGGAACGTGCCATGCGCGACCTGGAAGTAGTGGCGCGTGAACCTCACGCTGCCGGGTCCGAAGCCCAGGCACGCGTGCGTGCCTACATCGTGGAACAGGTCGAAGCCGCCGGTTTGACTGCGGAAGTGGAGACCAGCGGTCAGCTTTCGAACATCCTCGTCCGCCTGCCGGGTACGGATTCCACCGGCACGGTGCTGGTCTCCGGGCACTACGATTTGCATCCGCCTGCCCCTGGTGCTGGCGATGATGGCATCTCCGTGGTCGCCATGCTCGAAACCCTGCGTGTCCTGTCCGCAGGCAAACCCCTGCGCAATGATCTTCTCTTCCTTTTTACCGATGGAGAGGAACTGGACTGGAAAGGCGCCTTTGCTTTTATGCAGGCGCATCCCGAAGCAAAGGATGAGGTTGGCGTCTTGTTGGTATTTGATGCCCGCCCCGGCAATGCCCCCCTGAGCTTACTCGAGACCTCCCCCGGTGATGCCTGGTTGCTTGGCCAGGTGACTGGCATGACCTTGCCGTTCTGGACAGGATCCTGGAAGAATATCCAGGAACGGCAGGAGATGAATACCGATTTTGATGCTTTCCAGTCTGCCAGGTACACCGGAATTGCCTTCGAGAACGAAGCCTCCGGCACCCGCTATCATACCGACCGGGACAACGTGGCTGCAATCTCGCCGCGCCTCGTTCAGGCTTACGGCAAGACCATGCTCGGCTTGGCTGGTCGTTTCGGCGGCGTTGATATGGCAACTCGCACGGAAAGCCCGGACCTGGTCTTCTTCACCCTCTCCTTGGTGGGGCTGGTCGCCTATCCGTATTGGCTGATGCAGAGCCTGACCATTCTGGGCATCCTTGCCCTGCTGGCTTTCGTGATCATTGCCTGGCGCAGGGGTCGCTTCACCCCTGGACGTTTTGGTCTCAGTTTGCTGGGCATCCTGGTGGGTATCGTGATCATTACCCTGTGCGCGCAGCTTGCCTGGGGTGCCGTGAAGAATGCGCATGCGGTGGAGGTGGCTATGTTCGATGGTTTCGAGGGTAGCGCGGCGTGGCAGGCAGGTTTTATGGCCGCGGCTGCGCTGCTATTAGTCGTTCTGCTGGCCGTCCTGTCCCGTCGTCTCGGTGGCATCCACTTGGCAGCTGCGTCGGCAGTTCTCTTTTTACTGGCTGCTTTCCTGATCAACATGTCAACGGGTACGGATAACCCACTCACGACGGCCTGGATTGCCTGGTCGTTCATTGGGTGCGTGGCAGGCATGGGAGTTTTGCTCTTCACCAGGGAGCGGATCTGGAAAGTGGTGCTCCTGTCCTTTTCCGGCCTGTTGATCCTTGCTTTATCCCTGCCCCGCATCTGGATGGCTGCCTTCACGCGTGAAGATGCCTGGCTCACGGTGCTGGTGATCTGCCTCTGCATGAGTTTTTTTGCAGCGCAAGCGGATGCCATCTTTGGGAGGGCGCTTGCAACCAAGAATACTGATCAGGCATAGGCTCACCATTGATGATGGAAAGAGAGGATTGTTCTTGCCTGGCTCAAACCGCCGAAGTGCTGGCGTGCAATGATCAGCAAGGATTAAAGTTGTCCAAAGATTGGTGCCGGGCAGCCTCGGTTGAGGGCGAGACCTGGGCTGCCCGGCTTGTATCCGTAATAACAATTCACAAAATATTTAACCGTTCGAATTGCTGCCCCTCGTGTAGCACCCCCGAAGAGGGCAAGGGAGTGTTGTCTATACGGATAATATGAAGATGAAAGGCTGAATCGCCATGCTATAATGATGCACAGATTAAACAATCCCATTTTGTAAAATATTCCCTACATTGTACACACCACTGCTGTCGACCAAGTTCAATATCCCGCCAACTGGCACTAAGTTCGTACGACGCCAGCGCTTGGAGCGGATATTGGATGGGGGCCTGGAACAGAATGCTCCATTGATTCTGGTTTGCGGGCCAGCCGGCTATGGCAAGACGGCGGCTGTCAGCCAGTGGCTGCAGGACCTCGCAGAAGGTTTCTCTTAACCGGGTCGCCTGGCTGACGCTGGAGCGCGGTGACGATGACCTGACCCGTTTCCTTACCTATTTTGTCACGTCCCTACAGCGCATCCAGCCGGGATTTGGCGAGGGGGTGCTCAAGATCCTGCAGTCTCACAAACCCTCGCCGGTTGCGGTCCTGGCAACTCTGCTCATCAATGAATTGAGTGAAA
>CAWCBN010000013.1:0-7437 GCA_963793795.1 uncultured Chloroflexia bacterium
TTCCCCCGTGAAAATAATGCTATTCCATTTTGCCGGAAATAATTCCTGAAATGGGCCTTGACTTTGACCGGATCATTTCTTTTTTCTCATAAAGGACCTCAAGCCCTTGAGAAAATGCCCATTTGCCATGTCGACCAAGCCTTGGGCGATATTGAGCCCGAAAAGTCCTCCACTTGCGGTCACCATATTTTTCAGGGGGTTGGTGGAGGTGATCTCGATGATGCCCCGGAAATTGGGATTTGAATAATCGACACCGCCGAAGCCTTTTGCGACAGCTCTTTCGATCGTCCACAACATGATCCGGATGGGCAGGCTCTTTTGCATATCGCGGAAAGACGAGTTCAGGGTATATCCACCTTTTTGGGGTTTATGGACAGGTTCAATCGGGCAACCGAGCAGCGCTTCGAAATCCGCCTGGGTTGGTTTTCCTTGCAAGCTGGTGTACCAGGCTGCCTGGCCGGCAGAATCCTTTTGCCGTCGCTTCCCGCGGATGATCACGTCGCGTGACAGGCGGATATCCCGGCTGGATGCACCGATGGAGATCCGATACGTTCCTGCGGGAACGACCCACGCCTGCGCCGCAACGTCATACACAGCAAACGAACGAGGATCCAGTTGAAAAAACACTTGACGCGCCTCACCGGCATGCAGGAAGACCTTGGCAAAGTCTTTTAATTCCTTCTCCGGTCGGAATACAGCCTGATCGAGGCTGCTCACATACAATTGGACCACTTCGGCGCCATCCACGTCCCCGGTATTTTTCACGGTCACGCTGACGTTCAAGGGTTCCCCCTCCTGCAGCTCATCCTTCGAGAGTTCCATACCGGTATAACCAAAAGTTGTATATGAAAGCCCGTGACCGAATGGGAAACAGACCTCTTTCTTTGCCGTTTCGTAATAACGGTACCCAACGTAAATCCCTTCCCGGTACTGGGCCTGGATTTCAGCTTCTTCATAGAAACCGGCGGAAGGGACGTCAGCGTATGAAAGGGGATAACTCTCAGCCAGTTTACCGCTTGGATTCACTGCCCCGGTGAGGAGTTGCGCAATCGCCAGTCCTCCTGCCTGCCCGGGCAGGTGCATGTGTAAAACTGCTTTCACATTTGCCAACCAGGGCAGCTCCACTGGTGACCCGCCAAGAAGAACAACCAGCGTGTTGGGATTGACCTCCGACACCCTGCAGATCAATTCATTCTGCCCTGGAGGGAGTTGCATATTGGCACGGTCAAAGCCTTCCGACTCGTAGGCGGGAGGCAGCCCGGCGAGAATTACGGATACATCGCTATTCTTTGCCCCGGCTATCGCTTCCGACAACAAGCTGTCATTATGCCGGTTGTCCAGTGAATAACCCGGGTAATAGATGTAATCCAGTTCTTTGATGTTAAAACCTTCGAGGGCGTTGACGAGATGTGCGGGGTTCACCCAGGAACTGCCTCCCCCCTGGTAACGAATCTCTTTCGCAAGAGCTCCAATCAGTGCGATCCTGGATTTCCTGTCGACCGGAAGAAGGGCGTCCTGGTTCTTCAGCAAGACAGCGGAACTGGCGGCAATTTTTTCAGCCAGCGCGTGGTGAGCATCGGCGGCGTAGCGATAATTCTCCACCCGCCTCGCAGCGACAGATGAAACCAGGGCCAGCAAGCGGTTCACCGACTCGTTAATTCGCTCCACCGGAAGCGCACCGCTATTGACCGCCTCGATCACATCCTGGTCAAAGAAACCTCCACTCGATGGCATTTCCAGATCCAGGCCGGCTTTGAATGCCTCGACACGGTCATTGACGGCTCCCCAGTCGGAGACGATCACGCCCTCAAATCCCCATTCGTCGCGCAAGATCTCACGCAACAGGTGGGTATTGTCACTGCAGTAGATTCCATTGAGCTGGTTGTACGCACACATCAGCGTGGCAGGTTTCGCGATCCTGACAGCCCTTTCAAATGCCGGAAGATAGATTTCCCGCAGGGTTCTTTCATCAATCATGCTGTCAGAAGCCATGCGGTGATTTTCCTGATTGTTGGCGGCAAAATGTTTCAAAGATACCCCAACCCCCTTGCTTTGCACCCCCACGATCCAGGCTGCAGCCATTTCCCCGGCAAGATATGGATCCTCGGAAAAATATTCGAAATTCCGTCCGCATAATGGATTGCGCTTGATATTGACGCCAGGGCCCAACACTACGGATACCCCTTCCTGCAAAGCCTCTTCACCTATTGCCGCACCCATCTCTTGCAGGAGATCCCTATCCCAGGAACAAGCCGTGGTGCAGGCAGGAGGAAAACAGGTGGCAGGCGAAGTCTGGCTGGATCCTGGTGTGGACGCTCCACCCCTTATGTTGCGGATCCCATGAGGCCCATCGGTCATCTTGATGGACGGGATCTTGAATTTCTCGAAGGACTTGCTTGACCATAAATCAGCTCCAGAACAAAACCGAACCTTCTCCTCAAGGCTCATAGAATCAATGAGGTCCTGGTATTCGTACTTTGGCATCCTTCAATCCTTTCCTGGCGATCTACAAATGGAATATGCAAAAAAAAAATTCTACAGGATATTATCTAATTCTGCCCAACCGTGTTGGTAATATTTGTGGAATGCCGCATTTATTTCCGAGGCAGCTCTACTGGATTGGGACAATGACTCCATAAGCACGGATTTGTTCTCGAAACCGGACTTCTGGTTCGGTACTCCGAGAGTGACGGGATAGTTTTAGTATATCAAAATGCAAGCTTTTCTCCCGCTCCCGGTTGTGGGAATATCGGATTTCCTAGCAATTTCTTATCAAAATATTTTTTCAGAATGGGTTCAGAATGGTACAGGATAAACTCCATGGCGATATCGATTGGATGATTTCTCTTGAACCAGGCTTTAAGCACCTCAGCGTAGCGGAACCGCTACCCTATTTCATAGCCAATCACATGACCTAGAACAACATAAATATACAACAAATTTCATCAATAATACCTGTTGATATTTGATGATATAATGTCGAAATTCAGGGTTTTGGAGAAAGGGGTCATGCTTTATGACTACTTATGAGCGACGCCAAAAACTCTTGGATCTCCTGCGTCGCCAGCCCGGCCTGCGCGTGCCAGATATCGCCCAAGCACTTGATATCTCCGAAGGCACCGTGCGCAACGATTTAAACGCCCTGCAGGGGGAAGGGCGGTTGACACGTTTTCACGGGGGCGCTGTATTGATCGAACAACAAAACTTCAACAACACTTCCTTTGCATCCCGGCACCAGGAACATGCCGCGGAAAAAGAGAGCATCGCGCGTGCTGCCGCAGAACTGGTGGAGGACGGTGATTCCATTTTGATGGACGCGAGCAGCAGCATATATTACCTGGCCCTTGCCCTGGCATCGAAGCATCGCCTGCGGGTGGTGACCAATGGGCTGGATGTTGCCCGGCTATTGGCGCAAAATCCCAGCAACACCGTGATACTGATCGGAGGCATCCTCAACCAGGACGGATCGTCGGTCACCGGATTATTCGGCGAACAGAACCTCCAGGATCTGCATACCCAGAAGGCGTTCGTCTCGGCCAGTGGTTTCAGTGTCGAACGCGGCCTGACCGAGGTGCACCTGGAGGAAGCCCAGCTCAAGGGCAAGGCGATCGAGTCGGCGCAGCAGGTCTACACGCTGGTCGATTCCAGCAAGCTGGGGAAGGAAGACCTGACACCCTTCGCCCGCCCGGACCAGATCTGCTGCATGTACACGGATGCCGGAATCAGCAAGGAATGGGAAGACAAGCTCAGGCAGGCCGGGATCTCCGTCACCATCTGTGATCATTGATCTTCGTGCCAATTTACCTTTTAGAAAACTTCATACCAATCGCATCCTGCAGACACCAATAAGGAAAAATCCATGGTAAAAACACCAACACCCAACCATAACGAGAACCGATCCCTGGCATGGTACCAGGATGCAAAGTTTGGTCTGTTCATTCACTGGGGGGCATATTCCGTCGCAGGAGTAGAAGCATCCTGGCCAATCATGGCCCCGGCCCTGTCGGCAGCCATGTTCGGGACACAAGTGACGATCGCCGAAAGAGATTACGTTCAACTGCCCGCACGGTTCAACCCGGAAGACTTCAACGCCGACGAATGGGTGAGGATCGCCAAAGAAGCAGGGATGGGTTACATCATCATCACATCAAAACATCATGACGGTTTCTGCATGTTCGACGCACCCGGCACAGATTACAAGATCACCAATACTCCCTACGGGAAGGACATCTGCCTCGAATTGGCGGAAGCCTGTGCCCGGTCAGGGATGCCACTTGGCTTTTACTATTCTCCACCCGATATGCATCATCCCGGCTACCGGGATACGAGCAAACCGTCCACTAAAAACTGGACCGGCGAACCGAAGCGTAAAGAATGGGCTGGGTACCTGGATTACATGGAAAGCCACATCCGCAAACTGCTCAGCGATTATGGTGATGTGGCTGTGATCTGGTTCGACGGATTGTCCAACCATGGCAAGTATGATCCCGTTCGTTTCCACACACTGATCCACGAACTCAGCCCAAATACGCTGATCAACGACCGTCTCGGCGACGGCTTCGACTTCGTCACTCCTGAACAGTTCATTCCAAAGAAGGGCATCCCAGCCCGCACCGGCAAACCTAATCCCAGCCTGGATCCTGGCGGCGATGGCTTCTTTAAGTTGGTCAGTTCGCTGGCACCGGTTCCGCTCATTGGCGGCTGGCTGCGCAAGCAAATCAGAAAATACGGCCAGGGCACGCTAGAACTGACGCCAGTCCACCAGGAGCCTTATCCTGCACCGGATCATTTCCAGCCCTGGGAAACCTGCATGACGATGGGTCAAAGCTGGGCTTACAATCCCCAGGAAACAAAATGGAAAGCACCTGGTCAATTGATCCGCAACCTTGTCAGCGTGGTCAGCCGCGGCGGCAATTACCTGCTTAACGTCGGCCCGAACGCCGGCGGCACATTCCCGCCCGAGGCAGTCGATCGGTTGCAACACATCGGGCGGTGGATGAAGACCTACAACAAATCCATCCACGGCAGCACCTACACTCCCCTGCAAGGTCAGACCTGGGGACAGGCCACGCGCAAAGAAGACAAGGTATACCTGCACGTCTTCGACTGGCCTGCGGACGGTAAACTCGCAATTGATAATTTTCCCGGTCAAGCTCGAACTGTCAGCCTTTTCGCCGAAGAGCCTTTGCCATTCACCCAGCGAGGGCAGAGCCTCGCGATCACGCTCCCAGCCCAAGGTCCAGATGCGGATGTATCCGTGCTGGAAGTGGAGATCGATCCCAGCGAAAAAGGCTGGAGTGAATATTCTGCGCCCATCCCGGCAAGCGTGGAACCCAGGAAATACATCAAGGATCAAGCCAAAGCCAGTTTCCTCATCAACGCAGTCCTCAACGGAGCGCTGGCGTTCTGCGCATACAGCTTCTATAAACATTTTTCCTATATTGAAGTTGCTAAAGATATCCTGATCACGGTGTTTGTCATCGCTTTCCTGACTTCGTGGATCATGGTCGGGTCGGCACGCGGGGAATACCGGAAAGGCAATCTCACCCGGCACCCAACCACAAACCGCGGGTTGAAATTGCCAAGGGGTCCGATCTTGCGGGGGTTGATCATCGGACTTGCCTGCGCCGTCGTTTTTGGCGGGATGCTCCTATCCGGCCCGATCTACCTCATAAGCCCGGGAGGAATGGGAAACTGGGCTTATGCCTTCTTCAAGACACTTTACACCGGAGCAAGCGGCGCCCTTGCCTCAGCCCTAACCGTGTTGAGTGTCGTCAGTGACGAGAACAGGAGATGACCATGCAGCGCTACGGAAGTGTCATCAAGCTGAAAGCGGAAAAACTGGCAGAATACAAAGAACTCCATGCGAGTGTCTGGCCGGAGGTACTCAAGATGATCCGCGATTGCAACATCCGCAATT
The DNA here is from genome assembly GCA_963793795.1 of uncultured Chloroflexia bacterium. Lineage (GTDB taxonomy): Bacteria > Chloroflexota > Anaerolineae > Anaerolineales > Villigracilaceae > UBA877. The sequence goes on from CAWCBN010000013.1 coordinate 5,921, forward strand.
ACACAATCTATTACAAAGACGGCTTCCTGTTCAGCAACTTCGAATATATCGGCAATGACTTTGCCGCCGACATGAAGAAAATGGCTGCCGATCCCAAAACGCAGGAATGGTGGAAGTTGACTGATCCCTGCCAGGAACCGCTGGAGACGCGCCAACCCGGCGAGTGGTGGGCCAGCATGGAAGAATTCTTCCACACGGATTAGGAAAGCAGCATGAATTCGCGCCAACGGATCATTGCAGCCATAAATCACACCGAACCGGACAGGCTTCCGGTCGACCTGGGAGCTACGCCCAGTTCAGGCATTTCCGCCATCGCCTACCACAACCTGCTCGACTATCTGCCGCTCAAGGACAAGCGCAACTGGGTCTATGATGTTGTCCAGCAGGTGGCCCAACCTTCAGTCGAAGTCCTGGATCATTTCCGGGTCGACACTGTTGACCTCGGGCGCACGTTCAACACGCTGGACAGCGACTGGTACGACTACACCTTGCCGGACGGCAGCACTGCCCAATACCCTGCCTGGTTTCGCCCAAAGAAACTGGACAACGGTTCCTCCCTGGCGTACAAAGCGGACGAAGCCATCGCAGTCATGCCCGCCACTGCCATCTCCTACGATCAGACCGTGTACCCGTTCCTGGACGGCTATCCTGAACAATACGACTCCAACTTAGACGAGGCGATGGGACGCATCCACTGGGCCGCACTGGCACACAGTCCCTGGGATCATGCCGGCGAGCGGGATTTCTGGGACCGTCTGCGTGCCAACGCCATCCAGCTGCGGGTAACGAGCGATCGCGCCATTGTTCTTTCAGCGGGGTGCAATCTCTTTGAATGGGGTACGTTCCTGCGCCGCCTTGACAACTTCATCATGGACCTGAAGCGTGCTCCTGCAGAAGTGGAGCGGTTCCTGGATGCACTCATGGAACGCCACTTGAATTCCCTCGAAAAGATCTGCAACATGGTCGGCGATGTGGTGGATATCGTCCGCCTCGGCGATGACCTCGGCATGAACACCGGCCCGCTCATGGGGCCGGAAACCTACCGCAAGCTCTTCAAACCGCGCCACACCATCCTGTGTAACTACATCAAAGCGCACAGCAAAATGCACACCTTCCTCCATTCGTGTGGCTCGATCTATAAACTGATCCCGGACCTGATCGATGCGGGGTTTGAAATCCTCAACCCGGTGCAGACCAACTCGCGAGACATGGAGCCGGAGCGGTTGAAAAAGGAATTCGGGGCGAGCGTCACCTTCTGGGGAGGCGGAGCGGATACACGTTCCATCCTAAACCAGGGCACACCCGCCCAGGTCAAAGACCACGTGCGCGCCAACATCGAAACCCTGTCTCCCGGCGGCGGGTTCGTGTTCAATACGATCCATAATATTTTGCCCGATGTTCCTCCACAGAACATCGTGGCGATGTTTGAAGCCGTTGACGAGTATCGATAAACCAAATCCGGAGTATTTCATCCTTGAAGAGATAAGGAGATCAACATATGCAAGACATACAGAAGG
>CAWCBN010000014.1:0-12797 GCA_963793795.1 uncultured Chloroflexia bacterium
GCCAAACCTCTTTGCACAGGAACGGAGATCACGCTCTTAGGGGGCAGCAAGACAGCCGGCGATTGGACTGTCAGTGTTCCTCCCGCAGCTGTCGCATGAGGGGACCTGCCTGGAAGTGGATTTGCGCGATCCGGCTTCAGGACCTGAGGCAGGCCCAGGAATGAAATCCCTTGGACAATTGATCGAAGCAAGAATGATCTCTCCCAATGGGTCTTCGCTCAGCAAAATCCCCATTCCCTTGCAGGTCTGTTTTAAATACAATGCATTTGACTTGGAGAGCGCTTTTTTCAACCCTGCCAACCTGATGATCGGGAGCGCTTCATTAGGCGAATTAACCTGGAAATTCCCGGCAACCTCTGCCTTCCCAGCAACCCAACAGGTTTGCAATTCAACTGCAGAGCTGGGTTATTACGGATTATTCATGCCGATTTTATTGCCTTCCACGGGTTTTGCACCGGTTAAACCTGTCATCCAATCCTTACACCAGGCTGTGACGGTATCCACAAGTCAGGATGATATGTGGCTGGAAATCCCGCGCCTGGGAGTTCGTACGCCCATCGTTGGCGTACCGGTGACCGGTAATGGTTGGGATGTCTCCTGGTTGGGGAATGCGGCAGGGTGGCTGCAAGGCTCAGCGTTACCGAGCTGGAAGGGGAACTCTGTCCTGACAGGGCATGTCTGGGGTGCCACAAACCAACCGGGACCCTTTATATCCTTAAACACTTTATGGTTTGGAGACCAGGTGATTGTGCACGCCTGGGGGCAGGAATATGTTTACGAAGTGCGTTCGATCAAACAGGTACTCCCGGAAGATCTCGGGGAAATCCTCAAACATGAAGAGCAGCCCTGGTTGACCCTGGTAACATGCCGAGGATACGACCCAGGTGAAGGCACATACCATTGGCGGGTTCTTGTGCGAGCGGTCCTGGTCGAAATCAAATAGCTCCATGACCATTCATTGGTCCAGTTCTAGTGCCTATTCCTTTTCCCCCACCAGAGTAATAAGGTTAGATGCCTTGTTTTTCGGATCAGCAGAATTCAGCCTTCCTGGAAGATGCGAGCAGGCAAGTATTAAGTACAACAGGAAATTGGCGACGAGAATCTCTAAATCTTCTCGGTATCCTTTCTTTTTTGTGAAGTGAATTTCCTTGACGGAAACCTTCCTTGTTGTTAATCTTCCTAAGGTATCAATGCTAGCAGCAAGAATTGGTTTGACTTTTTTTTGAGTTTCGTAAACCTATTCCAACCATAATTTCATCATGTTTACAATTTCCATGATACCTTTGGACAGCGTACAATCATAAGCAAATCATGTTCAGGCGTCCTAAATAAATTCGAACCAGGAAAATCTTAACTTCCGTTCTTCCGAATGAAAAAAAGGACAGTGAAGCGGATTATGAAACCAGGTGAAATAAAAAGGAGATCTCGGCTCAATCCAGGCTTACCGAATAAACGGATCAATTCTTCTTTGATTCGTGTGAATGTCCCTTTTGGCAGGCTGCCAGAAGTACTCATGCTCCTCTTCCTGGTGTTTTTTTTCCTGCAACCTATCACTGCACAGGCAGAAGCAAGAACCGAAGTGGGTCTCCTGGTTCGCCTGGCCTCCGGTTCAACAAGACAACAAATAACCAATACATTTCAAGTTCCAGTTTTGGATTTAGGTTTGGCTGAGTTGGGGATCTATGGTGTGGTAACAACACCAGGCAAAATGGATGCCACCATGGAAGCATTGAGGAAATCCACCCTGGTCCTGGATGTCGAACCCAATTATCCCATTGAAGCGCTTGACACCACCCCGAATGATCCAGCATTTCCAGAACAGTATGCATTAGCTGCCATCCACGCAGTACAAGGATGGTCAACGGAGAATGGCTCCCGAAACATCCGCATTGCCATCCTGGATACTGGGGTGGATTTGAACCATCCGGATCTTTCCGACCAACTCCTGCCTGGTTATGATATTTATAACTTTGATGCGGACCCGCAGGATGACCATGGGCATGGCACAGCCGTTGCCGGGATCGCGGCAGCAACCACCAACAATGGGATTGGAATGGCTGGAGTTGGCTGGCAGGTACAGATCATGCCGGTCAAGGTGCTGGGATCCAGCGGGAGTGGTACTTACGGCGATGTGGCGGCCGGGATCATGTGGGCTGCCTCCCAGGGAGCCCAGGTAATCAACATGAGCCTTGGTGGTGCAAGCCCTTCGTTCACGCTGGAATTTGCGGTCAACTATGCCGCCTCCAAAGGTATCCTCCTGGTGGCTGCCAGTGGAAATAATGGTAATGAAGGCGTGTTATACCCTGCGCGTTATCCCCAGGTGATCGCAGTTGGGGCTACCGATCAGGCAAACAAGCGGGCTTCTTTTTCCACTTTCGGCCCGGAAGTGGATGTAGCTGCGCCCGGGGTGCAGGTTTACACCACTGCTCTGGGCGGTGGGTATGCTAAACGGAGCGGAACCTCCTTTTCATCACCACATGTTTCCGGGCTGGCTGGGCTTCTTTTCAGCATGCCAGGACAGGTCACTGCAGGCCAAGTGAGAGCGGCAATCGAATCGGGCACTCTCGATACAGAACAGCCAGGTTGGGATCCCTATACAGGATCAGGATTGATCCAGGTGGATGCAGCCATGGCGGCAATCGCTTCGTCTCCCTCTGCAGCACCTGCCCAAATGGGGTCAACCGCAGCCACCGAAGTCACCCCACCTTTAGGAACTCCCGGACCCAGTGAAGACCAGGCAGACAATCAGGGGGCTGAAACAGGATCTTCCGCGACCGCCTTGGAGAAACCGCAGTCACCATCTTCTTTAGAAGAAATATTCATAGTTAATGAGTACGAAACACCATACCAGAATATGGGCCCAGGAGTTGACCAAGTGCCTGCTACCAATTCTTCGATGATCTGGCTGGGTCTTGGCCTGGCGCTCACCGGTGTTGCCCTGGCAATTTTCTATTATTGGCTGCGTTCCTTTGGGCGAGGATAATTGTATTTGTAATAATTTCTCAAAATTCCCACATCCCTTGCGAAGGAACGATTTATTGTTGAATAATTGATGAAGACTTCACTGCAATCCTTCAATAAAATATTAATATTCAAACTTTCATTCTTTTCTTTAGTGAAGTTAATTATTCCAAAAAAAATCAAATCCCGTGAGAAGGTATGAAAATTAAACTAATAACAACTGCGTTACTTATCACTATCATCATCGGGCTGGTTGTACCACATCAATCAGTCCTGGCAGCCAAATCTCTCCCGCCCGAAGGGATAAACCTAAATGGCTGGTTTAACATCCTGTGGGGTGACGGTGAAGATGGTTCAACCACTGCCCAGCAGTATCTTTTGGAAACAGACACGCATGGCTCAGTGAATTTGACAATTGGCGAAGAACTCATTCAATCGCTTGGGGGTGTCCTCAACCTGGCTGGGAAAAAGGTTTCTGTCGCTGGTGAATGGCTACTCACACCTGAAGTAGATGGTCAACTGCAAGCATTCCAAGTTGCATCCTTCTCCCTCCAGGATTACGAAACCAACAACCTTGATGTAACTACCCAGGTCAGTGGATCCCAACCCTGGGTCTCGATCATGTGCAAGTTCAGTGATTATTCACAAGAACCGAAGAACCTTGCATATTTTCAAGGAATGTACGCCTCCTCCAGGCCAGGATTGGACCATTACTGGCAGGAGGTGTCTTATAACAACGTCAACGTACTTGGCAGTACAGCGGTAGGATGGTTCACATTACCTCAACCGCGTTCCTATTATGTCTACAACAATGCCCTTGATTTTGGCCGGGCAGCAAATGATTGCACGGAAGCCGCAAATGCAAACATCAATTTTTCCACCTTTGTTGGCATCAACTTGATGTTCAATGCCGACCTGGACGGATATGCCTGGGGAGGTGGTCGATACATGACCCTGGATGGCATATCAAAGGTATGGAGGATGACATGGGAACCCCCATGGGGTTACTCGGCGATCACTGTCATTGCCCACGAGATGGGTCACGGCTTTGGCTTGCCACATTCCTCCGGTCCTTATGGCCAGACCTATGACAACCGCTGGGATGTGATGAGCGATACTTGGACGGATTGTAATAACTCTAAAGATCCCACCTACGGATGCCTGGGACAACATACCATTTCTTATCACAAGGATATCCTCGGCTGGATCCCTGCCGGGCAGAAATTTAACGCTGGTAGTGGTACTACCATGATCACGCTTGAACAACTGGCTTTGCCGCAAACGGGAAATTATAAAATGGCGAAGATCCCGATAGGAGGTTCTTCGACTCATTTTTATACGGTCGAGGTTCGCCGGAAGACTGGTTATGATGTGAAATTACCAGGCCAGGCGGTGATCATTCACGAAGTGGATACCACCCGGAGCAGGCCAGCTTATGTAGTGGATCCAGATGCCAATGGAAATACCGGGGACGCAGGCGCCATGTGGCTTGTCGGAGAGACATTTTCCAACCCTTCCTTTGGCATTTCTGTTACCATCTACGCTGCTACAGCCACCGGATTCCAGGTGACCATCGCCACGCCTCCTTCAATCCCCGGCGCATTTGCCAAAACCAGTCCGGCTAACGGTGTCGTCGGTTCACCGATCAGCCCCACCCTGACCTGGGAATCCAGTTCCGGTGCCACCCAATACGAATATTGCTTCGACACGACCAATGATGGGACTTGCTCCACCTGGTTATCAACAGGCGCATCCACATTTGCTGCTCTCAATGGATTGGCGAATGGTACTCAGTATTTCTGGCAGGTTCGCGCCAGCAATACTGCCGGGACAGTCTATGCCAACGGGGGAGCCTCGGCATTCTGGTCATTTACCACCATCCAGGCAGGCTCGGAATCATTCCTGGAATCATTCCACACGGATGTTTTTTCCAGCAATGCCTGGGCGCGCTCTGATGGCTCTGTGGCTGTGCTAACCTCCAACAGCCTGCTACATATCAGTGCTGACGGCGGGGATGATGATCATGCCACCCGGACCACAAGTCTTAATTTACCCCTGACCCTCGAAGCCAGGATCAGGTTGGTCAGTGGAGGGAACAATTATCGCCTGCCTCGGATCTCGTTGGTATATGGTTCTTCCCAGTTGCCGATCACATATTCAACTGGGGAAGGCTGGATTTTCAAGGATCCCACGTATCAAACGATAAAGGCGCCTGCAGGAGAGAATTATTGGATAACCATCCGGGCAGTGATCCGGCCGGATGGGGGTGATTTGTATGCCAGGCATGATGGTGAAACCGAATTCACCAAGGTCACCACGCTCGCATGGTCGATCACGCTGCCGATCACTGCCATACGGATCAGCCAGCCCGGTGATGCGGTCATCGACGTGGATTATCTTGCAGTGAATTTCTCCCCTTCATTCGCCGATGTACCTGGCACATACTGGGGATGGCAATTCATAGAGAGCTTGTATAAAGCCGGCATTACGGTCGGATGTGGAACAACACCTCTCTCCTACTGCCCGGAGGAAAATATCACGCGTGCCCAGATGGCAATATTGCTGGAGCGTGGATTGCGTGGATCTGCGTACATTCCCCCTGCGGCAACCGGCATTATTTTTAAGGACATTCCCAATTCACATTGGGCCGCTGCCTGGATCGAGAAATTGGCCGCGGATGGGATTACCACTGGTTGCGGGAACGGCAATTTCTGCCCGGATGCCATCGTGACGCGGACAGAGATGGCCGTTTTTCTGCTGCGCGCTTCCCATGGCTCAACCTATAACCCACCCCCTGCCAGCGGATATTTCACGGATGTTCCCAAAACGTATTGGGCTGCGGACTGGATCGAACAGTTATTCAACGAGGGTATCACCACCGGATGCACTGCCTACACATTCTGCCCTGCCAGCCTGGTAACGCGTGCACAAATGGCGGTCTTCCTGGTGCGAACATTTGAAATTCCATAACTAGCACCATCGACATTCTTCCAAAGCCGGCTCTTCATAAGTAGGGCCGGCTTTGCCATTTACAAGGAAGGTGGATATACGCCTGATCCTGGCAGATCATGGAGCCTTATCGTTATTTATGAAGGCATATACGGATTTCGATTTTCATTGGATACTCAGAGCTTGAATTCTCTACCAATCCACCGGACCCATTCAGGTATAATACCGCCCATGCTTTCTCCCAAAGAAATTGAAAATCGTCTTGAGCGTATTCTTTTATCCGTACAAAAACCGGGCAGGTATGTTGGCGGTGAGTTGAATAGTATCAGCAAGGATTGGAACACGGTCAAAACCCGTGTTGCCCTTGTTTTCCCGGATATTTATGACATCGGCATCTCGAATCTCGGTCTCCAGATCCTTTATGACCAAGTGAACGGCCGCAACGACGCGCTGTGTGAACGTGCCTATGCCCCCTGGGTGGACATGGAATTGAAGATGCGCGAGCATGGCATCCCCCTGTATTCACTGGAGACAAAACACGCCCTCTCGGATTTCGATTTGATCGGCTTCTCCTTGCCCTACGAAACCCTGTACACCAACACGCTCAACCTTCTAGAACTGGCCGGGATTCCCGTCCGCGCAGATGAACGGGATGAAAGGCATCCTCTCATCATTGCGGGCGGACACGCCTGTTTCAATCCAGAACCAATGCACGCGTTCATCGATGCATTTGTGATTGGAGAAGGAGAGGAAGTTATCCATGAGGTTCTTGACTGCCTGCAGAAAAATAAGAGCCGGCAATCCAATTTCACGGATGATTCCCAAGCTTCGATCCACAAGCGCGAGGAAACCCTCCGGGATCTTGCCTGTATCCCAGGAGTATATGTCCCACGTTTTTACAATGTCAATCTTTTTGAGGATGGCACGATAAGGTCGGTCACCACCACGTCACCAGGTGTACCAAAAATGGTGACCAAGCGCATGATCCCAAGATTACCCCCTGCACCGACCCATTTTATTGTCCCAAACATCGAAGCCGTCCACAACCGCGTTGCCATTGAGGTGATGCGCGGTTGCACCCGCGGGTGCAGGTTCTGCCAGGCAGGCATGATCACAAGACCAGTCCGCGAACGCAGCGTGGAAGAAGTCGTCGCTGCAGCCGAAGCGGCCATTCAGGCGACCGGATTCGAAGAGCTTGCCCTCCTGTCGCTTTCCTCGTCTGATTACACTCCCATCCTAGAGCTGGTCACCGCCCTCGGAGAACAATTTAATGGTCGGCACCTGACCATCGCATTGCCTTCGCTGCGCATCGAATCTGTATCCGTGGACCTGATGGAGAAACTCAAAGACCGCCGTTCGAGCGGATTCACCCTCGCACCGGAAGCAGCCAGTGAACGCATGCGCAGAATCATCAACAAGTTTATCCCCGACGATCAGATCATTGCCACAGCGAGCGAGATCTACAGACGCGGCTGGACGACCATCAAGCTATATTTCATGATCGGCCATCCCAGCGAGACGATCGATGATGTACAGGCAATAATTGACCTGTGCAGGAAAGTCCTGGCTGAAGGACGCCGGGTATTGGGAGGCAAAGCCCGCCTGAACGCCGGGGTAAGTACATTTATCCCAAAACCGCATACTCCCTTCCAGTGGGTCTCCCTGGACACAATGGAGATGATCAAGTCAAAACAAGATCTTCTCAAACGGGAATTGCGCGACCGCAGCATCAAACTGACCTGGACCGAACCAGAAGAAACCCTGCTTGAGGCCTGGCTGTCACGGGGTGATCGCAGACTTGCAGAGGTGATTTACCAGGCATGGAAGAATGGTGCCAAGTTCGATGCCTGGCAGGAGAACTTCCGACCTGACCTGTGGGCTTCAGCTTTCGAAGCACAACAGCTCGATCCAGCATTCTACACGCATCGCCTCCGCCGCATGGATGAGATTTTCCCCTGGGACCACATCTCAGACTCGGTACGGAAGAAATATCTCTTTGATGATTACCAACGGTCGCTGGCAGGGGAGATACGGGTGGACTGCCGTGAAAACTGCTATGCCTGCGGTATCCTGCCGACTTTCGCCCCGGAAAGACGGGCGAATCAAGGAGAGTATTGGAAATGCCCGGAAGTGAGAAGTCCAGGCAGGTCAGAGGCAGTTTAATAACCATGCGCATACGAGCAACATTCTCCAAGACCGGTTCACTTCGATTCATCGGTCACCTTGACCTTTTCCAGATCTGGGAGCGTACCATGCGGCGCGCGGGGCTTCCGCTGGCATACACGCAAGGGTTTCATCCTGGACCCAAGATCCAGATTGCCGCAGCGCTTCCTCTAGGCTTTATTGGCCTGGCAGAGGTAGTCGATCTTTGGTTAAATGCCGAGGAAACGGATGAGTCAACTCTCAACGGTTACATTGAAAAACTTCAAGCCAATACACCACCCGGATTGAAGATCATGGGTATTGAGGTGATAGAAGATCGCGCGCCTGCACTGCAAACAAGGGTGACTGCAGCGGAGTATCAAGTCACATTTCTGGATGGATCACCCGAATTCGACCTGGGTACCCGAGTGAAAGAACTCCTGGCAAAGACCTCACTCCTGCGCGAACGACGCGGTAAGCCTTATGACCTGCGTCCTCTCATCCAATCCCTGGATCACCAGGAAGCGGGATTGCGTATGATCCTATCTGCCCGGGAAAGTGCCACAGGACGCCCGGAAGAGGTATTGGCTGAATTAGGCATTCCGGTTGAAATGACGCGTATTGAGCGCATCCGTCTCATCCTTCGAGATTCGATGGAATAACTCAGGAGGCAACCATGGGGCTTTTTATATCCGTGATCATCGGAGTTGGAACTTCCCTTTTGTATGCGTACATCTTGTATTGGCTCGATCGATATGAAAAAGAGCCTTTGTTCTTGCTGGGTGGAGTCTTCCTGTGGGGTGCGATCGTGGCTTCAGGGTCGGCTTTTCTGCTAAACACGACAATTGGGATTGGTGTATTCATGTTCACCGGTTCCGAGATGGCGACCGATTTCGCCACCGGCTCATTGATTGCTCCGCTTGTGGAAGAAATACTGAAAGGGTTGGCAGTATTGATGGTCTTCCTGATCTTTCGACGTGAATTTGACTCCGTGCTGGACGGCATCATCTACGCCGGGATAGCTGCTCTCGGCTTTGCTGCCACTGAAAATGTTTACTACATATACACCTACGGCTACTCGGAGAGCGGATGGACCGGCCTGGGCTTCATGACTTTTATCCGTGTGATCCTGGTCGGCTGGCAGCACCCGTTCTACACAGCGTTCCTTGGAATTGGCCTGGCGATGGCACGACTGAACCGTAACTGGTGGGTCAAAATTGGAGCTCCGATATCAGGTCTGGCGATCGGCATGCTTGCCCATGCCTTGCACAATACCCTGGCGAGTCTTCTCGGTGGTTGGACAGCTCTGGCAGTTGGAGCCGTTGTAGATTGGACTGGCTGGCTGTTCATGTTCACCGTCATCATCCTTGTCACGCGGCAGGAAAAGAAGTACCTGACATACTTCCTATCAGCCGAGTTGCAAGCTGGAACGATCACGGCTGCCCACCTGCGCACGGCTTCTTCCTCCTGGTTGCAAATGTATGCCCGATTTATTTCAATATTTACAGGTAAGTTCACTCCGACCTTAAAGTTCTACCAGACCTGTGGTGAATATGCCCACAAGCGACAGCAATATGCCAGCCTGGGTGATGAAAGCGGGAACCTGGCCATCATCAACGAATTACGAAGGCAGATCACCACCCTGGCACCGCTTGCACAAGTTTGATCTGGCTCTTATTTAGTGATATGCGTTTGGAATCTCATTCAAACATGGTAAAATCTGCCCCGTTCGCCCCTGTAGCTCAGTGGACAGAGCGTTAGCCTCCGGAGCTAAAGAGGGCAGTTCGAGTTTGCCCAGGGGTACCAGGTAAACGCCACAGTTGTGGCGTTTACTTTACTTTTCTGTCAGTTACAATCCCCTGACTTCTCATATTTTATCGAATATAATCACGGCAAGACAGAGAAAGGAGAATGGTGCTAATCCAAAACGCCATCATTGTAATTATCGGCGCGGTAATTTTATCCGTCGGCTTGGCATTTATATTTAATATTGTCATCATTCTCCGCAAGTTCAGGTTGGCTCGACCTTGGATCTGGCTCTCCGGGCTCATCTCCTTCTTCTTCTTGGGATATATTTTTACTGCTTTACGCTTCTTGAACATTGACCTTTTCCCAGGTGTCTCTTTGGAGAACTTGGTGACTGCCATCTTTTTCTTTGGGGCAGTGTTTGTTCTGATCCTCGCCATCCTCAACCGCTACCTTTTTGCTAATATTTTTGGGATCGGGATGACTGACTCCAAAGCCATGAAGCAGTTCGCCATGCATATAAAACTGCCTGTACGACAGGTCATCCACTTATTGAAGCACGAGTACACTGTTACATGTGACATATGCCACCAGCCGGTGAAATATACAATCCCTGATATTGTGCGTGCCCATCCACGCATTGAACGTGGCATTATGGTGGAAAACGCCATGGGTGGAGTCAACTACCGAATTTATGTCCGTCATTATTGCCATAATGAATACCGCGAGATCCCGGTCAGGCATGACGGTAAATTCGAGTACCGTTCGCAGGGACCTTCCAGACCGGTATGACTACATTTACAGTCTCCAACCGGTTCACTGGATTTATCATGCCCGTCGGCAACGGTTCCGTCGGAAAAACGACCGTGTCCAAGGTATTGGAGATGATCAGCCGGGGACGGGTTATTGATGATGAAGCGCTTAAAAAGATCCGCAAGACCAACAACCTGGAATTCATCTATGTTTCCACCCGCCAGATTTTCGCAGGGCAACAATATTCCGTCACATTGCAGTTCTTGATTCCACCCGGGCAAAAAGAAGTCGAAGGGGATTCCACCGGTCGCTCCTTTGAGGATGTCATCTCGATTTATCGCACCCTGATTCGTCGCCTGGATGTAGTCCTCTTTACCTATGACCTCGCCAACCATGACTTATTCCACGACCTGGCTTATTGGGTGGATGGTGTTACCCAGCTGATGAACGATTCCACGCATTTTATCCTGCTTGGAACACACCTGGATCAGGCTGCCTATTCGGAGATTTCCAAAGAAGAGATCCGGGTTGGCCTTGAGTATCTTCGCAAAGAATTTCTCATCTCGCGTCCCACCTGGAAGGGCAAGTGTGCTCCAATTGAGATTTCGTGTCTATCCAGGACCAACCTTGAATTATTACTGCGCTATTTAGCCGGAAGCATTATCAGTGCCAATCAAATAAGGGCATGATCAGCCTATAAGGGGGCGCGGTATCCATTTCTTGACCTGGAAGATCCGTTCACAGCCAGAAATTCGCATTAAATTTAGATCATCAAGTTAGTAAGATGATGATCTACCCAAGTAGCCTCGTGAACAGGATTATTAGTCCCCCAAACTAAAGAGGGTTATTCGAAACTGCCGAAGACTTCAAGGATCCAGCCACCAAGGCTGGTTCTTGTTCTAATATCCCTGTATCCCCCGATGATGAGATTAAATTCTACGCGAGAGCTTATTTTCCCACACAATTTAATAAGTGAACAGGAATGTCAGATCACTTACATTGGTACCCGTGGAACCCGGTCTCAGTAAATCTCCAAGAAAGTTAAAATAATTATACGAGTCATTCCGTTCCAGGAATTCAATCGGGTCCAGGCCATGTGCCAACCCACGCTTGTAGGTTTCCCCTGTCACCACTGCCCCGGCTGCGTCAGTCGGGCCGTCCTCGCCATCAGTGGCACAGGTGATCAAAATCACCTCGGGAAAATTGGCCAGTTCGGTGACTGTTGCCAGTGCCAATTCGGTGTTACGTCCTCCCCTGCCATCACCCCTCAGGGTGACCGTCGTCTCGCCTCCTGCAATGATGCACGCCGGACGGGGCACCGGGTCCCCGGTCAGCTGTGCTTGACGCAGGAGCGTCGCCAATTCGAAGGCAACGGCTCGCGCTTCTCCCTGCAAGTCTGTGCGCAGAAGATACGGGTGGAATCCTTCTTGTTCTGCCTGGAGAAGTGCTGCCTGGGCTGCAAGCAAATTACTTCCCACCAACACATTATGAACATTCCTGAAATTCAATTCACTAGGACCAAGTCTATCATTCATAAGTGATCGGTTTATTGAGGCTGGGAGTTTTTCAACAAGATCATATTTTTTCAGGATCATCCAGGCTGTATCATGGCTGGAAGGATCAGGAGCGGTTGGACCGGACGCGATCGCTTCAAGAGGATTGCCAACCACGTCGGAAAGGATCAAGCTGATGATGGTCGCCCCATTCGCCAACCGCACCAAGCCGCCCCCCTTGATCCGATCCAAATGCCGGCGCAAGACATTGATTTCCTCCACGCGTGCGCCGCAGGAAAGCAATAAACGATGTCAGCAATTGCAAGATCACCAAGTGAGACATCATTCACTGGTGCTGCGACCAGTGCTGATCCGCCGCCGGAGATGAGGCAGAAAAGCAAGTCATCACTCCCAAGCGACGAGATAAATTCAATGACCAACCCCCCCGCCAGAAGGCTGTTCTCATCCGGGATCGGATGACCTCCCGTGATTACCTTGATCGGAGGAGCAAGCCTTGTATTGTGATTTCCTGTATGCTTGGAAACCACCAGCCCGGAAATGAGCCTGTCACCCAGGATTTCCGCCAGTGTTCCTGCCATTGCCAAGGAAGCCTTACCAATTCCCAAAAGAGCCACCCGCCGATAAGAAGACAGGTTGAAACACTCCCTGCCGATGCTGATCACTTCGCCAGTCCGCTGCACGAATTTCTCACCGCCTCGCCGGGTTCCACTGCCTGGATGGCAGCTGCCAGGA
>CAWCBN010000015.1:0-45946 GCA_963793795.1 uncultured Chloroflexia bacterium
AACCTCAGACAGCAATGCATTACAGATCGGCAGTCCATTCGCTTATTTCTTTCTCACTTGCATATACATGGGTTGCCATTTGAACCATGCATTCATTCTTTGTAGCTAGTATTTGCCCCCAGGCTACTTCTGCTGGTATCCCTTCCTCATGAACCTCTGGAATGTATCCTGCCTGAGCCACCGCTGTTGAAGAACATCCGCAGGACTGGCGTACAACCAGCTTGGAAGGCAGGGTCCTCAATGCCGGTACTGTCTCCCCTTTCCATAAAGCCAGGAGTGTCTCCACTGCCTTGGCGCCCTGGTCATAAAAAGGTAAATCCACGGTTGTCAGGGGTGGGGTAGCCAGGCGCTCTTCGATGGAGTTATTGAACCCGGTTACAGCGACATCCCTGGGTACGTTATAGCCTTTTTCTTGCAATGTTTTCAAAGCCCACAAAGCCAGCATATCGCTGACTGCGACGACCGCCTGAAAATCCACTCCCGGCTGAAGGCCGCGTTCGTCTAGCAGAATATTCACCGCCTCCGCACCCGATTCCCAACGTAGCGGCGCGTAATCAACCTGGGATCCAGGGGCAAACCATGCGCCTGGAGTGTATCCACGTAGGCGCGATAGCGTTCCTGGGCATAGTAATGTCCCTCGGGGCCGCGGATGAAGGCAAGGCGTTTATAGCTGTGCTCTTGGATCAAGTGCTCGAGAAGTGCCCGCATTCCATGATAACTATCCACCGAGACGGTCGGGGTACCTTCCATGAACTGCGCCAGGCTGACCATGGGGAGATCATGGTAACGGTAATGAAAAGAACTGATCTCGGCTGGTCCCAGAACGCCTCCCAGGGTGGACGCCCAGGTGATAATTCCATCGAGGCACTCCTCTCCGGCCAGGTCATAAATCACATTCCTCTGAGATTCATGCGCAAGCTGGGCACGCAACCTCCCGCCGGGAAAACAGACCAGGTTAACATCCAACCGTTCAGCAGCATCGATCAATCCCGGCCATAAGGTCCGGCTTGCACCAGTATGGAGACTGGCTAGCAAGAATCCGAATGACGGGCGTTCTTTTTCACTTTTCCTGGATTTCGATCCTATTAAAGCGGGAATGGTCGGGTGAATGATCATCGGGAGATTATTCTCCTCTTGGAGTTTACTCTCCTTTGTTTTCTTTGGGAAGCACGAGTGTCGAGGATCCACGAAGGATCAGGCTTGCCGCTTGTCCACAAGGGTTGAACCGTTTCCACGGAAAAAATATTTGAAGTCCATTGTGGATGGCCTTTACACTCATCAACCTGGTCCCCTCCAAACCGGGTCGAAACAAGTTTGATCATCCTATTCAGCAAGGATGTCCCTTACGGGTGGGGCCAATCCGGCTGTCAAAATTTGGATAAAGAACTCTTTTATCCATTAATTGAGCGTCAAAATTCATCCCAGAACTTCTATAATCAAACTAAATCCTTAATTCCTGTAGTCTCAGAAACCTCGGTATGAAAGAAATTCCTATTTTCCAAACACTCTCGGATCACTTTCCTGAAAAGGTGAAGCGGAAACGAGTTCCATCGTCTCTGCGCAAGAGCATCAACAGGTATCGTTGGCTGTACCTGATGATGATTCCTCCCTTGGTTTACTTTATTATCTTTCAATACCTGCCTCTCTGGAATGCTCAAATTGCTTTCAAGGATTTCAAACCCTTGCTGGGGGTCTGGAAGAGTCCTTTCACCGGTTTTGACCACTTCATCACCTTTTTTAAGTCCTTTTATTTAATCAACTCATCAGCAACACCCTGATCATCAGTTTCTTGAAATTGACCCTAGGGATCCCAACGGCCTTGATCCTGGCACTTGCCTTATATGAAACCTGTTACAAGCGTTTTCGCGCCCTGGTTCAGACCGTTGCCTATCTTCCCCATTTCCTTTCCTGGGTCATCATGTTCGGCGTGCTTCTCATGCTGCTTTCCCCGGGCGATGGGCTTATCAATGACATCATCAAATCTACCGGGGGAAAACCAATCACATTTCTCACTTCCCCACAGTGGTTCCGCGTGGTGGTGATTGGATCGGATATATGGAAGGAGATGGGCTGGAGCACCATTATCTATCTCGCCGCGCTGATGGGGATTGACCCCACACTTTACGAGGCAGCCTCGGTGGACGGAGCAAGCCGGCTTCAGCGCATCTGGTTCATTTCCCTGCCAGATCCTCCCCGTAGTGGCAATTCTCACCATGCTGCGCCTGGGTCACATCCTGAATGCTGGCTTCAACCAGATCTTCGTTTTGTACTCGCTCCCGGTCTATAGTGTGGGTGATATTCTCGATACCTGGGTTTACCGGCAGGGCATCCTCTCGTTCCAGTTCAGCCTTGCAACTGCTGTTGGTTTATTCAAGGGATTGATCGGCTTTATCCTGGTGGTGATTTCCAATCGTGCTGCCAAGAAATTCGGCGGTTCATTATATTGATGACGGGTAAAAAATGAAAAAACGCTTTAAGCCTTGGGATGATCAGATTTTCCAGTTCTTTGTCAACGCTTTTCTTCTGACAGTGCTGCTGGCCATCGCCATCCCTGTCTGGCGGGTTTTCATCATGTCGGTAACACCACTTGGATATATCGACGACAAGTCCTTTGGCATGTGGATCCCGCCATGGAACTGGTCTTTCGAAGCCTATAAACAATTGTTCAGCCATCCAGCTTTTGCCCGGGCAACGTATAACAGCGGATTTATCACCGTCGTGGGTGTATTGATCAACATGATCTTGACGGTACCCCTGGCGTATGCCCTATCCAATCAGAACCTGCCAGGGAGAAAGGTGCTGGTCGGATTTATCCTGGTACCCTTCCTTTTCCAGGCTGGCCTGATCCCCACATATCTCGTCGTCCAACGCATTGGCCTGGTGGACAGTCTTTTTGCAATCATCCTGCCCGGCGCAGTGAGTGTTTACAACACCCTGGTGATGAAAGGATTCTTTGAAGGTCTGCCTGAAGATCTTAAAGAAGCAGCCCGCCTGGATGGTGCCAACGAACTGCACGTCCTTTGGTACGTGATCATGCCACTCTCAAAACCCATTCTTTTGACCATCAGTCTCTTTTATGCTGTGGCTCTCTGGAATGAATTTTTTACCCCCATCTTGTACCTGAATGATAATAAATTAATGCCTCTGCCTGTCTTGTTGCGTAACATATTAATGGCTGCCAACATCAACGAATATCTTGAGTACGATGCCTTCAGCAACGCCCCCATCCAGGCGTTCAAGGCTGCCAGCGTTTTCATCACAATGTTGCCAATGGTGATTGTATATCCCTGGATCCAAAAATATTTCACCAAGGGAACACTTTTAGGAGGAGTAAAAGAATGACCGGTAAAAAAGGAGGCGCAGGAAAATAATTTGGAAATTAAAGAATTACGACCCGTAACCAACCAATATCCGAACTTAGCTCAAAAAAGAGGTAAAAAAATGAAAAAAATGTTAGGTAAGATTATTCTGATAGCAGTAGGTCTTTCCCTGGCGATCAGCGCTTGCGCTCCCAAGGTAACACCCACTCCTGATATTCCAGTTGTAACCGAACCACCCGCCCTTCCAACCGCAATACCTTCCCCAACACCCATCCAACCAGCCGAGTTGGAAATTTGGGTCAGCGGTCGTGTGAGTGAAGCAGCTCCCCCCCCGGATGACTGGGTGGCTTATCAGATCATCCAGGATGAGTTGCTGATCGACCTGACTCTCGTGTTGCTCCCATCCTCAGCCGGTGATCAAGATACCAAGATCAATACCGCGGCTGCCAGCAACTCACTCCCCGATCTATTCTTCGTCAGCCGCGACACCTGGTTTAACCTGGTGGATGCTGGCCTGGTCGCTGATGTGGACGAATTACTACCCATGATGCCCGAACGCACAGCCTCACACTACAGCGACCCCGGACGAAATGCGCTCATGACTGTGAATGGATCGCTGTACGGTCTCCCGGATCCGGGCCAAATTCCCAGTACCGATGCCCTGGTTGTCCGCACCGATTGGCTTACTGCGCTTAACCTTCAACCGCCTACAACTCTTGATGAGTTCATGACAGTAGCGAATGCCTTCACCTTCAATGATCCGGATGGAAATGGTGAAGCTGACACCTATGGCTACTGCGCCTTCATCGATGGATCAGGCTTGAGCGCAATGGGCTTGGGGCCCCGCTTCGACTGGATCTATGGCGCCTATGGTGTCACCGGTGTCTGGAATCTCACCAGCGCGGATGCCTTTGGTCTGAACGCTCGAGATCCCCGCTACATGGAAGCCACACAATTCATCCGTTCGATGGTCGAGCAGGGCGTTATTGATCCCGACTGGCCGACTCTCAAGAAGGATGACTTCCGCGCAGGCTGGAAGCAAGGCAAGTGCGGCATGATGATGGAGAATTTCGCCGCCCTGTCCACCAAGTCCAACTACAAGGCTTTTGACGAAAACTTCTCCGAAGGTCAATGGGATGTTCTCCCTGTCCCTGTTGGTCCCAACGGCGACAGCTCTGCAGGCACGATCATTAGGACTGGTCGTTATTATGCCGTCTCGCAGAGGGCCATGGACGAGGGCAAGGGACCAGCCATTGCCCGCCTTTTGGAATGGATGGCGACTGACGGGTACATGCTCCTCGCTTTTGGACAGGAAGGGGTTAACTACGTACTGACCTCGGATGGTTATGTGTCCACGGAAGGCATTGATGCCGCTTTGGCTTGGACTTCAGCCGAGATGCAGCCTATAACTCAATTGGCAAACATGGTCTACATCTTCTCGGATATCGAGTTGCAGGCACGCTATCCTTCCTACCAGACCATCAATGGCCGCACGATGGCACCTCTTTCGTACCTGGCAGGCTTCACAGCCCAACCCTGGACGGAAGCCACTGGTGCCGGCATGATCAATCCGCCTGACAACGCTGCTGATTTCACTCGTTTCTACAGCGAGAATATTGTGCAGTTCGTTCTCGGTCAGCAGGAGTTGAATGAAACCACTTGGGCAACCTTCCTGAGCGGATTGGATTCCCTGGGTGCTGTAGAATTGGAAGCAGCCGCCCTGCAAACGCTGAATGACGCAAGTTACTTCAAGTAAACCGATCCAATGACCAGGAGGCGGGCGGAAAATAAACCGCCCGCCTCCTCCAGTCCAATTGTTTGGGCCTGGGACAAGTACAACCGTATGCTGATTGCCAGCTGGGATTTTTTGCCTGGTTAGAAACTGGATTAAGCCATTATAGGTCTTCTCATGCCACCGGAAACAACTCAGGAAATTCCCCCGATAAAATCATGGGCAACCCGCATGGTGGATTCCATGCTGCCAGGTTATCCCAGGACGCATTGGAAATGGCATTATGAGCATGGATTATTCGTAAAAGCGGTCTTGGATGTAAGTTTTTCAAATGGCAACTCGACCTATGGCATGTTCGTTCATGATTGGGTGGATTATTTTGTCACCCCGGGTGGTCAGATCCGTTCGTATCATCTAAACGAATTCAACCTGGACTATATCAATCCCGGTAAATTACTCTTTCATTATTATCAACAAAGCGGGGACAGTCGTTATGAACACGCAATTGAGCTTTTAGTCAACCAGCTCCGCAAGCAACCACGCACAAAGAATGGCGGTTTTTGGCATAAAAAGATCTACCCCGGCCAGATCTGGCTTGATGGGCTATACATGTCGGCACCGTTCTATGCCAGGTATGCACAAGCCTTCGAACAACCTGCCATTTTTGACGATGTGACCCGCCAGCTTATCCTTATCGAAAAGCTTACCCGTGACCCGATTACCGGGCTGCTTTACCATGCCTGGGACGAGAGCCGCAACCAGCAATGGGCCGATCCACAAACAGGTTGTTCGCCCAATTTCTGGGGTCGAGCCATGGGCTGGTACATGATGGCACTCGTGGATGTGCTTGAAATACTGCCAACGACACATCCTGGACGATCCGATTTAATTGAGATCCTGCAGCGGTTAGCGCATGCCTTGCTGCTTTTCCAGGATCCCGCATCCGGGTTGTGGTACCAGGTGGTGGATATGCCCAATCGTCCGGGAAATTACCTGGAGTCTTCTGTATCCGCCATGCTGGCCTACGCTTTTACAAAATCTGTGCATAAAGGCTACCTCACGACAGATTATCTCATCCCGGCGCGGCGCGCCTATCGCGGTTTACTCGAAAAAAGGATCGCAGTGGATGCCCGCGGAATGCTCACACTGGAAGGTACATGCAGCGTGGCAGGTTTAGGAGGAAATCCGTATCGTGCAGGTACCTATGATTACTACGTTGGAGAAAAAACCAAGGCGAACGATTTCAAGGGGGTGGCAGCGTTCATCCTGGCTTCGCTGGAAATGGATGCCGTTGGAGTAGAGTAAAATTGAAAACCTCCACGCCAGATACCACTATTTACACCAACCCTCGCCTTTTTGGAGCGTGTGCTGACGGGCAAACCCTGGACACCTCGGCTTTACAGGCAGCCATTGATAGTTGTGGGCTGCATGGCGGTGGGACGGTTTACATCCCCGCGGGACGATATCTCACTGGTAGCCTCTTCTTGCATGACAACATCCACCTGCATCTCGATCCAGGTGCCATCCTGCTCGGCAGCCAGAATCCGGTTGATTATCCGCTATCCTCCAATCGATGGGAGGGACGGGAGCAGCTCACTTACAGTCCCTTGTTGGCTGGAAATGGCTTGAAAAATATTTCCGTGACTGGGCGAGGCACTATTGATGGGCAGGGAGATTCCTGGTGGCGTGCTTTCAACGAACAGAGCCTTTCTCACCCCCGCCCACGATTGATCGGCTTCGCAGATTGTACCAATGTGCTCATCGAAGGTATAACCCTGACCAACTCACCCGCCTGGACAGTCAACCCGGTTCGCTGCAAAAATGTCCTCATTCGCGGGCTGACCATCGTTAATCCACCTGATTCCCCCAACACCGACGGCATAAATCCTGATTCTTGTTGCCTGGTGCGTATCTCCGACTGTTATATCAGTGTCGGTGACGACTGCATCGCAATCAAGGCTGGCACCCAGCATGAACAACCCGACCGTCGTTCTGCTTGCCGTGATATCACCATTACGAATTGCATACTGGAACGCGGGCACGGCGGTGTAGTGATCGGAAGTGAAACCAGCGGGGACGTGCGCAATGTGCTGATTTCCAACTGCATCTTCATCAACACCGACCGTGGTATTCGCCTGAAGTCACGGCGCGGACGTGGTGGTACAGTTGAACAAGTGCGCATCAACAACTTGATCATGGAAGGCGTTCACTGTCCCTTTACCATGAACCTGTACTATCACTGTGGAGCGCGCGGCGATCCGGTTGTATCAGACAAGAACGCCCGACCGGTGGACGAGGGTACACCCACTTTTCGGCATATTCATTTCAGCCATATCTCGGCTGTGGACGTAAAAACCGCGGCCGGTTATCTCTACGGATTGGCAGAGATGCCGTTGGAAGATATCACCTTCAGCAATATTTTTATCTCGCTATCTGCCAGCTCTGAAAAATTTTTCCCGGAAATGGCTGACGACATTCCCTCCATGACGCAAGCTGGATTTTTTATCCGCAACGCCCGCAATGTTCACCTGGATCACGTCCAAATCACCGGTCAAATCGGTGAACCATACAATGTGGATGAAACCGTTGAAATGGAAATTTCCCCCATAGAGTATTGATAATTTATCCTAATCGACGATACTCCCGGGAAGTAAATTGATCCCAGTATAGGCAGTCAAAGGCGAGGATATTAATGGCATTTCTACCAAAAATGCGTGGTGTGTCGACTGGGTGAAAACCGCTCGTGCAAGAAAAAAAGGAGTAAGAACGATGAAATACCATTCCCTCGTATCCGCAAACCAAGGTGTCAATAACCTAACCACCAATCCCTGTAAATTGCTGGATTTCGCCCTGCTCAAGCTGGCGGCAGGGGAGTCTTACAGCTCAACCACGCCTGGACGGGAGATCCTGGCTGTCATCCTGGGTGGCAAAGCCACATTCGAAATTGGCAGTCAGACCTTTGAGAAAGTCGGCGGACGTCCAAACGTTTTTAGCGGCAAGCCACATTCAGTCTATATCCAGGCTGGGGCAAAATACACGATCAAAGCCGAGAGTGCAGTGGAAATCGCCCTGCCTTCCGCCCCAAGCGATGAGACCGATTTTCAACCCTATGTCATCAGTCCGGCGCAGGTCGCCTCGGGTGTCTGGGGTGCGGCTAACTTCAAGCGTTACTTCTCGCAGGTCCTGACCCTGGCCGCACAACCCGAAATGTCTGCCCGGCGCTTGATCGTCGGTGAGACTTTCACTCCGAGTGGTAATTGGAGCACCTACCCACCCCATAAACACCAGGTGGATGATCTGCCGCGCCAGGCCTTCCATGAAGAAATGTACTACTTCAAGGTCAATCCCAGTGAAGGATTTGGTATCTGCCATTATTACAACGAGGAAGGTGAGGAGGAGAATTTCACTGTACGTGACAACAGCATCCACATGATGCCCCGAGGTTTTCACACCGTCGTTTCCGCCCCAGGCTATACTACCTACTACCTGTGGTTCCTGGCTGGCAACCAGCGCGTCCAGGCTACAGTGGACGATTCACAACTCGGTTGGGTAACCAAGTCGGTTGCAATGCTAAAGGAACTCGGGCACTAAGTATTTCCATCGGTGATCGCGTCAAAAGGAAATTCTGAATATTGGTCCCTTTATTATCCGTGATATGACCCACTCGAACCGATGGACTGTTATTGTTTAACGCACGAACTGTGCAGGATGTATTTGAAAGGCAGAATATGATCCTCGACTCATTTAGACTTGACGGAAAAGTAGCCCTCGTTACCGGGGCAGGACGTGGATTGGGCCAGGCGATGGCAATCGCCCTGGCAGAAGCCGGAGCTGATATAGCCGGGTTGGACATCCTCTCCATGGATGAAACCTCTTCGAAAGTACAGGCGTTGAAAAAACGTTTTCTGCCCGTCAGCTTCAACCTGCTTGAGGCGCACTCCGAGGATGTTCAAAAGGTGATTGACGAGGTGGTTACCGGATTGGGCAGTTTGGATATTCTCGTCAACAATGCCGGTATCATCCGCCGCGCCCCGGTGCTTGAATTCACAGAAAAAGACTGGGACGACGTGATGCAGATCAACCTGAAGGCAGTCTTCCTGCTTTCGCAGGCTGCAGGACGCGTGATGCTGGCGCAGGGTAAAGGCAAGATCATTAATATCGCCTCCATGCTTTCCTTTCAAGGGGGTATCTGGGTGCCATCCTACACTGCCTCGAAAAGCGGCGTGGCGGGTATCACCCGCTTGATGGCAAATGAACTGGCATCCAAGGGGCTCAATGTCAATGCCATTGCCCCTGGCTACATGGCAACCGATAATACTGCCGCCCTGCGCGCCAATCCTGACCGTGCACCGGCAATCCTCGACCGCATCCCCGCCGGTCGATGGGGTGAATCTTCTGACCTGATGGGTATTGTCGTTTTCCTGGCCTCTGCGGCATCCGACTATATTAACGGCGCCATTATCCCGGTGGATGGGGGCTGGTTGACACGTTGAGTTGTTATGGTCAATTATTCAGCTGACTGTTCCAATGAATTAGGGCCGCATAAGAATTAACCGTAATCGTGATGACTGCCATTAGTATGGGGGCTATTGTTTTTAATGTAAAAGTTCTTTCTATCCTTAAAAAAGGGGAAATCCATTCTTAAGCTAAAAAATTGGTTCGATTTAATCCTGCCATGCTATAATGCCCTCAGCGATTCCCCTCTGCACGATTGCGCTTCAACGTTTCCCCGGCAAGCATCACAGCCAGTCAACGCAAATATCATGTCCTTTGCCCACCTCCACGTCCACACGGAATACAGCCTGCTCGACGGTTTCTCGAACATCGGCAAGCTGGTGGTGCGCGCCAAGGAGTTGGGCATGAACTCGCTGGCCATCACCGACCACGGGTCGATGTTTGGGGTGATGGAATTTTATGAACGCGCCAGGGAAGTTGGGATCCGGCCGATCATCGGCGTCGAGGCTTACATGGCCGCCCGGACGATGAAAGAACGCGATCCGCAGGAAGACAAGAGGTCCACCCACCTGCTCCTGCTGGCCGAAAACCAGGCCGGTTACCAGAATCTGCTGAAGATCGTATCCGCGGCGCAGACCGATGGTTACTATTATTTCCCGCGCATCGACAAGGAATTCCTGGCCCAGCACGCACAGGGATTGATCTGTTCCTCCGGTTGCCTTTCCGCCGAGGTGCCGCGCCTGCTGGAACAAGGCCAGGTGGACAAGGCGCGCCAAGCCCTGGACTGGTACTACGGCGTATTTGGGAAGGAGAATTTCTTCCTTGAACTGCAGGAGCACAACCTCCCGGAGCTGACCAATGTCAACCGCCAGTTGGTGGAGCTTGGGCATCGCTACGATGCCAGGTTCATAGCCACCAACGATGTCCATTACATAAATAAGGAAGACTCGCACCTGCAGGACGTGCTGCTCGCCGTCCAGACCGGGAAACTGCTCACCGATCCCGACCGGATGCGCTACGAGCCGGAGTCCTACTATTTACTCTCGCCCGAAGAGATGGCGATAAGATTTGCCGAAGTCCCGGGCGCCCTTTCCAATACATTATTGATCGCCGAACGCTGCAACGTGGATCTGAGCGTGGACAGGTACCGCCTGCCCGAATTCACGGTTCCCCAGGGATACACCCCCGAGACCTACCTGCGCATGCTCTGCGAAGCAGGAGCACGCCGGCGCTATGGGGAGAAAGCCGATAACGAAGATATCCAGATCCGCCTGGACTACGAACTGGATGTCATTCACAGGATGGGCTTCGATGCCTACTTCCTCATCGTCTGGGACTTGTGCCGCCACGCTGCAGAGC
Source organism: uncultured Chloroflexia bacterium (assembly GCA_963793795.1). Classification (GTDB taxonomy): domain Bacteria; phylum Chloroflexota; class Anaerolineae; order Anaerolineales; family Villigracilaceae; genus UBA877. The sequence goes on from CAWCBN010000015.1 coordinate 10,867, forward strand.
ATGGCATCTGGTACAACACGCGCGGCTCGGGTGCAGCCTCGATCGTGGCGTACACTCTATTCGTCACCCTGATCGACCCGCTCAAACATAACCTGCTTTTCGAGCGTTTCCTGAATACCGGGCGCGTGTCCATGCCCGATATCGACCTGGATTTCCCGGATGATCGCCGGGCAGAAATGCTCGAATACGTAGTCCAGAAGTACGGGCAGGAAAAAGTAGCCCAGATCATCACCTTCGGGACCATGGGAGCCCGTGCTGCACTGCGGGACGTGGCGCGCGTCATGGACATCCCCCTGCCGGAAGTCGATCGCATTGCCAAGCTTGTCCCCAACATCCCCGGTAAGCCCGTCACCCTGGCTCAGGCCCTCGAACAGGTCCCTGATCTGAAGAACGCTTACGAAACAGGGACAGACCTGCATGAATTGATCGACACGGCCTGTAAAATGGAAGGCGTGGTGCGGAATGCGGGAACGCATGCCGCGGGAGTGGTCATTTCGGATCGGCCCCTGGTCGAATACCTGCCGCTGGCACGCCCGACCAACAACGCGGAAGATACGCCGATCAAGACCATCACCCAGTTCGAAATGGGCATCCTGGAAAAATTGAAACTGCTCAAGGTGGATTTCCTAGGCCTGGCAACATTGACCATCATGGAACAAGCCTGCGCCTTGATCCGCGAACGCCACGGCGTGGAATACACCCTGGAAAATATACCCACCGATGACCCGGGTACATTCAAATTCCTTGGCGCGGGCAACACCCTCGGCGTTTTTCAGTTGGAAGGGGCGGGGATGACCAAGAACGTGGTCAAGATGAAACCCACCACGTTGGAACATATCATCGCCATGGTGGCGCTCTTCCGCCCGGGGCCGATCGAGTTCATCCCGGACTACATTTCCCGTATGCACGGCGAATCCCCGATCGAGTACCGCCACCCCGCTCTCGAACCCATCTTCGGCGATACCTACGGCATCCCGATCTACCAGGAACAGATCATGCGTGCAGCCGTGGAGCTGGCCGGGTACTCTGCTTCTGACTCGGATGAATTGCGCTCCGCGATCTCCAAGAAAAAAGCCAAGGAGATCGTCAAGCACCATGTCAAATTTGTCGATGGAGCGGCGGCGAAAGGCATGCCGCGCGAGACCGCCGAATCCATTTTCGCTGACTGGGAGGAGTTCGCCCGTTATGGGTTCAACCGTGCCCATGCCGCCGACTACGGTTTCCTGGCCGTCCAGACCGCCTACCTGAAATACCATTATCCGGCAGAATACATGACCGCCCTTCTGACTGTCTCCAAGCACGAGACGGAGAAAGTGGCCCTTTACGCCAACGATGCCCGCCTGATGGGAGTGGAGATCCTGCCTCCAGATGTCAACAGCAGCGAGTGGAATTTCAAGATCTCGGACCATGAAGGAAAGGCAAGGATCCGCTTTGGGATGGGAGCGATCAAGAATGTCGGGGCGGCATCCTGTGATCTGGTTGTAAATGCACGCGCCAAGGGCGGGCAATTCAAGGACCTGAACGACTTCGCCCGCCGGGTGGACTTGCGCCCTGTGGGCAAGCGCGCCTTGGAATGCCTCATCAAGGTCGGGGCGTTGGATCAATTCGGGCTCCGGGCAGCCATGCTCGAAGGCCTGGACCAGATCGTCTCGGTGAGCGCCTCGCATTTCCGCGCCGAGCAAGCGGGACAGATGTCTCTCTTCGGGACGCACACCGGGGTGACCGAATCGATCCTCCTTCCCCTGGTACCCGAGGCCGATAGGCGCGAAAAGCTCAACTGGGAACGTGAACTGATCGGGATGTACATGTCAGAACACCCGCTGGCAGCTTACATGGAAGAGATCCGCCGCGTGGTCAGTCACTATGCCAGCACGCTAGGCGAAGCCGGCCACGAAGAGCGAACGCGCGTTGCCGGCATGGTCAGTGGAATCCGCCCTCACCAGACCAAGACGGGTAAGATGATGGCCTGGGTCACATTGGAAGACCAGACCGGTGTCATTGAATTGGTGGTGTTCCCGCGTACCTGGGAGCGCTTCCAGTTCGCTCTGGAGGTGGGCGGGGTGATCGTGGTGGAAGGCAAGGTGGATGCCAATTCCAGCCCGCCAAAAGTGCTGGTGGACAACATACAAACGCAGATCAAGGTGACCGAAGCCGCGCAATTGCCACTCCAGCCAAAACCAACCAGCCGGGATCCGTCCCAAGCGCCAAGGCAAAAACCAGTGCAGGCAAATCCTCCACCTGCTCAACAAGCGCCTGCACCCCCACCTTCTCAAGCGCCCAAGCGCGTTACCGAAAGACCGGCAAAATATAAAGGCTCTTACCCGCATATAAAAGGGTCAGGAGGAGAAGCTCCACCGCCTCCCGAAGACCCGCCGGGTTGGGAGACCTACACCCCAGGATTTAGCAATCCGCCGGATTTCTCGCCCGACGAAGAATCAACCAGGTTGTCCAGCCCGGAGTTGAACGGAATGGAACCTGCACATGAGCAGGCTGAACCCGGCACCGGCAACCGGGAAATAGATCTGCCTTCCAGTACCAGCGCGCAGGAACCGTCCGCTCCTGTAGCCAAAATAACAGCTGCCATGGCTTCCACATCGACAGCAGCCCAGATCCCGGACACGCCTCCTGTTGCCCTCTTCCCATTGCACGAAAAGGCGGCACCCAGAGTGCAGATCCCGGATACGGGGGAAGGACAGCCTCCTCAAATGCTGACCGTCACCCTGCGTTCCACGGGAGATGCAGAACGTGACATCCGGCGCATCAGCCGCCTGCACGGCGCCTTCATTTCCTTCCCCGGACGGGATCGTTTCCAGTTCCAGATCTTTGAAGATGGCAAGGGACACCTGATCGATTTCCCCAACGACACCACGCGTCTGTTGCCCCGAGTTATTAAGGATGGTCAAAGAATTCGTGGGTAATGAGAACCTGCGGGTGGAGCCGATCACGTACCTGTAACATCCCCCATTATTGCAATAACAAGGTTACTTTCTCCCACAAGGGCGGACCCAGGATCAGCAAGCCAATGACAACTGAAGTCACCGCGGCGATCAGTACTGCCGCCGCGCCGACATCCTTGCCAACTTTCGCCAGGGGATGATGTTGCGGGCTGGCCAGGTCGACTACTGCTTCCAGTGCTGTGTTGATGAATTCAGCCATCCAGACAAGGCCTATGGTCAGCAGCAATACCGCCCAATCCCGCGCCGGCAGACGCAGCCAGGCCGCCAACAGCACGACCAGGGTCGTTGCCAGGGCATGGATCCAGGCATTGTGCTGCGTACGCAGCACGTACCCCCAGCCATGGAACGCGTGCCCAAAGGCGCGCAGGCGCGAGAGAAAGAATTGCTTCATTGGGAGGGATTCTACTCCTCTGGAATTCCGATCTTCACACCCAGAAACGCCAACACTTTCGCTTGCAACGCCCACATGCGGGTCTTCTCGGCCTCTTCGGCATGGTCATGACCGAGCAGGTGCAGTACGCCGTGAACGACCAAAAGCTGGACTTCCGCCTCAACGGCATGGCCGCGTGTTTCCGCCTGTTCGGCAGCCCGTGGCAGCGAAATGACAATGTCGCCCAGGTAAGCGCGACCCGTTTCCGGATCGGTGTCCCCCGCAGGGAAGGAAAGCACATCCGTCGCTTGGTCGATGTCGAGGTATTCCCTGTTCAAGGCTCGCACCTGTTCATCCCCGGTCAGGACCAGGGTCAGGTCGGCATCCGGGACCTCGGACAGGTCGAGGGTCACCCTGGCAGCATTCTCCAGCAAGTTTGGATTAAAATTCGGCTCTTTTTCCAACTTGAGGAAGATCATTTTGGCTTCTCCCTGCGCCGGGTGGAACTCTCCAGCGAGGCAGGTTGCTCCTGGGGATATTCCAGGCGCGGATGGTAGGAGGCTCTCAGCGTATCAATGAATGAACTCGGCAATCTCGGTCAGGTCACGCTGGGTAAGCGGCGTATAAGCCAATTGCCCCTCGCGCTGGCGGTTCTCGATCACGCTGCGGACGATGGTACTCATTTCTTCATCATTTTTGGGTCGCTCGGCGCGTGCCCGCGCTTCCACACCATCCGCAAACATCAAGAGGGCGGTCTCCTTGGAGCGTGGGCTCGGACCAGGGTAACGGAACTTCTCCTCATCCACCTGCGCGCCATCCCCGCCGTTCGCCTGCAGGGCGCGGTTGTGCTGGTACCGGGTCAGCAGGGTGCCGTGGTGTTCGGTGATGAAATCCTCCAGGCGGCGAGGCAGGCGGTATTTGCGTGCCAGGTCGAGGCCATCGCTGACATGACGGATGATGGTAGCCGCGCTCTCTTCCGGCGGGAGGTCATCATGGGAATCGACCTGGTTCGGAGACTGGTTCTCGATGAAGAAGAGCGGATTGGCTGCCTTGCCGACATCATGGAAGAGTGCGCCCACCCGGGTCAGCAAAGCATCGGCATGGATCCGTTCTGCGGCTCGCTCGGCCAGGTTGGCAACCTGCAGGCTGTGCTGGTAGGTGCCTGGGGCGCGCTGCAGGAAGTAACTCAACAGGGGGTTTTCGGGGCGGGAGATTTCCAACAATTGCATCGGCGTTGTCACCCCCAGGAACTGCGCCAGCAGGAATTGCAGCGGAAGGACGAGCGCAGAAGATACGATGCCGTACAGGACGGCTGCTCCAAACAGGGTGGCGATGCCAATCCAATCGGTTGCAGTAAATACCAGGCGGTAGGCCAGGATGATCGCTGCTCCTGAGCCGGAGATGGCGATCACGGCATAGAAAAACTGCATCACGCGGCGCCCTTCGCCCAACGCCAGTACACCGCACATGCTGGTAAGGATGTAGTATGGCATCAGCCCATAGGGATCGGGCATCCCATAGGAGGCCAGGATGCTCATCACCAATCCAAAGACCATACCGCGTTCCATCCCAAAAAAGACGGAAACGATGAGTGCAAAGGCAGGAATGGGGAAAAGGTAGGGCATCAGCGTGCGGTTGGGATTCACGATCCGCGCCGCCAGCAGGAAGACCAGGAACAGCCCGGCGAGCAGGATCGTCCCGCGCAAGTCTGCAGCCAGGGTCGCATTGCGGCGGAAGAAATACAGGGCAACCAGCATCGCGGAGATCGTCACCACGACAGCAGCGCCGGAATACTCCAGAAATGGATCTTCCGACCGCACCAGGCCGCCTTGCGAGAGCGCCTCGAAATTTACATCGGTGATCAGTTGGCCGCGGTAGACGATCGTCTGCCCTTCCAGGTATGTCATGCGTAACAGGTTCTACCTGGTCACGCGCCACCTTGCGCGCCGCTTCGGTTAATTCCGGGCTGTAAAAACTATTCGCCGCCAGCAGGGGCGAGACCAATTCCACCACGAGTGCCGATTCAGATTCGGTTAGCGTGTATCCCAGTAATGCCGGTAATCCCTGGCGCATGGCATCCAGGTCCTCTGTGCGGATCGGGTTGCTCATCGCCCGTCCCAACAGGAAAAGCGCTTCCGAAGACACAAGATCCCAACGATCAGGGGACATGGTAAAAACCAGGTTGGCGGAAGCGGTTGAAAAAGATGAATCCTCCAGGGCAGCGAGGTCGATCAGCTTCTGCTGCAGCGTGGAGTTTTCACCCGCACGGAGGTCGGAGATTTTTGCCAGCAGGGTACCCAGCAGGTCAGCTTGCTGGCGACCGATGGACAGATCCAGGTTCCCGTATACGGGAGCAACGGTGCGTTCCGCAGTATCGCGGGCTTGGTTGGTCAGCACTTCACTGACGTAACTGAAATCGCGCGGGGCAAGCATGTCCTGCGGCGCCACGTCACCTGCCAGTAATGGGAGGCTGTCCTGGCGAAGAGACCAGGGCTGGATGAGCGACAGGAAGGAAAGGATGGCGGTGCAGACCAAAACCACCATCGGGAGGAGAATTTTTTGGCGGCGGGCAGCCATCAGGCCGACACCCTCCAGTCCAAGAGGAAGAAGGTTTGGGACGCTTTCAAGGCCAGGAAATCACACCAGCAGTTCATATCCGGGGGATTCATTTTGGCAGGCTATTCCGCACTGCAGCGCTGACCTGGTCGCCAGCCGCACGACCGGCCACGCGAGGCATGAGCACCTTCATCACTTTGCCCATGTCAGCCGGTCCGCTGGCACCCACTTCAGTAATTGCAACCTCAACAAGTGCCTGCAGATCCTCGGCACTCAAAGCAGCAGGGAGAAAACCCTCCAGCACCTTGATCTCGGCCTGTGTGGCGGCAACGATATCGGCACGATTGGCACGGCTGGCTTCTTCCACGGACTCGCGGCGGGTCTTGAGCTCTTTCTGGATGATCGCCAACACAGCGACTTCATCCAGCTTGATTTGCTTGTCAATCTCCACCTGGCGGATGGCAGCCAGCGACATTCGTACGGTTCGCTTGGTGATATCATCGCCGGCTTTCATCGCAATCTTGAGCGCAATTTCCAGTTTCTCTTTGGTATCCATGGTTTGATTATACCTCGCAAGGATTTCGGGTTTTACCCTCCCTTGAAACGTAGGCAGTACATCGCCCGTTATCCACCCGCAAGTTTTTTAGCCATATTCTCAGGCAGTCGACGCATTGTTTCTTCGTACTCCCAGGCTGTGCGCTTGATCGCGGCTGCCATGGCATATGGGAATTTCGGGCCTTGCCCGGGTGTATCCAGGTTCATCCAGGCATGAGAATCACGCGGGATGAGGGGCAGAATGTACTTCTTGATGGAAGGGATGTAACTCAACGCTTCGAGTGGATAGTACAACTTTCCGGAACGAAGTGCCGGACTGGCGAGCAGCTCACCATCCAAGGGATTGACTTCTTCGGGAGCCGGCCAGGCATCCGTGGGGTAACGCGCCAGCCACAGGCTGATGTAATTACTGTGGGCATAAAAGTCTTGGGCAGCATGTGTCAGGCGCCCCAAGGCACGCCAGGCGGCCGGACCATCTCCCCGTTCCAACGCCGGCTGCACCTGTTCCCGGTTCGCCTCCAGGTAGGCGCGGCTCTTGGCGAAGGCATTGGCGTCGAAATGAAATTCGTCGTGGCCAATTTGCCCTCGCAGGGTGTCCTGTCCAAGATTGGCCGCCAGGATCACTTCCAGGGCTGCCGGTGTGAAATAATTACCCAGCGCCTGCAAAGTGATACTGCGATGATAAATACTCAGCATATCGACTGGGCCTCTTCATTTGGTGGAATACAGCCTGAGTGATTTTTCATCAGTTCTCCATCCCCTCTCCGCAAACTGCATATGGGGACACAAGCAAGAATTATACGCTCAAAGGCTCAGACTACCGTCAAACTGGTTATAATTCCGCCATGCCCCCTTTTTACACCCGTACCGGCGATGAAGGAAAAACAGGCTTGCTTGGGGATGAGCGTCTCGACAAGTTCCATCCGCTCATTGAAACCCTTGGTTCATTTGACGAAGCTTCTGCAGCCCTGGGATTGGCGCGTTCGTTGAGCTCCCTGGAGGAAACGAGGAACCTCCTGAAGGACGTGCAGCGTGATCTATACGCCCTCATGGCAGAAGTGGCAGCTGCTCCTGAAAACGCCTCCCGATTCCGTATCCTCAACCAGGAGCGCGTCCAGTGGCTCGAAAGCCAGGTGGATGCAGTCTCCGCCCTGGTCCAAATCCCGAAGGAATTCATCCTGCCAGGCGACACCACCGCAGGCGCAGCCCTTGCCCTTGCACGCACGTCAGTCCGCCGTGCCGAGCGCCGCCTGGCCGAATTGTCCGCGCGGGGTGGGTTGGAAAACCCGGCGTTACTTCCCTATCTGAACCGGCTCTCTTCCCTGTGTTTTGTCTTGGAATTGGAAGAAAACCAGCAAGCTGGTCTGCATACCACACTGGCAAAAGAATGATCGGCACCCTGATCAACGTCGCCACTGTTCTCGTGGGCGGTTTTCTTGGCCTGCTCTTCGGCTCGCGCGTGCCGGACCGCATCAAGCAGACCATTACCGCGGGATTGGGACTCTTCACCGCGGCCATCGGCATAAAAATGTTCCTGGAAACCCAGAATGTGATCATCGTGCTGGGCAGCCTGCTCATCGGCGGATTGTTGGGGGAGTGGTGGAAGATCGAGGCTGGCCTCCAATCCCTGGGGGAGTGGCTTGAACGCAAGTTCAACCGCGGCAGAAGCGACGCGAACCTTTTCGTCCGCGGATTCCTGACCGCCTCGCTGCTATTCTGCGTGGGTCCAATGGCCATCCTGGGATCCATCCAGGATGGTCTGACCGGGAATTATGAATTGCTGGCTATCAAAGCCGTGCTGGATGGTTTTGCTGCCCTGGCCTTTGCCTCCACATTGGGAGTCGGCGTGTTGTTCTCCGTCGTGCCCATCCTACTCTACCAGGGAGGGATCAGCCTGCTGGCAGCCCAGATGAACAGCGTGATGACCGATCCCATGATGGCCGAGATGTCCGCCGTGGGAGGCATACTCCTGATGGGCATTGCGATCAGCAGCCTGCTGGAACTCAAGAAGATCCGGGTGGGAAATTTCCTGCCAGCTCTGGTGATCGCACCTTTGATCGTCTGGGTGGTGGGGTTATTAAAATAAAGATCTCCCGGAGACGGATATCCGTTCCAGGAGATCGGGATTGCTGCATCAACCAACAGCTTACTTGTTTTCCAGGAGAGCATCAATGAAGGCAGAGAGATCCTCGATGGACGGGATGTATTGCGGACCCTTGCTGCTTTCCGGCTTTAAACCATTGATAAAAATGGAGGGGGTGGAAGAAATATCCAGTGCCTGCCCATCCACAAAATCCTGGTTGATCACATCTGCATAGGTGTTTGCTTCGAAACACTTATTGAAATCGCCCATATCCAAGCCCAGGCCCTCTGCCATGGCGGTCAAACGCTTGTCTGTATAGGAGCCTACATTCTCTCCAAGCCAGTTGGCATACAACTCATCGTGGTAATCCCAAAAGCTATCCTGCTCGAGCGCGCACATGGCTGCATTGGCTGCCTGGTGTGATTCCCCTGAGGTATTCCCACCATCTATAATGGTATAGAAGTGATAGGTATAGAATACTTTCCCTGTGGCAATATAATTTTGGATGATCGCCGGTTCAATATTGATCGAGTAGTACATACAACCTGAGCATTGGAAATCCTCCCACACATCCATCTTCACCGGGGCATTCGGATCGCCCATGCTCTTTCCGTCCTCGCTTACTTCCACAGTCTTGGGAACGGCTGTGACAATGGGTTGCATGGTGGCATTAGCGGCCTGGTTAAGATTTTCAATCGTAGGTAGAATAAGGGCAAAGGTGATCAACAATGCACCCGCGACCACCAGCGCAATCACAAGGATCTGGTTGCGGATGCGTTCACGGCGGCGTTTATCTCTCATTTCCTGGCGTTTGCTCATTACATCTCCTCGTAATCCGAAAGTGGTCGGATTTTGCCATAATCAAGAGTGTTTGTCCAGATAGAAATTCATTTATCACCCTTAAGCAGGATTCTTCTAATCCACCCTTAACTTTCAAGGAACTCTCCCGCCCTTCAGGTTTCATGTGATCTGCAACTGGTACACAGGATATCGGGCCCCGGTTTCAATAAAACCAATTTTTTTATACAAGGCTAGCGATGCAGCATTATCGCTCTGGGTGTTCACGGTAAGATGGTGAATCCCTCGCCGGGCTGCCTGGCTGATCAGGTCTTTCACCAACGCTTGGCCCACACCGCGTCCCTGCAAACCAGGCCGGACTGCCAGCCGGGCTAGGTGAATGCCGAGCGCACTGCGCGTGCTGATCTGGTACGCAACCACCTCCCCATCCTGCTCGACCACCGAAGCCAGCATTGCTTGACGGTATGCGCTGGTTAACGCAGGTTGTGAGTTCTGCCATAGAAGATCAAATGCGGAAGCATCCACATCCGTCACAGCTTGCAGATCGTAAGTGAACATGGGACGAATGCTGAAACCCTTGCTGATTGAACCGTCCGGTGGTTCCCGCTGGTTGCATTCCAGCATCACAATTTGCTGGTGAAGTTGAAAATCACTCGCCTCAAGGATCGGCAATATCCAATCTTCCAGGACAATGGCTGCGGCGGTTATCCCCGGCTGGCAGGCCAACTCACGTTGAGCTGCCCCCCACAGCTCCTTCCAGGTCTCATTCCCCGGGTCGTTACCCACCTGTGCGAACAACCTCAGCCAGGCAATTCCTGGGGGATCCGGTGGACAGGCCAGCGCAGCCAGGACTTGCCCGTCTTCCTCCAGGACCAGGAAAGGAGGTGAACCAATCCAACTCAGTGGGTCACGCCAGTCCAGGTGGCGGTGAACATGCTTTCCAGCATGAATCATTTCGACCAACCGGCGCTGGTCGGTAAGCACGGCTGGTCGAATGGTCTTTTTTGGGATCATAAGCGAAAGAAAAGGATCTTCTTCATCAGCCGCTGCTTGGGGGTTGGCTCCTTGACCCCAGCCAGGCCAGACTGCAAGGCGATCACCGCATTCAAGAATTTCCAGCGCCGCAGGTAAAGCGCGGAGAGTAACTGCATCACCTGCACGCGCATCTGGTCTTCGCCGGCTTTTTCAAGTGCCTCCCCAGCCATTTCGTACGCCTCGATGGCCTGCTTAAATCGCTTCATCGCTTCGAGGGCAGATGCCTGGTTGGCATATGCCATTCCCAGGCGGCGAAAATCTCCTGCCTGTAAAAAGACAGCTTCTGTCCCCAGGGCAGCCTCCAGGGCAGCCGGGGCTTGGGCGGCACGCAGAAGTGCCACGGACTGGTTGTTCATCATTTCCGCAGCCTGCAGTGCGTCACCCGCGGTTCGATATGCCGCAGCAGCCTCCGCAAATGCCCGGCTTGCTGCAGGGAAATCGCCAGTTTCGTACGCTCGCTTGGCTTGCTCAGCCAGGCTTTGAGGGGATGTGTGTGTTGTCATTAGAGGGTAATTTCCAACAATCCTTCAGCCACAGAACGCAACTTATCAGAGGGCATGCCGCTCAACTTCACTGCCAGTTCAACGTAGGGAAGGTTGCTCACCCTGGTAACAAAATCCTGCAATTCGCGCGGTATTTTCAAGAAATCGGCAATCGCTCTTTGTTCCGCCATCCACTTTCCAACCGGACCTGTTTGATCGAAAAGGGACTCGATCGGCTTGCCTAGAAGAACCATCAATCCTTCCAGTTCGGGCAAAGGGATGGGTAGCTCGCCAAGCTCATAGGCCTTCAGCCTTGGCATGGAAATCCCCGTGCGTTCGGACAGGTTGCGCAGCGTGATGCCCACCTCTTCACGCGCCTGTCGAAGTTGGGCGCCAACCAGGCTTTGACGAGCTTTTGCGATTTCTGGTAGGTCCAACTCTGCAGCGGTTTTCGCCTCATTCGAGCGCGCCTCCTTGCTCCAGAATTGGCTGAGAGGCAATCCCAGGGCATAGGCCAGGATTTCCAGCTCCGGTAAAGACGGAGATCTGCGTCCCTCCTCCCAGGCGAGCAGCATGCCGGCAGGCATGCCAATTGAACTGGCGCATTCTGGGATGGTTTTGCGCCTCAACAAACGTGCATCCCTGATAAGTACGCCTAATTTTTTCGATCGGATGATAACCTGGGTTTGTATGCTCATTAAGGTTCCTCTATCACTTGCGTGTGCATACTCAAGATGTACTGATGGCCTGGCATGCTGCTCGTGGACCAGGAGGATCCTTGCAGGATATCCGAAGAAGCTGCTAATCCTTCACGCACGTTCCAGACATCAGTCGAGCATTATTTCTCAAGGGGTGGCATCAAGTATCCCAGCCCGGAACGGGTGACGATATGGCTCGGGTTGTGAGAATCCTCCTCCACTTTTTGCCTCAGCCGTGCAATGGTAACCCAAAGGATCTCCTTGTCGTTACGATATTCCGGTCCCCAAACACTGGTTAGGAGGTCCTCGGCGGTCAACACTCTGCCGATATTATGGGTGAATTGTAACAACAAGCGGTACTCGGTTGCGGAAAGAAAAACCGGTTGTTCTGCAAGGGATACCTCGGCACGAGCAAAATCGATCTTAAGCGCACCATGGGAAAAAAAGCGGTTTTGGCCAACTTCGGTCACTTGGGCGCGGCGTAGGACTGCCCGAACTCGTGCCAGCATCTCGGTAATGGAAAAAGGCTTTACAAGATAGTCATCAGCGCCCACATCCAAACCATGCACGCGGTCTTTTTCCTCCCCCTTGGCAGTCAGAATAATGATTGGCACTGTGGAAAATTGACGGATGCGCTGGCATGCGGTGAAACCATCCATGCGCGGCATGAGTACATCCAGCAGGATCAGGTCCACGGGAGTGGCGGAGAAAACCTCCAGCGCCTGCTCACCATCCGCGGCAGTGAAGACCTGGTAACCTTCAGTCAACAGGTTGGCTTCGAGCAGTCGTACATAACGGGGTTCATCATCAACAACAAGGACTCGTGTAGGCATTTTTCACCTCTTATTTATCTGCGGATAGTTGGGCGATTGGCAACTCGACCCGGAAAGCCGTTCCTTTTTCCGGGGAGGTTTTCACCGATATGTGCCCGTTATGGGCTTCGATGATTTGCTTGCAGATGAATAATCCGAGACCGGTACCGCGTTGGTTATTTGCGGCACCCGCCCGGTAGAAACGTTCGAACAGGAAGGGCACATGCTGTTGCGGGATGCCCGGTCCGTGATCCCTAAAGGTAATGACCTGGAAATTCTCTTCCACGCGCAGGTTGATCTCCACTCGCGATCCGGGTGCATATTTGAAGACATTATCAAAGAGGTTGTTGAATATCTCAGTCAGGTGCACGGAATCGGCCTGGATCGGGGGGGCAGGTTCAAGGTCAAGGATGACCACCAGGTCCTTCTTTCGTCCCCGCATGCGCACGACCACGTCGCGCAGGATTGAATCCAGGCGAATGGGTTGGAAATTCATTGGCATGTTTCCGCTCTGCAATCGGGCGGAGTCGAGCATCCTGTCGATCAACATGATCAGTTGATCGGTTTCTTCATCGATAATGGTGAGGAATTCATTCCGGGTTGGTTCATCCCACTTGGTGTCAGACCTTAACAGTGAAGTTGTGTATCCTTTTATAAAACCTAACGGGGTGTGTAATTCATGGGAAATCGTGGCGATGAAATCGTCCTGCAATTGGGCACGGTGCTTGGCCAGGTCAAGCTGGGCATTGGCATCCTGTAGGGTATGACGCTCGAGACAGCTTACCACCAGGCTTGCAGCCAGTAATCCAAAAGGAAGTTGCTCCGGGGTGTATTCGGGACCACCAAAACGAACAAAGACCAGCGCACCAGGACCGGAGGATAGGTCCAGGGGAATGCCAAGCAAATAGGGGAGTGCAGTGCGATCTGGCACGTTAATGTTACGCTGGAGCGGGACAGACGCCATGAGTTTCCGCGTGGTGATCACCTGGTTCGCTATCTCTTCACCCCAGGGAGCATCGGCTTCTTTATTCCTGCCGCGGCCAACTGCACGAGCATAGACCGCCTCGGCAACACCCGATGAATTATCCATCTTGTAGGCTGCCAGGTTGTCGAACATGAAGTGCGCACGGAGATTGGCGAACAGTGTATCGAGATACTTCAGCCAATCACCTTCGTTTTGAGGTGTCAACAGGTGGGTAAGTTCGTCGAGGATCTCAAGTTCCATGTGCGATCGTTATCAATTCTTCGAGACCAACAAGGGAAAGCGAAATTCAGAACCCTGATTTTCCACGGACTCGACTTCGATGATCGAGCCGTGCGCATTAAGGATATCGCGAACCAAAGTCAATCCCAGTCCGGTGCCTCCATAGCGCCGGGTGGATGAACTGTCCAGCTGGTGGAAGGGTTCAAAGATCTCTCCCAACCGGTCAGCCCGGATCCCTATGCCGGTATCTTTCACCGAGATCATGACAATATTCTGTGTCTCGGGTCGAATGGCAAGGACCACCCGGCCTCCCGGGGGCGTAAACTTGATGGCATTATCAAGCAGTTGGAGGATGGCCCACGAAATTTTTTCTTCATCCGCCTGGACAAGCGGTAATTGGTCTGAGGGTTCATACACCAGGTCGATATCCCGGGTGGCGGCCTTGGCACGCGAATACTTGATCACTTCAGAGGCAGCCTTGTCAATATCCATGGCTCCCAAATGCAAGCTCATCTCCCCACGGGATGCCTGGGAGAAGAGGATCAGCGAGTCGATCAGGCTTTCCAGGTTACTGGCAGACCGTTGGCTGACCTCCACGGCATTTCTCTGCTCGCTGTCAAGAATCCCCAGTGTATCTGTCGAAAGCAGTTCAAGGTAGCCTTTGATATGGGTCAGAGGCGTACGCAACTCATGGGAGATATTGGCAATAAAATTAGCTTTCAATTGGCTCAACTCAGAGAGCTTGCGTAAGGCTTCCTGTAATTCCGCCGTGCGCTCCTGGACGCGGTGCTCCAGCATGAGGTTGGCATCTTCGAGTGCATTTCGCAACTGGATGATCTGGATGGTGACTGAATGGTCCAGCTGGACTCTGTTTACCAGTCCCAGGTCCACCAGCGCCTGTCCCAGCAAACACTGCACGCCGGAAACTTTTTTCTCCTTTTGATAAGCCAGGGCTTTCTGTAGATCCTCTTCTGTGATGGCGCCCGTCTGCAACAAATACTCCCCAAGGCGGGGCACAAGAATCTCAGGTGTCAGCGGAGTAGCCATACGTCACCTTAGGTCTGCCAGACCCACTCTCCAGCAACCATTGTCGCAACCGGCTGGATTTGGCGCAATTCCACCGGGCTGCATTCGAATGGATCACGATCGAGAACGATCAGGTCGGCCAGGTAACCAACTGCCAGGCATCCCAACCGGTCCTCCATTCCCGCGGCATATGCCGGGCCAGTGGTGAAAGCCTCGACGGCCTGGCGAACTGACAGCCGCTGCTCAGGGTACCAGCCGTCCGGTCCGGGCATCCCATCGGCACGGCGTCGCGTAACAGCAGCATACAAACCCCAGAAAGGATTGGGATCCTCCACCGGTGCGTCCGAGCCAAATGCCAATCGTGCCCCGTTCTGAAGCTGGGTCTGCCATGCATACGCCATGGAGGCGCGCCTTCCCCAGCTTTTCTCCGCTGCATCCATGTCAGAGGGGGCATGACAGGGCTGCATGGAAGGGATCACGCCCAATTCCGCCAACCTGGCCTGGTCTGCCGGATGGATGACCTGGACATGTTCGATCCGATGGCGCAATGCTGGCAGTTTGTGTTCCTTCTCGTATGCTCGCAGGAGGCTGAATCCATCCAATACTTCGCGAACAGCACGGTCACCAATGGCATGCACTGCCAAAGCCAGGCCGCAGTGTGCCGCCTCCCGGCCGAATTCCAGTATTTCCTTGGCCGTCAATAATAGAATACCACGATTTTCAGCCTCGTCAACATATGGGTCGAACATGGCTGCTGTATGCGGTCCAAGCGCGCCGTCGGCGAACAACTTAAGTGGTCCGATCCGCAGCATGTCGTCGCCCATGCCGCCTTTCAATCCCAGCCTGCTGAATGAGGCCAAGTCTTCGCGCGGGATGGACTGGAGAACACGCAAGTGCAACCCACCGCGCTTGTTCAGGATCTGCAGGGCGCGGAAGGAGAGTTCGCGATCGAAATTGTGAATCCCCGTCAACCCCATCTTCCACAGGTCGGGAATGACCTTTTCGAAAATATCCGCCAGGTCTTCGGGGTGTGGCTTGGGGATCACCGATTCGACTAGGTTCATTGCTTTTTCCAAAAGGATGCCGGTGATGGCACCGCGGCCATCGCGTTGAATGATCCCCTCGGCTGGATTGTGCCGTCTTTTCTTGATCTTGGCGCGCCGCATGGCCGAAGTGTTCGCCCAACCGGCATGCAGGGATTTGGCGGTGAGGTAGACCGGATTCAACGGTGCTACAGCATCCAGGTCAGCCGCTGTTGGCCACTCCCCACCCCAGGTATTCTGGTTCCAGCCATGCCCGACGATCCATTCCCCGGTACGGGCGACTTTCACCGTTTCTGCCACACGGTTCAAGATCTCGCCCTTCGTGGGCAATTCGCAGTCGATCTTCTCCCGGTTCAACGCATAGAGCTGCAGGTGAATATGTGCATCCGTGAGTCCCGGCATCACTACCCGTTGTTTCATGTCCTGCTTCGCAGCTTGCGGATACTGGGCGAGGAGCTCATCGCCTCCCACGGCGATGATCCTGCCCTGGTCAATGACAATGGTGGATGCAGGCGGATTGCCCTGATTTTGGGATTGAATTCGAGCATTATGTAAAAGGATCATGGGTCTATCACTATTCCTTCAATAAGAGAGCCAGCAGGGAGTCCAGTTCCTCGTTCGAATAGAAATGGATGGTCATGGTTCCCCCCTTGCGCCCCTCGCGCAGGATCACCTTTGTTCCCAGGCTGGAACGCAGCCGTTCCTCCAGGGCGACAACCTCGGGCGAGGCAGTCGCTTTGGGTCTGGAAGGCGGCCTTTCGCCGCATAGTTTACGAACCAGTTCTTCAGTCTGGCGGACATTGAGTTCCTGGGCTATTACGGTGCGCAGTGCGACCGCTTGTGCCTCTGGGGTGGGCAGCGCCAACAGGGCGCGCGCGTGCCCTTCGGTGATACGTTGTTCAATGAGGGCATTTTTTACAGAGTCCGGCAGTTTCAGCAGGCGCAGGGTATTGGTCACAGCCACACGAGTCTTGCCAACGCGCCCGGCGATGGCTTCATGGGAGAGAGTGAAATCCTCTGCCAGCTGGCGGTAAGCTTCGGCCTCCTCCAACGGGGACAGGTCGGAACGCTGGACATTTTCAATGATCGCCAGTTCAAGTCGTTGCTGGTCGGTTGCTTCGCGGACAATGACCGGAACGGCTGATAAACCCGCCAGGCGGGCTGCCTGCAGTCGGCGTTCCCCGGCAATCAATACATACCTGCCGTCCCCATCCCCAAGCGTGACAATGAGTGGTTGGAGAACTCCATGCTCGCGGATCGAATTGGTCAATTCCACCAATTCTTCCGGATTTAACTTGTTGCGTGGTTGTCGCGGATTCGGTGAGACCATGTCCACCGAGACCATCACAACACCATTCCCTGCCCCAGATTCTTCCACACCGGGGAGTAATGCTCCCAGACCGCGACCTAAACCGGATTTCTGTGCCATAGGATTCTCCTCCTGTTGTCTCTTAAGGTGCAGGAACCACCTCAGGGACAGATTCCGGGATGACAATACCATCCCCGGCCAGCAATTCGCGTGCTAGAGTCTCGTAAGCTTTGGCGGCACTCGATGCAGGGGCATACGCATTCACCGGAAGACCATAGGACGGTGCTTCAGCCAACCGGATGCTGCGTGGAATGACTGTCTCAAAAACCTGGTCCTTGAAATACTTGCGAACTTCGGCGACCACGTCGCCCGAAAGATGGGTTCTTCCGTCGAACATGGTCAGGATGACACCCCGCACTTTCATTGTCGGGAAGATCGCCGAACGGACGCGCTGCAGGGTGCGGGTCAGTTCACCCAGGCCCTCCAGGGCAAGATACTCACATTGGACTGGGATCAATACCCCGTCCCGGGCGGCGATCAAGCCATTGATCGTCAACAAGCCCAGCGACGGCGGGCAATCAATGATCAGGTAATCATAGCGGTCTGCAAGCGTGGAAACAACATTGCGCAGCTTGGACTCGCGCCCCAGTTCGCTCACCAGTTCCACCTCAGCACCCGCAAGTGCTGGGGATGAAGGAAGGATGGAAAGATTCAGGCGGGGGTTGTATAGGATGTATGCCGAGACGGCAGCATCTCCAAGGAGTACATCATAGGTTCCCCCTTTGATCGCATACTTGTCCACCCCCAGGGACGAAGTGGCGTTCGCCTGTGGATCGATATCCACGATCAGGACGCGCTGGCCAAGCCCGGCCAGGCTTGCTCCAAGGTTGATGGCGGTGGTCGTCTTGCCCACTCCACCCTTCTGGTTCACCAGCGTGTACACGCGTCCCACTAAAGGACCTCCACCAGGCAGGCCTGTATCTCTTCTTTGAGCGGGATACCGGCAACTCCGCCTCTGAGCACGGAATACGAGGCGAGGTGGGTCGCGAAACGGGCCGCAGCCCAAGGGTCACGGGTAACATAAAGTCGCCAGAAAAATGCCGCCGCAAAGATATCTCCTGCGCCGGTGGCATCGGTTTCCACACGTTCGGGAGCGCGGAAACGCCGCAGGTCACCATTCCAATATAACCGTGCACCT
The DNA here is from genome assembly GCA_963793795.1 of uncultured Chloroflexia bacterium. Classification (GTDB taxonomy): domain Bacteria; phylum Chloroflexota; class Anaerolineae; order Anaerolineales; family Villigracilaceae; genus UBA877. The sequence goes on from CAWCBN010000015.1 coordinate 28,993, forward strand.
GCCGGTCCTTCCGTTACAGCCAGGATCCTTGTTTCCGCTGCCATCATTTCGATCTGGTCTTCATCACCGCCGACATCTTCCACGCTCAACACCACGGCACTGGATTTTGGAAGCATGCTCCTGGCTTCCGCCCAAGCCACCGCGTGCACACGTCCTCCGCCGTCCCAGGAGCGCATCCACCCTTGTGGTGTAATGGAAAGGAGGGATCCACTGAAGCCGCCATCGATCATCGATTTGGCCTCCTGGGCGATCGGTCCGATATGAACGATCGGGGCATGTTTCCACGCTTCGGGGACATGGGCTGGCGACAGGTCCGGGGCGAGATGGTGAACGTATTGGATGCGGCCGGCAGGTGTGTAAATATTCTCGAAGCTGGTACTGTGATCCGCCCCGATGTTACACACCTGGATGCCGTCCAGCAAGTCGAGAGGAATCTCTCCGCCAAAAGCGGTGAGAATGCCCACCCGCAAACCCAGGGCACGGGCGGTGAGTGAGCTGTAGGCAACCGTCCCGCCCAGGCGTAATCCCTGGGGGGTGACATCACAGGACAAGTAGCCAATAACAAGGTAATCCACAGGTTGTATTGGAACAAGGGAGGACATGGATAAATTATACTCTGAGGCAGGAAATAAAGGAAAATAAAAGCGGAGTCTCTGAAAAACAGAGACTCCGAGATCAACTTCATTCAGTGCTTATTTCGGCACGATGGTCACTTTGCGTGCCGGTTCTTCGCCAACGGATTGCGTGGTAACTCCAGAATGCTCGCGTAGTTCAAGGTGAACAATGCGCCTCTCGCTGGCTGGCATGGGCTCGAGCGACTGGCGGTGTCCGGTCTTGATGGCTTGATCGGCCATACGCTGCGCCATCTGGCGCAATTGGCGCTCTCGCCGGGCACGATACCCTTCCACGTCGACCAGCACCTGCACCCAATGTTCCACCTGCTTGCTGACGATCAGGTTAACGATGTACTGCATCGCGTTCAGGATCTCAGCCCGGCGACCGATCAGCACACCCAGGTCATTGCCGCTGACATCCACCAGGACAGGAGCTTCCCTGAGCTCATCCGGTTCGCCGTAGTGGGCGGTCACTGTAGCGGTTATTCTCATCTGGTTCAGCAACTCCATCACGGTTTCCCGGGAAACCCGCAGGAGTTCATCTTCTCCACCCGGAGCCATCGCCTGGGCTGGCTGGCCTGGTTCAGGCTCCTTGCTCGCCAATGCCTTGACACTCAGGCGAACGCGTGCCTGGCGCCCGCCGATCCCCAGCAGCCCGCGCGAGCCGCTATCCAACACTTCCACATCCACCATCTCGGCAGCCAGGCCAAGTTCCTCCAGTCCGGCTGAAACGGCATCATCCACCGTGGGGCCGATCTTCTCGAGTGTGGTGCGCTCGTTCATTTCTTCCTCCCCACAGCAACCGCTTCGGGTTTCTTGCCCGGCAACAGCGCCCTCCAATTTACCTTGCCCATCAATGCATACTGGGCAATACCGGCCAGGTTGCTGATGATAAAGTAGACAGCCAGGCCGGAGGCATAATTATATGCAAAATAACCCAGCAACAACGGCATGTAGATGCCCATCATCTTGCTCATTGCAGCAGATTGATCCTTGGCCGAGGATGGAGGCGGTGTGGTGATCTTGGTCTGAATATACGTGGTGATGGCGACAAGGACCGCAAGCACCGGGATGCCCACACCGAACATGTAAACGCGCTCGGGTTGGCCAAGGTTCATCCACAGGAATTTGCTGTTGAGCGGGATGAGTTGATCCAATCCCCAGAATGACCAGACGCCACCCGAAAGGGTGATCAGCTGGGCAGGGGAAGCTGCCAGGGCGCGAACAATGCTCTGGTAGAGACCAAAAATGATTGGAATCTGGATCAGCGTGGGCAGGCAGGATTGGAAGGGGTTGATGCCCATCTCCTTGTAGATGCGCATCTGCTCCTGGGCTAATTTTTCCTTGTCATCCTTGTACTTCTTCTGGATGTCCTGCCATTCCTTGGAGGATTGGAATTGTTGCATCGCCTGGCTGCCCTTGATCTGTGAAGTCATCAAGGGGTAGGTGATCAGGCGGATGAGGATGGTGAACAGGATGATGGCCACACCGAACTGGCCGCCGACCAATTTATAGATGATCAGCAAAACGTTCGTAAAGGGGTTAACGATAATGGTTTCCCACATTGCATGTATCCGTTTCTCTATTTGGCCGGAGTGAAGTTCCAGACCTGGGCGCGGTTTTCATCCAACGCCACCAGGAGATTGTCTCCCGCAGTGGGGGCAACAATGATGACACTCCCGGCAGGCACCGGGGAGCCATAAATCTTGCCGGTCACCGCTGCCGTCTGGATGTCTTTTCCATCCAGGGAGACAAAATAGACGTTGCCCATATCGGTGCCAACCAGCAGGCCATTCTCAGTAACTGCAGGCGCACCAAGGATGGCACCGTTCAATTCCTGCATCCAGGCCAGGTCTCCATCCAGGGAATAGGCGTAGAGCTTGCCGTCATTGTCGCCGATGTAAAGCGTATCGTTGACCAGCGTGGGCCCAGACCAAACCCAGGAGCTGGCAGCTTCCTGCCAGAGGACACGACCATCCCGTGTGTCGAGCGCTACGATCGCCCCGTTGAATAACCCGAAGTAGAGCACGCCGTCCTTGAGAACCGGGGTGCCGAGGATGGCACCATCCAGTTTTACCTCCCAGGCCGTTTCGTGGCTGGCTTTGTCAACCGCATAGACCCGGTGACCCAGGGTGCCAAAATATACATTGTTGCCATCCACCACCGGTGTTCCCCAGATGGATTGATCCGCCTTGAACGACCATTTCAGGCTACCATTCAAACCGAGGGCATACAGCCGGTAATCTGAATTGGGAGCATAAATGGTGTCGCCATCCACCAGGACAGAAGCGACATAGCGGTCATGCGCTTCAGCGAATGTCCATTTTTGAGTTCCGCTGGTGGGATCAAGGCTGTACAGGGTGTGATCATACCCCCCGACGATCAACTGCCCATCGCCGGTCAGCACCGGGGTTAGCATAAGCCGCCGCCTTGATCTGGAAGCGCCACGCCTCGGCGTGGGTTTGCAGGTTGACGGCATACACATGCGTCCCGCCGGAGGCGTAGACGCGCTCTTCATCGGCAGCAACCCCCGTCCAGGAGGAGGGAGTCATGCCTGTGGCGCAGCTGCCCAGGAAGAGGCCCAGGGCAACCAGCGCGACGATCGGAAGTACAAGTTTGGTCTTCATGAAGATCTTCGTCTTTCTCTCACAAGAATGGATTTCACCACGAAGGCCACAAAGGTCACAAAGCAGGTACCTTATGCACTTTGTGCCCCCCGTGTAATGAGCAAATTTGGTCTTTCTGACACCTATTTTAGCGGGTCAAAACCGCCCGGGTTGAACGGGTTGCAGCGCAAGACTCGCCAGATCGCCTTCAAGCCGCCTTTTACGACACCGTATTTATAGACAGCCTGGTAACCATAATGGGAGCAGGAGGGATAAAAACGGCAGGTGTTGGGGGGCAAGGTCCTGGAGATCGTCTTCTGGTACAGGCGGATGAGTGCCAGCAGGCCCAGGCGCGGCAAGTTCCACACCGTGCGTGGCAGATCGCGCAGGCTGGGTTCGTTCGGGTACTCACTGGGGAGATATTCAATCGTCATGGGATGGAGCGAGGAGGTCGGCGCGCTTCAACAGGCTGAACAGGGCTTCGACTGTCTGCTGGAGGTTCGAATTGGCAAGCGCAGAACGGGCAATGAGCATCATGTCCACCCCGGGAACCACTTGCGGCAAGTAGGTTCTCATTGCCTCCCTTAGCAGGCGCTTCGAGCGGTTGCGCCTTACAGCATTGCCCACGGTCAATCCGGCAGTCACGCCGACACGCACTCCGGGCTGACCCGATCTTAGTGAATATAACACGACAAGCGGGTGGGCATAAGACTTGCCAGAACGCCGCACCCGCCTGAAATCATTTGACCGGGTCAGGCGAAAACGTCGTTTCACCTGTGCCTCGAGAGGGGGATGTTCGCCAGCCTCGCTTTTCTCTCCTACCAGCGGACGTGCTTGACATGGTCGTTGGAGCGGACAGTCAGGCGGTAGCGCCCCTTGAGACGCCGGCGCTTGAGCACCTGGCGGCCATCGGCTGAGGACATGCGCTGGCGGAAGCCGTGAACACGCACACGGCGGCGGATATGAGGTTGATACGGGCGTTTTGTTGCCATTCCAAGTTCCTTATAAAGACAGATTTCGAACACCAAACGGCGGTATTCTGCCGGGGTTTTCCAAAGCGAGGGGCAATTATAACGGAAGGTATGGGTTTGGTCAAACAGAGGAAAGGACAATCTCCCCGGTTTGATCTCCGAGAAAGAAGGTGTCCCTAAATCATATAGCCTCTCAGTTTCAAGCTGCCCAGCTCATTCGGTTGGCCCGAGCTCCGGCTGTGATCGGTCCTCAGCCTTCTAAGGCTGGGATCTCCCAACACTGTGCATTGTTCGTTCGATTGTAAACCTGAACAGGCAGCCTGGACATTGAGAACTAATAATCAGTTGTCCTGGTTTCACTCCTGTATTCCAGCCTTCTTATCGCCCATAATAAGGCAATCGATACCCCAACGAACATCACGGAAAGGGCAATTGCCACACCCAGGCCTTGCTCAAAACCCAGGTAAATTGCCAGCGGCATGGTTTGCGTCTTGCCGATCAGGTTACCGGCAAACATGATCGTCGCCCCGAATTCACCTAGGGCACGTGTCCACGCCAGGACAAAACCGGTCAACATGGCCCGTCCGGCTAAAGGAAACATGATGTAACGAAACACCTGCAGCTCATTCGCCCCTTCCACCGTTGCTGCCTCTTCCAGTTGCTTATCGATTTCCGAAAAACCCACCCGCGCCGAGCGCACCAGGAGTGGCGCCGAGACAAAGGTCTGCGCGATGATCACAGCAGCCGTGGTAAAAGGGAGAGTGATGCCTATTTGGTTCAACCAGGCCCCGAAAACGCCCTGGCGTCCGAACGCGATCAACAATGCCAATCCGGCCACCGACGGAGGCAACACCACCGGGAGATCGATTAACAATTCGAGTGCCGTCTTGCCGCGAAATTTCCAGCGTGCCAGGATGTAAGCCAGGGGGGTTCCTGCCAGGACAGAAATGAGAACACTGGTCGTGCTGGTGATCAGGCTGAGCTTCAAGGCGTTTTGCGCAGTGGGGGAAAAAGCATTTTCAATGAAATCCTTACCGATGGCACGCCATACCAGGGCCAGGAGCGGCAGGCCGAGCAAACCGATCAAAACCAGGCTGGGCAGGATGAATACCCAGCCAGGATCGTGATCGGGAGAAAAACGTCGCAAGAACTTTCCCAAGGGAGCCTCTATTTATGGCAGTACGGGGGTGAATCCCCACTTTTTCAGGATCGCCTGTCCTTCAGTGGAAAGGACGCCAGCGACAAATTCCGCTGCCAGGCCTGCCTGCGGAGCATTGGCCAACACGACGATCGGATACCTGGCAACCACATTGAATTCGGCTGGAATCTCGATGGTCTTCATTTCCGGAGCAGCGATGGCATCCGAGAAATAGACGATCCCGGCATCTGCTTCACCCAGCCTCACCTTGGCTACCGCCAGCTTCACATCGGTCTCGTTCGAGACCACGTTCGCCAACACCCGGGAGGAAAAATCCTTGCCATAGGTCGGATCCTGGCTCATCTTCTCCAGGATCTCCCGGGCATACTTACCGGCCGGAACGGTGGCATCCGCCAGGATCAGCTTCAAGCCGGTTCGGGCGAGATCCTGAAGGCTTTGGAAATTAGCCGGATTGTCCTCCGGGAGGATGACCATCAGCCTGTTGGTGGCAAAATCCACGGGTGCGCCCTGCGCAACCAGGTGGGCGGCAACCATCTTGTCCATTTCGGTGTGGTTGGCGGAGGCGAACACATCCGCGACCGCGCCCTGGGCAAGCTGCGTACTCAGCGTCTGGGAACCGGCAAAGTTAAAAGTAACCGAGGTGCCCGGATGGGCAGCCTCAAAATGGTTGCCAATCTCGGTAAAGGCATCAGCCAGGGATGCAGCTGCGAAGACAGTCAGGTTGCGCACTTCCGGCTGCACATCACCTTGGTGTCCGCGGGTGCAACGTCATCCTCTGCAGGCGCAGGGAGTTTCACTTCCCCGCATGCCGCAAGGAGCAGGAAGCCCAGGAGGAGGATGAACGGCTTGCTTATTCATGAGCTGCAAATCACGCTCATCCTTCAAATGCCTCGTGGCATGTGATCACCCATTCTCTTCCGGCTCTAAGCTGCTGGATGCGCAATTCCAGGCTGAGGCGGTTGAAGACCTGGTCGGGTGGGAGCGTTTGCCGGCTCACCTCGAGCCGCTTAAGAGCTCCTTGAATGTCTTTGACTTCCACTTCGATCAGTTTTTGAACCCTGCCGGGAAAAAGCTTCTGGGAAAAATATAGGCGGGAGATGAACTCGAGCCGGATCGCCCGTACGCTTCCACCGCATGGCGTCTGCAGCCACTCCTCAAATCGCTTGCGCCCGGTCTCCGTGATCTGCAGGATGCGCCTGGGGGGGAGTTTGACTTGATCCTGTGTGGTCGAGAAAACGTCCCCCTGTGCCTCCAGCCGCTTCAGGATGTTATAGGTCTGACTCTGGCTTGCATGCCAGGCATTACCCAATTCGGAGGACAGTCGTTGGTGCAAGGCATAGCCGTGGCTTGGCTGCTCATAAAGGAATCCGAGCAGGGCGAATTCAGGTGAGTGGGAGCGTGGACGCGCGGTTTCAGCCATATATACTCACCAAGTGAGTATATCAGGTCGTGCAAAAAGCCGCAATATAATTATGAAAAACAAGGAACCGGTCGATTTCTATTTCCCTGGTAGTACGAAATCAAGCCAGGAACAGGGCAGATATTTCCAGACCCGCATCTCCGCTCAAGCCCCCAGGTCGCGGCGACACCAATTTATCTTCTGCCAGCGGCAGGAACTTCGGACGCTCATTGGGAGAACCGTTGGGGCGGTGGAAACTTAGCCAGAGATTTCCATCAAAGTCACGAAAAGTCATGCAATGACCGCCGTCGTCACTGTACAGGGGCTGGGGATCCTGCAGCCAGGGACCGGTCAATTGTCCCGAGGCGGAGCGCGCCACGCCGATGGTGTAGCCACCCTCGCCGAAACTGGACCACAACATGAGCAGTTCCCCGCCCGGCAGGCGATGCAGCCAGGGACCATCGGTCACATAACCCTTCCTGCCCTTTAAATCGATTTGTTGCGCCCAGGGCGCCTGCGAAGCCGAAACAACACAACTGGCTCTCCAGCGGCAGAAGCCAGATCTTTGCTCAGCGGCAGGGCGCAGATTTCACCATCGCCCACCTGCACCCACTCGTGGCAGAACACCATCCAGGGATCGCCTTCTGGACGTCACGAATAAAGTGCCATCCAGGCATTCCCAATCCGGGGGAGTGACTGGTCCGGCGCTCAGCGGAAAAAACGGTCCCTGCGGAGAATCGGCCGCCAGGATTTGCGTTCCCCGGCAAATTCCTTCGGCCTTGAAACTGGCGAACATGAAATACTGTCCACGATAGACATGGACTTCCGGTGCCCAAAAATTGCGGTCGGCCCAAAAACCAGCCGGTGGGCGAAAGACCGGGAAGGGACCTTCCCAAATTTGCAGGTCGGTGCTTATATAGCAATCAAAGCCCAGGCCAGAATCGGTCCAGGTATATTCGCCCATCGTGCCGTACAGGTAATAGCGCCGCTCGGATGGCACTGGCAGGACAAACGGATCGCGGATGTGGATATCAGAAAGCTTTGTCATTGCAGGAAAATTCCTTCTCAATGTGATTTTAAGCTGTGGTTGTAACCTGGTTTATTCCAGGTGACTGGAAAAACGGTATGTACCAGACACGATGTCAAGCACCGCGAACCCATTCTCCATGCGCAGAAAAGTCACCCCGTTTGCACTTTCCAGGGTTGCCCATTTTCCGTCACCTGCGACACATCCTTGGCAGGAACGTAAACGGTGGCAGTAGTATTTGCGGGAACCGTAATCTGCCAGTCAAAACGATCGTTTTCCTGAGTCCAGGCACTTCGAATAATTCCATACATCGAGTGCAGTTCGGCAGTGGCATGGGTCAATCCGCCTCCAGGCTGCGGATGCATGATGATATGTTTATAGCCGGGCTGCTCCGGATCAAGATCGATCCCGCCGATGACTGCATACATCCACGCGCCAATGGCGCCATAGGCATAATGGTTGAAAGAGTTCATCTTCGGATCCTGGAAGCCCTTATCATGTGTCCAGCCATCCCAGCGTTCCCAGATCGTCGTTGCCCCCTGTGTGACAGAGTAGAGCCAGGAAGGCCAGGTGGTCTGTTTGAGCAGAGCATAGGCAGTATCCAGATGGCCTGTCTTGCTCAAAACCCAGTTGATATAAGGGGTACCGACAAAACCCGTGCTGAGATGATTATCCCGCTCTCGAATATTGCGCACCAGTTCGGCTGCAGCCAAAGGACGAAGTTCCTGGGGCAGCAAATCGAATTCCAGGGCAAGCACATAGGAGGTTTGCGTACCCCCCTCGATCGTTCCATCCTCATGGACAAAGCGTTTGATAAATGCCTCGCGAGCTTCGCTCGGACAAAGCCTCGATAACGAAGTGCATCTTCCTCTTTACCCAAAATGCGCGCGATGTTTGCCAGCAAATCGGTGCTGTAAGCAAAAAAAGCCGTCCCGATCAACTCCTTGGATGTTCCACCTTCACGCCCATCACTGCCATCCAGGGCGAGCCAGTCACCAAAACCATGCCAGCCTGTATATTCAGCATAACAGCGCATCCCATTCCGGCTGGTCTGGGATAAAAACTCGATGAAACGCTGCATCGAGGCATAACGTTCTTCGAGCAGGCGGATATCGCCATAGCACTGGTAAATCGTCCAGGGACAGATCACACCGGCATCGGCCCAGGCCGGTCCGCCATCTCCGATCGACCAGGCCGGGAGATTGGGCGCCACTGCCGGGTATGCGCCATCCGGATATTGGGCATCTTCCAGGTCGCGCGTCCACTTCGTAAAAAAGCCGGCAACATTCATGTTGAAAGCCGCAGTGCGGATAAAGACCTGGGCATCCCCGGTCCAACCCAGGCGCTCATCCCGTTGTGGGCAGTCGGTGGGAACATCCACAAAGTTACCCTTTTGCCCCCAAACGATATTGTGCTGCAGCTGGTTGATCAATGGATCGGAACATTCGAATGTGCCAGTGGATGGCATATCAGAGTGGATGACAATCCCGGTAACCGTTTCCTCTGTTGGAATGCCGGGAAAACCCGATAATTCGACATAGCGGAAACCGTGGAAGGTAAAATGCGGTTCCCAGATTTCCTCCTCGCCCCCTTTCAAGGTGTAATAGTCAGTATTGCGAGCGGTGCGCAGGTTTGCGGTATACAACGTCCCATCGGGATTGAGAGCTTCTGCATACCGGATGGTAATTGTCGTTCCTTTTTCTCCGCGAACGACCAAGCGTACCCAACCGACCATGTTCTGACCCAGATCGAAAATCCAGCGCGGTTTGCAAAGTCGGAATTTTATGGATATTCACCGGCCGCAATGCTTCCTGGCGTTTGACTGCGGGTCCATTTGTGGCCACCAGGGCTGCGCCGTGATCTGCAAAATACTTCCACGGGCCACCAGGAGGCATCATCGTAGCCGGGATTGGACCAACCGGTTAATTCCCGCCGCGCATCATAGCTTTCCCCCATCAACATATCCGACTCCAGGATGGGACCCTGGGTTACTTTCCAACTCTTATCGGTGGCAATGATTTCCTGACTGCCATCCGAATAGGTAAGAACGATTTGTGCCAGAAATTGAGGGCGGTCTGCATAATGCTGGCGACCCAGCCAGGCAATATGCCCCACGCCCCAGCCATCGCCGAGGATCGCCCCGAATGCATTCGCACCTGATTGAAGGAGTTCAGTTACATCGTAAACCTGGTATTGAATGCGTCGGGAATAATCCGTCCAGCCCGGGGTGAGGAGTGCATCCCCAACACGGACGCCATTCAAGTGGCATTCGTAAAGACCGATCGCAGTTGCATACAACCTGGCAGTGACGAATTGTTTTTGAAGCGTGAATTCTTTGCGCAGATAGGGAGCCGGGCTGGACGTTCTCGGTCCACCCCAAAAAGGAGCTCCGATCCATTGCGCTTCCCAATCGGTTCGCTCCAGCAAACCCATTTCCCACCAGGCAGATGGACTTTCAACTTCCCTTCCAACTTCATCCCACACTCGAACCTTCCAATAAACACGCTGACCGGAGGCAAGTGCTGGACCGCTATAAGGCACATGAATGGATTGATCCGATTCGATTTTTCCACTATCCCATAAAAGGCCGGTACCACCATCCAAACTTGTCTCCGATGGAGCAGCAAGGATCTGGTAGGCGGTCTGGTGCGCGCCGCGCCGGTCGCTTTGCATCTGCCAGCTCAAACGAGGTTGGAGCACATCAATTCCAAGAGGATTGGTTCGATATTCGCAAGTCAAGTGGGAAATGGTTGTCATGGAGATATCGGCAATTTGGTTTGGGGTACGGCAGACTGGCTAAAGTATAATTTATCGAGTAACAGATATACTGGTGAAGCTGTTCACGAATAATCGCGAGAGTGAACATGCGCATCGAAATGCCTTTGGATGCAATTCAAATCAGTCTGTGGAAGTATCTTGGATTATATAACGCTGTTGGAAATTTCCTCATAGACTTCAGCCTGTCACTGAAAGGTTGATCATGAATCCCATCCCTCTCAAAATTGCCTATATCGGCGGCGGAAGCCGCGATTGGGCGCGCAAGTTGATGATCGATCTCGCACTTTGCCCTGATCTCACAGGTGAGGTCGCGCTCTACGACATCGACATGGATTCTGGCGCGGCTCAACGAACAACTAGGCAATTGGATGCAGGATCCAGCCAGGCGTTGTGTCGCGCTGGCATTATCTTGCCGTACCCACATTGAAGGAGCGCTTACAGGATGCGGATTTCGTCATCATCTCCATCCAGCCCGGTCCATTGGAATTAATGGCGGAAGAGATCGCGCTGGCAGAAGAATACGGACTTTTCTTCCCGGTCGGCGACACGACGGGAGCCCCGGGGCTGATCCGCGGACTTCGGTCTGCTTCCATCTACAAGGAATTTGCAGAAGCGATCGCCGACATCTGCCCGAACGCCTGGGTGATCAATTACACCAACCCGATGACCATCTGCACGCGGACACTCACCCGCGTGGTGCCCGAACTTAAAGTCTTTGGCTGCTGTCACGAAGTTTTCCCCACACAGGCATGTTGGCCGGATTGCCGGGCAATATCTGAAAATCGAACCTCCGCTCGAGATGAAATCCAGGTCAATGTGCTGGGGATCAACCATTTCACATGGATGGACCGGGCAACCTATCAGGGACATGACCTGCTCGATCTATTGAGACATCATCTCGAACAGCCTGGAACACTCCGCACGTATACCCAGGCCGAAGTGGAAAGCTGGAACGACTGGTTCCACAGCGCAGAGCAGGTCAAGTTCACACTGTTCCAGCGTTTCGGGATCCTCGCCGCGGCTGGCGACCGTCATCTCGTGGAATTTTTGCCGGGATTTATTCGTTCTCCCGAAACTTTATTCAAATGGGGCGTCATCCGCACGCCTGTTTCCTGGCGCATCGAACGCTGGGCAACTGCCCCGCAAAAGACCCGCGACCTGATCAACGGTGTCACGCCGTTTGTCCTGGAACGATCGGGCGAAGAAGGGGTCAGCATGATCAGGGCCCTGCTCGGTCTGGGTGATCTGGTCACGAATGTCAACCTGGAAAACATTGGGCAAATATCCAATGTGCCTCTGCACGCGGTGGTGGAGACCAATGCTCATTTCAGCCGCGGGAACATCCGCCCTTTGAGCGCAGGTGCGCTCCCTGCCGGGATTGCGCCGCTCATCAACCAGCACATTGCCAACCAGGAATTGATCATCGAAGCCGCGCTGACGAAGAACATGGACTCTTGCCTTCCAGGCATTCTTCAATGACCCAACCAATCATCTTCCCATCGACACTTCCTGGGAATTTTTCAACAGAATGCTGCAAGTGAACCGGGAATACCTGCCTTCCATGGTATTGGAAGGGAGCAGATAGCGACTCTTCATCTTATTCGGAGACCCGCTACGAACTATAATAACAGGTTCCTTCAAATTGTACGATTCCTTCTTGAGCATGGTCCTTAAACGGTGCGGTGGTTTGCCCACATGGGACGAAAGGATGCCATTTTCATGGATCCTCAGGGTTTCCTGTGACTTGGAAAAGTGACGTTTGCACCAATTGTCACATTTTGACAAGAAAAGAAGTACATGATATTATCTGCGGAACATTACACGTGTAATGTTGACGAGAGAGGTTGCACATAAACACCTGTTCGCCAATTTTTTTCCGATATTTGATTCACTCCACTGGAAAAACTATGAAACGACCAACTCAAGTCTGATGTCGCTCGATTAGCAGGGGTTTCAAGGGCGACGGTTTCTTATGTGGTGAATAACCAGGTCGATGGGTGGGTACATATTTCTGAAGAGACTCGCCAGCGGGTACTGGAAGCCATCGCAGAGTTGGGCTACGTGCCAGATGCCAGTGCCCAGGCGCTGCGATCAGGCAGCACAAAAACGATTGGTCTCATCATACCGGATATCCATAACCCCCATTTTTGGCAGGTTGCCGACGGCGTAGAACAGGAAGCCGACGCGGCCGGTTACCACATCCTGCTCTCCAGCATTCCCCCCGAAAACAAATTTGCCGAAGAGTTTTCAAAAGCCTGTCAAACCGGCGCATTGACGGGCTGGTGATGATGCCGAGTTTTATTTACCAGTCGGAAGAAGCCCAGAAAACACTGGCGCATCTGCTTAAGCGGCGCTTCCCAATAGTGGGAATGATGGCCGATCACGGTGACATGTTCGACAATATCGATCGGGTCATATCGGATTATCGCGACATAACAGTGGATATCATGACGCACTTGCTGTCCTTGGGTCACCAGCGGATTGGCCTCATCTATGGTATCGCCGTGCCCAATTTGGGGACAGATCGCCTGTTCGCCTACCAGGAAAGTTTACAAGCCGCCGGATTGCCGATCGATCCCGGCCTGGTTGTTGAATGCGGACCCACCATTGAAGATAGTTATCAGGCTACCTTGCAATTGCTCAAATTGCCTTCTCGTCCGACAGCCTTGCTGGCGATCAATGATTTGCTGGCCGTTGGTGCGCTGCGGGCGATCAAAGATCTTGGGCTGGATGTGCCTCGTGATATTTCTTTGTTTGGCTATGATGATATTCCGATGTCGCAATATCTGATCCCGCGGTTAAGTACTGCTTCTAAAGATGGGGAAAAAATGGGACGGGAAGCGATCCGTTTATTGTTAGCCCGCTTGCAGGACCCTGGCCGGCCGCCCCAGCAAGTCAGGCTTCCGGCACGTTTGATCCTGCGTGAGTCCACCGGACCAGCCCCCTTACAATTTCGGTAGGAGCAGCGTTGAATGTGTTAGGCACAGATGGTTCGATCTTATTGACAGTGATTTCCAAAGAGCGTTCCGCAAAGGAGATTTCTTTATGAACAAAAAGTCCGGTATCGTCAAGTTTTTCAGGCGCAACGCCGCCGCCTATATGTTCCTCGCGCCGTGGCTCCTGGGTTTCCTCGTGCTTACGCTTTACCCGATGGTCTACTCGCTGTGGCTCGGTTTCACGAATTATGACTTCACAAAGCCCGATTCGACGCAATGGATCGGGCTTGGCAACTATCTGAAAATGTTCGGGGCGGTGTTCGGGCTGTCCGAGTTCACCGCGTCTACGGGCGAGGTGATGCGCGCAGACCCGTACTACCTGCAAGTCGCTGTCCGTGACGTTTACCTATGTGTTCGTGTCCGTGCCGCTGAAGTTGATCTTCGCCCTGGCTGTGGCGATGCTGATGAACCAGAAACTGCGGGGGGTGCCGTTTTACCGCGCCGTGTACTATATCCCCACGCTCCTGGGCGGCTCGGTGGCCATCGCGGTGCTGTGGAGGAAGCTGTTCGAGAAAGACGGCCTGGTCAACGGCTTCCTGGGAGCCATTGGCTTCACCAACCTCCCCGGCTGGATCACCAACCCCAATTATGCGCTCTGGACGCTCGTTCTGCTGACGGTGTGGCAGTTCGGCTCGTCGATGATCATCTTCCTCGCGGGGCTGAAGCAAATCCCGGAGGAATATTACGAGGCGGCCAGCGTGGATGGCGCAAGCAAGGTGCGGCAGTTTTTCTTCATCACCATCCCCTTGCTCTCGCCGGTGATTCTGTTCAACCTGGTCATGCAGATGATCGGCGCGTTCCAGGCCTTCACCCAGGCCTATATCATCGGCGGCGGCAGGGGAGGCGTGCTCAACTCCACCCTGTTCTATACCCTCCACCTGTATATCCAGGGATGGACCTACCACGAGATGGGCTACGCTTCCGCCATGGCGTGGGTGCTGCTGCTCATTATCGGGGTGCTCACGGCGATTGTCTTCAGATCATCGAACTTGTGGGTGTCCTATGGGACCGGGGAATAACATGAAAACCAGTACGGTTATACGCCATACTTTGACCCATCTGTTCATCATCGTCCTGGGGCTGGCGATGATCTACCCCGTCCTCTGGATGATCATCAGCTCGTTCAAGCCCAACAATATGATCTTCAGCGACCCGGGGCTCATCCCGAAAGCCGTGACCATTGAAAACTACATCAGCGGGTGGAAAGGCTATGCGGGTACATCCTTCGGGACGTTCTTTGTAAACTCGCTCCTGATGTGCGCAGGGGCGATCGTCGGGAACCTGATCTCCTGCACGATGGCGGCGTACGCTTTCGGGCGGCTCAAATTCGCGGGCAGGAACTTCTGGTTCGCGGTGATGATGGTCACGCTCATGCTCCCGGCTCACGTCACGATCGTGCCGCGCTATATCCTGTTCAACACCTTCGGGTGGGTGGGTTCGTACCTCCCGATCATCGTGCCAAAATTCCTCGCGACGGACGCGTTCTTCGTGTTTCTGCTCGTGCAGTTCATCCGCAGTCTGCCGAAAGAGCTCGACGAGGCGGCGATTATCGATGGGTGCGGGAAAGTCGGGGTATTCCTGCGTATCATCGTACCGCTGGCGACCCCCGCCCTGGTGACGACCGCGCTGTTCACGTTCCTTTGGACGTGGGACGACTTTTTCAACCACCTGCTGTACCTCACCAATCCGCCGATTTTCAGTGTGTCGAGGGCGTTGCGCACGTTCGTCGGCGACGCGGGCGCGGTCTCCAACTGGGGCGGCGCGCTGGCGATGGCCACGCTGTCTATGGTTCCCCCCTTTATCCTGTTCTTCTCCCTGCAGAAGTACTTTGTGCAGGGTATCACGACCACAGGCATAAAGGGTAACTCAAAGGACTGATATGCAAGATCAACAGGAGGACTTGAGTATGAAATGATGATAGGTGATGTATTTCAGGTTTTTCCGCTGAAACGATACAGAAAGCTGAAACTAATCTGAAACAGGAGGAGTAAAAATGAAGAAGATTTCGCATCATATTCACGATCGTGGCACTGCTGTCGCGGTGATGCTCGCTGTCGCTGCGCCGACAGCGCCAGCACCGACGGCCGCTACCGACCCAGGTGCTGAGCACGATGTCCCAACGAAGGCAGCTGTGCCGACCACGTCGCCGCAGACCGAGGCCGTCGACGACCGCTGCCAACCGCTGCCCGACCAAGGTCCGCTCCGCCGGGCTTCCCGCTTACACGGGCGCCCCCGTCTCGCTCCGCTTCGCTTACTGGGGCAACGACGACCGCGCTGCCAGAACCAACAAGGTCATCGAGCTGTTCCAGGCGGCCTATCCCCAGATCAAGGTCAAGGGCGAGCCCAATGGCGCCACGGCCGACCACTTCGCGATTCTCGACACACAGCTCGCGGGCAACAACGCCCCCGACCTGATCCAGTTCGGCGGCAACTACCCGGATTACATCAAGTACCTCCAGCCGCTCAATGACTACCTCGGCAAGCAGCTCCTGATCAACACCCCCGAGCGGTTTGACCAGACCGCGCTGATCCCCGCGACGGCTGCGATGGCAAGCTCTGTGTCGTCAGCCTCGGCACCAACACGCTCGTCCTCGCCTACAACAAGACCATGATCGAGGCGGCGGGTGTGGCGCTCCCCAAGGATAACATGACCTGGGACGAGCTTCTGGCCTACGGCAAGGAACTCAAGGCGAAACTCCCCAAGGGTGTCGCGCCCTTCGTGGACAACAGCACCAACCAGGCGAACTACCTGAGCTATTTCTACCGCCAGCAGGGTACTCCGATCTGGACTTCCGAAGGTGGCGGCAAATCCTACGCGACGGTTGATTCCGCCAAGAAATGGCTGCAGATGTGGGCGGATATGCGCGCCCAGGGGCTGATCCCCGACGCGGACACCACCGCGACCTACGCCGAAACCGGCGCGGACAGTTCCGCGCTCGTGGCAGGCAAGGCGGCCATCGGTTTGATCTGGAGCAACCAGATCGCGGGTTACCAGGCGGCTATGAAGGACAAGCTCGGCGCGACGACGCTCCCCAAGGGCGGCCAGAAGTCGTACGCCATCCAGATGAGCCAGTACATGGGCATCAACAAGGCCAGCAAGAACATCGAAGCGGCGGCGCTGTTCATCAACTTCTTCGTGACCAGCCCTGAGGCCGGCGCGGTGCTCGGCACCAACCGGGGCGTGCCCAGCTCGCCGGTCGTGCGCACGGCCATCTCCGGCCAGGCCACCGAGACTGACGCGGCGGTTTACCGGATTTACAACGCGGTAGCCGACCGCACCATCCCGCAGGATCCGAACCTGCCCAACGACCAGCAGTTTGTGAACGAGCTTCGGCTGATCGGTCAGGCGGTAGCGTTCGGCAAGTCCACGGTTGACAAGGGCGCGGCGGACTTGCAGGCATTGA
>CAWCBN010000016.1:0-31474 GCA_963793795.1 uncultured Chloroflexia bacterium
GTTATGAGCGCGGATGATCGTCTCCTGGCGGGGGTCGGGTGTTGCCTTCGGCTCGATCGTCGTTACTGCTGTCCTGTCAGTAGGAGTGGTCAGTGTGCTCATGCCGCGCCTGCCCAAACCGTTCGCCTGGGAAACCCATCGTTGGGCGGATTGGCCCGGAGGTGATTCCACCGACTGGCTGGCTTGCCGCTGGGCTGCTTGCCTTGCTGGTCCTTGGACTGTGCCTGGGAAGTTATGTTCTGTTCCAGCGCTGGAGCGGGCGGGCCAATTTCTCCCTGGTTGGGCTGCTTCCATTTAGCCTTGCGGCCTTGGTGTTGGCCTTTGCTGAACTCCGCGCCGCCGATGCATTCATCTGGTCGGCACTGATCGGGTCCCTGGTATGGAACCTGGCTGCCGCGCTCGGTCCTAAGGAGGCGAAATGGGCTCTGGAAGTGAGCCGTGCTGCTGGCTGCCCTGCCACTGATCATCTTCTTTTGTCGCCGTTCCTGCCGGGAGTGGTCATGCCCGGATGGGATGAAAGAACCTTAAACATCCTGGCTGGGATCGAGGCATTCACGCTGGCAGGTATTCTGCCTGTCGTTGATGCCTTGCTGGTCCGCCGGTCAGCTCGAAATTGATTCCCGGCGATATTCAAAAACTTGCCCTGTTCCTCTCAAAACAAGAAGGAGAACTTCCATGAAGAAAATTCTAAAGCCTGTTCTACGGATTATCCTGTGGGGGGCGCTGGCCCTGTTGGCACTGTTCGTACTCGATATTGCCTTCATAAGCCTGCGTTATTCGCCCGGCTATATGATCAATGAATTTTTCAGGGATCTTGGCACCCCCTATGATTTCCGTATCCTGCCGGAGCGAACTGATTGCCAGCCCGGATCCATTCCTGTTCAGCATGGATGCCTCCCGGGAAACGCTGGTGCAGGAGACCTTTGAATCCAATCCTTCCATCCCAGACCTGGATGCTTTCCTGGCAGAGACAGGCACCCAGGCTTTCCTGGTCATCCAAAATGATACAGTCATCTACGAACGTTACTTCATGGATTACCAGCGCGACTCCATCGTGACCTCCTTCTCGGTCGCTAAATCATTCGACTCGGCTTAATTGGAATTGCCATCCAGGAAGGCTACATCAAAGTGTGGACGATCCCATCACCAACTATCTGCCGGAATTGGCGCAACGCGACCCGCGCTTCGGGGAGATCACGATCCGCCATTTGCTGACCATGTCCTCCGGTCTGCGCTATAACGATGACCGGCTCTTCGTCCCCGAAGACGATAACCTGACCTACATCTTCGATGATCTGCGCCACTTGGCGCTCACCGAAACGGAAGTGGTTGAAGCCCCCGGAGGCACGTTCGTTTACAACAATTACAATCCCCTCCTTCTCGGCTTGATACTGGAACGCGCCACCGCTCGACCGGTTACCACCTATCTGCAGGAAAAGCTTTGGACGCCCCTTGGCATGGAATTCGACGGATCATGGAGCTTGGACAGCGACAGAGCGGTTTCGAAAAAATGGAGAGTGGAATCAAGCGCGTGCGATTGATTTCGCCAAGCTGGGACGACTATACTTGAACGAGGGGCAATTGGAACGGGACCCAGGTCCTGCCTGCTGAGTGGGTGACAGCCTCCACCCGTGATAATGGCTTGATCCAGGATGCCCCCATCTATTACGGTTACATGTGGTGGGGTAAAAATTGCAATCCCGACCGCCAGGATTATTATGCCGCCGGGAATTTTGGCCAATTTGTTTATGTTTCGCCGTCAAGTAACATGATCATCGTGCGCAACGGCGAAACATATGGGTTGGAAGACGAGCGCGTCGCCTGGGCTGAAATTTTCTGCCAGTTTTCACAAGCCATGCCATGATTGAAAGGAAAACCTCATGAAGACCAATTCCAATATCCTCTTTCGCATCCTTTTGGGAGTAGCACTCCTCCTGTTCGCAGGTTTATCCGCCCTGCAGATGATCCCGCCCCGAGTTGTCACTGCCGATGCACCTGCCACTCAATTCTCGGCGGAACGTGCCATGCGCGACCTGGAAGTCGTGGCGCGTGAACCTCACGCTGCCGGGTCCGAAGCTCAGGCACGCGTGCGTGCCTACATCGTGGAACAGGTCAAAGCCGCCGGCTTGACTGCGGAAGTGGAGACCAGCGGTCAGCTTTCGAACATCCTCGTCCGCCTGCCGGGCACGGATTCCACCGGCACGGTGCTGGTCTCTGGGCACTACAATTCGCATCCGCCTGCCCCTGGTGCTGGCGATGATGGCATCTCCGTGGTCGCCATGCTCGAAACCCTGCGTGTCCTGTCCGCAGGCAAACCCCTGCGCAATGATCTTCTCTTCCTTTTTACCGATGGAGAGGAACTGGGCTGGAAAGGCGCCTTTGCTTTTATGCAGGCGCATCCCGAAGCAAAGGATGAGGTTGGCGTCTTGTTGGTATTTGATGCCCGCCCCGGCAATGCCCCCCTGAGCTTACTCGAGACCTCCCCCGGTGATGCCTGGTTGCTAGGCCAGGTAACTGGCATGACCTTGCCGTTCTGGACAGGGTCCTGGAAGAATATCCAGGAACGGCAGGAGATGAATACCGATTTTGATGCTTTCCAGTCTGCCAGGTACACCGGAATTGCCTTCGAGAACGAAGCCTCCGGCACCCGCTATCATACCGACCGGGATAACGTGGCTGCAATCTCGCCGCGCCTCGTTCAGGCTTACGGCAAGACCATGCTCGGCTTGGCTGGTCGTTTCGGCGGCGTTGATATGGCAACTCGCACGGAAAGCCCGGACCTGGTCTTCTTCACCTTCTCCTTGGTGGGGCTGGTCGCCTATCCGTATTGGCTGATGCAGAGCCTGACCATTCTGGGCATCCTTGCCCTGCTGGCTTTCGTGATCATTGCCTGGCGCATGGGTCGCTTCTCCCCTGGACGTTTTGGCCTCAGCTTGCTGGGCATCCTGGTGGGTATCGTGATCATTACCCTGTGCGCGCAGCTTGCCTGGGGTGCCGTGAAGAATGCGCATGCGGTGGAGGTGGCTATGTTCGATGGTTTCGAGGGTAGCGCGGCGTGGCAGGCAGGTTTTATGGCCGCGGCTGCGCTGCTATTAGACGTTCTGCTGGCCGTCCTGTCCCGTCGTCTCGGTGGCATCCACTTGGCAGCTGCGTCGGCAGTTATCTTTTTACTGGCTGCTTTCCTGATCAACATGTCAACGGGTACGGATAACCCACTCACGACGGCCTGGATTGCCTGGTCGTTCATTGGGTGCGTGGCAGGCATGGGAGTTTTGCTCTTCACCAGGGAGCGGATCTGGAAAGTGGTGCTCCTGTCCTTTTCCGGCCTGTTGATCCTTGCTTTATCCCTGCCCCGCATCTGGATGGCTGCCTTCACGTGTGAAGATGCCTGGCTCACGGTGCTGGTGATCTGCCTCTGCATGAGTTTTTTTGCAGCGCAAGCGGATGCCATCTTTGGGAGGGTGCTTGCAGCCAAAAAACTGATCAGGCATAGGCTCACCATTGATGATGGAAAGAGAGGATTGTTCTTGCCTGGCTCAAACCGCCGAAGTGCTGGCGTGCAATGATCAGCAAGGATTAAAGTTGTCCAAGGATTGGTGCCGGGCAGCCTCGGTTGAGCGCGAGACCTGGGCTGCCCGGCTTGTATCCGTAATAAAAATTCATCAAAATATTAAACGTTCGAATTGCTGCCCCTCGTGTAGCACCCCCGAAGCGGGCAAGGGAGTGTTGTCTATACGGATAATATGAAGATGAGAGGCTGGAATCGCCATGCTATAATGATGCACAGATTAACAATCCCATTTTGTAAAATATCCCTACATTGAACACACCACTGCTTTCGACCAAGTTCAATATCCCGCCAACTGGTGCTAAGTTCGTACGACGCCAGCGGCTTGGAGCGGATATTGGATGAAGGCCTGGAACAGAATGCTCCCTTGATTCTGGTCTGCGGGCCGGCCGGCTATGGCAAGACGACGGCTGTCAGCGAGTGGCTGCAGACCTCGCAGAAGCTTTCTCTCGACCGGGTCGCCTGGCTGACGCTGGAGCGCGGTGACGATGACCTGACCCGTTTCCTGACCTATTTTGTCACGGCCCTACAGCGCATCCAGCCCGGGATTTGGCGAGGGGGTGCTCAAGATCCTGCAGTCTCACAAACCCTCGCCGGTCGCGGTCCTGGCGACACTGCTCATCAATGAATTGAGTGAAATTCCCGGGCGTCTTTTTCCTGGTCCTGGATGACTATCACCTGCTCACAGTCGAATCCATCCAGAATTTCATCGCTTTCCTGGTAGACCACCAGCCGCCTCAGATGGGCCTGGTGCTCATCACGCGCACTGACCCTGCCCTGCCGCTGGCTCGTTTGCGCGCCCGGGGGCAATTGGTCGAACTGCGCCAGGATGCACTGTGCTTCCTGCCGGAAGAGGTGGCGGAATTTACCAACCGGGCAATGGGACTGGCACTGTCTCCGGAGCAACTGGCGTTCCTGGGACGAAAGACCGAGGGCTGGATCTCCGGCCTGCAGCTGGCCGCGGTTTCCCTGCGGGATGTGCGGGATCGGCCTGCCTTTTTCCAGGCCTTTTCGGGCGAACATGATTTCATCGCCGATTACCTGACCGATGAGGTGCTGACCCATCTTCCCGAGCCCATCCGGACCTTTTTGCTGCAGACCTCGATCCTGGAGCGTTTGTCTGCTCCACTGTGTGAAGCAGTTACCGGACAGGCCGGGCTGCAGGCGACGCTTGAGCAGTTGATGGAAGCCAACCTGTTCATCATGCCCATGGATGGCCAACATACCTGGTATCGCTACCACGTCCTGTTTGCTGACCTGCTGCGCAAGCGCCTTCAGGAGGCAGGGGAGGAAAAGGTCCGCGAACTCCATCGCCGGGCAAGTCGCTGGTTCGAGGAGAATGGCCCGATCGACCTGGCCATCGAACATGCCATTGCCGGCGAGGATGGCGAACGGGCGGTGCGGTTGATCGAAGGGGTCGCCGAAGGTCTGCTGATGCGTGGCCAGGCGGTCACCCTGCTGCGCTGGCTGGAGGCACTGCCCCAGGAAACGATCCTGAGGCAACCGATCCTGGGCACATTGAAAGGATTTTCCCTGATCCTGTGTGGCCGGCCCCCCGAAGCGGCGGCTGCTCTCTACCAGGAACTGGCCGCCGCCGGCAGCCTGGACGAGTTCCAGGGTGAGGCGGCGACGCTCCAGGCGCTGCTGGCCATCCTGCAAGGCAGGACCGCGGATGCCATCCGGCTGTCCGAGCAGGCCCTGCGGCAGCTTCACGGCAGATCGTGCCTTCTTTCGCAGCCTGGCCGCCGACAGCCTGGGCATGGCGTACACCCTGGCGGGCGATATCGACGGCGCCACGCATGCCTTCGAGCAGGTCGTGGAAATCGCCATGCAGTCTGACAATGTCATGATGACCCTCATGGCGCTCACCAACCTGGCCGGCCTGCGTTATGTCCAGGGACATTTACGCCTCGCCATCCGCACTTGCCGGCAGGTGGTGGACCTGGCCAGCCAGCGCATCGGTCGGCAGACGCCCATGCTCGGCAAGACCCTGCTCAACTTGGGGGAGATGCTGCGTGAACAGGGCGACCTGGAAGCAGCCCAGGGATACCTGGCTGAAGCTGCCGGGATGATGGAATTCTTCTCGGAGATCGGGCTCCCGCTGGCCTGGCTGGCACTTGCCCGGATCAAGATGAACCAGAAAGATTGGCAGGCCGCGCAAGCCTATATCGACCAGGCACGCCAGCGGGCCCAGGCTAGCCGGTCCACGCTGATGGATGACCGCCTGGTGGATGTGATGCAGGCCCGTTACTGGCTTGCCCGCGGTGAACTGGAGCCGGTCATCCAGTGGGCGCGCCGGCTGGGCTTCCTTGACCGGTCGCCTGCCGAGGTCTTCGAGGAAGCGGCCCGCAATGCGGCCGTCAATGAACTGCTCCAGGCCGAATACCTGGCCCTGGTCCGCCTGGTCCTGGCTCAACGGCAGCCTGGAAAAGCCCTCGAGATGCTTGTTTTTCTCCAGGGACTGGTCGAAAAACGAGGCTTTCAACGCCGGATCATCGAGATCCTGGTCCTGAAGGCGCTTGCCCTGCATCAAAAAGGGGATCTCGAAGAGGCGCTTCAGACCATCGCAAAAGCCCTGGCACTGGCCGAGCCAGAAGGCTACCAGCGCACGTTCGTCGACGAGGGCGAACCCATGGCCCGGCTCCTGTATCAGGCGGTCTCTCGTGGGATCTCTTCCGAATACGCAGGACGACTCCTGGGAGCCTTTTCGGACGAAAGCCAGAGGTTCGAATCTGCCGCTCAATCCCCGGCTGGCAGCCTGATCGAACCGCTCAGCGAGCGTGAACTGGAAGTGCTGGGCTTGATCGCCGAAGGGCTGTCCAATGCGGAGATCGCGCAGACGGCTGTACATTTCCTTGAGCACCGTCAAGGGGCATACATCCAACATCTTTGGCAAGCTGGGGGTCAAGAACCGCACCGGGGCCGTCTCCCGGGCCCGCAGCCTGGGCCTGCTGCCACCCGATTAATCAGCAGAACGCCTCTCCAAAAACAGTACCCCGACCATACTTTCAGCCGGTCACAACAGTACCACCTCTCCAGTATGCTAGAAGCAGCATACTGGAGTTTCTTTATGTCCAACGAGATGAGCCTTCCACCTTGTATGTCCAGAACCTACCAGATCACGGTCGAGGGAAAGATCGATGCAAGCTGGTCGGATTGGTTGGGCGGTATGCTGCTTGTCTCGCGAAAGGAGGCCGATGACATGATCGTGACCACCCTGAGCGGGGTCCTGACCGACCAAGCCGCCCTGCGCGGCTTGTTGAACCGCCTGTGGGATCTGAACCTGGTTGTGCGCGCTGTCCAGCAGGTCGATCCGGCGATGAATATCAAACTTGGAGTAAGGAGATTTTTATGAATGCAAGCAATGCTTTCGAAATCAGCCGGGAACTGGCGATCCAGGTCCGCGGGCTGACCAAGTCCTACGGCAAGGTGCGCGCTCTGCGCGGCATCGACCTGGAGGTAAAGCGCGGTGAGATCTTTGGTTTCCTCGGCCCGAACGGGGCTGGCAAGACCACCACGATCCGCTGCCTGCTGGATATGATCCGCCCGGATGGCGGGGATGCCCGTCTCCTGGGGTTGGATCCGCAAGCGGATCCGGTGGCCGTCCAGGCCCACACCGGCTATCTTCCCGGCGAAATGCAGTTCTACGACAACCTGACGGTCGAGCGCCAGCTGCGTTTCTTCAGCGATATGCGCAACGGGCGTGCCGAATGGGGCTACGTCCGCCAGCTGGCCGAGCGCCTGGACCTCGACCTGAAGCCGCAGATCAAGAACCTGTCCAAGGGTAACAAGCAGAAGATCGGCGTCATCCAGGCCCTGATGCACCGTCCCGAATTGCTGCTCCTGGACGAACCGACCAGCGGCCTGGATCCGCTGATGCAGCAGGAAGTCCTGGGCCTGTTACGCGAGGCGAATGCCGCCGGGGCGACTGTCTTCTTCAGCTCGCACATCATGAGCGAGGTCGAGAGCGTGGCCGGGCGGGTGGCGATCATCCGCGCCGGGGAGATCGTCGAGGTCGCCGGAACCGGGAGCCTGACCCGCCGGTCGTTGAATCGCCTGACGGTGCGCTTCAAGACAGCCGGTTGAGGCAGCCGATCTAGGCAAGCTGCCGGGGGTCGAGATCCTCTCGAGGGTCGACGGGAGCAGCGTCACGCTGCAGGTGGCCGGCGACATGGAGACGCTGGTGCAGGCCCTCGGACGATTGCCCGTACTGGACCTCGAGACGGAGCGCCCCAGCCTGGAAGAAGTCTTCCTGACCTATTACAAAAAGTAACCTGAGTAAGGAGAATAAGACAATGAAACGCTTATGGACCACCTTCCGCTATACTTTTTCGAGCCTGCGCGGCCAGATCCTGGGCTGGGGCCTGGGGTTGGCTCTCTACGGCTTGATGATCGTCCCGATGTACGACACCCTGGCGGCACAGCAGGACCAGCTCCAGCAAATGATCGCCAGCTACCCGGAAGAGTTCCTGGCCTTCTTCGGCGGGGACGCCAGCAGCCTGATCACCCCGGCCGGCTACCTTGGGATGTATGCCTTCTCGATGATGCCGGTCATCATCGGCATTTTCGCCGTGTTGGCGGGCAGCGGCTTGATCGTCAACGACGAGGAACGCGGCCGCTTGGATTTGATCATGGCCCACCCGGTCGGACGTTCTTCCTTCTTCTTTGGCCGGTCGCTGGGTATCCTGGGTGCGGCCCTGTCGATCCACGTTCTGGGCTGGCTGGGTTTCAGCGCCATGCTGGGCGGTTCTACTTTGGGCTTCGACTGGGGCCAGATGGCTGTCCCCTTCCTATCCCTGCTGGTCCAGACTCTGGTCTACACGACCCTGGCGCTGCTGCTGAGCATGTTCCTGCCCTCGCGCAACCTGGCGGCGATGGTCACCGGGATGGTCTTGGTCGCCAGCTACTTCGGCTCTTCCCTGGCCTTCATGGATGAACGCCTGGAGACCCTGGCGAAACTCATGCCGTATCATTATTTTCAAACCGTACTGTCCTTCCAGGAATTGAACTTGAACTGGCTGTTCGCCCTGTTAGGGATCAGCGTCCTGATGACGGCTGCAGCCTGGCTGCGCTTCCTGCGTCGCGACATCCGCCTGAGCGGGGAGGGCAACTGGCGCCTGCCTTTCCTGTCAAAACGTCGAAAGTCTGCGTAGCCGGAAGTATATGATCATCTCGCCCAGCAGCGTGATCTGCCGGGCGAGATGATTCGAATTATCGGGTTTCCCCGGTTTGATCCGGGGAAACAACTTTTGTATTCATTTTCGTAAATACAGCGCCCCAAAGTAGTGTTATTTATCTCTACAATCCAAAGTCGAGGAAGTCTCTTCCTGCTGTTCTTTCTGCAGCAGAGTGGAACCGGGAAGGTGCTGCTGCGCCTCCAGCAGCTGAGGGTGTTTGCTTATAATGACACTTTCGGGGTGATATCTGCTGCCTGATCTCTTCAAAAAAATTCGAATTATCCGGGGTAAAATCCCTGCTGATGGCCAGTTTCACCAAGACGATTCCGGCGGGAAAGACTGAGGCTGAGGTGGAGGCACTGTTGGTAGGGCATGACCATTTCCTACCGCTGGCGCAGACACCCACCCGGGCACAGGCAGGGGATTTTATCTACCTGATATATCGGGGGAAGATATCGGCTCGGGCTCGCATCCGCGCGCTGGAAGTGGTAAAACGGGGCGAGATGGCGGAAGAAAGAGCGGGTGCGGAATGGGCTCGGTGCCTGGTACATTACACCGGCGCGTGGGAGAAGCCAGGGCGTGAGATCCCAGCGCAGGGTCACCAGAGTGTGCGCTACCTGGATGTGCAGGAGCTGGCGCATTTGGACGGGGAGAAGTGGTGAAATTCAGGGCATTGGTTTGGGGGTAGTGACAGGATTGATAAGCCGCAACAGCCTGGGTGAGAGTTGCTTGTTTTCAAGATGGTCTGGCTGAGAGAGTCGATGCTGAAGCGCGTCCCGTTCTGACCGTCATCTGGAAGTGATCTTCGATTTGGGCTCCGTGAGGGTAGACTAGTAATTTCTAGGCCATGGCTAACTCCTCAGAGATAACCATTTTCCCCAATTCTGAATTTGATACGGCTACCTTTATTCCACAGCAATGGTTGAAAGCAAGGGGGGAAGACCAATTTCATGCACTCTAAAACCCGAGCAATACAAAACGCAGAAACCAAAAAACCGCCAATGCCCCGGAGATTGCCCCACCAATAAACACCGAGTGCTTGTTTTTCCAAAGGGAGGAAAGGAGCAACCCGCCAATGCCACCAAAAGGGAAGCCAATTAACAAACCCCAGGTGAGCGAAAGGACAAGGAAGGCAATCACCCAGCTTCCATTCAAATCAGTAATTTGCGATGCCATAGCCAAGAAAAAGGCCGCCGCACTACCGGCCAATGCCCCCCGCCAAATTCGCCGCCGGGTGGCTGTGAACAAGCGCTTGGTTTCCAGGTTACTTCTCTTTACCCTGAACCAGCCATAAAAGAGGCAGATGCCGCCCAGAACGAGCATTGGCAGGATAAGGGGAGGAAGATGCCAACCTCCCGCAAGGCGAAAAGCAATGCTGTAGGCCCCAAAAAGACTGACCAGGACAAACCCGGCGATCAGTAAAGCAGAGGCCCACTTATCCGGCTTTGTTTCATCCAATTCGGTTTGATTGTTCTGTAAATTCATTTTACCTTTTCAAGATTGGGGCGTTTGATCTTGCCACTTGGGCGGTTTTACAATACCAGGATACTATGTACTTTATTATGTGCCCGGAATGGTTTTTTCCGCTGCTTGATAGAGGGTTATTTGCATGCCATCCGGATCCTGGAGGCGCACATTATGGTTACCCCATGGGGTGATTACCGGAGCATGCACTGGGGTGACCCCATGGGCTGCCAGGCGCTCCATCGCAGCCTTCAGGTCTGGCACCTGTAACGCCAGGCGAACCTGACCACTAACTCGTTTCCCTGCTTCGAGCTGGTCAACGACCTCCGCCTGTCGCTCATCAAACAGTTCGAGCGTGGCTTTCCCCATTTCGAGCATCAGCGCGTGCCCTCCGTCGTTGTTCCAGAACGCGGCAGGTTCAATGCCGAGTCCAACGCAATAGAATTTGACCAGGCGGTCATAGTCGCTGGTTGTGAGGGCAATGCGCATTTCAATGATGGGCGAGAGTAGTACCCGTTGCTGACATTTTGTGAAGTGATCCTTTCAAAGGAATAATTGGTAAAGAGATTAAGTGGTACACTGTTGAATAATATGATAAATAAGGTAAAATATGATTAATATATTATATCAGGTTGCATCCTTTTTTATAGAGACAAAATCATTTGGGATGGAAAATTAGCGGAAATTTGAGGAGTTCAAGTGCTTGCCAGTCTATTTGCACTTCATCGCAGCTAAATTGCCCCACCGGGATTTTTAGAAAAAATAATAAGGAGTCAACCTGGAGAATCTAGATCAAATCACTGCATTTCTACTAATTCTTGGGAACGTGTTGATAACCACAGGCTTTGGAGCATTTCCTTCCATCATTTATACCGGTAAGAATGTTCAGGAGAAGTTGGACCTGCTCAAAGCACATCCACGACGCTGGGCTTTCTCCCAATGGCTTGTTATTTTGGGTGTTCTTGTTCTCGTCGCTGGTTCAGTTTTCCTTGGTCTTCTATTCAGGGAGAGTCAGGGAATTCTTCCCGCCTGGGTCGGTGTAGTAGGCTTTGTTTCCGGTCAGGTTTTTTGGATTTGGATTGTGGCAATGCGAATTATTGAACCCTGGAGACAGGCAAAAGATGAATTCCCGGGCTGGTTATTTAAAACATTTACAATACTC
This sequence comes from uncultured Chloroflexia bacterium, assembly GCA_963793795.1. Lineage (GTDB taxonomy): Bacteria > Chloroflexota > Anaerolineae > Anaerolineales > Villigracilaceae > UBA877. The sequence continues at coordinate 11,372 of CAWCBN010000016.1, forward strand.
ACCTTATTGGGATTGGCGGGATTCGGGGCTGCCTTTTGGCTGCAGGGAATCCACCGATTGCTTGGCATCGGGATATTCTTAGGGGCATTGTTTATCCTTGGTTTGTTCCTAAAGCTCAAAGGCATGCCTCCAATCGTGTATTATGTGTTCACACTCATCATAGGGTTGACATTGTTGTTTTAATTAATCCGAACGGCTGGTGATTGGGCAAATCGTTGGCTCATGTCATAAATGCCAGCAATTCAGACGATTGACGCAACTATGACTGTGATGCACTGCCAAAAATCAAGAAACGTGCTGGTAGTGGATCCCGATCAGCCAGGACTCGCAAGACTGGAAAAATATCCGGTCGGCGTTGCACCTCGTCAATAATCAGCAACCCGTCCAAATCCCGTAAGGTGCTCATGGGCTGGTCAAGCCGTGCCAAACTTAAGGGATCTTCCATATCAAAATAGTTGACGGATGTAGGGGGGACAAACTGGCGGGCTGTGGTGGTCTTGCCTCACTGGCAAGGACTGATCAAAACCACCCCATGGCTTCTTTCCAGAGCTTTAGAAATTACTTGGCGAGGGGTGTTTCTGTCAGTCCTCGAGATATTTAACCTTGAAATTCTCCTATCGTACAATAGGATTTCAAGGTACATTGTGCGTAATCCCAGTAAACACGTTAATCCCCAATCTAATTCATCGGATTTTCCTAAATTAAATATCCCCTTATGGGGATGAGAACACTACGAACAAAAAACACCCGGGTAGGTGTTTTTTGTGCCCCCAGGGGGTGTTGTATTATCGGGCTAATGGTGAATTAAGAGGGTGAATGTTCAAGGCACAGCAATTTCTCCCACCAGCAGGGCGGTTTGATTTCAAAGGCATATTGTAATAAATGGGGAGGTATGTAATAATAAATATTGGAAAATGATATTTATAGGTAGATGTAGGCACGACGCGCGATTGAATTCAACACAATACCGGAAATTGGAGCAGGCGATTCTGTCCATCGCCTCACCATGGTTATCCTTTCCGTGGATGGTTATAGCAGCAAAACCATCGGGCGCATATCAATTTCGGATGAATACATGGACAATCAAACCCCAAATCCACAAAAAAAGGCAGAGCAGAAAATAGCCCGACTGACCGCTTGGCTGGGTAAATATGAAATTCCTCTCTTTTTCATCCTAGCCTTTGCTTTCACTTGGATAATCTATTTGTGCCTCGATCGCATGTACATTAGCAATTCTACCGTATTAGGTCGCTGGACCCTGATTGCGGCTTTCGGCCCGTCTGTGGCAGCCATGCTTACTGCTCGCCTCACAGATCCAATGCGTGAAAATCCTAGAGTTATCCAGCAAGTCATTCTCTTCACACTGGCATTCGCTGTCGCTTTCGGAGTCGAGTGGTTGGATAATAAGTGGTGGTACCACCCGATAAACACTCCACTCATGATCGCAGATGTGATTCTGGCGTTTCTGGCCGCCTTTGTCATTTCCGGTGTGTTCTCGGTTCGGCGAGGAGTGAAGAATCTCCTCCAGGGTCTTACCCGCTGGCGGCTTGGCGCTGGTTGGTACATTGTCGCGCTTGGATTGTGGCCCGTGCTGGTTGTGTCAGCCAATGCGCTTGCACCCATCTTTGGCTTGGGTGCGCCTTCTTCTCCTTACCATCCTACCAGAATGCCTTTGATTTCACTAATGATCAAATCGTTCTTTTGGTTCCTCTTGTTCGGCGGCCCACTGAACGAGGAAGTAGGCTGGCGTGCCTTCGGATTATCTAAGCTACAGCGCCGATTCAGCCCATTAATAGCAAGTGTTATAGTAGGTACATTGTGGGGTCTGTGGCACGTGCCACTCCACCTCATGGGATTGGCCCCTATGGGCCCTGAGGGAGCTATCATCCGTATCTTCGAAATTCCCCGGGCGCTTGTATTCACCTGGCTGTTCAACCGCACCCGCCAGAGTTTGCTACCGGTCCTAATTCTTCATGCGGCTATCAACACTACAAGCCTGTTCCTGTCTCGCAATTACATCATATCTTCCTCCTCCTTTTACTCCTGGCAGTCGTTCTCGTGTTTACCGACAAAATGTGGCTTTCTCCTACAAAAGTGGAGAATACAGCTACAACTGCCTAACAATCAACAAGCCGATTTCTTTAGGAGTTTCGAAGACATCCGACCCTGTCTCTACCCCGTTCGCGTTGGGAAAACCGGCTCGCCGGGATGCAACGATTTTATACTCTTCGCCGTGGGTATGTGTACCTCGCGATTTACTGACTTTTATATCATCGTGATTTTATAACCATGTGATCCAGGTGGTAGGTGAGCCCGATCCGGTGGGCATGACGATTAGTGCCTGATCCCCATTGGTAAGCGCTTGAATAGCTTCCTCCTGACCAGGGCGAAAGGAGGAGAAGCCGAAGTGGGATTGTAAACTTGAAGTGAGATCGCTTGGCATTGTCCGCTTTATTGATCAAAAAGAGCAGGGGTCGCTCTCGCCAGACTTTCCAACGGGATAGCTTGGATTTTTTCTCCGAGAGAATAAGGATGCAGGCCTGGATAGATGACAAAAAGCCGGTCAAGTTGCAGATCTTCCAAGGCAATGTGCATCGAAGGTGTCAAGCGTGGGGCATCCATCCGTTTGCACTCTATGCCAATCCGTTTTCCGTTCTTAAGCAATAAGAGATCAAGTTCTGCCCCGGCATGAGTTCCCCAAAAAAACGCTTCGTCAGGTGAGGTGGCTTTAATCACTTCTTCAATCACATACCCCTCCCAGGATGCACCGCTGCGAGGGTGCAAGAGCAATTCTTGCTCAGTACGGATACCTAGAAGGTAATGAAGCAATCCTGTATCGCGAATATATACTTTGGGAGATTTAACCTGCCGTTTACGGATGTTAGCGAACCAGGGTTGTAATTGGCGCACCATGAACAAATCTTGAAGCAAGTCCATATAACGATGAACAGTATTTTGGCTGACTTCCAAAGCGCGAGCAGCCTCGGCGGCATTCCATATTTGTCCATGATAATGTGCCAGCAAGCTCCAAAAGCGGAACAAGCTGGTAGAAGGAATGGTAAAGCCAAATTGTGGAATGTCACGTTCCAGAAATGTGCGTACGAAATCTTTGCGCCATTCCAGACTATCTTCTTCACTTGGTGCTAGAAATGAAAGTGGAAAACCGCCTCGTCTCCAGTGCTGGTTCTGCGCCTTACTGCCCACCTCTTCCAAAGTGAACCCACTCATCGTGATAATGGTTATGCGTCCTGCCAGCGATTCTGAGGATTGACGCAACACTGACTGGTGATGCACTGCCAAAAATCAAGAAACGTGCCGGTAGTGGATCCCGATCAGCCAGAACTCGCAAGACTGGAAAAATATCCGTCGGCGTTGCACCTCGTCAATAATCACCAACCTGCGGTTTGATTTCATCAGATATCCTTTCTCTTGGGGCATCAAGAAAAGGAAAAGACTGAATGAATGGAATTGAACGGAAGAAAACGAACTGGCTGGTTTTGATCTTCTCCCTGCGGGTCAACGGAGGCGCCTGGCTTGCCCCATACTGGGGGGAGGCCCCAGCACGATGAGTCCCGATTCATCCTCTGGAGAGCCGCCTCGCCGGTGAAACAACTCGTTGGTTGGTTGGAACGAAAAATCCGCCTAACGGCGGATTTTTATGTACACCAGGGGGTATAGCAAAAATGGATGAAGTATGGTTAAGAAGGTAACAACGAATCTCAACAAGGCTTGATCGTCCATCAGGTCGTGTATTGTTTTCTTCCTTTTCGTGATGCCCCATGCCTTCAGCGCCGACTAGCTTACAGAACCTTGTTTCTGGAGTAGCGCTCCCTCCCACCACAATCTTAAGGAGCGGTTTCTTGTCTGGATGAATCAGAAAATCGTATCACGAGCCCGGTGGTACCCCTATGGAGTAAAATACATCGCAGCATCTACGCACCTGGATCTTCGATATTTCTTTGATGGGCAGAACATCCATGGTTTGGCTCTTGGATATTTCCCGAAGGAAATCTTGCGATGAACAGTTCAGAGAAAACGATTTACATCGGCGACACACTGGTCAAGCCAAAGGAGGTGGTCGTACGAGGGGAGTATGTAAACCTTCTCGGCGAGCCATTCTATAAAATCCAGAACTTCGATGCGCTGGAGCCTTTTTTTATGACCATCGTAAGTGGTTCCGACCACTGGCTCTTCATATCGTCCAAAGGGGGATTATCGGCAGGACGGGGCAGCCCAGACCAAGCCCTGTTCCCGTACTATACCGAAGATAAGATCGCAGACAACAATGAGTCGACTGGTAGTAAGGCGATCCTCCTGGTTAGTCGTTCCCGGCGGACGAGCCTCTGGGAGCCATTTTCTGATTGCCAGAAGGGTGTTTATGCTGTCGCACGCAATCTCTACAAGAACGTCAGCGGGACAACCCTGGTATTTGAGGAGGAAAATAAAGATCTTGGGTTGACCTTCCGATATGCCTGGAGGACAAGTGAATTGTTCGGCTTTGTTAAAACCACCTGGCTGGTGAACACGGGGAAGTCCTCCTGCCGGGTGGAATTCCTGGATGGCATCCAGAATATATTACCCACCCATGTCACCGAGCAGACTCAGAACGCGTTCAGTTGTCTCCTGGATGCTTACAAACGCAACGAAGTGGATCCTCGCAATGGTCTTGCAATTTATGCCTTGAATTCCAGGCTTACGGATAAAGCCGAACCAAGTGAATCTCTTTTAGCCACCGCTGTGACACAACTCGGGCTGCCCCACGCAAATTATTTGCTCTCCTCGGTGCAACTCGACCGTTTCCGCCTCGGAGGAGGAATAACTCCAGAGACGGATGTCCGTGGCCGGCGCGGGGCGTATTTTGTACACGCAACCCTTGAGCTTACACCGCGAGATTATCACACATGGCATTTGATGGCAGACATCCAGCAGGACAGCGCTGCCATCGCCCGTTCCAGCCAGTGGTTACGGGGCGACCCGGCAACCCTGATCCATGATCTGGAGAGCGATATTGCAGCCGGCCAAAAGAACCTGTGGAAAATGGTCGCCAGCGCCGATGGTATTCAACTATCCAATGACCAACTCTGCTCCGACCATCATTTTGCGAACGTACTGTTCAACGTGATGCGCGGTGGCGTCTTTGCCGACCAATACTGGATCTCTTGCCCTGATTTCGTCGAGTTCGTGTCCGGTCGTAATCATCCGGTCCTGAATGAGCATCCTGGCTTCTTCGCCGCTCTGCCAGAAAGGATCCATGTTTCCGAGTTGCAAGACAGGGCGGAAAAGGAGGCTTGCACAGACCTTATCCGCCTGAGTTATGCCTATTTACCCCTGATCTTCAGCCGCCGCCATGGCGATCCCAGCCGTCCCTGGAACCGGTTTGCGATCAATCTCAAGAAGCCGGATGGTACGATGAAGTTGGATTACGAAGGCAACTGGCGGGACATTTTCCAGAATTGGGAAGCGCTTGCCTGCTCGTATCCAGAGTTTGTCGAAAGTATGATCAGCACTTTCCTAAACGCCACCACGGCTGATGGGTATAATCCTTACCGGATTACCCATTATGGGATTGATTGGGAAATCCCTGAGCCCGGTAATCCTTGGGCCAATATTGGCTATTGGAGCGATCATCAGATCATCTATCTCCAGAAGTTAATGGAGATTAGTGCCCGCTTCCACCCGGGAAAGTTGGAGCGGTTCCTGGTACAACCCGTATTTAGTTATGCCAACGTGCCATATCGCCTCAAGCCGTATCAAATGATCCTGAATGACCCGAATAACACAATCGAGTTTGATTGGGATTTGCAGCGGATTATCGAGGAGAAGACATGTCAAGTTGGGACGGACGCCAAACTGGTCCACGGGGCGGACGGGCATGTGCTGCATGCCAACCTGGCGGAGAAACTGCTGACCCTATTGCTTGCAAAGCTGGTGAACTTCATCCCCGAGGGCGGCATTTGGATGAATACCCAACGGCCTGAGTGGAACGATGCCAATAATGCCCTGGTAGGCAAGGGAGTATCGGTCGTGACTCTTTGCTATCTAAGGCGCAGCCTCGCTTTTTGCCGGGACCTTTTCAGCCAAAGCAAAAGCGAGATTGTATCGCTCCATAAAGAGATTCATTTGCTCTTTGCTCAGGCATTGCTGATCCTGGAACGCTTCCTGCCTGCCCTGCAGGGTACTTTTGATGACAGGCTGCGCGGCGAGATGATGGATGAGCTTGGGCAAGCAGGGAGTGATTACCGCTGGAATTTGTACCAGAAAGGTTTCTCTTGTGAGGTCAACGATTTAGAAGTGAAGGAGATCGTCGCTTTTCTTGATCTGATGCAGCAATATGTCGAACATTCCCTGCGGGCAAATCGGCGCAACGACGATATGTATCACGCTTACAATGTCTTGCACCTTGAAGATGGCCGCGCCTCCATCAGCCACTTGTATGAAATGCTCGAAGGGCAGGTTGCCATTCTGTCCTCGGGTATATTGTCAGCAGATGAATCTCTGGCGTTGCTCCAAGCACTACGAAAGAGCGCTCTCTTCCAGGAGGACCGGTTCAGTTACATACTTTATCCTGACCGTGACCTGCCCGGTTTTATGCAGAAGAATGCCCTGATGCAGGAACAGGTGCAGCAATTGGGGCTTCTTGCGGAATTGATCAAGGCAAAGGATCGAAACCTCTTCACCTTGGATGCTCAGGGAATGATTCACTTTAGCGGGCATATCCGCAATTTCCAGGATGTCGCTCGCGTTCTGGAGCTCTTGAAGAACCAACCTCGGTATACAAAGCTTGTGGAAAAGGACTTCGAAAAGATCAAGGAATTATTCGAGGAGACTTTCCGCCACGATGAATTTACCGGCCGTTCTGGGACATTTTTTGCGTACGAGGGACTGGGGAGCATTTATTGGCATATGGTTTCAAAGCTGTCACTTGCTGCCCAGGAAACTGCCCTGCGTTATCAGAATGAGGCTGCAAGCCAGCTGCTGGCAGAATGCTATGCAGAAATCCGTCGAGGTTTTGGATTCAAAAAAACGCCGCAGGCTTATGGAGCTTTCCTGACCGATCCCTATTCCCATACGCCAAAAGGACGCGGAGCAAAACAACCCGGGATGACGGGTATGGTCAAGGAGACCATCCTCGCTCGTCAGGCGGAATTGGGATTGACCATCAAAGATGGAAGGCTGGTCTTCGACAGGTTTTTATTTGATCCGCAGGAACTTCTCATTTCCCCTTCAACCTATACCTATCTGGATGTTCATGGATGTCAACAGCAGATCGAACTGGAGACCGGTAGCCTGGCATATACCATCTGCCAGACGCCGATCGTGCTGAAAATCGCTGGTGAAATGGGCATATGTGTATGCTTTTCGGATGGGACACAACAAAACAATACGGGCACTTCTTTGGATGCTGAGAACAGCCGCCATATCTTCGGGCGGGACGGGGTTGTCCAGCGTTTGAACGTGACCATTGGCGGGTCGTAAGTGGCTCAAAGCCGGGAATCTTCTCATCCTTGGATCGCGCTGGCTGAATATAAAATTCGGCTTTCACTGCGGATCTTATGTATGCCACTCGCTCTCTATGCACCCTGTAGGTTGCGAAGCACCCACAGGGCAAGGGGGATACCTTATATACGAATAACACAAAGTCGAGAGAAACACCTTGGCTTTTATCATAGATCTGTCACTTCGATCGGATTAATGCGATCCGCTGCCCTTTCGATTTCCACAATTCGCCCCCCGGCAATGCACCTGTATCTCATGGAATATACTGCTCTCCCAAGCCTCCTTTGAGCAGTCAGGTGTTTCTTTTCTTTATATCCATATCCAGCACTTGACAATGTAGCACATTTGTTCTATTATTCCATCATGTTTCCTAATCCGCTCTCCCTGCCCCATTCCTCTATTACCATTTGGGATTCTCCGCCCATGCAGTTCTCTCTTCCCACGGCACCCGTTTTGTTCCTCCTTTGTTCTGGGCAGGAGGAGGGAGTGGGGCTCAGGAACAAATACCCATCTTCTTTTCAATACTCGATCCTCGATCATCAGGAAAAAATCACCTAACCTATTCGTTCCCCTTCGATACTGAGGAACGAATATTACTACCATAATGTACTCCTGGACCTTTAACAACCGAATAGGTATTTAGGCGCTATCTCGTGGTGATTCAATCTGTGCAAATTTGGATATCCTCTCGATTAAGTCAGCTGGATGGAAAAATATAAGGAAATCCGCCAAAAAAGGCGGATCTTGGTGCCCCTCGCGCACTTTGCATCCCCGTAGGGGACAAGGGGACTCGAACCCCTGTTTGAGCCTTATGTCCCCTTCTGGGGATGGGGAGGCTTCGCGGGTTAAAAAACACCCGGGTGGGTGTTTTTGGTGCCCCCAAGGGGACTCGAACCCCTGTTTGAGCCTTGAGAGGGCTCCGTCCTAGACCGCTAGACGATGGGGGCGTGCGCCAAGCGGGGGAGATTTTATCATACTTCTATAAATCGTCAATCAAGAAGACATGGATCTCCCCGGGACCGTGCACGCCGATGGTCAGCGTCATTTCGATGTCGGCGGTGCGGGATGGACCCGTGATGACCACTCCCGACGCCGCTTAGTGATCCCAGGTTTCGCCAGTGCCTCCGCAAGTGTGGGCACAAGTTGGGAGCGCTTCAATATTGCAACATGGATTTCCGTGAGCAGCGAGGCTTTCAGCGTCTCCCCTTCACCGCTGAGCAGGATCACCGAACCCGTTTCAGCGATCCCTGCCAGGGCGCCAGTCACGCCGACTACAACTGTTGGATCCGGTTCCCGTACCAGGCTGATTCCCATTTTCTCCAACGGGGCAGCATACTTCGCTCCAACATCGTCTACCAGGATACGCTCCACCCCACGGGCTTGCAGAAATTCGCCCAGCCGGTCCGGGAACTCCTTTTCCTTCAGGCGAATGACGACCCCACCAAGCGCCGTCAACTCGCTGCTGAACTGTTCCACCAGGTCTGGTTCTTGTCCTTCCAACTTGGACTCTGGTGCACCGCTTGAACCGTTCTTTCAGGAACAGCCATTTCCTGGGGTTTACTTCCATGAAACCTGGCGCGGAATGGCTTCAATGCCGGTCGGGGAAATTCTTTGCTCAATCCCCAGCCTGTCCATGCCGGCAGGTGCATCCAGGTACGGCGCGGGGAAATCAACCTTGCTCCCAGGCCCATGATCCGTTGACCCAGTGAGAACAGGAAGGAGGTTTCTGCGGCAAGGCGGAAGCCTTTGAGCCCCAGCTTGACCGACCCAGGCAGGCCCACGCCGGTTTCCGGTTTTGCGCCTTTCGTGAGCGCCACCTCCCCTGCCCGAATGCGCAGGAGTAGGGAAGGCAGGTCAATATCCACCGGGCAGGCATCCTTGCACGCCCCACACAAGGATGAGGCTTGCGAAAGATAGGCATATTGCGGATCGATCAACGCGCCGGAGATCACCGAGCCGATCGGTCCGGGATAGATGCTGCCGTAGGCGTGCCCGCTCAACTCCCGGAATACTGGGCAGGCATTCAGGCAGGCTCCGCAGCGGATGCAGTACAGCGACTCTGCCAACGGGGAATTGCGCAGCGCACTGCGACCGTTGTCCAGCAGCACCAGGTGGCGCGGTCTGCCCGGGGAGCGGCGCGTTGATCAGGCTGGTGTAGACGCTCAGTTTCTGGCCGGTCGCCGAACGCGGCAGCAGGGAGAGGAAGAGCGCCAGGTCGTCCATGGTCGGGACAAGGCGTTCCATCCCCATCAAGGCGATATGCACCGGCGGGATGGTGGTGCACATGCGCCCATTGCCCTCGTTGGTCACCAGCACCAGCGTACCGGTCTCTGCCACGCCGAAGTTGACCCCGGAGAAGCCCACATCTGCCTTCAGGAAGACATCCCGCAGCACCTTGCGGGCGGTATTGGTGAGCACGGGGATTTCCTCGGTGTACGGAATGCCCAGTTTCTCCTCGAAGAGTTTCCCCACGTCGCCGCGTCGCAGGTGGACCGCGGGGGTAATGATATGGCTGGGATGCTCGCCGCGCAACTGGACGATGTACTCGCCCAGGTCTGTCTCCACTGCGCGGATCCCGGCTGATTTCAAACGCCTCGTTCAACCTGATCTCTTCCGATGCCATCGACTTGGATTTCGCCACCAGGGGATGGGCTGCCGGGGTGGACTGCTTGACGATCCCGATGATGATCTCGACCGCCTCGTCTGCTGTCCTGGCGGTATGGATGATCATGCCATTTTCACGGGCTTTTTCTTTGAACTGCGCCAGGATTTCATCAAGGTGGGTAACCACATCTGCCTTTATCGCATGTGCCCGCTGGCGTCGCTCTTCGTGATCCGGCATGGAGGCGAACGCACTCAGCCGCCCGGCGGTGCGTCTTTGGGCGTTATTATCCAGCGCGATCTGGAGGTTCGGGTTGGCAATGGATTTACGGATGCGGGCGCGGAATTCATTGCTCATCTCAACGCCTCGCTTCCTGCCAGGATCTCTGCAATGTGAACGACCCGCTGTTTCTTCCCCTGGCGGACCAAGCCTCCCTGGATGTGCATCCGGCAGCCCGTATCTGCCACCACCAGCGTGGGAGCAGCCGTCACTTCCAGGTTGGATATCTTGCGCTTCAGAAATTCGGCCGAAAGCTCGGGGTGCTCCACCGAAAAGACCCCGCCAAATCCGCAACACTCGTCATACCCCGGCAGGTCCACGATCTCGGCACCTTTGACATGCGCGAGCAGCAGCCGGGGTTGCCGGTCCACTCCCAACCCGCGCAGCAGGTGACAGGAGGCATGATAGCTTAGTTTACCCTGCCAGGCAGCACCCAGGTCCGTGATGCCGCGCACATCGACAAGGTATTCGCAGAATTCATAGGTACGGGAGGCCAATGCCCGGGCACGTTCCAGCCATTGTGGGTCGTCTTTGAACAATTCCAGGTAGCCGTGCCGTACCATGGCTGCACAGGAACCGGAGGGGATGATGATATCGCCTCGGGTCTTCTCAAAGGTGCGAATGGTATGCTCAGCCAGTGGACGGGCATCCTGGCGCAGTCCGGCATTGAAGGCGGGTTGCCCGCAACAGGTTTGGCTGCGCGGGAATTCCACCTCGAGGCCAACCCGGTTCAAGACACGCACCATTGCCTCCCCGCTCTCCGGGAAAAAGGTGTCCACAAGACAGGTGACGAAAAGTTGGATGGTATCGCTCATGAGAATCCTCCCGGCGATTTTACTTCACTTTAAGGTAAAGTATGTTCCCTTTGACACGAATTCTTTGGTATGATTAGCGGCTTGAAGGGAAATCCCATGACCTCATTTCACACCAAAATACCCAACCACTTTGACCTGCCGCGCCGTATCAGCCGGCTGGGAGAGTTGGCGCATAATCTATGGTGGACCTGGAATCCATACGCACAACGCCTTTTCCACCGCATCGATAACGACCTGTGGGAGCGCCTTAACCACAACCCCTTGCGCTTCCTGCGCCAGGTTGGACGGGTGGAGATCAATGCCGTCGCCCAGGACCAGGTTTACCTCAGCCTCTATGACCGCGTCTTCATTGACTTCGATAAATATCTTAACTCCGACGACACCTGGTGCACCCGCACTTATGCAAATCGCTGCAAGCAAACCCTGGCCTACTTCTCGATGGAATTTGGCCTGCATGAAACCCTGCCGATCTATTCCGGTGGCCTGGGTGTCCTGGCTGGCGACCACCTGAAAGAATCATCTGACCTGGGCTTGCCGCTGGTTGGCATGGGCTTGATGTATGCCGAGGGCTATTTCTCTCAACGGATCTCTGAAGATGGCTGGCAGGAAGCCACCAACAATCCCCTGGATTTCGACGAGTTGCCCGTCCTGCCGGTGCTTGACGCGAAGGGAGACTTGCTCAAGATCTCGGTCACTTTCCCGGACCGCTCGGTCAACGCATGCATCTGGGAACTGCGGATAGGGCGTATCCCGCTTTATCTCCTTGACACCGACCTGGATGAAAACTCTCCCAATGACCGCAAGTTGACCGCACGCCTGTATTGGAGCGATATTGACCTGCGCATCGCCCAGGAAATGTTGTTGGGCGTTGGCGGTGTCCGCGCCCTGCGTGCGCTTGGTTACCAGCCCTCGGTCTGGCACATGAACGAAGGGCACGCGGCTTTCCTGATCCTGGAAAGGGCGCGTGAGCTCGTTGTTCAAGGCATTCCCTTCGAAAAAGCCATTGAGGAGATCAGGAAAAGCAGTGTCTTCACCACCCATACGCCTGTTCCTGCCGGTAATGACGAGTTCCCGCTCTGGTTGGTGGACAAGAACTTGTCCAACTTCTGGGATGAACTTGGCATCAACCGCGACCAGTTCATCGACCTGGCGCGCAACAAGCAAGCTTGGGGTGAGACATTCAGCATGCCCATCCTGGCCCTGCGCTACTCGGAAGGCCGTAATGCCGTCTCAGAACTGCACGGTCGCGTCAGCCGCCGCATGTGGAATTTCCTATGGCCTGAAGAGGAAGCCGAGGATGTGCCCATCACCTCCATCACCAACGGCGTACACGCTCCCACCTGGATGGCACGCCGGATGCGTGTACTGTTCGACAAGTACCTGGGTAAAGACTGGTTGGAACATCTCGACGAAGTTTCCGCCTGGAATAAGGTGGAATTGATCCCGGATGACGCTCTTTGGTCCGTTCGAATTCATCTCAAGCGTAAACTGGTATTCTATTCCCTGGAACGCGCCCGCCAACGCTGGATGAAGGCTGATTCCCACCCCATCCAGACCATCGCTGGGGGTGCCATGCTCGATCCTTATGTGCTCACCATCGGTTTCTGCCGCCGCTTCGCCACCTACAAGCGCGCCAACCTTGTATTCTACGATCTCGACCGCCTGCTGAAGCATTGATCAATAAGGCAAACCGCCCCGTGCAAATCATCTTTGCCGGGAAAGCGCATCCTGCAGACGAGCCGGGCAAATTGCTCATCCAGGAAGTCTATCGCACTGTTAAAAAGGCTGAGAACGGCGGGCGGCTGGTCTTCCTCGAAGACTATGATATGAACCTGGCGCGGTACCTTGTCCAGGGCGTGGATGTGTGGATGAACAACCCGCGGCGCCCCAACGAAGCATCGGGGACATCCGGAATGAAAGCCGCAATGAACGGAGTACTTAATTTCTCTGTTTTGGACGGTTGGTGGCGCGAAGCCTACAACGGCAATAATGGCTGGGCGATCGGTCAAGATGCTGACCTGGATACCGAGGTACAGGATGAATCGGATGCCGCCAGCCTGTACGATGTGCTGGAAAATGAGATCATTCCACTTTACTACACCAATCGAAACTCGGAGAATATTCCCGTCAAATGGGTTGCCAAAATAAAAGAATCGCTCCGCTCGGTGACGCCGCAGTTCAGCACCCGGCGCATGGTCAAGGAATACGTGGAAAGGTTATATCTTCCGGCAAACCACTAGTTTCGTTGTCAGGGCGACTGTGATGGTCGCCCTGACATTTTCGGAGGTAGCCATGTTCGAAGTCTTTTTATCCCCCGCCGCATGGTTGGGTGCCCTCGGTATCTTTGCCCTGCGTGTCAGTGACATGACCTGCGATACCCTTCGCCTGTTGTTCGTGGTGCGCGGGCGCAAAGGGATTGCCTGGATTTTGGGATTTATCCAATCCGTCATCTTCGTGATTGCGATCACATCCGTGCTCCAGAACCTGGACAATCCTCTCAATGTGATCGGGTATGCTGCGGGGTTCGCCACAGGCAACGTTGTAGGTATGTGGATCGAGGAATGGCTCGCTATTGGATATGTCAAAATAAGCATTGTCAGCTCAGGACGCGGCACAGCCTTGGCGCATAACCTGCGTGAAGCAGGATTCGCCGTGACCGAGATCCCGGCACGCGGTCGCGATGGAATGGTCAGCATGCTGAGTGTATCCGTGCGCCGCAAGGAGGTTGAACGCGTCGAGACGCTCGTACGCAAGCAGGATGCTGAGGCCTTTGTGATTGCCGAGGACGTTCGCCCGCTCCGGCGTGGTTTCTGGAGGGCATGATCAGGAAGGAACAAAAAAAGGGTGCTGTGGACTATCCACAGCGCCCTTTTGATTTTCCAATGCATTAGAAAGTAAATTTCCCGTTCTTATACACCTGGTCCCCATCCAACATGATCTCAGAGTCCTCCGTCATGCCACAGATCATATCCCAATGGATTATGCTCTTGTTTTTCGAACCTGTCTCGGGATACCCGGCACCCAGTGCCATATGGAAGGTACCTCCCAGCTTCTCATCGAACAGGATATTGTGCGAGAAGCGATCGATCTCATAATTGGTGCCGATGGCAAACTCGCCAACAAAACGAGCGCCTGGATCTGATTCGAGCATTTCAAGCAGGATGGCCTGGTTCTTCTTCGCCTTTGCATTCGTCACCTTGCCATTGGTAAAGGTCAGTTCAACACCTTCCACCATGACACCGTTATAGATGGCTGGAAAGGAGAAATGTACCCAACCATTAAGCGAATCTTCCACTGGCCCGGTGAAAATCTCGCCATCCGGCATATTGTTCAAGCCGGCGGCGTTTATGAACTTGCGCCCCTTAATGGAGAGGGTCAAATTAACGTTGGGTCCGCGTAGAACAACCTGGTCATGACCTTCAAAGCATTTGACAGTCTTGGCTTGATCGGCTTCCACCTTCTTCCAAAATGCCACCGGGTCGGCCTGATCAGCGTGGCACGCACGGAAAACGAAATCTTCGAATTCCTTCACACTCATTTCGGCTTCCCTGGCAAATCCTTCAGTGGGATAAAGAGTGGTCACCCATTTGAACGACCGGTCAGCACCACGGCGCATCTGCGCTTCAAGGATGGGAGACAGTGCTTTTTGACGCCGCTTCTGGCGGGCAGGGTTAACATTCGTCAGCCCACGCGGGTTGGTGGCCGAATGGATTCGTATCCGGCTCTCGAACTGGTCATAGGCATACTTGCGCAGCACCGGGGTGATATCCAGTTGATCATCCTTGGCAACATTAAAAAGGATCTCGTCCTGGTCAGTGAGTTCGAGGAACAAGTACGGCTGCCCGCCGCGCTCCAGGATGGTGGTATAGAGAGCCCGCACCAGGGGTTCGGCAGCTGTTGTCGCTTCAATGGCAACCCGGTCGCCCGGCAAGATCTGGGCGGAATGGTCCACCAGGATTTTGGCTAGTCTGTCGATTCGATTATCAGGCATGCTGTCTCCTATAATGATAGAGTTGGAAAATTATATCATTTGCCAAACGCGGGCGTGTATTAGTTGTTCCCGGACACGAGCCAGGTCATTCTCGTTGTAATACTTCCAGCATGTGAGCATGGATTGCGGGCGGGGCTGCGATCATTGAACAGGGAGGTTGAAGATACTCCGGGCCTCCATCAAGGCGGGTGACCCGCGCACCGGCTTGCTCTGCGATCAAGCCCCCGGCAGCCACATCCCATGAACTGATAAACAGTTCCCAGTACCCCTCCAGGCGGCCTGCAGCCACGTAGCACAGATCAAGGGCTGCAGAACCAAGGCGGCGCACCCCCTGGGTCATGCGGGCAAACCGCCCGAAGTATTCCAGGTTGTTGCGCGGCGTCGACCAGGAATCATATGGGAAACCAGTGGCGAGCAAACTCCGCCGCATTTCTGTCACATCAGAAACCTGCAGCCTGCGCCCATTACACCATGCAGCTTGCCCTCTCTCTGCGGTGAACATTTCATCCCGCATGGGGTCGTAAACGGCTCCCAGCTCAACGAACCCCTGCCGGGAATAGGCGATCGAGACGCAGAAGAAAGGAATGCCATGGGCGAAATTGACCGTTCCGTCAAGCGGATCCAGGTACCATTGATGGCTCTCTGAGCCGGGTACCAGCCCTATTTCTTCTGAAATGATCTGGTGTTCGGGGTGGAGGCGTTGGATCTCACCGATAAGGAAGGCTTCAGATTGGTGGTCAACTTCGGTGACGAGATCGATCTCACTTTTGTATTTAACCTCGTGCTCACGTTCATATCCAGCACGAAGGATTTCTCCTGCGCGGCGTGCCAGGGATTCCAACTCAGCTAAATTGGGTGTCATATTCATTTCCGTTTGTCGTAAATAATATTCATGATCTGAAGGAAAGGTCCAGTTCCAATGAATTCTTAAATTTCAGCCACAGTGGTGGAACAAGCTGTTGGAGGACCGTGATCGATCAGGGGGGTATTGTATCGTAATTCGCACCGCTGGGAATGGAAGATTATCTTGCCCAGGAGCCAAGTGATCCGGTTCATGGGCTATCGGGTAAAATACGGTTTCGAACGGCAATTAAGGGAAGGCAAATATTCTGGTTTACGTTTGTGGGACTACAATTATCTGAAAACAGACAGACCTCCGGAGTTCATCATTGAATAATCCAACCAGTGCCCAACACAGACCGCTGACCGCAACGATCGCCTACTATGTCGCCTTCATTGCCCTTGGCATGACGACCTCCATCAGCGGTCCAGCCTTACCATGGCTGGCTGAAAACACATCCAGCCCTCTCGACAAGATCAGCATTATTTTCATCGCCGGGTCTTTGGGATATATGCTTGGTTCCCAACTTGGTGGAAGAGCTTACGACATTCTTCCCGGCCACCGTCTTCAATCTGTGTCCCTGCTGTTGATCAGCCTGGCTACCATAGTGGTCCCACTTGTGCATTCACTCTGGTTCCTGGTCGTGGTTCTCTTCATTCTGGGAGCATTCCAAGCCGTTGTGGATGTAGGTGGGAACACTTTGCTGACCTGGATCCACGGTGACAAGGTCGGACCGTTCATGAACGGCTTGCATTTCTTTTTTGGGGTCGGCGCTTTCATGGCACCCTTGATATTTGCCAGGGTGGTCCTGGCAACGGACGATATCCAATGGACTTACTGGTTCTTCGCCTTGATCTCCCTGCCAATTTCGATCTGGTTCTGGTTCCTTCCCAGCCCGCCAATCCGGAGTAAAAGTCCCAATCCTGGGGGCAAGAGTTCGTTCAGCGGAGTTTTCCTGATAATCATATTCTTCTTCGTTTGCATCGTTGGATTGGAAGTCGGCTTCGGGAATTGGATCTATACGTATTCCACACGCCCTCGGCCTGGCAAGTGAGACTTCAGCGGCCTATCTGACCTCGGCTTTCTGGGGCGCCTTCACGATCGCCCGACTGCTCGAAATCGTCATCTCTTCCCGCCTGCGTCCGCAGACCATTCTCTTTGCCGACCTGGTCGGCTGTGTGCTTGGACTACTTATCCTGATCCTTTGGCCCGTTTCATCCTTCGCTCTCTGGTCCGGGACCATCGTGATCGGATTTTCGATCGCTTCAGCATTCGCAACGGGGATAGCCCTCGCCGAGCAACGCTTGCGCTTGACCGGTTCATTGACCGGCTGGATCCTGGTGGGCAGCGGGATTGCCGGGATGGTCTTCCCCTGGTTGATCGGTCAGCTCTTTGAGCGCATCAGCCCGCGGGTCACCATGCCGATCTTGATGGTCATTACCCTCGTTGCATTTGTTCTATTGTTCGCCTTGATCCTGTCCAAACAAAAGGCAACCAAACCCCCTGCTTAGTAGAAAGGGATATCATCCCATCTCGTAAATTTTCCCTCGCTTGATCACCTGGCGAACCAGGTTTGTCCCAAAGCGGTAACCCAACATGCGGTAATCGGGTACGGAAAGGATCAACAGGTCAGCCTGTTTACCAGGTTCAAGTGAGCCGATGCGACTGGCACGGCGAATGGCATGAGCCGCATTGATCGTGGCTGCAACGATCGCCTGGGCGGGGGTGATTTTCAAAGCGCGGCAAGCCAGGGCGATGACGAACTGCATGGACTCGCACCAGGCGGTTCCCGGATTGCAATCGGTTGCCAGGGCGAGAATGCCGCCTGCCGCAAGGATCTTTTGAGCAGGCGTGTACTCATTCTCAGCTAATCCAAAGGGCGTGCATGGCAGGGATACGGCAACAGTGTCCGATCTTCCCAGTGCAACAATATCAGTTTCCGAAGTCTTCACCAGGTGATCAGCCGATGCCGCACCCAGTTCCACAGCCAGTGAGGCACCTCCCAGGTTATCGAACTCGTCAGCATGGATCTTAAGCGGGAAACCGAGATCCCTGGCCTTGCTCAAGATCTGCCGGGACTGTGCTTGGTCAAAGGCTTTGTTTTCGCAAAAAACATCAGTGAACGGCAATTGGTTAACTGTGGAATTGGAATGATTTTCATTCCACCAATCCCGTACTGCCGGAAGCATCTCATTACAGACCAGGTCGGTGTAGCCCTGGGGATCATCCCTGCCCGCGCCTGCCTGGATGTATTCAGGGGCAATGGCATGCGCTCCCAGGAATGTGGGGACCAGTTCCAAGGGGCCTTCGCCATCCAATGCCAGGATGGTTTGCAACAGCTTCAGTTCGGTTGCAGTGTCAAGCCCATATCCGCTCTTGGCTTCGGCGGTGGTCGTGCCATGTGCAAACATGCGGGTAAGCCGCGGTCGGGTCTCCTCCAGCAGTTGTTCCAGGCTGGCGAGGCGCTCTTGTGAACGGTGGAAATGATCCCGCCTCCGGCAGCCAGGATATCGAGGTATTTCGCCCCAGCCATTTTCATCTCAAATTCAGCAGCACGGTCGCCAGCCCAGACGATATGGGTGTGGGGATCTACAAGTCCAGGCAGGACTACGCAATCAGTGGCATCGAGAGTGGCCTCGAACGGGAAGGAGCGCGTAGTTCCGCGGTTGAGCCGACAGCAACGATATTCTCATCCTGGATCAGCACTGCGCCGTCCTTGATGAGGTTGAGCGCGCCCAGGGTGTGCCCGCGCTGGGACCACCCGAGATGGTCAAGAGTTGCGAAGCTGAGTGGATAAGCATGTGGGTCTTCTTCCAGGGATCATTTCGTGGAGTAGATTGCTGGATGCATTATGTTTGCAAAGTGGCTAATCATGATTTAAGGCAACCAATCCCTTGAGATAAGTGCCTTCCGGGAATTGCAGTGCCACCGGGTGGTCTGGTGCCTGGGATAAATATTCCATGATCTTGGCTTCTACTCCGGCATCCAAGGCGGCGGAGGCAACAATCTTCTGGAACAAGGCAGCATCCACTCCCCCGGAGCAGGAGAATGTGACCAGGATGCCTCCGGGTCGCAAGAGCTTGAAGCCAAGCAGGTTGATATCCTTGTAACCGCGGGCTGCCTTTTCTGCCTGGGCGGCAGTGGGAGCGAACTTGGGCGGATCCAGTATAACCATATCAAAAAAGCGACCTTCATCGCGGAACTTGCGCAAGAGTACAAAAACATCCCCTTCTAAAATTGAATGCTGTTCCGCAGGGAGATCGTTGAGTAACACATTCTCCTTGCAAAGAGCCAATGCATCTCCCGAAGCATCCACCGAAAGAACAGATCTTGCCTCTCCTGCGAGGGCACTGACCGAAAACCCACCGGTGTAACAGAAGCAGTCCAGCACTTCACGGTTTGCAACAAGTTCACGCACCCTTTTTCGGTTCCGGCGCTGGTCCAGGTAAAAACCTGTCTTGTGACCAGTGGCAATATCCACGTTGAACTTTAGTCCATTTTCAACGATGGATACCAACGCCCCACTCAGCTCTCCACGCTGGAGGCCCACAAGCGGAGCAAGACCTTCCAGCTTGCGCACGTCTGCATCCGAGCGTTCGAAGATGACTTGCAGTCCGGTCTCTTTGTTAAGCACGTCAGCAATCGTCTCACGCCAATATTCTGCCCCGACGGAGAGATATTGAACCACCAGAACATCGGCATAGCGATCCACGATCAGGCCGGGTAACCCATCAGACTCGGCATGAATGAGCCGGAAAGCGTTTGTTTCCAGGTTCACCTGCCAGTTTTCACGAGTAAGGAAGATGGCTTACCGATCCTTTGCTGGAAGAAACCTTTATCGACAGGTTCAGATGAGTTGAAAGTCCATACCCGTGCCCGAATTTGGGACGAAGGAGAGTAAGCCGCGCGCGCCAAAAATTGACCCTGGTGGGAGAGAAGATCCACTGTACTGCCAGGGGCAGGGTTGCCCTCAACATGCTCCACCGCGCCAGAGAGATCGAGGGATGGCGGCGTAAAAGCGATCTTTCCCGTCCAGGCTTGAGAGTCAGGGGGGACATGCAGTTATTATGCCATAAAA